>NZ_CM137275.1:0-3199989 GCF_054552775.1 Tessaracoccus zhenghani | reverse complement strand
GCTTTCGAACCCTGAACTGTCCCTGAGGTGCGTGGAATTGGGCTGGGTTCCCCCTTAAGGGTAGGGTCTGGAGCCATGGAAATCTTGCATGGAATCTTCTTTCTGCTCCACCTCATCGGCTTCGCGGCGCTCTTCGGAGGCGCTTTTGTTCAGCTGAAGGGCCCCACCGAATCGTCAATCCGGCCATGTTCCACGGTGCTCTCACGATGCTGATTTCGGGCCTGGCGCTGGTGGGCATTCTGGAGATGGGCGACGGCCACGTCAACAACGTCAAGATCGGCATCAAGCTGCTCGTGCTGATCGCGATCTTCGTGCTGGTGCTGATCAACCGCAAGAAGGATCAGGTGGCGCCCGGCCAGTTCTGGGGGATCTTCGCCCTCACGCTGCTCAACGCCGGCATCGCCGTCTTCTGGTGAGCCTCACGCGCTGATCGCGATGGCCACCGCGGCCCCGGCGATCAGCGCCGGGCCCATCGGCACGTCGGCCTTCCTGTCGCGCGTGACGATGAGCACGACCACGGCGAATAGCCCGTGCAGGACGATCCCGAAGAACAGGCCGCGCCCCACCGCCATCCAGCTGTACCAGCCGAGCACGGCGCCCAGTAGCGCCGACAGCTTCACATCCCCGAACCCGAGCATCCCGTTGGCCAGCAGTGCCGCGACGAAGAAGCCAGCGAACATCGCGAGCGCGGCCAGGAGTGCGCGGAGCAGCGCGCCCCAGCCCCCCGTCGTGGCGGCCATGGCGACGATGCCTATCGCCCAGGCGATGAGTCCGGTGAGGATTACAGTGTCGGGAAGCCGGTGTTCCTTGAGGTCGACGACGAACAGGACGCCAGCCAACCCGGCGATGACGGCCAGGGCTGCGGCCTCCAGAAGCTCCGAGGTGATGAGGCCTACCCCAGCCCCCAGAATCGCTGCCCGAGGTACCGTCCCGATGAGCTTCGTGGTCACCTCTAGCGCCACTCTGGGGAGGAACCTCGACGCCAGCCCGGCCACTGCTGCCGCCACCAGCGCGGTCCAGATCCAGGTCATCTGGAAAAGGCTTCGATGATGCCTATAGCCGCCGGCGTCATGATGACGATGATCAGCGCCGGCATGAGGAACAGAATGAGGGGGAAAACCACCTTGACGGGGATTTCCATGGCTTTATGCTCAGCACGCTGGCGGCGCGCTACGCGCTGCTCCTTGGCTTGGGTGTGAAGGACCTCGCTGAGGGCGATGCCGTGTTCCTCAGCTTGGATCACGGACCGGATGAAACGACGGAGTTCAGGGACTGCAAGCCGATCTGACAAGCCTTGATAGGCCACACGTCGTTGTTGGCCGAGTTGAATGTCCTGCAGCGTGCGGATGAGTTCAGGCGCCAACACACCCCGCCCGTTCCGGGCCACCCTGACGAGCGCAGCGTCGAAGCCCAGCCCTGCCTCGACAGCGATGCTCATCTGATCAAGGACATCCGGCAATTCCAGTTGGGCCGTTTCCCGACGCTTGATGCCGGTGTTCCACAAAAGGAGCTCCGGAAGAAAGAAGACAAAAGCGACGAGGAAGGCTCCGAACCCGATGGATCCGAGGGAGGGATTGTTCTTGACGAGGAGCAGCGCAAGGGCGACAGTGGCCAAGGTGGACATCATCTTGACGCTGATGACTCGCTCGAGGGGCCAAGCGGCCGGCCGACCAGCATGCATGAGTAGCTTGTCGAGATTACCCGCAACCCGCGTGCCCGCGAGCTTGAGACCGAGCGAGGGGGCTGCGACCAGTCTGCCTCCTGGTGCAGACGTGGACGAAAGGCCCCGCTGAAGGTTAGCGCGCACGTCTCGCTGGACACGGCCTTCCCCCACCAAGAGCAGATCGAGCAGATAGGCGATGCCGAGCACCAGGAGCGCCAAGCCGACGTAGACAAGAGAAGGCACCGGGCTCACCTCAGAACTTGATCTTCACGACGCGGCTCAGCCAGAACATACCCACAGCCATCATGATGCCGGCGAGGATCAGCGCACCAATGCCGATAATCGACTCGCCGAATCGGCCGATGTAGCTAGGGTTCGCGAGGGACAGCACCAGGAACATACCGGGTGGCAGCGCACCCAGGATGATTGCAGAGAGCTTGCCTTCAGCAGCCAATGCGCCCACTTGGCGCTTCAGCTGGACCCGCTCGCGGATGGTGGCGCCCACGCCGTTCAGCACGTCGGCCAAGTTGCCACCCACCTCGCGGTTGATGGCGATGGCCTGCACTACCCAATCGAAATCTTCACTCTCGTTGCGCCTGGCCACCTCGGCAAGGGACTCAACGAAGGGTCGACCCAGGCGGGTTTCGTTAACGACTCTGGAGAACTCCGTGGAAGTCGGTTCCTCAAGTTCTGTGGCAACAGTGGCGCAGGCCTGAGGCAGACTGAAACCAGCACGAAGACTGCCGGAGAGGCTGCTGAGGGTCTCCTCCAACTGCTCACCGAACAGGCGGCGGCGCTTGGCTGCTTTGGCACGGACGACGAGGACCGCAGCAACCGGCACAAGCAATGCTGCCAATAGCGCAAGGAGGGGGCCGCCGACGAGCAGCCCCAGAGCGAACCCGACGACCGAGCCCGAGGCGACCAGCACGAGGAAATCCTGCGGCCTCATGCGAATACCCGCAGAAGAGAGCGACTCCTGCACCGCGCCTGCTCTGCCACCCAGCGCATAACCGGCGACGCTGGAGGCCGCGCTCGCCGCCTGTGGCAACAATCCCGTAGGCGCCGCATCAGCAGGACGCCGACGAGACATCGGTACGGTGCGCCCAGCAGTGAAGTAGAGCACGAGACCCGTCACCAGAGCGACAGCCAGCAGGCCGCCACCGAGATACATCAGGGTCTGTGGGGTCATCGCACGCCGCCCCATACGGACCCGGGGCCCCGAAAGCGGCGGCGGACAACTCGATCCCCAGGTCCTGGAATCGGTCTGTAAACATGGGACGTACACCGGTGGGGATCGTTCGGCCACGGAAACGACCATTCTGATCAACGCCGGCCGAGTAATCGAAGAGGTACACATCTTGGAGCGTGATGATCTGCCCCTCCATGCCGCTCACTTCGGTGACCGCTGTAATTCGTCGGGTACCGTCACGCAACCGGGTCAGCTGCACAATGAGGTTCACCGCCGAACTGACCTGCTCTCTGATGGCGCGCAGGGGCAGTTCAAACCCGGACATCATGACGAGGGTCTCGAGTCTGGCGAGGCAGTCACGCGGTGAGTTGGCGTGCACCGTCGACAAAGAGCCGTCGTGGCCCGTGTTCATGGCCTGCAGCATGTCAAGAGCTTCCGCACCGCGAACCTCACCGACAACGATGCGATCGGGGCGCATTCGGAGTGAGTTGCGCACCAGCTCGCGGATGGTGATTTCTCCTCGACCTTCGATGTTCGCCGGTCTGGACTCCAACTGGATCACATGGTCCTGCTGCAATTGCAGTTCCACCGAGTCCTCGATGGAGATGATCCGCTCATCCCCCGGAATGAACGAACTCAACACGTTCAGAAGCGTCGTCTTGCCCGTGCCCGTACCACCGGAAACCAGGATGTTGAGCCTCGCCTCCACGCAAGCCCTCAGCAGTTCGGCCATCTCGGGTGTCATAGTGCCGAAGCGCTCGAGGTCAAGCACCGACAGAGCATCCCTCGAGAACTTTCGGATGGTCAAGGTGGAGCCGCTGACTGCGAGCGGCGGGATGATCGCATTGACACGCGAACCGTCTTCGAGGCGCGCATCCACCAGAGGAGAGGACTCGTCGATGCGGCGCCCCACTCTTGTCACGATGCGCTCAATGATGCGCCTCAGATGTGGCTCGCCGTCGAAGAAGACATCCGTCCTGGTAAGCCTGCCCTTTCGCTCGACATAGACCGAATCAGGCCCGTTGACCATGATCTCGGTGACTGTTGAATCTGACAGCAAGGGTTCGAGTGGCCCCAGCCCCAGCACGTCGGCCTCGACCTCTCGCATCAAGCGCTGGCGCTCGACGGTGGTCAAAGGCACCTTCGCCGCTTCAACCACCGAGTTGAGTTCGTCGGTCACCATGCTGCGCAAGCTGGACTCGTCCATATCGGGATCGTTCACCCGGGTGCCGAGTCGGGAAAACAGCGTGTCGACTGCGGAGGCTTTCAGCGCGCTCAGGGCATCGGTTCGGACCGGTGCTGCACTCGTGGACGAGGGTGCACGTTCTGACAGGCGCGGAGTCGCCCTCTGTGTCGGGGCCTGCTCAGTCAGTACTTCGTCATCACGCTGCGCCGGAGGGGACTCAGCCGAGCGCGCTCCGACTGGCTGGGGCTCCGAACGACCCCACGGGCTCTGAGCGCCTGCGTCGGGGGGAACCCAAGCACTTGGAGTCGGAGGTCCACCGGCCGCCTTCTGCGCCTCCTCCAAGCGCTGCCTGAGGTTCATTGCTTCCTCCGGAACAGCATCCCCTTGGTGCTGGGTCGAAAAATCGGCGCCACCATTTCAACCAGCGCGCCCAGGCCCCGGCTCACCGGGTCGCGGTTGCTGCTTTGCAGCAGAGGAATTCCCTGGTTGGTCGACAACGGGACTGCGTTGGACTGGGGCAGGGCGAGATCAACGCCTGCACGGATAGTGGCCTCGACATCGGGAATCGTCATGCCCCGGGACCGCTCGTTGAAGTTGACGACGATGGTGCGTCGGCCGACCACCATTTTGAGATCGTTGAGAGTGTCGATTTCCTTGCGCAGGCCACGGACGCCGGGCACGTCGAGGCTGGTCACCAACACCAGATGGTCTGTGTGATCCAGCGCGGCGAGTGTGTGGTCTGTCAGGCCGGGCGCGGTGTCGATCACCACGTAGGCGAACTGACCCCGAAGGAGGGATACGAGCTGCGCCAGATCATCGCCAGTAACAGTGTCTGCGTCGGCTGGCGAGTCTGAACCGGGTACCACGAATAGGCCCGTGACGTGCTGGGTCACATAGCTCTTCACGGCGATGCTGTCTCTGGCGGCCGGTCCCCTGGCGATGTCTGGGAGGGAATGCTGTGCCTGCAGGTTGAGGGCGCTGGCGACGTCCCCGAAATGTACATCTGCGTCGATCAGAACCACCTGCTGTGGAAACCGTTGAGCTAGGCCTACCGCGAGGTTCGTGGCTACAGTCGTCTTGCCGACCCCGCCCTTGGGTGAAGTGACTGTCACGACGATCCCTCTGGGACTCTGGTCGCTGGTTGGGGGCGGCAGCATCCCGGGCATGGCCTGGGTTCCACGCGCGGCGAACACGCGGTCCGCCGCCCTGTCCAGCGCCGCGCGAAGCTCGTGAGGCTCAGCAGTCAATGGAAGGACATCCCGGACCCCAGCCCTGACTGCGGCCAGCCCGATCAGAGCCGGGTCTGAGTGAACAAGCAACACATCAGTTTGTTGTGCGAGATCGGACGCGACTCGGACAACCACCTCTTCCATCCCCGTGGCATCGAGTACCACCACGTCTGGGATGGCCGCCCTACCGAACAATGCCACGACCGCATTGTCACCCTCAGAGATCTGCGGTGGGGGAACTCTGGTGAAGCCGTCCCCAATGGCCTGATGCAAACGTTCCTCGAGTGAGTCGTCAGAAGTACTCAGAAGCAGCTGGATCATTCGAACACCGTCCACGCTCCGACAACGCCGATCTTGGAGAAGTCCGTGGCCGGGGTTTGGCGGGTGAGCCAGAGCGCCCCGTACTCCTTCGTGAAGATGATCTTTCCGGCCAGAGGCGCGTCAACTGCTAGCGTCACGATGACCTCGGAGCCTGGCAGCGTCTCGCTGCCGGCTGTGGCGTCGCCAGAGGGTTGAGCTGAAGCGGGGGCCCCTTGAACACGCGCCACCAATACATCGTTCGCGATGAGTCCAGTAAGGGAGCGCTCGTCCTTCTCGCCATCGGTTGTCGGCGAAGCCGCAGGCGTCGGCGAAACGACGCCTTCAACCTCAACCTCCATCGACGCGAAGATGCCCACCTTGTCACCAGCGTTCAGTTGTGCCCCGGCCACTCGCTCGGGTGAGAGCTGAACGGAGATCAACTGGAGACCTTCAGGAATCGGTACCGAGGCCGCCACCTCGTTGTCGTCTCGGGCCACGAAGCGGGAGGCAAGCACCTGTTCTCCAACTTTAAGTGAGGTCAAGGCTATCTGGTCCTTGGGCAAGTCGTCCACGGCTCGAAAGGATCCTGCGACGACCGCATTAGCCGGGATGTCTCGGACTTCCACATATTCGGAAAGTTCGCTGACGCTCAAACCGGCAGGTACGTCCTGCACAACTACCAACACGGGCTGCGGGTCGAGCGAATCCAGTGCACGTTGATCAGCGCCCTGGACATAAACGAGGAGCAAGCCACCGCCCACAAGAGCAAGGACAAGGGCTAGCGCCCCGAAGATAACACGACGGTTCATTCTGCCTATCTCACTTGAGGGCGAGCCGGACGCTCGTCACTCCGTAGCTCGTGGAGGGCCCTGTAGCAGCGACGTCACCCAGCGTTGCAAAGCCGACGAAGGTTCCCTTGATCCATCCCTGACCGCCGCAAGCTTGGGTCGGCATGGCAAATGGGCCACCGGTGCTGGGCGAGACGCAGTAGGCCTCGATCTCCATGGCGGCGTACCCGCTCAAATGGAATTGTGCCTTATCGCCATTCTGTCGATTCGTGTCGTCAAAGATGGGTATCAGCACAGTCTTGCCGGGCGCGGCACCCAAAATCTTCTCGATTTCCGCCCGGGTACATCCGCCATCAAAGTTGTTGCCCGGCGAGCTGTTGACCCATGAGCCGGCTGACGTCGTGACTTCGCACGCGGAACTTGAGGTTTTCAGATAGCCAAAGCCTCCACCCGCCTCGTTGTGCGCCGCATTGTCCATACAGGTCAGTTCGTCTGAAGGCTCCAGGGGGAAATCCTTCCATTGGCTCTTGAACTGGATCTGGACTGGATCGCCCGCTTCCGGAAGCCCTTCGAAGCTGCTCGAGGTCGAGTTCTGCCAACGGAACTGGCAGAAACTGACCGCGAACGGAATAGTGGTGAGGCTCGAAGGTGAGCCTGACCAGCGGGCGACAGCCGTGGCGTCCACCGTGGTTTGTTTCACACCTAAGACTCCAGAGAGGATCGCCTCCCGCGTGTCGAAAAGCTGCACCTCAACGCGACCAGCCGCCTTATCGAGCCTCACTTCAACGTCGACGCTCGGATCAATGGACACAGTGCGGTTGTCTGCCTTGTACTGGCGTGCCGTCCCGAGGTTGTCGTCGCAATTGACTTCGCCAGCCGCACAAGCCTGTGCTATAGCTAAGGCTCCGGCGTCTGCGCCATTCTGAAGTTCTTTTTTATCCAGCCAGAGAGCACCGACGTCAACTGCTAGCGCTCCGAATCCGACAAGGACTACCAACATGATCCCGACGACGATCGCAGTCGCGCCACGTTCCTCGGTCAGCCTTACCCGTTGCATCGCATGGATCCCTGTCCCTCAAGCGTGATGTTGTCCAAGAAGAAGCCCGTGAGCCCGGGGTAGACATAACGGATTTTCACACTTGCTGCCGTTGCGGGACCGCCGCATGACTGTTCGATGCTGAACATAGAGGACGTCACCCCCACGGCCGCGCCCGCCTGCACCGCGGCGTCGCGCGCCTCGGATGCGTTCCCGCCAATCGCATAGACCCGCGCGCCCTCACGCGCCGCGCCAGCAATAGTGCCACGGACGAAAAAGGCATATCCGAACTCCAGGATGCCCATGAGCAGAGCCACTAACAGCATTGAGACGAGTGCGAACTCCACCGCAGCCGCTCCGCTTTCCTCACTTGCCCGCTTCATCGCCCCCCTGAATCCACTGTGTCGATTCTCAGGGGGCCGGGGAGGCCGAGCCACCACCGACCCTCTGAGAGCCAAGGTCAGAACTGGGCTAGGACAGTGTTGAAGGCTGCCAGGATTTCTTTTCCGAGCAAAAACACAACCGCCACGATGACTGCTGCGATGGCGGCGACCATGATGCCGTACTCGACTGCCGTGGCGCCCTTTTCAGACTTGGTCAGGCGGGCGATGCGGTACTGGAGCACCGGGAGAAGCTGAAGCATGATGTCTTCCTTTCGACGGGGGAAGATTTCCCGACCCGGCACAACTGACGGACTTCGGGCGACCCGTCCCCCAACGGGTCGCAAGCAGGACAATACATGATTTGCGGGAAAGTGCGAGTCCAAACATCCAAACTGAACCTTGGGCATGATAGAGGAGTGCATGCTGATCCCACTACCTGCCCACCGGCGCGTGACGCTAGGGTGGGTAGCACGTGACCATCTGGGGGGAGGGCACCATGCGACGTCTGTCAGCCGTGCTCGTAAGTTTGTTGCTTTGTTCGGCACAAATCGGGGCGGCGTTCGCCGCGCCGCCGGCCGCAACCATCGACGACATCCTCGAGGCCCTCCAGGTCCGTCCACAGGAATCCGACTACGTGATCGTCGTCGACACGTCGCTGTCGATGCGGGCGGAAGAACGCTACGCCAGGGTCGCTGAAGCGCTGGGCGTGACGCTCACGCAGTTGCAGCCCACCGACCACGTGGCGCTCATCACCTTCGACGACGGCGCACGAGTCGCCTACCGCGGACCCCGCGGAGACGACCCCCAGGCAGTGCTGAACGAACTCCCCGCGCAGCCATCCGGTGATCAGACCGACATCGGCGCCGGCCTCGAACTTGGCCTTGAGGAGCTTGAACGCCCCGACGCCAAGGCTGCCGGCGCTCTGGTCCTCATCACCGACGGCGACCTCGACACCAAGCCGGACTCGCCGTTCGCTGAGCCCACCTCCGAGGGGTGGGTAGACCTCAAGGCGCGGGCCGCGGCCCTGAGCGGCAGGGACATCGCCACCTACGCCCTGTCAGTGGGAGAAGAAACCGACGCCGGCCTGATGACCGGGGTGTTCCCGGATACGCAGGAGATCCCCGTCGCCCAGTTCGCCGACGTGCTGAGCGACCTGCGCATGCAGCTGCTCACATTCCAGGCCAAGCAGAAGCTGGATCCCGACCTGGAGGCCGGCGCCCTCACGGCGAAATTCACTGACACCAAGGCCCTCGGCTCCGGCGAGCACGCCACAACTCTGCAGGTCTCGTCCACCTACGGCCTCCTGCCCACCCACCTCACGGGCCTCGCGGCGGAAGTTACCGGCTCAGCTCCGGTCACCGTCGAAGGGCTGCCGGACGAAGTGGTTCTGGCCCCCGGCCAAACCGTCGACCTTCCCTTGACCTTGACCGTCGGCGAGTGGGACGGCAGCCAATCCGACCTCCTCGTCACTGCCGTGGCGGACAGCTCCTGGAGCGAGGTGGTGCGCACGGAGCTGCGGACCCCCGTGGAACTGGCCCTGACGGCCGCCCCGCTCCAGCTGGTCGACGAGCCGGTGCCCGCCGCGTCAGAAGACGCAGTCGCCGGAGAGACACCACAGCCGAGTCCCTCCCCCACCCCACTGGCACCCCCTCCGGCCGAGACTGAGCAGGCTGAACTCGATCCGCTCCCGCTCATCATCGGCGGCGCGGTGCTCGTCCTCCTAGCCCTGGCGGCGCTCTTCTACCTCAGCCGCCCCAAGCTCGAGGGAGCCCTCACCGTGCTGCGCGACGGGCAACTGGTGCAGGAACTGCTGCTCACCGGAAGGTCTGTGACGTTGACTCCCCCGGAGCCGGGGATGGGACCCTCCGGTGCGGCGTCGGCGGCCGGCAAGCGCGAACAGGTGATCGTGAAGGCCTCCGTTGACGGCGAGAAGGCGGTCAAGGCCAAGCTGGCCGACGGCGAAAGCGTTCGCGTGGGCGAGTACGAACTCGTCTACACCGGCACCCGAAGCCGGGTGTTGGCGAAGATCAGCTGAACAGCGGGAGAGGCTAGACCAGGTGGCGGTCGGTGGCCCACTTCGTGAGCTGGTGCCGGTTCGACAGCTGCAGCTTCCGCAGCACCGACGACACGTGGGTCTCCACCGTCTTGATCGAGATGAACAGCTCCTTCGCGACCTCCTTGTAGGAGTAGCCGCGGGCGATGAGCTTCATCACCTCGCGCTCGCGGGCGCTCAGCTTGTCCAGTTCCTCGTCCACCTGCGCGATGTCGATGGCGCCGCTGAAGGCGTCCAGCACGAAGCCCGCCAGCCGCGGGGAGAACACCGCGTCACCGGCGGCCACGCGCGCCATCCCCTCGATCAGTTCCTCCGAGCTGATCGACTTGGTCACGTAGCCGCGGGCGCCGGCGCGGATGACGCCGATCACGTCCTGCGCCGCGTCGGAAACCGACAGCGCGAGGAACTTCACATCCGGCTTCGTGGGCAGCACCTGCTTGATCACTTCAGCACCGCCTCCACCGGGGAGGTGCACGTCGAGCAGCACGACGTCGGGTTCAGTCTCGAGGATTGCCTTCACCGCGGTCTCGACGTCCTCACCCTCACCCACGATGGTGACGTGCTGGCCGATCTCGTGGTTGACGCCCGCCCGGAACATCGCGTGGTCATCAACTATGACAACCCGCAACCCGGCCACATCATGGGCCTGATCCTCACTCATCCGCTCATCTCCAGTTTCACTTCAGTGCCGTCCCCGAGCTCCGAGCGGATCGTCGCGCTACCCCCGTAACGTTCCATGCGAGCCCGGATCGATTCTCTCACGCCCATGCGTCCGTCGGGCAATTGCTCGGTATCGAACCCCTTGCCACGGTCCCGAATGAACACCTCGATCTGTCCATCGTCCACTTCGGCATACACGTCGACGCGTGACGCGCCCGAATGCTTGGCCGCATTCGTGACGGCTTCACCGGTGGCGAGGATGAGGGCCTCCACCTTGTCGTCGACGGTGGCGTCACCCACACAGACCAGTTCGACGTCGACGGGGAACCGGCCCTCCACGTCGGTGGCCATCTCCTGCAGGGCGGAACGCAGCGACGCGGCCCGGGCCGTCTCGCCGTAGAGCCAGGTGCGCAGTTCACGCTCCTGACGGCGGGCCAGTTGGGCGACGGTGGCGGAATCGTCGGCCTGCCGCTGGATGAGGGCAAGCGTCTGGAGGACGGAATCATGCAGGTGCGCAGCCATGTCGGCGCGCGCCTCGGCGCGGTGGCGCTCCGCGTCGGCACGACGCACCCGGTTGCGGTGCTGGTACAGCCACGGGGCCGCCACGATGAACAGGCCGGCCAGGAGCAGCGCGGAGGCGCCGAGCACCCCTGGGAGTTGGGCCAGGCCGATCTGCGTGGCCAGCGTCCACGAGATGCCGGCGCCCACGAGCACCAGCCCGCCGACCAGGCGCACGATGCTCATCGTGCCGCCGCCGCGGGTGACGCGGGCCCACAACCGCGTGTCGGTGCTGCGGGTGGTGGCCACGCGCTCGTCGACCTGCAGCCAGATCACGATGATGCCCACACCACCGATCACCATCGGCCAGAACAGCGCCGTCGGGACCACACCGCCCGAGACGAAAAGCCACAGCAGGCCGACGACCACCAGGCCCCCGGCCACCAGCACACCGTGGTCCGGGCGCGAGGCGGGCAGCAGCGTGGGGCGCATGCCGCGTCGGGTGGCGGCCTCGAGGCCCGCGGCCTCCTCCAACCTGCCGCTCGGCAGCAGCACCCACATGGCGCCGTAGGCGAGCAGACCCAGGCCGGAGAGCAGGGCGGCGATCACGAAGGCCAACCGCACCATGCGCACGTTGACGCCCAGGTGGGCGGCGAGACCAGCGGCGACACCGGCGATCACCCCGGACTCGACGCGGCGTTGCAGCGGCGCGCGCGTGGGCGCGTTGGGCACCACCGGTAGCTGAGTCATGACCCCAGATTGTCACGGGCATCCCCCTCAGGCCAGACCGGAGAGCCGTTTCCAGGGGCGCTTCAGGGGCTCACCCGATGCTCTTTCGGCCCAGGCGAGAGCAGACTGGAGCCATGACCACAGAACTCGACCTCGGCTGGTTCGACCCGAGCCTCGGCGCCCTGCAGCGCCCGGAGGCCGCCGGCGTCTCCACCGGCCTCAGCCGCGCCATCGCCGAGCGTCTGGGCGTCGACGTGGTCCTCGTGCGCGTCGTGTTCATCGTGCTCGCCTTCTGCGCCGGCCTCGGCCTGGCACTCTACGGCTGGGGCACCGTCCTGACCCGCGGCCCGCAGGGCACCCGCCCCATCGACCAGGTGCTGCCCGGCTTCCGGGACTGGTCCCCCTTGATGCAGAAGGCCGCCGTAGTGATCTCCACCATCATCGTGGTGGCCACCCTCGACGCCGCCCTCCCCCTCCCCTGGGGCGCCGGCGTCCTGGTGCTCATCGCGCTGGTGCTGGTTCGCCGTCGCGCGCGGAACTCCGGAGCGTTCCCGCCGGCCCACTACCCGCCCTCCGGCCCCTCCGCCGCGGGATCGACCCGCTACGTCCCCGGCGCCCCCCGCCTCTTCCCCCCGGCCGCGCCCACCGTCGCCCCGCTCGACGACCAGACCCTGGTCGAGCACTGGCGCCGCAGCATCAACGAGGCAGTGGGCTCGCATCGCGCGGCGGTGCCGTCGCGGCAGTTGCCCACCGTCGACCTCTACGCCCCGGAGGAGCCGCCGGCGCCGCGCATCCTGGTGCCGCAGGCCAAGAACGGTTGGTGGATGGGCGTCGCGGTCATCGTGGCGATGATGGCAGCGTCGTTCGTCTCGGCCGGGCTACTCGGCTTCGACCTGAGCACCACGCTCGCCGCGACCACCGCCACCGGCGGCGTGGTCACCGTGATCTGCGCCCTGGCCGCCCGCGACCGCCGGATCCCCCGCGTGGTGCTGGCCGCTCTGGCCGCCTCGATCGTCGCGACGGGGTGGCTCGCCACCCAGACCGCCGTCGGCCCCGCCCTTGCCCCCGCCGAGGACACCCACGTGGTGCGGCTCGTGGGCAGGGAGGGCGTCGTGGACCTGAGCGGCGTGGAGCTCGAAGACCGGACGGTACTGCGGGTCGAGGTGATCGCCTCCGACGTCGAGCTGATCCTGCCCGGGCCCGTCGAGGAGATGACCACCACCTCGTGGCTGGCCGACGTCACCATGGCACCGGGAAGCCCCGCAGACGGTGGCACGGCGACCGGGGGTCTCCACATCGACGTCCATGCCCAACTGTCCGACGTGCTCATCAAGGAGTCCGCATGAACCGCCCATCGCTCGACATCGCCGCCCTGGCCATCGGCCTCGTGGCCGTCGGCTTCGCCGTCGTACTCCTCCTCGCGGGGCACATCGCCTCACCCCTCATTCAGCCCATCCTCGCCGTCACCCTGGCCGCAGCAGGCACGATCGGGCTCCTCGCAACACGTGGCCGCACCACCCACCGGAAGGAACAATCATGAAACTCACCCGCTCCCGTAACGGCATGATCGGTGGCGTCGCCGCCGGCGTCGCCAAGGCCATCAACGTCGACGTCACCATGGTGCGCGTCGCCTTCATCCTCATCTCGATCTTCGCCGGCAGCGGCCTGCTCGTGTACCTCATCCTGTGGGCGGTGATCCCCCGCGAAGACGGCGGCACCATCGCCGAGGAGGGGTTCGACAAGGCACGCACCTGGTACGACGACCGGAAGAACCAGGGCCCCAAGGGACCCAACTACGACATCTGACCGCACAGGAAAACCCCCAAGCTGCAACGCAGCTTGGGGGTTTTCGTCACTCCCACTCGATGGTGCCCGGCGGCTTGCTCGTGATGTCGAGCGCCACGCGGTTGACCTCAGGGCATTCGTTGGTGATGCGGCTGGAGATCTTCTCCAGCAGCTCGTAGGGCAGACGGGCCCAGTCTGCCGTCATCGCGTCGTCGGACACGACCGGGCGCAGCACGATGGGGTGGCCGTAGGTGCGGCCGTCGCCCTGCACGCCCACCGAGCGGACATCGGCCAGCAGCACGACGGGGAACTGCCAGATCTCGCGCTCCAGCTTGGCGTTGGCCAGTTCCTCCCGCGCGATGGCGTCAGCCTGGCGGAGGATCGCGAGGCGGTCCTCGGTGATCTCGCCGACGATGCGGATGGCCAGGCCGGGGCCGGGGAACGGATGGCGCCACACCATGGCCTCAGGAAGGCCGAGCTGCTCGCCCACGGCGCGCACCTCGTCCTTGAACATCTGGCGCAGCGGCTCGATCAGCGTGAACTGCAGGTCGTCTGGCAGGCCGCCGACGTTGTGGTGGCTCTTGATGTTGGCCGCGCCCTCGCCGCCGCCGGACTCGACGACGTCCGGGTACAGCGTGCCCTGGACGAGGAAGTCGATGCCACGGTCGCCCGCGATCTCTCGCGCCTTCTCCTCGAAGGTGCGGATGAACTCGCGGCCGATGATCTTGCGCTTCTCCTCCGGATCGCTGACGCCTGCCAGCGCGGTGAGGAAGCGCTCACGCTCGTCGGCGAAGACGAGGTCCACGCCGGTGGCCGCCACGAAGTCCGTGCGGACCTGCTCCACCTCGCCCTCACGCAGGAGGCCGTGGTCGACGAACACGCACGTGAGCTGCGAGCCGATGGCCTGCTGCACGAGCGCGGCGGCGACGGCGGAGTCGACGCCGCCGGACAGCGCGCAGAGGACATGCTTGTCGCCCACCTGGCTGCGGACCGCGTTGATGGACTCCATGACCATGTTCTCCGGGGTCCAGTCGGCAGTCAGCTTGGCGATGTTGAACAGGAAGTGTTCAATGACCTGCTGGCCCCACTGGGTGTGGTTGACCTCGGGGTGCCACTGCACGCCGGCGAGCCCGCGCTCCCTGTCCTCGAACGCCGCCACCGGGGCGCCAGCGGTACGGGCGAGGACCTTGAATCCCTTGGGGGCCTTGCTGACGGAGTCGCCGTGCGACATCCAGACGTTGAGGGTGTTGGGCAGCGAGCCGAGCAGGCAGCCACCCTCGGCTATCGACAGGGACGTGCGGCCGTACTCGCGCTGGCCGGTCTTCGCGACCGTGCCGCCGAGGGCCTGCGCCATCGCCTGGAAGCCGTAGCAGATGCCCAGGACCGGGACCCCTGCGCTGAAGATGCCGGGATCAACAGAGGGCGCGTCGTCGGCGTACACCGAGGACGGTCCACCGGAGAGGATGATCGCGGCGGGCTTCTGGGCCATCATCTCCTCGACGCTCAGCCTGTGGCTGACGATCTCCGAGTACACATTGGCCTCGCGCACACGGCGCGCGATCAGTTGGGCGTACTGGGCGCCGAAGTCGACGACCAGCACCTTCTCGTGGGCAGTCATGGTGAGGAGTCTAATGTCGCGGGGCGGCTCCGCCCTAACGGGGAGAGCCTCGCTCACCGACCCTGGACACGTCGCCAGCTCGTCGGGATCGAGGCACGTCAGCCGTGCCCTGGAAAAATTCGTGGAGCCGAATTCCCGCGCCGGGGAATAATCCCCCTGTCAGCGCGGTTGGCGGTGGCATGAGCATTTACTCTGACGTCACGGCCCTCGTCGGTCGCACCCCCCTCGTGAAGCTGAACCGGGTCGCCGGCGACAACGCCATCGTCGCCGCGAAGCTCGAGTTCTACAACCCCGCCAACTCCGTCAAGGACCGCATCGGCGTGGCCATCGTCGACGCAGCTGAGGCTTCCGGCGAACTGCAGCCCGGCGGCACCATCGTCGAGGGCACCTCGGGCAACACCGGTATCGCTCTTGCCATGGTGGGCGCCGCCCGCGGCTACAAGGTGGTCCTGACCATGCCCGAGACCATGTCGCTGGAGCGCCGCGCACTGCTGCGCGCCTACGGTGCCGAGCTCGTGCTGACCCCCGGCCCCGCCGGCATGCGCGGCGCCGTCGAGCGCGCCGAGGAGATCGCGGCCGAGCGCGGCGGCATCCTCGCCCGCCAGTTCGCCAACCCCGCCAACGTGGAGATCCACCGCACCACCACCGCCGAGGAGATCTGGAACGACACCGACGGCGCCGTAGACATCGTCGTGGCGGGAATCGGCACCGGCGGCACCATCTCCGGTGTCGGCCAGGTCCTGAAGGAGCGCAAGCCCAGCGTCCAGATCGTCGCCGTGGAACCGCAGGAATCAGCGATCCTCTCCGGCGGCCAGCCCGGCCCGCACAAGATCCAGGGCATCGGCGCCAACTTCATCCCCGAGATCCTGGACCGTTCCGTCATCGACGAGGTCCTGCCCCGCAACATCGACCAGGCCGTCGACTTCGCCCGCCGAGCCGCACGCGAGGAGGGCCTCCTGGTCGGCCTGTCCTCCGGCGCCGCACTGTCGGCCGCAGCCGAGGTTGCAGCCCGCCCGGAGAATGCCGGCAAGACCATCGTGGTCATCGTCCCGTCGTTCGGCGAGCGCTACCTCTCCACCGTCCTGTTCGAGGGCCTGATCGACAACTGATCGACCAACTATCCGCTTGAGACGAGGGCGGCCGCTGCCTGTCGGCGGCGGCCGCCCTAGTCTGAAGGCATGAGAATCGTCATCACGGGGGCCAGCGGCAAGGCCGGGCAGGCCACCCTGCGCCACTTCACCGACAACACCGACCACGACATCGTGGCCACGGATCTCGCACCGCGCCCCTCCTGGTACGACGGCCGCTTCTTCAAGGCGGACCTGACGCAGGTGGGTGAGGCCATGGACCTCCTCGTCGACGCCGACGCGGTCATCCACCTGGCCAACATCCCGGCAGACAACATCCACACCGACACCCACACGCTCAACCAGAACCTGCTGATGAACACCAACGTGTTCATGGCGGCCTGGAAGCTGCGGCTGAAGCGCATCGTGTGGGCCTCCAGCGAAACCACCCTCGGGCTGCCGTTCGACGAGGTGCGCTATGTCCCCGTTGACGAGGACCACTACCCGCTGCCGAACTCGACGTACTCGCTCAGCAAGGTGATGACGGAGACGATGGGCGCCGAGGTCGCCCGGTGGGCGGGCATCCCGGTGATCGCGCTGCGGTTGTCGAACATCTTCACGGTGGACGACTACGCCATGCAGCCGTCGTTCGCGAAGGATCCTGAGGCGCGCCGCTGGAACCTGTTCGGCTACGTCGACGCCCGCGACGTCGCCCAGTCCTGTGAGGACGCGCTCACCGCGGACCTCACGGGCGCGCACTCCTTCGTGATCGCCGCCGACGACATCATCCTCGACATGCCCACGCGCGACGCCCTCAAGGCGATCCACCCGGACCTGACGGTGCCGGACGAGGTGGCGGAGTTCGGCACGTTGCTCAGCAACCGGGCCGCCGCCGAGAAGCTGGGGTGGCGTCCGCGGCACTCTTGGCGCGACGTCGTGGCCTGAGCCATCGGCGGCTACTTCTCGATGGCCAGCTTCTCGTCGACGGCGGGGAGGTAGTACAGCGCCAGCGAGTCGAGGATGCGCTTGACCTGCGCGAGCGATGCCTGGCGTTCCCCCTCCGTGGTGGCTCCGGCGGCGAGCCTGGCAGCCTTGCCCGCGCGGCGCGCATCCGCGCGGGCGTGTTCCGGGAAATGGCTGAGTCCCAGACGTTCGGCGTTGGCCTGCGCCACGTTGAACGTCAGTTCCACCTCGGTGGCGCGTTCGTCCAGTTCGTCGGTGGAGGTGAGATCCGTGACGTCGTCGAACGCCACCAACGCCGCCTCAAACTCGGCCGTGGCCGGCACCTTCGGGTCGAAGAGCGCCGGCGACTCGATGCGGTATGCGATGTCGCCGCGCAGGCCCAGGTAGGCGTCGCGGATCGCGTCGACGCGTTGGTAGGCGAGGCCGCGCCGGTCCGAGCCGGGCGTCGGCGGAACCCACAACTTGCCCGCCTCGCGCGTCAGCGCATAGGCGTGAATCGTCCCCGTCGTCAGGCCCAGACGGTCCGGCGCAAGGAAGGTGAGCCGGCCGCCCTTCCAGAGCCGCCGCACGCCCATGGCGGCCGCGCCGGCGATCATGAACGACAGGTACAGAAACGACATCGGGTTCGAGTTCAGGCTGGTCAGGACCATGAACACGGTGGTCACGAGGGCGCTGGCCAGCAGGGCGGCGATGTTGCGCGGCGAGAACAGCTGGTCCTCGTGCCAGATCACGGCAGGCAGCACCATCGCCCGGGCACCGGGGCCCTCCAGGAGGGAGGTCGCCTGGGCGCCCAGGGACTCGCCGGGCTTCACGTCACGCTCGAACCGCTCGCCGTTGGGCCGCTGGATGCGCAGCTTGATCTTCTCTTTCTGTCCCCGCCGCGCGTCGACGACGACGGCCTCGTCGTCGTTGTAGAGCAGCACCGCGCCGGGCGCGAAGCCGTCCCACGTGGTGTCGGGCGGGACCTGTTGCCAGGTGGCGTACATCAGGAGGCCCGCCTTCCGGGGAGTTGCGGCGGCGTGCTGCCCGTGATCGCCCGGCGCGCCTCTGACCCTGTCGGCAGGTAGTAGAGCGCCAACTCGTCCAGGATCTCGACGGCGCGGCGGAGCGCGGTCTCCCGCTCCGGCGCGGGTGCCGCTTCATCGACGGCGAGCCTGGCGGCCTTGAGCGCCGTGGTCGCTCGGAACTGGGCCGCCTGCGGCAGGTGCGCCATCCCGATCCGCTCGGCGTTCGCCCGTGCGGCGGCGAAGGTTGCCCGCACGCGGCGGGCGAGCTCGCGCCGCTCGTCATCGCCGGCCACGCCGTCGTTGTTGTCCCATTGCAGCAGTGCGAGGGTGAACTCCTTCGACGTGGGCTCGTGGGGGTCGAAGAGGGCGGGGAACTCGATGCGGTAGACGATGTCACTGAGCAGCCGTCCGTACTCCTCCTTGACGTCGTCGACCTCGATCTCCTCGGGCAGCGCCGGCAGGGGGAAGTCGATGGCCCTGACGTCGCCGTCGCCGGTCTCCACGGACCAGTCGCGATACCGGCGGCCCTTCTTGAAGGCGTCCTGGGCGACGATGATGATGGTGATGCCGAGCGCGAGGAACACGAAGCGGAGGAGGCCGAAGGCGTCGCCGACGCCGCCCAGTCCGGCCAGCGCGATCCCCACCACCCACGGCAGGTAGGACAGGAAGGTCTGCGCCGGCCGCAGTTTGGCCGTGACCTCGCCGCCCTCCACCTGGAAGGCCCGGAGCGGGCGGGCGGCCGACACGGTGGCCACGGCCTGCCTCAGGGTGCGCTCCCCGCGCACGCCCTCGAAGTCTGTCTTGCGGCCGTCCGGCAGGTACGCGGTGAGCGTGTGGGTGCCGCCCTGGGAGGTCCTGCGGATGATGCTCCGGCCGGCCTCCGTCTCCACGAGGAGGAGGCTGCCCAGCGCTGAAACAGGGCAGTCGAGGGAGATCTCCACCATGTCCACTCCTCGACGATACCGATGGCCGAGAGCCTTGCGCGCGAAGAAGTCAGCGGAGGTCGCGGCGCGCGAACAGGGGAAGCCCTGCCAGGACCAAAGCGACGGCGGCGACCAGGAGCCACGTCGGCTGCCACCACGCCATGCCCACCTCGATGGGGGCGCCGTACAGGTAGGCGCGGAACGGCGACCACCATCCCCACTCCTCCCGGCCCGCCGCCATGAGCAGCGTGTAGCCGAAGTACGTCACGATGGCCACGCCCGTGGTGCCCCAGACGACGAGGCCGGGGCGACCCGTGGCCGCGGACAACAGCAGCGCGAAGCCGCCGAAGGCCCATCCGAGGCAGGCCATCAGGAAGCAGGCGGTCGCGACGTTGGCGAGTTCCACCTCGAGCCCGCCCAGCGCGTTGCCCGCCCACAGGCCGAGGAACAGCCCGACGCTGACCACCAGCACGTAGCCGGCCATGACCGCAGCGGTGGTCCAGTAGACGCGGGAGCGCGAGACGGGGGTGGCGAGCAGTCCCGCGAGCCGCCCGGCGTGCTCCTCCCCCGCGATGCCGGCCGAGGCGGCTGCCGTGGCCAGCAGGATCACGGCGATGGGAGCCATCATGCCCATCGTTTCGATGTGGAGGAACCCGGCGGGGGTGGACATGTTGCCACCGCCGAACATCGCCACCATCGCCTCGGGGAAGCTCGCGGCGAACTGGTTGAGGTCAGCCTCCATCGACGAGTACAACGGGCCCATCACGAGGCCCATCAGCGCGCCCATGATGAACGTCACCGTGATCAGCAGCGTGCGCTGTGAGGCGAAGCGCAGACCCAGGAGGGACTGGCCCCGACCGGTGGGGCGCACCAGTTTCCCGACGACCGGGAGCCCGTGGAGCCGCTGCTTCAGCGAGGCGCCACCCTCATGCAGGCGGATCTCACGCCGTGCGAACCCGAGGACCCCCACCGCGACCAGAACCACGGTCCCACCGAGCAGTAGGGCGAGGTGTCCGCCGTCGACGCCGTTGACCAGCGGCTTCGAGCCGTTGAACCAGGTCCACGGCACCCACTCCGCCGAGCCCTCACGCCACAGGGGCAGCAGCCCCGCGCCGAGCCACCCCAGCACCATGACCCCGGCTGCGATCGCGGCCGCCAGAGACTTGCGGCCCGTCAGCGCGCCGACGGCGAACGCGACGGCCGCGTGGAACACGGTGTTGGCCCCGAGGTGGGTCATGAGGGCACCGAGATCGGATTGGCCGATGTCGATGCCGAGGGCCAGCGGCGCCAGCGCGCCGGCCGCCCAGATCACGACCGTCGCGGCCACGAGGAGCAGCACCATGGCCACCGCCCTGCTCAGGGCGTAGGCCGTGCGCGACACGGGCGCGGCCAGCACCAGGGGCAGCGTCGGGTTGCCCTCTTCGCCGGCCACGGCCTGGGCCCCGATCGCGATGCCGACGCCTGCCAGTGCCATCGCGCCGATGGCCCCGAGCATCTCGTTGTAGGCGAGCACGGACGCGTCCGCCTCCACGGGGACACCCATCACGCTGCGGACGGCTTCCGGGAGCGCCTCGTAGATGCTCAGGTCGATGTCCTGGTAGACGATCAGCCCGAACACCAGCATCGCGGCGACGACTGCGGCGGCGGTCGTCAGGCCCCGCCACCCGTCGGCCAGGCCCTTGCGGAGGACCGCGGTGCTCACTTCGCGTCCTTGTAGTAGGCCAGGAAGATCTCCTCGAGGTCGGCATCGTTGGTGCGGAGGTCGCGCAGGGTGGTGAGGCCGGTGACGGCCCCGAGCAGCGCGGACATGTCGCCGTTGAAGTCGACGACCGCGCGCCCCGGCCTCAGTTCCACGTCGCGCACGCCGTCGATCCGGCGGAGGAAACCCTCCTCGAGCTCGCCGTCGAAATCCAGCTCGATACGGCGCATCTGCATGGCGCGCAGCGCAGCGACCTCCTCCACCGCGACGAGGCGACCTTGACGGATGATGCCCACCCTGTCCGCCACGCGCTCCACCTCTGACAGGGTGTGCGACGACAGGAAGACGCTGCGGCCGTCGTCGGCGACCTCGCGCATCATGGCCCAGAACTCGTGCTGCACGAGGGGGTCGAGGCCGGCGTTGGGTTCGTCGAGCAGCAGCAGTTCGGGCTTGTGCATGAACGTGGCGATCAGGCCGATCTTCTGCCGGTTGCCGCTGGAGAGTTCCCCGACGCGCTTGTCGAGGGTGGCCTTGAGGCGCTCCACGAGTTGGTCGACGTAGCGCCAGTCGACTCCCCCGCGGAGATTGGCGAAGAACTTCAGGGTGTCCCGCCCTGTCATCGCCGGCCACAGCGCCAGGTCCGCCGGGAGATAGCCCAGCCGGTTGCGGTGGGCCACCTCGCGAGGGGCGGCACCCAGCACCGCGGCCGAGCCCGACGTCGCGTTGAGCTCGCCCATCAGCACGCGGATGGTGGTGGACTTCCCGGCGCCGTTCGGGCCGAGGAAACCGAAGACCTCCCCCTGCCGCACGTCGAGATCGAGGTCCACCAGCGCGGGGAAGGACCCGTAGTGCTTGGTGAGCTGCCGCGTCTGGATGGGGATCATGCGTCCTCCTCGGACAGTTGATCGATGGCCGCGAGGTACTGCTCACGGACCGCGGGTTGCAGGAGGCCGCCGAAGACCTCCAGGTGGACGCTCAGGTAGCGCGCGAAGCCGGGCTGGGTGGAGGGGTCTGCGCTGCGCAGGTCGATGCCGAAGTGCCGGCTCAGGTGGTTGTGCAGGCTGAGCGAGCCCAACCCGAACATCGTCAGCAGGACGGCCCGGGCGCGCTCATCGTCGGTGGGTGTGAGCAGCCCGGCCTGGACGCCTGCGTCGAGGTAGCCCTCGGCGTCGTCGATCATCGCGTCGACGAGGTGGTTGATGCCCTCGGAATCGTCGGTGAGGCGCATGGCGAGGTAGCCCATGACGTGCTCGGAGCCGGTGGCCCGGAGCGCGGCCAGCGCGTCGAACCCGGCGCCCTGGGCGATGGCGTCCTCTTTGCCGTAGCGCACGAGATCCGCGACGTGTTGGTCACAGGCGTGCAGGAGCTGCCCCATGGAGCCGAAGTGGTGGCGGATGAGACCCAGCGACACACCGGCCAGGTCGGCGACGGCGCGCGCGGTCGCGGCCTTCACCCCCGATTCCGCGACGATCTCGATACACGCGTCGCGCAGTTTGGCACTCGTCGTCCGGTCATCAATCACGATACAAGCGTATAACTACCTATACGCTTGTACAAGGCGTCGCCCAGCGACGACGTACCGCCAGAAGCCGCCGCTGCTGAGGTTGCCGTGCACCAGCAGCAGCGGCGTGCCGTCCATCGGACCTGCCGTCCACACGTTCTGGGTGAGGCGGTTGGTCCGGATCCGCTGCGGGGTCAGTTCGTTCATGGCAGGGCTCCTCGTCGTTGGGGGTGGGCCGCTGCCGCCAATCCTGACACCGCGTTCAGGTTGCTGTAGAGGGTGCGTCACCGGCTCCTGACACAATGGGTCCGTGACAGACAAGAGCTTCTACGACCGCGTGGGCGGCTACGGGACTTTCCAGCAACTCGTGCACGAGTTCTACAAGGGTGTCGCCGATGACGCCCCGCTGCGGGAGCTCTACCCCGAAGCGGACCTGGGCCCGGCGGAGGACCGGTTGAGGATGTTCCTCGAGCAGTACTGGGGCGGCCCGAAGACCTACCAGGAGCAGCGCGGCCACCCGAGGCTGCGGATGCGGCACCTGGAGTTCGCCGTCACCCCGCTGCAGCGCGACCGCTGGGTGCACCACATGATGAACGCCTGCGACACGCTGGATCTCGCCCCGGAGGACGACGCCGCCCTGCGCGACTACCTGGTGCGGGCGGCGGAGTTCATGATCAACGCCCACGACTGACCCGGCAGCCTCCCCCGAGGCCGCCGGCTCAGGGCGTCAGTCTGCCTGCTCCGCGGCGATCCGCTCGTGGTGGCGCACCACCTCGCTGACGATGAACGTCAGGAACTTCTCCGCCAGCTCAGGATCCAGCTCCGCGCTCTCCGCGAGCGCACGGAGCCGGGCGATCTGTTGGGCCTCGCGGCCCGGGTCTGCCGGCGGCAGCCCCGCGCTCGCCTTGAGCTCTCCCACCCGCTGGGTCACCTTGAAACGCTCAGCCAGCAGGTGGATGAGGGCGGAGTCCATGTTGTCGATGCTGCCGCGCAGGCGCTTCAGCTCGTGGAGGGCTTCGTCCATGGGGATCCCCATCGTCAGAGCAGGATGAGTTCGATGCGCTGGAACGACTTGAGGTCCGTGTAACCGGTCAGCGCCATGGCCTTGCGGAGACCGCCAGCCAGGTTCATCGTGCCGTCCGGAACCCGCGACGGGCCGAGCACGACCTCTTCGAGGGTGCCGACCTGCTCGAAGAAGGAGCGCTCGCCACGCGGCAACGAGGCGTGCCAGGCCTCGGAACCCCAGTGCCAGCCGCGGCCGGGGGCCTCGGTGGCGCGAGCCAGCGGCGAGCCGACCATCACGGCGTCGGCACCACAGGCGATGGCCTTGGCGATGTCGCCGGAACGCCCGACGGCGCCGTCGGCGATGATGTGCACGTAGCGGCCGCCGGACTCCTCGAGGTAGTCACGACGGGCCTCCGCCACGTCTGCCACCGCAGAGGCCATGGGCACCTGGATGCCCAGCACCGACGCGGTGGTGTGCGTGGCGCCGCCGCCGAAGCCGACGAGGACGCCGGCCGCACCGGAACGCATGAGGTGAAGACCCGCACGGTAGGTGGCCACCCCACCGACGAGCACCGGGGTGTCGAAGCGGTAGATGAAGTCCTTGAGATTGAGGGTGTCCTCGCCGCCGACGTGCTCCGCAGAGACGGTGGTGCCGCGGATCACGAAGAAGTCCATGCCGGCCTTCTCGATGATGGGCGCGAACTCCTGCGTGCGGGCGGGCGACAGCGACCCGGCCACCGGAACCCCGGCGTCGCGGATCTCGGCCAGGCGATCGCGGATGAGCTCCGCCTTCACCGGCTCGGCGTAGATCTCCTGCAGCCGCTTGGTGGCGGTGACCTGATCCGACTGCTGGGTGATCAGTTCATACTGGGCCTGCGGATCCTCATAGCGGGTCCAGAGACCCTCCAGGTTCAGCACGCCCAGGCCGCCGAGCTGCCCCATGCGGATGGCCGCTGCCGGCGACATCACCGAGTCCATGGGGGCGGCCACGATCGGCACGTCGAAGCTGACGGCGTCGATCTTCCAGGAGAGGTCCACCTCCTCGTCGCTGCGGGTGCGACGCGTGGGCGCGATGGCGACGTCGTCGAAGCTGTAGGCGCGGGAGGCGCGCTTGGAACGCTCAAGCTCGTACATGTGGTTGTTTATACCTGTTCTCTTCCTAGCGCGACGAGTAGTTCGGCGCTTCGGCGGTCATCTGGATGTCATGTGGGTGCGATTCGCGCAGGCCGGCGGCCGTGATCCGCACGAAGCGGCCCCTGTCCTGGAGCTCGGCGATGGTGCCCGCTCCGGAGTAGAACATGGACTGCCGCAGGCCACCCACCAGTTGGTAGGCCACGGCGGCCAGCGGACCGCGGTAGGCGACCTGTCCCTCGATGCCTTCGGGGATGAGCTTGTCGTCGGCGGTGACGTCGCCCTGGAAGTAGCGGTCCTTCGAATAGGAGGCCTTGCGCCCGCGGGCGGCCATGGCGCCCAGCGAACCCATGCCGCGGTAGCTCTTGTACTGCTTGCCGTTGATGAACACCAGCTCGCCGGGGCTCTCGGCGCAGCCGGCCAGGAGCGAACCGAGCATGACGCTGGAGGCGCCGGCCACGATGGCCTTGGCGATGTCGCCGGAGTACTGGAGGCCGCCGTCGCCGATGACCGGCACACCGGCCGGCCTGGCGGCACGGGCCGCGTCGTAGATGGCGGTGACCTGGGGCACGCCCACGCCTGCCACCACGCGGGTGGTGCAGATGGAGCCGGGGCCGACGCCCACCTTCACGGCGTCTGCACCGGCCTCGACGAGGGCCTTGGCTCCGGCGTAGGTGGCGACGTTGCCGCCGATGATGTCGACGTCAGCGGCGAGGGGTTCTGCCTTGAGGCGGCGGATCATGTCCACGACGCCGCGGCTGTGGCCGTGCGCGGTGTCGACGACGATGGCGTCGACGCCCTTCTCCACCAGCGCCATGGCGCGGTCCCAGGAGTCGCCGAAGAAGCCGACGGCGGCGCCGACGCGCAGGCGGCCGGAGTCGTCCTTGGCGGCGTGGGGGTACTTGTCAGCCTTGACGAAGTCCTTGAGGGTGATGAGCCCCTTGAGCTTGCCCTGGCCGTCGACGATGGGCAGCTTCTCGATCTTGTGCCTGGCCATGAGGCCGATGGCCTCGTCGTTGGTCACGCCGACGTGGGCGGTGACCAGCGGCATCTTCGTCATGACCTCGCCCACCTTGCGGGAGGCGTCGTCCTCGAAGCGCATGTCGCGGTTGGTGATGATGCCCAGGAGCGTGCCGTCGGAATCCACCACGGGCGTGCCGGAGATGCGGAACTGGGCGCAGAGGTCGTCGACCTCCCCGAGGGTGGCGTCGGGACCGACGGTGATGGGTTCAGACACCATGCCGGCCTCCGAGCGCTTCACCTGGTCAACCATGTGCGCCTGGTCCTCGATGCTGAGGTTGCGGTGCAGGATGCCGATGCCACCCTCGCGCGCCATGGCGATGGCCAGGCGGGATTCGGTGACGGTGTCCATCGCAGCGGAGGCGAGCGGCACGTTGAGCCTGATGCGACGGGTCAGCTGGGTGCCGGTGTCCACCTGCGAGGGGATGATGTCTGATTGGTTGGGCTGAAGGAGCACATCGTCATAGGTGAGCCCCAGCACGCCGAACGGCGCGGGCACCCCCGATCCAGTCAGTTCCTCGGACACTTGGTCACCCTTCGGTCGCGGCCATTCGAGGCCTCAGTCTACGCCGCCGCCTGAGGCCGGGCTAACCGGTGGCCGAGCGGCGGACGGCTCCGGAAATGACGAACCCCGCCAGACAGGGGGACGCCTGGCGGGGTTCTCAGTGTGCTGTGGGTCAGGCCCGCTCGGCTTTCAGCCGACCGAACTCGGTCCAGATCTCAGCACAGTCTTCGCGGCCCTCTTCGAGATGCTCGAGGTCGAAGAGGGTGGGGTCGGTCTTGTCGAGGAAGTCGCGCAGGTGCTGGTCCGAGAACCCGGCCTCCGCAGCGTCGGTGCGGGTGGAGGCGTAGTAGCACTTCTCCACGCCGGCCCACATCATCACGGCCACGCACATGGGGCAGGGCTCACACGTGGCGTACATGGTCGAGCCGCTGAGGTCGAGCGTGTTCAACGTGGCGCAGGCCTCGCGGACCGCGACGAGCTCGGCGTGGCCCGAGGGGTCCATCTCCTTGAGCACGGTGTTGCCGACGGCGGCGATGACTTCGCCGCTCTTGTCGACGAGGGTGGCGCCGAACGGTCCGCCGGTGCCCTCACGCATGCCTTCCATGGTGGCTTCGACGGCGAGCTTGAAGTATTCGTCCATGAGGAACGCCTTTGTCTGTGGGGACGATCAGTTGGTGGTGGTGCGGGGACGGACGAGCAGGTAGCCCACGAACCCGATGATGAGGCCGCAGAAGAAGGCCCAGTTGTTGATGGTGGCCAGCAGTTCGACGCCGCTGAAGAGCTTCCCGGACATGGTCACGACGAAGCTGACGACCAGCACGCCGATCGCGCGCCAGTTGACGCCGCCCGGGTACGCGCCGTCCGCACCGGGGGCGGTGTAGATGTTGTCGAGGTTCAGGACGCGCTTGCGCTCGAGGTAGTAGCTGGCGAGCATGATGCCGGCGATGGGGCCGAACATCGAGCCGATGAAGCTGTAGAAGAGGTAGAGCATCGTGGTGTTCTCCACGAACTGCCAGGGCAGGATCAGCGTGCCGACGACGGCGGCGAGGAGGCCGCCGGTCTTCACGGTGAACCACTTGGGCAGCTGGGCCGTCATCTGCAGCCCGGAGGGCAGCATGTTGCCGAACACGACGAAGGCGGTGGCGCCGACGTTCATGGCCAGGATCAGCAGGATGACGATGAAGGGGTTGCCGATCGAGTTGATGGCGTCGACGAAGACCGTGGGCTTGTTGACGTCGATCTCACCGCCGCTGACGGCGTACAGGCTGGCCATGAACGACACCGTCACGATGGCGAACAGGATGTAGGACACGATCATGCCGATGGGGAACCCCAGGCGTGGCGCGCGCTGGTTGGCGGCGGTGCGCGAGATGTCGGCGATGTTGACGATCGGGCCGGCCCAGTTGGACACGAGCATCGAGACGCAGGTGACGAAGCCGACGACGGTGACCGGTTCGGTGATCGGGTCGAGCGCGAGCACGTCGCCGACGCCGCCGGCGTTGCTGATCGCGATGATGACACCGACGACCATCAGGATCCAGACGGCGGGCGAGGCCCAGTCGGAGAACTTGCCGATGAACTTCTGGCCGGCGAGGTAGAGCACCACGGTGACGACCCACATCACGACGTAGCTGATCAGCGTCGGGATGGGGAGGCCGAGCACGTCCGCTCCCCCACCGAGGTTCAGGAAGCCCGGGAAGAGCCGCTCGAACACGACGTCGAGGGCCTGGGCCGAGGACACAGTGGTGAGGCCGAAGAAGACGAAGCCGGCGATGAGGCCACGCAGCAGTGCCGGGAACACGGCGCCCTTGACGCCGAAGGTGTCGCGGATGAGCATCGCGAACGGCACACCGTACTTGGCGGCCGCGTGGCCGTTGAGGACGTAGCCGATCGACACGATGACCGCCGCCGTCATGATGGCCCCGATGACCTGCCAGGCGGACAGGCCGAAGGCGAAGAAACCGACGACAGTGAAGTAGCTGAGGATGTTGTGGATGGGCCCCATCCACACCGTCGCGAAGTTGCGGATACCCCAGGTGCGGTCCTTGCGGCGCACCGGCAGCACCTCCTCCGAGTAGCCGCGCGACGCGTACTCGGCGAAGGTCTCGTCCGAGATCTCCACTACGTCAGCAGCGTCAACAGAGAGCGTTGACATGATGTTTCCCCTTTCAAGGGTGGACGGTGGGCAACCCTGCCCACCGATTGTGGTGAGGTTCAGAACTTCTCGGCCAGTGCGAGAGTTGCCGTGTGGAACGCCTCGAGCGGCGGGTAGGTGATGCCTGCACCGATCATGCCGATGCCGGCGTCCTTGTGCGCGATGGCGGTGTTGATGACGGGCAGGATGCCCGTGTCCTCCACCTTGCGCACGTCGATGGCGCTGGCGATCCCACGGAAGTCCAGCAGCGGGATCGTGATGTTCGGGTTGGTCCCGGTGGTGATGTCCATCATGGTCTTCGAGTAGCCGATGGCCTCGGAGACGGTGCCGCCCACCAGGGGGACGATCGCCGGGGCTGCGGCCATGGCGAAGCCGCCGATGCCGTAGGTCTCGGTGATCGCGGAGTCGCCGATGTCGAGGCCGGAGTCCTCCACCGTGTAACCGGCGAACAGCGGGCCGACGACACGCTGGGCCGGCCCGGTGAACCAGGTGTTGCCGCCGATGCCGGAGACCCGGATGCCGAACTCCACGCCGTTGCGGCACATCGTGGTCACGACGGTGGAGTCCGGAATGTTGCGCGCCGCGTCCATGGCGGCCTTGGAGGTGGCCATCCAGGTGGGGCCCGAGAAGTAGTCGGAACTGAGCACGAAGTTGAAGACGTCCTGCTTGTCCTTCGTCGAGAAGCCCGACTCGAGGATGTGCGGCGTCAGGGCCTGGATGAGCAGCGCGGTCCCGGCGTTGTTGCGGTTGTGGGCCTCGTCGCCCATGTGGATGGCCTGGGCCAGCATCATGCGCAGGTCGATCTCCTTGGCCGACACCATGGCGTCGCGGAGGATCGGGCCGAACACGTCACGCATCCAGTTGAGGCGGTCGATGACGCTCTGGTCGTTGGCGCCCATCCGAAGGATCTTGGCGAGCTGCTCGGACAGGTTGGTGTAGGCGTAGTTGCCGTAGGGGCGGTTCTCCACCACGTGCAT
The DNA here is from genome assembly GCF_054552775.1 of Tessaracoccus zhenghani. Taxonomy (NCBI): domain Bacteria; kingdom Bacillati; phylum Actinomycetota; class Actinomycetes; order Propionibacteriales; family Propionibacteriaceae; genus Tessaracoccus; species Tessaracoccus zhenghani. The sequence goes on along the minus strand of NZ_CM137275.1, from coordinate 3,170,919 downwards.
GAACATCGATGCGGAGGTGACGCCGGCCATGGAACCCACCGCGTTGTGCTCGTGGCAGGGGCTGAAGTCGATCTCTCCCGAGAGCGCCAACTCATAGGCCTCGTCGAGGTCCTTGGCGAGGCCCTCGAACACCAGCGCGCCGGTGACGGCGCCCCTCATGGCGCCGGCCATGCGCTGGAACTCGATGGGCGGGCCGGCGTGCAGGATGGTCTTCTTCGTCATGCCGGGCACCACGTCGAGGGCCTGACCGAAGCCCACCAGCATGGGCTGGGAGGTGACGATGCGTTCCAGCGCGATGGCGTTGGCGGCCTCGATGCGCTCGGCGTTGGCGGGATCAGCCAGCTTGGTCAGCGCGGCGATCACGTCGGGCCGGCCGCCACCGGGCGGGGTCCAGTCGAGGTGCGTGACGCGGGCGCCCTGGGTGGTGATGTCGTCGGCGAACATCTCGGCCCCGACGTTGACGACCGACAGCGGGTTGGTCAGGAGGTCTGCGATGCTCATCAGTTGTTGCCCTTCTTGACGAATTCGCGGGCGAGGAGCCCGGTGTTGGTGGAAGACGATGCCCACGTGACGCCCGCGTCCGTGAGCTGGTTGACCTGCGAGTCGAAGTCCTGTGGGTCGCCCTCGGTGCCGAGCACGAAGGCGAGGACCTCGAGGTGGCGCCCTTCAGCGGCAGCCTGCTGCTTGGCCTGCTTGATGGCGGGCAGCATCACGCCGACGGGGTCGGGGTTGGCGCCGTAGCCCAGGACGAAGTCGAGCACGATGACGCCGGTCTCCGGGTCAGCGGCCTCCTCCAGGAAGCGCTGGATACGGTTGGACGGATCGATCATGGGGTGCGGCTTGCCGTTGGTGAACTCGTCCGAGCCGAAGTCGAGGAAGGTGTGGCCCTTCGACGTGTCGCCGGCCCCGAGGTGGAACTCACCGGAGCGCAGGTTGGAGTAGACGTCGTCGAAGTCCTCCAGAGCGAGGAACATGGCCTCGTCGCAGAGCGTGCCCCCGGCGAAGATGCCGCGGATGTAGCGCTGCTCGGGAGCGAGCTTGCCGCGGACCTCCTCGATGAGGGGCCAGTTGAGGGGGTGGAGGTTCATGGTGCTGGTGTCGACGCCGCTGGCCTCGAGGGCGGCGATGACGGCGGGCTTGGTGCGGTTGTACGCCTTGACGCCCTTGTCCTCGGCCTCGTCCAGGAGTTCCTGTGGGGCGCCGAGGAAGCACACGACGGCGGGCTTCTTCGAGGCGGCGAGCGCGTCGATGACCTTGCTCGCCACGGAGTGTGCCGGCGGCTTGGACACGACGACGAGCACGTCGGTGCCCGGGTCCGCGTCCAGCGCGGCGATGCCGTCGAGCATCATGATGCCGCCGATCTCCTCGGAGAGGTCGCGGCCGCCGGTGCCGATGAGGTGGCTGATGCCGCCGCCGAAGGCGTGCAGGCGCACGCTCATCTCCTGGCTGCCGGTGCCGGAGGCACCGACGATGCCGATGTGCCCGCGACGTACCTCGTTGGCGAAGCAGAGACCGACGCCGCCGAGGATGGCGGTGCCACAGTCCGGTCCCATCATGAGCAGGCCCCTGTCGTGCGCCTTGCGCTTGAGGGACAGTTCGTCCTCGATGGAGACGTTGTCGGAGAACATCAGCACGCTGAGCCCGGCGTCGAGCGCTGCGTGCGCCTGGTTCGCGGCGAACGCGCCGTTCACGGAGATCACTGCGAGATTCGCGTCCTTGCGGCCACCGGCGGCGCCCTTGAGGGTGCGGTAGGTGATCTCGGACTCCTCGTCGCCGCGGGGTTTGCGGACGAGCAGTTCCTGGACCTGGCCCATGACCTCATCGGTGTCGACGCCGTCGTCGGTGATGGCGATGAGGATGAGGTCACCGGGAGTGGCTTCGGCGACCTCCCCGCTCAGCAGACCGAGACCCTCCAGCACCTCCTTGTTCATGGGGGTGCCCATGGCGGTGAAGGCCTGCTGCACACCCGGCAGCGCGTTGGCCTTCGTCGAGACCGACATGAGTGAGACCGAGTCGATGTAGGTGTTCTTCTTGATGAGCGTCGTTGTTGTCGTCATCGATGACCTCTTTCAGTGAGTTCCAGGGCGGCGACGAGTCCGCCCACAATGTGCAGTCCTGAGGAGTGCCCGACCGCGAGGCATTGGTTGGTGGCCGCGGTGATGCGGTCGGTGTCGCCCGCGCCGAGCGCATCGACGAGGTGGTGGAGGACGCTGGTCGCGCGGCCGTCGAGGGCCGCGGTCAGCATCGTGAGGCTGATGTCGTTGGTGGCCGCGGCGTGCTCCGCGACGGCGGAGCGCAGCCACCGCAGGGCCGCGTCGCGACCCGTGACGTGGCAGCCGATGATGAAGCCCGCGAGGAGGTCGTCACCGGCCGGGGTGAGACCGGGACCGAGGCCGATGAGGCCCGCTGCCGCGATCTTGGTGGTGGTGAAGTCGCCGCCGCTCACCGCTGTCTGGAGTCGCACCGCGTGCGTGGCGATCCGCCCCTCTGCCGCGCGCTCGAACGGGTCCGTCGCGTTGGTGACGGGCAGGTGCGCCCGCACCACCTCGACCGCGCTGCGCGTGATCCGCAACGGCCAGCGGGCGGAATTCCAGGTGGTGGCGTTCCTGAGGTCGACGGAGGCGAGATCCACCTCATCTCCGACGGCGAGCTTGAGTGTTGCTGCCGACGGCATGTCCAGTACAGCGGTGCGCGGTCCCACCGGCACCGTCGCGGCGGCGAGGGTCCAGAGGCCGGAGGCGTCGATCATGTTGACGGTGCGCGCGAAGACCGAGTGGACTCGCGCACGCGGGCGGTTGGCGGCCCAGGAGGTGAACTCCCGGTCAGCCACGAGCGCCCTCATCACGGTCATGTCAGGCGCCTGCTGCTACGAGGAGCTCGGCGATCTCGGTGAAGCCCATCTTCTCGGCGTGCTGCAGCGGGGTTACGCCCCACTGGTCGACCATCTTCGGGTCCGCGCCCGCGTCGAGGAGGATCTTCACGATCTCCTGCTGCGTGGGGCCACCGTCACGGAGGATGATCGCCTCCAGCAGCGGTGTCCAGCCACAGATGTTGGTGTGGTTGACGTTGACGTCGGTCTCCTCGGCAAGGTAGCGCGTGAGTTCCACGAATCCCTTCTCCGCGGAGGGGTGGATGCCCACTCCCCCGAACCGGGTGACCAGCTCGAGGTCGGTCCCGGCCTCCACCATGCGGCGCGCCAAGGTCAGGTCGTTGTTGATGCAGGCCCACAGGAACGGGTTGAGGGAGATGCGGTTCTGGGCGTTGATATCGGCCCCGGCCTCGATCAGCACCTCGAGCGCCTCGGTGTTGCCTGCGCTCGCCGCGATCAGCACCGCGGAGGAACGGGCCTGCGCTCCGGTCGCCGTCGCGTTGGGGTCAGCCCCGCCTGCGAGCTGTGCGCGAACCTCGTCGGCGGCGGCACCGGCCACCATGTCCGGCCATGCGGTGTGAGTCATCTTTCCTGCCTGTTCTCCGGGCGTCTCTGCCTTCTTAAACCCTCTGGCATATGGTATACCATATACATGAGGATCTTGGTAGCCCTAGGGGGCAACGCAATGACCGGCCCCGGAGAATCCGTCCGGGCCGATCACCAGATCGCTGCCGTCGAGGCGGCGGCGGAACAGATCGCAGCTCTGGCCCACGACGGCCACCAGGTGCTGATCTCCCACGGAAACGGCCCGCAGGTGGGCAACATCCTGGCCAAGAACGACCTGGCCGCCTACGTGCTGACCCCCGTCCCCCTGGACTGGTGTGTCGCCAATACGCAGGGCTCGATAGGCTTCATCCTGCTCAACGCCTTGGACCGTGCACTGGCGCACCGTCAGATCGACATGTTGCCCGCCGTCGTCGTCACCCGTGCGCTCGTCGCTGCGGATGACCCGGCGTTCGACAAGCCCACCAAGCCCGTCGGGCGTTACGTGGACGAGGCGACGGCAGAGCGCCTGAGCCACTTCGGCCAGATGCTCAGCGAGATCGAGCCCGGACGCTGGCGCCGGCTCGTGCCCAGCCCCGAACCGATCGAGATCCTCGACGCGCCGGCGATCGACGCGCTGCTGAAGGCCGGCCTGCTCGTCGTGGCCGGCGGCGGTGGCGGAATCCCCGTCACACGCGACGCCGAAGGCGTGCTGCACGGCGTCGAGGCCGTCATCGACAAGGACCTGGCCAGCGTGCTGCTGGCCCGCCGGCTGGGCGCCGATGCCCTCGTGCTGGCCACCAACGTGGACAATGCCTGGGTCAACTGGGGCAAGGACTACGCGGCCCCGCTCGGTGAGGTGAGCCTGGAGGAGATCCGCCGCCACGAGGCCGAGGGGCAGTTCGGCGCCGGTTCCATGGGCCCGAAGGTCGCGGCGATCCGCCGCTTCGTCGAACAGGGTGGGCCCATGGGCGTCATCACCGCGCTGGACAAGATCGGCGCTGCCCTCGAGGGCAAGGCCGGAACCGTCCTCCGCTCCTGACCCGCGTCAGGCTTCTGTGTCGCCGAAGAGGAGCGTGTGGGCGAGCCGCAGTGAGGTCCCCACATGCACTTCGGCGAGCGCCCGCGCCTTGGCCCTGTCCCCCGACACGATGGCCTGGGCGATCTCGAAGTGCTCGCCGCAGATGGCGGCCGGGTCGTCATTCTGCTTGAACAACCAGTTTAACCGGTTGCGCAGCGGTTCCAGCATCGACGCCATGAGCGAGTTGTGCGTCATCTGGACCAGCACCTCGTGGAACTCCGCGTTGTACCGGCGCACCAGGTCGCGGTTACCCGACTTCAGTGCGGACTGTTCCTTCTCGACGACGCGCAGCAGGCGGGCTCGTTCCGCTTCGCTGCCGTGCTTGAGTGCAAGCTCGACCTCCTGCACCTCGAGGGCCTCGCGCAGCTCGAAGATCTCCCGCAGGTCCTCCGGGACCAGTTCAGTGACCACCGCACCGCGGCGGGGCTGCAGGGTGATGAAGCCCTCCGTCGACAACCCGGCCAGCGCCTCGCGCACCGGGATGCGCGAAATGCCCAGTTCCTCGGAGAGGTCGCGCTCCTTGATCCGGTACCCGGGCTGGTAGGCGCCGGTGGTGATGCGGTCGCGGATGACGTCGCGCGCACGCTCGGCCAGGGAGCGTTGCGTCTGGCCGAGATTGTCGTCGCGCCTGGTGGTCATCGCCCGATTATGGCACTACCTTGTCCGCTTGCGCTGTTCCAGGATGAGCGAATAGCGGCAGATCAAGCGCTGCCTCCCGCCAACCCAGATCTGCCACTGTCGCCTGGGCGGGGGCCGGGCCGGCCGTGAGGTAGTCGTAGAGGCCGCGTTCCACCGGCTCGTCGAGGCGCAGGTGCATCGTGACGACGGACAACCTGTCGTCCGTGGGCATCGTCTCCTGCCGCGCATTGTGCGGGCTCACGGTGCCGAGATACAGGAAGTCGCGACCCTCGGCGTCGTCACGCTTGACGAACAGGTGCAGTTCCACGCTGTGCTCGACGATGCGGCGCACCTCCCGGCTGCCCAGATGCAGCCTGCTGCGGGTGAACCATCGCAAAGTGGATTCGTCGAGGAACTCATCGCCGTAGGCCACGGAGGACTCCACCTCGTCGCCCTTGTGGTAGGTCACGAAAATGGGGCAGGTGCGGGAGAACTCGTCCACCTTGTAGCCGTAGAGCGTGGCCGTCTCGTCGCCGCGGAAATTGAGCAGCCGGCAGGCGTCCTTGCGCGAGTAGCGCCTGCCCGGGCGCAGCGTCTGCGCCCAGCCGTGCCGGTGACGGGCGAGGAAGAGGCCCGTGTCGATGACGTCGGTGGCCTGCGCCCGGAAATCGGGGTTGGCCCATTCGTCGCGGAATTCGGGGCTCAGTTCCAGTCCGCCGTCACTCTCGACCGCGAGCGGATGGTAGCTGGGCTTCGTCTTCGCCGGGAAGAACCCGAGAGTCAACATGCTGACGGCGCTGCGCACCACCTCGGGCGTGCTGGTGCAGTCTCGTGCGCGCAAGCGCTCGACGATGTCGGCCCCGGTGAGCCGGCCCTCCTCCAGCAGCGCCCGGAGCACCACAAGTTCGTGGGGCCGCTTCCCATTGAGCAGCTCGACCGTGAGCAGGTTGAGCAGTCTGGTCTGGCGGGGCGTGGGGCCCTGCACGTTGGCGAACTTGGCCGACAGCTGCCAGTAGTTCTTCTCCTTGGTGCCCAGCACCACCGGATCCGCAGTGTCGAACCGCGCGAAGTCCAGGAGCTTCGGCTCTCCCCCGACCCTGTTGCGCATCTCTGTGTAGGCCTTCTTCAGGGCCACCATCGAATCAAGCTTGACCTGGGCGATGGCCTTGAAGACCTGATCGCGGGCGATGGCGTCGAAGTTGACGCTGGACAGCCCGGCGATGGAGCCGGCCTCCTCGGCCTCGATGAGATTCTGCCGCACCGAATCCTTCGACAGGCTGGAGTCGCCGAACAACGCCACCGGTACCAGGTAGTTGTTGGCGTAATTGCCGATGAGATCGATGACGACGAGGTAGTCCTTGCCTGCAGCCTTGCGCAGGCCACGCCCCAGTTGCTGGGTGAACACGATGGCCGACTGGGTCTGGCGCAGCATCACCACCTGATTGATGGCAGGGATGTCGATGCCCTCGTTGAAGATGTCGACGGTGAGGAGGTAGTCGAGGTCGCCCCGTTCCAACCGTGCGACCGCGTCCTCTCTGGCCCGCACCGAGTCCATGCCGGACAGGGACATCGTGCGCAGTCTGCGGCCTCGCAGGGTGCGCCCGTTGAGGACCTGGGACAGCTGCCTGGCCTCCTCGTTGCGGGAGCAGAAGATGAGGCCGCGTACCGGGATCCCCGCCTGCCCGTAGCGCTCCACTGCGGCGAGCACGTGGTCGACGCGTTCGCGGTCCACGAGGCGGGCGAGGCTGGTCGTGTCGTCGATGACCTCACCGTCGCCGGTGACGTAGTCGGTGACCCCGTAGTAGTGGAACGGGGCCAGCATGTCGGCCTCCAGCGCCTTCTGCAGCCTGATCTCGTAGGCCACGTTGTAGTGGAACAGCTCGAAGATGTTGAAACCGTCGGTGCGCTCCGGGGTGGCGGTCATGCCCAGCAGGAAGGCCGGGGTGAGATGCTCGATGATGCGGCGGTAGCTGTCGGCGCCGGCCCGGTGCACCTCGTCGATGAGGACGTAGTCGAAGGCATCCGGGGCGATGTCACCCAGGGCGTTGGACAGCGACTGGACGGTGGCGAACACGTAGCGGCGATCCACCTCGCGGCGGCCGCCGGCCAATTTGCCGATGTCGCTGGCGGGGGCGCCCAGGACCCGGCGGAACTCAGCGATGGCCTTGTCCAGGATCTGTTCCCGGTGCACCACGAACAGCATGCGTTGCGGTTGGGCCGTTCGCACATCGAGGGCCGCGAGGATCGTCTTGCCCGTGCCCGTGGCGGACACGACGAGGCCGCGCTTCTCCCCCCGGGCCCGCACCAGATCGATCTCGGCCAGCGCCTCCACCTGCATGGAGTTGGCGACGACCATGACGGCAGCGCCGGCCCCAACGGCGGGGGCCTGGTGCGGGGTGCTCGGAGCGGCGGGCGGCCGCCAGGTCTTACGGTAGGCCTCTACCCAGGCGCGGGTGAGGGGCACCGCGCGGGCACGCTGCCTGTCGACGGCGGCTTCGAGTTGGTGCACGATGTCACCGTCCGCCAACGCTGAGAAGCGCAGGTTCCATTCGTGGTTGCGCAGCAGGGCTGACTCGGTGAGGTTGGAACTGCCCACGATGGCCGTCGAGCTGTGCTCCTGACGGAACACATAGCCCTTCGCATGGAATCCCTCCGAGGCACCGTCCAGCAGCAGCACTTCGATGCGCGGCAGGTTGAGCAGTTCGTCAAAGGCGGCCGGCGAGTTGAAGCCCAGGTACGTCGAGGTGATGATCGTGCCCGCGCCCGAGAAGTCGAGCAGCGCCTGTTTCAGCGCGGCGATGGCACCCGGGGTGACGAAAGCGACGGAGAACACGAAGCTGTCGGCGCGGCGCAGCTCGTGGCGGATCGTCCGCAGCATGGTGTCGCGGCCTTCGTTCACGATCAGCCGGGGGTGGTGGAGGCGGGGTGAGGTCTGCGTGCGGTCGACGAAACCGAACGTCAGGTCGCGGCCAAAGCCCGCTGTCAGCTCCATCGGTCGCGGGCCGCGAAGATCAGTTCGGCGGCCGGGACGTCAGCCGGTGCCCACTCCAGCTCGGCCAGCTCATGGGCGTCCACCCAGCGCAGCTCGGAGTGCTCAGTCGGCTCAGGTTCACCGTCGACGATCCGGCACCAGTAGGTGCTCAGGTCCACGAGCCCGAACGAGTACTGGTATTCGGTGCGGGTGAGGAAGTCGCCCACCTCGACGGTGCAGCCCAGCTCCTCGTCGATCTCGCGGCGCAGCGTCTCCTGCGGCGTCTCGCCGGGCTCGATCTTCCCACCGGGGAACTCCCAGAGCCCGGGCAGTGACATGGAGTCGCTCCGGCGCGCCGCCAGAATGCGTCCGTCCCGCACCGAAACCGCGCCAACCACAGTGATCCGCTTGCCCACTTCGCCACCCTCCCAGGTCGGGGACCAGGCTATCGGCGGCGCCGGCAGCTGGCCAGCTCAACACCAGCGGGATCGCAGAAGGCCCCGCCCGGGCGAACCGGGCGGGGCCTTGCAGCGACTGATGTCAGATCAGGCGTCCTGGTCTTCGCGCTTGTCGACGACGAGGGTTTCCGTGGTGAGCAGCAGCGACGCGATGGACGCGGCGTTGGCCAGCGCGGAACGCGTGACCTTGACCGGGTCGATCACGCCGTTGGCAACGAGATCCTGGTACTCGCCGATCTTGGCGTTGTAGCCGTGACCGACCTCCATCTCGGCAACCTTGGAGGTGATGACGTAGCCGGCTTCGCCACCGTTCTCAGCGATCCAGCGCAGCGGCTCGGCGAGCGACTTGGCCACGACGTTCACGCCGGCGAGCTCGTCGCCTTCGAGGCCGAGGCCGTCAGCGAGCACCGCGCCGGCGTGGATGAGGGCGGAGCCGCCACCGGCGACGATGCCCTCCTCGATGGCCGCACGGGTGGCCGAGACGGCGTCCTCGATGCGGTGCTTCTTCTCCTTGAGCTCCACCTCGGTGGCGGCGCCGACCTGGATCACGCACACGCCACCGGCGAGCTTGGCGACCCGCTCCTGCAGCTTCTCGCGGTCCCAGTCGGAATCCGTGCGCTCGATCTCGGCGCGCAGCTGGGCCACGCGGCCGTCGACCTCGGAGGATTCGCCAGCGCCATCGACGATGGTGGTGGCGTCCTTGGTGACGACGATGCGGCGGGCGCGGCCGAGCACCTCGAGGCCAACCTGGTCGAGCTTGAGGCCGACCTCGGGCGCGACGACCTGGCCACCGGTGAGGATGGCGATGTCTTCGAGCATGGCCTTGCGGCGGTCACCGAAGGCCGGGGCCTTGACGGCCACGGAGGTGAAGGTGCCGCGGATCTTGTTGACCACGAGGGTCGAGAGCGCTTCGCCGTCGACGTCCTCAGCCACGATGAACAGCGTGCCCTTGGCGGCGATGACCTTCTCCAGCAGCGGGAGCAGCTCGTTCATCGACGAGATCTTGCCGCTGTTGATCAGGATGTACGGATCATCCAGCACGGCTTCCATGCGGTCCGTGTCAGTGACCATGTACGGCGACAGGTAGCCCTTGTCGAACTGCATGCCCTCGGTGAACTCCAGCTCGGTGCCGAAGGTCTGCGACTCGTCGACGGTGATGACGCCGTCCTTGCCGACCTTGTCGAACGCCTCGGCGATGAGCTCGCCGATCTGCTCGTCACGCGAGGAGATGGTGGCGACCGACGCCATGTCGGCGGTGGTGTCGACCACGCGGGCGTTCTCACGCAGGCGCTCGACGACGGCCTCAACGGCCTTGTCGATGCCGCGCTTGAGGCCGACGGGGTTGATGCCGGCGGTCACGGCGCGCAGGCCGGCGTGGACCATGGCCTGGGCGAGCACGGTGGCGGTGGTGGTGCCGTCACCTGCGACGTCGTTGGTCTTGGTGGCGACCTCCTTGGCCAGCTGGGCGCCGAGATCCTCGTAAGGATCGTCGAGCTCGACCTCCTTGGCGACGGTGACGCCGTCGTTGGTGATGGTCGGGGCGCCCCACTTCTGGTCCAGGACGACGTAGCGGCCCTTGGGGCCGAGCGTCACCTTGACGGTGTCGGCGAGGGCGTCAACGCCACGCTCGAGAGCGCGGCGGGCTTCCTCGTTGAAAGCGAGAATCTTTGCCATGGGTGAAATCAGCCCTTACTTGGAGACGACGGCGAGGATGTCCCGCGCGTTGAGCAGGAGGTATTCGTTGCCGTCGTACTTGACCTCGGTGCCGCCGTACTTCGAGAAGATGACGACGTCGCCCTCAGCGACATCGAGGGGGATGCGGTTGCCCTTGTCGTCGATGCGGCCGGGGCCGGTGGCGATGACCTTGCCCTCCTGGGGCTTTTCCTTGGCGGTGTCGGGGATGAAGAGGCCCGACTGGGTCTGCTGGGTGGCCTCGAGGGGCTGGATCAGAATGCGGTCCTCGAGAGGCTTGATCGTGGTTGCCACGTCAAACACCTTCCTTTGTGTCTTCCGGCCGAAACCGGCTGAGATGTCTTCTTCTGTTGGACCCGGGCGTCGTCGCGGTGCCGCCTAGGCAGTTAGCACCCGAGGGTGTCGAGTGCCAGTCCCCAAACTATCGCGGCTTTAGCACTCAATCAAGCCGAGTGCCAGGTTTTGTGGTTGCGCTGTGCCCCGTGAGCCCTGATCCCCGGGTTACCGCAGATTTGAACACTGTTAAGCTCCTTTCTGAACAGTGTTCAAACGCGAAGGAGCGAACCCGTGGATCTGTACTCCCTTACCGACAAGGCGATCGCCGACGGCACCATCTCCCCCGACGAGGCCCTGGCCGTCCTGCAGCTTCCGGACGCCCGCACCTATGAGCTCGTCGCCGCGGCCGGGCGTGTGCGCCGCCATTTCCACGGTGTTGCCACGAAGGTCAACTACCTCGTCAACCTCAAGTCGGGTAAGTGCCCCGAGGACTGCTTCTACTGCTCGCAGCGCCTCGGCTCCGACGCCGAGATCCTCCGCTACACCTGGCTCACCCACGAGGACGCGCTGGCCGCGGCGAAGGCCGGCATCCAGGCCGGGGCCGGCCGCGTGTGCCTGGTCGCCTCAGGCCGCGGCCCGTCGAACCGCGACGTGGACCGCGTGTCCAAGATCGTCGAAGACCTCAAGGACGAGAACCCCGACGTCGAGGTGTGCGCCTGCCTGGGCATCCTCAAGGACGGGCAGGCGGAGAAGCTCGCCGCCGTCGGGACGGACGCCTACAACCACAACCTCAACACCGCCGAGTCCCACTACGACAACATCTGCAGCACCCACGACTTCGACGACCGCAAGCAGACCGTCCAGCACGCCCGCGAGCACGGCCTCTCCGCCTGCTCCGGCCTCATCGCCGGCATGGGTGAGACCGACGAGCAGCTCGTCGAGGTGACGTTCCAACTCAAGGAGATCGGCGCGGATTCCGTGCCGGTGAACTTCCTCATGCCGTTCGACGGCACCCCGCTGCAGGGCCACCACGAGCTCACCCCGCACCAGTGCCTGCGCATCCTCGCCATGATCCGCTTCGTGCACGGGGCGGCCGACGTGCGCGTCTCCGCCGGGCGCGAGCAGCACCTGCGCTCGCTCCAGCCGCTCAGCATGGAGATCTGCAACTCGCTGTTCCTCGGCGACTACCTCACCTCCGAGGGCCAGGCCGGCAAGGCCGACCTCCAGATGCTCGCCGACGGCGGCTACACCGTCCACGGCTCCGAGGAGCGGCTCGCGGCAGCCCTCCCCCAGACGTCGGTACGTCGTCGGGGCGCCGGAACCCAGGTCGCTGCCAACGCCTGAGCAACCGTGCACTCCGAGTGCTCGCTACCATCGGGCGCATGACAACCGTCCGAACGATCCCGCAGGTGGACCGGAAAGCACGCTTCGCGGTCAACGCCATGTTCTTCACCAACGGCGCGATCGTGGCCAATGTGCTGCCCCGCTACCCCGAGATCAAGGCGGCGTTGGGCCTGGGCAACACTGTCTACGGCTTCGCGGTGGCCGCCATGCCGGTGGGCGCCATCGTGGCGGGGTTGACGGCTGCCTGGTTCATCCGACGCTTCACCTCCGCCCGCGTGGCGACCTACGGCACCATGCTCGCGAGCCTCTTCGTGCTGGCGGCCGGGGTGTCGCCGTCGCTGGCGCTGTTCGCCGGGGCCCTGTTCGCCGTCGGCGCCGCTGACGCCATCATCGACGTGGCCCAGAACGCGCACGGGCTGCGCGTGCAGCGGCGCTACGGCTCGTCGATCATCAACTCGTTCCACGCCTTCTGGTCCATGGGTGCCGTGGCGGGCGGGCTGATGGCCGCGGCCGCGATCGCGCTGCGGCTCCCGCTCGCGGTGCACCTGAGCATCTCCGCGGTGCTCTTCACCGTCGTCGCCGTCGTGGCGCAGCGCAACGCCCTGCCCGGTCACGACGGTGACGAGCGCGCCGTCGCCGACCCCCACGAGGTCGCCGACAAGGGCCGACGCGGCATCAGCCCGCGCATCATCGCGCTGCTGGGCGCCCTTTCGCTGATCTCGATCTCCGGCAGCGTCGTGGAGGATCTCGGCAACTCGTGGGCCACCCTCTACCTCCAGACGCTGGGCGCCCCGGCCGCTCTCGCCGCCTTCGGTTTCGTGTCATTGGTGGGTGCCCAGTTCGTGGGCCGGATCCTGGGCGACCGCATGGTCGACCACTGGGGTGAGCGCGCCGTCGCCCGCTTCGGAGGTTTGCTGATCGCCGTGGGCATGGGCCTCGCCCTCGCCTGGCCGAGCGTGCCCGGCACGGTGCTGGGCTTCGCCGCGGCCGGCTTCGGCTGCGCCACGTTCGTGCCCGCCGCCATGCACGCCGGAGACAACCTGCCGGGCCTCCGCGCGGGCACCGGGCTCACGATCGTCTCGTGGCTGCTGCGCGTGGGCTTCCTGGTGTCGCCGCCCATCGTGGGCGCGGTGGCGGACAACGTCTCGCTGCGGATGGGTCTCCTGATCGTCCCGGTGGCAGGCATCTTCGTGGTGTTCCTGTCAGCGGTGCTGCAGGGGCGCAGACTCGCGCGCTGAGCCCGGGGCTACCTGCGGGCCGTGATGGTGTACGTCAACGGCACCAGGAACCGCTGGTGTTCGGGCAGTTCATACGAGCCACCGTCCGCGGTCAACGTCATCTGCGGCAACGCGTCCCAGGGGAGGGTCTGTCCCTCGTCCATCCCCGTGATGGTCAGCCCGGCCCCGATGAGGGCGCTGACGATCTCCGAGAGGGAATGCGGCCAGTCATAGGTGCGCACGTTGGTGAGCTTGTCGTCGCTGCCGTAAGTCTCCTCGTCGTCCCACACCTCGGAGGTGCCGTCGGCCATGCCGCGGTACCGGACGACGAGTTCGCCGTCGGTGCGTTCGTCGTCCAGGGAGAACATGACGGGGTGCCCGTCGCGGATGTAGAACGTGCCGCCGGGCCGCAGGAGCTTGGCGATGCCGGCCGCCCAGGCATCGAGGTCGCGGAACCAGGTCACGGTGCCGATGGAGGTGTAGATGACGTCGAAGCTGCCCGGCACGTTGTCGCCGGCGTGCTGCACATCGGTCTCGACGAAGGTGCCCGGAGTGCCGGAGGCGGCGAAGAGCCGACGCGCCGCCTCGAGGCTGGCCGGTGAGAAATCTGCGCCCGTGACGCGCGCGCCCAGCCGGGCCAGCGACAGGGTGTCCGTGCCGATGTGGCACTGGAGGTGCAGCAGGTCGAGGCCTTCGAGCGGTCTGGCGGCCAGCGGGTCACGGCCGAGGGCCCGGGCCAGGGGTGCCCGGTCGTCGGCCACCACGCTGGAGATCTGCTCAGGGTCTTCGGCGTAGCGAGACACCTCGTAGGACCCCGCCTCGTGGAGCGTGGCCCGCTCGTCCCAGTTCGCACGGTTGGCCTCGCGGACGTCGTCGTCCGTCACCTGCTGGTCACCGAGTTTGCCCATGGCGGTGAGCTTAGGCGCTCAACGGGCGCCGCGCGACACCTTCCAGCCGACGCTGTGCCCACCGTCGTAGGGGATGACACCGTGGAACTGGGGCCCGTCGTCGAAGACGAGCGGGAGGAAATGGCGGTCGCCGTCCCACATGGGCAGCTCCATCATGGTGGCCACGTCATGCCAGCCCAGGTCACCCTCGACGTTGCTGTCCGGGATGCTTCCGGTGAAACCGGTGATGAGGAACACGAAGCCGAACACGTCGCGGCCGTTGAAGCCCGGCCACGCCACCGTGCCGCGCAGTTCCATCTCCGTGACCTCGATGTTGGCCTCTTCCCGCAACTCGCGGCGCATCGCCTCTGCGACGTCCTCGCCGCGCTCCACCTTGCCGCCCAGGCCGTTGTACTTGCCCAGTTGCTCGTCGTGCGACCTGGCCACCCGGTGGCAGAGCAGCACCTGCGTGCGATCGGGCGAGGTGACGTAGCCGAGCGTGGTCAACTCTGGGGCGAAGGGCATGGCTAGGTTCTCCTACAGACCAACGCGCGGGTGCCCTCGCTCGTGCGCGAGAGGATGAGGGTCGCCTGATTGGGCCCCTTCGGCTTCAGCTGTTTCCGCAGCACCGCCGGGTCCACTTCAATGCCGCGCTTCTTGATCTCCAGCGTGCCCACGGCGTGGTCACGAACCCAGGCACGCAGCCGCTTGAGGTCGTAGTCGAGCACTTGAACCACCTCGAAACACGTGGCGAACGGCGACTCCACAGCTTGGTCAGAAGACAGGTACGCGAGGTGCGGATCGAGCAGCCAGAGGTCGAGGGCAGGTTCGATGGCGTCCATCAGCCCGGCACGGATCACCGCGCCGTCGGGCTCGATGAGGTACCGGCCGACGGGCCGCACCCGCAGGTCACGCCGGGCCTGTGGGCCCAGTTCATGCACGTCCCGCGACGTCAGCACCACCGCACGCGGTTCCCTCGGGAAGCCATTCCACAGCGATGCCTCCACGACGTCACTGCGGTGGCTCACGAAACAGGGCTGCACGTCGCCCGGGATCAGTTCCTTGGGCACTCCCGGGCCGAGCTTCACGCAGGCGAACCGCTCCCCCGCCAGGTGCGCGAGCACGAAGTCCCACGACGGCGTGAAATCGGCGACATTCCAGGTTCGGCCCCGCGCGGTTCGCCGGGCAGGGTCGAGGAACACGGCGGCCCCCGCAGGCACGTCGACGTCCTCAGCGGCTGCGACGATGACCTCGCCGCCGCCCACCAGATCGAGGTTGTGCCGGGCCACGGCCGCTGTCTCGGGGTCCAGTTCCACGGCGACGACGCGCAGACCCGCGGCCGCGAACGCCATCGCGTCCGCGCCAATTCCGCAGCCCAGGTCCCACACCTCCGTGACGCCCGCTGCCACGAAGCGCTCGGCCCTCCAGCGCGCAACTGGTTCGCGGGAGGCCTGCTCCAGCCCGGTCGGAGTGAACAACATCTCCGACGCCCGGGAGAACTTCGACACGCCCTTACGCCGCAGCGCCGCCTGGGTGAGCGCCCAGGCGACCTCGTCGGCCGTGAAACGAGCACGAAGCCGCTCCCCCGCCTTCAGCGACGAGGGATCGGCTTCGTGCATCGCCGCGTCGAGTGCGGCCGTGCGCGTCACTTCTCGAAGTCGAGTTCCCGGGCGTCGAACTCCACGATCTCGTCGCCGAGTTCCTTCAGCAACGCGTGGCGGGCGGCGCGACGCTCGCGCTGTTCGATGGGGTCCGGAACGGGCGCGGCGGCGAGGAGTCGCTTGGTGTACTCCTCCCGCGGGTTCAGCAGCACCTGCTCGCGGCTCCCGGCCTCGACGATCTTGCCGTACTGCATCACGACGACGCGGTGCGCCAGCGAGTCGATGACGGCGAGGTCGTGCGAGATGAACAGACACGCGAAGCCGAATTCCTTCTGCAGCGTGGTGAACATCGCCAGCACCGAGGCCTGCACCGACACGTCCAGCGCCGAGGTGGGCTCGTCCGCGATCAGGAGGTCCGGGTTCAGGGCCAGGGCGCGGGCGATCGACACGCGTTGGCGCTGACCGCCGGAGAGCTCGTGCGGGTAGCGGTTGAACGCGGAGCGCGGCAGCTGGACGGCCTCGAGCAGCTCGTGCACGCGGTTCTCGCGCGACTTGCGGTCGCCCACCTTGTGCACCTCGAGCGGCTCGGAGATCACATCGCCGACGGGGAACCGGGGATTGAGGGAAGCGGCCGGGTCCTGGAAGATGACGCCGATCCGCTTACGGAGCCGGCGCAGTTCCTTGCCGTGCAGGGAGAGGAGGTCCTCGCCCAGCACCTGCACCTCGCCCGAATGGGACGGGATGAGCCCCAGCAGCGCCCGGCCGATCGTCGACTTACCAGAGCCGGATTCGCCCACCAGCCCGACGATCTCGCCGCGGCGCACGTCGAACGACACGTCGTCGACGGCGCGGAACGGCTTCTTGCCCGCGCGGTGGTACTCGACGACGAGGTTGCGCACGTCGAGGGCCGCCTCAGCCTCCTCCGCGACCGGGTTGGGCGCCTCGCCGAACTGGCCGGGGCCGTCGCCCAGGTGCGGCACGGCGGCCAGCAGCTTCTTGGTGTACGGGTGTTGCGGGTTGAGGAGCACCTGCTCGACGGGGCCCCGCTCCACGATGTTGCCCTTGAACATCACGGCCACGTTGTCGGCCATGTCCGCCACGACGCCCATGTTGTGCGTGATCAGCAGGATGCCGGTGTTGAGCTTGTCCTTCAGCGAGCGCAGCAGGTCGAGGATCTCGGCCTGCACCGTCACGTCGAGGGCTGTGGTGGGTTCGTCGGCGACGATGACCTCGGGGTCACAGGCCAGCGCCATGGCGATCACGACGCGCTGGCGCATACCGCCTGAGAGTTCATGGGGGAACTGGTTCACGCGCCGCTCGGCGCCGGGGATGCCGACGGCCTTGAGCAGGTCGATGGCCCGGTTCCACGCCTGGCGCCCGTAGGCGACACCGTGCACCTCCATCGACTCGATGAGCTGGTCACCGATCTTGATGACGGGGTTGAGCGCCGTCATGGGCTCCTGGAACACCATCGCGACGCTCTTGCCGCGCACCTTGCGCAGCTCGCGGGGGCTGAGGTGGTTGATGGTCTTGTCGCCGACGCGGGTCTCCCCCTGGATGCGGGCGGTCTTCGGCAGCAGGCCGAGCGCAGTCGTGGCGGAGACGGACTTGCCGGAGCCGGACTCGCCGACCAGCGCCATCACTTCGCCGGGCTCCACCGAGAGGGTGA
This sequence comes from Tessaracoccus zhenghani, assembly GCF_054552775.1. Lineage (NCBI taxonomy): Bacteria > Bacillati > Actinomycetota > Actinomycetes > Propionibacteriales > Propionibacteriaceae > Tessaracoccus > Tessaracoccus zhenghani. The sequence goes on along the minus strand of NZ_CM137275.1, from coordinate 3,153,693 downwards.
GGCCCTTGACGGCGTGGACGGTGCCGAACTCGGTGCGGAACCGCACGTCGAGTTCGTCGAACTTCAGCACCGGATTCTCGCCGGTGAACCGCGGGCCGGTGTACTGGTTGTCAGTTGTCGTCATGATCAGTCCATCTGCTGGCGGGGATCGAAGGCATCGCGCAGGCCGTCACCGATGAAGTTGACGCACAGCGCGATGATGAGGATGAAGATGCCGGGCCACCAGAACAGCCACGGCCGGGTGGTCAGGGCATTCTGGAACTCGCTGACCAGCAGACCGAGCGAGGTGTTGGGCGCCTTGACGCCGAACCCGAGGAACGACAGCGCCGTCTCCAGCAGGATCGCCGACGAGATGAGCAGGGTTGCGTTGACGACGATGGTGCCCAGCGCGTTGGGGAGGATGTGGCGCACGATGATGCGCGGCGCAGACGTGCCGACGGCGCGGGCGGCCGCCACGAACTCGCGCTCGCGCAGCGACAGCACCTCACCGCGCACCAGGCGCGCGAGGCCGGTCCAGGAGACCAGTCCCAGCACCAGTGCCAGCAGGGGGATGCTCGATCCGGCCATCCGGCCCAGCACTGCGGCGAGCACCAGGGTGGGGATGATGATGAACAGGTCGGTGACGCGCATGAGCAGGCTTTCGGCGATGCCGCGGTAGTAGCCGGCGATGGCGCCGATGCTGGTGCCGATGAAGGTGGCCAGCAGGCCCACCATGAAGGCGATGAACAGCGACTGCTGGGCGCCCTTCATGACCAGAGCGAAGTAGTCCTTGCCGATGGTGTTCTGCCCGAACGGGTGCTCACCGATCTGGAAGGGCCACAACTGCAGTGTCGGCTGCCCGCTGTTGACCGGCGGGTAGGCGTTGATGAAGTCCTTGTCCCACCATCCGGGCAGGGGTCCCACGCCGATGGACGTGAACGCCAACAGGATGAGGAGGATCAGGACGGTCAGGGCGACCATGGCGCCCTTGTGCCGGAAGAAGCGCCTGCGGACCAGCTGGCCCTGCGAGTACGACTTCGTGTTGCTGGTTTCGACGTCGTCCTCGATGGAGAAGGCGTCGCCCTCAATTTGCAGAGGGGTGCGGTTCGGATCCTGAGTCATGATTCGTCAATCTCCTTAGCGCGCGATCCGCGGGTCGAGGAAGGCATAGGCAATGTCCGCCAGCATGTTCATCAGCACGGCTGCCGTGCCGGTGACCAGGAAGAAGGCCATGACGGGTGCCGGGTCAACCTGGTTGAGACCGACGTTGAACAACTGGCCCATACCCTGCCAGCCGAACACCGTCTCGGTGATGACCGCGCCGCCGATCAGGCCGGCGAAGTCGAACGCGACGATCGTGGCGAGCGGGATCAGCGAGTTGCGGAACGCGTGGCGGGTGATCACCTTGCGCTCCGAGATGCCCTTGGAACGGGCGGTGCGGATGTAGTCCTGGTTGAGCACGTCCAGCATCGACGCGCGGGTGTACCGGGTGTAGGCCGCGATCGAGATCAGCGTCAGCACCACCGTCGGCAGCGCGATGTGCGTCAGAGAGTCGATGGCGTGGTTCCAGAACGTCGAATCGTAGTTGGGGGTCTCCGAGCCGATGGTGGGCACGGGCCGCGGGATCTCCTTGAGGTACTTTGACCAGTTGCTCAGCAACAGGTCTCCGGCCGCCACCAGCGTGGCGATCAGGGACCAGATGAAGGAGGAGATCATCGCCTGCTTGCGGGAGAAGCCTCCCCAGAACCAGCCGCTGATCAGTGCGATGGCCACAGCACCGAGGAAGCACAGCGCCAACAGCAGCCAGGAGGGGTTGGTCATGAGGGTGCCGCGCATCAGCGCGTAGCCGATGATGCCCGCCACTGCGGTGGTGGCCACGGCGTTGCGGACGTTCTTGTTCGCGAAACCGGAGGTCATGCCCACGATCAGGGCGGCCAGCGCCAGCGCGACGATGGCGAAGATGGGCAGGCCGATCGAGGGCCGGCGAAACCAGGTGACGGCGTCGAAGTAGAACAGTGCGCCCGCGAAGACGACGAAGGCGACAGCGAAGTTAATGAGCCGACGCTTCCATTCACCGCCGATGGCGGCCATCAGAACAAATGCCAGTAACGCCGCGATGATCACTATTGACTGTGGACTGAAGCTGGCCTCTTTTATCCAGTTGTTGAACTCGATTGCGGCGTAATGCTTGAGCAGCACGGCGAACCAGAAGACCGGCAGGGAGAAGAACACAAAGGCCATGAAGGTGACGGCGTAGTCGAAGCCCGAGTACTGCCGGATGGCGGTCACGATACCCAGCGTCACACCGATGATGATGGCGAGGATGGTGGCGAAGACGACGAGGCGCAGCGTCGAGCCTGCCGCCGTGACGACCATGGCATTGACCGACTGGCCCTTGCGGTCCAGCCCGAGGTCGCACTGGCCCACGAGACACTTGGACGCTCCCGAAAGCCAGTCCCAGTAGCGCTCGTACCAGGGCTGGTCCAACCCCATGTAGTTGATGCGCTGCGCGATGAGGTTTGCGCGGTTGGGGGCGTTGGATTCACGTAGGTCTTCGAGCGGGTCGCCGGAGTTGATCGTCAACACGAACAGCAACAGCGAGCCGAGCAGCAGAACGAGGACGGAGATCCCCAAGCGCTTGGCGATGTATCTGATCACAGGTATGCGTTCCTTACAGGTTTTTCGAGCTGAACTCGCGCTTGTCCAACTCTGGCGCTGGCTGAGTCTACGCCACATGGAATGGTTGGCAACGAAAGGGGGGCAGGTGACTCGGGAAGTCACCTGCCCCCTATTCGGTTTCAGCGGCTAGGCACTGACCTCAGGAGGTCAGCTGTTCAGCCACTGCGGCGCGTTCCAGGAAACCTGGTCCTGCGTCGAGGTAGCGCGAACGTTCTGCAGCCCTGCGTCGTAGGCAGCGATGCCGGGGTGGGCGTACAGCGGGATGCCGTACAGCGTGTCCCAGAGAGCCGTCTCGATCTTCTCGATGGCAGCGAGCTGCTCTTCGCGGTCCAGCGTCTTGGTCAGCTCGGCCCATGCGGCGTCGACGTCCTCGTTGCTGTACTCGCCGTAGTTCTGGCCCTTGCCCGTGGCGTAGATGTTCTCGCCCGAGGTGATCTGGCCGGAACCGGCCCACGCGAACAGAGCGACTTCGTAGTCACCGTTGGGCAGCGCGACGTCGAAGAAGTCAGCCGCGTTGGTGTCGATGATGTTGAAGCCGGCCTGGTCACAGGAGGCCTTGATGGCGGCGACGGTGTCGGTACGGCGCTGGTTACCGGCGCGGTAGCCGATCCGCACGTCCACCGGAGCGGTGACGCCGGAAGCCGCCAGGAGTTCCTTGGACTTCTCGATGTCGACGGTGTCGTACTCGCCACCGTAGGCAGCGTCAACGACACCCTGGTACTCGTCCTGGAAGGGGAAGACCTCGCGGGCGTTCATGAGAACGGTGTCGGGGCTGATCGGCTTGATCAGCTGGTCGACGATCTGCTGACGCGGGACGCAGTAGGCGAAGGCCTGGCGCAGCTCGAGACCACCGTTGGCATCAGCGAAGGCGCTGGTGTCGCGGAAGTTGAAGTCGAGGTGCTCCCACGTCAGGGAGGAGAACTTGTCCACCTTGACGGCGTCGCCGATGGCGTCGAGCTGGCCGACGAGATCGACGGTGCCCTGGGGCTGGATGACCTGAACGTCACCGTTCTGCAGCGACTGCACCTGCTGGGCGTCGTCGATGAAGCGGAAGATGAGGTTCTTCGTGGCGGCGGGGGTACCGAAGTACTCTTCGTTCGCCTCGAGCGTCAGCGACTGACCAGCGGTCCAGCCGCCTTCCTTCAGCTTGTACGGGCCGGAGGAGGGGACGTCAGCCAGGTCTGCCGGGAGTTCGCCCGGGTTGTACATCCAGCCGGTGTTCCAGAACTCAGCGGCCTTCTTCACCGTCTCGGCATCGCGGTCGAGCACGGCCTGGGCCAGTGCCTCGGGCGTGAGGCCGGACTTCTCAGCGATGACGTGCGCCGGCAGCGCCGAGCCCACGGTCAGCTTGTAGTCGGGGTAGGGGTTGGTGTACTTGACCGTGAAGGTCTTCGAACCGACCTCGCCCTGCGGGCCCTCCGGCACGTACTGGGCGAAGGAGCTGGAGACGTGCTCGAACACGACCGGAGCCTCGGGGTTCTCGCCGCTGGCGTAGCCGGGGACGAGGAACTCGGGGTTCTGGGCTGCCCAGTCCATCAGGTAGTCGTTGATGGTGACCGGGGTGCCGTCAGACCACACCGCGTCATCGTTGATCGTGTACTCGATCTCCAGCGGATCCTCGGACAGCACCTCGTACGAGCCGAAGTCCTTGTTGTCACAGATGGTGCCATCGGTGCCGAAGTAGATGAAGCTCGAGAACATGTGTGCGGCAACGGCCGAGTTGTACGTCGAGTACGTCTTGTAGGTGATGGAGTTGTAACCGCTCCAGTCGCCGGGGCCTGCGGTGTAGCGGACCTCGCCGTCCTGGGTTTCGGTGATGCCGACGTCCTGCAGGCAGGCCGCGGGGTTCTCACCCTCGGACGCCGAGGGGTCCGTGGACGCCGAGGGATCGGCGCTGGCGGTGTCTTCAGTACCGGGGCTTTCCGAACCCGTGGCCGCGGTGGTTTCGCCGGCCGGCGGGGTTTCGGTCTCGTCGGGGCTGGTGCAAGCGCTCAGCAGCAGCGCGCCGCTGAGCATCACTGCCAGCGAGGCGGATGTTCGCCTGAACTTCATTGATTCTCCTTGTCGTAGGACGACACTCGTGGGCCCCACGCAGTGGGCCCAACTTAGTGTTGGCGACCTTATCGACAATTAAGTGCGTCGTGGAAGAATCACAGGTTCTTTGACACCAGATCGTTACCTTGTTGTGTCTTTGACCCCGCCGTGCTACCGCGGCCCTATTTGAACGAGCACATCCGATTCTCAGACGGAGATGGTCCCGACGGGGAGGCCGGAGTGGGCCGAGATGTCCAGCCCGGACGGTGCGATGCCCGCCCGGATGACCTCGCTGGCCACGGCCGCGATCATCGCGCCGTTGTCGGTGCAGAGGGCCGGCCTGGGCCGACGCAGTTCGATGCCGACGGCGTTGGCGCGCTCCTCGAGCAGCGTGCGCAGGCGCGAGTTGGCCGCCACTCCCCCGCCCAGCAGGATGGTGTCCACGCCGTACTCCTGCGCCGCGGCGACCGCCTTGGCCGTGAGCACGTCGCACACCGCCTCCTGGAACGAGGCGGCGACGTCTGCGACGGGGATCTCCCCACCGTCGAGGCGCCGCTGCTCCACCCAGCGGGCGACCGCTGTCTTGAGGCCGGAGAACGAGAAGTCGTAGCGGTGCTTCTCGAGGTCGTGCCGCGCCGTGAGGCCGCGCGGGAAGCGGATGGCCGTGGGGTCACCCTCCTGCGCGAGTTTGTCGATGACAGGGCCGCCCGGATAGGACAGCCCGAGGATGCGGGCCACCTTGTCGTAGGCCTCACCGGCCGCGTCGTCGATGGTGGCGCCGATCTCCGTGATCTTCGTGGCGATGTCCTCGACATGCAGCAGCGACGTGTGGCCGCCGGAGACCAGCAGCGCGACGGCGGGCGTGGGCAGCTGTCCGTGGTCCAACAGGTCGACGGCGACGTGGCCGACGAGGTGGTTGACGCCGTAGAGCGGCTTGCCGAGGTAGGCGGCGAGCGCCTTGGCGGACGCCAGCCCGACGACCAGGGCGCCCATCAGGCCCGGGCCTGCGGTGACGGCGATGGCGTCGACGTCGGCGAGCTTGATCCCCGCCTTCTCGGCGGCGCGCTCGATGGTGGGGATCAGCGCCGACAGGTGCGCGCGGCTCGCGACCTCGGGGACGACGCCGCCGAAGCGGACGTGCAGGTCCACCGAGCTGGCGACCTCGTTGGCCAGCAGCGTGCGGCCGCGGACGATGCCGACGCCGGTCTCGTCACAGGACGACTCGAGGCCCAGCACCAGCGGGCCCTGAGCGTCGTCGAGGGGTTCAGTCATCGAGTGCCTCCATGTCCCACATGCCGACGGAATCCGCGTCGACGCCTTCCAGTTGCCGCTCCAGGACGAGCGCGTCGCGGTCCGGCGCGTAGTATCCGCGGCGGACGGCCACCTGCCGGAACCCGTAGCCGCGGTACAGGGCGATGGCCGGCACGTTGGTGTGGTCGACCTCCAGCAGCATGCGGCTGGCGCCCTGGGCGATGGCCCACTGCAGGCCGGCGACGAGCATGACGCGGGCGAAGCCGAGCCGCCGCTCTTCCGGTGCCACCACGATGCGGTGCAGATCGACCACCTCGTCCACGTGCTGGAAACAGGCGACCCCGATGACGTTGCCCGCCGTCTTCCGGGCGATCAGCACGAGCCGTCCGAGGCCGACGAGTTCGTCGTGCCAGGACCGTTCGGACCAGACGCGTCGCTCGAAGTGGTCTTCGAGCCCAAGGATGGCGGGGAGGTCGTCGAGCGTGGCGATGTCGACGTTCATCGGCGCGCTCGCAGGCGCGGAAGCGCAGACTTGGGCTTGCCCGGCACCGTCGCGTCGGCCGGGCGCAGGTAGTAGGGCTCGTCCCCGGCAGGGGCAAGGGTGGCCCAGCGCGCCGCGAGGACGGCCGGGTCCAGCGCCTGCGGGCCCTGGATGTCGAGGAACTCGTGGTACTCCACGGGGACCGCGCCCGCCACCGGCAGTGCGGGAAGTTCCGTGGGGGCGCACACCTGGGGGTCCCCGATGCGGGTGCCGTCCGCGTCGTAGGTGGCCCAGTACAACTCCTTGCGCCGGGCGTCGGCGGCGACGATGAAGCCTCCCCCGAGGCGGCCGTCAACGGCCGGCGAGCGGTCCGCGGTTTCAACCCACTGACGTGCGACGACATCGAGCGAACACACCCCGTGCACCGGCTTGTTGCCGGCCAGGGCCAGGGTCCAGGCGGTGGCGATGCCCACCCGGAGCCCCGTGAAGGGCCCGGGACCCATCCCGACGGCGAACTCGTCCACTTCGGTCAGCGCGATGCCGGCCTGCGCACAGACCTCCAGCACCGACGGCATGAGGGCCTCGGCATGGGCACGGGTGTCGTCGACGATCACCCTCGCGACGGGTTCACCGTCGCGGGCGATGCCCACGGCCACCACGTGGCTCGTGTCGATTCCCACGGTCCAGGTCATAGCTGCTCCCTGAGCGGTTCCAGGGCCCCGGCCCAGCGCGGGCCGATGCCGGTGAGGTGAACGGTGCGCTGGTCCGAGGTGAGACCGCGCTCGATGTCGATCTCGAGGCGGGAATCGGCCAGCCATTCGGCCAGGCCCGAGCCCCATTCGACGATGGTGACGGCCTCGGAGAGCGACGCGTCGAGGTCGATGTCGGCGAGCTCCGCGGAACCCCCCAGCCGGTACGCATCGACATGCACCAGGGCCGGGCCCTCACCTGGATGCGGATGGACGCGCGAGATCACGAAAGTGGGAGAGATGATCGGGCCGGTGACGCCCAGGCCCTCTCCGATGCCCTGCGTGAGCGTCGTCTTGCCGGCGCCGAGGTCGCCCGTGGCGACGATGACGTCGCCCTTGCGCAGCAGCCCCGCAAGCCTGCGGCCGAGCCAGCGCATGTCTTCTGCTGTGGGCACGTCGATGATCACGGGCAGTTCCCGGCCCATCGTGTGGCCGTTGGGCACGCCCCCCAGCACCTCGAAGCCATGGTCCCGCCACCACTGGACGATCTCCGGGAACTCCTGGCGCGCCACGAGTTCGACGCGACGGGCGCCCAGATCGACGGCGAGCGTCAGGGCGCTCTGCACCAGCATGCGCGCCAGCCCCTTGCCGCCCCATGCGGGCAGCACGGAGACCCGGCGCAACGTCGCCACGTCGCCGTCGAGCTCGATGAGCAGGCCGGCGACAAGGTGACCCTCATTCACCAGCACGACGCCGGAGCCGACGGTGAGCGCATGCTCGATGTCGGCTACGGCGTCTGTGAGGGCCTCTGCGGGTGGGTCCACCGGGCGGCGGGCCGAGAATGCTGCGCGGATGACCTGCAGCAGTTCGGCGGCGTCGGCCGGTTCGGCCACCCGCACTTCGAGATCAGATGTCATAGCGGGGAAATAGTACGCCTCACCAACGGTTGCGGCTACGGCCTCCGCTGCGGTATCCACCGCGGCCACCGCCACGCGGGCCGTCGGGACGACGACGCGGCTGCTGCTTCGGTGCGATGAGCGCCAGGTAATCGGATTCCTGGATCGCCACACCGCTGACGGGGCGGGCGCCGGTGGCCTCGCGGAGTTCGGGCGAACCCGGCTCCACGGTGAGACCCTCGGCCTGCACGCCGGCCTGGCTCAGCAGACGCTGGGCCACCTTGCGCTGGTGGGGCAGCACGATCGTCGCGACGACGCCCTCGTTACCGGCGCGGGCGGTACGCCCGGCGCGGTGGAGGTAGTCCTTCGAGTCGTGCGGCGGATCCACCTGCAGCACGAGCGACACATCGTCGACGTGGATGCCACGGGCCGCGACATCGGTGGCGACCAGGACCGGCACGAGGCCTTCCCGGAACGCCGCCAGGATGCGGGCGCGGGCGCCCTGGGTGAGACCGCCGTGCAGCGAGCCGGCCATGACACCCGCGTCGCGGAGCTGGGCGGCGATACGGTCCGTGCCCATCTGGGTACGGGCGAACAGCACGGTGCGGCCGTCACGGTTGGCGATCTCCGCGGTGACCTGGTTCTTGTGGTGCGGGCGAACCAGCATGGGGCGGTGCACCATGGTGCTGACCGACGCCTTCTCGGAGTCCACCTCGTGGGTGACCGGGTTGGACAGGTACTTGCGCACCAGCGAACCGACGGCGTTGTCCAGGGTGGCGGAGAACAGCAGACGCTGGCCGCCTTCCGGGGTGGCGTCGAGGATGGTGCGGACCTCGGTGAGGAAGCCCATGTCCGCCATGTGGTCTGCCTCGTCGAGGACGGTGACCTGGACCTGGCTGAGGTCTGCGGCGCCCTGCTCGATGAGGTCGATGAGGCGGCCGGGGGTGGCCACGACGACGTCGACGCCGCGGGCGAAGGCCTTCAGCTGCGGCGCGTAGCTCATGCCACCGGTGATCAGCGTGAGGTCGATGCCGACCTTGGAGGCCAGGGGCGACAGGACGTCGGCGATCTGCAGCGCGAGTTCACGCGTGGGCGTCAGGATGATGGCGCGCGGGGAACCGACGGGGGTACCGGCGGCGAGGCGGCTCAGCATCGGCAGGCCGAAGGCGAGCGTCTTGCCGGAGCCGGTACGGCCACGGCCGAGCACGTCGCGGCCCGCGATCGCGTCGGCGATGGTCGCCTGCTGGATCGGGAACGGCTCGGTGATGCCCTGCGCGGCCAGCACGCGGACGAGCTGCTCGTGCACACCCAACTCGAGGAAGCCGGACGAGATCTCGCCCTGCACACCCTCGGCCGTGGTGGCCTCCCAGCTCATCTGATCCGCCTCGGCCTCGAACTCTTCAAGGCTGGGGCGCTCCGGACGGTCGAAACCGTTGCGGCGATCGCGGTCGAACGGACGGCGACGATCCTCGTGACCGCGCGGCTCGTGCGTGTGGCGCTGCTCGAACGGCTTGCGGGCCGGACGCTCGCCCCACGAGTCGCTGCGGCGCTCGCGGCGCTCGGGGCCGGCACCGTTGCGGTCGTCACGGTCGAAGCGGGGGCGACGGTCGTCGCGGTCGAACCGGTCATTGCGGCCGCGGTCGTCGCGATCGTCACGACGGGGACGGTCATCGCGCTGGAACGACGGACGGCGATCGTCGCGCTCGAAGCGGGGGCGACGGTCGTCACGGTCAAAGCGGGGGCCGCGGTCGTCACGGTCGTCGCGACGGGGACGGTCATCGCGCTGGAATGAGGGACGGCGATCGTCGCGCTCAGAACCACGGTCGTCCCGACGACGGTCGTCGCGCTCGAAACGGGGGCGACTGTCGTCACGGTCATCGCGACGGGGACGGTCGCCCCAGTTGCCGGCGGGACGCGAGGTGGCGGGACGGGTGTCGCGACGGGTCTCGTCGATGCCCTGGCTCTCGTGGTTCTCGGAACCCGGTTCGCGGTCTGCGAACTGGAGCGCGCGGCGCTGCTTGCGGTTCAGAGGTGCGGAATCATCGCGACGGTCGGTGCGGCCGACGCCACGACGCTGAGGATTGAGGCCCTTGGTGGCGCGCTTGTCAGCGGACCACCGAGCCTTACGGTTCGGTGAAGTCATTGTGTTGTTGCCCTTCGAGGGGTATGCGCTCAGGGAATAGGTCCACCTGAGACTGGACTGCCCGCTCAAATAGGAAATTTGACGCTTGGGCGTCAAGTTGGCGCGATTGGGCGCCGCATCGGGCCTGTCGAGCTTACACCAGATTGACCGCATCCCCAATTTGAGGGGTCTGTGGCCCCGCTTTCCGCACCCGCCGGCAGCGGGCATCACCCTCAGCCGACGAGGTGGCCGCCGCGCACCGACATGCGGATGGCTTTGGTGTAATGCCCCATCAATTCGGCACAGACCTTCTCCCACGTGCGCCCCAACACAGACTCGCGGGCGGCCGCGCCGAACGCCTGGCGCTTCGCATCGTCACCGATCAGGTCCACGACGTGGCCGCGCATTGCCTCCAGATCGCCGGGGCGGTACAGCCATCCGGTGCGCGACTGGTCCACCAGGTCGATGGGGCCGCCGCGGTGCGGTGCGACGATGGGCAGGCCGGAGGACTTGGCCTCCTGGATGGCCTGGCAGAACGTCTCGAGGTCTCCGGTGTGGACGAACAGGTCCAGGCTGGCCAACGCGGTGGGCAGGTCCTCGCCCGTCAGCAGGCCGGTGAACACGGCGTTGGGCAGCGTCGCCTCGAGCTGGCCGCGCAGCGGGCCGTCACCGATGATCACGAGGCGGGTGTTGGGTACGGCCGCGACAGCCGCCAGGTCCTCCACGCGCTTCTCCGAGGCCAACCGCCCCATGAAACCGATGAGCCGCTCCCCGTTGGGGGCGTAGCGCGCGCGGAAGGCCTCGCTGCGCTTGGACGGGTCGAAACGCACGGAATCCACGCCCCTGCCCCAGACGCCCACGCGGGGAACGCCCTGCTCGATCAGCTGGTCGCGCGCGAAGGTGGACGGAGCGAAGTTCAGCGAGGCCAGTGAGTGCGCCTGACGCAGGTGGTGCCAGAAGACGGGCTCCAGCGACGGCACGCCGTAGCGGGCAGCGTAGGTGGGGATCTCCGTCTGATAGATGCCCACCATGGGGATGCCCAGCTTGGCGGCCACCGAGGCCGCCTTGTAGCCGACGATGAACGGCGCGGCCAGGTGCACCACGTCAGGGCGGAAGTTGGTGAGGATGCGCTCGATGTTGAAGCTGGTGGTGGTCACCACGCGCACCACGTCGTAGCCCGGCAGGCCGATCGAATTGACCGGCACGATGGGGAAGCCCAGGTAGTCCTTGGGGGTCCTGCCACCGTCGGACGGAGCGATGACCATCGCCTCGTGACCGTGGGCCTTGAGGTGTTCGAGCACGCGGAGCACGGAGTTGGTCACCCCGTTGACATTGGGAAGAAAAGATTCTGCGACGATCGCGACTCTCACAGTTCCACAATACTCACGAGGGTGAACCACACCCGGTAGCCGGGGGAACACGAGGTGAACGGTTCATGAAGCCCACCGTCGTCATGCGCCCGGAGTGACCTCGCTGCCGTCCTCGGCGTGCTCGTGGTAGCTGTCCTGCTCCTCGGTGAACTGCTTGACGGGCGCGAGGATCTCGATGGTCTGCCCGTCGTCGAACGTGAGGGTGCAGGTGAGCTCCTCCGAGCCGGCCGGGAGTTCGCGGGTGAGACCCATCAGCATGATGTGCGGACCGCCGGGCGCCAGATGCCAGTGCTTGCCGGCGGGCACGGTCATGCCGCCCTCGGCCTTGACCATCACCATCTTCCCGTCCTGGTCCTCCATGACGTGGAGCTCGGTCTGCTGGGCGACATCGCCGCAATTGGCCTCTACCAGCACCCTGTCCTCGTTCGACGGGTTGGTCAGGTTGACGAAGACGGCGGTCATGTCCGGACGCTCGGCACCGTCGGTGGTGCGGGCCCAGGGGTCTGCGGCGAGGATGCCCGGGGTGGCGGGCTGCGCCGACGTGCAGCCGGCGACGAGGAGGGCGGAAACGGCAAGAGCGAGGGGACGCAGCGTCATGGCCGCCAGCCTACACAGGCAATACCCCGTGGGGTACTCGTCTCGCGGGCGATACGGTGCCGAAGACACGTACACTGAGCGCCATGTCCAAGGTCAGCCGTCGAGGCGTGTTCGGTTACGCCGGCGCCGCCGGCATCGCCGGCGCTGCCGGAGTCGTCGCCGGGCGCGCCACCGCCCCGCACTCCCCGGACCCGGGAACCGACGGCGGCGTCGTCGGACAGACCTACTCCCCCTACGGCGCGCAGCAGGCCGGCATCTTCACGCCGAAGACCCAGGTGAGCGAGTTGGTCGCCTTCGACCTGCTCCCCCAGACCGACAAGGCTGCGCTCGGCCGGCTGCTGCGGGCCTGGACGGGCGATGTGGTGGCGCTCACCGAGGGCCGCCCCGCCGCGGGCGACTTCGCTCCCGACATGGCCCAACCCGGCGTCTCACTGACCGCGCTGGTGGGCCTCGGCCCCCGCGTCTTCGAACTGGACGGCTTGCAGGCGAAGCGCCCGGCCGGGTTCCAGGAGATCCCGCCCATGCAGCACGATGCGCTCGACCAGCGCTGGACGGGCGGTGACCTCCTCGTCTGGGTGTCCGCCGACGACGCCACCAGCGTCGCCCACGCCGTGCGCCGGTTCGTGACCGACGCCGCCCCGTTCACCACCCGACGATGGGCCCAGCGCGGCTCCTGGCGCTCCGTCGACGCCACGGGTGCCGCGGTCACCGGGCGCAACCTGTTCGGCCAGGTGGACGGCTCGGCGAACCCCACGGGCGACTCCCTCAGCGCCGCCGTCGTCTCCACCGACGAGTGGCTCACCGGCGGCACCCAACTGGTGGTGCGGCGCATCGAGATGGACCTGGTGGGGTGGGACGAAGCCGTGCGGGACCGGCAGGAGGCGTCGGTGGGTCGACGGCTCGACACGGGCGCGCCCCTCACCGGCGGCGGGGAACGCGACGACGTCGACCTCGGGGCCACGCAGGACGGGGCGCCGGTCATCGCGCTCGACGCCCACTCCCGGCGGAGCCACCCGTCGCAGAACAACGGCCGCAGGATGCTGCGGCGGGGCCTCAACTACACCCACGACGACTGGGTCGACGGCACGCCGGTCGAGACGTCGGGCCTGATCTTCTGCGCCTTCCAGGCGGACATCGCCGACCAGTTCATCCCCGTGCAGCGGATGCTGGATCAGGGCGACGCGCTCAACGAGTGGACCACGGCCATCGGCTCGGCCGTGTTCGTGATCCCGCCGGGCTTCCAGGAGGGCGGCTGGATCGGCGAAGGACTTTTCACCGGGGAGTGATCGAGGCGATCACCTCGGGCAGCCGCCCGGCAAGCACGTCCGGCGGGTAGGGCCCGGGATGACCCCAGGCGGTCATCGCCTGGATGCTCGCCCCCAGCACACCGGCCTTCCACGCGGGCAGACCTGCCGCCAACAACGTGCCGCAGATACCCGCGAGCACGTCACCCGAACCCGCCTGCGCCGTCCAACTCGGCCCGGGGACCGCGATCGTCACGCGCCCGGACGGTTCAGCGACGTACTGCGTGGCCCCCTTGAGGAGGACGGCCGCCCCCGTGCTGCGGGCCACCTCCCGCGCGCAACTGACGGGCTCGTTCTCCACGTGCGACCGCGAGCAACCGAGCATCCGGGACAACTCACCGGCGTGCGGCGTCAACAGCCAGCCGTCGAGCCGGCCCTGGGGCAGTGCGTACAGGGCGTTGGCGTCCACGACGGCGGGCAGGCCGTGCAGTTTGGCGTTGGCGACGCGTCCTTCGGCGCCGTCGGTGTCGCCCCAACCTGACCCCAGCACCATGGCCTGGGCCCTGCCCTCGCCCATCACCACGCTCGGGAACCGGGTGAGGACCAGGCCGGAGTGCACGCGGCCCGTGTAGCGCACCATGCCGGCGCCGGCGTTGACAGCTCCGGCGATGCTGAGGAGGGCAGCTCCCTGGTAATGCTCGGACCCGGTGTCCACCATCACGACGCCGCGCGAGTATTTGTCGGAGGTGGCATCCGGCACCGGCCACCAGAGGGCCACGTCGGCCTCCTCGGCCTGGCGCACCTCCTCGACGCCCGCGCCCTTCAACGCGCCCCGCTGCCCGTCCCTCGGGGCGCCCTCAGGGAGCGCGACCCCGATGTCCGCGACGTGTACCTCGCCACAGCGCGACGCCGCTGGCTGCTGCACGTGGCAGGCCTTCAGCGCGGCGAAGGTGATGGTGTGTTCGGCGCGGAAGCTGTTGTGTGGGTGCCCGGAGTCGGCGTCGAGCCCGCTGGGGAGGTCCACGGAGAGCACGGGGACGGCGGCGGCGTCGCACGCCTCCGCGAAGGTCGCCGTCGTGGTGGGCAGGTCCGGACGCGAGCCGAGGCCCGTCACCGCGTCGATCACGAGGGCCGCATCAGCCAGTCCGGCGGCGGCGCCCACGGCGTCGACCACGTGGCAGCCCGCCCCACGGGCGGCGGCCAGGCCTGCTTCATGGCATTTCCCCATGGCCGGCCACACGGTGACGGGCCGGTGGTCCGCCAGGTGGGCGGCTGCGAAGAGCCCGTCTCCCCCGTTGTTGCCGGGGCCCACGGCCACGAGGACCGGGCCGTTGGGCGCGATCGCCTCGGCGAGTTGAGCGACGGCCAGGGCCGCCCTCCCCATGAGGTCGACGTCGGGTTCGGCGTCGAAGACCCGCTGCTCCGCGTCGCGCATCTGTTGCGCGCTGATGACCTGCTTCATGCCTCACACACCACCATGGTCGTTGCGAAGCCACCGTCGTGGCTGATGGACAAATGGATGCGCCTCACACCCAGCGCCTCGATCCGGGCCGCGACCGAGCCGGTCGTCACGAACGACGGGACGCCCTCGTCGGAGCGGACCACCTCGCAGTCGAGCCACCGCATGCCGCCCGGCGACCCGAGCGCCTTGGCCAGAGCCTCTTTGGCCGAGAACCGCGCTGCCTGGGATTCGACGGAGAGCTTGCGCTCGCCGTCGGTGAGGAGGCGCTCGCCCAGTTTGGGCCGTTCATCGAGCATCCGCTTGAAACGCTCGATGACCACTAGGTCCGTCCCGATGCCCACGATCATGGAAGCACCCTAACGCTGGTTGAGCCGGACGCGTCCGAGGCACGAGGGCCGTAGCCGTGACGGACCGGCCACCTACTCGACGGTGACCGACTTCGCCAGGTTGCGCGGCTGGTCGACGTCGTGGCCCTTCACCGTCGCCAACTCGCAGGCGAACAGCTGCAGCGGGACCACCGCGACAAGGGGCTGCAGCAGCGTGGACACCTTGGGCAGTTCGATGAAGTTCGACGCGACAGCGCGCGCCTCCTCGTCGTCGGCGTCGGCCAGGACGATCGTGCGGGCGCCGCGGGCACGCACCTCGGCGATGTTGGAGATGACCTTGTCGCGCAACTGGTCGCGGCCGCGGGGCGGGACGATCACGAACATCGGCAGGCCTTCGGAGACGAGCGCGATGGGGCCGTGCTTCAGCTCTCCGGCGGCGAACCCCTCGGCGTGGATGTAGGCCAGTTCCTTCAGCTTCAGCGCGCCCTCCAGCGCCACCGGGTAGCCGGCGTGCCGGCCGAGGAACAACACCGACGTGGCGTCGACGAGTTCGGCGGCGAGGTCCAGCACCGGCTGCTTGTTGTCCAGCACCTGCTGGATGGCGGCCGGCATCCGCTCGAGCTCTGCCAGCAGCGCGGCGATCTCGTCGCCGTACTTCATGCCGCGGACCTGGGCCAGGTACAGCCCGAGCAGGTAGCAGGCCACCAGTTGCGTGGTGAAGCCCTTGGTGGACGCGACGCCGATCTCCGGCCCCGCGTGGGTGTAGATCACGGCGTCGGATTCACGCGGGATGGTGGAGCCGTTGGTGTTGCAGATGGCCACCACCTTGGCGTGCTGTTCGCGGGCGTGGCGGATGGCCATCAGGGTGTCTGCGGTCTCGCCGGACTGGGAGATGGTGACCACCAGCGTCATGGGGTCGACGATGGGGTCGCGGTAGCGGAACTCGGAGGCCAGCTCCACCTCGCAGGGGATGCGGGTCCAGTGCTCGATGGCGTACTTGGCCACCAGGCCGGCGTAGAAGGAGGTGCCCGCGGCCACGATCACGATCTTGTTGATCCGGCGCAGGGTCTCGGGGCTGATCCGCAGTTCGTCGAGGACGAGCTCGCCGCGCTCGTTGAGGCGGCCGAGGAGCGTATCGGCGACCGCCTTGGGCTGCTCGAAGATCTCCTTGCGCATGAACCAGTCGAAGCCCTGCTTCTGCGCGGCCTCCAGGTCCCAGTCGACGTGGAAGTCCTTCGTCTCGGCGGGGCCGCCGTCGAACGTGGTGACGTTGACGCCCTCAGGCGTGATCTCCACGATCTGGTCCTGGCCGAGTTCGACGGCGTCACGGGTGTACGCGATGAACGCGGCCACGTCTGAGGCGAGGAAGTACTCGCCGTCGCCCCTGCCCACCACGAGCGGGGAGTTGCGGCGGGCCGCCACGATCCGGTCAGGGTCCTGCGCGTCGACGGCGACGAGGGTGAAGGCCCCTTCAAGCTTGGCCGCGACGGTGCGCATGGCCTCCACGAGGCTGGCCCCCCCGTGCACTTCCTTGTTCAGCAGGTGCGCGGCGACCTCGGAATCGGTCTCCGAGGTAAACGTGGCGCCGTTGAGTTCCGCGCGCAGCTTGTCGTGGTTCTCGATGATGCCGTTGTGCACGATGGCGATGCGCTCTGCGACGTGGGGGTGCGAGTTGGCATCGTTGGGCGCGCCGTGGGTGGCCCACCGCGTGTGGCCGATCGCGACGGCGCTGCGGGGCAGGGGGTCCTCATCGATGGCCGCTGCCAGGTTGGCGATCTTGCCGGCGCGCTTGCGCCAGGCGATCTGCCCGTCATGCGGCATGGCGATGCCGGCCGAGTCATAGCCGCGGTACTCGAGGCGGCGCAGACCGCTCAGTACAACGTCGAGTCCGTCACGGGTTCCGAGGTATCCAACGATTCCACACACGTCGAAAACCGTACAGCACCCTTGCCCACTTCTTGACATTGACACTTCGAGGTGCTGAATACCGCCGCCCATGGTGGGCGCTTCCGCTGGGCGCGCCCGCCACGGAGACACGCCGGGCGTATGCTTGCTGGCTGCACACCCAGCAACCGAGGAGCGCTGTGCCCGAACCGTACGTCACGCTGCAACGCCGCGCGTGGGCCGAGAAGTCGAACGCCACCCAGATCAATCTCGACGAAGAAACACTGACCAGGCTGAGGGGCCTCGGCGACCCGACGAGCCAACTGGACATCGCGGAGGTCTACCGGCCGCTCACGCAGTTGCTGCACCTCCACATGGTCAACACCGGGCGCCTCTACGCCCAGTCCAACGACTTCCTGGGCCTCGATGTGCAGCGCACGCCGTTCGTGATCGGCGTGGCGGGCTCCGTGGCTGTGGGGAAATCGACGGTGGCGCGCCTGCTGCAGGAACTCCTGCGCCGCGCCCCCGGCACCCCCAAGGTGGATCTCATCACCACCGACGGCTTCCTCTATCCCAACGCGGAGCTTCAGCGTCGCGGGCTGCTGGACCGCAAAGGCTTCCCCGAGTCCTACAACCGCCGGGCGCTCCTGCAGTTCGTGATGGGCGTGAAGTCCGGCGAACCCCGGGTGCTCGCCCCGGTCTATTCGCACCTCGTCTACGACATCGTGGAGGGCGAGCACATCGTGGTGGAGAGCCCCGACATCCTCATCGTCGAGGGACTCAACGTGCTGCAGCCCGCCCGCATCGAGGCAGACGGCCACCCGGGCCTGGCGGTGAGCGACTTCTTCGACTTCACGGTCTACGTGGACGCCAAGGAGGAGCACATCAAGGAATGGTTCCTGGACCGCTTCCTCACCCTCCGGGAGACCGCCTTCCAGGACCAGCGCAGCTTCTTCCGCCGTTTCATGGACCTGTCCGACGCCGAATCGGTCGAGCTCGCCGGCCAGATCTGGGACACCATCAACGGACCGAACCTCCGGCAGAACATCACGCCCACGCGGGAGCGCGCCACGGCCATCCTGGTCAAGGACCGTGACCACACGATCGAGGCCATCCGCATCCGCAAGGTCTAGCGGTTCCCCAGGATCGCCTGCTGTGGGTCTGCGCCAGCAGCGTAAAGTGGCGGCCATGATCGCACCCTCTGACGCATCCGAGAACCGCCGGGACCCCTATTCCGAGGCGTTCAAGAAGTTCATCGTCCAGGATTGGGAGCCCTATTCCGACGTCATGCCGGAGAAGCTGCCCGCCAGTGAGTGGACGGTTGCGCGCCGCAAGAAGTTGGCGGCGGAGTACCCCGGCCAGACGCTCGTCATCCCCGCCGGCCCGCTGAAGGTGCGCTCCAACGACACCGACTACCGGTTCCGCCCGCACACCGCGTTCACGTACTACAGCGGTCTGGGCGAGGACCGCGAGCCCGATGCCGTCCTCGTCATCCGCGACGACGAAGCCACGCTCTTCTTCAAGCCCCGCGCCCCGCGCACGGACCGCGAGTTCTACGCGGATTCGCGCTACGGCGAGGTGTGGGTGGGCAAGCGTGACTCCCTCGAGGAGATGTCCGCGGCCACGCAGCTGAGCTGCCGGGCCATCGCCGACCTCGCTGAGGTGCTGCGCGAGGCCGGGAACCGCACGCTCGTCATCCGCGACGCCGACCCGGCCATCACGGAGATGGTCGACCAGGCGCGCGGCGACCTGGCCACCGCGCTCGACGCCGACCTGGCACGTTCCGTCTCCGAGGCCCGGTTCGTCAAGGACGAGTTCGAGGTGGGCGAGATGAAGCGCGCAATCGACGCCACCCGCGTCGGCTTCGAGGCCGTGGCCCGCGAACTGCCCGCCGCCGTCCGGAACGGCCGGGGCGAGCGCTGGGTGGAGGGCATCTTCGGCCTGCACGCCCGGCACCTGGGCAACGCCGTCGGGTACGACACGATCTCCGCCGGCGGTGACCACGCCAACACGCTGCACTGGATCCGCAACGACGGCGACCTCGTCGACGGCGACCTCCTCCTGCTCGACGCGGGCGTCGAGGTCAACACGCTGTACACCGCCGACGTGACCCGCACCATGCCCGTCAATGGCGCGTTCACCGAGCCGCAGCGCCGCGTCTACGAGGCCGTCCTGGCCGCCCAGACGGCGGGCATCGAGGCGTGCCGCAAGGGCAACCTGTTCGCCGACGTGCACCAGGCCGCCATTACGGTGCTGGCAGAGTTCTTCGAGGAACTGGGCATCCTCCCGGTGTCAGCCGCGGAATCCCTGTCCGAGGAGGGCGGCTTCCACCGCCGATGGATGGTGCACGGCACCAGCCACCACCTGGGCCTCGACGTGCACGACTGCGCCGCAGCCCGCGCGGAGCTGTACCGCGGGGGCACGCTGAAGGCCGGCATGATCATCACCGTGGAGCCCGGCGTCTACTTCAAGCAGGGCGACCTGTTGGTGCCAGAGGAGTACCGCGGCATCGGCATCCGGATCGAGGACGACATCCTGATCACGGACGGCGACCCGGTCAACCTGTCCGGGTCGCTGCCCCGCGAGGCCGACGCCGTCGAGAAGTGGATGAGGAACCTGCGCGACGCCGGGTGACGGTCCCCTGGCCGGGCGCCCAGCGCCCGGCCAAGGCCCCAGCTCGGCCGGCTCCAGCGGACCTCAGTCTTCGGACTCGCTCACGACGCGGCTGGCGAGCGGGCGCTCCAGAAGCCCACGCAGCAGCTCAGCGACCTGCACCGGATGCGACACCGGCACCATGTGCGCCGCGCCGTCGACGACGTGCAGCGCCCCCCGCAGCACACCCTCAGCGACAGCCTCGACGTTCGCCATCGGCGTCGACGAGTCGCGCTCGCCGGCGATCATCATCACGGGGATGCGGATGAGGCCGAGATCGTCGCGCACGTCGTGCTCGGCCAGGGCCCGGCACAGCTGCGCGTAGGAGTGGTCGTCCGCCGAGGCCAGACCCTCCATGATCGCGTCGACCGCGGCGGGCTGCTCGGCCCGGAACGCCGGGGTGAACCACCGCTTGGTGGTCTCCTCCAGAAGGTGCTGCGTGCCCCGGGCGTCGACGGCGTCGGCCCGCTCACGCCAGCGCTCGCTCTCCCCCACCTTGGCCGAGGACGCCACGACGGCGACGGCGGCGACGCTCTTCGCGTAGTCACGCGCCAGGTGCAGCGCGGTGGCGCCGGAGATCGAGAGCCCTGCGAAGTACACGGGTACGTCCCCGCCAAGGTCTGCGCGCACCTCGTCCGCCACGTCGGCGATGGCGGCGGCCACGGTGTCGAGCGACGGCTCGTCCGCGTCGTCCCAGACGGCACCCAGGCCGGTGCCGGGGAGGTCGACGAACACGACACGCACGTCGTCGATCAGTTCAGCGGCCACCTTGGTCCACTGATGGGCGGCGTTGCCGCCCAGGCTCGGTCCGACTATCAGTACCCGCTCTGCGGGCGAGTTGGGGTTGTAGTAGCTCCAGTTGAGATCCATGCGGCACTCCTCACGACTCGGTGGGCCTTAACCTACCGGAGACCCCCTGCAGGCCCGAAGGGTGTCTCCGGTTGCCTCAGCCGACGCGAAGGCCGAGGGCCTGGACGACGGAGCTGAGCCCCTGGTGCCCCATGCCCTCGAAGATCCGCCGCTCCAGCAACCGTACGTCGAGGTGCCAGCCCTGCCAATCGGCCGCCACGTCGTCGCGCTTCAGCAGCAGGTCCACGTCCTTCGGCCCGCCCGTGCCCAGCGAGAGCTGCGCCGGCGTGTACGCCTCCAGGATCAACTTGGCGCCCGGAGCCGACTGGCGCGTGACCACCTGAGCCACGCGTCGGCGCAGGTCAGGCGGCAGGTGCACGAAGATCGACACCACGCCATCCCACTGCTCGAGCGGGTCCGGGTTGTGCACCCAGCTGGCCAGGTCGACGTGCCACGTCTCGAGTTCAACGCCCTTCTCCGCAGCGAGCGCCGCCGCCTTGTCGAGGGCGACACGGGAAAAGTCAAGGCTCACGACGCGGTGCCCCAGCCCGGCGAGGTAGACGCCGTTGCGGCCCTCGCCGTCGCCCAGGCACAGCACCCGTGAGTTGGGCTTGAG
Organism: Tessaracoccus zhenghani; assembly: GCF_054552775.1. NCBI lineage: Bacteria > Bacillati > Actinomycetota > Actinomycetes > Propionibacteriales > Propionibacteriaceae > Tessaracoccus > Tessaracoccus zhenghani. Next base: position 3,132,562 of record NZ_CM137275.1, on the reverse strand, counting down.
CAGGAAGGACTGCTGCTTCAGGAAATCGTTGGGGCGGTACCCGTAGAAGTAGTTGGGATGCGAGTAGCGGTTGTCCCAGAACTCCGCCGTCACTCGAAGAGCGCCGCTCGTGCGCCGGGGCGCTGCATCAGCAGGTCCCGCGCTGACTGGGCAACGCGGTGTTCGGCGAGCACCTCGTAGCTGGCCGCCACCGTGACGCGCTGCGAGTTGAAATCGCGCTTGCCGCCGCTCATGGCGTACGTGAGGCCCTGGGCGATGATGCCGAACAGGATGCCCATGGCCAGGCCCACCCACAGCATGGTGGCGTTGCCGCCGCCCACGAAGAACATCAGCATGAGGCCCACGAGAAGGCCGGTCATGACGCCCGAGGCCGCGCCGGCCGCGATCACGCCGCCCCAGGTGCGACGACCCGTGACGCGTTCCAGCAGTTTCAGGTTGGTGCCCACGATCATGATGTTCTCGACTGGGAACTTGTTGTCGGCGAGGTAGTCGACGGCGGACTGGGCCTCTTCATACGTCGAGTACTCGACGACGTGCTGTGGGTAGTTGAGCTTCATCAACTTCCCCATCGGCGATGCGGGCTCGGCCATTGTGTCCTCCTTGAACCATTTTCAAGCCTACGCGACCCCGCGGACAGCGCTCACCGGATTTCAGCGATGCGGGCGAGGAGGGTGCGGGCCAGCTTCACGCCCGCCTCGTCGACCATCTCGTCGCCGAGCATCACCGCGCCGACGCCGCGCTCCGCCGCCCGGTCGGCGGCGTCCACCATCGCCCGGGCGCGCTCGATCGCCTCTGCCGACGGGGTGAAGACCTGAGTCCCCGCGGCCACCTGCGTGGGGTGCAACACCCACTTGCCGTCGTAGCCGAGGGCCGCGACCCTCCTGGCCGCGGCACGGAAGCCGTCGAGGTCATGGATGGCGACGTACGGCCCGTCGATCGCCTGAAGCCCGTTGGCCCGGGCGGCGACCAGAATCTGGGCGAACACGTGGTGCAGCGGATCCCCCGGGTAGCCGTCGACCAGGGCGCCGACGCCCAGGCCGGGCATCCCGAGCGAGGCCATCATGTCGCCTGGACCCATCGTCAGCGACTCCAGCCGCGGGCTGGCCGCGGCGATGGCCTGCACCGCAGCGAGGCCCCGGGCGTCCTCGATGATCGCCTCGATCCCGATCCGCCCGACCGCCAGCCCGTGCTCGCGCTCCACCTGGGTGAGCAGCAGGTCGAGGGCCTCGACGTGCCCCGGGGTGGAGACCTTCGGCAGGATCACGCTGTCCACGGCGGCCCCGGCCCCACCGATCACCTCGAGCACGTCCCGGAGGGTCCACGGCGTCATCCAGTCGTTGACGCGCACCGACACCGTCGGCGCCTTCCACGTCAACGTGCGCAGGGACTCGACGATCAGCCCGCGAGCCTCCTCCTTCGCGCCCACGGCCACGCCGTCCTCGAGGTCGAGGAACACCTCGTCGACGTCGAGCCCGGTGGACTTCGCGATGAACCGCTCACTCGAACCGGGCACCGCGAGGACGGTGCGCCTGGCGCGCTGGTGCCTACCAGTCATTTCCGCTCCGTTCCCAGTACATTTACCCCCATGGTCAGCAAAGATACGCAGGTCTTCATCTCGCGTGTGCTGGGCATGCCCATCGTCGACGCGGCCGGTGACCAGGTGGGGCGCGTGAAGGATGTGGTGTGTTTCCTCCGCGCCGACGGCCGCGCGCCGCGCGTCAAGGGCCTCGTGGCCGAGCTGTTCGCCAGGGCCCGCATCTTCGTGCCGATGATCCGCGTGCACGAGATCAGCCCCAACCAGGTGGCCATCCTCGGCCAGGTGGACACCCGGCGCTTCCAGCGACGCGAGGCCGAGGTCCTCGTCGCCGCGGATCTGCTCGACCGCAACATCCACCGCGACCGCCCCACGCGGATCGAGGACATCTCCATGGCCCAGGTGCGCAACCGCGAATGGGAACTCGCCACCGTGGCGCTGCGCGCCTCGACCGGAGTCGGCCGCTTCGGGTTCGGCGGCCGCGGCAAGCCCGAGGTGGTCTCCTGGAAGGAGATCCCGGACCTCATCCTGTCCACCGGCCGCACCGCCGCTCACCTCATCGCCGAGTTCACCGACATGAAGGCCGCCGACATCGCGCAGGAACTCCACGACCTGGAGCCGGAGTCGCGGGCCGAGGTCATCGACGCGCTCGACGACGACATCCTCGCCGAGGCCATCGAGGAACTCCCCGAGGACGAGCAGATCGAGCTCATCTCGCAACTCGACATGGAGCGCGCCGCAGACGTGTTGTCCGAGATGGACCCCGACGACGCGGCAGATCTCATGCGCGACCTGCCGGCCGATGTCGCCGAGGACCTCCTCCAGCGCATGGAGCCCGAGGAACAGGCCGACGTGCGCCGCCTCATGGCTTACGAGGAGTTCACCGCCGGCGGCATGATGACGCCCGAGCCGATCATCCTCGACACTGACGCCACCGTCGCGCAGGCGCTGGCCCACGCCCGCGTCGAGGCCCTCACCCCCGCCCTGGCCTCCATGGTGTTCATCACGCGCCCGCCGCTGGAGACGCCGTCGGGCCGCTACGTCGGGGCGGTCCACATCCAGCGCCTGCTCCGCGAACCCCCCACCATCATGGTGACCACGCTCATCGACGACAACCTGGAGCCGCTGCGCCCCCACACCCCCCTCGCGCAGGTCAGCCGCTTCTTCGCGACGTACAACCTCGTCGTGGCCCCCGTGGTCAACGAGGAGGGGCACCTGGTGGGCGCCGTGACGGTCGACGACGTGCTCGACCACATGCTCCCCGACGACTGGCGAGGTGACCTCATGGACGAGGTGGACGCCAGCGAGGTGAGCGAGGCTGCCGATGTCTGAGCGCAATCCCCTTTCGACGCCGGGCCGACGTTCCTGGCTGCCCAAGGTCGCCGTCGACTCCGAGACGTTCGGCATCTTCGCCGAGAGCTTCGCACGCTTCATGGGCACCGCGAAGTTCCTCGTCTACATGACGGTCTTCGTCATCGTGTGGGTGATGATCAACCTCATCGGCCTCTTCGGGCTGAAGTGGGACCCCTACCCGTTCATCCTGCTGAACCTGTTCTTCTCGACGCAGGCCTCCTACTCCGCGCCGCTGATCCTGCTGGCACAGAACCGTCAGGAGGTGCGCGACAAATTGAGTCTCGACGAAGACCGCCGCGTGGCGCAGCAGTCGCGGGCCGACATGGACTTCCTCGCGCGCGAGATCGCCGCCATCCGCATGCATCTGGGTGAACTGGCCACGCGCGACTTCGTCCGTGGTGAACTGCGTAGCGAACTGCGTGAACTGACGGACCGGTTGGAACGCGCGAATGAGAAGACCGAGAAGAAGGAGGCGCGGTGACGGGTCGGCGAGAGACACGCATCGAGGTGCACCCCGACGAGGTCTCCGAGGTCGCCGAATCGGCCACCGAGGTGCGCTGGTTCGGCATCGTCCTGCTCATCGGCCACCTGGCCCTCATCGTGGTGGGCGCGATCTCCCTGTGGCGGATCGCCGGCGGCTGGTGGCTGGGGGCCGTGGTGGCCGCGCTGTTCGTCCTGGGCTACTTCGCCCTGTGGCGCTACCTGCTCGCCCCGGGTTCGCGGACCCGCCTGGGCTACCGCGAGCGGTTGACGGTGAGCGTGGTGCTGGGCCCCGCCGTCGTCGTGGTGGCCAGCCTGGCCGGGCTCTGGGTGCCTGCCCTGGTGGCCACCTGCGTCATGATCCTCGGCGACGCCCTCAACTCCCGGCGCTCACCATCCGCTTGACGAGGGTCAATCCCCCAGGCGGACCCGATACCCCGGGGCGGTACACCCCGGGTACCGTGGAGGGCACAAGCACCTCCAGATATGAAGGACACCGTGACTGAACACCCGCTGCTCCCGCACGTCCGCGCCGCACTCCACACCGTGGAGGATCCCGAGATCCGGCGCCCCATCACCGACCTGGGCATGGTCGACGACATCCAGGCGAGCGACGACGGCACCGTGTTCGTCCGCGTCCTACTGACGGTCTCCGGCTGCCCCATGCGCAGCGAGATCACCGGCCGGGTCACGAAGGCGGTCGAGGCCGTCGAGGGCGTCTCCGCCGTCAACGTCGAACTCGGCGTGATGAACGACGAGCAGCGCCAGGCGATGCGCTCGATGCTGCGCGGCGGCGCCGCCGAGCGGAAGATCCAGTTCGCCGAGCCCGGCAACCTCACCCGCGTCATCGCCGTGGCCTCCGGCAAGGGCGGCGTCGGCAAGTCGTCGGTCACGGTCAACCTCGGCCTGGCGCTGGCCAGGCAGGGCCGCTCCGTCGGCATCCTCGACGCGGACATCTACGGCCACTCCATCCCGGACCTCCTGGGGCTGGGCGACGCGCGCCCCACCGTCGTGGACGACATGATCATGCCGGTGCCCGCCATCGGTGGTCTCAAGGTGATCTCCGTGGGCATGCTGAAGCCCTCGCGTGACCAGGTGGTCGCCTGGCGCGGGCCCATCCTGGACCGGGCGCTCACCCAGCTGCTGGCGGACGTGTACTGGGGCGACCTCGACTACCTGCTCCTCGACCTGCCGCCCGGCACCGGCGACGTCGCCATGTCGCTGGGCCAGAAGATCCCCAGCTCCGAGGTGCTCGTGGTGACCACCCCGCAGTCGGCTGCCTCAGAGGTCGCCGAACGCGCCGGCACCATGGCGCACATCCTCGAGCAGCGCGTGATCGGTGTCGTGGAGAACATGAGCTGGCTCGAGACCACCTGCCCCCACTGCACCGAGACCCATCGGATCGAGCTGTTCGGCTCCGGCGGCGGCACGCTCGTTGCCGAGGCCCTCACGGACCGCGTCGTCTACGACGTGCCCATGCTCGCCCAGATCCCGTTCGACGAGCAGTTGCTCGCCGGGGGAGACCGCGGCCTGCCCATCGTGGAGAGCCACCCGGAGCACCCGTCTGCCACCGCCATCATCGACCTGGCCAACCAGATCGCCGCCACCAAGCGCGGGCTCCTCGGGCACCGGCTCCCGCTGTCCACCAACGCCTGAGGCAGCAATGATCGTCATCGTCTGTTTCGCCCCGCTCTCCCACGCCGACGCCGTGCGCTCCGCGCTGACGGGGGGCGGGGCGGGACAGCTCGGTGAGTACTCCGCCTGCAGCTTCAGTTCCCCGGGCGAGGGACGTTTCCGCCCCAGCGACGCGGCAGACCCGTTCATCGGCACCAGCGGTGAGCTCACCGTGGTGGAGGAGGTCCGGATCGAGGCCGTCTGCACGCGCGAGCACGCGAGAGCGGCCATCGACGCCATGCTGGCTGCACATCCCTACGAAGTGCCGGCCTGGCATGCCTACCAGGCGCTGGATCCCGACCTGATCTAGGTCGCCTCGGGATCGAAGGGTGAGGCGACGGGGCCGGCGAGTGCCAGGGCGTCCGCAGGAGGCTCGTCCAGCGCCGACCCGTCCGCCGCGGCGTTCTTCAGCGCATTCACGTTCGCCGCGCTCTTCACCTCTGTGGCTGTCGACTTCAGCGTGTCCTGTGCCTCGAGCAGTTCGCGCTTGGCGTCTTCGATGAGGGCCACCTCCTCGCGCAACTGCTTGGCGATGAAGGCCTTCGGGTGCAGGTCACGCAGCTCCAGGTCTGCGTACTCGGGGCCCAGTTCGGTTGCCAGCGTGGTCTTGGCGTTGTTCGCCACATCGCGGAAGAAGACGAAGAGCCGCGCCGCCTTGCGCGAATACTCGGGGAGCTTCTCGGGGCCGAACATGAGCACGGCCAGCACGAGGATGATGACGAGATCCGTCGCACTGATGCCAAACACGGCTATAGGCTACCCGGCCGCGGCCGGATCAGCGCACCCTGGTCATGCGAACGAGCCCGCCGGCGATCTTCTCGGCGATCGTCTCCCGGTAGGCCTCGGGTTCTGGGAGCTCTCCGGCGATGGCCTTGATCATGGCCGGCGCGCAGTCGCAGGCCACCGAAAGCACCCCGTCGCCCGCCTGCCAGACCTCCACCGTCATGTCCGCCGCGCGGTCACTCTCGGTGAGGGCTCCGTCGCCGAGCACGCCGGTGGTCCAGTCGACGACGGCGGTGTGATAGCCATCCGAGTAGACCAGGCTCATCGACGGCGACTCGTCCTTCTCCGACGACGAGTACGCCACCAGGGACATGCCACCCACTTCGCGGGGGCAGGCGTCCAGGCCGACGCACCAGTCGTCCGCCTCAGAGGAGGAGGCGGGCTGGAGCGAGATCAGCTGGGCCGAGTCGTCCGGCTCGAACGAGGCGTCGTCCAGGGAGAGTTGCTTGTAACCGACGGCCAGGTTGACCCGGCCGAGGGCGTCGTAGCGTTCGGCCCAGAGCATGATTCCGGTGGCGGCGTCGACCCACCACCTGGCAGCCGGAAGTTCGCCGGAGTTGGCCTGGATGCGCACTGCGTCGCGGCCCGCCACCTGCTCAGTGGTGCCGCTGCGGGAGTATTCCCACCCCCAGGGCGCCTCGACGGGGCTGGTGCCGACCTCCGGCAGGAAGGCCGAGCCGAACAGGTCGCCGCGCACGTCGAGTACTTCCAGTTGGGCGCCGAAGCCGGCCATCTTCGTGGTGCGCACGTCTGCGGTGCGGTAGCGGCCTTCGCCGTCGCTGGCCCACACCCGCTGCGTGCCGGTGAGGCTGTAATCAGCGTCGGCGGCGCGCCGCAGGAGGTTGGCGGCCAGTTCACGGGTGATGGGCAGCGATTCAGTCTCCGAGGTGAGCGGCACGTAGCTCTCCGGGGCACCGAAGTCAGCGCCGCGCTCGTTGGCGAGCAGCATGGCACCCACGGCTTCGTTGACGCTAATGGCGGTCAGCGACCGGGAGTACTGCTCCCGCGCGGCCTTGACCGGATCCGACACCTTGACCGGGGTGGGCGCAACAAGCACCGCGATCACGACGGCGGACACCATGACGGCGAGCAGCGCGACGCCGCCCTGGTAGGCGAACTGGGCCCTGCGCCGGCGTTGGGAGGGCAGGTCCCCGGCTCCGTGAGCCATGTAGAGGGGGGTGGCGGCGTGTTCGCCGGCGATGTTCTCGAGCCGGGCGGCCAGCGAATCCGGGGTGCCGGTGGAACGGTAGGTGCTCAGCTTCGAGCACACGTCGCTGATGCCCCGGACCTCCTCGCAGCAGCTGTCACAGCCCGCCAGGTGGTAGGTCACCTGCTCCCAGCGTTTGGGCGGCAGAGTCCCGTCGGCATAGGCCGACAGATCTGGGTGGAATTTCTCGCAGGGGCCTTTGGCCATTCAGGACACTCCGGCATAGCGCGTTCGTCCCCCGGTGGGCGCACGGTGCGCGAGGGCTTCGCGCAGTGCTGCCCTGCCGCGGGCGATCCGGGAACGCACCGTGCCGAGCTTCACGTCGAGAACCTTGGCGATCTCTTCGTAGCTCAGCCCCTCAATGTCGCACAGGACCACCGCGACGCGCTGCTCAGGGCTGAGCGCGCGCAAGGCGGCGGAGACGTCGGCGTCAAGCTCGGCGTCGTCGTGCAGTTCCTCGGGGCCAGTGCTTTCGCCCCAGACATGGTCTGGGGCCACCGACAGGGCGTCCAAGCGGATGCGCTGCTTGCGGCGGACCTGGTCGAGGAAGAGGTTTGTCGTGATTCGGTGCAGCCAGCCCTCGAGAGTCCCGGGCTGGAAATTGTGGATCGACTTGAACACGCGCACGAACACGTCCTGGGTAAGGTCTTCCGCGTCGTGCTGATTGCCGGTGAGGCGGTAGGCGAGGCGATACACCTGGGCGGAATGGTCGCGGACCAGTTCCTGCCAGGTAGGCGCGACCCAAGTATGCGCGACGGCCTTAGCCGTCTTGCTTCCTCGGAACATAGGGGGCCTCTCCATACCCGGATACATTGCCAGAGCAACCTGTGAACAAGCTGTGACTCTCCCTGTATAACGCGCCGCGCGCCCGAAAAGTTCCCTGTGGGCTGAACGCCGGGCGAGGCGGGACGGTGGGTTGTCCTCGCCGCCCCGTGCGCGGCGGAGACAGCGGTGACGGCCGGAGAGACAGCCTGCGCCCCGGGGCGGCGGCAACGGCGGCGGCTCAGTCCTTGACCGCCACCAGGAGGCCGTTGCCCACCGGAAGAAGCGCCTGGGTGTAGGACTCCGACTGGGTGATCGCCTCGAGGGCTTCACGGATGATGATGACCTCGTCGGACTCGTCCGAATGATCGGCGACCTTGTTGTGCCACAGCACGTCCCGCACGATCAACAGCCCACCGTGGCGGAGCAGGCGCAGCGCACCGGCGACGTACTCGACGTATTCCAGCTTGTCGCCGGAGATGTAGACGATGTCGTAGGCGCCGTCGCGCAGCTTCGGCATGACCTCGATGGGCGAGCCGGCGATCAGGCGGAACCGCGACGTCGGGAATCCCGACTTCAGGAAGAACTCGCGGGCGGGAATCTGGTTGTCCGCCTCCGCGTCGATCGACGTCAGGATGCCGTCGGAGCCCATGCCCTCGAGGAACGTCAGCCCGGTGGCGCCCATCATCGTGCCGATCTCGACGACGTGGCCAGCCCCGATGGCCCGCGTCAGCACCTTCAGGAGGGCGATCTCTCCCGTGGTCACCGGCGTGAGGCCGGACACGGTTGCTTCATCACGCGCCTCGGCGACGGCTTCGGACGGCGACACATGGTCCTCCGCAAAGGTCCAGCTGGCTGCGGTGGGGTTCTCGACAGGAGTGCTCACGGCCACAGCCTACTAAGGCACGGCGCGTCTTGACCTAAGATGTGGCGCATGAGTCCAGACGACGACATGATGCCGGTGTTCGGCCGCGTTCTCACCGCAATGGTGACGCCCATGACCCCCGATGGTCGGGAGGTCGATTATGCGCAGTGCGCGCGCTTGGCCGCTCATCTGGTGGACGATCTGGGCCACGACGGTCTCGTCGTGAACGGCACCACCGGCGAGTCGCCGACCACGTCAGACGTGGAGAAGCGCCAGATCCTCGACGCGGTCGTCACCGCCGTCGGTGACCGCGCCAGCATCGTGGCCGGCGTCGGCACCTTCAGCACCGCGCACACCGTCGACCTGGCGCAGCAGGCCGCGTCGATGGGCGCCGACGGGCTGCTCGTCGTCACCCCCTACTATTCCCGCCCGCCGGCTGATGCGCTGGAGGCGCACTTCGTCACCGTTGCCGATTCCACTGACCTTCCCGTGATGCTCTACGACATCCCCCACCGCTCAGGCATCCCCATTCCCGAAGACATGCTGATCCGTCTGGACGGCCACCCCCGGATCCGGGCGGTCAAGGACGCCAAGGCCAACATCGTGTCGACCTCGACCGTCCTGTCCCGCACCAACCTGGCGTACTACGCGGGTGACGACGCATACCTGCTACCGCTGCTGGCTGTCGGCGGCGTCGGCGTCGTGGGCACCTCCACCCACTTCACGGCCCCTGCGGCCCGCGAGATCATCGAGCACTTCCTGGCCGGTCGCGTGGCCGAGGCCATCGCCGCGAACCAGCACGTGCTGCCCGCCTTCCAGGGCGTCTTCGCGACGCAGGGCTGCATGATGGTCAAGGCCGGCCTCGGCCTGCGGGGCTTCGACGTCGGCCCGTGCCGGGCGCCGATGGGGCGCGTCGCGGACGGTGTGGCTGAGGCCTACGTCGGCCTGTTGGAGAACCTGGGCTTCGCAGCCTGATCCCCACCGACACAGAGAATTGGGCCCGCGCTATGCCGGGCCCGATCCGCATGTGTGGGGTCAGTCGCGGGGAATGGTGACGTTCTTACCGATGGTCACGACGCCGGCTGCGGAGACGTCGAAGCCGCGGGCCTTGTCGTGCTGGGGATCCACGCCGATCTGCACGCCGTCGGGGACGACCACGTTCTTGTCGAGGATGGCGCGGCGCACCACCGCGTCGCGGCCGATCCGCACGTTCTCCATCAACACCGAATCCGAGACCTGCGCCCACTTGTCGACGCGGACGTTGGGGCTCAGCACCGTGCGCTCCACCTCGCCGCCGGAGATGATGCAACCCGGTGTCACGATGGAGTCCTCGGCGCGGCCGCGGATGACGAACTTGGCGCCCGGGGCCTGCACCAGGTCCGTCCAGATGGGCCAGTCCTCGTTGTACAGGTTGAACTCCGGGTCGACGCTGACGAGATCCATGTGCGCTTCGTGGAAGGCATCGATGGTGCCCACGTCACGCCAGTAGTTGACGTCCTTCTCCGTGGCTCCGGGGACGATGTTGTCCTTGAAGTCGTACACCTGGGCCTCGCCCTGCTCGGTGAACCACGGGATGATGTCACCGCCCATGTCGTGGCGGGCCGTCGGATCCTCGGCGTCCGCCTTCAGCGCCTCGATGAGGGCCTTGGTGGAGAACACGTAGTTGCCCATCGACGCGAATGATTCGTGCGGCGAATCCGGTAGGCCGGGCGGGTCTGCCGGCTTCTCCAGGAAGTTCTTGATGCGGTTGTCCGCCGCCGCGTCGATGATGCCGAAGGCGGAGGCTTCCTTCCGCGGCACGCGGATGCCGGCGACGGTGGCACCGAGGCCGGAGTCGATGTGCGCGTCGAGCATCTGCTCGATGTCCATGCGGTAGATGTTGTCGGCGCCGAAGACCACGATGTAGTCGGCGTCCGCGTCGAGGATCAGGTTCAGCGACTGGTAGATGGCGTCTGCGGAGCCCTGGTACCACCGGGGCCCCAGCCGCTGCTGCGCCGGGACAGGGGCGACGTAGTTGCCCAACATGGTCGAAAACCGCCACGTCTTGGCGATGTGGCGGTCCAGGGAGTGGGACTTGTACTGAGTGAGCACCGCGATCTGCCGTAGGCCCGAGTTCGCGAGGTTCGACAGCACGAAATCGATGAGGCGGTAGGTGCCGCCGAAGGGCACCGCGGGTTTGGCCCGATCGGCCGTCAACGGCATGAGCCGCTTCCCCTCACCACCAGCAAGAACGATTGACAAGACTCTGGGGCGTGCGACCATGCCCTGAACCTATTGCCTTTCCGGCCCATGTGCGTTCGTTTCGATGAATTTGAGCCTCCTGTCTCGGGCACTGAGACAGAAACGATATGCAACGATGTTCGCATGACGATGAAGCTGTCCCTGCTGACCCGGGAGTACCCCCCGTCGATCTACGGCGGAGCGGGGGTTCATGTCGCTCAACTCGTGCCCCAACTTCGCGCCCTCATCGACGTGGAAGTCCATTGCATGGGCGAGCCACGCGACGGCGCCACAGCCCACGCCGAGACTTTTCCGCCGGACGCGAACGCGGCGCTGAGGGTGCTCGGGGCGGACCTGTCGATGGCCGCCGCGGTGGGTGACGTGGACATCGTCCATTCCCACACCTGGTACGCGAACATGGGCGGTCACCTGGCCGCGCTGATGCGCGACATCCCCCACGTGGTCACGTCCCACTCGCTCGAGCCCCACCGTCCCTGGAAGGCCGAGCAGCTGGCGGGCGGCTACCGCGTCTCGTCGTGGGCCGAGAAGACCGCCTACGAGGCCGCCGACGCGGTCATCTCCGTCAGCGTCGGCATGCGACGCGACGTGCTCGAGTCCTACCCGAACCTTGACCCCGCCAAGACGCACGTCGTGAAGAACGGCATCGACACCGACGAGTTCAGGCCGGACCACGACACGACGGTCCTGCGCGAGCTCGGCGTCGACCTGGACCGCCCGTCCGTCGCGTTCGTGGGTCGCATCACCCGGCAGAAGGGCCTGGTGCACCTGGTCCGCGCGGCCACGCAGTTCGACCCGGACACCCAGGTGGTGCTGCTGGCCGGCGCCCCCGACACCCCGGAGATCGCCGCCGAGTTCGACGCGGCGTTCGTCGAGCTCCAGAAGCAGCGCACCGCGCCAGTCATCTGGGTCCAGGAGATGCTCCCCCGCGCCGCTGTGCGCCAGGTGCTGACCAACGCGACGGTGTTCGCGTGCCCGTCCATCTACGAGCCGCTCGGCATCGTCAACCTCGAGGCGATGGCCTGCGGGACCCCCGTCGTGGCCAGTGCCGTGGGCGGCATCCCCGAGGTCGTCGTCGACGGCGAGACCGGCCTGCTGGTCGCCTACGACCCCGCTCAGGCCGACGACCCCCACTACGTCGCCGACTTCGAGGCGGGCTTCGCCGAGTCCATCAACCGCGTCACCCGCGACGGGGCCCTGGCGGAGCGGTTCGGCAAGGCCGGCCGGCAGCGCTGCATCGACGAATTCTCCTGGGCGAAGATCGCCCGGGAGACCGTGGACGTCTACCAGAAGGCGATCGAGGCGCATCGCTCCCGCTGAGGGAGCACGGTTGCACCAACCTGCAAGGGCCGCCCCGAGGGGCGGCCCTTGTCATGTTTCGGCGGGAACTCAGCCGACGACACCCTTGAGTGCATCGAGCAGCGAGGTGGCTTCCTGAGCGTTCATCTCAACGACCAGACGCCCACCTCCGTCAACGGGGACGCGCATGACGATGCCGCGGCCTTCCTTCGTGACTTCCATCGGACCGTCGCCGGTGCGGGGCTTCATCGCTGCCATCTGCAACCCTCATTCTTGTGACTAGACGAACTGCGTTGCGGCCCATTATTCCGCATCCGGCAAGTTCGTGCCCGGTTGGGCCACCAAAGCCGGCTCTGCAGTGGGCGGCCGGAACGCCGCCTGGTCGTCTTCCGCGACGCTGTCGTCGGCCAATTCCGGGAGTTGGGAGGGGCGGGGACGCTCGATCAGCTCGTCGACCACCTGCATGTCGTAACCGCGCCTGACGACATCGAACGACTGCGTGCCGGCCGGTGCAGCCTGGCCTGATGCGATGGCGGCGAGATAGGGGTCCACCTGCTCCGGGCGGTAGCCGGTGAAGGCCCTGGGCACCCGCAGCACCTCCAGGAATTCCGGGGTGACAGCGCCTTCCGGGACGTTGCCCTTCGGCCTGTCGTTGACCGCTTCCTGCGGCATGGCGCCCAACGTGCCCGATCCGGCATAGACGGCGGCCCCCAGCACGGCGAGGGCTACCACGGAGATGGCGATCCACATGTGCTAAACAGTACCGAACTGCCCGGGCTCCCCCATCGCCTCGACCGCCTCGTCGACATCGTCGGTGAGCGTGACCAGGTCAAGGTCGCCGTCGGAGATGTAGCCGCCGCCCAGCACGGTGCCGCGCACCCAGTCGATCAGCGGCGACCAGTACTCGGTGCCGAACAGGATCATCGGGAAGTGCGTCACTTTGCCGGTCTGGATGAGGGTGAGCGCCTCAAACAGTTCGTCGAGGGTGCCGAAGCCACCCGGCATGGTGATGAAGCCCTGGCTGTACTTGAGGAACATCGTCTTGCGGACGAAGAAGTAGCGGAAGTTGATCCCGAGCGTGATGTAGTCGTTGAGGCCCTGTTCATGCGGCAGCTCGATGCCGAGCCCCACGGAACAGCCGTCGGCGTCCATGGCGCCCTTGTTGCCGGCCTCCATGATGCCCGGGCCACCGCCCGTGATGATGGCGAAGCCCTTCTCCACGAGTCTCCTGCCGAGTTCCTCGCCGGCTTCGTACATGGGCGAACCGGGCTTGGTGCGCGCGGACCCGAAGATGCTGACGGCGGGGGGAAGCTTGGCGAGGGCGTCGAAGCCGTCGACGAACTCCGACTGGATCCGCAGCACCCGCCACGGGTCCCAGTGGGTCCACCCCTGCTTGTCCTCCTTCTCCAGCAGCGCGCTGTCGGCCATGGGCTGGTTGAGCTCCTGGCCGCGCAACACGACGGGGCCCTGGCGCCGACGGCGTCCGGGCTCAAGGTCCTGGGGGCGGGGTTCGGTCATGAGCGGGTCTCCTCAGCGGCGGTGAGCCAGCGGGTGAGCCCCGCGGCACATTTCTCCAGGTCGGACACGGGGCAGAACTCGTCGTCGCGGTGCGCGTAGGCCGGATCCCCTGGGCCGTAGTTCACGGCGGGTACGCCGAGGGCGCTGAAGCGGGCGACGTCCGTCCAGCCGTACTTGGGGCCCGCAGGCTCGCCGATGGCGTCGACGAATTCACGCGCGAGCGGCAGGGTGAGCCCGGGGCGGGCGGCGGGTGACAGGTCGGTGACTTTCATCTCGTACCCGGTGAACCACCGCCCCAGCAGCGCGAGCGCCTCGTCGCCCGACTTGTCCGGCGCGTAACGGTAGTTGATCGTGAGGGTGGCCCGGGGCGGGATGACGTTGGAGGCCATGCCACCGGAGACGGCCACGGCGTTGAGTCCTTCGCGGTAGACGAGCCCCTCCACCTCGATCTCCTCGCCCCGGTACTCGGCCAGCGTCTGCAGGGCGGGGGCCAGATCGTGGATGGCATTGTGGCCCATCCAGGACCTCGCGCTGTGGGCGGCGGTGCCCGTCGTCGACAGTTCGACGCGGATGGTGCCCTGGCAGCCTCCCTCGATGTGGGCTGAGGTGGGTTCCATCAGGATGGCAAAGTCCCCCTCGATGAGGTCAGGCCGGTTACGCGCCAAGCGGCCGAGCCCGTTGCGGGTGGCCTCCACCTCTTCATGGTCGTAGAAGATCCACGTGATGTCGCGGTTGGGCGCGGTCAGGGTTTCCGCGAGGTGCAGCATGACGGCGACGCCGCCCTTCATGTCGCAGGCACCCCTGCCCCAGATGCGGTCGCCGTCGGCGTGTTCGATCCGCCGCGACGGCAGGTTCCCCGCCACCGGCACCGTGTCGAGGTGACCGGCCACGACCACCCGCTCGGCCCGGCCGAGGGTGGTGCGTGCGACGACACAGTCGTCGTCGCGGAAGACCGTCAGATGCGGCAACCGCCCGAGGCGGCGCTCGACGAGGTCTGCGAGTTCGCGTTCGTTCCCCGACACGGACTCGACGTCCATGATCTCCTGCAGCAATCGGGCCAGATCAGAAACCATGGTGACGAGACTATCCACTCTGCTCACCCACCCGAAGAACCAAATCTAGATTTGGTGTCATGCACGGCCCCGAATCTGGATTCGGGGCGATTGGCGCCGGGCGTCGGATCCAGATGTGGTGTGGTCCAGAACCCCGAATCTAGATTTGGGTCAGGCAGCGGTGGGATGGGCGAAACAACCCACCGGCTGCGCCGCGCAGTCAAGGCAGGTGACCAGCCGGACGCGGCACGCCAGGTCGGCGCAGTTCACCAGCTGCGAGGTGGCCGTACCGCACCTGTGGCACGCGCCGATGGGCTCGGCTCCTTCGGGCGCCACGGTCTCCCTCGCGTCGAAGACGGTGAGCGCACCCTTCCACCGCGACGACGCCCCGAACCGCTCCAGGTAGCGCACGATGCCGCCGTCGAGCTGGTAGACCTCCTCGAAACCCCGGTCCTTCATCAAGGCGCTGAGGATCTCGCAGCGGACCCCGCCGGTGCAGTAGGTGACGACGGGGCGGCCCTTGAGGTGGTCGTACTTGCCTGAGTCGAGTTCGGCCACGAAATCGGGCGTGCTCACCACGTCGGGGACGACGGCGCCGTCGAACCGGCCCACCTCCGCTTCGATCCTGTTGCGACCATCGAAGAAGACGACGTCCGGTCGGTCCGCCGCCAGAGCGTCCACCTCCTCGGGCGTCAGCCGCACTCCCCCACCGACCACACCGTCGGTGGTGACCTCGAGGTCGGGTACGCCGAAGGCGACCAGCTCCGGGCGGGTCTTGACCGACAGCCGCGGGAAGTCGAGCGAGGCGCCCGCGTCATCGACGCCGGTGCCGGCCGACCACTTCTCGTCGAGTTCTCTGAACGGCGCGAACTGCTTCGTCGCGCGCAGATAGGCCTTGCAGGCGTCGAGTTCCCCGCCGAGCGTGCCGTTGATGCCGTGCGGCGACACGATGATGCGGCCACGCAGCCCCAGGCGGGTACACAGCTCGAGCTGCCACAGCTTCACGGCCTCGGGGTCGGTCAGCGGCACGAACCGGTAGAACAGGAGGATCTTCGGCACGGACATGGCTGGGAGTGTACCGACGCGACACGGGGCCGATCCCCAAGGAGCGGCATCGACGACACCTCCTCGCCGACACCGGTCGCTCCGGCACGCCGATAGACTGGCGCGCATGACCAATGAGACCCGCACCGCCTGGGCCTGGGGCCTGGCCAGCGTCCACACCACCGGCGCCGTCCTCGACGCCTGGTACCCGGAGCCCAAGCTCGGCTCGGACCACACCGACGAGCCCAACTCGTTGCTGGCAGATGCCCAGTTCGTCGACGAGATCCGTCAGGTGGAGACCAAGGTGGTGCGCACCAGCATCAACCTGGACGAGGCGCCGGAGACGGTGGAGGACGCCTACCTGCGCCTCCACCTCCTGAGCGCCCGCCTGGTGCAGCCGCACCAGGTCAACCTGAACGGGATCTTCGGCGTGCTGCCCAACAACGCCTGGACGACGATGGGCCCCGTGCGCGTGGGCGACGTCGCCCGCGTGCGGGTGCTGCTGCGGGCCCGCGGTGAGCAGCTGACGGTCTATGGCATCGACAAGTTCCCCCGCATGGTGGACTACATCGTCCCCAGCGGAGTGCGGATCGCAGACGCAGACCGCGTCCGCCTCGGCGCCCACCTGGCCGAGGGCACCACCGTGATGCACGAGGGCTTCGTGAACTTCAACGCCGGCACGCTCGGCACCTCCATGGTCGAGGGACGCATCTCTTCCGGTGTCGTGGTGGCCGACGGCACCGACGTCGGTGGCGGCGCGTCGATCATGGGCACCCTCTCGGGCGGTGGCCAGGAGGTCATCCGGCTCGGCGAGCGGTGCCTGCTGGGCGCGAACTCCGGTGTGGGCATCTCCCTGGGTGACGACTGCGTGGTGGAGGCCGGCCTGTACATCACCGCCGGCACCAAGGTCACGCTCGACGACGGCGCCGTGGTGAAGGCCCGCGAACTCAGCGGCCAGAACGACCTGCTGTTCCTCCGCGACTCGGTGCAGGGTAAGGTGATCGCCCGCCACCGCCGGGCCCAGAAGGTCGAGCTGAACTCGGTCCTCCACGCCAACGACTGATGAGGCGACCACTGATCGTGGCGCTCGTCACGATCCTCGTGGTCGGTGGCCTCGCCCTGGCCGGGTGGATGGGCTTCCGCTACCTCCAGAAGCGGATCACCCCGGAGGTCTGCCACGTGCAGGTGGCCGACGGCTCGCTCACGCTGTCCCCGGCCCAGGCACGCAACGCCTCGATCATCGTGGCAGCCTCGGTGGAGCGTGACCTGCCCGAGCAGGCCGCGGTGATCGCCATCGCCACCGCCTACCAGGAATCAGGGTTGCGCAACCTCGATTACGGCGACCGCGACTCCCTCGGCCTGTTCCAGCAGCGCCCCTCCTTCGGGTGGGGCACGGAGGAGCAGATCATGGACCCGTGGTACTCATCGGCCCGCTTCTACGAGGAGCTGGTGAAGTTCACCAACTGGGACACCACCGACGTCAACGACATCGCCCAGAAGGTGCAGCGCAGCGGCCATCCCGACGCGTACCGCAAGCACGTCGAGAACTCGAAGGCCGTCGTGGGGGCGCTGCGCGGCTCCGTGCCGGCGTCGCTGGGCTGCATCAGCTTCGAGCCGGACCCCAGCCCCGCGCGCGAGGGTCTCGACAGGGTGTTGGAGGCCTTCGGGTCTGCGCTCACCGTCGAGGAGACCGACGACGGCCTGAGCATCACGGCCACGGACGGGACAACCGCGTGGGCCGCGGCCCAACATGCCGTGGCCAACTCCTACGACGCCGCCGTCACCGGCGTGGCGCTGGGAGACCGGCAATGGCGGGCCGCGAGCCGGCAGTGGGAAACCCTGCAGACCCCCGGCCCCGAGCTCACCGTGACGGTCACCCTCGCCGGGTGACCCCTCAGCTGCGCCAGGTCCGCCACAGGTGGGCGTACTGGCCGTCGAGGCCCATCAGTTCGTCGTGCGAGCCGAGTTCCACGATGCGCCCGTTGTCCACCACCGCGATGCGGTCGGCGTCGTGCGCCGTGTGCAGCCGATGCGCGATCGCGATCACCGCACGGCCGTCGAGCAGCGCCGACATCGAGTCCTCCAGGTGGCGGGCCGACGACGGGTCGATCAGCGAGGTCGCCTCGTCGAGCACCAGCGTGTGCGGGTCCGCGACGATCAGCCGCGCGAGCGCAACCTGCTGAGCCTGGGCGGGGGTCAGGTTGTTCTTGCCGTGCCCGAGTTGCGCGTTGATGCCTCCCGGCAGCCGCGACACCCAGCCCCAGGCGTCGACCGCCCGCAGCGCCTCCTCCACCTCGGTGTCCGAGGCCGTGGTCTCGCGGGCCAGCACGATGTTGTCGCGCACCGACCCGACGAACACGTGGTGCTCCTGCGTTACCAGCGCCACCTCCGTGCGGAGGCGGTCCAGCGGCAGGTCCATCACGTCGACACCACCGACGGTGACCCCACCCTCGCGCGGCCGGTTGACGCCGGCCACGAGCCGGGCCAGCGTCGACTTGCCGGAGCCAGAGGGCCCCACCACGGCGAGCCGCTCCCCCGGCGCCAGGTCGACGTCGACGCCGTGCAGCACGTCCACGTCCGGCCGGTACCCGAAGCGCAGTTCGGAGCCGGTGAGCTTGACGCCATCGGGCACCGCGTTGCCTGGGGTGCGGTCATCGTCCACCTGCGCGACACCGATCAGCCTGGCGGTGGAGACCAGCCCCAGTTGCAGGTGGTCCAGCACCGCGATGACGCGGTCGAGCGGCCCCTGCAACTGCGACACGTACAGGGCTGCGGTGGTGATCTGGCCGATCGTCACCCACCCCGACGTGTAACCCCAGGTGCCGAGCAGCACGATGCCCACCAGCGGCAGCTGGAACGAGACGTCCACCATCCCGAAGAGGATGTTGCGCAGCGTCATCGTGTAGCGCTCCACCTGGGCCGACGCCTCGGTGTCCTCATCGAGCTGGCCCACCCGCAGGTCGCCCAGGCCGAGGGCCTCGACGGTGCGCGCGCTCTCCACCGTCTCGGTGGTCGTGGTGTTGATGACCGAGTACGACCGGGATTCAGCGATGTAGCCCGCTGGCGCCCGCGCGAGGTAGTAGCGCCCGCCGAACCACATGATCAGGGCCGTCACGAGCATGGGCAGCGTGAGCAGCCACGAGTTCAGCAGCATCGCGATCAGGGTGGCGCCGATGAGCACCACCGACACGATGAGGGTGGGGACGGCCCAGCGGGCCGCGACTCCCATCTTCGCGACGTCGGAGGTGATGCGGGTCAGCAGGTCCCCCGAGCCGGACGACTCAACATGGCTCAGCGGCAGGCGCAGCACGATCCGCACCACCTCTTCGCGGGCGGCGGCGAGCAGGTCATAGCCGAGCACCGCGGAGACGCGACGCGCCACGAAGGTGAACAGCGACTGCAGCACCACCACGCCGGCCACGATCATCACCAGCAAGGTGAGTCCCTCGAGGCTCAGCCGTCCGCCGGTGACGCGGTCCATCAGGACGCCGAGCAGGTACGGGGCGATCAGCCCCGCCCCGGCCGCAGCCAGGTTGCCGGCGATCGCCCAGCCGAGGAGGGCTCGGCGGTTCCGCATGAGGTCGCCGATGAAGCCGAAGGCGACCTTCGAGGAGGCCACCGGGAAGCCGTGCGCCGGGGCGCGCGAGTCGAGGTACACCGCCCGCGCGGTCGCGGTGCGGGCGTGGTGCCGGGTGACCAGCGCCTGCAGGCGACGCCGCGGCCCGACGCCCCGCGGGGGATGCATCTCCGGCGGGACGCGCGGCCCCGGCGCCTCAGCGCGCCAGGTGCGGGCCGAGCCCGGAAGTAGTTCACTCATGGTTGTCCTCCATGCCGCGCGCGATGATGCGGCGGTAGTGGGTGTTGTCATGCAGGTCGTCATGGCTGCCGCGGGCGACCTCGCGCCCGTCGACCAGCACGGCGACTTCGTCGGCGTGGCGCAGCATCAGCGGCGAGGCCGTCACCACGACCGTGGTGCGGCCACGACGCAGCTCCGCCAACCGCTCGGCGATGCGTGCTTCGGTATGGGCGTCGACGGCCGATGTGGGCTCCACCAGCACCAGCACGTCCGGGTCCAGGAGCAGCGCCCGCGCCAGAACGAGCCGCTGTCGCTGCCCGCCCGACAGACCGCGGCCCTTCTCGTCGATGCGCCCCTGCCATCCGCCAGGCAACGACTCGAAGATGTCCTCGGCCGAGGCCGCCACCAGCGCCGCATCCGCGGCCTCCCTGGAATGCGTGCCCCACGGGTCGACGGCGGTCTGCAGCGTTCCCGCGAAGAGGCCGGCCCCGGTGTGGGACACGACGATCCGGCGTCGCAGGTCGGCCACGCTGAGGTCGCGGTAGTCGACGCCGTCGGCCGTCACCCCCCAGGGTTGCTGGGCGACGGTGGCGTCGACGGCGGCCTGACGGCGCCGGGCCTCGAACCGCTCCCGGCGGGCGCGGCGCAGCGCACGGCCGGAGAGTCCCTCGTCGTCGTCCTCCTCCTTCACCTCGTCAGGGAGGTAACGGCCCAGGCGGTCGGCCAGGGCGGCGGAGTCGTCCGGATCTGCGGACACGATGCCCAGCATCCGGCCGGGTTCGACCGTGACGCCCGAGGCCTCGTCGTGGAGGACGGGGTTGCTGCCGAGGCGGCTGTCCCCGTCGCGCCAGGGCACGTCGGTGCCCAGCAGCGCGCCGGTCTTCTGCGCGCTGACCAGGCCCTGCACCCACTTCTGGGCGAAGTCGAAGGCCATCTGCATGGGAGTCATCAGGAAGACGGCGTAGCCGAAGAAGCTGATCAACTGGCCTACGCTGAGCGTGCCCTCGATGAGTTGGCGGGAGCCGAGGTAGACCAGCGCCACGAGCAGCAGGCCGGACAGGAGCACGCTGATGGCCTCGACGACCGCCTGCCAGGTGCCGAGCCGCACGCCGAGCCCACGAACCTTCTGCGACTGGCGGGCGTAGTTGTCCGCGAACGTCTTCTCGCCGCCGATGCCGCGCAGGATGCGCAGCCCGGTGGCGATGTCCGTGGCCATGGAGGTCAGCGTGGAGTTCTCGGTCCGCTCGGCAGCCTGCGCGGCGGTCAGCGGACGCAGCACCGGGGTGGAGGCCGCCAGCAGCAGCGGCGTGGCCACGAGCACGAGCAGGCCCAGCGGAACCGACGTGATGAGCATGAGTGCCGTGGCCACGAGGAAGCTGATGAGCGCGGCCAGCGCACCGCCGAAGGCCTCGACGGTGGCGCCGAACTGGTTGCTGTCAGACGAGGCGACGCTCAGCACCTCACCCGTCGGGACTCGGCGGTTGAGGACGTGCCCCAGCCGCACGGCCTTCCGCGAGACGCGGCGCTGCGTGCCGTAGATGCCGAGCAGCCACATCCGCACCGCGTAGGTGTGGAACAGGATGCCGCCCACGACGCCGAAGGCGATGACGCCCAGCAGCAGCGCCACCCAGCCGATCGTCGCGGGGAGGTCCTGACGCAGGACGCCCGCGTCGATGGCCCGCCCCAACAGCCACGGGGTGAGCGCGCCCGGTACCATCCAGGACGAGGCCGCCAATGTCATGGCGGGCACGACCCAGCCGAAGGAGCGGATGAGCCAGAAGAGGAAACGGCTGGGCGAGCGGGTGTCAGGCGCGTCGCCGGCGGAAATGGGCGGAGGGAAGTCGTAACGGCCGCGATGGGGCGAGAGCATGGGTGTTCCTTGACGCGTCAGGCGACGCAGAAAGATGATCCGAAAGGAGGGGTGGACGCAGGGGCGTCAGAGGGCGCAGTGGTGGCTCAGGCGGCAGCAGCGCGCGGACGGCCGAGGAGCGCGACGAACGCTGCCAGCGCGGTTGTGTTCAACATTGCGGCACCTCCTATCGACGTCGCCGGTAACGCTACGCGCCGGTCTGAGACTCTGTCAACCCGCCACGGACATCACGCCGGGAAGGGGCCAGGGGCTTTTCGCTCAGGCGCTCAGACGCTCCGCGGCAGCGAGGATCCGCTCATCCGTGGCTGTCAGCGCGACGCGGACGTGCTGGGCCGCGGCGGTGCCGTAGAAGTCTCCGGGGGCTGCGAGGATGCCGCGTTCGGCCAGCCAGTTGATGGTGTCGCGGCAGTTCTCGCCGCGGGTTGCCCACAGGTACAGCGAGCCTTCGGAGTGGTCGATGCGGAAGCCGGCCGCCTCGAGCGCGGGCTTCAACACGGCCCTGCGCGCCAGGTATCGCCGGCGCTGTTCCTCAACGTGGCCCTGGTCCCCCAGCATCGCGGCCATCGCGGCCTGGATGGGGGCCGGCACCATCATGCCGAGGTGCTTGCGCACGCCGATGAGCGGCTGGAGCACGGCCGGATCGCCCGCGACGAAACCGCCGCGGTAACCGGCTGCGTTGGAGCGTTTGGAGACGGAGTGGACGGCCAGGAGGCCGGTGAGGTCTCCGTCGTTGACCCGCGGGTCGAGCACCGAGACGGCCTCTGCGTCCCAGGCGAACTCGCCGTAGCACTCGTCGCTGGCGAGCACGGCGCCCACCCTGCGGGCCGCGGCGACGAAGGCCCGGAGTTCCTCGAGCGACAGGATGCGGCCCGTCGGGTTGGCCGGTGAATTGATCCAGATCACGCGTGCGTTGGCCGGCACGGCCGCCGGATCGTCCAGCGGCACCGGCTGGGCGTTCGCTACCAGCGCACCCACTTCGTACGTCGGATAGGCGCATTCCGGGAAAACCACGGCGTCTGACGGCCCCAGCCCCAGGAGGAGGGGCAGCCAGGCGACGAGTTCCTTGGTGCCGACGACGGGCAGGATGCCCTCGTCGAGGAGTGGGACGGAGGCCCAGCGCCGCTCGAGGTAGGCGCGGATGGCCGAGCGGGTCTCCGCCGTGCCCCACACCGTCGGGTAGCCGTGGGCGTCGCCAGCCGCAGCCAGCGCATCGATGGCGAGCTGCGGGGTGTTGTCTACGGGCGTGCCGACCGACAGGTCGACCAGGCCGCCCGGGTGGGCGCTGGCGACGCGCTTCGCGTCAGCCAGCGTGTCCCAGGGGAAATCCGGCAGCCGGGCCCCCAGGCCCATCAGTTGCCCTGCGGGGGCAGCGCCTCAACTACCGGGTGGTCCTTGTCGATGGTGCCGAGCTTGGCGGCGCCACCGGGTGAGCCGATCTCGTCGAAGAACTGGACGTTGACGTCGTAGAACTCCGCCTGCTCCTCCGGCACGTCATCTTCGTAGTAGATGGCCTCGACGGGGCACACCGGTTCGCAGGCGCCACAGTCGACACACTCCTCGGGGTGGATGTAGAGCATCCGGTTGCCCTCGTAGATGCAGTCGACGGGGCACTCTTCAACGCAGGCGCGGTCCTTCACATCAACACACGGCAGTCCGATGATGTACGTCACAGTTTCTCCTCACAAGCGGGCGTCCCCCAGCTTAGCGCTACCTGGCTGGAGGGCCCACCCGTCAGGGCTGGCAGATGATGCGATCGCCCGCGCTGTACTTCCAGCTGTAGGGCTCCCTCTTGACAACCTTGCCGTCCTTGTGGAAAAGGCGTTCCCAGTTGACGGTGAAGCCCTGGATGGGCGCCTGCGGCTCACAGGCCGGGTCCCCCGTGACGGTGCGTTCCTTGCCGGTGTAGAAGCCGGACTTCGTCAGCTCTGTGGAGGTGACCTTGTCCCAGGTGGGCTTGGACCAGATCTTGAAGGTGATCGAGCCGCGCTTCGACGACGAGGAGGGGCTGATGTAGCCCTGGATGATCGCCGGGAACTCAGTGTTGTTCTGGAAACGCATGTCCAGGGAGCCGTAGTAGACCGTGGCCTCGCGGCCGGCCGGGTAGCGGTCGAAGTAGAGGCTGTGTGGCTTGTGCTCGACGTCCTTGAACCCGGCGAAGAAGCCGGCGTTGAAGAGGGTCGTGGCGGCCTGCGAGATGCCGCCGCCGGATTCCTTGACCAGGCGACCCTTGTTGATCACGTAGCCGTCCACGTAGCCGTTGGCCGTCGTCCGCTCGCCCAGGGTGTCGTTGAGCGAGAAGGTCTCGCCCGGCATCAGCACGGTGCCGTTGACGCTCTTGGCGGCCTGTCCCAGGTTGTTGTTGCGGTAGGCGGCGTGGGGGTAGGTGGTGGTGAATTCGCCGATCACGGTGAACGCACCGAGTGCAGTGGCCTTCGCCGTCGGGTACTCGGGCTCGACCGTTTCCACCTCGACGGGCACCGTGCGGGCCTCACCGGTGGCCGTGGCGGCCTTCTCGACGGCGGCCGCGAAGGCCTCTTCCGTGAGCTCCTGGCCGGTGACGGCGGGCACGACGACGACCTTGCCGCCCTCGAACGTGAAGGTGGCGTCCTGGGCCTCGGTGAGCTTCAACGCACGCCGCGCCTCAGCGGTCTGTTCGAACAATGTCGCAGTGTCGAGGGTGCCCACGATCTCGTCGTCCTGCACCTCGAGCGTCGCGGCCTCCGCCAGCGAGCCGGGGGCGATCTCCATCTGCACGTCCCCGTGGGTGAGGATGACCGGTCCGCTGATGAGCGGCTCCGCGAAGTTCTTCACCACGTCGTCGACCATGGCGTCGGTGACCTTCGCGGGGGTGTTGACGAGGGTGACCGCCACGTTGCCCTTGCCCTCTTCGAACGCGGCACGGGCGGTCTCCACGGTGGCGTCGACGTCCATGGCCTGCGCGTCCGTGGCAGGAGTGCGCACGATCTTGCCCCCGTCGAATGCGACGGTGGCGTCGACGCCCTCGACGGCGAACTCAGGCGCCTTGGCCTCGATCGCCGAGCGGAGCGCGGCCTCGTCCACGGTCCGCTGCACGGCGACCTCACTGCCGCCGGTGAGGGTCTCGTAGATGTCCCCCGGGTTCCAGCTGTGGCCGCCTCCGGCCGCTTGGACGGTGGCCTCGTAGTCGAAGCCCAGCCCGGCCTCCGAGGGGACGATCTCCGTCGACACGCTGCCCGCGCTGAGGGTGACCGGTTGCGTGAGCTTGGGCGCGATCTCGGTCTCGAGCTTCGCCCGGGCCTGCTCGGGTGACATCCCGCCGATGGGCACGCCGTCGACGGCGGCCTGCGCCGGCACCTGGTTGCCCGCCACGAAGTAGGCAGCCACATAGGCGCCGCCCACGAGGATCAGTACCCCGATGATGCAACCGATGACAATCTTGCTGGCTCTACTCACGTCCACCCCTCGTGTACCGCGGCGGTACAAGCGGGTCCATCGTACGTTTAAAGGTCAACCGCTCCCAAAACAACGTCACGAGATCCGCAGGTTCCAGGGCATGCTGAGTGCACCCTGACTACGGATGCCGAGACTGCCGGCCAAGGAGACAAGCATCTGCTCCGGCCCTGCCAGACTCGCTCCCCCTGCGACGGCTTCCGAGGAGGTGGCCGGCTTGATGAGGTCGAAGATGCCGGAGTCGCCGACGTGGCTGATCTTCACGGCCTCCGGATCGAGGCCGGCGAGGTCGCAGGCACGTTCGACGGCGAGCCGCTGCCCACCGAGATGGTCCACCAGGCCACGCTCCTTCGCGTCGGCGCCCGTCCAGACACGGCCCCGCGCCAGGCGCTCGAGGTCGTCGTAGGCCATGCCGCGGTCTGCCGCCGCGAAGGTGGTGAAGTCCAGGTAGATGCGGTCCAACCAGCGGTCGAGTCGCTCCCAGTCCTCCTGCGAGAACTCGTGCGCGCTGGAGAACGTGCCGGCCGCTGCCCCGACCGGGATGGTCTCGCGGACCAGGCCGAGCTTGTCGTACAGCCTCTCGGTCACCATCTTGCCGGCAAGTACGCCGATGGACCCCGTCAAGGTGGACGACTGCGCCACGATCTCATTGCACGGCATCGACACGTAGTAGCCGCCCGAGGCCGCATACGCGCCCATGTGGGCGACGACCGGCTTGTCGGCCTCCCGCAGGCGCAGGACCGAGCGCCGGATGAAGTCTGAGGCGACGGCTGAGCCACCCGGCGAGTCCACCTCGAAGACGACGGCCTTCACCTCGTCGTCGCGCAGCGCGGCCCGGAAGTGCTCGTCGACGACGTCTGCCCCGGCCTGTTCGCCGCCCATCGAAGAGCGGACGCCACGGCCGGTGACGATGGAGCCGCGGAGGCTGACGACGGCGACCTTCGGCTGCTTGGGGCGCAGCTTCTTCATCAGTGCGGCGCGCGAGGTGTAGCGGTGGGCGAACAGCAGGTTCTCAGGCTCGGCACCCCATTCCTTGAGGGTGTGGGCGTAGGCCTCGTCGCGGTACCCGACGTGGTCGATGAGACCGAGGGTGAGGGCACGCTGTGGCTCGACGGGCGAGGAGTTCACTGCCTCCCACACTGTGTCGGCGGTGAGCCCACGGAGCCGGGCGACGTCGTCGACCACCCTGTCGACGATGGACTGGCCGATGCGCTGCATCATCTCGCGGTGCGGTTCGGTGACCGTGTCGGCGACGAACGTGTTCGCGGCGCTCTTGTACTCGTGGCGCTGGCCGAACTGCGGCTCGACGCCCACCTTGTTCAGGAGGCCCTTGAGCAGGGTGATCGACAACTCCACGCCCTCGATCGAGAGCATCCCGGTGGGCTGCACCCAGACCTTCTGCGCGGCCGCGGCCAGGCGGTAGCCGCCCAGGCCCTGCACCAGCTCGCCGAAGGACTCGGCCCAGGCCATCGTCTTCTTCTTCTCCCCGAACTTCTCGATCAGCCCCGCGACCTCCTCGAGGTTCGCGAGCTGGAGTTGGGTGGGGTTGGCGTGCACGATCAGCCCCAGCACGCGGTCATCGTCTGCCGCGGAGTGGAGGTGTTCACGTAGGGCGGAGATGGTGGGGCTGTTGATCAGTTGGATGGCCTGCAGCGGATTGGTCGGCTTCGCGACCAGCACCCCCCGCGCCATGTCCAGTTCGAGTACCACCGGCTTGTCGCCGACGATCTTGCCAAGCACGTCCTTGAGGCTCATGGGCCAAGGATACGTGCGACCTCCAGCCGCAACCGTGGATCCGGCGAGGCCCACGACGCGACCGGAAATGCAGCAGCCCCGCCCACTTCCGTGGACGGGGCTGCCGCGTACCCCTGCCGGGGGTGCGGGTCAGAGTGGGCTGGGCGTCAGAGAATGCCCTTGGCGGTGGCGGCCACGTTCTCGGCGGTGAAGCCGAACTCCTCGAAGCACTTGGCACCCGACGCCGAGGCGCCGTAATGCTCGATGCTCACCGAGGCGCCCTTGGCGCCGACGTACTTGCCCCAGCCCATCTCGATGCCGGCCTCGACGCTCACGCGTGCGGCGACCGACGCGGGCAGCACCGATTCCTTGTACTCGTCGGACTGCTCCTCGAACCATTCCTGGCACGGCATCGACACGACCCGGGTGGGCACGCCGTCGGCCTCGAGGAGGTCCTGCGCATCGAGCGCCACGGCGACCTCGGAGCCGGTGGCGATGAGGATCAGCTTCGGCTCTGCGGAGGCCTCGCTCAGCACGTAGGCACCGTTGGCCACTCCCTCGGCCGAGGCGTACTTGTCCCCGCGGGCGACGGTGCGCAGGTCCTGACGCGACAGGATGAGGCCGGCCGGACGGTCCGTGCGACGCAGCAGCTCACCCCAGGCGACGGAGGTCTCGTTCGCGTCTGCGGGGCGCACGACGTCGAGCTTCGGGATGGCCCGCAGCGCGGCGAGGTGCTCGATGGGCTGGTGGGTGGGGCCGTCCTCGCCGACACCGACGGAATCGTGCGTCCAGACGAACACCGAGGGCAGGTTCATGATGGCGGCCAGCCTGACGGCGGGGCGCATGTAATCCGAGAAGACCAGGAACGTGCCCCCGTAGGCCCGCGTGAGGCCCGAAAGGTTGATGCCGTTGACGATGCCACCCATGGCGTGCTCGCGGATGCCGAAGTGCAGGGTGCGGCCGTACTGGTTGCCGGCCCATTCCTTGGTGGTGCGTTCCTTGGGCAGGAACGAGGGCTCGCCCTTCATGGTGGTGTTGTTGGAGCCGGCGAGATCGGCGGAACCGCCCCACAGCTCCGGCAGCTGGTCTGCCAACGCGGCGAGCACCTCACCGGAGGCGGCGCGGGTGGACTTCTTGCCCTCCTCGAACACCGGCAGGGAGAAGTCCTCGGGCAGCTTGCGTGCCGAGACCCGCTCCAGCAGCGCGTTGCGCTCCGGGTTGGCCTGCTTCCAGGCCTCGAACTTGGCGTCCCACGCCTCGCGGGCGGCCTTGCCGCGTGCAGCCGCGTTCTCGCGGGCATGCTTGACAGCGTCGAGATCCACGGCGAAGGGCTCCTGCTCGAAGCCGAGCACGTCCTTGAGCGCCTTGATCTCCTCGCCACCGATCTTGGATCCATGGACTGCGGCCATGCCCTGCTTGGTGGGCATGGGCCAGCCGATGACGGTGGTCAGCTTGATGAACGACGGCTTGTCCGTGACCGCCTTGGCGGCCTCGATGGCGTCGTACAGCGCCTCGACGTCCTCGGTGTACTCGGTGCCCCCGTTGGTCCAGTCGACGTGCTGCACGTGCCAGCCGTAGGCCGCGTAGCGGGCGCTGACGTCCTCGCTGAAGGCGATGTCCGTCTGGCCTTCGATGGTGATGCGGTTGTCGTCGTAGATCAGGACGAGGTTGCCCAGGTTCTGGGTGGCGGCCAGCGACGAGGCCTCCGACGCGACACCCTCCTGGAGGCAGCCGTCACCCGCGATCGTGTAGATCATGCGGTCGAACACCGATTCGCCCTCAGGGGCATCCGGGTCGAACAGGCCACGCTCACGGCGGGCGGCCATGGCCATGCCGACGGCGTTGGAGATGCCGGCGCCCAGCGGCCCGGTGGTGCACTCCACGAACTTCGTGTGCATGTACTCCGGGTGACCTGGCGTCTTGGCACCCCAGGTGCGCAGTGCGGCGACGTCGTCGAGTTCCATGTCCATGCCGGCCAGGTACAGCTGGGTGTACTGGGTCAGCGACGCGTGGCCGGCCGACAGGATGAAGCGGTCACGGCCCAGCCACAGGTGATCCGTGGGGTCGCTGTTCATCACCTTCTGGTACAGCAGGTAGGCAGCAGGGGCGAGGGACACTGGCGTCCCGGGGTGGCCGTTGCCGACCTTCTCGACGGCGTCGACGGCGAGGATGCGGGCCGTATCGACGGCGCGGGCATCCTTCTCGGTCCACTCAAGAGTCACAGTTGTTCCTAACTCGTAGCTGTGCAGCGCAGCGCATGCTTCCTTGCTGCGGCGTTCATGCGCGCAAGCCTATCTTGCGCTTCCCCGTAACCACGGTGTCGGGTGGGGCAATCGGTGCAACATTGGGCAACTGCCCAACTTCACCAGGAGCCGCCGCCTCCCCCGGTGCTGCCTGAATCCGGGAAGAACAGGTGACCCGGCACGCGGGCCGCGTCGAGGGCCTCCTGGTCCGGGGCCTCCTGCTCCTTCTCCTCGGTTTCCCGGGGCTGGCCGGGCGCGACGGGGCGGACAGTCTCGCCCAGCGCTTCGCGCACCAGCTTCTGGATCCCCTCGCCGCTGGAGGGATCGAACTTTCGGATCTCAGCCATTCATCGCTCCTCAGTCACAGGCGGCTCAGCCGACCAGGGGAACACGATCCACTTGTCGGTGGCCTTCCAGACGTAGTCCGGCTCCACAATCGTACGTGGCTTGGAGAACAACACCGCCGAGCGGACGTCGGCGCCGAAGCCGCGCAGCAGCTTGATGACGAGCTGCAGGGTGCGGCCGGAATCAGCCACGTCGTCGACGACGAGGATCTTGCGCTCCGCGATGGATTCGGTGTCCAGCATGGGCGCCAGCAGGATGGGATCCGGCAGCGTCTCGTTCACATCGGTGTAGAACTCGACGTTGATCGCATCCGAAAGTTTGACGCCCAAGGAATAGCTCATGGCACCGGCCAAGGTGAGGCCGCCCCGTGCGACGGCGATGATGATCTCGGGGAGAAACTGCGATGCGGCCACGGCGGACGACAACTCGCGCTGGGCGTCACCGAAACCTTCCCAGGTGAGAACTTCCTTGTCAGTGAGATCCCGAGCGTCCGCGTGATAAGCCATGGGGCAATGTTAGTGGGTAGGAATCGGGGGCCGTCCCCACCCTTGCGCTCAGCTCGGCTCGTTGCTCTCGAAGATCATCGTCATGAACACCACGTCGAGCCAGCGGCCAAACTTGCGGCCCACCTGCGGGAGCCGCCCGGCCACCTCGAAGCCCAGCCTGCGGTGGAACGCGATCGAATCCTCGTTCGAGCCGTCCACGACGCCCAGCATGACGTGCACGCCGCGGCCCTGCGCGTAGTCGATGAGTGCCGTCATCAACATGCGACCGGCCCCCGCCGTCCGGTGCCCGGAGCGGATGTAGACGCTGTGCTCGACGGTGTGGCGGTAGCCCTCCAGGGGGCGGAACTGGCCGTAGCTGGCGTACCCGATGATGAGCCCGTCGGGGTCCTCCATGACGAGCACCGGGTAACCGGTGGCGGTGAGCCGTTCGAACCACTTCTGGCGGTCGGCGACCGACACGGGCTCGAGTGCATAGGACGCCGTCGTACCCACTCCGGCCTCGTTGTAGATGTCGGTGATAGCCGGGATGTCGCGGATATGGGCAGGGCGAATGGTCGGCATGGCTCCATCGTAGGGCGCTCGCCCGGTGGGCCACTACGCTCGACGCCATGAGGATCCACGAACTGAGCGGCGCCTGGGGCACCGCACGCGTCGCCGAGTTGGGGGGCTGTGTGCTGTCCTGGCGTCCGCGGGGCGGCGACGACGTGCTCTTCCTGTCGAAGGACGCCCAACTGGTCCCGGGCACCATGTGGCACGGCGGCATCCCGGTCTGCGCGCCCTGGTTCGGCACCGGGCAGGGCGACTGGGACGTGCCCCACGGCCACGGGCTCGTCAGCCGGGTGCCGTGGCGGACGGATCTCCTCGAGCAGAACGACGACGGAGCCAAGCTGGTGCTGACGCTCACCTCGGCAGACGTCGCCCACCTGCCGGGCGCCCAGCGTTACCCCGACGACCTCACCTACCGCCTCGACATCAGCATCGACGTTGCCGCGCTCACCGTCGCGCTGATGATCGGCTCCCCCACCCGCGAGGTCTCCGTCGACCAGGCCTTCCACCCCTACCTGCGCATCGACGCCACGCGGGCCACGGTGACCGGGCTCGAGGACGTGGACTTCCAGGACGTGCCGCACGGGTGGCGGCCCGGGCGCGACGCGGATCCGCTCACCTTCGGAGAACACACCGATCGCGTCTATGCCGAGGCCCCGCCCCTGTTCCTCAGCGACGGCCGGCGCACCCGCCGGCTCAGCAATCACGGCGCGAGCCGCACCGTGGTGTGGAATCCGGGCCCGACGAACACCGACGTAGGCGAGGAATATTCCGAATTCGTCTGCCTCGAGTACGGCACTGTGCGCGACGGCGCAGTCACCATCCCGGCCGGCGGCGACCACCGGTTGGCGATGACGATCGAGGTGTGATTCAGCCCCGGTAGACGGTGGTTTCGGCGGGCAGACCCATGCCCCCGTCCAGGGGTGCATCGCCCGTGAAGACGCAGCCCAGCGTTGGCGAGTACAGGCAGACACCGGCATGTCCGTTCGGCGCCCGGACCGCCTGCAGCGTCACCGCCCCGACGGTGAACTCCTGGCCGACGTGGGGCGTGGCCCAGACGGGCGCACCGGTGCGCTCCTCCAGCCTGCGCACCGCGTCGTTGCCGGCGGGGTCCGTGGTGTAAACGACGCCGACCACGCGCCGCCCGTCGACCATGTCGAGGATCGTGTCGGGATCAGCCACGGCATTGACGGCGATCACCTCACGCTCGTCGCCCACCAGCCACGTGTTCCGTCCACCCTCGGTGGCCGCCAACATGACTGGAGGCATACTGTCGTCCCCCAAAATTGACTGCATACGGGTCAGCGTAACCCCGCCCCCCACCCTGGGGGGAGGGTTTGGCAGGTCCCGCAATGCGAATCCGCATCCCTGGCCCTCGGGCCGCCCCTACAGTGGAATCCACAGTCAGGGAGGGGTCTCGAGATGGCACGTGCACTGATCGTCGTCGACTGCCAGGTCGACTTCTGCGAGGGCGGCGCGCTGGGCGTCGAGGGCGGCAACGCGACGGCGGAGGGGATTGCGGAACTCCTGGCGTCGCGACACGGCTACGACTACGTCGTGGCTACCCGCGACCACCACATCGACCCGGGGACCCACTTCTCCCCGACGCCGGACTTCGTCGACTCCTGGCCCCCGCACTGCGTCGTGGGGACGGCGGGACAGCAGCTCCACGAGGCGCTGCGTACCTACCCCTTCGACGCCGTCTTCGACAAGGGTTCGTACCGCGCCGCGTACTCCGGCTTCGAGGGCACGATCGGCGCGCACGACGACGGCGTCGGGCTCGCGCAGTGGCTCGGCGAGCAGGGCGTCACCAGGGTGGACGTGGTGGGCATAGCCACGGATTACTGCGTGCGCGCCACGTCCCTCGACGCCGCACGGGAGGGTTTCGACACCACGGTGCTCAGCCGGCTCACGGCCGCGGTGCACCCGGCGAACGTCCCGGCGGTTGCGGAAGAGGCGGCCGGGGAACGCATCACCTGGGTCTGAACGGTTCGACGGGGTGCCCGGCCTCTGACCATGCGCTGAACCCGCCGTCGAGATGGGTCACGTCCGTGCGGCCCATCTCGTGCAGGGCCGCCGCGGCCAGCGCTGAGCGCCAGGCCGAGCCGCAGTAGAGGACCAGCCTGCGCCCGTCGTCGAGCGATTTCCGGTAGTAGGGCGACGCCGGGTCAACCCAGAATTCGAGCATCCCGCGCGGCGCCCGGTAGGCACCGGGGATGACGCCGAGCTTCTCCAGTTCGCCCTGCTCGCGGATGTCGACGAACAGCACCGAGGTGTCGTCGAGCAGGGGGAGGGCGTCGTCGATCGCCACGGGTGGCACGACGCTGTTGGCTTCGGCCACGAGGTCCTGCGCCGTGCGGCGCAGCGGTTGCCCGGGGGCCCGCGTCATCCGTGCAGGTACTTGACGAGGTGTTCCTGCTCCGTCTGCAGTTGGTCGATCCTGCTCTTGACGATGTCGCCGATGGAGACGATCGCGGCGAGGTGCCCGTCGACCATGACCGGCAGGTGCCGCGCGCGGAACCTGGTCATGTCCGTGGCCACGGCGGCCAGTTCGTCGTCCATGCCGCAGGTGTGCACGTCGGAATCCATGACGTCGGAGATGGGCCTGTCGAGAAGGTCCGGACCGAATCTACGGAGGCCCTGCACGATGTCGCGCTCGCCGACGATGCCGGTGACCGTGTCGTCGTCGTCCGTGATGACCACGGCGCCGATGCGATGTTCGGCCAGGAGGTCGACGAGGTGCCGCACGTCCTGGTCAGCACGCGCGGTGATGACCGAGCTGCCTTTGTTGTGAATGACTTCATTGATCCGCATGCCCCAAACTAACGCGTCCGTGGGGGCGTGCGCAGCACTTCGCCGGTGTTACTCGCAGACTTCCCCGGTGTCCGACGGCTTTGCGTCGCCGTTGCCATTCCCATTGCCACTCCCGTTGCCGTTCCCGTTGCCGTTCCCGTTGCCCAGGGTCTGGATCATGTCGAACGCCGGGAGCGACGCCGGCGGCACATTGACCACCTTCGCGGGCACACCGGCGACGGTGGTGTGGGGCTCGACGTCCTTCAGCACCACTGAACCGGCACCGATCTTGGCGCACTCCCCCACCCGGATGTTGCCCAGCACCTTCGCGCCGGCGCCGATCATCACGCCGCGGCCGATCTTGGGGTGGCGGTCGCCACCCTCCTTGCCGGAGCCGCCCAGGGTCACCTCGTGCAGCATGGAGAAGTCGTCCTCCACGACGGCGGTCTCGCCGATGACGACCGACGTGGCGTGGTCGAACATGATCGATTTGCCGATCCGGGCGCCGGGGTGGATGTCGACGGCGAACGCCTCGGAGATGCGGCTCTGGAGGTACAGCGCCAGGGGCTTGCGGTCATGGGTCCAGTAGAAGTGGGCCACGCGGTAGGCCTGGATGGACTGGAAGCCCTTGAAGTACAGCAGCGGGTTGGCGTAGCCGGGGCAGGCCGGGTCCCGCGTCACGACGGCCTGCAGGTCTGCCCGGATGGCCTCCTGGATGCACTCCTGCTCGTGCAGCACGTCGTGGAAGATGTCGCGCAGGCCCAGCGCGGGCAGCGTGGGGCTGTCGAGCTTGCTGGCCAGGATGTAGGCCAGCGACTCCTCGACGTCCGGCTGGCTGAGGATGGTGGCGTGCAGGAACCCGGCCAGCAGCGGCTCGTTGTCCGCGGCCTCGCGGCATTCGCGCTTGATCGCGTCCCAGATCTGGTCATCGGGCACGAGGCGGGCGGGATCCATGACGGCCTCCTGAAGTCGGGTCGTCCCACAGGTTACCCGCAGCGCAGGCTCCGCTGAGCGTTGTTCGCCGTGGGCAATGGCTACAGGAGGCCGCGGTCGAAGGCGACCCGCACCGCCGCGGCGCGGTCCCCCACCCCGAGTTTGCCGAACACCCGCGAGAGGTGGGTCTTCAACGTCGCCTCACTGATGAACAGCCGCGCTGCCGCCTCCCTGTTCGTGCCCCCTGCCGCGACCTCCCGCAACACCTCCAGTTCGCGCTCCGTCAACGACGTCCCGCCGCCCCTGCCGCTGAGCACGCTCAGGGCACGCGGCGTCAGCACCGGATGGCCGGTAGCGAGCTGGCGCACGGCGTCGACGAGGTCGTCGCGCGGGGTGTCCTTGAGAAGGTACCCGTCGGCGCCGGCCTCCAACGCATGCCGGATGTCCTGGTCCGTGTCGTAGGTGGTCAGCACGAGGATGCGCGGCCGGCTGGGGTGCCTGGCGCGCAGGGCGGTGATCGCGGGGACGCCGTCGCCGGCGGGCATCCTGAGGTCCATCAGCACGACGTCGGGATCGAGCTGCGCCACCAGCGCCACCGCTTCGTGACCGCCACCGGCCTGGCCGACCACCTCGATGTCGGCCGCGTGCTCGAGGATCGCCACGATGCCGTCGCGGACGATGGGATGGTCATCGGCGATCACGACGCGGATCATCGCCACCTCCCAGGGAGGGTCGCCGTCACGATGGTGCCCCGCCCGGGCGCCGAATCGACGGTGAGCTCACCGTCGGCCTCCGTGGCCCGGCCCCGCATGCCCGGCAACCCGACGCCGGAGCGCGTCGACGAGGGCTCGAAGCCGGCGCCGTCGTCGGCGATGGTGACCCGCACGTGGTCGTCCTCGTAGCCCAGCTCGATCTGCACGTTGCCGGCGTGGGCATGCTTCCGGGCGTTGGAGAGCGCCTCCTGCGTGATGCGCAGCAGCGCCGGGTCATTGGCGCTGGGGCGGGCGTCACCGTCGACGATCAGCCTGGCCTCGCCGCCCTCGGCCTGGCGCCAGGCCATCAGGAGGTCGCCCAGGGCGGAGGGCAGATCGGCCTCGTCGAGGCGCGGCGACGACAGCGCCCGCACAGCGCGGCGAGCCTCGGCCAAGGCCTTGCGTGCCGTCTCGTCGACCAGTTCGAGCCTCCGTTCCCGCTCGCCCCCGTCGTCGGTGCTGGAGAACGCCGCGAGCTGCGCGATGATCGCCACCAGGTCCTGGGCGACGGTGTCGTGGATCTCTCGGGCCAACCTGGCGCGTTCCTGCGCCACGCCGGTGTCGCGGGCCTGGTGCACCAGTTCGGCCTGCAGTGCGGCGTTGGCCTCCTGCGACCGCACCAGCTCGTCGTTGGTGCGCTGCAGTTCGTCGGCGCGCTGCCGGCGGGCCTTGTCGGCGCACCCCATCGTGACGGCGATGGTGAGGTTCACCGTCAGGAACAGGGCCAGGAACAAGGGGGTGAACAGCGCCGACGGCGGCCCGCCCGTCTGGGAGACGGCGCAGACGACGGCCGTGGCCACCACCCCGGCGGTCGCCTCCCTGCCGCGGAGATGGCGCTGGGAATCCTCGTAGCCGTAGAAGGCGTACAGGCCGAACAGCGGGTTGAGCAGCACCAGCGGCACCACGACTGCGGCGTTGCCCCAGAAGGCGAACCGGGACCGCGCGGAGCGTGGCGTCTGGCTCGCCAGCAGCCAGCGGGCGGCGGCGGCCACCAGCGTCAGCGCCACGAACCAGGGCACCGTCTCCGGCCGGAAGAGCCCCGGCGCGAGGTTGACCAGCACGAGCGCCCCGGCCAGCGAGAAGCCGAGCAGGATCAGCGGGGCCACCGGCCAGTCGCGCTTGAGCATGCCTCTATCCTCCACCACCCCCTCCTCTCGTCTGCGTCACTCCCAGCGGAAAGTCTTCAGCGCCACCGCGATGCCGATCACGGCCCACACCAGGCAGACGATCACGCTGGTCGCCGGGGAGGCGACCCAGCCGGTGGCGGGGCTTGTCGAGACGCCGAACATGGCGTCGGTCATCAACTGCGTGGCGGCACCGCCAGGCATCAGGTTCGAGACGGTGGTCAGCCAGTCCGGGAACAGGGCGCGGGGGAACCACATGCCGGCGGCGAACCACTGGGTGGCGGCGACGGCGGTGCCGATGCCGCTGGCCGCCTTGGGGCTGGGGATCAGCGCGCAGAGCACCGTGCCGAGGGCGAGGAACGCCGCCGTCGACAGGACCACCGCCAGCGCGTAGCGCACCGGTTGGACGGCGCCGCCGACCCCGAAGAACAGCGGCGTCACGGCGATGATCAGGGCGGCGCCCAGGCTGAGCACCACCATCACGGCGAGGAACGCCTTGAGCAGGTTCCCCACTGTGGCGGGCGTCGTGCGCAGCCTGCGCAGGAAGCCGAGCTCGCGGTAGTCGCCCAGCACCTGCGGGAGCAGGACGAGGCCGGTCATGGAGATCACGAACATGGTCAGGGTGGGCGTGTAGGCCTGGCTGACGCTCAACCCGCCGAAGGCCTCGTTCGGCTGACGGGCGGCGGGAATGGCGGCGATCACGATGGCCGCCAGGATGGGCAGGGCCATCCAGACGACGACACCGGGGGTGCGGGCGAACATGCGCACCTCGTTGCGGAACAGGGCGACGGTGGCGTTCATGCGGCTGGTTCCTTCCAGGTCAGTTCGAGGTAGGCCTCTTCGAGGGAGCGGTGGCCCTCGGCGAGCACCGACGGAGGGGCGTCGGCGACGACCACGCCGTCGTCGATCACGAGTACGCGGTCGCAGAGGTAGCTGGCCTCCTCCATGGAGTGCGTGACCAGGATGATGGTCACGCCGGTGTCGCGCAGGGCGGTGAGATAGCGCCAGATCTCCCGGCGGGCCGACGGGTCGAGACCGGTGGTCAGTTCGTCGAGGATCGCGATGCGGGGGCGGCCGATGAGGGCCAGCGCCACCGAGAGCCGCTGCTGCTGGCCGCCGGAGAGCTGCTCGAAGCGCTTGTTGGCGTGGTCTGCGAGGCCGAAGCGGCGCAGGAGTTCGTCAGAGGGCACCGGGTCCGCGTAGAACGAGCCGAAGAGGTCGAGGGCCTCGCGCGCCCTGATCTTGGGCGGCAACTGGCACTGCTGGAGTTGCATGCCGACGAGGCTGCGGAATCCCCGGGGGTCGTCCGCGGGGTCCATGCCGTCGACTGAGATGGACCCGCCGTCGCGGCTGCGGAGGCCGCCGATGCATTCGACGGTGGTGGTCTTGCCGGCGCCGTTGGGGCCGAGGATGCCCAGGATCTCACCCTCGTCCACGCTGAGGTTGATGCCGTTCAATACGCGGTGAGGGCCGTAACTCTTGGTCAATTCGGAGACATGGATCAGTGCCATGTCTCCATCATTCCGCGGCCGGAGCCCCGGCGGATCAGCCAGGAGGATCGACGCGGGGTCATCCGATCGGATGATTCGCTGCCGCCCGGGAGTCAGTCTTCGGAGCTCGGGCCGTAGCGGCTGTCGCGCTCCTCGTCCAGGGACTCCTTGAACTCGGTTTCGACGTCGAGTTCCACCCCGTCGAGCGCGGCCATGTGGTCCATGTCGGGATCCGGGATGTCCTCGCCGTCCATGAATCCGATCACGTCTAGGTGCCAGGACAGGTCGCGTCGCTCGTCGCCCTTGATGGGCTCGGTGTCGACGTCCGGGACACCGTCGAGGTTCATGTCCGCCCGGCGCGCCATCCGGGCGTCCCGCGACAGCGCGATGGCGCCCGCGATGGCCGAGACCGCGGTGCCCAGCAGCACGCCGATCTTGGCGCCGGCGGTGTGGGTGCCGTCGGCGAACGAGAGATCCGCGATCAGCAGCGACACCGTGAAGCCCATGCCGCAGACCAGGCCGATGGGCAGGAGGTCCCTCAGCCCGATGGCGTCCGGGAGGCGCAGCGGGGTCAGCTTCGTCACCAGGGTGGTGGTGAGCAGGACGCCGGTGATCTTGCCGATGAACAGGCCCGCGACGATGGCCAGCACCACCGGCTGCAGGAGGATGTCGCCGATGCCCTCGCCTGTGATGAACGTCACGCCGGCCGCGAAGAAGGCGAAGATCGGCAGCACGAGGCCGGCGGAGTACGGCTGGAGCGCGTTGTTGATCGTGTGCGTGCGCGCCTCCTCCTCGCCGTGGATGGGGCGGGCCGGCACGCAGAAGCCGAGGATGACCCCGGCGATGGTGGCGTGCACGCCGGAGGAGTGCATGAACCACCAGGCGGCCAGGCCCAGCAGCACCAGCACCCAGCGCGGCCAGCGCCGGGTGCGCACCACGAACCAGAAGGCGACGGCGGTGGCGGCGGTGCCCAGCAGCATCAGGATGTTGAGGTCGCTGGTGTAGAACACGGCGATCACGATGATGGCCAGCAGGTCGTCCACCACCGCCAACGTCATCAGGAACATGCGCAGCGCGCGCGGCAGGCCCCGTCCGAAGACGGCCAGCACCGCGAGCGCGAAGGCGATGTCGGTGGCGGTGGGGATGGCCCAACCGTGCGCGGCGCTGGAGTCCCCGGTCAGGAGGATGACCAGCAAGAAGATGATGGCGGGCATCGCCATGCCGCCCACCGCCGCGAGGACGGGGACGGCCGCTTCCTTGAGGTTGCGGAGAGAGCCCACCACGAGGTCGTGCTTGAGTTCGACGCCGACGAGGAAGAAGAAGAGGGCGAGCAGCCCGTCAGAGGCCCAGGCCGCGAGGGGCAGGTCGAGGTGCCAGGCTTCGGGGCCGACGCGGTACTGCGACAACGCGTGATAGGCATCGGCCCACGGGGTGTTGGCCCAGATGAGCGAAACCATCGCCGCGGCGAGGAGCAGCGCTCCGCCGGTGGTCTCCCGGGTCACCCAGAGGCGGAGCCTCTCGGCCGTGGAGGGCCGTTCCATCACGTCGGTCGTCATTGATTCTCCAGTCCGTGGCGCTGGGTGATGTGCGCCAAATTACGCTTCTCACCCCGGCGGCCCTCCGGGTTGCCAATTGTTGCAGGGCACTGCAACGGTGAGAATCTACCGTCCACGCCAGATGGGGCGACGGGTGCCCCCGACGACGGAACACCCGGCGCGCCAACGCACACCGGGTGTTCTGGTTGTCGAGCTGAGGCTCGGCTGAGCCTCAGGCTGCGAGCAGCTCCTCAGCGCCGCTGAAGGTGATGAAGGCCCCGGCAAAGCCCTCGATGATCGCGCGGAGGTTCTCCGACTGGATGGTGCCGTCCTCGCGCAGGTCGCCGTCGCGGAACTGGACGAACGCCTCGGGCTGGCCCATGACCTGCATGTCGAGGTGGGCGAGCACGTTGCGCAGGTGCTGCTGAGCCATGGCGGTACCGGCGCCGCCGGGCGAGGTGCCGATGACGGCGGCGGGCTTGCCGCCCCACACCGAGGTGCCCCAGGGACGGCCGCCCCATTCGAGGGCGTTCTTCAGCGCGGCCGGCACGGTGCGGGAGTACTCGGGGGTGACGAAGATCACAGCGTCGACGTCGGCGACGGCGGCCTTGAAGTCGAGGGCGACCTGGGGGTAGTCGACATCCGCGTCACGGTTGTACAACGGCAGGTCCGCGATGTTGACCTCGACGTATTCGACACCGGCCGGCAGCACGGTGCCGATCGCCTTGGCGAGGGAGCGGTTGATGGAGGTCGACGAGAGAGAGCCGACGATGTAGCCGATGCGCATGGAAAACCTTTCGAAGTTCATTGCTAGTTGAAAGATTAACCACTTGGCGGAGGTATGCCAAATCGGCTCAGTGGACGCGCGGTTTTCAGACCTCGTCGAAGGCGTCGGGTTCCTCCGCGTACTTCGCCTCGAGCGCCTCCTGGAGCGCGGCGTCGTCGGGGATGAGGGCGTAGTAGTCGTCGTCCGCGCTCTGTTCCAGGTCCTCGAGGGCTTCCACGTCGCCGACGACCTCGGCGGACTCGGCCTCGATGCGCTTGATGAGTTCAGCCACCTGGTCCAGCCCCAGCCAGCGGTAGCCCTCCTTGGCTTCAGAGAGTTCCTCGGGGTCGATCGTCTCCACGGCGTGGAGGGCGCCCCCGTTCATCACCAGGCCGTGGAAGACCAGGGCTGCGGCGAGCGCGATGTCGCCGTCCCCCTCTCCCCCGCCGTCGAGTGCGCGGTTCCAGATTCCGTCCAGGTTGCTCATGCGCGGAATTCTAGGCGGTTGCTCCGTGGTGTCCAGTTCCGCAGTCGGCCACGAAGAGTGGCCCGGGTGCTGACTACGCTTGATTCATGACGGCGATCGAGTTGACCGAGCACGACCTCCCCACCAGGGAGGAGCTCGTGACGCTCTACGACAGCGTCGGCTGGAGTGTGTACACCACAGATCCCGAACGCCTGTACGACGCGGTGAGCCGCTCGCTGCGGGTCGTGTGTGCCCGCGAGGACGGCCACCTCGTCGGCCTTGCTCGCGTCGTCGGCGACGGCTTGACCATCGTCTACCTGCAGGACATCCTCGTCGATCCCGCGCACCAGCGCAGGGGCATCGGCCGGCACCTGTTCGAGCGCGTCCTGGAACCGTTCAGCGACGTGCGCCGGCAGGTGCTCATCACCGACGACGAGCCGGGGCAACGGAACTTCTACGAGTCGCTCGGCCTCACTGAGATCGCCGAAATGGCGCACCCGATCAAGGCCTTCGTCCGCTTCGCGTGAGTCATGAGCACCTTCCCCGGGCGTGCCGTGCACCCCGGGACGGAGCCAGTCAAACCCTTCTGCCGGCCCTGGATCGGTGTTAGTTTGAGCGCATCGCCGGCCCGCAGGCGGGCGTCGACGCCCCCGGAAGGAACGCTCATGGCCAGCATCTCCATCATCGGTCCGGGCGGCGTGGGCCGAGGATCGCGTCTTGGAGCCGGGTGACGCCACAAGATGAAGTTACTGATCCTCGGAGGCACCGGATTCCTCGGCCGCGCCGTCGTGGCGGAAGCGCTACTGAAGGGCTGCGACGTGACCTGCCTGGCCCGCGGCAACGGACCGGTGCCCCGCGGGGCCGAACTGGTGCGTGCGGATCGGAACGACGACGACGCGCTGTCGGTCGTGTCCCCCACAGGCTGGGACGCCGTGATCGATCTGGCGAGCGACCCGGGGCACGCCCGCCGGGCAGCCCGCGACCTGGACGCCCGCCGCTGGGTGTTCGTCTCGACGGGCAGCGTCTACACGCGGTTCGACTCGCCCGAGCAGGACGAGGCGGCGGAGGTCCACGCGCCCCTCGAGGCGGACCGGATGACAGAGATGACGCAGTACGGGCCGGCGAAGGTCACCTGCGAGGAGGCCTACCGACGACGCTCGCCCAACCACACCATCATCAGGGCCGGCCTGATCGGCGGCGAGGGCGACGTGTCCGGCCGCTCGGGCTACTACCCGTGGCGCTTCGCCCACCCCACCGGCCCAGACGTGCTCGTGCCGGATCCCACTTTCCCGACGGCACTCATCGACGTGCGCGACCTTGCCGACTGGATCGTGCACTGCGCCGCCCACCCGGTGAACGGCACGTTCAACGCCGCAGGGGTGTGCACGACCCTGGCTGAGGTGTACGAACTGTCCCGCGACATCTCAGGCAGCCCCGCGGTCCCGCGGGTGGTGGACGACGCCACCCTCGTCGAAGCCGGCATCGCACCGTGGGCCGGTCCCCGATCGCTCCCGCTCTGGGTGGACGACCCGGCCTGGCGCTACGCCGCGACGCTCGACAGCGAGAGAGCCCGCGGACACGGCCTGCGCACGCGTCCCCTCCGCGACACGCTCGCGGCCGCCCTCGCTTATGAGGACATCCGCACCGAGCCCCGACGCGCCGGGTTGACCGACGCGGAGGAGCTCACGCTACGCGCGTTCGTCGAGGCGACGACTCACGGCTCCACCCACCGAGACGGGGAAGGAACGAAGACATGAGTGGCCGTCTGCCGGACAAGCCCCTCCACACCCCCGTGAACCTCCAGGACTGGCAGGACACGACGTTCCTGCACTGGGCCTACCCGCCGGATCTGGTGCAGCGGCTCCTGCCCCCAGGGCTCCGCGTCCAACAGTGGGGCGGCGTCACCTGGATTGGCATCATCCCGTTCCGGATGGCCAACGTGCGCGGCCCCGGCATGCCCGTGGTTCCCGGATGGAAGGCCTTCGCCGAACTCAACGTCCGCGCCTACGTGACCGCGCCCGACGGCAGCGAGGGCATCTGGTTCCTCGGGATGCTGGTGGCACGGTCCTCGTTCGCGTTGGCGCTGCGGACGATCGGCCTGCCCTACTGGGTGTCGAACTCGGAGGTGCGGACGGCGTGGCCCCGGATCGACTACCGCTTCGGCGCCCCGGGCCTCCTCGGCCCGCGGGTCAAGGACTGGTTCACCGCCGCCGTCGAGGTCGGTGCACCACTGACCGAGAAGGAGCGCACCCCACTGGTGGACACGCTCACGGGGCGGTTCACCGCGTTCCACCGCCGCGGCATCATGTGGCAGACGCCCGTGGAGCACCAGCCGTGGCCGCTGCACCGCGCCACCGTCGACGGCGAGCTCACCGCGCCACTGCGCTGGGTGGGGCTGCCGGAACCGGACAGCGCGCCCATGATCCAGTCGTCGCCCGGGGTCAACGTGAAGCTGGCGAGCCTGCGGCCCGCTCCCATGCTTCGACTCCCCCATGCACCACCCGGAAGAGCCTATGCACCGTCGGCTGCACGTCAGTGAGGCTGCGGTGCACCTCCGGGCTGCGGGCGGCGAGCTTCGCCAGTAGGTGCTGCCATTCGAACGCCACCTGGCCGTCTGTGACGTCGATCACGTCCGCCGTGCGGGGCACGTCGAGGATCCGCGTGCGGTCAAAGGTGTAGCCGCGCTCAGTGGCGGCGTCGGCGATGCCGTCGAGAAAGGCCGCCATCGCCGACAACGGTTCGGCGGTGGACCGGAACCGCACGAGTTGTGGATGGTGCACGTAGCCCTTCGTGCCGCCGGCCAGCACCTTCTGCGCGAGGAGCGCCTCCCGCCACGCGGCGGTGAGGCCCTGCCTGTCGAGCAGCGAGGGGGTGAGGGACCAGAGTCGCATCGCCGGGCGTCAGTTTCGCATCGCGAGGAACGCTGCGGTCGCCAGGACGGCGAGGGCTGCGGCCACCCCCGCGACGTTCCGCAGGGTGTGGTCCGCCGGGGCCTCCACCATAGCGGCGCGCACGGCGTCGTCGAAGTCGGTGAGGCCACCGTCGGGTGCCGGCACGTGGCGGTCGATGTCGTTCTCCCGGCAGAAGACCTCATGGACGAGACTGCCGATCAGGGGTTTGGCCACCCCCACATCGAGGGGGGTCACCAGCCCGATCCACAGGCTGGCGAGGTGCGGGGTCAGGACCGGCAGCGTCACGATGAGTCGCTGCCGGAGGCCCGTCACCGCGGAGAACCGCTGCAGCATGTCGGCGTAGGTGAGTACCTCGGGGCCGCCGACGTCGAAGGTCCGGTTCACGTCGTCGGGCAGGTCGGCGGCGCCCACGAGGTAGTGGAGGACGTCGTCGATGGCGATCGGCTGGATGCGGTTGTTCAGCCACTTCGGCGCCACCATCACCGGGAGACGTTCCGCGAGATAGCGGAGCATGTCGAAGGACACCGACCCGTTGCCGACGACGACGGCGGCCTGGATGACGGCCGTGGGCACTCCGGACGCCAGGAGGATGTCGCCCACCTCCACGCGGGACGCGAGGTGCGGTGACAGTTCACCGTCGGGGTGGAGACCGCTGAGGTAGACGATGCGGCGCACGCCCGCCCGGGCCGCCGCGTCGCCGAACGTCTGGGCCAGGGCCCGGTCGCGCGCCGCGAAGTCGTCGGCCTGACCCATCGAGTGGATGAGGTAGTAGGCCGTCTGCACTCCCTCGAACGCGGTGGCGAGGTCGTCGGGAGAGTCCGCGTTGCCTTCGGCGATCTCCACGCGTTGTCCCCACGTCTGCCGTTCGATGCCTTCCTTGTGGCGGGTGAGCACACGTACCCGCCACCCCTCGTCGAGGAGGCGTTGGGTGAGGAGGCCGCCGATGTAGCCGGTGGCGCCGGTCACGAGCGCGGTGCGGTCTGCGGGTGGGGACGCTTCGGTGGTCATGTCGGGTTATCTCGAGATCTGTAGAACGGTGGGGAGCAGCAGGAGCATGCCGGTGGACCAGGTGATGTGCGTGATGATGGGCGCGAGCACGCCGCCGGTGACGCGGCGTTGCAGCGCGGTCACGAACCCGAGCACCGCGGCCGCCAGCACGAGCAACGGCACGCCGGAGCAGATGGTGGTCAGGGTGTAGAGCACGGTTGTGCCCGCGACGGCATGGCGCGGGGCGAAGGCCGAGAAGAGGGCGCCGCGGAAGTACAACTCCTCCACGACCCCGTTGAGCAGTGTGAGGGCGAGCACGATGGGCAGCGACCCGTAGCGGGCGTGGTCGAGGAGGTCGTCCACGGGCTCCCGCAGTAGGGGGATGCCCGCCACGACCGCTGCGCCGGCGAGGAAGAGGACCACGAGCAGCGCCCCGAGCGCGAAGGGTTGGATGACGGGAGTGGTCACGCCCCCCGCACGGGTACGGGCCGAGCCGAGCCGCAGCGGCCCCGCCACCAGGGCCCCCACCCCCCAGACTGCCGCGAGCCCGAGCGCCGCCGGGTAGAAAAGGTAGTCGCCGGCCTCAATGCGCAGAGTTGCCGCCAACGCGATGGTGCCGACGGCGTAGCCGAGCCCTGCGACGATGCGGCGGCGCCGCAGCACGCGGGGTTCTTCGGGGACGTGGGCCGTGACCGGCTCCGCCAGGGAGGCGCGCAGGAAGTCGCGCAGTTCGGTGATGACTGCTGCTTG
This sequence comes from Tessaracoccus zhenghani, assembly GCF_054552775.1. Lineage (NCBI taxonomy): Bacteria > Bacillati > Actinomycetota > Actinomycetes > Propionibacteriales > Propionibacteriaceae > Tessaracoccus > Tessaracoccus zhenghani. Next base: position 3,087,776 of record NZ_CM137275.1, on the reverse strand, counting down.
CCACATGAGCGCCAGTCTGCCATGCACCCCGGCGCGCGACAGCACGTCGGGCGGGCCGGCATCGGCGGCTGCGGTCAATCCTCGACGGCAGCCGGCAGCGTGAGCGTGAACGTCGACCCTTGTCCAGGCCCAGCACTGGTCGCGGTCAGCGACCCGCCGTGCGCCAGGGCCAGGCTCCGGGCGATGGTGAGCCCGATGCCGGAGCCGGCCGCATCGCGGCTCCGGGCCGTGTCCGTCCGGTAGAAACGGTCGAACACCTTGGCCAACTGGTCGGGCGTGAGCCCGTCTCCGGTGTCGGTGACCCGGATCTGGACATTGCCGGGGAGCGCGGCCGTCGAGATGGTGACGTGCCCGCCGGCTGCGGTGTGCCGCAGTGCGTTGCCCAGCAGGTTGGCGAGGATCTGTCCCACCCGCTGCGCATCGGCCAGGACGACGGCGGTCGTGTCGTCAGCGGTCAGGGCGACTCCCTTCTCCTCGAACCTGTGCGCCAGTGAAACGACGGCGGCGGCCACCAGGTCCCGGACCGCCTGGGGCTGCGTCTCGAGGGTGAAGCGACCCTCCTCGGCACGGGACACATCGTCGAGATCGGCTGCGATCTGCCGCAGGCGCGACGCCTGCAGCGCGAGGAGGTCCTGGCTCGCGCCGTCCCACGGGACCACGCCGTCGGTGAGCGCCTCCAACTCGGCCGTCAGCGTCGCCAACGGCGTCCGGAGTTCGTGGGCGACATCGGACAGGAGCCGTCGTCGGCTGCTTTCGACGGAGTCCAGGCGTCCGGCCATCGCGTTGAAGGCCTCAGCCACGGCGTCGAACTCGCGGCTGGAGCCGCCGATGGGGACCCGGGCGTGGTAGTCCCCCACCTCCAGGCGTTCGCTGGCCGCGGTGAGTTCGTCCAAGGGGCGCCGCAGCCTGCGGGTCTCCAGCCAGGCCAGGCCGGTCGCCACGCCCAGCGCAACCAGGAACCCTGCTCCCAGGGACGCCAGCCCTGCTTCCATGAACGCCTGCTCGACGTGCCTCATCTCGGGGGATCCCTCGGTGTGTCCGAGCTGGAGGAGGTGTCCGTGGAAGAGGGGCGGCCCGACGACCCCGGCCACGAGTGCCGCGGCGAGGAGCCCCGCTGTGACCACCATCGCCTGGGTGAGGAAGGCACGGGTTCCCCACCGCAGACGCCCGAGCACCGCGGCCCGGCTCATCCCTGCCCCATCCGGTAGCCGACGCCGCGGATGGTGAGGAGGTAGCGGGGCTCGCCCGGTGGATCAGCGAGCTTCTTGCGCAGGTTCGCCATGTGGACGTCGACCACATGCTCATCGCCCACCCACGAGGGGCCCCACACCTCATCGATGATCTGCCTGCGACTCATGGCCAGGTGGGGTCGCGCCGACAGTGCATCGAGGATGTCGAATTCTGTGCGGGTCAGGGGCACCTCCTCACCCGCCACCGACGCCTCCCGGCCGTCACTGTCGATTCGGAGCGCACCGAAGGTCCGGGTCTCGGATGCTTCCGCCGTCGGCGCCGGGGCACGACGCGGTCTGCGGAGCACGGCGTTGACCCTGGCCACCACTTCGCGGGGGCTGAACGGCTTGGTGACGTAGTCGTCGGCACCCACCGAGAGACCGATCAACTTGTCCACCTCGTCGGTGCGGGCCGTGAGAATCAGGATGTAGCAGTCAGAGAAGGTACGTACCTCGCGGCACACCTCGATGCCGTCCAGCCCGGGCAGCCCGAGGTCGAGGATGATGACGTCCGGGTCCAGCGCCCGCGCCCTCGACACCGCCTCAGGCCCGGTGTGGGCGAGAAACGTCGCGAAGCCGGCACGGTCGAGGTAGGACGCGACGATGCCGGCGAGCGCACGTTCGTCGTCCACGATCAGGATCTGCGGGGTTCCCGGGTTCGTCATGCAGCCATTATCCGGGTCATGATCCTCCCGCCACGTGACTGAGCGCACCCACCGGTTTCCTTGATCGGACCTTGACCTCTCCTGAGTCGATTCCTGACCTCGTGAGGCGACTCTGGAGGGGTGAGAGAGACAGCACTGACCGCAGCGCCGCGAGCCGGCACCGAACCGGCCGAGGTGATCCTGGTCACGGCGCCCGCCTGCCACTTCTGCGACGACGCCCACGCGCGGCTCCGGGACCTGCAGGATGTGGGCCTCGTGCGCCTGAGGTCGGTGGCCGCCGATTCCGACGAAGGTGCCGCGCTCATCGCCGCGCACAGGCCGGCGATGTTCCCGCTCACGCTGGTCGAGGGGCGGCGGTTCCACGACGGGCGGATCCCGCGCGGCAAACTGGCGCGCCTCGTCAGTGAACTAGAGGCCCGCTGATGGGCGCCGATCTCCTGGGTGCCGGGGGCATCCTTGCCGCGTTCCTCGCCGGGGGTGTGGCTCTGTTCGCTCCCTGCTGCATCGTCTTCCTCGCCCCCAGTTACCTCGCCGCGGCGGCGAAGAACCGACGGTGGCGTCTACTCCCCCTCACGTTCGTGTTCGCGGCGGGCCTGGCCGCCGTGTTGGTGCCCATCACGATGGGCGTCAGCATCATCGCCGGCGCCATCGCGAAATACCACGTGGTGCTCTACTGGGCGGGCGGCCTCCTGATGATCGGGCTGGGCGCGCTGGCCCTGTCAGGTGCCATGTGGTCGATGCCCTCGTTCCTACGGGCGCCGGACACCGAACGCGGCGACACCGGCACCTTCTTCAGCCTCGGCGTCTTCTCCGGCATCGCCTCGAGTTGTTGCGCCCCGGTTCTCGCCGGCGTCATGACGCTGTCGGCCCTCTCCGGCTCGGCTGCCGGAGGGCTCCTGCTGGGCGCCGCCTACGTGTTCGGCATGGTCATCCCCCTCTTCGTCATGGCGTTGCTGTGGGACAAGCGACCGGAGGGCATGCGTCGCCTCAGGGCACGGCCTGTGAAGCTGTCGCTCGGTCGGCTCAGCTACTCCACGAACACGGTGAATCTGCTCGTGGCGACCGGTTTCGTCATCATGGGCATCCTGGTCATCGGCCAGGCCGGCGCGGACGACATGACCGGCGGAGATGCACCACTTCTCGGGTTCGGCGCCTGGCTGAGCGACAGCTTCGCATGGCTGGTCGCAATCACCGCACCCGTTCCGGAGGCGATCCTCGGCCTCGGCCTGCTCGCGCTCGTGTCCCTCTTCGTGGTCGCCACGCTGCGCGACCGCACCCGGCGCCGCGACACCGTCGCGGCGGCCCATGACTGCTGCCCGGCCGAACCGGCCACGTCTTCGAAGGAGCTTCGATGAAGGACCCCAGGCTCGTCTGGATCAGGGCGCTCGGCGCGCTGACGACCGTCGTCATCCTCGCCGTCACCGGCTACGGCCTGTGGACCGCCGTCCCGGAATCCGGCGACACGGAGCACCGGGCGCCGGACTTCACCCTCACCACCACAACGGGCGAGAGCGTCACGCTCAGCGAGCTGCGCCCCAGCCCCGTGATCCTGTACTTCAACGAGGGGGCGGGCTGCGGGTCCTGCACGATGCAGATGGCGGAGATCGAAAAGCATGCGGGCTTCGCCGAGGCCGGCATCAAGGTGCTGCCCATCGTGATGAACACGGCTGAGCAGATCCAGGCCGACATGGACCAGTTCGGCGTGACAACGCCGTTCCTCCTGGATGACGGGAAGGTGTCGAAGGCCTACGACGTCCTCGACAAGGGCATGCATCCGGGCCTGCCCGGCCACGGCTTCGTGCTCATCGACGGCGACGGGGTCCAGCGGTGGTACGGAAACTACCCGTCGATGTGGCTCGCTCCCCAGGACCTGCTCGACGAGGCCCTCGGACGGCTCAAGAGCTGAGCCGTCCGAACAGCGGGCCGGTCACGAACCGCGCGTCGCCCGATCCGTCTTGGCCTGCAGGAACGCGTTGATCCGGTCCCGCGCCTCGTCCGTACCGAAGCTGGCGGCTATGGTGCGGGCCTCCTCGTCCAGTTGATCCGCGAAGGACCGCGAGCACGATGACCGGATGAGTCGCTTCGCCTCGCCGTAGGCACTGGCCGCGCCGTCCAGCCAGCTCCGGGCGACGGCGTGCGCGCGGGTGGCGTATCCCTCGCCCCGCACCACTTCGGCGACCAGGCCCCAGCACTGCGCTTCTTCGGCGGTGAGCATGCGGTCTGACAACACGAGTTGTAGCGCGCGACGGGTGCCGACGGCGCGGGACAACTGCGCTGTGACGGATAGGTCAGGGGTGAGGCCGATGTTCGCGTAGCGGCTTCCGATCCGGGCTCCGGCGGCGGCCACCACGTAGTCAGAGCTGAGCAGCACGCCCAGCCCGCCGCCTGCCGTCACGCCGTGGACGGCAGCCACCACAGGGATGCTCGACTCCGTCAGGGCCCGGATCCCCCGGTTGATGGTGTGCGCCAACTCCTCCAGATCTGACGGCGAGCCCATGGTCGTGGCCATGTCGACGACGTCCCCGCCCGCGCAGAAGCCCGGGCCGGCCCCGTCGATCAGGATGGCCCCGACGTCGCTGCGCGAGGTTATGTCGACCGTCGCCTTCTCCCAAGCTTCGGCGAGATCAGCGTTGAAGGCGTTGAGCCGCTCAGGGCGGTTGAGGGTGAGATGGGCCAGGCCATCGTCGATTGAGACCAGGAGAGGATCTGTCACGGCACGCTCCTTTGCGTCGGATCCTGGATCAACCCTAGACCCACGCGGGTCAAGGGAGTTTGAGGCGGTGTCGCAACCTTCCGGTGGGGAGACTGGTGGAATAACAAAGGGCCGCTGCCTCCATTCCTGGAGGCAACGGCCCTTTGAGCTCTAAGCGTCAGCGAAGGACGGTGACGTTCGAGGCCTGGAGACCCTTGGGACCCTGCTCGACGTCGTACTCGACCTTCTCTCCTTCTTCTACCGACCGGTAGCCCGTGGACTTGATGGCCGAGAAGTGCACGAATACATCTTCCGACTTGTCGTCGGGTGCAATGAACCCGAAGCCCTTCTCACCGTTGAACCACTTGACCGTACCTGTAGCCATGACTTAAGCCCTTCTGGCTTTGTGTGGCCGACTTTCGACCACAACTGGTGTCTGCTCGTCACACTTCTCAGAGGGAACCGCGTGGCCTGACGACCATTGCCTAATGGCTGTACAACACCTACTGCCGAGCAGGTCTCCAGCTTAGCCTCATTCGGGCCCAAACGGCGAGTCGGGCGTCAAAATCGAGGATTTTGATTCCTGGCACTTCTCTGCATGGCCGCCAGAACGGGTCAGGACGCGCCCTCCGCCCGGGCCTGCCCGGCGTCGAGGCCGGCGGTCTCGTCGAGCTGGTGGACGCCGAAGACGCTGCCCTCCGTGTCCACGAAGTAGCCCTGCCAGGCCATTCCCGGGTTCATTGCTGCTCCTCGTGCGCGTGTGACGCACGCCGCGTTCGCCAATCACGATTCTCCTCGCCGACCGTGGCTTAGCGTGTGGGTATGGAGAACAAGACCCGACCCACCACCACTCCGGTGCCGGACTTCCTCGACGGCCTGGACGCGCGTCGTCGCGGGGAGGCGGAGGATCTCGTCGACGAATACCTGGCCTCGGTGCCGCACGCCGCCCGTCCCCATCTGGACGAGTTGAGGGCACTGGTCCGCGAGGTTGCCCCTGAGGCGCAGGAGGTGCTCAGCTACGACATCATCGGCTACCGCCCGGCGGGCACGAAACGGGCCTACGGGTTCATCTCGGGGTGGCGCGATCACATCGGCGTCTACCCCGTGCCGAAGGACAGCGCCCTGCAGGCGGAGCTGAAGCCCTACCGACGCGGCAAGGGCACGCTCTGGTTCCCGCTGGACGAGCCCCTCCCCCGGGAACTGCTGGCCCGGGTCTTCGCAGCCCTGCTGACGACGGGAGGCTGAGCCCGTTCGACGGGGTCAGCGTCGACGGAAGTGTCCCTGCAGCGTGCGCACGAGCAACACCGCGCCGATGACGACGGTGATGAGACCCAGCCCGCCCAGGCCGGGTGAGTCGTCGGCCTGGCCAGCCATGACCACGAGACCGCCGAACGCCACGAGGAACACCCCTGCCGCAATCGAGAGAACCATCCACCAGCGATCCACGCCGCACCTCCGAGGACGAAATCTACTCCCCGTTCCCGCAGGGCCGCGGCCGGGAAGCCGACGGCAATCCCCCGCCCCGGGTGGCCAGTTGGCAGCGCCAGCCACAGGTTGCCAATTCTGCCAACGCGGGAGACGCGGGACGCTAGCGTGTCGACATGGAGAAGGTGTTCGGTGGTGCACGCCTGAGGAGACTGCGCGAGGAGCGCGGGCTGTCCCAGGTGGAGCTCGCGCGCGTGCTGGTGATCTCCCCCAGCTACCTCAACCAGATCGAGCACGACACCCGGCCGCTGACCGTCACGGTCCTCGTCCGTCTGACGGAACTGTTCGGCATCGATCCGTCGTACTTCTCCCCGCGTGACACTGCGCGCCAGTTGGCGCAACTGCGGGAGGCGTTGCGCGAATCCTCCGACGACGAGGCACGCACCCTCCCGTTGAGCGACCTGCAGCAGATCGCCCGCACCATGCCTGAGGTCACCGAGGCCATCGTCCGTCTCCACCGCGGGTACCGCGATGCCGTCACCCTCGTGGAATCGGACACGGCGCGCGCCGGCGGACGGCTGGCGCTGATGCCGCACGAGAGGGTCTTGGAGTTCTTCGACAAGCACCTCAACTACTTCAACGCGCTCGACCGTACCGCCGAGCGACTCGCGAAGGCTGTGGGGCACCGAGGCGGCGACCTGATGCACCAACTCCGCTCCCACCTGGAGACGGTCCATGGGGTGCAGGTCACCATCGACCGTGGCGGGCTCGCCCAGGACATGCACGCCTACGACGAGCGGCACCGCACGCTCGTCCTGGCCCCGGATCTGCGCCAAGGGCAACAGGCCTTCCGGATGGCGACGCAACTGGCCTACCTCGAGGCCGAGCACCTGCTGGACGAGGCGCTGACCACCGTCGAATGGCCCGACGAAACGAGCCGGACCCTCGCGCGGATCGGTCTGGCGCACTACTTCGCGGCGGCACTGGTGCTGCCGTACACGGAGTTCTTCCGGCGCGCGGAGAGGCTCCGCTACGACGTCGAGGAACTGGCCGAGCACTTCGACGTGGGCTACGAGACCGCCGCGCACCGTCTCAGCACGCTGCAGCGACCCGGGATGCGCGGCGTCCCCCTGATCTTCATCCGCGTCGACCGGGCCGGGAACGTCTCTAAGCGCCAGTCGGCCACGGGCTTCCATTTCTCGCGCGACGGCGGTACCTGCCCCCTGTGGAACATCTACGAAGCGTTCAGTTCGCCTGGCCAGGTCAAGGTGCAGGTGGCGGAGATGCCCGACGGTCAGCGCTACCTGTGGATCGCCCGCACGGTCACCCACCGTCGGGGTGGCTACGGTAGCCCCGCCAAGACCTTCGTGATCGGGCTCGGCTGCGAACTGCGGCAGGCGGGCAGGCTCATCTACAGCCTCGGCCTCGACCTCATCGAGCCGGACGTGGTGCCCATCGGCCCCGGCTGCCGGACGTGCGACCGGCCCCGCTGCATCCAGCGGGCCACCCCTCCCGTCGGGCTGGCGCTGCGCGTCGACGAGTCACGCAGTAGCTTCGCTCCGTACCCACTGTCAACCTGAGGCGTCGCTTCCGGCTTGGCGGTTCTTCGCACGTGGAGGTGAGGACAGGACCTAGCCAGGAGCTGATTGCGCAGGTGGTGTGAGCGTTCTCAACCGCCGACGCAGCGGTGCCTAAGTTCACTGACTTCACAGACACGGCATTTGTGGTTTTCGATACTTGGCGAATCGGCACCCTTGTGGCCTCCTCAGGGCGCACCGGATGCTTATCGACATGTTCACGAACCCATCCCAGCCAAACCGTCTCCAGGCAACGACGCCCTCCGCGGGATACCACCTGTCGGTGGTCGGGGATCCGGTCCCCGGAGATGAAAGCCTTCTCCCCCCCGAGGCGCTGGAATTCATCCGTGCCCTCCACCGCAAGTTCAGCAAGCGCCGCCTAGCTCTTCTGGATGCCCGCTTCCGCCGCACCACCCGCCGCGACACCCTCGGCTTCCTGCCCGAGACCACCGCGATCCGCAACGACGACTGGTCGGTCCCGGCGCCGGCCCCCGGCCTCGAGCGTCGCGTCGTCGAGTTGAGCGGCCCGGTGGATGCAGCCTCCTGCATCGAGGCGCTCAACTCGGACGCCGACGTCTGGATCGCCGACTTCGAGGATTCCACGAGCCCCACCTGGGCCAACATCATCACCGGCCACCTCAACCTCAAGGCCACGGTGGCGGGCGGCCTGCCCGGGATCCGGGCGGAGGGTGGCCCCACCGTCGTCCTGCGCCCGCGGGGCTGGCACCTCCTCGAGCGCCACATCAAGGTCGACTCCGAGCCAGTCCCCGCGAGCCTCGTGGACTTCGCACTGCACTGCTTCCACAACGCGGCCCCGCTGCTCGAGCAGGACCGTGGCCCGTACTTCTACCTGCCGAAGCTCGAAACCCACCTGGAGGCCCGCCTCTGGAACGACGTCTTCGACTTCGCCGAGGCCTCACTGGGGCTGCCGGCCAACTGCATCCGCGCGACGGTCCTCATCGAGACCATCACCGCAGCCTTCGAGATGGACGAGATCCTCTTCGAACTGCGCGGGCACGCGGCGGGCCTCGCTGCGGGCCGCTGGGACTACATCTTCAGCATCATCAAGCAGCTCGGCGGGGATGCCAGCTTCCAGCTGCCGGACCGCCGGGACATCACCTTCGACGCCGGTCACCTGCAGGCCTTCTTCGACCTGCTGGTCCACACGGCGCACCGACGCGGGGCCCATGCCCTCGGCGGGCTCACCGCCACGACCACGGACGAGGTGGATTCCTCGGAGCAGGTCCGAGCCGCCAAGGAGAGCGACGCCCGCCGCGGTTTCGACGGCTCCTGGGTCGCGCAGGTGGACCTGATCGGCACGTGCCGCGAGGCCTACGCCGGCGTCCTGGCCAGCCGGCCCCACCAGCTCGAGGCCAAGCTCGACGACCCCGGCGTCACCTCGGAGCACCTGCTCACCCTGGAGGAGCCCGGCCCCGTCACGGCCGATGGGATCGCGGCGAACATGGCCGTCCTGGTCCGGTTCCTCGACGCCTGGCTCGACGGCCGCGGCGAGATCGCCGTCGACGGCCTGCTGCAGGAGACCTCCACCACCGAGATCGCGCGGGCCCAACTGTGGCAGTGGTCCCGGACCGGGGTCACCAGCGACGACGGACTGCCCGTCACCCGGCACGTGCTGGTCGACGCCCTGGACCGGGAACTCGAGGCGCTCAGCGCCGACGACGATTCCCGCCACGACGGCCGGCTCGCAGCGATCCGCCACCTCGTCGAGTTCGGAGCCCTGGGCGAGGTCCTGCCCCCGTCGGTCACCGAACACGCCTACCGGCGCTACCTCCTCGACGCCTGACCTCCCCCGATCACCCCGTCCAGAAAAGAAGGAGCACCCGTCAATGTCGACCGTGCAGACCACCATTCGCATCAACCCCGCGGCTCTTGCCGCCTACCCGGACGTCTACACCCCGGAAGCCGTGGCCGCCCTCGAGGCGCTCGCCGGGCTGGACACCCAGCGCGCTGAGCTCATGGACCGCCGCATCCAGCGCCGGACCACACGCGCCAACGAGCGGCAACCCCTGGAGTTCCTGGCTGAGGACTCCGTCATCGAGGGCACCGGGATCACCGTCGCCGATGCGCGCGCCGGCCGCTTCACCGGCCCGGTGATTCCCGCGGACCTGCGTCGGCAGTGGATCCAAGGCACAGGGCCGAGCACGAAGCCGCAGGCGAGCGTCGCGTCCGGGCTGCGCAACGTCGCCTACGCCCTGCTGTCCGGCGCCGACGGCTGGATGTTCGACGGCGAGGACGCCCTCGGCCAGACCAGGTTCATGTCTCTCGACGCCCAGCGCAACCTGCGCCTCATGGTGGCCAACGATCCGCAGTTCCTCGACGTGGCCGAGCAGGTCGCCGGCGAGATGAATGAGTGGGCGCGCGGCTTCCTCGTCCGAGAGATCATCGGCGACTGGCGGGAGCAGTTGGAGTTCACCACGCGGATCTTCCGCTGCCGCGGACTCCACCTGGACGACCGCCACCTCACACACGACGACGGCCGGGGCTTCTCGGCCAGCATCACCGATCTGGTGCTCTACGTCGTGCACAACCACCGCAACCTGGCTGAGCAGGGTCGCTCGATCGTGCTGTACCTGCCCAAGATCCAGACCGCTGCCGAGGCCGCCCACTGGGGCCGGTTGATGGACGCGCTCGAGGACCATCTGGGCCTCACCCGGGGCACCATCCTCGGCTACGTGCTGGTGGAGCAGGTGGAGGCCTCCTTCCAGCTGATGGAGATCCGGGCGGCGCTCGGCCTCCACTTCGTCGGCTTCAACACCGGCCGCTGGGACTACATCAACTCAGTCTCCGACGCCATGGCCTGGGATCCTGAGTTCACCAACCCCAACATCGACGCCATCACCATGACGTACGCCTACATGCGCGCCTACGAGGACCGCGTCCGCAGGGCCGTCAACACGCCCGACGCGGCAGGCAACTTCTCGCTCTGGCAGGGCGGGATGGAGCCCAACATCCCCGTCGGCAGCGAGGAGGGGGTCGCCACGGCCATGACCAGGGCGGTGGCCGGCGGCGAGCGCGAGCAGCGCGAGGGCGCCTCGGGCAAGTGGGTGGCCCACTGGAAGATGGTGCACATCATGCGGCCGGTCTGGGAACGCGTCGGCGACGACAACCAGCTCGGGCGCGAGTTCCCGGCGCTGACCTACACCGCCGAGGACGCCCGTGCCCTGACCCAGCTGGAGGACGCGCCCCGCACCGTCCGCGGCGCCCGCGACCTCCTGAGCGTGGGGCTCCAGTACGGCAACGCGTTCGGCCAGGGGTTCCAGGCCGCGGCGCTCAAGCCTGCGGATTTCTTCGGCGACGACAGCGTGCTCTACCTGATGGAGGACGCGGCCACGGGCGAGATCCGCCTCTCGGTGCTGTGGGAGTGGTTGCACAAGCGCGCCACGTTCACCGCCGACGACGACGAGACCGGCGTCAGGGCCGGGGATCCGATGACCGCGGAACTGTTCGAACGGCTGCTCGACGAGGAGTATCGCAAGCTCGTCGCCGCGGATGCCAGAGACGTCCACAAGGTGTCGAAGACCACGACCCTGCCCATCGCGCGGGAGATCGTGCGCGCCTACGTCACGTACCCGGTCAAGGCGCCCTGGTACATCGATCTGCTCAACCTCAACCTCAACAACCACGACCTGCGCGAGGCCGAGGCCCGGATCGAGCGGTACCTCACCGCGTTCGCCGACGACGGCACCCGCATCACCTGGAACCTCGATCTGGCCGCAGCGCCGACGCCCACCGACCATCCCATCACGTCAACCAACGAGGGACCTGACATGACCATCGATCAGACCGCCACCGACATCCAGCAGTACATGGACGGCGACCGCTTCGCCGGAATCAAGCGGCTCTACTCGGCCCGCCAGGTGGCGGAGCAGCGCGGCACCATCCCCACGGCGTACCCGATCGCCCGCGACAACGCCGCCGCCTTCCACACGCGGCTGCGCGAGCTGTTCTCGGAGAAGAAGTCGATCACCACGTTCGGCCCCTACTCCCCCAGCCAGGCCGTGACCATGAAGCGCATGGGCATGGAGGGCATCTACCTGGGCGGTTGGGCCACCTCGGCCAAGGGATCGGTCACCGAGGACCCGGGCGCGGACCTGGCCAGTTACCCCCTCTCGCAGGTTCCCGACGAGGCGGCCGGCATCGTGCGCGCGCTGCTGACCGCTGACCGCAACCAGACCTACCTACGGGCCCGCATGCGCCCAGAGGACCTCGCGGTGGCCCCCGCCCCCGTCGACTACCGGCCGTTCATCATCGCCGATGCCGACACCGGCCACGGTGGCGACGCCCACGTGCGCAACCTCATCCGCCGCTTCGTCGAGGTGGGCGTGACGGGCTACCACATCGAGGACCAGCGCCCCGGCACGAAGAAGTGCGGCCACCAGGGCGGCAAGGTGCTCGTGGGGGTCGACGAGCAGATCAAGCGTCTCAACGCGGCGCGGTTCCAGCTCGACATCATGGGCGTGCCGGGCCTCATCGTCGCCCGCACCGACGCCGAAGCGGCCACCCTCCTCGACAACAACGGTGACGAGCGCGACCACCCCTTCGTCCTGGGCGCGACCAATCCGTCCATCCCGTCGTACAAGCTCGTCACCCTTGCGCTCATGCGCGCCATGCACACGGCGGGCACGAAGGTGTTGTCCGGCTTCCAGCTCTACACGATCACCGACGAGGAGTACGCCGCGGCCGACGAGTGGCTGGAGCACAACGGCCTGATGGCCAAGGCAGGGCAGGCGGCCACCCGGCTCGTGGGCGCAGCCGAGCCCATCGTCGATGAGACCTACGACGGCCTGGTCAACGACATGGTGGGCCTGTGGGAGGCCGCAGCCGGCCTGATGACCATCGGGGAGGCCGTGGCGAACCGGCTCCAACTGCTGGCCGCCGACGACGCAGACCTGCCGATCAGCGAGGAGGAGTGGCGCGAGTTCGCGGCGGATGCCTCCTTCTGGATGGTGCGTGACAAGGCGCGCGAGCTAGGCATCGACTTCTACTGGAACGCCGACGTCGCCCGCACCCCCGAAGGCTTCTACCAGGTGCGCGGGGGTATCGAGTACGCCATCCGCAAGTCGCTGAGCGTGGCGCCCTACGCGGACATCATCTGGATGGAGACGGCTTCGGCCGACATCAGGGAGGCCGAGCACTTCGCCAGGGCGATGCACGAGGTGTTCCCCGACAAGATGCTCGCCTACAACCTGTCGCCATCGTTCAACTGGGACTCCACCGGCATGACCGACGACGAGATGCGCGAGTTCCCGGCGAAACTGGGAGCTGTGGGCTTCGTGTTCAACTTCATCACCTACGGCGGGCACCAGATCGACGGTCTGGCCGGCGAGGAGTTCGCCTCCGCGCTCATGCACGACGGCATGCTGGCCCTCGCCAAGGTGCAGCGCCGGATCAGGCTGCTGGAGTCGCCGTACCGGACGCCGCAGACCCATGTCGGCGGCCCGCGTCTCGACGCGGCGCTGGCCGCCTGCTCGGCACGCACCGCCACCACCAAGGCGATGGGCAAGGGCTCCACCCAGACCCAGCACCTGGTGCAGACCGAACTGCCGAAGAAGGTCCTCGAAGACTGGCTGGCCGAGTGGGCTGAGTTCAACGGGCTCGGGGCACCGCTGCAGGCGAGCCTGCGGCCCAGCCGGGAGGCACCCGAACTGCTGGAACTGGCGGTCTACCGCGGGCCGGACGACAAGGTGCACAACATCGTGTTCGCCCCCATCAACGACCGCCACGGACGCACCTTCATCTCGGTGCGCGACCAGAACACCTTCGACGACAACCTCCGCAAGAAGCGCCTCTCGATGCTGGTGCACCTATACATGATCCAGCGCTTCAAGGCCGACGCTGTGCACTACGTCTCGCCCACGGAAGCCAACGCCGCCCAGTGCGAGCGGATGAAGGCCCAGGGCCTGTACTCCGACGTCGCCACTGAACTGGGCAACATGATCGTCGCGCGGGTCAGCAAGGAGCGGATGGCTGACCTGACCGCGCCGAACAGCGGCGAGATGTCGGACCTGATCTCCCGGGCCGACGTGAACGCCTGATTACCCGTTTCAACGGGGAGGGCCGTGCGGCACGTGTCGCACGGCCCCTCCTGTGGATAACTTTGACGGCCTGGCCCCGCCCGCAGCGAAGATCAGGGCATGTCGATGAGCAATCTGCATCCAGTCCCTCCATCATCCGCACCCGACCGCCGGGGTGAGCCCTGGACCGACGACGACTACCGCACCATGGTCACGCTCTGCCGGCAGGGCGCCGTGATCGACGAGCTCTGCCAGGCACTCGGGCGAACGAGTCAGGCCGTCCTGGGCAGGGTCAAACGGCTGCTCCCCATGGCGGAGCGTGGCGCCCCCGGCGAGCGCGTGCTCGCGCAACTGCACAAGCACCTCGTCTCAGACGACCATTACGACTGGGAATCTCACCTGGCCGCACTCCCCCCTCCGCGTCCCGTGATCAACCACGTCCACCCACCGGACCAGCTCACGGGCATTCCGGGACTCCACGACAATGAACTGCTCCTGGTGGCCGCCGCTCTTTTCCAGGCCGGGAAACATACACCGACCGGTCGGCTGATGGATGAGTGCGCCAGCGCTATCCGGCGAAGAAATCTCGTGGACCGCTTCATACAGGAGATGGTGGATCAGGCCCACGATGTCGTGAACCGCTCCGGCTACGGTTTCTACCCGGGATACCGCTGATCGGCGGCGCCGTGTCCTGAGCGGGTCGCTCTGGGGCCGGCCGAAGGGCCGACGACCCAATTTCGCGCCCCGGTCAGGATGGAACGGGAAGCGGGTCGCTCCGGTCTCGGTGCCAGACGGCCGCGCTGCGTTCGAGGAGTTCGTCGAGCCGGCGGAAGTCAGGTTCCTCCACATCAGCTTGGGTGCTGACCTGTTCAGCGATTCCGGACTCATCTGGGCAGGGTGGTGCCTTGGCTGACGGGGTGAGTTCGCGCAGCAGGTGTCGTGGGTGTTGCCTGGGTCTGCGCGCCGGATCGACATGTCGGGGTGGGGTGAACCATGCCCTTCCGGTGTCCGGGTCGAGGTGGACCTGCCACTGCGATTCGGGTGACTGTTGTGGGTCTGGTTCGACCAGCCGGTGATGGTGCGGGCAGAGGAGAACGCCGTTGGCGAGTGAGGATTGACCGCCTGCCCACCAGGGGACGATGTGGTGCGCCTCACACGAGGCCGGTGTGGCGGTGCAGTGGGGGAACGCGCAGCCCCCGTCACGGAAGATCAGGGCGGCCCGGATGGCGGGGGTGAACAGCCGATGCTCGCGGCCGACGTCGAGGGGCTGGGAGCTGGTGCCGAGCACCATGGGGATCACGCCCGCGTCGCAGGAGAGGCGTCGGGCTTCGGCTGGGGTGAGGCCGTCGACGTCCAGGCCCGGCAACCCGACCGCTCCCAGCCCGGTGGTGAGGGTGTCGAGTTTCATGGTGATGTGGACCCGGGGCCGGTCTCCGCCATGGGCCGGAAGCTCGCCGGACGCGGCCGCGGCCTGGACCAGCAGCACCAGGGCGTCGGCGCGTCGTACATCCGGCCCGGGCGTTTCGCCCGCGTCCGCGTAGGAGGAGGCCGACGGCAGCAACGCCTCCAGCTGCGCCGCCAACAACGCGGCATCCGCCACCGGCAGCAGGCCGGTGATCCGTATCGAGCCGTGATGGTCCGGCGAAAGGCGCAGGAACCTTCCCCTGCGAGCGGCCCGCTCTTCGGCTGCCAGACGCTTCGCGTCGTCAGACTCCGCCAGGTCAGGATCGATCACCTCGACCAGCCGCGACGCCAACTCCCGCAACTCCGAAGGCCCCAGCGTGTCCACGTGTTCAAGCACCGACCTCTGGCACTCCACCAGATCCGCGCGGGTCAACCGGCCGGGCAGCTTCCGCAGCCCCGAGACGATCGCCTCGGCCTGCGCCAGCGAAATGACCCCGTCGTTCAACGCCGCCGCGATCAGCGGGAACCGTTCCCCGAGATCCATGGCGAGCTTCAGCGAGGCGGTGGCCTGACCGGTGGTGGTGCGCACGGATTGGCGGACCTCGTCGACGACTGCGTCGGCGGCGGAGAGGCGGGCTTCGTGCAGGAGGTGGAGACGCAGCCCGGCCAGTTGGGCCTCGGCCTCGGTGACGGTGTGCACCATGTGGCCCAACCGTTCTGCGGCCGGTGAATCAGTGCGGAGTGAGCCTGCGGCGTCCCAGAGCGCAGCGATACCCTGCTGCATCAGTTCCCGCGCTTCGCTCATGTGAACTATTCTAAGGGAACGCACGGTCTAAAACAAGGGAAAACGCATTGTCAGAAGCAACTTGTGCTAGCACTGACCTCTGACAATTCGCCGTCGCCACGTGGCCGATGAGCGGGGTGGGCGTCACGACCGGCGTCGATCCTTCGACCACAGGCCGCTGGCTCAGGAAACCGCGGAGCAGCCGCAGGGGGTAGCCCAGGAATCGCGCTCGACCGGACGCCAGCCGCACGATTGATATGAAGAGTTATCCACAGCCCGCCAACGGAGCCGCTAGTGCCACGGGTACTCCCACACGATGGACCCATGAGCTTTCACGATCTCCCCCAAGAATGGTCCGCGCTTCCGCTGACGGACACCACCCTCGCCGTCGACGTTGTCGACCTTTTCCTCAAGGATTCCGACCGGCGGCAGAACTCCGCATTGCTCCTCATCTGCGATGACGAGGGGCATGCCCTGCAACCCGTGGTGATAAGCGACATCGACTGGTACATGACTGCCGATGAACGGGTAGGGCTGTTCCGTCTGTTCGAGCACCTGGCGGTGCCGGGCGTGGTGGTGGCCTTATCGGCGGGCAGACCCATCGAACCCGAGGTCGCCGACCGGTGGCTCCAGACCGCACGCGCCGAACTGGCGAAGCATCACGTTCAACTGTTCGGCTTCTACAGTGCAGACCTGCGCGAGGTCTGGGAGCACCGGCCGGCGGCCTGAGCCGCCTCGCCGGGCCTCAGGCGAGGGTTGCTTCGAGGGTGATCTCAACGGCCTTCAGCGCCTGGCTGATGGGGCAGTTCTCCTTCGCGCCGTTCGCGATCGTCTGGAAGGTCTCCTCATCCAGACCTTCGGCCTGCACGTTCGTGATGAGGTGAATCCCGGTGACGCCGGTGCCGGCCACGAAGCTGACTTCGGCGTTCGTCGTGATCTCCGTGGGCGGGGTGCCGTTCTTCTTCAGTTCGTTGGAGAACGCCATGGAGAAACAGGTGGCGTGCGCTGCGGCCAGGAGTTCCTCGGGCGTCGTGGTGACATCCGAACCTTCGGCGCGGGCGTTCCACTCCACCGGGAAGCTGCCGGAGCCGGAGCTGTCCAGGGTGGTGGTTCCCTTGCCGGTGAACAGGTCACCGTTCCAGACGGTGCTGGCCTTGCTGACGACGGGGTTGGGCATGATCGCTCCTCTTTCGTTGATCGGCGGCCGGTTGACCCGGTTTGCCTGCCACGCTACCCCGTCGATGCGCTCACTGTGGCGGTCCGGCTGATGCCACTAGTCAGGCTGATCTGCCCCCAGCAGGATCAGGCAGTGGCGCATCATCCGACGCCGGACCGGGGCCGCCAGGGTGAGCACGAGGCCGTCGTCCTGCCATTGCCAGGCCTCGAGGAGTACGGAGCGTCCCTCAAGGATGGCATGCATGACGGCGGCACTACTGCCGGAACGTTGGGAACGCACCAGCAGCGTGGCGCCGTCGGCGAACTGGAGCCTGGCCGTCCGCTGCACCGGGCCCGGGGACACGTTGCGAACCGGGATGCGCCGCTGGATCAACCGGTCCAGACGGATCATGAGCAGGGCGAAGATCCGCTCCTGCACCTCATAGATTTCCCGGTCCATACTCCAGTGTGAACCGGTTGTCCGGGGAAGTCACGGACTTGTCGTGGCAAAGGCCGCTGTTGACATCGCCTCAGGCCACCGTCGTATCGTCGGCGAAAGTCGGTGCGGCACCGCGCCACTGACATAGGGAGCCACGATGAGCCACTACATCATCTACTTCAACCAGCAATGGGTGGGCGACCACAGCGAGGAGTGGTTCGCCAGCCGCGGACCCCTCGCCAACGCGGTCGTGGACGAGATGAAGGACGCTGGCGTCTACGTGTTCGCCGGCGGGCTCGAGGAGAACATCGACGAGGCGTGGAGCGCAGACGCGACGAGCGGCACGGTCGAGATCAACGACGGGCCATACGGGTCGTCCAGCGAGTTTCTCGGCGGACTGACGATCATTGATGTCGCGGACGAGGAGGCCGCGAAAATGTGGGCCGGCAAGGTCGCTGCTGCCTGTGGCTGGCCCCAGGAGGTCCGGCAGATCAAGTGAGGCAGTCGCCGCATGGCCCGGAGTGAACAGTCGAACCGGTAGCGGTCAGGCCCGTTCGGCCATGATCTGTTCGACGAGGATCTCAGCGTGCCCGGCGTGCTGGGCCAACTCGCGGATGCAGTGGTTCAGCACCCAGCGGAGCGAGAGCTCCCCCATGACGGGGTGCGTGCAGCGGTCGTCGAGTCCCCATTGACCGATGACCTCGTCAGCTGCGGCAACAGCCAGCTCGTGATTGCGCGCAAGTCGCGCAAGCGTGTCATCCGGCTCCAGGGTGAAGCTCTCGTCCACCGTCTCCGGAATTCCCGCTTCTGCGCGGGTCAGGCCACCGAAGCGACAAGGGAACCAGGCCGTTTCGACGAAAGCTGCGTGCTTGAGCAGGCCCATCGGCGTCGTCAGCGACGGCACCAACCTTCGCCTCGCCTCCTCGTCGGTCAGCACGAGGACCGTCTCGCGGACGAGTCGGCGATGCTCACCGAGGAAGGCGAGAAGGACCTCGCGCTCGGTACCGGCACTCGCATCCAGGGCAGTGATGCCAGCCATATCACCCTCCTTCACCTCATAGCGTCACACGCCCGCTGCCGCACGGCGCTGCTACGCCACAATCACGGTAGACGATCACCCGGATCTCCACCGAGTTCCGGCGCGCGCACGTGTCCGGTCAGTTGATGATCTCCGCGTCCGACTCCCGCATCTCCCTCAACCGCTTGCGCCACACGTCGAGCTCATCCGGCCCCAGACGGGTCCAGCCGGTGATCTCCTCGATGACGCGCAGCGGAGCCGCGCTGCGGTAGGACAGCGTCGGGTTGCCGGGGAACTTCTTGTCGGTGACGTTCGGATCGTCCTCGAAAGGACCGGTCGGCTCCACAAGATACACGCGCGGTTCGGCGCCCACGGGACCGAGCATCGCGGCGATCTCGGCCGCCAGGCCACCGCCGTCGAGCCGCGCGGTGAAGTAGACGTGGTTCATGGTCACTTCGGCCCGGTAGTTCGAGGGGCGCCCCGGGGTGACCAAGTCACCGGGAGACAGCACCGCTCGGGTGCCGTGGTAGTACCGGGTGGGTTGCGACTCCTCCGACGTATCCACAACCTGAGTGTGCCACGACGCCACCGTGCCAAGAGCCGGCTCTTGGGCGCTCGTCACCTCCGCGAAGAATCCCCCGAGCCATTCCGCGGTGGAAGCTGGTCGACGGCGCGGCGCACGTCATCGAGTCGCGAATGCCAGCGGGCCAGGCCACTTCGTCAGCACTCCCGGTCGCCCGCTCCCCGGTCATATCTGGGAGTCATGGCGAATCAGACGTTGAAGCGGAACTCGACGACGTCGCCGTCGGCCATGATGTAGTCCTTGCCCTCGAGGCGGACCTTGCCGGCGGCCTTGGCCGCGTTCATCGAGCCGGCGGCCATCAGGTCGTCGAAGCTGACCACCTCGGCCTTGATGAAGCCCTTCTGGAAGTCGGTGTGGATCACACCGGCAGCCTCGGGCGCGGTGGCGCCCTTCTTGATCGTCCAGCCGCGGGCCTCCTTGGGGCCGGCGGTCAGGTAGCTCTGCAGGCCGAGGGTGTCGTAGCCCACGCGGGCCAGCACGTCGAGGCCCGGCTCCTCCACGCCCATCTCGGCGAGGAACTCGCGAGCTTCGTCCTCTTCCATCTCGACCAGCTCGGACTCGAACTTGGCGTCGAGGAAGATCGCCTCGGACGGGGCGACGATGGCGCGCATCCTGGCCTTGAGTTCCTCGTCGCCCAGTTCGTCCTGGTCGCAGTTGAACACGTAGAGGTACGGCTTCGCGGTGAGGAGGTGGAGTTCGTAGAGTTCCTCAGTGTCGAGGCCCGCGGCGCGGACGCCCTGGCCCGATTCGAGGGCATCCTTCGCGGCCCTGAAGGCCTCGAGCTTCGGCTGCGCATCCTTCTTGATCCGCGCCTCCTTCTCGATGCGTGGCAGGGCCTTCTCGACCGTGGCGAGGTCGGCGAGGATCAGCTCGGTGGAGATGGTGTCGATGTCGGAGGCGGGGTCCACCTTGCCGTCGACATGGGTGACGTCCACGTCGTCGAACACGCGGGTGACCTGGCAGATGGCGTCGGCCTCGCGGATGTTGGCGAGGAACGCGTTGCCCATGCCTTCACCCTGCGAGGCGCCCTTCACGATGCCGGCGATGTCGACGAAGCTGACGACAGCCGGCACGAGCCGCTCGGAGCCGAACACCTTCGCCAACTCCGCGAGCCGCGGATCCGGGACACCGACCATGCCGACGTTGGGCTCGATCGTCGCGAACGGGTAGTTCGCCGCGAGCACCTCCGCGCGGGTCAGTGCGTTGAACAGGGTCGACTTGCCGGCGTTGGGGAGACCGACGATTCCAATGGTGAGTGCCACGAGAGCGCAGCTTACCGCTCCGCGCTGAGGCGACCGAATGCCGCGCACCGCTGGAGCCCCCGTCTCGGGCAGCCCGGGCGCGAGACGGACCCCCAGCAGAGTTGAGTTGTGCAGCAAGTCCGCTGCACAACTTCACAATGCCGCCGCACCACGTGTCCGCATTTTGGCCACGTTTGCGTAGCGTTAATAGCTTGGTTAGGGTTGCCTAAGTCGCGACACCGACAGCTACTACTGAAAGACACAGATGAAGCAGACTCTGCGCCTCCTCGCCGCCACCGCAGCCGCCGGCGCCCTCGCCCTCACGGCGTGCGGCACCCCCGATACAGCCCCCGCCGCAGACGAGACCTCCGGTCAGGCGATCTCCGTGGCCCACACCCAGGGCACCGCTGAACTCGACGGCACGCCCAGCAAGATCGTCGTCCTCGACTTCGGCGCCCTCGACACCCTGGACGCGCTCGGCGTCAGCGGCTCGGTCGTGGGCGTTCCCAAGGGCGGGGCCTTCCCCGACGCTGTGAGCTCCTTCAACACCGACTCCACTAAGGACGTCGGCACGCTCCAGGAGCCCAACTTCGAGGTCATCGCCTCCCTGCAGCCGGACCTCATCGTCGCGGGCTTCCGCTCCGCGAAGCAGGTACCTGAGCTGAGCAAGATCGCGCCGACGATCGACATCACCTACGACTACTCCAAGAGCTTCTACGACGGCGTCGCCTACGCCACCGACATCCTCGCCGAGGCCACCGGCACCCAGGAGCAGGCCGAGGCCGAGCTCAAGGAGCTCGAGGAGGCCATCGCCGCCGCCAAGGACAAGGTGCCCGCGGGCAAGAACGCCATGGTTCTCATGACCTCCGGCGGCAAGGTGTCGGCGCACGGCACCCAGTCGCGCTACAACGCCCTGTTCAACGACCTGGGCATCGAGCCCACCATCTCCGACGTCGAGGCCGAGGCCCACGGCGACGCCATCTCCTTCGAGGCCATCCAGCAGGCCAACCCCGATCTGCTGTTCGTCGTGGACCGCGACGCCGCCATCGGTGAAGAGGGTGCCGCCGCCGAACAGGTGCTCGACAACGAACTGGTGGCCACCACCTCTGCCTGGAGCAACGACGACGTCGTGTACCTCGAGGGCCAGCGCTGGTACATCCTGATCCACGGCGCCAACAACGCCGTCGAAATGATCAACCAGGTGGCTGCCGAGCTGTGAGCGTCGCCGCCCTGCGCACCACGCGTCAGCCCGCCACCCGTCCCATGAACCGGGGATGGGTCGGCGGGCTCGCCGCGCTTCTCGTGCTGGCGGCGGTCTCGCTGTTCGTCGGCGTCGCTGACCTCTCCCCCTGGTATTTCGTCTCGGCGCAGGCCACAGACCAACAGGTGCTGAACCTGTTCGCGTCCCGCATTCCCCGCACCGTCGCCGTGCTGCTGGCCGGCGCCTCCCTCGCACTCTCCGGCCTGCTGATGCAGTTGCTGGTGCGCAACCGGTTCGTCGAACCCACAACGGTGGGCACCTCCGAGTCGGCGGGCGTGGGCATCCTCATCGCGGTGATGCTGTTCCCCTCCGCGCCGCTGTGGGTGAAGATGCTCATCGCCGTGGTCACCGCGCTGGCCGGCACCGCCGTGTTCGTCCGCCTCGTCCGGGCCCTGCCGCCCCGCGCGCCCATCGTCGCGGTGCCGCTCGTCGGCATCATGCTCGCCGGCGTCATCTCCGCCGGCACCACATTCGTCGCCTACCGGTTCGACCTCCTCCAGAGCCTCGGCATCTGGATGCAGGGGGACTTCTCCGGCGTGCTGCGCGGCCGCTACGAACTGCTCTGGCTGCTGGCCATCGTCGGCGTCGTGTTGTGGGTCTTCTCGGACCGCTTCACCGTCGCGTCGCTCGGGGAGGAGCAGGCGACCTCGCTGGGCCTGTCCTACAAGACCACCCTCAACCTCGGCCTGGGCATCGTCGCCGTGGCGTCCGCGGTGACCCTGGTGGTGGTCGGGGCCATCGGCTTCGTGGGCCTGATCATCCCCAACCTCATCGCCATGTGGCGCGGCGACAACCTGCGCCGCAACATCGCCTGGACGGCCCTCGCAGGCTCCGGTTTCGTGCTGGTCTGCGACCTCCTCGCGCGCACCATCAACTACCCCTACGAGATCCCCGTAGGCACCATCTCCGGCGTGCTGGGCGGCACCGTCTTCCTGGCGCTGCTGCTCACCGGCAAGATGAGGACCGCCAGATGACCAACGTCGCCTTCGTCCCGAACACCAAGGTCCGACGCCAGGTCGGCCCCGGCGCCCGCCTCTGGCTCGCCGTCGCCTTCTGCCTGGTGGCGGCCGTCGCTTTCGTCACGATCAACGCGGCCGGCAACCTCGAGTTCATCCTGCCGTTCCGCGGCCGAAAGCTGGCCGCGATGGTGCTCGTGGGCTGGGCCACAGGGGTGGCGACGGTGGCCTTCCAGACGGTGACCAACAACCGGCTGCTCACCCCGTCGATCCTGGGCCTCGACGCCCTGTACGCCTTCATCCAGACGCTGCTGATCTTCCTGCTGGGGGTCACCTTCGTCTCTGCCGTCGGGCCGTACACGATGTTCGCCATCACGCTGGTGCTCATGCTGGCGTCAGCCATGGCGCTCACGGGCCTGCTGTTCGGCCGCAAGGGCCGCTCCGTCTACCTCGTGGTGCTCGCCGGTCTGGTACTGGGCGCGATCCTGCGCTCGTTCTCCTCGCTGATCAGCCGGATGCTGGACCCCACGAGCTACCTGGTGCTGCAGGGCAACCTGTTCGCCTCCTTCAACGCCGTCAACCCGGAACTGATCTGGGTGGGCTTCGCCGTCGTCGCTGCCTGCACCTGGTGGCTGTGGCGCGCACGCAACACGCTCGACGTCCTCACGCTCGGCCGCGAAGCCGCCGTGTCGCTGGGTGTCCCGTACCACCGCACCGTCCGCACGGTTCTCCTCGTCGCCACGCTGCTGGTGTCGGTGTCGACGGCGCTGGTCGGGCCCATCACGTTCCTCGGCCTTATCGTGGCGGCCGTGGCCTATCAGGTCGCCGGCACCGGCAAGCACGCCTACACCATGCCGATGGCGGGGCTGCTCGGAGTGGGCGTCATCGTGGCCGGCCAGGCCATTTTGGAGCAGGTGTTCGGGCTGGGCACCGTGCTCTCCGTCATCATCGAATTCGCCGGTGGCATCGCGTTCATCTGGCTCGTCATCAGGAAGGCTGCACAGTCATGATCGAGGTCAAGGACGTCACCAAGCGCTACGGCAAGTCGGTCGTCGTCGACGACGTGTCGGTGTCGCTGCCCAGCGGCGGTCTGACCGCCATCGTGGGCGCCAACGGTGCGGGCAAGTCCACCCTGCTGTCGATGGTCGCCCGCCTGCTCGGCGCAGACACGGGCGAGATCACCGTGGGGAACCTCGACGTGGCGAAGGCCGACTCAAGGGAACTGGCCAAGCGGCTGGCCATCCTGCGGCAGAACAACGACGTGCAGTCGCGGCTCACCGTCACGGACCTCGTCGGCTTCGGGCGCTACCCCCACAGCGGCGGTCGGCACACGAAGGCCGACCACGAGGCCATCGACCTGGCCATCCGCTGGATGGGCCTCGAGGACCTCCGGAACCGTTTCCTCGACGAGATGAGCGGAGGCCAGCGGCAGCGCGCGTTCGTCGCGATGGTGCTGGCGCAGGACACCGAGTACGTGCTGCTCGACGAGCCCCTCAACAACCTGGACGTGTCCCACGCGCACGGCATGCTGCAGACCCTGCGCCGCGCCGCCGACGAGCTGGGCAAGACCGTCGTCATCGTCCTGCACGACATCAACTACGCCAGCTGCTGGGCGGACCAGATCGTCGCCATGAAGCATGGCCGAATCCATGCCGTGGGCACGCCGGCCGAGATCGTGCGCCCCGGGCTCCTGCGTGAGGTGTTCGATCTGGACATCGAGGTGGGCGAGTTCCAGGGCCGGCCCATCGCGCACTTCTACCTGCCCATCCCGACGTGCAACAACTGCCACCGGTCCCAACGGGAGGGCTGCTGCCTGGACCGCCAAGTGGGCGCCCCGGTGCCGCTGGTGCTCAACGCGGGCTGAGCTGCTCGGCTCCAGAGGGACACGCCGAGCGGACCGCCGGGCTGGCGTGGCCCGGCGCCACCCGAGACCTCAGGCCGCAGCACCGCCCGCGTAGTACGACTCCATCGCGCGGGCCAGGAGCCAGGCGTCCTCGACGCCGCACAGCTCGCGCGCCGAATGCATGCTCAGCAGGCCGATACCCACGTCGACGGTGGTGATGCCCAGCCGGGTGGCCGTGATGGGCCCGATGGTGGAGCCGCAGGGCATCGAGTTGTTGGACACGAACGGCTGCGTCGGCACGTCGGCCCGGGCGCAGGCGTCCAGCCAGAGTGCGGCGCCCACCGCATCCGTGGCGTAGCGCTGGTTCGCGTTGATCTTCAGCAGCGGGCCGCCGTTGGCCTGCGGGTGGTTGATCGGGTCGTGGTGGCCCACATAGTTGGGGTGGACCAGATGCCCCGAATCCGCCGAGACACAGCTGGACCGAGCGAACATGGCGCGGGTGGCGTCCAGGCCCAGCCCGTAGCCGGCCGCGATCCGCTCCAGGACGTCCTGCAGGAGGGGCCCACCGGCGCCGGTGGTGGTGGCGGAGCCCACCTCCTCGTGGTCGAAGGCGACGAGGACGGACACGTCGGAGCCCACCTCCAGCGACTCGAAGGCCGTGAGGCCCGCGTGGGTGGAGGACAGGTTGTCCAGGCGACCCGAGGCGAAGAACTCCTCCTCAGCCCCGATCACGGCGGGCCGCTGGGTATCGAACAGGTACAGGTCGTGGTAGGCGACCTCCTCGGCCTCGACGCCCGCCAGCACCGCTAGATGCTCCTTCACGGGCTGCTTCAGGTCGACGGCGACCACGGGCTGCATGTGCTGCTGCTTGTCCAGCTTGAGCGCGTCGTTGACGCCGCGGTCCAGGTGGATGGCCAACTGTGGGATCCGGGCGATGGGTCCGCTCTTCACGAGGTGGCTCTGCCCATCACGGGTGACGAGGCGGCCGGCGATGCCGAGGTCGCGGTCCAGCCACGAATTGAGCAGCGGCCCGCCGTACACCTCCACGCCCACCTGGACCCAGCCCGCCGAACGAACCAGGTCACCCGGCTTGATCTTGAACGACGGCGAATCCGTGTGGGTGCCGACGATGCGGAACCCGGCGCCCTCGGCCAACTCATCGGGGGCGACCCAGGCGACAACGGCACCGTCGCGCTGGATGAACCGCTTGCCGGCGACGCCGTCGAAGGGCCGACGCGGGTCCAACTGCTCGAAGCCCGCCTCCCGCAGCCGCACTGCCATCGTGCTGGCCGCGTGATAGCTGGTGGGCGATGCGGTGACGAACTCCGCGAGATCTGCGATGTGGTCCTGGGCGGTGCTGAGCATGGCGTCAAACATAGCCCCAGCCCGATGGGCGTGCGACCAAGGGTGGCGCCGGGCCTCAGCCAGCATCCGTGCGACGGGGAAGCTGGCGAACCGGCGGGTCCAGCAGGGTCTGCTCAGACGAGAGCAGCGTGCGCTCCCGCTCGCGTAGGTCTTCGTAGTCGAGCATTTCCGTGACCGTCACCTGGCGGGTGGTCAACTCCACGCCCTTCAGCTCCGTGAGGTCTTCGGAGGCGACCTCGTAGTCGCGGAACCGGCGGGCCGACACCATGACGCGGCTCTCCAGCGCACCGACGGCGCTGTTGTAGTTCGTCACGGCGCTGCGCAGCGAATTGCCGAGCTTGTCGAAGTGCTTTCCGAGGGTGGCGAGCCGCTCGTAGAGTTCGCGGCCGAGTTTCGAGATCTCCCCGGCCGTCTCCGCGAGAGCCACCTGCTTCCAGCCGTTCGCCACGATCTGCAGCTGCGGGATGAGCAGCCCCGGCGAGGCGAGCACGACGTGCTTGCGCGTGGCGTAGTCATGCAGGTCAGGCAGCTGCTCCATGGCCAAGCGGTAGAACTCGTCCGAGGGCAGGTACAGCACGACGAACTCCGGCGAGCCCAGATCCAGCTGCCAGTAGTTCTTGCCGGCGAGTTGGTCGATGTGGGTCTTGACGTGCCGGGCGAAAGAGGCGAAGTGCCCCTTCTGGGCCTCTGGGTCTTCGGTGTTGTACGCCTCGAGCACCGCAGACAGCGGCACCTTTGCGTCGACGAAGATCACCTTGCCGGCGGGGAGGTTCACCCGCAGGTCAGGGCGGAACAGGCCGTCGTCGGAGGTGTAGCTCTGCTGGGTGTCGAAATCGCAGCGCTCCACGAGGCCGGAGATCTCGACGATGCGCTTGAGGCTGCTCTCCCCCCACGCTCCGCGCACCTGGGGGGTCCGCAGGGCCTGGCTGAGGCTGGTGGTCTCCTTGCGGATGGCCTCCCCCGACATGCGCACGGTGTTGACCTGCTCAGCCAGCTCAGCGGCCATCCGCACGCGGTCCTTCTCCACCGCCTGCAACTTTTCCTGCATCTGGCGCAGCCCGTCGGCCAGCGGGGCGACGAGTTGCTCCGTGGCCTTCATCCGCTGGTCCGCCACGACATCTGCGGCCTTGCCGTGCTTCTCCAGCGACTCCGAGGACAGCACCTTGAACTGGTTGAGGAGCACCTCGCGGTCTGCCGCCTGTTCCTTGGCCTTCTGGACCGCGGCGTCGCGCTCCGCCTCTGCCGCCGCCACGAGCGCCTGCACCCTGGCGGTCTCGCCCCGGGCCTCGGCCACCAACCGCTGGGCGTCCGCGGCGACGGCGCGCAGCTCGGCCTTGCCGGCGAGGACCTGGGCGATCTCCGCCTTGGCCATGGCAGCCTCCTCGCGGGCGCGGCTGGCGTCTGCCCGGGCCTGCGCGGAATCATCGCGGGCCTGCATCAACTGGCGCTGCTCCTGCTCACGGGCGGCCGCGTCTGAGGCGCCTGCGGCCGCGGTACTGCGGCGGCCCAGCAGAAAGCCGCCGACCAGGCCGAGGACGAGGGCGAAAAGACCGAAAAGGATGGCGAGTGCTTCCATGCCTCACAGCTAATCAGCCGCCTCAGACAAAACCTGAGTCCCACTCCGGGTATGCCCCAAAGGCCCCGCGATCCGGCCCTCCGGCGACGTCACCCACGTCCACGGTGACCGCAGAGTGACACAATGGTCCGGGTGAGCACACTGGCCGACCTTGCCGAGTCCATTCCCGACGCCGTCGAACGGCTGTCGGCCATCGTCACGCACACCCCCGTGCAGCTCAATGAGCGGCTGTCAGCCGCCACCGGCTCCGAGATCTGGCTCAAGCGAGAAGACCTGCAGCCCGTGCGCTCCTACAAGCTGCGCGGCGCCTACAACCTCATGAGCCAGCTCAACGAGGAGGAGAAGGCCGCCGGAGTCGTCTGCGCCTCGGCCGGTAACCACGGCCAGGGCGTCGCGTTCTCCGCCGCGGCCCTCGGCATCCATGCCACCGTCGTGGTGCCCCACCCCACGCCGCGCCAGAAGCGTGACCGGATCCAGAAGATCGGTGGCCAGTACGTGGACCTGGTGCTGCACGGCGCCACCTACGACGAGGCCTCGGAGGAAGCCGTCCGGCTCGCCAGCCAGGGCATGGTGCTCGTCCCCGCGTTCAACGACCCGCGCACCGCCGCGGGCCAGGCGACACTGATGGTCGAGGCGTTCGACCAGCTCGGCTTCGTCCCGGACGTCGTGGTGCTGCCCATCGGCGGCGGCGGCCTCGTCGCCGGCTGCTCGGCGTGGCTGCGCGCGGTACACCCGGACGTGCGGATCATCGGCGTCGAACCGGAGGGGGCGCCCTGCATGGCGGCCGCGATCTCTGCCGGGCGGCCCGTCACCCTCAACAACATCGACACCTTCGTCGACGGCGCGGCCGTGCGGCGGGCCGGCGACTTCACCTTCCAGGCCATCCGCGAGGCCCGCATCGAGCTGGCGCGCGTCCCCGAGGGCCAGATCTGCACCGAGATGCTGGACATGTACCAGACCGACGGCATCATCGCGGAGCCGGCCGGCGCCCTCGCCGCGGCCGCCCTCCCCACCGGCGGGGTGGGCCCGCGGGTGCAGATCCCGACGGGTTCCCGGGTGCTGGTGCTGGTCAGCGGCGGCAACAACGACGTCTCGCGCTACGCAGACGTGGTGGAGCGCTCGCTCATCCACGAGGGCCGCAAGCGCTACTTCCTGGTGGAGTTC
This sequence comes from Tessaracoccus zhenghani, assembly GCF_054552775.1. NCBI lineage: Bacteria > Bacillati > Actinomycetota > Actinomycetes > Propionibacteriales > Propionibacteriaceae > Tessaracoccus > Tessaracoccus zhenghani. The sequence continues at coordinate 3,059,364 of NZ_CM137275.1, read as the reverse complement.
CCGCAGCAGCCGGGCGCGCTGCGCATGTTCCTCGACTCCGTGCTGGGGCCCGAGGACGACATCGCCTATTTCGAGTACGTCAAGCGCAACAACAAGGAGACCGGTCCCGCGCTGGTGGGCGTCGAGCTGGGCAGCCCGGGCGACTACCGCTTCCTCCTCCAGCGCATCGACGAGTGCGGCATGAAGACCGAGGAGATCGCCTACGACTCCCCCTACTTCACCTTCCTGGTCTGACCAGACGGTCGTCCGGGCATAGAAAGGGCCGCCGGTCTCCCGGCGGCCCCCATTCTCAGCCTCAGTGCTTGACTGCGCGGCGCAGGTCCTTGCGTAGTTCCGGCGGCAGCGCGAACTGCAGCGTCTCCTCAGTCAGGCGCTCCTCGACAGCGACGGGGTAGCCCTGCTCCTCGAGGAACGTGAGCACGTCCTGCACCAGGTTGTCGGGTACGGAGGCGCCGGACGTGACGCCCACCGTCTCCACGCCGTCGAGCCATTCGGGTTTGATCTCGCTGTAGTTGTCGACGCGGTGCGAGGCCTTCGCCCCGGCCTCGAGCGCGACCTCCACGAGGCGCACGGAGTTCGACGAGTTGGCCGACCCCACCACGATCATCAGGTCGCAGCCGCCGCCGGCGATCTGCTTCACTGCGAGCTGGCGGTTCTGCGTGGCGTAACAGATGTCGTCCGACGGGGGGTCCATCAGGAGCGGGAACTTCTCCCGCAGCCGGCCCACCGTCTCCATGGTCTCGTCGACGGACAGGGTGGTCTGCGACAACCAGGCGACATTCGCGTCATCCGGCAGGTCCAGCCCGGCGACATCGTCGGGGTGCTGCACCAGGATGGTCTGCTCGGGCGCGTGGCCCATGGTGCCGTCCACCTCTTCATGGCCCTGGTGGCCGATGAGCAGGATGGTCTTGCCGTCCGTCGCGAAGCGCTTGGCCTCGTGGTGCACCTTGGTGACCAGCGGGCACGTGGCGTCGATGGTTTTCAGACCGCGCTCGGCCGCCTCCGACTTCACCGCCGGGGAGACGCCGTGCGCAGAGAACACCACGGTGGAACCCGGCGGCACCTCTTCGAGTTCCTCGACGAAGATCGCGCCGCGCGCCTGGAGGTCCTCGACGACGTGGCGGTTGTGCACGATCTCCTTGCGCACGTAGACGGGTGAGCCGTACAGGTCGAGGGCCTTCTCAACGGTGATCACGGCGCGGTCCACGCCCGCGCAGTAACCGCGGGGCGCAGCGACAACGACTCGTTTGGTGGCAGTCATGCCTCTTAGTCTAGGTGAAATAGGAAATACCCCCGCTTCGGTAGCCTGGGCCCATGAAATCGCCTCAGCTGCACGCCGTCGGATTCGACTTCACCTCCATGGAGGCGCTCACCAAGGCTGCGTTCGACGGTGGGGTCAGGGGCGTCAACAAGGCGCCTGGCTTCGCCCTGATCGGCGCCTACACCGACCCGAGCGGCGCCCGGGTGGCCTTCGTGCAGCGCAAGGGGCAGGCGGTCAACGTGTCCGCAGGGCTCCGCTCGGACACGCGGTACCGGGCCCAGGTGATCCGGTTCACGGACCTCCTGGCGCGCGTCGCCGTGTACTCGCAGGGCGAGGGCGGCGAGCTGCTCACCCAGTTCCTCGCCATGGTCGACGACCCCATCGCCTACGAGCAGCACGACCTCGCCCCCGGCGGCGGCTTCTCGATCATCCAGGAACTGCAGGTGGGCGCGCTGGCCATGGACGTGCTGGTGTTCGCCGACGAAGAGGCGTTCAAGGCCTCCGACGCCGCCCGCGTCGGCTCGATGCTGATGGAGCCGCGCTCCATGGTGTCGCCGTCGCTCATGGGGTTGCAGGCCTCCTCCATCACCACCGAGGAGGCGGGGCCCACCCTGCTGTTGGGCGCCGTCGTCGAGGATGTTGAGGTGCGCCGCAACGAGCTGACGAAGACCGACTTCCAGTACGTGCGGGCAGCCAGTGTCATCGACCTCACGGTCGCCGTCCCCATGGAGCACCCCGTCGAGCCGGGCAACGTGATCCACGGCACGTTCTACGCCACCGTCAACGCCGGTACCTGGGACCGCAACGCCGGCGCCCACTAGGGTTGCCCGCATGGCACTGACCAGCTCCCCGGAACAACCGCAGCCGCTGGGCCGCGTGATCGGGGCGGTCAAGGACTGGGTGAACCGGTGCGGGGAGATCTGGGTCGACGCCCAGGTGGTGGAGATCAAGCGCCGCAACGCCCCCACCCAGTTCATGACGTTCCGCGACCGGATCGCCGACATGTCCTGCCAGGTCACCGCCTCCACCCTGGTGCTGGACGCCGCCGGTCCCATCCCGGAGGGCTCCCGCGTGACGGCCCGGATCCGGCCGCGCGTCTGGGACCGCAACTCGACGCTGAGCTACGAATGCCTGGAACTCCGTGTCGCCGGCGAGGGTCGCCTCCTGGCGCAGCTCGAACAACTCAAGCGCAAGCTCCAGGCTGAGGGCCTGTTCGAGGCCCACCGCAAACGCCGCCTCCCGCTGCTGCCACGCGTGATCGGGCTGGTCACCGGCAAGAACTCCGACGCGGAGCGCGACGTCATCACCAACGTTGAGCGACGCTGGCCCGGCGCCCACCTCCGGGTGCGGCACGCGCTGGTGCAGGGCGTCAGCTCGGCGGAATCCGTCATGACGGCGTTGGCCGCCCTGGACGCCGACCAGGAGGTCGACGTCATCATCATCGCCCGCGGGGGCGGCTCCCTGGAAGACCTGTTGAGCTTCTCCGATGAGGGGCTCGTGCGGGCGGTCCACGCGGCCCGCACGCCGGTGATCACGGCCATCGGGCACGAGCGCGACTTCCCGCTCGTCGACTTCGTGGCGGACTACCGGGCCTCCACCCCCACGGACGCGGCCAAGCACGTGGTGCCGGACCACGCGGCGGAGCAGGCCGGTGTCGCCCAGGCTCTCCAGCGGCTGCACCGCGCCGTCGACGGTGTGCTCACCCACCAGCAGCAGGTGCTGGACGCGCTGCGCTCGCGCCCCGTCATGGTGGACCCCACCAGTGCGTTCGACGCCCACGTCGAGCGGGTGTCGCTGCTGCGCCACCGTCTGGAATCTGCCATCGGCCGCCGGCTCCGCGATGAGGAATCAGACCTCCGGGCAGCCGTCAGCACCATCCGGGCGCTCTCCCCCAAGCGGACGCTGGAGCGCGGGTACGCCGTTCTGGTGGACGAGGCCCACGCCTCGGTGTCCAGCATCGCCGACACCACCGTCGGCGCCCGCATCCACGCCTACCTGGCCGACGGGGAACTGGCCCTCGATGTCGCCCGGGTCACGCCCGAACCGACGTCCTGAATGTATCGAAGGGAGCCACACGATGGCTGACGAGAAGCTGACCTATGAGCAGGCCCGCGACGAACTGGTCGCCGTGGTCGGCAAGCTGGAATCCGGCGGCGCGTCGCTCGCCGATTCGATGGCGCTGTGGAAGCGCGGCGAGGAACTGGCGAAGATCTGTCAGGAGTTCCTCGACGGCGCGAAGGAGCAGGTGGCCAAGGCCCGCGAATCCGGCTGAGCGGCCTATCGCTCCACGAGGGTGGAGGTGAAGGCCTCGAGTTCCGGGAAGTCGGTGTCCGCCGAGACCACCGTCGTCACGCCGTCCTGCTCGTTGACCAGGCTGCGCGTACGGCCGTCCTTGCTCTCGTAGCGGGACCAGTCACGGCCGGCGAGCCTCGTCTCCTCGCCGATCTCGTTGCCCTCGCGGGTGCCGCTGCGTACCAGCTCCCGGGCGGACTCGTCGCGCTGCAGGACGCCGTAGTAGATCTCGTCCGGTGAGAGGTATCCCACCTGCCACGAGTTACCTACCGCGGGCTCCGTGGTGATCCACGGCTGGCCCTTCTGGGCCCAGGCGGCGCGGACCGGGACCCAGCCCGCCCCTGGGTGGTCGGCCACCAGCACCGGGAACGGCGACTCCGCCTCCGCCCGGGTGATGAAGGGGCCCAGATCGATGGGTTCGACCTCCTCCTTTGGCGTGGAGGTGAAGAAGATGATGACCAGCAGCACCGGAACAGCGATGACCGCCAAGGAGATGATCATGTCCCTACCGCGGGCCTTCGGGTTGCGAGCCATGCGCGCCACCCTACCCAGCCGCCGCCTCCGACAGCCACCTGCGCCCAGCCGCACGCGCCGAGCCACCCCGGGCTGGGTGAAGTTGTGCAGCTAGTCCGCTGCACAACTCACACCTGCCGGGCCGCCGGACGTCGCAATGCCCTCGACCGGACGACGCGGGGATCAGCGCCCGAAGCGACGCTCGCGCTGGGCGTAGGCCCGCAGCGCGCGGACGAAGTCGACGCGGCGGAAATCCGGCCACAACGCCTCGCAGAAGTAGAACTCGCTGTGCGCCGACTGCCACAACAGGAAGCCCGAGAGCCTCTGCTCACCGGAGGTACGGATGATCAGATCGGGATCCGGCTGACCCTTCGTGTAGAGGTGTTCGGAGATCTCGTCGATCTCCAGCGTCTGCGCCACCTCTTCCAGCGTGGCGCCCTGTGAAGCCTTCTCGGCGAGCAGGGAGCGCACGGCGTCGCGCAGTTCGTGGCGGCCGCCGTAGGCGACGGCTACGTTGACCACCATGCCGGCGATGTCCTCCGTCGACGCGGAGGCCGCGCGCAACGACTGGGCGCACTCGTCATCCAACAGGTCAAGGGCTCCCACCACCTGCACGCGCCAGCGCTTCCGGGCTGCGAGGTCGCGCACGAGGTCCTGGATGACCTGCAGCAGCGGGGCGAGCTCCGCCTCCTCACCACGGCTGAGGTTCTCGGTGCTGAGCACCCACAGCGTGATGACCTTGATGCCGGCGTCCTCGCACCACTCCACGAACTCGCGGAGCTTGGCCGCGCCCGCCCGGTAACCGGCGACGAGGGGCTCACCGGGTGCGTTCATCCGGGCCCACCGACGGTTACCGTCGGCGAGGACGGCCACGTGTTGGGGGAGCGACGCCTTGTCCAGCTTGTCCAGCACGCCGCGCTCGTAGGTGGCGTACAGCCATTTGGGCGGCCACCACCGCTCGCTGAGCGGGCGCGCAAGTGACATGCGAGAAGCCTAGGGCATCGCGTCAAGGGCCCGGCAGGTACGCCTCCGCGAACCAACCCCGCAGGTGTCCTACAGATGACGTGACCCCGCCAAAGGAGGGGGCGACCCCATCTGGAGGACGGCCAGCGCGTCTGCCGGGCGACGCCGACGCTCGAGTGATGGAATCGTGTTGGAAATGGGCGCGCAACGCGTTAACCTACGGTTGCGTAAGTTACGGAAGCGTAGGTCTGACCATGAACGACTCCTCCACCGTCGAAGCAGGCACCGGAACCACCCCGCAGCCGAGCGAACGGCCCAGGGCGGAAGCCCCCATCCAGGGCGGCGAGCCGCCAAGGACGGCGGGCACGAAGCCGAAGCTGCGGGGATGGCTGCATCTGGGGATGTCGCCCATCGTCTTCATCGTCGGCCTGGCGTTCACCACCTTCGCACCGGACCTCACGGCCCGTATCGGCGCCGCCGTCTACACGCTGGCCGCAGTGCAGCTCTTCGGCACCAGCGCCGTGTACCACCGCGGGAACTGGTCCGACAGGACCAACGCCATCTTCCGCCGCATCGACCACTCCAACATCTTCGTGTTCATCGCCGGCACCTACACCCCCCTGACGCTCGCGCTGCTGGACGGCAGCTCCCGCTGGGCCCTGCTGATCCTGATCTGGTCCATCGCCGTGCTCGGCGTGCTGTTCCGCGTCACGTGGTTGTCGGCGCCCCGCTGGCTCTACACGCTGCTCTACGTGGCCATGGGGTGGGCGGCGGTCGGCTGGCTCAACCAGTTCTGGGCAGAGGGCGGCCCCGCAGTGGTCCTGCTGCTGCTGGGCGGCGGGCTCGTCTACTCGGTGGGGGCGCTCGCCTACGGGACGAAGCGGCCGCAGCTGTCGCCCACCTGGTTCGGTTTCCACGAGGTGTTCCACGCCTGCACGATCATCGCCGCCGTGCTGCACGCGGTCGCCATCGGGCTGGCCATTTTCTGATCCCCGTGCCACCTGCCGCCGGTAGATTGGCTCCATGACGGACCTCTTTCCCACCAGCTGGAATCATGCAGTGGTCGTCGTCGCGCATCCCGACGACCCGGAGTACGGCATCGCAGCTGCCGTGGCCAGGTGGACGCGCGAGGGGAAGCAGGTCACCTACCTCCTGGCCACCAGCGGCGAGGCCGGCATCCAGGGGATGTCGCCGGCCGAGGCCGGCCCGCTCCGCGAGGAGGAGCAGCGCCGCGCGGCCGCCCATGTGGGCGTCAGCCGGCTGATCTGGCTCGACCTCCCCGACGGCAGGCTGGCAGACACCCCCGGGCTCGCCGACGCCCTCCGGCACGCCACCGAGTCCCATCCCATCGATCTGGTCATCTCCACCTACCGGGGCCCCGAGTGGGAACCCGGCATGCCCAACCAGGCCGACCACATGGCCGTCGGGGAGGCCACCATCGAGGCGATCGAGGGCAGGAACGTCTGGCATTTCGAGAACGGCCCCGGCCCGACGCACCACCTGGTGGTCACGGACGACGACGTGCAGGCCGCCGTCCGGTCGCTCGCGGAGCACCAGGTCTACCTGGCGGTGCTCGACCCGACCACCGACGTGTGGACGCAGGCCGAGGCGGTGGTGAGCCGCAGCATCGACACCGGGCACGGAGAGAACCGAGTCCAGTTCAGGCTCGTTTCCGCACCGGCGCGGGAATCTTAACCACACCGTTGTCATTCGGGGTCTTCCCGTTGCCCCACCGGCACGTTACTGTCTAGCCATGGAGAATCGCTCCATCATCGAAGATCCGGTCCCCTGACCTCAGGACGGGGGCAGGCAAGAGCGTCGCCCCCGCGAAGGGAGCAAACGTGCTCAACCTGTCAGACCAGCAGACTTCCCCCACCGCTGCGCAGCCCATCACGGCCATCAAGACCTACGTCGTCGACACCTCCGTCCTCCTTTCAGACCCGAAGGCGATGTTGCGCTTCAAGGAGCACAACGTCATCCTGCCGATCGTGGTCATCACGGAGCTCGAAGCCAAACGCCACCACCCCGAACTGGGCTTCTTCGCCCGTTCAGCACTTCGCCTCCTCGACGATCTCCGCGTCGAACACGGCCGTCTCGACACCCCGCTGCCCACCAACGACCAGGGCGGAAACCTGCGGGTCGAGTTGAACCACAGCAACGAGGAAGCGCTCCCGCCCGGTTTCCGCCTCGGCGACAACGACACCCGCATCCTCGCCGTCGCGCTCAACTACGCCAACGAGGGCCACGACGTGGTGCTGGTCACCAAGGACGTGCCGCTGCGGGTGAAGGCAGCGGCCGTGGGGCTCGCCGCAGAGGAGTACCGCAACGACCTGGCGGTCCACACCGGGCACACGGGCATGGCGGAGGTCGCCGTCACCTCTGAGGACGTCGATTCCCTCTACTCCGGCGGCGTGCTCACCACAGCGGCCGCAGACGACATCTGCGTCCACTCCGGCGTGGTGGTCAATGCCCCTGGTTCGTCGGCGCTGGCCCGCAAGTTGCCCAACGGGGACCTGAAGCTCATCAAGCACGACCGCGAGGTCTTCGGCCTCCGCGGCCGCTCCGCAGAGCAGCGGGTGGCACTCGAGATCCTCATGGACGACACCATCGGCATCGTCTCCCTGGGCGGCCGGGCGGGCACCGGCAAGTCGGCGCTGGCGCTCTGCGCGGGCCTCGACGCCGTGCTGGAGCAGCGCAAGTACACCAAGGTGATGATCTTCCGGCCGCTCTACGCGGTGGGCGGTCAGGAGCTCGGCTACCTCCCGGGCAGCGCGGAAGAGAAGATGCAGCCCTGGGGCCAGGCGGTGTTCGACACCCTTTCGGCGGTCACCAACAAGTACGTCATCGACGAGTTGCTCGAACAGGACATGATCGAGGTGCTGCCGCTGACCCACATCCGCGGCCGGTCCTTGCACGACGCGTTCATCATCGTGGACGAGGCCCAGTCGCTGGAGCGCAACGTCCTCCTGACGGTGTTGTCCAGGGTCGGCCAGAACTCGCGTGTGGTGCTGACGCACGATGTCGCCCAGCGGGACAACCTCCGGGTGGGTCGCCACGACGGAGTGGTCGCCGTGATCGAGAAGTTGAAGGGCAATCCCCTCTTCGCGCACGTCACCCTGACCCGCTCCGAGCGTTCGCAGATCGCCGCGCTGGTCACCGACATGCTCGAGGTCGACTCACTCGGCTGACGGTCACCCCGGCACAGGCAGGAATTCGGAGGGAGACTTCGGCCACATCGCCCGCATGGAGCGGGATGTGGCAGGAATCTCCCTCCGAATTTCCGGTGACGGTCCCCTACTCGGCGCGGATGGCGGCCAGCGGGCTGAGTTTCATCGCGCGCTGCGCCGGAAGCACGCCGGCGACCGTACCGATCAGCGTGGCGAAGCCGACGGCCCCCACCATCAACCACACGGGGATGATCGACACCTGGCCGCCCTCGGCACCGGTGACCATCTGCGATCCCAGGGTGGCGTTCAGCACCGCGGAGACGCCCAGCGACAACAACAGCCCGATGAGGCCGCCGAAGAAGCCGATGCTCGAAGCCTCGATCAGGAACATCTTGCGGATGTCACCGAGGGCGGCTCCCATCACCTTCATGATGCCGATCTCCCTGGTGCGCTCGTAGACGCTCATCATCATCGTGTTGGCGATGCCGATGGCCGCCACCAGCAGCGAGATGAAACCGATGCCGCCGAACACCGCCTGGATGATCAGCCCCTGTTCCTGCGACTGCCGGATCCACTCGATCTCCGCATATGCCTGATAGCCCTGGTCCCGCAGCGTGTTGAGCACCGCCTCCGCGTCCTCCGGGCTGTCCGTCAGCACCTTGAACTCGGTGTAGATGAAGTCCTTGCCCAGCGGCTTCCCGTCCGATGTGGCGGGCTGGTTCGGCAACGCCTTACCCGGCATCGCCTTCCGTAGCCACTCGATCATGCCGTCGAGATCCGCCCACACCGACGTCGAGTACGGCCCCCACTGGTCTTCCGCGAGGTCGCTGTGGAGTTCGCCGATGACAGGCAGGATGTGCCGCTTCGCAGGTTTCGGGGGCGCCGCCGGGTCGTCGCCGGGCGCCGGGGCGCCGTCGATCGGCACGGGGCCGTACTCCCCCCAGGTGGCGACCGTGCCGAAGAGGGTCTGGGTCCTGAAGTCGATGTCCATGGGCATGCCGGTCATCGGGTCCCAGAACTGCTCGTCCACCCTGTCGCCCAGCAGCAGGCCGAACGTGCCCCGCTGCGGCATTTCGCCCCATGCGAGCTCGAGCTCCATCTCCGGGAAGGCTTCGGCTGGGAGGCCCTGGATCTGGAGGTACTGCTTGGTGGTGCCGACGCTGATCTCCAGGTCGGCCAGGTACACGGGCCACACGGCAGTCGCACCCGGCGTCGACGCCAGGAAGGTGCGCATGGCCTCGTTCATCTTGGTGGGCCCGCCGACGCCCACCTGTTCGGGCGCCGGGGCCCCGTTCACGGACACCTGGCGCAGGTTGATGTTCTGGAACTGGGCCGTGAAACTCGACGAGAGCCCTACCCCCAGCGACACCATCACGATCACCGCGGTGGTGCCGATGAGCACGCCCAGCACCGTCAGCGACGTGCGGAACAGTCGCTGACGCAGGCTCGCGAAGCTCGTCGCGAGGAGATCGGACCAACGCATCGAGGACTCAGCGGACTTCCGCGCCGATGAGCGGGTCGCCGAGTGCCGCCAGCGACTCCATGTCCTCCGTCTCGGCGCGCCTGCGCCGGCGACGCCGGACCACGAGCAACGCCATGATCAGGAACAGCAGGAGCAGGCCGCCGCCGACGAGCACCGGGATCCAGGGGAAACCCGCGCCCTCCTCCGGCATGGGCTCCTCCCACTGGCCCGGCTCCTCCATCGGCATGGGTGCCATCACGGCGACCTCGAGGGTCTTGTCCATGGTGCTCACGTTGCCGTCGACGTCCTCATAGGACACGGTGACGGTCACGGGCCCGGCGGCCTCCTCCACCGCCTGCACCGTCATGTCGACGGCTCCGCTGGCCCCGGCGTCGACAGTGCCGACGAACACCTCTTGGCCGACGATGGGCTGGCCCTCGGCGATGGAGGCCTTGGCGTTGTAGAGCTTGGTCTTGCCCTGATTGAAGATGCTGAAGGTCAGCGAGGCGTCCTGACCCATCGTCAACTGCGGCGGCAGCAACTGCGGGGCCGACGCGTCGGCGCGGATGTTCTGCTTGACCTGGATGGAGACCGTCTCCTGGGCCGAGTAGGCGTTGGCCTGGCTGTCCTCGTACTCGATGCTGATCGTCAGCTGGTACGGCTTCTCCTCCAGGGAGGGCAGCGAGTGGAAGTTCATCGTGCCTGACTCGATCTGGTCGGCGCCGATGCGGCTGAGGTACAGCGACGACGAGCCGTTGGCCGGCAGGAAGGCCGCGTCGGCCGACGTCAGCGTGACCTTCATGTTCTGCACGCGCGTCTTCGTGGAGGTGTTGCGCAGCGTGAAGGTGACCTGGAAGTCGTCGCCGGCCTGCACCTCCGCCGGGTTCGTCGTGAACCCCGACAGGATGACGCGCGGGGTGGACACGCCCGGCACGACGACGGGAGGCGCGGGTGGTTCGCCCACCGGCGCACCCTCGGTGCCGCCGTCGCCCAGCACGCCACCGTCCGTGGTGGGGTCCCCCGCCGCGCTGGCGAGCGGGATGAGGCTCAGGCTGGACACCATCATCAGCACGAGCATGAGGCGGTGGATCATCTTCATGGCGCGACCTTCTGGGTAGTGACGACGGGGCCCGTCTGGGCGTGTTCCGTCTGGGAGATGTCGGTGATGCGGCCGTCCCCGATGCTGATGATCGTGTCGGCGAACGAAGCGAGGTGGTGGTCGTGGGTGACCATGATCCACGTTTGCTGGAAGCGCTGGATGACGGCGCGGAAGAGGCGCAGCGTCTCTTCCGAGGTGCGCGAATCAAGGTTGCCGGTGGGCTCATCGGCGAAGACGAGGGTGGGCTGGACGGCCATGGCGCGGGCGATGCCGACGCGCTGCTGCTGGCCGCCGGAGAGCTGGCTCGGTTTGTGGTGGAGGTGCCCGGCGAGCCCGAGTTGCGTGAGGATCGCCCGGGCGCGGGCCTGCCGGGTGCGCTTCGGGATGCCCCGGAAACTCAAGGGCATCGCGACGTTGTCGAGGGCGGTGAGCGACTGCAGCAGGTTGAACGACTGGAAGATGAAGCCCACCTGCTCGCGGCGGTAGGTGACCAGTTGGGACTCGCTGAACCTGTGCAGCGGTTGGCCGGCGACGAACACCTCGCCCGCCGTCGGCTTCTCGAGGCCGCCGAGCATGTTCAGCAGCGTCGACTTGCCAGAACCGGAGGTGCCCACGACGGCGGTGAAGCTGCCCCGCGGGATGGTGAGGTTGACCCGGTTCAGGGCGACCACCCGGGAGTCGCCGACGCGGAAGATCTTGCTCAGGTCACGCGTCTGCACGAGGGGTTGGCCGACGTCCGGCAGCGGCGGCCGCTGTGTCTTCGGTGGCACCAGGCACCCCCCTTGTGTCGTGGTACAAGAAACATAGCGGTCCCCGTCGTCGACGCTGCCCCGACCCGGGAGAAGGACGCAGTGCCGAGCACCGAGCGGAAATGTCAGACGCCGGCCCTACCGTGGAAACACAAGCCAATAACGGGGGCAAGGAGGACGGCTTTGAATACTGAGAACATCCTGGACCTACGCGATGCGATCGCGGGTCTGCTACGTGAGGTGCACGGCACCGATGACAGCAAGGTCATCGATCTGGTCTGGGGGTACTACCAGATGGCCTCGGACGGGGACGACCTGATCATTGAGATCGAGTCCAACTCCTACATCGACGACGAGGACGTGCAGCTCACCGAGGAACAGTGCGCAGCGCTGGAACAGTTGGGCTTCACCCGCCCTGATGACGGCATGCCGAACTGGTGGATCGGCATCGAGGGCGGCCGCGAGGAGGACATCGAGGCCGCTGCCCTGGCCACGGCGCGGGGCCTCGTCGAGGTCCTCGGCCACGACCTGCCCGGGGCGCTCGCCGCCTCCCTGGCCTGGCGCCCCCAGCGGGCGTTCCACGTCTCGCGGGACCGGGCCGCGGGCCTGCTCGTCGGCACCGCCGTCGGGGATGCGCTGGGCGCCGGCTACGAGTTCGGGCCCACGCTCGCCCCGGATGCGCCGGTGGGCATGATCGGCGGCGGGCTGGGCGATTTCGCCCCCGGCGAGTGGACGGACGACACGTCGATGGCGGTGTGTATCGCGCACGTCTTCAACCAGCGGATGGATCCCCGCACGGCTCAGGCCCGCGACGCCATCGCCACGAACTTCGGGGCCTGGCTCGCCAGCAACCCGCCGGACGTGGGTGTCCAGACCCGCGCCGTCATGCGCATGGCAGACGCCGGGTACGCCGACGACCTGACGCAGGCGGCGCGGCAGTACTTCGCCGCCAATCCCACCCGCAGCGCGGGCAACGGTGCCCTCATGCGCACGGCCCCCGTCGCGCTGTTCGACACCACGCCGCTCATCGTGGCGAGCGTGGCACGGCGCATCGCGGAGTTGACGCACGCAGACCCCATCGCGGGCGACGCGTGCGTGATCTGGTCGATCGCCATCGCCCACGCCGTCCAGCTGGAGAACTTCGACGGCGTGCGGGAGGCGCTCCTCTACATCCCGAAGGAGCGCCGCAACTACTGGGCGGAGCGCCTCGACGAGGCGGAGACGCTGCCCCCGGCCACGTTCTCGAAGAACGGCTGGACGGTGCACGCGTTGCAGGCGGCCTACGCCGCCATCGTGCAGACGCCGGTCCCCGAGGATGACCCGGCTGATCACTTCCGCCTGGCGTTGGAGAACGCGGTCAGGGTCGGACACGACACAGACACCGTCGCGGCCATCGCGGGCGGGCTGCTCGGCGCCCGGTGGGGCTACTCGGCCATTCCCCTGGAGTGGACCAGACGCCTCCACGGCTGGCCGGGGCTCCGCGCGAAGGACCTCAAGGAGATGGCCGCGCAGATCTTCCCCGCCGATTACACCGTGCAACCGGGCCTGGACAACTTCTTCCAGCACCCGCTCGACAGCGGCCTCTTCGTGGGCGGCTACCGCGCCGGATCCACGCCACCTGAGGGCATCGACGCGGTGGTCTCGCTCTGCCGGCCCTCGGACGCGGACGAGCTGGCCAAGGGGATCGCGCCGGACAACCGCATCGAGGTCTGGCTGTCAGACCGCGGTTACGAGGACAACCCGCACCTCGAGCATGTGCTCACGGAGGCTGCCCGCATGGTGGCCACTCTGCGGGCCGAGGGGCTGACGGTGTTGATCCACTGCGTGTCCGGGCAGTCGCGGACCCCCACGGTGGCGTCCCTCTACGCCGCTGAGGCGCTGGGCGTGCCTGCCGCCGAGGCGCTGCGGGCGCTGCAGGAGATTCATCCGAACGCTCAACCGAATCCGACATTCCTGGAAATCATCCGCCGACACACCGTCTGAAACGAACATCCGACACGCCCTCAGGATGACGCGACCCCACCTCGCGGTTTATCGTGAAGACGGCGATCCAAAGATCGCCGTTGCGGGAGGAAGCGGCATGCGGCACACGGAGCAATTGAAGGAACTTGAATTCACCCCGTCGAAGGTCAAGGTGACAGACTGGGACCTCCGCATTCCGATAGCTCCAAAGGCCGGTCCGTTCTGCCAGCTTGTGGTGGAGCCGTCCACGGCCGCCGGCCCCGGTCTTTTCGCCTGGGTTGTGGCCGACAAGGTGGTTTACCTCGGCCACACGGATGATTTGGCCAGCGTCTCGAACACGCACGGCGATTACTCCGTCGTCTCTCCGTCCACCACGGACGGTGGCCCCGCCAAGATCAACAACCTGATGAACGCGGCCCACAAGGCCGAACACCGAGTCTCGTGGTGGTGGCGTCAGGAGATCACGGCAGACGACGCGGCCCAGGCCGCCGAAGGCCTTGTGGCAGAACTGGATCCCATGGGCAACAGGTTGACCCGTCCCAAGGCAGCCCCGGTGAAGGCTCAGGCCCCGGCAGCGGCAGCAGCCACGCGGGCCCCCCGTGCGGCGGCAGCGCCGAAGGCAAAGGCTCCCGTCAAGTACGACGCCGAGCGCGTCACCCCGACGGGCCTCGTCTGCCCGTCGTGCTTCATCCGGGTGTCGCTGGCCACGCGGTGGTGCGACGACTGCGAGATCCTGGTCGCCAGCTAACCCCCTTCCCACCCTCGGTCGGCGCTGTCGGGCACCATTCTCTGCTGGAGCGGACTAGCCTGGAAGCCACACGAGCACGCTGTGACGAGGAGTGGCCATGGAGATCCTGTACACGACCAACAACGAGTTCGGCCAGGCAGTCTTCGCACGGCGCGATGAGGCCCACCAAGTCGCCCGCATCCGCCGGGCGCTGAACAACGCCACCACCTGGGCGGAGTTCAAGGAACTGATGGACCCGTACGAGTACCAGTACCTGGTCGAGAAGAACCTGGGCATGAAGATGGACGACATCGATCTCGCGGAGCCGTTCAGACCTGATGCCATCCCCGGAGTGGCGGACCGCTACTACCCCACCTGGCTGCAGGCGCGGATGTTGGAGTGGTTCCCCAAGTCGCTGATCCTCAAGTACGACGGTGACATCACCTCGCTCCGGGGTGACGCCCTCGTGCTGCCCGGCGAGTACGCCGACGAGGTGGCTGACGACCTGCGCTCGGAGGGCTACACCGTCGCCCATACCGACCTGTCGTTCCTGTAACCAGCCAGTGGTGGCAGGCCGGTCGGCCGGCCGCCACCGATCAGTGCAATGAAGCGTCTGCCGCGCCGAGCGACCATTCGTGGAAGCGCACCGTCAAGCCCGCACGCTCAGGCGCACAGGTGAACGGACCGGCCTGCACCTCCGCGTCGGCCGGGAACGCGGCGAGCCTGACCAGGCTCAGTTCCCCACCGTCGAGGCCCGCACGGACGGTGATCGCGTCGCCGGCGCGCGACAGCCGCACCCGGACCCTCTCCCCCCGCCACTCGTCGACGGGCGCCGTCGACCAGTCGGAGAGCGAGTTGGTGACCACCGCACCCACCGTGGGGTGGCCATCGGCGAACTCCATGCCGGCCTTCACCCAGGCCTCGGGGCCGGCGGTGAGGAAGATGCCCGCCTGATCGAACTGCTCGTCGAAGTCGGCGGTGAAGACCACCTCCATCGCGGAGTCCTGGGGAAGGGGCGCGACGAGGGCGTGCGCGTTGTAGCGCTCGAACCCGTAGGAGGTGATGCGCCAGGCGTCAGACTTCTCGGCTGCCGTGACCAGGAGGTCAGTGCCGTCTTCGCGGGCCTCCACCGGCGCGGTGGTCCAGGTGCCGTCGTTCCAGTTCAAGCGCTGCATCGTCGCTGCCTCCGTGAGCAATTGGATGGGGTCACGCGCGGTTTCGCACAGATCCCCCGGCGTGTCGCATCACGACCCTATCCAATTGCTCACGGCGGGGAGCCAAAGCAGTGTCAGACGCGGGACCAGAGCGGCGTCTTGAGGTCGTTGTAGTCATCGACCGGGTCGAAGCAGACGGTGCCCCGGCAGACGTAGACGAACCCGCCGGGTCGCTGCTCGAAGTGCGACCCCCACCCCTCGGCGCCCTCTGGGGCCGTGACCACATAGGACCCCGCCGGGGCGAGGCGCCAGGACGCGCGGGCCAGTTCGCCGAACGGGTCGTCGCTCACCACGACGGCGACCGCGGGCTTGAGGCCACGCCGCGCCTCGTCGGAGACCAGTAGGTCTGCCAGCGACGCGCCGGCGAACCGCGGGTGCTCGGCCACGCTCGCCCAGGTGGTGCGGGCGGCGCGGTCTGCGCGCTCGCTGAAGTCCGGACGTTCAGCCAACTGTGCCACCACGCGCAGCGCGGCGATCAGAGCAGAGGTGCCGCTGGGCGACACGTTGTCGGTGAGGGAACGCGGGCGCTCGAACAGGCCGGTGTCGACGGAGTCGTAGAACCCGCCGTCGGCGTGGCTGAAGAGCTCGTCGGCCCGCTCCAGGACCGCCTCCGCCCTGCGCAACCACGCGGAGTCGCCGGTGGCTCCGGCCAGGAGCGCGAAGGCTTCCGCCACCGCGCCGAAGTCCTCGGCGCCACCGACGGCGGCGTCAGCCGCCCCGTCGCGCGAGGTGCGGCGCAGCTCACCGTCGACCAGATGCACCTCGGCCAGGTACTCCGCGGCGCGGATCGCGAGTTCCAGCCAGCCCCTCTCGCCGAAGATCATCGCGCCGCTGACCAGCGAGGAGATCATCCAGCCGTTCCAGGCGGCGACCACGATGTTGTCCGACGCGGGCCGGAAGCGCGTCTCGCGCTCTTCAAGCAGCTTGCCGGCGACCTCGTCGAGGCGCGCGTAATCCGGCCGGCCACGCAACTGCAGCGTGGAGAGGCCGTCCTCGAAGGTGCCGCCCTTGGTGACGTGGAAGACGTCTGCGGCCCAGTCACCGAGCTCGGCGCCCAGCGCGTCGACGAGCAGCTCGGGGTTCCAGAGGTAGAAGATGCCCTCGTGCACCGCGCCGCGGATGTCACAGGAATCCGCATCCAGGGCGGAGATGAACGCGCCCTGCTCGCTGACCATCTCCCGCTCAAGCCATTCGACGATGCCGTACGCGGTGCGCTCGAACAGCGCGCGCAGGCCACCGTCGTGATCTGCGGTGCGACGCCAGCCGCGCACGTAGGTGCCCAGCAGGAGCGCGTTGTCGTACAGCATCTTCTCGAAGTGCGGCACCACCCAGCCCGGGTCCACCGAGTAGCGGTGGAACCCGCCGCCCACCTGGTCGTAGATGCCGCCGCGGGCCATGTGCTCCAGGCTGCGCTGCGCGATCTCGAGGGACCGCGGGTCACCCTTGACCAGCAGCGCGTCCAGCAGCGTGGGGTTGGGGAACTTCGGCTGGATGCCGAACCCGCCGTGGATCACGTCGAAGGCGGCCTCGACGTCGTCGATCGCCTTGCGCAGATCCGGCGCCTCCCCCGCGACGGTCTCCGCGCGGGAGGACAGCACGTTGACGAGGTACTCGGCCGAGCCGCGCACCTTGTCGCGACGGTGGTGCCACGCGTCGGCCATCGACTCCAGCACCTGCCGGAACGACGGCATGCCGGGGCCCGCCTCCGGCGGGAAGTAGGTGCCGGTGAAGAAGGGCTTGCCCTCGGGCGTCAGGAAGGCGGTCATGGGCCAGCCGCCCGAACCGTTGTTCATCGCCTGGGTGGCCGTCATGAACACAGCGTCGACGTCGGGGTGCTGCTGGCGGTCCACCTTGATGGCCACGAAGTGGTCGTTGATGTAGTCGGCGACCTCAGGGTCGTCGAACGACTCGTGGCTCATCACGTGGCACCAGTGGCACGACGCGTAACCCACCGACAGCAGGATGGGGCGCTCCAGTTCACGCGCGCTGCCCAGCGCTTCGTCTGACCATTCCCACCAGTCGACGAGTTGGTGGGAGTGCTGGCGGAGGTAGTCGCTGGACGACTGGGCAAGGCGGTTGACCATAGTCCCCAAGGGTATCTGGTGCGCCCCCGGGCCCCATCTGGCGGGTCCTGGCTGTTGCCCCGTCGGACACAATGGGGGCATGAGCGAAACCCGCACCACCCGTTCCCCACTGGCCGCCGCCCTGCTCGTCGTGGGAGGAATGCTCGCCGTGATGTGGGCGCTTGAGATCCTCGACGCGGTGACGCTCAACGCGCTCGACTCCTATGGCATCGAGCCGCGCGAGGTCTCGGACCTCCCCAACATCGTGTGGGCGCCCCTCCTGCACTTCGGGTGGGCGCACCTCATCAGCAACTCCGTGCCGTTCCTGGTGCTGGGCGTGCTGACCTACCTCTCAGGGGCGATCCGCTGGGTGGTGACAACCGTCGTGAGCGCCGTCGTCTCCGGACTCACCGCCTGGCTGCTCTCGGCCGCCGGCACCATCACGGCGGGCGCGTCCGGCGTGATCTTCGGCTACCTCACCTACCTGCTCGTGCGCGGCATCTTCACGCGGAAGATCTCGCAGATCCTGATCGCCGTGGTGGTGTTCGCGCTGTACGGCACCGTGCTGCTGGGGGTGCTCCCCGGCGCGCCGGGCGTCAGTTGGCAGGCCCACCTGGGTGGTGCAGCCGGCGGCGTGATCGCGGCGTACCTGCTCCACTCGAAGGCCTCGCGCGTCAGATCATGAACTCCGGCACCAGCGTCTCAGGCCGCAGGCCAGCGAACAGGTCGTCCTCCGGGATCATCGTGGGCACCTTCGACACGACGAGCTGGTAGTCCTCGGTGGGCCAGCCCATCTGCTGGATGGCCAGCGGGACGGCGAACCACGGGCCGTCGGGGTCGATCTGGGTGGCGTGGGCCTTGAGCGCCTCGTCGCGGACGGGGAAGTAATCGGCGCACGGCACGAACGTGGTGAGCCGGCCGTAGGAGTACGGGTCGTTGTCACGGGTGGGCACGCTGTATTCCAGGCCGTGCTCGTGCATGGCGGCCTCGAGTTGCTCGAAACGCTTCCGGTGGAAACTCATGTGGTAGTACAACTTGGCTGCCTGCCAGGGCGTGCCGTGCTCGGGCCACTGGTACGGATCGGCCGCCGCTCGGAAGGCCTCGACGGTGATCCGGTGGCACTGGATGTGATCTGGGTGCGGGTAGCCGCCCTGCTCGTCGTAGGTGGTCACCACGTGGGGGCGGAAGCTCCGGATGATCCGCACCAGCCGGCCCGCCGCCACCTTCGGGTCCTCGAGCGCGAAGCAGCCTTCGGGCAGCGGCGGGAGGGGGTCTCCCTCCGGGAAACCGGAGTCGACGAACCCCAGCCACACCTGCTGGATGCCGAGGATGTCGCGGGCCCTGGCCATCTCGTCGCGGCGGATCTCCGCGATGTTGTGCTCGACGTCCGGATCACCGGCGAGCTTCGGGTTCAGGATCGAGCCACGCTCACCGCCGGTGCAGGTGGCCACCATCACCTCGACGCCCTCGGCCACGTACTTCGCCGTGGTGGCAGCGCCCTTGCTCGACTCGTCGTCTGGGTGGGCGTGGATGTGCAACAGCCTCAGTTGGGGAGCGGCGGCGGTGGACATGGACTGTATTGTGCCCTCCCCCGGATCGGCACCATGCCCGTCTCAGGGCACAATGGGTGCCGTGACCACCGACGAAGCCCGCATCAAGGCCCGCTACCCCAAGGCGGGCCCCGCCGACTACCTGCTGGGAGGTCTCGCCGCCGCTGCCGTGCTGACGGCCATCCTGCTCGCCGTGTTGTCCGGGGTGCGCAACTCCAACCCCGACGTCGTCGCGATGATCCGCAGCTTCGAGGTGTCGTCGGCCACGGAGATCACCGCCGAGGTGGTCGTCCAGCGCAAGGACCCGTCGGAGGCTGCGGAGTGCCGGATGTACGCCCAGGCGGAAAGCTACGAGACGGTCGCCGAGCGCATCGTTCAGGTGCCACCGGGCACTGACAAGCTCACGAACATCGACGTGACCCTCACCACGGTGAAAGAAGCAACCGCCATCAGAATCGAAGGCTGCCGCCTGGTCGGCTGATAGGCTGGCTCAATGTCCGAAACAGCTACTGATGTGGTGTGGCTCACCCAGGAGGCCTACGACAAGCTCGAGGCCGAGTTGAACGAGCTCAGGACCGTCGGCCGCGAAGAGGTGACCGCACGGATCGCTTCCGCCCGCGAAGAGGGCGACCTGTCCGAGAACGGTGGCTATCACGCCGCCCGCGAGGAGCAGGGTCAGATGGAAGGGCGGATCCGCCAACTGGAGGACCTCCTCCGCCGCGCGCAGGTGGGCGAACCTGAAGGCGCCGCAGATGAGGTTGCCCCCGGCAAGATCATCACGGTCGCCTACGACGGTGACGACGACGACACTGACACCTTCCTGCTCGGCTCGCGCGAGGTGCTCGGCACCGATGATTCGGTGGAGTTTTCCGTCTTCTCCCCGCAGTCGCCGATGGGCTCTGCCATTCTCGGCGCCAGGGTGGGCGACGAGGTGCGCTACACCGCGCCCAACGGCAAGGAACTGATGGTCCGGATCACGAAGGTCTCGGCCCTCTAGTTCGCAACAGGAACACCGAGGCCGCCGTCCAGGAGGACGGCGGCCCTGTTCGTTGTGGGCGCGTGCGCCGGGTCAGTCGCCCAGGAGTTGGGCGGCCAGCTCGGGGCTGAGGTCGCCGCGCGCGACGCGGGCGAGGATCTGCTGCTCCGGCGTCAGGTTCCCGTTGACCGCGTCGCCGTACTCCGACTGCTGCTCCGTGCCGTCCTCGTCAGCTAGTTCCTGGTGGGCGGGAGCCGGCTGTGAGGCGGGATCCGCAGGGTCGAGCCCGAGCTTGGCCAGGACCGCGTCGAGACGGGCGCGCGCCGTGGGGTACGAGACCTGGAGGTGCTTCTCCACCTCCCGCAGGTTGCCGCGCGAGGCGAGGAACACCTTCAGCAGCGTGAGGTCCGCCTCGTTCAGCGAGCAGAACTCGCAGCTGGCAAACTCACCGGCGATCTCCGTGCCGCAGTGGAGGCATCCCTTGCGGGTGGTGATGAGCTGGTCGCCACAGACCGGGCAGTCCGCCGGCGGGTGGTAGAGGTGCTTCGCCATGTCAGTCATCCGCCTTGATGGTGGCCATGCCCATGACGACGGCGATGTCGAGCCGCGCGGAGCCGTTGCCGACCACGTACTCGTCGACCTTGTCGCCCCCGTCGGGCCAGCTGATCCGCCCGAGCCGGGCCTCGCCACGGATGGTCACGTTGGCACCCTTGGTGAGGTGGATGTTGAGGGTGCCCGACTCGACCTTGAGACGCGAGCGGCCGAGGCTGATGGGCCCCTCGACGGCGATACCGCCGGCCTGGCTGAGCAGGTCCTCGACCTCCTGCACGTCTTCGAGGGTGGAGCCGCCCGCGGTCACGCGGATGCGACCCAGCCGGGGCACCCCCACCGTGCGGAGCCCGCCGGTGGTGACCTCCGCGTCGACGATGAGGTTGGGGTTCACCTTGACCACGAGTTCTTTGCCCAGCGAGATGTCGCGCAGGTCGTCGAGGTTGCGGGGCGGCCGGATCAGCGAGAAGCCCGTGAAACTGGGCCCGAACTCCCCGGTGGAGTTGACCTCCATGACGGTGCCGACGCGGCGCAGCACGTGCGGCCCGTCGATGGTGAGGGTGCTCACCGACGGGTCGCCCTCGATGCGCACCCGGCGCCCCACTGCGGTGACCGAGACGCGGGACAGCCCGCCGGCCTTCGGGCCGCCCTTCGTGGTGGTGTCCTGCGGGCGGTCGCCCGCTGCCGCGCGCTTGGCGGCCTCGATGCGGGTGGCGGCCTCGCCGGCGTCGATGCGCCCGGCCGCCAGGTCGTCCAGAATTGGACCGAGATCTGCGTTGCTCATGGTGAAAATGCTATCCCCCTTTTCCATAATGAAAAGCCGTTGTGCAGCTCTCGAAACCCTGGGCTTTCCCTGAGGGCGTGGAGAGCGCTCAGCCGGGCCGACGGCGGACCCACGCCTGTGCCAAGGTTGGACGTATGCGCAGACCCCTCCCGGACCTCATCGCGCCGGACTGGGCGGATGCCCTCGCCCCGGTCGAGGAGAACATCGCCGCCATGGGTGAGTTCCTCCGCACTGAGCTGGCCAACGGCTTCACCTATCTCCCTGCCGGCGAGCACATCCTGCGCGCCTTCTCCCGTCCCCTGGCGGACGTCCGCGTGCTGATCCTCGGCCAGGACCCCTACCCCACGCCGGGCCACGCGATGGGGCTCTCGTTCTCGGTGAACCCGGATGTGCGGCCCCTTCCGGGCAGCCTGCGCAACATCTACCGCGAACTGGAGACCGACCTGGGCATCCCCCAGGCGACGCACGGCGACCTCACCGCCTGGTTCGAGCAGGGCGTGCTCCTCCTCAACCGGGTGCTCACGGTGCGGCCGGGGGCGCCGGCCTCGCACCGCGGCAAGGGCTGGGAGGAAGTCACCGCCTGCGCGGTCCGCGCGCTCGCACAGCGCGGCGGGCCCCTCGTCGCAATCCTGTGGGGCCGCGACGCCCAGTCGGCCGCGTCGATGCTGGGCGAGACGCCCGTGATCGCCAGCGCACACCCGTCGCCTCTGTCCGCGCGCACCGGCTTCTACGGTTCCCGCCCCTTCAGCACCGCCAACCGCCTGCTGGAGGACCAGGGCGGGGAACCCATCGACTGGCGCCTCTAACCGTTCGACGCAGGCCTCGAACACCTGAGACCGATGGCGGGCGATCTGGCGCTGTGGAGCCTGGCAGACTGGCTCCATGCAAGAGCAGCAGGCCGAGCCGGCCGACCCCGAGACCCCCGACGACGTGCCGCAGGCTGAGCCGGAGCCCCGCAAGCGATACGAGAACGTGGGGCTGGGCAGGCGGTCGGTCTGGGTGCTGGGTGGCGCCGTGGGCGCCTACATGATCCTGCGCGGGCTCTACGGCATCATCACCGGCGAGGACGAGCAGCAGCCCTAGTCCGTTTCCCAGCCTCCGGGTAGCCTTGGCGAATGGAGATTGACGTTCTGGCCTGGCTCAACGCCCGCATGTCCACGCCGCAGATGGTGACCGAGGACGAAGCGCTCGAGGGCCGCGACACCCCCGTCCTGAGCCCCATGCCCAGGCATGAAGTGCTCGGGCTCCCGCTCGACGAGGTGCCGGCGGGCGCCGAGGTCGCCTACTTCGCGCTGGGCTGCTTCTGGGGCGAGGAACGCATGTTCTGGCAGGTGGACGGCGTGCTGAACACCGCCGCCGGCTACATGGGCGGCTTCACGCCCAACCCCACCTACAAGGAGACCTGCACCGGTCACACCGGTCACACCGAGACGGTCAAGGTGGTCTTCGACCCCACCAAGGTGAGCTACGACGACCTGCTCACGCTGTTCTGGGAGAACCACGACCCCACGCAGGTCTACCGCCAGGGCAACGACCTGGGCACCCAGTACCGCTCCGCCATCTTCCCGGTGGACGAGGAGCAGCGAGCAGTCGCCGAGCGCAGCCGGGCCGCCTTCCAGGAGCGGCTCACGGCCGAGGGCTACGGCCCGATCTCGACCGAGATCACCCCTGGCCAGGCGTTCTACTACGCCGAACTCGAGCACCAGCAGTACCTGTACAAGAATCCGGGCGGCTACTGCCCGAACCACGCCACCGGCGTGAAGTGCGGGCCCGCCGACTGACCTGCCCTGCACCCACCCCGACCAGCCATGAGGGTTTCGAACATGCTGCAGTTCCGAGTCACCGATGCCGCAGATCCCGCCGCCGCGCGGCTGCTCGACGCGTACTTCGCCGAGCGCATCGCCCTGTGGGCCGGTGAGGACACCGCCTACCAACCCAAACCCGCCGATTTCTCCGAGGGTGCGCTGCTCGTGGCCGAGCGCGACGGCGAGGCGATCGGCGTCGGGGGGATCCGCCCCGTCGAGGGTGAGGGCATGGAGGTCAAGCACCTCTACATCACCCCGGGGGCGCGGGGTGCCGGCCTCGGTCGTGCGTTCCTCCGCGAACTGGAGCGCCGAGCCGTCTCGCTGGGGGCGCAGCGCATGGTGCTGGACACCAACGCTGACCTGGACAGCGCCAACGGCCTGTACCGCGCGGAGGGATACCACGCGGTGGAGCCGTTCAACGACAACCCGAACGCCACAGACTGGTACGCCAAAGACCTGCTACCGCCGGCCGCCCCGTAACCCCTGGCGCCGAAGTCAGCGATGATCCCCCTCAGTACCGAACGTCTGCGCCTGCGCGCGTTCACCGACGACGACCTGGACTTCGTCTACCTCCTCCACCAGAACCCGGACCTGCAGCGCTTCATCCCGACGTCGACCACGCCGGACCTGGCCACCGCCGGGCGCCACCTCGAGCGGTTCATGATGCTGAGGGACCACCCGGTGCACGGCTTCTCCCTCGTCGAACTGGCCACGGGTCCCAACTCCGGCACCGCAGTGGGCATCATCATGGTCAAGCCCATCCCCCCGTCGGGAGGCGGCGAGGCGGTCGACACCGAGATCGGCTGGCGCCAGGTGGCCGAACACACGGGCAACGGCTACATCACGGAGGCCGCCGACGCCACCCTCCGGGCGATCCTGGAAGCGGGTCTTCCTGAGGTGGTCGCCGTCACCCACCCGGAGAACCATGCGTCGCAGCGCGTGGCCCAGCGCATCGGCATGCAGCGCGTCGGGCTCACGGACGCCTATTACGACACCCAGACCCTGCTCTTCCGCATGGTGCGCACCTAGGCTGAGGCCATGACCAATCCCGCACTCGAGGAACTCGCCTCCTCAGGCATCGACCACACCGTCACCCGGCACGGGCGGGTCCGTTCCCTGGCGGAGGCGGCCGCGGCACGCGGCGTCGAGCCGCGCGACATCATCAAGACGATGGTGGTGCGCCGCGGCGAAGGTGACCACCTCCTGGCCCTGGTCCCCGGAGACCGCACCATCTCGTGGCCCAAGCTCCGCGCGCTGCTCGGCGTGTCACGATTGTCCATGCCCGACGCGGACGCGGCTCTCGAGGTGACCGGTTTCGAGCGCGGCACGATCACGCCCTTCGGCACGAAGACGCCGCTGCCCGTGGTGGCCGATGAACTGGTGCGGGGACGCACGGTCTCCATCGGGGCCGGCGAACACGGGGTTGCGGCGACCATCGACGGCGACGCGCTCATCGCCCACTTCGACGCGACCGTTGCCGACATCACCGAGCCCGAGGGCTGAGCCGACGCCGGATCAGCGCTCGCTGCGGCGCACCATCTCCGCGATCCAGCTGGGCGCGAACGGCGAGGTGCAATGGGGCGGCGTGGGGTAGTCCTTCAGCACCTCGAGCCGCTCCCCGATGGCCACAGCGCGGTCGCGCAGCTGCGGGTTCTCGATCCCTATGTGGGCCAGGGTGGTGTTCATCTGCCACTGCAGCCGCTCCGGCGCGTCCTTCATCTGAGCCTCGATGAGGCTCAGGAGGCCCGGCAGGTCCAGGCCGTCCGGGTTCTTCTTCACGCGGTCCGCCGTGAGGGCCCACCCGGCGCTGGCGACCACCGGATCCGCGTCGTCGAACCACTTCACGCGCAGCTCCTCTGCGTGCGGGCCCTTCATCACGACGTAGGCCACCAGCCAGTCGTGCACCTTGGGGACGCGGGCCTCGCGCAGCATGGTGTCGAGCTCGTCGGCGCTGAACTCCTTCGGCCGGCACGTCAACAGCGCCAGCAACCTGGCGGCCGTGTCGCCCGTGGCCCACAGTTTCCGGGCGAAGGTGTGATCGGTCTTGAGCCGCTTGGCGACCGCGCGCAGCTTCGTCAGGTTCACCGCGTGGTCGTCGCCGTGCCGCTGGTTCACCGCCAGGATCTTGGGATCTGCCAGGTCGTCGAGTTCCACCATCACTGCGTCGAGGTCGTGCATGCGGCGAGTCTAGGTCGGCCCACCGGTAACCTCCACGAGCCGGGTCGATGACAGACTGGCGGGATGTCTGATCCCGTGATCTACACGCGGCTGCTGCTTGACGTGGACCGCGGTGCCCACCCCGCCCCCACGTCGTGGCATGATGCCCCCGTGGGTTGGCAATTATGGGACGGACAGGCTCGGTTCCGTCGTTCGCTGGAACAGGTTGCCAACGATGTGCTCGATGCCGCCGGGGTGGACATCGACCCCAGGGCCTTCGTCGTGGCACTCCCCCTCAACGCCGAGGACGACGTGCTCGTGGAGCCGCAACGCGGCCATTTCGACCGCGCCATCCTCAAGCAGGCCAGCACACTGGCCACCCGCCGCTTCAACAGGATCCTGCGGGAGAACGACCTCGACGACGACAGCGAGGCGCACCTCGCCGCCCTCGAATCACGCACCCGTCGCCGCGCCGTGGCCGACAAACTCGACTCCGCAGCCCGGGCCACCGGGCGGGTGCACTTCGTGGGGGTCGGCGTGAAGATCCTGGAGCACATGGTGTTCCCCGTCCTCGCTCTGCAGGCAGACCCGTGGCGCGAACTGCCCCAGCTCGCGGATGACGCAGCCGATGCGTTCCTCACCGCGCGGTCCTTCCAGGAGGCCGTCGTCACCATGGTGCTGGACGTGGCTTCACGCGAACTCGACCGCCAGTCGCCCGGGCTCGTGGTGCGCGCGGACACCGAGGCGGTCCTGCGCGCCGCGGCGGATTCCTTCGTGTCCGCGGTGGTGGCACGAACCGGCCAGGACCACGCGTTCGGCGCCATGCAGGCCTTCGACGCGGTGGCCGCCACCCGCTATGAGGGCCGCGCCGGCAAGGGCACCCTCGTCCTCGTGCCGGCGGACGACGAGACGGTCACCCGCATCATCACGCTGGAGCATCCGGTACCGATCGGCCGCACCAGGGGGCTGCGCAAGATCCTCGAACTGTCCGGCCCCGGGCTGCACCTGCTCTGCGACGGCCGGGAGGTCTACGGGCTGGGCACCGTCGACACCACAGAGCGCGACCACACGTTCGAGGTACGCATCTCCGGCGACGGTTCCTGGGAACTCTGGGACAACGACGTGCCGTTCCTCCGCGTCGACAACGGCATCCCCGCCATGCCGCGCGACCTGCTGGACGAGGACGAGTTCGCCATTACCGTCGAGCGTGTCTTCCCCAACGTCTCCGCCCGCAACGCGCGGTTCCTCTGGCACGTGGCGGTCGCCTGTTCGCAGCAGGCCCACGGCACCATGCTCGTCGTGCACCCCGAGGCGGACAGGGAGGCGGCGCGCCTCCTCCCGCAGGCCTACGCCATCACGCCCACCCGCCTGTCGGAGCGGGCGCTGGAGGCCGCCACCAGCATCGACGGCGCCGTGTTGGTGTCGCCGGATGGGCGCTGTCACGCCGTCGGTGTCATCCTCGACGGTCTCGCCACCGGCACCGGAGACCCGGCGCGCGGGGCGCGGTTCAGCTCCGCCATCCGATACCTCGCCGGTGCTGGCAAGGGATCCATGGTGATCATCGTCTCCGAGGACGGCCGCATCGACCTGCTGCCCAAATCGAAGCGGCGGATGCGCAGGGCGACGGTGCAGCGCGCGGTGGACCGGCTCATCGCCGCCTCCGCCGAAGGAGAGGATCCCGAGGCGTTCACGCGGGCAGACCGAGCCGTCGAGAACATCGAGTTCTACCTCAGCCAGGAGCAGTGCGATGCGGTGAACGAGGCGCGCGAAGTGGTGGAGTCGCGCGAATGGGGCGAGGCCAGGGTGCGGCGCCAGTACATCCCGATCGCGCCGGACCCGGCGATGGACGACTCGTACTTCGTGGACAGGGTGACCTCCGACGACAGCGAGTAGTGGACCTGCTCCCACGGGTGCCTACACTGTGCGGGTGAGGAAATGGTCGGTCGGTGCGCTCGGAGCTGCCATCGTCCTCGCCGGATGCACGCCGTTGTCGCCCGGCTTGATGCCCACCTCGGCGGCACCGCCGCACAGCTCGTTGTCGCCGTCGGGCGCAAGCACTGAGCCGAGCCTCCCGCCCGTTCCCGAGCCTGAACTCCCCCAGCGGTTCCCCATCGACGGCCCGCTGGTGGACAGTGCCGAGCTCGTCGTCGACGAACTGCATGCGGTGGCCGCCGGCCTGCCCGTGCTGAAGCTCGACATCACGCGGGACCAGGCCACCCTTACCGCGCTGCGCCCGGACGGCTCGGTGGTCAGTTACCGCTGGACCGAGGACGAGATCACCGCGGTCGATTCCGACATCCAGTACCTCGAACAGGCGACGTTCGACCCTGCGGATTTCCCCCTGCAGTCGGTGGCGCGCATGTTCGACATCGCCGACCTCCGCGGCGTGCGCGGCGAACTCGTCCTGCAGATCGTGGAGTACCGCGAGGGGCAGGTGCTGATGACCATCACGTCGCGGCCCGAATCGACGACGGTGTTCTTCAGGGCCGACGGCACCGCCGTCGCCGAGCTGGGATACACCAGTGTCGCGGATCTGACCGCCGGCCTGGGCGAGGTCATCGGCGACGCGAGCGAGGCCTTCGCCGTCGGCTTCAACGACACGCGCGGCTACTGGGCTGACCTGCCGGATGAGCCCGGCGTCGTCCTGAACAGGAGCCGGTTGGCGGGGTTGCCCGTCTTCGAGACGCGGCGCGGGGAGACACCCGCCGTGGGCACGTTCGACCCGCAGCAGATCGACCCGGCCACGTTGGCGAAGGTGATCGCCCAGTTCCAGGCAGACCCGGCCCAGCAGTGCGACGTGCGCATCGACCGCAGCACCGAGCGCAGCGGCGCCGTCGTCCGGGTGGACTGCGGCGGCGAGATCCACTACACGGATCTCGAGGGTCGCGACATGACCAGGCTGATCGAAGGCTGAGGCTTTCCCGGCCTGCGTTACTCGCCGAGGTCGTCGGTGCTGAAGGTGTCGCAGGTTGCCGGATCCCCGCTCTCGAAGCCCTTCGCCACCCAGTACTGGCGCATCTTCGAGGAACCGTGCGTCCAGCTCTCGGGTACCACCCGGCCGCCCTGCTGCTGCTGGATGTGGTCGTCACCGACGGCGCGGGCCGCGTCGACGATGCGGTTCAGGTCGTCCTGGGTCACGGCCTCGATCGGCGACTCCGGGTCCTGCGTCGTGTTCTTGAAGAAGACGCCGGCGTAGCAGTCTGCCTGCAACTCCAGGCGCACCGCACCGGAACGCGGGCCGGTGTCGTTGCCGCCCGCGCGGGCCTTCTCCATGTCCCCGGTGAGGTTCGAGATGTGGTGCCCGTATTCGTGGCCGACGATGTACAGCTCAGCGGCGTCGCTGCGGGTGGTGCCCAACTGCTCGAGCAGGCTGCCCATGAACTCGTCGTCGATATAGATGGCCTTGTCGCCGGGGCAGTAGAAGGGCCCCATCTGCGACGAGCCGGTGCCGCACGCCGTGGCGATCTGGCCGCTGTAGAGGTTGAGCGCCGAGATGGGCTCGAAGCCGGATTCGAATGCGCTGGACCAGTGCCGCTCCAACGCGACGTCGTAGGCGTCCCAGCGGCAGTCGCGGTCCTGTTCGATGTCTGCCGCGGTGCGGCATTGGCTCTGTTCCTGGCCCTCGCCCTGCGGCGCGACCCCACCGCCACCGCCGAGGACGTCGCCGATGTTCCCGCCGAAGAGCAGCGTCAGCACCAGGAGGATGAGGCCGCCGATGCCGCCCACCGCGATGGGCCCACCGCGGCGTCCGCCGCCCACGCCGCCGCCGCCGCGCCTCCGCACACGGGAGCCACTGATGTCGGTGCCAGAGCGATAATCCATGACCAGCCTCCGTCGGAACCGCTTCCCGGCCGCCCCGGAAATGCTAGCCAAAACAATAACCCCATTCCAGCTCAGCGGGGCTGCGGTGGCAAAGGCCGGCGGATGGGCGGCCGACTAGACTGTCGCAATGCGCGTCATCGGTGTCACCAGTCCCCTGCGGGCGCCCGTGGCCGACTTCCCGGTGGAGCACGGTGCGCATCCCCGCGTGACGATGTTCGATCACGGCTATGTACCCCTGCGGCCGCTCGCCGCCGCCATCCAGGACGGCGACATCGTCTTCACCTGGCTGGTTCGCGAAGTGCACGAGTCGGACCACCGCCCGGTTGAGCGGCACACCGTCTACGTCAATTCGCCGACGGAGACCCCTGCCCGGTACCAGCGCATCGGCGCCTACGCCCTGGTGCTGTCGGACCGCGGCATCCTCGGCACGGTGAATTCCCCGGCCACCCCCGCGCCCGGTACGTGGTCGCTCCCTGGGGGCGGCGTCGACCCGGGAGAGTCGCCGTCGGAGGCCGTGCTACGCGAGGTGTTCGAGGAGACCGGCCAGGAGATCGTCATCGACCGGGTCCTGACGCTCGAATCAGAGCACTGGGTGGGCCGCTCCATGAGCGGGCGACTCGAGGACTTCCACGCCCTGAGGGTCGTCTACGGGGCGACATGCAAAGCACCCAGCGAGCCGGTCGTCCACGACATCGGTGGATCGACCCTGAAGGCCGGCTGGGTGCCTACGCGCGCGTGGCGCTCGCTGCACTGGACGAACAGCTCGCGGACGCTACTGAGTCAGTACGCCCGCAAGCTGTCCTCCGTCAGTCCCTGAAGTAGCTCATGATGCGCAGGAGCTCGACGTACAGCCACACCATGGTGACCGTGATGCCGAGAGCCGCCCGCCACGATTCCTGAGCGGGCGCCTGGGCAGCGATACCGCGTTCGACGGAGTCGAAGTCCGTCACGAGGTTCAGCACGGCCAGCACGACGGCCAGGATCGAGATCCCGATCGCCAGCCAGCCGGCGCCGGAACCGATGCCGCGGATGGCGGTGTCGACGCCGAACAGCGCGAGGCCGAAGTTGACCAGCAGGACACCCAGCAGGGCGACCGTGCCGATGGAGACCATCTTGCGGAACTTCGGGGTGACGCGGATGTTGAAGAACTTGTACGCCGCCAGAGTGGCGGCCGCGGTGACGAAGGTGGCCAGCACGGCCTGCACCACGATGCCCGGATACAGGTACTCGAAGAACTTCGAGAACGCACCCACGAAGATGCCCTCGACCGCGGCGTAGAACAGCACACCGCCGACGGGGAGCTTGCGGCGGCCGGCCACGAACAGGATGGTGACCAGGCCCACGATCCCCGAGCCGATGACGGCGGGCAGCATCAGGCTCATGGGCAGCAGGATGAACGTAGCGACGGCGACGATGGCCACGGTGCCGAGCGTGATGGCGGTCTTGGCGAGCACGTCGTCCAGCGTCATCACGCCGCCGAGGCGCGGATCCGTCTGCTGGGGCTGGTTGAACTGGTTCTGCTCGAACTGCTGCTGCGGTGGCAGGTAGCCCTGCCACTGGCCCTGGGGCTGGCTCTGCGGCTGCGCATATCCCTGGGGCTGGCCGTAGCCGGTGTAGCCGCGCTGCTGCGTGCCCAGATTCTTCGTGAACGAGTCGGGCCTGCCGATGATCGGGTTAGCCATGTGATTCTCTTTCTTGTCGTGGTCCCCTACGGGATCGTCGCTCTCCATGGTACGTGGTCTTCCCACCCGCCCCGTGGGTTTCCACGCCGGACGCCCGGGTGCACCCGATACCTGCCACGATCGGATCATGAGCACCCCGCAGAAGGCGACCCTGACGTTCCTCGGCGCGGCCGGCACCGTGACCGGCTCCAAGTACCTCATCACGCTCGATGACCGGCGCATCCTCGTGGACGCAGGCATGTTCCAGGGCGACAAGAAGTGGCGGCTGAAGAACCGCGACGAGTTCCCGGTGGACCCGGCCTCCCTCTCCGATGTGCTGCTGACGCACGCCCACACCGACCATGTCGCCTACCTGCCCGCTCTGGTCAAGCACGGTTTCCGCGGGCCGATCTGGGCCACCGAGGCCACGATCCGCCTAGCCGAGATCGTGCTGCGTGATTCCGGGAAGCTCCAGGAGCAGTCGGTCACCGACGCGGTGCGCGGCGGTTGGTCCAAGCACGAGAATCCCGAGGCGATCTACACGACCGAGGACGTGGAGAGGACCCTCCCGCTGTTCCGGTCGGTCGAGTTCGACACGAACGTCGACATCGACGGCGTCTGGGTGCGTTGGACCAGGGCCGGGCACATCCTCGGTTCCGCCTCGGTCCACGTGGAGCTCGGCAACCGCTCGGTGCTGTTCTCCGGCGACCTCGGCCGCCACGACCACCCCATCCTCAAGGACCGCGACACTCCCCCCGGCGCCGACATCGTGGTGGTGGAATCCACCTACGGCGACCGTGAGCACCCAGAACCCGACGTCCCGCACGAGGACTTCGCTGCCGCCATCCGCCGCACCATTGAGCGGGGCGGTCAGGTGGTGGTCCCCGCCTTCGCGATCGACCGGACGGAGACGGTGCTGCACGCGCTGGTGCAGATGCGCCGCGAGGGCCGCATCCCCGAGGTGCCTGTCGTCGTCGACGGCCCCATGTCGTTGCGCGCACTCGCTGTCTACAGCGACACGTCGCTGGACGAACTGCGCGAGGACGTGACGGTCGCCGATTTCACGGACCTGGACCTCACCGCCACCCGCGGCTCGCGCGATTCGAAGGCGCTGAACAAGCGCACCGACCCCATGATCATCATCTCGAGCTCGGGTATGGCCGAGGGCGGCCGAGTGCTGTACCACCTGCAGCGGTTGCTGCCGGACGCCCGCAACACGGTCGTGCTCACGGGCTTCCAGGCCGAGGGCACCCGCGGCCGTGCACTCGAGGACGGCGCCCGTCAGGTGAAGATCAACGGCAGGTACGTCCGGGTGAACGCCGAGATCGTGCGCGACCGCGAGTTCTCCGTGCACGGCGACGCGTCGGACCTGCTCGACTGGCTGAAGGCCCTGGACAAGGAACCGGAAGAGGTTTTCGTCACGCACGGTGAGCCCCAGGTGGCCGCACAGTTCGCGGACCGGATCTCCGACGAGCTCGGCTGGGTCGCCGTCGCCCCGAAGTTCGGCGAGGTCGTCGCGCTCCTGGGCGACGAAGCCGCCGACTAGTGCCCCCGACGGGACTCGAACCCGTACTGAAGCGGGTTTAAGCCGCCTGCCTCTGCCAATTGGGCTACGAGGGCCACGCCAAAGTCTAGCGACGATGAGCCAGAGACCCACGGCACCCGACGGAGACCTGCGCGCCCGATAGACTGGGGGTTCGCACAAGGGGAGGGGCCCGCTTTGACCGCGTTTCTGATCATCGGAGGCGTCGGTATCGCATTGGTCCTGCTTTCCCTGCTCGTCGGTGACGTGATCGACGGCCTGTTCGACCTCGACGTCCTCGGCGGGGACCTCTTCTCCGTCTCCTCCATCTCCGCCTTCATCGGCGCGTTCGGGTTCGGCGGTGCGCTGGGCCTGGGCCTCATCGACAACGTGGTGTTCGCCGTCGTCACCGGCCTGGTGATCGGCGCGCTGGCCGCCTGGGGCGCCATGCGGCTGACCCGTGCGCTGAAGAGCGGCGAGGATGCGGCCAGCTTCCGGTCTGACTCGATGATCGGCTACTCAGGCCGCGTCATCACGGCCATCCCCCAGGGCGGTTACGGCGAGATCCACATCAGCGTGGGCGGGCAGGTGCGCAAGATCGCCGCGAAGTCAGAGCTCCCCGTCGCCGCCGGCGATGAAGTGTGGGTCTCGGCCATCCTCTCCCCCACCGCCGTGGAGGTCACGCCCACCTCCGCCCCCGGCGAACTCACTCCCTAGCCTGCAGCCAAAGACCGAACGAAAGGCATCCATGCCCGGCTTAAGTCCCGTAGTCACCGCAATCCTCGGCCTCATCATCCTTCTCGTGCTGATCGGCCTGCTGATCGCCAGCAGGTACAAGGTGGCCAAGCCGAACGAAGCCTTCATCATCACCGGCCGCAAGGGCAGGGAGGTCCGCAATCCCGAGACCGGTCTCGTGTCGACGGACCTGAGCGGCCAGAAGGTCGTCATGGGCGGTGGCGTGTTCGTCGTCCCGTTCATCCAGCGCCTGCACACGCTCGACCTGTCGTCGCGCCGCATCATGATCACCATCCGCAACGCCGTCTCCGGCCAGGGCATCAAGCTCAACGTCGACGGTGTGGCGATCGTCAAGGTGGGCGGCAACGAGGACTCGATCCGGGCCTCCGCGCAGCGCTTCCTCGGGCAGCAGGACGAGATCGAGACCTTCACCCAGGAGACCCTCGCGGGCTCGCTCCGTTCGATCGTCGGCTCGCTGACGGTGGAGCAGATCATCCGTGACCGCGCTGCGTTCGCGCAGCGGGTCACAGACGAGTCCGAGTCGTCGCTGACGGGGCAGGGCCTCGTGCTCGACACCTTCCAGATCCAGGACATCTCCGACGACGGCACCTACCTGTCGGACCTCGGACGCCCGGAGTCGGCCAAGCTGGGCCGGCTCGCCGCCGTCGCCGAGGCCGAGGCCCGACGTGAGGCCGAGCAGGCGCAGATCGCCGCGGAGCAGGAGATCGCCATCTCCCAGCGGGCACTCGTGCTGAAGAAGGCCGAGATCCAGTCGGAGACCGACGCCGCCAGGGCCACCGCCGCGTCCGCCGGCCCCCTCGCCCAGGCAGACCGTGACCAGGCGGTCCTCCTCGAGCAGGAGAAGGTCGCCGTCGCGCAGGCCGCGCTGAAGGAACGCCAACTGGACACCGAGGTGCGTCGCCCGGCAGATGCCGAGCGGTACCGCGTCGAGACCGCTGCAGAGGCACAGCGCAACGCCGCCATTTTCCAGGCCGAGGCCCAGAAGGCCGCGGCCATCGCCCAGGCAGAGGCCGAGGCGGAGCGCCAGCGCCTCACCGGTGTCGGCGAGAAGTCCCGCCGAGTGGCCGAGGCCGACGCCGTGCGCGCTGAAGGCGAGGCGAAGGCCGCCGCGGTGCTGGCCGTCGGCCAGGCTGAGGCCGAGGCGATGGACAAGCGTGCCGAGGCGTTCGCGCACTACAACGAGGCCGCCGTCCTGCAGATGCTGATCGAGGTGCTGCCCCAGATGGCCGAGAAGGTGGCCGCCCCGCTGGGCAACATCGACAAGCTCACGGTTGTGTCCACCGACGGCGCTTCGGTGCTGCCCCGCCAGGTCACGGAGAACGTCATGCAGACCATGCAGATGGTCAAGGACACCACCGGCTACGACCTGACGGCCGTGCTCGACCGGATGGCCGGCAAGACCAACGGCGCGCTCCAGGGCACCGCCACCCCGGCCGAGTAACAGGCAATACACGAGAGCCGGTGTGCGGAGACTTCCGCACACCGGCTCTCTGTGTGCCGTCAGCCGAGCAGCGACTCGACGATCGCCGCGGCCGGCGCAGCGCGCACGCCGTCGGTGTTCATCCCGCACCACAGGGGCGTGAAGTCCGTGCGGCCCTGAGCCTCTGCTGCTGCGCGCAGCGGGGCCAGGGGCCCGGCCGCCAGCGGGAACGGAGGAACCGCCTCGGGGTATTCGCCCAACTCCAGCACGAGCCGGTTGGGGATCCCCCGCGCGGGCCGGCCAGTGAGCGCCGTGGTGATCACGGTGTCGTGCGGACGCAGGATGGCGTCGCGGTGCATCGACGACGTGGTGGTCTCATCGGCCAGCAGGAACGCGGTCCCTGCCTGGACCGACACCGCCCCCGCGGCGAGCGCCGCCTGCACGTCGGCGGCCGTCGTGATGCCGCCGGCCGCGATGACCGGGCAGGTGACCGAGCCACGAACCGCGCGCACCAGCTCCAGGGTGGGCAGGTGCAGCGACAGGTCGTCCGACAGGAAGTTGCCCCGGTGCCCGCCTGCCTCGATGCCCTGGGCGATCACCGCGTCCGCCCCGTGTTCCACGAGCCAGCGCGCCTCATCGACGGTGGTCGCGGTGCTCACGACCACCGCGCCCCAGGCCTTCACCCGGCGCAACAGGCCCTCGTGGGGCAGGCCGAAGTGGAAACTCACGATGGGCGGCGCGAAGGGCTCGATGGCGTCGCAGATGTGTGCGTTGAACGGCCGGCGGGCGGCCCCGCCGCCGCTCTCGGCCACCCCGTACTCCTCGCGGTAAGGGGCGAGTGCCGCGAGCCAGGCGTCCTCCCTGACCGGATCCGGCTGGGGCGCATGGTGAGCGAAGAAGTTGACGCTGTAGGGCACGTCGGCGCCCTCCAGCACGGTCAGTTCGGCGGCCAGCTCGTCGTCGCTCAGCATGGCCGCAGGCAATGAGCCCAGCGCACCGGTGCGTCCGACCGACAACGCCAGGGCACTCCCCTGCACACCCGCCATGGGCGCCTGCACGATGGGGAGGGTGGGCAGCATCACTGCTCCAACAGACCCAGCGCGATGCCGTCGAGGATGTCGGTCTCGCTCACCAACACGCTCCCGCCGGGGACGCGGCTGGAAATTTCGTCGAGGATCAGGCCGCCCGCGCCGATCACCGCTGCGCGCAGCGGATGCATGCAGGGTTCTTCGGCCGTCACCGCAGCCGGCTGAGTGAGCCAGTGGTTGAGGATGGCTTCGATGTCGCCCCGGGCCAGGACCGTTTCGTGCACCGACTCGCGGTGATAGGTCTCCAGCCCGAGCTTGGCCGCCGCGAAACTGGTGACCGTACCGGCGACACCCACGGCAGCAGCGAGCGACCCGAAATCCACGCCCGCTCCGTCGAGTTGCTCCGCGATGAACGTCCGCGCCGCCCGGATCTCCGCCGCCGACGGCGGGTCGCCGGGCAGGAAACGCTCCTTCAAGCGCACCGCACCCATGTTGACGCTGACGGCGGACACGATGGTCGGCCCCTCCCCCACCACGATCAGTTCCGTGGAGCCGCCGCCGATGTCGAACACCAACGACGGTGTCTGCACGTTCACGCCGCTGAGCACGCCCAACGTGGAGAGCTGTGCCTCCTCGGATCCCGAGATGACGTCCACCCCCACGCCCAGCCTGTCGCGCACGTTCGCCTCGAACACAGCACGGTTGCTCACGTCACGCGCGGCCGAGGTGGCCACGAACCGGACGCGGTCAGCGCCGGCCCCGGCGATGATCGCGGCGAACTCCTCGAATATCCGGTTGGCGCGTTGGAGCGCATCCGGGTGGAACTCACCGGTGGCGTCGACGCCCTGGCCGAGCCGGGCGAGGCGCACCTCGCGGGCTAGTTCGGTGAGCGCGCCGTCGGCTCCCCTCCGGAGGATCAGCAGCCGGATGGAGTTGGTGCCGCAGTCCACCGCGGCGACGGTCGTCATTCGCCCTCCAGGCAGGGGGCGCGCCAGAAGTCGCCGAGCGCCGCCACGGCCTCGTCGCCGAGGGGGTTGACGCCGGGACCCTTGGCCAACGAGTGCCCGACGAGCACGTGCAGGCACTTCACACGGGTGGGCATGCCGCCGGCGCTTATTCCCTCGATCTCCTCGACGTGACCCAGCGTCTCGCGGTCTGCCAGGTAGGACTCGTGCGCGCGCTGGTAGGCGAGGGCGAGTTCCTCGTCGGACGCCAGCCGCTCAGTCATCTCCGCCATCAGCCCGGAGGCCTCGAGAGTGGAGGTGGCCGACGTGGCCCGCGGGCAGGTCAGGTAATAGGTGGTGGGGAACGGCGTGCCGTTGGGCAGCCGCGGTTCGGTTTTGACGACGCCCGGCTTGCCGCAGGGGCAGCGCCACGCCACCTCGGCGACACCGCGGGGCTCGCGTCCGAGTTGCGCCTCCACGATGGCGAGGTCTTCCTGCGTCGGCCCGCTCATGCCTACTCCTCCTCCGCCGGGGTGTCCGTGAGCTTCACGGACGTCCACATCTTCTCGTACCACTCGCCCTGTAACTCGGGCTCCTGCTCCGTCATGGTGGCCCCTTCGAGCGGGTTGCCGTCGGCGTCGATGACGCGGTAGCCCACCTCGCCCGGCATCACCCAGCCCAGCCGGACCCGGGCGATGGAGCGAACGTATTCGGGATCTTCCCAGCGCTCCAGCTGGTCCTCCATGTCCGCGATCCTGTCGCGTTCCGCGGCGATCTCCGCCCGGACTGCGGCCAGTTCCTGCGCCTGCGCGAAGTAGACGCGCAGCGAATGGGCGAGCACCAGGCCGATCCCGGCGATGACGACGAGGAGGACGGCGAGCCGCCAGGTGGCGGTCATGGCCCGGCTGGCGCGCGGTTGCGCCGCGGGCCGTGCGCTCATCGCCCTCGACACCTCCTGCTCGGGAAGCGGCTCGACGTGCGGCTTGCGGCTGCGTTCACCCGGGCGCGCCGACGTGCGCGACCTCGGGGTGCCGCGGCCGGGGCCGGGATTGGCCTGCCTGGAACGGGGTGATTGAGCCACCCGCCCAGTCTGCCGTATGTCCTTCCGGGCACCGGAATCGACTCGCGTGTGCCCCAAAGACAAACGGCCCCGGAGTAGCAGTGCTACTCCGGGGCCCTTGTGTCACTTCAGGTGATCAGCCCTGGAAGCGGGGGAACGCCGAGCGACCGGCGTAGACAGCGGCCTCGTCGAGGTCCTCCTCGATGCGCAGCAGCTGGTTGTACTTGGCGACGCGGTCCGTACGAGCCGGGGCGCCGGACTTGATCTGGCCACAGCCCAGCGCAACGGCGAGGTCTGCGATGGTGGTGTCCTCGGTCTCACCGGAACGGTGCGACATCATGGTGCGGAATCCGTTGCGGTGGGCCAGGTCCACAGCGTCGATGGTCTCCGACAGCGAGCCGATCTGGTTGACCTTCACCAGCAGCGCGTTGGCGGTGTCGGTGTCGATGCCGCGCTGGAGGCGGGTGACGTTGGTGACGAACAGGTCGTCGCCGACGAGCTGGACCTTGCTGCCCAGACGCTCGGTCATGAGCTTCCAGCCGTCCCAGTCCTCTTCGTTCAGCGGATCCTCGATGGAGACCATCGGGTAGGCGTCGACGAGTTCGGCGTAGTAGTCCACCATCTGCTCGGCGGTCTTCTTCTCACCCTCGAAGACGTACGAACCGTCCTCGAAGAACTCCGAGGCGGCCACGTCGAGCGCGAGCGCGATGTCGGAACCGGGCTCGAAGCCGGCCTTGCGGATGGCGTCGACGATCAGGTCGAGCGCGGCGCGGTTGGAATCGAGGTTGGGAGCGAAGCCACCCTCGTCGCCGAGGCCGGTGTTGAGCCCGCGCTCCTTGAGGACAGCCTTGAGCGAGTGGTAGACGGCGGCGCCCATTTCGACGGCCTCCGCGAACGACTCTGCGCCGATCGGGGCGACCATGAACTCCTGGATGTCGACGTTGGAGTCTGCGTGCGACCCACCGTTGAGGATGTTCATCATGGGAACGGGGAGGATGTGGGCGTTGGGGCCACCGACGTACTTGTACAGCGGCAGGCCGGACTCCTCAGCGGCGGCGTGTGCCACGGCGAGAGAGACGCCGAGGATGGCGTTGGCACCCAGCTTGGCCTTGTTGTCCGTGCCGTCGAGCTCCAGCATCGCCATGTCGACGATGCGCTGCTCCGTGGCGTCGAGGCCGAGGATCTCCTCGCCGATGACCTCGGTGGCGTTCTTCACGGCCGTGAGGACGCCCTTGCCGCCGTAGCGGCCCTTGTCGCCGTCGCGAAGCTCAACGGCTTCGAAGGCGCCGGTGGAGGCACCCGACGGGACAGCGGCGCGACCCTGCGCGCCCGACTCGAGCTCGACCTCGACCTC
Source organism: Tessaracoccus zhenghani (assembly GCF_054552775.1). Taxonomy (NCBI): domain Bacteria; kingdom Bacillati; phylum Actinomycetota; class Actinomycetes; order Propionibacteriales; family Propionibacteriaceae; genus Tessaracoccus; species Tessaracoccus zhenghani. The sequence continues at coordinate 3,020,504 of NZ_CM137275.1, read as the reverse complement.
GATCGTCGGGTTGCCGCGGGAGTCGAGAATCTCGCGTGCCTGGATGAATTCGATGGATGCCATTTAAGGTCCCTTTCAAAAAGTCGTCTCTCGGGCCCAAGCCTAGCTGTAACCGGTTCGGTCTCCCGCGCCGGGGCAGCCGGGATTCAGGCCCTATTGATGGGTGGTGGGTTCAGTGGCCCGGATCTGGGCTTCGAGGCTGCGGAGCGCCTGCCGGGCAGCGGCGTCCGCGTCGATCCCGTTGGCCTGGGCCCGCGCGATGAGCGCGAGGATCTCCCGCCCTACGGTGTCCTCGTCGATGGGTTCGGAAGGCAGTTCGATATCCACTGCGTGCGAACGGGTCCGCGAGACCACTTTGTGGGCCCGGCCGATCACGCTCAGCGATTCGGCGATGCCGTCGAGGGCGGAGGTGCGGCCCTTCTCAGCACGCTTGCGTTCCTCCCAGTTCTGCCACATGTCCTGCGGGATCTCCGCATCGCCGAACACGTGGGGGTGGCGGCTGATGAGCTTGTCCGAGATGCCCCGGGCCACGTCGTCGAGCGTGAAGCGGCCCTCGTCCGTGGCGATCTGGGCGTGGAAGTACACCTGCAGGAGGAGGTCGCCGAGTTCCTCCACCAGTTCGGTGTCTGACCCGGCCTCAACCGCGTCCACCACCTCACAGGCCTCTTCGATGAGGTGGTTGAGCAGCGAGCGGTGGGTCTGTTCGGCGTCCCACGGGCATTTCACCCGTAGTTCCGCCATCACCTGGCGCAGTCGCTCCAGCTCTGAGGTCACTGGGGCGCGACGACCGGTTCCGACAGCGAGCCCGAAGTGTTGAGCAGCTGCTGCGTCCAGGGCTCCCACTTGCCGTAGCGGGGGTTGAGCTGCACGTCGAGGTTGTTGGCGGCCTCCTCGACGAACTGCGGCTCGAGCTGGCCGAGCATGGTGGTCTTGACGTTGGCGAGGGCCAGGGGCTTGCAGTCCTCCACCGAGAAGAGCTGCTCCGAACCCTGCGCGCTCTGCGCACCTGCGGCGCGGAGGTCCTCCTCGGAGATCTCAGCACCGAAGGAGTCGAACAGGCCGCCCAGCAGCAGCGTGCCGACGACACCCTGGCGACGCAGCTGGTCCGGCGCCACCTGCAGCGCCTCGGCGCAACCGTCGACGATCTGGGTGACTTCGCTCTCCGTGTACCGGTTGCCGTCCACGACCAGCGCGGTGCCGGCGGTGGGACTGCAACCAGCCAGGAGACCGACGGCGGCGACAGCGGCGACGGCGGGCGCGAGACGCGTGAACTTCATCTGGGTCCTCTCGAACTACGGGGGTGCACAGGCACCTCGCTCAGCCTACCGCAGGCCCGCGGTCCCGAAGCCGACCGGCCCTGGGCCTCGGGGCTCAGGCGAACAGTTGGGTCAGCAACGTGGTGACCCAGGTGAGGTGGTCGCCATCCGGTTTCGGCACGAGGATCTGTTCGTTGGACGACTTGATCACCGAGCCCGGGTACAGGCGGTTGAGGCGCAGCTGCTTCGATTCCGGCAGCGACAACGGCGAGAGGCGGATCACCTTGCCCTGCGGCACGATCTCCTGGATCCCGTGCTCCCGGGCGAGGTTGCGCAGCGCCGCCACCCCGAGCAACTGCTCGACGGGGGGCGGCAACTCGCCGTAGCGGTCGAGCAGTTCGGCGCGCACGGCGTCGATGTCTGCCGCCGTGCGGATCTCGGCGATCTGCTTGTACATCTCCAGCCGCAGCCGCTCCGAGGTGATGTAGTCGTCCGGGAGGTGCGCGTCGACGGGGATCTCCACCCGCATCGTCGGCTCCGGCTCCGTGTCGACGCCGCGCCAGTTGGCCACGGCCTCGCCGACCATGCGCAGGTACATGTCGAACCCGACGCCTTCGATGTGGCCGGACTGGTCCTCGCCCAGGAGGTTGCCGGCGCCGCGGAGTTCGAGGTCGCGCATGGCGATGGCCATGCCGGAGCCCAACTCGGTGTTGGCGGCCATGGTGGCGAGCCGTTCGTGGGAGGCCTCCGTGAGCGTCTTGTCCGCCGGGTAGAGGAAGTAGGCGTACCCGCGTTCCCGGGACCGGCCGACGCGTCCTCGCAGCTGGTGCAACTGCGACAGGCCCATCTTGTCGGCGCTGTCGATGATGAGGGTGTTGGCGCTCTGGATGTTCAGGCCAGATTCGACGATGGTGGTGCAGACCAGCACATCCGCGCGCCGCTCCCAGAAGTCCTGCATCACCGCTTCGAGCCGGTGCTCGTTCATCTGACCGTGCGCCGTCGCGATCCGCGCCTCGGGCACCAGCTCCCGCAGATGCGCAGCGGTCTTCTCGATGGTGCCGACGCGGTTGTGCACGAAGAACACCTGACCCTCGCGGGCCAGCTCGCGGCGGATGGCAGCCTTGACCTGCCCGTCGTCGTAGGGGCCGGCGAACGTGAGCACCGGGTGGCGCTCCTCCGGCGGGGTGGCGATGACGCTCATCTCGCGGATGCCGGTGATGGCGATCTCGAGCGTGCGCGGGATGGGCGTGGCCGACATGGACAACACGTCGACGTTGACCCGCATGGACTTCAGACGTTCCTTGTGTTCAACGCCGAAGCGCTGCTCCTCGTCGATCACCACCAGGCCGAGGTCCTTGAACTCGATCTCCTTGCTGAGGAGCCGGTGCGTGCCGATCACCACGTCGATGCGGCCGGAGGCCAGGCCGTCGATGACCTTCTTGGCCTCAGCGTCGGTCTGGAACCGCGACAACTGTGCCAGCTGCACAGGAAAGCCCGCGAAGCGCGACGCGAACGTCTGGTAGTGCTGGGTCACGAGCAGCGTGGTGGGCACCAGCACCGCCACCTGTTTGCCGTCCTGGACGGCCTTGAACGCGGCACGCACGGCGATCTCCGTCTTGCCGAAGCCGACGTCGCCGCAGATGAGGCGGTCCATGGGCACGAGCTGCTCCATGTCGTGCTTCACCTCGGTGATGGCGGAGAGCTGGTCGTGGGTCTCGACGTAGCTGAAGGCATCCTCCAACTCGCGCTGCCAGACGGTGTCGGGGCCGAACGCGTGGCCCTTGGTGGCCTGGCGGGCGGCGTAGAGCTTGATGAGCTCGGCGGAGATCTCCCGCACCGCCTTGCGGGCCTTGGCCTTGCGCTTGGTCCAATCGGCCCCGCCCATCTTGTCGAGCGTGGGGGCCTCAGCGCCGACGTAGCGGCTCAGCTGGTCGAGCTGGTCCATCGGCACGAACAACCGGTCTCCGGGATGGCCGCGCTTGCTGGCGGCGTATTCGATGACGAGGTAGTCGCGGGTGTTGCCCTGCACGGTGCGCTGCACCAGCTCGACGAACCGGCCAACGCCGTGCTGCTCGTGCACGACGGGGTCGCCGGTCTTGAGCTCGAGCGGCTGGATGGTGGGCTTGCGGCGCTGGGGCAGCTTGCGTTGGGTCCTGTCCAGCTCGACCTGACCGGTCAGTTCGCCGGCGGTGATGACCTCCAGCTTCGGCCCTTCGGCGCGCCAGCCATGACGCTGCGGCGAGAGCACGACGGTGACCCGGCCGGCCGGCGGAGCCTCAGCCAGGTCGTCGATCGAGGCGGCGATCCCCGCCTCGCCGATCAGCTCCACGAGGCGGGTGGCCAGACCCTGGCCCTCCACTGTGAGCACGACCTTCCAGCCGTCGGCCAGGCGCGTCCTGATGTGGGTGACGGCGGCGTCGGTGTCGCCGCGGAAGCCCTCGCCAGCGGTGATGTCGAGCGAACGGGAGTGCACCGAGGCGGCTTCGGGGACGGCGGGGCCGTCCTCGTCGACGCCGGGGGCGGCCATGAAGGGCGACAGCGACCACCAGCGGTGGCCGGATTCCAGCGCATGCTGGCGGACGTCGCCCAGAGCCCAGTAGGCCGAGGCGCCGAGGTCGATGGGCGAGCTGCCACCGCCGGCGGCGGCCGCCCAGGAGGCTTCGAGGAATTCCTGGCTAGTGGCCACGAGCTCGGCGGCGCGGGTGCGGATCAGCTCCGGCGACGCGGCGAGGATCAGCGAACCCTTCGGCAGCACGTCGACGAGCAGTTCCAGCCCTTCGACGAGCACCGGGATGAGCGCCTCCATGCCCTCCACCGCCTGGCCTTCGCCGACGCGGGTGAGCATGTCGGCCAGTTCGGGGTGGGCGGCGGCAAGCCTCTTCGCCCGTGTGCGCACCGCCGCCGTCAGGAGCAGCTCGCGGCAGGGTGGGGCGACGACGACGGTCGCGGTGTCTCCGGTGGAGCGCTGGTCCGCGACGGTGAAGTAGCGGATCTCGTCGACCTCGTCGCCGAAGAAGTCGACGCGCACCGGGTGGTCCGCGGTGGGCGGGAAGATGTCGACGATGCCGCCGCGCACGGCGAACTCGCCGCGTCGCTCCACCATGTCCACGCGGTTGTAGGCCGCGCCGGCGAGGTCCGCCAGCAGCGTGCCCAGTTCGTAGGTCTCCCCCAGCGCGATCCGCACCGGCGCCATGTCCGCCAGGCCCTTGACCTGCGGCTGCAGGACGGATCGGACGGGGGCCACGACCACCTTGGGCGCGGGTTCCTCGGCGTGACCGGCCAGGCGACGGAGTACGGCGAGACGACGGCCGACGGTGTCGGCGCGGGGCGACAGCCGCTCGTGCGGCAGCGTCTCCCAGGCCGGGTAGTACTCGACGGCGTCCTCACCCAGGTGGCCTGCGAGCTCGCTGGTGAGCTGCTCCGCCTCGCGATAGGTGGACGTGATGAGCAGCACCGTGCGGCCACTCTCCTCCGCGATGGCGGAGGTCAGGAACGGGAAGAACGATCCGACGGTGGTGACGTCGAGCGTGGTCACTCCGGAGCGTCGGGCGTCGGCGAGCGTGTACTGGAATCCCTCGGATGCCTCGAGAGCCTGGAGGAGGCCTGGATACTTCACGGTGTCAATCCTTCCACGCCACCCGGCCCCGGCCGACGACGGTAGGCCTGCGTTACGAGTTGAACTTGTTCTGGGTGACGACGAGGCCCTCGCGCACGAGCGACTCCACGACGTCGGCGGCCACCGCCGCATCGACCCGCATCTCGTCGAGTTCCTTCGGCTTCAGCTTGGCCAGCACGTAATCCGCGGCGGACTGGCGGCCGGGCGGACGCCCGATCCCCACCCGCACCCGGTAGAAGTCGCCGGTGCCGAGGTGCTGACGCATCGACTTGAGGCCGTTGTGGCCGTTGTCGCCGCCGCCCAGCTTCACGCGCAGACGACCAGCGTCCAGGTCGAGCTCGTCGTGGATCGCGATGATGTGACCCGGCTCGATCTTGTGGAACGTGGCGATGGACCTGACGGCCACGCCGGACAGGTTCATGAACGTGGTGGGACGGACCAGGACCAGCCTGACCGGTTCCTGACCGCGCAGGGTCACGGTCGCGATCTCGGCCTTCTGGCGCGAATTCAACGAAAAGGAGGAGCCGTAGCGGTCTGCGAGATCCGCTACGGCCCAGAACCCGACGTTGTGCCGGGTGATCTCGTAGGCCGGGCCCGGGTTCCCGAGCCCGACCACGAGAAAGGTGGAACTGGTCACTCCGCGGAGTCGTCGCCCTCAGCGGCCTCTTCGCCGGCGGTCTCTTCAGACTCGGACTCGACGGTGGGCGCGTTGACGGACAGGACGAGCGCATCGGGGTCTCCCGTCGCCTCGACGCCCTCAGGCAGCTTGACGTCGGAGACCAGGATCTGGTCGCCGATGACGAGGCCGTCGAGTGACACGTGGAGCTCCGTGGGGATGTCGGTGGCCGGCGCGAGGACGGTCAGCGTGGTGAGGTCCTGGTTGATCAGCGTGCCGCGCTCGGCGTCGCCGACGAGGACCAGCAGCACCTCGACCTCGACCTTCTCGCCGGCCTTCACCAGCAGGAGGTCGATGTGGTCGATCAGGGGACGGATCGGGTCGCGCTGGATCTGCTTGACGAGCGCGAGCGAGGGCTTCTTGTCGCCGTCGATCGAGATCTCGAGCAGTGCGTTGGAGGTACGCAGCGCGAGGTAGGTCTCCTGCGCGGGCAGCGCCAGGTGGACGGGATCCATGCCGTGGCCGTAGAGGACGGCGGGGGTGCCACCCTCGCGGCGGAGGCGGCGGGCAGCGCCCTTGCCGAACTCGGTGCGGGTGGTGGCGGACAGTTGGGCGTCAGCAGCCATGGGGTGAACTCCTCAAGCTCTCAGGTGAATGGTGCGCATGCAGGCGCCGAGCGAGAAGCGAGCTAGTCGATGACGGACCCGCATGAGTCCCTCGCCAGGCAACCCGGCAAGCCTACCTCACCCCTGGAGTCCTCAAGAAATCACCTGGCTCAGGCGCGAGTGTGAACCGATTCACGCGACACCTTCCAGGACGACGAGTACAAGTTCGGCAGCCTCGCGCACCACGACGCGGGCGTCCGTCGTCGCGCCATCGAGCACCACCTCGACTGCATCGAGGTGATGAACCAGACCGGCTCCCAGGACCTCAAGATCTGGCTGGCCGACGGGACCAACTACCCAGGTCAGGGCGACCTGCGCCGCCGCCAGGACTGGCTGGCCGATTCCCTCGCGGAGATCTACCGGCACATCGGCGAGAACCAGCGCCTCGTGCTGGAGTACAAGTTCTTCGAGCCGTCGTTCTACCACACCGACGTGCCGGACTGGGGCACCTCGTACGCCCACGCCTCCGCCCTCGGTGAGCGCGCCTTCGTTTGCCTCGACACCGGCCACCACGCCCCGGGCACCAATATCGAGTTCATCGTCGCCCAGTTGCTGCGCCTCGGGAAGCTGGGGTCGTTCGACTTCAACTCACGCTTCTACGCCGACGACGACCTCATCGTCGGAGCCGCGGACCCGTTCCAGCTCTTCCGCATCCTGTGGGAGGTCAAGCGGGGCGGCGGATTCGACGCCGAGAACGGCGTGGTCTTCATGCTCGACCAGTGCCACAACATCGAGGACAAGGTGCCGGGACAGATCCGCTCCGTGCTCAACGTGCAGGAGATGACCGCCCGCACCCTGCTGGTCGACACCGACGCTCTCGAGGCGGCCCAGGAGGCGGGCGACGTGCTGGGCGCGAACGCCGTGCTCATGGACGCGTTCTACACCGACGTGCGGCCGGCGCTGGCGCAATGGCGGGAGAGCCGGGACCTCCCGGCCGACCCCATGAAGGCGTTCGCCGACAGCGGCTACCTCGCCAAGATCGCCGAGGAGCGCGTCGGCGGTGCCCAGTCGAGCTGGGGAGCCTGACCCCATGAATGCGGTCATCTCGGTCGACCTGGGCGCCACCAGTGGACGGGTCGTACTGACACGTTTCGACGGCGGGCGCGCCGAACTGACCGAGGTGCACCGCTTCTCCACTGCCGCCCACAGCACCGACTCCGGGCTCCGGCTCGACGTCGTGGCCCTGTTCGATGAGATCCAGACCGGCATCGGCCTGGCGATGGCGGCGGCCCACGGGGACGTGGCCGCCGTCGGCATCGACTGTTGGGCCGTCGACTACGGCCTCTTGAATGAGGAGGGGCTGCTCGACCTCCCGTACAACTACCGCGACGAGCGCACCGCTGAAGGCCGCGCCGTGGTGGAGGCGGTCATTCCGCACCGGGAGTTGTACTCCCGCACCGGGCTGCAGGACGTGGTGTTCAACACCATCAACCAGTTCGGGCACGACCTCTCAACTGGCCGGCTCGAGCGGGCCACCGGCTTCCTGATGCTGCCCGATCTGCTGGGCTTCTGGCTGACCGGGCGGGCGGTCGCCGAGCGAACCAACGCTTCCAGCACCGCGCTGCTCGATCCACGCACCGGCCGGTGGGACTGGGCGGTGATCGACCGGCTGGGACTGCCGCGCCGCATCTTCCCGGAGCTGGTCGAGCCCGGCACCGTGCTTGGTGACATCATCACAGGTGCCGCCGCCGGCATCCCGCTCGTCGCGGTGGGTTCGCACGACACTGCCTCCGCCGTCGTGGGCGCCCCGCTAGAGGACGACGGCGACGTGTTCATCTCGTCCGGCACCTGGTCCCTGGTCGGCATGGAATTGTCGGCGCCGGTGTTGACCGAGGAGTCACGGCTGGCGAACTTCACCAACGAGGGCGGGGTCGACGGCACCGTCAGATACCTCAAGAACGTGATGGGCCTCTGGGTCATCTCCGAGGCGATCCGCCACTGGGACTCGCAGGGGCACCGCCACTCCCCCGCCGCCCTGGCGCAGGCCGCCCGCCGCGTCACGGACGCGCCCGTGTTCGACGTCAACCACCCCTCACTTCTCCCGCCTGGCAACATGCCGGCCCGGGTCAAGGCGCTCCTGGGAGGCGACGAACGTCTCGACGACCCCGCCTTCTTCACCCGCTCCGTCCTCGAATCGCTGGCCGCCGCCTACGCCGACACGATCGCGGAACTGGCGCACCTGACCGGCCGCCGGCCGCGCCGCGTCGTCATCGTCGGCGGTGGCTCTGCAAACACCCTCCTGAACCAACTGACCGCGGACCGCACGGGGCTGCCCGTACTTGCCGGGCCCGTCGAGGCGACCGCCATCGGCAACTCGCTCATCCAGGCCCGCGCCGTCGGCCTGCTCCACGGCTCCCTCTCCGAACTGCGAAAGATCTCGATGATGTCCACCGACCTGACCTCCTACCAACCCTCCCCCGAGCGGCCCGTCGGCCTGTTGCGTGAGATCGTGACGCTGTCCAACGAGTTCGGCGCCGACCCGGCCTTCACCCGGGCGGGCGGCGGCAACTCGTCGGTGAAGTCCGGCGGCGTGCTCTGGATCAAGCCCAGCGGTGTCTCCATGGCCACGCTCAGCACCGACGACCTGGTGCCGCTCGCCGTCGACGTCCTCAACGGCGCCCTCGCAAGCCCGGATCCGGACCCCGCGCTCGGCGACCCGGTCAACCACCTGGCCACCCTGGCGAGGCTCGACGACGGGCCCCGCCGGCCGTCGGTGGAGATCCTCTTCCACGCCCTCATCGACGACACGTTCGTGCTGCACACCCACCCGCTGCTCATCAACGCGGTGACCTGCAACGCCGACGGCGAGGAGCTGACCCGCCGGCTGTTCGGCGATCAGGTCCTCTGGGTGCCCTACGTCGACCCCGGCCTGCCGCTGGCCAGGGAGATCGCCGCACGCCGCGCCGCCTACACGGAGCGCACCGGCCGGCCCGCCCCCACCACCACGTTCCTCATGAACCACGGCCTCATCGTCTCCGGCGACGACCCGGACCAGGTGCGCAGCGAGAGTCACCGCGTCATGCGACGGGTGCAGCAGGCCGTGGATGCCGCCACCGGCGGTCTGCCCGCGGTCGCCGAAGCATTCCGCGCCGCAGTGGGCGCCGAGTTCACGGCGCTCGACGCCAGCACGATCGCCACGCAGTTCCCGCTCACCGAGGCCGGCGCCCGCTTCCTCCACGAAGGTCCCCTGATTCCCGACCAGATCGTGTACGCGGGTTCCTTCCCCGTGGTGCTCAACGAGGGCGACGACGCAGCCGAGGCAGTCCGCCGGCATCGCGAGCGCCACGGGGTGGACCCCGTCATCGCCGTCTCCCCGGGGCTTGGGGTGGTTGCGGTGGGAGCCGACGAGAAGCAGGCCAGGACGGCGCTCGAGGTCTACGTCGATGCGCTGACCGTCGGCCAGGCCGCCACGGCCCTCGGCCGTGTGCGGGCCCTGGACGAGCGGGAGCGTCGATTCATCGAGAACTGGGAGGCGGAGGCCTACCGCAAGCAGGTCGCCACCGAGTAGCTCCTTTCTCAGTCGGCGGCGAGCGCCTCCGTCGGGGGCGCGCTGGCCGCCTTCTGACCGGGCAGCAGCGAGGCCAGGACGGCCGCCACCAGACAGACGGCGATGAGCCCGGCGGTGTAGAGCGCGTCGATCGAGAAGTGCAGCTGGACGTTCTCGCCCGGCATCATCAGGAGCGTCGACGACACCCCCAACCAGCCGAAGAACATGCCGGCCACGAGCCCGATGAGCACCCCCACCCCGACGAGGGCGAGGGCCTCCACCAGCAGCATCCAGCGCAGGCCGGAGCGCTGCATGCCGAGGGCGCGGAGCAGCGCGGACTCGCGCTGCCGCTCGATCACCGACAGGCCCAGCGTGTTGCTGACGCCCACCAGGGCGATGATCATCGCCACGCCCAACAGGCCCGTCAGCACGATCAGCATGACGTCGAGCACCTGGTTAAGCACCAGGATCGCGCCGGCTCCGGACGCGCCGAAGAAGGCGTCGGGCACCGTCTCCAGGACCTTGATCACCTGGTTGATGGCCTGCAGGTCGCCGCGGTCCTTCAAGGTGATCCAGATCTCGCGCTCCACGGGGTCGCCGGCCAGTTGCTCCAGCGTGGCCGTGCTCACCGAGGCCTGGTAATACTCGAGGCCGGCGCCCGTAACCACCTTCAGCGTCACGTCGCCGTTGGCACCGGGCAGGGTCACCGTGTCCTGGCCCTGGGCGAGCAGACTCCCCTCCGAGACGACCACCTCGCCGTCCTGCGGATGGGCGTCCTCGGCGATGCGCTTGCCGAGTTCCCGCAGCAGGCCATTGCGGTCGAAGGCCACCACGTCGTTGTCCAACTGTTTCGCCGGCAGGGTCCGCACACCCGCGACACCCTCCATGCCCTCGAGGCGTTCGATGAGGTCGGCCGGCACCTCATCGTCGGCGAACGAGACGGTGAAGTCGACGGGGTACGTGGCGTGGATGGATTCCGTGCCGGAGGTGCGGGCCGTCGCCAGCGCCACCTGCAGCGTCACGATGAGCCCGACGGCGAGCATCAGCGCGGTGGCCGTCGCCGCGGCGCGCTTGGGGTTGCGGGCGGCGTTGGTGAAGGCGAGTCTGGCCGTCGGACCCGTCCTGCCGAAGACGGCGCCCAGCAGCTTCAGCAGCGGCGGGACGAAGAACGGGGCCGCCGCGAGCACCGCGACCGTCAGGAACGCGCCTGCACCCACGGCCCACAACACGCTCCATTCGGTGTTGATGCGGCTCATCACGACGAGGAAGACGCCGATGGCCGCGGTGAGGGCCACGAGGATGGTCCGGATGAGGCCGGCCCGCCGTGCCTGGGCTTCGGTCGGCACAGCCTGCAGCGCCTCGAGCGGTTTCACCCTCGACGCCACGATGGCGGGCGCGATGGCCGAGATCATGGTGGCGGCGACGCCTGCGAGCAGCGCGATGAGCAACTCGCCCCAGCGCACGTCGAGGCCCCAGTAGAGCGAACCCGTGATGGAGCCGCCGATCAGGGCCACGCCGAAGCCGAGCGCGATGCCCAGGACCGAGCCGACGACACCCAGCAGCAACGACTCCACGACGATGCGTCCCATCACCTGACCCGGCGAGGCGCCCACGGCCCGCAGCAGGCCCACCTGCCGACGGCGCTGCGCCACGAGGATGGCGAAGGTGTTGGCGATGGTGATCATGCCCACGAGCAGCGCGACGACGCCGAAGGTCTGCAGCAGGTACGTGAAGATGTCGAACTGGTTCGTGAGGTCGTCGAGCTGCGTCTGCCGCTCGGCGTCCGCCGTCCGCACGGTGATGTCGGGGTCCAGGGAGGCCGCGGCCTCGGAGACGCCGTCGAAGGCGTCGGCGGCGGAGGCCCGGTCGTCGAGGACCAGTGCGTAATCGGTGCTCACGTACTCCGGGCCGAACTGCAGGTAGCCGACGGTGGACCACAGGGAGGCGGGGTCGTCGGTCGCGCCGACGATGGTGAAGGCGGTGGCGGAATCGTGGTCCGGCGAGACCGAGTCACCGATGTCGGCGCCCAGCGAATCGAGGCCGGCGCGCGACAGCACGATCTCCTGCTCGGAGGTGGGCCACCTGCCGTCGACCAGTTCAGACCACTGGAGGTCTGCCGGCGGCACGCTGTACAGCATGCTCACCTCTGACCTGTCGCCGAAGTTGAGGATGGTGGACTGGCCGAACGGCACCTCGTGGACGGCGCGCACCCCGTCGACCCCCTCGAGGGTGTCGACGAGCTCGGGCAGTTCGAGGCCCAGCGTCGTGACGAAGAGGTCCGCGTTGGCCAGCGGCATGGTGGTGGACTTGCCGAGCGCCGTCTGCTCGGAGTTGACGAAGACGGAGATGGCCGCGATGAAGCCCACGCTGATGGCGATGGCGATGAGGGTGGCCACGAACCGGCCGGGATGAAGCCTCAGTTCAGAGACGGCTTGACGCCACATCAGGCCACCGCCTGCTGCAGGAAGGAGCTGACGCCCTCGGCGGTGGGCTGGGCGATGTCGGCGACGATGCGGCCGTCGAGCAGCATCAGCGCCCGGTCGGCGTACGAGGCGGCGCGCGCATCATGGGTGACCATGATGATGGTCTGCCCGTGCTCCTGCGAGCAGAGCTGCAGGTATTCGAGCAGCGCGGTACCGGTCTTCAGGTCCAGTGCGCCGGTGGGTTCATCGGCGAAGATCACCTCGGGGCGGGTCACCATGGCGCGCGCGATGGCGACGCGCTGCTGCTGGCCGCCGGAGAGCTGCGATGGGCGGTGGGTGAGGCGGTCGCCGAGGCCCAACGACGCGACGACCTGCTGGAAGAACGGGCGGTCCACCCTCTTGCCGGCCAGTTCGAGCGGCAGCAGGATGTTCTGCTCGGCGGTGAGGGTGGGCAGGAGGTTGAAGCTCTGGAAGACGAAGCCCACCTTGTCGCGACGGATGCGCGTCACGCTCTTCTCCGGCAGCCGCGCCAGGTCGTCGGTGCCGACGAACACCGAGCCGGACGTCGGACGGTCGAGGCCCGCCATGCAGTGCATGAGGGTGGACTTGCCGGAGCCGGACGGACCCATGATGGCGGTGAAGGAACCGGGCTCGATGCTCACCGAGACGTCGTTGACCGCGACGACCTGCCGGTCGTCGGAACCGTAGACCTTCGTGAGGTGGTGGGTGCCGCACGCAGGATGCGAGGCGCGCTGGGATTGCGTCATGGGGTGTCCTTCCAGAGGTTTCGCCGACCAACCTATTGAGGCCGCCGCACCCGGGGAATCCACCCCACGTCCCGTCTCGCACGTCGCAGGTATGAGGCCCCGGTCAGACCAGGGTCGTGGAAGACCCCGAGGCAGCCGAGGGTGCGCGGTGGGCGTGTAACAATCTTTCGTGTTTTCGTGAGAGATGGAGTCTATTTCGTCCCGTCCGGGCCCATAGTGCTAACTCAAGGACGGTTCACCCGGCCTGGATGAAAACGGGATAGGGTCAATCAACGGCCGAAAGGACAGGTAATGCCGGAAAGAAACACGCAGCGATCCTGCGTTGGCTCGCCTCCAGTGGCGCGACAGACATCAGCCTGAGCTGCCAGGAGTCGTCGTTATCCGGCTCCGTGGTTCTGGACCGCTGCCTGACGGAAGTTCCTTTCGCCTGGCTGGTGGAGTTGGCCGTTCACTGTCGCCTCCACCTCGCAGTCGATCACTGTGACCATTCAGCGGAGGCCGCCAAGCGGTTCGCCAACCTGGCCGTGCTCACCCACCGCATCCGGCTCGACGGAGGCCCCGGCGCCGGCGCGCAGGTCTTCTACACCGCGCCCCCCGTCACGGACCCCGATGACCTGCCGTCAGGCGCCCCAGCCGTCCTGGCACCTCGCGGCACCTACGCCGAGCGGCTCGCCGTGGCGCTGGCGTCACTCCCGGAGCCGTCGCCCCTCACTCTGAGCCGCTGAACCGGGACGTACCCTTCACAACGCAACGGGAGGACCTCAGGCCTGGCCACCGAAAAGCGATGTGACGGAACCGTCGAGGAACACCGCGTCGATCGCCTTGGCGATCAGCGGGGCGATGGACAGCACAGTGAGGTTCGCGATGGGCTCCGGCGTGCGGAGTGGCAGCGTGTTGGTCACGATGATCTCGTCGATGCCGGAGGCGTTGAGGCGCTGGGCCGCGGGGCCGGAGAACACGGCGTGCGTGGCCGCCGCGATGACCTGCTTGGCACCGCGTTCCTTCAGCGCCTGGGCAGCTTGTGCGATGGTGCCGGCGGTGTCGATCATGTCGTCCACGAGGAGGCAGATCTTGCCTTCCACGTCGCCGACGACCTCGTGCACGGCGACGGTGTTGGCCTTGTTGGGGTCGCGGCGCTTGTGGATGATAGCCAGCGAGCAACCGAGGTAGTCGGTCCACAGGTCAGCCAGGCGGACGCGGCCGGCGTCGGGAGACACGATGGCCATCTCGGAGGTGTCGTACTTCTCCTGGACGTACTCGCTGAGCACGGGCAGACCCCAGAGGTGGTCCACCGGGCCGTCGAAGAAGCCCTGGATCTGGGCGGCGTGCAGGTCCACCGACATGATGCGGTCCGCGCCGGCGGCCTTGTACAGGTCTGCCACGAGGCGCGCGGAGATGGGCTCGCGGCCCAGGTGCTTCTTGTCCTGGCGGGCGTAGGGGTAGAACGGGGCCACCACGGTGATGCGCTTGGCCGAGGCCCGCTTGAGCGCGTCCACCATGATGAGCTGCTCCATGATCCACTCGTTGACCGGAGCGGTGTGCGACTGGATGACGAACGCGTCGCAGCCACGGACGGACTCTTCGAACCGGACGTAGATCTCGGAGTTGGCGTAGGTCAGAGCGCGGGTTGGCACCAGCGGGCAGCCCATCAGGTTCGCCACCTCCTCAGCGAGCTCGGGGTAGGCGCGCCCGCTGAACAGCATCAGGTGCTTGTCGTTCTTGGCGATCTGGTGGGACATGTGGCTCAGGCCTTCTTTTCTCGGGACTCGATCACTGCCGGATGGATGGTGCCGTCGCTTTCAGCCGCTGCTGCGGCCTGCTTGGAATCCGGACGACCGCGGGTCATCCAGCCCTCGACGTTGCGTTGCCTCCCCCGGGCCACGCCCAACGCGCCCGCAGGCACGTCGTCCGTGATCGTAGACCCAGCGGCCACCAGCGCGCCAGCGCCGACGTCGACGGGTGCCACCAGGACGGAGTTCGATCCGACGAAGGCGGCCTTGCCGACGTGGGTGGTGGACTTGTGGACGCCGTCGTAGTTGGCGAAGATCGTGCCGGCCCCGATGTTGGCCCCTTCGTCGACGATGGCGTCGCCCACGTAGGACAGGTGCGGGATCTTGGCACCCGCCCCGATCTGCGCGTTCTTGGTCTCGACGAAGCTGCCGATCTTGCCGTCGTCGCCCAGGATCGTGCCGGGCCGGAGGTAGGCGAAGGGCCCCACGGTGGCGCCCCCACCGATCACGGCGAACGATCCGTGCGTGCGGATCACTTCCGCGCCGGAACCCACCTCGACGTCCATCAGGCTGCTGTCGGGGCCGATGATGGCACCCTCGCCGATGGTGGTGGCACCCATCAGGATGACGCCGGGGTGGAGCAGCACGTCGGGCGCGAGGTCCACGTCGACGTCGATGAAGGTGGACGCCGGGTCGATCATGGTGACGCCCTTGAGCATCCACGAGTCCCGGATGCGGCGCTGCATCTCCTGGTTGATGCGGGCCAGCTGGATGCGGTCGTTGACGCCCTCGGTCTGCCAGACGTCGTCGACGAGGTGGGCGCCGACCCGCTGCGACCGCTCGTGACAGAACTTCACGACGTCCGTGAGGTAGCGCTCGCCCTGGTTGTTGTCGGTCTTGAGCGATGCCAGGCCCTCGCGGAGGCTGGCCGCGTCGAAGACGTAGATACCGGAGTTGATCTCCGTGATGGCGCGCTGTTCCTCCGTGGCGTCGCGGTCCTCGACGATGCCGGTGACCTCGTCGTCCTCGCGGATGATGCGTCCGTAGCCCGTGGGATCCTCGACGCGCGAGGTCATGACGGTGACGGCGTTTCGGCGGCCACGGTGGACCGCGACGAGTTGCCGCAGCGTGTCGCCGGCCAGCATCGGCACGTCGGCGTAGGTCACGACGACGTCGCCCTCGATGTCGCCGAGGCCGGCGAGCCCGCACTCCACGGCATGCCCGGTGCCGAGCTGTTCCTCCTGAACAGCGGTGGTGAGCTGCTCGGACAGCTGCTCCAGATGGGCCACCACCTCTTCGCGCTGATGCCCGACGACCACGACGAGTCGCTCCGGGTCCAGCGCGGCCGCGGCCGACACCGCGAAGCTCAGCATGGGTTTGCCGGCCACTTCGTGGAGGAGTTTGGAGGTCTTGGACTTCATCCGCGTCCCGCCACCCGCGGCGAGCACGATGACCGCCGCGACCTGCGCGAGCTCGTTGTCAGTGTTGGACACCAGAATTTCCCTTCGACGACGGCCAGGGGGCTCACCCCAGAAACTACCAGCCCGGACGCATGGCACGACACGAAACGACGGGGGCTCCGCGCAGGTACCGTCGGTGACGTTCCAGGCGACCGAGCACGACGTGATGGACACCCGCACGGCCTTGCTGGTGGTTCCGGCGGGCACATGCCTGGCTAACGGCTCGAAGATTGCTGCGATGACTACCGCGCATTGCGGCACCGGCTCAGGTTCCTCACGTTTTCGTGGGGCAGGAGGTCATCTCTCCTGATGCGCGGGGCCGCGGTACTCCCTGACCAGCTCGTGCACCCCGTCGAGTACCTCGACGGGACGGAAGGGCCGGATCTTCAGGCTCTCCCGGGTCTCGATTCCCGTCAGCACCAGCACCGTGTGCAGCCCGGCTTCCATGCCGGCGACGATGTCGGTGTCCATCCGGTCGCCGATCATGCCCGTCTCCTCCGAGTGGGCGCCGATCTTGTTCAGCGCCGACCGGAACATCATGGGGTTCGGCTTGCCGACGACATAAGGTTTCAGGCCGGTGGCTTCGGTCATCAGGGCCGCGATGGCGCCGGTGGCCGGAATGATGCCATCCGGGCTCGGGCCCGTGGCGTCGGGATTGGTGACGACGAACCGGGCACCTGCCGCGATCAGCCGGATGGCGGTGGTCACCTGCTCGAACGAGTAGGTGCGCGTCTCCCCCACGATCACGAAATCCGGGTTTCGGTCCGTCATGATGAAGCCGCGCTCGTGCAGTGCCGTGATGATGCCTGCTTCGCCGATGACGTAGGCGGAGCCGCCGGGCTTCTGCTGGGACACGAAATCGGCCGTAGCCAGCGCCGACGTCCACAGCCGCTCCTCCGGAACGTCCAGGCCGGAGGCACGGAGGCGGGCCGCGAGGTCGCGGGGCGTGAAGATCGAGTTGTTGGTGAGGACGAGGAACTCGGTGCCGTCGGCCTTCCACTGCTCGATGAGTTCGATGGCTCCGGGCAGCGCGACGTTCTCGTGCACCAGCACGCCGTCCATGTCCGTCAGCCAGCTCTTGATGTCTTTACGCCCTCGCATATCTGAACCCTAGCGAAGCGCGACGACTGGCCGCGTGGATCATGGTCAGCGCAGTTTCCCAGGCATGAAAACTATTGACATGGCTCACGCCTCAGATGAGGCTGGCCCTTATGCGACCGGCCACGTCGGCCGGCTCTGCGTCCAAAGGGGATCTCATGAAGTTCCGCAGCGTCGCTCTAGCCTCAGCCACCCTCCTCGCACTGGTACCCGCCGGCATGTCCCAGGCGGCACCGCCCGACCCAGGCCCCACTGTCCTGCAGGACGGGCTCATCACACCACTCCACCTCGCCGTGGGCCCAGGCGGCACTGTGGCCATCTCACAGTCGTTCGCCGGGATGCTGACAACTGTCCGCAAGGGTGAGTCCACCACCGTGTACTCCTCCCCCGGATGGGAGGTGGGCGGTGCGGACTATCGCGGCAGCACCTTGTACTTCCTAGAGAGCGTGGGCGCAGGCCCATTCGACCCGAGCCCCATGGTGGGCACCCTGAAGGCCATCGACGCGGCGGGCAATGTGACCACCATCACGGACCAGATCGCACAGTATGAGATGGACAACAACCTCGATGCGGACGTTCAATACGGCTTGTCCGCTGCCGACGCTGTGGCAAATCCCGACTGTGTCGCCGAGCTGGGAGAAGTCGGATTCCCCGCCAGCTACACCGGCGCCGACGTCGAAGTGGACTCCCACGCCTACTCGCTCGCAGTGCGCGGCAACACCGCCTACGTGGCAGACGCCGGCGCGAATGCCGTCCTGGCCATCAACCTGAAGACCGGCAGCATCAGCACCGTGGCAGTCCTTCCCCCACAACCCGCGGAGATCACGGCCGAAGCGGCGGAGACGCTGGGAGTGCCGTCCTGCGCCGGCCTCGAGTACGCCTTCGAAGCGGTGCCGACCGATCTTGAGTTCGGGCCCGACGGCATGCTGTACGTCGGCCTGCTTCCCGGTGGACCTGAAGACCCGAGCCTCGGCGCCCGCGGCTCGGTGCATCGCATTGACGTCGCCAGTGGCCACCACGAGCTCTACGTCGACGGCCTCATGACCCCCACAGGTCTGGCTTTCGACGGCGACGGCAACCTGTACATCGCGTCCCTGTTCGGCGAGGGCATCTACCAGGTCGATGCCGATACCCGGGCGGTGAGCCTCTACGAGGCGCTCCCGATGGCGGTTGACGTTGAAGTCAAGGGATCGACGCTCTACGCCACCACCAAGGCCCTCTTCGACCCTCCGCAGGGCGAACTGATTTCGATGCGTTTGCGTTGATCGGCGGTTGCGTTGGTCACCGTCATCGTCGACGGAAGGAGAGGCCGGTTCCCACTGGGGGCCGGCCTCTCGGCCGGGCGGCGACTCGTACTGGCGCGGTGCCGCTTGGCGCGGAACCATTCCCGCCGTCCGCGTGCCAGATAGTCGCGCTGCGTTCGAGGAGTTCATCCAGGCTGTAGTTGTTTCCGTCTGCCTCGGGTGTGCAGGGTGATGCCTTGGCGGAGGCCACGAGTTCGCGCAGCAGGTGTCTTCGGTGTTGCCTGGGTCTTCGGGCCGGGTCGACATGCCGGGGTGGGGCGAACCATGGCATCCCGGTGACCGGATCCAGGTGGACCTGCCACTGCGATTCGGCTGACTGTTGCGGATCTGGCTCCACCAGCCGGTGGTGGTGCGGACACAACAGCACCGCGTTGTTGATCGACGACTCGCCGCCTGCCCACCAGGGGACGATGTGGTGCGCCTCACACGAAGCTGGGCTGGCGGTGCAGTGGGGGAACGCGCAGCCCCCGTCACGGAGAACAAGGGCGGCGCGGATGGCGGGGGTGAACAGCCGATGTTCGCGGCCGACGTCGAGGGGCTGGGAGCTGGTGCCGAGCACCATCGGGATCACGCCCGCGTCGCACGCCATCCTGCGGGCCTCGCCAGCCGTGATGCTGTCGACGTCGAGGCCGGGCAACCCGACCGTCCCGAGGCCGGAGGCCAGGGTGTCGAGGTGCATGGTGATGTGGACCCGCGGCCGGTCTCCGCCATGGGCCGGAAGCTCGCCGGACGCGGCAGCGGCCTGGACCAGCAGCACCAGGGCGTCGGCGCGGCGTACATCCGGCCCGGGCGTCTCGCCCGCATCCGCGTAGGAGGAGGCCGACGGCAGCAACGCCTCCAGCTGCGCCGCCAGCAAGGCGGCATCCGCCACGGGCAGCAGGCCGGTGATCCGGATCGAGCCGTGGTAGTCCGGCGAAAGGCGCAGGAACCTTCCCCTGCGAGCGGCCCGCTCTTCGGCCGCCAGGCGTTTCGCTTCGTCGGCGTCCGCCAGGTCAGGATCGATCACCTCGGCCAGCCGCGACGCCAACTCCCGCAACTCGGCGGGCCCCAGGGTGTCGACGTGTTCAAGGACCGACTTCTGGCACTCCACCAGGTCTGCGCGGGTCAGCCTGCCGGGCAACTTCCGCAGCCCCGAGACGATCGCCTCGGCCTGCGCCAGCGAAATGACCCCGTCGTTCAACGCCGCCGCGATCAGGGGAAAGCGTTCCCCCAGATCCATGGCCAGTTTCAGCGACGCGGTGGACTGCGCCGTGGTGGTGCGCACCGACTGCCTCGCCCCGTCCACCGTCGCGTCGTCGGCGGCGAGCCGGGCCTCATGGAGCAGGTGCAGTTCCAGGCCGGCCAACTGCGCCTTCGCCTGTGCCACCTGATCGACCAGGCTCAACCGCCTGGTTGAAGACACCGCGGGGTCAGCCCTCAGGGCGGCAGCGGCGTGCCAGAGCGCTGCGATGCCCTGCTGCACCAGATCCCCCACGTCGCTCATGTGAGCTATTATATACGAGCATAGGGTCACTATTGGACGTTTAGTCAGGAGCTCTCGCACTATCCACGCCGGTCCGGCCGCCGCCGAACCGCCGTGGGCCGCACGTCCACAGCCGTGAGCCATTGCTCCCGGCATGCCGGGATGCCTACGATGCGCGCATGAGCGCCATGGCGGAGTCCTTCAACAGGTCGAGGTTCGGCAGGTGGGTCAACAGCCCCAGCGGCCGCGCTTTCAGGGTGGTCGCCGGCGCTGCCTTCCTGGCCGCCGGCCTCGCGGGCCGCGGAAGTGCGCTCGGCCTGGCATCGATCGCCTGGAGCGCCCTCCCTCTCACCGCCGGGCTCTTGGACATCTGCTACATCAGCGCCGC
The DNA here is from genome assembly GCF_054552775.1 of Tessaracoccus zhenghani. Taxonomy (NCBI): domain Bacteria; kingdom Bacillati; phylum Actinomycetota; class Actinomycetes; order Propionibacteriales; family Propionibacteriaceae; genus Tessaracoccus; species Tessaracoccus zhenghani. The sequence continues at coordinate 3,000,232 of NZ_CM137275.1, read as the reverse complement.
CGTCGGCGGGCCCCTGCGCGGCAGCCAGTGCCGCGCAGCCTCGGCACCCCCAAGGTGAGACTCTCAGGCAGCTGATTCGGCAGACGTCGCCCCGGCAGGCGCGAGCGTCCGGCGACGGAGCACCGACCCGGCCAGGGACACGGACATCGGCCGGGCCACCATGGTGAAGAGGAAGGCGATGGGCCACGCGATCACAAAATCAGTCGGCCATGTGGCCAGCCATTCAAGCGAAGGGCCCATGAAGATGAGGCTCATGACGCCGGACATCGCGGCGGCCATTGTGAAGGTCATGAAGATCTGGGTGAGAAGTGCGTGTTTCTTGGTCATGGTGGTTCCTTGGCTGGGGCGGCGACGCACGGCTGCAGACAGCGGTTCCGCGGACTGTCACGTCGGGTGGGCGCCATGGGTTCGCGCTTGTCCGGCGCGACTGCATCTCAAGGATCCTGAGAGCTGGAATAACCACACCAGCTTGAAATCTTCTTGGCCTGCGGGAGCTTAGCGGACGTTCGCACACGTTCGTAAGCCGAACGCTGTGCGGTGCCGCCGTTCGGCCGCACTCTTCCCGGTCCACCCACCGATGTCTGTGGGTCAACGATAGCCCCCGTCACCCCCGCAAGAGCGGTGCGGATCGAGAAATTGCGTGGATCGCCCCAGCGGGAGAGGCTGCAGCTAAATTGTCAAAATGAGGTCACGCGAGATCACGACATCGGAACAGGGCAGACTCCGCACCCTGAACCTGGGGGCTGCGGGGCTCCATCTGGCTCAGGCGATAGCGGTGCTGATTCTGGCCACGGACTTCGCGCTGCCGATCACGGCCTCCTACCTGGCGGGGCCGCCCGGAACGCCGCCCGGCCCCGCGACGGTGCTGGCGGATCTACCCACGGGCCTCGCAGTCGCCGGCTTCCTGTTCCTCTCGTTCCTGGCGCATCTCATCGTCGGCACCGTGTGGTTCCGACGCTATGTCAGGGATCTGTCCCGCCAGATCAATCGCGCCCGCTGGGTGGAGTATTCCTTCTCGTCCACCCTCATGATCGTGGTCATCTCACAGTTGGTGGGGATCACTGATGTCTCCGCACTCATCGGGATCGCCGGGGCGAACGTGTCAATGATCTTGTTCGGATGGCTGCAGGAAAAGTACGAAGTTGCGGGCACCGGGGGCTTCCTGCCCTTCATCTTCGGCTGCCTAGCCGGGATAGTCCCCTGGCTGGCGATCCTGTTCTACACCATCGCCCCGGGGTCCGACGCCGAGCCGCCCGGCTTCGTCTACGCCATCGTCGTGTCGCTCTTCCTGTTCTTCAACGTGTTCGGCCTCAACCAGTGGCTGCAGTACCGCGCCAAGGGTCGATGGGCCGACTACCTGTTCGGGGAGCGCAGCTACATCATCCTCAGCCTGGTGGCGAAGTCGCTGCTTGCCTGGCAGGTCTTCGGCGGCACTCTCGCGGGGTAAGCCGAACCTTTCACGGGGAGCGCTGTGCCACGAGGCGGCCACCGAGTGCCTCGTCAGCAGTCCCGCCTTCTGCCCACGAGTGGCTGGGTAGCTGCCCGTGCCCCGTCGTGATCCCGCTGTGAGGCGGGGTGTACTGCGCGCCGTCGGGCGTCACCAATGCGGTCAACGCGTCGGAGAGCAGTGCCGTGACCCAGTCGACAGCCGATCGGACGGTGACCCAGTTCACCGCTGGGTCGAGATTTGGGGTTGGTGCGCCCGGTCTGATCGCTCCCCCCGAGCTGGATTTGAGGCCACCGCTGGTGAAGCCCGACTCAGTCATGAAATAGGGGGATTGCTGAACGCCTCCCAGACGGTGACCTTGTTCTTGATCTCGTCGATCCAGGCGCGTTGGCTGGCGTCGGCGCCGAAGTTGTAGTCACTCTCCCTGCCACCGGTCCAGGCAGCGAGGTAGCGCTCCCTGTCGGCGTGATTCCAGGTGATGGCACCGTGCTCGTCACTGAGCGGGGCGGCCGGGTTCCAGTAGCCCTCGACCGCTCCCCCGATGCGTAGGTAGTCCGGCACGTCGCTCGCGTTGCCGCCGCGGACGTTGCATCTGGCGATGTTCAGCCTCAGCCCATCTTCGCCGAAGACTTTGTCGATCAGGTCGCTGCGGAGCTCCTCAGGATACTGGCCCGTGGCATTAGCCATCCAGATCAGGCTCGTGCCCCACCCTTCAAAGGGTGCGGACGCGTGCCGGGGATTGGGTGAATCGTGAGGTCTGGGTTCAGCTGCCCTAGCGGTGTTCGGTTGACTCCTTTGTCCAGTGTCCGTTGACCGGCTTCGGCGATGATTCTGGCCCTGCGGGAGACGTCGGGACTGGCCTGGCTGTCGTTGTTCCAGCCCCCCGATGTGTTGTTGCCGGGGTCAGAGGGGTCGTGGGAGCAGTGCGGTTGTGTGCCCCGCTGCACGCAGGGGGCACACAACCGCATCGCTGGCTACTTCTGGAACCCGTTGTCCTTGGCGTAGGACTCGAGGTCTGTCTGCCAAGCGGCATAGGCCTCGGTGAGAGTGCCGGACCCGGTGTAGGCACCGGTCACCTTGTCACCGAAGATCGAGTTGGCGTACACCTGGAAAGGCAGGTAGCTCCAACCGGGGAGCACGTCCTCGGCAGCCTGCGCAAGAACCTCGTTGTACGCCTGTCCACCGAAGTACTCGTCCGTGTGGCCGAGGAACTCCGGATCCTCCAGCTCGGCCTTCGTGGACGGGAAGTTGCCTCCCGCGACACGGATGGCGACGCCGTCTCCGCTGCTGTTGAACTCGAGGAACCGGTAGGCGGCCTCCTTGTTCTGGCTGGACTCCAGGATCGCCATGGAGGAACCGCCGTTCTCGGCATTGGCCGGAGTACCCGCCTCAGGGACAGGGGCCGCTGCAACGCGGAAGTCGCCCGACGCGTCGGGCGCAGATCCCACGAGGTTCGCCGGCATCCAGGCACCGGTGATGAGGCTGGCCAAGGTGCCGTCGCCGAGTCCCTTGAACCAGTCGTCGGACCAACCGCTGACTGTGGTGTTGATGAGGTCTTCATCGATCATCCGCTGCCAGAACTCCGCGAACTGCACCACCCCTTCGTCGCCGAGGTTGATGGTGACCTGGTCACCCTCGATGCCGAAGGGCTTGGCGCCTGTCATCCACATCATGGAGGTGGCGAAGCCGGCATCCCCGTTGTCCGAGGTGATGTAGTAGTTGTCTCCGAGCGCGCGGATCTTCTTCGCGGCCTCGTAGTACTCCTCCCAGGTCTCCGGAGGCGTCGTGACGCCAGCCTTGGTGAAGACGGCCTCATTGTAGAAGAGGGCCATCGGTCCGGAGTCCACCGGAAGTCCGTAGATCTTGCCGCTGTCGGCCAGGGTCACGGCATTCCACGTACCCGTGGTGAAGCGGTCCTTGAGGTCAGCAGCCCCCAGGCTGGTCAGATCTGCGAGTCGTCCCGGGATCGCGTACTGGCCCACGGCGTAGTACTCGATCTGGGCAACATCCGGTGCACCCGACCCAGCGGCGATGGCATTGTCGAGCTTGGTGTAGGTGTCACCCGCACCACCGACGTTCTCGAGGTTGACGTCGATGTCCGGGTTCGCCTTCTCGAAGGCTTCCACGACCGGTTCGAGGGTCGGTTCCCAGCCCCAGACGGTGAGCTCGATCTGCTCCCCACCCGCGGGAGTTCCGGCCACCGAGCCGGAGGCCTCCGGGGATGTTGAGGGGTTGTCACCTCCCCCTGCACATGCAGTCAGGCTGGCGGCGAGGGTGGACGCCAACGCTAGGCCGACGATCTTGGGTAGTTTCATGATGCTTCCTTTCAACTGTGAAAAGTTCACTGGGTGGTTGTGTGGTTACTGCTCATTCCTTGACGCCCCCGGCCGCGAGTCCGGACTGCCAATAGCGCTGCAGGAACAGGAAGGCGATGATGAGCGGGATGATGGTCAGCAGGGAACCGGTGACGATCACGTTCTGCAGTGGCGTGACACCCCCGGCTGCGGAATAGGTCTGCAACTTGATGTCGTTGAGTCCGGTGGTGAGGGGCTTCCAGGACTCGGAGGTGAGCATGATGAGCGGAAGGAAGTAGTTGTTCCAGGTCGCAACGATCGCGAAGAGCGCCACCGTGACGATGCCCGGAGCAAGGAGCGGCAGCGAAATCCGGAAAAAGGTGCTGAGCTCACCCGAACCGTCCACTCTGGCGGCCTCGAGCAACTCGTCGGGAATGGCCTCCGACGCGAACACCCACATGAGGTAGAAGCCGAAGGGTGTGATGAGGCTCGGGATGATGACCGCCCACGGCGTATTGACGATACCGATGCGGCTGAACATGAGGAACAACGGGACGGTGAGCGCAGTGGCGGGCACCGCGATCGCTCCCATGACCAGCGCGATCACGCCTCGGCGCCCCGGGAACCTGAACTTGGCCAGGCCATAGCCACCCAATACCGCCAGCAGCGTCGCTCCCCCGGCTCCCACCACCACGTACATGATCGTGTTGAGGAACCACCGCGCGAAGATTCCATTGCGGTAGGCGAAGGTCTGCTTGATGTTGTCCAACAGGGCGAACGAGTCGCCGAAGGCGAACCCGAACGTCGCCACGTAATCCTGCTGGGTCTTGGTGGCGCTGATGAACAGCCACACCAAGGGAAGCAGGGCATAGAGCGCGAACAGGCTCGTCGCGACCGTCAGCGCCACCGACTTGCGTGGTCGGCTGGCTGAGTATCCGCTGGTTTTTCGAGGCGCGCGAAGCGTGGTCATTTCACTCCTCCCCTGGCTCCCCACAGCTGCACGACGTAGGCGACCAGGACGGTAATAGCCCCCATAACGATGGCGAGGGTGGCGGAATAGTTCGGGTTGTTGGCTTCGAACGCCAGATGGAAGGCATAGAAGTTGGGGGTGAAGTACGTGGTGATGGTGTTGCCCGCCATCTGCTGGAGCACGTTCGGCTCGTTGAACAGTTGGAACGTGCCGATGATGGAGAAAATCACGGCGATCATCAACGAACCACGTATCGCTGGGAGTTTGATTGCGCGGATGACGGCGAACTCTCCAGCTCCATCGATCCTGGCGGCCTCGTAGAGGGAGTGGGGAATGGTCTTGAGTGCCGAGTAGAAGATCAGCATGTTGTAGCCGATGAACTCCCAGGTCACGATGTTGCCGATCCCAGCCCAGATCAACGACGGGCCGAAGAAATCGATGGACGTGCCGAACGCCGCGTTGACCTCCGACATGACGCCGTAGCGCGTGCCGTACATGAATCCCCACATGAGAGTGGCGACCACCGCGGGGATGGCATACGGGAGGAAGACCGACATGCGGAAGAACGAAGCACCCCAAAGCCGTCCGGAGTCCAACGCGAGCGCCAGGAACAAAGAGATGAGCAGCATGATGGGGACCTGGATCAACAGGAAGAGAGCGACTCCCACCACGCCGGACCAGAAGTTCGGATCTCCGAACAACTTGGCGTAGTTGGCGAGCGCAACGAACTTCTCCCCCTGCGACACTCCCCACACCATCTCGGGTTGCAGGAAGGACAGGTAGATCGCGTAGACCAGCGGCGCAACGAAGACGATCATGAAGAAGAACAGGAACGGACCGACGAACATCCAGCCCTTCCAGTTCTTCCTGGGCTTCCTCATCTTCAACTCACGGACCTCAACCATGCTGACTCCTTATGCCTCTGTGTGCCCAAGGCGCGGTCCGTCGACGAACTCCGCCACTGGTCGGTCCGCGCCGTTGAGCTCCCAAACGACGATCGTGTTGTCTCCGGACGTCACGACCGGGCCGGGGACGTACATCGTCGACGTAGGGCCTGCAGACCAGTAGCGCCCCAGGAGGAGGTCGTTGACCCACACCAGACCGGTCCCGAACTGTGAAGTGTCCAAGAACAGATCGGAGCCAGCCGGCGCAGTGAAACTACCGGTCATCAGGGTGAGCCCACGAACGGGCGACTCTTCGGGCAGGGGGCGCGCCGTCTGCGACAAGGCCTGTAGGCGCAGCCGCTCGTGGTCCAGGACCTCGACCTTCCAACCGGTGACCGTCCGCACCTGAGTGACGGCAGGCCCGATGAGCCCCTTGGCCTCGCCGATGCACGACCCATAATTGACGCGCCCCAAGTCTTCGACGATCAGTTGCAGCGTGCCTGCTTCCCCGTCGGGGAGTACGACTGCTCGCTCGTGCTGGCTTCGCTGCAGCGTGGCTATCCTTCGACCGTTGAACAGGCAGATGACCCGGTCTCGCACTTCCCGAAACACCACGACGCCGTCATCGGGTTGGATCTCGGCGGTGTAAACACTGAATCTCGCGTCCGGTGCAACTTCGTCCATGTCCGGTACGTCGTGGAATTCCACGGGACCGGTCAGCACTTCCTCCATCGAGACCGCGACCTGCTGCAGGGGAACGGAGAAGGACGGTGCTGGCTCGAATCCGGACGGAGTCTCGTCGGGAACAGTTGTGTACCGGCTCAGCACCTCGCGGAGCTCGAAGTACTTGGGGCTGGGAGTGCCGTCCTCGCGAAGCGGCGCGTCGTAGTCGTACGACGTTGCGATGGGGACATAGACACCCTTGTCATTGGCACCATTGGTCAGGGCGAAGTTCGTGCCACCGTGCAGCATGTAGAGGTTGACGGAGCCGCCGGCTGCGAGGAGCTGGTCCAACTCGGCGGCGCTGTCAGCGGCAACCGTCGTGTGGTGGTGGCCGCCCCAGCTGTCGAACCACCCATTCCAGAATTCGGCGCACATCAACGGCCCCGTGGGCTGGTGCCTCCGTAGGATTTCGAGGCGTTCCTTCGAACGTGAACCGAAGGTCCCAGTGCGGAGGAGTTCGGGCAGGCCACCCCGGGAGAGCATCTCGTCATTGGCCTGGTCGCAGGTGAACAGCGGCACGTCGATCCCCTGTGCACGGATGAGTCCGACGAGGCTACGCAGGTAGTCCTTGTCGTCGCCGAAGGCACCGTACTCGTTCTCGACCTGCACCATCAGCACGTTGCCGCCGCGGGTCACCTGCCTGTCGGCAACGAGTGGCAGCGCCTGGGCGTAGAACGCTGCGGTCGCCTCCATGTACTGGGGGTCGGAGGTACGCACCCTGATCCCCTTCTTCGCCGTGAGCCAAGTGGGCAACCCGGCGTTGCGCCACTCGGCGCAGATGTAGGGACCCGGCCGCACGATGACGTTGAGCCCGTGCTCCGCAACGAGATCGAGGAAGCCTCCCAGGTCTCGCCATCCATCGAGCCGGAACTCTCCCTCCCGTTCCGAGTGGAAGTTCCAGGGGACATAGGTGTCGATGGTGTTGAGGCCGAGCTGGCGCGCCTTGATGATGCGGTCCGCCCAATGGTCGGGATGGACACGGAAGTAGTGCAACGAGCCGGATAGAACTCGAAAGGGTTGCCCGTCCAAGCGGAAGCCGTCGTCGGCCACCTCGAATGCCACAGCTGCCTCCAGCAAATGTTTGCGCAACCATTGCGCTGCTCAAGAGTATGCACGACAGGAAATGATTGCGCAATTATTGCTGGGGCAACCTGTGGTTGACTGGCCCCATGTCGAAGAATGCGGTCTCCATGGCAGACGTGGCTCGGTACGCCGGCGTCTCTCCTCAAACGGTTTCTCGCGTCGCCAACGGTCACCCGAGCGTCGTGGACGAGACACGGAGGAAGGTGCTCGCAGCCATGTCCGACCTCAAGTACCGTCCCAACTCGGCAGCCCGAGCGCTGAAGCGGGGCTCCTTCAAGTCATTGGGGGTGGTGCTGTCAGGTCTCGCGACCACCGGCAACCACAGGACGTTGGAGGGAATCGTCTCGGCAGCCAACGAGCGCGGCTACTCGATGATGCTCATGACCGTGGACGCTCCGAGCGACGCGAGTTTGGGGAACGTCTTCCACCGCATGTCCGTGGCTCCCGTGGACGGCGCTATCCTCTTGCTCGAGATCGAGACCGCCGAGGAACTTCACCTGACGGAACTCCCGTACGAGCGGCTCGTCATCGTCGATTCCAACGCCGCCTACCGATTCCCGGTGGTGGACTCCGACCAGGCCGATGGGACCAGGGCGGTCATGGAACATCTTCTGGGCCTCGGACACATCACGGTGCACCACGTGGCTGGACCGGAGGACTCCTTCTCCGCCGCCGGCCGTACAGACGCCTGGAGGGAGTACTTGCGGTCGCACGGCAGGCCCGTGCCCGAACCGATTCGCGGAGATTGGTCGGCCGAATCCGGTTACCGGGCCGGTGTCCACATCGCTGACGAGGGGGTGGCGACGGCCGTGTTCGTGGCCAACGATGAGATGGCCTTGGGCCTCATGCGCGCACTCGGCGAACGGGGAATCAGGATTCCGCACGATGTTTCCGTGGTGGGGTTCGATGACATCGCTCTCGCCGCCAACTTCCCTGTCCCCCTGACGACGGTTCACCAGAACTTCGATGAAGTGGGGCGAAGGAGCGTGGAGATGCTCATCCGGCGCATCGAGGGAGAGAGGATCCCCCCTGGGGTCGATCTTGTCCCGGCCCGTCTCGTGGTGCGCGCTTCGACGGCCCCTCCGCCAACTCTCTAGCACTGGTGCGGGCGGCTCCTCCGCACGCGCCCGAAAGCTCCCGGTCGAGTCCCATGGCGTGGTGTTTTTCTAGGCGGCAAGGGGTAGGTGGCTTGGCGTCTTGTAGGCGGGCTCGGGATCTGGCGAGGCCGCGCTGGCGTGCCCGGCATCAGCGGCCGGCCCCGCCCCATGGGGAACACTGGAACCATGTCGATCCACAGTGACCATCCGTTCCTGCCACCGCGAGACCGGCGCGACCCGGTTCGCAGGCTCCGCGGCCTGATGCCCTCCCCGGTCACGATCTGGACCAGCGCCGAAGGCACCACCCGCGACGGATGGACCATCTCGTCGGTACTGGTGGCCGACGGGGAGCCCGCTGAACTGGTGGCGCTCGTGGACGAGGACAGCGACTGGTGGGATCTGTTCCGAAGGACTGAGCTGGCCACTGTCAACGTGCTGCGCCAGGGGCAGGGCTGGCTCTCCGACGTGTTCGCCCGGGTGGCACCGTCACCTGGCGGGCCCTTCCGCACCGGAGAGTGGAGCGACGACGCCCACGGCCCCCGCCTGGTCCACGCTGCGGCCTGGGCCGGCGTGCGACTCGTCGACGCGGATCCGGGGCATGCCGGGTGGGGGCTGCTCGTGCGGGCTGTGGTGGAATCCCTCGAGCTGCCTGAGTCCGAGTTGGAGGCCCTCGAGCATCGCCGGGGCCGCTACCTGTGAGAACGCTCGGACCCGCCTCGTCGGAGCCAGCGGGGATTTTGCCTTGTCAAGCTCCTTTGCGGCTCCCCGGGCAGGAGTCGAACCTGCTTCGCTAATCCTGATTCAAAGTCAGGCGGGCCCTACCGAAAGACCAACCGGGGATCAACCTCGTCTGAGGCTCCCGAGAGTCTATCAAGGCGACAGCCCCGTTATCCACAGGAGCCAGAGCCATCGAAAATCGGCTGGCGCACCGGCCACAGTGGAGGGGAGACTTGTTCCTGCCACGAAGGAGAATCCAGATGGACAAGGTGCGTTGCTTCGGCGCCGATGACCCGTTGTATCAGGCCTACCACGACGACGAGTGGGGCCACCCTCTCGAACATTCCGACGACGAACGCGAGCTGCTCGAACGGGTCTGCCTCGAAGGCTTCCAGGCCGGCCTGAGCTGGCTGACGGTCCTGCGCAAGCGGGACACCTTCCGTGAGGCGTTCGCGGGCTTCGATCCCGCCGTCGTCGCTGAATTCACCGAGGACGACGTGGAGGAGCTCATGGCCAACCCGGGCATCATCCGTAACCGTCTGAAGATCCTCGCCACCATCGGCAACGCCCGGGCGCTCAACAAGATGCACGAGGACGGCGAACGCCTGGCGGACCTGATCGCGGAGTACGCGCCGGAGCCGCGGGAGCGGGCACCCCTGACGGGGTTCGACGTGCCGGCCAGCACCGACGAGTCGGTGGCGCTGAGCAAGGAATTGCGCCGGCGCGGATTCCGCTTCGTCGGCCCCACCACGATGTACGCACTCATGCAGGCGATCGGGCACGTGGATGACCACATCAAGGGGTGCTGGCTCGCCCGGGCGTGATCGATCCAGCGACTCCGGCGCCCGCTCGGACGCAGCGCGTTGTCGCCCGCAGATATCTGATGGTTGGCGCCCGTCTGAGCGATGGGCCAGACTGGAGGGGTGACCACTCCCGCTGCGCCCAACCGTGCCCGCCGCTCGCGGACGCGCATGACGGCGGTCCAACGCAGGGAGCAGTTGATCGAGATCTCCCGCGAACTGTTCGCCGAACGCGGCTACGAGGGAACCGCGGTCGAGGAGATCGCGGCCAGGGCCGGTGTGTCCAAGCCGGTGGTCTATGAACACTTCGGCGGCAAGGAAGGCGCCTACGCCGTCGTCGTGGACCGCGAGACCCAGACGCTCCACAACGCCATCCGCAACGCCCTCACCACCCCCCGCGCAAGGTCACGCGAGTTGCTCGAGCGAGGCGCGATGGCACTGCTGGACTACATCGAGAACCGGCCCGACGGTTTCCGCATCCTGTCGCGCGACCCGTCGTCGGTCCACACCGCCGGCCAGACCGGCGGCTCGTTCGCGTCGATCCTCAGCGACATCGCGGTGCAGGTGGAAGACATCCTCGCGTCGGAGTTCAGCCGCACCGGCCACGACCCCCAGTTCGCCGGCCTCTACGCACAGGCCCTCGTCGGGCTGGTGGCGCAGACGGGTCAACAGTGGCTGGACAGCCGTGAGCCGTCCCGCGAGATCGTGGCCCGGCATCTGATCAACCTGGCCTGGAACGGGATGGCGCACCTCAAACCGGACCCGAAGCTGATCATGGAGACCATCGACAAGCGACGCGACAAGATTGCAGTGGAGGACGGGCCTCAGGAAGAACCCAGGAGCAGGCGCCGCAAGTAGTTGGCCAGCCGGTCCTGGTCGGCCTGGTTCCACTGCTCCAGCAGGTCCACCTCGAGTTCGATCAGCGTGGCCATCGCCGCGTCCACCAGCGTCAGCCCGTACTCCGTCAGCGACACCAGCACGCCCCGGCCGTCGTGGGGATCAGGCTCGCGGGTCACCGCTCCCCTACTCACCAGCCGGTCCACGCGGTTGGTCATCGTGCCCGACGTGACGTGGGTCTCCTTGAGGAGTTGCCCCGGCGTCATCTGGTAGGGGCTGCCGGCGCGGCGGAGCGCCGCGAGCACGTCGAACTCCCAGCCCTCGATCTCGTGGCGGGCGAACGCCGCCTTGCGCTGGACCGCCAAGGTGCCGGCGAGGCGGTCGATCCGCGACCACACCTGCAGCGGAGCGAGTTGCAGATCCGGGCGCACCCGTTCCCAGGCGGCGACGACGCCGTCGACCTCGTCACTCACGGCATCACCTGCGCTCCGGAGACCGGGCCGTAGGCACGCCGGACGGCACGGACGCCGCTGAACACGGCCAACGCCTCGGCGATCTCGTGGCTGTGGGCCTCCGACCCCGCCAGGAAGGCGCACGTGGGGCCCGAACCGCTGACGATCGCGCCGAGCGCGCCCGCGTCGCGGCCCAACCGCAGCGTGTGGGCGAGGGTGGGCTGCAGCGCGATGGCAGCTTCCTCCAGGTCATTGGACAGCGCGGCCCCCACAGCGGGGAGGTCACCGGCGCGGAGCGCCTCCACCAGGTCGTGCGGGACGTCTGTTGCGTTCGGCGTGCTGACACGGTCGAACTCCCTGAACACGGCGGGGGTCGACAGGCCGGTGTGCGACAGCGCGAACGTCCAGTGGTAGGTGCCCTCGGTCATCAGGGGGGCCAGCTGTTCCCCGCGGCCGGTGCCGATCGCGGTGCCGCCAAGCAGCAGGAACGGCACGTCGGAACCCAGTTCCGCGGCCAGCGCGTGGAGCTCCTCTCGGGAGAGCCCCAACTCCCACAACGCGGAACACGCCACGAGCACAGCGGCGGCGTCGGCTGAACCGCCGGCCATGCCCCCCGCGACAGGGATCCGCTTGCGGATGATCAACGAGACGCCCAGGTCGTCGCGCCCGACGTGCCGGGCCAGCAGCTGCGCGGCCCGGATGGCGAGGTTCGTGTCGTCCACGGGCAGGAATGCGGCGCCTTCGCCGTGGAACGCGAGGCTGAACTGACCGGCTCCGGCTTCTTCAGCGGCGACCTCGTCGCCCAGCGACACGGCCTGAAAAACGGTTGCCAACCGGTGATAGCCCTGGGCGTCGGTCCCACCGACCCTCAGAGCGAGATTCACCTTCGCAGGCACGCGCACCCGCACCGTGTTACTCACGGCATGAACCTACCCCAGAAGTCGCTCGGCGATGCGCGCAAATGCCTCGATGTCAAGCATTTCCCCGCGCAGCTGCGGGTCGAGCCCGGCGGCCTCGATCGCGGCGGACGCCGCCGACGAGGAGCCGGCCATCCCGGAGAGCGCGGCCCGCAACATCTTGCGACGCTGGGCGAACGCCGCGTCGACCACCTCGAACACCTGCGCGCGGGTCGACGTCGTCTCCGGTGCGGGGCGGCGCCTGATCCGCACCAGCCCCGAGTCGACATTGGGCACCGGCCAGAAGACCTTCGGCGGCACCGTGCCCACCCGCGCGGTCTCGGCGTACCAGGCGGCCTTGGCGCTGGGCACGCCGTACACCTTGGAGCCGGGTGGCGCCACCAGCCGGTCCGCCACCTCCAACTGCACCATGACCAGGCCACGCGTCCAGTCCGGGAACAACTCGAACATCCGCAGCAACACGGGCACCGACACGTTGTAGGGCAGGTTCGCCACCAGCGCGGTGGGCGCCAGCGGCAACTGCTCCACCTGGAGGGCGTCGGCCTCGACGACATGCAGCCGCCCCGCCGCGTCACCGCCCATCCGCTCGCGAACGGTCTGCTCCAGCCGCCGCGCAAGCCGCTGCTCGATCTCCACGGCCACGACGGTGGCGCCGCGCTCCAGGAGGCCCAACGTCAGCGAACCCAGGCCGGGCCCGATCTCGAGCACCACGTCGTCGGCCTGCACCTCGGCGATGTCGACGATGCGGCGCACCGTGTTGGGGTCGATCACGAAGTTCTGGCCGCGCTGCTTGGTGGGGCGCAGGTCCAGTTCCGCGGCGATCTTGCGGACCGACGACGGGTCCAGCAGTCCGGTCTCAGGCATCTCCCCACCTCCCGCCGTATGCGGCGAACGTGTTGGCGGTCAACTGGTCACAGAACTCCGCGAGGTCCACCTCGAGCAGCTCGGCCAGGAACCGGACGGTGTGCGGCAGCAGGTAGGGCGCGTTGGCCTTGCCACGCTGCGGCTTGGGTGTGAGGTAGGGGGCGTCGGTCTCCACCAGGATCCGGTCAGCCGGCGTGGCGAGCGCGGCTTCGCGCAGCGACTCCGCCGAGCCGAACGTGACCACACCGGGGAACGACAGCCAGGCGCCCCTCTCTAGGCACCGGGCAGCGAAATCTGCGTCGCCGGAGAAGCAGTGCATCACGAACCGCTCCGGCGCGCCCTCGTCGTCCAGCACCCGCAGGATGTCGTCGTGGGCGTCACGGTCGTGGATCATCAGCGTCTTGCCCAGGTGCCTTGCCCACTGGATGTGGCGCCGAAACGCGACTTCCTGCACCCGGCGACCCTCAGCCTCCCGCGTGCGGAAGTAGTCCAGCCCCGTCTCCCCCACGGCCACGACACCCGGATGCGCACACAACTCCTCGATGACCGCCAGGTCTCCGTCCAGCCGCGACTCCCCGTGCTTCAGGAACGTACGGGCAGCGTCGTTGGGGTGCAGCGCCACCGCGGCGCGCACCTGTGGGTCTGCCTCCATCAGGGCGACGGCGGCCCGGGCACTCGGCACGTCGCAGCCGACCTCGATCACCCTCGTCACCCCGACCCCGGCGGCCAGACGAAGGTTGTCCGCAACCTTCAGGCCCGAGTACTCCTCCGTCGAGGTGAGGTGCGTGTGGTTGTCGATCACCGCGTGCGGCAACGACTCCGGCAGCGGGGGCAGCCCCAGTTCGTCGATGACGCTCATCACTTCTCCTTGTCGGCCAGCGCGGCCGCGTACAAAGCCTTCCGGCTGGTGCCGGTGATCTTGGCGACATCGGCCACCGCCGCAGACAGTTTCGCACCACCGGCCATGGCCTGCCGAACCAGCGCCAGCGCATCGTCGGCCGAGGTCTCCTGCGGCTCGGCGCCACCGATGACGACGGTGACCTCACCGCGCACCTCGCCGGCGGCCCATTGCGCCAGCTCCGAGAGCGGCCCCCTGATGATCTCCTCGTACGGCTTGGTGAGTTCGCGGCAGATCGCACCGCGCCGCCCCTCGCCCAACTCAGTGGCGGCGTCGGTCAGGAACTCCTGGAGCCGGTGCGGGGCCTCGAAGAAGACCATCGTCCGTTCCTCCGTGGCGAGGGCGGCCAACCGCCGCCGGCGCTCACCCGCCTTGCGTGGTAGGAACCCCTCGAAACAGAACCGGTCCACCTTCAGCCCGGAGACCGCCAGCGCGGTCAGCACCGCCGACGGACCGGGCACTGCCGTCACGCGCAGGCCCTCGTCGATGCAGGCGGTCACGACGCGGTACCCCGGGTCGCTCACCGAGGGCATGCCCGCGTCGGTCACGAGCACCACGCGCTGCCCGGAGCCCACCGCCTCCACCAGTTCGCGCGTGCGGCTGGCCTCGTTGCCCTCGAAGTAGCTCACCACCCGCGCCTTCGGCGTGATGCCGAGGCGCCTGGCCAACGTCAGGAAACGGCGGGTGTCCTCCGCGGCGATGAGATCTGCCGAGGTCAGAGCGTCGCGCAACTTCTGACTGGCGTCGTCGGACGAACCGATCGGTGTGGCTGCCAGGATCAGTGTTCCATCGCTCGGGTCATGCATGGGTAGAGCCTATGATGCCTGTGTGCAAACGACCTTGACGGCGCTCGACGACGGCAAACTCCGTGACCGGACCGTCGGCTGGATCGTGACGATCTCCATCACCCTCATGGCCTTCGCGCTGCGGTTCTACAACATCGGCTTCCCCCACAAGGTGCTGTTCGACGAGACCTACTACGCCAAGGACGGCTGGGCCATCATGCAGTCCGGCTACGAGCGCAACTGGGCCGACGGCGCCAACGACCTCCTCCTCAAGGGCGACCTCAGCGGCATGGAGGACACGGCCGCGTTCGTCGTCCACCCTCCGCTGGGCAAGATCCTGATCGGCCTCGGCGAGACCATGTTCGGGATGAACCCGTTCGGCTGGCGGTTCATGGCGCTCATCTTCGGCACGCTGCTGGTGTTCCTCACCATCCGGCTCGCCCGCCGGGTGTCGCGCTCCACGCTCATCGGCGCGGTCGCCGGCCTGCTGCTGACGTTCGACGGCCTCGCCTTTGTGATGAGCCGGCTGGCGCTGCTGGATATCTTCCAGGCCACCCTCGCCGTCGCGGCCATCGCCGCCCTGGTGGCGGACCGCGACTGGTTCCGGCACCGCCTCGCGCACCACCTGAGGAAGAACAACCTCGACGACCTGGGCGGCCAGTTCGGTCCGCTCATGCTCCTTCGCCCCTGGCGCATCGCCGCGGGCGTCCTGTTCGGCCTCTCCTGCGCGGTGAAGTGGAACTCCATCTACGTGCTCGCCGTCTTCGGGATCGTGACCGTGGTCTGGGATCTCGGGGCCAGGCAGCTGGCCGGTGCCCGTCACCGGAAGTGGCTCTCACTCGTGATCGACGCCCCCGCCGCGTTCGTCCAACTGGTCGTCGTGGCGGTGCCCGTGTACATCGCGACCTGGTGGGGCTGGCTCAGCACCTCTGGGGGCTACAGCCGTGACTGGGGAGAGGGCAATCCGGACCACCCCCTCGTGAAGTTCTTCGGCAAGGCCCTCGGCTCGCTCATGTGGTACCACCACCAGGCCTACGAGTTCCACACCAGCGACAAGATGATGACGGAGACGACGCACACGTACCAGTCGCATCCGGCCAGCTGGATCCTCATGCTGCGCCCCATCGGCATCGAGGCCGAGAACGACATCCAGCCCGGCACCCAGGGCTGCGAGGCGGTGGGCGACACGTGCATGCGGATCATCTCCGGCATGGGCACCCCGGTCCTGTGGTGGGCCGCGGCCCTCGCACTGCTGGCGGGTCTCTACTGGTGGATCATCAAGCGCGACTGGCGCTTCGCGGTGCCGGTGCTCGCGCTGGGCGCGGCCTGGCTGCCCTGGTTCCAGTACGCGGACCGGCCCATCTTCTTCTTCTACGCGATCATGATGATCCCGTTCAGCTCCATCGCCCTGGCGATGGCGATCGGCAAGATCCTCGGGCCACCGGAGCATCCGAAGAGGCGGGTGCGGGCCATCGTCGCGGGGCTGATCGTCGCGCTGGTAATCGTCAACTTCGCCTACCTCTATCCGGTGCTCACTGCCGAACTGGTCAGCAGGAGCAGTTGGTGGGCGCGGATGTGGCTGGGCAACACCTGGGTCTGACCGACCGGTCACAAGCCCCGCACCAGCCTGAGCACTGACCGATCTTGTTCCCGTCGCACGGGACCCCGATGAATATTCGCGCCGCGGCCGTGGGCTCGACCACGAACGGGCTGTGTTCACCTCGGCCGGGCGCCAGTGGAAGACCGAGTGCGACACCGCGGCCACCGGCCGCGGGGCGTGCCGGTCTTACACCTGGACGACGGTCTACGCGTCCGCGGCGAAGCCCGCTGGGGCTACACCTTCAGCCAGCAGAACCAGTGGGTGTTCAAGAACATCGTGCTGTTCAACACCAACGCCGGCTGAGCCGGACCCGGCGACGACGTCGCGGCGGTGCGAAACCCCCGGGGTGTTCAAGCGGAAGCTTGGAAGCCCAGGGGTTTCGGTCGTTCACGGCCCGGTGTGCCGGTTGACGGCAGGGCAGGGGTCAGAGGCTGCGCAGCATCCGCCACCCGAGGGCGCGGATCTTGCTGATGGGTGGCAGCGCGTTGTCGCTGCGCTGGTGCCCGGCCAGCAACCTGGCCAGGTAGTGGCCGCTCGCCGTCCCGTTCATCAGTTCGCCGCGACCGTTGCCGCGCGCATAGAACCCGCCCGGGATGGCGGAGGCGCCGACGACGGGGCGACCGTGGTCGCTGGGGTCGATCGCCAAGCGGCTGTGCTCGATCTCAGTGGCGTCGAGGTGTTCGACGGCCCACGCCCCGAGCGCCTCCGCGGCGTGCTCCACCCCGCCGAGGGCTGTCTTCTGGCCCAGCAGCAGCGCGGTGTCGCCAGTGGGGCGCACCATCCACACCTCGGGGCGGGCGTACAGCGACACCTCGGTGAGCGGCGCGGCCGGGCGGCACCGCACGACGGGCACCCACTCGGCGGGGCCGATCCGCGCCACCCTGCCCCACGGGCTGACGCCGAGGGTGTCGATCACGGCCATGCCGGTCACGTGCCCCACGTCGTGCAGCCACGCCATGTTGTTGCGGAAGTAGATCCGCGTGGCGCCCTCGCGCCGCGTCAGGTGCGTCACGGTGACGCCGTGGACGACGTTGGCGCCCGCCCGCACGGCTGCCGCGCGCAGTTCGGCGGCGTAGGCGACGGGGTCGACGACCAACGCCTGCGTCATGAGGCTGATCGAGTCCGGCGCGACCAGCACGTCGGCCTCGCCGCCCTCCCCGCGGTACAGCTCTGCGAGCTGCAGCGTCTCCGCCTCGTCTCCGCCGGGCAGCGACCGGTCGCGGAGCATCATGGGTTGCGCGTCCGGGTAGACCTCCCTGATCTGCGCGAGGCCTGCGATGTTGCGGCGGGTGTGTTCGCGTGCGGCCGCCAGTCCGTAGAAGTGGGCCATGGTGGCGACGGTGGAGGCGTGGCCGATGGCGGCGACACCGTGGCCGGTGGCTGCGCTGACCCCCTCGTCGTTCGGGTCGAGCACCACCACGCCGAAGCCCTCGGACGCGAGTAGCCGTGCGACGGTGAGACCTGCCACCGTCGCGCCGAGGACCACCACGTCATGCGCCATGACCCCACAGTATCCATCGCCGCGCGCGGCACCGGGACGCACACGCAACATGGCCGCCCATTAGGACACCCGGAGATGCCACCCGAGGGGCGCTCCGAGTAACATCACGCCGACGAAAGGAAGCGACCGCATGTGGAAGCTGCACAATAACGGAGTCCTCCTCCCCGACGCGGTGGTCAAGCCCACCGAACGCCTGGGCTGGGGACGCACCATCGGGCTGGGCGCCCAGCACGTCGTGGCCATGTTCGGCGCCACCTTCGTATTCCCCCTGTTGATGGGCCTCAACCCGCAGCTCGCGGTGATGATGTCGGGCATCGCCACCCTGCTGTTCCTGTTCGTGGTCAAGCACCGCGTGCCGAGCTACCTCGGCTCGTCGGCCTCCTTCGTCGGGGTCGCCACGGCCATCTACGCGGCGGGCGGCAACCCCGCGACGCTGACCGGCGCGCTGTTCGTCGTCGGCCTCCTGCTGTTCATGGCTGGCCTCATCATCCACTTCGCCGGCGCCCGCGTGATCCACAAGGCGCTGCCGCCCGTGGTGACCGGCGCCGTCGTCATGCTGATCGGCTTCAACCTCGCACCGGTGGTCGCCGGCGTGTACTGGCCCGTCGACCCCTGGCTGGCCTTCGTGGTCATGCTCATCGTCGTGGGGCTGTCCATCGGCCTGCGCGGCTTCTGGGGCCGCATCGCCATCTTCCTGTCGCTGGTCATCGGCTATGTGGTCAGCTGGCTGGCCGACCTCGCGTTCGGTCCGCTGCAGAAGGAGGGCGCCGACGGCACGGTCACCGAACAGCTCCGCGTCGACTGGAGCGCCGTCAAGGAGGCCGACTGGTTCGGTCTGCCCCCGGTGACGGACCTGGCCAACTGGGAGTTCGGCTCCACCGCCAACGTGGTGGGCCTGCACCTGCCGCAGTTCTCGCTGGGCGCGATCATCATCGCCATCCCCGTCGTCATCGCCCTGATCGCGGAGAACACCGGCCACGTGAAGGCCGTCGCGGAGATGACCAAGGAGGATCTCGATCCGCTCATGGGCCGCGCCATCGCGGCGGACGGCGCCGCGTCGATGCTCGCCACCGCCGTGGGCGCCGGCCCCACCACCACCTACGCGGAGAACATCGGCGTGATGGCCGCCTCGCGCGTCTATTCGACGGCGGCCTACGTGGTCGCCGCCATCGTGGCCATCCTGTTCGGCTTCTCCCCCATCTTCGGCGCCGTGATCTCCGCCACCCCGTCCGCCGTCCTCGGCGGCATCACCGTCGTGCTGTACGGCATGATCGGCCTGCTCGGCGCGAAGATCTGGAAAGAGAACAACGTCGACTTCGGCAACCCCCTCAACCTGATCCCCGCCGCGGCCGGCATCATCATCGGCGTGGGCGACGTGAAGGTGCCCCTCGGTGGCGACTTCGAGCTGGGCGGCATCGCGCTGGGCACCATCGTGACCATCGGCATCTACCATCTGGCCCGCGCCATCGCGCCGCGCAAGATGCGCGACGAGGCCGACGGCGCCACGCTGCAGTACGACACCCCCGGGATGTACACCGCTGACGAGCACTGAGCACTCCTGAGGCGTCCCCGGGTCGAGGCAACGGTCAGTCGGCGCGGAGCGACTACCGTGGTGCGCGTGAGAGAACTTGAGGTGAGCTTCCGCGAGGCCATGGCTCGCGTTCCGGCCCCGGTGACCGTCATCACCACCACCGTCGACGGCACCCCCACCGGCACCACGGTCTCGGCGTTCGCCTCCCTCTCCGTGGATCCCCCCATGGTCTTCTTCGCCCTGGACAACCGGGGCGGGATGATCGAACGCATCCGCGCCGCCGGCCGGGTGGGCGTGAACGTGCTGGCCGGGGACCAGGCCGACGTGGGTCTGCGCTTCGCGCGCAGGGAGCCCACCGAACGGTTCACCGATCTCGAGTGGCGCGAGGACCACGGCCTCCCCTGCATCGACGGGGCGGTGTCGTGGCTGCGGTGTGACCACCTGCAGTTCGTGCCGGGCGGTGACCACACCGTCGTGCTGGCGTCCGTGACTCACGCCGAGACGTTCGGTGATTCGAGTCTCGGCTACCACCTGCGCGAGTT
Organism: Tessaracoccus zhenghani; assembly: GCF_054552775.1. Lineage (NCBI taxonomy): Bacteria > Bacillati > Actinomycetota > Actinomycetes > Propionibacteriales > Propionibacteriaceae > Tessaracoccus > Tessaracoccus zhenghani. The sequence goes on along the minus strand of NZ_CM137275.1, from coordinate 2,980,290 downwards.
CAAGGACGTGCGGCCGCGGCAGGCCGGCGGGTCGCACTGATCCCCGCCGGAAGGCATGCTCCTCCGGTGGGGCTACGACCGGCTGATGATGGGCGGCTTGGCCCTGTTCGTGTCGTCCTTCGCGGCGCTGACGGTGCAGCATGCAGTGGTGGTGGTGTTCGCCATCGCGCTGCTCGGGTGCGGATGCCGTTTGATGATCGTGGCCAGCGTCACGCTCCGGCAGCTCGAACTGCTCTCAACCTGCAGGGCCGCAGCGCGGCGGCGATGGTGGGCTTCATCCCCTTGCCGCAGCAGGCCAGGTTGTCGCGGCGGGCTGTGCCTGGACTGAAACCACATCCAGGCCCATCGGGTGGGACATCGTCCCGTGGCAGACTGACGCCATGACCGACGATCCTGAGCGTCCCGAGGCCGACATCGGTGGGACACCGCCCCGAAGGCTGACCGCAGAGAGGGTGGAGCGGGCCGTGTACGTGGCTCGCAACGACCGCGGCGCCGAGGTGCGCATCGGCGGACCGGACGCAGAGGCGGCCTTCACTCCCGGCGAGTTGCTGCAGATCGCGTCCGCCTCCTGCGCCGCGCTGTCCGCAGACCACGTCCTCTCCAGCAAGCTGGGGCTGGATTTCGACGCGACGTTCTCCGTCGAAGGTGACGGGGTGCGAGGCGAGAACCGCTACTCCGCGATCCGCAGCACAGTTGTGGTGGACATGTCGGAGATCGACACCGAGAAGCAGACGGCGCTGGTGGAGCGTGCGGTGAAGGCAGTCGACCGACTGTGCTCCGTCGGCCGCACGATCAAGCAGAGCGCCACGGCGGAAGTCGAACTACTCGCCGACCAGGGTTGAGTCTCCAGAAATAGGAGGGAGATTTCTACCACATCGGCGCTACAGAGGGCGATGTGGCAGATAGCTCCCTGCGAATTTCGAGCATCGTCCCGGAGAAGCAGAATGCCCCGCCGGAGCGGGGCATTTGTCTGGTGGAGCTAGGGGGATTCGAACCCCCGGCCTTCTCATTGCGAACGAGACGCGCTACCAACTGCGCCATAGCCCCAGAGCATCGACAACTCTAGCACCGCGTGAGGAATCGCTCCAAGTTGGGGTACCTGAGGCGATCTCGCCCGTGACCAGCGTCACTCGCCGACCGCGCGGGGGCGGAACTCGGCGATGTTCGCCGCGCCGCCCGACGCCGTGATCGTCGCCTCGCCCTCTTCGACCGGGGCAGCGGGGTTGTCCGCCGTCGGCACCAGGGGCGAGGTGGCCGCAACGGGCGCGGACAGGTCGATGGTTCGCACGGTGCGCGGCAGCAGCGGCTGCGACACGTAGGTGGCCGGCGTCACGGGAATGGGATCCCACAACGCACCCATCGTGGTGGGCATGGTGAGCTCGATGGAGATCTCGGTGCTCTCCGATTCCGGCTGGCCGATGTCGATGGTGGTGGTGTCCTCGTGCTCGTCGAAGCCGCCGTTGACGGCCGCTGCCCGACGGTCGAGGCTGCGGTGCATCGCGACGACGGTGAGCCGGGCCACGCACAGGAACGCGACCAACAGTCCCCCGGGCACTGAGAGCGTCCACCACGCGACGATGTTCGACGCGGCCAGCACTGTGAGGATGACCAGTGCGCCGAGGAGCACGACGACGACGGTGAGGCGTCGCCGGGCGGCCTGGCGCGCGATGAGGCGGAGTTCGTTCAACTCGGCCCGCCGGGTGAAGGGGGTGGACACCGAGGCGAGGTTCTCGTCCTCGACGAAATCCTCCACGTCCCGGCGCAGGATACGCATGGAGTCTGCGAATCGCTCAGTGGGGTCGCCCTCGAGCTCGAGGTCAGAGGGCCGCTGCGCGCTCACCCAGGGAAGAGCGAACGCAAGGCCGGCGCAGACGACAACAGCGATGATGATCCCGGCGAGCATGCCCATACGTTAACAACATCCGCGTAATTCGACCGCTCGGCCGCGGCGCGTCGCGATATTGATTCTAACGAGATTGCGCGGATCCAGCGTGCTCGTCAGGAACGGGCAGTTCGCCCGCGAGTCCGGTTGGGCGTTCAACAACCTGACGGACCTGGCGTACATCACGCGCCAGGCGTGGAAGGGTGTCTCTTCATGTTCGCGCCTGTACGCGGCGCAGGCTGCAGACGACCGCCGGGGCTCAGTCCTCTTCGTCGAACAACCACACCTTGACGGCCTGGCCGGCCTTCACCGACTCGAGCGACTCGTCGAGCAGGATCAGGGCGTTCGACTCCGTCAGCTCCCCCAGTGCGTGGGGCAGCGAGACCTGTTCGACGTAGCGGATGCTGCCGTCGAGCTGCACCCGGCCCCGCAGGAGGTGCATGGTGCCGTGCATGGACCGCAGCATGGTGCGGGTGATGGCGCGGAAGGCCCGGTGTTCGGTGCGCGCGCCCATCAGGCGGCGGATCAGCGGCCGCGCGAAGACGTGGAACGACACATAGGCGCTCACCGGGTTGCCAGGCAGCATCAGCATGGGCACCCGCTCGTTGTCCTCGCCGATCAGGCCGAACGTCTGGGTGCGGCCCGGCGACATGGCCACGTCGACGGAATCCACCAGGCCGAGATCGTTCATGACATCGACGACGGCCTCGTAGTCCTCGCGGCGCCCACCGGTCGTCGAGATGACCAGATCTGCCCGGATGAGCTGGTCCGTGATGGCGTTGCGGAGCGCTTCGGGGTCATTGGAGTGCACGGCCACGCGGAACACCGTGGCTCCGGCGGCGCGGGCCGCGGCGGAGATCATGTAGGAGTTGGCGTCCGTCGCGTCACCGTGCGACATGGTGGCGCCTGGGTCCACGAGATGCTCGCCAGAGCTGACGACCACGACGCGCGGCCGGGGCCGCACCATCACCTTGTCGATGCCGGCCCCCGCCAGGAGGCCCATGGCGCGGTCGTCGAGGACCTCGCCCTCGCTGAGGAGGCGGGTGCCGACGCTCAGATGCTCGCCGGCGGCGCGTACGTACTCACCCTCCGTGACCTTCTCGATGAGGTGCGCACGGTTGCCCTCCAGCGTGGCGAAGGTCGCGGGCAGCACAGCGTTGGCGCCGCGCGGCAGCACGTCACCGGCGGCCACCACAACAGCCGCGCCCTCGGGCAACCGCTCGACGGTGGCCTCGGCGATCTGCAGGGGCTCGGCCAGGTGTCCCTGGTCGTCGACGAGGTCCGCCGCGCGCACCGCGTACCCGGCCACCTTGGCGGTGGAGTTGGGCGGCACGTTGATCATCGAGTCGATGTCCTCGCACATCACCTGGTCCCAGGCTTCCAGCAACGGGGTACCGAACGGCTCGAGCGGCTCCACGAGGCCGAGCAGATAGGCGGTGTGGTCTGCGACGCTGCGCAGCCCTGAGGCGTTCAGGGCAGGGGCCTCCGGGAGCCGCGGCTCTTCGGGGATCTCCTCGACGACGGGGTCCTCTTTCTTGCGTCCAAACCAGGCCATGGCCCTTACGATATGCCAATGCCCGAACAGCTCCGGAAGGACGCGCTGCGCCAGGACGTGTCGGCCGCCCGGAGGGCTGTCCCGGAGGCGGGCTGGCGCCGCGCGGACGCGGAGCTGGCCCGGCACGTGCTCGCCGCCGTCGACGAGTTGCCGGTGGGGACGGCGGCTGTCTACGTGTCGCGGCCCGGTGAACCTGGCACACGAGCGATCATCGACGGGCTGCTGGCGCTGGGCTGGAGCGTGCTGGTGCCGCGGCTCACCCACTCACCCGACTGGGCGGTCTTCCCCGGCTGGGACGCGCTGGTTCCCGGCTGGGGAGCCATCCCGCACCCGCCAGGCCCGGGGCTGGGCGCGGAGGCCATCGCTGCGGCTGACCTCGTGCTCCTCCCCTGCCTCGCCGTCGGGCGCGACGGATCGCGGCTCGGGACGGGCGGGGGCTGGTACGACCGGGCGCTGAGCCGACGACGCCCGAACGTCCTGCTGGTGGCGCTCGCGAGGTCCGAGGAGGTCGTCGACAGCGTGCCGATGCTTCCCCATGACGTGCCCATGGATGGCTACGCCACCGAGCTCGGTTGGGTCATCGTTGACCGCTGAACTATCATGGCGGGCGGTTGTCTCTACGGAGGAAGTCAATGCCCACCTATCAGTACCGCTGCACCCACTGTGGCACCGACCTCGAGGTCGTGCAGAAGTTCACCGACGACGCGCTCACCGTCTGCCCTGAGTGCGAAGGCAGCCTGCGCAAGGTGTTCAGCGCCGTCGGCGTCGTGTTCAAGGGCTCCGGCTTCTACAAGACGGACAACCGCAGCTCCTCGAAGCCTGCCGCCAAGGCAGCGGAGCCCGCGAAGACCGAGGCCAAGCCGGCCGCCAAGGTCGAGGCCAAGTCCGCCTGACGCGCACTCAGACCTGTGGATAACGGTGGATCGATGGTCCAACCGGCCACAGTGGAGGCATGAAGCGCCTCCTCGATCTCATCGCCCAACGGGTGTCCTGGCACCGCCGCGCGGTGGGCGCAGTGCTCGCCGCGGCGGCCGTCCTGATGTTGGGCAATTCCCTCGCCCCCGCGGACGGGCCCACTGAGCCCGCCGTCGTGATCTCGGCGGATCTGCCGGCGGGCCACGTGCTGACGGCCTCGGACCTGGGCCTCACCCATCTGCCACCGCAGTCCGTGCCCGACGGCGCCCTCACTGAAGCCGACGCCCTGGTGGGTCGCAGCACCGCAGTCTCCCTGGGCGGGGGCACCGTCCTCCAACCCGGCATGCTGGCCGCCAGCCGCAGCACAGAACCCGGCCGGTCGCTGGTCCCCATCGTCCTGCGCGACGACAACCTCCGCTCGCTGCTGAACCCCGGCGACCGGATCTCCCTGATCGCCACGGGCTATGACGAGGTGGAGATCCTCACCACCGACGCACGCGTGGCTGTGCTGGCCACCGCGCCCTCCGGAGGCTCACCGTTGGCCACTGCAACAGGCACTTCCGGGCCGATGATCCTCGTGGACGTACCCACGTCCGAGGCCCCCATGGTGGCCGCGCTGGGGCAGGACGGCGGCCTGCGCATCGTGCTGGGTGGCGCCTCCGGGTGACGCTCTCCTGTGTTGTCGGTGCACCGGCGCCCCGCTAGAGTCATCCCGGACCACGGTCCGACGGCGCGACAGTCGCGCGTCGTGACAGACCCCGCTCCGGCGGTTACACAGAAAGTCTGAAGAGCTATGAAGGGCTTCAAAGAATTCCTGATGCGTGGCAACCTCATCGAGTTGGCCATCGCATTCGTCATCGGCGCCGCGTTCGCCACCGTCATCGAGTCGTTCACCGCGATGTTCATGGACGTGCTGGGCCTCCTGGGCGGCACCCCGGACTTCTCGAACTTCAAGCCGGGCGGCGTCTCGGTCGGCGCGTTCCTGACCGCGCTGCTGGCGTTCGTCATCATCGCCGCGGTGGTCTACTTCGGCGTCGTGCTGCCGTACACCAGGGCCAAGGAGCGCTTCGACCGTTCCGCGGCGGAGGCGCCCACGATCACCAAGTCCGAGGAACTGCTCGAGGAGATCCGCGACGCCATCCGCGCCCGCACCCTCTGACCTCGACGGACACGAAAGGGGCGCCTCCTTCCGGAGGCGCCCCTTCCCATGTCCCGGCCCGGCTCACCAGTGCGGCGGCCGGTCCTGAACGAGGCGTTGTTCGTCGCGGTTCAGGGGCCGCTCCGCAGGCCGGCTCGCGACCAGACCGGTCAGACCCAACTGCTGGCGGCCGGTGGCCAACGCCGCGTCGAAGCGAGCGAAGCCCACCTCGCGTCGCACGTCCAGCGGCACCGGGAACGGCCAGACGCGCTCCGCCGCCTGGGCCTCGTGGCGGAGTGCGGACAGCCGCTCAGGGGTGAAGCCCAGTGCGGCCAGTTCCTCGGCCAACGTTGCGACAGACCCGACGGGGAGTTCCTCCCCCGTCAGCGCCAGGGCGAGGGCACGCGCGAGCGGGTCAGCCGTCAAGCCGGGCACCGTCCGCGACCGTGCGGCTGTCGCCCGGATCCGCCAGGGTGACGTCGCCCGTGACGACGACGCCGGCCCCGAAGGTGTAGTCGCCCTCCACACGGAACGACCTGGCTTTGCGCAGCGACGGCGCCGACGGGATGCGCTCGGCGAACTTCTGCACCGTCTTGTAGTAGCGCGAGTCCAGGTTGATCTCCGGCGAGGCATCCGTGCAGGCGATGAGCTTGCCCTCGTCGGTCAGGTTGTAGACGTCCGAGCGGAGCAGCAGCAGTTCGTTGGTGGTCTTGACCGGGAGGAAGCGGTCGCGGCCGACGCAGATGGCGGTGGCGCCCTCGAACACCTGGATCGCGGCGCCCATGGCTGACTCCACCTGGATGACCGGTGTCGACGACGAATCCGTCGGGTCCACCGTCTTCTCGTTGCGGATGAGGGGCAGCCCCAGCACCGAGCCGCGCTCGACGAGGGTGTCCTTCAGTACCTGCAGGTCGAACCAGAGGTTGTTGGTGTGGAAGAACGGGTGGCGGTGCTCGTCGGTGAAGAAGTCCATCTCCTCCGGCGCGGTCTGTGCGGTGTCGCGCAGGATCAGCTGCCCGTCGGCCTTGCGGACGGCGAGGTGGCCGCCCTTCTTGTCGTTGATGGTTCGGCGGCACAGCTCTGCGGCGTACGGGGCGCCGGACTTGGCGAACCAGCCGGCGATGGTGGCGTTCGGGGCCGCGCCCAGGTTGTCGCCGTTGGAGACGCAGGCGTAGCGGAAGCCGGCCTCGAGCAGCGCGTCGAGCACGCCGGAGCCCTCCAGCGCCGGGTACAGGTCGCCGTGGCCGGGCGGGCACCATTCGAGCGACGGGTCTGCGGGCCATGACACCGGCGTGAGGTCGTCGGCGCGGAGCTTGGGCTCCTGGTTCTGCACGAAGCTCAGCGGCAGTTCCTCGACGGGGAGTTCGGGGTAGCGGCTCAGGTGCGCCAGGGTGTCGTCGTCGGTGCGGAACGAGTTCATCAGGAGCAGCGGGAGGCGCGCGTCGTAGCGCTCGCGGGCGGCGAGCACCTGGCGGACGATGAGGTCCAGGAAGTTGAGCCCGTCGCGCACGGGGAGGAGGGTCTTGGCCTTGTCGAGGCCCATGGAGGTGCCGAGGCCACCGTTGAGCTTGATGATGACCGTCTTGCCGATGGCGTCGCGGGCCTCGGCGTCGGTGATGTCCACGTCCGTCAGCATCGGCGGGTCGAGCAGCGGCTCGATCGTGTCCTCTCGGATGACACCGGTCTCACCGGATTCGAGCAGATGGTAGAAGCGCGTGAACACCTCAATGGCCGGAGTGGGTACCCCGGCATCAATCATCTTCTGGCGTGCTGCCTGCAGGCCGGCTTCGGACACGACGATTCCCTTCCTAGGTAACGCATCGATCCTAACCGGCGACCTCGGATTGCTCACCTTCAGGTGCCCCCGTGGGGCCAGATCGGGCAGTGGAACCGGTCACACCGACCTGCCAGACGCCTCACAGGATGTGCACAGAAAGCTCCGGTTTGGTTGTATTCACCGACGAACAGAACGGACACCACCATGTCGCTGCTCCCCTACGAGGCCACCTTCCCCGCCCTGGGCACCCGCGCCACCCTGCTGACCTCGAACCCCGAGGCGCTCCTGCCGGCCGTTGAGGTGGTGCGTGCGGAACTCGACGTCTTCGGCGACATGGACGCGCTCGGCGGCCATCCCATCCTTGACGACCACCTGGGCGCGATGCTGCACGGCACGGACCCGCTGGAGCCGGTGTCGGCGGACGCCGAACGCGACGCCCGCTCCCGCACCGCGCGCCGGTTGGCTGATCTGTTGTCGGAGGAGTTCCCCGGTGGCTTCCTCGTGGACCTGGGCGGCGTCCCCGCTGTCGCCGGCGAGTCGCTGGGCGACGACACGGAGCTCTCGGCAGCCTGAAAGCGTGGAGTTCGGATGCGTCTTCAGTCCGTGACCTCGACGATGCCGTGGGCGCCGCGCTCCGCGTCGACCATGATGTGGCTGACCACCGGGTAGTGCCCCGCCTCGTTGAAGGTGATCTCTACGAAACCGCCCTCGGCCGGCTGGAGCGCCAACACCTGGGCCCCGCCTCCGGTGTTGCCGAAGGCGTCCTCGCCGTCGCGCAGCAGGTAGCCACCCTCGCGGTAGACGGTGTCGAACTGGCCGCCCACGATGTGGAAGCTCGACGCCCGGTTGGGCCCGGCGTCGACCACGAAGAAGCGCACCTTCTCCCCCACCTTCGCCTCGAACTGCCGCTGGTCGTACTGGTTGGCGATGCCGTTGAACACCACCCGGTCCGGCTGCTCGGCGAGCACGCGGTCCGGGTTGATCTCGGTGGCCTCGTCTGCGGTGGCGGCGTCGTCGGCGAAGACCTCGGACTGGACCACCACGTATTCACGGTCCACCGCGGGCCAGCCCTCCTCCGGTTCGATGATCACGGTGCCGTGCATGCCGGCGGCGATGTGGGCGCTCATGGGCATGGTGGAGCAGTGGTAGAGCCAGGCTCCGGCCCGCTCCGCCGTGAAGCGGTACACGAGGCTCTCGCCGGGCGCGATGGTCCGCATCGGCGCATCGGGCGCGACCGCGCCTGCGTGGAAATCGATCGAGTGGCCCATCGTGCCGTCGTTGATGAGGGTGATCTCGAAGGTGTCGCCCACCGTGCCCCGCAGGGTGGGGCCGACGCTCTGCCCGTTGAACGTCCACCTGCGCTGCCACAGGCCGGGGGCCACCTCGAGGGGCTCCTCCGTGACGCGGAACTCGTAGCGGCGGACGGTTTCGTCTGTCAGCTCCGGCGCGACGGGGTCGACGATGTGGCCCAACTCCGCCTCGGGGTTGCCTGCGGCGGGTTGGTGGACCGCGTGACCGTCGCCGGGAGTGGCGGCCGGCTCGGGAGCGGTGTCGCCGACGACGACGTCGAACGTCATCCCCATCTGCCGGTGGCCGACGACGGTGCACCAACCCTCGATGCTCTGCCCGACCACGCCCAGGTCCAGCTCCGCCGTCTCCCCTGCGGCGAGCCGGGGGCTGCGGACGTCGCCCACCATGAGGTCGTGCACGTTGGTGTCGTCCAGGTTGGTGAGCTCGATGATGACCCGGTCGCCCGGGTCCACCTGGATGCTGGCGGGTTCGAAGCGCATGTCGTGCGCGGTGACCGCCACGCGGACGGTCTCGCCGGTGGGCGCCACCGCCTGCGTCGTGGTGCCCGGGGGGACGATGCCGGCCGCTCCGGGGTCCATTCCGAACCCGAGCGAAACCACGACGGCCAGCGCGGCGACGCCGGCCACCAGGCCGCTGCCGGTCAGCGCGTTGGGCCGCTCTGCGGGCAGCGAGGGTTCGAGGCCGGCCATGGCGGCCCTCTTCTCCTTCACCGACGCCCGGATGCCCAGCACCATCAGCGGGATGAACAGCGCCAACGCCACCAGCACGGCGCTGGAGACCGTCACCTTCACCCAGCTGGGCAGCGGCAGCAGGAACAGCAGCAGGCCGCCGTTGATGACGACCAGCCGGGCGGTGGCCCAGCGGTCGAAGTAAGCAGCGCCCGCCCGGACCACGCGCGGGCCGCCGCCGAGTACCGACGGCAGGAGGTAGCTCAGCGCACCGGTGACCAGTTGCAGGAGGAAGCCCACCACCCAGATGCCGGCGAGCAGCGGGTAGTCCGTGGCGAGCGCGATGTCGTCGGCGCGCCACACGTGCACCGCCGTGGCGACCAGCGCGACGCACGCCCAGACGCAGGCAGCCAGGATCGACGCGGAGGCGAACTCGCGCGGGGGCCGCTTTCTGGTGGGGGCCACGAGGCAGCGCCCGAACCACAGGAGCCCGACGGCGTATCCCGCGATGCCGACGGCGGCGACGGGCCGCAGCCCCGTCAACGAGCCGGCGATGATCACGGCCAGACCGCCCAGCAGGATGGGCAGCGTCTGGCGGGCGAGGCGCTCCGCGCGGTGGTCCATCCGGGTGCGCAGCACCGTTGGCCAGAAGGTGACGAGGGTGCCCACCAGTGTCAAGCCCACCCAGCCCAGGATCATCGTCATGGTGTGGGCGACGAGGAGGTTGGCATGCCAGCGGTCGCCCAGACCCCAGGCGAGCGCGGCGCCGAAGCCGGCTCCTACCGGCACGCAGAGCGCGGCCACCACGTAGTAGCGGATGCTGATCCGGAAGCGCCCGGGGAGCGCGCGCTTCAGGTCGCGGATGAGGGTCCAGGCGTGCCACAGCACCGCCGTCGACACGGCCACCGCGCCGATGAGCACCAGCCACCACTGCGTGGTCGGCACCCCGACGAACACCGCCAGCGCGCCGACGGCGAGGAGGCCCAACCGCACATCGGCGACCTTCCTGGCTTTGTCGTCCGGCCGGGTCTTGAGCAGGGCTGCGGTGAAGTGGGCGCTCCACACCATGACCGAGTGGGTGATGGCGCCGAGCCCGACGAGGTGCACCATCAGCCAGGTGGATTCGGGCACCCAGCGATGCACCAGCGCGATGACGACGGCGCCGACCAGCCAGACCAGCAGGGTGAAGTCGCGCAGCGACCGGCGCCCCCTCATGAACGCACCACCGACACCACGACGGTCACGGCGAAGATCAGGAGTGCCAGCACGGTGAGGATGCCTCCGGTTCGGTAGAGGGGTTGGATGCCCGCCAGCCCCCCGCTGAGGCGCAGGACCATGCCCACGTTGAGCACGACGAGCGGGGCCCACATGGACGAACGATACGGGAGCGGCCGCCCGATGACGGCCGGGAAGATGATGGGGGCGTGCGCCATGATCATGGCCAGCCCGAAGCCCAGGAAGACCCCGTGGATGACGGCGTCGTAGGTGCCGCTGGAGGTGGGCTGGCCGACGACGAGCCACACGACGCCGGCGACGGCGAGCCACAGGTTGCCGGCCAGCAGCGAGGCGGCGTTGAACCGCCGGAGCCCGGTGCTGCGCACGAAGCGGCGGCCCACGTCGTCGCGGAACAGCCACAGCGCGGTGAGCAGGCAGCCGAGGCCGACGATCCGGGCACCGGTGTCGGGGAAGACCAGGCTGAGGGTGGCGCCACCGCCGATCAGCGTGCCGAGGGCGAGCAGGGTGGGGATGGCGCGGCGGCCCATGGTGAGCTGGGCCAGTTCGGCGCGCTCTGAAGCGATGGTGATGATGAGGAAGGCGGCGAGCAGCGGCAGCAACGGGGCGATCTCCGCCACCAGCCACAGGCCTGTGAAGAGCGCGACGAACAGCGCGCCGAAGGCCTGTGCGGCCACCAGCGAGAGCGGGGCCCGCAGCCACAGCGCGATGGTGAGCGCGAGGAAGGCCAGGCCCCCGTCGAAGAGGAGGAGTTTGCCCAACCCGATGGGGGCGCCGACGAGCAGGGTGACCGACCCCAGGCCGAAGAGCGCGGGGGCGAGATAGGCCCACGCCTGCCGCAGCGCCTGCGCCCGCTCCAGGGAGATGAGGGTCCCCATGAAGCCGAGCACCATGACCGGGCCGTGGAGGTCTGCCAGCCGGTCTGAATCAACGGGCGCCCAGACGCCGAGCCGCAACAGCCCGGCGTTGAGCCCCGCCAACAGCGAAAAACCGGCGAGGGCGACCATCGCCACCCGCCAGTTCTTCGTGCGCTGACCGATGTCCCGTGTGGCCCGGGACGTCCGGTCAGCTGTACCCGAGGTTGTCACGATCAGGAGCGCGCGAGCTTGAGCTTCCAGGCGTCGGGGCCCTGCTGCACGTAGCTGACGGCGACGTCCTGCCCGTGACGCTGCTGGATCTGGGCGATGAGCGGGATCGGGTCGTGCGGTGCGACGAGCACGAAAGCGGTGCCGGGCTGCAACGAGTCGACGACGCCGTGGATGGCGGCGTGACGGATGGCGTGCGGGATGGTGCGGGCGTCGAGCTCCGGGAGGGCTTCGTCGTGGCCGCCGCAACCGCAGCTGGACTTGGGGCTGAGCGAGATATCTTGCATGCCGGAGATATTACTACCAAGGTGTGGGATTAATCTCCGGGGTGCCCCTCCATGGGCAGCGATCAGACCAACCTTAAAAAAACATTGAACAAGGTGCATCCACGGACCGGTCCCAGGCGGACTAAGGGGGCAGTAGCACGAAAGCCGCGCTGCGCCGGCCTCAGGGCCCGGACCGAAAGGATCCATCATGCGAGCACGAATCTTCGCCGCGGCGCTACCGCTGGCACTGGCCTGCGCGGTTGCCCCGAACATGGCAGCCGCAGACGAGCACGAAGCAACCGTCCACATCCTCCACGGCGTGCCCGGCCTCACGGTGGACGTCTACGCCAACGGCAATTCCCTTCTGACCAATTTCGCGCCCGGCACCCTCACCGACGCCGTGCAGTTGCCGGCCGGTTCCTACGACCTCAAGGTCACCGCCGCCGGTGCCGGTGCCGACGGGGAGGCCGCCATCGAGGCCAACGACGTCACCGTTCCCGGGGGCGCCAACATCACCGTCGTGGCCCACCTCGACGCCGACGGCAAGCCCATGCTCACGCCCTTCGTCAACGACGTCTCCGCCACCGCCGCCGGAGAAGGACGCCTCACCGTCCGCCACACCGCAGCGGCACCTGCCGTCGACGTGCGCGCCAACGGCACCGTGGCCTTCAGCAACCTCGCCAACCCTGACGAGATGAAGGCCGACCTCGCGGCCGGCACCGTGTCTGCCGACGTGGTGCTCACCGGCACCGACACCGTGGCGATCGGCCCGGCGGATGTGAACATCGCTGAGGGCGCCAACACCATCGTCTACGCCTGGGGCAGTGCGGCAGACGCCAACCTGGGGCTCGCCGTCCAGGTGATCGACGGTCTCCACAGCGCCCCCGGCGGCGTTCCCGGCGGCACCGGTGGACAGGCCGCTGCTGCGGACGCCACCAACTCCGCCGCCCTCCTCGCCGTGGCAGCACTCCTGGCGGCAGGCACCGGTGTGGTACTGGTGCGCAGGCGCGCCCTGGTCAACTGACCATCATGAGCCCTGACCGACGGCGCCCCGCCTTCGGAGTCGCAGCGGTGATCGCTCTCACGGCGATCACCGCCTGCGGCGGGCCGGTCGCCCAAGGGGTCCCGCCCTCCACCGCGCCGGCCCTCGCGACCTCGTCCCCGTCCCCGGCCGTTTCATCGGAAGCGCCCGACACGTCTCCCCCGCAGTCCCCCGCCCCGCCGACCTCAGCCCCCTCGCCTGCCTCCACACCGGCTGATCAGGTCGGCACCAGTTCGGCAGGACTCGCGGCTGCCACCACCCGGCCGTCACCGACCCGGATGATGATCCCCTCCCTGAAGATCGACATGCCGGTCTCACCTCAGGGCGTCGACGACATCGGCCTGATGGCCCTGCCACCCGATCCCGCAGAGGCTGGCTGGTACCGCTTCGGTCCGGCCCCCGGCGACACCCAGGGCGCCACCGTGATCGCGGCCCACGTCGACTCGAAGGAACTGGGCATCGGACCTCTGGCGGACCTTCGCAGGCTGGCCCCCGGTGAGGTCATCGTCGTGCTCGACGCAACAGGGGTTGAGCATGCCTACCGCGTGGAGTCGGTTGACTCCGTGCCGCGCGCCGAACTCGACCTTGCGCAATTGTTCGCCCGCACCGGGACGCACCACCTCAATCTGGTCACGTGCGGCGGCCCCTATCTCCGTGACCGTGGCGGGTACCAGAACAACGTGATCGCCCGCGCAGTTCCCGTTTCTTGACCTAGGCTCTCAGTGTGGACTCCGATGACGTTGCGATGCTCAGCCGGGATGTCGCCGCGGGTTCACGCGAGGCCTTTGCGGCCATGTACGACCGGTGGGCGCCGCTGATCCACGGCTTCGTCCGGCGGAAGGTGGCACCCCCGGATGCGGATGCCGAAGACGTCACCCAGCAGGTCTTCGCCTCCGCTTGGTCGAGCAGGTCAGCGCTGGTTCCCGGTGAGACGGCGTTGCCCGCCTGGTTGCTGGTGATCGCCCGACGGCGGGTGGCGGACCATTGGGAATCCCGCGCCCGCCACAACCGTCGCGTGGACGAGGCCCGCCGCTACAGCAGCACGGAGGACACCACAGAGCAGCCCGCCGACGACCGCCTCCTCGTCACCGCAGTACTGGACGCCATGGGTGATCCGAAGCGGAAAGTGTTGCAGTTGGCCTTCTACGATGGCCTGACGCACGCGGAGATCGCCGACAGGTTGCAGATGCCCGTCGGCACCGTGAAGAGCCACATCCGACGGGGCTTGTTGATCGTGAAGGACGCCTGGAAGGAGAGCCAATCGTGACGACCCACCTCGAGAACGACCAGTTGCTCTCCTTGGCGCTAGCCGAGGATGACACAACGGATCAGTACGCGGCCCACCTTGCGTCGTGCCCCCGCTGCAACTCGGCCGTGGCGGATCTCCGCCTGGGCGCGCAGCTGGTCAGGGACGCGCAGGGTTCGCCCAGCCTGGCCGCGACACCTCCCCCACGGCTCCGGGCCCGCGTCCTCGAGGCCTCCGACGCACCGGCCACCGCCGGCACCACCACGTCCGGCCTGCGTTCCCGGTCATGGCCCTGGGTGCTGGCGGCTGCCGTCTGCCTCATGGTCGGCGTCGGCCTCGGCACACTGCTGGAGCTCCCGTCACGGGACGCGGCCCCGGTGACCGTGGCCTCCGCAGAACTCGCCCCCCTCGCCGACGACGCCACGCCTGCCGCCGCCCGCCTGGTCGACGGGGGCGACGGTCTGGTCCTTGTCGTGGAGGCACCGGTGTTCGACGCGAAGGAAGCCGACTACTTCGAGGTCTGGCTGATCAACGAAGACCTTCAGCGGATGGTGTCGGTGGGCATCCTGGAGCCCGACGGGGAGCAGCGCTTCCCTGTGACGCAGCGACTGTTGGACGAGGGCTACACCATCGTCGACATCTCCCGCGAACTGTTCGACGACGCCCCCACGCACTCCGGCGACTCCCTGGTGCGCGGCGAACTCACCGACTGATCTTCCTTCGGTCCCCAGTTTTTGTCAGACCCCCTCTCTAGCGTCAATGACGTACACATCAATCGTCATTGGGGGAACCAACATGACACAGCAGCATCCAGCCGGCTGGTACACCCAGCCGGACGGCTCGTCCCGGTACTGGGACGGGACGCAGTGGGCAGACCAGGCCGCGCAGGCCACCCAGACCACGGCCGCAGCGCGGCGGCCCTGGTACACGAAGAAGCGCATCATCATCCCGGTGGTCGCGCTCATCGGCCTGATCGCCATCCTGCCCAAGGGCGGCGACGACACCGAGCAGGCCGCGCCCTTGGCCAGCGTCAGCGCAACGGCGGAGACCACGTCTGTCGCACCGGTCGAGGAGACCACCGCGGAGCCGCTCCAGGAAACCACCCCGGCGGCAGCCACCACGGAGGTGGCAGCACTCGAGCCCACGGCCGAAACCGCCCCTGAGACGACGCCGGCGGAGCCCGTGGTGGAAGAGCCCGTGGTGGAGGAGCCGGCGGATCCGGGCCTCAGCGTCACCCAGGGCCAGGCGGTCGTCAGCGCCGAGAACTACATCCGCTTCGCCCCGTTCTCGCGCACCGGTTTGATCGGCCAGCTCGAGTACGAGGGCTTCGCCACTGCGGACGCCGAGTTCGCCGCTGACGCGATCGGCGCCGACTGGATGGAGCAGGCCGCGCTGAAGGCCGAGTCGTACCTCGAGTTCACCGCCTTCTCGGAGTCGGGCCTGGTGGACCAGCTCGAATACGAGGGCTTCACGTCCGAGGAGGCCCTCTACGGGGTGGCCAACGTCACCGTCGACTGGATGGAGCAGGCGGCGCTGAAGGCGAAGTCGTACCTGGAGATGGGCGGATTCTCGCGCTCCGGCCTGGTGGACCAGTTGCTCTACGAGGGATTCTCGCAGGCACAGGCCGAGCACGGGGCGGATTCAGTCGGGCTCTGAGCCCGCTGCGCTGGGGGGGAAACCGGTCGGGACTGCGCTGGGGGGAGCGCAGTTCCGGCCTCCGCTGCTGGCGGCAGAGGCGTTGCACCTCGCTTCGCTGGCCCCGGCGGCCGTGGCGCCGGGGTCGGTTGAACGGATCGAGCGCGACGCGGCGGCGTTCTTCGGCCGCGACATCCCGGCCCTCCTGACCTGGCGCTACGGGCCGGACGAGGCCGTTTCCCTGGGTGCCCCGGTGCTGTACGTCGGCGGGACCGACAGCGGGCCGATGTTCCGCCAGACCAAGGCCTGGGTCCGGGAACTCTTCCCTGACGTGCAGACGGTCAGCATCTCGGGGGCGGGTCACGATCTCGCGCTCACGCACCCGACGGAGCTGGCCATCGCGGTGTCGCGCTTCCTGCAGAAGAACAGCAGGCCAGGGGCCTGACGGAAGCTGACTGGAGCGAGTGGCCCCGCGCTTCTCGACGCCAGGCGCGACGAAAGATGCGACTTCATTGGCGACCCCGGTTGGATTCGAAACAAGCGCGCATGGTGGCATCGACACGCGTTTGACGAGGTAATTCACCATTTTGATGGCTGCGGGCTGTCGCATACGGGATATCTATGGGATAGTTTGTCAAGAACGAGCACCACAGGAGGGGGCCGACCATGGCACGCAAACCAAAGAAGGAGCCGGGCATTGAGGTGCGCGAGCTTAAGGACGGAACGCTGAGTTTTCGGGTCTACTACTCCGTGCCGGGTTTGGGGCAGGTCAAGGGCCCGCACCCCTTCACCACGCTGCAGGCCGCGCGCGCTTTCCGGCTCAAAGCATTGGCCGCTATAGACGCGGGCACGTGGACCCCGGACTTTGGCAGGTACCAGGAAGCATCCAGGGATGTGGCGCTCGGGGACGTTTGGGAGCGGCTCTCGCGTCGGAAGCTCACAACCGGCAGGTGGTCAAAGGGCAATCACGATACACAGGAGTCCCATTGGCGTATCTGGATAGCCCCCTACTGGGGCCAGGACCGGGAGGTCGCGAGCATCACAAGGGCAGACGTTGACGAGTGGAGAGAGACTGCCTTGTCAGACGGCAAGAAGGTGCAGCACTCCGTATGGACCCTGTTCAGGCAACTGATCGACTTCGCGATGGACGCGGAACTCACGACACTGGCGCGTAACCCTGCACGCGGGATGGATACCAGCGTTAGGAAGAGTGAGCGTAAGGAGGTCTACGGCTTCGAACTCCCCGACGTGAAGCGTTACATCGAAGCAGCGCCCCCGGAGCACCGGGCGCTGCTGGCACTAACCGCGCTTGCAGGACTCAGAAGCGGAGAGGTGCGCGGTCTGCTGCGTAGAGACATCGACCTTGAGAACCGCATCGTCCACGTGCGAAACTCGGTCACCCGATATCGGGACGGGGGCACTTATCGGACAGAGGTGAAAGCGGGGGGCAAGACACGCTCGGCTACGCGTGACGTCCCGATGACCGAGGGGTTGGCCGAAATCCTGTCGGAGTACGTCCGCGCCCACCCCCGCCTCCCCGAGGTTCTCCTCTTCCAGCGCGAGGATGGAGGACCCCTCACCGAGTCCCGCCCAAGGCAAGCTCATCTGGGGACACTGCGGAAAATGGGACTATTGCCCAGCGGGAGGCAGTGGAAGAAGCTCAGTGAAGCGGAGCGCGCCACTTACAAGGTGCCACGACAGCATGACATGCGGGCCTCCTTCGCGACTCAGCTTGCAGTTCAGAACACTCCCATGCACGAAGCCATGGAGTTGATGGGCTGGAGTGACATGAAGATGGTCCTGCAGGTTTACGCACGACACTTCCCAGAGCGACGGCGTGAGATCATGGCTCAGTTCGACAAGGCTTACAAGGAAGCAGGCACGGCGTGATGGCGCTACTCAAGCCAGAGCCACTCAAGACAGGGACGGGCTACCTCATCATCGATTGCTGGGTGCCCATCGGGGTTCGCTGCAGCAATAGCACGTGCCGAAAGCTGACTTGGGCATGGGTCGCACCGCTGGGCGCCGGAGCTCGAACGGGCAACGCCTCCCCTGTATCCGCAGAGTATGCGCGCACCGACGGCTCATGGGAGCGCCTCAGGCACCGGAGCCCGTGCACGCATCTCAAGATGCCGGACCGCGCTCCCGACACGCAGGAACTGCGTAAGGCGATCAACGTTTGGGAGAAGGCGAGCGACGAGAGGCGCAGGGCCATGCAGGCTCCTGATCTGCAGTCGAGCGGGGTTAAGCCAGCCGTCACCCGCGAGTAACGCCACTGGGCCGTTTCAAGGACACCCACCCCGCTTGGCGCTGTCCTCCAGAGAGCGAGGGGCGTCCACGCACAGCCACCTCCCCCAAGTCGCAGGGCACCAAGTTCTCCGTCAGCGCTTCCCGCTATGGTTCTCACGAGAGCGAGGAGGCTTGAGGGATAGATGGCGAATGCGAACCTTACCGCCGCCAAGGCGGCCAAACAGGATGAGTTCTACACCCAGTGGGCGGACATCGAACGTGAGATGAACGCCTATGTGGAGTATGACCCAGACGTTTTCAGGGGCAAGACGATCCTGTTGCCGTGCGATGATCCTGAGTGGTCAAATTTCACCAAGTTCTTCGGTTCTTCGGACTTGAGCGTGGGGTCAGAGGCGTAGACCGCCGCCGATGAGGAGCATTCTGAGGCGGTAGTTGTCGGGGTTACGGAACCCTCTGGCGACGCGGCGGGCGAGTTCGATCAAGCCATTGATCGCTTCGGTGCCGCCGTTGTTGGCGCCGCCGGTGGTGAAGTAGCCCAGGAACGCGTCTCTCCATCGGTTGAGGGTGCGGCCCAGGCGGGCGATCTCCGGGATCGGACACGTCGGGAACGAGGCGAGGACCTTCTCCGCTACCCGACGCCCGTCAGCAGGACTCGACTGGTGATAGACCGAACGCAGGTGCTGGGCGCAGTGCCAGGCGACCTCGACTTCGACGTGCCGGTCATCGACGGTGAACGCCGCCTCGAGCCGGGTCTTCTGCCGGTCGGTGAGGTGCTCCTGCCCGGCACGTAGGACGTTGCGGACCCGGTAGAGCGGATCGTTTCTGCGTCCGCGGTGTCCGTGGATGTCTTGCTGGACGCGGCGGCGGACCTCATCAACGGCAGCCGTGGCGAGCTTGACGACGTGGAACGCGTCGAGCACCGCGACGGCGTCCTCCAACTGGTCGTCGATCGCGTTCTTGTAACCGTGGAACGGGTCCAGCGTGGCGATCTCAACACCCTTGCGGAACACGTCGCCGCGGTCCTTCAGCCACGACGTGTAGATCTCGCCGGAGCGGCCCGGGACCAGATCCAGGAGCCGGGCTCGGACTCGTCCGTCCTTGTCACGTGTCAGATCGACCATGCCGGTGAACTCCTTCGGGCCGCGTCCGCCGAGCTCGACGGGCTTGGTGGAGACGTGATGCCAGATGTGTTCGTCGACGCCCAGTGAGGTGACGTCGGCGAAGCGGGTCTCGTCGTCGGCGGCGGTCTCAAGGACCGGCTTGACGGCCCGCCACAGCGTCTTCCAGGTGCAGCCGAGTTGCCGAGCCAGACCCTGAACAGAGGCGTTCTCCCGCCGCATCTGCCCGATCGCCCACGACGTCGCGCGTCTGGTGAGCCGCGCTCTGGGTCGCGCCACGTCGGGGTCTTGTTCCATGAACGAGGTCACCGGACACGACGGTTCGGGACACAGCCATCGTCGTTTCCGCCACCACAACCTCACCGGCGCCGTGAAACACGGCGCGTCGATCAACTCGACCCGCTGCCGGCCATGCGCATGCGCGATCACCCCGCAGGCGGGGCAACCCATCACCTGGTCGGCGCTGGACTCGACCTCAATCCTGAGCCCCGCCTCGTCGCGGGCGACGCCAACCACATGCAGCCCCGGCAACCCGACCAGAAGATCACAGCGCTGGCAGTAGCCGCCCGCGGCACGGCAGCAGGAAGTAGGATCGGGCATCGTCGAGGTCCTTGAAGATCAGGTGGTGTGGTAACCCCGATTCTTGAGGGCCTCGACCCCCTTCACCCCGCCGACACGCCCGCCATCCGATCCCCGCTCACCCCACGCTCAGGTCCGAAGAGCCAGTTCTTCGCGCTGCACTTCGCAGACTTCGGCCTGAGGAAGCTGATCTCAACAAGCTATGCGCCGAACAGCAACGCTGGTGCAGCTTTCTACACTCCCACGCTCTTCGAAATTGAGGGCCCAGCCTACGATGAGACGAAGTCATTGGAGCGCGGACGGGTCTTCACGCTCCTGCCGGAAGATGTTTCCGGAGATGGCCGCATCGACATTGACGATCTGAAGTGGGAATACCTGGAAGGCGACGGAGATTTCCGTAGTTCTGAAGTCACTGCCCTTCGTGACGAAGCCGACATGGTGATCACGAACCCGCCGTTTAGCCTCTTCCGCTCATTCATCGTCTGGCTGGCTGAGGGCAACAAGCAATTTTCCGTCGTTGGGAACATGAATGCCATCACCTACCGTGAAGTCTTTCCGCTGATCAAAGCCAACCGACTCTGGAAGGGCGCGACGGCCAACTCCTCCGACATGGTCTTTGAAGTACCCGAGGATGTCGAGATCGCCGAGAGCGACCGGCTCAAAGCGGAGAAGATGGGATACAAGGGGAACTTCACCAGACTCGGAAACGCCTGCTGGTTCACCAATGTGGAGCACGGTCGTCGCCACGAGCCGTTGCCGCTGATGAGCATGGCGGACAACATCAAGTTCAGCAGACATAAGGAAGTGAAGGGTTTTGGCTATCAGCGCTACGACAATTTCGAGGCCATCGAAGTACCCTTCGTCGACGCGATCCCAAGCGACTACCCAGATTTGATGGGGGTCCCCATCACCTTCCTCGACAAGTACAACCCAGAGCAGTTCGAGATCGTAGGCAGCACCGAAGGGGACTTCCCGCCCACGAAGAAGTACAACAAGAAGGAGCGGGTCGTAGACGGGGTCCGGAAAAAGTCCAACACAGGCACGCTCAGCGGGGCCATCCGAACGGATACCTTCGGCCCCGGGACCCACTTTGACGTTGGCTACCCCGTCCGTGGGGTCTATAAGCGACTCTTCATCCGACACCGCAACCCCGAGCCGAAGAAAGACTGAAGCATGGAGACCGAACTGAGGCGCTACACGGTGGCTGAGGTCGTTAAGGGCTTCGCCTACAACGAGATCGAAGGGAAAGGACTCTTCGGCCTCAACGGTGACTTGGTGATCCAGCCGGAGTACCAGCGGCACTATATCTACGGCGACGGCAAGAAAGATGTGGCTGTCATAGATTCTCTGCTGAAGGGGTACCCCCTGGGGTTGATTTACTTCGTTGACACGGGCGCAGCCGAAGGCCCGCGCCTGGAAGTCCTCGACGGTCAGCAGCGCATCACTAGCGTGGGCCGCTTCGTGACTAAGAAGTTCGCCGTCTTGCGCAACGGGAAGGAGCAGACCTTCTCGTCGCTTCCCAAGGAGGACCAGGACAAGATCATGGACAGCGAGCTCCTGGTCTACGTGTGCGGTGGCACCGAGCCGGAGATCAAGGAGTGGTTCGAGACCATCAACATCGCTGGTGTGCCCCTGAACCAACAGGAGGTCGACAATGCGATCTACTCTGGCGCGTTCGTCACGGCAGCCAAGAAGGTGTTTTCAAACTCGCAGAACGCCAACCAACAGAAGTGGTCCCACTTCGTGAAGGGCGACCCCAAGCGGCAGGAAGTGCTGAGGGTCGCCCTCTCGTGGGTGTCTAGCGCCAAGGGCCAGACGATCCAGGGCTACATGGCTGACCACCGACACGACCCGAATATCATCGAGCTCGAAACCTATTTCACCACAGTGATCGAGTGGATCAACTCGGTCTTCATTGCGCCGCCAGACCCCGCTATGCGCGGCCTTGACTGGGGTGCTCTATACGAACAGTACAAGGGCACTGCGTATAACCCCGAGGAGATCAATCAACGCCTGCAGGAACTACTAGCCGACCCAGCAGTCAAGGACCGCAAGGGCATCTACCCCTACTTGCTCGGAAAGCAGCAGGACCCCCGCTTGCTCAACGTCCGCCTGTTCGAGGAGCCGATCAAGAGAGCCGCGTATAAGCGCCAGACGGATAAGGCGCAACAGGACGGCACCTCAAACTGCCCGTTGTGCGCGGTCGGCAGCAACAACAACAAGGCGCGGATCTACAAGCAGAGCGAGATGGAAGCCGATCACGTCACGGCTTGGTCTAAAGCCGGAGAGTCGACTCTCGACAACTGCGAGATGCTGTGTGTCACGCACAACCGGTCCAAGGGCAATCGTTGACAGGAGTGCCTGATGATGAGCTCGCGGCTGCTATGCAAGGCAGTTCCTCACCCAACATCGCGCACTTACTCCTGCCGCTGCGCAGCTTGACAGAGTCTGCCACATGCGCTATCGTCTTGGCCGTTCCCCTCTCCTTGGGCTAGGGGTAACCCCTGCGGGGCTGGCCAGATGCTCGCCCCTCAGGTTCGCTCAGTGCCTGCGGTGACCCTTCGGGGTGGGCCGTGGGAGGTCACCGGATAACCCAAGCAAACCGGTAGAGAGCTACCACGCTAGACGTGCGCTTTCGCCCCTGTCCGTAGCGGAGGGCAGCACAGAGGACACTCATCACGGGTGGACCTCTGAGCTGCTACTTCCATGGAAGGGGTTCACCTATGACCCATCACCCTGCAGGCGCTATCGCGCCCAATCCCCTGCTCACTGTCACCCAAGCTGCGCGATCGCTGGGCGTGTCAACGAAGACCATCTACCGCCGCATCTACTCAGGTGACCTGCCCACCATGGACATCAGCCCCAAGAGTGCCGCCAGAGCTCAGCACCGAATCAAGCTTGAGGACCTCAACGCGCTGGCGAATCCCTACCCGGCCTATGGCTACAACCCAAAGGCTCAGGCGTTCACGACCAGGGCGGCATCGTGAGGTGCACGGGTCGCACCTGCAGTGCTCCAGGGCCGGTGCACTGCCGCGCCTGCTGCCAATCCTTCGGGGGCAACAGCGCGGCAGACCGTCACAGGGCAGGCAAACACGGGGAGCGCTCTGGCCCTGACCGCAGGCGCTGCCTCTCCGCTGCAGAGCTGAGGGACAAGGGGCTCACCCTCAACGCTGCCGGAATCTGGGTAACCCAAGCGCCGGGGCTAGCTCTAGCCGCTGCGGGGGTCGAGCTCGGAGGGCCTGAGAGGGCATGACCCATACAGATACTAGCCCCGCGCCTGCGAGGCGCTCTGAGAGCTGCGGGGGAGGGTCTCCCGCGTGCACCACGCGACGGCCCAGCGCCGAAGATACCGCCCTACCCCAGCGGCTCCGGCTGTTCTACCACGTAGCCGACTGTGGGACCGTGTGCCGCTGCGCCCTTGACCACCTAGCCGAACTCTTGGGAGATGGCCTGCCGACCCTAGCAAGCAAGCGTGCCCGTGTAACCCGCTCCATTGAACACGCAATCTACGCGGGACTCCTCACGGAGTCCTCTCAGCTGGGCTGTCTCAGACCCTCCTACCAGGCAGACAACACCATCACCATTCACCACAACGGAGGGAAGCAAGCATGACCCATAACGTAGCCCCGGACTGGGCCCGAGACGGCTGGGCCGATCACGTATCAGAGCGGTTCTACTACGACCCCCAACGGACCTGCCGCTGCTGTCATATTGAGCGGCCCACCATCACGGCACGCAAGGGGTGCGAATCGCGCTACGGCATCGAAGAGCGGGATGGAGAGCGTACCGCACTCATGTTCCTAACGGTGCCGCTGTCTTGGGAAGACGTGATCCCAGGGGCCACCTCATGGGACTGGGCCAGCACCTTCAACTGCTGCCCAGCCTGCCACAGGGTTGAGCGGGATAGGTCCAAGCTTCAGGCGCATCTGGGGGAATGCTATGCGTAGGCGCTCAAGACGCGGCTACACCTCCGGCATGAGGGACTTCGCGTTCCTGAGGGGGCAGGCAAGGAACGAGCTACTCACGCCAGCGGAGCGACTAGAGGCTCATGTCATGGCAGAGACGGAACACCTAGGTGGGGAACGCTTCGGATGGGTTGCCGACCGTGGCCAGCTACGCGAGGTACTCGCACCACACCTGAAGGACAGGGAGTCGGCTAATCGAGTGGTCACTCGGGCGTTTCGCCGAGCCATGAAACAGGGCAGGTTCACTCTGGATTCCTCACTAGATGGGGTGCTCACAGCGCGCTCCTGGAGGTTCGGCCCAGCTCCCGGGCACCTTCCAGGGACACACCCGCCTCGTCAGTGAGTGTCGGGAATTCCCGCGCAAAGCTGCCGTTCCTTAGGTAACTAGTAACTGGTAACCAGTAACGGGTCACCAGGTAGCTAGCTACCCTGCTTACCTCCTTGTTACCTGTTACCTGGTAACTGGTTACCGGGGTAGCTAGCTACCCTGCTTACCTCCTTGTTACCTGTTACCTGATAACTGGTTACCGGGGTAGCTAGCTACCCTGCTTACCTCCTTGTTACCTGCTACTTGGTAACTACCCCCTAGCCGGTTCACCAGCTACCCCCCAGCTGCCCAGCCCTCACGGGCTGAGCTAACCCCACAGCCGGTTCACCAGCTACCCCCCAGCTGCCCAGCCCTCACGGGCTGAGCTAACCCCCCAGCCGGTTCACCAGCTACCCCCCAGCTGCCCAGCCCTCACGGGCTGAGCTACCCCCAGCCACGCTCCGGCAGCAACGTCTGCCATGCATGGTTAACAAACCGAAACCCCCGCATCCTGGCAACACGGCCGGGATGCGGGGGTTTCTGCGTCAGGAGTCAGCCGGGGGCGTGCCGTCTGCCGCTGGACCGCTGGGGAGCGGGGCGTTGCTGCGCCTTGTCTCTGTGAGCCACCTCGTCCCGTCCCACCATGTCAGCATGGCCTTGTCGTACGGATCCGGATACCAGCCAGCCGGGATAGATGGGGGTGCTTGAGGGACTGCCCGCTGCGGGGCATGCAGCGCGCCACGGGTCACAACCTGCCGCTGCACCGGCCGCCGACTCAGCAACTCCTCCCCCTGCTCCAGCTGCGCCTGTGAGACGCCCGCCTGATACTCCGCGGTCTGCAGTTGCTGGCGCTGCAGGTCGAGCCCAACACCACCCTGGACAACTTGAGCACGGGCCGCGTTACGCGCCTGCTTCGAATACTTCGCAGTCTGCTTCGCGGCCCTCAGCACCCGCTCATCCTTGCTGCGGTATGACACAACCCCGAGAGTTGAAAGACTCACTGCTTTACGGAACAGCCCCATCGCCGTTTCCCCCTTTACGTTCGGTTGCCCAATGCTAGCCACGCCGCCGACAGCGAGACACCAACTCCTATGGATTGAACCCGCCCTTTCGAGCGTGGCATTTCCTCAGCCGCTTAATACGGGCAGGCAGGCCGTAGCGCTCAGGGGGTCACCCCCCGGGGGCCCCTGCGTACCACTAGGAGGTCAGGGGGTCGACCTAGGAGGGCCTAGCCAACCCAAGGGTCCACTCAGGTACCCCTGCAGCCTTCCCGACGTTCCTATCTCTATCCCTGCGGGCACAGCTGGACGTGACCGAGCCTGCATACTCACCCATCAGGTCGTCAGCCCGACCACTGTGGGATACCCGTGGGATACGAATTGTCCAATGCTGTCCCCTTGGGTCCCGCTCGCGGGTCTTTAACCCCCAGCCAAAGACGCTCCCGGTCTACGTTCACGCTCACACAGTTGGCGACCCCGGTTGGATTCGAACCAACGACACCCGCTTTAGGAGAGCGGTGCTCTATCCCCTGAGCTACGGGGCCAACCAGGTCAGGATACCGGCCTGAGAGCCGCCCCGCACAACGGGCGCGGCGGCGCTCCGGACTGTCGTTCAGCGAAGCGATCCGTAGGTGGCCTTGGCCTTCTCCAACGCCGAGACGTACCCGGAGCGCTCGTAGACGTCGGCGGCCGCTTCCTTCGGCACGCTCAGCAGCCCGCGCGCCTGGTGCAGCGTCAGGTCGCGGTCCTCCAACCAGGCGGCCAGTTCGTCGACGAGCACCTCGGCGTAGGCGGGGCCGCGTCGGATCAGCGATGAGGTGGTCATCACCACGTCGGCTCCAGCCAGGATGTACTTGATGACGTCTTCCGGCCGGTCCACGCCGGTGGTGGCGGCCAGCGACGCAGCGATCTTGCCGCGGAGCACCGCGATCCAGGTGCGCGGCAGGCGGGCCTCCACCGGGGAACTCAGCGAGACACCGGATTCGACGGTGACCCTGTCCACGTCGATGTCGGGCTGCAGGAAGCGGTTGAACAGCACCACGCCGTCCGCGCCGGCGTCCACCAGGCGCAGCACCATGTTGCCCACCGACGAGAAGTACGGGCTGATCTTCACGGCCACGGGTACGTCGACGGTGCTCTTCACCGCCGCGACGATCTCGAGGTGCCGCTCTTCCACCGCAGCGCCGGTCATCGTGATGTCACCGGGCACGAAGTAGATGTTCAGCTCGATCGCCGAGGCGCCGGCGTCCGCCAGGCGGCGGGCCTGTTGGGTCCAGCCGCCCATCGACGCGCCGTTCAGCGAGGCGATCAGAGGTACATCGATCGCCTTGGCGCCCTGCTCGACCAGCTTCAGGTATGCGTGGCTGGCGTCCTTCTGCGAGGCGGGCACCGTCGGGAAGTAGCTGAGCGCCTCGGGGAAGGAATTGTCGTACATCTCCTCCAGCGCGGCGGCAACCTCGGCCTCCCGGCGGAGCTGTTCCTCGAACAGCGAATACATCACGACGGCTCCGACGCCGCCGTCGGCCAGCGCCTTGATGCCGGCCACCGACTGCGACAGTGGCCCGGCCGAGGCGACGACCGGGTTGCGCAGGGAGAGGCCCAGGTAGGTGGTGGTCAGGTCGGTCATCAGTCTCTCCTCGGGTCTGCAGCAAAGGAATCAGCGCCGCGGGCGGCGAGCTGTTCGTATTCACCCCAGCGGCGGTCGATCTGTTCCTGCGCCAGGGAGAGCAGCCGGTCGGCCTCCTCCGGATCTGCGGCCCGCAGCACCCGGTAGCGCAGCTCGACCGACTGGTACTCGGCCAGCGACAGCCGCGGGCGCGGGGAGTCGAGCAGGAACGGGTTGCCGCCGGCGTCGCGGATGACGGGGTTGTAGCGCATCAGCGGCCAGTGGCCGGAGTTGACCGCCTTGTACTGCTGGTCCAGGCCCTTGCGCATGTCGAAGCCTTGGGCGATGCAGTGGCTGTAGGCGATGATCAGGCTGGGGCCGTCGTAGGCCTCCGCTTCACGGAACGCCTTCAGCGTCTGCTGCGGGTCCGCACCCATGGCGACGCGCGCCACGTAGACGGATCCGTAGGCCGAAGCCTGGAGCGCCAGGTCCTTCTTGTTGGTGGTCTTCCCGCCGGAGGCGAACTTCGCGACGGCGCCCATCGGCGTCGACTTCGAGGCCTGCCCGCCGGTGTTGGAGTACACCTCGGTGTCGAGCACGAGGATGTTGACGTTGCGGCCGGAGGCGAGCACGTGGTCCAGGCCACCGGAGCCGATGTCATAGGCCCAGCCGTCACCGCCCACGATCCACACGGAGCGCCGCACCAGGTGGTCGGCCACAGAGCGGAGGTCCTCCGCGGCGGTGCCGGTGAGGTCGGTGAGTTTCGGGAGGAGGAGCTTGACCCGCTCCATCTGCGCCGCGATCTCGGAGCCCTGCCGCTGCCTCGCGCCCAGGATGGCGTCGACGAGGTCGTCGTCGCCGATCTGCCCCTTCAGCTCCAGGAGCCGACGGCGGGCCAGGTCCTCGTGGAGGTCCGCGGCCAGCCGCATCCCCAGGCCGAACTCGGCGTTGTCCTCGAACAGGGAGTTGGACCAGGCCGGGCCGCGACCCTCGGCGTTCTTCGCCCACGGCGTGGTGGGCAGGTTGCCGCCGTAGATGGACGAACACCCCGTCGCGTTGGCGATGGTGGCGCGGTCGCCGAACAACTGGCTGAGCAGCTTCAGGTACGGGGTCTCGCCGCAGCCCGAGCAGGCTCCGGAGAACTCGAACAGCGGCTCCAGGAACTGGGTGCCGCGCACGGTGCCGAAATCGACGTTGACGCGCTTGTTGACCGGGAGTTCCTCGAAGAACTCGACGGCCTCGATGTCCTTGCTGCGGTCCAGCTTCGGCACGAGGTTGATGGCGCGGCGGTTCAGCTGACCGATGGGTTTGACGGGGCACGCCTCCACACAGAGGCCGCAACCGGTGCAGTCCTCGACGTAGACCTGCAACGTGTAACTCGTCGACGGGAGGCCGACTGCGTTCAGGGGGGCGCTGAGGAAGCCGTCGGGCGCGCCGTCGAGCATCTCGGTCGGGTAGGACTTGGCACGCAGCACGGCGTGCGGGCAGACGAAGGCGCAGTTGCCGCACTGGATGCAGGCCTCCTCATCCCACTCGGCGACGATCTCGGAGATGTTGCGCTTCTCGAACTTCGTCGTGCCGGAGGGGTACGTGCCGTCGACGGGCAGCGCCGAGACGGGCAGGTCGTCGCCGCGGCCCTGCAGCATGGTCGCGGTGACGGTGCGGACGAACTCGGGGGCATCCGACGGCACCGGGGGGATGAAGCCCCGGCCGGAGGTGGCATCGACGGGGATGTCGAGTTGGAAGAGGTCCGCGAGCGCGGAATCGACCGCCTCGTGGTTCTTCCGGACGACCTCGGCCGACTTGCGGGCGTAGGTCTTGGAGATGGCGTCCTTGATCTTGCGGATCGCCAGTTCCCTGTCGAGCACGCCGGAGATGGCGAAGAAGCAGGTCTGCAGGATGGTGTTGGTGCGGCTGCCCAGGCCCGCCGCGCGTGCCACCTTGCCGGCGTCGATCACGTAGACCTTGAGGCCCAGTTGGATGATCTTCTCCTGCATGGGCTGCGGCAGGTGGTGCCACGTCTCGCGTGGGCCGTACGGGGAGTTGAGCAGCAGCGTGGTGCCGGGCCGCGCGAACTCCAGCACGTCGACGCGCTCCAGGATGGACCAGTGGTGGCAGCCGATGAAGCCTGCCTGGCTGACCAGGTACGGCGCCTTGATCGGGTTGGGGCCGAACCGGAGGTGCGAGACGGTGCGCGAGCCGGATTTCTTCGAGTCGTAGACGAAGTAGCCCTGGGCGAACAGGTCCTCCGATGAGCCGAGGATCTTGATGGTGTTCTTGTTGGCGCCGACGGTGCCGTCGGAGCCCAGCCCGTAGAACACGGCGCGCAGGGTCTCGGGGTCCTCGAGGTCCAACGTCGGGTCGTAGTCGAGCGACAGGTGCGTCACGTCGTCGTTGATGCCGACGGTGAACCGGGGCCGCGGGTGCTCGGCGCCCAGCTCATCGAAGATCGCCTGCACCATCGCGGGCGTGAACTCCTTCGACGACAGGCCGTAGCGACCACCGATCATCTGGGGCAGCGAGGCCCGCCGACCGTTGGCGACCGCCTCGCCCAGCACGGAACTGACGTCGAGGAACATCGGCTCGCCTGAGGCGCCGGGCTCCTTGGTGCGGTCCAGCACCGCGAGGCGCCGCACGCTGTCGGGCAGCGCGGCGAGCAGGGCCTCCGTCGGGAAGGGGCGGTACAGGCGCATCTGGATGACCCCGACGCGCCCGCCGTCGGCATTGAGCCTGTCGACCACGGGGGTGACGGCCTCGATGCCGGAGCCCATGATGATGACAACCCGCTCCGCGTCCTCGGCGCCGTGGTACTCGACGAGGCCGTAGCTGCGGCCGGTGAGCGCCTCGAACTGGCGCATGGCATCCGTCAGCACGCCGGGCACCCACTCGTAGAACGCGTTGGACGTCTCGCGTGACTGGAAGTAGGTGTCCGGGTTCTGCGCGGTGCCGCGGATGAACGGGTTGGCGGGGCTGAGGGCGCGGCCGCGGTGCTCGAGCACGAGGTCGCGCGGGATGAAGGCGCGCAGCTGGTCGTCGGTGAGACGCGTCATGGTGTTGAGCTCGTGCGAGGTGCGGAACCCGTCGAAGAAGTGCACGAACGGCAGGCGCGTGCGCAGCGTGGCGTGGTGCGCGATGGCGGCCATGTCGTGGGCCTCCTGCACCGACGCGGAGCTGAGCAGGCACACGCCCGTCTGCCGCACGGCCATGACGTCCTGGTGGTCGCCGAAGATGGACAGGCCCTGCGTCGCCAGGGAGCGCGCGGCCACGTGGAACACCGTCGAGGTCAGCTCGCCGGCGATGCGGTACATGTTGGGGATCATCAGCAGGAGACCCTGCGACGCGGTGAACGTCGTCGACAGAGCACCACCCTGCAACGCGCCGTGCATCGCGCCGGCGGCGCCGCCCTCGGACTGCATCTCGATGACGGTGGGCACCTGCCCGTAGATGTTGGGGCGGTGGTGCGCCATCCACTCGTCGGCGAGCTCCGCCATGGTGGAGCTGGGAGTGATGGGGTAGATCGAGCACAGTTCGCTCACCCGGTAGGCGACATCAGCCGCTGCCTCGTTGCCGTCGATGATGGCCTGCAGGCTGCTCATCGTCCTCCCTCCGGAATCATCTCGATGGCGTGCACCGGGCACTGCTCGTAGCAGGTGGCACAGCCCGTACATTTTTCGTAGTCAAAGCGGTACCGGTTGCCCTTGCCCAGCTTGATGACGGCGTCCTCCGGGCAGGCGCCGAAGCAGCCGTCGCACTCGAAGCAGTTACCGCAACTGAGGCACCGGCGCGCCTCGAAGTTCGCCTCCTCGTCGGTGAGGCCGGAGACGATCTCGGCGAAGTCGCCGATGCGGTCCTCCCCCTCCGTCTCCTGCTGCTGCCGACGGCCGTGGTCGCCGAAGTACCACACGTTCATCTGGTCCAGGGTGACGACGGGGTGCTTCAGCGGCGTGACCCATTCCTCGGTGTTGAGGTAGGCGTCGATCCGCTTGGCCGCCTTCTTGCCGTGGCCGGTGCCGATGGTGACGGTCCGGTCCGACGGCACGGCGTCGCCTCCGGCGAAGATGCCGGGCACCGCGGTCATCAGCGAATGCGGATCGACGTCGACCACGTCGTCGTTGAAGCTCATGCCGGGGATGGCGCGGAGGAAGTCGGTGTCGGCGCGCTGGCCGAGCGCGAGGATGACAGTGTCGGCGGTGAGCGTCTCGTACCTGCCGGTGCCGCGGGCCCTGCCCTCCTCGTCGATCTCCATGACCTCGACGGTGAGGTCCTCGTCGTGCATCTCCTTGATGGTGCGCAGCCAGTTCATCTTGACGCCCTCTGTCTGGGCGCCCTCGAGTTCCTCGGCGTGGGCGGGCATCTGTTCCTCGGTGCGCCGGTAGACGACGACCGACTCCTCCGCGCCGAGCCGCCGGGCGACCCGGGCTGCGTCCATGGCCGTGTTGCCGCCGCCGTAGACGGCGACCCTGCGGCCGATGACCGGCCGCTCGCCCGAGGCGACGTCGCGCAGGAAGCTCACCGCGTCGACGACCCGTGTGGCGTCTGCCGAGGGGATGTCGACGCGCTTGGAGATGTGGGCGCCGACGGCGATGAACACCGCGTCGAACCGGCCCTGCTCCTGCGTGGCCAGGAGATCCTTGATGGGGGTGTTCTGCCGGAAGACGATGCCCATCTCGCGGAGGCGGTCGATCTCGGCGTCCAGCACGTTGCGTGGGAGGCGGTACTCGGGGATGCCGTAGCGCATCATGCCGCCGGGGAGGTCACCGGCGTCGAAGATCTCCACGGCATGGCCGAGGCGGGCGAGGTGGTACGCGGCGGAGAGGCCTGAGGGACCTGCGCCCACCACCATCACGCGGCGGCCGGAGGCGCGGCGGACCTTGGGGAACTGCCAGCCCTTCTCGATGGCGAGGTCGCCCAGGTAGCGCTCCACGGAGTGGATGCTGACGGCGGAGTCGAGCTCCTGACGGTTGCAGGCGGTCTCGCACGGGTGGTAGCAGACGCGCCCGTGGACGGCGGGGAACGGGTTGTCGGCCACCAGCTGTCGCCAGGCCGCCTCCGCCTCACCGGCCTTGATGAGCCTCAGCCATTCCTGGATGTTCTCGCCCGCCGGGCACCCCGCGTTGCACGGCGGGAGCATGTCCAGGTAGATGGGACGGCGCGAGCGTACCGCCGCCACCCGTCCCTGGCTCGCACTGAGATCCGGTTGGACCGTCATGTCCTTGCGGTCGGAGGTCATCGTCGTCCCTTTCCGTTACTACTACTGGTCA
This sequence comes from Tessaracoccus zhenghani, assembly GCF_054552775.1. Lineage (NCBI taxonomy): Bacteria > Bacillati > Actinomycetota > Actinomycetes > Propionibacteriales > Propionibacteriaceae > Tessaracoccus > Tessaracoccus zhenghani. The sequence continues at coordinate 2,948,453 of NZ_CM137275.1, read as the reverse complement.
TAGTAGGGGGCGGGGGTATGGGCCTCCAGAGGGGGTGTCCCCAAACGTTGGGGTCGCGCTGTGCCCATGAGCAATTGGATGGGGTCACGGGCGCGACACGCCGACCAACAGCGTTACGGAACCGGTGACCCCATCCAGGTGCTCACGCACGACGACGGCGGCCCGCCCCCGGAGTGGGGACGGGCCGCCGTTCGTTGGTGGTCTGCGGGTTACTTCTTCTGCTGATCGGCGAGCGCGGCCTCGATGTCGAGGTCGCGGATCTGCTCGATCACGGAGTCGAGCTGCTTGCCGCTGAGCATGCCGGCCTGGCGGAACACCAGCTGGCCGGACTTGAAGCCCATCAACGTGGGGATGGACTGGATCTCCAGCGCAGCCGCAAGGTCGCGAGCGTCTTCGGTGTCGACCTTCGCGAACACGACGTCGTCGTGCCGCACGGAGGCGTCATCGTAGATCGGCGCAAAACGCTTACACGGTCCGCACCAGTCGGCCCAGAAGTCGACCAGCACGATCTCGTTGTCCTTGACCGTGCTCTCGAAATCAACAGCAGTCAGGTCAGTGGTCGCCATGGGTGACACCTTTCGTCGTCGTTTCCACGTAGTGCAACGCGGTGGGATTACGGGATATTCCGCCCGACACTTCGACCATACCCCGGCTCGCTGCCACTTCCTATGGACCGACAGGGTCCCAGCCCGGCAGGAAATTACTTGATCGCGATGATGCGGCGCATCGGCAGCGGCACCTTGACGGGGCCGATCCGGAGCCGCTGGCGGAGGAAATCGAGCGTGGCGGCCGTGCGGCTGGCGTCGACGGGGGCGCGGAGCCCGGCGAGGAAGTGTTCCGCGTCCTCCTCGCTGGCCAGTTCGTAGTAGTACTTCGCCCGCTTGTCCTCGGCCTTCGTGAGGCCCACCTCACCCAGGGCACGCTTGGCCGTGAACTCGGTGACGCCCGGGAGGTGCGGGGTGGTGCGCAGGTAGCCGCCCAGACGGCTGACGATCTTCAGGTCCTCGATGTTCGCGGGACGCAGCGACGGCGTGAGTGCGGCGAACACACCACCCGGCCTCAGCACACGGGCGGCTTCCGCCAGGAACCGTGGACGGTCAGCCACGACGGAGATGCCGATCGAGCTGACCACCGCGTCGAAGCTGTTGTCGGCGAACGGCAGGTAGGAGGCGTGCGCCTGCACCAGCGGGCCGCGGCCGCGGCGCTGCGCCTCGCGCAGCTCCGCCTCTGACCGGTCGAGGCCGATGACGGTGCGGCCCGGCCGCTGCAGCCGCTCGATCATCGCCCCGGCGCCGCAGGCCAGGTCGAGCACGGTCACGGCAGACGACGACACCGCCCGCGCCAGCCACTCGTAGGGAGTGCGGTCACCGCCGTAGGCACGGGACAGCACCTCCTCCATGGCGCCGGGCTTGCGGGTGCCGAACCACCTCAGCACGCCGTCGAGGTCGCTCACTCGGGGCTCACGAACAGCAGTTCCGCAGTGTGCACGGGCACGTCGACGGCGGCCTCACCGACGGTGATGTGCACCGTGTCGCCGATCCTCACCGCCTCGAAGGGGGTGTCAGGTCCGAAGCCGGTGCGCGCCAGGAGCCCCAGCGAGTGCGCGTCGGCCTGGAGGTTCTCGCTCATGCGTTGCAGCACGAACCGCTGCGGTTCCTCGGTCACCATGTCGGTGAGCGGGTCCGCGCCTTCGCGGAACGGTTGGTGGTGCACGTCGATGCCGAGTTCGTGCAGCCCGGGAATGGGGTTGCCGTAGGGCGAGTGGGTGGGGGAATCGAGGATCGCGACCAGGCGCTTCTCCACGTCCAGGGAGATGACGTGCTCCCAACGGCAGGCCTCGTCGTGCACCTTCTCCCACTCGAGGCCGATGACCTCCGTGAGCAGGCATTCAGCGAGGCGGTGCTTGCGCATGACGTCGCGCGCGAGCTTGGCGCCGGTGCGCGTCAGCTTGATGGTGCGGTCCTCGTCGACGACGAGGAGTCCGTCTCGTTCCATCCGCCCCACGGTCTGCGAGACGGTGGGACCGGACTGGTGGAGTCTCTCAGCGATGCGGGCCCGAAGCGGCGGGATCCCCTCTTCGAGCAGCTCATACACCGTGCGGAGATACATCTCCGTGGTGTCGATCAGGTCACTCATCGCCACCCCCTTTCCCCGGCCATCCTAGCCCCGGCGTGGTTGCGGGAAGCCTGGCGCCGCGGCTTGGGCCCCTCAACCGGCCTGGGAGGCGACGATCCACTCGCCGCGGCGCAGCACGCCCCTCAGCACGCCGTCGTCGTCCACGAGGCACACGTCCGCGAACTTCCCGGGCGCGAGTTCGCCGACGTCCGGCACGCCGTGCCACTTCGTTGGGGTGGTCGACGCCATGAGCGCCGCGTCGGGGATCGAGACGCCGACCTCCTGCACGACGAACTCGAAGGCGCGGGCCATGGTCAGGGTGGAGCCGGCGATGGCGCCCTGGCTGCCATCGGTGGTCACGAGGCGGGCTGTGCCGTCCTTGACCGCCACCTCGAGCTCACCGAGGAGGTAGTTGCCGTCGCCGATGCCGGTGGCGCTCATGGCGTCGGTCACCAGCGCGACGCGGCCGGGTCCGGCGGCGTCGATGGACATGGCGGCGATCACCGGGGCGTGGTGGATGCCGTCGCAGATCAGCTCCACCATCACGCGCTCGTCGGAGAGCAGCACCGGCACGGGGCCGGGCTCGCGGTGGTGGATGGAGCGCATGGCGGAGAACAGGTGGGTGGCGATGTCGGCGCCCCACTCGATGGATTCCGCGGTGGTCACGTCATCGGCATCCGAGTGGCCGAAGGCGACATGGACCCCGGCCTCCACGAAGCGGCGGGTGGCTTCCTCGCCGTGGTCGCGTTCGACGGCGAGCGTGATCATCTTCAGGGCGTCGCCGCCGGCGGCGATGAGGCGCTCGACGGATTCCGGATCAGGGTCGCGCAGCAGCGCGGGGTCGTGGGCGCCCTTCTTGGCCTCGGCCAGGAACGGCCCCTCCAGGTGGATGCCGCCCAGTTCGCCGGCCTCCACCAGTTCCTTCAGGACGGCCAACTGCGCCTCGAGCTTCTCGATGGGTTCGGTCACCGTCGAGGCGAACACCGTGGTGGAGCCCTGCTTGCGGTGGTAGTCGACGGCCCGCAGGTTGGCCTCTCGGTCGGGGTTGCCGAAGGCGACACCGACGGCCCCGTGGCAGTGCGAGTCGACGAATCCCGGGACTGCCCAGAGGGTGCCCTCTCCCCCGCCACCGGATTCGACGGAGACGATGCGGTCACCGTCGACGGTGAGGACCGCGTCGTCGACGACGCCTTCGGGAGTGACTGCGTGGGCAACCTTGATCTGCGTAACGGCCATGGTTCCATCCAACACCACTCGTTTCGCGGCCCTGAACATGGATCCCCGAAATGTGCAGGTCGCGTGAGATGAGAAGATTGCCCCCATGATGATCCCCGACGATCTGCTCCCGCTCGACGGCCGGTTCGGCTCCGGCCCGGCGAAGGTTCGCCCCGAGGCCCTCGACTACCTGGGCCTGCGCTCCGACATCATGGGCACCTCGCATCGTCAGGCCCCGGTCCGCGAACTGGTCGCCACCATTCAGGCAGGCCTCGCCGAGCTGTACCGCCTGCCCGACGGCTACGAGGTGGTGCTCGGCAACGGCGGCTCCACCCTGTTCTGGGACATGGCCGTCTTCTCGCTGATCGAGCAGCGCTCGGCCCACGGCGTCTTCGGCGAGTTCACCCGCAAGTTCGCCCGCGCCGCGTCGCGCGCCCCGCACCTGGACGACCCGGCGATCTTCGAGGCCCCCGTGGGCGGCGTCGCGCTGCCCGAGAGCCGCGACTCGGACGTCCACGCCTGGGCGCAGAACGAGACTTCAACCGGCGCGGCGGCCCCCGTCGTGCGCCGTGGCGACCCGGATTCCATCGTGCTGATCGACGCCACCTCGGCCGCCGGCGGCATCGACGCCGACATCTCGGAGACGGACGTCTACTACTTCGCCCCGCAGAAGAACTTCTCCTCCGACGGCGGGCTCTGGCTCGCGTTCGCCTCACCCGCTGCCGTCGAGCGGGCGGAGCGGATCAAGGCCGGGGGGCGCTACATCCCCGAAATCCTGGATTTCAGCACCGCGGTCAGCAACTCGCGGAAGAACCAGACGCTCAACACCCCCGCGCTGGCCACGCTGCTGCTGCTCGAGGACCAGATCCAATGGATGCTGGACCTCGGCGGGATGGCGGAGGTCGCGGCGCGCTGCCGCCGCTCCAGCCAGACGCTGTATGACTGGGCCGAAGCGCGCAGCTTCGCGTCGCCGTTCGTGACTGACCCGGCGCACCGCTCCCCCGTCGTCGCAACGATCGACCTGGACGAGAGCGTCAACGCAGCCACGGTCATCGCAGCGCTGCGCGACAACGGCATCCGCGACGTGGATCCGTACCGGGCGCTGAACCGCAACCAGCTGCGCGTCGGCTGCTATGCGTCGGTTGACCCCGACGACGTGGAGGCGCTCACCGCGTGCCTCGACTACGTGATCGAGCGGTTGTAAGTCAGTTGCGCCAGAGGTAGGTGACGACGCCGGCGGCGAGCGCCACGGCCGCGGCCAGCGCCAACGCCGTGATGGTGCCGGCCCTCGCCGGGCCCTCTTCGGCGGCGGGTTCGGGGGCGGCGGGTTCCGCGCTCCCCGTGGCTGTCGGCGCCGTCGTGGACGGCTCTGCCGACGGCGACTCCGCCACCTGCGGCGCCACGGTGGTCGTCACGTCCTCGCCGGGCACCTCGCTGACGCGGACGGCGGGGTTGCCGCCGACGAAGAGTTCGTCGTCGGCACCCCTCGCGATGGATTCGCCCTCCGGGGCCCCGACGATGGTGTCGGTGACGAGCGGTTCCCACCGCAGGGCGTCGATGTACTCGATGCCGGCGGTGGTGCGCAGCGCCATGGTGGAGCCGTCGCTGAGGAAGACGCCGTCGGTCACGCCCTCAGGCGCGTCGTAGACCCGCACGAGGGTGTTCATGTCCTCGCGACTGATGTCGCCGCGCACACGGTAGACGCCCGGGGATTCGCCGCCGGTGACGATGTAGATGTTGCCGCGTCCGGAGATGAGCATCGCCTGGGCGTCCTGCGGCTGGTCCTCGTACTGGAAGTCGTAGGCGTGGTACGTGGTGCGCCCGCCGTCGGTGGAGCCGAGGCGGTAGACGACGATGGTGTCGCGGGTGCTTCTGGGGTCACCGATGTCGCCGACCCAGAGCCTGTCGCCGGACCAGGACAGTGCCTGCACCGAGACGAGGTCTGCGGTGAACGTGACTTCCTTCTCGCCCGTGGCGTCCACCAGCGTGCCCTGGTCCGCGTCTGCGCCGGCGAGCCAGAGTTCCTCGTTGCCGGGGTCGTAGGCCATGCCCACCAGCGGCGCTGCACTCTCGGGGATGGGGACGTCCTCTGCGAATGCCGGCAGCACGGCCGTGGCAAGCGCCAGGCCGCCGGCCAGCGAGGCTGCTGCGCTACGGACGAGGATGTTCATCAGACCGCCCAGCATAGGGCGTCACCGGTGATCACAGCTGGCCGCCCCACACGGCGCTGGCGACAGCAAGCAACACGAGGGCCACCAGGACCCCCGTGACTATCAGGCGACGACTTCTCGGATTCACTGCGTTGATACTACGCGCGGGATAACGTGGAAGCATGCACCGGCTCGTCGTCTACGCGATCTCGATCGATGAGGTGCGCGACATCTTCCGCGCTCCGGCGCCTCTAGCCGAGCGCCTGCGCGCGGTCGCCGCCGAGCGTTTCGCGGCCCCCCAGCCGTCGCGTCGGCACTGGTTCGGGCCGCTCATGCGCCGCGATCCGGCCAACGAGATCGATCCGTCGCTGCCGCAGCGCACGGATGTCGACGCGCTGCTCACCGGCGCCTACATTCCGCCGGACCGCATGGCCCCCAGCTGGCACCTGTTCCAGGCCTGGCTCGACGAGTTGGCGGCCGCGCGCCGCGACATCCCGTGGGACGCGGAGACCTTCGACCGGGTCGAATGGGACCTCGCCCGCGGCGGCCTGAACAGCGACTACTCGCTGCGTTCGTTGGCGGACCGCCAGTTGGCCGTGCCGCTGCGGCCGCTCCCCGGCCAGGTGGTGGGCTACGCGAAGCGGGTGCACGCCGTCGAGGCCCTGGAGGACTACCGACGCGTGCTGACCAACCCGGAACTCAGCGACGAGGCGCGCTCCTGGCTGCAGCCCGTCGTCGAGGTGCTCGAGGCTGTGGCCTCGGACGAGCGGCTGGATGTCACCGTCGTGGGCACCGACTCGTAGCCGCACCCCAAGGGCCCCGGACCCAGCCCGCACTGATCCCCCAACGGCCACCGGCAGCCGCCAGCTCACAGCAGGTGATGGGAGGGCCCCTCCCATCACCTGCGGAACCGGCCGCAAGCAACCACCGCCGGCCACCCCCACCAACGGCAACAGCCAGCCCACAGCAGGAGATGGGAGGGGCCCGACGGGTTAGGTGGGCGTTGTCGGAGTCCCGACGCCAACACCCCGCCGACAAACCCACGCGCGTCGGGACCCCGGCATGGGCGGGAGGGCCCCTCCCATCACCTGCGGAACCGGCCGCAGGGCCCAACGGCCGAGCCCGTCAGCTGGCGTCGATCACCAGGACGAGGTCGCCGCCCTCGAGCTGGGTGGCGCCCGGCAGCACGACGCGACGGACGGTGCCGCTCACCGGGGCGTTGATGGAGGCCTCCATCTTCATCGCCTCGATCGTGGCCACCGGCGCCCCCGCCTCAACCACGTCGCCCTCAACCACCGACGGCGTCACGACGCCGCTGAAGGGTGCGGCCACGTGGCCCTTGTTCGACGTGTCCGCCTTCTCAGCCGCCGCGACCTCCGACTTGATCGAGAGGTCACGCACCCGCACCGGCCGGATCTGGCCGTTGAGCAGCGTCATGACGGTGCGCTTGCCGCGCTTGTCGGGCTCGGAGATGGCCTCCAGACCGGCCAGCAGCGTGACGCCCTTCTCCAGCGTGATGGCGTATTCCTTGCCGCGTTCCATGCCGTAGAGGTACGGGACGGTGGGCAGCACGGAGATGTCGCCGAAGTCTTCGCGGGCCTGGATGAACGCCTTCGTGGGGCCGGGGAACAGCAGCCGGTTGAGCGTCTCCTGACGTTCGCGGCCCTCGTTCTCCAGCAGCGCCAGGTCCTCGTCGGACACCTCGGTGACGCGGACGGGGACCTTGCGGCCCCCCAGCGCCTTGGCGCGGAACGGCTCAGGCCAGCCGCCGGCCGGTTCGCCGAGTTCGCCGCCGAGGAAGCCGATCACGGAATCCGGGATGTCGAAGTTCTGCGGGTCCTCTTCGAACGCCTTCGGGTCTGCACCGACGGCGACGAGGTGCAGCGCGAGGTCGCCCACCACCTTCGACGACGGGGTCACCTTGATGGGCCGGCCGAGGATCTTGTCTGCGGCCTCGTACATGTTCTCGATCTGCTCGAACTTCTCGCCGAGGCCGAGCGCGATGGCCTGCTGGCGCAGGTTCGACAGTTGGCCGCCCGGGATCTCGTGCGAGTAGACGCGGCCGGTGGGCGCGGGAAGGCCGGACTCGAACGGCTTGTACAGGTTGCGCACGGCCTCCCAGTAGGGCTCGAGGTTCAGCACGGCCTGCGCGTCGAGTTCGGTCTGGCGCTCCGTCTGGTCCAGCGCCATCAGAAGAGCCGACATCGGCGGCTGCGAGGTGGTGGAGCTGAGCGCCGAGTTCGCCACGTCGACGGCGTCGACCCCCGCGTCGATGGCCGCCATGAGGGTGGCCATCTGGCCGCCCGTGGTGTCATGGGTGTGCAGGTGCACGGGCTGGTCGAAACGTTCCCGGAGCGCGGTGACCAGGCGGCGGGCCGCCTCGGGGCGCAGCAGCCCGGCCATGTCCTTGATGGCCAGGATGTGCGCACCTGCGTCGACGATCTTCTCCGCCAGGCGGAGGTAGTAGTCGAGCGTGTAGATCTTCTCGTTGGGGTCAAGCAGGTTCGAGGTGTAGCACAGCGCCACCTCGGCCACCGAGTTGGTGGTGAGCACCGCTTCGATCGCGGGGCGCATCTGCTCCACGTCGTTGAGCGCGTCGAAGATGCGGAAGATGTCGATGCCGGTGGCGGCTGCCTCGGCGACGAAGGCCTGCGTCACCTCGGTGGGGTACGGCGTGTAGCCGACGGTGTTGCGGCCGCGCAGCAACATCTGCAGGTTCTGGTTCGGCATCGCTTCACGCAGCGTGGCGAGCCGCTCCCACGGGTCTTCGCCCAGGAAGCGCAGCGCCACGTCATAGGTGGCTCCGCCCCAGCATTCGACGGAGAACATCTCCGGCAGCAGGCGGGCCTGCGTCGGGGCGATGCGCAGCAGGTCGCGCGTGCGGACGCGGGTGGCCAGCAGCGACTGGTGCGCGTCGCGGTAGGTGGTGTCCGTGACCCGCACGGGCACCGCGTCGCGCAGTTCTTTGGCGAACCCGGCGGCGCCGAGCGCCAGCAAGCGCTGACGGGAGCCGTCTGGGACTCCCCCGTTGAGGTCCACCTTCGGCAGCTTGTCGCCCGGGTCCAGCGTGGTGGGCGCGTCGCCGTGCGGCTTGTTGACGGTGACCTCGGCGATGTGGCGTAGCAGCTTGGTGGCGCGGTCTGCCGGGGTGCGGGCGTTGAGCAGGTAGGGGCGCTCGTCGATGAAGTTGGTGGTGACCGGCCCCGCGAGGAAGTCCGCGTCCTCCAGCACTGCGCGCAGGAACGGGATGTTGGTGGCCACGCCGCGGACGCGGAACTCGGCCAGGGCGCGCTGGGCGCGGGCGATGGCCATGCTCAGGTTACGGGCGCGGGCGGTCAGCTTGACCAGCAGCGAGTCGAAGTGGGGGCTGATCTCTACGCCGGTTCCGGTGGTGCCGCCGTCGAGGCGGATGCCGGCACCCGACGCGGAGCGGTAGGCGGTGATGAGACCGGTGTCCGGGCGGAAGGAGTTGAGCGGGTCCTCCGTCGTGATGCGGCACTGGAGGGCTGCACCGCGGATCTGCAGCTCGTCCTGGCGGATGCCGATCTGCTCGAGCGTCTCGCCGTTTGCGATGCGCATCTGCGCCTGCACCAGGTCCACGTCGGTGATCTCTTCGGTGACGGTGTGCTCCACCTGGATGCGCGGGTTCATCTCGATGAACACGTGCTGACCGGCGCGGGGGCCGTCGGTCTCGACGAGGAACTCGACGGTGCCGGCGCAGAAGTAGTTGATGGATTCGGCGAACTTCACGGCGTCGCTGCACAGCGCCTGGCGCAGTTCCTCGGAGATGAACGGCGCCGGGGCCATCTCGATGACCTTCTGGTGGCGGCGCTGGATGGAGCAGTCACGCTCGAAGAGGTGGACGATGTTGCCCTCGCCGTCCGCGAGGATCTGCACCTCGATGTGACGCGGGGCGGCGACCGCCTGCTCGATGTAGACGGTGGGGTCACCGAACGCGGCCTCGGCCTCGCGCATGGCGGCGGCCACCTCGTCGGCGATCTTGCTGGGGTCGTCGACGCGGCGCATACCGCGGCCACCGCCGCCGGCGACGGCCTTCACGAATACGGGGAAGCCGATCCTGTCTGCCGCCTTCTTCAGCACCTCGACGTCCGTGGACGGAGGGCAGGAGTTGAGGACCGGCACGCCGGCTTTCTTGGCGGCCTCGATGGCGCGCACCTTGTTGCCGGCCATGGCGAGCACGTCCGACGAGGGTCCGATGAAGGTGATCCCGTTCGCCTCGCAGGCCTTGGCGAATTCAGGGCTCTCCGACATGAAGCCGTAGCCCGGATAGATCGCGTCCGCGCCGGATTCCTTGGCCGCACGGATGATCTCGTCGATGCTCAGGTAGGCGCGGACCGGGTGGCCCTCCTCCCCGATGAGGTACGACTCCGACGCCTTCACGCGGTGATCGGCGTTGCGGTCCTCGTAGGGGAACACTGCGACGGTGCGATAGCCGAGTTCGTAGGCTGCACGGAATGCGCGCACTGCGATCTCGCCGCGGTTGGCGACCAATACCTTTTGGAACATGGGCGTCAGCCTAACGGCTAGCCCGCCCGCACCGGAATGCCTTCCATGGCCGCGACCACCACCGGCTCGTCCCTGATCACGTGGGGAACCGACACCCAGTCGCCCGCTGAGACGGTGACTTCACCGTCGGCGCCGAGCCACCTGAGTCGCGCTCCGGCGAGCTCGTGGGGGATGTGGAGTTCGCCCGGTGACGGGTCCAGCAGGGCGTAGACGACGCCGGCTTTGTGCGTGTAGCGAACATCCCCATCACCCACACGCAGCCAGGGGCGGGTGCCGTAGATGGCGTCTCCGTAGCTCCGCAGCCAGCGGCCGAGGGCGGCCATCGACGCCGCCTGCAGCTCGGGGATGGTGCCGTCCGCGCGGGGGCCGACGTTGATGAGGAGGTTGCCGTTCTTGGCCACCACGTCGACGAGCAACCTGACGAGCGCGGCTCCGCTGAGCGTGTGCTCCTGCCCTTCGGCCTGGTTGTAGCCGAACGAGAAACCGAGGCCCCGAGTGGCCTCCCAGGGCACCTCGACGGTGTTGTTGATCTCCATGTATTCGCGGGTGAGGAAGCCGTGGTACGGCACGCCCCACCGGTCGTTGACGACACCGTCGGGCACCTGGTCCAGGTACCGCTTGAGCAGCGCGGCGACGGCGTAGTCCTCGTGCCCCTTGCCCCCGTCGGGCCACTCGATGTCGTTCCAGAGCACGTCCGGGGCGAACCGCTCCACGAGCTCGTCCACCTGGGCGGCGGCGTAGCGGGAGAACAGTTCGTCGTGGCGGCGGAAGCGGAACAGGTCGGTGTCGGATTCGATGGGTGGGAAGTCTGAGACGTGCCAGTCGAGCGCGCCGGAGTAGTAGAGCCCGAAACGGGCGCCGGCGCGGCGGGTGGCGTCGTGCAGCTCGGCGATCAGGTCGCGGCGCGGGCCTCGCTGCACGGCGTTGAAACCGGTCGTGCCCGTGCCCCAGAGGCAGAAGCCCTCGTGATGCTTGGAGGTGGGGATGATGTAGCGGGCGCCGGCGTCGACGAGGCGGCCGACGAAGTCGTCGGCGTCGAACTGGTCGGCGCGCCAGTGGTCCGCCAGGTCCTCGTAGCTGGTGCCAGTGCCGTAGACCGCCTGGTGGTGGAGCCAGGTGGGGCTGCCGGCGATGCGCACCGTGTTGCCGTACCACTCCGCGTACTGGTGGTGGGTGTAGGCGTCCTCGACGGGCACTCCCCCGGGCCCGTGGGCAGTTGCCCAGGCGGGCACCGAGTAGAGGCCCCAGTGGATGAAGAAGCCCAGCTTCGCGTCGCGGTACCAGTCCGGCACGTGTCCGGTCTCGGGATATGCGGGTGGGTTGTCGCCGAACTCCGGCCCGGTGCGGATCTCAAAACGAAGCATCAGTTCCTCCTGTGGATCCGCGGCGTCCAACGTCGGACGGCTCCGGCTCCAGGTAACCGATCTTAACGACGCCGCTGCGGGTCAGCAGCAGAAGACCCGCTGGTTCACGACGTCGGAGTACAGCACGAGCGACTCCGTGGACACCACGTGCACCACCTCGGCGATGGCCGGGTCCGCGTTGGGCACGATCGAGTGGATCTCGTTGGGTTGCGTCGTCAGCTTCTCGTGGTTGAACACGTAGCCGGGCCGCCCGTCGAAGATGGCGGCGTAGAACGTCTCCCCCTCGACGATGTCCTGGAAGAAGTGGCTGCCGTAGCTGAGGTCGGGATGGAAATCCGCGTCCGGGTAGGTGTACTCGATGAGCGCGTCTGCCGCGGCGATCTCCGAGAACGAGACCGGCACCCCCAGCGACGGCGTGGTGGTCCCCCAACGGCCGGGGCCGATGGCCATCACGCCCTTCCCCTTCAGCGCCCGAGTCGCCTGGCCGACCAGCCGGGCCACCGCGTAGCGGTCCTGATGTCCCAGGCTGAGGTAGCGCTTGGGGCGCACGTAGACGACGGCTCCGATCGGGAGCCGCACGTTGCCGCCCATGAACGTGCCGTTCGACCTGAACAGGCAGGCCGCGGTGTCGGCCACTTCCGGCATCAGCACCGCCTTGCCCAGGCCGCGGGTCTGGAGCGGACGGCACTGCACGAGGTTGAAGCGGTAGTCGCCGTCCGGGCGGAAGTTGAGGGTGAACTCGATGTCCACCGGGTAGTCGTAGGCCTCTGCCAGGGAGGCGAGCGCCCCCCGCATCAAGGTGCCGAAGTCCGTGGTGGTGAGGAGCCCCTGCAGGTCACAGATCATCTGTGGTTGCGTTGCGGAGCGGCCCAGTTCCTGCAGGCGCCGCAGAGCCCCCCGGTCCGGGGTGAGGAACAGCGACCAGTCGGCCCCGACCCGCCCGTCGGGGTCTCCGGCCGCGCCACTGAGCATGTCGAGCAGTGGCTCGGTCACCAGTTCGTTGGCACTCAGGGAGACCACGTCGACGTAGCGCTGGGAATAGCGTCGCTCCATCCCTTCCTCGACGATGGGCCGGCGGCTGGGCACGTCGAGGGTGACGATCCGGGCGTAGTCCTCGTGGGTGCGGTCCACGGCCCGGGTGCCCAGGCCGAACACGACGCGCAACATCCCGGCCTCAAGGTCGATCCCCGGTTCCCAGACGTAGAGGTTCGACGAGTTGCCCACCCCGCCGGCGTGGGGGAAGAAGAGGTCGCCGTGGTGGTCTCCGGAGACACGCTGCACCAGGACGGCCATCTGCTCGTCGAGGTGCGAGAGGCCACGGTCGCGGCGGTACTCGAGCGCTTCGGCGCTCATGACGCTGGCATACACCGCGCGCACCGCATCCTCGAAGCGCCGGTACCGGTCTTCCGGCGAGCCCTGGCCCGCGCAGAAGACCGACTCGTACTTGCCGGCGAAGGCGTTTCCGAAGTTGTCCTCCAGCAGCGAGGAACTGCGCACGATGATCGGCGACTGCCCGAAGTACTCCAGCATCCGCATGAAGTGGTCCCGCACCGACGGCGGGAAGCGGCCGGTGGCGAGCTTCTGGTGGAGTTCCGCACCGGCGCTGAAGTAGCCCTCGGGGGTCTTCTGCTGCATCCACAGCCGCCACCACCCGTTGGCGACCACATAGGTGTACCAGAGGTCCGCGCCCAGGAAGAAGGAGTCGTGGGCCTCCATCTTCGCCCGGAACTGGGGTTGCCGCGCCAGGATCGCCCTGGCCACGAGCATGCCCAGCGCCTTGCCGCCGATGGCGCCGGTGCCGATCTCCCGGGAGGCGGTGGCCACCAGGTCGTCGAGGGTGAGGTAGTCCTCGGCCAACTCGACCATCCGGCCCTCGCCGCCGACGAGCATCCGGAGCAGCAGGCTCTTCGCGCCGGCCACCTCGCCCTCGTCCCCGGAGCGCAACGCGTTGCGGCCCATCTGCACCAGCGACTGCCAGTGGTCCGGTGGGTCGAAGGTGTCGCTCATCCGGGCGAAGAGCCGGGCGGAGGCCTCCGACGACGTGATGGGCCGCGCCTCGTCGCCCTGTAGCGCGTGGGGGAAGAACATCGTGGGTGAATGCCGCCCGAAGACCTTGAGGGGGTGCACGTACAGCTCCTCGTCGACGCCATAGAGGTCCAACAGGAGCTGGGTGGCGGAGCGGATGGCGGCGACCGTGGCGTACGTGTGCTCGCCGCGCACCAACGGGAAGTAGGCCACGGTGTCCAACTCGTAGAGGAAGGGGCAGGTGACCTGGAAGAAGTTGGCCACGGCGAGGTCCGAGTGCCACCCGCTCAGGAGATCGGTGAGGCAGTCGAAGACGTAGAACGCGAGCCTGCCCCGCTCAGCGGCCATGGTGTGCACGGCCGTGGCGAACGCCTCGAAACCGCCTCCGGGCTCGATCTCGACCACCTCGACGGCGGGATCGTCCACCACGGGCGCGTGGGCGCCGTAGCGCACATAAGTGAGGCGGCGTCCGTCGGCGAGGGCCTGCCGCACGAAGGGCGCCACGACGCGGCGGTAGTCGTCGAGGGAATCGACCTGCCACACCACGTTGTCGCCGAGGCGCAGCGAGTCCACGATCCGGTCCAGCCCCGCCGTCCCGGTACTGACCAGGCTGAAGTTCTCCGCCATCGTCCCTCCTCGTCGCTCTCCTCCAGAGTGCCTCATCGGCCGGGACGACGACGGGCCGGGCGGAATACCGCCCGGCCCGTTGTGGTCCAGCAGATCAGCCGATGAGCCAGCCGATCAGCGCGCCCTGGATGAAGTAGATGACGAACAGCGCCGCCACCACGTACATCAGGGGGTGGATCTTCCTGGCCTCACCCTTGACCAGCTTGATGAACACGTGCGCCACCATGCCGGCGCCGATGCCCACCGTGATGGAGTAGGCGAACGGCATGAGGATGATCGTCAGGAAGGCGGGGATACCCACCTCGGGGCGCGTCCAGTCGACGTCCACGACCTGCGAGATCATCAGGAAGCCGACGAACACCAGCACGGGGGCGGCGGCCTCGGACGGCACCAGGTTGATCAGCGGGGCGAGGAAGATCGCCGCGATGAACGCGAGGCCGGTGACGACCGACGCGAGGCCCGTGCGGGCACCTTCGCCCACGCCTGCGGTGGACTCGACGTAACAGGTGTTCGAGGACACCGAGCCAAGGCCACCGGCCATGGCGCCGACGGAGTCGACGAGCAGGATCTCGGTGGTGCGCGGCGGCATGCCGTCCTTGTCGAGCAGGCCACCCTCAGAACCCACGGCCACGACGGTGCCCATGGTGTCGAAGAAGTCGGCCAGGAGCAGCGAGAACACCAGCACCAGGAGTGCGACGAAGTTGGCCGGCGAGAACTCGCCGTCCGGGAAGAACGCGCCGAACATGTCGATACGGCCGATGAGTCCCAGATCGGGCAGCGTGAAGTTCTGCAGCGCCGGGACGTTGAGCGCCCAACCGTAGGCGTTGCTGCCGTCGGGCGACTGGGCGCCGACCTTCGTGACGGCCTCGATGATGATGCCCAGCACGGTGGCGCTGACGATCGAGATGAGCATGGCGCCCTTGACCTTCAGCACGTACAGGGCGATCAGGATCAGCATTCCGAAGAAGAACACGCCGATCGGCCAGCCCTGCAGGGTGCCGCCGACACCGAGCTCGACGGGAGTGCCCGCTCCGCGGCGGACCACGCCGGCGTTGACGAGGCCGACGAAGGCGATGAACAGACCGATACCCACCGAGATGGCGGTGCGCAGCGTCTTCGGGATGGCCCTGAACACGGCCGTCCGGAACCCGGTCAGCACCAGGACGAAGATGAGGATGCCCTCCCACACCACGAGGCCCATGGCCTGGGGCCAGGTCATCTGCGGGGCCAGCACGTAGGCCACCAGGGCGTTGAGGCCGAGGCCGGCGGCGAGACCCATCGGGAAGCGCCCGATCAGGCCCATCGCCAGGGTCAGCAGTCCCGCGATCAGCGCGGTGGCGGCCGCCACCATGCCGATCGACGCGCCGACGGCGGCCTCATCGACGATGGTGCGGGCGGCGTCGCTGTACATGGGCGCACCTGAGATCAGGTTGCCGTTCTTGTCTGCCGCGGTACCGATGATGAGGGGGTTCAGCGCGATGATGTAGGCCATTGCGAAGAACGTGACGAGGCCACCGCGGATCTCTCGCCCGACGGACGAGCGGCGCTTGGTGATCTCGAAGAAACGATCGAGGCCGGACGCGGTGCCGCGCGCGGTCTCTGGGTGCAGCTTTGCTGCCTTGGGGGAGTTCGTAACCACGGACGACCATCCTATTGCCTCCGCACCGCGAACGTTCACCAGGTGCGCGTCCACGATGCGCGACCCGCGCCAGGCCTGGGTCCATTTCCCATCCTGGCCTAACCTCGCGCTTTCATGGGGTGTGGCGGCTGGCGGCGGGTTGAGATAGCGAAAGTGCCCCTGACTTGGGATGATGTGTCTTGTCTAGAGACGACAGCAACCAAGATGAGGAGCACCTTCGAGGTGAAGAATACCGGCTTGTATCCCAGGGTTCATGTCGACACCGCCAAGGTGGCTGCGGTGGGTCAGGCCGGTGGGATTCTGCTCACCGAGACCATCCGCGCCGCCGGGCTGGACCACGC
The DNA here is from genome assembly GCF_054552775.1 of Tessaracoccus zhenghani. Classification (NCBI taxonomy): domain Bacteria; kingdom Bacillati; phylum Actinomycetota; class Actinomycetes; order Propionibacteriales; family Propionibacteriaceae; genus Tessaracoccus; species Tessaracoccus zhenghani. Next base: position 2,932,450 of record NZ_CM137275.1, on the reverse strand, counting down.
CCTGTCCGGGGCGCTGGCCCTCTGGCGGAAACCGTTGGCCATCCACGACCCGGGCAAGATCATCTGCGATCTCGCGGTGTCGCTGGTGCTCGGCGGTGAAGCGCTGAGCGACATCGCCACCCTCCGCGGCGAGCCCGGCCTCTACGGACCAGTGGCCTCCGACCCGACCGTCTCCCGCCTGATCGCCACCCTCGCAACCGATGCCGACAAGGCGGTGGCCGCGATCAGCGCGGCCAGGCAGCAGGCCCGCGCCAGGGCCTGGGCCTTGGCCGGGGAACACGCCCCCGACCACGCCCGCAGTGTTGAGGATCCGTTGATCATCGACCTGGACGCCACCCTGATCACCGCGCATTCGGAGAAGCAGCAGGCCGCGCCGACGTTCAAACGCGGGTTCGGGTTCCACCCGTTGATGGCGTTCGCCGATCACGGCCCCGCCGGCACCGGTGAAGCGCTGGTGGCGTATCTGCGGCCCGGGAACGCCGGCTCCAACACCGCCGCCGACCACATCACCGTCACCACAGCCGCCCTCACCCAACTGCCCGACAAGAACCCGCGACCCGGGAAGACGATCCTGATCCGCGCTGACGGAGCCGGCGGCACCAAAGACTTCACCCGATGGCTCACCGGCCGCCGCGTGTCCTATTCGGTGGGGTTCACGCTCCCGATGGACACCACCGAGTTGTATCGAACGGTCCCGGAGTGGGTCTGGGTCCCGGCCCTCAACGCCGATGGAGACGCGCGTGAGGGGGCGGATCTGGCCGAGCTCACCGGCCTGCTCAACCTGTCGGGCTGGCCCGACGGGATGCGGGTGATTGTCCGCAGAGAACGGCCCCACCCCGGCGCTCAGCTGCGCTTCGACGACGTCGACGGCTACCGGCTGACCGCGTTCGCGACCAACACCAGAGGCGGCACCCTCCAACACCTTGAACTGCGGCACCGTCGCCGGGCCCGCTGCGAGGACCGGATCCGGATCGCGAAAGACACCGGCCTGACCAACCTCCCCCTCCACGACTTCAACGCCAACCGGATCTGGTGCCAGATCGTGGCGCTGGCCTCAGAGTTGCAGGCCTGGACCGGGATGCTCGCTCTGGCCGGCCATGAAGCACGCCGCTGGGAACCCAAACGACTGCGCTACCGCCTCTACAGCATCCCCGCGGCCCTGGCCCGCCGCGCCAGACGAACCGTCCTCCACCTGGCCCAACAGTCACCCTGGGCCGGGCCGATCCTCGACGGAATCACAAGGCTCCAGAACCTGCCGGCGCCCGCGACCTGACCCCCGGGGCCCTCGACCGTCCAATCCTGACCCCGGAAAGCCCCTTCGGCCTGGAAACCCGCCCACCCGCGAGCGACACGCGGTCCTTTGTCACACCCACCTGCAAGAATCAGCTCCGCATCGACGCCACAGGCGCCGACAAACCCCTCAACGGCCCGTCACGAAAGATCGAGGCTAAGCTGGCCGAAGTCAGAAAGGGCGTTCTATGAATCGTGTGAAGGCATCCCTCCTCGCAGGACCCGCCGTGCTGGCGCTGCTGCTCTCCGGGTGCACCGGAGGCGCCGGTGGCGCCCCCTCCCCCGTCGGGCAGGGCACCGGAGAAGCCAACGCCGACGTCCCTGCCGGCCAGGCCCTTCCCACGGAGATCACCACCGCAGCCCCCCAGGGCGGTGCCGCCGTGCGCCTCGGCGACACCGAAGAGGCCATCACCAAGGTGGGCTGCACCCAGGTCAACGACAACTGGTCCATGAGCGGGAGCAACGAGGGTGGCGCGAAGGTCGCCGTCACCACCACCGGCGACAAGCAGACGGTGGTGAGCGCCAGCGTCGTGTTCGATGACGGCAAGCTCGTCGACATGGACACCGCACGGGACCTGGGCAGCGCCACCATCACCTGGGACGGCGACTGGTTCACCGTCGTGGGCAGCGGCCCGTTCTACGACCTGATGGACCCGGCCGTCACCGGCCAGGACCCGGTCAACTTCGTCGTCAAGGCCAGCTGCCCGGCCTGAGCCCCACCGGCAGGCAACACAAAGCCCGCGGGCCCGACCAGCGTCGGACCCGCGGGCTTTCCAGTCTCAGTCGAAGAGGCTCTCCTCGACATTCACCGTGTCGAACGCGGGAGCCGGCAGTTCCTTGGGGCGCTGCTCGGCCACGACGTCGGAGTGCCCGCCACAGCCGTGGTCCAGCGACACGACGTGTCCGTCGGACGGCGAATATTCGTTGGTGCAGGCGCCGAAGATGACGCCCAGCGAGCCACGGAGGGGCACGAAGTAGGCGCACGTGGCGCAGTTGGCGGGGGCCTCGCGCGACATCTCGTTGTGCGGGCCCGCCTCACCGCGGCACCAGCGCTCGACGGCCTCGTCGCGACCGACGCGGCTCAGCACCCGCTGGCGACCGAGGCCCAGTTCGGCGACGGTGGTGCGCAGCTGAACCCATTCCGACGGGTCCGCGTCAGCCGGCAGGTCTGTGGCGGCGAAGCCGGGCTCCAGACGTGGGTCGTTGTCCGGCGTGGCCATGAGCATGCCCGGCGCGATGTCGCCGGCACCGATCCGTTCCTCCCACGGCACCCAGTCAGGCGCGAGGAGCGCGGCGGGCTGCGGCAGCAGCACGACCTCGTTGACGGTGACCACCTTGGAACGCGAGGCGCGCACCAGCGTCACGGCCCAACGCCAGTCGGCGTAGCCCGTCAGGAGGCACTCGAAGGAGTGGGTGACGATGCGGTCGCCCTCTTCAGCGACCACACCCAGGTGGGCGCCGACGGCCTCGTCACCGCCCTCTTCGACGGCAGCTTCGCGGGCGAGGTCGACGGCCTCGGCGGTGACGGCATCCAGTTTGAAGGGTTTTGCCATTTACAGCTCCAGTTCGTCGGCGACGCGGCGCAGCAGCGAAGCGACCTTGGAGGCATGCTTGCTGTCTGGGTGGCGTTGATGGCGGTAGTCGTTGCCGATGGTGTCGAGCATCTTGATCAGGTCCTCGACGATGATCGTCAACTGTTCGGGGTTCTTGCGCTGGGCCTTGGACAGCGACGGCGGGGTCTCCAGGACGTGGAGGCTGAGCGCCTGCTCGCCCCGGCGGCCCTCGATCACGCCGAACTCGACGCGCTGCCCGGGCTTGAGGGAGGTGACCCCGTCAGGGAGCGCGTTGGAGCGCACGTAGACATCGCCACCGCCGTCTTTGGTGATGAACCCAAAGCCCTTCTCAGCGTCGAAGAATCGCACTTTACCGGTTGGCACGTCGCCCCCACTTCTCAGAGAAAATCCAGTGACGGCACAGTCTAGTCGCTTGGGCAGCTGGCTGCCCAAGCGACGTGGGCCGGGCGGGTCAGGCCTTGCCCGTGAGTTGCTGCTTCAGCGCGTGCTGGGCCTTGAACTGCGCAGCGTATTCGAGTTTCGAGGCGGCGGCCTCGTCGACGATCACGATGCAGTTGGGGTGGAACTGCAGGATGGAGGCCGGCATCACGTTGGCGACGGGCCCCTCGACCATGGCTGCGATGGCGTCGGCCTTGTGCTCACCGGTGGCCACCAGGACGGCCACGCGGGAGTCCATGATGGTGCCGAGACCCTGCGTCATGCAGTGCGTGGGGACCTCGTCGATGGAGTTGAAGAAGCGCGCGTTGTCCTCGCGGGTCTGCGCGGTGAGGATCTCGACGTGGGTGCGCGAGGAGAAGGACGAGAACGGCTCGTTGAACCCGATGTGGCCGTTGGAGCCGATGCCCAGGATCTGCACGTCGACCCCACCGGCGGTCTCGATGGCCTCGTCGTACTCGTCAGCGGCGGCCTCCAGGTCGTCGGCGAAGCCGTTGGGCACGCGCACGCGGTCAGGATCCATCCCGAGCGGCTCGACGACGGTGCGGTGGATCACGTTGCGGTAGCTCTCGGGGTGCGCCGGGTCGATGCCCACGTACTCGTCGAGAGCGAAGCCGAGGCCGTGTGAGAAATCGATGATGCCCTCGGTGGAACGGCGCGACAACTCCGCGTACAGCGACAGCGGGGAACTGCCCGTGGCGAGGCCCAGGACCGGAGTTGCGATGCCCTCCAGGTTCTCGATCACCTTGTCTGCGGCGACCTGACCCACCTGGTCAGCGTTCTCGACGATGATAACTTCCATGGTTTTTTCCGAATCTTCACGAATCTGATTGCCGAAATGTCCGGCTTTGCATCCCGCCACCCTATTGTGCGCAACGTGACCTGAGCATATCCTGCTCATTTACCCCGTGAAGTGAACAGGAAATGTGCGCACCGAGGTACAGGGGAGAGGTTTGTCCGTACGTTTGCCCAACCTGACGTTCCGACCCCGTTGCCGCAGGGCCATTACGATGAATCCATGGCGACATGGAAGGACGGCGCGGCCTACGCGCCCGTGGAGAGACCGGACGGGTTCGCGACCCCTGTGGTGGGCCCCCTGTCGTCCGGCGAGCCGTACCGGGCGGAAACCCCCGGCCCCATCGGCCACCCCACCGGCTTCGACCCGCTCCCCCCGCAGCAGCCGCTCAACCTCATCGGCGACCGCCCCTCGAGCATGCGCGACCCGAGGGATGCCTTCACGGTGTACACGTCGCTCCTGACGGCAGATCCGGGCGGCGCCCCGGCAGGCCCGCGCAACCCGCTCACGCCCTTCCCGACGACTCAGTCCCCGCTCGACACGGCACCCCCGCCTCCCACCGGGCAGCCGCTCGACCCGCCTGGGCCGGCGTCCGCCTACCCGCCGCCCACAGTCCCCTCTGTACCCACCGGTCCGTGGGCTCCCCCGCCGTCGGTGGTGCTCCCGCAGACGGTTGGTACCCCCGTGCCGGTCACTGACAGCCACCGGGCGCTGGCCAGGGTCGCCTCCGTGCTCTGCTTCGTCGGGTTCCTCGTCAGCAACACCTCCGCGTTCATGCTGCTGGCCGCCGGAGTCATCGGGCTGCGCACCAAGCCGCTCACGAAGGCGCTGGGCTACGTCGCCACCAGCGTCGGTGCATCCGGGCTGCTGGTGCAGTGGTACCTCGCCGGGCAGCCGTCGCCCCTGTTCACCACGCTGTGGGGCTTCATCGCGCTGGGGTGCAGCATCGGCTTCATGCTGTATTCGCTCAGGGGGCGTTGAGCCCTTCAGCTTCGGGCCGGCACCGTGGATTCCTCGATCTCGCCGAGGTCGAGCGCCTCGCCGTCGTGGGCCGCAAGCAGAGGCAGTTCCGCGGGCCAGACGTCGGCGGGCAGCGCGTCGAGCGGGAACCACCGCGTTTCGACGCGCCGCTTCGCCTCGGCCTCGCTCAGGGCCGCGTGCACCGGATCGAACCGTGGCACGTGCAGCCGGTAGTAGGTCTCGTGCTGGATGAGGACGCGGTCTGAATAGCCATGGGTGACGGTGCGGGTGGCGACTGGCCGTCCCAATTCCTCTGGGTCGACGGTGAGCCCGGTCTCCTCGTACAACTCGCGCGCGGCCGCCTGGGGGGGCGACTCACCGTCGTCGATGCCGCCGCCCGGGGTCTGCCAGAAACGGGAACCCGGAATGCCCGGATCCGTGTCGCCCTGGAGGAGCACCTGCGGCTGCGCCCCTTCCGGAGACGACAGCACGATCACCCGGGCGCCACGGCGGCGCTTGACGCGGCGCTCAGTGGGGCCTGCGGACATGCGCCACCTCGGTGTCGATGAGGTCGCGCCAGCTCTCCACCAGTTCGGTGTCGATGTAGGCCTTGAAGGAGCCGCCCGGGCGCGCCGGTGACCCGATGTGGAAGGCGCGCACGCCCGCCCGGACCAGCCACGGCACGTGTTCCGGCTTGAGGCCGCCGCCGGCCATGATGAGGCGGGCCACCTCCTCGTCCGCCTTCGCGCGGCGGATGAGGTCGTCCAGTCCCTGCTCGACGCCGCGCACGGAACCGGCCGTCAGCACGTGCGTGAGCCCCGGCAGCGTGCGCACGTCCTGCCAGGCCTTGGCCGCATCGAGGCAGTGGTCGATGGCGCGGTGGAAGGTCCAGGGCAGTGAGCCGTCGCCGACGAGCTCCGAGACCACCTCGCGGTCCACCCGGTTCGCGCCGTTCAGGAAGCCGAGCACCACCCCGTCGGCGCCGGCGTCGCGGTAGGCGGAGATGAGCCCCTTGAGCCGGGTGACCTCGCCCCCGTCTGTGCCGAAGCCCGGCCTCAGGCGCACCATCGGGCGGAGATGGATGGTGGTGGCGCGGCGCACCTTGTCGACCATGCGGGGCTCTGGGGAGAGTCCGTCGTCGTCCATGGTGCCGACCAGTTCCACGCGGTCTGCGCCGCCGGCTTCGGCGCGCTCGGCGTCGGCGGCGTGCAGTGCGATGACCTCCAGCAGGCTCATGTTCACAGCTTGCCAGGTTTGCGCCCGTGTTAGCGATAACATGAGCACGTGCCCGTACCCGTGTTGACCACGCCCACACCCGACGACGCTGAGGGCTGGTTCGATTTCCTCGTCGCGCAGCAGGAGGCGACCTACGCCGGGACCGTGCCGACCGATTTCGCCGAGCGCCAGCGCGCCTACCGCGACGAGTGGGTGCCCGGCCTGGAGGCGCGTTTCGCCAACCCCGGTTCCGCTCGCGCCCTCGTCGCCAGGGTGGACGGTCAGATCGTCGGCATCGCGTCGATCACGGATGCGCCGGCCAGCTGGGAGGTGGAGAACGACCTCCTGCCCTCCCCCGCCACCCGCCAGCTCGACAGGTTGTACGTCTCCGCTGATTTCCACGGCACGGGGCTGGCCGACGCCCTGTTCAGCAACGTGGACGACGGCCGCCCCATGTACCTGTGGCTCATCAACGGCAACGAGCGCGCCAGGCGCTTCTACGCACGGCGGGGCTTCTCAGACCTGGACGAGCAGTTCATGGCCGGCCCCAGCTGGGGCGGGGTCGCGATGCACCGCATGCTGCGCAGCATGTCGCGCTGAACCCCACAATGCAGTGACGCCGGCCGAGCAGTGCTCGACCGGCGTCAGCGCTTATCCGGGGATCAGCGGAACATCACGATGTTGTTGAACACCCATTCGTTGTTCTGGCTGAAGACCCAACCGCCGCCCTTCTCGGCCTCGACCGCCGTGTAGACGGTCACCTCGGCGTAGGACCGGCAGCCGTTCCCGCCCGTCTGGGCGGTGTCGCACTCGGTGCGCCACCTGCGGCCGTCCGTCGCCGTCCACCCGTTGGTGACCGCCAGCGGGTTGCCCTGCCACTGCTGCCGGGTCATGTACGGCAGGTAGGTCAGGTTGTTGAACGCCCATCCGGTCTTCCGCACGAACTTCCCGTCCTGGATCACCACGACGGTGGCCCAGATCTCCGTGCGGCACCGTTCTGTCTGCGAGTACTTCTCGCAGGTGGTGTTCCAGTCGCGCCCGTTGAGGCCCTTGTGCAGCCCCGGCAGGGTGTACGGAGCGCTGCGCACGAAGGCCGGCGGGCCGGGAGGCGTCGTCGGGGGCTTCGTGGTGGGCGGCGCCGACACCGGCGGGGTGGGCTTCGTCGGCGGGGTGGTGGGTGCCTGCTCCTGGTCCTGCACGAGGACGACGACGGACCGGGCCGGGATCGTCAGCGTGCCGGTGGACGAGGTCCAGGAGGTGGTGCCCAGCGTGGCGTCGGCGTCAGGTCCGTCGGTGAGGACGGGCGAGAGCGCCATGTCCACGCCGGCCATGCCGTCGACCTGTTCCGAGAGTGCCTCCGGGGTGGCGTTGAACGCCACGAGGAGCCCGTCGACCGCACCGTCCACGTCCGTGCCGACGGTGTCGTCGATGCGCATCAGGATGAGGCCCGGCGTCTGGTCGGCGCCCGCGTTGGGGAACGTGACCTTCTGCGCGATGTCCTCAGCCGTGCCCAGCGTGAGAAGCGGGTAGGTGGAGCGCAACTTCAGCAGCTCGAGCGCACGGGCGCGCGAGGTGGCGATGTCGCCTGGGGACGGCGTGTTCGCCGGGTCCTCCAGGAGCGGCCGCATCGCGTCCCACTTCGCACCGTTCTTCTCCTCCGGAGGCAGGCCCACGCCGAAGTTGTTCGACTGCATGGACCAGTCGAGCGCATTGAAGTGGTCGCCGGAGTTGTAGGAGTCGCGGTCCATGGACTTCGAGCGCAACAGGTCTGTGCCCGCATGCCAGAACGACGGGGACTGGCCGAGCGCGACGGTGGCCAACGAGAGCGTGTTCATCCGCACCCGCGTGTCCATCGTCGAATCGGTGGGCAGCTTCCAGACACCCAGGTCGAACAGCGTTTCGTTGTCGTGCGCATCGACGTAGTTGACCGACTCGGACGGCTGCGTGGCGTAGCCGGCCGGCTGGCCGTTGTAGTCCAGCTCGCTGCCCTTCTGGACGGTGCCCGCCGACGTCTCGAACGAGAAGTCGGCCAGGTTGCCGGCCATCCCGAGGCGGATGAGGTCCTGGCGGTGCCGCAGGTCCGCCCGCTGCTCGTCGGCGCTCCGGGTGCTCACCCCGTTGGGGTCGGTCAAGAGGCCCGTGCCGAAGCCCTGGAATTCGGACTTGTTCTCGTCGAAGGGCCCACCGCCGTGGACGGCGTCGCGCAGCCGGTCGTTGAACGCCCCGATGCCGGTGCCGTCCAACTGCCCCTGCGTGGCCTGGTGGAAGCGGGCGTTACCCGCCACCTCGCCGAAGTCCCAGCCCTCGCCGTAGAGGTACATGCTGCTGCCGTCGACACCGTCTGCCTCGACGGTGAGCTCATCGAGCGCCGCGCGGACGGCCTCCATGTTGGCGCGGGAGTGGTGGCCCATGAGGTCGAAGCGGAAACCGTCGACGTGGTAGTCGCGGGCCCACGTGACCACGGAGTCGACCATCAACTGCTCGGCCATGGCGTGTTCGGTTGCCACGTTTTCGCAGCAGGTGGACTTTTCGACGCTGCCCGTCAGGCTGAGCCGGTGGTAGTACCCCGGCACCACCTGGTCGAGCACCGACTTGTCGGCCTGCCCAGACTGCGCGGTGTGGTTGTAGACCTCGTCCAGCACGACCTGGAGGCCCATGCCGTGCAGGCCACCCACCATCTCGCGGAAGGCGGAGGTCCGCTTCCCGCCGATCTGGTTCGCGTCGGAGGCGTAGGAGCCCTCCGGCGTCGAGTAGTGGAACGGGTCGTAGCCCCAGTTGAACGCGTCCTGGTCTGCCACGGCGGTCACGGCCGCCTGCTGCTCCTCGGAGGCCGGGCCGGCGTCGGGGACGACCGGCTCCACCTGCTGGGTGCGGTCCTCCTCGATGGTGGCGATATCGAAGCTGGGCAGGAGGTGGACGGTGTTCATGCCGGCCTCGGCCAGTTCGGTGAGGGCGGCCACGCCGTCGCTGTCCTCCAACGCGAACGCCTCGTAGGTGCCGCGCAGCTCCTCAGGGACGGTTTCGTCCGTGATGGAGAAGTCGCGGATGTGCAGTTCGTAGATCGTGCGGTCGACGAACTGGTCGATCACCGGCGCCTCGTTGCCCGTCCAGATCTCCGGCGCCCAGGCCGGGTCGTCGAGGTCGACGAGCACCGAGTGGGTGGAGTTGAGGGTGAGGCCGATGGAGTACGGATCCGTGACCACGTTGCGCTCGATGCGGTCCAGCGACGGGACGAAGACGCCCACGTCGAACTGGTACGCACGGTTCTTCCAGCCGGCCTCGCCGGTGAGCGTCCAGGTGCCGTCGGCCTGCTCGACCATCGGCACGCGGGTGGGCTCGCCCGAGCCGGTGGAGTCGGCGAAGAGGAGCAGGTCGACGTCGGTGGCGGTCGGCGCCCAGAGGCTGAGCGACGGCACCCCCGCGGCGAAGGTCACGCCGAGCTCGCCGGCGCGCGCATCCGACGCATACAGGTCGTCGAGCACGCCCGGGATCTGCAGCCCGGTGAACGCCTCGGGCAGCCCGTCGGCGTTGCGCTGGATGACGGCGAGGTCGCCCTTCAGGGCTTCCTCGACCGCCGCGCGGTCGGCGTCGAGCTTCAGCGCCAGGAAGCCGCGCAGGTGGCCGCGGACCTCGAGCTGGGCCGCGGTGAGACCGGTGGCGTCGTAGGTGAGGTCGCCGAGCTTGGCCGCGGGCGCCCCGGTGCTGCTGGTGACGACACCGTCGACGAGCGCAAGCCCGCCGTCCGCGTCGGCCCAGAGTTCCCAGGTGCGGGTGGCCGGGTCACCAGCGGCGACGGTCGCCGGCCAGGCGACGGTCTGCTGGTCGATCCAGTGGCCGAGCAGTTGATCGGTGCCGGCCAGCGGCGGATCCTGGACGGTGATCTCGAGCAGGTGGCTGTCGATGTTGTAGGCGAACGACACGAGCTTGTTCGCCGCCGTGGTGAACGAGTAGTTCCCTCCACCGGGCACGCCGCCGACACCGTAGTTCTCGGCCCACGACTGACCGTGGGCGACCTTCACCTCGTAGGTGGCGGCCGGAAGGGAGGTGGTGGACCAGGTGTAGTTGCCGTCGCCCGTCGGGAACATGAGCGTGGCGAGGCACTCAGGCTGCCAGTCACCCGGGCACCCCGCTGCGGCGTTGAAGCTGCCGGGGAGGGTGATGACGGGGCTCTGGGCGGTGTTGAAGAACAGGTGCGTCACCGGGTCGTAGAAGAACGTGACCTCGGTGGCTTCGGTCAGCGTGTACAGCGAGTTGCCCCCGCCGGGCACGCCACCCACGCCGTAGTTGACGTCCCAGGAGCCGCCCACCGCCACCTTGTACTCGTAGCTGCCGGCGGGCAGCGAGAACGTGCCCGTGTAGAGCCCGCTCACCGGATCCAGCGCGAGAAGCGCCTCCGCGCAGTCCGGCTTCCAGTCTCCGGAGCAGCCCATCGCTGCGTTGTGGTTGCCGGGGACGGTCACGGCGGTGGACCAGTCGATCTCACCGGCGTCGGGGGCGGTCGCACCCAGGTCGGTCCCGACGACGACGGTGGTCGAGGCGGCGACCCGCACGCCGCTGGCGTCGGTGCTCACCGCCCGCACCTCGAGGACGGTGCCGGGAAGATGCGCACCGAAGTCGCCGAAGACGCGCGGCTGGTCGGTCTCAGCGGTGCCCAGCGGGGTGTAGCTGCTGGAGCCGGCCACGCGGTAGGCGAAGGAGGTCTCCGCCCAGCGGTCGTCGGCGATGTCCGCCATGAGCGGCACCAGGCCGTCGATGGGGGCGCCGGAGGTGACGGCGATCTGCTGGGCGTCGCCAGCAGGCGCGACCGGGGCACCGGCCTTGTAGACGACGGCGCTCAGCGCGGGAACGGTCAGGGTGACCGAGCCGTCGACGTTGGTCACGCCCGTGGTGGCGCCGTAGAGCGGAGCGTAGGTGGCGCCGGGCGTCAGGGTGGCGAAGTCGACGGTCTGGGGCGTCGTGGCGTTGTTGACGGCCACGAGGTACTCGACCTTCTCGGTGCGGTCGACGCGGGCGGCGGCGTAGACGCCGGCGCCGGATTCGGCGTAGAGCTCCGTCTGCGCACCGGTGGAGAGCGCCGGGTGCGCACGGCGCAGGCCGGCCAGACCAGCGATGTCGTCGTAGAGCACACCGTCGGTACCGAAGTGGGCCCCACTGCCGGCGGGCGAACCGTCGATCAGGGAGTTGTCGAGGTAGCTGGGCACCTGCGAGGCGAACATCGACTCGCGGGCGTGCTTATCGTCTCCGTCGCCGACGAAGCCCTGCTCGTCGCCGTAATAGACCACCGGCTGGCCGCGCGTCAGGAACATCAGTTCGTGGGCCAGCTCGGAGCGCTGCTGGCGGTCCGCGGAGTCGCCCAGGAGGAAGCCGACGCGGCCCATGTCGTGGTTGCCGAGGAAAGTGGGCAGGCTCGACGACGACGAGGTCGCCGTCGTGTAGTAGTCGTCGGCCGCGAAGAGGCCGGACAGGCCCTGTGCCGTGAAGCCCTTCGCGTAGCCCAGGGCGCTGGATTGGTAGGCGAAATCCAGCACCGAGTTCATGTCGGAGTTGCGGACGTACGGCGAGAGCAGGCGCGCGTCGGCGTCATAGACCTCGCCGAACATGAAGAAGTCGTCCTTGGCGTGGTCCTTGATGGACTTGGTGAACTCCTGCCAGAAGACGAAGTCGACGTGCTTGGCGGTGTCGATGCGGAAGCCGTCGATGCCGAGGTCGGTCCAGGCCTTGTAGATGGCCGTCATGCCGTCGACGACGATCTGGTTCTCGGTCATGAGGTCGTCGAGGTCGCCGAAGTCCATGTAGCGGGCGGGTTCGCCGGCCGGCCAGGCGGGGTCGAAACCGCGGTTGTGGTAGAGCGTCGGGTCGTTGAGCCACGCCGGGAACTTCGCGTCCTCCATGCCCGCCGGGATCTCCGGGTCGTAGGGGAACGAGCGCTCGTCGGGGTGCATCAGCGGCATGGCCGCGGTGCCCGGTGCGTAGGCGGCGGGGTCGAACTCCGCCCCGTTGATGTCCTTGTACGGGCTGGCCGCCTTGGTGACGTAGGGCGGGTTGGTGCCCTCGTGGCCGGCGTAGTGGATCACGTCGGCGGTGTGGTTGGCGATGATGTCGAAGTAGACCTTGATGCCCCGGGTGTGCGCTTCGTCGATGAAGGCGTCCAGTTCGGCGTTGGTGCCGAAGTGCGGGTCGATCTGGGTGAAGTCGGTGATCCAGTACCCGTGGTAGCCGGCCGACGCGTCAGCGCCGACGCCCTGCACCGGACGGTTCACGAACGACGGCGTGAGCCAGATGGCGCTCATCCCGAGGTCGTCGATGTAATCCAGCCTGTCGCGGAGACCCTGGATGTCGCCGCCGTTGAAGAACGCCTTGTCGGTGGGGTCGAAGCCGGTCACCAGGCGGTCGGTGCCACTGCAGTCGACGGGGAGCACGCCGTCGGCGGCGGGACCGGTGGCGATGCAGGCGTCGTTGGTGGTGTCGCCGTTCTCGAAGCGGTCCGTCATGACGAAGTAGAAGTTGTTGCCGGCGCCCGGGTCACGGAAGGGCGCAGCGACGAGCGCCGCGTCGGACTCCTGGTAGCCGGCCGGCAGGTCGGCGATGCCGAGGGAGACCTTGTTGGAGCCGTCCTCGAAGCTCACCGTGACCGCCGTGTCCGCGGCGAGGCGCAGGGGGTAGTTGCCCCCATCGAGGCCGTAGGCCTCATCCCACGCGTTGTTGATCGCGATCTTGAATTCGTAATTGCCTGCGGGGACGGTGAAATCGCCCGTCCAGAGGCCGTCGCCGTCGGCATCAGTGAGGGCCGTGGCGTTGCATGTGGCCTGCCAGTCCTCCGTGCAACCGAGTTCGGTCTGGAAGTCACCCACCAGGGTGACGGACTCGGTTGCGGCGGCGGCCGGCGCTGGGGGTGAGATCGCTGTGACCACTCCTGAGGTGGCCAGCAACGCTGTGATGGCGATGCCCGAGAACAATCGGGAGCGTAAACGCGACATCAAGGTGACTCCTTCGTCATGACGATTTTAACGTTCAAGGCTCATATCTTCTCATGCGCCGGGCCGAAGCTCAACACCCGTACGGACATTCCTCCGACCCAGCGGCCGGACCGGGCCAGGGTCCCTAGACGGACATGAGGGCTTGGCGGATGGCGTCGGCCGGCAGCCGCTCCTGCTCCAATCGCAGGTCCCCGGTGCGCAGCATCGCCAAGGCGCGGTGTTCCTCAGCGGTCAGGTATCCGATCGCTCCGCGGAACGGCACGGGCTCGGTCACGGCGAGACCGCGATACGCGGTCAACGTCGCCACGTCCATCAGGACTGAGCGGACATCCGGGAGCGCGGCTCGAAGGCGGCCGAGGATCTGGAACCCGTAGGTGTCCAGGTCTCCCCAGTACAGCTGCTCCGCCGCGGCCACCCACGCCACCCTCGCCAGGGTGGGGGCGGCGAAGCCCATACCGTGGATGGCCACGGTTCCCGACAGATCGGGCAACGACAGCAACGAGACCACGTTCTCGACGATGAGCACCCGCTGCGGCCGGAGGCCAAGCCCACGCAACCCCTCCAGGTCGACGGAGAACTGCCGCACGCCGTCGGCCTCCGGCGGCAGGTGCACGGTGAAGCGCGCCCCGATCCGGCGGAGCCCAGGCAAGCTCCCGGTGATGGCGTGGGCCAACTCCCCTACCAGGGTGCGGTGCCGCTCGACCCACTTGGTGTCGACGCCGGGCACCGGCAGTTCCCGCTCCCATCGGACCGTCTCCGGGTTCGCCTCCAACCATCCCAGCACGGCCATGAGCCGCACCAGATCCTCCTCCGGCAGAGTGGCCAGCGCCTTCACCGCCCGCGTCGCCGCCGGGTGCTGCTCCAGCACCGGCCACGCGTGGCGCAGGTGTGCCAGCGCCGCCGTCGCCCGCTCCCATGCCTCGGATTCCCCCAGGAGCCGCGCGACGGCGGGGCCGCTGAGGTGCGCACGGCTGGGGAGGCGTTGCCTCCCGAACGACGGCAGCGTCCGCTCCACCCACTCGAGGGTGACGCCGTCCTCTCCCTCCAACTGGCGCCACTGCCCGACCGCCAACGCCACCGCATCCGGGTCCGCGGCGAGCTCTCGTTGCGTGGGCGGGTGAAGCGGCCAGGAGGGCGGCCCGGTCGACTCCGGCATGGCCGCCCACTCCCGCCAGTTTCGGGCCCACTGCCGGGCGGCCCAGGCGCGGAGGTCCGCCACCGTCCTCACAGCAGCACCCCCTGCTCCGCCTCCGGCCCCTCGTCGATGGTGGGCCGGCTCGTGTCGAACGGCAACTCCTGCAGCGTCGAGCCACGCCCCGGTTGGTTCGCGACCATCACGACGCCGCCCACATGGTCTTCGATGGTCTGCAGCATCTTCATGGGCGTGGCCAGGAGCAGCTGGAACCCGAAGGTGCGAAACACCTCCAGGCCCGCCTGCGTGAACGTGTGGTCGGCCTTGTCGAAGGCCTCGTCGATGACGACCAGCGCATAGGTGGGGCGCAGCTCGCCGGGTGGGGCCAGCTGGAAGCGCAGGGCTGCGGCCAGGCAGAACGTCACGAGCTTCTGCCGCTCGCCGCCGGAACGTCCGCCGGAGCCGGTGAAGACGTCCACCTGCACGCCGTCGGGGTCCTGCACCTTGGCGCGGAACGCGACGTGCTGGCGCGTGTCCAGGCATCGCTGCCGCCACGTCTTGTCCGCCGGGTCATCGGAGCTGAGCCGCGCGAGGAGCGCCTGCATCTGCCCGAAGCGCACCTCCGCCGCGGCCCGCTCCGCCGCGCTGGCCATGGACACGGCGTCCATCACCGAGCCGGAAGTGATGTCGTTGAGCGTGGCCAGGAAGGCCGCCACGTCGGGCAGCGAGCGGTTCGTGACCTCAATCTGCAGGTACTCGTTGGGCGCGAACTCCGTCATGAGCAGGGACTTGTTGACCTCGTCCACCCGGCTACGGATCTCCCGGTACGCACCACGGATCTGCATGTGCAGCTGGCTGATGTTGTTGCGGGCCTGGTTCTGCAGGAGCGTGAAGAACCGATCCTCGAAGGCAGGCAGGCCGTCCGACTCGAGCGAGTCGAGGCGCGCCAGGAACTCCGGCAGGTAATCCACGGCCTCACCCCAATCTGCCGCCGCCCCCGGCCATTCGCGCCGATAGGTGCCCATGGCCCGCACCGCCCGGCTCTCCGCCTTGTTGGTGTGCTTGAGGTTCTCGTCAGAGCGTTCCCGGAAGCGCCGCCGCAGTTCCACCTCGAGCCTGTCGTCGGGCGCGCCCAGCTCCGCCGCCACACCGGCGAGCGCCTCCTCTGCCTCCGGTGGCATGGGGGCAGCGGCTTCGATGTCGGCCACCAGACGTTCGATCCGCTGCGCCACGGCCGCGAGCGCGTCAGCTGCCTTGCCGTGCTCGACGGCGAGGTCGTCGCGCCGTCGCCCCGCCGAGGTGAGTGCCACCTTGGCCCGCTCCAGCGCCGCCTCCAACTGGCGAAGATCGTGGTGTTGACTGCGCAACTCGTCGAGCTGTCGGTCTACATCGCCCAGTTGAGCGAGCACCTGCTGCAGGTCCGCCGAGGCCCAGTCGAAATCATCAAGGCGCTCAAGGAGGCGGCGGCGCAGCTGCAGCCGCTCCCCCTTACCGTCGAGCTCGGCCAGCCGCGCCTGCGTCTGCTCCTGGAGCTCGCGCTGCACGGCCAGCAGCCGCTCCAGTTCGGCTTCCTTGGCCTCGGTGGTGAAGCCCAGCACCCAGCGCGAACGGTCATCGACGCGCCGCCTGTCGTCCTTCTCGTGCAGGGCCGCCGAGTGCTTGACCTGGCCACGCCGCGTCACCGCCTTCGCGTGCCGGGCGAACCCCTCCGTCGACTCGACGCAGGCGTAATCGAAGCGCGCCGCCAACCGCTCCCCCAGCCATCCCTGATAGGGCCCATCGGCCAACTCCAGCTTGGCCAGCAGCGATTCCCCACCGGCGCGCAACTGAGCGGCCGCGTCTCCCTCGTCCACCTTCTCGTAAACGAGGCGGGCGCCGAGGAAGTCTTCATCGATGAACTCGGCGGCCGCGCGGTAATGCCGCTCCGGCACCACCAGAGTGCGGGCGAAGGAGCCCAGCACCCGCTCGATCGCGCCCGTCCAGGGCGCCTCCTCCTCGCGCACCTGCACCAACTCGCCAACGAAGGGGAGCCGCTCCTCGGCGATACCCAACTGCTCGGCCAGCCTGCTGCGCACCCGCAGCAGCCGGGCATCCAGGTTGGAGCGGTGCGTCCGCAACGCACTGAGGTCACGTTCGAGGACGCTGATCTGATCCGTGATCCGGCCACGCTCCGCCATCGCCTCGTACTGCCGCTCCCCGAACCGGGCGCGGCTCTCCTCATCTGATACCCGGATACCCTGCAATTCGCTCAGGAACCCCTCGGCCGTCGCGGCATCCGCCGGGAACGACAGCCCCAACTCGGTGGCGGCCTCCCGCCATGCGGCCGCCCGCGCCTCCTGCTGGGCGCGCTCCCGCTGCAGCAGACCCCGCACCTGCTCCAGCGTGGCCAGTTGGGCGCCACCCGACTGGTCGACAGCCCGCTGCGCCTGTTGCCGTGCCGCTTCCGCAGTGGTGGCCTCACGCTCGGCCGCAGACAACTCCTCTGCCAGCCGGGCGACGGCGGGCCGCTGCCGCTCCTCCTGCACCCGCGCGGCGGTCAGCTCCCGGCCGAGCAGCCAAGTGCCCAGATGCTGTTCCTCAAGCTCCAACTGACGCCTGGCCTTGGCCAGCGCCGACAACTGCTGGGCGGCACTGCGCAGCGGGCTCAACGCCTCCACCTGCCGTCGGGCGTCGACGACGGTGGCGTGTGCCTGGCTGAGCTCGCCGAACTGCTCGACCGTCTCGTCGGCCAACCGGAACGTCTCCGGCAGGTCGAGCATGAACTCCCGGAACAGGGTGTCGAGGTTGGTGAGGTTCTTGGCCGATTGCGTCTTGTGGAGCAGCACCTGCGCCTGTTCGCTGCCCATGCCGAGGTGCCGCCGGAAGCGCGCGGCGAAACCGGTGTAGGCGTCCGAGCTGTAGACGTCCCAGGCGGGGAAGGCGGCCTTGACACGGCGGTTCTCGATACCCGTTTCGACGTACGGCTTGAGGGCCATGACGTCGACCGGCTCCGACGCGAAGACGTACATCGACTTCAGATCTGCCGCGTCCGTGGAACCGGAGCGGATGTGGAAGAGGCGCAGCAGCGTGGCCTCGCTGCCGCGCTCGTCGGTGTAGGTCAGCGCGATTCCGCTCCAGGTGGCGCCGCGGCGCAGGTACGCGGTGCCCACCTCGCCCGTGGTCTCATCCGTCTCGCGCTTGTGGGCCCCGCGCACGTAGGTGAGGGTGCTGCGTTCCCGGTCCCCCGTATCCGTGCCCTGGGCAGCAGCGTTGAACCGCAGCTTCGCGGGACGTACCAGGATGGCCGCCATCGCGTCGAGCAGGGAGGACTTGCCGGCTCCCGAGGGGCCGGTCATGAGGAGCCCCTTCCACGGCACCGTGAAGCTCCACGCGCCGTCGAAGGTGCCCCAGTTGACCACCTGCACCCGGCTCAGCCTGTGTTGCGTCATGGGGCGGCCAGCCTCTCGAGATCTGCGGTGACGGCGGCCACCTCGTCGGCCCCGAAGACAAGGGCCAGCACGGGCGAGATCTCCCAGCGGTCGTCGCTGCCGGTGACGTTGAGCAGCACAGAGTTGGCCTTCATCTTGTTGATCGAAGCGGTGATGCGGTCGTCGAAGCCCTTGCGGTTGGTGGTGTCCAGGGATTGGAAGCCACGCAACTGATCCTCGATGTCATCGCGGCCCACGAAGGTGCGGGTGGCCTGCCCCTGACCGGCGAGCAGCGTGCGGCGCAGGAACAGCACGAGCACGGTGTCGAGCACCGTCAGCGGGTGGGCGCGCACCACCTTGGGCGCATCCTCCAGGTCCAGGTTGCGCACGAACGCCACCCCGGCGTCGAGATCCACGACCAGTTCGAGGTAGAGATCCGCGAGCCGTGAGCGCACCAGCGGCTCGTTGCGGACGAGCGCGTGCCAGAGGTGGGAGTGCTCCTCTGCGCGGAGGTATGGCCCGCGCAACAGCCGCAGCAGGACGCGCCTGGTCCCGGGGTCCAGTTCTCCCGGGTCGGCTAGGGGCTCGGTGAGGTCGTCGTCGAACTCGTCGAGGTCGTCGACCTCATCGGCCCGTTTGGGCGCGGGTTGCAGCGACATGGGCACTCCACTCGGAAGGGACGGTGAGGAAAACATATCGGGGCGCACCGACAGTGCGGTCCGTGCCTGTGGCGGAGGTCCATCGCCAGAGTTCCTGCCCACTGGCCGGTACCCCGTGCTGGGTGGCCAGCAGGAGAAGCCCCACGACAGAGGCCAGGCCCTGCGTGGCGGGGAACCGGCCCAGCACGTCCCCGACGGTGGCGCCCGGCACCTCTGCGACGGTTTCAGCGACGTTGCCCTGCAACTCCGCGAAATCGATCTCGGTCAGGCGGACGAGTTGGCGCAGGACGGCGAGGTCCAGCTCCCCGGTGAGGTGCTCCGTGACGTCCGATTCCGGGCGCATGTCTGCGGGGTTGTGCAGCCGCCAGGCGCCGATGGAAGAGATCTGCATCGACGTGAGGTCGAGGTCGCGACCGATCTCCGTGGTGGGGTGCACCGTGCGCAACGCTGCCAGCGCTGCCTGGTCCGCGCGGCTCAGGGCCTCGGCTAGACGCTTGTGCTCCCGGTACTCCTGCGTCTCGACGAACCGTCGAAGGCTGCGCGAGAAATCGGTGAGGCGCTGGCGCACCTGCGCACTCTCGCGCTGCAACACGATCAGGAACTGGCGCAGGAAGACCGCATCGGTGGCGGGCAGCTCGGTGGTGAAGCCCCGCTCGAGCACCGCGTCCACCGCGGTGTTGAAGCGATCCGCCAGGACGGGGTCGAGTAGCAGTTCGTGGAAGGCACCGAACGTGCGGCCCGCCTCCGAGTTCTCAATCACGTCCACGCCGTCGAAGATCTGGCCCAGCACGCCCGAGCGGGCACCGTCGTGGCTGACGATCTGCTCGCGGAGGTCCCGGTTGAGGGCCTCGAGGTCGTCGGCAACCTGGGCGAAGTCGCCCGGCACCTCGCTGGCCAGCCGCAGGATTTCGAGCAGGCGCTCACGTGCGGCAGCATCGGACATCGGCTCGTACTGCCCGGCCTCGGCGCGGCGGATCTGTTCGTCGAGCTCGGCACGTTGGGCCCGGAGCAGTTCGAGATGCCGCTCAGGGTTGGGGTCGGAGTCGCGAGCCAGGTCTCCGAGGAGCCCGGTGACGTTGCTCAACCGGGATGAGGTCACCGTCGATTGGGGCTGTTCGATGCTGAGGACGAAGCGCACCGCGTCTGCCGCCGAGCGGGACAGCTCCACCGTCTCCTCGCGCGCCGCTGTGGGACGCCGGACCAGGTAGCCGTCGCGCACCCAATCAGCGATGTACTCCTGCGCGGTACGCGGCGCGCTGATCCCGGTTCCGCGCAACTCGTCGAGGTCGTCCGCCACCATCAGCACGAACTCGGCGTATGGGATGGTGCGACGTTCCTCGAAACGGGCGCCGAGGATGGCCACGAGCACGGGCATCAGGTCCGCGCGTAGCAACCGGAGACCAGCAGTCTCGCTCGCGCGCCTGGCGACGGCACCGCCGCCCACGGCACTCACCATGACACCTCCGTTCGGCGCCCAGCGTAATCGCCCCTACCTCACAGCATCCACAACGCACTCACCGGCAAGGCGTAGAGATTGTCCTGCAGCCGTCGCCCCACCTTGTCCATCGTCAGGACGACCCCTGCCACCAGCTGATCCCCCAGCTTCTCCCGCAACCACGCCAGGTGCCGGTAGTCGTGACGCGATACCAACTGCGCAGCCTTCACATACTCCGAATGCTATGGCGCATTTGAAAACGGTGGCGGTCGCAGACTTAAAACGGTGGCAGCTCCCGCTTGCAAACGGTGGCAAGCCATAGCGGGAAACGGTGGCGGCACGACGAAGGGCGGCCCCTTGCGGGACCGCCCTTCTCGATTCAGGCGTTGAGAATCCTTCAACGGTTTCGACGCGTCCGCGCTCCTCCTTCGTCGGAGGCGGCCGGCTCAACCAGCGGGGTCAGAAGCCGCCCATGCCGCCCATCTCGTCCATGCCGGGAGCGCCCGCGGGGGCCTTCTCCGGCTTGTCGGCGATGACTGCCTCGGTGGTGAGGAACAGCGCGGCGATCGACGCGGCGTTCTGCAGCGCCGAGCGGGTGACCTTGGCCGGGTCGATGATGCCGGCCTCGACCATGTTCTGGTACTCGCCGGTGGCGGCGTTGAGGCCCTCGCCCGCGGGGAGCGAGCCAACCTTCTCCGCCACGACGCCGCCCTCGAGGCCGGCGTTGAAGGCGATCTGCTTCAGCGGAGCCGAAGCGGAGGCGAACACGATCTGGGCGCCGATGGCCTCGTCGCCCGTCAGGCCCTCAACCGAAGCGAGCTTCGAGGCCTGCAGCAGCGCGACGCCACCGCCGGGAACGATGCCCTCTTCGACCGCAGCCTTCGCGTTGCGGACAGCGTCCTCAATGCGGTGCTTGCGCTCCTTCAACTCGACCTCGGTGGCCGCGCCGACCTTGATGACGGCGACGCCGCCGGCCAGCTTGGCGAGACGCTCCTGGAGCTTCTCACGGTCGTATTCGGAATCCGAGTTCTCGATCTCGCGACGGATCTGGGCCACACGGCCTTCGATCTGCTCGGAGTCGCCGGCGCCTTCGATGATGGTGCACTCGTCCTTGGTGACGAGCACGGAGCGCGCCTGGCCGAGGAGGTCCAGGGAGACGGTGTCGAGCGACAGGCCGACCTCCTCGGAGACGACCTGGGCACCGGTCAGGATGGCGATGTCGGTGAGCATGGCCTTGCGGCGGTCACCGAAGCCGGGCGCCTTGACGGCGATCGACTTGAACGTGCCGCGGATCTTGTTGACGATGAGGCCGGCCAGGGCCTCACCCTCGACGTCCTCGGCGATGACGAGCAGCGGCTTGCCGGACTGCATGACCTTCTCCAGCACGGGCAGGAGGTCCTTCAGCGACGAGATCTTGGAGTTGGCGAGCAGGATGTACGGGTCATCCAGCGTCGCTTCCATGCGCTCGGCGTCCGTGACGAAGTAGGGCGAGATGTAGCCCTTGTCGAAGCGCATGCCCTCGGTCATCTCGAGGTCGAGGCCGAACGTGTTCGACTCCTCGACGGTGATGACGCCTTCCTTGCCGACCTTGTCCATCGCCTCGGCGATGATCTCGCCGACCGTGGGGTCAGCAGCGGAGATCGACGCGGTGGCGGCGATCTGCTCCTTGGTCTCAACGTCGATGGCGAGTTCGCCGAGCTTCTCGACGATCGCCGCGACGGCGGTCTCGATGCCCTTCTTCAGGCCAACGGGGTTCGCGCCGGCCGACACGTTGCGCAGGCCCTCACGGACCATCGCCTGTGCCAGCACGGTGGCGGTGGTGGTGCCGTCGCCGGCGACGTCGTCGGTCTTCTTGGCGACCTCCTTGACGAGTTCGGCGCCGATACGCTCGAAGGGATCCTCGAGCTCGATCTCCTTGGCGATGGACACGCCATCGTTGGTGATCGTGGGGGCGCCCCACTTCTTCTCCAGGACGACGTTGCGGCCCTTAGGGCCGAGGGTGACCTTGACGGCGTCCGCAAGCGTGTTCATGCCGCGCTCAAGGCCGCGTCGTGCGGCCTCATTGAATTCAATCAGCTTTGCCATGGTGTTCGGGAGTCCTCCCGTCGATGGGGCGGCTAGCCCCGGGTGTCTTCAGATGTCAGGTTGAACTGCTGGTGCCCGCGACGGACGGCCCTTCCGGGCCTCACCGCAATTCGGTAGCACTCAAACGTGAGAGTGCTAACCCCATTATTAGCACTCTCCCCGAGGGAGTGCAAAGCTTCTGGGGCATCGGTTCACTAGAGTGATCCCATGGACACGCCGCGAACCCTCCGGAATGTCGCCAACGCGCTCAATCTCTCCACCCCACTGGGGCTGGCACTGGGCCTTGTCGGCCGTGGCCGGCCCCGCCGTCAGGGCCACCTCATCGTGTTCGAGCAGGTGAAGCTGCCATTGGTCAACGCCAGCGCGATGACGGTGGGCGACGTCGTGCTGGTTCCCGGCCAGACGGTGGGCGAGGTCGAGGGGCGGATCCCTGACCTGCTCGCCCATGAGGAGGCGCATGCGTGGCAGTACGCCTACTGCCTGGGGTTGCCGTTCATCCCGCTCTACGTGATTGCGGTGGCCTGGTCCATGCTCCGCTCCGGGGACAGGGCCACGGCCAATCACTTCGAGGTACAGGCGGACCTGCTCAAGGGCGGCTACCGCGTGGGCACAAAACGCCCCCTGCGTGAGGGCTTGGCGGCGCTGAGGTTCCGTCGGTGACTGATCAGGCGTGGAGGCGGCGCGCCGAGCGCGCAGCCTGGCGTTGGCTCCGCATGCGGCGCAGACGCTTCACGAGCAGCGGCCGGTACGCCAGCGCGCGCGGGGTGTCGATCAGGGCGTTGAGTTGCTGGTAGTAGCGTGCCGACGACAGGGAGAAGCTCTCCATGATCGCCTGCTCCTTCGGCACCGCGGACGTGAACCAGCTGTCCTCGAAGTCGAGGATCGCGGCTTCGCGTTCGGTCAGGTCGACCGGCGTGTGCATAAGGGCCTCGGACATGACGGTCAGTTTAGCTGCAAACGACACCTGTGTCATTCAACTGCGGCAACACTGGTACCAGTCCGAAGGTAGAGTCGCCTCTGCCCGCACACCACGTCCCTAGGAGCCGATCCCCGATGCGCCGACTCACCGGCCATGTCCAGCACTTCGCCTGGGGCAGCCACACGGCCATCCCGGGGATCCTTCGCCGAGAGCCAGACGACCGGCCATGGGCCGAGTACTGGCTGGGCACTCATCCGGGGGGCCACGCCTTCCTCGACGACGGGATGGCGTTGGCCACCCACGTCCAGGAGAACCCGGAGGTGGTGGGCGCCGCCGCCCGCGCCGAGTTCGGCGACAGGCTCCCCTATCTCATGAAGATCCTGGCCGCCTCCACCCCGCTGAGTCTGCAGGCGCATCCCTCGCGGCAGCAGGCCGAAGTCGGCTACGCCCGCGAATCGCTGTTGGGACTCCACCCGTCGGAGCCCACCCGGTCCTTCAAGGACGACTGGCCCAAGCCCGAGGCGATCGTCGCACTCACCCCGTTCGAGGGCCTCCTCGGCTTCCGCGACCCGCTGGAGACGGCCGGCCTGTTCGAGGCCCTCGGTGTCGCCGACCAACTGGCCTCCGTCATCGGCCCGCTGCGCGACCGCGCCGCCGCCCCTGCCCTGCAGGAGGTCTTCCTGGACGTCCTCTCGCTCGACGAGCGGCGGCACCTGGTCGATGTTGTGCTCGCGGCAGCCGTGAACCTCCTCGAGGCCCCGGGCGCGCTGGGCGAGTTCGCCCGCACCGCCGTCGAACTCGACGAGCACTTCCCCGGTGACCCCGGCATCCTCGCCGCGCTCCTGATGAACCGCTTCACACTGCAACCCGGCGAGGCCGTGGCGCTGGAGCCCGGCATCATGCACGCCTACCTCCGCGGCGTGGGCGTGGAGATCATGGCCAGTTCGGACAACGTGATGCGCGGCGGCCTCACCCAGAAGCACATCGACGTGGACGGCCTGCTGCAGGTGGTCCGCTTCGAGCCCCTGCAGCCCACCGTCCTCGTCGCCGAGGGCGCGGACGGCGTCTACGTCTACCCCACGTCGTTCCCGGAGTTCGAGCTGTGGCTGGTGTCCCCCGTCGACGGTTCCCACCTCCCGGTACCGCGCTCAGACTGCGGTCGCATCGCGCTGGTCACGGCGGGCCGGTTCGTGCTCCAGGGCGACGATGGCGACATGCACCTGGAATCGGGCGACAGCGCCTTCCTCGCCGCAGACGAGGACGTCACGGTGCACGGTGAGGGCCAGATGTTCGTGGCCGCATCGGGCGCCTGATTCGGAATTCCGCGCCCCGGCTTGGCACAATAGGGCCCACGCCTCCTTAGCTCAGCGGCCAGAGCGCTCGCCTTGTAAGCGAGTGGTCGAGGGTTCGACTCCCTCAGGAGGCTCTGATTCAATTGCGCGCATGACCCCTGAGCCCAGCAAGTGGACCCGCATGATCCAAGCGGATCCCGATCACTCCCGCCGTTACATCCAGCGCTTCCGGACCATGGCGGCGCAGGGCAACGACCTCGACGGCGAGGCCCGCACCGTCGACGCCATGGCGCAGCGAGGCTCCCGCATCCTCGACGCGGGCTGCGGCCCCGGCCGGGTGGGCGGCAGGCTTCACGAGCTCGGCCACACCGTCGTAGGGATCGACGTCGACCCGGCACTGATCGAGGCCGCCGGGCAGGACCACCCCGGCCCGACGTGGGTCGTCGGGGACCTGGCGGAGATGGACCTCCCGGCGCAGGGCATCGAAGCCAACTTCGACGTGATCGTCTCGGCCGGCAACGTGATGGGCTTCCTGGCCCCCTCCACCCGGGTTGACGTGCTGCACCGCTTCGCGACCCACCTGGCAGAAGATGGACGCGCCGTCATCGGCTTCGGCGCCGGCCGCGGCTACGACTTCCGCGACTTCCTCGCCGACTGCGCGCAGGCCGGGCTCGAACTCCAGATCCCGCTCTCGACGTGGGACCTCCGCCCCTTCACGGAGGACTCCACGTTCATCGTCGCCATCTGCGGCAAGGCGTGAGAAAGGGGCCGACCGTGGGGTCGGCCCCTTCCAGGGATCTCAATCAGCCGAGCGGGGCATCACAGTGCCCGGGTTCCACTCCTTAGCCGGTTCTCAAGCGCCTTCACCCGAATTGGGCTTGGCACGACGCCGCTGGGCGAGCACACTCGTGAAAATCACAAAGACGATGAGCCCGAGCGCCACCCACATCGCTATCCGGGCGTAGAGCTCCAGGACGTCGACGATGGGAGCGCCGAAGCGCCACCCCAGCCAGAAGTACAGGACCAACCACAGCGTGGAGGCGATGTAGTCGTAGAGGAGGAACCGCCGCAGGCTCATGTTGGTGGCGCCGGACAGCACGAACACCACCTGCATC
The DNA here is from genome assembly GCF_054552775.1 of Tessaracoccus zhenghani. Classification (NCBI taxonomy): domain Bacteria; kingdom Bacillati; phylum Actinomycetota; class Actinomycetes; order Propionibacteriales; family Propionibacteriaceae; genus Tessaracoccus; species Tessaracoccus zhenghani. Next base: position 2,907,159 of record NZ_CM137275.1, on the reverse strand, counting down.
AGCGGCAGGGGGATCGGAAAATAGGCCACCAGGAAACCGAGGGGACCCAACTTCTCCGCCCAGCGCTCCGCGCGCTCGTAATTCCTCCGCGCACGCTTGGACTGGCCGGCCCAGACCTCGATGATGCCCCGCCCCCAGAGCTTGCCCGCCCACCAGTAGACCCAGTCGAATTTGAGGCCGAAGATCGAGGCGACCAGGAGCACGACGGGCCAGTGTGGCATGTCGCCCTGCGAACCCAAGGCACCGCTGACGGCGACGGCGGTTCGACCGCCGGTCAGCATGGCCAGCCAGTCCGGGGCGGCGGTGATCAGCCACGCGCGGGTGGGCAGCAGGACGAGCGAGAACAGGCCGATGAAGCCGAACCAGCCCAGGCACCAGTAGTCGGCCCGCCCCGGCTCCTTGCGCCAAGGCATGCCCTGGTCCTGCCACCACTGCTCGGTTCGGGGCTCTTCCGAGGACTTCGGCTCGTCGATCACGGGGTGAAGCCTACGTGAAACGCCCCCACCGTGCCCCGCCGTGGACGCCGCTGCGTTTGATCGATCCAGCGGCCGATCGTGACCAGTTTGTTACGACCAACAAGCGAACCCCGCTGTTGGCGATCAGTCCGGAAGGTGTAAAGTCCGGCTCAGGAAAACCTAAATACTTAGGGTTCCAATCCACAACGGATCGTCGGGCACGTACCTGCCCGTGGAAAGGACAAGTGGCATGGCCACCGTTAGTTACCGGGATGCCTCCCGTGTTTACCCCGGCTCGGACCGCGCAGCGGTCAACAAGCTGAACCTCGAGATCGAGGACGGCGAATTCATGGTCCTCGTCGGCCCCTCGGGCTGTGGCAAGTCGACCTCACTGCGTATGCTCGCCGGCCTCGAAGAGGTCAACTCGGGCTCCATCTTCATCGGCGACCGTGACGTCACGGATCTCCCGCCGAAGGATCGCGACATCGCGATGGTCTTCCAGAACTACGCCCTGTACCCCCACATGACTGTGGCGGACAACATGGGCTTCGCTCTGAAGATGCAGAACGTCCCCAAGGAAGAGCGCCAGAAGCGCGTCCAGGAAGCCGCTCACCTGCTGGGCCTCGAAGACTTCCTCTCCCGCAAGCCGAAGGCCCTCTCGGGTGGCCAGCGTCAGCGCGTCGCCATGGGCCGCGCCATCGTGCGTAACCCGCAGGTCTTCCTCATGGACGAGCCGCTGTCGAACCTCGACGCCAAGCTGCGCGTGCAGACCCGCACCCAGATCGCCGCTCTCCAGCAGCGCCTGGGCGTCACCACCGTCTACGTCACCCACGACCAGATCGAGGCCATGACGATGGGCGACCGCGTTGCGGTCATGAAGGACGGCATCCTGCAGCAGGTCGATTCCCCGCTGGCGCTGTACGACAACCCGAAGAACCTCTTCGTGGCAGGCTTCATCGGCTCCCCCGCCATGAACCTGATCTCCGGCAGGCGCGTCGAAGACGGCGTCCAGGTCGGCGACTACATCGTGCGCGTCCCCCGTGAGGTCCTGGCCCGCGCTGAGGGCGAAGAAACCCTCACCGTCGGCATCCGCCCGGAGGCCTTCAGCGTCGCCCAGGAGGGCATCGGTCTCGACGTCGCGGTGGTCGAGGAACTCGGCGCCGACTCCTACCTGTACGGCACCCTGGCCGGGCTCTCCGACGACGAGATCGTCAACGCCCAGCAGTTCGTCGCCCGCGTCGGTGCCCGCACCGCCCCGGAGAAGGGCCAGACCGTGCGCCTCACCGCACCGGCTGACCAGCTCCACGTGTTCAGCGACCGCACCGAAGAGCGCATCTCCTGATCGCTCGATCACTCGTGGAAGGGCCCCGGCGTCGCCGGGGCCCTTTCCCGTTCCCTGGGGTCCTCACCTGACAGCGAACTACCGCGGGCAGCGAGCAGCGCAGCGGCCCCGTCGGGATATCTTGGGGGACAGTTTGCAGAAAGGCCGAGTGGAATGACCAACTTCTCCCGCTGGACCGAGGCGGTGCGCACCGGCCTGGGCGTCGACCCCACCTACGGCGCCGTCGTCCCACCGATCTACCTGTCGTCGAACTACGCGTTCGAGGAGTTGGGCCGGGCCCGCGAATACGACTACTCCCGCTCCGGCAACCCCACCAGGGACCTGCTCAACGACGCCATCAACACGCTCGAGGGCGGCGCAGGTGCCACGACGGTGGCCACCGGGCTGGCCGGCGTCACGTTGATCGCCGAGGCGTTCGTACCGACGGGGGGCAGGGTCGTCGTCCAGCATGACGCGTACGGCGGCACCTGGCGCCTGTTCACCTTCCTCGCCTCGCAGGGCCGGCTGGACGTGACCTTCGTCGACTTCAACGACGACGACGCGTTCGCCGCCGCGCTCGACGGCGGTGTGGCCATGGTCTGGATCGAGACCCCGTCCAACCCGCTGCTGCGCATCACCGACATCCGCCGCACCGCGGACCTCGCGCACGCCGCCGGCGCCCTGGTGGCCGTGGACAACACGTTCCTCTCCCCCCTCCTGCAGCGCCCGCTCGAGCACGGCGCGGATCTGGTGCTGCACTCCACCACCAAGTTCATCAACGGCCATTCCGACGTGGTGGGCGGCGGCGTCGTCGCGGCCACCCCGGAGCACCACGAGAAGCTGCGCCAGTGGGCCAACGCGCTGGGCCTCACCTCCAGCGCGTTCGACGCCTTCCTCACCCTCCGCGGGCTCCGCACCCTCGAGGCCCGCCTCCGGATCCACGGCGAGAACGCAGCGGCCCTTGTCGACGCCATCCAGGACCACCCGGCCGTCGGCACCCTCTACTGGCCTGGACTGCCGTCGCACCCGGGCCACGAGGTGGCCAAGGCGCAGCAATCCGGCTTCGGTTCGCTCATCAGCGTCGAGCTGGCGGGCGGCCGGGCCGCCGTCGAACGGTTCCTCGACGGGCTGGAGATCTTCCACCTGGCGGAGTCGCTCGGCGGCGTGGAGTCCCTCATCTGCCACCCCGCATCCATGACCCACGCCGGCATGACCGACGAGGCGAGGGCAACAGCCGGCATCTCCGACGGGCTGCTGCGGATCAGCGTGGGTGTGGAGGGGCGCGACGACCTGGTGGCCGTCGCCACCCGCGCGCTCGACAGGGCGACATGATCAGCCTCACGCTGGCGCTGGCCCTCCGCGACGCGGGGCTGGCCTGGGTGCCCAGCCCCGGGGACCGGTTCGCCGTGACGCGCACGGAGATGATCGACGACGTCTTCTACCTGGCGGACATGGTCATCGAGGCCCGCCCCCTGGAGACCGGCACTCTGTTCGCGTTCAACGGCACCACCGAGTGGGCCCTGGATTCGGTGCCCCAGTCGGCGACGGTGTGGCTGCCGGACGAGAACCAGTTGCGGATGGCGCTGGACGACACGTTCGTCACCCTGCGCAGGGAGGGCCGTGAGTTCGTCGTCGAGTTGGCCGATGGCAGCACCCACCGCGACGCGGACGCCGAGAACGCGTACGCGGCCGCGTTGCTCGCAACCCTGGCGTAGACCCTCCACGTCGGAGGTCCCGCGAGGATCAGGCGAACTGCATCGAGGGACCGACCCAGTAGGCTGGGCGTGTGCCCAGATTCCTCGCTGCCAGGCCCGACGCCGACCTGCTGCGGCTCCCGTGGCAGGTGCCGCTGACCGATTGGCCGGCCCAACACCTCGTCGCGCTGCCGCGCGGTATCTCCCGGCACGTGGTGCGGTTCCTCCAGGTGGGCGACGAGATCTTCGCCGCGAAGGAGATCCTCGAAGAGGTGGCGGTGCAGGAGTACCGCCTGCTCACCGAGCTGAAGCGGCTGAAGGTGCCGTCGGTGGACCCGGTGGGCGTGGTCCTCGGCCGGGTGGACCCCAACGGCGACCCTCTGGACCCCATCCTCCTGACGCGCCACCTCCCGTTCTCCCTGCCGTACCGTTCGCTCTTCTACCACGGCGTCAAGCACGAGACCGTCAACCGGCTGCTCGATGCGATGGTCGTCCTGTTCGCCCGCCTGCACCTCACCGGCTTCTACTGGGGCGACGTGTCGCTGTCGAACATCCTCTTCCGGCGCGACGCGGGCGAGTTCGCCGCCTACCTGGTGGACGCCGAGACGGGCGAGCTGCACGACCAGCTCACGGACGGCCAGCGCGCCCACGACCTGCAGATCGCGCGCACCAACCTCTTCGGCGAGTTCCTCGACCTGGAAGCGGGCGGCATCCTCGACCCCTCGCTGGACCCGGAGTGGCTCGTGAAGACCATCGAGGACCGCTACCACCAGCTCTGGGTGGAGCTCACGGGCGTCGAGGAGTTCGACGAGTCCGAGCTGTACCGCCTCGAGGGGCGCGTCCGCCGCCTGAACGCCCTGGGGTTCGATGTGGCGGAGATCGACGTCGACGCCTCCGCGGACGGCGGCACCATCCGGATGCGGCCGAAGGTGGTGGAGGCGGGCCACCACACCCGTCGGCTGATGCGCCTCACCGGCCTCGACGCCGAGGAGCACCAGGCGCGCCGGCTCCTCAACGACATGGACACCTTCCGCGCCAAGAAGGCCCCGAACATGGCCGAGTCCGTGGCCGCGCACAAGTGGCTCGTCGAGGTGTTCGAGCCGGCCATCAACCGGATCCCTGCAGATCTCCGGAGCAAGCGCGACGCCGCCCAGTTCTTCCACGAGGTGCTCGACTACCGCTGGTACCAGTCGCAGCGGGAGAACCGCGAGGTGCCGACGGCGGACGCAGCTTCCGGATACATCCACGAGATCCTCACCACCCTGCCCGACGAGCAGCTCGGTGACCTTCAGATGGTGGGCGGTGAACTGGCCAACAAGTACGACCCGTCCCACGGCTTCGTCGACGACAACGAGGAGAAGCCGTACGACCCGTGGGAGGACAGCGCGAACGCTCCAGACCTGGAGTTGGCCGCCACGTTCGACATCAACGCCCTGCGGGCGAAGGCTGCCAAGAAGAAGCAGAAGTAGCGCCCGGTCCCCGCACCGAGATCATGGCCACCGTCGTGTCCTGGGACGGCGCCAAGTTCGTGCAGAAGAACGGCTGGGTGTTCAACAACCTGACCTACCTGCCTGCACCGCTGGCGACGTGGAAGGGCAACCCTCTCGCCACGCACAACATGAACGGGTTCGTCAGCGGCGGCCGCAACTGGCGCACCGAATGCAACACGGCCACCACCGGCCAGGGCGGGTGCCGCTCCTACATCCAGGCTGACGTGATCGCCAAGACCGCGAGCGGCTTCAGGTGGCAGACGCAGTGGGTCTTCAACTCGATGGTCCGCTTCAGCACCAACGCCCCGGCGCCCACCGAGCCCCAGGAGCTCACGATCTCGGCGAGCGATGCGCCCGCCATCGCCGGATGGGAGAAGACGGCCGTTGACGGCTTGATCTTCTACGACAAGGACTCGGGCACGCGCTACGCGCTGGTGATGGCCGTGGCCCTCGGCGACGTGGCGGGCGGCGAGGCCTACTTCACCGGCGACATGACCAACCTCGAGAAGGTTGGTGGCGCCACCTGCGGCACCATCTCTGATGTCGATGAGGAGAGTGGCGAGGCCTTCACGATGGAGGCCTGCGTGCTGACCACGCCGAAGTACGGCGTCGTCCTGGTGATCGCCGAGAGCGCCATCAAGGCTGAACTCCACGAGGTCACGGCCGCGTTGGACGCCAAGCTTCCCTGATCCTCGCAGCACCCAAGACGGGCCCCCGAGCTTCCCGCCCGGGGCCCGTCGCGGCTGGCGCCCGACGCCGCTCGTCAGGACCTGCGGGCGTGCAGGTGCTCGATGATGCCCGCGTGGCTGCGACCGCTGTCGACGATCTGGACCCCGCTCATGCGCTCCAGCTTCGGCAGCGGCCGCCGCGTCCAGTATTCGCCGTTGGTGCGTTTGGTCACGGCCTCCAGCGCCCACTGGAGGGCGTGCAGAACGGGGTTGGTCGACACGATGTGGTCTGCCAGCAGGATCCGGCCGTTCGGGCGGACCACCCGGACCAGCTCCGCGAGGGCACGGTCGTCGTCGCCCACCCCGCACATGGCGAACGTGGACACGACGGTGTCGAAGGTGCCGTCGGCGAACGGGAGGTCCTGGGCGTCGCCCTCCACGAGCGTGACTTCGCGGCCGGTTCGCGCTGCACGGGCGCGGGCCTCGTCGAGCATGGGGGCGCTGATGTCGAGGCCGGTGATGGTGATGTCGTCGGGGTAGTGCGGGAGGTTGAGCCCGGTGCCGATGGCGACCTCGAGGGTCTCACCCACGGCACGCTCGCCCACCCAGCGGCGGCTGGCGGCCATGAAACGACCCTCCAGCGGCGCGACCATCTGGTCGTAGCGCGCGGCCGTGGTGTCCCAGAGTCGCCGTTGGCGGTCTTCAGGCGTGGTCATGGACCCCAGTGTTCCACGCGGCCCGAACCCGGCGGGGTGTCGGCCGTCCGTCAGCAGCCGTCGGGGCCGCAGGCGTCGCCCGCCTCGCCTTCGATGGTGATGAGGCTGGGGGTCTGTTCCGACGCCACGGTCTGCAGCACCTGGGCGAACACCTCTGCCGGCTGCGCACCGGAGACGCCGTACTTGTTCTCGAAGACGAAGAACGGCACGCCCTGTACCCCGATCTGACGCGCCGCCATGATGTCGTCCTCGACGGCGCGGTCCAGCTCGGCGGAGTCGACGGCGGCGCGGGCCTCCGACTGGTCCAGTCCGGCTTCGGCCCCGAGCCGCGTCAGCACCTCGACGTCGCTGATGTCCTCGCCGTCGATGAAGTGCGCCGCCAGGAGGGCTTCCTTGAGGGTGTCGGTGCGGTGGTCGCCGTCGGCCCGGTCCGCGGCCTTGGCGGCCTGCAGCAGGCGGTGCGCCTTGCGCGAGTTGGCCACGACGAGGCCGTCGAAGTCGTACTCGAGGCCCTCCCCCGCGGCGTTGCCCTTGACGTGCTGAAGCATCTGCTCCACCTGGGGACGTGCGATGCCCTTCATCTCGACGAGGTAGTCGACCTCGGAGCGGTGGTCGTGCTCGGGCAGGCTGGGATCCAGTTGGTAGGAGCGCCAGGTCACGTTGACCTGGTCCTGCTGCGGGAACTCCGCAAGGGCCTTCTCGAAGCGGCGCTTGCCGATGTAGCACCACGGGCAGGCGATGTCGGACCAGATCTGAACGTCGATACTCACATTTTCAACCATACAGGACGCCGGGTTGACCGCTACGCGTGTCCGCAGACTCAGAGGTCCAGCTGCGCGTCGCGCACCAGCAGGGCGAGCTGCACCCGGTTCTCCAGGCCCAGCTTCAGCAGCGCGCGCGACACATGCGCCTTGATGGTGGCCAGGCTCAGGTACAGCGACTGCGCGATGACGGTGTTCGAGTCGCCTCGCGCCACCGCGCGGGCCACTTCGAGCTCCCGCTCCGTGAGGAGTTCCAGCTGGGCGCGAGCCCCATCCCGCTGCCCTCCCCCGCCTGTGGCCACTGCGTGCATCAGCCGCGCCGTGACCGACGGCGACAACACCGGCTGGCCGGCCGCCGCTTCGAGGATGCCGGCGACGAGGCGGTCCGGCGGGGTCGTCTTCAGGAGGTATCCGCTGGCACCGGCCCTCAGCGCCTGCGCGACCGAGTCGTCGCCGTCGAAGGTGGTGAGCACCACGACGTGCGGACCCTCGCTGTCACCCCGCGCGGACCTGATCTGGGCCGTGGCGGCGACACCGTCCAGCACCGGCATCCGGATGTCCATCAACACCACCTGGGGAGCCAGCTCGGCCACCCGGCGCAGCGCCTCCCGGCCGTCCGCGGCCTCCCCGACGACGAGCACCTCTTCCGCGCCGCCCAGGATCGCTTTGAGCCCCGCCCGCACCAGCGGCTCGTCGTCGACCAGCAGTACCTTGACCGGTTCCATCATCCACTCCATGGCAGGTGGGCGCGCACCACGAAGAAGCCGTCCTCGGATGCGTGTACCAATGTTCCGCCCGCCAGCGCCACGCGTTCCGCGAGGCCGAGCAGCCCCATGCCGGTGCCGTCGACCTGGGCGACTGCGCCGGCTGCGGGCAGCGGGTTGGTCACCACAATATCGAGGCTCACGCCCTCCGTGCCGCCCACCTGGAGAGTGACGGGCAGGCCGTTTGCGTGCTTGCGAGCGTTGGTGAGGCATTCCTGGATGACCCGGTAGGCGGTGCGGCTCGTCGCGGCGGGCAAACCGTCGAAGTCCGGCATGGCCCCCACCGCGGCGACCCTCGTGCCGGCGCGCTGCGCATCCTCGATCAGCAACGGCAACAGGTCCAGGGTGGGCTGCGGCGGGGCGGTGGCCGTCAGTTCGCCACCCCGCAGCACGCCCAGCACGTCGCGCAGTTCGGCGACGGCGTGGTCGGCGTTGTCACGGATCACGCCCGCATGTTCGGCCACCTGCGACGGCTCGAGGTCCGAACGGAAGGCCAGCACGTTGGCGTGCACCCCGATCAGCGAGATCCGGTGGGCCAACACGTCGTGCATCTCCTGCGCGATCCGGGCGCGCTCCGCCGTGCGCGCCTGGGTCTCGCGCAGGGTCTGCTCGCGCTCCAGGGTGGCGGCCCGTTCCCGGAGGGAGGCGACCAACTCCCGCCTGGCGCCCCGGTACGCTCCCCAGGCCCACGCGGCGCCGAAGATGACCAGCGACACGACGATGGACATGATCTGGTCCGCCAGGCTCCCGGTGGCGGGCCAGAAGACGTGGTTGACCGCCACTCCCGCGGCCAGCACCGGGCCGGTGACCGCCAGGTCCGGCCATCGTCGCCTCGACGCGAGGGAGACCAGGCAGACGGCCGCCGCCGGCATCCCGAAGCTCGTCACAGCGAGCGCGGCCGACGCGAACACCGCCACGGGCAAGGGCCACCGCCTGCGGACCACAAGGGCACCCAGCACCAGCAGGCCGGTGACCAGATCGATGGCGAGCCACACCTCGCTGACGGGCTGCGCCAGGACGGTGACCTGACCGGTGATGTCCAGTGCGGGCCGGCTGGGTGCCTCGCTGGCTTCGATCCTGATGCCGAACAACACCAGCCCCAGGAGCAGGGCCACGGTGAACCGCCAGACCTCGCCCCACAGGTGCGCCAACCGCCGGGCGCCGGGGTGGTGGCGGAGGGCGGACGGGCTCATGCGGCCAGTCTAGGGAGCGGCCCGGCCCGGGGTCGTCCGGCCGAAGTAGCGAGCTGGGCCCTACCAAAGGTGCAGGCGGGAACGGTCCCTTCGCCCTCCCCACTCGAGCCGTCCGGCCGATTCGGACACGCCGCACCGACCGCGAGGCTGGAGCCATGATCACCGTCTCGAATCTCACGAAGAAGTACTCCTCCACCACCGTCGTCGACGACATCTGTTTCCGCGCCGAAGCCGGCCGAGTCACCGGCTTCCTCGGCGGCAACGGCGCCGGCAAGTCCACCACCATGCGCATGATCTGCGGGATGACCGCCCCGACGTCGGGCTCCGCCCTCGTGCTGGGTGAACGGTTCCGCGACCTGGTCAACCCGGGCCGCAGGATCGGCGTCCTCCTCGACGCGGGGGCCCAGCACATGGGCCGCACCGGGCGCGAGGCGCTCACCCTCAGCGCGCTGCAGATGGGCCTGCCCCGCCGCCGGGTGGACGAGGTGCTGGACCTTGTCCAGCTGGACAGGAAGGCAGCCGGCAAGCGGGTGGGCGCCTACTCCCTGGGCATGCGCCAGCGCCTGGGCATCGCCAACGCGTTGCTCGGCTCCCCCAGCGTGCTCATGCTCGACGAGCCGTCCAACGGCCTGGACCCCTCCGGCATCCGCTGGATGCGCACCCTCCTGCGTAGCTTCGCCGACGACGGCGGCACGGTGCTGCTCGGTTCGCACCTGCTGCGCGAGGTCGAGCTCATCGCCGACGACGTGGTGGTCATCGCGGCGGGGCGCATCCTGGCCCGCGGCGACGTGGCCGAGTTCACCGCCGCCGGCTCCCGAAGCCTCGAAGACGTCTTCTTCTCCCTCACCACCGACGCGTCCGCAGCCTGACCCGGTTCCCGGACCCCAGAGAAAGCGAACTCCCATGACCACCATGCACCTCCCTGTCTCCACCCCCACCTCCGTCGCCGCCCTGCCGGAGCCCCGGACCGCCGGCTTCGCCCACCTCCTCCTGGTCGAGGGGCGCAAGCTGGTCGACACCCGGGCGGGCCGGTGGCTGCTGGCCATCGCGGTGCTCGTGAGCGTGGGCGCCACGGCGCTGGGCGTCGCCTTCTTCCCGCCCGGGGACGTGGGCGACCTGTTCCTCCTCGCCTTCTTCCCCCTGGGACTGATCGTGCCGGTGGTGGCCATCCTCGCGGCAACAGCCGAGTGGTCGCAGCGCACGGGACTCACCACCTTCGCGCTCGAGCCGCGTAGGGGCCGCGTCGTCGCCGCCAAGCTCATCGCGTCGCAGGTGGCCGGCCTGGCGATCACCGTCGTGTCCACGGGGCTGACCTACGCCGCCGCCGGCATCGGCGCCCTGACCGACCAGAGCTGGGACGGCTGGGGCCTGAACACCGGCATGCTGGGCGGCGCCACCCTCACCCTCATCCTCGTCATGTTCCAGGCCAGCGCGTCCGGCCTCATCCTGTTGCACACCCCGGCCGCCGTCGTGCTCTTCTTCGTGGTGCCGCAGCTGTGGACCACCGCCGTCACCTTCGTCCCGTGGCTCAACGAGCGCGCCTCCTGGATCGACCTCAACACCGCCACCGAGCCGCTGATGTCGTCGCTGGACCTGTCCGCGCACCAGTGGGCGCAGGTTTCCTCGGCCACCGCCCTGTGGGTCCTGCTGCCCCTCACGATCGGCACGTGGCGCTTCCTGCGGGCCGAGGTGAAGTGATGCTTCGGCGCTGCGCCCCCGTCGACAGTGCGTCGACGGGGGCTCTGACCGGTAAACTGCCCTCTTGTGACGCTGAAGCTGTATGACACCGCCTCACGAACCGTGCGCGAGTTCGTGCCCCTCGTCGACGGCAAAGTGTCGATCTACCACTGCGGGCTGACCGTCCAGGCCTCCCCGCACCTGGGCCACATCCGCAAGGAGGTCAACTTCGACGTCCTGCGCCGCTGGCTGGAGCACACCGGCTACGAGGTCACCGTCGTGGCCAATGTCACCGACATCGACGACAAGATCCTCACCAAGTCCGCCGAGGAGGGCGTCGAGTGGTGGGCGCACGCGTACCACTTCGAGCGCGAACTGCACGACGCGTACGCCTCCCTCGGCTGCAAGCCCCCCACGTACGAGCCGCGCGCCACGGGCCACATCCCGGAGATGGTCGAGCTCATCGCCGAACTCATCGGCAAGGGCCACGCCTACCCGGCGGCTGACAGCTCCGGTGACGTCTACTTCGACGTCACGAGCTGGCCCCGCTACGGCGAGCTCTCCGGCCAGAAGGTCGACCAGATGGAGGCCGCCGCCGACGCGGACCCGCGCGGCAAGCGCGACCCGCGAGACTTCGCACTCTGGAAGGGCCACAAGGCCGACGAGCCGCTCACCGCGAGTTGGCCGTCGCCGTGGGGCCGTGGCCGCCCCGGCTGGCACATCGAGTGCTCGGCCATGGCGGGCAAGTACCTGGGCGACACCTTCGACATCCACGGCGGCGGCATCGACCTGCGCTTCCCGCACCACGAGAACGAACTGGCCCAGTCGGCCGCCGCGGGGCGCGGCTTCGCGCGCTTCTGGCTGCACAACGCCTGGGTCTCCATGGCCGGCGAGAAGATGAGCAAGTCGCTGGGCAACACCGCGCTGGTCTCCGAGGTCACCAAGGCGTACGACCCCCGCGCCGTGCGCTACTTCCTGCTCTCGCCGCACTACCGCTCCACCATCGAGTTCTCCCCGGCCGACGACGAGACCCGCGGCTCCCTGGCCGAGGCGGAGAAGGCCATCGAACGCATCGACTCCTTCGTCGAACGCTCCCGCGCCTTCCTTCCCGAGGAGGGGTTCGTCGCCTACGCGCCGATGAACGCCGCCGGGTACGAGGCCTTCACGACGGCGATGGACGACGACCTGGGCACCCCCGCCGCCACCGCCGCGCTCTTCGACTCCATCCGCGCCGGCAACCAGGCCATCGCCGCCGGGGACACGGAGAACGCCAGGCTCTACGCCCTCGTCGTGGACAGCATGCTGAACGTCTTCGGCATCCACCCCGACGCCCCGGAGTGGGCCGGCCAGGGCACCGACGCAGACCTCACCCCGGTCATCGACGGCCTGGTGGCCGCTCTCCTCGAACAGCGGGCCAAGGCCCGGGCCGAGAAGGACTGGGCAACCGCCGACAGCATCCGCGACACGCTGAGCAACGTCGGCCTCACCATCGAAGACACCCCGTCCGGGCCCAAGTGGCACCTCGACAACTGACGAAAGAAGCTCATGGCAGGCAACTCCTCGCGCCGCGGCGCGACCAGCAAAGGCAAGAACAAGGCCGCCGGCTCCGGTGGCCGCATCCGCCGATCCCTCGAAGGCCGCGGCCCCACGCCGAAGGCCGAGGAACGCACGTACCACAAGGCGTACAAGGCCAAGCAGGCCGCGCAGCGACGCACCCCGACGAAGACCACGCGCCAGAAGCCGGTGGGCGCCGACTGGGTGGTGGGACGCAACCCCGTCTATGAGGCGCTGCTCGCCGGCATGCCCGTGAAGCAGGCCTTCGTGGCTGAGGGCTCGGAGCGCGACGACCGGCTCCGCGACATCCTGAAGTTCGCGGCGGACCGCGGCCTGCCCATGCTGCAGGTCACCCGCGCGGAGCTGGACCGTGTCACCGGCGGTGGCCTCGTGCACCAGGGCGTCGCCCTGCAGCTGCCGGCTTACGAATACGCGGACCCGCAGGACCTCATCGCCGATGCGTTCGAGGCGGACGGCATCATCGTGGCCCTCGACGGCATCACGGATCCCCGCAACCTGGGCGCCATCGTGCGTTCGGCGGCGGCGTTCGGCGCCGTCGGGGTGGTCATCCCGTCGCGGCGTTCCGCGTCGATGACCGCCGCCGCGTGGAAGACGTCCGCGGGTGCCGCGGCACGCCTGCCCATCGCGATGGCCACCAATCTCAACCGCACGCTCGAGCAGGCGACGAAGGCCGGCTTCACCATCCTCGGCCTCGCGGGCGAGGGCGAGGTGCCGATCAGCGGCGCCGCGGGCCTCGACGGGCCGCTGGTGATCGTCGTGGGCTCCGAGGACGAGGGGCTTGCGCGCCTGGTGCGAGACCACTGCGACCAGTTGGTGTCGATCCCGATCGCCAGCGAGGTGGAGTCGCTCAACGCCTCCGTGGCCGCGTCCGTCGCGCTCTACGAGGTCTCGCAGCAGCGCGCCGGCATCACTGAGGCTGTTCCCGGGCAGTGAACTGCACCCCGAACTGCAGCGGGGACGGGGTCGCGGTGAACTGCGCCGGGACCGTCACTCCCCCGGTGTAGAGCGCCTGCAGGGTGCCCTTCGGCTGGAACCGCATGGTGCCGCCGGTGTACGGTCCGGCCAACTGCCAGATGAGGTCCACCGTCGTGGACATCTCGATGTCGTCTGCCGCCACGGTCTCCGGCGCGACCACCTTGTGGTTGACGCCCTCGCTGTCCTCCAACGTGAAGGACTCCGGGCAGCTGAAGCTGTAGGTGAAGCGGGTGTCGGTGAGGCTGGGTTCGAACGTGAGCCGCAGCCTGAGCCACTGCATGCCGGCTGTTGCCCACCCCAGGCCGGGCAGCCACGGCGTCAGGACGCTCGCTGTCGGGTTCGGCGCCAGCGCCACCGCCAACTGCGCCTCGTCCTGCTCGATCTGCAGCGACGGGTCCGGCACGCTGACGATGTTGTGCACGAAGATCTGCCGCTCCGGCTCCACCGCGATGAGATGCCGCTCCCGGAAACCCGTGGTGTCGGCCCACGCCTCGTCCTCGACGGGGGCGCCGGTGAGCAGGTCGAGCGACACGGTGCGCATCTGGTCCGTCACGTCGAGGAACACCGGCGACCCCTCGGGGATGCACAGCATGATGAGCGTCCAGTCGATGTCGTATTCGCCGTCGTCGTTGATGGTGTGCCGCACGAACGGCGCCCCGAGGTCGAACGCGACGTCGCCCACCCTTAGCCGGTGCGCGAGGTCCGCGCCTGGGTCGGGTTGGAACGACGGGACCCCCGCCGCCAGCGTGAAGGCCAGGATCTGGTGGCCCTCCGGCGCCCGCAGCGGAGTGCGGCGCCGCACCTGCATGGCGGTCTGCTGACCGAGCTCGGCGCCCAGGAACACCTGCTCGAGCCGCGCGTCGAAGTGCGGCGTCGAGATGCGTTGGCCCACGGTGCGGGCCTCCTCGATGGACTTCACGCCGTTGTCGCTGGTCTGGATGAAGAAGTCAGGCCGAAGTTCGACGGTGGGATCAACGGACTCCACGGCCTCCGGCGTGCCCTCCACCCACTCGATGGGCTCGAACGAACAGCCGCTCAACCCCACGAGCGCAAAAAGCCCCAGCGCACCACGCCTGTTCACCGACACAGGCTGAAGGGTAACGGATGGGCCGTTCAGGACCTCGGGCACTAGAGTGGGCAGCACGCACCCCTGAATCCAAGGAGAACTGTGAGCGATCTCGAATCGATCTCGTCGGCCTACCGGACCCTGCTGGGCATGATCGAGGAGGTGGAGCCCCGCATCGCTCAGGCGACGCGCCAGGAGCTCACCGACCAGCGCGCGTCGCTGAAGCTCATCGCGTCCGAGAACTACGCCAGCCTTCCCGTGCTCGCCACCATGGGCACCTGGATGAGCGACAAGTACGCAGAGGGCACCGTCGGGCACCGCTTCTACGCCGGTTGCCAGAACGTCGACACCGTCGAATCCGTCGCCGCCGAGCACGCCCGTGAGCTCTTCGGGGCCGAGTACGCCTACGTGCAGCCCCACTCCGGCATCGACGCCAACCTCACCGCCTACTGGGCCATCCTCGCGCACAAGATCGAGTCCCCCGCGCTGGAGGAGTTCGGCGTGAAGGGCGTCGCGGAGCTGAGCGAGGCGGATTGGGAGACCCTGCGCCGCCGCTTCGGCGACCAGCGCCTGCTGGGCATGTCGCTCGACGCCGGCGGCCACCTCACCCACGGCTTCCGCCCGAACGTGTCCGGCAAGATGTTCCACCAGCGTTCCTACGGCACCGACGCCGAGACCGGCCTGCTCGACTACGAGGCCCTGCGCGCGCAGGCCAAGGAGTTCAAGCCGCTCGTGCTCGTGGCCGGTTACTCCGCCTACCCGCGTCGCATCAACTTCGCGAAGATGCGCGACATCGCCGACGAGGTGGGCGCCGTCCTCATGGTCGACATGGCCCACTTCGCCGGCCTGGTGGCCGGCAAGGTGTTCACCGGCGAGGAGGACCCGGTTCCCTACGCCGACGTCGTGACCACCACCACGCACAAGTCGTTGCGCGGCCCGCGCGGCGGCATGGTGCTGGCGACGGCGGAGTACGCCCCGTCGGTGGACCGCGGCTGCCCGCTGGTGCTCGGCGGCCCGCTGTCGCACGTCATGGCGGCGAAGGCCGTGGCGCTCGCCGAGGCCCGCACCGCTGAGTTCCAGACCTACGCGCAGGCCGTGGCGGACAACGCCAAGGCGCTGGCCGAAGGCCTCATGAAGCGCGGCGGCAAGCTGGTCACGGACGGCACGGACAACCACATCGTGCTGCTCGACACCACCGCCTTCGGCCTCACCGGCCGTCAGGGCGAGGCCGCGCTGCTCGACGCGGGCATCGTCACCAACCGCAACTCGGTGCCCAACGACCCGAACGGCGCCTGGTACACCTCCGGCGTGCGCCTCGGCACCCCGGCCCTCACCTCGCGCGGCTTCACCGCCTCGGACATGGACGCCGTCGCGGACATGATCACCGGCGTGCTGAAGGCCACCAAGCCGACCACCACCTCGGCCGGTGCCCCCAGCAAGGCGAAGTACGCACTCGACGATGCGGCGCGCGACAACTCGCTCGCCGAAGCCGAGCGGCTGCTCAACCTGCACCCGCTCTACCCGGGCTTCGAGATCTGATTGTTCAGTCTCTGACCTGAACAGAAAGAGGGGCCGCGATGCAACAGCATCGCGGCCCCTCTTCCGTTTCGGGAGTTCACTGTGCCCTTCCTCAGAGGAGGGGGCGGACCGCCTCCATGATGGGCTGGAGGTCTGCCGGCGCGGCGTCCAGGCTGGTGACGTGGACGGTGCCGTGGTTGGCGCTGTCGAAGACGCAGGCCGACATACCGGACTGCACGCCGCAGTAAGCCGTGCCCGCCTCCACCTCCGTGACGTCCTCCATGATCGACGCGTAATCCGCCGCGCCCTGGTGCGGGGCGGTGGCGTTGACCGTGACACTCTCGAAGGTGTCCTCGGCCAGGGAGCCCCTGCTGTAGATGGCCTGGTCGAAGGAGAGTTCCGTGTCGAGGACGAACTCGCCGATCTCCGCGGGGAGGAGCGCCTTGTCGATGGGGAGTTCCTCGAAGAGGTCGTCCGGGACGTCCTCGACGGAATCCGACGCAGTGGGCGACGCCGCGGGAGTGTCAGAGGTCTGTGCCGCGGGCTCCGAGGTGGCGACAGCCGACGTGGACGCCGGCGTCTCGGTGGGGGTGACGCTCCCGGCGCCGGTGCAGGCCGCACCTAGCCCCAGCATCACCAGCGCGCTCACCGTCAGCGCGAGGCGCCTGCCTGCATACGTCATTGCCTTCTCCTTCGTCGGACCGTCGGCAAGATTACCTACCGCCGGGCTCACGCGAGGAGGGCCACCGCGACGGCCGCGACCCCTTCGCCGCGACCCGTCAGCCCCAACCCGTCGGTGGTGGTGGCGGTCACGGTCACAGCGGCACCCAGCGCCTCCGTCAGCACGGCTTGGGACTCGGCGCGCCGAGCGGCGAAACGGGGCCGGTTGCCGATGATCTGTACGGAGACGTTGCCGATCTCGAACCCTGCGGCGCGCACCCGGCGTGCGGTCTCCGCCAGGAAGGCGACACCGCTGGCCCCGGCCCACTCCGGCTCGGACGTGCCGAAATTGGAGCCCATGTCGCCCAGCCCTGCAGCGCCGAACAGCGCATCACACGCGGCGTGCGCGGCGACGTCACCGTCGGAGTGCCCGGCCAGCCCGGCCGGCTCATCCGGGAAGTGGAGGCCGCCCATCCACAGGGGCACCCCCCCCTCGAGCCGATGCACATCAGTACCAATGCCGACGCGCATCAGTGGTCCTTCCGGTTCTGCAGGATGGCCGCAGCCACGATGAGGTCTGTGGGTTCGGTGATCTTGAGCGCGTCGCGGTGGCCCGCCACGAGGGAGACGTGCATGCCGGCGAACTCGCACACCGTCGCGTCGTCCGTCACTTCAACGCCCTCGGCGGCGACGGCGGCGTGCGCGTGACGCAGGGCGCCCAGGCGCGCACCCTGGGGAGTCTGGACGGCGCGGAGCCTGGCCCGGTTCACGACGACAGAGGTGTCCTCGTCCACGCGACGCACCGAATCGACGACGGGCACCACCGGGATGGCCGCTTCAGCGCCGCGGGCCACGGCGTCTGCCACGGACCGCACCACAGCGGGCGGCACCAGCGCCCGGGCCGCATCGTGCACCAGGACGACGGCGTCAGCAGGCGCTTCCAGGGCGGCGAGGCCGTGGGCCACCGACTCCTGACGCGACGCGCCCCCCTGCACACATTGCACCGGAACGGGCACGCCGTCGAGTTGCTGGTCGAACTCCGCTTCGAAGCCGGCCGGGATGGTGACGACGACGGCGGTGACCCCACCGTCGATCAACGCATCCACGGCGCGGCGCGCGAGGGAGACACCCTCGAGTTCAACGAGGGCCTTCGGCACGGGCGCACCCAGCCGGGAACCACTACCGGCCGCCACCACAACGGCGACGACCGGTACTTGAGTGTTTGACACGAAGGTTGTCTGAATCAGGAAGCGAGCACTTCGTCGAGAAGCGTCTCGGCCTTCTCCTCATCACAATCTTCTGCGAGCGCGAGCTCAGCGAGCAGGATGGAGCGGGCCTTCGCCAGCATCCTCTTCTCGCCTGCGGAGAGCCCCTTGTCGCGGTCACGACGCCACAGGTCGCGGACGACCTCGGACACCTTGATCACGTTGCCGGAGTGCAGCTTCTCCATGTTCGCCTTGAAGCGACGCGACCAGTTGGCCGGTTCCTCGGTGTGTTCTGCGCGGAGCACATCGAACACCCGTTCAAGGCCTTCCTGATCGACCACGTCGCGCACGCCGACGAGATCGAGGTTGTCGGACGGGACACGAATCACGAGATCGTTTTGGCCGAGCACACGAAGAACGAGGAACAGTTTGTCCTCGCCCTTGATCGTCCGGTTTTCGATGTCCTCGATGACAGCCGTTCCATGGTTTGGGTAGACGACCGTCTCACCGATCGAAAAAGTCATATCTTGAAGACCACCTTTCCACAGGCAATTCTAGCAGGCTCCCTATACACCCGGGGCGCCTGCCCGTAACGGCGGGGGTCCGCGAACGCGGCGAGAGTGTCGCACCTGGTGCCGAGAACTGGTTACTATGTGCTCACGCATGCCCCTGACCGGAGGACCCATGACCAAGCCCGTGCGCCGTTTCGCGGCCATCACCGTCGCCGCAGCACTCGCCTTTTCGATGAGCGCCTGCACCCGCGCTGGCTGGGTCCCGGATTCCCCGCCGGCCGCAGGCGTGCAGGCCGAGGACAACGGCTACAAGATCCGCAACATCGTCATCGTGGCGGACGACGCGGGTGAGGCGGTGCTGCTCGGCGGCATCCACTCCCGCGACGAGGCCGCGGAGGTGACCGGCATCACGGTGGCCGCCGAGGCGGGCTTCGAGCAGTACGGCGAGCCTGTCGACATCGGTTTCACCGCGTCGATCCCCCGTGGCAACTCCGTCTACCTCGATGGTTCGGAGACGTCCTTCTCCAACCCGGATCTGGAACTGGGTCGGTTGGCAGAGGTCACGGTCACCTTCGACGGCGGCACCAGCCTCAAGGTCCACACGCCGGTCATGAGCTCCGAGCACGAGGACTTCTCCGAGGCGTTCTCCAACGCCGGCTGACCTCCCCTCGGACCGCGGTACTGCTGGATTTGATGCCGTACTTGGCATCAAAGTCAGCAGTGAGCGAGCGCCTCTGGGTGTGCGGTGCTGGACGGGGGTCCGCTGGCGGCTACAAACCCAGCACCCGCGTCAGCCCTCGTACTTGTAGCCCAACCCGCGCACGGTGATCAGACGCCGCGGCTCGGACGGGTCCTTCTCGATCTTCGAACGCAACCGCTTGATGTGCACGTCGAGGGTCTTGGTGTCGCCGACGTAGTCGCTGCCCCAGATCCGGTCGATCAGCTGGCCGCGGGTCATCACCCGGCCCGCGTTGCGCACCAGCAGTTCGAGGAGCTCGAACTCGCGCAGCGCGAACCGCACGTCCTCGCCGTCGACGGTGACCTGGTGGCGCTCGACGTCGATGCGGACGCCCTCCACCTCCACCACTTCGGGCAGCAGCACCTGGTCCATGCCGCGGCGCAGCACCGCACGGATGCGGGCCACCAGCTCGCGGTGGCTGAACGGCTTGGTGACGTAGTCGTCGGCACCCAGTTCGAGGCCCACCACCTTGTCCACCTCGGAGTCGCGGGCGGTGACCATCACGATCGCGACGTTGCCGCGGGAGCGCAGTTGGCGGCAGACCTCGACGCCCGGGATGCCCGGCATCATGAGGTCGAGGAGCACGAGGTCGGCCCCGTTCTTGTCATACTCGGCCAGTCCCTCCGCGCCATCGGCCGCGGTCACGACGTCGAAGCCTTCCTTCCTCAGCATGAAGCTCGTGGCGTCGCGGTACGAGTCCTCGTCCTCGATGATCAGGATGCGGGTCACAGCGCAAATTCCTCCTCCGCCAGGGCGGTGTCTAGTGGATCAGGCCCGAGATAGGCCGGAAGTCTCAAGGTGAAGGTGGATCCCTGCCCGAGCCTGGACCAGACACGGATGGACCCCCCGTGGGCCAGGGCGATGTGGCGAACGATACTGAGGCCCAGCCCGGTGCCGCCAGCGTCCCGCGAGCGGCCGTAGTCCACGCGGTAGAAGCGCTCGAAGATGCGCTCCTGCTCCTCCGCGCTGATGCCGATGCCGTTGTCGGAGACCTTGATGTCGACGAACCGGTCCCCCTCCGCGGTGACCTGCAGGATGCTCAGCGTCACCCGGGCCTGCTCGTGGGAGTAGTTGATGGCGTTCTGCACCAGGTTGCTAACTGCGTCTGCCAGCTGCCACCTGTCGCCGACGACGTAGGTGTGCGCCGTGCGCGCGACGATGAGGCTGACCCCGCGCTTCTCCGCGCGGGCCCGGGAGCGGCTCACCGCCTCTGTGACCACCCCGTGCACGTCGACGATCTCGCGGCTGAGCATGGGGTCTTCCGACTGGAGGCGTGACAGGTCGATGATCTGGTTGACCAGCTGCGCCAGCCGCGACGACTCATGCTGCAGGCGACCGGCGAACCGCTGCACGGCGTCGGGGTCGTCGCTGGCCGCTTCCACGGCCTCCGCAAGCACGCTGAGCGCACCGATGGGTGTCTTGAGTTCGTGCGAGATGTTGGCCACGAAGTCGCGGCGCACGGCCTCGACGCGGCGCTGCGTCGACTCGTCGTCGGCGATCACGAGCACCAGGTCGTCGCCCATTGGCGCGACGCGCGCCTCCAGTTCGAGGGCCTCGGCGCCGGGGTGCATCTCCCGCCGGATGGGGCCGCGGTACAGGGTGCCGCTGGCGCGGACCTCCCGGATCTTCTCCAGCAGGGCGGCGAACCCCACGCGGCTCCCCCGCGCGAGGTTGAGCACGATGCCAGGCTCGTTGACATGCAGGATCTCGTCGTGGGGCCCCACCAGCATGGCGCCGGAGTGGAGCAGGTCCATCGAGATGCGCAGCTCCTCGCTGGCCTCGACCCGACCCTGGGACTCCAGCAGCCGACGACGCGCAAGGCCCCGGCGGATCAGCAGGACGAACGTCACCACCACCAGGGCCAGGAAGGCCCCAATGAGGCCTGCGACCGCGGGATGCATGTGCCACATCATATGGGGCGCAGCGCGATTGGCCAGGTCATCAGACAACCCTGAAGCCCCGGTCCGGGATGCGGAACCAATCCTTCACCTGCCGTTCATCGTTCATTCACCGAGATGACACGTCCAGCTAGGTAGCTGCCCTAACCTCGGGCAGGAAAGGTGTCCAGCTAGACTCGGGGCAACCGTGACAAAGGAGTACCGCAGAATGCGTACCAGCTACCATGAGGAACTTGACTCCGTCCTGGACAGCCTCGTTCATATGGCAGATCTCGTCGAGGTCGCCATCATCGAGAGTTCCGAGGCGCTGCTCACGGCAGACCTGGGCCGCGCGGAAGCCGTCATCACCAATGACGCGCAACTGGACAAGATGCACGAGGAGCTCGAGTTCCAGTGCCTGAGCCTGCTCGCGCTCCAGGCGCCCGTCGCCGGCGAGCTTCGCACCATCGTGTCGGCCATCCGCGTCGTGTTCGAACTCGCCCGCATGGGGGATCTCGCCGCGCACATCGCCAAGATCGCCCGCCTGCGTTACCCGGCCCACGCCGTCCCGGAGCGCTTCGAGCCGAACTTCCGCGAGATGGCGAAGATCGCCGAAGAGGTCATCGACGTGGCCCGCCTGTCGCTGGCGGAGCGCGACGCCAAGGGCGCCCAGACGCTGGCCAACATCGACTCCCGCATGGACGACCTACGTCGCGATCACTTCACCGAGATCTTCAAGGAAGGCTCGGAGATCAGCGTCGAGGGCGCCGTGGACGTTGCGTTGCTGGGCCGCTACTTCGAGCGCTTCTCGGACCACGCCGTCGCCGTGGGTCGCCGCGTGATCTACATCATCACCGGTGAGATCCCCGAGGGTGAAGAGTGGCCCAACGCCTGACCTGGCTGAGCACGGCAGGGTTGTCGCCGCTAATGTTGGGCGCATGACTGCCAAGCTGATCCTGCTCCGTCACGGCGAGAGCGAATGGAACGCGAAGAACCTGTTCACCGGTTGGGTGGACGTCGACATCAACGAAAAGGGCATTGCGGAGGGCAAGAAGGCCGCCGAACTGCTCAAGCAGGAGGGGCTCCTCCCGGATATTCTGCACACCTCCCTGTTGCGCCGCGCCATCCACACCGCCTACCTGGCGCTGGATGGTTGCGACCGCCACTGGATCCCGGTCAAGCGCAACTGGCGCCTGAACGAGCGCCACTACGGCGCTCTGCAGGGCAAGGACAAGGCGCAGACGCTGGAGCAGTACGGCGAGGAGCAGTTCATGCTGTGGCGCCGTAGCTACGACACGCCGCCGCCGCCCATCGACGTCGACGACGAGTTCAGCCAGCACCACGACCCGCGCTACGCGGACATCCCGGAGGCTGACCGTCCCCGCACCGAGTGCCTCAAGGACGTCGTGGCCCGGCTGCTGCCCTACTGGGAAGCGCACATCGTGCCGGACCTGGCCGAGGGCAAGACGGTGCTGATCACCGCTCACGGCAACTCGCTGCGCGCGCTGGTCAAGCACCTCGACGGCATCTCCGACGAGGACATCGCCGGCCTGAACATCCCCACCGGTATCCCGCTCTACTACGAACTGGACGAGGACTTCAAGCCTGTCACCCCCGGCGGCCGGTACCTCGACCCCGAGGCCGCCAAGGCGTCCATCGAGGCTGTCAAGAACCAGGGCAAGAAGTAATCACCACTCCGCATCTCACTCGCAGGCCCCACGTGTTCGTGGGGCCTGCGTTGCTCTGCCTGCTTCTGCTGAGCGGCTGCTTCCCCGGCCCGTCCATCGATTCGCCGGGGGTGGAGACCGCGCAGGTGACGACGGCGGAGGTGGAGACGCCCCCCGCGTCCCAGCCCGGCACCCCGGTGGTCACTGAGGAAGCGGAGGCCCCGGAGCCCGACACCATCAGCGCCAGCCCGACGGAAGGGCCTTCGGCGGACGCCGTCGTGGGCGACCTCGTGCCGGTGGCGGGCGTTATCGACGGCGACACCATCGACGTGCTGATCGACGGCGAGCGGACCCGCATCCGCGTCATCGGGATCGACACCCCGGAACGCGGCGACTGCGGCTATCAGGAAGCGGCGAGCGCCATGCAGTCGCTGGTGCAGTCGCGCGATGTGCACATCGAATTCGATCCCACCCAGGGCGACACAGACCGCCACAACCGGTTGCTGCGCCACGTCTTCACGGCCGACGGCGTCAATGTCGCCGAAGAGATCATCGCGCGCGGTCTGGGCCGCGAGTACACGTATGCCGCCCCCTATGCCTATGTCGCGGACCACCTGGCTGCCCAGGCAGACGCCCGGGAACAGGGCCTCGGCGTGTGGGGCGAGACCTGCGACGCGGGGCCACCCTCCGTCGAAACCCCCGCCGAACCCGTCGCGCCGGCGCAGCCGCCCGCGGGCGTCTCCTCGCAGGGCTGCCTGATCAAGGGCAACATCAACCGCGAGGGAGAACACATCTACCACCAGCCGGGGCAACAGCACTACGACGACACGAAGATCAACGAGTCCTACGGCGAGCGTTGGTTCTGCACCCCCGAAGACGCTGAGGCCGCCGGTTGGCGCGCCGCGAGACGCTGACCCCCTCGTCGCACCCCCCCGCCACTGGGAATACAGTGACAGGCATGAAGACTGCTCTCGTCACCGGTGCCAGCTCGGGCATCGGAGCCGCCACCGCCCGCCAACTCGCCGCCGCGGGCTACCGCGTCATCTGCGCCGCACGCCGTGAAGACCGCATCGTCGCGCTGGCCCAGGAGATCGGCGGCTCCGCCGTGGTGTGCGACATCACCTCGGACGACGACGTGACCCGCCTCGCTGCGGCCGTCGGCGACCGGCTCGACGTGCTGGTCAACAACGCGGGCGGCGCCCTGGGACTGGAACCCGTCGCCGAAGCCGACCTGGACAGGTGGGCGACGATGATCGCGACCAACACCATCGGCACCGCCCGCGTCACCAAGGCCCTGCTGCCGGCGCTGGTGGCCGCCGAAGGCGTGATCGTGTTCGTGACGTCCCTGGCTGCAGACGCCGGCTACGAGGGAGGCGCGGGCTACTGCGCCGCGAAGGCCGGCGAGCGCGCCATCGTCGAGTCGCTGCGGCTGGAACTGTTCGACCAGCCGGTGCGCGTCACCGAGATCGCCCCCGGCATGGTGCAGACCGAGGAGTTCGCGCTCACCCGCTTCGACGGCGACCGTGAGCGGGCGGACAAGGTGTACGCCGGCGTCGCGGAGCCGCTGACAGCCGACGACGTGGCGGACGTGATCGTGTTCATGGCCACCAGGCCGTCGCACGTGAACATCGACCGCCTTGCGATCCGCCCGCGGGCCCAGGCCGCGTCGCACAAGGTGCACCGCACCGTCTGAGAGGTTCGTTCAAGTTTCACGCCCAGTGCTGGGTTTGGCGCCGTACTTGGCCTCAAAGCCAGCATTGAACACGGCCGCCCGGTTCAGTGCTGGATGTGGCGCCGTCCTCGGGCATAAACCCAGCAGTGGAGCGAAGCTCATGCCGGACGGTCCGAGCGGGGCGCGGACGCCCGGAGCTACGCGGTAGCAAGCAGATGTCTGGTGCTCCGCATGGATACCTTTCGCCTGTGAAGGGGGGTTGTGGCCAGCCTCCAAGCGGCGACTGGGTCCGGTCAAGGCGTTTTGCCCAAACGCTCAACCGGCCTGCGGCTTTCTGCGGTCTACCGGTCCTGGGGCTCCTCCGGGCCCAGTTGCTCCTTCGGATCCGGAGTGCCCTCGAGTGGGCGGCGGCGCATGAGCTTGCCGAGCCAGCCGGTGCCGTCGACGCGGGCCACCTCGCCGTCGGGAAGCTCCACGGTGGCGCGAGCAGTGCCCTCCTCCACCTCGCGGCGGGCGGTGCGGCGGCGCACCAGGGCGCGGAAGAACGCGGCGTGCTGCTCGCCCTCGAAGGCGACGGTGTGCCCGTCGTCGGTGGCCCAGCGGATGTCCTCAGCACCCCGGTCTCCGGTGCGCAGGTCGATCAGGTCTCCCAGGTAGCGCATCACCACGGCGATGGAAGCCGCCACCGGAACTGCGAGGAAGGCGCCGATGATGCCGCCCCAGACGCCGCCCAGCAGCACGGCGAGGAGCACGATGACCGGGTGGAGCTGCATCACCCGGGACTGGAGCATGGGCTGGAGGACGTTGCCCTCCAACTGCTGCACCGCGAGGATCAGGATGAGGGTGAACAGGGCGGTGTAGATGCCGCCGGACACGAGCGCGACGAGTACTGCGAGCACGCCGGCCGTGATGGCGCCGACCATCGGGATGAAGCCCGCCATGAACGTGATCACGGCCAGGGGGAAGGCCAGCGGCACGCCCAGCACCAACAGACCGAAGCCGATGAACACGGCATCGACGAAGCTGACGATGGCCTGCGTGCGGACGTAGCCGGACAGGGTGGTCCACAGCCTGGTGAGCAGCTCAGTGGCGTGGAACCCGGCCTTGCGGCCCACGACGCGACGGGTGAAGGCCAGGAACCCGTGGCCATCCTTGAGGAAGAAGAACGTCAGCACGAGCGTCAGCAGCAGCGTGACGATGGCGCTGCCGATGGAGCCGCCCACGTTGAGCGCCTGCCCCACCAACTCGCCGCTCCTGCCCTGGACCCAGTTGAGGCCCTGGTCGATCCAGCTGTTGAGCTGCTCGTCGCGGATGTTGAGGGGCGGGCCGGCGGCCCAATCCTGCAGCTGCCGCACACCCTTGATGGCCTGGCCGGACAGGGTGGACCACTGCGCCGCGATGCTGGGGGCGATCAACCAGATGAGCCCGGCGAGGGCGCCGAAGCCGCCGAGCAGTGAGATGGCGGCGCCGGCGACGTACGGCACCCCGCGGCCCTTCAGCCAGGCGGTCACGGGCCAGAGGACCGAGGCGAACAGGAGCGCGAGCACGACGGGGAGGATGCCGTCCCAGAACCTGGCGGCCAGCCAGCCGATGACGAACAGTGCGGCGGCCATGAGGATCAAACGGCCGGCCCAGCCCGCGACCCAGCGGCCCCCCTCACCGATGACGTCGGCCCGGTCGACGGGCGCGGAGGGGTCAGGCGATGGCAGCGCGACGAGGGTCTCCTCGTCGAACGGCAACCCCTCAACCGGCCTGGGGTTTGTCGGTTCGCCAGTTCTGTCGTCGCTCACGCGATCTCCTCATCTCGATCTGGGGCAACCTTATCCAAGCCCACAATGCACGACGGGCGCCCAACCCGAAGGTGGGGCGCCCGTCGCTGCGTCGGCTAGAACTCGATGAGGGCCTGGCCGCCCTGCACCGCGTCGCCCGGGGCGACGAGGATGCTGGCGACCTTGCCGGCCGTGGGGGCCGTGATCTCGGTCTCCATCTTCATGGCCTCGAGCACCAGCAGCACCTGGCCGGATTCGATCTCGTCGCCTTCAGCGACGAGGATCCGTGCGACGGACCCCGCCAGGGGCGCGACGACAGCGTTGGAGCTGACAGCGCTGACCGAGGCCTTCGTCGGGATGGGGTTGGAGCCTGCGTTGACGCCGATCACGATCGGCCCCAGACCGGGACGCTCCTCCTCCTCGACCTCGACATCGATTTCGTACTCCGTCTGGTTGACGGTCACCTTGAGCTTCATTGTGGTGTCTCCTTAACGGACGTGCGGGACGGAGCGGTCATGGACGCGGGTTCGGGTGGCGGCGGCCCAACGGGTCTGCGAGCCGTACCGGATGGCGCGCACCCGGGCGCGGTGCCCGAAGTACGCCGCCACGGCGGCACCGATGGCGATGAGGTCCGCCTCGGGGATCTCCTTGGCGGACTGCAGCTCGGAGACCTGCGCCTCCAACCCCGCGATTCTGTCCGTGAGTTGCGCGACGAGGTCGCGCAACTCCTGCATCTGGGTGTCTTCCATGTCGACTCCGATCACGCAGGGCCGAGGCCGTGCTTCTTGGCCGGGCGGATCTCGCGCTTGCCGATGAGCAGTTCGAGCGCCATGGCGATCTCGCGGCGGGTGTCGGCGGGATCGATGATGTCGTCGACGAGGCCACGGCTGGCCGCCATGTACGGCGTCGAGAACGTCTCGCGGTACTCCTCCACCAGTTCGGCGCGGCGCGCGTCCTGGTCTTCGGCGGCGGCGATCTCACGACGGAACACGACGTTGGCAGCGCCCTCTGCACCCATCACCGCGATCTCTGCGGTGGGCCAGGCGAACACCTTGTCGGCCCCGAGGTCCTTGGAGCACATGGCCAGGTACGCGCCGCCGTACGCCTTGCGCAGCACCACGGTGATCTTCGGGACGGTGGCCGCGGAGTAGGCGTAGAGCATCTTCGCGCCGTGGCGGATGATGCCGTTGTGCTCCTGTGCGACACCGGGGAGGAAGCCCGGCACGTCGACCAGGTTCACCACGGGGATGTTGAAGGCGTTGCAGAAGCGGACGAACTTGCTGGCCTTGTCCGAGGAGTCGATGTCGAGGACACCGGACATGACGCTGGGCTGGTTGGCGATGATGCCGATGGTGCGGCCCACGATGCGGCCGAAGCCCACCACGATGTTCCGCGCCCAACCGGCCTGCACCTCGAGGAAGTCGGCGTGGTCGACGATCTCGTGGATGATCTCGCGCACGTCGTAGCCCTTGTTGGACTCGACCGGGATGATGCCCCGCAGCTTCTCGTTGGGCTCCACCACGTCGTCGGGATTGACGACGGGGGCGTCTTCGGTGTTGTTCTGCGGCAGGAAGCTCAGCAGCTTCTGGGCGATCAGGATGGCCTGCTCGTCGTCGTCCGCGACGAAGTGCACGACGCCGGAGCGACCCATGTGGGCGTCAGCGCCGCCCAGGTCGTCCTGCGTGACCTCTTCGCCAGTGACCTGCTTGATCACGCCCGGGCCCGTGATGAACATGTGGGCCTTGCGGGTCTGGATGATGAAGTCCGTCAACGCCGGGGAGTAGGCGGCGCCACCGGCGCAGGGGCCGGCGATGATCGAGATCTGCGGCACCGCGCCCGAGAGGAGCACGTTGGCGTAGAAGACCTTGCCGTAGCCGGACAGCGAATCGATGCCCTCCTGCACGCGCGCGCCACCCGAGTCGTTGATGAAGACGAACGGGGTGCCGGTGCGAAGCGAGGCGTTGAGGGCCTCGGTCACCTTGATCGAGTGGGCCTCGCCCGCGGAGCCGCCCATGACGGTGAAGTCCTGCGAGGCGATGTGGACCGGGCGGCCCATGACGTAGCCGGAACCGGTGACGACGCCCTCGGCGGGCATGTCGGCCTTGTCCATGCCGAAGGTGGTGGTGCGGTTCTTGCGGAACGCGCCCGTCTCCTGGAAGGAGCCCTCGTCGAGCATGGCGGCGACGCGCTCACGGGCGGTCAGCTTGCCCTTGTCGCGCTGCTTCTGGAGCTTGTCCTCGCCGCCGCCCGTCTGCACGTGCGCGCGGCGTTCGGCGAGCTGCGCGAGGCGCTCCTCCATCGTGTGCTGCTTTGCCATGAATGTTCTCCTTAGGCCGGCTCGACGGCAACGCTGTGCGAGCGGCCGGCAATGGTGACGTTGTACTTGACGGGGCCGGTGATGCCGGGGCGCTCAGCGCCGGCCTTCTGGGCGGCCGCTTCGGACTTGAGCTGGGCGTGGGTCTTGCCGACGCTCTTGGGGCCTTCGTCGCGCGACTTGAGGAACTTCGGCGCCACACCCGGGAACATCGCGTTGGTGAGGACGTCCTCCTCGGAGCCGTCGTAGCCGTCGAGGTTCGAGGCGGCCTTGACCAGTTCGTCCCATTCGGGCTTCAAGTGGTCTGCCGGGCGGTCCGTGATGACCTCCTTCTTGGCCTGCGCCTGCGCCAGTGCGACGACCTCAGGGTTGCGCTCGCCGAGGCATTCGCCGTAGTAGCCGAGCATCAGGTCCGCGAATTCACCGGTGAGCACCTTGTAGCGGCCCATCAGCACGTTGAACACGGCCTGCGTGCCCACGATCTGCGACGACGGGGTGACCAGCGGCGGCTGGCCCGCGTCGGCCTTGACCCGGGGCACTTCCTCCATGACCTCGCGGATGCGGTCACCCGCGCCCTGCGCCTTGAGCTGCGACTCCATGTTGGAGAGCATGCCGCCGGGGATCTGGGAGGAGAAGATGTCGGTGTCGACCAGCGTGGCCGACTCGAATTCCTTGTACTTGGGGCGCACCGTGGCGAAGTGGTCACGGATGCGCAGGAGGCGCTCCATGTCGAGGCCGGTTTCGTAGCCGGTGCCCTCGAGCATCGCCACGAGCGACTCCGTGGGGTTGTGTCCGGGGCCCAGCGACATCGACGAGATCGCGGTGTCCACGACGTCGGCGCCGGCCTCGATGGCCTTCATCAGGGACACGAGCGTCACGCCGGTGGTGGAGTGGCAGTGCACGTTGATCTGGACGTCGCCGTAGGTGTCCTTGATGCCCTTGACGATGTCGTAGGCCTGCTGCGGCTGCAGGAGCGCGGCCATGTCCTTCAGGGCGATGGACTCGGCGCCCATGTCCAGGAGCTGGCCGGCCAGGCGGATGTAGCCCTCAACCGTGTGGACTGGAGAGACGGTGTAGCAGATGGTGCCCTGCGCGTGCTTGCCGACGTTCTTGACGGCCTGCATCGCCTTGGCCATGTTGCGGGGGTCGTTGAGGGCGTCGAACACGCGGAACACGTCCATGCCGTTCTCGGCGGACTTCTCCACGAACTTCTCGACGACCATGTCCTCGTAGTGGCGGTACCCCAGGAGGTTCTGGCCGCGCAGCAGCATCTGCAGCTGCGAGTTGGGCATCAGCTCGCGGAAGGTCCGCAGCCGCTTCCAGGGGTCTTCGTTCAGGAAGCGGATGCACGCGTCGAACGTCGCGCCGCCCCAGCATTCAACCGACCAGTAGCCTGCCTGATCGATGTCTTCGCACGCATCCACCATGTCTTCCATGGCCATGCGAGTCGCCATCAAACTCTGATGTGCGTCGCGGAGCACGAGCTCCGTCACGCCGATCTTTCGCGCTGTCATGGCAACTATCCAATCATGGCCGCCACGCGCTCCATGAGGCACCCCCGAGAAAGCCGGGTGCCGGGGGAAAGTAGTCTGTTGTGTCGTCCGTTCGCGGACGCTCCGGGTACGCGAGACAGCAAACGGGACCACCCGCGAGGGATGGTCCCGTTTGGTTCATGGCCGTGTGGCCGGACCGTTGTCAGTGACGACGGTCGTCGGTGACGGAATCCTTGAAGTCCTCAACCTTGTCGGCGACGGTGCCTGAGGCATCGCCCACCTTCTCGTCGACCTTGTGGCCGACTTCCGAGACGTTTGCCTCGATGCGGTCCTTCTGACCACTACGGCGGAGTTCTTCGTTGTCGGTTGCGTCGCCGATGCCTTCTTTGGCCTTACCGACGGTTTCCTTCATCTGGTCTCCGAGTCCCATAGGCTGCCTCCTAGCGGTCGGTGGATAGGACTTCCCAATGTACCCGCAGGGTTGGGGTCAACCAAGGGTTTCGTGAAATCCCCGCCATAGGGGTGGGATCTGGGCCGCTCCGCCTCGGCCGAGGACCGCCCCGCACCCCGCCCACAGCGCGGGGCCACCAGGCACCCGACGACGGATCGTGCCGCGGATCGTGCCGACTGTGCATCGGTGCCGGTGCCCACTCCCACGCCTGTGGTCGACTTTCGGACGACCCCTTCCCGGGCCGCCCGCACCGGCTCCGGGGGACGCGAATCAATGGAGATACCCATGACCCAGGAACTCACGACGCTTGAGAAGGCCGCCCTGCTGAGCGGCAAGAACGTCTGGCAGTCACGCGACCTGCCCAGGCACGGCGTCCCGTCGTTCTTCATGGCCGACGGCCCGCACGGCGTCCGCAAGCAGGTGGGCTCCGGCGACCACCTCGGCCTCAACGCCTCCGAACCGGCCACCTGCTTCCCCACCTCGGCGACGGTGGCCTGCAGCTGGGACGTCGACTTGGCCGAGGAGGTGGGGCACGCGCTCGGGCGCGAGGCCGCCGCGCTGGGCGTCAACGTCTTGCTGGGCCCCGGCCTCAACCTGAAGCGCAGCCCTCTGGGCGGGCGCAACTTCGAGTACTTCTCCGAGGACCCCTACCTCAGCGGCAAGCTGGCCGCCGGCTACGTGCGGGGCATCCAGGCCGAAGGTGTCGCGGCCACTCCCAAGCACTTCGCGGTCAACAGCCAGGAACTGCGCCGGATGGCGTCAGATTCCGTCGTCGACGAGCGCACGCTGCGCGAGGTGTACCTCACCGCCTTCGAGATCGTGGTCCGCGAGGCCGCGCCCCGTGCACTGATGAGCTCCTACAACCTCGTCAACGGCACGTATGCCCACGAGAACCGCCACCTGCTCACGGACATCCTGCGCGGTGAATGGGGCTTCGACGGCGTGGTGATCAGCGACTGGGGCGGCAGCAACGACCCCGTCGCCGCCGTCGCCGCCGGCGCCAACCTGGAGATGCCGGCCCCGGGGCTGGACTCGGTGCGCCAACTGGTCGAGGCCGTCCACGACGGGCGTCTGTCCGAGGCCGACCTCACAGCCCGGGCCGCCGAAGTCGTCAGGCTCGCCCTCGCCGGTGCCGACGCCGAGCGCCCCACCGTCGACCACGACGCCCACCATGCACTCGCCCGCCGCGCCGCCGAGGAGTCGATGGTGCTGGTGCGCAACGAGGATGACATCCTCCCCCTCTCCCCCGGCACCCGCGTGGCGCTCATCGGCGACATGGCCGACACGCCGCGCTACCAGGGGGCCGGCTCGTCCCAGGTCAACCCCACCCGGCTGAGCTCCGCCCGCGAGGCCATCGCCGACAGCGGCCTGGAGTTCACCGCGTTCGCGCAGGGCTACCGTCGCCACTCCGGCATCGACGGCGACCTCGAGGCGCAGGCGGTATCCGCCGCGCGCGCCGCCGACGTGGCGCTGGTCTACCTGGGCCTCGACGAGATCAGCGAATCCGAGGGCGTGGATCGCCGCCACATCGACCTGCCCGACGCCCAGCTTTCCCTGCTGCGCGCCGTGGCCGCCGTCAACCGGAATGTGGTGGTGGTGCTCAGCGCGGGCTCCGTCGTGGACCTGGCGTGGGCGGAACAGACCCGGGCCGTGCTGCACGGCTACCTGTCCGGGCAGGCCGGCGCCGAGGCGGCCCTGCGGGTGCTGACCGGCGAGGTATCGCCGTCGGGCAAGCTCGCGGAGACCTACCCGGTGTCGCTGGTGGAGACCCCCACGTTCGGGCGCTTCCCCGCCGAGGGCCGCGCGAGCGTCTACCGCGAGGGTCTGTTCGTCGGCTACCGCCACGCCGAGGCAGCCGGGCGCTCGGTCCGCTACCCGTTCGGCCACGGCCTGAGCTACACCGACTTCACCTACTCGGATCTCCACCTCACCGAGGCCGGCGCCGAATTCACGATCACCAACACCGGCCCGGTGGCCGGCGCGGAGATCGCCCAGCTCTACGTCTCGACGCCCGCCAGCGCCGTCGTCCGGCCGGTCAAGGAACTCAAGGGCTTCGTGAAGGTGCACCTCGCCGCGGGCGACTCCGCCAGCGTGACGATCCCCTTCGACCGCTACACCTGGCGCCACTTCGACGCCACCTCCGGCGTCTGGGAGACCGAGGGCGGGCTGCGCCGCGTCCTCGTGGGCGCCAGCTCCGCCGACCTGCGGCTGGGCGGCGAACTGCAGATCCCGGGAGTCGCCGTCGACCCGACCGTCGCGCCTGAGACCGTGCGCCGCGCAATGCTGCGCGGCCTCGCCGACGACGAGTTCAGCGACCTGTTCGGCATCACCGTGCCCAGGGACGCCACCTCCGGCGCGCTGGACCGCAACGACCCGCTCGGCGACCTCAGCCGCGCCCGCAGCCCCCTGGGCCGGTTGGCGCACTGGATCCTCGTCACCCTGCGCCGTCGAAGCGAGGCCAAGGGCGAGCCGGACCTCAACATCCAGTTCCTGTACAACATGCCGTTCCGGGCCATCGCGAAGATGTCCAACGGCATGGTCAGCGACGAGATGGTCGACGGCATCGTCGCGCTCGTGAACGGCCACCACTTCCGTGGGCTGCGCACCATCGTCGGCGGCTTCTTCCGCAACCGGCGCCTGGGCAGGGACCTGTCCCGCCAGCTCAACGCACACTGAAATCACCAAGGAGCAGACCCGCCCATGTTCACCAAGATCCGCACCGCGTGGGGCCGTTACAGCGAGCGCCACCCGGAACTGTCGAAGTTCCTGATGTTCTTCATCCTCAGCAACGGGGTCACCGTGCTGCAGATCATCGTCATGCCGCTGTTCCGCGCCATCTTCGCGCGCACCTCACTGATCGACACCAACTTCCAGGTGTGGCCGGTGGGCGCCAACGTCGACGGCTCCCAGTACTTCATCTTCGACTACGCCGCCGGCGCCCTGCCCGACGGAGGGGGCGGCCTGGCCTACTTCCTCGCCGTCCAACTCGCCATCGGCATCGCGCAGATCATCAACTTCTTCGCACAGCGCAACATCACGTTCAAGTCGAACACCAGCATCTGGCGGGCCGCGTTCTGGTACCTGGTGGCCTACGTCGTCATCACCGTCGTGGCGGCGGCCGCACAGGGCTTCTACAAGGCGCCGATCTACACCTTCCTGATCAACACCCTCGGCTGGGGACAGACCGGCGAGACCGTCGCAGACGTCGTCACGATGATCATCAACGCGGCCATCTCGTTCTGGGTGTTCTACCCCATCTTCAAGCTCATCTTCCGTCAGGAGCCCGTGCCCGCCGAAGACGTCGCTGAGCAGACGGTCTGAGGACCGGACATGACGACCCTGACCCTGGCCGTGCCGAGCTACAACTCGGCCGCCTACCTCCACCGCTGCCTCGACTCCCTGATGCCGCTCGACGACGACCTCGAGGTCATCGTCGTCAACGACGGCTCCAGCGATGACACCTCGGCCATCGCGCACCGCTACGCGGAGGCGCACCCCGGGCAGGTGCGCGTGGTGGACAAGGCCAATGGCGGCCACGGGTCGGCGGTCAACGCCGGCCTGGACGCCGCCACGGGGCGCTACTTCCGGGTGGTGGACAGCGACGACTGGCTCGACCGCGAGGCGCTCACGGCGCTGCTCGGCGTGCTGCGCGGCCAGGATCGGCTGGACCTCGTCGTGACGAACTTCGTCTACGAGAAGGAGGGCCGCACGCCCCGGCACGCCATGCGCTACCGCTCCACCCTCCCCACGGGGCGCGAGTTCGGTTGGGACGAGGTGGGCCGGTTCCGCGCCGACCAGGGGATGCTGATGCACGCGCTGACCTACCGCACGGCGGTGCTGCGCAACTCCGGCATGCGCCTGCCGGAGCACACCTTCTACGTCGACAACCTCTACGCCTTCGTGCCCCTGCCCTACGTGCAGCGGCTGTTCTACCTGGACGTGGACCTGTACCGGTACCACATCGGCCGCGCCGACCAGTCGGTCAACGAGGCCGTCATGCTGAAGCGCCTGGACCAGCAGCTGCGCGTCAACCGCCTGATGATCGGCGCGCTACCGTCGCCCGGTTCGACGCCGGATGCCCTGCACCGCTACCAGGTGCACTACCTGGGGCTGGTGTGCGCCGTCTCCTCGATCATGCTGATCCGCGCCGGAGGGCCGGAGCAGTTGCAGCAGAAGCGCGAGTTGTGGCGCGACCTTCGCGCCGCCCACGCGCCGGCGCACAGGCAGCTACGACGCAGCGGCATGGGCCAGCTGGTCAACCTGCCCGGCCGCACCGGACGCAGCGTCTCGGTGCTTGCCTACCGCGTGGCGCAGTCGGTCGTCGGGTTCAACTGAGCGGGAGTAGCACCGTCAGGGTGAACCAGTTCTCGCGGCCGACGAAGGTGGCCTCGCCGCCGTACTTCTCGGCCGCCTGCTTGATGCTCTTCACTCCCAGGCCGTGCGTGCCCCCCACCTTCCGGGTGGCGAGTTCGCCCTCCTCGTAGCGCAGCTCGCCGTCGAAGTAGTTCTCGAACTTCAGCACGACGAAGCGGGCCTGGTTGAACACGGCCACCCGGATCAGTCGCTGCTCCGGCTCGGGCAGGCGCATCACGGATTCGATGGCGTTGTCCAGCGCGTTGCCGCAGATGCTGGCCAGGTCCATCACGTCGACGAACCCCAGGGCGCCGCCGTCAGCCACGGCCGTGAAGTTGATGCCCCTGGATCGGCAGTAGCGGGCCTTGGACGTCAGCACGGTGTCCAGCACCGGGTTGCCGGTGTCGAACGCGGCGCCGAACTCGTTGAGCGACTCCTCCAGGGCATCGAGGTGCTTGCCCCGCTGCTCCGGATCCCGCTCGGACCGGATCACGGCGAGGTGGTGCTTGAGGTCGTGGGAGGCGCGGCTGACCTGTTCGATGTCGCGCTTGGCCGCCAGGTACTGGTCGTGCTGGGTGCGCAGGATGGCGTCCATGGCAGCCACCTCCAGGTCTGCACGCTGCTTGCGCAGCTGCTCGTGCTGGGCGTACAGCGCGATGTAGCCGGCCAGATCCACCAGCGTGCGGATGTAGAAAACCTCCAGGGAGATCTCGCCGCTGAACGGCGTGTTGGGGGTCACGAAGCTGAGGTTGCTCAGGCCGAATGTGCCCACCGCCATGGCGATGGCGATCGCCAGCATCCGCGGCTCGACGGCCGGCGCCATCCCGTCGAAATGCCGCCGCTCCAGCACGTGCGCGACCCCGAAGGCGGCCGCATACAGCGCCAGCAGCACGAGCGTGGGGAACAGTGCGGTGATTCCTGGCTCGGGGTGGAAGTAGAAGGCGTGGATCTGCCACTCCAGCGACGCGACCAGCTCCGCCAGCACGAACGCCCGGGCGGTCACGTAGCCGGCGTCGCGGGCGTTGACCGTGGTGGCGATACCGACGAAGGCAAGCATGCACGCGGCCGCCAGCCCCATCCCGAGCGTCCACAGGTACTGCGGCAGCGTGCCGGCGAACAGCTGCACGCCGACCAGTAGCCCCAGGCCCCCCGCCAGGGCGGCCACCGTGCCGGCCACGCCCCACCGTCGGGGCAGGACGAGGATGTAGACGACGCAGGCGAGCCACTCCGCCAACCCCGTGAATTCCCGCGGGATGTTGGGCAAGATCTCGGTCACGCGGGGTTCCCGCCGAAGTAGGCGGACAGGGCCTCCAGGAACGGCTTCTTCCGCGCGCGGCTGACCGGCAGGGAGACACCGCCGGTGTGCTTGGATTCGCTGCCGCTGAACCCCTCCACATGGCGCAGGTTCACCAGCAGGAAGCTGTTGGAGCGGTAGAAGCCGCGCGGCTCGAGTTGGGTGGCCATCTCCTTGAGCGTGCCGATCATCGACAGCTTCTCATCCACCATGTGGAAGACGAGCCGGTGCTTGATGCTCTCGATGTAGATTACGTCAGCCAGGTCCACGCGCAGCATCTCGCCGCCGACGCCGAGCATGATGTGCTCGTCGCGGGCCTTGTCGAGACGCTCCAGCGACCTCTTCAACTCCTGCGAGAACGCGAAGTACGGAACGGGCTTCAACAGGTAGCTCAGGGCGTCCACCTCGTAGCCCTTGATGGCGAACTGCGCCATGTTCGTGACGAAGATCAGGATGACGCCCGGGTCCACCTCGCGGATCAGGCGGGCGGTGGCGAAGCCGTCCAGGTTGTCCATCTGGACGTCGAGGAAGATGATGTCGAACCGGGGGCGGTAGGAGGCGGTCAGTTCCGAACCGTCGGCGAACTCCTCCACCTTGAACTGGACGCCGCTTTCGAACTCGTACCGGGCCAGATAGCCCTGCAGGAGGTGGCGGCTCTCCGGCTGGTCGTCAACGACGCCGATGGTGATCATCAGTCCCTCCTCGCTCGCCCTCACATTACCAATCTGGCCCCTGTCCACGCTGGTAGCCTTACCCGGGAGCCGCAGCCGGGAGGGAACATGGATCTGTTGGTCGTAGGGTCCGGGCTCTTCGGGCTGACCATCGCGGAGAGGGCCGCCACCGAACTGGGCCTTCAGGTGACGGTCGTGGAGTCCCGCAACCACATCGGGGGCAACGCCTGGAGCACGGTCGACGAGGCCACGGGCATCGAGGAACACCGCTACGGCGCGCACATCTTCCACACCTCCAACGACAACGTGTGGGGCTACGTCAACCGGTTCACCCGGTTCACTCCCTACGAGCACCGGGTCTACGCCCGTCACCGCGGCGAGGTGTTCCCGCTGCCCATCAACCTGGGCACCATCAACCAGTTCTTCCGTCGCGGCATGAGCCCCGACGAGGCTCGCGGTCTCATCGCGGAGCAGGCAGCTGAGCTGGGCGGGCGCGAACCGGGCAACCTTGAGGAGAAGGCGATCTCACTGATCGGCCGGCCCCTGTACGAGGCGTTCATCCGCGGCTACACGGCCAAGCAGTGGCAGACGGACCCGCGCGAACTCGCGTCGAGCATCATCACCCGGCTCCCGGTGCGCTTCACCTACGACAACCGCTACTTCAACGACACCTACCAGGGCATGCCCCGCGACGGCTACGCCGCCTGGCTGCAGCGCATGGCGGACCATCCCCGCATAGACGTCCGGTTGGGCGTGGATTTCCTGGAGCCCGGGCACGAATTCAGCCGCGGCTCCGCCGTCGGCCAGGTGCCCGTGGTCTACACCGGCCCGCTGGATCGCTACTTCGGGCACCGCTACGGGGCCCTCGGCTGGCGGACGGTGGATTTCGACCGTCGCGTGCTCGACGTCGATGACCATCAGGGCACCGCAGTCATCAACGAGTGCGACGAGGACGTCCCCTACACGCGCACGCTGGAGTTCAAACACTTCCACCCCGAGCGCACCCACCGTTCCGGCACCGTCGTGGTGCGGGAGTTCTCCCGCTTCGCGCAGGCGGCAGACGAACCGTTCTACCCCGTCAACACCTCCGAGGACCGGGCCGTCCTGGAGCAGTACCGGCAGGCAGCCTCGGACGAACCACGCGTGCTGTTCGGCGGGCGGCTGGGCACCTACCAGTACCTCGACATGCACATGGCGATCGGCTCGGCGCTCAGCCGCTTCGACAGCGTCGTGCGCGCCTGGTTCTGACGCCGGACACACAGCTGCGGGGCCCGCTCGGAAGCGGGCCCCGCAGTTGTCGTCAACCGTCGGTGTGGGTCAGGCTGCGCTGACCTCACCGGAGTGCCTGCGCACCCGGCGCCACACCAGGAACGCGCCCAGCAGGACCAGGGCGCCCAGCACGGCGGTGACCGCGTACTGGATGTAGACCCAGGTGGGGGGCGTGTAGTCCACCGTCGCGCCCGGGGCCAGCCCGTTCATCGCGTTGGAGTTGGCCACCGTGAACAGGATGTTGTGGGTGGCGTTGCGGATGTCCGTGACGGCCTTCGCCGACGTCGTGTCCACGAAGGACTTCGACGGCTGGAACGTCAGCGTCAGGTCCGTGCCCGCGCTGATGCTCTGGTTGGGGTTCATGTACGGGTACAGGTTGAAGTCCGAGATCGCGAAGCCCTGGAAGCCCCATTCGTTCCGCAGCACGTTGGTCATCAGCGCCTCGGAGCCGCCGGCCCACGTGGAGCCGATGCGGTTGAAGGAGCTCATGATGCCCGCCGCGCCGATGGTGGTGTCGGTGCGGGTGCCATCGGCACCCGAAATGTAGGACACGTCCATCGAGATGTTCTTGACGGCCATCTCGAAGGGCTTGAGGTACAGCTCGCGGATCGTCTGCTCGGTCGCCCACGTGGCGATGCCGTTGTTGACGCGGTTGGTCTCCTGCTCATTGAGCGCGAAGTGCTTGAGCATCGTGTAGACGCCCTTCTCGGCGACACCGTTGGCCACAGAGGTCAGCAGCGCACCCGACAGCAGCGGATCTTCCGAGTAGTACTCGAAGTTGCGGCCGCCGAACGGCGAGCGGTGCAGGTTGGCCGCCGGGGCGTACCAGCCGTTGATGCCCTTGTGGAGCGCCTCGTTGCCGAGCATGCGGCCCATCTCGGTGCCCAGGTCGACGTCCCACGTCTGCGCGATGAGGAACTGCGACGGGTAGGCAACGCCGTTGATGGACGAGTTGATGAACGACGAGAAGCCCGCGGGGCCGTCCGGCTCCAGGGTCTGCGGCTTGGCGATCGAGCCGATGCCTGCGGTCTGGTAGGCGCCGTTGAGCAGCAGGTCGGACATCTCGGAGACCGTCAGCGAATCCAGCAGTTCGGCCCACTGGGGATCATCCTTGGCCAGGCCGCGCATGTCGATGAGGGTCAGGTCCGACCCCTTGCCGGTGGCAGGCTTGTCGCCGTCGAACTCGTCGGCCGCAGCCTCGTGATCCCACGGTGCGAAGCCGGCGACGATGGCGTCGCCCGCCACGTACTGATCCTCCGACGGGGCGGTCGGGAAGGTGCCCGCGAAGTCGGCGCGCGACATCGAGACGACCTTGCCGTCCTGGGGCGCGGCCGCGAATTGCTCGGAGACGCCGTCGAACTGGTTGGTGACCTCGGTGAGATCGGTGGAGCGGTGGTTGTCGCCGGAGTACACCACGGTCTCGTCCACGGTGTAGGCGATCGGCTCCACGCCGTCGGCGAGGGTGTGCGAGTCCGTTCGCAGGCTGATCTCGTAGTCGCCGGCCTCCAGGACGTAGGCGCGGTTCTCCAGGTGGTCGTAGGACGCCATGTCCTCGACCGCGAACTCGAGCGTGAGGGTCTCTGAGGCGCCCGGTTCGATCATGTCCGTCTTGGCGAAGGCCCCCAGGACCACCTCTGCCTTCTCGATGCCGCCCGGCGTGTAGGGCGCCGAGTAGTACAGCTCGACGACGTCGCGGCCGGCGACGGCACCGGTGTTGGTGACCTCCACCTCCACCGAGATGGCGCCGTCCACGGCACCCGCCTCGGAGGACACGACGCGCCAGGCGAAGTCGGTGTAGCTGAGGCCGTGGCCGAACGGGTAGACCACCGCGTCGTCGTAGTCGATGAAGCCCTCAGCGGCCGCCGTCTCGTAGTAGCGGTAGCCGATGTAGATGCCCTCCGCGTAGTTCACGAACGGGGCGTCGGAGGTCAGCGTCGCGTTGGAGGTGGCGCGCTCCACGGCCGAGACCGGGAAGGAGGCTTCGATGTTGTTGTAGATGAAGTCGCCGAAGTTCGCGTAGGTGGGGTCCTTCGTGAAGTCGGCGGCCCAGACGTCGGCGGTGCGGCCCGAGGGGTTCACGTCGCCGGCGAGGATACCGCCGAGCGCAGAGAATCCGCTGGCGCCGGGCGAGCCGGCCAGCAGGATGGCGTCGACCCCGGCGTCGTCCTGGAGATCGCCCAGTTCCATGGTGGTGGAGGCGTTGACGACGACCACCACGGTGTCGAACGACGACTTCGCGAGCTCGATGAGGTCGCGCTCGTCCTGGTTCAGTTCCAGCTGGTGCTGACCATCGACGGCGTTCTCGTCCCAGCCGGCCATGTCACGGGTGAGGTCGCCGCCCTCGCCGCCGGGGCGGCCGATGAAGACGATGCCCGCATCCGCGAAGTCCTGGAACGAGCCCTGGAGGGCCTCGTACTGTGCGACGGGGAGCTCACCGATGGTGTAGCTGGAGGCCTCGGGGTTGTCCATCTCGATGTGGCCCCGACGGTTCTCGGCGGCGAACGCCTCGATGGCCGTGTAGACCTCTTCGTTGATCTCGAACCCGGCGCCCTCGAGCCCGCCGCGGGCGGTCACCGCGGAGCGGGTGTCGACGGAGCCGGAGCCGGCGCCGCCGAAGACGGGGTCCGCGGCCGCGCGGCCCAACATGGTGACCCGCCGGCCCGAGGCGAGCGGCAGGGCCGCGCCGTCGTTCTTGGCCAGCACGATGCCGCCTGCGGCGATCTCCTCGACGAGTTCCTTGGCCGCCGCGTCGACATCATCGATGGTGGCGAAATCGGCCGTGTAGTACTCGGTGTCCCACCCCTCGGATTCCTCCGAGTTGGTGAAGGTGTAGGTACCAGAACCGAGCTGGGAGGCGACCCAGCCGCCGCCGACCACGAGCGCCACGTTGGCGGCGATGATCAGGGCGGTCACCGTCACGAGGACGGGGACCCAGATCCACAGGAACCTCTTGTTCGGCATTGGCGCCTTCCGGCGATCAGAGACCTTCTTCGGTCTGGCGTTCACTACTTGTCTCCTTCGAGCACAGGTTCAATGATGAGGTGTGGGGGCGCTTACTCGGAAACTTCGGAGATTTCGCCGTCCTGGTCGATCTGCCAGGTCTTGTCGTCGGCGGCGGAATCGGCTTCGATGGTGAACTTGCCGTCCTTGATCTCGATGGTTCCCTGCACGCGGGAGGTCTTCTCCGAGAAGGTGTAGGGCATCACGAGCAGGCCGTACTTCACGGTGGGGGCCTCGACGTCGCTGGCCAGCATGACCTGGTTCCAGTCGTCGTCCTTGAGTGCTTCGAGCACGGTCTGGCGGGCGTTCTCCAGGTCTTCGGCCACGTCCACCTCGCTGGCGGCGGGCGCGCTAACGGCGGGGGCGGCGGCGTCGTCCCCGGCGGAGCAGGCGGTGACGCCCAGGGCGCCGGTCAGCGCGAACAGGAGGCCGAGTCCGGTGGTCAGAATCTTGTTGGTCTTCACTTCTTGTTCCTTATCGTCTGTGGCTCCGGGCGGGTCCCGGTGCCGGGAACGGGTGGCGGGCCGAAGTGGATCGGCCCGCCACCCGGGCGGTGTGGTTGGTCAGCCGGCGATGGGGCCGGCGTAGTTCAGGCCGAAGCCGTAGTCGTAGACGTTGCCGTTGGCGTCTGTCTAGGGCGTCACGTCCTTGGCGACGTCCTCGAACTGCTTCTCGACGGTGTCCATGTCCGCGGGGAACTGGATGGGCAGGCGGCCCTTGGGCTCGTACAGGCCCAGGGAGACCTCGATCAGCGCCTGGTCGCTCGTGCCGAAGCCGACGACGATGGCATCGGATTTCGCCTCGAACTCCGCCGGGATGACCGGGTTGGCCGCCTTGAGGACGGTCACGACGGGGATGTCCTTGCCGCTGGCTTCGACGGCCGCGACGGCCCGCTCGAACGAATCCAGGTCGGCCTCGTTGGAGATGCGCGAGGTGTTGCCGAAGTAGGAGCGGTTCTGCTTGGTGCCGTCCTCGAGAAGGTCGCCCGAGATCGACACCTTGCGGACGTTCTCGCCGTCGGCGGTGTAGGGACGGTACTGCAAGGACAGCGGGTACCACTCGCCGGTCGCGGCGTCGAAGCCCGAGTTGCCGAACACGGCGCCGGCCACGGGGCTGTCCATGCCGACGAGCACGAGGTCGACATCGCTCAGGTCTGGCGCGGTGTAGCCGACGACCTTTCCGTCAGCATCCTTCTCCACCTCGTCGGTGACGACCTTGGAGAAGTACTTGGCAGCGACGTCGAGGTCCATGGTCGGGCCCTCGGTGTAGGCCGGTTCGCCGAAGATGCTCGCCGTGCCGACGTCGTAGGACTGGGGGATGTACACGGTCTTGTCGGACCACTGTGCTGCCTCGGCCGCGGCGATGGTGCCGTCGTCGTTCTTCAGCATGACCACCGAATCGAGTTGGGCGGCGTAGCCGGCCTCCACCTTGTCCTCGCTCGCCAGGGTCTCGGCCGACTGCTCGGGGTCGAGGAAGGCGCTCTCGTAGAGGCCGGGATTGAAGAACATGGTGAGGATGCGGGCGCCGGACTCCTGGAAGCGGGTCTCCGCGTCCACGTCGAGTTCGCCGGCCTCGTGCTTGGTCTGCCACAGCTCGGCCGCCTCGAGGAGGAAGGTGGCGTCGTTCACGCCGCCGAACATGTCGTGGCCGGTGCCCAGCACCTCGACGTATCGCTCCGCCGGGCTGAGCTCCTCCGCGCCCCACGCGGTGCCGATGAAGGCGCCCTCGTCCTTGGCCCCCGTCATGACTCCCCAGTCGGTGACGATGACGCCCTGGTAGGAGTTGTCCTCCC
This sequence comes from Tessaracoccus zhenghani, assembly GCF_054552775.1. Classification (NCBI taxonomy): domain Bacteria; kingdom Bacillati; phylum Actinomycetota; class Actinomycetes; order Propionibacteriales; family Propionibacteriaceae; genus Tessaracoccus; species Tessaracoccus zhenghani. The sequence continues at coordinate 2,864,548 of NZ_CM137275.1, read as the reverse complement.
GAAGGATCGCCATGCGGCTGGCGTCGTACGCCGTGCCCATGCGGTCCTCGAACAGTGGCTCGCCGTCGGCGTCCAGCGCGATCGAGTAGGCCGTCATGACTGCTGCGGAGTCGAGCGCACCCTGGAAGACCGAGACGTGCTCGGCCAGGTTGTCGCCCGGGTAGACGCCGTACTTGCCGGCGTCGGTGTGGGCCTCGCGGCCACCCTCGCCCGGCCCGTCGCCGGCGAAGTGCTTGATCATGGCGTTGACGGATTCCGTCCCCCAAGCGTCTCCGCCCCCGGTGCCCTGGAAGCCGTCGACGTAGGCGGCGGCCAGTTCGGCCGCCTGGGCTGCGTCCTCACCGAAGGTGCCGCCGACGCGCAGCCAGCGGGGTTCGGTGGCGAGGTCGATCTGGGGGCTCAGCGCGGTGGAGATGCCCAGCGCACGGTATTCAGCAGAGGCCATCTCGCCGAAGTTCTGGGTGTGCTCCGCGTTGAACGTTGCCGCCAGGCCCAAGTTGGAGGGCCAGCGGGAGATGTCGGCGCCATCGGCGTTGTAGCCGCCGGAGCCGGCGGTCGACCGCGGGTCGGAAGCGAAGTTGACCGGCACGTAGGGGGTGTCCTCCGTGGACAGGGTCTCGACGAACGCCTGCATCTCGTTGACCCACGGCACGGTGACCTTGGCGTCGCTGCCGGCCGCGTTCAGGACGGCGCGCAGGTTGGACTCGGACAGGTAGGTCTTCTGCGCGTCGGTGAGGCCGTCCGCAGGGGTGCGCTCGTGCGAGCTGAACAGCATGAGGCCGGCGATCTGCTCGATCGACATCTGGCCGGCGAGGTCGGCGGCGCGCTCGGTGGCTTCGACCCGCCAGTCCTCCCACACGTCGAGTTCGCCGTTGGCGTTCATGTCCTTGAACGCGTACGTGGCGCCGTCGATCTCCTCCTCGAGCAGCGTGACGCCGCTCTCGGCGCCGTAGGACAGGGTGGGGCCGTCCCCGGGGTTGTCGACGACCATGAAGGTCGTGGTGCCGTCGGTGACCTCACGCTCGGTGTAGTCGCCGGTGGTGGTGGTCTCGCTGACCGACTGCGCAGCCGAAGGTGTCGGGGACTGGGTCCCCTGCTGCGCCGGGGCTGCGGTGCAACCCGAAAGAGCCATGGCCGCCACGCCGGCGAAAGCCAGGACACGCACGGCGGAGCGCTTCATCGGATGCCCCCCTGCACCCTCACGCTGAAGTACCTTCATCTAATTCTCCTCGTCGAGTGGGACGCGGCCGGGCGGCCGCGTGATACCGCGAGCAACTCAATCAGCCGTCCGGAGAGGCGCTCGCCGCCTGAGCACAACCTGTCGGTCTGTGCGCACAATCGGCCGGGAGGGGGCCCATATACGGGCCGGAGCGGCAGCCATCAGGCTGCCGCTCCGAGTGTCGTCCATGCGAGGTGGATCAGGTGAACTGGACGATGTTGTTGAAGAGCCACGTGTCCACGACGCGGTAGGTAGTTGCGCCGGCCGACACCGGCTCAGCCACCTTCGCCATCGCGTACGCGCGGCAACCGTTACGACCCGAGGTGGCGGTGTCGCACTCGACGCGCCACTTCCGGCCGTCCGTCGCCGTCCACTCGCCCGTGTGGCCGACGGTGCCGTTGCCGCCCACCGGGTTGCCCTTCCAGAGGGAACGCGGCGACGGCTTGTAGGTCAGGTTGTTGAACGCCCAGCCGTCGAGCCGGTTGAACGTGCCCGCCTGATAGAGGATCTGGGTGGCCCAGATCTCCGTGCGGCACCGCTCCGTGGCGGAGTACGCCTCGCACGTCGTGCGCCACTTTCGGCCGTTGAGGTCCCACGTGCCGGGGGTGGTGTAGACGTTGAACAGCTTGCTGTCCATGGCGAGCTTCCAGTCCATGAACTGCTGCGGCGTGCCGACAGGGGTGAGGCCGGTCTCGCCGTGGGTGACGTTGACCACCCGCATCTCGTAGCGACCGGAGACCAGCCCGACGGGGAGCTGGCCGCGGAGCTTCGTGATGCCGGCGCCGGCGCCCTGGACTGGCCCGTTGACGTCGAGCGGGACCCACTTCGTGCCCTGCTTGAGCTGCACGCTGTAGCGCCCCGAGCTCGACGCGTTGTACAGCAGGCGCGTGAACGCACCGTCCTTCGTGGGGGCTGCCTCGAAGCCGCGGTCGCGGGGCCGCTTGCTCACCAGGGAGACGCGGTCCATTCCTGCGTACCGGTCTGCCGAGTTGAGCACCATTCCCCGTACGGGCCGCCAGTCGCTGGGCTGCACCGCGATCGTCGCCTGGGAGGTGTACTCGCCAGGCAGCGCGCGCGTCTTGAGGCTGGCCCGCGCGACGCCGACGGTGTCGGTCGCCTTGACCTTCTTGGGGGTGACCATGACCGGGTCCGAGAGGGGGGCGAACATCACCCGGTTGTCGGCGTCGCGCACCTCGTAGACGATCGCGCTCAGCGAGACGGTCACGTTGGGGACGCCGCGCACCGAAACGTGCAGCGTGACGCCCTCCTCCGGGCTGGTGGTGAGGAATTGGGAGTCCACCGCGATGGAGCAGGTGGAGCCGTCGGTGGGGACGCCTCCGCACAGCTTGATGGTCTCCTCCCCCGCCGTCGCCTGCGCCGCCGGGGAGCTGAAAGCGAGACCAGTCACGGCCAGGGCCGCGGCGATGACCGCTCCCAGCCAGGCTTTCATGGACTTCATGGGCATCCTGGTGCCAGTGAGCCTGCCCGCCCCGTGGAGCACTGCGCCCCCCAAGGCCAGCACCGCAGCTGCTGCGGCGCTGAGAAACTTCTTCACCATGGATCTTCCCTCTCGTTAGCGGATCCGAGGGCATTCTGTCTGGGTCCGGGGTCACCTGGGGCGCCCTGTCCAGACTGTCCACAGGCCGACGCCCGGCTTTCGCCGTTTCACCCTCTAGGCTTCTTCGCATGACCAATCAGATCGCCGAACAGCACTCCGCTCTCGCCGGCAAGCTCGCCGCCATCGCGGCCAACGTCACCGACTGGGACGCACCCACCCCCGTGCAGGAATGGCGCGCCCGCGACGTGCTGGCCCACCTCATGGGCTGGCTCCCCGGCATGCTCAACGGAGCCGGAGTGGAACTCCCCACCGTGGAGGTCGGGGACGACGTGCTCGCCGCATGGTGGAAGCACACCGCCAACGTGCAGGCACTCGTGGAGGACGACGAGCAGGTGGCCCGCGTCATCGACGTCGGCCAAGGCGACCAGACGCTCGGCCAGGTGCTTGAGCAGTTCTACCTCGCAGACCTGTTCATGCACCGCTGGGACCTGGCGAAGGCATCCGGCCAGGACGCCGAATGGGAGCCCGAGGTGGTGGCCGGGATGGTCGAGGGCATGGCACCCATCGCCGAGGCGCTGGGCGCTTCTGGCGAGTTCGGCACCCCCGTCGTGCTGGACGAGTCGCACACTCCTGAGGAGCGTCTCGTGGCGCTGATCGGGCGCGATCCGAACTGGGCGCCCATCGTTCACTGAGCCCACCCGCTGGGTCCCTTCTCACCCATTGGTGTCCTTCCCACCTGGGCGCTGCTGTGACAGGGTGGAAAGACGGCTGGCCGACGGCCGGCTCAACCCATCGGGAGGTAAGCGATGACTACCGCACGAGAACTCATGACCTCACCCGCCCAGTGCCTGGCGCCGGACGACACCCTCGTTGACGCCGCCAAGCAGTTGGCCCAGCACGATGTCGGCTCCATGCCGGTGTTGGAGAACGGCCGCCTGGTCGGCGTGCTGACAGACCGCGACATCGTGGTCAACGGCATCGCCAAGGGCGTCGACCCGGCGTCGTGCAGCGTCCGCGACGTCGCCACCAGGGACGTGGTGTGCGTCGACGTGGATGACGACGCCTCCGTCGTGGCCAAGGTGTTGGCAGACAACCAGATCCGCCGCGTCCCCGTCCTCGACGGCGACGAGGTGGTGGGCATCGTCGCGCAGGCCGATGTCGCCGTTCAGATGGACGTGTCCACCGTGGGTGAGACCGTGGGGGCGATCTCCGAGGAGTGACCCGCCCAGGGATATTCCGAGTGCGGACCTATCAGGTGACTTCACCGGATAGGTCCGCACTCCATTTTGTCAGTGGGTCTCGTTCATGGGTCTCGACCACCGGGCAGGCGGGGCACTGCTGCATCCGCTCTGACCAACCGCCGCGACGCAGGAGGGTCGCCACCTGGGTGGCCGCTCCACAGGGCTCGTCATTGGTGTTGTGCCAGCCGTAACGGAGCGTGCGGCTGTCGTCGTCCACGATGTTGGCGTTGTCGCGGCGCATGTCGCGGGACCAGTTGCCGTGATCACGCTTACCGTCCAGTTCGAGGATGAGGCCGTATTCCTCGTACCTGCCGTCGACGCGGCCCGCCTCGCGCTGGACCTGCCTGTCAGGCAGCGGCAATCCGTGGGCCTGCAGCACCTTCCGGTGGAACTGCCACTCGAGGGCCGACTCGATGCCCCTCCCAGCGGCCGTCGACAATTCCTCCAGCACAGCCCTGTGCCGGACGGCCCTCCGCTTCCCCACCCTCGCCAGGACGCGCCCCGGTGTCGTCTTCTTCTGTGCGAAGGCACGAGCCACGGCCGAGACGGCCTCGTTCTCGTCCGCTTCGTCAGCGATGTCCAGCAGCGTCTCTTCGACGCTGGTGCGCCGCGGGGTGAGATGCCCGCGACGGCTGGACCTCCGGAACCGCACGCTCCACTCGCCGACCGCGAACCCCAGGTGCTCGCGCGGCGCCCAGATGGTCACGTCCGAGGGCTCGTCGCGGACCACGCCGTGCAGGAATCCGGCCGCCCGGCCACCGACCGCTGCGTCAGCGCCGCCCCGGAGAACGCCCGACCAGGCCGCGCCGAGGAACGACGGCGGGGCGAGCAGGTACAGACCTTGGGCGACGCGCTGCCAGTCTCGCGCCATGCGCGAGATCACATCCTGGCTGAGCCCACCGTCGATCAGTTGTGCGGTGGTGAGTACTCCTGATTGGTCGTCAGCGAGGCGCCGGAGGGGTGGGGGGAGAGACTGTCGAGGTCGCATACGCCCAACCTTGAGCGGGCCGTCGGAGCAACAGCCAGCGTTTCGAGCGAACGGACAACACCCGACCGGGAACGGACAACACTTCAGCGTCCTCAGACAACACCGCTCACCGAGACAGACCCTCGACAAGTGCGGAGTTCCCGGGCGTGTATGCCCAGGAACTCCGCAGTCGGAAAACGGTCAGCCGCTGAGCTCAGCCAGCCACCGGTGGATCCGCTCCACCTGGTAGCCGCCGCCGCCCTCGTGGCCGTTGAAGGGGTAGACCTCGATGGACTTCTCGCCCGCGTAGTGGTGGTAGGCGGCGTACACCGTCGACGGGGGGGTGATCTGGTCCATCAGCGCCACCGAGAACAGCCCAGGCGACTCCGCCCGCGCGGCCATCGACATCATGTCGAAGTACGACAGCGTGCGCATCACCTGCTCGGCCCGCTGCGGGTAGGCCGCCAGGTAGTCGGCGACCTCCTTGTACGGGTAGGCGTCGGTCAGCCCGATGGCCCGGCGGAAGTGCGACATGAACGGCACGTCGGCCGCGCACCCGGCGATCCGCACGCCCCGGTGCCGAGCCAACCCGGCCACCGCCAGCGCCATGGCGCCGCCCTGGCTGCCGCCGGTGATGAACAACCGGTCGGCATCCACCCGCTCGTGGCCGGCGGCGGCCTCGGCCAACCGCACGGCGTCGACGAACAGGCGACGGTAGTAGTAGCCCTCCGGGTCCAGGACGCCGGCGGTCATGAAGCCGGGCACGCTGCCCGACGTCCGCAGCCCCGGGTCCTCGCTGCCCGGCTTGGGGCTGCCGTTGCGCCATCCCTGACCGCGCGCGTCGATCACGAACTGCGCGTACCCTCCGACGGCGAAGTGGATGTTCTCGAACGGCATGCCGCGGCCCATGGAGTACCCGGTGTACTGCACGACGGCGGGCAGCGGCCCCTCGATGCCCCGGGGCAGCGCGAGCCACCCGTAGACGCGGTGGCCGTCGAAGCCGAGCCAGCTCACCTCGAACGCGTCCAGCACCGCGAGGTGCGTCTCGACGGGTTCGCAGGTGAAGTCGAGCGGGCCGGAGCCGTGCTCCTCGAAGGTGCGGGCCCAGAACTGGTCGAAATCGGCGGGCTCGTCGAGTTCCGGCGCGTAGGTGGCCAGCTCGGCGGGAGTGAGGTCGAAGAATGCCATGGGATCAGCCTAGGGAGATCGACGGGACCAGCACACGGCCCTCGCCCACTTCGCGCACCGCGCCTGTGAGGGTGAAGGCGCCGACGAGCGGCGTGTCCTCGCTGCTCGCACCCACCTTGACCTCCATGGCGCCGGGCTCGACGATGCGGGTCTTGGCCAGCCCCGTGAAGCTCATCAGATCCGCGTGCAGGCCGAACGTGACCGTCCGCGACTCCCCCGCCTCCAGCGGGACCTTCGCATAGGCGACCAACTGCTTCAGGGGGCGCACCACCTGGCCGGTGAGGTCCGAGAGGTACACCTGGACGACCTCGGCGCCCGCCCTGTCGCCGGTGTTGGCGACGGTGGCGGTGACGGTGAGCTCGCCGTCGACGGGCACCTCGCTGGCGGAGAGCTGGAGATCGGAGATCTCGAAGGACGTGTAGGAGCTGCCGTGGCCGAACGGGAACAGCGGCCGCGGGTCCAGGTTGGACACGCCGTCGGAGAACCAGCCCAGCGGGGGCGCGATGTAGGTGCCGGGCTGGCCGCCCGGATGGTTCGGGATGCCGACGGGCAGCTTGCCGGTGGGATTCACGCGGCCGGACAGCACCCCCGCCATCGCCATGCCGCCCTCGGCGCCGGGCATGAAGGCCTGGACGATGGCGGCCGCCCGGTCCGCGAACGCGCCGAGCGAGTAGGGGCGACCCGAGACCACCAGCAGCACCGTCGGGGTGCCGGTGGCGAGGACGGCCTCGACGAGGTCGGCCTGGGCGCCGGGGAGGCGGAGGTCGACGGCGTCGCAGCCCTCGCCGGAGGTGCCGTGGCCGAACATGCCGGCCTTGTCGCCGACCGCCACGACGGCGACCTCGGCGTTCCTGGCCGCCTCCACCGCCGCCGCGATCCCGGAGGTGTCGGGCTCGAGGATGGGCACACCCTTCTCGACGGCGACCTCAGCCCCCGCGAACTCGGCGCGTACGGCGTCGGCCAGCGAGACCATGTCCAGGCCCATCTCCATGTCGGGGTGCCGCTGCATCACGTGGTTCGGGAACGAGTAGCAGCCGAGGAACGTCAGCGCGTCGTCGGCGATGGGGCCGACCAACGCGATGCTCTTCGCCTGGAGCGGCAGCAGGTTCTGGTCGTTGGCGAGCAGCACGATGGACTCTTCAGCCACGCGGCGGGCGATGTCGCGGTTGCGCTCACTGTCGAGGTTCACGGCGGCGCCGGCCGTGGCCGGGTCCCAGCCCTCGTCGAGCAGGCCCAGCTGGATCTTCTGGCGCAGCACGCGGCGGGCGGCCTGGCGGATGTCCGATTCGGTGAGGATGCCGCGCTCGACGGCTTCCTCGAGGTGCCCGAACGCGCCGGTCTCGGGCAGTTCCACGTCCATGCCCGCGTGCAGGCTGAGCGCGCCGGCCTCGGTCAGGTCGTCGACGACGCGGTGCATCGCCTGGAGGAAGCTCACGGACCAGTAGTCGGACACGACGGTGCCCTCGAAGCCCCAGCGTTCGCGCAGCACGTGCGTCAGCAGGTGGCGGCTGGCGGCGGCGGGCACCCCGTCGAGGTCCGAGTAGGAGTTCATCACGCTGGCCACCTTGCCCTCGCGGACCGCCATCTCGAACGGGGGCAGCAGGATGTCCTCGATCTCACGCGTGCCGATGCTGACCGGCGCGTGGTTGCGGCCGGCGCGGGAGGCGGAGTAGCCCACGAAGTGCTTGAGCGTGGCGAGGACGCCCGCGCCCTGCAAACCCTTCACGTAGGCGGTGCCGACGGTGCCCACCAGCATGGGGTCTTCGCCGATGGTCTCCTCGACGCGGCCCCAGCGGTAGTCGCGCACCACGTCGAGCAGCGGCGACAGGCCCTGGTGGACCCCGAGCGCGGCCATGTCCTGCCCGATGGCCGAGGCCATCTCCTCGATGAGCGCCGGGTCGAACGTCGCGCCCCATGCGATGGCCGCGGGGTAGACGGTGGCGCGCCACGCGGTGAGCCCGGTCAGGCACTCCTCGTGCGCGATGGCGGGGATGTCGAAGCGGGAGTGCTCGACGACCCGCCTCTGGAAGCTGGCCAGGTTCCCCACCCCCTCCTCCACTGAGACGGGCGCGCTGCCGAACACGCGGGTGAGGTGGCCCAAGCCGTCGCGGCTGACCTCCTCGAACTCGCCGCTCGACATCACAGACTCCATGGGGGCCACCTCGCCGCCGCCCTCCGCGCGCTCCTTCGGCCGGGGCCAGAAGGCGCCGAGCTGGCCGGCCATCTCGGCGAGCGTCATCTCGTCGAGCAGGGCGTCCACCCTCTCGTCAAGGGGGTGTTCGGTGTTTGCCCAGGGGTTCATGTGGTGCTCCATCGTCATCGAGTGAGTGTGTCGGTTACGAAAACGTTACCGAAAACGTTTGACATCGTGCACTTAGCTTGCCAGGATTAGTCTCACGGCACAACTAAATGCCATCAAAGTCAATGCTGACTGGGAGGAACCACACATGAAGAAGGCCCTCATCGGAACCGCGATCGCGGCTCTCCTGCTGAGCGCGTGCGGCGGGGCAACTGAGCCCGGCGAGACCACAGCGCCCAGCGATGCGGCAAGCTCAGCTGCCGGCGGCGAACCCGTCACCCTGAGCTTCTGGCACAACTCCACCACAGGCCCCGGTAAGGCCTACTGGGAGGACACCACTGCGGCATTCACCGCGGAGAACCCCAACGTCACCTTCGAGATCCAGGTGATCCAGAACGAAGACATGGACGGACGCCTGCAGACGGCGCTCAACTCCGGCGACGCGCCCGACATCTTCATGGCGCGTGGCGGCGGCAAGCTGGCCGACATGGTCGAGGCCCAGCAGATCATGGACATCACCGACGCCATCTCCGACGAGACCAAGGAGGCTTACGGCGACGCGATCGTCAACACCTTCAACGTGGACGGCAAGATCTACGGCCTCCCCACCTCGCTCCTGCCCGGCGGCATCTACTATTCGAAGGACCTCTTCGAGGCGGCCGGCATCGAGGGCACGCCCGAGAACATGGACGAGCTGAACGACGCCGTCGCCAAGCTCAAGGAATCGGGCGTCGAGCCCATCGCACTGGGCGGCAAGGACGCCTGGCCGGCAGCTCACTGGTACTACTTCTTCGTGCTGCGCCAGTGCAGCGAGGACACCATCAACAAGGCCGCAGAGCTCGACTTCTCCGACCAGTGCTGGCTCGACGCGGGCAAGGAACTGCAGAAGTTCGCCGACACCGAGCCGTTCAACCAGGGCTTCCTCACCACCTCCGCCCAGCAGGGCGCGGGTAGCTCCGCCGGCCTCGTCGCCAACCACCTGGCCGGTATGGAACTGATGGGCGCCTGGAACCCCGGCGTCATCGCCTCCCTCACCCCCGACGAGAAGCCGCTGCCTGACCTCGGCTGGTTCCCCTTCCCGGCCGTCGAGGGCGGCGAAGGTGACCCGACGGCGATGATGGGCGGCGCCGACGGCTACGCCTGCTACGTCGACTCCCCCGCTGAGTGCGCCGACTTCCTGGACTTCTACGCCAGCAAGGCGAACCAGGAGGCCTACGCCAAGGCGTTCAACACCCTTCCTGCCAACGGCGAGGCGGCAGACGCGGTGGAGGACCCCGCGCTGAAGGACATCCTCGGCGCCTACTCCAACGCGGCCTACATGACGGTCTGGCTCGACACGCTGCTGGGCCAGAACGTGGGCAACGCGCTCAACGCCGGCGTCGTCAACATGCTCGCCGGTCAGGGCACGCCTGAGGACATCGTGTCCGCAGTCGAGTCCGCCGCCGCCAAGGGCTGACACGGAGGCCGGTCGTGACTGACACCACCACCACTACTGCTCGGGTCGGCGCCTCCACGGCGCCGGCCCGGGCCGGCCGGCCGCGCCGAGCACGGGCTGACTGGCTCAAGCGCGCGGAGATCATTCTCCTCGCGGGCCCTGCGATCGTGATGTTCGTAGGCTTCGTCATCTTCCCCGTGTTCATGGCGGCCTACTACGGCTTCTTCCGCTGGCGCGGCTTCGGCCCGCCCACCGAGTTCATCGGGCTGCAGAATTACGTCACCATCTTCACCGACGGTCTTTTCCTCTCCGCGGTGCAGCACAACGGGTTCATCGTCATCGCGTCCCTCGTCATGCAGGGGCCCATCGCGATCGGATTCGCCCTCCTACTCAACCAACAGGTCCGGGGCCGCTCCCTCATCCGGGTGCTGATCTTCGTCCCCTACGTCATCGCCGAAGTCATCGTCGGCACCGGGTGGTCCCTGATGCTGCAGAGCACCGGCGCCGTCAACGACTTCCTGGGCAAGATCGGCCTGGACGCTCTCCAGCAGGACTGGATCGCGAACCCGAAGATCGCCATCTGGACCCTGATGGTCATCATCTCCTGGAAGTACATCGGCTTCGCGGTGATCCTCATGCTCGCGGGTATGCAGGGCATCCCCGATGAGCTGTACGAGGCCGCCGCCGTCGACGGTGCGTCCTACTGGCAGATCCAGCGCGCCATCACCCTGCCGCTGCTCGGCCCCACCATCCGCATCTGGGCGTTCCTGTCGATCATCGGCTCGCTGCAGCTGTTCGACCTCGTCTACATCATCTGGGGTCAGTACGTGGCAGACACCGCGGGCACCTCGACGATGGCCACCTACATGGTCCGCGAGGGCCGCCTCGCCGGTAACTACGGCTACGGCAACGCCGTCGCCGTCGTCATCTTCCTGATCTCGCTGGTCATCGCTCTGACCTATCAGCGCTTCGTGCTGCGCCGCGACACCGAGGGCGCCCTCACGGAGAAGCCCGGAAAGGACAAGAACTGATGTCCCAGGCCGCCCTCACCCAACGTAGCCGGGCCGCTCGCCGCCCCTATGGTGGCAAGAAGCAGAGCAAGTCCAGCGTCCCCTGGGGTAGCCCCAGCCTCTACATGCTCGCCACGGTGTTGATCGCGCTGTGCATCGGGCCGGTGCTGTACATCATCCTCGGCGGTTTCCGCAGCAACGCGCAGATCACGACGAATCCGTCCGGCCTGCCGAATCCGTGGATCCTGCAGAACTACACCGACGTGCTGACCTCCAGCACCTTCTGGATCCAGTTCGGCAACTCGACGATCTCCGCCACCCTGACGACGGTGGGCTGCGTCGCTCTCGCCCTGGCCGCGAGCTACGTCATCGCGCGCTACCAGTTCCGGGGCCGCAACGCCCTGTTCTCGCTGTTCGCCGCCGGCCTGATGTTCCCGCTGACGGTCGCCATCACGCCCCTGTACATCCTGATCCGGACCCTGGGGCTCACCGACAGCCTGGCCGGCATCATCCTGCCGCAGATCGCGTTCGCGCTGCCCGTCACCGTCATCATCCTCGTGCCGTTCCTGCGGGCCATCCCCAAGGAGATCGAAGAGGCAGCGATGATCGACGGTTCCGGCCGCGTCGGCTTCTTCTTCCGGATGGTGTTGCCGCTGTCGCTGCCGGGCGTCATCACGACGGGCATCCTGGCGTTCATCGGCGCCTGGAACAACTACATGCTGCCGCTGTTCATCCTGAGCTCCCCGGAGAAGTACACCCTCCCCCTGGGCGTCCAGGCGTTCGCGTCGCAGTACTCGGTGAACACCGCCGCGGTGCTGGCGTTCACGTCGCTGTCCATGCTCCCCGCGCTGCTGTTCTTCAGTATCTTCGAGCGCCGGATCGTCGGCGGTCTCAGCGGCGCCGTCAAGGGCTGATGGGGCTGACATGCACGTGTACGGTCTGTGGAGGGAGGGTTCATGCGTCGAGTGACGATCACTGATGTCGCCCGCGCCGCGGGCGTGTCGGTATCGACGATCTCGAAGGTCATGAACGGGCGCGACGGCATCGCCGCAGACACCCAGCAGCGCGTGCAGCAGGTCATCGATGAGCTCGGCTATGTCGGCAACATCGGGGCCCAGTCGCTGCGCGCCCGCCGCACGGGGGTCGTCGGGGTGCTGGTGAGCCAGTTCGAGCCCTACTCCGCCGAGATCCTCAAGGGCGTCGGGGCCGCCGCCGAGGGCACTGATCTGGAGATCATGGCCTGGGCCGGCGCCTCCCACAACCCGCACGCCCCCACCGGCTGGGAGCAGAAGCTGCTGGGTCGCCTGGCCGGCAGCCTGATCGACGGCGCCATCATCGTCACGCCCAGCGTCGAGGCGACCTCCGGGAACTTCCCGGTGGTGGCTGTGGACCCACAGCGGCTGGACCTCACCAGGCCCGCCGTCTCGGTCAACGACGAGGGCGGCACGCGCTCAGCCGTCAACCACCTGCTGGGGCTGGGGCACCGCCGGATCGGCTACCTCGGTGGCCGCGACGACCTGGCCTCCGCCGTCTCACGCGAGGCCGGCCTGCGCAAGGCCATGGCGGCGGCCAAGGTGCCCCTTAACGGGCGGCACGTGCTGTCCGGCGACTACACCGCCGTCGGCGCTGCCGAACCCGCCGCCCGGCTGCTCGACGACCCTGACCGCCCGACGGCGATCGTCGCGGCGAACGACGTGTCGGCGCTGCAGGTGATCGCCGCGGCCCACGCTCGCGGCCTGAGGGTCCCCGAGGACCTGTCCGTGGTGGGCTTCGACGACGTGCCTGAGGCGGCGAGGCAGGGTCTGACCACCGTCGCCCAGCCGTTGCAGGCGATCGGCGCGATGGCGTTGAGCATGCTGCTCGACCTGCTGGCCGGGCGCGAGATGACAGACCCGCACCGTCAGTTGCCGACGCAGCTCATCCTGCGGGGCACCACCGCCGTGGTCGCCTCCTGACACGGGGCTGTGTGGTCGGCTGCTGGACCGCATGATCCCGCTCGGCCGGCGGCTGCAGGTCACTGCTGGGTTTAGCCCCGTCCTTGGATATGAACCCAGCACTGGCGTCGACCGCTCGGCCTCAGTGCTGGGTTTGGCGCCATAGACGGGCTCAAACTCAGCGGTGAAACCCGACGGCGAGCTGAGGTCGCCTGGCGGGCTGGGGCGGCGTGTCGGGTCAGGCGATGGCGGCCGAGGCTGCCGTCGCCTGCGCTGGGCCGGGCAGCAACCGCGTGGCCCCCGCTCGGCCTGAGTCCGGCAGGCGACTGCAGGTCACTGCTGGCTTTGATGCCGTCCATGGACACAAACCCAGCACTGGCGTCGACCGCTCGGCCTCAGTGCTGAGTTTGGCGCCATAGACGGGCCCAAACTCAGCGGTGAAACCCGACGGCGAACTGAGGTCGCGTGGCGGGCCGGGGGCGGCACCCGCCTCCGCGTTTGCTGCCTCGTTCAGCGCAACCGGATTCGGCCGCAACTCGCCCACCCGACGCAGGCCGTCAGGAGCTGAAGAGCCCGGGCGGACATGAGCTCGTCCCGGGTCAGGCGCTGGCGGCCGAGGCGCCGTCACCTGCGCCGAGCAAGGCAGCAACCGCGCGATCACCGCTCAGCCTGAACCCGGCAGTCGACTGCCGGCCACTGCTGGCTTTGATGCCGTCCTTGGACACAAACCCAGCACTGGCCTGGACCGCTCCAACTCAGTGCTGGGTTTAGCGCCATAGACGGACTCAAACTCAGCGGCGAAGCCCGACGACGACCTGAGGTCGTCTGCCTGCCTCAGGCCACACAGGGTGTTGTCCAACCCGCGCCAAGTGTTGTCCCAGAGGACCTTCGTGTTGTCAGTTGCCCCTGAGGTGTTGTCCGTTGCCGCCCTCCCCTCCCGGCCGCACCCTCGCGAGCACAGACTGGCGCCGTGCGACATCGACAACATCTCTCTTCATCCCTCGAGAAACTGGCCGCGGACCAGGCCGGGGTGCTCAGCACGCGGCAACTCCTCGACGGCGGGCTGAGCCGCAAGGTCATCTCACGCATGGCGCAGGGCTGGCGGCCGGTGGCTCAAGGGCTGTACCTCCTCGGGGCGCCGTCGTTCACAGCGGCCGCCTGGGCGGGAATCCTCCGCGGGGGGAAGGAGGCGGCGGTCGGCGGCCGCGCGGCGGGCCACGTGTACGACATCGTCCGCGAGGCTCCTACCGACGTGACCATCTGGGTCCCCACCGACCATCAGGACTTCGCCCTCGACGAGTGGCGCATCACCTTCCGCAGAGGCGAGCGCAGGCGCCTGTACACGCTGCCGCGGACGTCGGTTGAGGAGGTCCTCCTCGACATCGCCGACACTGGGGACGAGAACGAAACCGTCAGCGCCGTGGCCAGGGCACTGGCGAAGGACAAGACGACGACCCAGCGGATCAGCGAGGCTGTCGCCGCCCGGTCGCGCGTCGGGCACCGTGCTCTCCTGGCCCAACTCTGCACCGAAGCAGCCAAGGGCATCGAGAGCGCGTTGGAGTGGCGGTTCCACACCAACGTCCTCGTCCCTCATGGCCTCCCCATCCCGGAGCGCCAGGTGCGCCGCGAGGCCGGACGTGTGGATGGGATCTACCGCGACTACAAGCTCATCCTCGAACTCGACGGGCTGGCCGACCACCAGGACGCCACGCGCGACATGGATCGGGACAACCTCAACGTCGTGCAGGACGATAGCCGCACGCTGCGGTACGGCTGGACCGGCGCGAATCAGGAAGCATGCGCTGCCGCTCACCAGATGGCGACCGTCCTGCGGCGGGGAGGCTGGCCGGACCAGCTCCGTCGCGCACTGTGCTGCCGGGCATCCTGAGCCCTCCAGTGCTGCTGGATTTGATGCCAAGGACAGGAACAAATCCAGCAGGGCACCGAAGGCCACCCGACAAGCCCAGACCCAGACCACCTGGCGCGCTGGCTACCTTGCGTCGACTGATTGTGCCGCCGATGCGTCCGATCATGCTGCGGCTCTCCGTCCTGCACCCCACGAGGCCGGGTAATGATCATGTCCGCCACGACCTCCACGACGAGGCCCACGGCGGATGCGTTGGACAAATCCCAGCCCAGACGAAGGAGTCTCGGAATGATGCAACCCCTCACACGACGTGCCCTGCTCGGTTCGGCCGCAGCAATCCCAGCAGTGGCCACCCTCCCGCAGGTGGCCTCGGCGTCCACCTCGGTGGGCTTCGACCTGAACGCCACGGTGCTCGACGGCGGCGAGCAGGTGACGTCGCTGACCATCCGGGCCGGCGTGCTCGGACAGTTCGACCCCTCGAGCCTGACCCTCGAGACCTTCTCGGTGCTTGCCCGGGCGGAGAGCCCGCTCCCCGCCTCCTCGAACCAGCTCACCCTCGGCACCTACGACGTCCACCGCGACGTGACCGCGGCCCGCATCGACAACCGGGGCAACATCACCCTCGAACTGGCAACCGCCGAGGGCGTTCCAGGGGGCGCCACCCTGGGCTACACCGTCCCGGCCGGTCGCAACGTCGAATTCAACCTCACCTACACAATCACGCAGAACGCCCCGCTCCGGCTGCGCAACCAGCGCCAGGTGACGATCGCCCGATTCGTCCAAGGTGAACTGACGAACCTCGAGGTGGACGCCTTCAGCTACGGGACCTCCATCTCCGGGCTGAACTACCGCCTGTTCACCCCCAGGAACAACGGCCACGGCCAGGGCGGCAAGCACCCGCTGATCGTCTGGCTGCACGGAGGCGGCGAAGGCGGCATGGGCACACGCCAGACGAACGAGGCACAACTGCGCGGCAACCGTGGCGCGGTCGGTTTCGTGACGCCGGAGGCGCAGCAGATCTTCGGCGGCGCGTACGTCGTCGCTCCGCAGTCGCCCAGCGCGTGGATGACCGACGGCGACGGTTTCGCGCCGAAGATCGCCGCGCTCGTCGACGAACTGCTCGCGTCGAACCACAAGATCGACCCGCAACGGGTGCACGTCTTGGGCTGCAGCAACGGCGGCTACATGTCGCTCAAGATGGCGGTCGAGTACCCGGAGAAGTTCGCCTCCGTCGTCCCCATCTGTCCCGGTGCGACGCCCAACTTCTTCACCGACGCCGAGTTGCAGAGCGTCAGCTCGACCCCGACGTGGCTGGTGCACTCGAAGGACGACACCGTCCTACCGTGGGAGCCCAACACCGGGCGGGCTGCGGCGCTGATCGACGACGACATCGTCACGCTGTATGACACGGTGACGTGGCAGGGCCACCAGTTCATGGGGCACTGGTCCTGGATCTACGTCGCCCGCAACGACCCGCAGGACAACGGTCAGCACATCTGGCAGTGGATGGCCCAGCAGCACCGCTGACCTTCACACACCGTGAGTCCGTGCGGCCTGAGCCCGAGGCGGCTTTTGCCGAATGCTGGGTTTGATGCCGTCCTTGAACACGAACTCAGCACTGGGTGCAGGCGCTCGACTCCAGTGCTGACTTTGGCTCCATAGACGGGCTCAAACCCAGCAGTGAAGTGCGACGGAGTGCTGGGGTCGCCTGCCGAGTCTGGGGTGCGCCGGCCTCCGCGGTTGCTGCCTTGTCCAGCCTCACCCGGCACTCCCGAAGCCTCAGCGCAGCGTCAGGTCCTCAGGCTGGGCGTCGGCGAGGTCGAAGTCCACGGCGACCCCGTCTGCGACAGCCCGGTAGCGCCCCTTCCACCCCTCCACGGCGACCCGACCCTCGGCGTCCGTCCGACGCGTGACAGGCGCGGTCCACCACTCCTCCCTCACTAAGCGACGCAGCGCGTCGTAGGATGGCTTCGGGGTGCCGTCGAGCCGCACCAGCCCCGCAGGCGCGCCCAGCCAGGCGTCGACGTCGGAGATCCCCCAGTACGTGGCCGACACGACGCTGGGGTGCTGCCACAGCAGCCGCAGGTGCGCCTCGAGTTCCTCTGCCTGCCGGACCTCGCCGTCGGGGGTGGTGGGCCAGGAATCGACGACGTGGTCGTTGAGGTCGACGATCTGCTTGGGCATGAGTTCGCCGGAGACCAGCGTCATCTCGGTGAAGTGCAGCGGGAGGCCGTAGCGGGAGAACTTCTCCAGGATGCGTTCGGTCTTCTCCTGGCCCCACCAGCCCTGGTGCATGTGGCTCTGCAGGCCGATGGCGTCCACGTGGACGCCGGCCTCGAGGACCGCCTCGATGAGGGTGTCGTAGGCGCTGGACATGTCGAAGTCGTTGAGGAGGAGCGTGGCCGACGGGTTGGTGGCGCGGGCCTCCTCGAACGCCAGACGGATGGTGCCGACGCGGCCCAGCTTGCGGGACAGCCGGGTGATGCCGTTCTCCTCCGCCGTGAAGACCGGCATGATGACCACCTCGTTGATGGCGTCCCACATGTCGATGAGGCCGGCGAAGTCGCCGACGTCGCGGCGGATGCGTTCGCGCTGGACGCGTTCGATCTCGTCGGTGCTGAGGTCCAGCAGCCACTTCGCGTCGACGCTGTGCCACACCAGGGGGTGCCCTTTGAGCGTGACGCCGTGCCGCGCGAACCATTCAGCCGTGCGACGGAGTTCCTCGGTGTGGGGCTTCCCGCGTTCGGGCTCGAAGCGGCCCCAGTAGAAGGGCAGGGTGGCCCAATTGAAGACGTCGAGCCAGAGGTCGGCGAGCGCGGTGAGGCGGCCGGCCTCGTCGCCGTCGGGCTCCAGTTCGTTGTTGTGGAGCGGGAGGAAGTCGAAGCCGATGCAGCCGAACCCGAACTCGTGCCGGGTCTGCTCGACGGCGACCTCGGCGTCGGCGAGGGGCGTGCCGTCGGCGCGGCGCAGGGTGAGGGTGCGGGCGGCGCGGCGGTGCGCGAGCGTCGGATCGGGCTGGGGTGATTGCTCGGGGTACATGTCCCTCCAGTGTTTTGTCTTACCTCACAACAATAGCTAGGACCTGACGCTGCGCTGAGGCTTCGGTGGCATCGGGTGCAGCTGGACAAGGCAGCAACCGCGGCGGGCCGGCGCGACCGCAGCCCGCCAGGCGACCCCAAGCACGCCGTCGCAGCTCACTGCTGAGTTTGACCCCGTCAATGGCACCAAACCCAGCACTGAAACATCGCGCCCGGCTCAAGTGCCGAATTCATGCCCAAGGACGGCACCAAACCCAGCAGCAACCCGAGAACCGCCTGCCGGGCTCGGCCCGCACGGCCTCACGCGCTACCTGCCTTGCCCAGCGCAGGCGGGACGACCTCAGCTTTCATCCCCCAGAACGCAATCGCGGTCCGCCGGGCTTGACCCGACGGACCGCGACGACGTACTCACCCAGCCCTAGCTGCTCAGCATGACCTGACCGCCGGTGACCGGGATGGCCTGGCCCGTCTCGTAGGCCTGCTCGACGATGTAGTACACCGCGCGCATCACGTCGGCGCCGTACGTGCCGCGACGCAGCGGCACCTTGGCCTCGTAGAAGTCGCGGACCTCCTGGACGGTGGTGGCGCCAGGTACCTTGCCGGAGCGCAGGTACTGCACGAACAGGCCGCGGTCCGGGTCCGACCACAGCGGGCCGTCGTAGAAGTTGCCCGGGCAGATCGCGTTGACCTTGACGCCGTGCTCCACCATCTCCAACGCGAACGACTGCACCAGCCCGATGCCGCCGAACTTCGAGCCCGCGTAGGCGCCGTTCTTGTTCGAGCCGACGAGGCCGGACTTGGAGTTGATCTGGATGATGTCGGTGGTCCACTCGGGCGCGGTGCGGTGCTGTGCGGCGAGCAGGCGACCCAGGTGCTTGGTGACGAGGAAAAACGCCGTGTAGTTGATGTCGGTGGTGAAGGCGAAGTCCTTCAACTCCTGCTCCAACACCGGGCCCGCGCGCACGACGCCGGCGTTGGAGACGACCAGGTCGAGGCCACCGGTGCGCCGGGCGATCTCCGCAGCCATCGCGGCGACGGAGTCCTCGTCGCCGACGTTGACCTTGATGGCCGCGGTGCGGTCGGTGCCCAGCTCCTGGGAGAGGGCGGTGGCGCCGTCGATGTTGAGGTCGGCGATGTAGACGAACGCGCCGGAGTCGACGAGGCCGTGCACGATCTCGGCGCCGAAGCCCTGCGCGCCGCCGGTCACGACGGCGACCTTGCCGGCCACCACCTCGGAGCGGAACGCCGCGGAACGCGCCGCGGCCGACTTCGCGTCGGGCAGGACGGAGACGTCACCGAGGGTCTCGACGGCGAACGAGTAGCTCTCCCCCGCCACCTCGACGGCGAGCTGAGCGGGGAGGGGGAGTTCGGCGCCCTGGAGGGCGTCGGGCAGCTCGTCGATCGAGGCTGCCTGGAGGCTGACGGGCCCGACGGGCTCGGCCTGGTCGCTCAGCGTGAGGACGACGGGGATGCCGTGCCGGGCGAGGTACGCGCCCCGAACCATCGGGGCGATGGTGGTGATGGTCATGGGTTCTCCTTAACGGTTCCTGGGCCGCTGGCTCAGGGAATGAGGCGCGCCGCAGCGTCGGCGACGGACAGGCCGTCCTGGATCATTTCCCGGCCGACGGTGGAGTAACGCGCGACGCGCTCCTTCAGCGGCAGCCCGGCAAGGCGAGAGTTCTCGGCGAACAGCCCGAGGGAACGGTCGTGCTCGGCGAGCCGCTCATGGGCGACCATCGCCCACGTCGCGTCGTTCAGGTGGTCCAGCTCCGGGCGCTGCAGCTCGGGGCAGTTGAACACCTGACGCGGCGTGTTGATGTCCACACCGCTCACCTCGAGCAGGCCGTTGCGGTCCGCCAAGTCGGCGATCCGCGCCATCTGCGCGGATGTGTTGCGCGGCGGCATGTACGTGATGGCCGGCATCCCGATCTCGCCGAGGAACTCGACGAGCTCGTCGAGGAAGTCGTCCTCGAACTTCTCCGCCTTCTTGTCCCCCGTCGGCGACGCGGTGACGTCACCCAGGTACGCGTAGCAGGGGATGGCCCCGATCGACTTGGCGAAGGCGATCACCTCGGCCATCGTCGGGCATTCGCCGCCGTCCTCGAGCCGCTCAGGGATGACGTAGATCTGGTCGAGGAACTCGGCCTTCATCACGCCCAGGAGGTCGAAGGTGAGGTGCGGGTTGTCGACGTCGGCCAGCTGCGCCTTGACCTTGTCGGACAGGTTCAGCCCCAGCTGCGCCAGCCCGTCGACCAGCGAATCGCCGCGCCCGAAGTGCGCGATCAGCTTGTCCGCCATCGCGGCCAGGAGGTGACGCTCGGTGACCGTGCCACCGAGCAGGAACTGCGAGCGCCCGACGATGTCGGTCTCCACATCGATCAACGGGGCGCCGAGCTTGTCCAGGATCGCGTTGGCGTTGTCCACCATGGTGGCGGTGCGCTTCAGGCGCGCCTCGCGGATGGGCTTGAGAAACTCCGCCGCCGCGTCGCGCGACGACGCGGGGATGCCCTGCACCGTCATGTAGACGATGCCGGCGGTGTCAGGGTTGTTGAGCTTCCGGTCGTGTAACGGGGCGCGACCCGCCGCCACGTCGGCGGCGGAGTGCACGTAGACGCGGCATTCGAAGCCGGTCACCGAGCCGAGACCGACGGCCTCAGCGGCCGCCGTCATCTCCGCGGCACCGGCGGCCGAATCGTGGTCCACGGAGCCGACGACGGTCAGCCCGGCCTCGCGGGCCCGCAGCGCCGCCATGGACGGGGTGTACGGGCTGAAGCTGTAGATGGTGTGGACGTGGTTATTGGATTCCGTCACGAAGGGTGGGAAGTCCGGGTTGGTGGCGAGGTGCTCCCGCAGCGCGTCGAGTCGCTCGACCGGGGTGGCATTCGGGTCGTTGATCGTGGTGGTCATGCTTCTCCTATTCACTGCATCGCTGCGCACTTCGCAGACTCCGGCCGAACGTCGCAGACCTCCGTCGGACGTCGCAGACCTCGGCCGACGTCGCAGACAGAGGACTGTCTGCGACCCCGCAGGCCGTCTGCGACGTCACGCCCAGGTCTGCGACGTCACGGGCGGTCTGCGAGATGGTGGGCCGGGCGACACCGAAGCGACGCCCGGCCCACCGTCGTCAGAGGCCCAGCTTCGCGCGGCGGACGATTTCGCCGTCGGTCTGGTTGGACTCCGGCGTGTGGCCCTTCAACGGGAGCATCCGCTCGTGGATGGCGTCGACGATCCACTCGGGCTGCGGGAAGAACAGCTTCTCCAGCTCAGCGGCGGGCGTGATGATGTTGCGCGAACCCACCACGGTGACCGGAGCGTCGAGGCTGTCGAACGCCAGGGTCTGCACCCGGGAGGCGACATCGTGGAGGAACGAGCCACGATCCACCGCGTCCGACGACAGCAGCAGGCGGCCGGTCTTCTTCACCGACTCCAACACCACCGTCAGATCGAGCGGGGCGATGAAGCGCAGGTCGATGACCTCAGCGGACACCCCGTACTTGTCCTGCAGGATGTCTGCGGCCTCCATGGCCCGGTACAGCGTGGGGCCGAGCGTCGCGATGGTCACGTCCGCGCCTTCGCGGCGGACGACGGGCTGGCCCTCCTCCACCTCGTAGTACTCGGTGGGCACGCCGTCCTCGACGAACTGCTCAGCCACGTCGTACAGCAGCTGCGACTCGAAGAACACCACCGGATCTGTGCCGCGCAGCGCCAGGTTCATCATGCCCTTGGCGTCGAACGGGGTGGAGGGGTAGTAGACCTTCAGGCCGGGCATGTGCGCCACGAGCGCGGACCAGTCCTGCGAGTGCTGGGCGCCGTACTTGGAGCCCACGGACACGCGCATCACCAGCGGCATCTTCAGCAGGCCGCCGGACATGGACTGCCACTTGGGCGCCTGGTTGAAGATCTCGTCGCCCGCGCGGCCGAGGAAGTCGCAGTACATCAGTTCGACGATGGCGCGGCCGCCCGAGAGCGCGTAGCCGACACCGGCGCCGATGATGGCGGCCTCGGAGATGGGCGAGTTGAACAGGCGGTGGTGCGGCAGCAGTTCCGTGAGGCCGCGGTAGACGGCGAACGCGCCGCCCCAGTCGCGGTTCTCCTCGCCCCAGCCGGCGAGCGTCGGGTCCGTGGCGAAACCGTGCGCGACGGCCTCGAACAGCGCGTCGCGGTAGTTGTAGGCCTTGGCCTTGGAGACCGTCTTGCCGGAGGCGTCCTTGTAGAAGCGGCTCTTGGCGAGCAGCGACTTGGCGCGGGCGTTCTCCGCCAGCGGCTGGAGGAGTTCCGGCTCGCGGGTGGTGTCCAGCGAGGGCTCGTTGCCGTCGGAGTACATGACCGATTCGATGAACGCGGTGTCGACGCGGGGGCTGGAGCCGTCGTCCTTCGTGGCGATGGCGATGATCTTGGTCAGGCGCTCGTCGAACGTGGCCTGGATCCCGTCCACCTCGTCCTGGGTGAGGACCTTGTTGTCGACGAGGTACTTGGCGTAGTTCGTGAGGCCGTCGTGGGCCTGCCACAGCTCGACCTCTTCGGGCGTGCGGTAGGACGAGGCGTCCGACGGCGAGTGGCCGGAGAAGCGGTAGGTGATGGTGTCGGTGAGCACCGGGCCGTGGCCGTTCTCCAGGATCTCGCGCTTGCGGGCGACCGCATCGGCGACGGCGAGCGGGTTCAGGCCGTCGACGCGCTCGGCGTGCATGGCCTCGGGGTTCACGCCCATGCCCACGCGGGCGAGGATGTCGTAGCCCATGGTCTCGCCGGCGGTCTGGCCGCCCATGCCGTAGAAGTTGTTGAAGAAGTTGAACCAGATGGGCGGGTTGCCGTCGACGCCGTCCTTCCACAGGGTGCGGTACTGGTCCATGGCGGACATCATCATGGCTTCCCAGACGGGGCCACAGCCCATGGAGGCGTCGCCGATGTTGGCGATCACGATGCCGTTCTGCCGGTTGATGCGCTTGAACAGCGCGGAACCGGTGGCGATGTCCGCGGAGCCGCCGACGATGGCGTTGTTGGGCATGGAGCCGAACGGCGCGAAGAAGGCGTGCATGGAGCCGCCGAGGCCGCGGTTGAAGCCGGCGGAGCGGGCGAAGGTCTCAGCGACGGTGCCGTAGAGGATGAAGTTCTCGGCCAGGTCTGCGAGGTTCTCGAAGCCCACCTTCTCGGCGAACCCGAGGGTCTCGCCGTCGAGGAACTGCTTCATGATGTTCTCGAGCTGGTCTTCGGGCAGTTTGCGGGCCGCGGAGTAGCACTTGGCGAGGATCTCGCCGTGGGAGCGGTGCGAGCCGAAGACGTAGTCGTCGGGGTTCAGCTGCGAGGCCTGGCCCACGACGGCAGATTCCTGGCCGATGGACAGGTGCGCGGGGCCGCGGTGGTTGTACTCGACACCGTTCCAGGAGCCGGTCTTCTTGATGGAATCCAGCATGGTCTCGAACTGCCGCACGGCGATCATGTCGTGGAGGATGTCGACGAGGCCCTGCTTGCCGTACTTGGCGAGTTCCGCGTCGAAATCCGGCTTGTACTGGTTGACGGGAACCTTCGGTGATTCGATGTACGAGGCCGAACGTACGTTGCTCGGGTCGACGATGAGTGACTTGGTCATGGGTGTGTATCTCCTGGTGTCAGATCTTCGCGGCCCAAGCCGCTTCTCGGATCAGTTCGCTGACGGTTGGGTGGGGGAAGACGACCTGGCGCAGGTCGGTGATGCTGAGTTCGGTCTCGAGCACGACGGAGGCGCCCCAGACCATTTCGGAGGCGTAGCTGCCGAGCACGTGGACGCCGAGCACGGTGAGGCTGTCGGCGTCGTAGACGAGCTTGCAGGCGCCGGGTGCCTTGACGCCCTCTTCGGCGACGAAGCGACCGGACAGGTAGGCCGGGACCGTTACCTTGCCCACCGTGTAGCCGGCCGCTGCGGCCTGCTTCTCGGTGAGGCCGATGCCTGCCGCCTCAGGGGCCGAATACACGGCCCACGGGATGGTGTTCCAGCGCATGATCTCGCCGCGGCGGTGCGCCTCGGGGTCGAGGATGTTGGCGACGGCGATCTCACCCATGCGGTAGGCCGCGTGGGCCAGCAGCGAGCGGCCGGTGACGTCACCCACGGCCCACACGTTGGGCAGGTTGGTGCGCATCCGGTCGTCGACGACAATGCCCTTGCCGGAGAACTCCAGGCCCGAGTTCTCCGCGCCCCAGCCCTGCACGAGGGGGCGCCTGCCAACGGCCATCAGCACGACGTCGGCCTCGACGGATTCTTCCGCGCCGGCCAACGTCACGTACTTGACGGTGCCGCCGTCGATGGCGGTGACCTTGCATTCGAGCTTGAACTTCACGTCGGCGAGGCCCTTGCGCAGCTGCGCGGCGAGCTCGTCGTCCATGAACGGCACGATCTCCGGCAGCATCTCCACGACGGTGACCTCGGAGCCCAGCATGGCGAACAGGCTGGCGAACTCGAGGCCGATCACGCCGCCGCCGATGACGGCGAGGCGCGCCGGGATCTCCTCGATGGCGAGCATGCCGGTGGAGTCCACCACCTTCGGGTTGTCCTTGGCGCCGGGGATGGGCGGCATGACGGGGACCGAGCCGGTGGCGAGGATCACGTGCTTGCCGGTGTACTGCGTGCCGTCGACGGTGACCTTGCCCGGGCCGTCGAACGTGCCGTGGCCCTTGACGACGGTGACGCCGGCCTTCTTCTCGGCCTGACCGACGCCGCCCACGAGGGTGTCGACGGTCTGCTTCTTCCACTTCTGCATGGTGGGCCAGTCCACCGAGATGTCGCCGGCGTTGACGCCCAGCTTCGCGCCGTGCTTGGCGTGGGCGTAGGTCTTGGCCGCGTTGAGGAGCGCCTTGGTGGGGATGCAGCCCACGTTCAGGCAGGTGCCGCCCAGCGCGTCGGCCTCCACGAGGAGGACCTTCTTCTTCGCGTGGCCGAGGCGCTCCGCGGCGATGTAGCCGCCGGGGCCGCCGCCCAGCACGATGACGTCGAATTCGTTCATTCCGCTCTTCCCTCTCAGCCCAGGACCGTGATGTCGATGTTTTCGATGTAGCGCACGAGGTCCTGCAGGAAGCGGGCCGCGTCGGCGCCGTCGATCACGCGGTGGTCCGCGGTGAGCGAGAAGCCGATGCGCTGTTCTGCCCCGACGGTGCCGTCGTCGTTGATGACGGCCCTGGGGAAGATGGCGTCGACGCCCAGGATGGCCACCTGCGGCACGTTCAGCAGTGGGGTGAAGCTCTCGATGCCGAAGCCGCCCAGGTTGGAGACCGTGAACGTGGCGCCGGCGAGCAGATCGGGGTTGATCTTGCCGTCGATGGCCTGGAACGCGAGGTCCTTGCTGGTGGTGGAGAACTCGCGCAGGCTCATCTGCGACGCGTTGCGCACCGTGGGCACGAGGAGGCCGCGCGGGGTGTCCACCGCCATGCCCAGGTGCACGTTCTCGAACGTGGTGAAGACGCCGTCCTCGAGGTGGCCGTTGTGGTTGGTGTTCTTGGCCGCGGCCTTGACGGCGGCGAAGCCGACGAGGTCGCCGATGGTGACCTTGTTGAGGCCCAGTTCCTCGGGCGAGCCCTTGAGCTTCTTGCGCAGGGACAGCAGGCCGGCGGCCTTCGCCGTCGACGTGTAGGTGAGCTGTGCGGAGCTGGCCAGCGAGTGCATCATGCGCTCGGCGATGACCTTGCGGATGCCCTTCACCGGGGTGGCGGTGGAGGGGCCGGGGTACTCGCGGGCGCCGGACGTGAGGAACGGCGCGGCCTGCGGGGCTTCGGCCGGGGCTTCCTTGCCGAGGTCTGCGGAGGCGACGCGGCCGCCGAGGCCGGTGCCCTGGCCGGGGAGCGCACCCGCGCGGGCTGCGGCGAGCGTGGTGCCGCCGGCCGCGAGGACGGCCTGCACGTCGCGCTCGATCACGCGGCCGCCGGGGCCGGAGCCCTGCGGGACGGCGTTGATGTCGATGTTGCTGGAACTGGCGAGGTTGCGAGCCCGGGGGCTCGTCCCGGCGTTTCCTGAGCCAGCCGCCTGCGGCTGGTCGGAGGACGCGGGAGCCGACGTGGCAGGTTCATCCGCAGGCGCCTCGACAGGCGCAGCAGCCGACTCAGCTTCCTCAGCTTCGCCGTCCTTGCCCTTCCAGCCGGCGGCGTCGAGCGCGGGCTGGGGGTCTTCCCCCGCCGCGCCGACGACCACCAGCGGCTCCTTGACGGGGACGTCGTCGCCCTCGTCCCAGAGGATGGCCAGGACGGTGCCGGCCTCGGTGGACGGTACCTCCATGGAGGCCTTGTCTGTCTCGACCTCACACAGCACGCCGTCGACAGCGACCTCGTCGCCGACCTTGACCTGCCAGGAAATGATCAAGCACGACTCGACGCTGTTGCCGAGTTGCGGCATGACTACAACGGTTGCCATTGCGGTTTTCCTTCTTTGTTAGACGACGCACACCTGGGTGTGCTCTTGCAACGCTTCCAGTGCCCCTTCGGGCAACCCGGAATCGGTGATGATCCCGGTGATGCCGTTCAGGGGCAGAAAACTGACGAACCCGGCCTGGCCGAACTTCGTGGAATCGGCCACCAGCCAGGTTTCTTCGGCGCGGTCGCGCATGGTGGAGGCCACCTGTGCGCCCTCGACGAACCGGGTGGTGAGGCCGCGCTCCGGGGAGAACCCGTCGGTGCCCAGGAACGCGATGCGGGCGTTGAACTCCCCGATCGCGCGCTCGGCGAGCGGGCCGACGAACGACTCGGACTCGCGGCGGAACACGCCGCCGGTGAGGATGACGTTGACGTTGGCGTTGATGCGCGCGTTGTTGAAGACGAGCGCCGAGTTGGTGACCACCTGGACGCCGCGTCGGGCACTGAGGTTGCGCACCACCATGGCGCACGTGGTGCCGGCCTCGATCATGACGGCGTCGTCGTCGCGGATCATGGCGGCCGCGGCCGCGGCGATGCGCGTCTTGATCTCGACGTTGAGCTGTTCGCGCTGGAGGATCGATTTGAGCGTGGTGGGCCTGGCCCCGCCGCGGGTGCGCACGAGCATGCCCTGTTGCTCGAGCGCCCGGAGGTCGCCTCGGATGGTGACTTCCGACACCCCCAGATCCGCCGCGAGGGAGGACACCGTGAGCGCGCCGTCATCGCTCAGGCGCGACATGATCTCGCTCTCGCGGCCTGCGCGTTCGACGGTCACTGTCGATCACTTCGCTTTCGTTGGGGTTACGAATCGCTTTCGATACCGCCACTATACGCGCCCTTTCGAGCCTTCGCATCAGGAGGTCACCGATCGTCCAGAACACCTTTTCGCCCATTGACCTGGCCACCTCTCCAGGGGTGGGTCTCGGCGCGATCTCGGGCTCCGGCGCTACCGCCTGCACCCATCAGGTGACGTTGACCGTGGTAAACGCTCCGTGTCCTATCCCATTCAGCCGACCAGCGGCCAGATCAACCACAACGACACCAGCACCACTCCCACCCCGGCAGCCAACCCCGGCGCGGGCGCCCGGTAGCTCTGCCCGGAGCCGGGCGACTGGAAGATCATCAACCTCACCCGCTCAGCCGCCTGCTCCGCGGTGAGGTCCTCCCCCGGCGCCACCACGTCGACCCCCAGGTTGATGAGTTCGTCCGGCCGCTCGAACCGCACCGCCACGGACTGGTCCACCGGCACCACGACGGTGGCCCGGTCCCGCCCGTAGACCTCGTCCAGGAACGCCCCGTGCGTGCGCAGGCCCGCGGGGGCGGCAGAGATCCGGCCCTCCGACCACTGGGTCGCCGACCACGGCGCAGACGCGGCCATCAGCACCAGGAACACCACCGGCCATTCCACGGGCTCGCCCCAGAGGAACAGCGCCAACGCCAGGACGGCCACCAGCCCCGCCCCGCACGCCAACGCCCAGCGCAGCCAGCCGGCGTTCCGGTGCGCCCAGACGGGCAGCGCCCGCATGGTGCGGTCGACGGCCCGATGCTTTACCGACGGCACGCCGGCCTCGACGACGGCCCGGCGATCCGTGATGGGCCGCCCGGCCGCCACCTCCGCGAACCACACCTCGCCGCTCTCGCGCAGCAGGGCGACGGTGGAGCCCTGCGCCCAGTTGCCCACGAGGATGAACGGCTCGCCGTTGGCCTCGCTCCGCGGCCCGAGGAAGGCCTCGAGGTTGGCCCGCTCCTCGGGCGTGAACTCGTCGTCGAACTCCTCGGCCTCCTGCTCCCGGATGAACTGTGCGATCTCGAACGCCCCGACCGGCAGTTCCGGGTCATCGTCGTCGTCGGACGCGGCCCCATCATCCGCGGGGTCTGTCGAAGGACGGTCCTCTTCCACGTCCTCCTCCCCCGGGTACAGCTCCCGCAACCCGGTGAGGTTGATCAGCCGCAGCGTGGGCACGGTGTCATCCACCGGCAGCGCCAACGCGTCGAACTCCTCGAGCCACAGCAGCCGCACCGTCGCAGAAGGCCCGCCCCGCTCGAGCAGGGCGCGACGCCGCGACCGACGCGTGCCCAACCGCAGGCCGATGGCCGCGCCCAGCAGCGGCGCGACGGCGGTGATCCCCAGCACGAACGCGGGGTTCCCCTGCCCCTGGCCCAGCGGCGTCGCCCGGTCGCCGTCGATCAGCACCTCGATGGCCTCGCCCGGCTGGGGCTCGTCCTGCTCCTCGTCGGTGTAGAACCGCTCGAACGTGAACTCCCGCCCGCCAACCTCCACCACCATCTCGTACGGGTCCTCGATCAGCTCCACGACGGTGCCCGCCGCCAGCTCGGCCCGGGCCTCGAAGGCGGCGACGTCGCTGAGCATGAAGTGGTGCACGCCCAGCCCGATCAGGGTGAGCAGCGCGAACGCGCCGGCGACGAGGGCGCCGACCTTCGCGTCGATCCGGGCGTCGTCGGCCGCCCACGAGCCCTCCCATTGCGTCCCGTTGGCCGGCACCACGTGGGGGCCGTGGGGCGTGCTGCGGGAGTCGCGCCAGAGGAACCAAACGAGCCCCGCGACGGCGAACACTGCGGCCGCCCAGCCGAGGCCGCGCACGTCGTCGTGCACAGGTGCGGCCTCGAACAGGACGCCGAGCAGGGCGCCGAAGGCGAACGTCAGCCGCGGCGCCCAGTGGAGCGTGACCGCCGTGCCGAGCCAGGCTGGGAACAGCCCCATCAGCACGTAACCGGCGGAGCCGAGCGGTTGGCGCACCACGTCGTCGCCCAGCTGCATGGCGCCCAGCGCGAGGCCGCAGAGGATGGCGAGCACGAACCAGCCCGCCCACCAGGCCCACAGATAGGTGCGGCTACGGCGCAGGTCCTGCGCGGAGAGTCGGTGCATCGGCACAGGATAGGGCCCCAAATTGGGCATCTGCCCAACGGCCGCTCAGCCGCGAAACACCTAGCCGCGTGGTTGGATATCACCAGGGGCACCCCTCACCCGAAAGGCACAGTCATGGACATCCTGTTCGACACGGCCAACCTGGACGACATCGAGCGGCTCACGCCGATCTACCCTGTCACCGGCGTGACCACCAACCCGTCGATCCTCAAGGCCGAGGGCAAGATCGATTTCTACGCGCACTTCCGCCAGATCCGCTCGATCATCGGCCCCAACCGCACCCTCCACGTCCAGGTGCTGTCCAAGGAGACCCAGGGCATGGTGGACGAGGCCCACCGCCTGTTGGACAAGATCGACGCCAACGTCTACCCCAAGATCCCCCTCACCGAGGCCGGCCTCCACGCCATGCGCATCCTCAAGAGCGAAGGCGTGAAGGTGACCGCCACCGCGATCTACTCCAAGACGCAGGGCTTCCTGGCCATCGCCTCGGGTGTCGACTACCTGGCGCCGTACTACAACCGGATGCAGTCGATCGACATCAACACCCGCGAGACCATCGAGGCACTGGCGGGCTTCATCAAGCGGTTCGACGCCCCCAGCAAGATCATGGCCGCTAGCTTCAAGAACATCGCCCAGGTGTCGCACGCACTCCAGAGCGGCGCCGACGCGGTGACGCTGTCGCCGCAGCTGCTGCAGCAGGCCCTGTCCGCCCCCGACATCATCACCGCGGTGGACCGCTTCGTCGACGACTGGGAAGAGATCCACGGCACCACCGAACTGCCGTTTGAGTAGGTTCTGACGAGTAGCCCTGACCCTCGCTCACCTCAGTCTGGAGCGTATGGGCGCGCTGCGAGTGATGCCTCCCGCGCGCATTGTCGCGGAGGCCTTTCGGCCGTCGCAGCCGGGTGCCTTACCGAAACCCTGGACACGGTCTGCAGCGGGGGCTAAAATTTGTCCTCCGGGCGGACTGGACTGCCCTTCTCCGAGCTTATGTCCCCACGCGGCATGGGCGTCGAGGACAACGGCGGCCGATCCAGAAGCGCAGTGCCTGGTTTGAGATCTCTCTCTACTCACGGGGCTGAACGGCGTGGGTGTGCAGCCCGGAATGAGGAATAGAGATGATGTCCAGCAACCACGCGACGGACCGTGATCGACAGAAAGACGCCCGTGCCTGGTCAGGCCTGACCGGCGCGAACCACACGGCCTCCTTACGACAAATGCGGAACCCTCTCGCTCAGGGACTCCTCGGGGAGCGAATGAGCGCCCGCCATTTGATTGACACGCTTGCTGACCACGAATTGGTCGGCGACCTTCAGGGATACGCCCGCCTCGGGCCGAACGGGTACATGTCCCCCGTGCCGTGGCAGTTCGACGGCGAGACTGATTACATCCCGCTATCAATGATCTGCGACATGCTCAGGATGTTCTCGCCCCTTCAACGGGGCACACGCCCAGCGGTCAACAGCTACTCGCTCAAAAACGTCGCTGAGCAGTTGCTCGGGGAGGTCTGCCCCTACGTGTCTAATGGGCAGGTCATCTGGGCCGCGGCCGCGCTGGGGCTCCCTATGGCGGCATTCGATGAGGACGGGCCGAATCTTCTCGTGGGGATTCCAAAACTGGAGTTCGAGTATGTCCGGCGCATCGTGAGCCAGATCGAGCCCAAGCCTCGCACTCATCATTACCGCCCACCCGGGTTCGTCGAGTTTCAGAACAGGTTGGCTCTCGCAGCGGAAGGTCACTACTTCGGGGTGGTCTGGCGTCCTAGCCTCCGTGGGGAATCCGATGCGCCTTTCCATCGATGGCTCGTCAAACAGGCGGATCGCGACGACCGCGTGGGTGACTTGGCAAGGGATTACTCAGTGGCTGTGCGCGAAAGCAGCCATGGCATCGCACCGACCCCGGAGGCACTGCTTGCGATCCTCCGAGATGCCGGGGCCTCGGACAGCGCTCATGATGCGGCCGCCGAAATGATCGCAGAGTGGATGGACGGACATTCCTGAGTTTAGGGACCACAATGTTTGGATCGAATGCTCTCGCCGCAGCGAAAATTGGGGTTCTGCGCCTCGCCGATCCACCCGAGGTTGGGCCCTTGGTCCAACAGCCCAGAGCCTCGCCCGAGCCAACGGAACGCTGCGCGCGGTGTGAACCCTGCGGGTGGTGCGCAGGCCCATCAAGGTCGTTCAAGGATCGACGGCGCCGGTATCCGAGGCCAACGCGCTCTGAAACCTCTCCCCCCGCGAGATGTCGGGCCGACCGGGCAGCGCCCCCGCCGTCGGCGAGTCCAGTAGGGGGCGCCGGGTCGGATCCGGCATCCCCGATACACTTAGGGCGGGGCAGCTGCGCCACCAGCATCTCACTCGATGAGCCCGTCCAAACGCGCAAATCTGGGCCGGCGGGAGGCTATTCGCTATAAGTCTGGAACGTAGGCACCTCACCACGGTCGAGGTCAGCGAGCTGGGCAACGCGTCCGGCGTGTCGGCCCCCTTCAAACGGGGTCTCCAGCCAAGTGCTGCAGATCGCGAATGCCACATCCGGACCAACCACGCGGCTCCCGAAGCACAACATGTTCGTGTCGTTATGGAGGCGGGACATCTGCGCAGAGTAGGTCTCTGAGACGCAAGCCGCACGGATGCCTGGCACCTTGTTCGCTGAAATCGAGATTCCAACGCCGGAGCCACAGATTGCGATCCCCCTATCGTATTGTCCCGCAGCCACAGCACGGGCAAGGTCCGACCCCCAAACTGGGTAATCAGTTCGCTCTGGGCTTTCCGGCCCGACGTCGGTGACGTCGAAGCCCTGCTGGCGGAGTCGTTCAACCAGCTGCTTGCGGAGGTCGACCGCCACGTGGTCACTAGTCATTGCAATCTTCATTTGAATTTCTCCTGATAGAGGTTCCATCCCCCACGTAGACCGGCGGAGAGATCGCCCGGAACCCAAGTGAAGGCTATGTCGTCATGAGGAAGTGGCCTCCGCACGTGGGCGAGAATTGACTCCTCCACCCTCGCGCGAGGCACACATGGGGATTCGAACACCCCGCCGCCGAGGATTACGGCATCGGGATCGAGAATGTTGATTTCAGTAGCGACCACCTTGGCGGCTCCATCGATGAAGCCGTCGATCACGGAAGCGGGTGCATTCTCGAAGAAGTCCGCCACGCTGTCCAGGTCTGGATGGTCGGCAACCGTTCGAGCAACCGCCATTCCAGAGACATCGGGTTCGATGCAGGAAGGGAGTCCACACTTGCAACGATGCTGACCACTTCCCCAAGGTATGTGACCGAGTTCACCAGCGACGCCGTGCGCACCTGCGAAAATCTGCCCGTCAATTGCGATGCTGTTGCCAAGCCCTGTGCCGAGATAGAAAGCGCAGGCCACGCGTGGAACGGTCGACAGCTGCGAGAGATGGTCTCTCAGAAGGAGATTGACATCCGTATCTGCGATCCCTGGTAACCCGAAGTCTCGCTCACACATGGATGCAAAATCGAATCCATTGAAGCCGGGGATATTAGTGACGGTGAGCACGGTGCGGTGGTCGCGGGCCACCGTGCCCGGAAAGCCCATCACGACCGCTTCCGCATGACCTTCCGCTCTCTTGATGAGATCCCCCAGAGTGCTTCGGAGACTTGTCAACCCGCCGCTGAGAACTTCCTGGCTCGGCTTTCGGCCTGACCAGGCAACGCCTTGAGGTCCAACCAAGCCAGCGCGCAGGTTCGTCCCTCCGAGGTCTAGTGCGAGAATCATTTCGGCTCAGCTACCGCCGCGTCGTAGGAGCGGCTCATGGCCTTCCATGCGTCCTCCAAATCGTCGGCCAGGCCGAACAGGCCGGAGTTGCCCAGGATGAACTGCTCAGCTCCCGCATCGGTGAGTTGTTTGAATGTCTTGCCATTGCAGGAACCGTCGATTTGGATCGTGTAGGAGAGCCCGTCGGACTCCTTGAGGCTCTTCGCCTCCGCCACCTTGCTCAACACCTCGGGGATGAACGGTTGACCGGCGTAGCCGACATCCACCGTCATCAGGGTGAGCAGCTCGACGTGCTCGAGCAGCGGCCGGACGGAGGACAAGGGGGTGAGGGGGCTGAGAACCAGGCCCAGCTTCATGCCAGCGGCCCGCACCTGATTGTTGACCCTGAAGGCAGTGTTCTGGATTGTCTCTGCGTGCACGGAGTAAATGTCCGCGCCCGCCTCGGCCACTTGGTCAACCCAGAAACCAGGGTCCGTCACCATCATGTGGGCATCGATCGTCGTACCGGATCCGCGCCGCACTGCTGCGATGAAATCAGGACTGAGTGTGATGTTCGGTGCGAAATGACCATCCATGATGTCGATGTGATACGCATCGACCTTTGAGTTCATGGTTTGCAACTGCTCCTTGACTTCGAGCAGGTCCATACACATGAGGGAAACCGAAAAACGGGGCATTCTGTCCTTCTCCTTGAAGACTAGGAACGTCTTGCGGCGGTGGGGCCGAAGAATCGATCAAGGGCAACGGCGATGATGATGAGTGAGCCCATAGCGATCTGCTGGTAGTAGGACGAGACGCCCACCATGTTCAGTCCGTTGTTGATGACACCGATGATGAGACCGCCGAACAAGACCTTCCAGATCTTGCCTTCACCACCGAAGAATGAGGTGCCGGCGATGATGACCGCGGCAATGGCGAAGGTCTCATAGCCAGTGCCAGCATTCGGCTCCGCAGCGCCCAGGCGGGCAATATTGACAGCTCCCGCCATGCCCGCACACAGCCCTGAGACGGTGAAGGCGAGGAGCGTGTGGCGCGTCGAAGGAATACCAGCGAACCAAGCTGCTTGCGGGCTGCCACCCATGGCGTACAGGTTGCGTCCGGCCTGTGTGCGACCCGTGAAGATCGTGAGGAAGACGAGGACTACCAACACGAGAATGATGGGGACGGGTATTCCCAGAACGCGTCCGTTAATGGTGGAGGAAAACGCGATAGGCAGTCCCGCTACCGCAGTCGCATCAGAGACGACGTACGTAACGCCACGGAGGATCGACATCGTACCCAACGTGATAATGAATGGGTGGAGCCTGGTGGCCGCGATCAACGCACCGTTACACAGCCCGATGAAGGCACCGAACAGTACCGCCCCTAGGACTGCGACGATCCAGGGGACGCCGTTCACCATGAGCTGGGCTCCCACCACACCGGAGAGGGCCATGTTGGAGCCGACCGACAGGTCGATGCCCGCCAACAAGATGGCGAAGAACTCTCCGAAAGCCAGCAGGATGGTCACCGAGCTCTGTTCGAGGATGCGCACGGGATTGTTGCCGCCCATAAACGCAGGCTCTGCGATGCTGAATACCACCACGACGAGGGCCAGGATGGCAAAGACGCTGTAACGGCCCCAGAGATGAGTGAATTGCTCCCGCCAACTGGTGGGCGTCTTCGGCTTGGGAGTTTGGGGATTGGTCTTGTTCGACTGAGTGCCAGTCACGCTTGTGGTGGAGCTCACGCTGCTCCCACCTCCTCGATATGTCCTGTCGCCAGGGAAACTAGTTCTTCTTCAGTGGTTGTGGCAGTTACGCGCTCGCCCACGATGCGCCCGTCCCTCATCACGATCACTCGATCGGAGACCGTGAGGATTTCAGGAAGATCGGAGGAGATGACCAGGATCCCTACCCCCTCCGAGCACAGTTTGCGCAGCAGGCGGTAGATCTCGGCTTTAGCCCCAACGTCGATGCCCTTCGTGGGCTCATCGAAGATGATGATCCGAGACTTGGCATTTAGGGCGCGCGCGATCAGGACCTTCTGCTGATTACCGCCGGAGAGTTCAGTGATGCTCTGGGAGAGGTCGCGGCACTTGATGCGCAGTTCCTCTTGGAACTGGGCCGCTTCGAGAGTGTCGCGTTTGTGGTTCGTCCATCCGAGCAGGCCGCCGAACCGCGAACGCTTCAGGCCATTAGCAAGTGAGATGTTGGTAGTGATGTCAAAGTTCTTGAAGATACCGGAGCCTCGGCGATCCTCGCTCACCAACGACATGCCGGCATTGAGCCCGTCATAGGTGTTGCGCACGCTGACATTGCGTCCGAACACTTCGATGCTGCCGACGGAGCGCTTGCTGGCACCGTAGATCGCCTCCACCAACTCGGACCGGCCAGCTCCGACCAAACCCGAGAAGGCCAGGATCTCGCCAGCCCGGAGGTCGAATTGGATGTCTTGAACCTTTCCGTCCTTTCGGCAGAGTTCCCTCACGGACAGCAGGGTTTCTCCCTCGTTATCACCTTGGTAGGGGGGACGTTCCAAGCGGCCGTCCAGTTCGCGCCCGACCATCGCTCGCACCAACGTGTCCGCATCCACGTCTCCGATCTCCGCTTCGAGGGAGACCGCCCCGTCACGCAGGACAAGGACGTCGTCGGCGATGTCGAAGATCTCCTTCATCTTGTGTGAGATGAACGCGATTGCGCGGCCTTCCTGCTGGAGTTGCCGCACGAGGTCAAACAAGACCTCGATCTCTGATTCGGTGAGAGAGGTAGTGGGCTCATCCATGACGATGACTCGGGCGTTGCTGGCCGTGGCCTTCATGACCTCCACCATCTGCTTTTCCGAGACGCTCAGGTCGCTCACATAATCGCTGGCGTCTCGACGGATTCCGTACTGATCCAGCAACGCCTGGGCCTTGGCAAAGAGGCCACGCCAATCGACCAGGCCGCCCTTCTTGGGCAGGTTGCCCAGGAAGATGTTCTCCGCGATGCTCAGCTGGTTGATGACGGAGAGTTCTTGGTAAATGATCGAGATGCCCAGGTCGCGAGCCCGTGCGGGCGTCAGGTGGGAGAACTCCTGATCGCCAACGACGATGGTGCCCTCGGTCGGTTCGTAGACGCCGGACAGAATCTTCATGAGCGTTGACTTGCCTGCACCGTTCTCACCGAGGATGGCAAGCACGCGTCCAACTTGCAGCTCCAAGTCGATGTGCTTCACAGCAACCACTCCAGCGAACGCCTTGGTCACCCCCCGCAGTTGCGCGGCCACGGCGGGCCGCGCAACTGCACTGGAATCGTGGTTGGTCACTTGAGGTACTCCGAGGAGTTATCCCCTGTCACGAGGATGGGGGTGACGTGAACCGTCTCCATCTCATTGCCCGGCTTGATCTCAGGCTTCTCCGTCAGCAGCTTCTTCATGAGCTTGACCGACTCCCGGCCGATGCCTTCCGAGTCCTGCTTAACGGTTGCTGCCAGGCCACCGTCGGCAACGGACTGGATTGCGTCGGTGTTGCCATCGGTGCCGACGACAACTACTTCGCGACCGGAGTTCGCGACTGCCTCCTGCGCACCCATCGCCATCGTGTCGTTAGCCGCGTAGATCGCCTTCAGGTTCGGGTACTTGTTGAGGTAGTTCTGAGCCAAGTTGAACGCCTTGGTGCGGTCCCAGTCCGCGGGCTGCGAGTCCACAACAGTGAGGCCGCCACGGTCGAATGCTTCGCGGGCCCCCGTGGTGCGGTCATTGCCCG
Source organism: Tessaracoccus zhenghani (assembly GCF_054552775.1). NCBI lineage: Bacteria > Bacillati > Actinomycetota > Actinomycetes > Propionibacteriales > Propionibacteriaceae > Tessaracoccus > Tessaracoccus zhenghani. The sequence goes on along the minus strand of NZ_CM137275.1, from coordinate 2,828,074 downwards.
ACTTCACGCCTGCGCGGCCTTCGATTATGGCCACCTCCCCCTCGGAGACCTGCTCTACGATGAAGTCGCCAGCCATGTTGCCCACCAGGACGTTGTCCGTCGTGATGAGACCCTGCACAGCACCGCCACGCTTTTCCAGGTCTTCAAGATCGACGGGCTCGTCGACGTTGACAACGTAAATGCCTTCCTTGGTCGCGTTGGCGAGCGCGGCGTTGAGGTTGACATTCGAAATGGGCGCCACGCCGATGGCCTTGTACCCCTTACCGATGGCGTTCTCAACGAGGTTCACCTGGCCCTCGACGTCCTCTTCAGAGTTCGCCGCGTAGATGTCAATCGCCAGACCGGACTCCTCAGCACCAGCCTCCGCACCTGCCTTAACGTCTTGCCAGAACTCGCTCGTCAGGACCTTCTGCACGACGGCGACCTTCTCGTCTCCGCCTGAGCTGTCAGAGGAAGCCGTCTCGGCGTTCGAGCCGCACGCTGTGAGTCCGAGCGTGACGGCTGCGGCCAGCGCCAGCAGTTTGGTGGTCTTGTTCATCTTTGAACCTCTCGTCTGTGCACTGGTTTGCAGTGCGTCTACTTTGACTACGCCGAGATTAGGCCTGTAGCTTTCTGATGTTCAAGGTCCGGTTTATGCTGGTCTCATGCAATAATGCGGCATGATTCACCAAGAGCAATACTTGGAGACACAGGGCATGCCTGCTCTGCACCCGCCGACACACAGTCCGGTTTCGCATGTGACCGCGGTGGCATGGTGGATCGCGCTCCGAGGCCTGTACACGCGCAGCGAACTGAGCCGCGCAACCGGGCTCGGGAGATCCCAGGTCGCCGCGGCATGGGAACGGCTGAAAGAGCTGAACATCCTGGAAGTGGCGGGGACCGAGAAGCGCGAACAGCGGGGGCAGCCATCTGCGATGGGCCGGTTGAATCCCTCTTTGGGTCAGGTGATGGCCATTGACTGCGGCGCCAGCCTGTCCCGCGTGGCGATCACGACTATGGGACGGGCAGTTCTACTCCGGAAGACCTTCGTCTCCGACCTAGAAGTTGGCCCCGATGCATATCTGGATCGTCTTGCCGACACAGTCGACGACGCGCTCAGCGTCGCAATCTCCACCCACGGACCTCTGCGCCAGATCGTGATCGGCATTCCCGCCCGCATCGATTACTCAAGGGGTGCGCCGGTACGCCCGACGATCATGCCGGGCTGGGACGGATTCAGAGTGGGCCAAGCCCTGCAGGAGCGTTACGGTTGCGACTGCCTCGTGGACAACGAGGTCAATCTGCGCGCCTACGCCGAATCACTCAACACCCCGCGAAGTTTCCCGGTGATCTCAGTGAAGGTCGGCTGGGGAATCGGAGCGGGGATCGCGCTGGGGCCAGGCTACGTACTCAGGGGATTCAGCGGGGCCGCGGGCGAAATGGGTCACACTCCAGTCGCCATCAGTCGCGAGGACCGAGATGTCCGTTGCCGCTGCGGCAAGATGAACTGCATCGAGGCTTGGGCTTCCCTTGGGGCGATTATTGGAGAGTTGTACGGCGAGGGGCCGGCTCAGACCATCGATCTCGACGCCCAAAACCGCCTCATAGCGGACCTGTCTCGCTATGACATGCCAGCCCATGACGCGGTGCTCAAGGCAGGCCAGAGGCTTGGCAACAACCTCGCAAACGTCTGCGACCTACTGAACCCGCGCCTGATCTCTTTGACGTCCATCCTCAACGAGACGAGCGAGGGGCTACTGGCCGGGCTACGCGCATCCGTTCATGCGGGCGCCAGGCCTCTTGCCTCACGCGACGTGTCGGTGCGCCTCGCGAGTTTTGGCACCGACACCGGGTTGATCGGCGGCACCGCAATGGGGATAGCAGAGTCGCTGAAGACAATTTGCCAAGGCATGTAGTGATGTCGCAGCCAACGCTCCAGTCTGCAGGGGACTCGTACAACCCAGCTCCCGCTGGACTAACAACCGATAACCCTGCAACTGACCTGCCACACAACGGATCGACACAAGGCAGGCGGCCACATAGCAGCAAATGCCGTCCAGCTACGAGCTTTTCCTTCCCAAACACTCATGACAATTTGGCACTTCTCAGCGGCCGGAGTATATGGTAGCCCCGTGGGGAATGGGATGCAGCCAATGACGAAACCAACAAGCCAAGAGGGTCTAACGCTCTGAGCGCGCTCTTGTACCGCATGCCCGCAGCTGTCCGGCGCCTGATCCTGGTCATGTGGGATGCGCTCGCCTGGGTGCTCGCGGTGATCGTCTTCCTGTCGATGCGCGACGCGGCGCTGGAGCCCGTTCAGGCCCGATGGGTGCTCTTCTACACCGCTGCCGCCGTGCTGCTCCAGGTCATCGGCGGCCTGAGTTCGCAGTTGTACCTCGGGCGCAACCGCATCGGCAGCTTCGCTGATGCCGCGGGCACGGGCTTCACCGTCGCCGGTATCGCGATCCTCAACGGCACCACCTTCCTCCTGGCAGCCGACCACTTCCCCCTGCGGGCCGCAGTGGCGTTGCCGTCGCTGGCCATGATCTTCATGGCCACGGCGCGCCTGGTCTTCCGCTCCATCGTGGACAGCCGGCCCCGCAGCGCGGCGGCGAACGCCATCCCCACGCTGGTCTACGGCGCCGGCAACGCCGGCCACCAGGTGGCCACGCTCATGGACCTCGCCGAGGATGCGCCCTACCGCATCGTCGGTTTCGTCGACGACAACCGCGACAAGCGCAACCTCCGCGTCCGGCACCACAGGGTGCTCGGCCTCGGCAAGGACATCATCAAGGTGGCCAAGGAGCGGGGCGCTCAAGCCGTCATCTTCGCCATCTCCGCCGCCAGCCCGGACCTCATCCAGCGCCTCAGCACCGCCTGCGAGGAGCACGGCCTGGACCTGCTGATCATCCCGCCGCTGCGGGAGATGGTGGGCGGCCAGGTCACCTTGGGTTCGCTGCGCCAGCTCAACGTGGCCGACCTCCTCGGTCGCCGCCCCATCAAGACCGACCTCAGCGCCATCGCCGACTACGTCACCGGCAAGGTGGTGCTCGTCACCGGCGCCGGCGGCTCCATCGGCTCCGAGCTCGCCGCCCAGGTGCACCGCCTCGGTCCCGCCAAGCTGATCCTGCTGGACCGCGACGAGTCCGCCCTGCACGGCGTGCAGCTCGACCTGTACGGCAACGGTCTCCTCGACACCGAGGACATGGTGTTGTGCGACATCCGCGACGAGGACGCCCTCGAGCGCATCTTCAGCAAGCACCGCCCGGACGTGGTGTTCCACGCGGCGGCGCTCAAGCACCTCCCGATGTTGGAGCGCTTCCCCCTTGAGGGGTGGAAGACCAACGTGCTCGGCACCCGCAACGTGCTGCGTGCCGCCTACTCGGTGGGCGTGGAACGGTTCGTGAACATCTCCACCGACAAAGCGGCCGCGGCCACCAGCGTGTTGGGCCGCACCAAGCGCCTCGCGGAGCGGCTCACCGCCTGGTACGCCAACGAGTACCAGGTGCCGTACCTGTCCGTGCGGTTCGGCAACGTGCTCGGCTCCCGCGGCTCGGTGCTGATCTCCTTCCAGAGCCAGATCGAGAAGGGTGGCCCTGTGACGGTCACCCACCCGGACGTCACCCGCTACTTCATGACCATCCCCGAGGCGTGCGAGCTGGTGATGCAGGCCGGCGCCATCGGTCTCCCCGGCGACGTCCTGGTGCTGGACATGGGAGAGCCGGTCAAGATCCTCGACGTGGCGAAGCGGATGATCGCGGAGTCCAAGAAGGACGTCGAGATCCACTTCACCGGGTTGCGAGAGGGCGAGAAGATGCACGAGGTGCTCTTCAGCACAGTCGAAGCGGGCGCCCAGAGCGAGCACCCGCTGATCAGCGAAGTGCAGGTTCCTGCGCTCAATCCTGCAGAGCTCGCCACTGACAGCGATGAAGGCGTGCTGCAAATGCTCGACTCAGACCCAACGGTCTACCCGTTGCCGGCCCTCTCTGAAAAGGTGATTTAGTGACTGACCGGATCTACCTGTCATCTCCGGATGTCACCCAGGCCGAGGAGGACGCGCTGGTTCGCGCCATCCGCTCCGGCTGGGTCGCTCCCCTCGGACCCGAGGTGGACGCATTTGAAGAGGAACTCGCCGCGTACACCGGGCGCAAGCACGCCGTCGCACTGTCCTCCGGAACAGCAGCGCTACACCTGGCGCTGCTCAACCTCGGCGTCGGCCGCGGTGATCTGGTCCTCACCTCGAGCCTGACCTTCGCGGCAACCGCCAACGCAATCGTCTACACCGGCGCCGAGCCCGTGTTCGTCGACGCCGATGAGACCGGCAACATGAACCCTGATCTCCTTGAAGTGGCGTTCACCACACTCGAGAAGGAGGGCCGCACGGTCAAGGCCGTCGTCCCCGTCGATCTTCTGGGCAAGGTCGTCAACCACGAGCGCATCGACGCCATCGCCGCCGCACGCGGCGTCCCGGTGCTGTCCGACGCCGCAGAATCGCTCGGCGCCACTCGCAACGGCCGCTCCGCCGGCGCCTTCGGCGTAGCAGCTGCGATCTCCTTTAATGGCAACAAGATCATGACGACGTCCGGCGGCGGCGCTCTGCTCACGGACGATGAGGAGTTCGCGCAGCGCACGCGTTACCTCGCGACGCAGGCCCGTCAGCCCGTAGTGCACTACGAGCACACCGACATCGGCTATAACTATCGGATGTCCAACATCCTGGCGGCGCTGGGACGGGCACAGCTTTCGCGCCTTGACGAGATGATCGAGCGCCGGCGCCAGCACCGCATCTCCTATCGAGAACTCTTCACTGACGTGCCGGGTGTGACCCTCTTCGGGGAGCCTTCTGGGGCGGACGGTGGCGAGACCCACGACAACTTCTGGCTTACCTCGATTCTGGTGGATCCCGAGGCTGCGGGGTTCTCTTCAGATGATCTTCGGGATGCGCTGGGAAACCACAACATCGAATCACGACCCCTCTGGAAGCCCATGCACCTGCAGCCGGTCTACGCATCAGCCACCGCCTTCATCGATGGAACAGGCGAGCGCCTATTCAAGGACGGATTGTCACTCCCGAGCGGCTCGGTACTCGACCCCTCCCGTTTTGCCCGGGTTGCTGAAGCCGTCACGGCGTTCTTGGACAGCACGCGTGCGGCAGCCTAACAACCGCCGCCGCTACGACACGGTCAAGCGCGGCATGGACATCGTGGCCAGCGCAGCCGGCCTAGTCGTTACTGCCCCTCTGCAGTTGGCAGTGGGCGTGATGGTGCTCGTAAAGCACGGACGCCCTGTCCTGTTCCGCCAGGAGCGACCAGGGCTCAACGGCCAGGTCTTCGAGCTTGTGAAATTCAGATCCATGCGGCAGCCCGACATCGACCGCGTCAGCGACGAGGAGCGCCTGACATCCTTCGGTCGGGCGATTCGGGCGACGAGCCTCGACGAACTGCCCACGCTCTGGAATGTGCTCAGGGGCGACATGAGCCTCGTTGGTCCCAGACCATTGTTGGTGAAGTACCTACCGCTCTACACCGAGGAGCAGGCACGTCGCCACGAAGTTCGTCCGGGCATCACCGGCTTGGCTCAGGTCATGGGTCGCAATGCTCTCTCATGGGAGGAGAAATTCCGCCTCGACGTCGAATATGTGGAAAAGCGCAGCCTCCTGCTGGACCTCAAGATCCTGCTCCTCACCGCTCTTTGCGTAGTGAAGAGAGATGGCATCACCCACGAAGGCCAGGCAACCATGGCCGAATTTCTCGGCAACGGTGAGGAGGATTTCAATGCCTGAGCAAGTTGTCGTCATCGGCGCCTCGGGCTTTGGCCGCGAGTCGCTGGACACGCTTGAGGCCATGATCGCGGCTGGCGCGACGATCGCTGTTCGAGGCGTGATAGACGACGCACCGTCAGACTCAAACCTAGCGCGTCTTGCCTCACGCGGCGTCCCCTATCTCGGAACAACGACAGAATGGCTAGCCACGAGGCCGGCGGCTCAGTTCGTACTGGCCATCGGCGCTCCCGGCGTAAGGCGCCGGCTTGCCACGCGTCTGGAGGAAGCGGGACTGGGCCCCTTCTCCGCGGTACACCCATCGGCGCATATTGGCGTCAACACCACTCTCGGTGCGGGAACGGTCGTGTGCGCGGGTTCCGTAATATCCACAAATGTCCAGGCAGGGGCCTACGTCCACATCAACCCGAACGCCACCATCGGTCACGACGCATTGCTTGAAGACTACGTATCTGTGAATCCAGCTGCGGTGTTGTCTGGCGAGGTCCACATCCAGTCAGGAACGTTGATCGGGGCTGGGGCGGTGGTCCTTCAGGGGGTTACCGTAGGAGAAGGATCCATCTTGGGGGCAGGCACGGTAGCGACAAAGAACGTCCCATCCCGCGTGATCGTGAAGGGGATCCCCGGTCGGTGGACTTCGAGCGGTTAGCCCAAAGGACTCAACAATGGCAAAGCTATGCTTCATAGTGACGAGCGCGATGACGGCCAAGACCTTCTTACCCGGCTATTTGAGATATCTAGTAAGTGCGGGCTGGGAGGTCACTCTCATCTGTGACGAGGGGGCGGGCCTTACAGAGCTCGCCGAACGTGAGGGCGCGAGCTTTAAAACTGTTCCGATGTCCCGACAACCGTCTCTTCTCAGTGACGCCAAGTCACTAACACGCGTCTTCGGCACCCTTAGAGCGATCAGGCCCGACGTCGTCGTGTACGCGACTCCAAAGGCCAGCCTCCTTGGAGCAATCACGAGCCGATTCCTCGGAACACCGGTTCGGGTTTACGAGCAATGGGGTCTTAGACTTGAGACTACAGGCGGTGTCGCTCGCCGAATCCTCTTGTGGCTTGAGAAGCTCACGGCGCGAAGCTCCTCCCATATTGTGGCGAACAGTTTCAGCCTAGCTCGCCGGCTGGAAGAACTTGGCGTGACTGGCCCCACTTCAGTTCACGTCCTTGGAGCTGGTTCCTCCCACGGTGTTGACACCCAGCGATTCTCCCCCAATGCTGCGACGGGATCTATCGATGACGGGACTGCGGATTTCCTCGCGCGCACTCACGGGATGACGGTCGGATTCGTTGGCCGTCTTCACCCCGATAAGGGTGTGGACACCCTTGCGGATGCCATCACCTCGTGCAACCTCGACGGTCCCAACGTGCGCGCTCTCTTCATCGGCCCAGATGAGGGAGCCTCGGCGGGCTACACCCTGGCACGTAGATCTCCCCAGATCCATTTCGTCGGCGCGACACCGGATCCTCGTCCCTACTATGCGCAAATGGACGTTCTCGTGCTCATGAGTCGTCGCGAAGGTTTCCCAAACGTCGTGTTGGAGGCAGCCGCGATGGCGGTGCCAGCGATCGTTGCGGACTCGACGGGGACGATCGATGCCGTCGACGATGGAACTACTGGCTCAGTGGTCCCTACAGGAGATGTGGCGGCGCTCACCGATGCGCTAGAGAGGCTGATCATGGACCCCGAATTGCGCCGCCTGCAAGGCTCTAACGCCAGGCAACGCGCAGTGAAGGACTATGACCAGACCACTGTTTGGGCTCAGCACGAAGCCTTCTTCAGACGCGCATTGCTGATTCACCAAGCAGCAAGACCCAATCGGCGCTCAAGGCCGCGCACGAGACGTCTTTAACAGCCCACGCCTCACCTCAGGAAAACGAATGACGATACACGCACACTTGTCCGCTAATGCAGAAGGAGAGGATAAGCGCGTACTCATATCCACTCTCTACCCACTGGGCGGGAATTACGGCGGGTTAATCCAAGCGTATGCCCTGCAGCGCGCAGTGACCGAATTGGGCTACCAAGCCTTCACGATAAATTCGGGGGAAAGTTCAGTGCATTGAGGAGTGTCGCGCGCAGCCTCCGACGACATGCCCGTCAGCTGCAGCAGCGCAGACAACTGCCACTCGACTTGAATCGTCGACAGTTGGAGGACGTACAAACACACACACAGCGGTTCGTGTTACAACGGCTCAAGACAATCGACCTTTTTGCTAAGAGCAAGAGAGAGCGAGAAGCCTACCTCGATACACTGCACGCCATAGTGGTAGGAAGTGATCAAGTATGGCGCGGAGGCTACGCAGACGTCGAACAACAACTCCTGGCCTACACCGGCGAGCGGGACATAATACGCATGTCCTACGCGGCTTCCTTCGGTGGTGACAAATTAATCCGCTACTCGCGGAGCCTGGAGAAGAGGAGTGCGGAATTAGCCACAACCTTCCGGGCCATCTCCGTGCGCGAAGAGTCGGGAATCGACTTATGTCGAACTCATTGGGGCGTCAAGGCGCAGCATCATGTCGATCCTACCCTCCTGTTCGAAGCGGACCACTACCGATCCCTCATACGTCAAAGTCCTGCGCCTCTGAAACCCGTTCAAGGCGGTCTCTTCGCTTACGTGCTTGACCGAAGTGAGGCAACATCGCAATTGACCTCACGTATAGCCTCCCGCCTGGGTATTCCCTCCTTCGAGGTCCTACCACCCTCCGCCAAAGAAAAGAACGCCTTTGCGAATAATCCTTCGGTTTACAGAATGGCACCACTTGAGCAATGGCTACATAGTTTCGCTGAGTCTGATTTCGTAGTAACTGATTCTTTCCACGGCACAGTGTTTTCCATCCTCTTCAATAAGCCCTTCATCGCGATTGGTAACCGCGCGCGCGGGCTTGCCCGCTTCGACTCGCTTCTGTCCTTCGCAGGTCTAGCCGACCGCCTCTACGACCGCAGTCAGGAGATTGAGGACCTTCCTCTGTCCGCCCCTGATTGGGAAGACGTAAACGCACGAGTCACTACGGGACGATTGGCAGGATGGGACTACCTCAGGCGACATCTCGACTCCGGCAAAGTTTGCCCATAGCATGCGCTACACGTATCCATCTTCCGCACGAAATCTCCCATACGAGGACTAACTTGCATTCCAAGATCAAGGTTGGTATCGCAAGTCTCCTGCTGATGGCCGGAACCGCTGCTAGCGCCCTTTCGAAATGGTATCTGGTCTGGATCGCGCAGGCGCTCGGAGGCCCTCATGCGGTCGGCACTTATAGCATCATTCTGGCAGTCGCCACCCCCATCTTTGTCACCGCTCAACTCGGTCTCCGCACAATCTTTCTTACCATGAGGACCGCGTGGCCGTGGCGGTCCTACGTCTTCCTAAGAGTTGTAGGACTGGCTCTTGCCTCTGTCGCCGTGGTTATCATTCTTTTAGTCGTCCCAGCGGTCCCACTGTTGCTTGGAACGGCAATCATTGCAATGAAACTGTTTGATTCCATGCTTGATCTCGACTTAGCGCGAATTCAGTATGGAAACAACATCCCGACTCTCGGAGTGATCGGGATTGCTGGAGCCGCGGTGTCGATTCTGATATCTTCCGTTGCCGCGTTCCTATGGAATTCCCTGCTGATTGCGGTAATCGGGGCCGCTCTGGCCTCGGCTCTAACCGCGGCCTACGCAATGAAACGCGCACGCTCCGTCTTCTACCCTGCCGTCGAGTCTGGAACCGGCTATCGCGAGATTCTCCGCGCGAGCGTTCCGGTTACTGGGGCCCAACTGCTCGCATCAGTTTTGACATATCTGCCGATCTTCATATTGGGCTTCCAAGATGATCTACACGTGGTGGGGGTATACGCCGCAATCGCATACATTCTCACTGCTGCAGACTTGACGGGTGCGAGCATCGCTAAAGTCATGATCACCCCTCTTCGGAGATTGCTCGTTCATGCCGGGGTCAACCGAGTCGTTCACCAGGCCAACAGGATCTCCCTTGGTGTCATGATCTGCGGTCTCGCGGGCGGCCTTCTCCTCGTGCTTTTCGGTGACGCGTTGTTTATGAGCCTGTACGGCCCTGCGTTCAAGACCGGGACGGCGACACTCGGGCTCCTCGCCGCGGCCAGCGTCTTCCTCTTAGTGTCCTACACACAATCTGTTGCTCTTAATATCCTCAATAGGTATTACCACATCGCCTATTCTTTCGCCATCGCATGCCTCGTCTCTGCTATCACGGGTGTGTTCTTGAGCGTCGTCGGCACGTCGGGCCTGATCGTTGGCTCGGCCATGGCCGCCATGGGAGCTGCCACAAGGGCCTTCCTAATGAGAACCGCTATCGTCCGAGCACACCGGGAGTGGGTGGAAGAATGAGCGCTCGAGGCCCCAATGAGGCCGGTACGTCTCATCTCCTGTTCCTGCGGCAGCGGCGAGGGCCTTGCGCCTCGCGGTCTTTGCGGCCCGACGCACGTTGTCCCAGAGGGGCCCTCACCGCGATCGCGTCAGCCCCACATAACCGCGTGGAGAGTCGACGAGTTGCGGCGGGGACCGCTGAGGCAACCACGCTCAATCATCTGACATCTACAGTTGTCACGGAGGATTCATGTCGCACCCTTTAGTATCGGTGGTCGTTCCTGTCTTTAATGCGCTTCCCTACTTGACCGTCTGTCTAGAGTCCCTACTGCACCAGCATTGGGCCGCGCTAGATATAGTGTGTGTTGACGACGGGTCGACAGACGGCTCCAGAGCGGTTCTCGAAGAGTTCGCTGAGAGGGATCCGCGAGTTCGGCTGATTGCCCAGCCGAACCGCGGAGTGAGCTCAGCCAGGAATACGGGGCTGGAACACGCTAGGGGCGAGTTGCTCGCCTTCGTAGATGCGGACGATCGGTCCGAACCGGATCTCATATCTCGGCTGGTGGACAGTTTAGATTCCGATATTGACTTCGTGGTCGAGGGAGCAGAGGTGGATGAGCTCTTCGGAGGGTCCGCCCACAAGGCTACGTTTCTCGCTTCATCGCTCCGCAGCGGACTCCTAAATTCACCATGTGGGCGCCTCTATAGGCGGCAGATCATAGACGACCTCCAATTGCGTTTCGCCACGCAAATCTCACTGGGCGAGGACTTGCTGTTCAACGTTTCGTATCTCGAGTTCGCGGGTGCAGTAAGGGCTATACCGGGCCGGAGATACATTATCAATGCGCGACCGGGCTCACTCACGCGATCGTTCCGCGAATCAAAGTACTCAGATTTAATGGCCGTCAGTGACGCATTAAGCACGACGGAGGCTTGGGGATACTCAGCCGCGCTTCCCTCCATCCTGAACTATCTCCGAATCAAGGCCTTGATCTCGACCTCGATAGGGCTTCTTTCCCCTGCGTCGCCATTAGCGCCGGAGGTGGCGCGCATGAGGATCCGTTCGATGCAGGACCAAAACGCGGAGTTGGCTGTTCCAGACGGAGACCTTCAAATGCGTCTAGTTGGCCTGCTCTACCGACGTGTCGGACTCGCGACACTAAGTTCTTGGGTAAGTCATGTCAAGTCCGTCGCGGCGTGTGTGCGACATCTCTCGGCCTTGGGTTCAGCCAGGGCACCCTCCCGCTTGACCAGTTGGCGTAAATCTCCGATTCGACGGCCCGAAAGGTATCACTCATGACCTCCCTAAGACACAGCGCCCTCAGACTCTCCCCCGCTTGGCTCACCGCTCGCCTCCGGCATCTGTACAAAGAAGTCTTAGCGGTGCGCGTGCACATTTATGATTGGCGAACATTCCGTAATCATCGACTGCGGGACCTGAAAGGCGCAAATCTAACCCAAGTCGAAGGAAAGCTAACTTTTCATGCTCACTCGATCGAGAAGGGCCTCAGCCACACCGACTTCCGTGCCGGCTTCGGGGTGACCGCTCTCACTGAGCTTGGGGCTGCTATGCGGCAGTATCAATTGATGGGCTACCCTGTCGAAAGGATCCCCTTCGTAAATGCGCTCTCGACGCTCAAGGCTTATATTGAGGCCCATTCTGTCCTTAACTTCGAAACCGACCACCTATTGAGGGTTCTTGGCCCCGATCTGCTCGAGTTGGTGAACGGCTCGACCTCTGATCTTGGTGGCGTTGTCACAGTTACGGCCGCATCCAAAGTGGACAACGATCAGAAGAATTTCGCTGATTTGCTCCGGGGGCGCGTCAGCGTGCGCGAATTCGCGACGTCATCGACCGTCGAAGCTCGCGTTCGTGACGCAGTACGTATGTCTCTTAAGTCACCGTCCGTGTGTAACCGTCAGTCAACAAGGGTCCGGATCATCACAGACGACACACAGATGACGCAGGTCCTCGAGCTGCAGGGAGGAATGACCGGATACGCCCTACCGCCAGCCCTCGTCGTGGTCACCGCAGATCTCGAGTCCTTCCTTGAGCCCACAGAACGCAACCAAGCATTCGTGGATGGCGGCCTGTTTTCCATGTCCTTGCTCCTATCACTCGAGTACATGAGTCTCGCCGCCTGCCCTTTGAACGCCATGATGAGCGGTGCCAAGGAGGACCAACTCCGTTCACTGGTGGGAATAGAATCGAGCGAGCGACTCATCGTCTTTATTGCCGTCGGTGACTTCTTGGATAGTGTCAAGGTACCGAAGTCCTTCCGTAATCCGCTCAGTGACGTCTTGCTGGGTCCAGATCTGTCGTAGACGCCCCCTGCCGAAGTAGGGGTAGGAATCTGGCACAGCGCCTCACGCCCACCACGTGGGGATTGAGGGCTCTTCGTACTTGAGCGCGGGGTGAGCGTGGGTCCGGCGGCTGGCGTGTCGGCGGGGTGAAGGGCGTCGAGGCCCTCAAGAATGAGGGTCACCACACCACCACCTGATCTCCAAGGACCTCGACGATCCCGCATGCTACTTCCTACTGCCGTGCCTCCGGCGGTTCCTGCCAGCGCTGCGACCTTCTGGTCGGGCTGCCGGGGCTCCACGTGTCCGGCGTCGCCCGCGACGACGCGGGGCTCAGGGTTGAGGTCGAGTAACGGGGCTCTTCGTACCTGAGCGTGGGGTCATAGTCGTAGACCGCCGCCGATGAGGAGCATTCTGAGGCGGTAGTTGTCGGGGTCGCGGAACCCTCGGGCGACGCGGCGTGCGAGTTCGATCAACCCGTTGATGGATTCGGTTCCGCCGTTGTTGGCGCCGCCGGTGGTGAAGTAGCCCAGGAACGCGTCGCGCCACTGGTTCAGCGTCCGGCCGAGGCGGGCGATCTCCGGGATCGGACATGAGGGGAACGTGGCGAGGATCTTGTCCGCGACCCTGCGGCCGTCGGCGTGACTGGACTGGTGGTAGACCGAGCGGAGCTGTTGGGCGCAGTGCCAGGCGACCTCGACTTCGACGTGTCGGTCGTCGGCTGTGAACGCGGTCTCCAGGCGGGTCTTCTGCCGGTCGGTGAGGTGTTCCTGCCCGGCTCGCAGCAGGTTCCGGATCCGATACAACGGATCGTCTCTGCGTCCGCGGTGGCCGTGGATGTCCTGCTGGACCCGGCGGCGGACCTCATCGACCGCGGCCGTCCCGAGCTTGACCACGTGGAACGCGTCGAGCACCGCGACGGCGTCCTCCAACTGGTCGTTGATGGCGTTCTTGTAGCCGTGGAACGGGTCCAGGGTGGCGATCTCGACGCCTTTGCGGAACGTGTCGCCGCGGTCACGCAGCCAGGTCTTGTAGGCCTCACCGGAGCGGCCCGGGACCAGATCCAGCAGCCGGGCTCGGATGTGTCCGTCCTTGTCGCGGGTGAGATCGACCATGCCGGTGAACTCCTTCGGGCCGCGTCCGCCCTGGTCGACGGGCTTGGTGGAGACGTGGTGCCAGATGTGTTCGTCGACGCCCAGCGAGGTGACCCCGGCGAAGCGGGCCTCGTCGGCGGCGGCGGCTTCAAGGATCGGCTTGACCGCTCGCCACAGGGTCCTCCAGGTGCAGCCGAGCTGCCGGGCCATCCCCTGAACGGAGGCGTTCTCCCGTCGCATCTGCCCGATCGCCCACGACGTCGCGCGACTGGTGAGCAGCGCTCTGGGTCGCGCCACATCGGGGTCTTGCTCCATGAACGAGTTCACCGGGCACATCGGTTCGGGACACAGCCAGCGACGTTTCCGCCACCACAGCTTCACCGGCGCCGTGAAGCACGGCGCGTCGATCAACTCAACCCTCTGCCGGCCATGCGCATGCGCGATCACGCCGCAGGCGGGGCAGCCCATCACCTCCGGCGTCCGTGACTCGACCTCGACACGCAGCCCCGCGTCGTCGCGCTGGACGCCGACCACGTGGAGCCCAGGCAGACCGACCAGAAGGTCGCAGCGCTGACAGTAGCCGCCGCCGGCACGGCAGCAGGAAGTAGAATCGGGCACGTCGAGGTCCTTGAAGATCAGGTGGTGTGGTAACCCCGATTCTTGAGGGCCTCGACCCCCTTCACCCCGCCGACACGCCCGCCATCGGATCCCCGCTCACCCCACGCTCAGGTACGAAGAGCCAGTAACGGTCCCCCGGGGGAAATGGGGCTCATCACAGATGAGGGTGTAGGGGGCTGTTCGGCGCGTCGGGCCGGGTAGGGGTCGAGGTCTCCCGATGATGGAAGTTCTCACACTGCCCATCTGGAAGACCTCGACGTGTCTGATGCTACCCCTGTGGCGGGGTTCGCCTGCCCTGACCTGACCTCGTTCTGTCGGCTCGACGAGCTCGGCCTGGAGGTCACCGGCCAACTGCTGGAGCCTGGCCGCGCGGTCCTCGCCTGCCGGGTCGTGGAGCCGGATCAGTGGTGCCGACGCTGCGGCTGCGAAGGCCTCGCGCGTGACACCGTGACGCGGCCGTTGGCGCATGAGCCGTTCGGCTGGCGGCCGACGACCTTGCTGGTCACGATCCGCCGCTACCGCTGCACCGGCTGCGGGCATGTGTGGCGACAAGACACCAGCCTCGCCGCGGAACCGCGGGCGAAGATGTCACGCCGCGGGCTGCGGTGGGCGTTGGAGGGGCTGGTCGTGCAGCACCTCACCGTCGCCCGCGTCGCCGAGGGGCTCGGGGTGTCGTGGAACACCGCCAACACGGCGGTCCTGGCCGAAGGCAAGCGGGTCCTGATCGACGACCCGACCAGGTTCGACGGCGTGAAGGCCATCGGCGTGGACGAGCACGTGTGGCGCCACACCCGCCGCGGTGACAAGTACGTCACCGTGTGAGTATTTGACGCTGTGGGAGCCGGGGGTTCGTGCGGTCCAGCGCCGGGGTTGGTGCGGGTGAGCGCCGGTGGTGACGTGGCTGGGAGCCACCACCGGCGCTGACCCTGCGGGGTTAGGTCTGCGCGGCGGTGTGCTCGCGCATGTTGTAGGTGCCGGTCTCGATCCAGAGGGTGTTGTGGACGATGCGGTCCATGATGGCGTCGGCGTGGACGCCGGCGCCGAGGCGCTGGTGCCAGTCCTTCTGCTGATACTGGGTGCAGAATACCGTTGAGGTTTCGCCATAGCGGCGTTCCATCAGTTCCAGCAGCATCCCGCGCATCGATTCGGTGGGACGATCCAGAAGCCATTCATCGATCACCAGCAGCGTGAAGGCAGCGTACTTGCGGAGGAACTTCCCGGCTCCACCGGTCTGTTCCTGGGCCGCGGTCCAGGCCTCCTCGAGGTCGGGCATCCGGATGTAATGGGCCCGGATCCGGTGTTCGCAGGCCCGTTTCGCCAGCGCGCATCCCAGATACGACTTCCCGGATCCGGTGAAGCCTTGGAACACGACGTTCTGCTGGCGGGTGACGAACTGGCAGGAGCCCAGATGGGACAGCAGGCGAGCTTGTCAAGTTGTTTGTGTAAGTGGTGGTCTCCGGGGGTTGGTTTAGAGGTGGGGGTTGATGCGGTCGGGGTAGGCGATGGCGAGTTGAGCCAGGGCCTGTTTCCAGTTCGTGGTCACCTGTCCTTCGACGAGGCGGCCTTCAGCGTTGCGCTTGGCTCCTCGGGGTCGTCCTTTCTCCTTGGCCCGGTCACGGGCTCGTTTGTCCTCGATGTTGCAGATCGCCAACCACAGCAGCTTGACCGCGGCGTCATCGGAAGGAAAGTGGCCTCGGTTCTTGGTGACCTTCCGCAGTTGGTAGTTCAGCGACTCAATCGCGTTTGTGGTGTAGATCACCCTGCGCAGCATCGGCGGGAACGCGAGGAACGGGATGAACTTCGTCCAGGCGTCCTCGAAGACCCGGACCGTGTTCGGGTTGCCCTTGCCCAGCGGCGAGGCGGAGAACTCGTCCAGCGCCGCCCTCGCGGCGTCGGCGTCAGCGGCCTGGTAGACAGGCTTCAACGCTGCCGCGACGGCTTTGCGGTCCTTGTAGGACACGAACCGCATCCCGGCCCTGATCAGGTGGACCACACAGGTCTGGACCGTCGACTGCGGCCAGGTGGCCTCGATCGCCTCGGGGAACCCGGTCAGCCCGTCGCAGCACACGATCAACACGTCCTTGACGCCCCGGTTCGCGAGCTGTGCACACACCCCGGCCCAGAACTTCGCCCCTTCCGTGGCCTGGATCCAGATCCCCAGCACGTGCTTGATGCCGTCCATGTCGACACCGACGGCGATGTGGGCGGCCTTGTTCCGCACGTGGGCGCCGTCGCGGATCTTCACCATGATCGCGTCGAGGTAGATCACCGGATAGAACGAGTCCAGCGGCCGCTGCTGCCAGGCCAGGACCTCATCGGCGACCTCGTCGGTGATCTTGGAGATCGTCTCGCGGCTGATCTCAGTGCCGATCGTGGAGACCAGATGGTGCTCGATGTCACGCACCGTCATCCCGCCGGCGTAGAGGCTGATGATCATGTCATCAAGCCCTGAAAGGCGCCTGGAGCCCTTCGGCACCAGCATCGGGGTGAACGTTCCATCCCGGTCCCTTGGGATCGCCAGCTCGACGTCGCCGGCGCTGGTCGAGACCTTCTTGGAGAAGGAGCCGTTGCGTGAGTTCGGGAACGCGGGCGCTTCCGCGGAGCCCTTGTCGTAGCCGACGTGCTCGGTCAGTTCAGCCTGCAGGCCCCGTTCCAAGCCGGCCTTGATCAGCTGCTGGATCAGCCCGTCCTTGCCCTCGAGCTGGACCTCACCGGCATCGATGCGGGCATACAGGTCATCCAGCGCACCGGAGGCCTCCAGCGCGGCGACGCCTTCCCTCTGGGCACGTCGCCGGTCTTCACGGTCTTCCTTGGTGGTCATGGTCATCAGTGTGTCTGCTTCCTTGTCAGGAGCCACCCCTTACACAAACCATCTGACACCCTCCAGCAGGCTGCGGTCCAGCCCTCGTTCCTCAAGCAGGTCGATCCGGCGCAGGTCAGCGTTCGGGTAACGCAAACCGGCGCGTCGGATCAGGCCGGTGACCTTGGAGTGGGTGAACGACGAGTAGGCCTCATCGACAGCCATCCGGAGCCTGTCCTCGAACGCCAACCCGGCCGAGACCACTGGGTCTTGGGTGTCGATCGCAGTCAGCAGGTCGGTGGCGTTCATCTCCCGCAGCTTGCGTTTGGTCTCGATGTCCAGCAGCGAGGCGCTCATCGGGTCCCTCCGGCGTAGTAGTCGCTGCCGCGGACATAGCCGCCAACCTCGTCGGCGGTCTCGACGCTCTGACCGGTCTTGTCCTGCCCGGTGTCCAGGATCGGTCTCAGATGGGCGTAGCGGATGTTGCGCACCGGTCCCCGCAGCGCCAACTGGCAAGCTGCCTCCACCCGGGCCGGGGAGAAACGTCTGGTCAGGCGCAGGATCGCCAGCGCCGGGTCATGGGCCTGCTCGGCGATGGGGACCGACTCGAACACCCGGTCGGTCACCGCCTTTGTGGCGGGCCCCACCCGGTCCGCCCAGGCGTCGATGCGTGTCCTGTCCCACGGTTGCCAACCCCGACCCTCGGGCAAGTCAGCATCGTTGGTGCGGTACTTGTTCGAGGTGTTTGAGGGCAGCAGCAAGTGACTGGCCAGGCGTTCATCACCGCGGTAAATCTCGATCATCGTCTGCGTGAGGCGCAGGTCGACCTTCGCCCCAATATGGGCGAACGGGACCGAGTAGTAATTCTTCGACCAGACGACATGGCCGTTGCGGCCCACCTTGCGGCCATAGACCCACTGGCTGATCTCGAACGGCGCCGCCGGCAGCGTCCCGAGCAGCGGCCGTTCCTCGGATGCGAAGACGCTGCGGCGGGACCCTTCCCGCTTCTGGAACGGTGTGGTGTTGTAGGCATCCACGCGTTCCCGGATCCGGGCCTGCAACCCGGACAAGGTGGTGAACGTCTCGCTCCGCAACCCCGCGATCACCCACGTCGCCACGTGCGCGACGGTGTTCTCGACACTGGGTTTGTCCTTTGGGTGCCTGACACGGCCCGGCAGCACCGCGGCCGAGTAGTGCCCTGCCAGCTCCCGGTAGGCGTCATTGAGGACGACCTCCCCCTCACGGGGATGGGAGATCACACCGGTCTTCAAGTTGTCCGGCACGATCCTGGGGACCGTGCCGCCGAAGAACTCGAACATCGCCACGTGCGCCCGCAACCACGACTCCTGCCGCATATCCAACGAGGCGTGCACGAACGCGAACCTGCTGAACGGCAGACACGCCACGAACAAATACACCTTCGACACCTCGCCGGTGGTCGGATCCAGCAGCTCCATCGTCGGCCCTGACCAGTCGACCTCGACGCTGCGGCCAGCCTTGTGACCCACCCTCGACGAAGCACCCAGGACGGCCGCGTAGTCGGCATACAACCGGCAGAACCGGTCGTAACTCATCACCGGCTGCCGGTCCCGCACCGCCGCGTCCTGATACTCCTGATGCAGCAGCCGAAGCGTCACCCCGACCCGGGCGAGTTCCCGATGCACCCGCCCCCAGTCAGGCTGGGCGAAGACGCTCTCCCGGACACCGCGGCCCGGGAACAACACCTCGTAGACCTGCCCGTCAGACATGCCCTCCGCCCGGTCCCAGCCCAGCCCGGCCTCCTCGGCAGCGTCGATGACCGCCTGCACGCTGTGCCTGGACATGCCCTGCCCGGCAGCAATCGCTCTGCCCGACAACCCTTGCGAACGAAGCTGCAACACCAACTTCGCCTTGATCCTGCGTACCATTACCGGTACTCCTTCCCGCCCACGTGGCCCTCACATAGGCGGGAAGGAGCCTAGAAGCAGGTGGCGCTCAACCACACCAACCACGGCGCTCAACCACACGATTCGGCACCCGGGCCGGTGGCGCTCAACCGCACCACACCCGGCCCCCAGGACCGCCAATACTCACGTGATCATCGACCTGACCGGCATCCGCGGCCGCACCGGGCCTGCCAGGCTCCTCGACATGGTCGAAGGGCGCTCCAAGCAGGCGTTCAAGCAGTGGCTGTCCGAACGCGACCAGGCATGGCGCGACAGAGTTGAGGTCGTCGCGATGGACGGGTTCACCGGGTTCAAGACCGCCACCACCGAAGAGCTGCCCGACGCGACCGCCGTCATGGATCCCTTCCACGTGGTCCGCCTCGCCGGCGACGCCCTCGACCGATGCCACCGACGCGTCCAACAGGCCATCCACGGACACCGAGGCCGCACCAGCGACCCGCTCTACTCGGCGCGCCGCACCCTGCACACCGGCGCCGACCTCCTCACCGACCGGCAGAAGGACAGGCTCACTGCCCTGTTCGCCGGCGATGATCATGTCGAGGTCGAAGCCACCTGGGGCATCTACCAACGGATGATCGCCGCCTACCGTGAACCCGACCGGACCAGAGGCCGGGCCCTGACGACCAGCCTGATCGCCTCGGTCAGCCACGGCGTCCCCGCCGCGTTGACCGAGGTGATCACACTCGGCCGAACACTGAAGAAGCGAGCAGACGACGTGCTGGCCTACTTCGACCGGCCCGGCACCTCGAACGGTCCCACCGAGGCCCTCAACGGCCGCCTCGAACACCTCCGCGGATCAGCACTCGGCTTCCGGAACCTCACCAACTACATCGCCAGATCACTGCTCGAGACCGGCGGATTCAGACCCCGATTACACCCTGGATTGTGATGAGCCGGAAATGGGATGCCCCCTGCGGGGTGATCGCGCATGCCCCACGGCGACGTCGTCCCAGCCGATCCCTCCCCGGGCGGCGGCGTCGATCACCGCCGCCACGCTGGTGCGGGACATGCCCTGCGCGGCGATCTGCCGCCCCGTGAATCCTTCTGCGCGAAGCCGGAGCACCAGCTCCGCCTTGATTCTGCGTACCATCCGAATTTCTCCTTCTGCCGCGCGATAGGGCCGCGCGGCAGAAGGAGCCTAGAAACAGTGGCCCTGAACCCGAATATTCGATGCCCCCGAACAACGCGATCGCGTCTGTCAACGCGATCGGCCCCCGACAGCAATACCAGTGGTCCTCAGAAGAGCGAATACTCAGTGTTCCGCAAGGGCGTCGAGATCGCCACGCTGGACCCCTTCCACGGCTGCAAGAACGCGATCAACGACCAGTTGGAGGACGCCGTCGCGGTGCTCGACGCCTTCCAGGTCGTCAAACTCGCCACGGCTGCCGTGGATGAAGTCCGCCGCCGGGTCCAGCAGGACATCCACGGACACCGCGGACGCCGAGACGATCCGCTCTACCTGCATCCTCATCGGGTACCTCCTACATCGGAGTTACACCGGAAAACGTACAGTCCCCAACAGCTCTGGCGCTCAACGAGCCGAATATTCACCTGGCACTGCGCGCAGCATCAGCGCTCGGCCTATCACCAGGCGCGTCGTGCTGACGGGCGTCGGGTCGCGGAGGAGATCCTATCCTCGTTCCCGACGTGTCCGATCCCGGAGATCGCCCGCCTCGGCGGCACGCTCGACCAGTGGCGCGACGCGTTCTTGGGCTACTTCACCACCGGCGGCGCCAATGACGGCGGAACCGAGGCCATTAACGGCCTGATTGAACTCGCCCGACGCCGCCAGAGGATTCCGCGACCCGACAACTACCGCCCCAGAATGGTGCTGCTCTGCGGCGGATTACGCCTCTGACCCCACGCTCAGGTTGAAGAGCCAGCAATCCGCCTGAGCCGACGAAGCTGACACCCGAGCCCGCGCTTTCGCGATCAATTGCCGCCGGTCTGCTGAAGGTCAACGGGCCTACCGTCACGGACCGATCATCTCAGCCCCTGTCGCGCACCTTTGGGTCACGCCTGTCCCAGATCCACCGTTTTCCAGAAGTTCCGCTTAGGGTGGCGAAGAAGGAGTTGCTCACGCGCTAGCAACTGGCGATGGACGCCAGGATGCACCATAGATGCGATTCAACGAAGGGTTGAAGGGGACTACAGGGAGGATATCCAAACCTCATACATGCGGACCATGGGGTTGTGACTACTGCCTCTCCCAGATCCACGAGAACGCATGCAAGTCCGGTGAACCGGTCACCTCGAGATACCAGAAGATTGCGAATAACAAGGTGATCGCAAGACGGACCCATTGCCTCGACAACGGTTCTCGGAACGCGGTCAACGACGCGAGACTGAGCGGGACGAAAATTAGCGTATAGAGCGTATATCGGTATAGATATGCACTGACCGAGAACGGGATTGCAATGGCGGCGTGAACGATCGAAAGATTCCTGTAAAACCATGCGGATGGGTCACGATCTTCAGCTCGAAGCCACAATAGGTAGACCAGGACAGGCGCCACCGCCACAACGACCCTTAAAGGGCTGACAACCTGGGTTACATAGACGCTCACATCGGCCTCGGCGAGTTGAAGTACGAGCTGGAGCAACTGTCCCGAAAATACATACCCAGTCACCGCCAAGGCTGCGGCAAATGAGAGACCCCAGCCTCCAAGCCTGCGCCTTGGCACCCAGAATAGAGGTAGCGCAACTACCGCACTTGCATGGAAGAGTGATGCGACACCAACGATGAGAAGGTAGAGAATGAATTTCCGTTGCAAAATGAAGCGATGGCCAGCAAACACAATGGCGATGGCAATTGCCTGCCTCACTGCGTTGAATGAGAGGTGCCACGATCCAGAGAGGATGTATAGTCCAAAGATGAACGCGACTGGCCCTCCACGTGCAGCGAGCGCACACACGGCCGTTCCTACAGCCAGGAGGGACGCAAAGAAGAACATCGTAGCCGCATCGTCATAAATCCAGGAGGAAATGAGGGCTAGGAGTTTAAAGGCTGGCTCATCGACCTTCACGAGTGCGTCCATAAAGCCATCCCTGTAACTAGGGTACAGCCGCTCATAGACACGGTAGTCTGTTCCCACTCTCCACCTGAGGGCAGCGACAAGAGTCAGAAGTACGCCCACACATCCAATCAGGACCCGCCTGATATAGCTTAAGTCGTTCCTTGCAGAGAGGTCCGTTTCAACCGCTGTACCGCGAGTCCATTCAGCAGCGAGAGAAAGCAATAGGACCGATGCGATTACACCGTAATAGGTTACCATGCCACCTCCCCATTCAGAAGAACATCCGGTCTACTGCATCGAGGAGCACCGACAGTTGTATTCGCATCTATATCGACGGCTGCGTCCTCAGCGCGACGGGCATCGGCACGCTCCGCGTCGAGCCCTTTGGCGAGGTTGGTCTCTCTCCCTCTCATGCCTAGCGGCTAGGGCTGGAGGTGTAGTACCCGCCGTAGACGTCAGCTCGAGTAGCTGGGACATCATTGAGAACCAGCCCGAGAAGGTCGACCTCCGCCGCCTGAAGACTGTTCAAGGCGCCATGTAATTGTGGGCGTCGGATGTAACCGGAGCGAGAGACTACAACCACCCCTCCGGCCTGAGCTCCGAGCACGACTGCGTCTGTCACCGGCAGAACGGGAGGTGCATCCATGAGCACGTAGTCGTACTGGCGCTCCACGGTCGCAAGAAGGTGCCCCATCGCCTCCGAGCCCAAGAGCTCCGAAGGGTTCGGAGGGATCGTCCCTGCGGGGAGGACGGAGAGGTAGCCAGGAGCTACATCAATGATCAGGTCCTGGAGGGAACCGCGCCCCGTCAGAACGTCGGTCAGCCCCAGTTCACTGTCAATGCGAAGCCGTGCCCCAACCTGCGGCCGTCGAAGATCCGCGTCGATCAACAGCACTCGCTCCCCGGCGAGGGCCAGGACCCGGGCGAGGTTGGTGGAAGTCTCAGTCTTACCCTCACCAGGGAGCGAGGATGTGATGACCATGGAAGAGCGACGCTCGCCCCCTAGGCCCACGAAGCCGATGCTAGTACGCAGTTTTCGGTAGGCCTCAGCACTGGCCCACTCGATACCCTGGTCCTCGGCGGCCCGGCCCGCCGCGGTCTTCTCGCGGTGTCCGATTTCGGCGAGGATGGGGGCATCCGTCACCTCCGCCACGTCTTCACTGGTCCGCACCCGGGTGTCCAGCACGCTGCGCAGAACCGCTTGGCCCAAGCCGAGCAGAAGGCCAAGCAGCGCGCCTAGTGCGAGGTTCATGGCCGGACGCGGCGCCGAAGGAGTAGTGGGCGCCACGGCCGAGTCGATCACTGTGGCGCTCACCAGACGGGCGCCATCGGGGCCAGCCGGAGCCAGGGACTCAGTGGAGCGCTGCAGGCTGGCGGCCACTGAGTTGGACAAGTCGGCTGCCGCTTGCGGCGACCCATTCTCGGCACTGACCTTGATGATCGACGTGGCGGTTGGCGAAGACACACTGAGTTTGTCAGCCAACTGCCCCACTGTCAGATCCAGTCCGAGCTCATCGATCACGGGCTGGAGCACCAAGGCGGAGCTGGCTACCGAGACGAGAGACCCAACCTGACGCTCCGCGTAAGTTGCCCCTTGGGACAGTTCGCCCGCCGTGCCGCCGCTTTCCACAGTGATGAACAGCGACGACGTGGCGGTGTACTTCGGGCTCTGAAGCAGGGTGAAGCCAGCCGCGACGGCGATACACAGGAGTGCGGTTGCCAGCGTGCTCCTCCAGTATCGGCGCACGATCTGCAGGTACTGCTGCAACTCCATAGATGTTTCCTTGTCCGGCAGGGCGATCCAGATCAATCCGGAGCCTTGTAACGTTGGTTCACAGTGGGATGTCGGGGCAGCGACAAGTCACTGCGGTGGATACACTAGCCCGAACTGCCCTGAGTCTCCGATTCGGGGCCCGTCATGATCGCCACCTCAGGGCGGATTGCACTACCCTCTGAGACGTTCCGTGAATCACTGACAGGAAGACAGGGTCATGAGCGCTACCCGCGATTTCGGCAGGCTGAGCATCATCGGCTTGATCGTGCTCGGCGTGGTCGCCGTCGCCCTCGCCGCCGCCGCGCTGCTGATGAACCGGCCCATCGAGGCTGCGCCTGCCCCGAGCGGGGCCTCCACCCCTGCCGTGACCCCGTCGTCGGATCCCGTGGCTGAATCGTCATCGCCGTCGGTGGTCATCTCAGAGTCGGCGACCCCGTCGCCCACCGCAGACGTGAGCGAAAGTGTGCCGCCAGCCGTCGAGACGTCGCCGGAGCCGAGTGCGTCTGGGTCGCCGGCCGTCGGTGGGTCCACCGTCGTGGTGATCGGCGATTCGCACTCCATCGGCGACGACACCTGGGTTACCACCGCCGCAGAGGCGCTGGGCTGGGGTGAGGTGGTCAACCTCTCCTCCCCCGGCCGCGGCTACATCACGTCGCCCCGCTCCTGCGACTTCACCCCGTGTGCGGACTTCGCCCGCTCCGTCGGCCTGGTCGCCGACGCTGATCCTGACGTCGTCGTGACGTTCGGCGGGGTCGCTGACGGTGATTACAGCATCAGGCCCGGTGCCGACGCGTACTTCACCTCCTTGCGGGAGGCACTACCGGACGCCGAGATCGTCGGCATCGCGCCAGTCACCACGGAGGATGTGGCTGAGTACTGGCTGACGATGCACGGTCGCAGCATCAGCGCGGCGCTGGACGCCGTCGACGGGGTGTTCGTGAGTGCCGGCCAGCCTGGGTTGGGCGACGGCACGTCGTTGTCGGCTGAGGCGCAGGACGCGATTGCTGCGGCTGTCGTGGCGGCGCTGGGTTAGGTCGTCGGGCGCGCCTAGAGCCCATCGACCAGTCGCAGAGCGACTTGCTCAGGGGACGAGGCCGGTGTGGTGAGCGGCGAAGGCCAGCAGGTCGGCCCACTCGCTGGCGACCATCTGCAACGACTTCCCCGCACCGTGGCCGGCTGAGCTCTCCACCCGGAGCCACGCCTCGGCGGGCGACACCGCCTGCAGCGCCGCCGCGAACTTGAAGCTGTGCAGCGGCACCACCCGGTCGTCGTGGTCAGCGGTGAGGATCATCGTCGGCGGGTACTGGGCGCCCTCTTCGATGCGGTGCAGCGGCGAGTAGGCGTAGGCCGCGTCGAAGCCCTCGGGGGTGTCGGGGTCGCCGTAGTCGCTGATCCACGCCGAACCGATCGTGAACTTGTGGAACCTCAGCACGTCCAGCACGCCGACCGTGGGCATCGCCGCGGCGAACAGGTCGGGGCGCTGCGTGAGCGCGGCGCCGACGAGGAGACCGCCGTTGGAGCGGCCGTAGATCGCCAGCTGCTGCGAGGTGGTGACGCCCGTGGAGATGAGGTGTTCGGCCACCCCGATGAAGTCGTCGAACACGCGCTGCTTGTTGGCCAGGCGGCCGTCGTCGTACCAGCGGGTGCCGAACTCGCCGCCGCCGCGGAGGTTGGCGATCGCGAGCGCTCCCCGGCCGCCAGCCACGCGGACCAGCCGGGGCGGTAGTCGGCGAGGACGGGGATCTTGAAGCCGCCGTAGCCGTAGAGGAGCGTGGGGCGGGGGCCCGAGTGGCCGTCGTCGGGGGTGATGAGGAAGTACGGGACGGGGGTGCCGTCGGCGCTGGGCGCGCGGTGTCGCTCCATGGTGAAGGACGGCGCGAACCGCTCGGAGGCCGCCGAGAGGCTGATGGGCTGGGCGGGGAGGGGGTGGGGGCCCTTCGGCCTGCCCGGCTCCTCCGTCGCAGGGGCAGCCTCGGCGACCGGCAGCGGGACGTGGAAGGAGGCGGTGGGGGTGGCGATGGTGCTGAGGCCCACGAAGGCCTCGTCGCGCAGCGGGGAGGAGTCGAGGGCCACCAGGGCGCCGGCCGGGAGGTCGACGGGACGCGGATCTGAGCCGTCGAGGTTGCGGTACTCGACGCGGTGCTGGGCATCGTCGAGGTAGGCCAGGAGCATGCCGTCGCCCGCCGCTTCGACGGCGCTGAGCGTGGCGTCGGATTCCGGGACGACCTCGGTCAGTTCACCGCGGGCCACGTTCAGGCGGATGACCCGGCCCAGCGGGGCGTCGAGGTCGGTGTGCAGATAGATGTGGCCGCCGTCGGTGCGGATGAAGGTGTACTCGGCGTCGGCGGTGTCGAGGAGCTTGACGGGCTCGCCGAGGGTGGAGCGGCCATCCGCCGTGGTGATCGGGTAGACCCACAGGCGGTTGACGTTCTCCGTGCCGCGGAAGATGCTCACGACGAGCCAGTTGTCGTCGTGGCTGACCTCGCCGCTGGCCATGGTGTGCGGCTCATCGGGGAAGGTCAGCAGCAGCTCGTCGTCGCCGCCGGGGCGGTGGATCATGAGGCGGGCCACCCCGAGGCCGGCCGTCGCGGTGCCCCGGGCGTCGTCGGCCTCGTCGAACGTGGCGTACAGGAACGAGCTGTTGTCCGGCAGCCACGCGGGGCTGGAGAACTTCGCGGTGACCTCGCCGTCGAGGTCCTCGCCGGTGCGGAGGTCTCGGGTGCGGATGTGCTGCCAATCCGAGCCGCCGTCGCTGCGGGCGTAGGCCATCAGCGAGCCGTCGCGGGCGACGGTGAAGGTGGACAGCGAGGACGTGCCGTCATCGCTCCACGTGTTGGGATCCAGGACGACCTCTCCCCCGCCGACCAGCTCCTCGAGCGTGGGCGCGGTGTACCAGAGGTCCTGCGCGCTGGTGCCGTCGTTGCGGCTGACGAACCAGCGGCCGCCGCGCTTCAGCGGCACGCCCGCCCGGGGTCGCGCGACGATGCGGCCCATCAGCTCCCTGAACCAGCCGCGGGCGGGGAGGTGCTGGAGTTGGGCCTCGGTGAAGTCGCGCTGCGCCGCCACCCACTCCTGCACCTCCGGGTTGTCGGCATCCTCGAGCCAGCGGTACGGATCAGGGACGGTGGTGCCATGGAGGTTGTCGACGGTGTCGTCGCGGCGGGTGCGGGGGTAGGTCATGGAACCAGCCTATGGGGCCAGTTGCTGCCGAGCCGTTCGGAGGTCGCCCTCCCACTGCTGGCAGAGGCTGCGGGCGTCGTCGAGGGCCGCCTGGCGCTCATCGAGGTGCCGGGTGAGCTGTGCGAGGGCGGCGAGTCCGGCGTCGATCCTCTGCACCGGCGAGTCCTCGCCGCGCTTCACGGCCATGAGGTCGCCGATCTCCCGGATGCCGAAGCCCACCTTCCGCAGCGCGGTGATGACGCGCAGTGCGTCGACATCAACCTCGCGGTAGCGGCGGCGGCCGGAGGCGTCTCTGGGTGGGGCGATCAGGCCCTCCGCCTCGTAGTAGCGGACGGCCTCGACGCTCACACCGACGGTGCGGGCGACGGCGCCGATGGACGAGAGAGTAGCCATGCGCCAAGAATGCCCGCCAGGACGAGGATGCGGACGACGTGGTGCCAGATGTCGATTGGCTCGACGCCGGAGAGGCCCACAGCCAGCGGCGCGATGACGGCGAGGGCCGAACCGAGGATGAGGTTACGGCGGCAGCCTCGGAGCGCGCCGCGGCCGAGGAGGGCGGCGGCTGCCAGGAAGAGGAGGGAGATCCACCAAGCGCGGGGAAGGACGGCGACGGCGAGGACGAGCTGGAGGGCCGCAGCGGCAGCGAAGACGATGCGGAGGGCGATGTTGAGCTGCTTCATGGAGCTGACGCTAAGAGCTGAAGTGCACTTCAGGTCAAGGCGCGAGGGCCGGCGTGTGTGTCGGCGGTTTAGCCACGCTCGCGGAGCTCGCGGCTCAACCAGCGTTGGCGGCGGGATCGGCGATGGTCGCCAGGAACAAAGGCCAGCCGGTACGCGTGTCGAGCACGCGCAAGACGTAGGGGCGGTCCACCTCGAACACGCCGTCGAGCATGGGGGCGCTCTCCGCCACCGCCAACTCGGTGACGGCCGCGCCCACGGTGCCCTTCGCGCTGACCTGGAGGATCACCTGCTGCACCCACTGTTCGCCGTAGCCGCCGGGGAAAATGCCGCTGAGGTCGCTGAGGTCGATCTCAGGGAGGGCCTCCATGAGGTCCGTTTTGGATTTGAGGTCGAACGACGGCATGACCACCATCACCTGCTGCTCCTAGGCGTCATTGAGGGCGGCGGTCGCTGCCTCGAAGTCCTCCGCGGCCAATTCCTCCGGGCCCGTCCCCTCGTCAGGGAGCACGACATCGGCGGCCAGATTGTCGTCGTAGGGCAGCCGCACGGCCGTCCAGCCGTCGCCCTCGGCGAGGCGGGCCGTGACGATGCCGCTCACGCCGTCCACCTCACCCGCCCCGGCCGGGCCGGTGAACGGGACCTTGCGCTCCTGCTCGAACGGCGTGCGCCACGCGGCGGCGAACAGGACGGCGTCCTGCAGCACGGCGACCGTGTTGGGCTTGACCTTGACGCCCGACTTCTCGATGAGGCCCGCCGTATGGAGGTTGACCCACTCGTCGAGGCTGGCCTGCGCCTCCGCGCGCGGGGACTGCGCCGCGGCCGCGTCGTAGAACTCGGCCAGGCGGTCGAGGAAGGGCTGCTCCACCGTCGCGTCGACTGCGAGGACGCGGCTGGCCTGATGGACGACGGGGGTTTCCGGTGGGTCGTTGACGTCCACCTCGTCGGGGAGGGAGTCGTACGGGGCGAGCGCCTGCCGGAGGGCGCCGAACGCCTTGGCGCGGTCGTCGCCGGTGAGGCCCAGGATGTCGTCGAAGCTCTGCAGCGTGACAGTCTGCGCGCCCTCGGCCGCCTGGGCCATGGACATGCTGAGGGAGCTCGGGGAGGTGAGGCGGTTGTTGCCTTCGGTGTTCTGGATGACGCGCCAGGCGACCTCCTGGGAGTCGCGGGCCGCCTCGTCGACGTTGGGGGTGGTGTCGAGGGGAAGGTCGAGGACGGCTGCGGCGCCTTTGACCTCCGTCGCGATGGGTTCGGCGGTGGGTTGGGAGCAGGCGGTGAGGGCGAGGGCCGTGATGAGGAGCGCTGCCCGGCTCAGCCAGCGGATGTTCATGATTCCTCGCTCGGGTTGGAGATGGCCGCCAGGAACAGGGGCCAGCCGGTGCGGGTGTCCAGCACGCGGAAGACGTACGGGCGGTCCACCGTGAACGTGCGCACCTCTACCGACGGTCCGGCGCTCGTCGCGATAACCATCTCGGTCACGGCGGCGCCGACGGTGCCCTTGGCTGTCACGATCAGCTTGGCCTGCTGCGCCCACTGGGCCGCGAAACCGCCCTCGACGATGCCGCCGAGGTCGCTGAGGTCGATGTCGGGGAGGGCCTTGAGGAGGTCGGTCTTGGCGGCGAGGTCGAAGGCCGGCATGGTGACGTCCACCGGCTCCGGCTCAGCCTGCGCCAGCACGAACCGCGCCTCGGCGAGCTCACGCTCGGTCAGCTCCAAGGGGTCGACGCCGGGGCGGGGCAGGATCACGTCGGCCGCCAGGGCGTCGTCGTACGGGAGCCGCACGGCCGTCCAGCGCTCACCCCCGGCGAAGCGGACGGAGAAGGTGCCCGCGAGCCCGTCCACGGGCGTCACTCCGTCGGGGGTGTCGAACGGGATGGCCGGCTCGCCCGTGAACTCCTGCGCCCAGGCGGCGGCGAACAGAAGCGCGTCCTGCAGGACGGCCACGGTGGAGCCGTCGGGCGTCACGGCGGATTGCGGGATCAGGCCGGCGGTGTGCTTCTTGACCCAGGCGTCCAGGTTGGGTTTGGCGTCGGCGAGGGTCACCTGTTGGGCAGGGGCGTCGTAGAACTCGGAGAGGCGGTCCAGGAAGGGCTGCTCCAGCACCGAGTCCACGGCCACGACACGGCTGGCCTGGTGCACGACGGGGGTCTCGGGCGGGTCGTCGGCATCCACCTTGGTGGGGAGGTCGTCGTACGGTGTGAGCGACTGGCGGAGGGCGCCGAAGGCGCGGGCCCGGTGGTCGCCGGCGAGGCCGAGGGCGTCGTCGATGCTCTCGAGCGACCGGCCCCTGGCGCCCTCGGCGGCCTGGACCAGCGACATGCTCAGCGACGACGGCGAGACCACCCTGTTGAGGCCCTCGCCGTTCTGGACGGCGAGCCAGCCGAGCTCCTCGGAGGCGTCGGCCGCCTCATCGACGGAGGGCGTCGACTCGTACGGGAGGTCGAGGACTGCGACGACGCCCTTCGCCTCGCCTGCGTCGATCGCCGGAGCGGGTTGGGCGCAGGCGGTGAGGGCGAGGGCCGTGATGAGGCTCAGCCAGCGGACGTTCATGATTCCTCGGTCGGGTCTGAGACGGCGGCCACGAACAGCGGCCAGCCGGTGCGGGTGTCGGAGACGCGGAAGACGTACGGGCGGTCGACGATGAACTCGCGCTCCGCGGAGCCCCCGCTGCTCGTGAAGACGGCCATCTCGGTCAGCGCCGCGCCGACCGTGCCCTGGGCCGTGACGATCAGCTTGGTCTGCTGCACCCACTTCCCCGCGAAGCCGCCGTCGACGATGCCGTTGAGGTTGGAGAGGTCGATCTGCGGCAGCGCCTCCATGAGGTCGCTCTTGGCGGTGAGGTCGAAGGTGGGCATGGTCACGGTGACAGGCGCGGGCTCGGCGGCGTCGAGGGCCAGGCGGGCGGCCTCGAGCTCTTCGACGGTCAGGCTTTCGGGGGCCACGCCCGGCGTCGGGAGGATGACGTCGGCGGCGAGGTTGTCGTCGTACGGGAGCCGCACGGCCGTCCAGCGCTCGCCCTCGGCGTAGGCCACCGGCAGGACGTCTGAGACCCCCTCCACCGTCTTGGGGCCGGCAGGGGTGGTGAAGCTGATGGGCTGCTCGTAGCGGAACTCGTCGCGCCAGGCCGCGGCGAACAGCAACGCGTCCTGGAGGACCGCCACCAGGTCGGGTTTCGGCTCGATCGCGGACTGCTCGATGAGGCCGGCGGTGTGTTTGGTGGCCCAGGCGTCGAGGTTGGCCTTGGCGTCGTCGAAGGTGGTGGACTCGGCCTGGGCGTCGTAGAAGAGGGCGATGCGCTCGAGGAACGGCAGCTTCAGCTCAGAGTCGATGGCCAGCACCCGGCTGGCCTGATGCACGACGGGGGTCTCGGGCGGGTCGTCGGCGTCGACGCTTGCGGGGAGGGAGTCGTAGGGCAGCAGCTGCTCCCGGAGGGCGGCGAATGAGGCGGCCCGGGAGTCGCCGGTGAGGCCGAGGGTGTCGTCGATGCTGGCCAGCGATGCCCCCTCGGCTCCCTCGGCCGCCTGCACCAGCGACATGGACAGGGATGAGGGCGACACGACGCGGTTGGGGCCATCGGCTGCCTGGATGACGTCCCAGCCCAGTTCCAGGGAGCGCGTGGCGGCGAACTCCGGGGAGACCGTGACGGACTCCTCACCGGAGGCGGCCTCGGGCGTCCCCTCTGCTTCCGGGGCTGCCTCTTCGACGGGGGGGTGGGTGGATTCGGCGACCTCGGCCACCGCGTCGGTCACCGGCGCGGAGGCGGGCTCGGCCACGGGCCCGGCGCCGTTGCCCAGGTTCAGCGCCAGCGGCAGGATCAGCGTCCCGGCCAGCGCGAGGGCACCGGCGGCGACCAGCCCACGGGTGCGCCCACGGCGGCGGAGCGCCCCCCGGAGCAGGCCTGCGGGGACGGTGGGATGGGGGGCGGCGCGGTTGAGTGCGTCCCTGATGTCGTCGTCGTTCATCTCAAGCCTCCTGGGGCGTGAGGTGCGTCGACTCCCGGAGGGCGGCGCACGCTCGATGGGCGTACTTCTTCACCGCGCCCTGGCTGATGCCCAGCGCCTCGGCCACCTCCGCGATGGGCCGGTCCTCGACGTAGCGCATGGTCACCACCGCCCGCTGCATGCGGGGAAGGGTGGCCAGGGCGCGCAGCACGTCGAGCCGGAGCTCGGCGGTGGCGTCCGCGGCGGGTTGGTCGTCGTCGGGGACCTCGCTGGGGATCTCGGATCGCCAGCTGAGCCGTCGCCACCAGGAGATGTAGGTGCGGTACATGGTGGTGCGGAGATAGGCCTCGAACTTGTGGTCGTTGGCCAGGGTGTCGTAGGCGCCCAACGACTTCGCCAACGCGGTTTGGAGGAGGTCTTCCGCGTGATGGGAGTCGCCGGTGAGCACCCACGCGGCGCGGAGGAGGTCGCCACCACGGTGGGCGATGAACGCTTCGATGCCCTGCATGGCCACCTCCTCACCCTAACGACGCGGTGGGGGTCGCGGGAGGTTGTCACGGAGAAGCGGTCGGTTGGGCTGGAGCGGGGCGGGTGGGTGATGCGGCGCCTCGGGTTGGGCAGGGGTGGGTTGGGCAGAGTGAAGTTGTGCAGCAAGTCCGCCGCACAACTCAACAACGCCCGGCTGGGGCGCCGGTCCCGGGCTGGGCAGAGTGAAGTTGTGCAGCAAGTCCGCTGCACAACTTCACTCTGCCTCCACCCCCGACGGCGGGCCGGGCGTCGACGGCGGGCCGGGCGTCGACGGCGGGCCGGGCGTCGACGGCGGGCCGGGCGTCGACGGCGGGCCGGGCGTCGCCGGCGCCTCGGCGGCCTACCCGGCGAAGAGGGCGTCGAGCTCGGCGGCGAACTCCGGCGCGGGGGTCCAGCGCATGAGGCTGGTCTCGCCGCGGAACTCGTAGCCGTCGCCGCGCTGCTCGAGCCGCAGCTCGTCGCCCCACACGTTGCGCAGCACCAGGGTGCGCTGCCCGGCGTCGTCGCTGCCTGCGGCCTCGGTGGGGACGGAGTTGGCCAGGGCCTCCGCCCCGATCTGAGCAGCCACGGATTCACGCAACTCCACGTTCTTCGTCGGCTCGCCGGCCTCCAAGGCGCAGGCGTACCCGCCCACCACCTCGTCCAGCTCGACCGGGAACAGCGCCTGGTTGATCGCCACTGGGCACGCCTGCACCGGCGCGTATTCGCCCACGGGGCGTCCGAGCTGCACGCGCTGCGCCAACCAGCGGGCCTCGATCTCGTCGCGGAAGAACGCCTCGCTCCCCTGCAGCTGGTTCTCGCCGTCGGTCAGTTCAGTGGAGTCCTGGATGTCGCCGGTGAAGGAGGCCTTGCGGCCGTCGTCGTACTCGAAGATCACCGTGTAGAACTGCGCGGTCTCCGGGGCGTCAGCCTCGGTCAGCGGCGGCTGGGCGTAGAGGGCCCTTACGAGCCCATCGACGTCCACGACGAGCGGCTCCAGCGGGCCGACCGTGCCGTAATCGGATGTGCAGAGCCAGGCGCGGGCCGCGCCGGTGTCGATGGTGCCGATGTTGATCCAGCTGCCCACCGGCTCGTCGACCTCGTTGTAGCAGACCTCGGCTCCGGGCTGGCCGTCGCGTCGGGTCGAGAGCGACACCTCCGGCGACGGCGCGGTCACGCTGGGCGCGGGCTGAGGCGTCTCCTCCGGCGAGGTGGTGGGCGCCGCTGAGCTCACCGTCGGCTCCGGGGAGGCCACCAGGTTCTCGGCCCCACTCGACGACAGGTTGAGCGCCAGCGGGACCCCCAGCGCGATCACCACCCCGGCCGAGAGACTGCCCGCAACCATCTGACGGCTGCGGCGCTTGCGGCGGGCGGCGGTGGCCCATCCGTTGGGCGAGGGCGCCTGCGGCACCGATTGCTTGAAGAGATCATGGAAGTCGTCGTTCATGTCACTCACCCCTTCCTGCGAGGTGCTTGGAGGCGCGCAATGCGGCGCGGCCGCGGTACGAATGGGTCTTGACGGTGCCGGGTGAGATACCCAGGCGCTGGGCGATGTCGTCGGTGGCGAGATCCTCGAAGTACTGCAGCACGAGCACGGCGCGCTGCATGCGGGGCAGTTCCTCGAGGGCGCGGACGAGGTCGAGGTTGACGCCGTGCGGTGTCTCGGGGGCGGCCGAATCCGCGACGAACTCGGCCGCCTTCTCGTTGCGCCAACTGAGCTTGCGCCACCACGACACGAACGTGCGGTAGATGGTGGTGCGGACGTAGGCCTCGAACTGGGCGTCGTTGCCGAAGTCGCCGTAGCGCGTGAAGGTCTTGGAAAGCGCGGTCTGGACGAGGTCTTCGGCGTGGTGGGAGTCGCCCGTCAGCAACCACGCAGCGCGCCAGAGGCCCCGGCCGCGCTGCGTCACGAACCCCTCGAAGCCGAGGGTCGCCTCGCTGACGTCGTCGTTCACACGGCTCACCCTAACTGCGGCGGGAGCCGGTATGGCGAGTGTTTCGGCATGCACGGTGCCTCCTTGGTTGAGCGATCTGTCACCCCCAACACGCGTCGAGGGTGCCGTTCGGTGCACAGGCCCGGCGACATGCCTGAGTCGGGGCGCCGCGGCCGCCCCCGCGTCGCCCCCCGCGTCGAACCTGCCCGGCAGAGTGAAGTTGTGCAGCGGACTTGGTGCACAACTTCACTCAGCCCACCGTCGTGGCCGCTGCCCCCACCAGGCGTTGTCGAGTTGTGCAGCGGACTTGGTGCACAACTTCACTCAGCCCACCGTCGTGGCCCCCGCCCACCCCACCAGGCGTTGTCGAGTTGTGCAGCGGACTTGGTGCACAACTTCACTCAGCCCTCCGCCACCACGGGCCCCAACCCCGGGTGGGTAAGCTCATCGACATGCGTGGCGAATACAAGGTTCCTGGCGGCAAACTCGTGGCGGTCGACGTCGAACAGGAGGGCGACAGGCTCAGCCGCGTGGCCATCTCCGGCGACTTCTTCCTCGAACCCGACGAGGCCCTGGACGACATCAACGGCGCGCTGCTCGGCATGCCCACCACGTCGTCGGTGGTGGAGATGGCCGAAGCCATCACCGCGCGGCTGCACTCCGAGACGCAGATGATCGGCTTCACGCCGGAGGCCGTGGGCATCGCGGTGCGCCGCGCCCTCGGCCACGCCACCGACTGGTCAGACCACACGTTCGACGTCATCGGCCCCGTCTCCATGGACCCGCGGATGCACGTGGCGCTCGACGAGGTGCTCGCCGCGGAGCTCGCGAAGGGCGAGATCCGCCCCAGCCTCCGCATCTGGGACTGGGACCAGCCCCTCGTCGTGATCGGCTCCTTCCAGAGCTACAAGAACGAGATCGACGACGAGGGCCGCGCCCGGCACGGCATCGACGTGGTGCGGCGCATCACGGGCGGCGGCGCCATGTTCATGGAACCCGGCAACTGCGTCACGTACTCGCTGGTGGTGCCGGTGTCGCTGGTGGAGGGCCTCAGCTTCGAGCGCTCCTACGAGTTCCTGGACCAGTGGGTGCTGGGCGCGCTGAAGGAACTGGGCGTCAACGCGCGCTACGTGCCGCTCAACGACATCGCCTCGGACAAGGGCAAGATCGCCGGCGCCGCCCAGCGACGGGTCACTGGCGGCGTCGTCGTGCACCACGTGACCATGGCCTACGACATCGACGCCGACAAGATGCTCGAAGTGCTGCGCATCGGGCGCGAAAAGATGTCTGACAAGGGCACGAAGTCGGCCAACAAGCGCGTCGACCCCCTGCGCTCGCAGACCCAGATGCCCCGCGACGAGATCCTGGCGTCGTTCCTGAAGCACTTCGAGTCGCTCTACTCCACGCAGCGCCGCGAGTACTCCGAGGATGAGCTGGCGAAGGCGAAGCACCTCGTGGAGACGAAGTTCAGCTCCGAGGAGTGGACCAAGCGGATCCCGTGACGGCCTCCGGGGCCGTGGGCGCCGGCGAGCGTCCGGCGACGGATCCCGCCCGCCCGATGAGGTAGCCCAGTGCCCACACGATCCCCGACGCCAGCGCGGTGTACAGCACCGCGAGCGTGGCGTTGATGCCGTTGGTCTGGGTGAGCGCCAACCCCTGGGCGCGGATCAGCAGCCCCAGCGCCAACTCGAGGACGGTCAGCGCGGCCAGCACGACGGCGGGCATGCGCAGCTTGGGGCTGCGCGCGGCCTTCGCCACCGTCGCCGCGATCAGCACGAGCGCGGCGGCAGCCATCACGATGCGCGCCACCTGCAGCGCCGGGTACTTGTCGATGTCGAGCACCAGCCACAGCGGCCAGCTGATGCAGCGCGTGAACGAGCCCGTGCCCGCCGACGTCACGCCCGCCACGACGATGCCCAGCAGGTGCATGGAGATCAGCACGACGAGGGCGCCGAGGCCGAGGCGTCGCACCGACGGCGAGCCACCGTCGACCCGGGAAGTCACCGCAGCCGACGCGACGGTCATCAGCGTCATCGCGACCATCGCGCCGCCCACGTCGATGAGGGCCAGGCCGAGCGGCAGGGTGAACAGGATGATCATCATCCCGAACACCGCCGAGCCGACGGCCAGGCCCAGCGCCACCCAAGGGAACAGCCGGACCCGCACGTCGGCGGAGCGGCGCCCGAGCCACCCCGCCCAGCCCGTGAACACCAGGGAAAGGAAGGCGATGAACCGGTGCACGAACTCGATGACGGGGTTGTTCAGCCACTCGAACTGCGGGAGGGGCGCCACCTGGTCGGCGTAGCAGACCGGCCACGCGGGGCAGGCCGAGCTCGAGTCGGTCGCGCACACCACCGAACCCAGCACGATGGTCGTGAAGAGCAGCGCTGCGGCCACCCGGAACACGGTCGTCGAACCCACCTCTTGGCCTCCTTGCCACTTGGACGCGGAAAGCCTATCCAGCGGGTGTCCGGCGGCCCCGGCGACCCCGGTTCGGCGACGACGCCTACGCCGACTGGATGTGGGACACGCTGTCGGGACAGGAGAGCATCGACCTGTCGGCATCCCGGCGGTTCGAGAACTTCCACTCCGCGCTGACGGTGTCGATCGCCACCGAGGGGGACCGCGCCATGGTCACCCACGGGCACGACCTGCCCGAACCCCTGGACACGCTGATCGACCTGGCGCCGTCGACGAAGGCGGCGGTCGTCGACCTCGGCGGCGAGACCGCCTGGTGGGGCGCTCTGGCGGCCAAGGGCGCACTGATCTTCGCCGACATCGGCTACGACGAGACCGAACGCTGGGATCCGGCACGGCTCGAGCCGCTGCGCCACTGCTACGCGTTCTCACCCAACGCCGGCGAGGCCATGCACTACACCCGCACCGACTCCCCACGCGACGCCGTGCGCGCGTTGGCCGACCTGGTACCGCTCGCGATGGTGACCGACGGCGCCGCCGGCGCGTACGCCGTCGACTCGACGACGGGCGAGGAGGCCTACTGCCCTGCCGTGCCGGTGGAGGAGATCGACACCACGGGCGCGGGGGACGTGTTCGCGGCGGCGTCGGTGCTGGGCGTGCTCGCCGGCTGGCCGTTGGGGCACCGGTTGGCGTTCGCGTCGCTGTGTTCGTCGTTGGCGGTGCAGCAGTTCGGCGGGTCGCTCGCGGCCCCCGGCTGGGGTGACATCTCCGACTGGTGGAGGTGCGTGAAGCTCCGCGCGGCCGACGGCGACGTGTCGGCGGCGGGCAAGCTCGAGCGCTACGGCTTTCTCGACGACCTGGTCCCGAAGCACCGGGTCCACGGCGTCCGCCGCGCGGAGGGCACCTTCGCCAGCGCCTCCGACGCCCACTGACCGCAGCCGGTTCCTGAGGGGCCCCCGCGCGAAGCCGGCGCCCCACGAAGGACGCTCAGCGGATGCCCGACGTCGTCAGCCCCTGCACCAGATAGCGCTGCAGGAACAGGAACACCGCGAGCATCGGCAGGATCGCGACCAGCGACCCCATGAACAGCTCCGGATAGCGCACCCCCTGGCTGGTCATGAACTGGCTCAACGCCACCTGGACCGTGCGGGTCGCGTCGCGGCCGATCAACGTGGGCCACAGGAACGCGTTCCATGACCCGATCAGGATGATCGTGCTCACCGCCGCGATGATGCCGGTGGAGTTCGGCGCGACGATCCGCCAGAACGCCGTCCACGGGTTGCACCCGTCGACGAGCGCCGCGTCCTCCAGTTCGACGGGGAAGTCCAGGAAGAACTGCCGGAACAGGTAGGTCGCGAACGCGGAGAACATGCCCGGGATCACCAGGCCCCGGAAGGTGTCGACCCAGCCCAGCTGCGCCGTCATGATGAACATCGGCAGGAACGTCGTCGTCGCCGGCACCATCAGCGTGAACAACGTCAGCCCGAGCAGGAACTTCGCCAGCCGGTGCGTGTAGCGGGCCAGCGCGTAGCCCGCCATGACGGACACGACGACGGTGCCGCCGGTCTGCAGCACCGCCATGATCCCGCTGTTGAGCATGGCCCGGCCGATGCCGATCGAGTCGTTGGCCAGCAGCGAGTCGAGGTTGGTCAGGTTGAACTGGTCGGGCAGCCAGTTCCAGCGCGGGGCGGTGATGTTGCCCTGCGTCGAGAACGCGTTGCGGACGATCACGTAGAACGGCAGCAGGAACAGCAGCGCCAGCGCGACCAGCACGCCGTAGCGCACCGACGTCAGCACCCGGTTGCCCTTCATCGCGCGGCCCTCCGCTCGTTGCGGCCGAGTACCCAGTTCTGGCCGAGGCCGAACACCACGATGATCGCGGTGAGGATGATGGTGCCCGCGCCGCCGACGCCGAGATCCTGCTGGCCGCCGCCGAAGGCGATGAGGTACAGATGCACCAGCGGGGGGCGACCATAGGGCGGGTACTGGCCGATCGAGCTCAGCATGTTGAAGAACTCGTCGAAGGCCTGGAAGGCGTTGATGAACAGCAGCATGAGGACGGCGACGCTCGCGGCCCGCAGTTGGGGCAGCGTGATCCAGCGCAGCAACCGCCAACCGGAGGCGCCGTCGAGGGCTGCCGCCTCGTACGTCTCGCGGGGGATCTGGTTGAGGCCGGCGATGAACAAGATCATGTAGAAGCCCACCTGCAGCCACAGGCGGACGCTCACCAGCGCGACCCAGTAGAGGTTGTTCCCACCGCCGAGCCAGTTCACCGGGTCGCCGCCGGCGCTGCGGATGAACGAGTTGATCATGCCGAAGCGGGCACCGTTGAAGAACACGAAGCGCCAGATGATGGCGGCGATGACGTAGCTGACCGCCGTCGGGATGAAGAACACCGACCGGAAGAACGCCTGACCGTACTTGAGGTTATTCAGCAGCAGGGCGAGGCCCAGCGAGCACACGTAGGTGAGCGGCACGATGAAGATCGCGAAGATCGCGAACACCAGCAGCGAGTTGAGGAACAGCTTGTCCTGCAGCAGGTAGGCGTAGTTGCCCAGCCCCACGAACTTGGTGGGGGTGACGGTGTTGCGCGCGTCGAAGAACGACAGGTACGCGCTCCACGCGATGGGCACGTACACGAACGCCGCGAGCCCCAGGAAGAACGGCGCGACGAAGGCCAGGAACCACAGGTTGCGTCCCTGGCGTCCGCGCAGCCGCTTCAACATCGGGCAGGTTAGCCCTTCAGCTTGGCCAACTCGGTCTTGGCCTTCTCGGCGAAGCCGGCGAACTCGGCCTTCGGGTCGGCGTCGTTCTTGATGACGTTGCTGACGGCGGCGTTGAACGCGTCGCCCAGCGCACCCGACCACATGATGTCGTTGGTGAAGCCGTTCTCGGCGACGTACTTCGCGGCGTCCGCACCGGCGCCGTCGGCGAGCTTGTCGGCCTTGGGCACCAGCGCGACCTTGGCGGGCACGTGGGTGCCGTAGGCGTTGGAGAAGTCGACCTGCTTGTCCTCCTGGTCGATCCACAGCCACTTGACGAAGTCCTTGGCGGCCTGGACGTTCTTGCCCTTCGCCGCGACGCAGGCGCCGAACGCGCCGAACGGCACCACCGGGCGTCCCTTGGCACCGATCGCGGGGAACGCGATGACGCCGACGTCGTCGCCGTGGGCCTCCTTGATCGCGGGCAGCGACCACAGGCCGCCCCACTGGAACGCGGCCTCGCCGTTGACGAAGGCGCCCGGGTCGTACCATTCGGCCGACGCGGCCTGGAGGACTCCGCCAGACTTCGAGAAGTCGCGGTAGGCCACCAGCGCGTTGTAGAAGTCGTCGGTGAGGAACGCGGCCTCGGTGCGCTCCTCGTTGAGCTGCTCGTGGCCCGAGGCCCACAGCAGGATGGTGCCGAGCACGCCGACGC
Source organism: Tessaracoccus zhenghani (assembly GCF_054552775.1). Classification (NCBI taxonomy): domain Bacteria; kingdom Bacillati; phylum Actinomycetota; class Actinomycetes; order Propionibacteriales; family Propionibacteriaceae; genus Tessaracoccus; species Tessaracoccus zhenghani. The sequence continues at coordinate 2,788,357 of NZ_CM137275.1, read as the reverse complement.
CGCCGTCGTTGCCGGCGAAGAAGCCGCCGATGTCGGAGGTCTTGACGGCGTTGGCGGCCGCGACGAGCTCCTCGAAGGTGGTGGGCACGGCGATGTTCTTCGCCTCGAGCAGCGAGGGCCGGTAGTACAGCAGCTGCATGTCGATGGTCTGCGGGACGCCGTAGATCTTGTCCTCGAACGTGAAGCGCTTGATGACGGCGGGGTTGAACTGGTCCTTGACCGGATCGATGATGTCGTTGAGGGGCTCGAGCTGACCCGAACGGATCATGTCGAGGCTGCCGCCCTGCTCCACCTCGAAGACGTCGGGGACGTCGTCGGTGAGCAGCTGGGCCGCGAGGATCTTGGCGTACTCGCCGGGGGTCCACTTCACCTCGACCTTGGCGCCGGTGTACTCGGCCGCGTACTTCTCGACGGCCTCCTTCACGCCGGCCTCGCCGTACTCGTGGTACCACTGCGTCAGAGTGACGTCGGAGGCGGGGGCCGAACCTGACGGGCTACCCGAGGGGGCGGTGCCGGTGGGCGATTCGGACGAAAGCGGGTTGTTGTCGCCACAGGCGGCGAGGACGGCGGCTGCCGAGAGACCGCCACCGACGAGCAGGAGGGTGCGACGATTCAGGTTCATGGTCGAACTGTGGCACGGTTCGGGGTTGCAGGAAGGCCGTGTTCCGCCGATTTCTCTCCTGGCGTACGGCTACCGGAACAGCTGGAGGATCAGCGGGGCCGCCGTCGACCCGCCGCTGTCGCCCACCTCGACGAACGACGCCACGGCGTACTTGTCGTTGTAGGCGATCATCCAGGCGTGGGTCTGCAGGGCGCCCGCCTTGCCCCACTGCGCGGTGCCCGTCTTGGCCCCGGTCATCACGCCCTTGAGTGACTTGCCGGTGCCGGAGTCGACCGTGGCCTTCATCATCGTCTGCAGCATCTCAGTTGCAGAGGACCGCAGGAAGAGCGACCAGCCAGGAACCACCCCGCGCACGAACATACCCTTCCCCACCGTCACGACCCCTAACCGGGTCGTGACGGTGGGAACCACGGCCTGACAGCCCCATTTGTCGGTGGGTGGCGGTAGGTCGGAGTCATCCAAACAGGGGGTGCTTGACCAGCACCCCAGCATCTTCCGGAAGGGGAAGACCATGAATGAGAAGTTTTTGGCATCGTCACCGTCAGCGGTGATTGAGTCCACCGCTGAACGGATGGGGTTTCAGCCGGTTGAATCGGCCGTCGTTGTGGCGCTTGTCGGTCGGACGGTGGCGTTCTGTGCGCGGATGGATCTGGCCGACGCGGTGGAGGCGTCCACGGGCGTGACTCCCGCGCTGGACAGCACCGGCGCAGACGGCGTGCTGCTGCTAGAGCTCGAAGATGCGGTCCAGCTGGGCCTGCACGTCCGGCGACGGGGTCCACACGCGCGGGCCGTCGGCGATCCAACCGAACGAGCCGTCCTCGCCGCGGAGCAGCGTCATGGGCTCGCCGTACTTGTTGACCCACACCAAGGTGCCCTCGCTGGCGGCCCAGTTGTCGGGCTGCGGGGCACTCTCGAACGTGGCGGAGATGGCCTTGACCAGCTCCTGCGGCAGGTCCACCGGCAGCGCGCCGTCGGGGCCGAGGCAGGCGACGATCTGGGTCGCGTCCCCGTCCTCGGGGCTGAACGGGACCAGCGAATCGGCCCGCGGGCACAGCTCCTGCGCGCCGTAATACATCCCGGCACCCTCATCCCCGGTCTGTTCGTGGAACAGGTCCACCAGCAGGCCCACGAGGTCGCCGTCCTTCTGGACCGCGCCCGTCGCCGGGCCGCAGCCGTCCGCCCGCACGGCCGCCACGTCGCCCTCCATGCCGGCATACACCACATACACCTCGGGCCTGGTGCCGTCGGAAGGAAGGGCGCACTCCCCCTCGAGCACCGGGAGTCCGTTGAACGCCGCCACCGCGCGCTCCACGAACGCCGGCTCGTACAGGCCCCCGGGCGCGATCAGCCGCGGCCCGCCCTCGGGGCTCTCGAAGCAGAAGTAGACGCCGGTGATCTCGCCCTCGATGACCGCAGGGGTTTCTGCAGCGGTGTTGCGGGCCGCGGTGCAGTCCGGCCGCTCCGGCACGTACGGCTGCTGGGTGACGGGGTTCCCGAGCTGGCCGACGAGGGCGTCGAGCTCTGCCGCGAGGTCGCCCTTCGGGCGCCAGACCTGGCTGCCCACCACGTAGCTCCCGCTGGCGAAGCGGGTCAGCGTGACGGACTCGCCCCACGCGTTGGCGAGCACCAGCCGTGCGGTGGGTTCCCATTCGCCCAGGGCGCCGTCGACGGCGTTGGCGGCGACGTCGTCCTTGACGCGCTGGAGCACGTCGGCCGGCAGCTCAACACCCTCGCTCTTGGCGCCGGTGCCGTCGTCGGGGCGGCACAGGGCACCCTGCGTGGCGCCGTCGACCGTGGCCGGCAGGATGGCACCGATGGACGAGCAGACCTGCTCCGACGAGAGGCTGGAGGTCGGCGCGGGGCTCGCGGCCCGCTGCGCCTGCCACAGGCCGGCGAGCGTGTCGAGGAACGCGCCACCGCCGGAGCGGTTGCCCACGCTGCGGCAGCCGTGCAGCTCGCCGCGCACGGGCGTCATCGTGCCGTCTGCGGCCTCGGCGACCACGACGTAGGTCAGGGTGTACTCCGCCGTGCAGGCCTGGTTCGGGTCTGCTTTCGGGAGCTCCTGGAAGGCGGCCAGGGCCTCGTCGACCCCCCGCGTCAGCGGGTCCTGCGGCCCGGTGCGGGAGAAGCCGATCTCACCCGGCTCGTCGCACAGCCACAGCCGGACGGCCTCCTCCGGCAGTTCGTCGGCTGTGGACTGGTCCGCCCCGGAACACGCGGCCTCGCGGTCCCCGGCTGCAGTCGCGACCGGCTCGGTGCCGACGGGCGCGGGCACCGCGGTGTCGCTGGACCTGTTCACCAACTGCAACGCGAACGGGCTCACGACGGCGAGCGCGGCCACCATGGCCAGCGTGCCGACGGTCACCCGTCGGCGACCCGCGCGACGGCGGGCATCCTCGGACCAGGCACCGTCGCCGGGGCGGGGCAGGTCGCGCTTGAACATCTCGGACAGCTGGTCGTCGCTCATGACCGTTCCTCCTCGGACAGGTGAAGCGAAGCGCGCAGAGCCGCGCGCCCCTGGGAGGTGTGTGCCTTGACGGTGCCCTCGGCGATGCCGAGCAGCTCCGCCACCTCGGTGACCGTGCGGTCCTCCAGGAACCGCAGCACCATCACCGCGCGCTGCATCTTCGGCAGCGCGGCCAGGGCCCGGACGACGTCCATACTGACCGCCTGGTCCGCGCTCGTCGTTGGGCTGTCGGGCAGGTCGTCCGACTGCAGCTCGGCGTTCCACTTCCGCCGCCACCACGACACATAGGTGCGGTAGATGGTGGTGCGGACGTAGGCCTCGAACTTGGCGTCGTTGGCGAGCACCGTGTAGCGGCCGTAGGTGCGCCCGAGAGCGGTCTGGACCAGGTCGTCGGCCTTGTCGCGGTCGCCGGTGAGCAGCCACGCGGCCCGCCAGAGATCAGCGCGGCGGGTGCGGACGAACGAGTCGAAACCCACTGCCGTCTCGTCGACGGTGGGCTGGGCTTCGGACACGAGTACCTCCATACCTGTTACGACGCGTTGGCCCAAGTATGGGGTTTAGTCGCCGGTTCAGGAGACGGAAGTTCTAGCCATGGAGAGCGTGAGAATGCCGGATGGGTCGCGCAGCGAACCACGGAAGGCCCGAGGCGCATTCGTTGCCGCTCATGCCGAGAGTCGGACGTTGTCGCTGTAGGCAGAAACCGCATCGCCGAGGCCACTGGAAGAACAGCTATGGTCTCGTCATGCCGTCGTTTTCAGATGAAGTCATCAAGTCCCACGGGGTCGTACTTCGCCCTCTGACCGAGGCGGATGTGCCGGCGATCGCGATCGCCTGCTCCGACCCGCAGACCCAGAAGTGGCTTCCCCTGCCCCAGCCCTATACCGAGGAATCCGCACGGTTCTTCGCGCTGGAGATCGCGCCTCAGGAGTTGGCCAGCGGCACAGCCTTGGAACGAGCTATCGAGGTCGACGGGCAGTTCGTCGGCGTGATCGGACTCAAGAACACCGACTGGGACGTGGCCAAGACTGAGGCCGGCTACTGGCTCGGGCCTTGGGCCCGAGGCCGCGGCATCACCGCGCGAGCACTCGCCGCCATCACCGACTGGGCGCTCGACTCCCAAGGCATTGGCCGCGTGGAGGTCCTCGTCGCCACCGGCAACGCCGCCTCGCTGGCCACGGCCCGCAAGGCGAGGTTCATCCAAGAAGGTACGCTCCGTCGCGCCGGCTATGTCCATGACGGCAAGGCCGATCTCATCATCTTCAGCCGGCTTGACGACGATCCCCGACCCCAGTTCTGACGCGCACCATTGCCGCGATGAGCGCAGCCGGCAGGGAGGGCAGCCTCAGCAGAAGGCCCAGCTACGTTCCCGAACCCGCACCGGAAATATGGTCCGTCCAAGCCCTCTCGGCTTCTTCGAGTGTCATCTCTTGGACCTGGGAGGCGGGGAGGTGCACCACGTAGAGCAGTGCGTCGGTCAACCATCTCGGGACTGGCTCAGGCTTCTCCGGTTCCGGGGTCGCGGTCAGGTCGCTTGCCTGCTTGGCGAAGAGCTCCAGAACCTCCGTGAGCGCCTTGGTCTTCGGTGAGGAGCCAGCGTTAGCGACGCGTTGCCTGATCTCTTCGTAGACCTCGTTGTCCTTGCGGTACCCAACTGCCCAGACCTCCGCGACCTCCACTCGGAAGTCTCCTGCGTCGTCCTGCACGACTCGCCATACGACGCGCCAGTCACGATCGCCGACGGCGATCTTGCGGTAGCCGATGAGACCGCCCAGCAAGGGGGCGCCTGCGTTGGGGTCGCGCTCGATCTGGATCATCTTCTTCAAGGCCCAGCGCACGATCTGCGGGTCGGCCTTGAACAGGGTCTCCAGGTCCTCGACCGCATCCCCGGTCAGGCGCACTAGACACCCGGGTACTTCCGGGTGCTTCTTTTCAGCCATGCGTAACCGCTGGCCCGGGGCCGGACCGGAGTTGCGTTATCACTCGCGGCCGGTGGCTAGGTCAGCGTCGAGCTCGGCCTCGAGTTCCACCCGGTCGAACCCGAACGCCGCGATGGCGTCGTCCAGATCGGTGCGGCTGCCAGTGTCAGAGAGCTCGCGCGACAAGACGAGGGAAGCGGCGATCAGGTCAGCCCGAACACGGTGAAGCTCGTCGAACTGTTCAACGGAGATAACGGCAGCGACCGCGCGCCCGTGGCGCTCGACGATGATGTCCTCACCACGCTCCGCATCCTTGACCAAGCCCGCGACACCGCGGCTGGAGGCTGCGGTAACGGACAGAGTCCGCTCGCGGTGCAGGTCAGCGAAGATGGTCATGACAAGAACTGTATAGGAATCTGTGCAGATTGCAAGAGCGTGCGCGTACCTCCCCGGTGAGAAGCTATCGATCCTGCGACTAGAGGTCTGGCCCAAGAGGGCCCTTGAACGAGGGCTGCGCAACGTCCGGTCATGCCGCGCAGTGAGCCGCGGGGAGACGGGTTCGCGATCATCCTCGACGCCCTGACCTAGGGGTCGGTCACAGTCGTTCGCCCGCTGGCCTGAGTTCCCCTCGAGCCGTCACAGTCGAGTCGCTACATCGCAGGCATTCAGAGACGAGGAATCTTGTCCGCGCTTTGCTCCTCTCGCCAATTCTGTCGGTCCTCATGGGCAAGATGCTGTCGTGGATCCCTCACTAGCTCTCTCCGCCATCGCCACCTTCATCTCGGGTGCTGCACTCTACGTGTCGATCAAACAGCCGCTTCGGGCACAACGGCTGTCAGCAGCTCAGGTTGCGGCCGCCGCGATCATCGAGTCCGTCGGTGCGATGCGTGAGGCTGTCTGGGCGTCTGCCGCGGACCGACCAGACCCGGACAGCGTGGCGAGGCTGGCTTACGACGTTGATCGCACGTGCCGAGCCCACCGAGGATCTCTCCCGAGAGGCCTGCGTGGAGTTGGCCGGCACGTGCGTGACGCTGTTGGCAACTACCTCGGTGGTGCAAGCGGATATGCCCTGGATCCGAACCTCAAAGGACTGGCATTCTCCGATCACGAACGCCATTGGTGGGATGTCAGCATTACGTATCTGGACTACGTGGTCGACACCGTCGGCCAGTGGCGCAACAACCCGCAGGTGCGTCGTGTGGAGTTCACACCCTTCCATGAGTGGCGTCGCGCCGAGGACGAGGCGTACCGCGCTCTCAGCCTGAGCGGGGCGGGTTCGGCGCCGGAGTGGTGTTCATGCAGTCCGGAGCGCCTCCCTGCCGAGGGCCACGAGGCACCAGCCTCGCATCAGGGCACTTGAGAAGGGGTGCCTCGTTCCCTGCCATCGTGCGGACGCGGCTGAGGCGTCATCCGCTCATGCCGCGCCGCAGCGACTGCGCCGTGCCGAAGGCTACGCCTGAACGCGCTGATCCGCGAGGTTGCACTTCATTGGACAGCATTAGGCTGGGCCGTGGGCGCGGGTAGGCGAGTCCTCCCGCGGACATGTTTGCTGACGAAGTGCTCAGCCATCGCTCCGGTGAGTTCCGCGAAACGTGCGCGCGTTGTGATGACGGTGGACACGCTGCAGGATGTTGTGCTGCTCGTAGTTGATGGCCAAGCTCACCGCCATGACGCCTCGCCGTTTGAGCGGGCGGGGATTCTCTGAGAAGTCAACCATCCACAGCGACTGTGTTGCTCGGCGCCAGTCCTTGATGGAGGGGAACTCCTCGGTGAACTCGACCAGATCTGCCTCAGTCACCTCAACAGCGTCTATGTCAATGACTTCGAGCAGAACCGTGTGATACAAGTACTCGGCCTGAGCCTCCGAGTCGCCAAGGTCGATCTCCGAGAACCATTGCCTGTACTCCGCGACCTCTTCAGGGGTGTTGTCCGTCGACGTCACGATCTGGAAGCCATAACCTGCCTCACGCAGAGCGTTCAGTCGCTCGTCCGTGGTGCAGGCCAAGTCGTACAGGGCCCTGAACGCCGTCCAGTCTTCACGAACATCTACCGCGTGAGCGGAGAAACGCAGATCGACACCTTCAGGCCCCCATCCACGATAAATGACCCAGTACTCGCGATACGGGTCAAGGCCGTGACCATTGCCCAGCCTTCCCCAGAGATCCTGCCACTCCTCCGGAGCCCTGGGATGGCACCAATTCTCGATGCCCGCGATTGCGGACCTAGGATCGGACATAAGGGGACCACCTTATCCTTCAACCACTGCTTCTTGCCCACCTTTTCCCTTGCTGCTAAGGGACACACGAACCGGCTCGACGTGGGTTCCCCGACGCCGCGCTGGAGAGGGCTCCACTGCCGCCACGCAGGGCTCGGCCGCGGACAGGGCAGGGTCGGGACCAGCCCAGACCATGCCTTGGCACTCGCTGGTGGAGGGTCCTCGTAGGGAGGAGAGCCTTCGGGAATCTCGGCATCGCTGCCTCGGCAACGCACGCTCGCTCTGGCAGCCAACAGACTGCCTCCCTGGTTTGTCGGCAACATCCGCACATGCCGCACTGAGCGTGGCCGCACGCTACTGTCGCGTTGGCAGATGCGGGGGCACCTACCATCAGAGCCACGGGTTGTTCGAAGGTGCAGGCGCTACGGCGAACTGCCCCTCATCGAGGTCGATGGTTGGGGAACCGGCAACCACCAGGCAGGCCCGCTCCCACGGACGTTGCTCGGCAAGAAACCGCACTTCATGTGCCATCCACTCGTGCCAGAACGCGATCGTCTGCTCGCGATCACCGTTCACACCCTCGGCCATGTCGCGAGCGATCCCCCGCCGCTCGGCCTCCTGAAAGTCCGACTGCACCCAGATCGAGGCATCAACGAAGTGCTCGAACTCGCGTTGGCTTGCGCCGACGCCCTCGATGACGACCAAGTCCGCCTCCGCGGCAACCTCGATCACGCCTTCGCGTCCATGCAGCCCCCACGCCGGCGGCTGAAACCGCACACCCTCCCCACGGTGCAGTGTCACCAGGATCTCGTCGCGCAGCAGATGCCCCCAGGCGAAGAACGGCTCATGCCAGGCCAGGTCATCCGTGTGGACGACCGCAGAACGGGCGACGGCCCGCTTCAGCTCAGCAGCCAGCGTCGACTTACCTGAGGCTCCCCTGCCGTCCACGGCAACGATCTGCGGCCGACCCAGCGGCTGCCCGGCCACCTGTAAAACGTGATTGACCAGCTCGGCAGTGTCGAGGGCCCGCCAAGGCCCCGCAGCGGGTTCACCCTCGAGCAAGGTCATGGTCATGACCCCATTCTAATGCCGACAGCAGCCATGCTCGCTCATGCCGCTCCTGGGACGGTCGAGTCCGGTGTGGCAGGTGTATGGCCAGACCGAATCGCATCGGTGCCCCTGCCGCGTGACCCCGACTCTTCCGTCCATACTTGCAGGAACGTACGTCATAACGTACGCTGCTTGGGGAGGTGGTACCCATGACTGCTGTAAGCGCAACGTCTGCCCGCGCGAACCTGTACCGGTTGATCGACCAGGTCAACGAAGAGTCCGAGCCGCTGACCATCACCGGTCAGCGTGGCAACGCCGTGCTTATCGGCGAGGAGGACTGGCTCGCCATCCAGCAGACGCTGTTCCTTGAGTCGGTACCGGGGTTGGCCGGTTCCATCCGTCGCGCCCGCGCGGAGGGCGTCGACGCGGGCTCGACCGAGCTTGACTGGTGAGTCCCTGGACTCTGGTGTACTCACGCCAAGCCCAGAAGGACGCCAAGACGCTGGCCTCCTCAGGGCTGAAGACGAAGGCGCAGCACCTTCTGGAGGTTCTGGCCCAGGATCCGTTCACCACGCCACCCAAGTACGAGAAGTTGGTCGGCGACCTCGCTGGCTGCTACTCACGGCGCATCAACATCCAGCACCGACTTGTCTATGAGGTGCTCCCTGATCGCCACGTCGTCCACATCCTGAGGATGTGGACCCACTACGAATAGCCACTCACCGAACATCCGGACATGCCGCGCAGATGAAGGAGGTGCTACTGGACGTCGTCGAGGGTCTCGCAGTCGTTCGTGAGGGCAAGATTCAGCTCGGAGGTCGCGTTGCGATCGTAGCGTTCGCCGTCGACCCGATATGTAACGATCTGGCTGTGGACCCGTCCGGTCTCGGCCCCGTCACGAGACAAACCGAGTGCCAGATCCACATGGGCGCCGGGAGCGATGACGTACCCGGCTACCGATTGGCGACCGGCCCACAAGTCTGAACTTTCCTCCGCCGGATTGTGCATGACTCCCACTCCTAGCATGGTTCCGTCAGCGAGTCTCACCGCAGGTACGGCGAAGGCGTCGTTCATCAGGATGTGATCCTGCTCCCCAAGGTGGACGGCCTTCAGCGTGATCGGGCTCTGACCCGCATTCGATACCGAGACACCGAACCAGTACGGCTCGACCTTGCCGGGCAGGACACCTGCGCATACCGCGATGGTGTCGTCCGGAACTTTCAGGACAGCTCCGCCTCCGGTGCAGCCTGCGAGGACCAGTGCTGCGGTGAAGCACTTGAAAATGCGGATCAGTTGTCCCCGGTTCATAACCGGACGCTAGACCAGCACCACAATCATCCGGCACCCGGGTCTGGAAAACCCTGGTCGCGCTGGAGTCGAACGTCCGGATCTGCCGCGACCAGGGGCTTTCTACTCCTTGTTGGGGTCGCTTCCTTGAAGTCGGATCAGGCCCATACCGCGGACCGGCGCGCAGACGTAGAGCACGTAGGTTCTGCCACGTCGCTCGGTCTCTGCCCGCCCGAGAATCTCGGAGACGTCGGCTCCAGTGATCTCGAGTTCCTCTGCCGCACCGTGGGCATCGTGGAAGTAGACGCGGTAGCGGGGATCGGTCACCTCCCACGTCTGGTCCCGGGGATCAACGGAGCTCACGAGCATAGACACAGCCTGCCAGACCCGAATTCCGACAGCTACCCGCGTGCTCCCCAGACACTCGGATCTCTGCCGCGCTGCGGTCGATTGCATTGCGGCTGATCGCCGCGACCTCATCGGGGCCGCCCCAACGGCCAGCCCTCACAAAGTGTTCGCTAGCTTCGACGTAAGGCTCGCCTCACCGGCAAATGAGATCGCCCGCTGGGTTGATCGTGTCGTCAAAGCCGACTTCGCAGTCCAGCACGTCCGCGGCGTCCTGAACCTCCTCGGGAACCGTGTCGACCACTAGGCGCTCGTAGGTGACCTTGCGCTCACTCTGCACGCCTTGGAAGCCGACCAGCTGCCCGGCTTCCGGGTCGATCATCAGCATTTCAGTGACTTCACCGCCTTCAAGGGTGAACAGGGCGACGTCGCGGCCGTCGACGACCATTTCGTCGGCAACCGAAATGTCTGGCACGTTCTTGAGTACCTCGAACATGGCGGAGCGAAGGTCGGCTGGGGGGGCTCCGTAGGTCAGCGCGTAGTTAATCAGGACGAACACGCCGGCGTCGGTGGAGGGCGCCCCTATCCCCTCTGCGTCTGCGTAGAGCCGCGAGCGCAGTTGCTCTGCGTCGCGGGGGAGCGAAGCGAGGAACGCGGGGCTCGGCCAACGCCAGCTGTCGACCATGGCGTTGGGGCTCTTGGTCATGGTCCAGATCCGGTCCTCGCCCAGCGGTGGGCAGCCAGGTGTGGTGTCGTAGCTCTCGACGTACCAGCTGGGTCGGTTCCCATCCACCGCGAGGTAGTGCGTTTCGGTGAAGCTCTCGCCGCACACCTCTCCGGTGCCGTAGTCGGCAGTCCCAGTCATCTTCCAGTATTGGTCCGCCGTCGCCGGCGGGTCGACGGCGTTGATGGCAGCCTCGGTCAGAATCTGATCGGCGCGCGCCGTGGCGCCGGTTCCGACCAGGTTGCTCACGCCGACGGCGGTCACCATCACCACGGCTGCGGCCACCGCGCCGATCCGCCACCCCGCATGACGTTTGGCCGGCGTCGTGGGCGCGATCGCCCTGACCAGGATGTGGCGGCGCTCGTCGTCGCTGTAGTCAGGGACACCGGCAGCAGGGTCAGCAGCCCTCAGCAGGGTGTCAATGTCGGTCATGACGGTTCTCCTTGAAGGTGTGGGGTGACGACGGCGAGTGTGAGAGCTGGATCGGAGTCATTGAGCAGTTGTTGGGCGCGCTGCCTGGCACGCTTGAGTCGAGTACGAGCGGCTGCATCGCTGAGGTCGAGGACCACGGCTATCTCTTGTGGAGTCAGCCCCTCCCAGGCCGTCAGCCGGAGGATTTCGGCATCTGTGGAGGAGAGCTGGCTGAGCACGCTTTCGGCCAGGACTCGGCTGGAGGCGTCGGCTCCGGCCTTGGGCGTGTCTGCCAGCGCCCCGGCGATTGCGTCTCGGAGATTGAGGCGCCGTGCCAGTCCCCGGCGTTCGTGGGAAACCACGTGATGGGCAGTGCGTAGCAGCCAGGGAAGAGCAGGCTCGGGGACATTGGGGCGACGCTTCCATGCGATGCTGAACACCTCCGAGACCACATCGTCAGCCGCATCCGGGCCCACGCGTCGGATCGCAAAGGCCCTGACTCGTTTCGAGTAAAGCTTGAATAGGCTCTCAAGCCATTCCAGATCTCGCGGCGGGGGAAGCTGTCTCATGCTCAGTAGTTCCCGCTCCTCGCCGCATCGTGACAGCCCATTCTGCCGACTGTCCGATTCTGCCGGAGAGGGGACACCGCTGTGCTTCCGGCTGCTCGCCCGCTGAACGGGGGGCGAATGCCACAAAGACAGGCCACCTGAGGCGCCGCCCAACCACTACTCTTCGCCGATCTGCGATTCCCATACGGCCAAGGGCGGCGCCAGACATTCGCTCTCATGCCGCGACGATCAGGACGGACGCACCGATGAGAACCTCCGGGCCCGGCCCTCGTAACACTCTCCCAGCCGTGGCACACTCGCAAAGATGAGGGTAGTGCGCATCATTCCGGACGTGCTGGTCACGGACATCACCGCAGCCGACGACTTCTACGGCGATTACCTGGGTCTGCGTCGCGAAGACCTGGGCCTTGATTGGGTGACCCGCTACATTGCTCCCTCGGGCGCCAACCTACAGTTGCTCACTCGAGACGGCGCTGCGTCCGATGCCCCAGCCATCTCGATCGCCGTTGACGATGTCGATGAGGCCTACGCCGAAGCCGTTCGTCGCGGGTACGAGATCGTCCACCCGCTCACAACCGAGCCGTGGGGCGTCCGCCGCTTCTTCGTACGAACACAAGACGGTCATGTCGTGAACATCCTGCGTCACCGCGAGTAGGCACGGGTCTGCAGCGGTGCGCGAGGGAGACCTCTGCGGCTTGCCTGGCACCCCGGCACGACGGAGCAGTCCGCCGAGTTGCAGTCGAGGAGCACCGTGTGGGAAGGCGGCATCTGTCGCGCGTCAGAACGGGATGGGCCGGCCCATGGCAATCCACGCGAGGACTGAGCAGTTCGCGATGACGGTAAACCAGAAGACCATCTGGAACGGCTGCTTACGGGTCTTGTGACGGAATACCCGCTGAGCGATCAGGGCGCCGGGCCAGCCGCCCAACAGAGACACAGCCTGGAGGGTTCTTTCCGGAGTCCTCCGCGAGCCCTGAATCGCAGCCGACTTGTCCGCCCGGTACAGCGCAAACGCACACAGACTCATGAGCGTTGAAACCGCGACTGCGAGCACAGGTAGGACCTCGAAGGCGGCTAGGACGCCGATCAAGACCAAGAAGACGACGGCCACGGCCGCGGCCATGGGCACACCGCGCCTGGCCCATACGCTGAGGCGTTCTGCGGAGACCAGAAACTGCACCTTCGTGGCACGCAACCGTTGCCGGTCGTCCAGGCCCGGCAGGAAAGTGACAGTCGTTCCCACGACTGGGCGGACACCTCGTGGCAGTTCACTGACGTGCACGAAGACTGTGGATCCGCCGGAAACCGGAGTGATGAATCCGAAGCCCCGCTCGTCGTTCCACTGCGTGATCGCACCCTCTTGCCGCACGCCGATCCCCCTGCAATAGGCCACTCGTGGCAACCGAATTACCACGACGAGCCGGATAGCCACGGTGCCGCCGTGGGGCCCCATTCTGCACCATGCCCCGATTACGCGCCGCGTCAGCGCGGTCTGCCGCCCCGCCGGGAGCCGTCGGCCGCGGCGAGGCACGGCCGGGACGCCGAGCGTTCCTGCAGGCCGTCGCCATCGCGGTGGCCGTCGCCGGCACCGCAGCAGCAGCCGGCCGGTGGCTCACGTCGTCGCGCCGCGTGGAGGAGATCCGCGCGCTGCTGCGGCTACCCGCACCGGCGACGCCCGCTCCGCCGGCCCCGCCTGATGCGGACCTCGCGCTCGCCGGCCTGACTCCGCTGTACATCGCCAACGACGACTTCTACAGGATCGACACAGCCCTCTCCATTCCCCAGGTCGACCCGGAGCAATGGTCCCTGGAAGTCCGCGGATTGGTGGATCGCCCGTTCACCCTGACCTACGACGATCTGTTGGCGATGCCGCACGTCGAAACCGACATCACGCTGACCTGCGTCTCCAACGAGGTGGGCGGAGGCCTGGTCGGCAACGCCCGCTGGCAGGGCGTGCCCCTCCGAGCCCTGCTCGAGCGCGCCGGGGTGCAGGACGGCGCCACCCAACTGCTGAGCAGATCTGTGGACGGATTCACCGCAGGCTTCCCCACCGAGACCGCGATGGAGGGCCGCGCGCTGGTGGCCCTGGGGATGAACGGCGAGCCGCTCCCGGCCCTCCACGGCTTCCCGGCCCGCCTCGTGGTGCCCGGCCTCTACGGGTACGTCTCGGCCACCAAGTGGCTGTCCGTCATTGAACTGACCACCTTCGAAGCCGAGGCCGGGTACTGGATCCCCCGCGGATGGGCGCGCGAGGGTCCCATCAAGACGCAGTCCCGCATCGACGCCCCCCGCGCGGGATCCAGCGTGACGGCGGGACGCCAGCCCATCGCGGGCGTGGCATGGGCACCGACACGCGGCATCGAGATGGTGGAGGTCAGCATCGACGGCGGCCCGTGGAAGGAGGCGCGTCTCGCCGCGAGCCTCAGCGTCGACACGTGGCGCCAGTGGGTCTACGAATGGGACGCGACGCCCGGGTCCCTCACCATCGCGGTGCGGGCCAGCGACGGGTTGGGGGACACGCAGACCGACGTGCGCACACCGGTTGCGCCCGACGGCGCGTCGGGGCACCACACCATCGAGGTCAGGGTGGAGCAGTGACCGGGGATAGAGGCCTGTTCACGCGCGACCCGCGCGGGTAAAGTTGCTGGCCACGTGGGCGGACGCCGTGTCGTCGGCCCCCATCCCGACGAGGGGAAGACATGACTGACGCCCAGCCCGCCCCGTACTACACGGGCCCTGCCCGCACCGACGTGGAGTTCCTGGAGGCGCCGGAGATCCCCACCGTGGTGCAGAAGTTCACCGACTATCCGCTCTCCGCGATGTCCCAGGCGATGGACGGCGCCGTGTCCGCGCTGTTCCCCGCGATGGAGGCTCAGGGGCTCCATCCGGTGGGCCCGGTGTTCACGCTGTACGAGCGGATGCCAGGAGTGAATGCGACCTTCGAGGTGGGTGTGCCGGTCGACCGCCCCCTGACCACCCCTGTCACAACCCCATCCGGGGCCTCGCTCCACGGCTCGGTCCTTCCGGGCGGCCCCATTGCGACGGTCTCGCACGTCGGCTCCTACGGCCGGCTGGGCGAGGCCTGGGGCGTCTTCCTCGAGAAGGTCGAGTCTGCCCACAGGAAGGCGGGGCTTCCCTTCTGGGAGATCTACCTGACCGAGCCCACCCCCGAGGCTGATCCTGAGTCCATGCGCACGGAACTCGTCATTGCGCTGACCGACTGACGCCATGGATTCGGGCGCGCAGCTCGTGCTCGTCCACCGACATCCCCGCCACCGAGCGTGACAGCGGAGCCTCCTCCCGAGGGACGTAGACGCCGACCCCGTCGTCGTCGGTGCGGATGGGGCCACGCCAGTCGCGGAACAGGCCCGCTGGGACGCCGGCGGGCCCGACGGGGTGGAAGAACGCGTGACCGAAGGCAGTAGACCTGACGGCGACGCGTGCGCGGACGTCATCACGCCGGGCTACCTCATCCGGCTGGGCGACGGTTTCACCTACCACGCCGATCAGCAGGGCAATGTGCGCCGGGCCCGGGGGGACAACCCGCGTCCCGACACCGAGATCAGGCTGCGCTACTCCGTCTCCGGCGGTATCGCCGGCCGGTCCACCTCCTACGAGACCGACAGCTACCAGCTGACCAAGGCTGAAGATTATGAGCTCCGCCGCCTCATCACGGAGGCGGACTTCTTCACCATCCCCAACTCCCTGCCTGACTCACCGGTGGCGGACGGCATCACGGCGCGACTCTGGATCGCGGTCGGAAGGCGCTCCCACGAGGTGGTCCGGGGCGACGGCATCGACGCGGAGGACACCGAGGCCTTCCACGCGCTGGTGGCGTGGGTGGATGCGCGGACGCCTCCGTTGTTCCCGGAGGTTTCCGGCAACCTGGTCTGACCCCGCTCTCCGCGTCAACCAGCGACTACTGGCGAACACCGATCGTCAGCAGCAGGTTCGCGTAGATGCGCTGCTCGCCCGAGGCGATCACGATGCCGACGTCGTCCTTCTTCGCCTCGTCGTAGAAGTCCCAACGGGGGATCTCCACGAACTCGACGCCGGGCAGGGCCGCCTTGTACTCGTCGTGGGCGTCGATCTTCTCGGGGCGCAGCTCCGGCGGGGCGTCGGCGGCGGGCACCATGATGCCGGCCTGCTCAATGGGGACGGCCTGCTTCAGCACGTCAAGGATCTGCGAGACGTTGAGCAGCCCGGGCGCGAGGTTGAGGTAGATGCGGCGGGCGCGCGGGTTGGCGCCCGTCTCGTGGGGGTAGTTGCCGTCGGTGATGAGGATCTTGCTGCCGTGACCGGCGCGGCCGAGCGCGTTCAGCAGCTCGGGGTGGATCATGGGGCCGTTGAGCATGGGGCTTCCTTTCGGGTGGTTACGTGCTGTCGCGGACGATCAGCGTGGGCGTGATCAACGACGACTCCGCGGGCTCGCCGTTCAACAACAGGTTCAACGCCTTCACGGCCTGCTCCCCCATCGTGAAGAAGTCCTGCCGCACGGTGGTGAGGCCGGGCAGGAACCACTCGGAACCCGGCACGTCGTCGTAGCCGACGACCCGCACGTCGCCGGGCACCCGGCGGCCAGCCAGCTGCAGCGCCGACATCGTGCCGAGCGCCAACTGGTCGTTGGCAGCGAAGATCGCGTCGACGTCCGGCGGCAGGTCCGGCACCAGGGCAGCCGCGGCGGAGGCGTCCCAGGAGTTGGCGAACAGCACGGTGGGCTCGAGGCCCGCCTTGCCCATGGCCAACTTGTAGCCCTCTAGGCGCTCCTGCGCGTCGATCCAGTCCTGCGGACCGGCCACGTGCAGGATCCGCTGCGCACCGCGGCTGATGAGGTGGTCCACCGCGGCCACCGCCCCCGCCCGGTGGTCCACAGCCACGCCGACGGCCGGCGAGGGGAGGTCCTTCGTCTCGCCCACGCACACCGTCGGGAGGCGGCTGGCGATGGTGTCGATCCACGGCCGAGACTCCGCCCGCCCGCCGAGCACGATCACGCCGTCGGCGCTCACCGGCACCAGGTGGTGCAGTTCCCGATGGTCGATGTCCGGCGACCCGAACACGGAGGTGGACGTGTGCAACTCGAGGTTGGACAGCGCCTGGCAGATGGCGACGAACGACGTGGCGTGTCCGTGGAACAGCGGCACGGCGTCGATGATGTGCACGGAGCCGGTGCGCGCCGCAGACAGGGAGCGGGCGGCGAGGTTGGGCTGGTAGTTGAGCCGCTCGATGGCCTCCAGCACCCGCGCGCGGGTGGCCTCGGCCACCACGTCGACGCCCCGCACCACGCGGGAGGCGGTCTGGATGGAGACGCCGGAGGCTTCGGCGATGTCTCGCAGGTTGGCGCGTTGCTGCCCGGCCCTCATGACCGCGGCCCGAAGGTCTCGGTACGGGCGGTGCTGGCGATGACGTCGTTGCGGTTGGCCGGGTCCAGGTGGCCCATGATCTCCAACTGCGCCAGCAGCGAGCCGAGCACGGAGGCCTCCACTGGCCCCGCGATCACCGGCACCCCCAGCGCATCGGCGGTCAGTTGGCACAACAACCTGTTGCGCGACCCGCCCCCCACCAGGTTCAACTGCGTGGCGGGAGTTCCGGTGAGGGCGGCGAGGTCGGCGATGCCGCGGGCGTAGCGCGCCGCGAACGACTCCAACACCACCCGCGTGACCGCCCCCTCGTCGAGGTCGTCGACGGCGACGCCCTGGGCAGCGAGCGCCTCCAGCACCCGCCTCTCCATCTCGCCCTTCAGCACGAACTGCGGCTCGTCGGGGTTGATGGTGGCACCCAGCGACGGCGAGGCCTCGGCCCGCCGGATGAGCTCCACGATGTCGTGGATGCGGCCCTGCTGCTCCCAGTCGCGCTGGAGTTCCTGCAGGATCCACAGGCCGGTGATGTTGAACAGGGGGCGCAGGCCGTCGTCGGCGCGCGCCTCGTTGGTGAGGCCCAGCGCGCGGGCCTCGTCGGAGAGCAGCGGTTCGTCGCGCAGCACGCCCAGCACGGACCATGAGCCGCAGCTCAGGAAGTACGAGTCCTGGCTCACGTCGCGCTGCAGCGCGTGCACGGCGCAGGCGGTGTCGTGGGCACCGGCGCGCACCACGGTGAGCTGCTCGAGCCCCTCGACGATGCACCGGCCCACCACGTTGAGCTCGTTGGTCACGTCCCCCACCCACGAGCGCGGGATGCCCAGCGCCTCGAACACCTCGTCGGAGAATTCGTGGGCGCCGGGGCGGATCAGCGCCGACGACGACGCGTGGGAACGCGACCAGCCGCGGGCACCGGACAGCAGATAGGTGAAGTAGTCAGGCAGCAGGAGGATCTGCGACGTCCTGGCCGCCACCTCCGGCTCCTCCTGAAGGAGCGCGAACAGCTGGTTCGCGGTGTTGATGGTGGCTGGCGCGATACCGGTGGCGGCCCACAGGGCCTCGTCGGAGAGGCGCTCGCGGAAGGCCTCATGGGTGCGGATCGTGCGCTCGTCGCGGTACGCGCGGCCGGGCGTCAGCGCCGTGCCGTCGTCGCCGAGTGCCACGTAGTCGACTCCCCAGGTGTCGACGGAGACGCTCACCGCGTCGGGGAAGCGGGCGACGGCGTCGCGGAGCCCCTCGACCACCTCGCCCCAGATGACATCGAGATCCCAGGAGAGGTACCCGTCGAGCATCCGGGCCTCGTGCGGGAAGCGGCGGACTTCGACTTCCTCGATGCGGCCGTCGCGGAACGTGCCGGCGATCACTCGCCCGGTCGACGACCCGAGATCAACCGCAAGGGCGGTGACGGTGGACACTTCTCTCCTCCTGGATGGTGGTGCGCGTTGCCTGGGCCAGCCGCGCACGGCCGGCCCAGGGAACGAACAGCGCTACTAGTTGTACATCGGGCCGAACTGGGCGCAGGCGCGGAAGTCTGCTCCCTCGAGGTCAGCCGTGCCGAAGCCCAGCCAGTTCTTCGGGCGGAAGATCCGCTCGCGCTCCACGTTGTGCATGTTCACCGGGATGCGGAGCATCGATGCCAGCGTGATCAGCTGGTGGCCGATGTGACCGTACGAGATGGCGCCGTGGTTGGCGCCCCAGGCGTTCATGACCTCGTAGACGCTGGTGAAGGCACCCTCGCCCGTCAGGTTCGGCACGAACCAGGTGGTGGGCCACCCGGGATCCGTGCGCAGTTCGATGGTCTTGGCCACCTCGTCGGGCAGCTCGACGGTGTAGCCCTCGGCGATCTGCATGACCGGGCCGAGGCCGTCGACCCAGTTGATGCGCGTCATCGTGACGGGCACCTCACCGGCGGAGCGGAAGTGCGTCGAGAAGCCACCGCCGCGGAAGTAGCCGGTGTTGGCCGGATGGAACGTCGTCTCGTCGATCATCGCCTGGATGTCGTCGTCGCTGAGGTCCCACCAGGGCTTGATGCAGGGGTTGCCGTCGGCGTCCTTGGCGGCGAACGTGCCGTCGAGGGTGGTGGCGCCGGAGTTGCGCAGGTCGATGACACCCGCCGCTGCGCGACCCTCGGGGCGGTGGCCCGTGACGCGCTCGATGGCGTCGGCGCTCCAGTAGGTGCGCACGTCGGAGAAGATCTGCGCCGTGTTGGTCAACAGGTAGTTGAACATCATCGACGCGCCGTTGAGGTTGTCGTTCTCCGTGGCCTGGATGAGGGGCTGCCTCTTGCCGTTCCAGTCGAACTGCGTGTTGAGCAGCGTCTCCATCAGGTCGCCGTTGGGCAGGTAGTCGGTCCACTGACGCTGGCCCTGGAAGCCGGAGACGAGCGCGCCGTGACCGACGGCCTCCTCCTCGAAGCCCATCTCGGCGAGCTTGGGGTTGCCGATCATCAGGTCGCGGCCGATGAGCACCATCTTGGTGCTCCACTCCCACCACTTCTCGTGGTCCTCGGCGGAGCGCTGCCACTCCTCGGGGTTGAAGTCCTCACCCTGCTTGAGGTTCTCGCGCACCCACGTGTACGCAACCTCGTATTCGTCCTTGTCGTAGATGCCCAGGTTGATGCGACGCTCGATCTCGACCATGTCGATGTACTCGTTGCGCATGCCCAGCCAGTAGTTCCAGAACTCCTCCTTCACCACGCAGCCGGCGATGCCCATGGACACGCCACCGATGGAGAGGAACGACTGCCCGCGCATCAGCGCGACGGCGAGACCGGCCTGTGCGTAATCCAGCAGGCGCTGACGCACGTCCGCCGGGATGGACTCGTCGTCGGCGTCCTGCACCTCCTCGCCGTAGATACCGAAGGCGGGGATGCCCAGCTGTGCGTGGCCGGCCAGCGCGGCGGCCAGGTAGACGGCACCCGGACGCTCGGAGCCGTTGAAGCCCCAGATCGCGTGCGGCATGGTGCGGTCCATGTCGATGGTCTCGGAGCCGTAGCACCAGCACGGCGTGACCGAGAGGGTGAGGCCGACGTTCTCGGCCTTGAACTTCGCGGCGGCGGCCTGGGCCTCCGGCACGCGACCGATCGTCGAGTCGGCGATGACCACCTGGACGGGGGTCCCGTCGGGGTACTTCAGCTCAGACTCGTAGAGTTCCTTGACGCGCAGCGCCATACCCATCGTCTGGTCCTCGAGCGCCTCGCGCACGCCGTTACGCCGGCCGTCGATGATGGGACGGATACCGATCTTCGGGTAGTTGGTCACGAATCACACCTTCTTTGTTCGTTACTAGTGGTTCAGGTTGTCCGGCACGGTGTGCTCCGCGCAGGCGGCCGGGTGGCTGCGTCGGATGAAAAGGGGCCCCTGTCGGCGTGTCCCACGCGAGGCAGGCAAACGCGGACAGGCGCCCCTAGGGATTGTTCAATGAGGTGGGGTGGGCCCTGGCGGGCCCACCCTCACGCATCACTCGTAGAGGTTGGCGGCGATCTCGGGATCCTCGATGTTCGAGGCGTCGTACCAGGCGAAGCCGGAGTCGATGACCTTCGGCAGCTCCTGGCCGTTGATGGCCTTGATGGCGGCGACGACGGTCTCGTAGCCCATCTTGACGGGGGCCTGGGTCACGGCGCCGGCCTGGTCGCCGGACTTGATGGCCTCGATCTGGGTCTTGCCGGAGTCGAAGCCCACGACGACGACCTCAGCGCCGGATTCCTTGGCGCCCTGGATGGCGCCGGTGGCGGCGGCCTCGTTGGTGCCGTAGATGCCCTTGAGCTCGGTGTTGGCCTGGATCATGGACTTGGCGGTGTTGGCGGCGAGGTCGACCGCGCCGGCAACCTGGGGCTCGAGAACGGTGACGTCAGGAGCGTTGTCCTTGATCCAGTTCTGGAAGCCGTCACAACGCTGCTTGCCGGTGGCGGAGGTCTGGTCGTGGCAGATCAGGCCAACCTGGCCGGAGCCACCGATGAGTTCGACCATGTGCTCAGCGGCGTTCTCAGCGGCTGCGGTGTTGTCGGTCGAGACGGTGGTCAGCGGGATGTCGGAGTCCACACCGGAGTCGAAGGCGATGATCGGGATGTTCGCAGCCTCGATCTCGTTGAGGAGATCCGAAGCGGCGCCCGAGTCGAGGGCGGCGAAGCCGATGGCGGCGGGCTTGGAGTCCAGGGCCGTCTTCAGCTGGTTGAGCTGCTCGGTGACCTGGGTCTCGTCCTGCGGGCCGACGAACTGAACCTTGTAGCCCAGCTCCTCGCCGGCCTGCTCAGCGCCTTCCTTCACGGCCTGCCAGAAGCGGTGCTGGAAGCCCTTGGAGACGAGGTAGATGGTCTGCGTGCCGTCGCCCTTGGGGACATCGCCGTCCGCAGGGGCTTCTTCAGAAGCGGATTCGGAGGGGGACTCTTCCTCAGCCGGGGCCGAGGTCTCTTCCGCGGGTGCCGAAGCGCTGGTCTCCTCTGCCGGGGCGGGAGCTTCGGTCTCGGTGGAGGTGGACGTGCCGCAGGCGGTGAGGCCCAGGCTGAGCACGGCTCCGAGAGCCAGTGCGGAGCGCAACATGCGCATAGCGGTTCCTTTCGGTTGTTGGGAGGACCGCCCTCCCGGTGTTGTTGTGCGTGAGTGGTGGACGGGGGGCGGGTCAGACCGCAGCAGCTCTGGCGCGGCGGACGTTGTCGATGAACACGGCCAGCAGGACGACGACGCCAGTGGCGACGAGCTGCCATTCCTGTGCGATGCCCATCATCTGGAGGCCCTTGCGGAGGGTCTCCATGATGAGTGCGCCGACGACGGTGCCGATGATGTTGGCACGGCCACCGGCGAGCGAGGTGCCACCGATGACGACGGCGGCGATGACGTTGAGCTCGAAGCCCACGCCCTCAGCGGGTTGGACGAAGCCGAACCGCGACGAGTAGAGGATGGCGCCGAAGGCCATGAAGACCCCGGCGGTGACGTAGACCATCGTCTTCCAGAACCGCACGTTGACGCCGGAGAGGCGGGTGGCCTCCTCGTTGGAGCCGATGGCGATGGCGTAGCGGCCCAGCAGCGTCTTGTTGAGCATGACGCCGGCGATGATCGCGAAGAGGATGAACCACAGGATGGCGTTCTTGAGGCCGGGGATGAGCTCGCCGTTGAACAGCCAGGTGTACTGCGGGTTCTTGATGCTGATGGTCTGCTTGTCCGACACGACGAGCGCCAGGCCGCGGGCCGCCATCATCATCGCCAGCGTGGCGATGAACGGTGGTAGGCCGAGGAAGGCGATGTTGAAGCCGTTGATCAGGCCGATGAACGCGCCCACGAGGATGGTCAGCGCGAGGCCGGCGCCCAGCGGCAGGTTCAGCCACGGGTCAGCCGCGAGGAACGCGCCCGCCGCGACGGCGACCAGGCTCATGCCCGTGCCGACCGAGAGGTCGATGCCGGCCGTCGCGATCACGAAGGTCGCGCCCAACGCCATCACGCCGACGTAGGCCGACTGGGAGACGATGTCCAGGGCGACGCCGAGGGTGGCGAAGTTGGGCGCCACCAGCATGAAGACGATGTAGATGAGGACCAGCGCGAGGAAGACGAAGATCTGCTGAAGCGACGACTTCAGGTAGCCCTGGACGGGGCTCGTCGTCTGCTTGGTGGTGGCTTGAGTGCTCACGCTGCGGTTCCTTTCAACTGGGCCTTGCCGAGGGTGGCGAGCTCCATGATGCTTTCCTGGGTGGCGTCCTCGTTGTCGAGGATGCCGGTGATGTGTCCGTGCGCCATCACGACGATGCGGTGCGAGACGCGCAACACCTCCGGCAGTTCGGAGGAGATGACGACGATGGCCTTACCTGCGGCGCTCAACTGTTCGATGAGGTCGTAGATCTCCTCCTTGGCACCCACGTCGATGCCTCGGGTGGGCTCATCGAAGATGAGGATGTCGGAGTTACGCACGAGCCACTTCGCGATGACGACCTTCTGCTGGTTGCCACCGGAGAGCTTGCCGAGGAGCTGGTTGACCGACGGCGTCTTGACCCTGAGCTTGTCGGAGAACTCCTTGCCGACGGTGCGGATCTTGCCGTCGAGGACGAACCCGCCGATGCTGAAGTCGTTCATGGCGGCGAGCACGGCGTTGTACTTGATGTCCTGCTCGAGCAGCAGCCCGTAGGTCTTGCGGTCCTCGGAGAGGTAGCCGATGCCTGCGCGCACCGCGTCTGCGGCGGAGCGGATGTTGATCTTCTTGCCGTGCACGTGGATGTCGCCGGAGGTGCGGGGGTCTGCGCCGAACACGGCCCGGGCCACCTCGGTGCGGCCCGCGCCCACGAGGCCGGCGAAGCCGAGCACCTCGCCCTTGCGCACGTCGAAGTTGATGTCGTGCAGGAGCTTCCTGGTGTTGAGGTTCTCCACCTTGAGCAGCACCTCGTCGCTGTCGACGGTGGTGCGGGGACGCGCGTCGCCCGAGACTTCGCGGCCCACCATCATCGAGATGATCTCGCGCATCTCCACCTCGTCGGTGGTGACGGTGCCGATGTACTGGCCGTCACGCAGCACGGACACCCGGTCTGTGATCTCCTCGATCTCCGGCATGCGGTGCGAGATGTAGATCAGGCCGGTCTCCGGCGTGACGAAGTCGCGGATCATGCCGAACAGGGCATCGGTCTCCGAGATGGTCAGCGCCGCGGTGGGCTCATCCATGATCAGGATCTTGGTGGACTCAAACGACAGGGCACGCGCGATCTCCACCATCTGCTGCCGGGCCACCGAGAGGTCGCCGACGCGGGAGGTGGGGCGGATGCTCATACCCAGGCGTTCGAACAGTTCGCTCGCCTCACGGTTGAGGGCCTTGTCGTCGACGAAGCCACCCTTACTGCTGCCGGGGCGCCCGAGGTACAGGTTCTGGGCGACGGTGAGATCCGGCACCATGTTGAGTTCCTGGTGGATGATGCTCAGGCCCAGATCACGGGCGTGGTTCACGTCGCGAACGGTGACCTTCTGGCCCTGGAGCCAGATCTCCGCGCCCGGATCCGGCGTGTAGATACCCGTCAGGATCTTCATCAGCGTGGACTTGCCGGCACCGTTCTCGCCGCACAGGCCCAGCACCTCGCCGGCGTTGAGGTCCAAGTGGACGTTCTGCAACGCTTTGACGCCTGGAAACGTCTTGCTGACGTTCTTCAGCTCAAGAAGTTTGCTCACGTGTACTCCTTCGTACTTTCGCCGGACAACTATGCGGCTCTCTGAACGACGATGTTAACGCTAGCACTCCCTGGTAATTGCTGCAGGGTTCGTTATCAAACCGTGACGATCCCTCATCGCATCCGACCACCGCCACCGACTCAGCCGTCCCGGGGCGGGGCCCGGCGCTGCTGAGCAAGTACGGCGAGAACCGCCACCCAGCCCCAGCTCGATGACACCACCTGCCCCGGCAGCCGCGTGGCTGGCCCGGCAACCCGCTAGGTTGCCAACCAGACCACCATCCGAGGAGAAACCCATGCCCCTGCCCTCCGCCTGGAGGCGCGCAGCGACGGTTGCCATTGCGGCCATCGTCGGGCTCGCGCCCCTGACCGCCTCAGCAGACCCCGGAGACCCGGACCTGCGTGTGCCGCGCGACAGCGCCGCCGCCGAAGAGCGCACCGCCCGCTGGCTGAACGCCACCAAGTGGTTCGTCGAGTTCGAGAGCGAGCCCACCGCCAGCGGCGGCAGCCGCACGACGATCCAGCGCCAACACCGCTCGTTCGCCGAGGAGGCGCGCCGCGCCGGCCGCCCCGCGAACGTCATCAGGAACTACGAGCGCCTGTTCAACGGCGTGGCCGTCACCGCTGACACCGCCACCGCCGAGCAGTACGCAGAGCTCCCAGGAGTCAAGGCCGTCCACCCGGTGCGCATCTTCTCCGTGCCGGAACCGCAGGACGTCACCCCACGGCTGATCACCGCCATCGCGCAGACCGGCGCGGACATCGCCCAGACCGAGCTCGGCCTCACCGGCGAGGGCGTCAAGGTGGGCATCATCGACACGGGGATCGACATCGACCATCCGGATTTCGGCGGCAGCGGCACCAACGGCTCCACCGCCTTCCCCAGCGCGCGGGTGGCCTACGGTCACGACTTCGTCGGTGACGATTACAACGCCGACCCGACGTCGACCTCCTACCAGCCCGTCCCGAAGCCCGACGGCCGCCCGGACGATTGCCAGGGCCACGGCACCCACGTGGCCGGCATCGTCGGCGCCTCCGGTGAGGTCACCGGAGTCGCTCCCGATGTCACCCTCGGCGCCTACCGCGTCTTCGGCTGTGAAGGCTCCGTCGACGACCAGGTGATCCTCGACGCGCTGGAGCGCGCGGAGGCCGACGGCATGGACGTGGTCAACATGAGCCTCGGCGCCGACTACGACTCCTGGCCGGAGGCCCCCACCTCCAAGGCCTCGGACCGCCTCGTGCGCAACGGCGTCGTGGTGGTCAACGCCGCCGGCAACGCCGGCGACAGATACACCATGACGATCGGCTCTCCCGGCACGGCTGGCCTCGCCATCAACGTGGCGTCCTTCGACAACTCGCACGTGACCATGGACGAAGTGCTGTTCACCACGGCCAACGGCCCCGTCTCCGCAGGTTTCCTGGGCGCGACGGGCTCGCCCGACGCGACGTCGGCGCTGAACAACCTGCCGGTTGCGCGCACCACGGACCCGCTGAACTGCGAGGCTGAGACCGCTGATCTCACCGGCAAGGTGGCCATCGCCCAGCGCGGCACCTGCACCTTCCACCAGAAGGCCGCCAACGCCCAGGCCGCCGGCGCCGAGGCGCTGGTCATCTACAACAACGAGCCCGGCTTCATCAACGCCACCGTCGAGGGCGAGGTGACCATCACCATTCCGGTGGTCACCGTCACCCAGGCCGTGGGCACCTCCGTGGTGGGCGCGCTCCCCGCCACCATCCAGTTCACCGGCGGTGAGAGCCAGCAGCCCAACCCCACCGGCGGGCTGATCTCGGACTTCTCCTCCTGGGGTCTGGCCGCAGACCTGACCCTGCAGCCGGATCTCGGCGCGCCGGGCGGGTCCATCCGCTCCACCTACCCGCTGGAGAAGGCCGACGGTTACGCCACCCTCTCCGGCACCTCGATGGCCGCACCGCACGTGGCTGGCGCCGTGGCGCTCATGCTGGAGAACGCGCCGTCGATGACCCCGGCGGAGATCCGCAGCCGGCTGCAGAACAGCGCCGTGCCCGCGGCCATCGCCGAACTTCCCGATGCGGGGATCCTCGACGCGGCCCACCGTCAGGGCGCCGGCCTGATCCGCGTCGACCGGGCGCTGCAGGACGGCTTCGTCGTCTCGCCTGGCAAGATCTCCGCCGGCGAATCCGCCGACGGCGCCCACACCGAGACGCTGACCATCACCAACGTCACCGACGCCCCCGTCACCTGGGAGCTGTCCTACGAGGACGCGCTCAGCACCTACCTCGAGACGGACCCCGAGTGGGGCGACGGCACGCAGAACACCGTCGGCTACAACCTGTTCGCCTCGCAGGTGTCCTTCTCCGCGCCGAGCGTCACCGTGCCCGCCGGCGGCGCGGCCACCGTCGACGTCACGATCAACGCAGATCCGGAGGCCCCGGAGGGCGCCCAGTACTCGGGCTTCGTCCACCTGACCTCCGACGAAGGAGCCACCGCCGTGTCCGTGCCGTTCGCCGGCATGGCGGGCGACTACGGCAACCTCGAGATCTTCCCGGAGATCTGGGACCTCCCGGCGGTGGTCGAGATCACCGCCTGCTCCTTCTGGGACGAGGGCCAGTGCGTGGACCCGGACGTCGACTACGAGATCGTCGACGCCGGACGCATCTTCACGGGCGGCGAGGACCTGCCGACGGTGGCCTTCCACCAGGCCGTGCCGGTGCAGAAGCTGACCATCGACGTGCTGCGCGCAGACGCCAAGGGCAACCCCATCGACGCCAGCCGCGCCACGGTGCTCAGCTTCGACCACCTGGGACGCTCCGAATTCGAGTCGCTGTACACGTGGAACGGCCAGCTGCCCAACGACGCCGGCCTGCTCGTCCCGGCCACGCCCGGCAACTACGTGATCCAGGTCACGGGCGTCGCGGCGGACGGCGACGGCGGCAGCCAGAGCTGGACGTCGGCGGCCTTCGGCTGGAAGAACACGCCGGTGGCGTCGCCCACGCCCACGCCGTCGAAGTCGCCCACGGTGCCGGTGGCGAAGCCGACGGTGACCGTCACGAAGTCGCCTGCGGCCGAGCTGCCGGCCGACGTGTACAACACGCCGGGCATGCACGAGGTCAACGGCCGCAAGTGGTTCACGGCCTGCGAGGACTACTCGCAGACCGTGCGGTGCCGCACGATGATCTGGGCCACCACTGTGATCCAGGCCGACGACGGCTCGTTCGTGCCGCGCAGCGGGTGGGCGTTCAACAACCTCACCTACCTCCCGCACATGACGCGGGCGCAGTGGGGCACCAACCCGCTGGCCGTCAACGGCACCTGGAAGGGCACCGACGGCCGCACGTGGCGCACCGAATGCGACACGGCGACGACGGGGCGCGGCGGCTGCCGCTCCTACATCACCGCCAGCGTGATCGAGGCCTACCCGGCGGCTGACGGTGGCTACGCCTACCGCTGGGTCACGAAGGAGATCCTCAACAACATGGTCCGCTTCAAGAACTGACCAGCGGCACCTGAAGCACCCCGAGGGGGCCCGGCGGCACGGTCGCCGGGCCCCTTTTCGCGTCACCCCATGGGCGCCGGGCCCTCCTTAGACCTGGGGCGGAGACGAGGGGGGCCGCGGACCAGTAGGTTGTGCTCATCTCTTGGCAACGGAAGGACGCCATGTTCCAGCAACGTTGGTGGCGCACGGCGATGACTTCGCTCGTCGTCGCTGCTCTCGCACTCTCCCCCGCGGTGTCGCGCGCCGACGACGAGGCCCCCGCGCCCGTCAACCTCGGCAACCTCGCCGACTACGTGACCAACCCGGCCGCAGACCTGGGGAGGACCAGGCCCACCGGCGAATGGTTCGTCGAGTTCCGCTCCCAGCCCACCGCCTCCGGCGGCCGGCAGACCCAGCTCCAACGCAACCGCTCGGATTTCACCGCCGAGGCGCGTGCCGCGAGCCTGCCCGCGGAGGTGGGCCGCATCTACACGCGGCTGTTCAACGGCGTGACCGTGAAGGCCGACGACGCCCAGGCCCGGAAGTTGGCCGGGCTGCGTTCGGTGAAATCCGTGCACCCGGTGCTGGCGATGCGGGTGCCGGCCGCCCCTCCGTCGGCCGAGGGTTCCGCCACCAGGCCGACGCTCGCCATGATCGGCGCGGACCGCGCCCAGAGCGAGCTCGGCGCCACCGGCAGGGGCGTCAAGGTGGGCATCATCGACTCCGGCATCGACTACGCGCACCCCGACCTGGGCGGCACCGGTTCGGAGACCACCACGTTCCCCACCGAGCGCGTGGCCTACGGCTGGGACTTCATCGGCGACGACTGGACGTCCTTCCCCGATGAGTTCGGCGAGGTGGGCGAGATCACGCCCGACGGCGACCCCATGGACTGCCTGGGCCACGGCACGCACGTGGCGGGCACCGTCGGCGGCGCCGGCGACGTGGTGGGCGTCGCCCCCGAAGCCACCCTCGGCGCCTACAAGGTGCTGACCTGCAGCGGCGACACCACCATGGCCATCGTGCTCGACGCCATGGAGCGCGCCACCGCCGACGGCATGGACGTGGTCAACATGAGCCTGGGCTGGCCGCTGCAGAGCTCAGCGAACCACCCGCTCTCGCAGGCCGGTGACCGCATGGTCGACGCCGGCGTGGTGCTGGTGGTCGCCGCCGGCAACGAGGGCGAGTTCGGCACCCAGACGCTGCGCGCCCCGTCTGTGGCCGCCAAGGCGATCTCCGTGGCCTCGTTCGACGCCACCAGCATCTCCACCCCCGAGGTGGTCTTCACTCCCGCCGCGGGCGAGGCCATCCGCTCCGGCTACACCGTGGTGTCCGAGGCCCCGGTGCCGACGGGCTTCACCGGCGAACTGGCCACCTTCAGCGACCCCCTGCAGTGCAAGCCGGACCCGACGCTGGCCGGGAAGGTGGCGTTCTTCTCCGGCGACGGCGGCTGCGACATCGAACGACGCACCCAGCTCGCGCTCCAGTCCGGCGCGATCGGCGTCGTGCTGCACAAGCAGTACTTCTGGGACTGGGTGTGGAGCGACGGCGCGCCCGTCATCGGCATCCTCTCCGACGCGGGACGCCAGGTGCAGGCGGCGCTTGAGCAGGGTCCGGTCACGGTCACGGTGCCGGGTACCTTCATCGACGACCCCAACCCCTACACCCCAGGCCTGGCCTCGGTGTTCACCTCGTGGGGCCTCGATGCCGAACTCGGCCTCAAGCCGGATCTCGGGGCGCCGGGCGGCAACGTCTACTCGACGATGCCGTTGGCGATGGGCGGCCACGCCCTGATGTCCGGCACGTCGATGGCGTCGCCGCACGTGGCGGGCGCTGCCGCGCTGCTACTGCAGGGCGACCCCGCCGCCACTCCCGCCGAGGTCCGCACGAGGCTGCAGAACACCGCGACCCCTGCCGCCTTCTCCTTCATGCCGGAATCCGGCGTGCTCGACGGCGCGCACCGGCAGGGGGCGGGCCTGATCCATGTGGACCGGGCGATCACGCAGCAACACCTGGTCACGCCGTCGAAGCTCGCCACCGGTCAGTCGGCCGACGGCCCGTTCCGCCAGACGCTCACCCTGACCAACGCCACGGACGCCGCGGTGACGTGGACCGCCACGCATCAGGACGCCGTGACCACGTCTGTCGCCTGGGGGGAATCCAGGTTGCAGAACCGGCCGGACTTCACGCAGGAACAGGCCCAGGTGACCTTCTCGTCGCCGACGATCACCGTGCCGGCGGGCGGCAGCGCCACCGTGGACGTGACCATCGACGCCCCGGAGGCCGCGGCCGAGACCGCCATCTACAGCGGCTACCTCCGGTTCACGACGGAGGGCCACTCCATCCAGGTCCCCTTCGCCGGCATGAAGGGCGACTACAGCGCCGCGCCGCTGGTGCTGGGCGACGACAGCCAGTCCCCGCCCTTCCTGGGCGTGCTGTGGGACTGCCTCCAGCGGGAGGGGCGACTGTGCGTCGACATGACGCCGTCGTTCAGCCCGGTGGAGGAACCCATGCCCTACAACGAATGGGCGCTGCCCGCGGTCGGTTTCCTGCTGGCCACCCCGGCGTCGTCGGTGACCTTGTCGGTGCTCGCCGTGGATGCTGCCGGAGCGCCGATCGAGGCCAGCGCCCAGGAGGTGTACACCGAGCGCACGCCGTGGCGCTCCCCCGACGGCAACTCCGCGGCGTGGGACGGCCTGCTGATCGATGCCGACGGCGAACTCGTGCCGGCCCCGCAGGGCCAGTACGTGCTGCGGATCCGGGTGACCAACTCGGACCTCCCGGCCAGGACCGAGGTGTGGACCTCGCCCGCGTTCCAGTGGCTCGACGAGCCCACCGAGGAGCCGGAGCCCAGCCCCACGCCCACGAAGAAGCCCACCACCGCGGCCCCGAAGCCCGAGGTGCGGGACGTGTACAACACGCCCGGGCTGCACATGGTCAACGGGCGCCAATGGTTCACGGCCTGCGAGCCGTACTCGCAGACGGTGCGCTGCCGCACGATGATCATGGCCACCACCGTCACCGCCAAGGCGGGTGTGTTCACCCAGACGAACGGCTGGGTGTTCAACAACCTCACCTACCTGCCGCGGATGACGCGCGCCCAGTGGGGCACGAACCCGTTGGCCCGCAACGGCGCCTGGACATCGGCCGACGGCCGCAGGTGGCGCACCGAGTGCGACACCGCCGCCACGGGCCGCGGCGGCTGCCGCACCTACCTGAGCGCCAGCGTGATCGCGGCACTGCCCACGGCGGCCGGCGGCACCCAGTACACCTGGGTGACGAAGGAGATCCTCAACAACATCGTCCGGTTCCGCTGACCTGACGAAAACAACTGCGGCCGGCCCCCCAGGGGACCGGCCGCAGTTCTGTTCAGTGCGTCAGCGAGGCGTCACTTGGACGACTGGCCGGCGGAGCGGAGCTGCTGGCAGGCCTCCACGACGCGGGCGGCCATGCCGGCCTCGGCTGCCTTGCCCCAGGCGCGGGGGTCGTACAGCTTCTTGTTGCCGACCTCACCGTCGATCTTCAGCACACCGTCGTAGTTCTTGAACATGTGCGTGACGACCGGGCGGGTGAAGGCGTACTGGGTGTCGGTGTCGATGTTCATCTTGATGACACCGTGGTCAACCGCGTCGGAAATCTCCTGCGCGGTGGAGCCGGAACCGCCGTGGAACACGAGGTCGAACGGCTTCTCCTTGCCGTACTTGGCGCCGACGGCGTCCTGGATCTCCTTGAGGAGCTCCGGGCGCAGCTTGACGGCACCCGGCTTGTACACGCCGTGCACGTTGCCGAAGGTGAGGGCCGTCATGTAGCGGCCCTTCTCGCCGAGGCCGAGGACCTCGATGGTGCGCAGGCCGTCTTCAACGGTGGTGTAGAGCTTCTCGTTGATGGCGGCTTCGACGCCGTCCTCTTCGCCGCCGACGACGCCGACCTCGATCTCGAGGACGATGTTGGCCTTGGCGCAACGCTCGAGGAGCTCAGCAGCGATCTGCAGGTTCTCCTCCATGGGAACAGCGGAACCGTCCCACATGTGCGACTGGAACAGCGGCAGTTCGCCGCGGGCGACGCGCTCTTCCGAGATGGCGAGCAGCGGACGCACGAAGCTGTCCAGCTTGTCCTTCGGGCAGTGGTCCGTGTGGAGAGCCACGTTGACAGGGTAGTTCTTGGCGACTTCCTGGGCGTAGGCCGCGAAAGCGGCTGCGCCGGCGATCTTGTCCTTGATGGTGGGGCCGGAGAAGTACTCGGCGCCGCCGGTGGAGACCTGCAGAATGCCGTCCGAGCCTGCTTCGGCGAAGCCCTGGAGAGCGGCGTTGAGGGTCTGCGAAGAGGAGACGTTGATGGCCGGGTAGGCGAACTTGCCCGCCTTGGCCCGGTCGAGCATCTCCGTGTAGACCTCAGGAGTTGCAACTGGCATGGGAGCCCCTTTTTTCTCGATGAAAGCTGGTTCCCGCCCAGCCTATCGCGTCGGCTGAATACCACACCGTCTGGGTCCGGGTTGTAGCCCCGGACATTCCCGGGGCGCTGGGATCGTGTCGGAGGGTCAGAGCAGGTTGTCGAGCGCCGTGGTGTCGAGGCGCACCCGGCCCAGCGAGTACGCCTGGGCGGCGGAGTCGATGACCGCCGGGGCGGCGTCGAGGAACGTCACGGGCACCTTGGCCGCCAGTTGGCCGTTGGCCTCGACGACGAGGTTGGGCCCGGCGCCGAAGTTGTGGCCTGCGAGCTTCAGCGCCGTCACCTCGGCCCACGGCACCGTCACTGCGGTGGGGTGGACGAATTCGACGCCCTTGGGGTCCAGATAGAACGCCACTCCGTCGGTGATGGCGGCCAGATCCTTCTTGGCGTTGCTCAGCCCGACGGCCGACAGCACGAGCCAGAACACCGTCGACACAAGCCACAGGGCGGCGATGCCGATGGTCCAGCCCAGCGACCAGTCGCGGCCGAAGAAGAACCAGAACACCACCAGCAGAACGAGCGAAACCACCGTCGAGATCACGCGCCACCGCAGGGTGCTCCGCGCTCTCGTGACGCGTGCCGCCGTGGGCAGTGGCGTCAGCCCGGCCGCGAATCGCTGTCCCTGCTGCTGCATGGAGGTCATGCTAGCGCCACCCCGGTTGAGGCCGGCCCGTGCTGCAACTCCAGTGGTACATCGCGATCGCCGCGGCCGCCCCGGCGTTCATCGAGCGGGTGGAGCCGTGCTGCGTGATGGCCACCAACTGCTCGCAGCCCGCCACCATCGCCTCCGTCAGGCCGGGGCCCTCGGAGCCGAAGACGAGGCAGCAGTCGGCGGGGAGTTCCGCCGTCTCCAGGGGCACGGAACCGGGCAGGTTGTCGACGCCCACAGCCGTGACGCCGCGCTCCGCGAGGAAGGCCAGCAGCGACGCCTCGTCCTCGTGGTGGTGGACGTGGAGGTAGCGGTCCGTGACCATCGCGCCGCGTCGGTTCCACCGTCGCTTCCCGACGATGTGAACGGCCGCCACGTTGAACGCGTTGGCGGTGCGCACGATGGAGCCGATGTTGAAGTCGTGCTCCCAGTTCTGAATGGCCACGTGCAGCCGGGAGCGGGTGCGGTCAAGATCGGCGACGATGGCCTCGAGCTTCCAGTACCGGTACCGGTCGATGACGTTGCGGCGGTCGCCGTCGCGCAGCAGTTCCGCGTCGAGGCGCTCGTCGTCCGGCCACGGCTCCGGGTGCGGCCCCACTCCCACGGTTGGCGCAGTGGGGTCGTGGGGCTCGTCGGTCATGCCCGGCAGGATAGCGGCTCAGCCCGCATCGACGGATTGGACGATGCCCGTGGGCATCAGCCCGGGCAGCACGTCGCTGAGGGTGACGATGCCGATCTCGAGGTCGCCGTCGGTCACCACGGCGATCTGGGTGCGGGCCAGGCGCAGCTGGTTGAGCGCGGTGGCGACACCGGTGTCCGCGGGCAGCCGTACGGGCGGGCGGGCCAGGTCCATCGCGGGGCGCGACAGGTCCGGCTCGTCCAGGGTGTCGCGGACGTGCACGATGCCGACGGTGGTTCCACCGTCGCGGACGAGCACCCGCATGTGGCCGTGGTTGCGCGTCACCGTCTGCACGTCCGCCAGGGTGCCGGTCACCGGGATGGCGGCCAGTTCCTGCCCCTCCGGCACCAGTTCGCGCACCTGGCGCTCGCGCAGGGTCAGCACGGACGTGATCGACGACTGGAAGCTGGCCTCCAGGGCGCCGACGTTGGCGGAATGCTCCACCAGGTGACGCAGGCCGGCGACGTCCTGCGTGGCCGACAGCCCGTCGACGGGCTCCGCGCCGGCCTTGCGGACCAGCCAGTTGGCCATCGCGTTCATCGCCTTGAGGATGGGGCGGACCACGAACATGAAGGCCCGCATCGGCACCGCCAGCAGCACCGAGGATTCCTCGGGGTGCGCGATGGCCCAGGACTTGGGGGCCATCTCCCCGACCACCAGGTGGAGGAACGTGACGATGATCAGCGCCAGCACGAACGACGCGACGTCGGCGACGGCGGCGGGCAGCCCGGTGACCTCCAACAGCGGGGTCAGCGCGTGGTGCACGGCGGGCTTGGTGATGGCGCCGAGCGCCAGCGTGCACACCGTGATGCCCAGTTGGGAGCCGGCCAGCACCAGGGTGAGTTCATGCGAACTCTTGATGGCGGCACGGCCGGCGAATGTGCCCGCCCGCTCCTCCAGCCGGTGCGGCTTGGCGGCCATCAGCGCAAATTCGACGGCGACGAAGAACGCGCTCAGCACGATGATCAGCACGGTCCAGAGGGTGACGGTCCAGCCGCTCATGCCTGTCTCGAGCAACGTCATTTCTGCTCCCCCAGTTCAGGCAGCGAGATCCGCACGCGGGAGGCCACGTGGCGCTCCACGGCCAGCACCTCGATGCGCACGAGGTGCGCCGGGGAGTGGGAGTCGATGGCACGCTGCGCCGCCGTCGGCTCCAGCACGAGGTTCACGACGGCGCCCTCCTCCGGCAGGTCCCCCAGGGAGTGGATGATGAGGCCGGAGATGGTCTCGAAGTCGCCGCCGGGGAGCTTGAGTCCGATGGCGCGCTCCACCTCGTCCACGTGGACGTCGCCGGGCATGACCCAGACGCCGTCGTCGGACTGCGGGAGGTAATCGGGGTTGTCGGGGTCGTGCTCGTCGGTCAGCTCGCCGATGACCTCCTCGGCCAGGTCCTCGAGGGTCACGACGCCCACGAAGACGCCGAACTCGTCGATGATGCAGGCCATCTGCTCGCCGGCGGCGCGCAGCTGGTTCTCGGCGTCCGGCAGCTTGGTGAGGTCCGGCAGCCGGAAGGGCTCGCGGGCGATGCGCAGCACGGGCTCGTCGAGGGCGCGGCCGGTGCGCAGCACATCTGCCAACTGGACCACCCCGATCACCGAATCATGCTCGTCCACCACGGGGTAGCGGGTGTGGCCGGTGGCCATGAGGTTGCGCACCTCGCCGATGGTGGCGTCGGCGCGCACCACGTCGACGTGCACGCGGGGGTTCATGGCGTGGTCGAGGTCGCGGCGGGGGAAGTCGAGGATCCGGTCCAGGATGTGCGCCAGCTGAGGCGACAGCGTGCCGGATTCGCGCGAGGCGGCGACGACGCGCTCGAGATCTGTGGCCGACGCGGCCGACTCGACGTCGTGCACGGGCTCGATCCGCAGCGCGCGGAGCAGCAGTTCGGCGGCCTTGTCGAAGACCCAGATGATGGGGCCGAACACGGCCAGGTAGATGCGCGTCGACGGCGTCAGCGCGTCCGCCACCACCGTCGAGCGGGCGATGGCGTAGTTCTTGGGGAACAGCTCGCCGATCAGCATCTGCACGAACGTGGAGAACCCGATGGCGACGAATCCGCCGATGGCCACGCTGACCGCGGTGAGCGCCCCGCCGTCGAGCAGGGAGCCGATGGCCTGGCCGATCAGCGGCTCCGCGACGTACCCGACGAGCAGTCCCGTGACGGTGATGCCCAGCTGGGCGCCGGAGAGCATGAACGAGGTGCGGCGGGTGATCTCGAGGGTGCGGGCCGCGCGGTCGTCGCCGGCCTTGGCGCGGCTGCCCAACTTGGACCGGTCAACGGCGACGTAGGCGAACTCCTGCGCCACGAAATAGCCGGTGGCGACCGTGATCAGGAGCACGACCAGGACGCCTACGAGCAGGGATACAACAGGGGTCATCTCGGTTTACCTCTGAGAGGCAGACGTTGGGACCCCTCCGATGTGTCACAGCATGGCATGCGCTCCAGTATGTCAGGTGGACGTATCGTCGACACATGACCGAAAAAGCCACCGTAACCAACAATCCCGAGCAGAACCGCTACGAGATCCGGCTGGGCGACGACCTCGCCGGTTTCGCCGACTACATCCTGAGCAACGAGCTCATCACGTTCACCCACACGGAGATCGACCCCGCCTTCGAGGGCAAGGGCCTGGGCTCCACCCTCGTCCGCGGCGCCCTCGACGACGTGCGCGGGGCCGGCGACCGCAAGGTGTTGCCGATCTGCCCGTTCGTCAAGAGTTGGATGGCCAAGCACCCCGAATACGAGTCGCTCGGCTACGGTTCCTGACCCGCTCCCCTGAGCGGAGACAGAAGAACGCCCCGGTGTGGTCACCGGGGCGTTCCTGTGGTGATCTGGGGAGATCAGGCCTGCTTGATGGCCGAGATCTCGAACTCGAGGACGACCTTGTCGGAGACGAGGAAGCCACCGGTCTCGAGGGCTGCGTTCCAGGTCAGGCCGAAGTCGGAGCGCTGGATCTGCTTGGAGCCTTCGAAGCCCACGCGGGTGTTGCCGAAGGGGTCGAGGGCCGAGCCCTGGTACTCCAGCGGGATGGTGATGGACTTGGTGACGTCCTTGATGGTGAGGTCGCCGGTCACGTTGACGGTGTCGCCTTCGATGGAGAAGTCGGTGCCCTTGAAGGTCCAGGTGGGGTAGTTCTCGACATCGAAGAAGTCGGCGGAGCGGACGTGGCCGTCGCGGTCGGCGTTGCGGGTGTTGATCGACGCGGCGTCGATGGTGACCTCGAGGGTGCTGGCCTTCACATCGTCGGCGTTGATGACGGCCTGGCCCTCGAACTTCTCGAAGGAGCCGCGGACCTTGGTGACCATCGCGTGGCGGGTCACGAAGGAGAAGGTGGTGTGGGCGGGATCGAGGACGAAGGTGCCGTGGAGTTCGTTGAGTGACATGTTGTTTCCTTTCCGGGGTGGTAGTTGAAACTCTAACAGTCTTTGGTTGAGGTTTCAACTATATCGAGCGGTTTTCAACAAAACGCCTAGTGGCATCCGCGTGTCGCCTGGCTGACGAGGGACGTCTGGTTGGGGCGATGGCTCCACATCAAGATCTGGGGTGGTTGATGACGCTGAATCTAGATTTGCGGTGGTTGATGACGCTGGATCTGGATTTGGGGTGGGGTGGCGTGGGGCCCGAATCTAGATCTGAGGTCGCGGACGACGCCGAATCCAGATTTGGGGTGGTTGATGACGCTGGATCTGGATTTGGGGTGGGGTGGAGTGGGGGGCCGAATCTAGATCTGAGGTCGCGGACGACGCCGAATCTGGATTCGGGGCCGACGGCCGGGCGCGACGTGGGTCGGGGCCGACGGCGGGAGAGCCGAAAGCGGAAGACGCCCCTCCGTCGCTACGACGAAGGGGCGTCTGCCTGCTCACCGGCCGCTCAGTTCTCGAACGGGGGCCGCTCCGCGGGCTGCTGCTGCGGCTGCTGGATCTGCTGCTGCGGCGGCTGGACCGGCTGCTGGTACTGCTGCTGCGGCGCGATCTGCTGCTGCTGCTCGGGGGCGGCGGCGGGGCGCTGGGAGATCTCGCCGAAGTTCACGTCGGGGGCCTGGCGGACCATCGGGTCGTT
The DNA here is from genome assembly GCF_054552775.1 of Tessaracoccus zhenghani. Lineage (NCBI taxonomy): Bacteria > Bacillati > Actinomycetota > Actinomycetes > Propionibacteriales > Propionibacteriaceae > Tessaracoccus > Tessaracoccus zhenghani. The sequence goes on along the minus strand of NZ_CM137275.1, from coordinate 2,750,973 downwards.
GACCTCGAAGTACGTGGCCTTCTCGAACTTCGCGAACCCGGCGATGATGTTGCTGGGCACCGATTCGATGCGCGTGTTGTAGTCACGCACGTTGGCGTTGTAGAAGCGACGCGAGGCGGCGATGCGATCCTCCGTGTCCGTCAGTTCGCGCTGGAGCTGCATGAAGTTCTGGTTGGACTTCAGATCCGGGTAGGCCTCCACCGACACCAGCAGGTTGTGCACCGCCTGGGTCAGTTCGGATTCGACGGCGGCGCGCTCTTGGCTGGGCTGGCCGCCGCTCTGGCCGGCGAGCGCACGGGCCTGGTTGCGCAGCGCGGTGATCTGCTCGAGCGTGTTGCGCTCGTGCGCCGCGTAGCCGCGGACCGTCTCCACCAGGTTGGGGATCAGCTCATAGCGCCGATTGAGTTCGACGTCGATCTGGCGCCAGGATTCCTGGATGAGGTTGCGGCTCTTGACGAAACCGTTGTAGGCCGCAACGCCCCAGAGGACCACGCCGAGGGCGAGGACGACCAGCACGGCCAGGATGATCAGCAGTGTGTCCACGAAGTTCTCCTATCTTCGGGAATCACGCTACCGCAGGCGCGAAGCCACGGGCAGGGTCTCACCGGAGCAATTGGATGGGGTCCCGAAAAGGGGGTCAGAGGCCGAGGTCGGCCAGGTTGAGGGCGTAGCGGTAATCGAGCCCGGCTTCGGCGACAGCCTCGGCCGCACCGGTGCCGCGGTCGACGACCACCGCCACGGCCACCACCTCGGCGCCCGCCTCCCGCACGGCCTCGACTGCGGTGAGGGCCGAGCCGCCCGTCGTGGAGGTGTCCTCGACGACCAGCACCCGGCGGCCCGAGACCTCGGTGCCCTCGATCCGGCGCTGCATGCCGTGCGACTTGCTCTCCTTGCGCACCACGAACACGTCCAGGCGTCCGCCGGCTGCGGCCTTCGAGTGGAGCATGGCGGTGGCGACAGGGTCGGCGCCCAGCGTGAGGCCGCCCACGGCGTCGAAGTCGAGGTCCGCGACCAGGTCGTTCATCACGCGGCCGACGACGGGGGCGGCCGCGCCGTCGAGCGTCACGCGGCGCATGTCGACGTAGTAGTCGGCCTCCTTGCCGGAGGCGAGGGTGACCTTGCCGTGCACGACGGCGAGGTTCTGGACGTGCTCGATGAGTTCGGTGCGGTCGGTCATGATGTCTTCTTCTCCGTGTCGCTGAGGGTGCCGAAGCCGACGGCCCGGTCCGGGGTGGGGAACAGATCCTCGCAGGTGGTGAGGGTGATGAGCGCCTGGTGGGGCACGACGTCGGGGTGGCCGGGGACCGGCTCGAGGACCCAGTTGTCGTCAGCCCCGACGGTGAGCTCGGCGGGGGCCGAGACGATCTCGTAGGTGAAGGTGGCGGTGCGGGTCTCGACGATGATGTCGTCGCCCTGCCGCAACTCGAGGAGGCGGCGGAAGGGCTCGCCCTCCGTCACGCAGTTGCCCGCCAGTGCGAAGTTGCCCAACTGGCCGGGCAACGCGCTGCCGGGGTACCAGCCGACCCCCCGGTTGAGATCCGTGGGCTCGACCCCGGCGATGATCGGCCACTCCGCGCTGAAGGCCGGAATGCGCAGCAGCCAGTTGGCTTCATGCATGCCGGGCTCCGCGATGAGCGGCGGGGCGGCGGGATCCTCCTGCAGCAATTCGGGAGGGAGCGGCGCGTCCCATTCCGTGCGGAGCCGGGTGATCTCGTCGACGGCACGGTCACGGGCGAACGCAGTGGTCCCCCAGACCTGCCAGCCGACGTACCCGCCCACCGCGAGGATCACGACGAGCAGGGTCACGAGGAGCAGCAGGAACGGGGAGATGCCCCGCTTCTCCCTGATCACCCGAGTCGCCACGGACCCATTCTTGCAGGATGCCCCCGCCTCGCGGTCCCTGAGCCCGTCCCAGCGGACACCACTGGGCGGCGAGCCTCCGCGGTCAACGGCGGCGTGGGCTCCGTCGACCCTTCGGCTGCGGGGGCTTCGCCGCGCGCGGCTGCTCCTTCGGGGGCTTCTCCCCCTTGGCCTGGGCCGTCCGCGTGCTGTTGACCGTGCGGCCGCGCACCACGCCGATGAAGTCCTCGATCCGGGGGTGCTCGTTGTCCACCCGCCAGGCCAGCCCGACCGTGGTCGGCTCCGCATCGACGACCGGGAGATAGACCATGTCCTTCCGGCTACCGGAGCGCGCGATCGACATCGGCACCCGGAGCACGGCGGCGGAGTAGGCGGCGAGGTCGACGCTCTCCGGCTCCGCGTCGTGAATCACCCGCGTGCCGTCCTCCGCCAGGTCCTCGGCGGTGACCTCGTCCAGCGCCGCCAGGAGGTGGTCCTTGCTCAACCACAGCACGGGCTGTTCCTCGTAGAGCGGGATGACGTGCAGCCCGTTCTTGTCGATGGGCAGCCGCACGAAACACAGGTCGACGTCGCCGGCGACCACGGCGCGCCGCTGCTCCGCCTCAGTGATCTCCGTCACCTCCAGCGGTTCGCGGAACCGCTCGCCCCAGATGCGGCGCCATTTGGTGAGCGTGACGCCCGGCACGAAGCCGATGCGCAGGCCGCCGTCGTCTGCTGCTGTCATGCGTTGAGGCTACTGCAGGGCTACGCTTCGGGCATGAGCCAGACGATGAAGCCGATCACCGCAGCGGCCAAACTGGGCATCTACCTGCCCGCCGCGCCCGAGGACTTCCGCACCACCCCCATCACCCGCGAAGAGGTCGACGCGCTCCGTGACGACCCGCCGGAGTGGTTGGTGGAGCTGCGCCGCAACGGCCCGTTCCCCCGCGACGTCGTCGCGCAGAAGCTGGGGGTCTCGAAGTCGGGCCTCGCCCGCTCCGGCGTGAAGGAGGCGCTGACCGGCGATGAGATCGGCGAGCTGCTGGCCAACCCGCCGGGCTGGCTCGTCGACGAGCGCGAGACGCACCAGAAGGTGCTGAAGGAACAGGCCCGTCAGCGCGACCAGCACTGAGAGGACTGACCCATGGCCACGATTGAACCCACAGATCCCCCGGTCGCCGACGAGGAGGTCGTCGTCGACGAGGAATTCCTGCGCTCCCTGGAGGACGACGAAGAGGCGCAGAAGATCCTGCAGCTGATGTCGGAGAAGGTCTGCGACTACTGCGAGGCACCGGTCACCTGGCTGGACCCGACGGACCTTCGGGCGGTGGACCCCCAGTCGTTCGATGATCTGGTGAATCGCTACGACATCGACCCGGAAACCATCCTCATGTGCTGGGACTGCCCGGAATGCGGCAACTTCAGCCTCATGGGAGACGACTTCGAGGTGCAGTGGCTCGACGCCACGCCCCAATGCCCGGAGTGCGACAGCTACCAGGTGGAGGTCATCGACCCCGCCCAGGTGGCGCACCTGGACCGCGCGCGGTACCTGGAGTGGAAGAAGCAGGTGGGCGTGCAGGCGCTGCTCGACGGCGACGCCGTCCGGTGCCACGACTGCGGCGTGCTCAGCTTCGTGCCGAGGCAGGACGCCGAGGGCGACTGACGCCGCCCCGTTCGCGCCGCGACGACGACGGGGTCAGGCCGCCACCTCTTCGGGCGGCCTGAACCGGGCGAGCGCGGCGTGCTCGACGGCGCGGCTCCGCAGGAACCAGCTCCACGCGAAGGCCACCATCGCGATCGTCTCCAACATCAGGATGGGCTTGTAGCGGCCCAGCATGAAGTAGATCTCCACGGGCAGGAACGTCCACAGCACCATCAGGAGCACCGAGATCACGATGGTGGCGCCGCTGATGCCGTAGGCCACCAGGCGGGGTCCCAGGTCATGCTCCGGGATGGCGCTCAGGGGGAACAGGATCAGGCAGAAGGTCGCCAGCGCCAGCAGGAACACCGAAGCGGCGACATTGTGCAGCCAGTAGGTGGTGCCCACCCCGAACACGCATTGCAGCACCGTGCAGTCCCACTCCGCCTGCCGCGGCTGGAGCGGGGCCAGCGCGACGAGGGCCGCGGCGATCGAGGCCACCTTGGCCACGATCCGATCGGCCCGCAGCTCCGGGTTGGTGGGGTGGTAGCCGCGGTAGGACCAGAGGAACAGGGCCAGCGCGCACAGCGTGCCGACGAACACGTCGCGCATCGGCGTGTAGTAGTACTCCGAGATGCTGCCGCGGAGGCCTTCGCCGCTGATCAGGCTCCAACCGATGAGCGACACCGGCAGGAAGAAGCTCAGCATGGCGATCACGCGTTGCTGCGTGATGAAGGTTCGCCCCAACTGCTGGTGGCTACTTGGCCGGTCTTCCCGCACGACGCGCACCTCCTATGCCCTCAACGGCGGTCGGAGCACAGGATAGTCGCCTACGACGCGACGGCGGCCCGCCGGGGCAGCCACATGCCGCGCGTGTTGCGAACGACCTCACCGACTGCGTCGCGTGCGGCGCCGGCCACCTCGCGCAGCCGGCTCGAACCCTCGCGCTTGTCCGGCAGCGAATGGCGCAGCACCGTGCGCCAGGCAGAGAACACCTGCTTGTACAGGGGCCCGGAGACGTAGCGCAGGTTGTGGCGCTCCATCAGTTCCTGGATCCGCGGCGCGATCTGCGGGTACCGGTTGCTGGGCATGTCCGGGAACAGGTGGTGCTCGATCTGGTGCGAGAGGTGCCCGGTCATCAGGTGCATCACCCTCGAGCCGGTGATGTTGGCGGAGCCGAGCATCTGCCGCAGGTACCACTCGCCCCGGGTCTCGCCCTCGATGGATTCCGTCTCGAACGTCTCGACGCCCTCAGGCAGGTGCCCGCACAGGATCACCGAGTGGGTCCAGATGTTGCGCAGGGTGTTGGCGATCACGTTGGCGGCCAGCGTGGGCAACGCCGACGGACCCGACAGCAGCGGGTGCACCACGTAGTCCTTGCTGAACTGCTTGCCGATCTTCTTCAGCGTGGCGGTCAGGTCGGCCTTGAACTCAGCCGTGGACCGCTTGCCGTCCTTCCACTCCTTGATCTGCATGTCGTAGGCGGCGATGCCGTACTCGAAGAACAGCATGGTGAAGAAATTCGTCACGGACTGGAACAGGTGCTTGAGCTCCCATTCCTGGCCGGAGTCCACCCGCATGATGTTGTAGCCCAGGTCGTTGTCCATGCCGACCACGTTGGTGTAGGTGTGGTGCTCGACGTTGTGCGAGCGCTTCCACTGGTCCGCCGGCGACGCGAAATCCCATTCCCACGTGCTGGAGTGGATCTTCTTGTCGCGCATCCAGTCCCACTGCCCGTGGAGGATGTTGTGGCCGATCTCGGTGTTCTCGATGATCTTGGCGAACGTCAGCCCCGCGGTGCCCGCGATGAACGCCGGCGGGAACTTCGAGAACAGCAGCATCACGCGGCTGCCCGCCTCCAGCATGCGCTGAAGCCGGATGACGCCGCGGATGTAGTCGGCGTCGTTGGCGCCGCGGCTGTTGAGCACCTCGTCGCGGAGCTCGTCGAGCTCGCGGCCGATGGCCTCGATGTCTGCCGGGCTGAGATGGGCGATGGGGTTGCGCCGCCCCGTCGACGAGGTCTCGGCACGCTGTTGCGGTGTGCTGGCGGTGATGCGGTTGGAGCGAACTTCCGTAGTTGCTGTCATGGCATGTCCTAAACGGTGAGGTGACAGGGTCCGGCCGCGGCCGATACGCAGGTCTGGACGAGTACAGGGTCTTGCGGATCAGCCGTGGTGACGTCCCCGGTGCGTAGGTCGCGGATGCTGCCGCCGGTGAGCGGCAACACGCAGTTGAAGCAGATACCCATCCGGCATCCGGAGGGCATCAGGACACCGGCGCTCTCGCCGGCGTCGAGCAGGGTGGTGGCGGCGTCGGCGTCCACCGTCACCCCGGAGGTGTCGAACGTCACCGCGCCACCGTCGCCGACGGCGATGATGGCCGCGCGGAAGCGTTCGGTGTGCAACCGCTCCCCCAGGCCTTCGGCGGCCCAGTGGGCCTCCGCGTCGTCGAGCATGGCGGCAGGGCCGCAGGCCCAGGTGTCGCGGCTGCGCCAGTCAGGGACCACCGAGTCGAGTTGGTCCGGCGTGAGGATGCCGTCGACGGCGGTGAAGCGGGTGACCAGCCGCAGGCGGCCGGCCGCCTCGAGGCGACGCAGCTCAGGGAGGAACAGCGCCTCGGCCTCGCGGGGGGCGGAGTGCACGATGACCACATCCGCCGGCAGGGGGTCGTTGCGCAGCATGCCCATGATGGGCGTGATGCCGGAGCCCGCCGTCAGGAACAGCGCTGCGGGCGGGGTGGGCGTGGGCAGCGTGAAGAGGCCTTCGGCCTGGTCCAGGTGGAGCAGCGTGCCCGGGGCGAGGCTGCGGACGAAGTTGCTGACCTTGCCGTCCGGGATGGCGCGTGCCGTGATGGTGAAGGTGTCCGCATTCACGGGGCTGGTCAGGGAGTACGCGCGCCACAGGCGCACGCCGTCCACGTCGAAGCCGATGCGGACGTACTGACCGGGCGTGTGGGGGCGCCAACCCCTGCCGGGACGGATGGTGACGGTGGTGGCGTTGGGGCCTTCGGCGCGGACGCCCAGCACCCGGCCGCGGAGTTCGGCACCGGAGCCCAGTGGGCTGATGAGGTCGAGGAAGTCTTCGGGGAGAAGCGGGGTGGCGATGGCCTCCGCAACCCTGCGGGCGCCCTTACGTACACCGCCGAGAACGCGCTTCGCGACCGACGTGGCCTGGGGCTGAGGGGCGATGACCCCCGTTGTGGTCATGCCCCCTAGCCTACGGCACCGTAGGTAACGGGCAGGGAAAACGGTATACCGGTGGACAGGATCCGCCTCAGGGAGGCCCCTCCAGCCCTTGCCTGCAGCGCCGCCGCTGAGGTTTGGCTAGGCTCTCCAGGTGGCTGACCGACTCTTTCCCGACCCCGAAACGATGGGGGCGTACTACGTCCGGTTCGGCCCCACGTCGCAGTCCTACGTGGATCCGTACCAGCCGGATCTGCTCCTGTTCGAGTACGTGGCGCACATCTCCCTGCTGCTGGAGCACTCGGCCTTTCGGGCGCCTGCGGACCAGCGGCTCCGCGTCGTTCACATCGGCGGCGCCGGCATGACCATCCCGCGCTGGGTGGCCCACCGTCGGCCGGAGACTGCCCAGGTGGTGTGCGAGCCCGACGTCGAGCTCACCGAGGAGGTGCGGCGCAAGATCCCGCTGCCCACCCGTTCCGGGATCAAGGTGCGCGACGTCGACGGCCGCACCGGGTTGGCCGCGATGCCCTCGCAGTGGGCCGACGTCATCATCGTCGATGCCTTCAAGGAACTCGTGGTGCCGGGAGACCTGGTGACCCAACAGGCGCTGGACGACCTGCGGCGCATCGGCAGGGGCGACGCCGTCGTCATCTTCAACATCACCGACAAGGCGCCCTTCGAGTGGGCCCGGAAGCTCGCCGGCGGGCTCAACCAACGGTGGAAGCATTCGATGATCGGGATGGAGAACGACGTCTACAAGGGCCGACGCTTCGGGAACCTGCTGATGTTGGCGTCCGACACCAAGCCCGACACCGGGCCGATCGAGCGTGAATCCGGGCGCCGGCTCTTCGGCTACCGCTGGGTCACGGGGCACGCGGCGCAGCGCTGGCCCGGCGGGGCGCTGCCCTTCACCGACGACACCATGGAGGACTCGCCCGGCCCCCGGGGCCGGGGATGGTGAGCGGTCCGTGGGGCGCGGGGATTTTGTCGCTCGGCTACCGCTGGGTCACAGGGCACGCGGCGCAGCGCTGGCCCGGCGGGGCGCTGCCCTTCACCGACGACACCATGGAGGACTCGCCCGGCCCCCGGGGCCGGGGATGGTGAGCGGTCCGTAGGGCGCGGGGATTTTGTCGCCCTACGCAGCTAGCCTGAGGTCATGGACAACCTGCAGCTCCGCATCGGAGACCTGGAACGCAACGAGGCCGTCGGGTTCCTCCAGACCCATGCCGAGCAGGGCAGGCTCAGCTCCGAGGAGTTCAACGAACGGATCGGCAACGCGCTGACGGCCCGCACGCTCGGGGAACTGGCCTCGCTCTTCTTGGATCTGCCCGCACCCAAGCCCGGCCCCGCGTCAAGCCTGCCCGCGGTCCCGTCGCCGGCCCCGCTGCAGACTCCCCCACCGCCGCCCTACGCCGCGCCCCACCTGCCGCCCTCGCCCTACGGCCCGCCGCAGATGCCGCCGCCCTACCCGCCGCCCATGTACGCGCACCAACCCATGGCCCCGGTCCAGCAGGTGTTCGTCAACCAGAGCGGGCCCGTCGCTATGTACCGCAAGTACAACTCGTTCTGGGTGCACCTGCTCCTGTTCTTCCTCACCGGCGGCATCGGCAACATCATCTACGCCTGGTACATCTGGGACTGGAACACCAAACGCGGGTACTGAACCGCCGGTCCCAACGGGCAGGCGCCGGAGATGAGGCGCCGTGACAGGGGCATAGACTCGCCCCCGCCATGAGTTTGAGCCGACGTGTCCTCGCCCTAGCGGTGCCCGCCTTCGCCGCGCTGGTCGCCCAGCCGTTGATGATGCTGGCGGACACCTGGATCGTGGGCCACCTCGGCACCGTTCCGCTCGCCGGCCTCGGCATCGGTTCCGGCCTGCTCACCACGGCCACCGGCCTGATGATCTTCCTCGCCTACGGCTCGACGTCCGTGGTGGCGCGCCAGATCGGCGCCGGTCACCGCGGCCGGGGCATCGAGCTGGGCGTCCAGGCCATGTGGCTGGCCGGCCTCATCGGGGCGACGGTGGGCGCACTCGTCTGGATCGCCTCGCCGTTGCTGGCCACCGCGCTGGGGGCGACGGGCGACGTGCACACCCAGGCGGTGGAGTACCTGCGCTGGTCCCTCCCCGGGTTGCCGGGCATGCTCGTGATGCTCGCCGCCACCGGCACCTTCCGCGGGCTCGCGGACCCCCGCACCCCGCTGGTGCTGTCCATCAGCAGCGCGGCGCTCAACCTGGTGCTCAACGTGGCGCTCGTCGTCGGCCTCCAGATGGGCATCGGCGGCGCAGGCCTCGGCACCGCGCTGGCAGAAACCGCGCTGGGCGCGACGGCGGCCCTGCTCGTCGCGCGCAAGGCCCGCGCCGCAGGGGCGAGGCTCCGCCCGTCGTGGACGGAGATGATGAGCAGCCTCGCTGTCGGCGTCCCGCTGTTGCTGCGCACCGTCACCCTGCGCATCGCGCTCCTCATCACCACCTACATCGCCGCCCGGCAGGGCACGGCCGGACTGGCCGCGCACCACGTCGTGATGCAGGTGTGGGGTCTGCTCTCCTACGCCCTCGACGCGCTCGCCATCGCCGGGCAGACCATCATCGGCACGGCGCTGGGGGCGGCCAACCCGAAGGAGGCCCGCGACTCCACCCGCCTCATGACCTGGTGGTCCGTGGGCGGCGGCGCAGTGATCGGCGTGCTCGTGCTGCTCGTCCGGGAACCGGTGGCGGCGTTCTTCGCACCGGACGACGCGGTCCGCACGCTCGTCGCCTGGCTGCTGGTCCTGATCGCCGTCACGCTCCCGCTGGCCGGTTACGTGTTCCTCCTCGACGGCGTGCTGATCGGCGCCGGGGACGGCCGCTACCTGGCCATCGCCGGGGTGATCACGCTGCTGGGCTACGCTCCCCTGTCGTTCGGTGCGCTCACCGTCGACGCCGGAGTGCCAGGGCTCACGTGGTTGTGGCTCGCGTTCGCCGTCGGGTTCATGGGGTTGCGGGCTCTCACGCTGGGTCTGCGCGCCCGCGGCGACCACTGGATGCGGCTGGGCGCAAGCTGACCCAGCGGGTGTGACGCGCCCGCCGGACCGGCTGGTAGCGTCGTGGCATGCGAGTACTTGCACCGCTTGTCCTCACTGCCGCACTGACGCTGGCCGCCTGCACCGGCCCGGGTGAGCAGCCCAGGCCGGGAGACCCGGCGCCCACTCCCGCCACCTCCCCCAACTTCACCACCTCCGCACCGTCCGCGCCGTCACCGGCCGCCCCCGAGGCGTCGTCCACGGCGGCGGAGCCCACCGTCGCGGAATCGCCCACCGCGGAGTCGACGGAGCCGGTGCCCGAGACCCACGAGTTCGCCGTCACGGAGCATGAGGCCTACACCAACCCGTGGGCGTTGGAGTTCCTGCCGGGCACGGATCTCCTGGCCATCACCGAGCGCACCGGGGCGCTGAAGCTGCGCTCGCCGGACGGCACCGTGCGCGAGGTGAGCGGCGTTCCTGAGGTCGCCGTCGCGGGCCAGGGCGGCTTCGGCGACATCGTCGCCGGGCCGACGTTCGAGACCGACGGCACCGTCTACCTCTCCTGGGTGGAGCGTGGTGACGGCGGGTCGGGCGCGGTGATCGGCACGGCCACGCTCGACGTCGACGCCGCCACGCTGAGCAACGTGACCAAGATCTGGGCCCAGACCCCGAAGGTGGACGGCGACGGCCACTTCTCCCACCGCATGGCCATCCAGGGCGACCACCTCTTCGTCAGCTCCGGCGACCGCCAGAAGATGGACCCGGCGCAGGAGATGGACAACACGCTCGGCAAGATCCTGCGCCTCACCCTCGACGGACAACCGGCCCCCGACAACCCCTTCCAGGAGGATGCGCCCGCAGCGCAGCAGTTCTGGTCCATGGGGCACCGCAACCCCCTGGGCCTGGCGTTCGACGCCGACGGCCGCCTGTGGGCGTCGGAGATGGGGCCCGAGGGCGGCGACGAACTCAACCTGATCAAGCCGGGCCTCAACTACGGCTGGCCAGCCGCCTCCAACGGTTCCCACTACGGCGGCGGGCCCATCCCGGACCACGCTTCCGGCGACGGTTTCGAGCCGCCGAAGGTGTTCTGGACCCCGTCGATCTCGCCCGGTTCGCTGATGATCTACCAGGGCAGCCTGTTCCCCGGCTGGACGGGGGACGCCTTCCTCGGCGCCCTCTCCGGCGAGGCGTTGGTGCGGGTGAAGCTGGACGGCGAGACCGCCGCCGAACAGGAGACCTGGCCGATGGGCGCCCGCATCCGGGCCGTCGAGGAGGGCCCCGACGGCGCGATCTGGCTGCTGCAGGACGGCGAGAGCGCGCTGCTGTTGGAGTTGCGCCCGGCCTGATGCCCTGGCGGCTGCGGCCGGTCACGCCCCACTGCTATCCGGGAGAACGAGCCCCCTGCGGTGGGGACTAGTGTGGCGGGCATGACCCGACGCATCAGTCGCTCCGCTCTCGCCACCGCAGTTCTGAAGTCCGCCGCGTGGGCGGGCATCACCCTGATCGACCCCAACCGCCTCAGCGGGTGGAAGAAGCACGCCTACTGGCTGGCCATGGCCGGGGGCACCGCCGCCGAGGTGGCGCTGCCCGACGACGGCACCTACCGCCCCGCCGGCCTGAGCACCGGTCTGGCGCTGGGCACGGCCGGCGTGACCTACGGCGCGCAGGACCTCCTGGCCCGCAGCGACGCCTGGTCCATCAAGCAGCTGCAGCGACTGGGCATCAGGCGCCCCCGGCTCTGGGCCGCTGCCGGTGTCTTCGCCTCGATGATGACGGTCTCCCTGGCGCAGGGTTCCGAGCCCGCGGCGGAGGATGCTGACGGGTTCGACGAGTTCGGCCAGCCGCTCCCGGAGACGCTGGAGCCGCTCCCGGCCGAGGCGCGGGCGGTCATCACCGCGCTGCTCGACGCGGTCGACGATTACGGCAGCGAGGAACTGCGCGTCCAGCTCGAGGACGCCGTGTGCCGCGACGAGGACGGCCACTACCTCCTGGTGCCGGACCCGGAGGCTCCCCTCACGCTGCTGGACAGCTACACGTTCCCGGCGAGCGCCACGTTCACGCGCGACGGCGCCACCCACGTGCTCATGCTCGACATCGAGGACGGGCAGCTCTCGTACCTGTCGCACATGATGGAGCCGTACCCCGAGGACGACGCCGACGTGGACTGGTCGCTGCCCGAGGTCTCAGAACTGCGGGTCATCGCAGGTCTCGCAGCAGCAGACTGATCCAAGCGCTCAAGGCTGCAGGCGCTCGTTCGCCCACCCGTCGGCGGTGCGGCGGCAGACGACCCGGTCGTGCAGGCGGCCCGGCAGCCCCTGCCAGAACTCGAAGGTGTCGACGCTGAGCACGTAGCCACCCCAGTGCGGTGGGCACGGCACGTCCCGTCCCTCGAAACGCCGCCTGGCCTCCTCCAGCGCGGCGACCAGGTCGTCGCGGGAGCGGATCGGCGACGACTGGTGCGAGGCCCACGCCTCCAACTGGCTCTCGCGGGGGCGCTTGGCGAAGTACTCCTCGGACCGCTCCCGCGCCAGCCTGGTCACCGAGCCGACCGCCCGGACCTGCCGCATCTGCAGCGGCCACCAGAACGACACGGAGGCGACGGGGTGCTCAGCCAACTCCCGGCCCTTGGCCGACTCATAGCTGGTGAAGACCACCAGCCCGTCCGGCGAGATCTCCTTCAGCAGCACGATCCGCGCCTGCGGGCGACCGTCGACGTCGACGGTGGCCAGCGTCACTGCCGTCGGCTCCGGTTCCCCGCCGGCGAGCGCGTCGTTGACCCAGTCGTCGAGCAGCCGCCAGGGTTCGACCGAGGCGACATCGTCGGGCAGGGGCGCGCCGGTGTAGTCGCGCCGCACATCGTGGAGGTTGGCCATGGACCCATCCAACCATTCCCCCCACGGGCCCAGACAGGGGGGACTAACGTCGGCACATGAGCTACGACATCGCCGTGTTCAATCCCGTGGGCGCTCCCACCGACGACGACGCCTTCGTCGCCTGGTTCCAACAGCAGAGCACCCCCGACGACGACCCCGACGCGGGCACCGTCGCCCTCCGCAACTGGTTCTCTGATTTCTCGAGCCACTTCCCCGCCCTCAACGGCCCCTACGCCGACGACGACGGCACCACCACCTACCGCTTCGGCCGCACCGTCACGGTGGCGAGCTGCCCCGACGGCGAGGCCGAGAAGGCCGCCAGGACCGGTCGTTCGCTGGCGGCCAAGCACGGCGTCGGGTTCTACAACGCCAACTCGGGTGATGAACGACTGTTCCTGCCGGGCGGCGGAACCAGCTAGCGGCCGATCTGCCGGCTCCAGGAGTCCACGGTGTTCTTCGCCGTGCGGAGATCCGCCCCGGTGAGTTCGCGGTAACGCTTGACGGCGTTGATCTTGCGGCCGGCGCGCACCTCGTCCATGACGTACTCGCGCTCCGAGTAGGTCAGGGGGCGGGGCGGCTCCATGCTGGGCGCCGCGCCGAGGCCGCGTCGGTTCTCGAACACCATGGGGTAGATCAGCCAGATCCACAGCGCCATGAGCACCACGAGGAAGCCCCAGTCCAGTGCCCCGGCCAGCGCGATGCCCACGAAGATCATCCACCACTGCGCGTACCAGGGGCGCGGAGGCTTGCCCAGCTGGACGGGCGCATTGGGCTCGGCGTACGGCATGGGCTCCTGCTCGTAGCCGTAGCCCTGCGTGTTGAGGTCGTAGCCGTAGACCGGCGGCACCACGGGCTGCGGCGACGGCGCCGAGGCGGGGTACGGGCTGCCCGGCTTGGGGTTGGGCAGGTCCAGGAACAGCGACGTCAGGTCGCTCTCCGTGCGGGCGCTCAGCGCGCGCGACATCCGGTCGTCGAATTCCTCCGAGCTCAACCGGCCGGTGGCGTGGTGCTCGCGGAGCATCCCGACAGCGTCGTCGCGTTCAGCATCCCCGATGCGCATGAAGTCCCCAGCCATGAGCACCAGCGTACCGCTGCGCGTGGCGGTCGTCGCTGTCGGCGAAGGGGCCCGCGTGTTGCGGGCCCCTCGCTACTCAGGCGACGATGGCGATGCCGTCGTCCGTCCGGTCGAAGCGCACCGTCTGCCCGTCGTTGATCGCGCCGGACAGCAGGCCTCGGGCCAGGTCGTCCTCAATGGTGGACTGCACCAGGCGACGCAACGGCCGCGCGCCGTAGACGGGGTCGAAGCCCGCCTCACCCAGCCACAGCTTCGCCGCGTCGGACACCTCGACGGCGATCCGACGGCTGGCCAGCCGCGCGTTGAGGCGCCGCAACTGGATGTCGACGATCTGGCTGAGCTGCTCCCGGCTCAGGGCATCGAACAGCACCACCTCGTCGAGCCGGTTGAGGAACTCCGGCCGGAACGCCTGCCGCACCACGGACATGACTGACTTCTCCTTCTCCTCGCGGTCGAGGAGCGGATCCGCCATGAACTGCGAACCAAGGTTCGAGGTCATGATCAGCAGCGTGTTGCGGAAGTCGACGGTGCGGCCCTGGCCGTCCGTCAGCCTGCCGTCGTCGAGCACCTGCAGCAGGATGTTGAACAGATCCGGGTGCGCCTTCTCCACCTCGTCGAGCAGGATCACCGAGTAGGGCCGGCGACGCACCGCTTCGGTGAGCTGGCCGCCCTCCTCGTAGCCGACGTAGCCCGGAGGAGCACCGACGAGGCGGGCCACCGAGTGCTTCTCGGAGTACTCGCTCATGTCGATGCGCACCAGCGCGGTCTCGTCGTCGAACAGGAAATCCGCCAGGGCCTTGGCCAGCTCGGTCTTACCGACACCGGTGGGGCCGAGGAACAGGAACGAACCGGTGGGCCGGTTCGGGTCCGAGATGCCGGCGCGCGAGCGGCGCACGGCGTCGGACACAGCCACGACGGCGGACCGCTGGCCGATGAGGCGCTCACCGATGCGCTCCTCCATCTGGAGCAGCTTCTCGGATTCGCCCTGCAGCAGGCGCCCGACGGGCACGCCCGTCCACGCGGCGACGACCTCGGCGATGTCGCCGGCGCTGACCTCTTCGGAGACCATCGACGGCGTGGCGTCGGAGGCCTCCGCCTCCGCCAACTCCTTCTCCGCGGCCGGGATCTCGCCGTAGAGGATGGTGGAGGCCTTGGTGAGGTCGCCCTCGCGCTGGGCGCGATCTGCCTCCATGCGCAGTTGGTCGATGCGCTCCTTCAGGTCGCCCACCCGGTTGAGGCCGGACTTCTCCGATTCCCACCGGGTCTCGAGTCCGCGCAGCTTCTCCTGCGCGTCGGCGAGCTCGGCGTTCAGGGCGGCGAGGCGCTCGCGCGAGGCCTCGTCGTCCTCCTTCTCGAGGTGGAACTTCTGCATGGTCATGCGGTCCACGTCGCGGCGGAGCATGTCGATCTCCTCCGGTGAGGAGTCGATCTCCATCCGCAGGCGCGACGCGGCCTCGTCGACGAGGTCGATGGCCTTGTCCGGCAGCTGCCGGCTGGTGATGTAGCGGTTCGACAGCTCGGCGGCCGCGACCAGCGCGGAATCCGTGATGCGTACCTTGTGGTGCGCCTCGTACCGCTCGCGGAGGCCGCGCAGGATGGCCACGGTGTCGTCGACGGAGGGCTCCCCCACGTAGACCTGCTGGAAGCGCCGCTCCAGCGCGGGGTCCTTCTCGATGCGCTCGCGGTACTCATCGAGCGTGGTGGCGCCGATCATCCGCAGCTCACCGCGCGTGAGCATGGGCTTGAGCATGTTGCCCGCGTCCATGGCGCCCTCACCGGACGCGCCGGCGCCGACGACGGTGTGGAGTTCGTCGATGAACGTGACGATCTGGCCCTCGGCCTCCTTGATCTCGTTCAGCACGGCCTTGAGCCGCTCCTCGAACTCACCGCGGTACTTGGCGCCGGCCACCATCGACGCGAGGTCGAGCGACACCAGCCGCCTGCCCTTCAGCGAATCCGGCACGTCGCCTGCCACGAGGCGCTGGGCGAGGCCCTCGACGACGGCGGTCTTGCCGACGCCGGGCTCACCGATCAGCACCGGGTTGTTCTTGGTGCGCCTGGCCAGCACCTGGACCACGCGGCGGATCTCCTGGTCTCGGCCGATGACCGGGTCGAGTTTTCCGGAACGCGCCCGCTCCGTGAGGTCGATCGAGTACTTCTCGAGGACGGATTCGCCGCCCTCGGATTCAGCGGAGGTGACGCGCTTACCCCCGCGGGAGGCCTCGAACGAGGCCTTCAGCGCGTCTGCCGTCACGCCGGCGTTGTCCAGGATGGTCTTTGCATCGGAGGCGATGGTGGCCAGCCCGATGAGGAGGTGTTCGGTGGCGACGAAGTCGTCGCCGAGGGAATCCGCCAGCGTCTCCGCCGCAGCGAGCACGCGCGCGAACGGCCCGCTCAGGGCGGGCTGGCTGACCGAGCTGCCCGACGTGGAGGGCAACTTCTTGATGGCGGCGACAGCGGCCCCATCCACCTGGTCAGCGCGGGCGCCGACGGCCTCGAGCAGGGCGCCGACGGTGTTGTCAGGAGTCAGGAGGAGTCCGTGCAGCAGGTGCACGGGCTCGGTGTTGGGGTTGCCGTTGGTGAGAGCCTGCCGGACCGCCGCCGTGACGGCGTCCCGCGACTTCGTCGTGAGCCGTTCCGTGTTCATGTAGCTGGATCTCCTCGTTCAGTTCTCAAGCGCAGTCCCGCGCTCTGGATACAAAGTTGAGTCTACATCACTCAACCTTGTTCAGGCCCATTGTATTCCACCGACATCCCCTCATCCCCGCCCCCGGACGAGGGCGCGGCAGACCGTACGTGCGCTGCGCGCGCGAAGTGACCGGTAGCGTAAGGCAGGTGACCACGACACCTGAGAACCCGGTGCCCGAGCAGATCGACGACGACGAACTGCTCGAGGCAAGCTTCGACCAGCAGCGGTTCGCGGCCCGCCCGGCCCGGCTGCGGCCCCGCGCCCGCCGTCGCTCCGACGACCAGGGGCCCATCGCCCCGCCGTTCACCGCCTCGGGCGCCAACCGGGCCTACGTCGAGTGGCTCGAGGAGCAATCCATGCTCCACGACGCCAACCAGATCTCGCGCCAGGTGGCCGGCAAGCACCTGATGTGGGCCCACCCCTACGCCCACCCGGACCCACGCGCGGCGGTGCAGCGGGCCTCGGTGTGGTTCACCGCCTACCCGCTGTCGCACATGACGGACCGGGCGCAGTCCTTCCTCGGCTCCCTCGGCAGCCAGGAACTGTGGGAGGCCTTCTCCAGCATCGGGATCGAGGCCGTCCACACCGGCCCGGTGAAGCTGGCCGGCGGCCTGCACGGCTGGGAGCCCACCCCGTCAGTGGACGGCCACTTCGACCGGATCTCGATGGCCATCGACCCGCTGTTCGGCAACGAGGCCGAGTTCCGCGAGATGTGCGAGACCGCCACCAAGTACCACGGCACCATCATCGACGACATCGTCCCCGGCCACACGGGCAAGGGCGCCGACTTCCGGCTGGCGGAGCTGAACTACCGTGACTACCCGGGGGTGTTCCACATGGTCGACATCCCGCCGGAGCACTGGTCGCTGCTGCCCGACGTGCCCGAGGGTCGCGATTCGGTCAACCTCTCCCCCGAGGCCGAGCAGGCACTCTCCGACGAGGGGCTGATCATCGGCGCTCTCCAGCGGGTGATCTTCTACGAGCCCGGAGTCAAGGAGACCAACTGGTCCTGCACGCCCCCGATCGTCGACTACAAGGGCGTCGAGCGGCGCTGGGTCTACCTCCACTACTTCAAGGAGGGCCAGCCCACCATCAACTGGCTCGACCCCACGTGCGCCGGCATGCGGCTGGTGATGGGCGACGCGCTGCACTCGCAGCTGGACCTCGGCTCCCGCGGCCTCCGGCTGGACGCCAACGGCTTCCTGGGCGTCGAGAAGACGTTCGGCTCCCCCGCCTGGTCCGAGGGCCACCCGCTGTCGCTGGCCGCCAACCAGCTGATCGGATCACTCGTGCGCAAGGTGGGGGGGTTCACCTTCCAGGAGCTGAACCTCTCCATCGACGACATCGCCCGCACCGGCACCGTCGGCCCTGACCTCTCCTACGACTTCATCACGCGCCCCGCCGCCCAGTTCTCGCTGGCCACGGGCGACACCGAGTTCCTGCGCCTCGTGCTGCGCGAAGCCATGCGCCTGGGCATCGACCAGGCGTCGCTGGTGCACGCCATGCAGAACCACGACGAGCTCACCTACGAGCTGGTCCACTTCACCACCACGCACCGCGACGACGAGTACACCCTCGGCGGCCAGACCTACACCGGCGGCGAGCTGGCCGAGCACGTCCGCGAGACGATGCGCGAGAAGCTGACGGGACCGGCGGCCCCGTACAACTCCCTGTTCACCACCAACGGCATCGCCAGCACCACCGCGTCGATCGTCGCGGCCTCGCTGGGGTTCACGGACCTCGACGCGATCTCCGACAGCGAGGCGCGGCGCATCTCGAACGCCCACCTGCTGCTGTGCATGTTCAACGCGTGGCAGCCGGGGGTGTTCGCCCTCTCCGGGTGGGACCTCGTCGGCGCGCTGCCGCTGGACCGCGAAGAGGTCAAGGCCCTCACCGCGATGGGCGACACCCGGTGGATCGAGCGCGGCGCCTACGACCTGCTGGGAGTGGTCCCGGACGCGAAGAAGTCGGCGAGCGGCATGCCGCGGGCCCGCGCGCTGTACGGCTCGGTGCCGGACCAGTTGAAGCGCGAGACGTCGTTCGCGAGCCGGCTCGCCGCCGTCCTCAAGGTGCGCAAGCGCAACGGTCTGCCCACCGGCGCCCTGGTGGACGTGCCGGAAGTGGGCGACAAGGCGCTGCTCGTGATGGTCAACGAGCTGGAGACCGGCACCACGCAGATCACCGCCCTGAACTTCGGCGGCGAGAAGCTCAGCGCCCGCGTGCAGTCCGACAAGCTGCCCAGCGGCCGCGTGTTCGACCTGTCCACCCGACGCAAGGTGGGCACCGTGGACGACCTCGGCGGGTTCACCGTCGAGCTGCCCGCCTACGGCGGCCAGGCGATGATCATCCGAAACTGAACCAACAGCAACGTCCCCTGCGCCCGGGTCAGGCGCAGGGGACGTGCTGTGTGGCTACTTCTGCGAACCGGCCAACAGGGCCTGCACGAAGTAGCGCTGGAAGGCGAAGAACACGATCAGCGGCACGATCATCGACAGGAAGGCACCCGCCGAGAGCACGTCGATGTTCGAGCCGTACTGCCTCAGTTGAGACTGGATCGCCACGGTCAACGGCATGGACTGCGCGTTGGTGAAGATCAGCGCCACGAGCATGTCGTTCCAGGTCCACAGGAACTGGAAGATCGCCAACGACGCGATGGCCGGCAGGCCCAGCGGCAGGATCATCCGGAAGAAGATCTGCCACTCCGACGCGCCGTCCACCCTCGCCGCCTCCAGCAGTTCCGAAGGGAACTGCGTGAAGAAGTTGCGCAGCAGGAAGATGGCGAACGGCAGGCCGAACGCCACGTGGAACAGGATCACGCCCAGCACACTGCCGAAGATCCCCAACTGCCCGAACAGGCGGGCCAGCGGGATCAGCGCCACCTGGATGGGCACCGCGAGCAGCACGATGACGGCGATCAGCAGCCAGTCGCGGCCGGGGAACTGCAGCCACGCGAACGCGTAGCCGGCCAGGGCCCCGATCATCACGACCAGCGCCGTCGTCGGCACCGCGATCACGACGGTGTTCCAGAAGGAGCCCGTAATGGTGGGGTTCGACAGCAGGTTGGCATAGTTGTCCAGCGTCAGCTGGGCCGGCGCGGTGAACACGTTCCACCAACCCGACGCCGAGTTGTCGCCGGAACTGCGCAGCGACGTCAGCAGCAGCCCGACGGTGGGCACGAGCCAGAAGATCGCCACCACCGCCAACACCACGTTGACTATCGAGTTGTTGAAGACGCGCAACACCTTCTGCGCCGGTGTGAGCTTCGGTTTCACGATGCTGAGTTCGACGGTCATCGTCCGCGCTCCTCTCGGAAGCGGCGGATGTTCAGGATCATCGACGGCAGCACCAGCACCAACAGCAGGATGGCCAGTGCGGAGCCGAGGCCGTAGTCGTTACCGCCACCGAACGACACCGTCCACATCTCCACTGCAATCACGTTCGCCGCGGGTTTCGAGGCGCCTGGCGGGATGACGTAGACGAGGTCGAAGATCTTCAGCACGTTGATGATCAGCGTGACGAACACCACCACCAGAACGGGGGCGAGCAGCGGCGCCGTGATGCGGGTGAACACCCGCCACTCGTTGGCGCCGTCGATCCGGGCCGCCTCCTGCAGCGACGGGTCCATCGCCGACAGGCCCGACGAGATCATCACCATCGCGAAGCCCGCCCAGATCCACACGTAGGACAGGATCACCACGGCGTTGATGAACGTGGAGCTCAACCAGGACACACCCTGCGCGCCCTCGCCGAAGTTCGACGCAGGGAGCGCCACCCGGTAATTCCCCCCCGGATCCAGCCCCTCGATCACATAGGTGCCGTTGGGCTCCGTGGTGGCGTTGCCGGCGATGGAGCCGTCCTCGGCCACCGCGTCGACGCGGATGCCGGGCAGACCGGACTTGCCCTCCTCGAGGGCACCCTGCGTGCCGCCCCCGCCGGGGATGACGTCCAGGAACACGGTGCCGGAGATCTGGTCGTCGCCGGCCTCGGGAGCCGCGACGGCCCCCTCCGCCGTCGCCGGGAGGTTGTTCTGCCGGATGCCGATCAGCGGCAGGTCCACGACGGTGCCTGTGCCCACCGTCGACTCCGTGCTGATGATACCGCCCTCAGCGGTGAGGCCGACGTCCTTGCGCGGGTTGGCGCCGGGATAGTTGGCGGTGTCCGTGAAGGTGTTCTGCACGCCGACGATGGCCGCGTTCACGGCACCGAGCTGCGGGTTCTCCTGGAAGAGGCCGCGGAAGATGACGCCGGCGGCGAGCATGGAGATGGCCATCGGCATGAAGATGATCAGCCGGAAGGCCGTCTTCCACTTCAACCGCTGCAACAGCACCGCGAAGATCAGGCCGAGGACGGTGCAGATCACCGGGGCCACGAGCACCCACATGATGTTGTTGCGGATGGCGGTGAACGTGGTGTCGTTGGTGAACATCGTCACGTAGTTCTGCCAGCCGGTGAAGTTGTCCCCGCTCCTGTCGTAGAGCGAGCGCACCAGGGTGAACACGATGGGGTAGGCGACGAGGGCGCCGAGCACCACGAGGGCCGGCGCCAGGAAGGAAGCGATGATCAACCCGCGCTTCAAGCGGCCCGAGGACCGGGGCTTGTGATCCCCGGTCCTCGGACGCTCTGGCGCGGTGACTACAGCAGTCACCGGAGGCCTTGTCAGCCGCCGTATGCCGACGAGGCAGCAGCCTCGAGGCGCTGCATGGTGCCGTCGACATCAGACGGGTTCTCGTAGAAGGTGATCATTTCCTGCCAGAAGCCCTGGCCCTGCGTGCCGCCGAACGCGCTGGGCGTCAGGTCGGACATGTCGAAGCGGAACGCCTCCGCACCCACGAGGGCCTCGGCGATCTGGCGGGAGGTGTCGTCCGGGTACAGCGAGGTGTCGACACCGTTGTTCGGCGAGGTCAGGCCGCCCAGGGGCACCCACACCGAAGCGGCTTCGGGCGAGGCGAGGTAGGCCATGAGGGCGTTGGTGGCCTCGTCGTCGGTGAACTGGATGGCGACGTCGCCGCCACCCACCACTGCCGCTTCGGAGCCGTTGACGGACGGGAAGTCGAAGAACAGGGCGTTCTCGCCGACGGTGGAGTTGCCGTCCTCCGTGATGACGCCGGCCACGAAGTCGCCCTCGTAGACGGTGCCGGCCTGCGGGTCAGCCCCGAAGACCTCAGTGATGGACTCGGGGAAGCCGCGCTGGGCGCCGCCCTCCTGCACCAGATCCGTGCCCCACAGCTGGGCCAGCACGTCGAGAGCCTCCTTGACCGACGGATCCGTCCAGGGGATCTCGTGGTTGGCGAGCTGGTCGTACATCTCGGGGCCGGCGGTGCGCAGGTAGACGTTCTCGAACCAGTCCGTCAGCGGCCAGCCGACGTCGGCGCCCACGGAGATGCCGGCATAACCCGCGTCGCGGATCAGGCCGAGCTGCTCAAGGAAGCCTTCCCAGTCTTCGGCGGCGGCGGGATCTGCCCCGGCCTCACTCCAGAGGTCTGCGTTGTACCACATGGTGGATTTGTTGGCCGCCTTGAACCAGACGCCGTAGAGCTCTCCGTCCACGCTGCCGAGGTCGAGCCAGGACTGCGAGTAGTTCTCCTCGACGGCGGCCTTGACGTCGTCTGACAGCGGCATGATGCTGCCGTCAGCGGCGAGCTGCTGCATGAGGGCAGGCTGGCCCACGACGGCGACGTTGGGCGGCGTGCCGCCCTCGAGCTGGCCGGAGATGTAGGTGGGGCCGTTGTCGCCGAAGCTGGTGTAGGTCACGCTGGCGCCGGTGGCGTCCTCGAACTGCTGGAGGACGGCCTCGAAGTTGGCCTGCTCCGCGCCGGACCAGGCGGCGACGACGTTGAGGGTGGTGCCGGACAGGTCTGCGGCGGCGCTCTCGCTGCCGGAGGGGCTTTCGCTGCTCGCGGGGCTTTCGCCCGCGGGGCTCTCGCTGGCGACGGTGCTCCCGCCGTCAGTGCCGGCGGTGGGTTCCGTATCGCCGTTTCCGCAGGCGCTGAGCAGGGCGACGCTGGCCATGCCGAGGGCGGCGAGGGCCGCTACGTGTTGACGGGATCGATTGAACATGTGTCTCCTTCGTTTGCGACGACACTTCTCAACGTCGCTCCTCGCGACAGCGTCGTCGTCTAGCCGGTGAACACTTCCAACCTAGCCACCGGTCCAGGCCTGTTCACGCTAACAAATGTCTCTTTTCGCTAACTTTTCCACTATCCCCTTCCCGTGCTTAGGGTGGAGGCATGGCAGTGACGCTGATTCTCGTCCGGCACGCGAAATCCGACTGGCACACGGACGTCCCGGACCGCCGCCGTCCACTCTCTGACAGGGGTGTTCGCCAGGCAACGGCCACCGCCCACTGGCTGGGCGAGACCTTCACCCGGGTGGACCTCGCCCTCGTCTCTGTGGCGACGCGGGCCCAACAGACCTGGGGGATCTTGTCCGCACATCTCCACCCCGCCTCAGGAACAATCGACTCGGAAGACGCCTACACCTTCGACGGGGAGGAACTGGCAGAAGCTGTCTCCGCGCTACCGGGCTCTGCGTCGACGGTGATCCTCGTGGGGCACAACCCCGCGCTGGAGGAATTGATCGGGCTGTCCACCGGACATTCCGTCCCCATGCGGACGTCGGCCGTGGCGGTCCTCGAACTCCCCAACTGGGGCGCCGTCGCCGAGGGCAAGGGCACCGTCATCGCCGCCGGGCGACCGGCGGACGACAGCTGGTCTGTGCGCCCGTGATCCAGGGGTGAAGCTCAGCGCAGGAGCGCGAGCAGGTCGTGGCGCGGGCCGGCGTCGTCTGTCCAGTCCGCGATGAGCGTGCCGAGCGCGTCGCCGGGCACGTCGGCCGAGCGTTCGAGCACCCGCACCAGTTCCAGTTCCGCGTCTGACCCCTCGCCCGGCACCACGCCGCTGCCGTGGACGTCCATGACCAGCGGCAACACGTTGCCATCGTGGTCGTGCACATCCGCCTGGCCGTCCGCCTCCCGGATGACACGCTCCAACTCCGCCATGAACACCGGGTCCGTGGCCGCGTCGTAGCAGTAGCGGGTGCCCAGCACGGAGTGCTCGAGGGTGCCGATGAGGTCTCCCCCGTCCAGCGGGGCGGCCCGCCAGGTGACCGGAACGAAGTAGGCGTGCACGCCGTCGGAGATCACCATGGAATCCAGCCCGACCTCGCCGTCAGGGTCCGCCAGGCGGAAGTTGGCGACGCGTTCGAGCCTGCCCGCGTCGCCGAAGAACCAGTGCTGCCGCGGCAGCCAGCCCTGCAGCAACTCGATCTTGGTGGGGCGGAGTTCTGCTCCGACGTGGACTTCAGCTGCGCCGCTCATGGTGCCTCCTCGCGTCATTCACAACCTTAGGCGGTCCGTGGGGCAGCCCCAGCGGAGTTCGGGTTGCGGCCGATGCTGACCTTCAACCGCCTCCGGTGGGCGACAAGGTTGCCGTGCCGCTGTTGATCGCCACAGACCAGGAGCAGGGCTCACCTGCCCTGATGGTCGGCGAACCACTGGGCCCCGACGGGCTCGAGCGCTCTGGCGACCTCCACCATCTCGTCTGAGCCCCAGTCGCTGTCGCCGCCGTCGGGCCACAGTTCCGCGTCCACCTCTCCCAACTCGCGGCAGACCCGCCTGAACGACCGGCCCTCCCCGGAAGCGAAGATGTCGTCCCCCAGGTCGGTGACGTTGCCCTCGCCGCATTCCCGGACCGCGGTGGGCTCCAGCACGATGCGCAGCCAACCCGTGTGCTCCGGCGTGCGCAGGTCGTAGATGACCTGCTCCGGCTCCGCCAGGACCAGGCGGAGTTCGGGCGCCTCGATGCCGATGGGCGCGACGAGGGGCAGCGTGGTCGTCCGGAACTTCTCGGCCCGCTGCTGCAACTGGCTCTGGCGGTCCAGGTGATCGCCCAGGGTGAGGAGCGCCACCCCCACCGCAATCGCCGCCAGCAGGGCGACGGCGCCGACGAGGAGCCGCCGGGGTTTCAGCCCGGAGGCCGTCAACGCCGCCGCCACCGGCGCAAGGAATGCCAACAGCAGACCCGTGCGTTCGGGCACGCCGTCGAAGGTCGTGAAGAGCGCGACGCCCACCGCGGCCACGGCGAGCAGGACCGGCACGAACCACCAGCGCAGCCCCAGCCTCGCGGCCAGGAAGACCACGACGACCACGCCCAGCGCCGCGCCGGCGAGGGCGCCCAGGAAGGCGTAGCCGACGTTGCAGAGGAAACCGCTGCACGGGACCAGCGCCGCCCCGACGCCGCCCAGCAGGGCGGGGACGAGGATGGACAGGTAGGCCAGTCCCGCGCCCAGCCACAGGAGCGAGCCGGCGCTGTGCTTCGGGGGCTGGGTGCGCGGCATTCCTGCAGGGTAGCCGGGGAGGGGTCTAGCCGGTGGCGGCGAAGCGCTTCGCGGAGCGGGCTTTCGCCTTCACCGCCTCCTCCTGCCGGTTCTTCGCCGGCGCTACGGTCACGAGGTCCTCCAGGAGGTGGCGCGTGATGTGCGCGACCTCCTCGACGGCGCGGTTGAACGCCTCCTCATTGGCCTTGCTCGGCTTCGTGGTGCCGGAGACCTTGCGGACGAACTGCAGCGCGGCGGCGTGCACCTCGTCGTGCGTGGCGGGCGGTTCGAAGTTGTTCAACGGGCGGATGTTGCGGCACATACCCAGATCTCCTACGTGGTGCCCTCGTAGAGGCCGATGGGGTTGCCGTCCGGGTCCTCGAACACGGCGAACCAACTGGTGGGGGTGACCTCGGTCTTCTCCATCACGACCGTGGCGCCGTGGTCCTTCGCGACGCTAAGGGTGTCGTCGATGGAATCCACCTCGACGTAGGAGCGGGGCTGGGTGAAGCCGTCGCCCCGCGGGGCGAGGCCGCCGCCACTGATCTGGTTGGGGGCGCGCCACATCGGGTAGCCCTCGAAACCGGGGAACTCCTGGATGTCCCACCCGAACAAGGTGGAGTAGAAATCCTGCGACCGTTTGAGGTCTGAGACCGGAATGTCAATGTGGGTGATGTCGCCGTGAGCCACGGGAGCCTCCTTCACACTCGGTTGCCACCAGCCTAAGCCGGGCCTCGGCCCAATGCCAGGGGTTTCCGCACCTCGCAGATGCGGGATCGCGGGCGGTCCGGTGAAGGTGGACGCTCGTTGCGGCAGGGCGCCCGCAGGCGGCGCGGGTGGCGTGCCACGATGGTTGACATGTTGGCCCTGGTGAAGACAGCTCCCGGCCCCGGGTTGGAGCTCATGGACATGCCCATCCCCGTCCCCGGCCCCAACGACGTGCTCATCAAGATCCGGCGCACCGGCATCTGCGGGACCGACGTGCACATCGACCGCTGGGACGGCTGGGCCGAGAAGAACGTGAAGTGCCCCCGCATCATCGGGCACGAGTTCTGCGGCGACATCGTGGAGCTGGGCTCGTCGGTGACCAACCTCGAGGTGGGCCAGTTCGTCTCCGGCGAGGGGCACTACGTGTGCGGGCGTTGCCGGGCCTGCCTGGCCGGCAAGCGGCATCTCTGCCGCAACTACAAGGGCATCGGCTACCACGTCGACGGCGTGTTCTGCGAGTACTTCGTGATGCCCGCCCGCAACGTGTGGGTGCATCCCGACGGCATGAACCCGGACGTGGCCGCCATCTTCGACCCGTTCGGCAACGCCGTGCACGCCGCGCTCCAGTTCCCCGCGCTGGCTGAGGACGTGCTCGTCACGGGCGCCGGGCCCATCGGCATCATGTCCGCGCTGGTGGCCAAGTTCCAGGGCGCCCGCAACGTGGTGATCACGGACCTGTCCGACGAGCGGCTGGAACTGGCCCGCTCGCTGGGGCTCACGTCGACCGTGAACACCGGGGTGGAGCGGCTGGAGGACGTCTACGAGCGCTTCGGCATGGTGGAGGGCTTCGACATCGGCCTCGAGATGTCCGGCTCCGGGCCCGCGCTGCGCTCGATGATCGACAACATGACGCACGGTGGGCGCATCGCGCTGCTGGGGTCGCCGACGCAGGAACTCACCGTCGACTTCGCCACCATCATCTTCAACATGCTCACCATCCAGGGCGTGACCGGGCGCGAGATCTTCGAGACCTGGTACGCCATGAACGCGCTGATCCGCTCCGGCCTGGACATCTCCGGCGTGATCACGCACCGGTTCCCGGCCGAGTCTTTCGCTGAAGCCTTCGAGGTCGCCTCGGATGGCCGGTCCGGCAAGGTCATCCTCACGTGGGACTGACCACGTCGCATGGGATCCCCGCCAGTTACTTTTCCGAACAGGAGCACCATGACCTTCCTCGATGACATCAACCAGCAGATCCAGGCCCTCCGCGACGAGGGGCTGTACAAGGAGGAGGCCCCGCTCACGACGGCGCAGGCCGCGCACGTCGGCACGCTCGGCGGCGAGGTCATCAACCTGTGCGCCAACAACTACCTGGGCTTGGCGGACTCCCCCGAGCTGATCGTTGCCGCGAAGGAGGCGCTCGACCGCTGGGGCCTCGGCATGGCGTCGGTGCGGTTCATCTGCGGCACCCAGACGCAGCACCAGGACCTGGAGGCGAAGCTCACCGGCTTCCTCCGGAAGGGCGCCGAGGGCTTCGACACGATCCTCTACTCGTCGTGCTTCGACGCGAACACCGGCCTGTTCGAGACCGTCTTCGGCCCCGAGGACGCCATCATCTCCGACGAGCTCAACCACGCGTCGATCATCGACGGCGTGCGGCTGACGAAGTCGCAGCGCCTGCGGTATCGCAACCGGAGCCTCGACGACCTGCGCGCCCAACTGGAGGCCGCCAGGGGCGCGCGCCACCGGGTGATCGCCACAGACGGCGTCTTCTCGATGGACGGCTACGTGGCGCCCCTCGACGACATCTGCACGCTCGCCGATGAATACGGCGCGTTGGTGATGGTCGACGACTCCCACGCCGTCGGCTTCATCGGCGACACCGGCGCCGGTACGCCGGAACTGTTCGGTGTGACCGAGCGGGTCGACATCCTCACGGGCACGCTGGGCAAGGCTTTGGGCGGCGCGTCGGGTGGCTTCACCTGCGCGCGTGGGCCCATCGTCGAGTTGCTGCGGCAGAAGTCGCGGCCGTACCTGTTCAGCAATTCGCTCGCCCCCGCCATCACGGCCTCGGCGATCGCGGTGATCGACCTCATCGCCTCCCGGCCCGAACTGCTCGACCGGCTCCGCGAGAACACGGCCTACTTCCGCCGCCGGATCGTCGAGGAGGGCTTCGAGGTGCCCGAGTCTGACCACCCCATCGTCCCCGTGATGATCGGCGACGCGGCGCTGGCCGCCCAGATGGCCGACGAGATCCTCGCCCGGGGCGTCTACGTCCGCGCGTTCTCGTTCCCGGTCGTGCCCCGCGGCAAGGCGCGGATCCGCACCCAGTTGTCCGCCGCCCTGACCAGGGAGGACCTGGACGCGGCGGTGGCGGCGTTCGTCGCCGCCCGGGACGCCGTGGCCCGCTGACCGTCAGGCGACACTGGTAGGGTCGGGGCGAAGCCGGGGTGCCCCGCAGGAGGGGCTGAGAACACACCCGTAGTCACCTGATCTAGGTCGTTCTAGCGAAGGGAGCAATCCATGACCGGCATTGCCCGCATCCTCAGCGCCGTCCGCGCCACCACCCCGTTGGTGCACTGCATGACCAACACCGTGGTGCCCGAGATCACCGCCAACGTGCTGCTCGCCGTCGGCGCGGCGCCCGCCATGATCGACCTGCCCGAGGAGGCGGAGATCTTCGCCGGCCTCGCGTCGGCGCTGCTGATCAACGTGGGCAACGGCTCAGCGGAGCAGCACGCCGGCATGCGCCTCGCCGCCCCCGCCGCCGCGGCCGCGGGAAAGCCGTGGGTGCTGGACCCGGTCGCCGTCGGCGGCCTGCCGGTGCGCACCCAACTCGCCCGCGACCTCCTCGCCCACCGCCCTGCCGCCATCCGCGCCAACGCCTCCGAGATCCTCGGCCTGGCCGGCACGTCGGCCGGGGGCCGCGGGGTGGACGCCACCGACGAGGTGGAGGCCGCCGTCGGCACCGCCCGCGAACTCAACGCCACCACCGGCGCAGTCGTCGCCATCTCCGGCCCCGTGGACGTGATCGTGTCCGCCGGCCGGATCACCCGGGTCACGGGCGGCGACGCCCTCATGCCGCTGGTGATCGGCACCGGCTGCGCGCTGGGCGCCACCGTCGCGGCCTGCCTCGCCGTCGCCGAGAGCGAGGCGGACCGGCACGACGCCGTGGTCGCCGCACACGCCATCTTCGGCGCGGCCGGAATCGCCGCTGGCCGGGGGGCTTCGGGCCCCGGCACCTTCCGCACCCTCTGGCTCGACGCGTTGCACGCGCTGACGCCGGCAGAGGTGGAAGGACTCGTCACAGTCGAGGAGGACTGATGCAGGCCCACAAGAAGCTGGCCAAACAGGTGGACTGGCGGCTCTACGTCGTCACGGACACGGAGCTCGCGGGCGGCCCGGACAGGGTGCCGCGGATCGTCGAGCAGGCGGTGCTGGGCGGCGCCGGAGTCGTCCAAGTGCGCGACAAGCACATGTCGGAGGTCGAGTTCCTCAACCTCACTCAGGCCTGCGTCGACGCCACCCAGCGCGTGTTCGACGCCACCGGCCATCGCGCCGCCATCTTCGTCAACGACCGCCTCGACATCGCCGCGGACCTCGGCCTCCACTTCCACATGGGGCAGAGCGACGGCGACATCGCGGAGGCCCGACGGCGGCTCGGGCAGGACCTGATGATCGGCCTGTCCATCTCCAACAGCGAGCAACTGCGCACCGAACTGCGCCACCAGACCGCCGACGTGTTGGGCCTGTCGCCCATCTGGAACACCAGCACCAAGACCGACACCGAACCGCCGCTGGAACTGCAGGGCGCCGAACAGATCGTGCGCGAGACGGCCGGTCGTGCGAAGACCGTCGCCATCGGCGGCATCAACCAGGTCAACGCCCGATGGGTGATCGACACGGGGGTGGACGGCATCTGCGTCGTGTCCGCCATCATGACCGCCCCGGACCCGCTGGCCGCAGCCAAGGAACTCATGTCGCTCTGGAGGACCCGATGACCACGCCCAAGATCGCCCTCAGCATCGCCGGCTCGGACCCCAGCGGCGGCGCCGGCATCCAGGCCGACCTCAAGACCTTCCACGCGCTGGGCGTCTACGGCACCGCCGCGCTCGCCGGCCTCACCGCCCAGAACACGCAGGGCGTGCGCGAGGCCCGAGCCGTCGATCCGGCCTTCGTGCGCAGCCAGATCGAGGCGGTGCTCGACGACCTCCCCGTCGCCGCCACCAAGCTCGGCATGCTCTCGAACGCCGAGGTCGCGGGCGTCGTTGCGGACCTGCTCGAGGAGCGGCGCGCCGACTTCGGCGTCGTGGTCCTCGACCCCGTCATGGTCGCCACCTCCGGCGACACACTCCTCCAGGACGACGCCGTCGTCGTCGTCCGCGAGCGGCTCATGCGCCTGGCGGACGTGGTCACGCCCAATGTCCCGGAGGCCGCGGTACTCCTGGGTGCCTCCCCGGCCACGGACAGCGACGGCGTCATCGCGCAGGCGAAGGCGCTCGTCGGGGCTGGCGCCAGGGCCGCGCTGGTCAAGGGTGGCCACCTGTCCGACGACGAGGTCACCGACGCCTTCGCCACCTCCGACGGCGTGGCCATCCTCAGCGGCCCCCGGATCAGGTCGCGGCACACGCACGGTACCGGCTGCACGCTGTCGTCGGCGATCGCCGCCCACGCGGCGCGCAACGGCGACACGCTGGGCACCGGTGTGCGGCTGCCCAGCATCGAACAGGCCCGCGACTACCTCATGCGGGCCATCGCGTCCGGCGCCGGCTGGACGCTCTCCCGAACGCCAGACTTGGGCCACGGACCCGTGGACCACTTCGTAGAAAGCACGCGATGACCATCACCTGGACGACCGGCGAATTCAGCGCCATGGCATGGGAGGCCACGGCGGGGATCCGCCGCCGCATCGACGACCTCCCGCTGCTGACCGAGCTCGCGGACGGCACCCTCGACGTCACCCGCTTCGTGGAATACCTCGCGCAGGACGACTTCTACCTGCGCGGCTACACCCGCGCCCTCGCGATGCTCGCTACCCGCGCTCCCTTCCCGGAGGCCGCGGGCTTCTGGGCGGCGAGCGCCGGCGGCGCCGTCGCCGCGGAGGTGGAGATGCACGCCGCGCTGATGAGCGACCCGGCGCTGGCCGGCGCGCCCCGCCCCACCGTCGCGTCCCCCACCACCCGCGCCTATGTCAACATGCTGCAGACCATGACGGCCTACGAACGCTACGAGGTGGGAGTCGCCGCGGTGCTCCCCTGCTTCTGGGTCTACGCCGACGTCGGCGCCCGGCTCGCGGAGACCGCCTCGGCCGTGCGGGACCACCCCTTCGGCCACTGGGCGGCCTCCTACGCGGACCCCGCCTTCCAGGACGCCACCAGACGCGCCATCGAGCTGATGGACGCGGCCGCCGCGACGGCGGACGAGACGACTCGCGGGCAGATGCTCACCGCCTTCGTCGACGCCACCTATTACGAGGAGCAGTTCTGGGCGAAGTCCTACGCCCAGGAGGCCTGGACGATCTGACCCGCCGACGCCCAGTGACACAGTTCGCTCCCACGCCCTCAGAGGGCGCGGGAGCGAACTTGTTGAGCGGTGTGGTCAGCAGCCGCCGAAGCTCACGTCCTCGGTGTACTTCTGCGCCGAGATCTCCACGATCACGTCGGTGTCCTTCATCGGGGTCAGCGGTGCGTAGCGCGCGCCGCCGCCCGGGTAGGGCTCGCCCTCGACGCGGAACTGCAGTTCGCGGTCGCCGAGCCTGACGGAGCCGAGGTACTGCAGCTCGCCATGGTTCTGCTTGCGCACCTGCTTGAAGTCCGCGCCGTAGATCGCCTTGATCTGGGCCACGGTCATGCCGACCTCAGCGCCGTCCTCGGTCTGGATGCCGGGCTCACGCACGGCCACGTCGGCCAGGTCCACCACAGAGATGCCGCGGTCCACCAGCTCAGGCCCGTTGCGGTAGGCGTCGCAGTCTTCGGTGGGCGACGGGACGATGTAGCCGAGCCGCAGGTAGTTGAGGGTGGCGTTGTTGTAGGCCGCCTGGGTGTACGGGGCGTAGGTCAACGGGCCGAGGCCGTCGAAGGTCAGCTTGCTCTGATCCAGCACGTGCGCCGGGATGCTGGTGACAGGGGCGACCGAGCCACCGGAGAAGCGCACCAGGTTGTTGAAGACGAAGCCCGTCTTCCGCACGTAGGAGTTGCCCTCCTTGGCGATGAAGTTGGTCTCGATGTACGAGCGGCAGCCGCCACGGCCGGTGGCCGGCGTGTCACATTCGGTGCGCCACCGGTGACCGGCGCTGGTGAAGGTGCCGTTGGCCGCGAGTGGGTTGCCGGCCCAACTGGAGCGCGGCGACGGCAGGTAGGAGAGGTTGTTGAAGTGCCAGTCGGTGTCCTGAACGAATCTGCCGTTCTTGTACACGACCTGCGTCGACCAGATCTTGGTCTCGCACCGCACGACGTTGGACGAGTACATCTCGCACTCGGTGTCCCAGAGCCTGCCGCTCTGGATGTGGCCGCCCGGCGTCGAGTAGACGTCGGTGGTGTCGGCGGCGTTGGAGGGCTGGGTCACCAACCCTGAGATAGCCAGTCCCGCTGCTGCGGTGGCGATGGCGGTTCTGCGGAGAAGCGACATTGCTGTTCCTAACTGTGCCTGGGGCAGAGCCCCGTGGATGATGTCATCCTCGTTCTTCGGGGAATCAATGTGAATACGTTGCGGTGCTCAATCTGGTTGCACTCGGCCGGCGTCTGTTCCCAGACACGGAAACGGCCGGCCCGTGATGGGCCGGCCGTTCCTCGTCAGATCACTCAGTTGGGGCGGGGGTTGCCCTGGTCTGGCGCGTCGAAGATGTTGTCGATGGGGCGCTGTCCACGGGTGCGTTCGCCCAGGGGGCCTTCGGCGGCGTCGGGGTAACCGGAGACGTCGTCCCCGGGGTACGCCTCGTCGTCCACCAGTTCACCGTCCGGGCCGACGTCGCGCAGGCGATCGTCGCGGAGTCGCTCGTCGTCGACGTAGCGTTCGCCCCCCACTGCGGCCTGGTCGTCCACGAACGAGGGGTCGTTGCGGTAGGCCGGGTCACTGATGAGGTCGTCCTGACGGCTGCGGACGTTCTCGTTGCCCATCCCGGGCGAGCCGAGGCTGCCGCTCTCGACGACGCGCTCGTTGCCGACGCCGGGCGAGCCGAGGCTGCCGGTGTGGACGCCTGCGTTGTCGCCGGTGCGGCCGTCCCCGAAGGAACGGGCCGGGTCGTGGGTGTGGTCCGGGCCGTCCAGCACTTCACCGACGGGGCCGCGCCCGTCGCGGTCGCTGTCCAGCAGCGGTCCATCCGAGCGCTCCTCGCCGGACAGGTCATGGTCGCGGTCCCAGCGGCGCGTGCGGAGGCGGTCTTCCTCGATGACGCTGCTGTCCACCTGGTAGTAGCGGTACAGGTCGTCTTCCTGGGACCTGGTGATGTGTCCGTCCTCGTCCACGTTCGGGGCGTCCTTGACGGTGTCCTTGTCGTGCGCCAGCGTCAGGCGGTCACCCTCCAGCGAGGATCCCGCGAGCGGCGCGAAACTGGTGCGCAGGCCGAAGAGACCGGTATTGACCGTGACCCACATGGGCTGGCTGGTCTGGTCGTCGAGGTAGACGCCGCTGACGCCGCCGATCTTCTCGCCGCTACGGTCGTAGGCCGTGGCCCCGAGCAGTTGGTCGATGTTCTCGTCGTGGTGCATGGTGTGCTCCCTTCGTTCCCGGCCAGAATCTGGCCGATCCGTGTAACCGGGGGTACGTTCCAGCCTCTCTCACAAAAGGGGCGGGAAAAACACCCTGAGGGAGGTGATTGGGACGCCCGGTACCGGGTATCTGAGCGCGCGGGACACGCCCGATGTGAAAAATATGCACGTTCAAACTACTGTGGTGCCATGCCTGAGTTTCCGCAGCACAACGGGGGCCCCATGCGGGCCGATGAATCCCCCAACACCGACGTTCGCCGCGTCGGGCCCACATCGACGCCGACGCACCCTCTCGCCACCGCTCCGGTGGGCGCGCCGACCTATTCGGTCGACGGTTTCGTGCGCGAGTTCCTCCACGAACTGAACACGAACCAGGGCGTCACGCTCTCACGTTCGACGGTCAATGACCAGTACCTCGCTCTCGCCAGCACCGTGAAGAACTACCTCATGGCGCGGTGGCTCGAGACCAACCGCAAGACGCATGCCGCCAAGGTCAAGACCATCGGTTACCTGTCCGCCGAGTACCTGCTGGGCAGCCAGCTCAACAACGCGCTGCTCGCCTCGGACCTGCACGACATCGCCCTGGAGGGCCTGGCCCAGTGCGGCCTGGACCTGCCCACGCTGCGCGCGCAGGAGATCGAGCCTGGGCTGGGCAACGGTGGCCTCGGCCGCCTCGCCGCCTGCTTCATCGACTCCCTCGCCACCATGAACGTGCCCTGCGTCGGCTACGGCATCCGCTACGAGTACGGCATCTTCCGCCAGACCTTCGTCGACGGCCGCCAGGTGGAGCAGCCCGACACCTGGCTCGCGCTCGGCGCGCCGTGGGAGTTCCCGCACCCCGAGGCCTCCGTCGTGGTCAACTTCGGTGGCCACACCGAGCGCTACACGGACGACGACGGCGAGGACCGGTGCCGCTGGGTGCCGGCCTGGAACGTGCTCGCCGTGCCGTACAACTACATGGTGCCCGGCTACCTCAACGGCCGCGTCAACACGCTGCGCCTGTGGAGCGCGTCGGCCACCAAGGCGTTCGACCTGCAGATCTTCAACTCCGGCGACTACGCCCAGGCCGTCCGCGCCCAGACCCTCGCGGAGAACATCTCGAAGGTCCTCTACCCCGAGGATTCCACGCCCCAGGGCAAGGAACTGCGCCTCCAGCAGCAGTACTTCTTCGTCGCCGCCTCGCTGCGCGACTTCCTGGACGGCCTCGAAGAAGACTTCGACCT
Organism: Tessaracoccus zhenghani; assembly: GCF_054552775.1. Lineage (NCBI taxonomy): Bacteria > Bacillati > Actinomycetota > Actinomycetes > Propionibacteriales > Propionibacteriaceae > Tessaracoccus > Tessaracoccus zhenghani. Next base: position 2,716,727 of record NZ_CM137275.1, on the reverse strand, counting down.
GCACAACCTGCCTGAGCGGATCATCTTCCAGCTCAACGACACGCACCCCGTCATCGCGGTGCCCGAACTCCTGCGCATCCTCATCGACGAAGAGGGCTTCGACTGGGACGAGGCGTGGGAGATCGCCAGCAGGTGCTTCGCCTACACCTGCCACACCCTGCTGCCCGAGGCGCTCGAGGTGTGGTCCACCGAGTTGCTCGGCCGCCTGCTGCCCCGTCACCTGGAGATCATCTACCAGATCAACGAGAACCTCATGGGCGAGGTGCGCGCCGCCTTCCCGGATGACGAGATCCGCGCCCGCCGCATGTCGCTGATCGTCGAGGGCGACGAGCGCGGGGTCCGGATGGCCCACCTGGCCGCCGTCGCCGCCGCCAAGATCAACGGCGTGGCCGCGCTGCACTCGCAGCTGCTGCGCGACAAGGTGCTCAAGGATTTCGCGGACCTGTGGCCGGACAAGTTCACCAACGTCACCAACGGCGTGACCCCCCGTCGCTTCGTGCGGATGGCCAACTACAAGTTCGCCGACCTGCTCAACGACACCCTGGGCAGCGGCTGGGTCACGGACCTCGAACGGCTCCGCGAGCTGGAGCCCTACGCGGAGGACGAGGACTTCAAGGCCCGCTTCCGTGAGGTCAAGGCGTGGAACAAGGGCCGCCTCACGCGCCTGCTGAAGGTGCGCGACGGCATCGACCTGCCCGAGGGCCACATGCTCGACGTCATGGTAAAGCGCCTGCACGAGTACAAGCGCCAGTCGCTCAAGGTCCTGCACATCGTGTCGCTGTACGAGCAGGTCATCAGCGGCAAGATCACCGCCGCGGAGGTGACCCCGCGCACCGTCCTGTTCGGCGCCAAGGCCGCCCCCGGCTACCGCATGGCCAAGGACACCATCCACCTGATCAACAAGGTGGCAGAGGTCGTCAACAACGACGCGCGCCTCGAGGGTCGCCTGAAGGTCGCCTTCCCGGCCAACTACAACGTCACCCTGGCGGAGAAGCTCATCCCCGCGGCGGACCTCTCGGAGCAGATCTCGCTCGCCGGCATGGAGGCCTCGGGTACCGGCAACATGAAGTTCGCGCTCAACGGCGCCCTCACCATCGGCACGGACGACGGCGCCAACGTCGAGATCCGCCAACTGGTCGGCGACGAGCACTTCTTCCTGTTCGGCATGTCCGAGCCGGAGGTGGCAGACCTGGGCTCCAAGGGCTACAACCCCACGGAGTACTACGAGGCCAACGCCAACCTGCGCGACGCCCTGAACCTGATCCTGTCGGGTCACTTCTCCGGCGGCAACGGGCACATCTTCGACTCCGTGGTGCTGAACCTCATCAACCAGGACCGGTTCATGGCGCTGGCAGATTTCCAGAGCTACGTGGATGCACAGGCCCGCGTCGAGGAGCGTTACGCCGACCAGGAGGCCTGGACCCGCTCCGCCATCCTGAACGTGGCGCGCACCGGCTTCTTCAGCTCGGACCGCTCGATGCGCGACTACCTGCAGCGCATCTGGCACACCACCCCGATGATCTGATCCGCACCCGACGAAGCGGCCGGTACCCCCACGGGGTGCCGGCCGCTTCGTCGTCTGGGTCCGCCTGGGTGCGCGCCTGCTCTGATGACCCCGTGCGACCGTAGGCTGCACAGGCAGATCGGGGAGGTAGCGTGCAGGAAACCGTCATCACGGATGAGTCCGGGGCCATCGAGATCACCGTGGAGGGGCTGGAGGTGGTCTCACTCCGCATCAGCGCCTCATGGAGAGACCGGTTCATTCCCCGAGAGTTGGCCGAGACGATCTCGGCCCTCATCCGCCGGGCACTGCCGCCCCTCGAGGCCGCAGCACCGTCGGCCCTGCCGGAGGTGCACCTCCCCCTCTCGTCCATCCCCTCGTATCTCGCCGAGATGCGCGCGGGCCGCGCAGCCATGCGTCGCTACCTCGCCCGGCTCCGCGCCGGTGAGGTGGACCGTCGCCGCGAAGAGGTGTTGGGCACCCCGCACGGGAGGGTGGAGGTCTTCCTGACCGCCGGCCGCTTCCACGGGCTCCAGATCAACCCCGAGTGGGCGGCGAAGGCCAGCCTGCAGGCCCTTGCCGACGAGATCCTGGCGGTCCTGCCGAAGCCGCTGGTGCAGCCCGCCGCCGAGGACGCCGACATCGCAGACGCCCATTCCCACTACGCGGCAGCGCGCCGCTACCTCGTCGAGAAATAGGACGGAGACATCCCATGAGCCCCCAGGCAACGCTGGATCTGATCACCCAGATGACCGAAGACCTGCAGGACGCCTACGAGCTGCAGGCCGAACTCGTCCTCGCCGAGATGGAGGCGTCCAGGGCGCTCGTCGGCGAGTTCAAGGAGTACCGCTGCGAGAGCTGGCCGTTCTGCCCCTCCGGTGGCTACTACAGCGAGACCCGCCCGTCGGGCTGGAACCTGTTCTGGCACACCATCCGCACCAGTGACCACGAGCGCCAGGGCGAGGCGATGGACGCGCTGGCCGAGGCCGAGTCCGGCTACGACACCACCTGCACCGCGCAGACGAGCCGCAAGGACAAGCTGGTCAGCATCCCCACAGACGTGGGCGGCTTCCTCCTCGACTGGTTCAGCATCGACGCCTCGTTCGAGGGCGTCTACTACCCGGCCAACACCAACGAGATCCCGTCCAACGGTGAGCCGTGGGTGAGCGGGAACGCGGCGGGCTACGACGCGTCCATCGGCAGCCAGCGCACCGCCGCGGAGACCACGCGCGGCGTCGCCGGCGGGCTGGTGTCCAACACCACGACGTATCTCGGCAACGTCACAGACTCCATCGCGAACCTGACGAACCTGGCCCAGCAGCAGGAACAGCTCTACCTCGACGCCATCAAGATCGCCATCATGGAGCCGACGATCGGTAGCTTCATCGGCGCGGTGGAGGATTTCGCCCAACTCGTCATGGACCAGCGACAGCTCTTCTACGACCGCGTGCAGGAGCAGGGCAGGCAGCTGTCGGCGGCCATCTCCTCCGTCGTGCAGGTGGGGCTCCTCGAGAACGACCTGACGGGCATCGGGCCGGGCGGCACCTGGCCGTCGCCCCGCAACGTGTCGCGAGACCTGGACCAGCCGGGCTGCACCGGCAACGACGAGGTGCGCGCCAACGCCGAGTGGTTCCAGTCGCAGGTCGCCTACTGGGACGACCTGGCCACCCAGATGTCGACGCTGCACAGCACCGCTTCCGGCGCGTCGCGGCTGCCGGTCATCATGATCGACATGCCCCACTTCTCGGCCGCCGAGTCCTCGTCGCTCAACGGGCTGGCAGACAGCATCACCACTGCCATCGACGGAGGCCGCGCCGCCGCTGAATCCATGCGCGACTCGCTGCGGCAGACCGCCCGCAACTACCTGGACAACGAAGCCTCCTCCACCTCGCAGGCAGACTCCCTCTTCAATGAGTACTTCGGCTAGGCGGGCGGCGACCTGGGCCGCCATCGGCGTGTTGGCCCTCGCGGGCTGCACCCCCGCCGCCGACGAGCGTACGGAGTCCACAGACCTGCTGCGGGAGTACATCGGCGCCACCGCGAGGCCCGCCGGGTTCACGGTGACCGATGAGTGGCGCCTCGAGGTCGTCGGCGGGCAGCCGCCCGAGACGCAGAAGCTCTACCCCACCGAGGGATCCAGCCTGGCGGATCCCGCCGCGCCCATCACGGTGCCGAGGGACGACTTCCCCCTGGACGACAGCATCGAGCTGGCCGAGGCGCAGATCGACGCGTGCGACGGTGCTGCCCGCGTCGCGGTGCGGGCCCTGTCGCCCGGCATCGTGGTTGCCGAAGCCCAGTGCGACGGGCAGGGCAGCGTCTTCCTCGACGGCAAGCAGTTGGAGCCGATCACCGAGCCCATCTCCGGAGCCGCTCTCACCCAGGTCTGGTCCGAGATCGAGCGCGCGCGCCTCACCGACGAAGTCCTGTCCGTCGAGATCGACACGGAGGAAGGCTCGGCCGTCGTCTCCGTGCGCGGTGTCGACACAGCCAGGATCTACCAGTGGAGTCGCGGCCTGGACGCGGCGAGCACCAGCGTCGCGTCCCATCCGCTGCCCTCTGACGGCCCAGCGCCGGAGCCCGCACCGCTCCCGCCGGCAGGGGATCTGGCCTCCGCCGTCGACGGACTCCTCGGCTCCCTGCCTGATCCCAGCCTCGCCACCCGCCTGGAAGTGCAGCGCGACGGCGGCGTGACGACGGCCATCCTGGAGTCCGCCGACTACACCCAATTGTCATCAGCAACCTTCAACGGATGAGTTGACAGCACAGCGAAGCGGCCGGCACCCCAGGGGTGCCGGCCACTTCTGTCTCGCCTGATCGGGTGTCGTCACCGGATCAGATGGTGTAATCCTTGTTCTCGTCGGCCGGATCTGCCGCGTCGTGCGTGCCCTGCTCCTTGCCGGAGGCGCGGCCGCGCTCAGCGAGGTCGCGGAAGCCGCGGTTGATCTCGTCCATGAACTTGTCGAGCTGCTCGCGCAGCTGGGCCAGGACGTTCTTGGCGCCCGCCTCCGAATCAGCTTCGGGATGGGACTCGACGTACTGCTTCTTCTGCTCCTCGTAGAACTCCTTGGCCTTGTCGGCCACCAGCCCCACGAAACCGACGGCGGCGTAGGCCGTCTCCTCAGCCACCTTGCGCAGGTTGTCGCCCAACTGCTCCGGGCTCCGGTGCTGCTCGGGGCCGTCGACGGCGGTGTGCTGCTGACCCCACGCGTCGCTGGCGGACGCGTCAGGGGCGTCGGTCGTGCCGGTGGTGCCGTACTCGGCGCCCGACTCCTGGCCGGCCGCGGCCTCGGTGGCGTCGTGGGTGTAGGTGGGTTCGTCGGCGAAGCGCTCGCCCTGGCTCTGGTCGTCCGGTCGGTCGTTGAAATGCTCGGTCATGGGACCCTCCTGGATCTCGTGCGTTCCTATCTAGTGTGCAACGTAAAGGGTGCCGCCACGAGGGGTTGGCTCCCCCAAAAGCCCCCTATTCACCCCTGAGGATGGGACCCACGAGCGTTTCGGTGCGCCGAGGGCGCCACATCTGGATGTGGGGTCCCTGACCGACGCAGATCCAGATTCGGGGCCGTGCCCGACGCGGGGTGTTGGGGATTGTGGGCAAGATGTGGGTATGAAGATGCGAGGCACGAAACTGTCAGTCGTCGGCGCGGGCGCCGTCGGCACCTCCCTGGCGTACGCGGCGCTGATCAAGGGCGCCGCGACGCACGTCGCGCTGCACGACCTCAGCGCCACCAAGGTCAAGGCCGAGGCCCTGGACCTCGCCCACGGCAGCCAGTTCCTGCCTCCCCACGTCACCGTCGAGGGCTCCGACGATGTCGCGGTGACGGCCAAGTCCGACGTGGTGGTCGTCGCGGCCGGTGCGAAGCAGCAGCCCGGCGAAACCCGGATGGACCTCGCTGCGAAAACCGTCGGGATGATGAAGTCGCTGATCCCGCCGCTGGTCGAACAGTCGCCCGACGCGGTGTTCATCATGGTAACCAACCCCGTCGACGTCACCACCCAGGCGGCGCTCAAGATCTCGGGTCTCCCCCGCAACCAGCTGATGGGCTCCGGCACGGTGCTCGACTCGTCGCGGCTGCGGTGGCTCATCGCCGCCGAGTGCGCCGTCTCGGTGACCAATGTGCACGCCTACATTGCCGGCGAACACGGAGACACCGAGACTCCACTGTGGAGCACCGCCACCATCGGCGGCGTGCCGCTGAAGCAGTGGGAGGAGCAGACCGGTCAGTTGAGCCGCGAGGTGCGCGAGCGCATAGCCGAGCAGGTCGTCGGCGCGGCCTACGAGGTGATCGAGGGGAAGGGCGCCACCAACTACGCCATCGGGTTGGCGGGCACGCGCATCATCCAGGCCGTGCTGCGTGACGAGCACCGGGTGCTGCCGGTGTCGTCGTACCTCGAGAACTGGCAGGGGATCTCGGACGTCTGCATGTCGGTGCCGCACGTCGTCGACGGCAAGGGTGTGGGCCGGGCGCTGGAGCTACCTCTCACCGACGGGGAACTCCGGCGCCTGCGCGACAGCGCGGACCACATCCGTGAGGCGGCGCGCCGGCTGGGCTTCTGAGGCGGACGCCGGTCAGCAGCAGCGGGCTGGGGCCGCCGCCGGTCACCCGCTGGAAGCCCGGGTTCCGGATGGCTGCGCTGGGCAAGGCCGCCAACGCGAAGGTGGGCGGGAGTTGGGCTCGACGGGCGAGGCCACAACCGCCACTACGACGGCGACCCGAGCCAATCCGGCGGTTCTTGCCACCGCCACGTCGTCAGGAGGCCGACGGCGGCAGCGCGAGGCGCCGATGCGGCCGGTACCGGCCCTGGTGCACGCGCCCGGACGACTCCGCGGTGAACACCCGCGCCGCCATCTCGTCGCTCTGGATGCGCCGGACCAGTTCGCTCAGGCGCTCCACCTGGTCGCGCAGGCCGTCGACCTGCTCCTCGAGCGCGAGGATGCGGCGGATGCCCTCAAGGTTGATGCCCTCGGTCTGCGACAGGTACTGCACGTGCCGCAGTTTCGCGATGTCGCGCAACGAGTAACGCCGGCCACGGCCCCGCGCCCGCTGGGGGACGACGAGGCCGAGCCGGTCGTAGCCGCGCAGGGTCTGCGCGTGCATGTCGGCCAGCGACGCGGCCACCGAAACGGGGAAGACCGCCGCGTCGGGGTCAAAGGGCTGCAGATGCTGGCTCATCGGGCATCACCCTCCGAACAGCGACTCGCGAGGGTTGACCTCGTGGGCCTTCTCGGCGTATTCCAGCAGTGCGGCCTTGGCCTCCGCGCTCAGATCGTCCGGCACCTCGACCTTGATGGTCACCAGCAGGTCACCCTGCGAGCCGTCCGGCTTCCGCGCGCCGCGGCCACGCACCCGCATCGTGCGCCCGTTGGGCGTCGACGGCGGGATCCGCAGCTTCACGCGCTGCCCCTGCATGGTGGGGATCTGGATGTCGGCGCCCAGCGACGCCTCGGTGAACGTCACCGGCACGTCCAGTGTGAGATTGGAACCGCTGCGTCCGAACAACTTGTGCGGGGTGACGTGCACGCTGACGTACAGGTCTCCCGGCGCGCCGCCGTTCTCACCGGCCGCGCCCTTGCCCTTGAGCCGGATGCGCTGCCCGTCCTCGACGCCGGCGGGGATCCGCACGTTCATCGTCTTGGTGGACTTCCCACGGCCGGAACCGGCGCAGTCCGGGCAGGGGGTGTCGACGATGAGGCCGCGACCGAGGCAGTCCGTGCACGGTTCGCTCATGTGGAACACGCCGCCGGCCTGCGACGACTGCATGCCCGAACCCTCACAGGACGGGCACACCCGCGGCAGCGTGCCGGCCTTCGCGCCGGTACCCCGGCACGACGGACACGGCTGATCCGAGACCGTCCGCATGGTCACCGTGGCGCCCTCGACGGCCTGCTCGAAGCTGATGGTCACGTCGCCCTCGATGTCGGCGCCGCGACGGGGGCCGCGCTGCGTGGCGCGACGGGTGGCCCCGGCGCCTCCGCTGAACAGACCACCGAACAGGTCGCCGAAGCCCTGCTGCCCGGTGCCCTGGCCGGCATTGCGGAACAGGTCCTCGAACGACGGCGACGCTCCGCCGCCGGGCTGCCCGGGCCGGTTGAACCGGAAGCCGCCGCCGAACAGGCTGCGGGCCTCGTCGTATTCCTTGCGCTTCTCCGTGTCCGACAGCACCGCGTTGGCCTCAGAGGCCTCCTTGAACCGGGCCAGGGCGGCGCTGTCGCCCGGGTTCTGGTCAGGGTGGTTGTCGCGGGCGATCTGACGGAAGGCCTTCTTGATCTCGTCCGGCGACGCGTTCTTGGAGACGCCGAGAACCTTGTAGTAGTCCTTCTCGAGCCAGTCCTTGGTACTCACTTCCCGATCATCTCCTTTCTGAATGAGGGTGCATGGTTGTTCCTCCACGGGCCGGGTGGCCTGCCCTGCGACGTCGTCGCGAGGGCAGGCCCATGCACGGCATTACGGGTTGGCGACGGCGACGCGTGCCGGGCGCACGACCCGCCCCTTGAGCTGATAGCCCTGCTGCATGACCTGCGACACGGTGGTGACCGTGACCGGCTCGTCCAGCTGGACCGCCATGAGGGCGTCGTGGCGGTTGGGGTCGAACTCCTCGCCCACTTCACCGAACGACACCAGGCCGTGCTTGGCCATGACCTTCTCCAGCTCGTCGGCGACCATGCGGAAACCGCCGTCGATGTCGCCGTGCTCCCTGGCGAGGGCGATCGAGTCCAGCACGGGCATGAAGTCCGTCAGGACTGATTCGATGCCGGCCTGGCGGGCCAGGTCGCGGTCGCGGTCCACGCGCTTCTTGTAGTTGACGTACTCGGCGCCGAGGCGCTGAAGATCCGTCGTGCGCTCCGCCACGAGTTCCTCGAGCTCGGCGACACGGTCAGGAGCGTCAACGGCTTCGAACTCGACGGGGGCTTCAGGTGCGCCCGTGGGCGAGGCCGTCTCCTCGACGGCCTCGCCCACTGCGTCGCTGTCCGGAGTGAACTGCGAATCGGTCACTTGTCGTTCTCCTCGTCGACGATCTCCGCCTCGACGACGTCCTCTTCGCCCTCGGGCGTGGCGTCAGCGGCCCCGCCGTCGGCCGGAGCGGACTCCTGCGCCTTGGCCTGGGCGGCGGCGTAGATCGCCTGACCCATCGCGGCGGCCTTCGTGTTGAGGTCGTCGATCGCGGCCTTGACCACGTCGTCGTCCTCGCCCTTCAGGGCCTCCTTCAGCGCGTTGGTGGCCTCCACGACCGGCGCCTTCACGTCCTCGCCGATGGTCTCGTCGTGCTCGGTGAGGAGCTTCTCGGTGCGGAACACCAGGGCGTCGCCCTCGTTGCGCATGTCGACGGCCTCGCGGCGCTTGCGGTCCTCTTCGGCGTGCGACTCGGCGTCCTTGACCATGCGCTCGATGTCGTCCTTGGCCAGGGCGGAACCGCCGGTCACCGTCATGGACTGCTCCTTGCTCGTGGCGAGGTCCTTGGCGTTGACGTGCACGATGCCGTTGGCGTCGATGTCGAAGGTGACCTCGATCTGGGGCACGGACCGCGGTGCGGGCAGGATGCCGGTCAGTTCGAAGTTGCCGAGCGACTTGTTGTCGCGGGCGAACTCACGCTCGCCCTGGTAGACCTGGATCATCACCGACGGCTGGCTGTCCTCAGCGGTGGTGAACACCTCGGAGCGCTTGGTGGGGATGGTGGTGTTGCGCTCGATGATCTTGGTCATCACGCCACCCTTGGTCTCGATGCCCAGCGACAGCGGGGTCACGTCGAGGAGCAGCACGTCCTTGACCTCGCCCTTCAGCACGCCGGCCTGCAGCGAGGCGCCCAGTGCGACGACCTCGTCCGGGTTGACGCCCTTGTTGGGCTCCTTGCCACCGGTGAGTTCCTTGACCAGGTCCGCGACGGCGGGCATGCGGGTGGAACCACCGACGAGGAGGACCGTGTCGATCTTGTCGACGGAGGTCTTGGCGTCGGAGATGACGGCGTTGAACGGCGCGCGGCAGCGGTCCAGCAGCGACTGGGTCATGCGCTGGAACTCCGAGCGGGTCAGCTTCTCGTCGAGGTGCAGCGGGCCCTCCGCCGAGGCGGTGATGTAGGGCAGGTTGATGGCGGTCTCCGACGCGGAGCTCAGCTCGATCTTGGCGCGCTCGGCGGCCTCCTGCAGACGCTGGCGGGCCATCTTGTCCTTGGACAGGTCCACGCCGTTCTTGTTCTTGAACTGCGTGACGAGCCAGTCCACGACGAGGGAATCCCAGTCGTCGCCACCGAGGCGGTTGTCGCCCTTGGTGGCCTTGACCTCGAAGACGCCGTCGGCGATCTCGAGCAGCGACACGTCGAACGTGCCACCACCGAGGTCGAAGACGAGCACGGTCTGCTCGGTGTCGCCCTTGTCGAGGCCGTAGGCCAGCGCGGCGGCGGTGGGCTCGTTGATGATGCGGTCCACCTTCAGGCCCGCGATCTCGCCGGCCTCCTTGGTGGCCTGACGCTCGGCGTCGGAGAAGTAGGCCGGGACGGTGATCACCGCGTTGGTGACCGACTCGCCCAGGTACGCCTCAGCGTCGCGCTTCAGCTTCTGCAGCACGAATGCCGAGATCTGCTGGGGGCGGTAGTCCTTGCCGTCGATCTCGACCTTCCAGTCGGTGCCCATGTGGCGCTTGACGGAGCGGACGGTGCGGTCCACGTTCGTGACCGCCTGACGCTTGGCGACCTCGCCGACGAGGACCTCGCCGGAGGTCGAGAAGGCCACCACGGACGGGGTGGTGCGCGAGCCTTCAGAGTTGGGGATGACGGTGGGTTCGCCGCCCTCGAGGACGGCGACGCACGAGTTGGTGGTGCCGAGGTCGATGCCTACTGCACGAGCCATGGGATTTCCTCCTGGGTGTTAGCTGCATGAAGCTGTTGAAGTCGAATCAGTTCCCTTGAGCGGGGTTGACTCAAGCTAACCACAGACCGCGCCCAGGCTCAAGTCAAAGTTGAGCTTATCCGGCTCAACCCTGGGGAACCCTGAGTATTGGGCTCCCTGAGCACCCATGTCGGCACCGCACGTTAGAGTCGGGGACAGATCGCTGACCAGGGGGAATCATTCATGCGCATCCAGACACTGTTCATCGCCGTCATCGTGGCCCTGACCACCATCTTCGCCTCCGCCCAACCCGCCTCAGCGGAGTCCACGTGGCGGATCACGGGCCGGCTCGGGGACTGGCAGGTGCTCTCCGGCTACGCCGTCGGGGAATCGCTGCTGCCCGGTGACGAACTGCGGCTGAAGGTCCACGCCACAGGGGAGACGGTCTCCGTCGAGATGTTCAGGATGGGCCACTACGACGGCACCGGAGGCCAACTCGTCGCCACTGCTCCAGCTCAGCCCGCGGTGAAGCAGCCCGGGTGCGTGACGCGCGACAAGACGGTGGACTGCTCCAACTGGAGCGTCACGCACCGCTTCGACACCACCTCCTGGCAGCCGGGTGCCTACCTGGCGAAGCTCTCAGACAACGGCGGCAACCAGCGCTACGTCTCGGTGTTCCTGCGCTCCCCCAGCCACTCCGGGGCCGTGACCGTGATGTTCGCCACCTCCACGCATGCGGCGTACAACAGCATCGGCGGCTACTCGCTGTACGTCGGCCTGCCCGACGGCAGCGCGCTCAATCGGGCCTACACCGTCAACATCAACCGGCCCAACCGAGGCAACGGCGCGGACAAGTTCTACCGCTACGAACTGGGCTTGGTCCAGTACCTCGAGTCGCTGGGCGTTCCCATCAGCTACACCACCAACTCCGAGCTGCACCGCGGGGCGGATTCGTTCCGGGGCTCGCGGGCGCTGGTGATGCTGGGCCACGACGAGTACTGGTCCGTCGAGATGCGCCGCAATGCCGAGATCCTGCGAGACAGGGGCACGAACCTCCTCTTCCTGGGCTCCAACGCGGCCTACTACCGGACTCGCTTCAATGCAGACTTCACGGAGGTCACCTCCTACAAGCTCAGCCACCTCGACCCGGTGCAGGACCGCACCTCGACGGGCACCTTCCGCGCCGAGCCCTACCCCAACCCGGAGGCCCGGCTGATCGGCTCACAGTACGACTGCGACGGGGCCAATCCGCAGACTGACCTGGTCGTCACCAACCCATCGTTCTGGGCGTTCAAGGGAACCGGCGCCACCGCGGGCTCGCGGTATCCCCAGCTCATCGGCCACGAGGTCGACAAGGCGGGCCCTGATTCCCCCCAGGGCGTCCACATCGCCGCGCACTCGACGTTCGACTGCACCACCCGCAAGGGCATCTCAGACCTGACGTACTATGTGGCGCCGTCGAAGGCAGGCGTGCTGAACCTGGGCACGATGGGCTTCGCGTTCGCCCTGACGCCCGGGATCGCCTACGACGCGCGTTCGGTCGCGTTCGTCAAGCAGGTGCTGGCCACCGTCGTCACCGAAGCAGCGAAGGGGCCGCTGGGCACCACCCACACGGAACGGGGCAACTTCCTCGACGTCTACCCAGCTCCGCCCGCGCCGAAACCGCTCGACATCTACACCACCCCTGGCGAGCATCTCGTCAACGGGCGTCGCTGGAAAACCGCCTGCGAGCCCTACTCCCGAACCGAGCGGTGCCGCACGAAGATCTGGGCGACGACGGTCGCCCAGGTGGGCGGCAGGTTCGTGCAAACGAACGGTTGGGCATTCAACAACCTGACCTACAAGACCTCGCCCCGCGCAATGTGGAAGGGCAACCCCTTGGCCGCGTCCGGGTCCTGGACCGCGGTTGACGGGCGCAAGTGGCGCACGGAATGCGACACCCCAGCCACCGGTCGCAACGGGTGCCGGAGCTACATCGAGTCGGACGCCATCGCGCTCGTGACGAAGGCAGATGGTTCGAAGGTCTACGAATGGACGCGCGACTGGCGGTTCAACAACATGGTGCGCTTCAGCTGATCCGGCGCCCGGCGCCACCGGGTGAAGCTAGAGGGCGGCCAGGCTGATGTTGGCGATCTGGTTTCCGTAGTGCCGGCGGATCTCGAGCTTGCGCTCCAGATCCGTGATCACCGCGGTCGCGAAGTTCTCGTCGTACAGCGCGGCGCAGGAGCCCAGACCACCGGGGCTGAAGACGTTGACCTCCATGAGCTTATCGCCCACGATGTCGAGCCCGACGAGGAACATCCCGTCGGCGACGAGCTTGGGGCGCACCACATGCACCATCTCGAGCATTTCATCGGTGACCTTGACGGCCTCCGCCTTGCCCCCGGCCGACATGTTGGAGCGCAGGTCCGACCCGCTCGACCGGCGTCGGAAGGCCGCACACTTGCCGTTCATCATCAGCGGCTTGCCGTTCATCACGAACATCCGCACATCGCCGTTCTTCGCCTCCTCAAGGTACTCCTGGGCCACGACGTAGCCGTCGCGGGAGATCGCCTCGATGATCTGGTTCATGTTGGGGGATTCGTCCGTGTTCACCAGGAAGACGCCGCTGCCACCGGAACCCTGCAACGGCTTCAGCACGGCACGGCCGCCGAGATCCTTCACGAAGTCGACGATCTGGGCCTCGTCACGCGAGATGAGCGTAGTGGGGCGCACCGCCTCCGGGAAGTGCTGGAAGTAGGCCTTCGACAACGCGTTGGCCAGGCTGGTGGGGTCGTTGACCACCAGGACCCCCGTCGAGGCGATGAGCTGCCCGAAGGCGACCCCCGCGTTGTTGGCCCACGCCGAGCCCTGCGCGTCGTCGGCGGGATCCGAGCGGAGCATCACGATGTCGAACTCGCTGAGCGGTAGCCGCTCCTCAGACGTGGGCTTCTGCACGTCCTCGATATAGCGCTCGAGTGAGCGGTAGTTCTTGCCGGCCCCGGCGCGGGCGCGGGCGCTGAGGGAGCCGTCGGCCTCGTAGGCGAAATTGCCCATCCCCATCAGCCACGCCTCGTGACCCATGTTCGTGGCGTGCATGGCCAGCCTGGTGGTGGTGTATTCGGCCTTCTCGGTCATGACGTCGTTGACGACGAATCCGATCTTCATGCTGCAACTCCTTGGATGAGTTCGGTGGGGTCTGTGGTCTGGGCTGCGACGAGGAGCCGCTCGCGGCTGCTGGCCTCGTCGAACCAGCGGGGCAGCACGACGGGGGCGCTGAGCACCCCTCGTGCGTTGAGTTCTTCGATGAGAGGGAGGTCCTCCAGGGCGAACTTGCCGAGGAAGAAGGCGCCGAGGTCGCCGCCGGAGCGGAGGTGCCCCAGGATGTCGATGAGGCCGCGCAGGTAGCAGGCGTCCTTCGTCAGCCCGCCGGAGCGGAAGATGCGCATCACGGTGGAGAAAGCGCCTCCGGGGTGGAAGCCGTCGTCGACGAGGCCCTCCCAGCATTCGCGGAACGACGCCCCGCCGAGCATGCGCGACACGGTGAGCACGCGGCCGGCGAGTTGCCGGAGCCGCGACGCGGTCAGTTCCCCGCAGGCCACCTCCGCCAGCACGGCCAGGCCCTCCTGGGTCTCGTCGTACCCGGCCAGGCCGGTACCCAGAACCTGGAGCGGCTGGTGGGAGCCGTTGACCTGGGTGACGAGGTGCGTGCCGACCTCGTGCTGGATCAGCGCGTTGGCGCGGTCCGCCGATACGGAGGCCTCCGGCCCGATCAGCAGCAGGTTGCCCGACACCATGACGCCGGTGGAATCCGGCCGGATCTCCGCGTGGATGTCGACGTCGGGTTCGAGCCCGCGGTAGTAGTCGAGTTCCTCGTTGGCCACGGCCAGGAACTCCTCGGCCGTCAGCCGTTCACCGGACCATGCCGAGGCGTCGATCCGGCTGAGGATCGCCTCGGCCGCCGTGAGCAGGTCCTGGTGGACCCCGCCGAACAGCTCGATGGAGAGGTTGCGGAAGTCCTGCGAGCCGCGGCAGCGCAACATCGACAGCTGGAGGTCCAGCTCGCGGTGCTTGTTGCGCAACAGCGCGCCCACCGTCGCGTCCTGCACGCGGGTGACGTCGATGCTGTGCAGCACCGTGTGGAGCACCTCCGGCTCGATGATGTAGTCGCGGTAGGTGAACTCCGGCTCCCGCACGTCGCCGGCGACGAAGGCGTCCTTCACGTCGTTGGCGTCGATGGGCGTGACGTCCAGGATGAACCGGAAGCTGGTGCTCAGCTGCGACAGCTGCAGGTCGATGGCCTGGTCCACCATCGAGAGCGGGTTGTTACTCATCCGCCCTCGCCAGCCATGGCCTGCTCGGGATCCCGGCGCTGCGGGATGTGCCGCTCGGGGATCTCGGCGAGCGCCGCCAGCACCGGGCCCTGGGTCTGCTCGAGGGCGGCGGCGAGCCGTTCGATGTGCTCGTGGTCCGGCTCCCCCGTCCACTCGTCCATGAACGTCTTCTTGAACTCGATGGCCAGCACACAGCCCACGCCGGGGTAGCGCTCGTGGACGAACCAGGCGAGGTTCTGGCCCTTGAACTTCACGTTCTCGCGGATGTCGAAGCCCTGACCCAGCATCGACTCGCGGAAGGCGCCCGCCACGTCGCCGAACGTCTCATGGTTCAGCGAGCCGGTGCCGAGGTTGACCTCCGGGTTCTCCTCGACCGGCTCGTCGGGCGCGTCCGCGCCGTCGCGGCGATGGTTGTAGGAATGCACGTCATAGATGACGAACGGGCCGCGCTCGGCCACCACATCGAGGCGCTCCGCCAGGGCGGCATAGAACGCGTCATAGCCTGTCAGGGCGATGTCGACCGCGTCCTCGGGAAGTTCGTCGGTGTCCCAGACCTTGAGCCCCCAGCAGTCGTCCGGCGTCCGGTAGACGGCCTTGGTGCGGATCCGGTTGAGATCCGTCTCGAACCGCGACAGGTGCACGTTGACCCGGGCCGGGATGCGACCGGCGATGAGGTCCGTGAAGGGGTCCTCCTCGCGGAAGCGCACCTCCTCGTCGAGCACCATGGACCTGGCGATCTCTGGGCTCAGGTGATGCCCGGCATGGATGGAGGTGGCGATCAGTTGACCGGACCAGTCACCGAGGAACTCGAATGGTTGCATGCACCATTCCTACCCGACGACCGGTTCGCGGGGGCGAAAACGCATAGCTATGAAGGGGGGCCGCGGTTGTGGCGGGCGTTGGTCAGGAGCCGGGCTGGACGAGACCGGACTCGTAGGCCATGACGGCGACCTGGACGCGGTCGCGGAGGTCGAGCTTGCCCAGGACCCGGGAGACATACGTCTTCACCGTGGTCTCGCTGAGGTACAGCCGGGCGCCGATCTCCGAGTTGGACAGCCCACGGGCCACCAGCCGGACGACGTCCAGCTCGCGCTCGCTCAACGAGTCCAACCCCTCGGGCGTGACGCCCGGCGCGGGACGGCGCGTGAACTGTTCCAACAGGCGACCGATCAGGGCCGGCGCCAACATCGACTCGCCCCTGGCCACCACACGGACCGCGTGCACCAGGTCGTCGGGCGCGACGTCCTTCAGCAGGAACCCCGAGGCGCCCGCACGCACCGCCGACCACACGTACTCGTCGAGGTCGAACGTGGTCAGCACCAGGATCTTCGGGCGCGACCCCGGCCCTGCGAGGATCCGCTGCGTGGCGGCGACGCCGTCGAGCCTGGGCATCCGGATGTCCATCAAAACGACGTCGGGGCGCTCCCGGCGGGTCAGTTCGACGGCGACCTCACCGTCGGCTGCCTCCCCCACCACCGTCAGCCCCGCACGCTCCAGGATCAGCCTGAACCCGGCGCGCACCAGTTCCTGGTCGTCCACGATCAACACCCTGATCATGGACCCTCCAACGGCAGGACGGCCTCGACGGCGAACCCGTCCTCGTCGTGGACCGTCAGCGTGCCGCCGAACAGGGAGACCCGCTCGCGGATCCCGACCAGGCCGTGACCGGGGGAGGCGCTTCCCGGCAGGGCCGGGCCGGGGTCGCTGACTCTGATGCGCAGGTCGTCGCCGAAATGGATGCCCACGTCCGCCGAGGTCGCCGCCGAGTGTCGACGCACGTTGCTGAGCGCCTCCTGCACGATCCGGTAGGCCGCCAGATCCAGCCCTCCGCCGAGCGGCACGTGCCGGCCGGTCCGGGTGACGCGGACCTCGAGCCCCGCGTCGCGGACCGCGGCCACGAGCTCAGGCAGCGCCTCCAGCCCCGGCAGGGGCGTCAGCGCCGCCACCGGGTCCGGCACGCGGAGCATCTGGACCATGCGCCGCATCTCCGACATTGCGCCCGTGCCGCTGGTGCGGATGGCGCCCAGCGCGCGCCGCACGAACTCCGGGTTCTCGTCGACCACCTGCTCCGCTGCCCCCGCCTGCACCACCATCACGCCGACGGCGTGCGTGACGATGTCGTGCAGTTCCCGGGCGATCCTCGCGCGCTCCCCCGCAACGGCGGCGGCCGAACGTTCCCGGCTCGCTGCATCGGCCTGTTCAGCGGCCACCGCAGCAGCCACCGCCTTCTCCTCAGAGGCGCGCAGCCCGCGTCCGATGAGGTAGGCCAGCGCCACTGTGGCCCAATGGAAGATGAGTTCCCCGGGGCTGCGGAGATCCGGCAGCGCCAGGTCCGCCAGCGCCAGATAGGCCGCGATCAACAACGCGGCGAGCCACCGCAGTGCGCCCGGGGCGTGGCGCGCCATTGAGTAGGCCAGGACGTAGGTGGGCACCAACTGGCCGAGGAACAGCACCTGTAACTGACCGCCGGTGAGCAAGCCCAGCACCGGCCAGACGAGGAGAGCGGCCACCGCCACCCACGGCCGCGCTCTCCGTTGCGACAGCAGCGCGGCGACCGCGACGATGCCGACGGAACTGACCGCGGGCGAGCCTGCCCCGAAGACGGACTCCATCGGCAGCCACACCTCGAACAGTCCCAGCGCGGCGAGCAGCGCCGAGACCACCAGGTCCTGCGCCTGCGGGCTGAATCGAGGCCGTGCCATGCGCACAGCCTAAGCAGCCCACCGTCGTCCCATGCCATTCCAGGGAAGACCGCTGGGTCTCCGGAAGTCGACTCCGCGGGACACAACCGACCCCGTGGGGCTGATGACCGGCCAACCGCCGGCTTCGTAGCGTCGGCGGCAACCGGCACAGGTCGGTCCCAACCAAGGAGCAGCCATGCACATCACCTCACCCACATTGCGCTGGACCACCGCGCTCACGCTCGCCCTCGCGGCGCTCACCACGTGCGCCTCCCTGCCCTTCGGCCCCAACTTCGCGGGGCCACCCGCCACGTGGCTGGCAGAGATCGCCGTGACCCCAGCCGCTGGCTGGTCCTTCCACCTGTTCACCATCTCGCAGTTGTTCCTGGCCGCGGGCGTCGTCGGCATCGCGGCCCAGACCTGGCAGCGCGCACCGAGGCTGACCTTCGTGGCCACCGCCCTCATCGCCCTGAGCGCGTTCGCGCACGGCGTGGGCGGAGGCGTCCAGATCATGCTGCTCACCTTCGCCCCCCACACAGAGCTGCACGACGAGGTGGGGCCGGTCATTGAAGCCATGTACAGCAGTCCCCACCTGGTGCCCTACCTGGCGTTCGGCATGCTGGGCCTGGTACTCGGAATGATCCTGTTCGGTGTGATGCTGCTGCGCGCCCGTTTCGGGCCGCGCTGGCTGGGCGTGGAGCCCATCCTCTTCGTGGTGGCGGAATTCGGGCTCAGCTCGTTGAGCGAGTGGGCCTTCTACGCCGCCGGACTACTGTTCGGGGTCACCCTGGTGGGGCTGGCCGTCGTGACGCTACGCGGAACGCTCGATGATCGCGCGGACGGCGACGGCGTCGTTCGGGGCGCTGAGGACGCGTCGAGGCAGATCCTCGATCCCCTCGAAGCGCGCCGGGCGTGACGGCACCACGCCGATGGCCTCGACGATGGTCTCGGCGAACTTCACTGGCAGCGCGGTCTCCAGCACGATGACCGGGCCGTCGACGGGTAGGCTGCCGGCGACCTGCACGGCGTCGGCAGTGTGCGGGTCGATGACCACGCCGTCGGCCCGGAAGACCCGCCGGATCTGGTCCAGCCGGTTCTGGTGCGTGGACGTCCCCGCCACGAACCCGAACCGCTCGACCTGGCCGCGGAACTCCGGGGTGCCGCCAAGGTCGAAGGAGCCGTGGGAGCCCAGTTCGTCGACGAACAGCTCCCGCACGCGGGCGGCGTCGCGACCCAGCAGGTCGAAGATGAAGCGCTCGAAGTTCGAGGCCTTCGAGATATCCATCGACGGCGAGCTCGTGGCGTGCGTCTCGGCACCCGCCCGCACGCGGTAGACGCCGGTGCGGAAGAACTCCTCCAGCACGTTGTTCTCGTTGGTGGCCAGGATGAGCCGGTGGATGGGCAGGCCCATCTCGCGGGCGATGTGGCCGGCGGCGATGTTGCCGAAGTTGCCCGACGGCACGGCGAAGCTGACCGGCCCCGCGTGCTTTTCGGGGAGCCGCAGCCAGGCGGCGAAGTAGTAGACGACCTGGGCCAGCAGGCGCGCCCAGTTGATGGAGTTCACGGCCCCGATCTTGTGCCGGGCCTTGAAGTCGGCATCCGCGTTGATGGCCTTGACGATGTCCTGGCAGTCGTCGAACACCCCGTCGACGGCGATGTTGACGATGTCCGGGTCGTCGATGGAGAACATCTGCGCCTGCTGGAACGGCGTCATCCGGCCCTGCGGCGACAGCATGAACACCTTCACGCCCTGCTTGCCGCGGAGCGCGTACATGGCCGAGGACCCGGTGTCGCCGCTGGTGGCGCCCAGAATGGTGATCCTCTCACCGCGGCGCTCCAGTTCGTAGGCGAACAGCTCGCCCAGCAGTTGCATCGCCATGTCCTTGAAGGCGGCGGACGGGCCGTTGCTCAGGTGCGCCAACCACAACCCGTCGCTCAACTGCGTCAGCGGCACGACGGCGGGGTCGAGGAACTTCGACGGCTCGTAGGCCCGCCCCACGATGCCGCGCAGGTCCTCGGCCGGGATGTCGTCGATGAACAGCGACACGATCTCGAACGCGAGCGCCTCGTAGCCCTCCTCCGCCAGCAGCGTGCGCCAGGCATCGAGTTGGGCGACGGAGACCTGCGGGTAACTGTCCGGCAGGTACAGCCCGCCGTCGGCGGAGAGACCCTCGAGCAGGATGTCGCTGAACCGCTTGCCGGGCGCGCCCGAGGCATCACGGGTGGAGACGTAGAGCATGGGGTGGAGTCTAGTGTGCCGGCCGCTGGGCGATGGCCGGGATTCCGCGGCGCCACCACCACCACAGCGGCACCCCCACCACCACCATGGCGACATAGGGCGCCATCGCATCCTGCAGCGCGGGCAGCAGCGCGAACGCGGCCACCACCACCAGCCAGACGCGGTCCGTCAGCGGCGAGCGCGGGCAGAAGACATACAGCGGCAGCAGCCACGTGAGGTACCAGGGTTGCAGGGCCGGCGCGCACACCATGAAGGCCGCCAGCACGGCGACGGCGAAGAGCCACGGCCGGTCCCCCGTCGCCCGCCCCTTCGGGCCCCACTTCACCCACAGGAGCACCACGACCACCGCGATCAGCAGGGTGGAGAGCAGGTTGATGACGCCGTCGGAGACCCCCTCCGGGAAGATCTCGTGGTAGCGGAAGAAGGACGCCACCCACGACAGCGGGGCGTTGCTGGTGGCGCCGATGGGCTGGCCCGCCGTCGGGTTGCGCCAGCCGAGGCCCCAGTGGAGCGAGGTGGCCAGGAACGTCAGCACCGTCACCGCTCCCGGCACGACAGCCACCCACGCGAGACCCCACCAGGAGGACCGGGCGGGCCGACGGAGGCTCCAGGCGAGGGCCACCACGCCGAGGCCGTACAGCGCAGCGGACTGCTTGATGCCCATCGCGACGCCCAGCAGCAGGCCGGCGACGACGAGCCCGCGCCAGCCGCGCCATCCCAGGTCGGTGACCGCCAGGAACGCAGCCACGCCGAGCGCCACCATCAGGGCGTCGTTGTGCGCGCCGCCGATCCACTGCACGAGGATCACGGGGTTGAGCAGCCCGGCCCACAGCGCCAGGCCCGGGTCGACGCCGAAGCGCCGGGCGAGCCGCGGCAGCACCCAGGCGAGGATCGCCAGCGCGAGCACGCTCTGGATCCGCATGGCCATCGGGGTGGCGAGGATGTCGCCGGCGGTCAGCCGCGAGATGAGGCCGAACAGGTCGAGCTGCAGCGAGGGGTAGACCGAGGTGGTGGTGTGCCAGTGGGTGCCCACGAGCAGGCCGGGCTGCCCCGCATCGCCGATGGCCGTCTCGTACGGGTTGATACCCCGGGCCACCTGCCAGCCGGTGGCCGCGTACGCGTAGGCGTCACGGGAGTGGAGCGGCAGCGACACCAGCATGGGCAGCGACCACAAGGCCGCCGTCGTCAGCGGGCGGTGCCAGCGGGGCCCCAACTGCCACCAGGCGAGCAGCAGCACGCAATGGCCGGTGAAGGAGACGATGACGCGCCACCAGGACGCCGGGCCCTCGAGCAGGAGGGGGGCGTCGACGAACGCGGCGCCGACGATGACGAGCACCGCCGAGAACCCGATCGTCACCCACAGCCAGTTGCGCACCGCGCCAGACTAGTGGAAACGATCCGGGATATTTTCGCCACGAGTATGTTGCGGATTACTCTGGGCACATGCATCGTGTCGTCATCATCGGATCCGGCTTCGGCGGGCTGTTCGCGGCCAAGGCCCTGAAGCACGCGGACGTGGACATCACCCTCATCGCCAAGACCAACACGCATCTTTTCCAGCCGTTGCTCTATCAGGTGGCGACCGGCGTCCTCAGCGAGGGCGAGATCGCACCCCCCACCCGTGAGATCCTGCGCCGGCAGAAGAACGTGCAGGTGCTGCTGGGCCTCGTCGAGGACATCGACTTGACCGCCCGCACCGTCAAGTGGCGCTTCCACAACCAGCACCACGAGACGCCCTACGACACCCTCATCGTTGCCGCCGGCGCCGGCCAGAGCTACTTCGGCAACGACCACTTCCGCACGTTCGCGCCGGGCATGAAGACGATCGACGACGCGCTGGAGCTGCGGGCCCGCATCCTGAAGTCGTTCGAGGTGGCCGAGTTCACTACCGATCCCGACGAGCGGCGCAGGCTCCTGACGTTCGCCGTGGTGGGCGCCGGCCCCACGGGCGTCGAGATGGCCGGCCAGATCCGCGAGCTGGCGGATTCCACGCTGCGCAACGAGTTCCGCTCCTTCGATCCCTCCGACGCCCGCGTCGTGCTGCTCGACGGCGCCGACCAGGTGCTGCCGCCCTTCGGGCCACGACTGGGCCGCAACGCGCAGGAGACGCTGGAAAAGCAGGGCGTGGAGGTGCAGCTGGGCGCCATCGTCACAGACCTGGACGACGACGGCCTGACCTTCCGCCGCAAGGACGGCAGCACCCAACGCATCGAGGCAGGCTGCAAGGTGTGGGCCGCCGGCGTGCAGGGTAGCGAACTGGGCGCGACCCTCACCGAGCAGTCCGACGCCCAACTGGACCGCTCGGGCCGCGTCGTCGTCGACGAGAAGCTGAACCTCCCCGGGCACCCTGAGGTGTTCGTCATCGGCGACATGGCGTCGATGCCGGGAGTGCCGGGTGTCGCCCAGGGCGCCATCCAGGGCGCGAAGCATGCGGCGAAGACGATCCGGGCCCGCGTCGAGAACTCCCCCGAGCCCGGCGCGTTCACGTACCGCGACAAGGGGTCCATGGCCACCATCTCCAAGTTCGCCGCCGTCACTCAGATCGGCAAGATCCAGCTGACCGGTTTCATCGCGTGGCTCGCGTGGCTGTTCCTGCACCTCCTCTACATCGCCGGGTTCAAGCAGCGCATCACCACGCTGCTGAGTTGGTTCATCACGTTCGTGACCAACGGCCGCTCACAGCGGGTGGTCACCAACCAGCAAATGGTGGCGCGCCTCGCGTTGGAGCGTCTCGGCGCCGGTTCTTCTGGCAAGCTGATCCACGGCGAGGAGCTGACCGAGGACTAGGAGCTGCGATGGACGCCTTCCTGAAGGTGGTGCGTGACCTCGCGCTGCTCGTGGCCAGGATCGTGCTGGGCGTGACGCTGATCGCGCACGGCTGGTACCGCTGGAACATCACGGGCCTCGAGGACCAGACCAACATCCTCGAAGGGGTTGGCCTGCCCAGCGCGGAGGGGCTCGTCATCGCGACGATCGCCTTCGAACTCATCGGGGGCGCGCTCCTCATCTTCGGCCTGGCCACCCCGCTCATCGGCCTGGGCATGATCGTCCAGAACGGAGCGGTCATCCTCACGACGCGGCTCGACGCCGGCTTCTACCAGCACGACCGGGGCTGGGAGTACAACGCCGTCCTGGCCACCTTCGGCCTGGTCCTCCTGGCCTTCGGCTCCGGCCGCGCCGGCCTCGACTACCTGTTCCTGCGGCCGCGCGACGACGCCGGCGAGCGCCTGATCGAACCGGACCCCCGCGACCGGCCCACGGCCTACCCTGTGCCGGACGAACCAGCGGCGGGCTCTCACAGGTACCCCACAGAAACCCCATAGCTTTCACCCACCCGGCGGTGAGAGAGTGGACCCATGGCCCATGCTGACACCCTGACCCGCCCGGACGGCACGCCCATCCGCGTGCTCACCGTCGACGACGAACCCAGCCTCATCGAGCTGCTGTCGATGGCCATGCGGTACGAGGGGTGGGACGTCTACACGGCGACGTCCGGCACGGAGGCCGTCAAGGTGGCCCGCGAGGCGCAACCCGACGCCCTGGTGCTCGACATGATGCTGCCGGACTTCGACGGGCTGGAGGTGATGCGCCGCATCCGCACCGAGGACCCGGACGTGCCCGTGATCTTCCTCACCGCGAAGGACGGCGTCACGGACCGCATCGCCGGGCTCACCGCCGGCGGCGACGACTACGTCACCAAGCCCTTCTCGCTCGAAGAGGTCATCGCACGGCTGCGGGGGCTGCTGCGCCGCTCCGGTGCCACGTCGATCCGCCCCGACACGCAGATCATCGTCGGCGACCTGATCCTCGACGAGGACTCCCACGAGGTGACCCGCGCCGGCGAACACATCAACCTCACCGCCACCGAGTTCGAACTGCTGCGCTTCCTGATGCGCAACCCCAAGCGGGTGCTGTCGAAGGCGCAGATCCTGGACAGGGTGTGGAACTACGACTTCGGCGGCCAGGCCAACGTCGTGGAGCTGTACATCTCCTACCTCCGCAAGAAGATCGACGCGAACCGCGACCCCATGATCCACACCATGCGCGGCGCGGGCTACGTGCTGCGGCCGGCCGCCGGATGAGCCCTCAGCGACGCGGCTCCCTCGCCGCCCAGATCCAGCCCCGCGTCGTCATCACGGTCGCGGTGCTGGCGCTCGTGGTCAGCATGGTCACCGTCTTCGCGGCCGCCACCATCCTGTACCGCCAACTCGACACCGAGCTGGACGGCGCGCAGGTGCGGCAGGGTCGCGGGCCGGGCTGGAGCAGCGGCGACCGGGTGCCCGGCATCGAGACCCCCGGCATGAGGGTGGGCACCGTGATCGCCCTGGAGCTGCCCGACGGCAGCGCCGTGGGCAGCGTCATCGAAGACGGCGAAGTGGACTCCGTGACCACCGCGGCGATGATCCGCCTCGTCGAACTGCCGGCCGACGGCGAGAAGCGCTCCGTGATGCTGCCCGGGATGGGCAAGTACCGCGTCGAGGCGCGGGAGACGCGGCTGGGCAAGGTGTCGGTGGGGCTGCCCACCGGCGACATCGACCGCTCCCTGCTGTGGCTGACGCTGTTCGCGGCGGGCATCTCGTTGTCGGCCGTCGCCGTCACGGCGTTGGTCACGCGCGAGGTGCTGGGCCGCGCCACCCGGCCGCTGACCGCGCTCACGAACACGGCAGACCAGGTCAGCCACCTGCAGTTGGAACGGGGACGCGTCGAGGTACCGAGGGTCTCGGTGGGCGCGCTGCCGGAGAACAACGAGGTCACCCGCCTGGCCACCGCCTTCAACGACATGCTGGACCGGATCGAGGGCGCGCTGGCCGCCCGCGAAGCGTCCGAGGTGAAGCTGCGCCAGTTCGTCGCGGACGCGTCGCACGAGCTGCGCAACCCCCTGGCCGCCATCCGGGGCTACAGCGAGCTCGCGGAGCGCGCCCCGGAAGGCGAGAAGTCCTTCGCGCTGCAGCGCATCGATTCGGAATCCCGACGGATGACCAAGCTGGTCAACGACCTGCTGCTGCTGGCCCGGCTCGATGCCGACACGCAGGTGGAGGCGAGGCCCGTCGACGCCGTCGAGGTGGTGGTCAACGCGGTCAGCGACGCGCAGGCCGCGAGCCGCGACCACCAGTGGCAGCTGATGCTGCCGGAGCCGGAGGTCATGGTGCTGGCCGACGCGGACCAGTTGCACCAGGTGATGATCAACCTGCTGAGCAACGCCCGGACACACACGCCGCCCGGCACCGTCGTGCGCACGTGCGTGCGGCGGCATGGGGACCGCGCGGTGATCGAGGTCGCCGACAACGGTCCCGGCATCCCGCCCGAGACGCTGCCCCGCGTCTTCGAGCGGTTCACGAAGGCCGACGACGCGCGCACCCACTCCACCGTTCCGTCCACGGGGCTGGGGCTGGCGATCGTGCGTGCCATCGCCGAGGGCTTCGGCGGGTCGGCGATGGTGTCGAGCAGGCCTGGCCGGACGGCCTTCACGGTGACGCTGCCGCTGGCCCCTGTCGACTGACCGACGCGCGGCTGCCAGGCGCCAGGGCGACTTCACGTTCCGGCCCAGTGCTGGGTTTGGCGCCGTCCTTGGCCTCAAAGCCAGCATTGAACACGGCCGCCCGATTTCAGTGCTGGATGGGGCGCCGTCCTCGGGCACAAACCCAGCATTGAAGCAGGCTCACGCCGCCGGACGACGCTGGGTGCCGCGCGCGGAACGCCGGCTCAGGGCGGCCGCCGGGTCGAAGGTGATGCCGCGCACGAGCTTGCTGTTGGCCACGAGGCGGTCCAACTCGCCCACGGCCTGCTTCACGAAGCCACCAGTTTCAGCCGTGCAATCGCTGGCCGAGGTCCAGACCTCGTATTCATTGACGCGGCCCGAACCGTTGGACGACTGGCGCGGAGTCAGGCTCACGCGACCGAGCTGCACCGGCTCGTCTGAAATCTTCACCGTGAGGTGGTGCGGCGGCTGGACTTTGGTGCCCGACCACTGGGTATGCGCGTGTATTCGTACGCTGCGTTAGCGGATTGGGGGAATACCAACCCGCTCAACGCCAACGCGCCGGCGGCAATGCCTGCCACCACATGTCGTGTTGTCACTGTGGACATCCGAGTCCCTTCTCATCGGTGCCCACACCTGTCCTGCACCTTCACCGTCGCCCCTTGTGGCGGTCACCTTGAGAAGACAAGCGCTCGTTGGAAGTGCGCAACACCCGCCCAAATGGACAGCTACGATGCAAGAAACGAAAGGACCGCAATGCAGATCACCCGCTCGGCACTAGCCCAGATGATTGACCACACGTTGCTGAAGACGGATGCCACGCGCGCCCAGGTGGCCGCGCTGGTGGCCGAGGCACGCGAGCTGGGCACGTACTCGGTGTGCGTCTCCCCGTCGATGCTGCCGATCGACGTAGAACTGGGCGAGGTGCTGGTCGCCACGGTGTGTGGCTTCCCATCCGGCAACCACACCCCGGCGGGGAAGGCTGGGGAGGCCGCCGAGTCGGCCCGCCTAGGCGCCCACGAGGTGGACATGGTGATCAACATCGGCCTCCTCAAGGAGGGCCGCGCGGACCTCGTCGAGGCCGAGATCCGCGCCGTGCGCGAGGCCGCCCCAGACGTGCTGCTGAAGGTCATCATCGAGTCGGCCGCCCTGACTGACGACGAGATCGTCGCGGCCTGCCGGGCGGCGGAGGCTGCCGGGGCGGATTACGTGAAGACGTCCACCGGCTTCCACCCCAGCGGCGGCGCGTCGGTGCACGCGGTCACGCTGATGGCGCAGACCGTCGGCGACCGCCTGGGGGTGAAGGCCAGCGGCGGGATCCGCGACTACGCCACCGCCAACGCGATGGTCGAGGCGGGGGCCACGCGCCTGGGCCTGAGCGGCAGCGCCTCGGTTCTCGCGGGCGCTGAAGGCGTCGAAGCGGGCGAGGTGCCCGAAGCCAGCGTCGAGTCCGCCGACAACTACTGAGCCACCCCGAGCGGCGGCTCAGTCGTCGGAGAACTGCGTGAAATACAGCGTCGCGTACTGACCGCGGGACTCGAGCAGCTCCGCGTGGGTACCGCGCTCAACGATCCGGCCGGACTCGACCACCAGGATCTGGTCTGCATGCCGCACGGTGGAGAGACGGTGCGCGATCACGATCGACGTGCGCCCCTCCCGCGCGTTGTCCAGCGCCTGCTGCACCAGGTGCTCGGATTCGGAATCCAGGTGCGCCGTCGCCTCGTCCAGCACCAGGGTGGGCGGGGCCTTCAACAGCAGCCGGGCGATCGCGAAGCGCTGCCGCTCGCCGCCGCTCAACCGGTAGCCCCGCTCGCCCACCACGGTGGCCATCCCGTCGGGGAGCCGCCGCACCAGGCCCGCGATCTGGGCCGCTTCGAGCGCCGCCCACAGCTCGTCGTCGGTGGCCGAGGGCTTGGCGTAGCGCAGGTTGGCGCCCACGGTGTCGTGGAAGAGGTGCGCGTCCTGCGTCACGTAGCCGATCTCGTCCTGCAACGACGACAACGCCAGCTCGCGCACATCCGTGCCGCCGATCTCCACGCTGCCCGAATCCACGTCGTAGAGCCGCGCCAGCAGGTGCGTGAGGGTGGTCTTGCCCGCGCCCGACGGGCCGACCAGGGCGACCGTCTGCCCCGGCGACACCTCGAACGTGACGCCCCGCAGCACCGGCTCGTTGGCCGACTCCCCCACCGCCATGGCGGGCTCGAGCGACTCCAACGACACCTTCTGCGCGTCCGGGTAGGTGAACCACACGTCACGGAAGGCGACGCTCGGCGGCCCGGTCACCTGCTTCGCGTCCGGCGCGTCGACGATCAGGGGCTTCAGGTCCAGCACCTCGAACACCCGCTCGAAGCTGACCAGCGCCGTCATCACGTCCACCCGCAGCGAGCTCAGCTGGATCAGCGGCCCGTACAGCCTGGCCAGCAGGGCCACCAGCGCCGTGAGGGTACCCACGGTGAGCTGACCCTCCACCGCGGCGTAGCCGCCGAAGCCGTAGAACAGCGCCGTGGCCAACGCCCCGACGAAGGTCATCGCGGTCATGAACACCCGCGAGGTCATGGCGATCATCACCCCGCCGTCGGCCACCGCCCTGGCCTGCGAGGCGAACGTGGCGTTCTCCGTGGCGTGGTCGCCGAACAGCTTCACCAGCAGCGCCCCGGAGACGGAGAACCGCTCGGTCATGGTGGCCGACATCTCCGCCTGGTGCTGCATCCGGTCACGGGAGAGGTCCGCCAACCGCCTGCCCACCAACTGGGCGGGCACCATGAAGATGGGCAGCAGCACCAGCGCGCCCAGCGTCAGCGGCCACGACAGCGCCAGCATGGAGCCCAGCACCAGCAGCAGCGTGACGCCGTTGGACACCAGCGACGACAGCGTGGAGGTGAACGCCTGCTGCGCGCCGTTGACATCCGAGTGGAGCCGCGAGACCAGCTTGCCCGTGTGGGAGCGGCTGAAGAACGCGATGGGCATGCGCAGCACGTGGTCGAAGATCTGGGTACGCATCGAATAGATGAGCCCCTCGCCGATGCGCGCCGAGCACCACCGCTCAACGATGGACAGCGCCGCGGAACCGACGGCCATGCCCGCCACCACCAGCGACAGCACGACGATGAGCCGGACGTCGCCCGCCAGCACGCCGTCGTCGATGATCCGCTGGAACAGCAGCAGCGGTACCACCGACAGCGCGCTCCCGAGCGTGACGCTGACCAGGAAGAGCAGGATCAGGCCCTTGAAGGGTCCGCCGTAGGCGATGACGCGGCGCGCGGTGCCGCGGTCCAGTTTGTGGTCACGGATCTCGGATCCAGTGGCGAGCCGGCCGAGGACCCGGCCCCCACCCATCCCCCTGCCGACACTCATGGGCGGATCAGACCTGGCTTCGGTGGAAGTTGAGGTGCGAGCGCGACGGCGTGGGCCCGCGCTGCCCCTGGTAACGGGAGCCGTACTTCTCAGAGCCGTACGCGTGCTCCGCCGGAGAACTGAGCTGGAAGAAGCAGAACTGGCCGATCTTCATGCCCGGCCACAACTTGATGGGCAGCGTGGCCATGTTGGACAGCTCGAGGGTGACGTGGCCCGAGAAGCCGGGATCGATGAAGCCCGCCGTCGAATGCGTCACCAGACCCAGGCGGCCCAGCGACGACTTGCCCTCCAGCCTGGCCGCCAGCGCCTGGCCGAGCGTGATCCGCTCGTACGTGGACGCCAGAGCGAACTCCCCGGGGTGCAGCACGAAGGGTTCGCCTTCGGCCACCTCGATCAGGCGCGTGAGCTCGGGCTGCTCCACCGACGGGTCGATCGACGGGTATCGGTGGTTCTCGAACACGCGGAACAGCTTGTCCAGGCGCACGTCGACGGAGGCGGGTTGCACCATGACGGGATCCCAGGGGTCCAGCAGGATGTTCCCGGCGTGCACTTCGGCCAGGATGTCGCGGTCGCTCAGCAGCATGTCGTCGATCCTAACGCCGCGGCGACCGGCCCAGAGGCGTGCTCAGGAGATGACGGGGCGGCGCAGGACGGTGAACCAACGGTTGCCGTAGCTGACCTGCTGCCCCTCCCTGACCCGCACCTGGGTGCCGGACGGGCAGGGTTCCAGCTCGCCGCCCTGCGTGACGAGGGCCGTGCCGTTGGTGGAGCCGCGGTCCACGACGTACACGCCGCGGGGGTCCGTCCCGATCTGCACGTGGGTGCGCGAGATCATCCGGCCGTCGCCCGACGCGGGCACCAGGTGCACCTCCGGGTCCTCCGGGCCCTTCTGCGGGTTGCGGCCCAGCAGCACCGTGACGGTGAGTTCCACCTCGCGGCCGTCGTCGAGGCGGAGATACCAGCCCTCGCCGCCGTCGCGGCTCGCCGTGGACGGCAGGTTGGCGATGCGGGTGCCTTCGTTGTCCTCCACCTCGCCGAAGTCTCGGCGGCGCACCTTCATGGACGGTTCGATCACCGAGGTGGGGGTGGGCAGCGGGATCCAGGCGCGGGGAGGTTTGGGCGACTCAGCCGGCGTCGGCTCCGGCTTGGGCGGCTGCGGGGCCTGCCACGGCGACGGGGCGGGGGTCTTGGCGGCCGGCGGTCGCCACTGTGCGGAGGCCTGGAAGGGCGCCTGCTGCGGCGCAGGCTCGACGGGCTCGGACTGGACGCCGGGCAACCAGTCCGGCGCTGACAGCTGGGTGCGGGGCTGCGGGGGGAGGCCGCCGTGCGGCGCTCCCTGCTGCGGAGCGCCCTGCTGGGTGCCGCGCGGCGCGAAGGAATCCCAGTTGGGTGTGGCAGTGGTGCCGGGCTGAGGGCTGAACGAGCTCGACAGGTGGGGCGGCAACCCGACGGTGCTGGCCTGGGCCGTCTTCCGCGGGGCCGTGCTGCCGGGACGAGCCTCGGCCTCCCTGGGCTGCACCACGACGGCGGACACAGCCATGTCGTGCCAGCCCTGGCGACGCTCGTGGATCACGAGGAAGATCAGCAGCGCGATGCCGCCGATGACGGTGCCCAGCACCGCGGAGAACACGACGTGGCGCAGGAACACGCGCCACCAGCCGATGGGTTCGCCGTCCTTCAGCGACACCAGCCGCAGTCCCATGGCCTGCGCGCCGAGGCCCGCGCCGCGGACGGCGTAGGCCCACCACTGGTACAGGGCGAAAGCCAGGGACAGCACGCCGGCGCCGATGGCGATGACCAGGGCCACCGTCGGTTCGCTGGCGGAGCGCCCGGCGAACGCGCCCAGGGCGCCGATGACGAGGAACGGCAGCGCGTCGATCACCGCGGCGAGGAAACGCTTCCCCAGCCCAGCGACCACGGCACCGCGTGGAATCAGCCGACTCACCTAGCTCCTCCTAGACCAGATACATGCAGAGAATACCCGTAGGGGTGCCACCCGGCACGGCGGCCGGTGGGGTGAGATGGGCAGCACCGCATCACTTGATCCTCCGGAACGACTTGGTCGACAGGTAGCTTGCGAGCCAGCGCACCCAACTGACGGAGCGCCGCATGCCGCGGTGGATGGCCGCCGAGGACCGCCAGTACTCGCGGGCGGTGGTCTCGCTGGGCTCGCCGGGAGCGAACACCAGCCAGTCGGCCTCCTTCGCCAGCGCGATGGGGTCCGCCACCGCCGCCACCTTCGGGAAGTCCCTGACGAGGGCCTCAGCCTGCTCGGACCGGGTGGCCGAGATGGACGGCGAGCGGCCCACGTCGCGGGCGCGGTCCACCAACTCCGCCCAGGCACCGGCGATCCGGTTGGCCAGGACGGTGTCGTTGCGCCGACGGGAGCGACGGCGCAGCTTCAGCCCGATGACCAGCGCCAACGGCGCCACGATGGTCAGCAGTGGGATGGCGGTGAGAGCAGCGATGGCGCCGATCTGCGCCCAGTCGATCCGGCTCTCCGGCTCCGGGGCCTCGCCCGGTTCGATGGGCAGCAACTCGTCCGGCGGCGGCACCTCGGGCCGCTGCGGCGGCGGGGGCGGGTTCTCGATGAAGGGAAGCTGCTCCGGCGGCGTGCGTTCGTCGTCCTCCGGCGGCTCGCGGTCCTCGGGCGGCGTGGGGTTGAACACCACCCATCCGAGGCCCTCGAGGTAGACCTCCGTCCAGGCGCCCACGTGGCCGCCGGAGATCGCGCTGCCCGTGTCCACCTGGTAGCCGTAGATGACCCGCGCCGGGATGCCCAACTCCCGCGACATCAGCGCCATCGCGACGGCGTACTGCTCGTGGTCGCCGACCATCAACTCCG
The DNA here is from genome assembly GCF_054552775.1 of Tessaracoccus zhenghani. Lineage (NCBI taxonomy): Bacteria > Bacillati > Actinomycetota > Actinomycetes > Propionibacteriales > Propionibacteriaceae > Tessaracoccus > Tessaracoccus zhenghani. The sequence goes on along the minus strand of NZ_CM137275.1, from coordinate 2,685,497 downwards.
GGTCCGCGAGGAGGTCGATCAGGCGCCGCTCGGAGTGGCCGGACAGCGAGGCGACCTCGTCGGCCTGGCCGTGGCTGAAGTACCCGTTGCTCAGCCGCTCCTCCAGGGTCAGCGCGAGCTGGCCGGCCGTGCCGCCGTCGCGGGCCCAGGCGCGGGCCGCGGCGATCAGCTCGTCCGGTACGCCGTTGGTCTCCGGCAGGTCGAACCGGCCGGCGCGCGCCTTGGCGATCTCCTCGTCCGGGGGGCGGGGCGCGACCCGGGCGCCGAGCTCGTAGGTGTCGCCCTCGCGCAGCCCGGCCACGTTCAGGCCGGTGCCGGAGCTGCGGTTGTAGAAGAAGTTCTCCCCCAGCTCGACGCGGCGAGGCCCCTCGAAGGCCACCTGCGTGCTGCGCCCCACCGTCGGGGTCCAGACGCCGTCGTAACCGCGCACCGTGACGCGCACGGTGAGGTCGTCGCCCTCGGTGTCGTCGGCGATCCACTGCCCCACGCGGGTGAAGGTGGTGGCCTGCACCGCGGTGTCGTCGAGCGTCGAGACGCGGTAGCTGATGCCGTCGTACTTGTCGAGGGTGGCGAGGCGCACGATGTCGTCCGGGCGCGCCCCCAGCACGTCGAACAGCACCTCCGCACGGTGCTGCGTGATGTTGGCACGGAACCCCTGCAGCGGTGAGGCGAACTGCTCCAGGTCGATGGGCGGCTCCATCGCCGTGCGCAGGGTCTCGCGCGCCGGGGTGGGCGAGATGAACGGCACGGTGGCCAGCGCCACCGCGAAGGCGGCCACCAGCACGCCGGCGCCCAGCAGCGCGCGCAACGGCTTGAGCCGGTTCGCGCTGCCCGCGAGCTGACCCCGCACCACGGCGCGGCGGTCGCTCGTCCACACGAGCACCACGACGAACAGCAGGCCGCCCACCACCAGGGGGCGGTAGGCCACCTGCGAGCCGACGACGACGCCGATCAGGTAGCCCAGCACCGGCGGGAGCCAGGCCATCATGGGCCGACGCGAGCGCAGCGAGATGACCATCGCCAGCAGGCCGGCAGTCAGGCCCACCAGCCCGGGCACGGTCAGCAGGTTGTAGGTCTCGCCGATGGGCGGGTCGAGCGTCAGCATGTCGCGCCACGCCGTCACCGGCCCCACGAGCAGGCCGAACAGCGTGCGCGGGGTGGGGACGACGAAGCCGATCGTCGACGACGGCATGGTGAGCAGGCCGCCGAAGAGGAACCACGCCCCGGCGGCGGCCAGGGAGGTGACGCCCGAGGACCAGTGCCGCAGGGCCGACACCATCGCCAGGCCGATGCCCACGGCCCCGAAGCCGAGGACCGAGACGAACAGCCAGAGGGTGCCGTACACCGGGTAGAAGGAGAGCGCCACCAGGGCCAGCAGCACGAGGATCGCGGTGGCGTCGACGGCGGCCCAGCGCCACCGTCGGGACAGCTCGTACGGGGTGGCGTCGTGCGCCGGCAGGGCCCGGCGGGCGGGGGCGCTCACTGCATGGCCTTCCGCATGGCGCGGGGCAACTCGTCGAGTGTGCCCACCTGCAGCACGGTCACGTTGCTGGCGGAGCGGGCCCGCAGTTCGGCCCCGTCGGCCACGCGGATGCCGACGACGCGGGTGTCGACGTCGAAACGCGCGCAGGCCCGGCGCAGGTCAGCCAGGGTCGCCGTCGAGCCGGTGATGCAGACCGCCACGGACGCCGACGCCTCGCGCCGAATGGTGGTGTGCACCAGGTCCGCGATGCCGCCGCGGGTGCTCTGCCCGACGAGCGACAACTCGTCCAGCGTCCTGGTGGGCGTGACGCTCATCAGGGTCTCGTGCGTGGTCAGCACCGCCAGCGGCGACTCGGAGTACAGCGTCTGCAGCGCCACCGAGGCGGCGCAGGACACGGCGAGTTCGAACTCGGCGTCGTCGAGGTAGGCGCCGCGTCCGGTGTCGAGCGCGACGACGACGCGCGACCTGCGCGACTCCTCGAACTGCCGCACCATCAACTCGCCCGCCCGGGCGGTGGAGCGCCAGTGGACGTGGCGCCGGTCGTCGCCGGCGACATAGGGCCGCAGCGCGTGGAAGTTCATGTCGGCCGACGAGATGTGGGAGCTGGCGTGGCCCTCGAGGTCGTGGACGAAGCCGGCCTGCCGCCCGGGCAGCCGCACGGTGCGGGGGTGGACGTAGAGCTCGAGGGCCTCCGTCCAGGTGGTGGAGCGGCCTGCAAGCGCGAAGGGGTCGCCCTGCACCGTCTGGGCGGGGCCGACCGTGACAAGACCGCGCTTGTCCGTGGGGATACGAAACGTGTTGTGCGACACGGCGCCGGAGACCAGCGACGGGAGCGAGAAGCTCGTCGACACCGGCCCGACGGGCAGGTCCAGCCGCGAACCCCAGTGGCGGCGGGGTGCGGCGTTGCGCACCATCAGCTCCCCCCGGGCCGGGTCACCCACGACGACGGCGCGGCCGGCCAGCCGCAGCCCCACCTCGAGCGTGGGCCGGCCGATGGTGAACAGCAGGCACAGCCCGACGGTGACCACCGCCAGCACTCCCGCGACGGTGAACTCGAGCCACCCGAAGCCCAGGCCGAGCGCCAACGCCAGGGCGCCGGCGGCCAGCGCCATCCAGCCGCTGGTGCGCAGGCCGGTGACGCGGCGGAGCCGGTCATAGAACCGGCGCAGGCCGTCGAACGTGGGTGGGTCCACAACTTCGGGAGCTTCCCACCGCGCGGGAGTTGCGGTCATCAGGCGGACTGACGCTCCGTCGGAGGCTCCACGGAACCGACCACCTCGGCCATGACGTCAACCGCCTGGACCCCGTTGAACTCGGCCTCCGGGTCGAGGATGAGACGGTGCGCGAGGCACGGGATGGCGAGCATCTTCACGTCGTCCGGCACCACGAAGTGCCGCCCCAGCGACGCGGCCCACACGCGGGTGGAGCGCACCAGGGCCAGGGCGCCGCGGACGGAGACGCCCAGCCGCACGTCGTCGACGTGCCGGGTGGCCTCCGTGAGGCGGGTGATGTAGTCGAAGATCGACGACTCGATGTGCACGGACGCGGCCAGTTGGCTCATCTCCGCCACCTGCGAGGTGGACAGCACCGACGGCAGCGCCGTCGACCTGGGCCGGCTGCCGCCGGTGGCGAGGATCCGCATGGTGGCGTCGTGGTCCGGGTAGCCGAGCGCCGTCTTCATGAGGAAACGGTCGAGCTGCGCCTCCGGCAGGCGGTAGGTGCCGGCCTGCTCGATGGGGTTCTGGGTGGCGATCACCATGAATGGCTGGCCGACGTTGTAGGACTGCCCGTCCACGGTGACCCGCGATTCCTCCATCACCTCGAGCAGCGCCGACTGGGTCTTCGGAGAGGCGCGGTTGATCTCATCGGCCAACACGATGGAGGCGAAGATGGGGCCCTGGTGGAACTCGAAGTCGCCGGACTTCTGGTCGAAGATCGTCACACCCGTGACGTCCGAGGGCAGCAGGTCCGGCGTGAACTGGATGCGGCTGTTGGTGCCCTGCACGGACTGGGCGATGGCGCGCGCGAGCGTGGTCTTCCCGGTGCCCGGGTAGTCCTCGAGCAGGAGGTGCCCTTCCGCGAGCATGCAGGTGACGGCCAGCCGGACGGCTTCCGTCTTGCCCATGATGACGCGTTCGATGTTGGCGACGATGTTGGCGAAGTTCTCGCCGAACCACCGGGCTTGTTCGGGATTCACTGGCTCTGGTTTCCTTCGTTCGGGCTCATCTGATCCTGCTCCAGGTCTGGGTGGAGCCGTTCAGCGTGCAGGTGACGTCGATCCGGGTGGGCTTGATGTCCGGCGGGGTGGAGGTGGTGGGCTCGGGGGTGGGGCCACCGGGCTCCGCCGGGCTGGGAGTGACGGTCACCGGGTCCGCCGAGATGTACTGCTCGGTGGGCTGGTAGTAGATGACCCCGTCGCTGCCCGCCGGCACCACTTCCTGCTGCTGCTTGCCCTCACCGCTCAGCTCGATGGTGCAGCTGCCGGAGTCGACGTAGCTGAACTTGAAGGTCAGCTGGTCGTTCTGGAGTTGCGGGAGGACGGGCGCCGTCGACACCGCGGAGATCGCCGGGAGGTGGCTGAAGCTCTGCTCGTTGACGCGCCACGGGATCTGTTGCTCGCCGTAGGGGACCGCGCCGCTGCGCTGGCTGGACCAGACGCAGCCCCTCGATCCCGGATAGCAGAACTCGAAGGCGGTCGGGTCCCAGCCGTTGGTGGCCTCCCAGTCGTCTGCGCTTCCGCTGAGACGCGCCGTGACCCGGCTCTCGTCGACGGCTGAGTAGGAGGCGACCTGGGGAGGCGTCGGCTCGGCGCCCTGGGGACGCAAGCCGGTGCGGGTCTCCACGGCGGACTCCATCTGGTCGAGCACCGCCTTGATTTGCAGCTGATACCGGCGCCCGTTGACGAGCGGCCTGATGACGCCGTCGCCGGGGAGCTGGTGCCAGCCCTCGCCCATCGAGTACTGGATCACGCCCGGGGAGTTGCGCGGCATGGTGTGGGCAACGCTGACGGTGACCTGGCCGTCGCCCGGGGTGGCCTCCACGGACGTGAGCTTCGGCCGGGCCCACGAGGTGATGGGTGTCGGCGACATGCCCAGCGCCACCTCGCTGTGCCGGTTCTTCGCGTAGACGCGGAACTGGGTGGCCTCGGTGCCCATCCCGTGGATGGCCGCCTGGAGGGTGGTGGCCCCCGTCGGCGCCACCACTGCCTGGCGGTCCGTGCGCTCGCGGCCCGACGCCACGGGGACGACGCGGTACTGCGCGATGGTGGGGTCGCCGTTGGGGTCCACCCCCGACACGTCGAAGGAGACCCGGAAGCCGCCGCCGATGTCGTCCTGGATGGTGGTGGGCGTCACGGCGATGGAGCCCATCGGCGCCCCGACGGGGTACTCGCTGTTCGAGGCGTCCGACAGGTCGGAATCGAAGTGGGCCGCGTTGGAGACGATCGCGTGGTCGCTGAGGGCCTGCACCCGGAACTGCGACGACTGGCCGTTGACGAGGTTGGCCCACCACAGCGCCCGCTGGTCCGCCGAGACCGTCTGCGGACTGTCGGGCTGTTCGGCGCCGTCGACGTAGCGACGGACCAGGTAGCCCTTGACCCCGCTGGAACCGAACTCCGAATCGGTGATCCGGTTGTGCACCCAGGAGACCGTGAGGCCGCGGTCTCCCGTGGCGGCCTGGACCACCTGCGGCGGCAGCAGCTTGGCGTCGGGGTGGAACGCCGCGGACGGCGGCGAGATCTCCGACGGGCCGACCGAGTTCTGCTCGGTCACCGTCGCGGTGTACGGGACACCGTTGGTGAGGCCACGGATGCTGCAGATGCCGCGCGAGCAGGTGCCCTCCGCGGGTGGGAGGCCCGGCGCGGTCGCCAACGCGGTGCCGGTGACATTGGCCGGCACGTCGCCGCCCGTGCCGGTGGGGGTGTACTTGAAGGTGACCGAACCGTCGCCGGCGACGATGTCGTAGGGGTTCCCGGGGCGGCCGGGCACGTCGCGGACCCGCACCTGGATGACCCCGCTGACCACCCGTTCGGGGTCGCGGAGCGCGTCGTTGACCGAGTAGCTGACCACCATCGTGCCGTGCCACCCCGGCGCCGGCGAGACGGTCACGACGCCTGCCCCCGGGTCCGCCACGGCCTTGCCGCCGCCGCTGACCACCCGCGCGCCTTCGAGGAACACCTGCTGGTCGTGCGGCAGGTAGGACACCACGTTGTCGCCGAGCACCGGCACCGGCATGGACTGGCCGGCGTCGACCTCGACGACCACCTCGGACGCGGAGACCTTCTGGAACCGGGAGGCCACCACCAGGACGGTGAGTTCGAACCGGGCGGTGTTGGCGTCCACCGAACCGTCGATCACCTCGCCCTGCAGCACGACGGACTGGCCCTTGCGCGCCGAATCGAGGGCGCGCGCGACGATGCGGTTGCCGTGCTCCTCCCACTCGATGGGGGCGTCGCCGCGGATCTGGCGCGGACGCTCCAGTAGCCGCACGCTGTCGCCCTCGGGGTCGCGGAAGAAGGCCGTCACGTCGATGCTCTGCTCATCCTCCGCGGCGCCGACCTCGAGGACCGGACGCTCCGTGAGCAGGACGGGCGCCTGGTTGACCTGGTAGCCCTCCTGGTCGGGGTCCGAACTGCCGCTGACCTTCGCGCGCAACACCGTCACGGGGATGGAGATGAACGCGCTGCTCACGTCGGTGCTGGCGCTGGAGGCGGGCATCACGTCCCTGACCTCGAACACGACGGCGGCGGGGCCGAAATCCGCCAGCCCCGGCTGGTACTCCACGGCGTTCAGACCCGCGGCCCGGGCCAGGCCGGTGCCGGGGTAGCCCTTGATGTTCTCGACGCTGGCGAGTTCCACCTCACGGCCCTGGGTGCCCTGCACCACCTCGTTGACGTTGATCTGGAGGTTCTCGCCGGCCCGCACCGTCATCTGGAGCGCCGGGTCCTTCAGTGTGGGCATCACGTCGCCGCGGCCGGGGACTGTGATCACGCCGTTGGTGCCGAGGCCGTCGTCGTCCACCGCCCGGTAGCGGATCTGCTGCATGGTGTCGCGTACGCCGATGGAAACCTTGCCCTCGTCGGTGAGGCGGGGCGCGAGGTCGTCCTCGGCATCGGTGTCGGGGAGGTCCACGGTGAGCTCGTCACGCGGGCCGTCGGGGTCGTAGTCGTTGGCGAGGGGGTCGATCTCGACGTACTGCTGATCCGCGAGCTGGGCCACGTCGACGAGGTCGTCGCGGGCCACGGGCGGCAGCAGGGGCGCCTCCTCGTCGACCGTGAGCCTGATGAGCCCGGAGTTCGGTTCGCCGCGGAGGTCGACGATGTCGTAGGTGCCGTCGTAGTCGCCCTCCTCCTCCGGCGCCGTCATGACCAGTTCGCGGTTATCCACCAGTTGCACGGGGATCTCGGCGCGCATCCGCGCCGGCTCCTCGCTGGCGAACTTGATGGGATCGCCGTCGAGGTCGTAGTCGTTGGAGAGGGGATCCAGCTGCACCTGGCGTCCCGGGCGCGTGCGGATCTCATCCATGACTGCGATGGGCTTGTTGTTGGTCTTGCTGGGCTGGGCCACGCCGATCCGGATCTCGCCGGTGGCCTCGACGCCGTGGCTGTCGACGACGACGTAGCGGAACGTGTCCGTGCCTGCGGAGGTGAGGAACGCCTCGTACTCGAAGTACCGCTCCCCCACCTTGAGGACGCGGCCGTGCGTCGGGATGGAGCCCAGGCCCACGAGCCGCACCGAGTCGCCCTGCGGGTCGATGCCGTCGAGCGGGATGGGGATGCGGGTGGTGGTGCCTGCGAGCACGCGGTCGATCACCTGGCGGGGCTGCGGGGGCTCCGCGTTGGAGGCCTCCTCGGACACGATGGTGACCCGCACGATGCCGTCGGTGGCCTCACCTGTGCTGTCGACGGCGCGGTAGCGGACCTGGCTGACGCCCGGGGCCGAACCCGCCGGGACGCTGACCCGCACGGTGTCGCCCTCCACCCACGCGTTGTCGCCGAACGGGTTGTCCACCAGTTCGGCGTCGATCGTGAGGTCGCGGCCGTCCGGCGAGGTGTCGTTCTCCAGCACCTTGACCGCGCCCGTGGCGCCGGCGCGCACGCGCAGCAGGTCGTCCTCGACCCGCGGCCCGATCTGGTCCGACGCGTCGGTGGCGACCACCTGGATGGTGCCCCGCTTCGACGCGGTGCCGTCGGAGACGTGGTAGTGGAACTTCTCCGTGCCGGTGAGCTCCGCCGTCGCCTCGATGGTCAGCAGCGTGCGGCGCTCCATGGTCACGTTGAGCGTGGGGGGCACGTCCGTGATGGTCTGGATGACCAGGACGTCGCCATCGGGGTCCGTGTCGTTGAGGAGCGGGTCCACCGTGATCGAGCCCATCGCCGGGAGGTGCGCGACGTCGTCCACCGGCACGGGCGGCCGGTTGGTGAGCCGCGGCAGCACGTCCACGCGCACCAGCCCGCTGGCGCCGTTGTTGACGCTGTAGTTGATGTAGTGGGCGCCCACCCTGTCCGAGGTGAACGTGAAGCGGTTGTCCGCCAGCGACGTCTCGACGCACTCCGCGCAGTCGACCGGGTTGACCTCCGTGAGGTTGATCGCGCGGATGTCGTTGGCGAGCGGCTCTACGGTGACGGATTCGCCCTGCATGGTGGTGGCGAAGTCGCCGTAGGTGGTGGGCGGCACGACCTCTTCCGAGACGAGCACCTGCAGCTGGTCCGTCGTGACGGCGCCGTGCCGGTCCGCCACCTGGACGTGGATGGTCTTGGGCCCGAAGGTGGTGCCCAGGTCGGTGTAGGTGATCTCACCGTCCGGGCGGAACTGCACGATGTCGCTGAACTGGGGGTCCATCCAGGCCTTCACCAGGATGAGCGGGTCGCCCTCCGCGTCGCGCCAGTCCAGCAGCGCGCGGTACTTCACGTCGGAGTCGCCCTTGGTGACCCGCAGCGGCTGGGGGGCCGGCACGTCCGGGTCATGCTTGCCGCGCAGCGCGGGCGGCTGGTTGCCGCCGCCGGGCTCCGCCGGGTGGACCGTGACATAGGCGTTGGCCGTCGCGGTCTTCTCGCGGCCGTCGTCGACGGTGTAGGGCACGACGATCTCGCCGCTGGCATCTGAGTCGACAGTGATCTGCAGCCCCGACCCGCCGCGCACCGGCTGCACCGTGGCGCCGTCGATCTGCAGGTCGTCCGGCACGGAGATGGTCAGCACGTCGCCGTCAGGGTCCGTGTCGTTGTCGAGCACCGGGATGATGGTGGCCACGCCGGCGCGGGCGCCCAGGCGGTCGTCCTTGGCGATGGGGGCGCGGTTGTCGAGGGTGCGGTCCGGGAGCACCGTCGGGTCGCCCTCGGTGTACTCGCTGTCTTCGCGCTCGACGATGGGCCGCACGTGCGACCAGGCCTCCGGCAGGATCACGGTGCCCTTGTCCACCAGCCAGACGGTGCCGTTGGCCATGTCGTTGAGGGCCACCGTCGTGCGGTTGACCTGGAACTCCAGGGCGGTTCCGTCGCTGGTGAGGTGGTCGAGCTCGGTGACCACCGGTTCCTCACCGGCGCAGCGCTTCACGACCCGGAGCACTCCAGGGCCTCCCTGGAACGCACCGTAGAGGCAGTCCGCCACCTGGATGGGGCGCACCGGCCTCAGGTCCATGCGCCCGGACATGGAGCGGAACCCGTCCGGCGTGATCGCGCCCAGCCCGGCCTCGTTGGCGAAGAGCGCCCGGGCGCCGTCCTCACCGTGCAGCACGTCTGCCACCGGCGGCAGCAGCACCGCCTGCGACTGCCCGCTGATGGTGAACGCCTTCGGCATCCCCTCCACCCAGATCTGGGCGTTGTGCCGGTCCAGGACGACGGCGTTGTCACCGACGGCGGAGATCTCGAAGCTGCGGCGCGCGGGGTCGAACTCGATGGGCACCGCAGTGGTGAGGACGACGTCGCCCTCGAGCCGCACGAGCGTGCTGGCGGAGACGTTGAGGCCGATGGCCTTCCCGCTGACGGTCAGGGTGGCCACCCCGAACTCGCCCACCTCCAGATCCGGCTTGTCGCGGAGGAAGTCCACCCGCAGCATCTCGTCGAGGGTGCCGTGCCAGACGCGCCCGTTCTCCTGGTCGAACACCAGCATGGAGCCGCCCACCTGCTGCACCACCGCGTTGGGCGGCATCTTGGTGGCGCGCTCCAGGATGTTGCGCCCGGGGAGGTACGGATGCAGGTTCGACGACTGCGGCAGGAAGGCCTGCGCGTGCTCCTGGTGCTGGTAGAGCTGGAACCTGGAGTCGCCGGTGGCCGTCGCCGCGGACAGCTCGTCGATCTGGGCGTTGACGGTGCCCATGAGTCCGTCGTCACGCTTGCCGACGAAGACGATGCCCTCGTCGAGGTGCACGTCTGCCTGCACGAGGCCCGGGCTGAGGTACGCGGCGACGCCCAGGGCGATCGCCAGGACGACGACGAGGAGGGCCTGCCAGAACCGCCGGAGGAAACGGGCGATGATCCGAAGGGGCCGGGCAGCCTGCCTGGCTGGCCCGAGCGGAGCGTCCGTCACGGAGATCTGGTCCTCCTCTTCTAACCGCGGGGCGGCTCGATGCGCAGCGAAACGCCGTCACCGAGGTCGAGCACGGTGCCGATCCCCACCTGGACCGAGGCACCATCGCGCAGGGTGAACGGGGGTTCGCCGGCGGGGAGCACAGTGGTGCCGTTGGTGGAATCCAGATCCGTGACGTGCACGTTCCAGTCCTGCGTGGTGATCAGCAGGTGGTTGCGCGAGATGTCGTTGCTGGGGCTGGCCACCCGCATGAGGTGGCTGCCGGACGGGCCGTGGCCCGCATCGGGGGCGCGGCCCACGACGATGCCGGCGACGATGTCGGCGAAGTCGCCGCGGTTGGTGTGCACACCCGCCAGGACGGGGCGGCGGATGAGCCGCGGGTTCGACGAGTCCACGGGGTACTGGCAGATGCGGCAGGTGCGGCTGCCGGGGGCGTTGGGGTGGTTGTTGACACACGGCACGGCCAGCACCTGCGGGTCCGGCCGCTCGTCGGCCGGCGGCGCGGGCTTGTGCGTGGCGGCCAGTCCCGTGGAGAAGATGGTGCCGCCGTCGTCCTCCTCCACCTCGCCGAACGAGCGCGGCACCACGACGGGCGCCGGTCGCTCAGCCGGCGACGACAGCGATGCGGGCTCCGCGATGGGGGGCACGACCACCTCGGGCGCGACCGGGGGCGGGATGACGGCGCTGAGCGCTGCGGCGATCTCCTCCGGGCCGGCTTCGTCGGTGTCGTCCGCGTCGAATTCCTCAGACGGCGGGGCGTCGAGGACCATGGCCTCCGAGAATTCGTCATGGACGACGTCCACCGGCGCGTCGTCGTCTGAGACGTGGGCCGCGGTGGGGACGAACTGCGGCGTGCCGGCCGGCTCGTCCGCGGTGGGGAACCGCACGAGAGCGGCGGGATCAGTGGTCAGGAACACGGCCGAGACGGTGGCCGCCCCGACCACCAGCGGCAACTGCAGGGCCTGGTCCGCGTCGAACTCCTCCAGCGTGATGCCGAGGTTGCGCTCGCGGCCCAGGTGCTCCTCGCGCCACGTCACGCTCCCCTCGCCCTGCAGGACGACATCCCCGGAATCAGTGTCGACCACCCGCACGCGGCCGCGCGCGAGACCGTGCAGCCCGTCGTCGTCCCAGTGGAACGCACCCAGATCCGGCATGGAATCCAGGCCCACCTGCGAGACGAGCGTCAGCAGCGCGTCCAGGGAGCCGGCGGCCACCACGCTCAGCCAGAGTTCGTTCACCGTGGCTGCTGCGCGCGCCGGCGGGGGCGCCATGACCACCAGGGTGCTCGGCCCGGTCAGGGCAAGCCACGCACCGGGCGTGTAGGTGGTGCGCCATGCAGCCATGGGTCGCGTCATCGTCATCTCCTCGGATTGGCACTAGGCAGAAGGTTAGCGGTCAGGACCCGCGAAACTAGTTGATGGACGAAGCCATCCGCCTGATGCCCTCGGTGATGATCTCACGCGAAGAGGCCAGATTGACCCTGACGAATTGGGTGGATTCAGGCGAGAAGTCCGTGCCGAAGTTGAACCGCACCCGGCCCACTTCGTGGAAGTGCCGGCCGGGGTGTACCAAGCCCAGCGGCGAGCAGTCGAGCCATGCCAGATAGGTGCCCTCGGACGGCGTGTAACTGAGTTGCGGGAGCTGCCGGGCCAGTTCCTCGGCGAAGAACACCTTATTCGCGTCGATCTCCTGCGACGCCTGCGCCAGCCACTCGCGGCCTTCGCGCAGCGCGGTGGTGTGGGCGAGGATGCCGAAGTAGGAGGCGGAGTCCGACACGACGGGGTTGATGCGGCCACGCAATTCCGCCGGGCCGATGATGAGCGCGGCTTTGAGGGCCGCCAGGTTCCAGCACTTCGACGCGGACGTGATGATGACCGCGCGCGCGCCCGGCGCCGCCTGGAGGTAGGGGGTGTGCCGGGTGCCGGCGAGCGGTGCGTGGATCTCGTTGGAGGCGACGATCACGCCGTGTGCGTCGGCCAACGCGGCCACCGCCCGCAGTTCCTCGACAGTGTGCACGGCCCCGGTGGGGTTGTGCGGCGAGCACAGGAGGTACAGCGCGGGGCGGTGCTCGACGAACGCGGCCTCGATGGCGGCCAGGTCCAGCCGCCCGTTCTCCAGCATGGGGGCGGTGACCAGTTCCCGGGCGCGGCTGACGCTGCGGAAGGGCGGGTAGACGGGCGGGTTGATCAGCACCCGGTCCCCCGGCTCCGTGAAGGCCAGCACGGCCTCGCGCATGCCGGTGACGACGTCCGCGACCAGCATGGCGTCGGCCGTGTCGAACTGCCAGCCCCACTGCCACTGCGCGTAGTCGGCCATCGCCTCCTGGTAGGCGGGCAGCTCGGGGTAACCGGTGTCCGAATCGCGGATGGCGCGCTCGATCCGATCACGGACGGCGACAGCGATCTCCGCGTCCATCTCGGCGACGAACATGGGCAGCACGTCCGGTTCGAAGCGGCGCCACTTGATGCTGCCCCGCTGCCTCAACTCGTCCAGCGGCACATTGAAGATCGTCATGCCGGCGAGTCTATGGCAGCCGGCCCCGCCTCAGCCGCCGTCGACAGTGTGGGCGACGGCCCCGATGATGTCGTGCAGGAAGCGCAGGTACCCGTCGACGTGTTCCCGCGGCGCCGCGCCTTCGATGACCACGGCGGCCACCTCCCGCTCGAGCCACAACTGGCTGAACTCCGGTGTGGTGGGGGCGGTGAAGAACCGCCACACGGCCGGGCCCAGCAGGCGACGGGTGGCGTCCGCGTCCGACGACGTGACGCGCCAGCGGGCGTCGAACGTGGGGTCGCCCACCTCGATGTCGCTGGTGCCCATCAACTCGGCCAGCAACGCGTTCTCCGCGGTCAGCCGCACGGGGTTCATCACCAGGCCCGGGCGTCGCACGCAGAGCACCTGGCGGATCTTGGTGCCCTGCTCGGGGGCGGAGATCCACTGCCAGCCGAAGCACGGGAGGTCGCCGAAGCGGCCCACGAAACCGTGCACGAACCTGCCGGACGGCACCGGGCCCTGATTGAAGCGTTCGACGATCTCGCGCGCGTTGGCGTAGTAGAGCCAGCCGCGCTGTCCCGCCCACTCCTGCCAGGTGGTGCCGCGTCGGACGACGGGCCTCGGCGCCGCGGTGCGCAGCGCGGGGGCCGAGGCGGTGAGATAGGCGGGCAGGGCGCGCTGGTAGGGGCGGGGCCGGATGGCGTCGAGCACCCGTGAATCGATGGCGTCGACCATCTTGCGGAGCAGGTCCAGGTACCGGTCCACGTGCTCGGGCTCGACGCGGCCGCGCGCGCTCAGCAGGACGGCGTCGTGCTCGAACCAGATCTCCGAGAAGTCCGCGGTGATGGGGATCAGCAACTGGCGGACGGCCTCGTTGAGCACGTCGTTGGCGAACTGGGGGTGGGCGGCGCTGACCCGCCAGGCCAGGTCGAAATCCGCCTCGATGGGGATGCCGGGGCCGGACTGGGTGAAATCCGCCACCTCGATGCTCAGCCAAGGGAACCGCACCCCCGGCACCCGCAGTGCCACGACGTGGAGGTGACCGGCCGGGTCCGAACCCGCCGTCGCCCGGAAACCGAAGCAGGGCAGGCCTGCATAGGTGCCGGACCACCCGACGGTGATCGCGCGCTGTCCGCCGACGTGGAGGCCGCCGCCGCGGAAGGTACCCGTCATGGCCTCCCACGCGGGGAAGAAGTGCAGGTTGCGGAGGGTCGCCCAGTGCCGCCAGGCCTCAGCATCGGCCATTCAGGCACCTCCCTTCCATCCCCATCGGCTCAATGTTGCCATGGAGGTCGTCCGGCGGGGCGCCGACCGCCGCGTGGGCTTGAGTCGGCGCCGCACTCGGCGCATAATGGCACGGACCGCACGGCGCGGATGGGGCCATCACCCCGGAGCTGCCGGAAGAACGGTGGATCTCCACTCATTAGAACCGGCTGCGGCAGCGAATGAAGCGGGGCGCTCACGCGTCCAAGAAGGGTGGTACCGCGGGCCACGGCTCGTCCCTTCGCCATTGCAGACGAAGAAGGAACCCACCCGATGAGCACCACTCCCGGCTACCGCGCCGTGCCCGCCCAGGTCGATTTCCCGGCGATGGAGCACGACATCCTGAAGTTGTGGGCTGAGCGCGGCACGTTCGACCAGTCCCTCGAGAACTCCAAGGGCGGTGAGCCCTGGACGTTCTACGAAGGTCCGCCCACCGCCAACGGCATGCCCGGCACCCACCACATCGAGGCGCGGGTGTTCAAGGACATGTTCCCCCGCTTCAAGACGATGCGCGGCTTCCACGTGGAGCGCAAGGCGGGTTGGGACTGCCACGGCCTGCCCGTCGAACTCGCCGTCGAGAAGGAACTGGGCTTCTCCGGCAAGGCCGACATCGAGGCCTATGGCGTGGAGGCGTTCAACGCCAGGTGCCGCGAATCCGTGCTGCGCCACGTCGACGCGTTCTCCGATCTGACGGAGCGGATGGGCTACTGGGTCAACCTCGACAAGGCCTACGTCACCATGACGCCCGAGTACGTGGAGTCACTGTGGTGGGCGCTGAAGCAGATCCACTCCAAGGGCCTGCTGCAGGAGGACTACCGCGTCGCGCCGTACTGCCCGCGCTGCGGCACCGCGCTGTCGGACCACGAACTCGCGCAGGGCTACGAGGACGTCACCGACCCCTCCATCTACGTGCGCTTCCCGCTCACGTCCGGCCCGCTCGCCGACGACGTCGACCTCCTGGTCTGGACGACGACACCCTGGACGCTGGTGTCCAACACCGCCGTCGCGGTGCATCCGGAGGTCACCTACCGGGTGGCCAGCCACCCTGAGCAGAAGTCGCTCGTGGTCGCCGAACCGCTCGCCGAGCAGGTGCTGGGCGAGGAATGGACGCTGGGCGCGTCCTTCACCGGCGCGGAGATGGAGCGCTGGTCCTACCAGCGGCCGCTCGAACTGGTCGAGTTCCCCGCCGAGGCCCACTTCGTGGTGCTGGCCGACTACGTCACGACGGAGGACGGCTCCGGCCTGGTCCACCAAGCCCCGGCCTTCGGTGAGGACGACATGGCCGTCTGCCGCGCCTACGGGCTGCCGTTCGTGAACCCCGTCACCAGGGAGGGCGCCTTCGAGGAGGGCCTCAGCCTGGTGGGCGGCATGTTCTTCAAGGACGCCGACGCGTTCATCGTCGAAGACCTCACCTCGCGCGGCCTGATGTTCCGCAAGCTGGACTACACGCACAGCTACCCGCACTGCTGGCGCTGCCACACCCCGTTGCTCTACTACGCCATGCCCTCCTGGTACATCCGCACCACGCGCATCAAGGACCAGTTGCTCGCCGAGAACGAGGACACCACCTGGCACCCGGAGAACATCAAACACGGCCGCTTCGGCGACTGGCTCACCAACAACGTCGACTGGGCCCTGTCACGCACCCGCTACTGGGGCACGCCGCTGCCCATCTGGCGCTGCGAGGACGACCACCAGGTGTGCGTCGGTTCCCGCGCGGAGCTCTCGGAGCTGACTGGGCAGGACCAGTTGGCGCTCGACCCGCACCGCCCGTTCGTCGACGACATCACCTTCGGCTGCCCCACCTGCGGGAAGGAGTCGCGGCGCGTGCCCGAGGTCATCGACGCCTGGTTCGACTCCGGCTCGATGCCCTTCGCGCAGTGGGGCTACCCGCACGCCGAGGGTTCCGTCGAGATGTTCGAGGAGCGCTACCCGGCTGATTTCATCTGCGAGGCCATCGACCAGACCCGCGGCTGGTTCTACTCGCTGATGGCGGTGGGCACCCTCGTCTTCGGCGAATCGGCGTACAAGAACGTCGTGTGCCTGGGCCACATCCTGGCCGACGACGGCCGCAAGATGTCCAAGCACCTGGGCAACGTGCTGGAACCCATCCCGCTGATGGACAAGCACGGCGCCGACGCGGTGCGCTGGTTCATGGCGTGCTCCGGCTCGCCGTGGTCGGCCCGCCGGGTGGGCGACACCACCATCGGCGAGACCGTGCGCAAGGTGCTGCTGACGTACTGGAACACCGTCGCCTTCCACACCCTGTACGCGCGCGCCGCCAACTGGATTCCGACGGGCACCGCTCCCGCCGTGGCAGATCGCCACGTGCTGGACCGTTGGTTGACCTCCACCACCCAGGAGCTGATCCTGGAGACCACGGACGCGCTCGAGAACTTCGACACGCAGCGCTACGGCCAGGCCCTCGCCGGCTTCATCGACGCGTTGTCCAACTGGCACGTGCGTCGTTCCCGTCGCCGGTTCTGGAGCGGCGACGAGGGCGCCCTGTGGACGCTCCACGAGACGCTCGACACGCTCACCCGCCTGCTGGCCCCCATCATGCCGTTCGTCACGGAGCGCGTGTGGCAGGACCTGTTCCACGCCGCGGACCCGGAGGGCCCCAACTCGGTCCACCTGGCCTCGTGGCCCGTGGCGGACGAGTCGCTCATCATCCCGGAACTGACCGAGGCGATGAAGCTGACCCAGCGCACCGTCGAACTGGGCCGCTCCGCGCGCGCCGAGTCCAAGATGAAGGTGCGCCAGGTGCTGGGCCGCATGCTGGTGCCGTCGAGAATCTTCGCCAAGCTCTCGCCCGAGTTGCAGGAAGAGGTCAAAGCCGAGCTGAACGTCGAATCCATCGAGTCCTTCGATTCGGCCGGCGACCTCGTCGATTTCTCCGCCAAGGGCAACTTCCGCAACCTCGGCAAGCGCTTCGCGAAGAAGACGCCGCTCGTGGCGAAGGTCATCGCCGAGCTGGACGCCGCCTGGCTCGCCGGGCAGCTCCGCGACGTCGGCCGCGCCCTGATCGAGTTCGAGGGCGAAGAGGTGGAGCTGTCCGCCGACGACGTCATCGTGACCGAGCGGCCCCGCGAGGGCTGGTCCGTGGTCAATGAGCAGGGCGAAACCGTCGCGCTCGACCTGGAGCTGACGCCGGCCCTGGTGCTGGCCGGCCTGGCCCGCGAGGTCATCCGGTTCATCCAGGACGCCCGCAAGCGCGCCGGGCTGGAGATCACGGACCGGATCCGCGTCACCGTCGAGGCCGACGGCCCCCTCGGCGACGCCGTCGAGACCCACCGGAGCCTCATCGCCGGCGAGGTGCTGGCCGTCGATCTCACGAACGCGCCGGTGGCTGAAGCCACGGATGTCGACGATGAGCTGGGGCTGAAGATCGCCCTCCAGAAGGCATGATCCGGGGCGGGCCAAGAATTCTTAGGGTCTTCTTAGGACTCGGGGGCAAATCGCGCTGACGTCGGACATCCTCTCTGAGGATTTCTCAGCAACAGCGTTATAATTCGGTTGTGTTTTGACTGACCCCGGGTTCTGGGCAACGGTGTTGGAGTCCCCAATCCACCAGCCCGAGGAGTTTCGTGAGCGCAATTCAGGCCTCACACGTCTACAAGATTTTCGGTCGTCGACCCGAATCCGGCATACGTCTGCTGGAGTCGGGCGAGGACCGGAAGCAGCTTCAGGAACGGGGTCTCACGGCCGCCGTGATCGACGCCAGCTTCGAGGTGGATCCCGGGGAAATCTTCGTGGTCATGGGGCTCTCCGGCTCCGGTAAGTCGACGCTGATCCGCATGGTCAACGGCCTCCTGCCGCTGACCGGTGGCGAGATGCTGGTGCACGACCGGCCCTTGTCCGGCCTCAGCAGCGGCCAGCTGCGCCAGGTGCGCCGGCAGAACGTCTCCATGGTCTTCCAGCACTTCGCGCTGCTCCCCCACCGCACCGTGGGCGAAAACGCCGCGTACGGCCTGCAGATCCGGGGCATGAACCGGCACGACCGCGAGGCGAAGGCCAACGAGGCGCTCGAACTGGTGGGCCTCGGCGGTTGGGGCGGCTACCGGCCCGACGAGCTCTCCGGCGGCATGCGGCAGCGCGTCGGGCTGGCCCGTGCGCTCGCGGCGGGCACCGACATCATGCTGATGGACGAGGCCTTCTCCGCCCTGGACCCGCTCATCCGGCGCGACATGCAGGACCAGCTGGTCGAGCTGCAGCAGAAGCTGGGCAAGACCATCCTCTTCATCACCCACGACCTCAACGAGGCCATGCGGCTGGGCGACCGGATCGCGATGATGCGCGACGGCCGCATCGAGCAGATCGGCACCGCCGAGGACATCCTGAACGATCCCGCCAGCAGCTACGTGGCCAGGTTCGTCGCAGATGTGGACCGGACGCGGGTGCTGACGGCCCGCAACATCGCGGAGAAGCCCTACGCCGTCCTCTACGAGGACCAGGGCCCGCGGATGGCGCACAAGATCCTGCGCGAGCACCAACCCAACTGGCTGCTGGTGGTGAGCCGCGACCGCCGCCCCGTCGGCATGGTGTGGGCCGAGGACGTCGCCAACGCCGTGCGGCACGGCGCCACCACGCTGCCCTACTCGACGGTGCATGAACTGCCCATCGTGGGTGCGGAGACTCCCGTCAACGAACTGTTCGAACACTCTGCCCAGCACCTGGCGCCTCTCGTTGTGACGGAGGACGACGGCCGCGTGGTCGGCGTCGTCCCGCGGGTGACCCTCCTGGCGGCAGCCACGCCCGTCAACGGGGACGACCTCGTTGTCGAGGACACCGCCGAACCCGAAGGAATCCCGGCATGAACGAATTCCCACCCCGGATCCCCGTAGGCAGTTGGGCGGCCGACCTCGTCGACTGGATCAGCCTGAACCTGCGCTTCCTGCTGAACCTGCTCAAGGACGCGGGCACCTGGACCAACGACGCGGTGGCCGCGGTGCTGCTCGCCCCGCCTCCGCTGGCGATGATCGCCGGCTTCGCCGCGCTGGCCTGGCTGGTGCGTTCCTGGCGGCTGGCCATCGGCGTGGTCGTCTCGTTCCTGCTGATCATGAGCATGGGGCAGTGGAGCCAGGCGATGCAGACCCTGGCGCTGGTCCTGATCGCCACCCTGACGGCGGTGGTCATCGCCATCCCGACGGGCATCTGGGCCGCGCGCAGCGACAGGGTAAGCGCCGCAGTCAAGCCGGTCCTCGACCTCATGCAGACCATGCCCGCGATGGTCTACCTCATCCCGGCCATCACGTTCTTCAGCATCGGGGCGGTCCCCGGGCTGTTCTCCACCGTGATCTTCGCGCTTCCGCCGGCCGTGCGGCTCACGGAGCTTGGCATCCGCGGCGTGGACAGGGAGACCGTCGAGGCCGCCCACTCCTTCGGCGCCACCGAGTGGGACGTCCTGCGCGGCGTGCAGCTACCGCTCGCGGTGCCCACGATCATGGCCGGCATCAACCAGGTCATCATGCTGGCGCTGTCGATGGCCGTGATCGCCGGGCTCGTCGGGTCCGACGGCCTCGGCAAGGAGGTCGTCGCCGCCCTCGGCACCGTGAACATCGCCCGCGGCGCCGAGGCAGGCCTGTCCATCGTGTTCCTCGCGATCTTCCTCGACCGGTTCACCGCCGCGCTGGGCACGCCCGCGCAGCACACCTCATCCCTGCTCGCGAAGTGGAAGACCACCCGCGAGAAGAAGGCCAAGGCCAGGGAGTCCGCAGAACTCGCTGCGTGACCCCACTGAAAGGAAAATGTGAAGCTCACTGCCATCCGCAAGATCGGAATCGCTGCGCTCGGCGCAGCACTGCTGACAGGAGTCGCCGCGTGCGGCCCGGAGGCGACCGACGCCGCAGAGCCCAGTAAGAACATCACTCTCGGATTCATCCCGTCCTGGACCGACGGGCGCTCCATGGGCAACCTGCTCAAGGCGCAGCTCGAGGACATGGGCTACACCGTCTCGACGGAGGAGCTCGGCGACCCGGGCCCCCTCTACGTCGGCCTCGCCCAGGGCGACGTGGACATCTACCCGTCCGCGTGGCCCGAGGTCACGCACTCCACCTACATGGACGAGTACGGCGACAGGATCGAGTCGCTCGGCGCCTACTACGACGGCGCGGTGCTGACCTGGGCCGTGCCGGAGTACTCCGAGCTGAAGTCGATCGCCGACGTCAAGGACCATGCGGCCGAGTTGGACAACCGCATCATCGGGATCGAGCCGGGCGCGGGCCTGTCGCGGGTGTCGCAGGAGGATGTCATCCCCGGCTACGGCCTGGAGGACTTCGAACTGGTCACCAGCTCCACGGCGGCGATGCTGGCCGAGCTGAAGACGAAGATCGCGGCGCAGGAGGAGATCGTCGTCACCCTGTGGCGTCCGTTCTGGGCCAACGCCGAGTTCGGCGTCCGTGACCTGGAGGACCCGGAGGGCGCGCTGGGCGACACCGAGAGCCTCCACTTCCTGGCCCGCAAGGGCTTCGGGGAGGAGTACCCGGACATCGCCGAGTGGATCGGCGAGCTGAAGCTCGACGACGAGCAGTACGGCTCGCTCGAGAACACCGTCGTCAACGAGTTCGACGAGGGCCAGGAGGCCGACGCCATCAAGGCCTGGACGGAGAACAACCCCGACGTGCTGCCCGAGGCGTGAGCCTCAGCAGCGGCACTGACTGACACTGGCGTCCAACGACATCGGGCCGACTCGCACCCTGCGAGCCGGCCCGATGTCATTGCGACCCGGTGCAGACAGGTCAGCGGAACAGCACCAGGTTGTTGAAAACCCACGAGCCGGACTGCTTCACGACCAGACCGCTGGTGGTCGTCGTCGCGCGGAAGACCGTGGTGAACGTGTAGCTGCGGCAGGCGCCGCGGCCGGTCTGGGCGGTGTCGCACTCCGTCTTCCACCGGCGGCCACCGGATTCGAAACCATTCATGTTGTGCATGGCGATCGGGTTGGTGCCCCACTCCGCACGGCTCATGAGCGGCAGGTAGGTGAGGTTGTTGAACGCCCACCCCTCCTTCTGCACGAACCGCCCGCCCTCCTTGACCACGATCGTGGCCCAGATGTGGGTGCGGCAGCGTTCGGTTTGCGAATAGGGCTCGCATCTGGTCTGCCAGTCGCGGCCGTTCACGTTGCGGTGGATGCCCGGCAGCGTGTAGGGGGCGCTGCGGACGAAGCCCCCCGCCGTCGGCTTCGGCGGCGTGGGCGTCGGGGTCGGCGAGGTGCGGTTGCCGGTGGTGACCCAGATCGTCTGGCTCGGCGCCGGCACGGTGGGGCTGGGGCTCGCCGGGGCGGGCTGCCCGGCGGCCGGCGCGTCGGCGTCGAAGAGCTTCACGGTGTAGGAATGGCTCACCGTGACGCCGTTGCGCACGACGCCGCTGACGGTGACGGTATAGGTGTGCACCGCGGAACCCACCGGCTTCGGCAGCAGGCCGAGCTCGAAGACCAGCGTCGGGTTCCCCATCCCGCCGGCCACCGGCTGCTTGGTCACCTGCACCGGGCCGTTCGGCCCGGTCACGCTCACCGTGGCGCTGTCGAACCTGGTCGACGAGTTGCCGGTCAGCGACCACCGCCCGTTGGGCTGGATCTGCGTGGGGAAGTAACCGGCCGTGGGCCACGGGATCCAGGCGGGATCCGGGTTGGAGCGGTTGTCGTTGGGGGTGCTGATGACCCAGAGGGCGTTGGAGTTGGTGGTGGACCCGCTGCCCATGGTCGTCGTGTGCGGGCGCATCACCCAGCGACGGTGGCCCACGGCCGTGTTCGACGCGCCCGGCTCAGACATGTACAGGGCGATGGCGCCCGCGCCGGAGCCTGAGCGCACCGCGCCGAGCGCGATGTTCGAGCGGCCTGCGGCCTCCTTGCCCTGGGCGCTGATGCAGCGCCAGGAATCCGTCGGGTAATGGTCGAGCCGCTTGTTGGCGCTCATGATGAGGGCCGCCTGTTGCGCCTTGGCGGACAGCGCGGCGTCGAACTTCACCGCGGCGAGGCCACCCATGGCGCGGAAGTAGTTTACGGCGTCGAGCGTGGCCTTCTGGGCCGCGGCGCTGGGGGCACCCGCCGCGCAGGTGTCGAGGTTGCCGGTCCAGTCCTGCTGCACGGCCAAGGCCGGCTTGAGCTGCTGCTGATAAGCAGCGCGGACGGATTCGATGTTGGAGTTGTCTATCGCGGTGGTGGCCTGGGAAGACTGAAGACCCATCCCGGAGAGGATGAGCACAGCCCCCAAAGCGGCGGACAAAAGAGCGTGCAGGCGCACTGGGGAAGATCCTTCTGCGAACAAGATTTACCTACGAGGAGGGGTCGCTCGACGATGAGTACCGCCTGTGACGGTACACAAAGTGACGCATAAGGTGCAGTCAAACCGTAAATCTGATGTCTTACGACCTCAACGTCAGGTTAATGCTCCGGGTCGGTATCCCCGGCATCGGGGTGGCCTTGGTGGGGCGACCCACCTCCTGACACCTGACGACTTTGTCAGTTCAAGAGCGGTTCAGATGAGCGCCAGGTTGGCGTCGCTGTGGGAGATCCCTGCCTGCCGGAGGCATGACTCGAGCACCCGCATCACCTCGAGGGTGTCGTCGAGCGGCATCGTCAACGACTCCGTGCAGCCCTCCCTGATCCGCTCCGTGACCTCGGCGAACTCGTGGCTGTAGCCGCGGCCGGTGGGCATGGCCTCGATGATGCGCGGCAGCACGCCGTTGCGGTGGATGGTGATCATCGACGGGTGGTGGAAACGCGGCTCCACCTCGATCCAGCCCTTGGTGCCGATGATGACCATCCGGGCCGGGCCATGCCCGTCGAAGCCGACCGCCAGCGACGACAGCCCACCGCCGGTGTGCGCGAGGCTGATGCTGGCGGCCCGTTCCACTCCCGTGGGGTACAGGCGCGTCATGCAGTCCACAGACTTGACGTCGCCGAGGAACGCCTGGGCGAAGTTGACGACGTAGACGCCCAGGTCGAGGATGGCGCCGCCGCCCAGTTCCTTGGCGAAGAGGCGGTGGTCGGGCTGGAACTCGCGGTACGCGTAGAGGTCACCCTGCACGGAGACGACGTCGCCGATGCGCCCCCACGCCACCACTTCGCGGGCGGCCTCGACCACCGGCAGGAAGCGGGTCCACATGGCTTCCATGGCGAACACGCCCTGCTGGCGGGCCGCCCTGACGATGTCGCGGGCTCCGGACAGGGTGGCGGTGAAGGCCTTCTCGACGAGGACGGCCTTGCCGTTGGCGATGGCCATGAGCGCCACGTCGCGGTGCTGGGGGTGCGGCGTGGCGATGTAGACGACATCGACGTCCTCGGATTGGAGCATCTCGGCGTAGGAGCCGAAGGCCTTGGGGATGCCGTGCTTGGCGGCGAACGCCTGGGCCTTGGCGGTGGTGCGTGACGCGACGGCGGTCAGTGCCGCGCCGGGGACGAACTGGAAGTCTCCAGCCACTCCGTGTGCGATAGCTCCCGTGCCGACGATGCCCCAGCGAACCGTATCCATGGCAGACAGGGTAGTCCTCTCGATAATGCTTGGTGGGTGTTTGACTAGGCTCTGCGTCGGCCGATGAGATAGAGCCGGTCCCGATCCGCGTCGCCGCTGACGAGGTACGACTCGGATTCCAGGCCGGCCGCGGACATCGCGCGGCGGATCTCGGCGGGGTCGTGCAGCACCAGCGGCACCGCCACCTCTTCGCCGTCCCACTGCGTCACCGGTTCGACGGCGTTGCCGACGTAGACCGCCAGCGCGAGCACGCCGTCGGGCAGCAGGGTCTGGGCGAGGTGCCGGAGGACGGCCGCCAGTTCGCTGGGCGCGAGGTGGATGAAGGAGTACCAGGCCAGGATGGCGCCCCAGCCCGCGTCGTTGCCCGGCCGCAGGAGGCGGCGGAAATCGCCCACCTCGAACTCGACGTCGAGGTTGCGCTCGCGGGCCACCTCGATCATGCGCGGTGCCAGGTCGAAACCGGTGGGCAGCGCACCGGCCTCCGCCAGGAGGAGCGTGGTGTCGCCCAGGCCGCAGCCGATGTCGGCCGTCTGGTGCGGGCCCGAGAGTTCGGCCACGTGCGCGATGAACCAGTCCTCGAACGCCGTGGGCGACATCGGGTCCGGCTCGAGGTCTGCCAGCGCCTCGTAGGCGACGACCATGGCCTCGTCGCGGGAGTCGACACCCTCGGCCAGGATCTGCTCCCGGTCGACGGCGGCCTCAGGGCCGACGTCGGGCGGGATGTCGCCCAGGAGGTGGAGCCAGCGATGGTCCTGGTGTCCGGTCTTGCGCTCGAGCTGGCGCACCAGCGGGGCCTCGCGCTGCGCCATGCGCTGCAGGACGGCTTCCACCGCTTCCCTGTCGGTGAAGCGGTGCAGCCTGTCGGTGCGGGCCTTGAGCTCACCCGGCGCCTGGGGGCCGCGGAGCAGCAGCACGGTCAGCAGGGCGCGCTCGTCGTCGGGCAGCGCCAGGGGCTCCACGGCGCTCTGCGAGTACTTCAGGGTGCGCTTGCCGTAGTCCAGCCACGTGATGCGGGCCAGCCCCCGGTCCTTCAGGGAGCGCACGGCGTCCTGGACGGTGCGCTCGTCGTAGTCGACGACGGGCTCGCGGCTGCTGGACTGGTTGCAGGCGGTGCGCAGGGCGTTGAGCGTCAGCGGATAGCTGGCCGGGACGGTGATCTCCTTCTCGAGGAGGCACCCCAGCACGCGCTGTTCTTCTGCGGTGAGGATCGGGAGCGCGGTCACGCGCCCGACATTACCGCCTGTTTTCCACGCCGTCGTCTGTGGGTGGGACAAGCCGAAGCATCAGCGGGTTGAGCGCCGGGATGGCCGGGCCGCGTGGTTCAGCGCTGAAGTCTGGGCCTCACGGGTTCAGCGCTGGAAGTCTGGGCCTCACGGGTTCAGCGCTGGAAGTCTGGGTGGTGAGTGCCTGCTCTGAGCGACGGCAGCAACGCGCGACGGGTGCCCAGCGCGCGGGGTGAGTTGGCGACCTTCGGCCAACTGCTGGATCCGACGCCGTCAACAGGGCTAAACCCAGCAATGAACCACGACCTCCTCGTTCAATGCTGGATTTGGCGCCGTCCACAGGGATAAACCCAGCAATGAACGACCGCCTGCTCGTTCAATGCTCAGCCTGCTCCCACGCGCCGGGACTGCCCCCAGCGCTGGCGCGCACGTCGCCGAGCAACGGCGACCCGCTGCCCACCCCCTCGCGCTGGCTGCCCCGCCCAGCGCAAGCACCCAACAGCCCAGACCTGACGCGCTCAACTCCCGCGGACTGAGCGCTGCACGTGTGGGTGGTGAGTGCCAGCTCTGAGCGACGGCAGCAACGCGCGACCGGTGCGCGGCGGACGGCCCTCGCATCCAGGCCCCGGGCGAACTATCCTGATACGCGGTCCTCAGGAGGTTCTTACACATGGGTCGCATCGTTCAGAAGTTCGGCGGCAGTTCGGTTCAGGACGCGGAGTCCATCAAGCGCGTCGCCCGCCGCATCGCACGCACCCGCGGCGAGGGGCACGACGTCATCATCGTCATCTCCGCCATGGGTGACACCACCGACGAGTTGATGGACCTGGCGCTGCAGGTGTCCCCCAGCCCCAAGTCGCGCGAGCTCGACATGCTGCTGACCACCGGCGAGCGCCAGTCCGCCGCGCTGTTGGCGATGGCGCTGGCGGACCTCGGCGTGGAGGCGGTGTCCTACACCGGATCACAGGCCGGCATCCTCACCACCCCCACCCACGGAAACGCGCGCATCATCGACATCACCCCGGGCCGCGTCGTGAAGTCGCTCGAAGAGGGCAGCGTCGTGATCGTCGCCGGCTTCCAGGGGGTCGCCCAGACCACCAAGGACGTGACGACGCTCGGCCGCGGCGCGTCGGACACCACCGCCGTCGCGCTCGCCTCCGCGCTGGGCGCCGACTACTGCGAGATCTACTCGGATGTGGACGGCGTCTACACGGCGGATCCGCGCATCGTGAAGTCCGCCCGCCAGATCAGCGAGATCGGCTACGAGGACATGATGGAGATGGCCGCCAGCGGCGCCAAGATCCTGCACCTGCGCTGCGTCGAGTACGCGCGCCGCGAGGGCGTGCCCGTGCACGTGCGTTCCTCGTTCACCGACAAGCCCGGCACCTGGGTCAAGAGCCAGGATCAGATCACGAAAGACGGAGCCATGGAAGAAGCCATCATCACCGGTGTCGCCCACGACCGCACCGAAGCCAAGATCACCATCGTCAACGTGCCGGACCGGGTGGGCGAAGCGGCCAGCATCTTCCGCGCGATCGCCCAGGCCGACATCAACATCGACATGATCGTGCAGAACATCTCGCGCCTGTCGGACGCCGCCACGGACATCTCGTTCACCCTCCCCATGGACCTGGGCGCCAAGGCCATCGCCGCGCTCGACGCCATCAAGGACGAGGTGGGCTTCGAGGAGGTGCTCTACGACGACCAGATCGGCAAGGTCTCCGTGGTGGGCGTGGGCATGCGCTCGCACCCGGGGGTCTCCGCCACGTTCTTCGACGCTCTGGCCAAGGCAGACGTGAACCTGCAGATGATCTCCACCTCGGAGATCCGCATCTCGGTGATCGTCGGCGCCGATGATGTCGACGACGCCGTCCGCGCCGCCCACAGCGCCTTCGGGCTCGACGGCTCGGCCGAGGCCACGGTCTACGCGGGCACCGGTCGCTGACCTTGCCCTCCCCCCTGTCCCGGCGCCGGGCGCCGGGCAGGCCGAAGGGTGCTCCCGGCGGGCGCGGGGCTAGAGTTCCTGCATGACCATTCTGGGGCGACGACACTTCCTGGCTGCTGCGGCCGTCGTGCCGCTCACGGCGTGCGTCAACACCCAGCCGCCGGCGCCCCCGGGCGAGAGCCAGACGGGGAGCCCCACCTCCACGCCGGAGCCCAGCCCTACGGCCACCCATCCCTTCGGGCTCACGGTGCCCAGCAGCGTCAAGGCCGTCATCTTCGACGGCGCCTTCGGCGTCGGCTACGTGCGCGACGCCGCCACCGCCATGCGGAAGACCTATGAGGGCCTGCGGGTCCAGGTGTCCGCGAGTAGCGACATCACCGCAGACGTGGCGCCCCTGTTCGCCGACGGCGCCACCCCGCCGGACCTCGTCGACAACTCCGGCAGCCACCAGCTCGCCGTCGCGGACCTCGTCGACGAACTCCTGCCGCTCGACGACCTGATGTCGTCCGTCAACCTGGAGGGCGTCCCCATCGAGGAGACGCTGTATGGCGGCGTGGTGCAGGCCGGCACGTTCAACGGCCGCCACGTGGCGCTGGATTACGCGCTGAGCGTCTACGGACTCTGGCACTCCGCCAGCCACTTCGCGGCCCAGGGCTGGGCAGTGCCCACCGCCTGGGACGAGCTGTTGGAGCTCGGCGAGCGGGCCCGCGAGTTGGGTCAGGACCTGTTCGTGTGGGGCGACGACGCCGCCGGCTACTACGCCGAGCTGGCCATCTCGTCGGCCATCAAGGAGGGCGGCCACGACGTGCGCCGCGCGCTCGACAACCTGGAGCCCGAGGGCTGGTACCACCCCGCAGTCACAGGCGTGCTGCAGTCGCTGGCGGAGTGCGTGGCCGCGGGCTTCGTGCGCTACGGCGGGGCGTACGTGGACGCCCAGGCCGAGTGGTCGCAGTACCAGAAGGCCCTGTTCTACCCGTCGGGGTCCTGGATCGCCAGGGAGATGGACGGCCGCACTTCGCAGGGCTTCGAGATGACGGTGGCCCCGGTGCCCGCGCTCACGGCCGCGCCGACGCTGCCCTGGTCAGCCGCGCACGCGCAATCGATCGAGCAGTTCATCGTGCCGAAGAACTCAGCGAACCCGGCCGGCGGACAGGAGCTCCTGCGGACGCTGCTGTCGAGGGAGGCCGCGGAGTCGTTCGCACGGAACAACCTGGTGCCCACGGTCGTGCGCACCACGGTGCCGGCAGACCTGGAGTCGACGGCGTTGGCCGCGCAGACCCGCCTCCTGGCAGATGCCGGGGAGGACGTGTACTCGTGGCGCTTCGTGTCCCACTATGGCCTGTCCGAGGACTACAACCGCCTCTGGGGGCAGTTCCTCAGCGGCGACCTGGGCGCGCAGGCGCTGGCCGAGGAGCTGCAGGCGTTGTCGGACGCCGTGCGCGAGGATCCGGAGATCCCCACCTACACCGTCGACTGAGCGCTACCGCCCCCTGCGGCCGGTGCCGAAGATGCTGCGCACGATCTCGCGGCCGGCCGTGCGCATGACGTCCTTGAACACCGGCGACTTCGTGACCTGCTCGATCAGCGACGGGTTCTCCCGCTCGTAGCGGCGCCGCTCGGCCTCCGCCTGCTTGCGTTCGCGCTCCAGCCGGGCCAGCTCGCGCTCGTTCTCGCGCTGCTGCTTCTCCCACTCCTGCTGGGTGCGCTCCTGCTCCTTCTGGGCGGCGGCCTCGGCCTCCGCCCGCTCTGCTTCGAGCCGTTCGGCCTCGGCCTGCGCCGAGCCCTCCTCGAGCCGGCGGGTCAGGATCTCGTAGGCCGATTCCCTGTCCACCGCCTGGCCGTACCGCGCGAACAGGGGCGACGCCTCCACCGAGGCCCGCAACTGGGCCTCGGGCGTCGGCGACATCGAGGAGGCCGGCGCCCAGATCCGCGTCCAGGCCACCGGGGTGGGCGCGCCCTTCTCGCTCATCACGGTCACGACGGCCTCGCCGATGCCCAGTTGCTGCAGCACCTGCTCGAGGTCGTAGTGGGAGTGCGGGTACGTGTCGACGGTGGCCTTGAGCGCCTTCGCATCGTTGGGCGTGTGGGCCCTGAGCTGGTGCTGGACGCGCGAACCGAGCTGCGCCAGCACGTCGTCGGGCACGTCCTTGGGGGTCTGCGTGACGAAGAACACGCCGATGCCCTTGGAGCGGATCAGCCGGACCGTCTGCGTGATGGCCTGGAGGAACGCCTTCGAGGCGTCGTTGAACAGCAGGTGCGCCTCGTCGAAGAAGAACACCAGCTTGGGCTTGTCGAGGTCGCCCACCTCGGGCAGCGACGTGAACAGGTCTGCCAGCAGCCACATCAGGAACGTGGAGAACAGCGCGGGCTGAGTGGCGAGTTGCGGCAGTTCCAGCAGCGACACCACGCCGCGGCCGTCCGGCGCCACCCGCAGCAGCTCCGAGGGCTCGAACTCGGGCTCGCCGAAGAAGACGTCGCCGCCCTGGTCCGAGAGCGTCACCAGCGAGCGGAGGATCACGCCGGCGGTGGCCGTCGACACCCCGCCGATGCCCTTCAGCTCCGGCTTGCCCTCATCCGAGGTGAGCCACTTGAGCAGGCCGACGAGGTCCTTGAGGTCGAGCAGCAGCAGGCCGTTCTTGTCGGCGTAGTGGAACACCAGCCCCAGCGAGGATTCCTGCACCTGGTTGAGGCCCAGGACCTTCGACAGGAGGATGGGGCCGAACGACGACACGGCCGCCCGCACCGGCACTCCGATGCCCTGCCCGCCCAAGGCGTAGAACTCGGCGGGGAACGCCGTCGGCTGCCAGGGCTGGCCCTGCTTCTGCGTGCGGGCGAGGATCTTCTCGTTTGACTCGCCCGGCGACGCCATGCCGCTGAGGTCGCCCTTGATGTCCGCGGCGAACACGGGCACGCCGGCCGTCGACAGCGCCTCGGCCATCACCTGCAGGGTCTTGGTCTTGCCCGTGCCGGTGGCCCCCGCCACCAGGCCGTGCCTGTTGAACATCGACAGGGGGATGCGGATGGGCACGTCGACGGCGGGCTCTCCGTCGACGAGGACGCCCAGCGTGGCTGCCGGCGCCTCGAAGGTGTAGCCGGCCCTGATCTGGTCAGTTGGTGCTGCATCGTTCACGTCCGCATCGTCCCACAGACCCCCGTCGCACGGGTGTGTTTACGACGCACGGAGGCCCCAGTGGGCACAGCTGGCTCCGGGCGGGGGGCGGGTTGGGTAGGCTGGCGGCGTGATCTTCAAGCGAGTCGGCGATTCCCGCCCCTACCCGGACCACGGGTACACCCAGAAGCAGTGGATCGCGATCGCGCCCCATCAGGTGCGCCTCGACGAACTCGTGACCACCAAGCGCACGCTGGATCTGGAGGCGCTGCTCGAGGAGGATTCAACCTTCTACGGCGACCTCTTCGCGCACGTCGTGTCCTACCGCGGCGAGCTCTACCTGGAGGACGGGTTGCACCGGGCGCTGCGCGCCGCGCTCCAGCAACGGCAGACAATGCACGCCAGGGTCCTCGAGTTGAAGTAATCTCCCACCAGGGAAACTCCTCGACGAAAGCGAATGTAAACAAGTGCGCATCTTCCGCCTGATAGCCACCCCGGTGATTCTGCTGGGTCTACTGGGCTTTCTCGGGTGGGGTTTCCTGTGGGGCTGGCGCGAACTCACCGCGCCGCTGCCGACGACACCGCCCACGCCGTGCGTCACTGAAGCCACGGAGTTCGTCAACCCCACCATGGTGTTCGTGCACGTGTACAACGGCGGCTTCACCTCCGGGTTGGCGCGTCGGATCGGCACGCAACTGACCGACGGCGGGTACAACGTGGTGAGCGTCGACGACACCGAGGAGACCATCAAGGAGACGGTGATCCGCGGCAACAAGGACCAGTACCCCGCCATGCGGCTGCTGATGTCGAACTTCATCGACCCGAAGATCGAGTACGACGACCGCATCGACGGCACCCTCGACGTGCTGGTCGGCACCGCCTGGCAGGGCTACGCGCCCACGGAACAGATCATCTACCAGGTGTCGTCCGCCGGCGGTTCGATCTGCAGGCCGCCGGTGGCCACGGACGAGTCTGCGTCCCCGTCCCCCTCGCCGACGACGGAGAGCTGAGCCCGTCGCACGCACGCCCGTAGCCTCGGCTCCGGGCCCACACAAAACACTGAACCCCCGGAATCTCTTCCGGGGGTTCGTCGGCGGTGATGGAGGGATTTGAACCCCCGGTAGGTTGCCCTACTCTCGCTTTCGAGGCGAGCTCTTTCGGCCGCTCAGACACATCACCGCAGACCAGTGTAGTGATTCCCACCGGCGATCACCAATCGTGGTTTGCCAGCCACCCGCGCCCGGCGCGTACAGTAGGCCGGTGCGTGAAATCTCGGCTCTCCTCCGTGTCCCGGGACTCCCGCTCATCCTGGCGGCCCAGCTGGCCGCCCGGTTCCCGGCCGGGATGTACACGCTGGGGATCCTCATGCACGTGGAGCGGGCCCAGGGCACCTACACCGCCGCGGGCCTGGTGCTCGCGTCGTTCTCCGCGGCCATGGCCGTGGCCGGGCCGCCGGTGTCGCGGCTGCTGAGCCGGTTCGGCACCTTCCGGGTGCTGCTGGTGTGCACCCTCCTGTCGGTCACCGCCTTCTCCGCGCTCGCACTGTTCCCCACCCTCCCCCTGTTCTGGCTCATCGTGCTGGGCGCCCTGGGCGGCGGCACCGTCCCGCCCGTGATCCCGGCGGTCCGCACCCTGTACCCGCGGGTGACCCCGCGCCCCCTCCTCACGACGCTCTTCAGCTTCGACGCCGCGCTGCAGGAGGTCATCTGGGTCATCGGCCCGGTGTCCATCACCATGCTGGTGGCCGCGTTCGACACCACCGTGGCGCTGCTCATCGTGGTGGCCGTACAGATCGTCGGCGGCCTCGCCTTCATGCTGGCGCCGGCCGTGCGCACCATGAAGATCCCGCTGACGGACCGCAAGCTGGGCCGCGTGCTCCAGAACCCGTCGGTGATCCTGATGATGGTCACCTCGGCGCTGTTCCTGGGTGCCTTCGCCGCCGTCGAGGTGGGTGTAGTGGCCAGCTTCGACGAAGGCTCGATCCTCGCCGGCATCGTGCTGGGCATCACGTCGTTCGGTTCGCTCATCGGCGGGCTGGCGGCGGGCAACCGGCCCATCTCGCGCTGGTCACTGGCCCTGCGCACGATGATCATGGTGGTCGGCCTGGTGTTGGCCGCGATCCTGACCGGCTTCTGGGGCCTGACCGCCGCCTTGTTCATCGCGGGCGTGGGCATCGCGCCGGCGCTGGCGGCGGTGTCCTCGGTCATCGCCGGCAGCGTGCCGTTCGCCGACACCGCGGAGGCCTACGGCTGGATCGGCACCGGCCAGTTGCTGGGCACCTCTGTGTGCGCCGCCGTCGCCGGTGTGGCGATCGACGCGGTGGGGGCGCCCGGTGCGCTGTTCATCGCCGCGGGGGCCGGCGTGCTGGCGCTCGTGGTGGCCGTCGTGTTCCGCAAGGCGCAGCCGGATCTGCGCGGCGGCATCTCCATCCTCGACTGACCTGGTTCAGGCGCTCAGCTGTCATGACCGCACAGGCGGGTTCCCCTAGCGCTTGGCGGCGAAGAACCGCTCAAGAAGGGCGGCGCATTCGGTTTCCAGCACCCGTGAGGTCACCGTCGGGCGGTGGTTGAGCCGGGGGTCGCGCACCACGTCCCAGAGCGACGAGACGGCGCCGGCCTTCTCGTCGAACGCGCCGAACACGAGGTGCCCGATCCGGGAGGCGACGATGGCCCCGGCGCACATGGTGCAGGGTTCCAGGGTGACCACCAGCGTGCAGTCCGTGAGCCGCCACTCCCCCACGGCCTGCGCTGCGCGGCGGATGGCGACGACCTCCGCATGCGCGGTGGGGTCCCCAGTGAGTTCCCGTTCGTTCCCGGCGGCGGCGATGACCTCGCCCGCCGGGTTCAGGACGACGGAGCCGATCGGCACGTCGCCGTGCGCTTCGGCGGCCGACGCCTCGGCCAGCGCGCGACGCATCGCGTCATGCCAGCGCGTGCCCACGGCGTCGGTCAGTCGTCGAAGGACTCGACGGCGCGCTCGAACTCCGCGCCGATCTTCAGCTTCTTCGCGATGACACCGAGGAGGACGTCGGAATCCTCGTCGTAATCCGTGGCGATGGCCTCCATCTCGAAGCCGCGCAGACCGCTGGCTGCGTAGATCTCGAGGTCGCCCAGCGGGAAGGAGTCGTCGTCCTCGTCCGGCACGTCCTCGCCGAGGTAGTCCACCACGTCGCGGGCCAGGGGCCAGTCGTTGGCGGCCGTCGCGTCGGACAGCAGCACCTCGACGGTGCGGCCGCGCACGCGGCACAGCACGAAGAACTCGCCGGCCACGGAGACCCAGCCGTCGGCGCCGGAGTCGCCTGGGAGGCGGCTCAGCTGACGGATGAGCTCGTCGAAGTCGTTGGCGAGGTCGTAATCCATGGGCACCGCAGTGGCCTTACCGTCTTCACGGTAGAGCGCGACCACAAGGTCGACGTCGTCCTCGGTGGCGTCCTCGAGGTCGTCACCGTCGTCGTCGAAATCGTCCAGATCAGCGTCGTCTGTTTCCTCGACGTCGTTCTTCAAGTCGAACGGCTCCGCATCCTCATCGAACACGTCCACAACCCACTCCTTCCGACGAACCCAGGTGCCTCGCCCATCCTTGCACGCTTCCCCGGAATGAGACAGCGCGGGGGGCAACCCGCTACGCGGAAGTGCCCGGATGTGCGAAGGTTGGTCCCGTGGAACTACACGTCGTCGAACACCCGCTCGTCCATCACAAGCTCACGGTCCTGCGGGACAAGAACACTCCGCAGCCGGTCTTCCGGTTGCTGGTGGAGGAGCTCGTCACTCTGCTCGCCTACGAGGCGACCCGCGGGGTGCGCGTCCATGAGGTGCAGATCGAGACCCCCGTCGCCCCCACCACCGGCGTGAAGCTGGCGCAGCCGGCACCGCTGGTGGTGCCCATCCTGCGCGCCGGGCTCGGCATGCTCGACGGCATGCTGCGCCTCGTGCCCACCGCGGAGGTGGGCTTCCTCGGCATGATCCGCGACGAGAAGACCCTGCAGCCCATGACCTACGCGGAGCGCCTCCCGCAGGACCTGTCCGGCAGGCAGTGCTACGTCCTGGACCCGATGCTCGCAACCGGCGGCTCACTCGGCGGCGCCATCCAGTACCTGGTGGACCGCGGAGCGGACGACATCACCGCCATCTGCCTCACCGCCGCGCCCGAGGGCGTGGAGAAGCTGCAGCACCTCCTGGGCGACCTGCAGGTGCCGTGCCGCGTCGTGGTCGCCTCGCTGGACGAGCGCCTCAACGAGGCCGGCTACATCGTGCCCGGCCTGGGTGACGCCGGCGACCGCCTGTACGGCCTGGCCGAGTAGGCACACCCCTCCGCTCGACGCCCGCGTGCGGGTCGATAGGTTGGGGTCATGGCCAAGCGAGCGTCAAAGGGGTGGATGACCAACCAGCACGGCGCCTGGGCGATGATCATCGTCCCGTTCCTCGCCGGGCTGATCCTGGTGGCCCCCTACCGCTCCCTCGACGGTGGCGACGCCGCGCTGGGTGTCACCTGGCTGATCGGGTACTTCGCCTACCACGCACTCACGCTGGCGCTGAAGGCCGCGCCGCGCCGCCGCCCCTCGTACTATCCCGCCGTGGCCGTCTACGGCGCCATCGCGGGCGTCGCGGGCCTTGTCACCTTGTGGTTCCGGGGCTGGTCGCTGCTGCTCTGGGCGCCGGTGTACGCCGTCCTGCTCGGCAGCGCGCTGTGGTTGGCTGCCTCCAAACGGGAGCGCACCGTGCTCTCCGGGGTGCTCACGATCGTCGCCTCCTGCGGCCTGATGGCGGTGCTGCGCAGCACCGCGGGGGTGGACTTCGTCCGGGCTGACGAGGTCGCCGTCATGGTGGCCATCACGGCCTACTTCGTGGGCACGGTGCTGCACGTGAAGGCACTCATCCGGGAGCGCAACGACCCCCGCTCGGCGAAGCGGTCGCTGTTCTACCACGTGGCGCTCGGCGCGCTGGTGCTGGCGGCGGCCATCGTCGGCTGGCTCGGCTGGGGCTGGCCGGTGTGGGCCGCGGCCCTCATCGTGCGCGCCTGGTGGCTGCCGCGGCAGCGTCGCTCGCCGGGGCAGATCGGCGTCGTCGAGATCGTGGCGTCGGCATGGGCGTTGCTGCTCGTGCTGTTCTGAGCCACCCTCCACTCCCAGCGCACGCTTGGACACATCCCCTACTCTGAGGCGAGATCAGAAAGGGGGCCATCGTGGTTCTAGAGGGTATGGGCGCGATCGTCGCCGAGGGTGGCATCGGCTTCCGGGTGTGGGCGCCGAACGCCGACAGCGTCAGCGTCACCGGCGACTTCAACGGCTGGGACACCACGGCGCATCCCCTCACCCGCGAGAACGACGAGGGCTACTGGTACGGCTACGTCGAGGGAGCCGAAGCCGGGCAGGAGTACAAGTACTTCCTCACCAACGGCAGTCTCGAACTCCACCGCAACGACCCCTACGCCCGCGAGGTCACGAACTCCGTCGGCAACACCGTCATCGTCGACCCCCTCGATTTCGACTGGGAGGACGACAGCTTCGAGCCTCCGGCGCACAACGAGATCGTCATCTACGAGGCCCACGTCGGCTCGTTCTTCACCAAGAGCGACGACACCGGCAGCTTCACGATGATGGCCGAGAAGCTCCAGCACGTCCTGGACCTGGGCTGCAACGCCATCCAGCTCATGCCCATCGCCGAGTTCGCCGGCGACCTGTCCTGGGGCTACAACCCCGCCCACATCTTCGCCGTCGAATCCACCTACGGCGGCCCGCGCGCCTACCGCGAGTTCGTGAAGCAGGCGCACCGCATGGGCCTGGCCGTGATCCAGGACGTCGTCTACAACCACTTCGGCCCGTCAGATCTGGACCTGTGGCAGTTCGACGGGTGGCAGGAGAACGACAAGGGCGGTATCTACTTCTACAACGACCACCGCTCCAGCACCCCGTGGGGCGACACCCGCCCGGATTACGGCCGGGCCGAGGTGCGTCGCTTCATCCACGACAACGCGCTGATGTGGCTGCGCGAGTACCGCGTCGACGGGCTGCGCTACGACATGACGCCGTACATGCGCTCCGTGGACGCCACGGGCTTCGACATCATCGACGGCTGGACCCTGCAGTCCTGGATCAACCGCGACATCCGCACCCAGTTCCCGAAGGCGCTGCTCATCGCGGAGGACATGCACTCCAACCCGCTGGTCACCGGCCTGGACCACGACGGCGCGGGCTACCACGCGCAGTGGGACCCCAACTTCGTGCACCCGGTGCGCAAGGCGCTGCAGGAATATGACGACGCGCACCGCAGCATCGACGCCATCGCCGACGCGCTCACCTTCAACTACGACGGCGACGCGTTCCGCCGGGTGGTCTACACCGAGTCACACGACGAGGTGGCCAACGGCAAGGCGAGGGTGGTGGCGGAGGTCCAGCCCGGCGACCAGCAGGGCTGGTTCGCGCAGAAGCGCTCGACGCTGGGCGCCGCGCTCGTGATGACCGCGCCGGGCATCCCCATGCTGTTCCAGGGCCAGGAGTTCCTCCAGGGCGACTGGTTCCGCGACGACGTGCCGCTCGACTGGCATCTGAAGCGGGAGCATCACGGCATCGTGCAGCTCTACGCCGACCTCATCACGCTGCGGCGCAACCTGTTCGGCGAGTCGCAGGGGCTGCAGGGCCAGGGCGTCAACGTCTTCCATCGCAATGATGACGCGAAGGTCATCGCGTTCCAGCGCTGGTACGACCACGGCATCGGCGACGACGTCGTGGTGGTGGCGAACTTCTCCGGCGAGGTGCGCGACAACTACCGCATCGGGCTGCCGTCCGGCGGCAGGTGGGAGTTGAAGCTCAATTCCGATGCCACCCTGTACTCCGACGACTTCGGCGACCACCCGTCGGGCGACCTGCACAGCAACGACGAGGGTCAGGACGGGTTCGGCGCCAGCGCCACGCTCACCATCGCCCCGTACTCGGTGCTGGTCTACAGCTACGCGGGCTGACGACTCGCCCTAGGCTCGGGTCATGGACGAGGCACAGCGGATCGACGCGTTCTGGCAGTGGTGGGGGCGGCATTCAGCCGCGTTGGGGTCGCTGCTGGACACCGGCGCCGAGGAGGCTGCGGTCCGCACCTACGGGCCGCTGCTCGCCGAGCAGCTCGACGCCGTCGACTCGCGCCTCGGCTACCGCATCGACGACAACGCGGGGCGCAGCCGTCGCACCCTCACCATCTCCGCGCACGGGCAGCCGTGGCTGATGGCGCTGGCCCGCCGGGTCCGCGACGGCGCCCCCGCGCCGGATCGGCACTGGACCTACTCCAACTTCATCAAGCGCTCACCGGAGCCGCTGGCCGTCACGTTCGACATCGACGGGCTCGCCCTCGAGTTGGCCGACACCCAGATCGCCTGCCGCGACATGGCGCGCCGCATCGACGTCGGCGTGTGGCACCCGTTGTTCGAGCCCTTCACCGCCGAGCAGCGGGCGTCGCTGGCCGCTGCCATGGTCGACGTCGCGCTGGGCGAGGAGCATGTGCAGTGCTGGGTCGGTGGGCTCGAGGCCCTGGACAGCCCGCCGGAGAACCCTGTCGACCTCGTCACGCTGCGACGCTTCGTCGACGATGTGCGCACCCGGTTCGTCGAGCTCCCCGACGTCAGCCCGTGGACCACGGTGCAGGGCACCCGCTACGACGGCAAGGAGCTCCACGCGCGCATCAGGGTGCCGCTGTGCGTGGCGCGGGAACCGCTGCTGGAGAAGGTCGTCACCATCCGGCTCCGACTCGAAGACCTGCGGGGCCCGGCGGCCGATGAGGTCGAGGAGATGATCAACGAGAGCATCGGGGCCGACGGCGAACTGGTCGCCGTCGAAACCCTCAACAGCCTGCGCACGTGGTACTCCTACGTCCGGCCCGACACGGAGGCGACGCAGCGGCTGCTCGATCTCGCCACCGCGCTCGCCCTACCGGTGGAGGCGGCCAACGACCCCACCTGGGAGGTCGTCTCCCACCTCAGCTGAGCAGCCGGCGGCGGGCCTCCATGAGGGCGAAGCCCTGGATGTTGAGGCCGGGCCAGCGGGCGGGATCCAGAGCGGCGGGGTCCTCTGCCGACAGGCCGATGCCCCACACCCTGTCGATGGGCGAGGCGTTGACCAGCACCGCGCGCCCGGTGGACCTCAGGTGGTCGGCCAACTGCGGATCCGCGGCGAACTTGGCCACGTTGGCGGCCACCGCCACCTCGAAGCGGTGCGACTTCCACACCTCGTCGTTGAACGGCCGGACGGTGCGGCCGATGGCCCGGGCCGTCGTCGGCGACTCTGCCCTCAGCACGCGCTGTGCGGAATGGGTGTCGCCGAAGAGGGTCGCCTTGCGCCAGGCGAGGTAGTGCTCGACGGTGCGGAAGAGCTCACCGTCGGACTCGAACGGCGCGGGATAGTGCTCGCTGAGGCAGCCGTTGTCGACCTGGCCGGGGTGTTCCGGCACGTGGCCGTGGAACAGCAGCAGATCGAGCCCGGCGCCCGCGGCGAAGGCAGTTCGGAGTTCGGCGACTGAGTAGGGCTCCAGGATCACCATCGACCCTCACTTCCACACGGTAGGTCTACCCGGTCACCCTACTGAGCGCCGAGTCGATTGGAGCGTGGTCCCCGAGAGGTCAGACGTACTACTTTCCGGCGCTCCGCGGGGAGTCGTCGCTTGTCAGACGCGGGTGCGTCCCTTGCGCTGCCGCGATGGCTCAGTAGTAGTACGGGAACTTCGACCAGTCCGGCCTGCGCTTCTCCAGGAAGGAGTCGCGGCCCTCCACGGCCTCGTCGGTCATGTAGGCCAGGCGGGTGGTCTCGCCCGCGAAGATCTGCTGGCCGACCAGCCCGTCGTCGATGGCGTTGAAGGCGTACTTGAGCATGCGCTGAGCGGTGGGTGACTTGCCGCAGATCTTGGCGGCCCATTCCAGGCCGACGTCCTCGAGTTCGGCGTGCGGCACCACCCGGTTGACCATGCCCATGCGGTGGGCGTCCTCGGCGTCGTGGACGTCGCCGAGGAAGAAGATCTCGCGCGCGAACTTCTGCCCCACCTGGCGGGCGAGGTAGGCCGAGCCGTAGCCCGCGTCGAACGAGCCGACGTCGGCGTCGGTCTGCTTGAACTTGGCGTGTTCGCGCGACGCCAGCGTGAGGTCTGAGACCACGTGCAGGGAATGACCGCCGCCGGCGGCCCACCCGTTGACCAGGGCGATGACGACCTTCGGCATGAAACGGATCAGGCGCTGGCACTCGAGGATGTGCAGGCGGCCGAGCTTGGCGGCGTCGACGGATTCCGCCGTCTCACCCTCCGCGTACTGGTAGCCGGCGCGGCCGCGGATGCGCTGGTCCCCGCCGGAGCAGAACGCCCAGCCGCCGTCCTTCTCGGACGGCCCGTTGCCCGTCAGCAGCACGCAGCCGATGTCGGACGAGGTGCGGGCGTGCTCGAGCGCCTGGTACAGCTCGTCGACGGTGTGCGGACGGAACGCGTTGCGCACCTCCGGCCGGTCGAACGCGATCCGCACGGCGGGCACGTCCTTGGCGCGGTGGTACGTGATGTCGGTGAACTCGAAGCCCTCGACGGGGGTCCACAGCTCTGGGCGGAACGGGTTGCTCATGCGCCCACCCTATCGAGCGGGGCTCGGCGACGTCGGCCCGAGCGCGCAGGGCGGCTCGCGCCGTCGGCGGGGTGGGTCAGAGGTAACCGCGACGGACGGTCTCGCCCAGGCGGTCCGGGAAGTTCGTGATGATCGCGTCGACGCCGATGCTCTTCAGACGCAGCGCGTCTTCGTCGTTGTTCACCGTCCAGGCATGCACCTTGATGCCCCGCTCGTGGCACAACCACACGAAATCAGGGTGGCGCAGCGCCAGGTAGTGCGGGTGCACGGCACCGGCGCCGAACCGCTTGGCGTACTCCCACGGCTCGTAGAGGCCGTCCGAGAACAGCAGGCCGAGGTGATCCGGCGACACCCGTCCGCGCAGGTTGGCCAAGCTGTAGTGGTTGAACGACGAGAACAGCGTCTGGTCCAGCATCCCGGCATCCGTGACGGCGGCGAGCACGTCGTCCTCGATCCCCGGGTAGAGCTCGACGGTGTTCTTCAGCTCGACGTTCACCGTCGCGTCGGTGCCCTTGACGAGGTCGAGCACGTCACGCAGGAGCGGGATCTTGGTGTTGCGACGGCCGGGGAAGCCGTGCGAGAAGTCTGCGCCGTGCAGTTCCTCCAGCGTCTGGTCCACGACCTTGCCGAAGCCGTTGGACGTGCGGTTGATCGCCTCGTCGTGGACGACGACGAGCTGCCCGTCTGCGGTGCGCTGGACGTCCAGTTCCAGGCCGTCGGCACCCATCTTCAGGGCGAGCTCGAATGCCGGCATGGTGTTCTCCGGTGCGTATGCCGATGCACCTCGGTGGGCCCAGATTGCAGTCACGCCCTCCATCCTTTCACCTCTCGGCGAGCTGGGCATCTTCTGAACGGCCTCAGCCGAACAACACCATGTTGTTGAAGACCCATTCGTTGCGCTGGGTGAAGGCATACCCCCCACCCGCTTGTGCCGACGCCGCGTACACCGTCGTCATGGTGTAACTGCGGCATCCGCCCTGGCCGGTGCGTGCCGTGTCGCACTCCGTGCGCCACTGGCGGCCGGCGGAGGTGAACCCGGTGTCGTTGTGGTTGGCCAGCGGGTTCTGACCCCACTGCGCGCGGGTCATGTGCGGCAGGTACGTGAGGTTGTTGAACGCCCAGCCGCTTGTGCGGACGAACTCGCCGTCCTCGATGACCACGACGGTGGCCCAGATGTCGGTGCGGCAGCGCTCCGTGCGTGAGTACGGTTCGCAGGTGGTCATCCAGTCGCGCCCGTTCAGCGTGTGCTTCCCGGCCTTCGTGTACGGGGCGGTGGGCACGAACGGCTTGCGCGTCGGGGCGGTGCTCGTGGGGCGGGGGGTCGTCGGCTTCGGGCTCGACGACTTGCTCGGCGACGGCGACGCGGAGGGCGACGGCGACGCGGACGGCGACGGCGACGGCGACGCGGAGGGCGACGGCGACGGCGACGCGGAGGGCGACGGCGACGCGGAGGGCGACGGCGACGCGGAGGGCGACGGCGAGGGCGAGGGCGAGGCCGGCGCAGGGCAGGCGACCTTCGCCTCGGCCCAGTCACCCCGGTCCCAC
Source organism: Tessaracoccus zhenghani (assembly GCF_054552775.1). Classification (NCBI taxonomy): domain Bacteria; kingdom Bacillati; phylum Actinomycetota; class Actinomycetes; order Propionibacteriales; family Propionibacteriaceae; genus Tessaracoccus; species Tessaracoccus zhenghani. Next base: position 2,644,868 of record NZ_CM137275.1, on the reverse strand, counting down.
CAGGTCGCCTCGGTCTGGCCGCCGTTGACCACGCCCTCTGCCGGGTCCAATTCCAACTCCAACTCCGACACCCCGGTCACGTCGACGTCCACGGTCGCGGTCTGCCCCTTCAGGAGCACGTCGCTCTCGAACAAGAGCGCGTCGTCTCCCCATGCCCGGAAGATGACCGACGGGAACTGTTGCGGCCCGCTCATGGTGTCGTCGGGGCCCACGACCGCTGCGAACCGACGGCACTGCTCGCCGAGCAGGAACGACACCGTCGACGGCGCCTGCATCCCGAGGCCCTTCTCGTACGTCACGCCAGAGATCCGGATGGGCTGGGGGGTGGCGCCCGGCTGGCTCACCTCCCGGTCGCGCTGCACGGGGAACGCGCCGGAGTCCTCGGCCAGGAACGGCAGGTCGGACAGGTAGTGGTCACCGTACGCGGGCGGCTCGAGGACGGTGGCCTCAGCGCCCAACCTCAGCTCGGCGGCCGTGCCGAACTGGTGTCCGCCCGCCGTCTGCGTCCAGGACTCGTCGATCTGGAACCGGATGAATGGCCCCACCGTCGGGGCGGTGAAGTCGATGGTGGTGGCGGCTGCGCTGTTGGCGCGTTCCCCGGACGCGACGACGGTGGCTTGGGACCAGTCGTCATCGCTCGCGGAGGCGTAGACCGTGTAGCGCTTGGCCCGTCCGTTCACGCTGTCCTGGCGCGGCACGTACAGCAGCGACTCGATGGCGTGCCCGCCGGCCACGCGCAGCGTCACCCAGTGCGGCGGCGCGGCCACGGGGGTTCCCGACCAGCTCGAATGCCAGAACGTGCCGGTGTCGCCGTCGTTGACGTTCGCGGCGGCGCCGTCCTCACCCACCGTCTCCTGGCTGGACCAGCCGGTGACAGTCACGTCACTGCGCGGCAGCCACGGGTCCGGCGGCGGCTCCGGCAGCGGGCGTTCGACGGCGGCCTGGGCCGCCCGCGCGAGTGCCACAACGTCGCCTCGGGGCGTCGACCAGATGCCGGTGCGGTCCGTCGAGGCCAGCCACGGCTGCGCCTCGTTGAACCAGTCGAAGGACTGCACGGCCCCGCCCGTGGTGAGGGCGGTGCGGTGGGCGTCGAAGAACTTCTCCCAGCGGGGCTGGTAGTAGGTGCCGACGAGGCCTTGGTGCTCGCGGCCGGCGTAGTCACCGAGCCCGCTGGCGTGCCCCGAGCGCTGCGCCCACACGGTGAGCAGCGTGCGCTGGCCCTTCTCGAAGGTCGCCGCCTGCTCGACGGTGGTGCCGGCGCTGCGGGCCTCGTCGAGCAGGCGCCCGAGCAGGCTGATCTCCTGCGTTCCTGCGAGGTGGTCCACCAGCGCCATGTTCTCGAGCCAGCGGGCGGTCAGTTCGTCGAACTGCGCTGCGCCGCCGAGGTTGAACGCGTTGCGGATCTCGGGCAACAGGACGCGCCCGTGGTTGCTGAGCACCTGGCGAGCGACGTCCATCAGGTCGTAGCGGTAGGCCGCGTTGTCGCCGAGCCTCTCGGCGGCGGCGAGGAGCCGGGGCAGGGCGGTGGCGAACTCGGCCAGGTCATAGGTGGAACGTGTCGGCGACCACTGCGACGAGGTGGCCGCCGTCAGCGACGGGATCGCGGCGTAGAGGCTGTCGTGGGCCTCGGCGAAGTCACCGCTGGTCGGGAGGGTGTAGGCAGTGCGGCTGACGATCTGCCATGCCGCCACGGCGTCGGCGTCGCGGGAGCCGTAGCGCTTGAAGACGTAGTCGGACCACCACTGGTCGATGTCGACGGGGCCGGTGGTCCAGGCGAGGTTGGCGAAGAAGTCGAGTGCCGCGCCGTTGTTGTCGCCGCCCTCCGGCATTGCGGCGAGGCCGCGCATGGCGCTCCCTGCCTGGTCCTTGAAGCGGAAGTAGTCGGTGTTCCAGCGGGTGAGCTTGGCGCCGATGGTGGTGTCGCCGCCGTAGTTCCAGATGGTGCCGTACGCCCAGGGCCGGTTCAGCCAGGCAGCCTCGCGGCTGCCGCCCGGGTAGCGGTCCGTGATGCCGTCGACGATGAACGTGGTGGCGGGGTCGACCGCGCCCATGATGTCGTTCTGGGGGTTGGCCTGCCAGCCGAGGAACACCCAGGTGGCGCCGGGGTTGGCAGTCTGGAGGGCCTGTTCGATGCGCCTGGTCGCGGCGGGGATGTCGGCCGTGCCGCGCTGGCCGCCCTCGTGGAGGAGGTCCATCTTGTACATGGTGGAGCGGCCGAGGCGGGCGGCCGACGACTGGTAGAACTTCGCCGCGACGGCGGGGAACGCCGGCGAGTTGGGGTCCAGCCAGTCGGGGCGCTGGAAGCCCACCCAGCCGCCCTGCGGCACGACCACCGCTCCCGGGTTGCGGGCCACGAAGCCGGGCGGGACGGTGCCGAAGTAGCCCGGCAGCACGGGCGTCATGTCGAGTTCGCGGAGCCGGTCCGCGATCCGTCGGCCCAGCGCGGCACGGGCTTCGATCGAGGCCTCCGTCGTGCCGGCGGGCCAGGCGGCCATGTTCTGCAGCAGCCACCACGGCTGGTGCTCCGGGGTCGGGATCCACGCGGCGGCCTCGGCGGCGGTGTAGCCGAACTGGCGCAGGACGTCGAAGTAGACGGCCTCGGAGCCCACCGGCATGAACACCTGGTTGAAGCCGAGCGCGGCCAGTTCGTCGATCAATCGCTCCCACTGTTCGAAGGTGCGGTGGGCGCCGGTGTAGCCATCTTCTGTGTCGTTGCCGTAGTAGCGGGCGGCGACATTGGCGGTCCGGCCGAGTTCGCCGTCGGGCAGCGGGTAGGCGACGGCGGGGTCGACGTTGCGCACCGTGTAGCTGAGTGACTGCCCGATGCTGCCGAGGTAATGGTTCAGGCCGGCCACCGCCGTCGAGGGCGTGGAGGCGGTGACCCTGATCTTGTCGCCGCTGGCGCTGACGGAATAGGTGTCCTGCCCGGACGGCGGATCGGCGGGCACGGTGATCTCGAACCGGTTCGCGGCGGTGCCGAGGATGCGGGTGAACGCGTCGCGGGCTGCCTGCTCCTGCGCGTTGGAGGGGGCCGACGGCGGGGTGTCGGTGGCGTGACCGGTTGCCGCCGCGCTGGGCGGCAGGACAAACATGGTGGCGGCGAGCGCAGCCGACAGCAGCGCGGTGATGGTGGCGTTCCAGATCTTCACGTGGGCCCCTCGGCGGCAGAAGTGTGAACGTCAGCTAAGCATCCGGCTCCTCCACCTCGGGAGGGCCACGGCCGAATCGCGCCGGCCCGTTGAGCGGTCGGGGTGCACCGGGTGAAAGTTATGCTCCGACTACGGCTCCTGCATGAGGAGCACCGAGATTCGCCGAAAGGAAAGATCATGAATCACAGAATCGGCACCTCCATCATCGCCGCCATGGCAGCCCTCGGGCTCGCCGCATGTTCCGGCACCCCAGGGGAGTCGACGACGCCCTCCGCCTCCGTCGAAGCCCCCGCAACGGACACCACCACCACCGCCGAAACCGGCACCGAGTCGGCGTCGGCCGACCCCACCACCGAGTCCGCCTCCGCCGACCCCAGCGCGGACTCCGACGCGTCGACGCCGGCCGGCACCGACGCCCAGCAGCCGGTGGCGGACGCCTGCGCGAGCATGTCCGGCCCCCTCGCGGACGCGAGCAACGCGATCGCTGACATCGCTTCGGTCGGCACCACGGATCCGCAGGTAGCCGTGGACACCTGGACCGAGTTGGTCGAGGCCTACCGCACGGCCGCGGACAACGTGGTCAACCCGGAGGTCAAGGCGGCCGCCAGCGCCGTGCAGGAAGACGCCACGAAGATGCGCGACGCGATCCAGAAGGTCTACGTCGACCAGGACATGAGTGAGATGGGAGACGTCACCGAGGCCACCACTGAGTTCGGGGCCTCCATGGCGGAGTTGCAGGCGCTCTGCACCGGCTGAGTCCACGTTCATCGACGCGGGAGCCCGCTGACGCCATCTGTCAGCGGGCCATCCCGAGGAAGGTCATGAGGAGTCGCTCCAAGTCGACCATCTGCTGGCTGGAGAGCCTGCCGACGCGCACCTGCACGTTACTCCGCCTCACCGTTGTCAGCTTGTCGACCATCACGTCGCTGTCCTGGGACAACCCACCCGCGCCACCTGCGGGGATTCGCAATCGCAACAGTGGAGCGTCGATGAGCCTCGTGGTCAGGGGCACGACGGTCACCGAGTCCGTTTGATCGAAGACATCATCCTGAACGATGATCGCCGGCCGCGGTTTCGAGGCGTAGACACCGCCCGCCACCGTCCATAGTTCGCCGCGTTTCACTCCTCGTCCCAGTCGACGGAAACGGCCTCGATGAAGTCCTGCTCGTCATGTCTGCGGTCAGAGTCCGCCACTAGGGCGGCCTGGCGACGGGCTTCACGAGCGAATTGCTCCGACCGCACGTCCGGCACCCACACCTGCACCGCACGATACCCGCGAGCCCGCATTCGCTCGCGGTACTGACCCACCCTGTCGCTGACGCTCATGGATCCACGTTACATGTAACGCTCTCCCGCGACAAGAGGCTCATGTGGCGGCGTTAGGTTCGCGCGGGGCCGGGGCCGACGGGGTCAGACGAGGCTCGCGGCCTCGTCGAATGCGAGGCGCGGGTTGCGCGGGAACGTGCCGTCCTCGGCGACATGGCCGATGTTGACCACCATGAGGCTCCGCATCGACGTGCCGGGGAAGAACTCCCGGTCGAGGCCCGCGAGGTCGACGCCGCCCATCGGGCCGGCGTCGAGCCCGACGGAACGCACAGCGAGGATGAACCCGCCGGCCTGGAGCCACGCGTTGTTACGCGCGAACGCCTCGCGCATCGCATCGTCGGCCTCGAACCGGTCGCGCGCTCCGGCAGACTGGGGCGAGACGACGGGCAGGTGCTCGTGGAAGTCGATGTCAGCGGCGAGGATGGCCACGACGGGAGCCGACTCCGACTTGTGGCGGTTGAACTCCGCCAGCAACGGCAGCAGGCGGGACTTCGCCTCGGGAGTGCGCACGAACGTGATCCGCAACGGCTGGCTGTTCATGGCCGTGGGGGTGAACTTCGCCAGTTCGTACACCTGAGCCAGCTGCTCGTCGCTGACCGGCTCCGACGTGAAGCGGTAGGCGGTGTGCCGCTCGGTGAAGATGCGGCTGGCGGTGATGTGCTCGGGCGGGGCGACCAAGGTCATGCAGAATCATCCTTCAGAGAGGTAGTTGATCCTTCTACTATATCTCACGATCCGGAAACAGCCGTCTAAGAGGCCGGCGGCTGCGCGGCGAGCGTCAACTCCGCCCGAAGTCCGCCCAGCTCCGAGTCGCCCATCGCAACGTCGCCCCCGTTGTCGCGGGCGATCTCCTGGGCGATGGCGAGCCCCAGACCGCTGCCCCCGGCTTCACGCTGGCGCGCCTCATCGAGGCGGACGAACCTCTCGAACACACGCTCCCGATCCCCCGGCGCGATCCCCGCCCCGTCGTCCTCGACCACGACCCGGGGCCCCGCAACCGTGATGCGAACCCGGGAGCCGGCATGCCGCACCGCGTTGTCGACGAGGTTGCGCAGCACCCGCTCCACGGCCGGCCCGTCTACCGTCGCTTCGCCTTCCCCCATCACCTCGAGCGCCACCCCGGCGCGGCGCGTACCCGCCACCTGCTCCGCCACCGCCCGCAGATCGGTCAGACGACGACGTCCACCCGCCGCCCCGACCCGGGCCAGCAGCAACAGGTCGTCGACGAGTGCCTGCATCCTCAGCACTTCCGGCTCCAGCTCGGCCGCCAGCTCCCCCGTCGGGAAGGCGTCGGGATGTGACAGGGCCACTTCGATGCTCGCCCTGAGTGACGACAGCGGCGACCTGAGCTCGTGCGCGGCATCCTCCACGAATCGGCGTTGCCGCGACGCCGCCCGATCCAGTCGATCAAGCATCTCGTTGAGCGTGCGTGCGAGCGCGGCGAGCTCGTCATCCGCGTCGGGCACCGGCAACGCCCCGGGCCCACCCTCACTCGCCACCCGTGCGGCGGCCACCCGGAGCTCCTCCACTGGGCGCAGCGCCCTGCCCAGTGCGAGCCAGATGAGTCCAGCCAGCGCGAGGGTCAGGATGGGCACGACCCCGACGAGCGATACGCGAAGCGCCCCGAGCACCCCCTCCACGTCGCGCAGCGGCAGCGCGACCACCACGGTGACGCGCTCCCCTCGCCAGGTCGCAGTCCTGGCGGCGATGCGGGCGCGGTCGTCGTAGGCGGTGGGCAAGGTGACCCCGAGTCGCTCCGTGGCGAGCGCTGCCTCCTCGGCGCTCAGCAGCGGCAGCGTTCGGCTGGCCGACGCGGAGCTCGACACCACCAACCCATCGGTGTCGAGCACCTGCGCGATCTCTCCGGGCTGGGTGACGGGGAGCGGATCCGGGAGCCGGTCGTCGGAAGCGAGCCGGGCGATGGTCTCCACGCGGGCGGTGGCAGCGCGGTCGAGTTCGGCGACGCGGCTGGAGGAGACGACGGCGGTCAGCGCGACGGCGCCCAAGGACAGCCCCACCGCCAGCAGGCCGGCTGTCAGCAGGGTGAGCCGTAGACGCAGCGACAGCCCTCCCCACCGCACGGGGCCAGTCATCCGACGGCCCGGTAGCCGGCGCCCCGGATGGTCGAGATGACGTCGCGACCCAGTTTGCGCCTCAGGTAGCCGACGTAGACCTCAACGACATTGAGGTCCTCGCCGGTGCCCTCCCAGACGTGGTCACGCAGCTCCACCTTGCCGACCACGCGGTCGCTGTGGCGCATCAGGTATTCCAGCAACGCCACCTCGCGGGCGGTCAATTCCACCGCCGCGCCGCCCAGCGTGACGGCTCGGGTGGACGGATCAAGGGTGAGCGCACCCACTTCGAGCACGGCCGGCCTGGCGCCGGAGGGTCGCCGAACCAGAGCCCGGAGCCTCGCCACGAGCACGACGAACGAGAACGGTTTGGTGAGGTAGTCGTCTGCACCGAGGTCGAGGGCGTCGGCCACGTCGTATTCGCCGTCCTTCGCGCTCAGCATCAGCACCGGGGTCCAGACGCCGCGCTTCCGCAGCTCAGCGGTCACCGCGTACCCGTTGCGCCTCGGCAGCATGATGTCGAGCACGATGGCGTCGTAGTCGCCGTGGGTGGCCATCGTGAGCCCCGCGTCACCGTCGTGAGCGACGTCCACAGCGAAACCCTCAGCGGTCAGTCCCCGTTGGAGCGCGCGCGCGAGGGTGCGCTCATCGTCGACCACCAGTACGCGCACGGCTTCATCATGTCATTCACGCGTCGTCCGCACCCCAGCGCCGCACGCTCCGGCTCTCAGCAGCCTCTCAGCGAGCGGCGCCTATCGTGGCACCATGACCGATTCCCAGGTTGACCGCCGTTCCCCGCTCCGCTCCCCGTGGGCGGTGCCGATCGTCGTCGTCGTGGCCGTCGCTGCCTCCCTGGCCGCCCAGCCACTGCTGGCCGCGGGCGAATCGAATGATCTGCCCGACATCTCCGCCGAGGAACTCGTCGCTCGAGTGCTCGAGGCCGACCCGCAGCCGATGTCCGGCACGGTGGTGCACACCGCACGTCTCGGCCTACCCGACCTCCTCTTCACCGAGGCAACCGGCGCCGACCCGATGTCGCTGCTGGGCGGCAGCTCCACGCTCAAGGTGTGGACCGACGGCGAGCAGCGGTCGCGGGTGGCACTGCTGGGCGCCGTGTCCGAGTACTCGGTCGTGGCCGACGGAGCGGACCTGTGGACCTACTCCAGCTCCGACGACGAGGCCGTGCACTACAGCGTCAGCGATGCTGACCGGGCGCGCCTGGAGGCGATGAGCGAGGAGGCCCGTGCCGAGGTCCTCGCCCGCAAGGCGGAACTGCCCACCCCGCAGGAAGCCGCAGCGGAAGCGCTCGCGAAGGCCGACGAGTCCAGCACCATCAGCGTCGACTCCCAGATGATCATCGCGGGCAGGGACGTCTACCAGCTCGTCGTGACCCCCGACACCGACGCCACCCTCGTGGAGCGCGTCGTAGTGGCCGTCGACGGCGAAACGATGACCCCCCTCCGCGTACAGACCTGGAGCACCCAGGACCAGACAGCGCCAGCCGTCGAGATCTCCTTCACCGACGTCTCCTTCCAGATGCCCAACGAATCGGTGTTCGACTTCTCCCCTCCCGCGGGAGCCACCGAGCGCGAGGTCGTCGTACCGCTCCCCGAGCAGGATGGCGCGATGCCGTCGCACGAGGGCACGCAACATCAGAAGCCGACGGTCACCGGCTCGGGATGGGAGAGCGTCGTCGAACTCCAGGGAATGGACCTCACCAAGCTCCTCGCCGCTGACCCGGGCGCCATGTCCGGCATGCCCGATCGCCTTGTCGGATCGGACGAGGCCCAGGAACTGATGGACGAGTTCACCCCCGACCACTCCGGGGGGATGGGGCTCGACACCGCAGCGCTGTTCGAACAGCTCACCACGGAGGTTCCCGAGGGACGCCTGATCAGTTCCACGCTGCTCAGCATCCTCATGACCGACGACGGCCGCGTGCTCGTGGGTGCTGTGCCCGCCGAGACGCTGCGTGCGATGGCGTGAGCGCCCCCGCCATCGAGACCTCGGGGCTGACCAAGCGCTTCCGCTCCGGGCAGGTGGCGGTCGACGGGGTCGACCTCGCAGTGCCGCACGGTGCTGTCTACGGCTTCCTCGGCCCCAACGGGTCGGGGAAGACCACCACCATCCGCATGCTGCTGGGCCTCGTTTCCCCCACGGCCGGCTCCGCACGCCTGCTCGACCGGCCGATGCCGGGAGACGCCCTGGAGGTGCTTCCCCGCGTGGGGGCGCTGGTCGAGGGACCCGCCTTCCATCCCTACCTCAGCGGACGCGCCAACCTGGCCCGGCTCGACGCCTGTGACGCGACGTCCACCCGGTCCTCGTCGCGGCAACGGATCGGCGAGGCTCTCGAACGGGTGGGGCTCACCGCCGCCGCCCGCAAGCCGTACCGTCAGTACTCGCTTGGGATGAAGCAGAGGTTGGGACTCGCAGCGGCGCTCCTGAGGCCCCGCGACCTGTTGGTGCTCGATGAGCCGACCAACGGCCTCGATCCCCAGGGCACCCGGGAAGTCCGCCACCTCATCCGCGAGCTCTCGGCCGAGGGCGCCACCGTGCTGGTTTCGTCCCATCTGCTGGCTGAGATCGAACAGGTCTGCACGCACATCGGGATCATGAGCCAGGGTCGGCTGCTGGCCCAATCGGAACGGGCATCGCTGGTCGCCGACGACGCCGCGACGCTGGTGGTCACCACCAACCTCGACGACGTAGCTACCGCCGCCGATGTGCTCCGCGGGCTCGGGCTCGAGTCAGTAACCGCCGAGGGCGCCGTGCTGCACGCTGCGCTCGGCGCCACTCCCCCGTCGGGGGTGGCCGCAGCGCTGGTGCACGCCGGCGTCGGCCTGGACGGGCTCGAGGTCCGACGGCGCAGCTTGGAGCAGTTGTTCGTGGAACTGACCGGGGAGGGCTTCGATGTCGCGCGCTAGGGGTTCGTTCGGACGGCTGGTCCGCAGCGAGCTTCGGCTCCTGTTCGGGCGACGGCGCACGCTGGCCCTGTTGGCGGGTCTGGCCCTGGTGCCACTCCTGCTCGCCCTCGTCTTGTTCATTGCCAGCAACTCCGGCATGAGCGGGCAGGGCCCAGGTTTCATCGACAGGGTGACCGGCAACGGACTCTTCCTGGTCATCGCCGCACTGTTCATGTGCCTGCCGTTCCTGCTGCCCTTGACCATCGGCATCACGGCCGGCGACGCCATCGCCGGTGAGGCCCAGACGGGGACCCTGCGGTACGTATTGACGGTACCGGTGGCCAGAACCCGGTTGCTGGCGGCTAAGGCCCTCGTCGCACTCGCTTTCGCGTTCGCGGCCGTGCTGGTGATCACGATCGTCGCTCTCGCCGCCGGCGGTGCATTCTTCGGATTTTCGGAGATGACGTTGCTGTCCGGCACCACGGTGTCCCTCGGCGCGGGCGTGGCCCGGATGCTGGGCGTCGCGGCGTTTGTGGCCCTGTCGCTGACAGGTTTGGTCGCCGTCGGGCTGTTCTTCTCAACCCTGACGGAGGTGCCGGTCGGCGCGATGGCCGCGACGACCGTCGTGGCCGTGGTGTCGTCGGTGCTGGACACGCTGCCGCAGCTGTCGGCCATCCATCCCTATCTGCTCACGCATCACTGGTTCGACTTCGCCGAGTTCCTCCGCCTCGAGGTCGACTGGAGTGTCCTCGCGTCCGGCCTTCTGGTTCAACTGGGCTGGGTGGCGATCTTCGCCTCGCTGGCCTGGGGCCGCTTCAGGACCGCCGACGTCACAGCCTGACCTGGCTCGAAGAAGCCGAGGCGGGCAAGCAACCGCCCGCTACCCCCACATCTTCCGGGCCGGATGTGGGAGTTCCGGGCAGTCCGTCGGGTCCGGAGTGTCACGCTGGTGCCATGACGGAACAGCAACCGTACGAGGTCCTCAGGCGCTTCCCTCTCTTCGAGGCGCGACGTTACCCCGCGCACCTGGTGGCCGAGGTGGAGGTGGAAGCCTCGTTCACCCGCGCGGGCAACGAGGCATTCGGGGTGCTGGTGGCCTTCATCTCCGGCCGCAACAGCACCCGGGGCAAGGTCACGATGACCGCGCCGGTGCTGCAGGAGCAGGCACCGACCAAGATCGCCATGACCTCACCCGTGGTCCAGCAGCCCGGCGCCGAGTCGGGCCGACACGTGGTGGCCTTCGTGATGCCGGCCGAGTTCACGTTGGATACGCTGCCGACACCTTCCGATCCACGCATCCAGGTGCGGCAGGTCCCTGCCCAGGTGGCCGCGGTCAAGCCCTTCACCGGACGCTGGACGGAGCACATCTACCAGCAACAGTTGGCAGCTCTCCGTGGCGCCGTCGAGCAGGCTGGACTCGAGGTGAGCGGGCCGCCCCGATTCGCCCGCTTCGATCCTCCCTGGACGCCGTGGTTCCTCCGTCGCAACGAGGTGGTGCTGCCGATCGCCTTCTCACCCGGCCTGTGATCGAGGTGGCCGCGACCTGCGGGCCCGCCACCATGCGGTGACGGCGATGACCACGCCGATCACCAGCAGAAGGAAGCTGACGGACAGGGTGAGCCACTTGCCGGCGGTGAAGATCGGCGCCAACTCCGCCAACACCGGCGTCCGGGCCGGATAACGTGCCATCACCGTCGCGGCGCAGATGTTCTCGGCGTAGTCCAGCGCCACCACGACCACCGGAAGCACCGCTACCGACCGCCAACGACTCCCCGCGGCTGTCGCTCGCGCCCAAACCCAGGCGAGTGTCGTCATCAGGAACGCCCCGTACACCAACGGCCAGATGACGTCGAACGTCACGCGCGCCTGGACATACGCGGCTCGGCCGTCTGGTCCCCACGCCTCGGCCGCCGCGTACAGGTCCCCCGGCCAGTACCACAGGGATGTGTCCGGGGCGGGGTAGCGGACCGTGTAGAAGGCCCCTGCCTCAGCCTGGTCGGGCAGCACCATCGCGGTGAACACCGCGAACAGCAGCGTCGACGCGATGGCCATCCATCCCCGTACCCCGTGCGCCAAGCGCTCGGCCAACCGTTCCACCACCGTCATGGCACCTCGTCCCGGTCAGCTGCACGGATGGCAGCACCGTCCTGTTGTGAGTGAGCGTAGCTGCTGCGGGTACCGGCAGCCGGCTGGCTGGAACGGGGCGGCTGCCCTTGGATACCACACTGGTATCAGCGGTCCACCGCCCGAGTGTGCGGGTCTTCGGTGGGGAGGCGTATACCGCTGTCGACGCCAAATCAGTGCGTTCGGAACGGTTGTGGCCATCCTTACTTCGTTCTCCCTTCTGTGGCAGGGACAGGACCGGCGAGCACTTGCGGAAGATCGCCGTCGCGATCAAGCTGCTCAAGTGACTGCCATGGGTGGAGTGGACACCAACCGCACCGCAGATCCACCTGCGGCAGATCAGGACGTTGGTCGGACGGGTCAGGCTACTCGTGAGGCAAGGTCGTCCAACTCTGCCCGGATCCTGGCAATCAACGCCCCGGCGGATTCGTCGGAACCCGCCAGTTGGGTCAGGAGAATGTCCCGAGCCAGTGTGGACACGGGGAGGCCGCGTCGTTCTGCGAGCCGCGTCAACGCCTCGAGTTCCTCGGCGTTCAGGCGAACCTGAAGCGTCTTGGCACGCTGGTGTCCGCGGGTCACCCTACTTCCTGGCTTGAGGCCGGCATCTCGGTTGCGTTCGGCCGCTTCAGCTTCGGCCGCGATGAGATCACTGATCGACATCCAACTGTTCCTCTCGGTATCGGCGCTGGTCTGTACTGTTCGACGGCCACGCGTTGACTCCCCAGGTGATCCCTTCATCCGGGAGCACGATGACCGTGATCAGCATGCTGGTCGTGGATGACCAGCCGATGACCCGGATGGTTCTGCCCGAGTCAGACGAAGGATCTGGGTCGATGGCCAGCCTGTTCGGATCGGCGAAGGCCTCGTCGGCGACGTCCGGCGTCAGCCCGTGCTTTGAGATGTACTCGCCCCGGTGCCGCCAGTCGATGCCTTCACCCACAAACTCAGCGTACTACGCACGCACTACGTTATCCAGCGGTTCCCCGCCACCGTGACATTCTCAATTCGGCAGTTGCGCACATTCACAACTCGGGCTGTCACCCCTGGTCCGTGCCTCCGATCAGCGTGGGCAGGGGATGGGGACTCCAGGCACGGTGGCGGAGACACTCATGGACGCCTTGGCTTCGATGGACCCATGGGGCTGTGAGGTGCCCACGGCCGAGTCCTGAGTACGCTTAGCGCCGTGTCGAATCCAACAGCGCCCGAGCCCACTGCAGCACCCTCCTCGGCGGCGGTCGGCAGCGGAGTCGACCCAGACGACCTGGCCGCGACCTTGCGGGTCTTGCGCACCATCCACGAGCTCGACGAGGCCCACCCCGATTTCGTGGCCGTCCGACGGGCGACCGGCAGGATGTTCAAGGCGGTCAAGCGCCACCGTCGAGGCGTCAAGCGAGCGGCGATCCAGGACAACGACAAGGCGATCGTCGCCGGCACAGCCACGGGGGCTCCCGACCGCATCGACGATGAGACGCGGGGGCTGGCGCTCACGTCAGGCGTCGAGGCGCCGACGGCCGGGACGCTCATGAAGGCCCGACCCTGCTACATCTGCAAGCAGCGGTACACGCTGGTGGACGCGTTCTACCACCAGCTCTGCCTCGCGTGTGCGGCCATGAGTCACGCCAAGCGCGGCGCGCGGACGGATCTGACCGGCAAGCGAGCGCTGCTGACCGGCGGCCGGGCCAAGATCGGAATGCACATCGCGCTGCGGCTGCTGCGCGATGGTGCCCACACCACGATCACCACCCGCTTCCCGCGCGACGCGGTGCGACGCTTCGCGGCGATGCCCGACGCCGCCAACTGGCTGCATCGACTGCACGTGGTCGGCATCGACCTGCGTGATCCGTCCCAGGTCATCGCCTTGGCCGACGCGGTGGCCGCCCGGGGCCCGCTGGACATCCTGATCAACAACGCGGCACAGACCGTACGGCGCTCGCCTGGTGCGTACGCGCCCCTCGTCGACGCCGAGTCGATCCCGATCCCGGACGGATTGTGGCCCGAAGGCCAAGGCCCAGAACTCCTGACGTTCGGGCACACACGAGACCTGCATCCTCTGGCACTGGCCGAGTCGGTCAAGGCCCACCCGCTGCTCGCGGCGGCGGACGCCGCGGTCACCGGCTCTGCCTCCACTCACGCGGATGCCGAGGCTGCAGCCCGCCACGCCCAGCGCCTGACAGACATGGCTCTGGCTCCGGGCTCGTCGTCACTGGCGCGTCTGGCCGACGGCTCAGCGATCGACGCCGGAGGGCTCGTTCCCGACCTTCACGACTCGAACAGCTGGGTCCAGGGCGTCGGCGAGGTGGACGCGCTCGAGATGCTCGAGGTGCAGCTCTGCAACGAGACGGCGCCGTTCATCCTCATCAGCCGCCTGCGGCCGCGCCTGGCCGAGGCGGCGAGAAACGTGGCGAGTGGTCCGGCCCGGGCGTACGTGGTCAACGTGTCAGCGATGGAGGGGGTCTTCGGGCGCGGCTACAAGGGTCCCGGCCATCCGCACACCAACATGGCGAAGGCGGCGGTCAACATGCTGACCCGGACGAGCGCGCGGGAGATGTTCGAGTCCGACGGCATTCTGATGACCAGCGTCGACACCGGCTGGATCACCGACGAGCGACCGCACCCCACGAAAGTTCGGCTCGCCGACGAGGGGTTCCATGCGCCCTTGGACTTGGTCGACGGAGCCGCCCGGGTCTACGACCCGATCGTCCGCGGGCAGGCCGGCGACGACCTGTTCGGCGTCTTCCTGAAGGACTACGCACCCTCACGTTGGTAGGCCCGCACGACAAGAACTCGCCTCGCCAACCGCCTCATGAACCGCCCCCACCCCGGCCCAGGCCCTGGGCTGGCGGTGGCCGGGCCGCGGTCACCTAGCAGGAAACGGCCAGACGAAGCTCTGCGCCTTTGTCGGCCCAGCGGGGAGGTCGCGCGCCAGCGCTACGCAAGCAAGGTCGCCTGAAGCACCAGGTGCGGCAGATCCGGATGTTGTCAGGCGACGGGGTCGAGCTTGCGGACGGAGGGCAGCCCGGCGGCACGCTCCGCCGCGAGGTCATGAGCCGACTGCAGTGCCAGCCAAGCACGGGCGGTACCAACGCCCGCCCCCTCCAGTCGAACAGCAAGGTTGGGGCTCACCCGGGCATGGCCGTGCAGGACTCGGCTCAACGTCACCCGGGAGATCCCGAGCCGGGACGCAGCCTCCCCGACACTCAGCCCCAGGTTGCCCAGCACGTCCTCACGCAGGATCTCGCCGGGATGTACCGGAGTCTTCATCACCATGTTGTCCACCTCCTGGTCAGTGGTAATCCTGATAGTCGACGAGTTCGACGTCGCTCTCAGTGAAGCGGAACGTGATCCGCCAATTGCCGTTCACCCAGACCGACCAGTGCCCGGCCAGGTCCCCTTTGAGGGGGTGGGTCCGAAACGACGGGATCGCGAGGTCGTCCGGGGTCTGTGCCACGTCAAGCAGCGACAAGATGCGCAGCAGTTTGGGGACGTGAGCCGCTTGAACACCCTTCTTCGAACCATCCCGATACAGCCGCTCCAGACCCTTGTGCCTGAAGCTGACGATCACAAGACAACAGTATCGCGTAACGCTACGCGATACCAACCATTTCCTCACCGTCCACCCTGAAGGCCACACCCCTCTCCTACGCGGCGTAGTATTCATGGCGGGGCCGTTGACGACCCGCTTGGTTCGTCTCCTCCCCTAAGGAAGTGGCTGTCATGAACAGGCTGCAAGAGAACCGTCCCATTTGGCACGCGGTCGCGTGGATAGCGATCTACGTGATTGCGGTCAACATCGGCGACTGGCTTTCAACGCTTGTCGGCGTTCCGAATGCGGGGGCCAGCGCGGTGCTGGTCCTGCTCGCGGTGTGGCTCGTGGTCCGCCTCCGCAAGCACGGTTGGCTGACGTACTACGGCGTCCGCCCCCTGCGCAGGCGCGATTTCAACGCGACGCTGCTATACATCCCGCTCCTACTGATCGCGCTGATGCAGTTCACGAAGGGTTTCAGGGAAGACCTCGACTTCACCACGGTGGCGCTGATCATCGTTCTCATGGTCGCTGTCGGTTTCCTTGAGGAACTGATCTTCCGCGGCATGTTGTTCCGCGGGATCCAACGCACCAGCACGTTGACGCGCGCGGTTGTGATCTCCGGCGTCACTTTCGGCATCGGGCACATCGTGAACCTCACCAGGGGAATGGCGCCGTTGGATCAGGCAATCCAGATCGCGTTCGGTGTCACCCTGGGAATCGTCCTGGCGCTGCTGTTCGCCGTTACCGGCACGATCGTTCCGCTCATCGCCTTCCACGCCCTCCTCAACATCAGCGGGAATCTGACTAGGGCGGATGCGCAGGCAGAACTGGTCATGCTCGCCGCGACCACGCTGGTCTGCGCCGGATACGCCGGGTACTTGATCACCGTGCTTCGACGACGTGGGCCCAGCCCGGAGATATCGCAACCCGCGCCTTCGGACACCGCGGCCGCTCCGCCGGCGCGAGCTTCGGCTCTCACCTGAGCGGGGCGGCGAGACGGGTGCGCACTTCCGAGGTCTCGAGGAGGGGTCTCTTGGCTGCCGGCGCCGGCGCCGGTGCGATGGCGCTGCTGGCGCTCGTTGGCCCGCGCCCGGTGGGAGCGGCCGCGGGCCGTACCGGCGATCCTGCGCTGCTCCGGCGCGTGGACCCCCATCTCCAGGGGCTCAATCGCGTGGCACTGGCCTATGTCGACGGGGATGCCACCCAGTTTGCGGGCATCGGCGCGGACCAGACCACCCCCTTCGGGATCGGCTCGGTGTCGAAGACCTTCTGTGGCGCCGTGCTGATGGACATGGTTGCCAAGGCCGAAGTGAGCCTCGACACCACCGTCGGCGAGATCACCGACGCAAGCGGATCCGAGGTGGCCGACGTCACGCTGCGGGAGCTCGCGTCCCACACCTCCGGCCTCCCGGACTTCACGGCGAAAGCGGCCGGGAGCCAGAACACGTGGTTCGGGTTGCTCCACGCAGACGGCTTGCGGCAGGACGCGGCCGAGACCGTCGCCGACATCCTCCAGCAGGGCACGGAAGGACGGGGCAGCTACTCCTACTCCACTGCCGGCATCGCCCTGCTCGCCCACCTCCTGGCGGCGAAGGCCGCGACCACTTACGGCGAGCTGCTCACGGAACGCATCCTGGAGCCGTTCGCACTGACCGACACGCTGCTCCCCGCGACTGTGGCGGACCTGCCGGAGGGATGGACCAAGGGCCGGCTCGGCGGGCGACCCGCAGAGCCGTGGATCCTGGGGGGTCTGGGGCCGGGCGGCGGCATGTGGTCCACCTGCCAGGATCTTGCGTCCTGGCTGCGGCTGACGCGGGACGGCCGCCAACCGGGCTCCGCTGGGCTCGACCCGGTGGCCCCGGCGCCGATCCTGCCCTGGATGCCGGAGGCCCAGATGAGCATCACGTGGGTCCGGGCCTCCACTGCCGGCGGCGAGGAACTCATCTTCCACAACGGGCTCACCGGGTCGCACCATTCGTACGTGGGGTTCTGCCCCCGCACCGGGCGCGGCCTGGCCTACGTCGTCAATTCGGTGCCCACCGGTGCCCAGTTGCTCACCCTGCAGGGCGACCTCGTGAGCGCCCTACTGGACGAAGCGCACTAGCCATGAGCGAGACATTCGTCCTGGCCCTGTCCGCCGCACTGGCCCTCGCCACCGTCGTCGGTACTGGATGGGCGATGTGGCGGATCACGCGGCACAATCCCAGCCGCCATCGCGCCCTCTCCTACGTGCTGTGGAGCGTCACGGGCACCACGCTCATCGGGGTGGTTCTTCCTGCCATCGTGATGGGAATGGTGGACCCCTTCCCCATCTGGATGGTCCAGGCGACGTTCACGTCGGCGACTGCGGCGGCCCTGGGCTGGCGGTGGCCGGCCCTGCCCCGTGAGCCGCGAGACCGCGCCTGGGTCGCCGTCGGCTCGGTGGTCTTGGTTTTGGCGCTTGCGCTGGCCGGGGTCGCGGTCAGCTAGCAGGAAACGGCCAGACGAAGCCCGCCGCCTGCGTCGGCCCAGCGGAGAGGTCGCGCGCCAGCGCTACCCGAGCAAGATCGCCTGAAGCCCCAGCGGCGCGTGATAGTACCGAAAGTCTGTGGGGCAGACTGGTTGAGGTGACGAACATATTGCCCGCAAGCGACGCGAAGTCGGGGGAGTGGCTGCGGCAGATCCTCGACCTCTGCGGCAACCGTGACGTCAACCGTGGGCCTTGACGACCTCGATGGTGCAGCGTGGGCCGGTGGATCGTGCGAGGCGCCTGTCACCGGTGAGCAGGGGCGCCTGGAGTGCTTCGGCGAGGGCAACGTACGCGGCGTCGTAGATAGTGAGGTTGTCCCGCAGTTCCCAACAGCGAACCAGCAGCGAAGTGTGCTCGACGCGCTGGAGTGGCAGCTCCTGCAGGTCGTCAAGAGCAAGCCGGACCCGGCGCGGGTCCAGGTGGCCGCCGAGGGCCAGGCCGCGCCACACCGAGGCCACTTCGAGGTCGACCAGCGCGGGTGCGGCGAGTCGTTCACCGCGCAGCCTGTCCCGCACTGTGTCACCGTCCTGGCCGTCGTCAAGCAGTGCGACGGCCAGGACGCTGGCGTCAATGACCAGCACGGTCGGACCGCAACGCGCTCACCACGTCGGCCAGCGGCAGCGATCCACCGGCGCGCCCGCCGGCCCTGGCCAACACCTCGTCCAACGTCGGCTGGGCGGCCTCGGCGATCAGCTTCGAGCGCAGGTACTCCTGAAGTGACTGGTGCGCCGCGCTAGCCCGCTGTCGCAGCACAGCATGCGTCTGGTCCGGCACGTCTTTGATCTGAATATTCGGCATGGAGCCATTATGGCGCCATGCACGCCTTAATGGAAGCGCGCCACTCTAGGCCGATCAGCTCTTTTCGCCACTGAGGTATCGACTGCGGCGGAGCGCGTTGCGCAGTGGCTATTGGTAGTGGGTCCGCATCCTCAGACGTGGACCCCGTGGCGACCAGGTATCGTCAGCGGCCCGGAATCCTCCCTTCACCTGATCCGCTCAGGATCAGCTTGGCAGCAGCGACGACGGTGTGCCGCTGTACGTCACCACCAACTCGTCGCGGGCGCGCGACGCCGCGACGTACAGCAGCGAGCGTTCCCGCAGCTGCGCCTCGCTGAGTTCCTCGTCGTCGAAGTCGTAGGCCTTCAATCCCATCGGCATCGAGTCCTTGCTCAGCCCGAACAGCAGCACCCGCGTGAACTCCGTGCCCTTCGCCCGGTGCATGGTCAGCGCCACCGGGTAGCCGGGCTTCACCGTGCCGGCCTCCAGGGCCCGCACCTCGACGCCCCGCTCCCCCAGCCCGGCGACGACACGGTCGCGGGTCACCCGGTCGCGCACCAACACCGCGACCGTCTCAGGCGCAACGTCCCCACTGCCCACCCAGGACCCGACCAGGTCCGCCGCGAAGTCGAGCTCCGCCGTCAACGTCGGGAACGCCCGCACCTCCGGTTTGGGCCCCGTGCGCGCCGACAGGTAGCCGGCCATGGTCTCGGCCTCGCCGTCGGAGTCGACGACCTCCTGGCCCGTCAGCACGCCCACGGCCCACGCCAGGTTCTGCGCCGTGGTGCGGTAGTTGAGCTTCAGCCCCCGCGACCGCCCCTGCGTCCGGATCCCGTACGCCGAGAGCATCAGCTTCTGCCCGTAGATCCGCTGGTGGGCGTCCTCGGCGATGAAGATGTCGTTGGGCGCCTCCGCCGCCAGCGCCCGGACCAGCTGCCAGTGGCAGGGCTTGAAGTCCTGCCCCTCGTCGACCAGCACGTGCCGGGCGGGTCGCTGCCCCGTCGCCTCGAGGTGGGCTGCGGCGATGGAGGCGGCCTCCGCGAAGTCGAGCGTGCCCGCCTCGCGCGCGGCGCCGCGGTAGGCCTCGACGACGGCCCACACCGCCTTGCGCCCGGCCCGCGACAGCCGCACCCCGCGACCCGTCCGCGCCACCTTCAGGTAGTCGGCCAGCTGCGTGATGCGGTGCGGCAGGATCACCATCTCGTACTCGGCGGCCAGGAACGCGGGCTTGCGCAGCTTCTCGTCCAGGTCCTCCCCCGCGCGCAGCATCGCTTGCCGCCAGGCGGCGTCGGCGTCGGTGCGGCCGCCGATGTCGGTGCGCCCCACCCCCAGCACGGCCGCGACGGCCTCGCTCACGTCGGCCCCCGCCGACTGCAGAACCGCCCGGGCCAGCGCGTCGATGCCCTTGACGTGGAGGCCGGGCGCGCCGAGGGCGTCGGCGAAGCGCAGGTCGGGGTCGAGGCGCTCGAGGCTACGGGCAAGTTCAGCGGCAAGGTTGGTGGTGAACGTGGTCACGACGATGGGCGCTTCCGGGTCCTCGACGGCGAGCCGTCGCGCCCGGTGGAGCACGACGACGGTCTTGCCGGTCCCGGCGCCGCCGGAGATCCGGTACGGGCCCTTCCAGTCGCCCCGCACCCAGGTGCGCTGCTGCGGGTGGAGGAAGACGCGCCAGGCGGAGAAGTCGCCGCCGGTGATGACCCGGCGCAGCTCGTCGGCTCCGGCGAGCTTCGCGAACCCCATCTGGGCGGTGGGGTGGTCGAAGCTGTCCAGAAGCTCCTGGTCACTGACCGGCTCCGGCTCGACGAACCGGGTGGCGGCCTCCTCGTGGCTCATCGGCCGGTTCATGATCTCCAGCTCCTGCTGGATCTGCGTGATCGACTCGCCGTCGGCCAGCAGCAGCAGCGCGAGACCCTGCCATTCGGGCAGCGTCTGCGCGAAGGCCTGCAGCGCGTCCTTGCTGGTCAGCGCGACGGCCTGCTCCGAGGTGGTCGGCGGGATGCCGAGAGAGACGGTGAGGTCGGCGGCGCTGAAGGCGATCAACGGCTCGGGACCTGCCGGCAGCGGCGGGACGGCCACCGGCGGTTCCCACGTGGGTGCCGCTTCGCTGGCCACTTCGTTGTACTCGGGCAGCCCGTTGATCGGGTTGATCGTCAGCTGCACCTTGGCGGCCGCCTTGTAGGCGTCGTCATGGTTGTAGATGCCGTGCACCACGTAGGCGGTCGAGGTGGGGGTGGTGAGCTTGAACAGCAACGCCCGGTACTGGATGTCGACGCGACCTGTCCGGGCCCGCGAATCTGCAGCGTTGGCGATCGGCTCGATGTGCAATCCCGGCGCGCTGTCGTCCTGGGCGAGCTTTTCGAGGAAGGTGTAGGCCTTCTGCTTGATCGACGCGTCGAGCAGCTTGTCCTGCTTGGGGTAGATGATCACACTCTCAGCCACGGGGCTGCTCCTTCCATGCCGCCGCGATCACGGCTGCGTCGGGCGCGAGGATGCGCCACCCCTGCTGATCGGGCACCGGTTCGGCATCCAACCGCACCGCGATCCGCTCGTTGGTCCAGACGAGGTCGAAGGGAACGCCGTCGAGCTCGTAGCCCACCTCGGCGTCCGGCGCGGCCACCCCGGCCTCGCTGAGCGCGGCGATGAGCTCCAGCACGGACGCCGACTCCCCCGCCAACTCCTCGACGATGGGCTGCCACTCGGCGCCGACCTCCACACCCCGATGGACGATGTCCACCACCGGGACGGTCGGAAGTGCAGCAGAGGATCGCGCCTCGAACGTGGCGATCGACGCGGGCAGCAGCGCCATGACGTTGGCCAGCCGCAGCCACTCGCGCCACTCATCCTTGGCCTCGGAAGCCGAGAGGTCGACGGTGTCGTCGAGCACCGCGGCCAGCCGCACGGAGCCCGGAGCCGGGACGCTCACCGCGACGGCGAGACTCCCGTGCCGCCAGACCCGGGTCTGCCCGCCCACCCCGGACAGCAGACCGACGGCGAGGTCCTCCAGCGGCGCATCCGTAGGAGCGGCGCCGGAGGCGAACACCGAGAACGCGGCCGCCCGGGCGAAACGCTCCAGGTTGTCGGGGTCGGGCTGCTGCATCCACCCGGCCAGGAACGCCAGCGGCCCACCGAGCAGGGACTCGCGCGCGGCGGCGGTGTGCTGCATCGCCGGCTCGCCGTTCAGCTTCTGCACCAGCGGCGCCTTGAACCACGACGGCGCGGTGGCGGCGTCGCCCGCCTCGTCGAGCGCCAGGTCCTGTGCGGTGATCGCGATCACGAGCGTGCCGCCCTGGCGGAGGATGCGGCGCTTGGCGGCGTCGTCGGCGATGTTGTTGTGCTTGGGCGAGGCGTGGAACTGCCAGCCGTCGGTGAAGATCGCGACGTCCGGCAGCCCCTCGCTCGAGAGGACGAAGTCGGGCTTGGAGTTGGCGACGTGCACCTGCGGGCGGAGCCGGAAGGTGCGGCTGCCGAGCGAGACGGTGATGATGTTGCCGCCGGAGATGCTCGGGGTCTGCTTGACGGTGCCGCCCAGCCTCGCCGCCAGCCGCAGGAACGCGGCGCGGAACCGCTCCTCCAGCCAGGACTCCCCCGTCGGGTCCGGCGCCGGCGGGGCCTCCGTGATCTTCCACGACGGCACGAGCGGCGGCTCCCCGCCGTCGATCCCGAGCAGCGTCCGCAGGTGCCGCTCGGCGGCGACTCGGGAGGTGACCTCACGGTTGTAGGGGGCGGCGAACGGCAGCAGGCAGCGGTGGCAGGACAGGTGTCCCTCGTCGGCGCAGGCGCAGTCGCGGACCCGGATCAGTGCGCGGCGCAGCACGTCCCACAGCTGGTCCTTGCGGATCAGCTCGGCGAGGTAGCCGGTGCCGCCGGGGACGAGGTCGTGCAGGAGGAGTGCGTCGCGGTTGTCGAGCAGCGGGTCCTTGATGAACGCGACATCGAGGTGGTCGGGCGCGCCGCCGTAGTTCTCGCGCAGCCCGAGCAGGACGGCGGCGGTGAGGCTGGGCACGGCGAACACGTCGTCGCCGAACGCGATGCCCTGCGGCAGGGTGAGCACGACGCCCTCGGTGGTGAGCTTGCGGGTGAGCAGCACGGAGCGGGTGTGCTCCTCGTGGCTGTGGCGGTGCTTGCACCAGGGCCGGTGCTCGTCGCGCTTGTTGGCCAGCCCCGTGCGGTCGAGGTGGCCGCAGGCCTCGCAGATCCGGAACCGCGGCCCGGCGAGCCTGTTCCCGGCGATGGTGATCTCGCCTGCGGTGTGGCGGCGGGGGCCGAGGTTATACCAGCGCACGTCCATGCCCTTGAGGTACGCCACGCCCAGCCCGCCGGTGGTGTACCAGCGGTGCTGGACGGTCTGCGGGTCGACGTCGGCGGCGGTGACGATCGCGAACCCGGCGCGGACGCGCTCGTCGTTGGAGTCGTCGATCCGTGACTCGTCGCGCCGCACGAACGCGGAGACTCGGGTGAGCTCGACGGTCTCGAAGCGCTGGCCGACGTCGTTGATACCTGACTTCCCGCAGCGCGGGCACGTGGTCGGGGTGTCGTCCCCGTCGTGGCTGGAGCCGCAGCGCCTCGTCCGTACGTGCTCACCGGCGCAGTGCACCTAGCTAGACTCCCACGCTATGAGCGAGGAACAGGACGAGCCTGAAGCCGGACACGGTGGCGAAGATGCTGGCGACACGGAACCGGTCAGTCCTGCGGGCTTCGAGGCCGAGAAGTATGCAGACCGAGTGCGCCAGAACTTCGACAGCTTATTCGCTGGCCGACCATTGCTTGGCTCGGCCTGGGCCGCGCAGTTCGAGGAGCTGCTCCACTCTTCCGCATCGTGGCGGAACCTGCAGGAATCGATAGCCCGAATGCAGGAGAAGCTCATACCGCGCATCTCTATGCCTGCGGGGGTGCTGGACAACATCCAGGCGGCCATGTCCGCCAACGTTGACCTTACGAAGTTTCAGGCGATCATCAACGAGTCGCTGGGCTCTCGCATGCTCTCACTAAGCCGCCCGTCGGACTTTCGGAACCCCGACCCACCCCGAACCGCCTACTCGAAGTCGATGACGTCTCCTGGCGCCTACTTCGCGGCGGACGAGGAACTCGTCGAGTCCATGCAGGAACTGAACACGCGTATCACCGGACTTGTCACCAAGACACCTGACCTACCCCTGGTATGGCGAGGCGTGCGCGACGCCGATTGGGCCATCCACAGCAGCCTCTTTAGACGGTTGTGCGTGGTGAACGGAGTTGATCCCCCCGCGTCCAAGCCAAAGCAGCCTCAGCCATACCCAGATGAAGATCAGATGGTGCGTGCGGAGCAGGAGATCCTACGGATCGCGCGCTCAGACTGGAGATTCGACGGGATGTCGGCGCTTGAGACTTTCGCGCGCATCCAGCATGCCGGTGGACCGACACGGCTCCTGGACGTGACCAAGAACCCATACATCGCCGCATGGTTCGCAGTCGAGCAGCACGACGAGACTGACGACAAAGACGCTCGTCTCATCGCCTTTGCGACGCAACCGGTGCGCAAGCCCGACAAGCCAGCCCCCCTACACTCGCGAGTGGAACTGGATGCAGAGTGGGGCGAGCGGCTGCCGCCTTGGCACTCATGGACCACTCCTGCGGCGCGGCAAGGTGTGGACTGGGGAACTGGAGCCCGGCGTCGTCTTTGGGTTCCGCCTGCCTATGACCCGAGGATCGCCGCGCAGAACGCCGCGTTCATCTTCGACGGGGTTCCAATGACCTCAGCTAAGACAGCTTCCTACTTCAGGAGCAGCCCTGGAAACTACTGGACGCGCGCTGACTTGCTGGCTGCGTCTTCAATCTACGCCAAGACCACCAAACCGACCCGGAAGCCACAATACAACGCGCGCAACTTGGCACCGACCTTCACCTTTCGGATCGGATCGTCGGTCAAAGAAGAGATCCGGGAGTTCCTGGAGTCGCGATTCGGATATACGCGCTCGTACGTTTATCCCGACATCACGGAGCTCGCCCGGTACCTGGGGACAGTGCCCCTCGCGTCACTCACGTAGAGCAGTCTCTGGCATCTGCATCACACGGCAGCTGCCAGCCCCGACCTTGGTCAGCGGCGGCTCGTGTCGTTCGTTGCCGACGGCTGCATCCCACGAGTCACGCCAACGGCGAGGATCCTATCCACGTGGCGCTGGGTAATGTCGTTGCACTGTGCGCCCTGCCTGAGGGCCGCGTGAATCCAGCCGGGTCCCTTACGCACCGTCACTTCAGGTGCCAGGTTCTCGAGCTCGCCCACTTCAACAAGAACAACCCCCCGCTTATGAAGCTCCGCTAGAAGCTCCATCAAATGGGCGCGAGCTTCGCCCTTGAACGCGGACAAGCCATGATCCTTGACGTCTCTCCATGGAGGACGAGCACGCAGCTGAGCTTGTACCGCATCCCTATGGTCGGTGCTGAAATTGGCATCACGTTCTGGAGTCAAGATTGCTGAGATTGCATCGAGGACACGCCCCACCCTCACCTGCTCTCGGGGGACACGAATGGACGCAGTCGCTCGCTCCCAGAGCTTGGAGAGATCGTCAGTCCAATCCTCGCCAAGGGACTCCAGAAGTGTCCGCAGTGCACTCTGGTCAGCCAGCATATCCAAATCAGGCGCGGCTACCGTAGGCACCCCAATCTTGGAAAGTGCCGCACAGGCCTTTGCCATCCCATCCTTGCCACCAGTGGGCACAAAGAGAATCTCGTGGCGCGGGAGGGTTTCATGAGAGCGTGCTGGACAATCCAGTGCGGCATTCAGGAATGCGCAATCTCCCTCCGCCTCAGCGACGACGACCAAGCGGTGGAACAGACCGTCCAGGATGTTGGTGTATCTGAGGACCGGGTCAGACCACAGCGCTCTTAACTGAGCGGCGTCAAGGTCATGGACGGCCGTTGACCCGCTTCCGCGGTCCAGCCGGACCACCGACACGTCCACCCCTGATTCCAGAAGGCCGGTGAGCAGGTTCTTGTCATGTGTGGCGAGGACGATTTGGATACCTTGCTTCATCGCCAACTGACCGAGTTGGAGCCCGAGTGCATGTGCCTGCGGCGGGTGAAGGAACGCCTCTGGCTCGTCAAGAAGGAGCACCTTGAAAGCGGCGGTCAGAGTCGGGAGCAGCTGTCCGAGGTAGCTGCGCATACCGTCACCCTGCTCATCAAGAGGGCGTAGCGCTGCCATCTTCTCGCGGTACTCCTGCGAGATGTTGTTGACGGGTGGAACTTCTTCGTCGATCTCTCCAACTCGGAGCCTCAGAGTGCGCGCCAGGGAATCCAGAGTCAGCGGTACACCGAAAACCTTCTTCGTGAT
Organism: Tessaracoccus zhenghani; assembly: GCF_054552775.1. NCBI lineage: Bacteria > Bacillati > Actinomycetota > Actinomycetes > Propionibacteriales > Propionibacteriaceae > Tessaracoccus > Tessaracoccus zhenghani. Next base: position 2,619,173 of record NZ_CM137275.1, on the reverse strand, counting down.
CTCAGACAATTCATCGAGAAGCGCCTTGGAGTCCTGCAGGTGATGAACAGGATGCTGGGCCGGATCGTCCACGTTTTCTCGCATCTCGACAGAGCCGCCGAAGGCAAACCTGCCTTGTGCGTTGCCATAGAAGACAAAGGCGTTGGCTAGGTCTCCGAAGGTCTCATGTGGCGAAGCCCAGAGAGATCTCAAGGCGACCAGAGGGATGATCCCAGAGGTAGGCCGTTGGAATCCTCCAGCAGACCCCTGAGACGGAGGGATGAAGTGCGAGTTATCCCCCAGCCATCCGATGACTTGAGCAAGGTCGCCCCGCACTCCTGTTCTCACCGTCGCGACTGAGATGCGTTCGCTGTGCCCGAGGTGGCGGTTCTGTCTGAGGAATTCGACAGTTTCTCGAAGGATTGTCGACTTGCCAGCGTTATTCGCCCCGACCAGCGCAGTGACACCCACGCGTTGGATAGGAATCGTTGCTCCGGTGATTAGCTCTATCGATTCGAGAAAGAAGTCGAATCCAGTCGCGTCAGCCTCTTTCAAGTCGATGGCTTCCGGGTGAGCTGACTCGAATCGCTCACGCCAATCGGATGACATACGGTTCCCTTTCGCTTGGCGTTGTGGATCGGTGATCTTCGAGCATGACGGGCCTCACGCCTTTAGAACTCGACGGCCACGACGGTGTCATAGAGGCCGTAATGGCGCAGACCCTTGTGGGAGTTGATGCCGGTGTAGGAAAGGGAGGCGTCTTCGTACCGGCGGAAGGCGAAGACGGCCTGGTTCATGTGGGTGGAGTTGAAGACGCCGAGGCTGACGAGGAGGTGGAAGTCTTCGACGGTTAGGCCGGTGACCTTCTTGAACAGGCCGGGTTCGAGCTTGGTGATGACGTCGTGGAGGGTGTTCTCGCGGAAGTCGGTCAGGTACATGAACGCCGGGATGCGGGTGGCGAACTTGATGAGCTTCTCCTGGATCTGTTTGCGCTTCGACTTGTACTCCTTTTCCTCGTCGGTGAGTTCGTTCTTCTCCGTCTTCGTGAGTTCGTCGCCGCGTTCCTTCTTGGTCTTGCTGACTGACTCGGACTTGTTGACCACGGTCTCGAAGATAGAGCTGCCGAGGGCTCGGAAGCCCTCGATGTTCATGACTGCTGCCATGGCCTTGGGGTCGCTCATGATCTTCTTGAGCGTGTCGTTGTCGACGTTGACCAGGATCGCTGACTCCCACTTGCGTGCAAGGAGGGTGGCGGACGTGCCGGACATGGCGATGTCGAGGATGGCACCGGCGTCGATCTGGGTCATGTTCGAGCCGTCGTAGGCCAGTACCGGCAGGAAGCTGACGAGTTCCTCGATCGCCTTCTCGGGATTGGGTGACTCGGGCGCCAGGCCGTGGCCGTACTCCGAGAGCTGCCGCAGGGCGCGGGTGGGGGCGAAGTCGAAGACGAAGCACACTGGCTTGAGAACGGCCTCTTCGCTCGGGTTGTCCCCGTTGGGGTTCTTGATCGACCACGGTGACTGCACCCGGAACGCGGCCTGGAAGTAGGTCTCGGGAGAGTTCAGGTTGCGCAGCATGAGGATTGAACTCCACTGCTTGACGGTCACGCCGGTGGTGAGCTTCCCGCACGACAGATTGATGGTCTTGGTCTCGTGGCCATCGCCGATTGCGTTGCGCACCGGCGGGAGAGCGTCGAGCCCGATGCCGGCTGACGGGCCGGCGACGACGAGGACGTCGTAGTCATGCCAGAACACGTTCTGCTTCTCGGCGAGGAGGTTGGCCATTGCTTCGCAGGCGGCGACGCTCGGGAGGAACCAGAACGAGTGCTGCAGGTAGGGCAGGAGCCGGACGTCGGAGTACGGAAATGGTGGGCGGGTACCCATCTTCATCGCGTCCGTCTGCGTCGGTAAGTGGGAGCCGCGGATGATGTCGAGCCACTTCTGGACGTCGTCCTTGTGCGTGAACTCCGCAGCGCTGCCGCTGCCAGTGGCGGCGAAGAAGGCGTTGAGGTCGAACTCGTCGAACTCGCCCTGCCTGGCAACGGCGATGAGTTCGTCGGGCATCTGGTAGGTCAGCAGCCGCATCTCTGGCAGTGCCCCATACGGGTTCCACTCTGCTGGGTGTGCCTTGGCGAACTCTGCCTTGGCGCGTTGTTCGTCGGTGTAGGTCCAGTTGAAGATCTGCTCCTCGATGAACTCGCCCGTTGCCAGCGCCTTGAATGGTGTGCCGGACAGGTAGAGGTAGGCCCTGGTGGTGATGGGGAGGAAGTCGCTCTCAGCGCTGCCTAGTTCGTCGAGTTCTTCTTCGAAGGTGTTGAGGCCGTCGTTGAACTCGGCGTCGAGCTCCTTCTTGGCGATGCTGGCGTCCTCGCCCTCGAACAGTTCCTTAGCGCTCTCGCGCCAGGCACCGAAGTGGTACTCATCGAAGATGACCAAGTCCCAGTTGATTAGATGGAGCCACTCGTTCTTGGCCTTGATCAGCCCGGTCTTCGTGTCTCGGCCGAGCAGGTCCTGGAAGGATCCGAAGTAGACCATGGGCCTGGAAGCGACCACTGTCGCGGGGTCGGTGCCAGCGGTCTTCGACAGGTACTGCCAGTCATCGAAATCGACGTGGGATTCCAGATCTGTCTGCCAGGCGTCCTCGACGGCGGGCTTGAAGGTGACCACCAGCACACGCTTGGCCCCGAGCTTCTTGGCGAGTTGGTAGGCGGCGAAGGTCTTCCCGAAGCGCATCTTGGCGTTCCACAAGAACCTGGGGACGGCGGTCGAGTCCTCCGCCCAGATCGAGTGGTAGTAGCCGAAGGCCTTGTCGACGGCGTCGGTCTGTTCCTGCCTCATGGCAAAAGTCTCGTGGTGGGTCCCGGTCATGGCCTGGCCGTTTCGCAGCTCGACGATTGCTGTCTTCACCTGCTCCGGCGTGCAACGCACCCACTCACGGGATGAACCGAGAATCGGGTTCTCGAAGCCTTTCTGAACCAGCCTGTGACGAACATCGCCGTCTCGGAAGAACGTCCCATCACTTCGGTCGGCGGGCTCGTCGACATGCAGGGTATAGGCCTGCTGCATCTGCCCCTGTGACGCGCGGATCCGCTCGTTGACGTCAGCCTTGGTGGTCTGTCCGACCTTGATGAGCCCTGCGTAATCCGACGGTGGATCGTTCGGAGTCCAGGCGTAGATCCGCAGCCTCCCGTGCGGCTTCTCGGGGAGCAGGTCCCCGATGTCCTTAGTCATCCGTAACCTCTTGGGCCCTCTCGTCGGGCTGGTCATCATGCGCGGCTACTTGCGACTCGATGAACTGAACCTCCTCTTCACTGAGGCCGTAACGCTTGTAGAGGAGGTCGTCGGACCAATGGCGATCCAAGGGGATGTCTGGGATGAAGGCATAGACGTTCTTGGGTGCGTCCTGAGTCGACTTGCGTAGTGACACTAGGAATCGCGCGAATCGGGTTCGAAGGTATGAGGCGTAGCGTTCGCCCTCTTCCTCCGTGTCAAAGCGACCCGCCACCAGGTAGCTCTCCGTGCAGGCCGTGCCGGGGCCAGCGACGATGGGTTTCGACAGGAACTTGGTCTCGATGGCAGCGCTCGTGCCCTGGACCCTGGTCATGAGGACTTTCCAAGTGTCGATCCAGGCTGTCTTGGTTGGTATCTCGCTGCGCTCGATCCATGTGACCCTCCTGGACCCGAAGAGCTTGATTGGCTCCTTGAGGCCGGAGGGAGAGTCTGCGCCGTGGACGAAGGTCCGTAATCCGAAGGGCTTCTGACTCGAGACCCGTGTCTCCAAGGTGGGCTCGCCCTTCGCCCGGACCTTCTCAAGGATTGGCACAGCTTCGTTTCGACGAATGAGGACGTCGTACTCGTCGAGGTACCGTGCAACGGCATGCCCAACCGGCGCTCCGTCCAGCATGGTTTGGATGGTGCATGGCCCGTCGTGGTCGCGGTCCCAGAGGAAGTAGGAGACGCCTCCGCGAATCTTCACGCCGGGGAATGCTTCGTAGAGCTTGGGGTAGTCGACGATGTTGCGCATGCGGTGGTCGCTCAACATCCGTTGCCGGTAGTCGTCGAGGCCTTTGCCGCCGGCGAACCAGCGGGAGGGTGTAACGAACACAGCAAAGCGCGGGTCGAGCGCCAGCGCCTTCTCGACGAACATCTGGTAGATCGGCGCAGCGGATGTTCCGTAGCCTCCATCGCTGAGCTGGTAGGGCGGGTTGCCGATGATGACGTCGAACTGCATGTCTGCTCCGAACAGCTGGTGAATGAGGCCCTGCGGATCGTCGGTGTGGATCAGGGCGTACGCGTGAGTCTCTAGTTCGTCGCCGCGCTGGTAGTCGCGCTCGTTCGCGCCGCAGAAACTGCACCGTTGATTGACCTGAACCGTGAACTCTTCACTGGTGACAGGGTCGTAGCGGATCTCGGGGGTTCCGCCCGTCCAGTCGTGCTCAGTCCGGTCGAACCAGATGTTTCCCGTCTCCGTGGTGAACGACCTGGCGATGGAGTGGGGTCCTTTGGCGAACTTCGAGCAGTAGACACTGCGTCTCCCAAGGAGTGCGGTGAGCTCGGTGATGCCGATCCCGTAGACCTGCGTGGTGAGGATGTGATCCACGCGCTCCTGGAGGTCCGGGATGGCGTCGGCCAGGCCGTTGGTTAGTCGTCGGACGATCTCGCGCAGGAACACCCCTGACTTCACAAAGGGGTCGAGGAACCTGACCGTGGCGTCGGCCCAAATATCGGCACCGTCGAATGCCCCTGCCCACGCGTCTGCGATCAGGTCGAGCATGGCGTTTGCCATCTCGGGCGGGGTGAACACCTCGTCGTTGGAGAGGTTGGCGATGCAGGTCAGCACATCGGGGTTGTGACCGCGAAGGGTCAGCGGCGCCAGGCTCACTGTGCGACTTCTTCCATGGTCATCGGCGGATAGGTCTTTGTCGGCGTGAACAGCTCTTCCTCGGTCAGTTCCCCGAAGAGGGTGCCCTCGAACGACGCTCGTTGCGTGAGGTCGTGGAACCGAAAGTCGCGGCGTTGGTAGAGGCCCTTCCCCAGGTAGGCCCACTCCGGAAAGAGGATCGGGGCGCCATCGGGTTCCGTCATAGTCAGGGCGTCCCCGCGAACGATGTTGACGGCCAGAGCTTTGCGGGCTGCGCGCAGAAGCACGTCGTCGTCGCGGAGCCCGAAGGCTACCTGCAGAACGTCACACAGGTTCGCCCGACACTCGTCGGCATTGTCCGCCAGGAGTTCGATCCCGTAGATACACATGACCGCGAACAGGGCGTGATGGCGTCGCTCGAAATCACTCTTACCGTGCTTGGCCTGCACCGTGGCAAGTTTCCGTGCCAGGACGGGGACCAGGAAGTTGCCGGACCCACAGGCCGGCTCCAGGACCCTGGCATCGATACGCTCGGTCTCGCCCTTCACCAGGTCGAGCATGTCTTCAACCATCCAGGCAGGGGTAAACACCTCGCCGTGGTCAGCGACGCGCTGCTTGGACTTGACCAGACGTTCATCAGTCATGGAGTTGGAGCGGGCCCTTCTCGAGGTTCGGTGAAACCCATTGTGGCGGTGGCGACTGACAAGTCTGACTGCTCGTCGATGGACGGTGGGGTCGACTTGGAGAATCCATCGCGCTAGAGAAACACAACGAAGAGGCCCTGCGTCTTGGCGTCACCCCACTCGCCCACTGGCGGCTGGGCGGCTCGACGCATGCGTTCAGGTGCTGAGCTCGCACTCCTCGGGTCCATGCCGCCGCGATTTCCTCGGCTACCTCGGCGCTGTGGCGGTGCCGTCGGATGGTGAGCTGCTCGACGCGCTTGGCGTCGAGGTCGCCGTCGGCCTTGACTGCGGTGGGGTCGAGGAGGCGCACCAGCTCGGCGAACGACTCACGCGACCCGTTGTGCGGGGTGGCGGAGGCGAGGATGAGCGCGTCGGCCTGCGGCGCGAGGATGCTGGCCAGCCGGTTGTTGAGGGTGGCGGTGTTGGTGACGTTGTGCGACTCGTCGATGACGACGGCGTCCCAGTGGTGCCGGCGCAGGTCGTGGACGAAGCGCTCCTGCTTCAGCGTGTCGATGGAGATGATCACGCGACGGTAGAAGGAGAACGGGTTGCGGTTGGCGGGCAGCTTCTGCTTGACGCGGGCCACGCCCTGGGAGTCGAGGCGCACGAACGGGATGGCGAAGCGGCTCCACATCTCGTGCTGCATCTGCTCCAGGACGTGTCGCGGGGTGACGACGAGGATCCGCTCACCGCGGCCGCGGCGGATGAGTTCGGAGAGGATCATGCCGATCTCGAGGGTCTTGCCCAGGCCGACGGCGTCGGCGAGGAGGATGCGGGGCCGCAGTGTCGCGGGGTCGAGGGCCTTGGCTACGGCCTTGTGCTGGTAGCCAAGCTGGCGGGCCAGCATGCGGGGCGAGACGGTCAGGGAGTCGTCGCTGAGGGGAACGGCGGTCTTGCGGAGCGTGGACTCCACCCAGAGCCTTGATCGGCGATATTTCGGGGAATCGTCCGGGCGGACTGTGGTGTCGCGGGGGTCGTTGAGCTTGATCCGGTCCAGCGAGGGGTAGAAGACGGCGTCCTGGCCACGGACCAGATCCGAGAGCCCTTGGGCGTTCAGGACGGGTCCGTCGGAGGACTCGTCGACTGAGGTGATCAGCCAGTCCTCGTCACGCACCACGACGACGTTGCCGGGCGCGAAGGTATCGGTGCTACTCATCGTGAGGCAGCCTATCGGCTGGCTGCTCACACTGGGCATCGGAGTCCGGGACAGAACACACAGACCTCGACGTTGGCCTCGGCTCCCTCTCCAGCAGAAGTCGTCGCCGATCGCCGATCTGGCGAATGTTCAGTTCCATTAGAGGCGGCAACCAGTCTCCCCCGTCGCCCTTGATGTCATCCGCCGGAATCGTACGTTCGCTGCACTGCACACCGGGGCGCCGGGCTCGCCGTCGGGCGAACACGACGGAGGGGGCACCAGACATCTTCTGGCACCCCCTCCTCAGCGGGCCTTGGACTACTCGGAGGTGCAGGGCTTCCCGTCAACCCAGAACAGCCACGGCTCCGTCGCGCCGCCCTTGGCGGAGACCACCACCGACGGTGCGCGTGAGGTGATCCTCACATCCACGCCGTCCTGGGTCGAGGTGCCGCGGCTGACGTTGTTGATCCGTTGGTCGTCGCGCCACGCGTACTCCAGCGTCCACTCAGGTGACGGAGAGGTCACCGTGACCTTCGCGGCGAACGCCTTGCCCTTGCCCTTGGCGTCCCACACCACGTGGCACTCCTGAGGCTTCAGCTCCGGGGAGGCGAACTCGATCAGCTCCCTGGCCTGCTCGACGAACCACTGCCCTGCGGGCGGGTCCTGCATACCGCGTTCGGGATCCAGCGGGCCCTCGGTGCCTCGGTAGCACTGGCCGTCGGACTCGCCCGGCACCTTGATCCACAGGAAGGCATCCACCAGCGGGATGCCGGTCGTGGTCGTGGGACGGGCGCCGGCGCCGCGATCCGGCGGGTTGCACCAATCCTCGTGGGTGCTGCCGTACTTGTTCTCGTGGTCCCACGGCCCGATGCCGTTGCGGCTCGTGTCGATCACGAAATGAGTCGACGGCTCCACGTCGCCCAGGATCGACGCGTAGCGCGAGTCGATGCCCGACGTGTTCAGCGCAGGGTCCGGGTTGTCGGCCGACCACTCGCCGTAGTTGGACATTGCGACGCCTTGCCAGTCAGTCGCCGGTCCGCCGTTCCAGTACTGGTCGCCGCAGTTGGCGAAGTCGCCCGGGGCCACCTCGGTGGCGTAGGCGATGCACGACGAGATCCACGTGCCGTAGGCCACCTGGTTGGCGGTGAACTGGTAGTTGGACGCGTTGAGGAAGAACCCTGTCGCGTTCTGCACCCCGGCCTTCACGAGCCGGTCGGAGATCTCGCCGACGTTCAGCCAGGCCGACGACGTCCCGTCGAGGTACACGTCGGTGCCCTCCAGCGCCTCGAACGAGTCGACGGCGTAGTTGAGCTGTTCGAAGCGATCAGTGGTCGCCGTCGCCGCGTCGAGTTCCGCCGGCTGGCACCATTCAACCTGGCCGTCGAGCGTCGTGTAATGAGGGATGACGCCAAGGCCGTCGGGCTCAAGGAGCACCGTGGCAGGTCGGTCGCCGATCCCGGCTGCGAACCCGTCGATCCAGGCCGTGTAGGCCTCGGTGTCGAGCGCACCTCCCGACGAGTACTGGGCGCAGTCGCGGAACGGAAGGTTGTAGGCGACGAGCACGGGCATCTCGCCACGCGCCTCGGCGGCGGTGACCACCTCGTCGACGGCGATCCGCACCTCCTCGGGCGTGCCATTCGTAAACCAGTCCGCCGAGGGGATGCTCCCGAGGAGCTGCGCGTCGGCGCGCGCCTGACCGCTCAGCTCCTGGGCCGCCTCGAGCGTGGTGCTGTAGGGGTTGAGGTAGAGGTCCGAGCCGGCGAGGCCGTCGGTGGGACCGGAGGCCTGGGCGGGCAGGGCAAGCAGCGTTGCTGCCAGCCCGCTGAGCGCAAGCGCTCTCCATCGGGATGAGGATGAAACAGATGACATGTGACTCCCTTAGTCGTCATTGACCTCTGTGCATTGGGCACAGATACGCGCGGGAGCGAGAGCGCTCTCAGGTCCGCGCAAGGCCTAGCCTTGCGTGAGAGCGCTCTCGTGTCAAGAGGCAACCGGCGAACCGACCGAAACGAATACGAGAACGCGATGGGAGGTCAGCCGTTTACGACAGCTTCGGCCCCCATAGCCAGCACCCTATGGCGAAGCATCACGCTCCGGTGGTGACACCATCGCCCAACCGACGACGCAGCACCCGTTCAGCGAGATCCAGCACTCCCCCATCCCCGGTCAGCACGAAACCAGCGCTGGCAGCGAGGAACTGACCGTTGATCTCGAACGCCAGCGCCCGAGGATCCTCGCCCAGAAGCCGCCCTTCACGCTGTGCGGCGACCACGAGCTGGGCGAACAGTCCAGTGAGGCGCCGCTGGAAGTCGGCGATCGCCTCTCGCACCGGCCCTGGCCGGCCGCCCATCTCGAGGGCTGCGCTGGCGAAGAAGCAGCCGCCGGGGAACACCCGGTCGCGCAGGTGCTGCAGATAGTGATCGCACAGCGCGAGGAGCTGCTCGTGCGCCGATTTCTCCGCCATCGCCGGGGTCACCACGACGTCGTCGAAGATCGTCGCGGCCTCCGCCACCGTCGCCAATTGAAGCTCCATCTTCGAGCCGAAATGCGCATACAGACCGCTCTTGCTCATCTTCAGTTCAGCGGCCAAGCCGCCGATGGTGAGGCCATCGATCCCCTCGACTGACGCCAGCCGCGCGGCGGCCTGCAGGATCGCGGCCCGGGTTCGGCGTCCGTCGGAGCGCTGGGCTCGGATGGGGTGCAGAGAAGAATCTGGGTTCACCCTTGACAAGTTAGCACGAACGATCGTACTTTTTTGGACGAGACACTCACCGTAGGAGGCACTCATGAACAAGGCAGCCATCTCCCTGACAACGGGGCTGGAGGACGCGGAGAAGGTCACGGTGGCGTTCCTCGTCGCCGTCGGAGCCGCAGAAGCCGGTCGCGAGACCCTGATGTTCCTCACCAAGGAAGCCGTCCGGTTGGCGGTCGCCGGGTTCGCCCGAGCCACGGCGTGCGATGGCTGCCCTCCGCTGACCGACCTCATGGACCGCTACGCAGCAGCCGGCGGGCGCTACATCGCGTGCGGGGTCTGCGTGAAGGCCAAGGCCATCGACCCGGGCACGCTGCTGCCCAACGCCGAAGTGGCTGGCACCGTGCAACTGTGGGAGTGGATCGGCGACGGCGCCACCACGTTCAGCTTCTAGTGGCGTGTCGGTGATGTAACTTTACGGTTGCATGGGACAATTGGGCATGGCGAATAGGACAGCCCCGGCACTGGTGTTACGTGAAGGCGATAGGGGCGAGTTGGAGCGGTTGACCCGGGCGGCGACGGTGATGGCCTCGACCGCGCAACGGGCGCGGATCGTGTTACTGGCCGCTGACGGGGTCGGGAACCAGGTGATCGCGGACACGGTGGGGGTGTCGAGGCCGACGGTGAATCTGTGGCGGGACCGCTACGTCGAGCGGGGTGTGCGGGGTTTGGCTGATGAGCCCCGCCCGGGTCGGCCCAGGCAGGTGGATCGGGTTGCGATCCTCGCCGCCACTTTGGACCCGCCGCCGGCCAGCCTGGGGGTGACGCACTGGTCGTCGCGGCTGCTGGCGCCTCGGCTGGGGGTCGACCATGCCACCGTCGCGGCGGTGTGGAAGGAGTTCGGGGTCAGGCCGTGGAAGGCGGAGACGTTCAAGTTCTCCACCGATCCGGAGCTGGTGGCCAAGGTCACCGACGTGGTTGGCCTGTACCTGGCCCCGCCGGACAACGCGATCGTGTTGTGCGTGGATGAGAAGTCGCAGATCCAGGCGTTGAACCGGACCCAGAAGGTGCTGCCCATGGCACCTGGCCATGCGGAGCAGCGCACCCATGACTACGTGCGGCACGGCACCACCACCCTGTTCGCGGCGTTGGAGATCGCCACCGGGAAGGTCACCGGGTTGTGTTAAGGACCGGCACCGGCATCAGGAGTTCCTCGGGTTCCTCAAGCATGTGGCGCGTGCCTACCCGACCCAGGAGCTGCATTTGGTGATGGACAACTACGCCACCCACAAGAAGGCCGAGGTCCGTGACTGGCTCGCCGCGAACCCGCGGATCACGGTGCACTTCACCCCGACCTCCGGCTCGTGGCTGAACCTGGTCGAGGTCTGGTTCGGGATCATCGAACGCCAAGCCATCCGGCGCGGGACCTTCACCTCGGTCCGCGACCTCACGGGCAAGATCCGCGCCTTCATCAACGGATGGAACCGACGCAAACACCCATTCATGTGGACCAAAACCCCCGACCAGATTCTTGACCGAATCGACCGGAAACGTAAACATGTCTCAACGACAAGCCACTAGAGTGCCGAGAAACAGTAGCGTTGAAGGCTGAAAGACAGTAGCGTAGAGAGTCGGGAGACAAGCGACGCCCTGCTGAGCCCGCGCGGCGCGTTCATGGCGGGCCCTCTGTTCGAGTCCCTTGTGACGCTGACGGTCCGGGTTGCAGCTCAGGTCCACCGCGCCCGGATCGGGCACCTGCGCACATCGCGAGGGGACAGGGAGATCGATCTTGTCGTCGAGGGACTGGACGGCCAGGTCGTCGCGATAGAGGTCAAGCTGTCTGCGACGGTGGGGGATGCCGACGTTCGCCACCTGCTATGGCTTCGAGACCAGATGCCCGACGATGTCGCGGACCTGGTGGTCGTCACCACCGGTAAGTACGCCTACCGCAGACCAGACGGGGTGGCCGTGATTCCCCTTGGGCTTCTGGGAGCGTGACGGATCACGACCGGAAACCGTAGGTACAGATATGTACAAGCATGTACGATTGCGCCATGTCGAGAATCAGCGTGAGCACTGCACGCCAGACCCTTCCGGAGCAGCTCGACCGTGTCGAGGCCGGCGAGGAGGTGTCGATCACCAGGCACGGCCGGGTGGTCGCCGTCCTGGTTCGTCCGGACGTGCTCAAAGCGCGCCGTGCGTCGAAGGTATGGGATGAGGCTGAGCGGATCGCGGGCCTCCTGGACTCGACCCGCAGCGAGCCGATGCAGCGCCCCGTCATCTCGCCCGAGCGGGCGGAGGAGCTCGTTGATGCGGTCCGTGACGCACGGTCCGGCCGATGACACTCCTCACTGCTTTCGACGCTGATGTGCTCATCTACGCGGCAGCCGATGGTCACCCTCTTGGGGTGCCTGTGGCCTCGTTGTTCGCCGTCGAAGGTGAGGGGCCCGTCGGCATCGGCTCAGTCCTGCTCCTGCCAGAGGTGCTGACCAAGCCACTGAGGGAAGACCCCGACTCCGCCGAGGTCAAGGCGCTGGCCGGCCTCCTCGGTCGGCTGGAGCTTCGCCCGGTGGACGAGGCGACGGCGCGACTCGCCGTCGCGCTGGCCGTCACCTACAGACTACGGGCGGCGGACGCGGTACATCTGGCCACTGCCGTCGCGTCAGGTGCTGACCGGTTCCTCACCAACAATCGCAGGGACTTTGCCACCACGATCGACGAGATCGACGTCGTGTACCCGGAGGATCTGGCCAACGCCCAGACGTGAGGTGCCTTCGGTGGGCCACGCCGACGGCTCAGTCGTGCGCGTGCGCCTCCAGGAACTCGTAGAGTTCGCGATCGTCCACACCCGGATAGGTCCCCTGCGGCAGGGGAGCGAACAGGTGGGTCCGCACCCTGGGCGACGCCCACCCCTGCCCCCTCCAGCGCTCCGAGAGCCCATCCTCCGGCCTGCGGCAGCACCGCGCGTCTGGGCACGTCGATACCTCGCGCTGCTGTGATTCGCGCCCCCGGAACCACTTCGACTCGGCATAGGGCACGCCCAGTGTGATGGAGAACTCCGCCGTTGCGCCGGTCCCGGTCTGCGTCGACTCGAAGAAGGTGCCGGCAGGCGTGTCCGTGTACTGGTAGTGCTCGCTGGTGCGGGTGGCACGCGCGAACGCCTTTCGCGCGCTCCAGTGGCGGCAGACCACCTCGCCCTCCGTCGAACCGGTCGCGTCCTGGGGCAGCGGAAGACCGTCGTTCTCATAGGCACCCACGACGGTGCCGTCGCCGTTGACCCGCAGGTAGTGAAGCGTGATCCCCAGGTAGTGGGTGGCCAGGTTGGTGAACCGCAGCGCCGCGCCCTCGTGGGTGACCCCGAAGGTGTCGCGGAAGTCCTCGATCGCGATGTTGCGCTCCCGCTTCGCGCGCTCCAGGAAGTCGACGGAGGCGGCGCGGGGCATCAGGCACGCCGCGGCGAAGTAGCTGGCCTCGAGGCGCTGGCGGAGGAAGTCGGCGTAGTCGGCCGGCGCCTCATGCTCGAGCACGGTGTTGGCCATGGCCTGCAGCGCCAGCGATCGCAGCCCGTGTCCGCCGGGGATGGAGGCCGGCGGGATGTAGATGCGGCCGTGCTCGAGGTCCACGACGGCACGCGCCGAGTGGGGGAGGTCGTCGGTGTGCACGATGGTCAGCCCCACCCGCTTGGCCATCTCCGCGACCGTGCGGTGGGTCAGGGCGCCAGACGTGTGCCGCACTGCCTTGGTTGCCTGCTCCGCGATCAGCTCGATCTCAGGCAGGTGGTTGTTCCGCTCCCGCATCGTCGTCCGGTGCTGGGTGTTGGCTCGCCGCGCCTCCTCAGGCGTTGAGATGGCCATCCGGGCGCGCCTGTCGAGTTCGCGGTGCAGGCCGACGATCGTCTTCAGCGTCGCGTCGGACATCGCCCGCGAAGGGCGCAGGAGGGGCAGGCCGAGCTCCCGGTACGCAGGGGCGGCCTGGGCCTTCTCGAGTTCGATCTCAAGCGCGGCCCGCGGCGACGGGGGCTCGGCGGCCAGCAGATCCGAGGCGGTCACGCTCAGGGCTGCTGCGATGGCCTCCAGCAGCGACAGGCGGGGTTCGCGGTGGCCGTTCTCCACCATGGACAGCTGGCTGGGAGCCGTCCCCGTGATCTCTCCCAGTTCTTCCAGCGTCAGGCCGGCCTTGGTGCGGAAATGCCGGATGCGCCGCCCCAGCGTGGAGAGATCTGCCATGCAGTTCACCATACGCGAAGAACTGCCGAAGTTCACAGCAATCTGACCAGTAGAACCCCGGGTCCCCTTCCGTATGGTGAAGCCACAAGCTCATCCCGCACCGAAGCGACACCCACAAGGTTGGAGAATCTCATGACCGCCACCGCCACGTTCACCCGCCACGCACCCGATAACGCCGACTCCCGCATCGTCGAGTGGGTGGATTCGATCGCCGAGCTGACCCAGCCAGAGCGCATCCTCTGGTGCGACGGCTCCGCCGAGGAGCGCCAGCGGATGCTCGACGAGTCCGTGGCGGCAGGCACCCTCATCAAGCTCAACCCCGCCAAGCGCCCCAACAGCTACCTGGCCCGCTCCAACCCGAGCGACGTGGCCCGGGTGGAGTCCCGGACCTTCATCTGCTCAGAGCGCGAGGATGACGCCGGCCCCACCAACAACTGGGCCCCGCCGTCGGAGATGCGCGAGACCTTGAGCGGCCTGTTCCGGGGGGCGATGCGTGGGCGCACCATGTACGTCGTCCCGTTCTCCATGGGGCCGGTGGGGAGCCCTCTCGCCCGCCTCGGGGTCCAGGTCACCGACTCGCCCTACGTCGTGATCAGCACCGGCATCATGACCCGGATGGGCGCCGCCGCGCTTGCGCAGATCGGCCCGCGCACGGAGTGGGTCCCGGCGGTGCACTCCGTCGGCGCGCCTCTGCTGCCCGGCGAGGAGGACGTGGTCTGGCCGTGCAACGAGACCAAGTACATCGTTCACTACCCGGAGAGCCGCGAGATCTGGTCCTTCGGCTCGGCCTACGGGGGCAACGCCATCCTCGCCAAGAAGGGGTTCGCGCTGCGTATCGCCTCGAAGATCGGCGAGGAGGAGGGGTGGTTGGCCGCCCACATGCTCCTGCTCAAGGCGACGAACCCCGAGGGCCGCACGTTCCATGTGGCCGCCGGGTTCCCCAGCGCCTGCGGCAAGACGAACTTCGCGATGCTGCGTCCCTCCATCCCCGGCTGGACGGTCGAGACCATCGGCGACGACATCGCCTGGATGGCGCAGGGCCCCGACGGCCGATTGCGGGCCATCAACCCTGAGGCCGGCTTCTTCGGGGTGGCTCCCGGCACCGGTCACTCCACCAACCCCACCGCGATCGCGACGATCGAGAGCGACACCGTCTTCACCAACGTCGCCCTCACCGACGACGGCGACGTCTGGTGGGAGGGCCTCACGGACGAGGCGCCGTCGCACCTGACCGACTGGCAGGGCCGCGACTGGACCCCCGACTCCGAAACCCCGGCGGCGCATCCCAACTCGCGCTTCACCGTCGCCGCCCACTTGTGCCCGTCGATCGCGGACACGTGGGATGACCCGGCAGGCGTGCCGATCGACGCCATCATCTTCGGCGGGCGACGCGCCACCAACGTCCCGCTCGTGGCGCAGGCCAGGGACTGGGAGCACGGCGTCTACATGGGTGCGACGCTCGCCTCGGAGCGCACGGCCGCCGCCGAGGGAACCCTCGGCGAGCTGCGCCGCGACCCGTTCGCGATGCTGCCCTTCTCCGGCACCCACATGGCGGACCACTGGCAGCACTGGCTCAACGTCGGCGAGAGGCTCGGCGAGACGGGCAACGCGCCGCAGATCTTCCAGGTCAACTGGTTCCGCCGGGGCGAGGACGGCCGCTTCCTGTGGCCCGGGTTCTCCGAGAACTCCCGCGCCCTCGCGTGGATCACCGAGCGCATCGAGGGGAAGACCTCGGCGATGGAGTCGCCGTACGGTCTGGTGCCTGTCCATGCAGCGATCGACTACCAGGCTGCGGGCGTGAGCGACGAGGACTGGGACGCGCTCTTCGCGATCGACGCCGCCGCCTTGAGCGCCGAGGCCGACGACACCGACGTCTTCCTCGCCCGCATGGGCACCAAGGTGCCATCGGCCGTGAGGCGGCAGCACGAGGAGTTCCGCTCCCGGCTCTGACCCCGCGACCGGCGCGTGGTCAGGTCATCGGAACGCACGGGCGTCCCTCCGTGGAGGGGCGCCCGCTGCGCTGATCCGGGCGACTGTGGCGATAGTGCTACAGTTACGCACATGTCGACCGTCGCCTCCCGGGACCTCCGCAACCACACCCGCTCAGTCCTGGACCGCGTCGCTGCTGGGGACGTCGTCACCGTGACGGTGAATGGGGAGCCGGTTGCCGAGATCCGGAGCCCCACGAGGCGCAGGCCGGTCGCAATGAAGCGCTCCGACCTGATCGACCTGGTGCACGCCCAGCGGGTAGACGTCACCCTTGAGGCGGACCTCGGGTGGATCTCCGCGGGTTCCACGGAAGACCTCGGGCCCATCAGGTGAGCGCCGGTCTGCTGGACACCAGCGTGTGGATCGCTGGGGAAGTGGGTCGGCTACTCGACACCGCCGCGCTTCCCGATGAGGCGTACGTCTGCGTCGTGACGCTCGCCGAGCTTCAGGCGGGCGTGTTGGCGGCGCCCGACACGCGGACGCGCGTGGCCAGGCTGGCCACCGTCGAGAGACTCGCCGGCCTGGAGCCGCTGGCGGTAGACGGGGCGGTGGCCAGGCAGTGGGCGTCGCTGCGGGTGCAGCTGCACGAGGCCGGTCGATCAATGGGGATCAATGATCTGTGGATCGCGGCCGTGGCGCTGGCCAACGGACTGCCGGTGGTCACTCAGGACTCGGGGTTCGACGTGCTCGCTGAGCTGGGCGCTCTCGAGGTGATCCGCGTGTAGCTGTCAGCGGGCTCAGGGCATGCAGAACGGCAACCGAATGCTCAATGGGCAAATTTGCCTAATGGGCAATAAGGCACCTACTGTGGGGACGTCTCCGTCATCGACCGAAGGGCCCCGCATGTCCGCCTTCCTCTACCGCCTCGGCAGGACGGCGGCCACCCGGCCGTTGGCTTTCCTCGCGGCCTGGCTGCTCGTCATCGCTGCCGTGGTCGGCCTGCTCCTCACGCAGACCCCGTCCATCTCCTCGCGCCTCACCCTCGACGACGCCCCCGCGCAGCTGGTGCTGGACGAGGTCACCGCGGCGCTCCCCGAGGCGGGTGGCACGCAGGGAACCCTCGTCTTCTCCGCCGACGACGGCGGGCGCGTGGACAGCCCTGACCGCGCCGACGCGATCTCCCGATCGCTCGACGCGGCCGTCGGCACCGGCATCGTCCTTGACCGGGATGCCCGGCTGGAGGAGCAGCGCGCCGAGGTGGAGACCACCGTCCGCGCGACCGTCGAGGGCAAGGTGGCCGACGAGGTCCGTGCCCAGCTCGAGTCGTTGATCACCGCCCTCGAAGGGGCAGTCCCCAGCGGGGCACCCGCCGCGTCGCCGGCGCAACAGGAATCAATGGCGGCGCTCGGCGCGCGGCTGAACGAGGTCACGACGACCGCCCGCGCCCTCGTCGCCGCCCCTGACCAGCAGCTCATCGCCGAGTCCGGCGCGTTCTTCGCCGAGGTCGGGCAGCTGCGGGCCGAGCTGCAGGCCATGGGCGTCCCCGTCGACGGGTTCCCGGCTCCCGAGCCGGGCATGACCGACCCTGCCGCGGCCGTCGATGACGCGGCCATGGCCGCCACTGACGAGGCCCTTGGCCGCCTGGACGGACTCCTGGACGGCACGTCGCCGAGCGGAACCTCACTGGTGGCCTCCGACGGGGAGCGTCGGACGGTCGTCGTCTCGGACGACGGCACCGTCGCCATCGCCTCCATCCAGCTCACCGAGCAGATCTCCGATCTCCCCGAGGGCAGCCTCGACGACCTGCTTTCCGCCGTCGACGGAGAGGTCGCGGGGAAGGGCCTCGCGGTGGCCGCGAGCAGCGCCCTTCAGCCGATGGAGCCACCCATCGGCGGGAGCGAGGCCATCGGCCTCGCCATCGCCGCCGTCGTGCTGCTTCTGACCCTCGGCTCGCTCACGCTGGCCGGCCTGCCCATCCTGCTCGCCCTGGTCGGCGTGTTCATCGGGGTGGGCGGCGCCTACGCGCTGTCCGCGAACTTCGAGATGACCACCTCCACGCCGGCGCTCGGGCTGATGCTGGGCCTGGCCGTGGGGATCGACTACGCCCTCTTCATCATCCACAAGCACAGCTCCCTGCGGGCCAGGCTGGGGCTCGACGCCGTCGAGGCCACCGCCCGCGCCGTCGCCACCGCCGGAGGCGCCGTCCTGTTCGCCGGGCTCACTGTCGTCATCGCGCTCCTCGGGCTGCTGACGCTCGGCATGGGGTTCGTCTCCACGATGGCGGTCACGGCAGCCGTCACCGTCATCCTGGCCATCGCCCTGTCGCTGACCGCGCTACCGGCCCTGCTGGGACTGCTCGGGCGCGGGCGTCGGGCACACACCCAGCCGGTGCGCGCCCACCGCGGCCACGAGCACTCCCGGTTCGGCCGGATGGCCAAGCGCTGGGTAGAGGCCGTCACCGCGCGCCCGATCCTCACGATCGTGCTCATCGTCCTGGGCCTGGGCGCCCTGTCGCTGCCGGCCGCGCAGATGCAGCTCGGCATGCCGTCGGGGGCGGTGGCCGCGCCCGGCTCGGATCAGCGGGTCGCCTACGACTCGGTGACCCACGCCCTCGGGGAGGGGGCGAACGCGCCGCTCATCGTCGCGCTGACGCCGTCGGATGCGGCCGCTGTGGATCAGGACCGCCTGGAGGCCTGGCAGTCCGAGCTCGCCACGCACGAGACGGCTGCCAACGTCCAGCTGATGGGGACCTCCGAGGACCGCTCGCTCGTGCTCTACACCGTCGTCCCGGACGCCGGGCCCACCGATGAGAGCACGGCCGATCTGGTCACCGCAGTGCGCGCCGCCGAACTCGACGGGGTTGAGCGGATCGGCGTCACGGGGCTCACCGCCATCAACATCGACCTGTCCGAGTCGCTCGCAGAGGCCATTCCCGTCTACCTCTCCCTCGTGGCCGCTTTGTCGCTGATCGTGCTGCTCGTGGTGTTCCGGTCCGTGGTGGTGCCGCTGGCCGCCACTGCCGGCTTCCTCCTGTCCATCGGCGCCACCATGGGGCTCGTCGTGACGGCCTTCGGCAATCCCAGCTTCACCTGGCTCGTGGGGGTGGATCGGGCCGGTCCGGTACTGAGCTTCCTGCCGATCATGGCCACCGGCATCCTCTACGGCCTGGCGATGGACTACCAGGTGTTCCTCGGCACGTCGATCCGCGAGGCCTACGTGCACGGCGAGACCGCGCGGCTGGCCGTGGTGGACGGCTTCCATCACGCGAGCCGGGTTGTCGTCGCGGCGGCCATCATCATGGTCTCCGTCTTCGGTGGCTTCGTCCTCAGCGAGGATTCCATGATCCGGCAGTTCGGCTTCGCGCTCGCCGTCGGCATCCTCATCGACGCCTTCGTCATCCGTATGGCGCTCATCCCGGCGGTGCTGCACCTGGCCGGGGACCACGCCTGGTGGCTGCCGGGTTGGCTGGACCGGATCCTCCCCGAGGTTGACGTCGAGGGCACGCGTCTAGAGGTGGCCGACGCGGTGGTGGAGGACGCCCCACGCGAGGAGGCGCCCGTCGGGGCCGGGGTGGGACACTGAACCCATGGCACCCGGACTACGCGACGCGAAGCGCACCGCCGTGGCGCAGCGGCTCGCCGTCACCGCCTTCGACCAGGTGCGCGAGCGCGGGTTCGGCGAGGTGACGGTGGACGACGTGGTGGCCGAGGCGGAGGTGTCGCGGCGGACGTTCTCCAACTACTACTCGTGCAAGGAGGCGGCGGTCGCGGCGGTGGTCGTGCACCGGGTGGAGGCGGCGCTGCGCGAGTGGCAGCCGCCCACCGCGGCCGATCCCCTCACGTTGGTCAGCGACCTGGTTGACTACCAGATCCGGGTGGGTGCCTTCGGGTCGCTGACCGAGGTCGCGGCGCTCGCTGTCGGGCATCCCCAGCTGGTGCCCTTCGTCCGGGAGGCTCAGTGGCAGCTCTGGGTGGCGGTGGGGGACAGGGTCCTCGACGTGCTGCCCGGGGCGGGCGACGACGACGTGGAGACGGTCCGGTTGGCCGTCGGCGCCCTGTTCGGGATTGTCAGCGCCAGCCTGATCGGCTCGGGCGACCGGTCGGGGGCCGGCAACCTCCGGGGAGCCGTGCACCGGGGGATCGCGCGGCTCGGGACCGGCCTCGGCCGGCCCGCAGCCTCGGAGGGATGAGCCCCGAACCGGCGCCGTCGTCGCGTCAGTCCTTCGATTGAGGCAGCCTCGTCCGGCCACCCCGTTTCGGGTTCGACGGCGGGGGCACGACGGGGCCGATGCCGCCGTCGGGGGCCTCATCGAGGTCGACGATGACCGGCGCGTGGTCGCTGGGCAGCTTGCCCTTCCGGGCAGCCCGGTCCACCCAGGCGGCCGTGACCCGGTCCGCCACCGGCTGCGACGCCAGCACCAGGTCGATCCGCATTCCCAGATCCTGGTGGAACATTCCGGCGCGGTAGTCCCAGTAGGAGAACACGCGTTCGCGCTCCGGCCAGCGGGCCCGCACGACGTCGACCAGCCCGAAGGCCTCCAGCCGCTGCCGCTCGGGTCCGGTCACGTGGGTGTGGCCGAGGTAGGCGGCGGGATCGAACACGTCGGCGTCGGCGGGCGCGACGTTCATGTCCCCGCACAGCGCCACGTCCGGCGGTCCCGCGGCAACCGCGGCCGCCAGGGCGTCGAACCAGTCGAGTTTGTAGGCGTAGTGGTCCGAGCCCACCTCGCGGCCGTTGGGCACGTACAGGCTGTGGATGCGCACGCCGCCGCAGGTGGCGCTGATGGCCCGGGCCTCAGTGACGCCCCCGTACCGGGGCTGGCCGGGAAAGTCCCGCTCGACGGCGGACAGCCCGACGCGGGACAGCAACGCAACGCCGTTGAACCCGCCGTACCCGTGGTGCGCGGCCTCGTAGCCCAGCTCCGCGAGGGGGCCCGCCAAGAGCTCACCGAAGGTGGCGTCGGTGAGTTTGGTCTCCTGGAGGCAGACGACGTCCGGCTTGCGTTCCTCCAGCCAGGGCAGCAGTCGGGGCATCCTCTGCTTGGCGGAGTTGACGTTCCAGGTGGCGATCCTCACGCCCGCGAGGCTACCCGCCCGACGCCTCCGGAGGGGCCGCGAGGGCCTCGCGCAGCCGGGCGGCGTAGGCCGCCTGCTCGCCTTCGGTGTATCGGGTCCGGGGCCAGAAGAACCCGCGCAGGCCGTCACCCCTCGTCCGCGGCACCACGTGCACATGCAGGTGGGGGACGGACTGGCTGACCACCGTGTTGATGGCGGTGAAAGATCCCTGGGCACCGTACGCGGTCGTGACAGCGGCGGCGACCCGCTGGACGACGGCGAACAGGGGCGCTAGTGGCGTGTCGGTGATGTAACTTTACGGTTGCATGGGACAATTGGGCATGGCGAATAGGACAGCCCCGGCACTGGTGTTACGTGAAGGCGATAGGGGCGAGTTGGAGCGGTTGACCCGGGCGGCGACGGTGATGGCCTCGACCGCGCAACGGGCGCGGATCGTGTTACTGGCCGCTGACGGGGTCGGGAACCAGGTGATCGCGGACACGGTGGGGGTGTCGAGGCCGACGGTGAATCTGTGGCGGGACCGCTACGTCGAGCGGGGTGTGCGGGGTTTGGCTGATGAGCCCCGCCCGGGTCGGCCCAGGCAGGTGGATCGGGTTGCGATCCTCGCCGCCACTTTGGACCCGCCGTCGGCCAGCCTGGGGGTGACGCACTGGTCGTCGCGGCTGCTGGCGCCTCGGCTGGGGGTCGACCATGCCACCGTCGCGGCGGTGTGGAAGGAGTTCGGGGTCAGGCCGTGGAAGGCGGAGACGTTCAAGTTCTCCACCGATCCGGAGCTGGTGGCCAAGGTCACCGACGTGGTTGGCCTGTACCTGGCCCCGCCGGACAACGCGATCGTGTTGTGCGTGGATGAGAAGTCGCAGATCCAGGCGTTGAACCGGACCCAGAAGGTGCTGCCCATGGCACCTGGCCATGCGGAGCAGCGCACCCATGACTACGTGCGGCACGGCACCACCACCCTGTTCGCGGCGTTGGAGATCGCCACCGGGAAGGTTACCGGCCTGTGTAAGGACCGGCACCGGCATCAGGAGTTCCTTGGGTTCCTCAAGCATGTGGCGCGTGCCTACCCGACCCAGGAGCTGCATTTGGTGATGGACAACTACGCCACCCACAAGAAGGCCGAGGTCCGTGACTGGCTCGCCGCGAACCCGCGGATCACGGTGCACTTCACCCCGACCTCCGGCTCGTGGCTGAACCTGGTCGAGGTCTGGTTCGGGATCATCGAACGCCAAGCCATCCGGCGCGGGACCTTCACCTCGGTCCGCGACCTCACGGGCAAGATCCGCGCCTTCATCAACGGATGGAACCGACGCAAACACCCATTCATGTGGACCAAAACCCCCGACCAGATTCTTGACCGAATCGACCGGAAACGTAAACATGTCTCAACGACAAGCCACTAGCAACCAAGCCGTAACATCACCGCTGAAGGGCACCGCGGTGTTCAGGCGGGGGCTGAGAATGTATACGTGCCACTCCTTGTGGCTGCAGCCCACCCGAGCCGATCTTGGCTAGGGGCACCTTGCCATTCAAGCTGAGCGTTCTTCGGCTGGCGGTATCGGCTCTCCTATCGGCGCCGCACGGCGCTCGGCCCGCCGTCGCAGCCACGCGCGCAGCGGGAAGAACAGCACCAAGGCCACCAACCACACCGGGGCGGTGGCGATCAGCAGCGTGATCAGCCCGGTCAACAGGCCTGCGGCGCCGCGGATGCCGTCGGTGATGGCCTCGCCGAAGCCCCACGACTCGCCGCCGGGGCTCACGACGGCGCGGGGTTCGACCAGCTCGATCGTCACCGTCGCCATCGCGGCCTGCCGCTCCAGGTAGGTCACCTGCGCGTCGAGCGATTCGATCTCGCCCCGCACCCTGGACAGCTCGGTCTCGATGGCGAGCATGTCCTTGACGTCCTTGGCCGCGTCGAAGAACTCACGCAGGCGCACCTCCTGGGCGCGCAAGTTGTCCAGCCGGGCGGAGAGATCGACGTGCTCCTGGGTGACGTCACTGGTGGCCTCGGACTGGAACTTCACGACGCCGAGCGCGGCCACCTCGGCGAGGAAGTCCTCGTAGGTCTCGGCGGGCACGCGCGTGGTCACCCAGCCGCGCAACGCCGACCCGTCACCCGCGGGCGCGCCGTCCTCGCCGTAGCGGTAGAGCCATTCGTCGGTGTCGGTGGCCACCTGCATGTCGGTGACGGTGCCTTCGTGGCTGCGGGCCAGGTCGCGGATCTTCGTCACCGCGTCCGGCGTGCTCTCCACCTGGAGGCGCAGCACCTTGGAGCGGATGATCAGCCGGTCGTCTTCGTCGGTCACCGGGTCGCCCCCCTGCTGCGGCTTGGACACCACGCCACCGCCCTCTGCAGGTGCGGGGTCCCCCGCAGGCGAGTCGCCCTGCCCCGACCCGGCACAGGCCACTAGCAGCAGCGTCATCAG
The DNA here is from genome assembly GCF_054552775.1 of Tessaracoccus zhenghani. Lineage (NCBI taxonomy): Bacteria > Bacillati > Actinomycetota > Actinomycetes > Propionibacteriales > Propionibacteriaceae > Tessaracoccus > Tessaracoccus zhenghani. The sequence goes on along the minus strand of NZ_CM137275.1, from coordinate 2,596,171 downwards.
CAGCGCGACGACAGCCCCCACGACGCTCCGCAGCCCAGCTTTCCCCCACATGGCGCCTCCTCCATCAGCTCGGTGAGGTTGAGGCTACGCCCGTGCTGCGCGGACGCGCGCGGACCGAGCAAGGCCGAGTCCAGATCGTTACGGGAGCCCGCGCAGCACTTCCGCCGCCAATTCTCCGCACACCCCACGCCACGGCACTGAACGGAGCATGATCGATGCCAGGAGGTTGCCATGAATTACGGACTTCGCATCGACCTGGAGCGCCCCTTCGACGAGGTGGTGGCGCTCACCAAGGATTCCCTCGCCCAGAGCGGCTTCGGCATCCTCACGGAAATCAACCTGAAGCAGACGCTCAAGAACAAGCTGGACGTCGACGTCGACGACCAGATCATCCTCGGTGCCTGCAACCCCGGGTTCGCCTACAAGGGCCTGCAGATCGAGCCGTCGCTCGGCGTGCTGTTGCCGTGCAACGTGGTGGTGCGGCACACGGCCGGCGTCACCGTCGTGGAGGCGATCGACCCGGAGACGATGGTCGCCATCACCGACAACCCCGAGATGGAACCGCTGGCCGACGAGGTGCGCGAGGCCCTGCGGGCAGCGTTGGATCGCGTGTACGTCAGCGCGACGGGGAACCCCGAGGGCGTCTGAGAGGGCTCAGGAGGGCTGCGGTTCCTCGGCAGCCTCCAACGCGGCCGCGGCGGCGCTGGCGGCGTCCATTCCCTGGAAGTTGAGGTGGGCGAAGTCGCCGCGCAATGCCTTCAACGCCGTGCGCTCCACCTCGATCTCCTTGCGGGTGCGCACGTTCAGCCGCCGGATCACCTCGATGGGCGGGCACCACCCCTGGATGGCGTGCTGCAGCAGGAACGAGGGCACCGCGGCGGTCAGCCACAGCCACTTGCGGGAGTGCAGCCGTGACAGCCCGAGGCTGAGCAGCATCAGGGTGGACGCGTTGGCTTCGAGCACGCGCTCCACGTCCCACGCACTGTCGAGGTCCTTGATGTGCTGGGTGATGACATCGACGGGGGCGTCGGCCAGGGCGGCCACGCGCTGGAGCCGTTCCTCATCGAGGCGTTGCTGCCACTTGTCTGGGGTGGATCGCCGGACGTGATCTGCGTTGGGCATGTCTTCCTCCTCGGGTGATCTTCCAGTCAAGCACCTGGATGGGGCGGCGGGGACGCCCTTTGGGGTACAAGCCGCACCTCGCCGCTGCCAGCCGTGGCCGGACGCGCCGCCGTCAAGGTGGCCAAGGTCTGTGATCGATTGTCCAGGACTTGCTGAACCTGGTCGTCGCGCTACAGCACGGTGGTGGGACATCGATTCAATGGAGTATCAATGCGCTCACGCTTTTCCCGAACGGCCGTACTCGCTCTTGTCCCAGCCCTGGCTTTGTCGGTCGCGACGGTGACGTCAAGCCCTTCGTCCGCCGCTCCGGTCCCCGACCCCACCGTCGCGGTGGCCCCCGAGGAGCATCCACTCGGAAGCCTGGCCCCCACCCCGCCGATGGGATGGAGCAGCTGGAACACCTTTGGATGTGACATCTCCGCTGACCTCATCGAGCAGACCGCGGATGCTCTCGTCGAAAGCGGCATGGCGGCCGCAGGCTACGAGTACGTCAACATCGACGACTGCTGGTCGACCATGAGCCGCTCCGCCGATGGCAAGCTCGTACCTGATCCAGTGAAGTTTCCGCAGGGCATCAAGGGCGTCGCGGATTACGTCCACGGATTGGGCCTGAAGCTCGGCATCTATTCCTCGGCCGGCACCACCACCTGCGCCGGCTACCCGGCCTCTCTCGGCTACGAAATGTCCGACGCGCAGCAGTGGGCCGACTGGGGCGTCGACCTGGTCAAGTACGACAACTGCGGTGGCCACGGCGGTCTCGAGGAGCAGGAGCGCTACCAGGCCATGGCCGACGCCATCGCCGCCACCGGTCGCGACATGCTGTTCAGCCTGTGCGACTGGGGCGAGGGTCGCGACTGGCTCTGGAACGGCACGGATCAGGTTGGACACTTCTACCGCACCACCTATGACATCCGGGCCGAGTGGTCCGTGATGATGAGCAACGGCGATTTCCAGGCGGAGATGGCGCCCTACTCGGGTCCCAACAGCTGGGCCGATCCGGACATGCTCGTGGTGGGCGTGAACCGGTTCCTCGGCAACGACGTCCCGGGCCTCACGCACGGCGAGTCCCGCGTCCACATGGGTCTGTGGGCCATCACGAACGCTCCCCTGATCGCCGGCAACGACGTCAGGTCGATGGAGCCATGGGTTCGTGAGTTGCTCACCAACCCTCGAGTCATCGAGATCGACCAGGATTGGAGCGGCGAGATCGGCACCCGTCTGCGCCGCAACGGTGACGAGGACGTTTGGCTGAAGCAGATGGAAGACGGCTCGACGGCCGTGCTGCTGATCAACCGAGGGACCGAAGCGCGCACCATCTCCGTCGACCCGGCCGAGGTGGGACGACCAGACGGGGCGTCGCAGCAGGTGACGGACGTCTGGTCCGGCCGTGCCTACGCCGCCTCCGACGCCATTCGCGCGCGTGTGGCAGGACACGACGCTGCACTGTTCGTGATCGGCACGCCCACGCAGCAGGGCCTCGAGGCGATGACCACCCTCGAGACCGACGTGCCGCCCTACCTCAACCTGGACAGCTCGTTCGAGCTGACGGTGCGCCTGCACAACGACGGCACGGGGTCCATCCATAACGTGCGCCTCGAGGCCGTTGTTCCTGATGGTTGGCTGGCGACGAGCGCTACGTCGAGCGACGTTGCGCAGGTCGAGCCGGGCCAATCCGCGACGCTGACGGTGGACGTGGAGCCGGATTCCCCGGCGGCAGGAGCGGCAGTCTTTGAGTCTTCAGCCACCTGGGACGGGAAGTCCGGCGTGATGCGCACCACCGACCGCGTGACGGCGCTGGCGCTGGTCCCCCCTGCTCCCGGGACGGCGCAGGTGTCCGCGATGGAATGGCTCAGCAGCACCAACGGCTGGGGACCGGTTGAACGCGACACGAGCGTCGGCAACCAAGCCCTCGGCGACGGCCTACCCCTCACCATCGGCGGCAAGATCTACGAAACCGGGCTGGGCGCGCACGCGCCCAGTGAAGTTCGCGTGTACCTGGGCGGCGTGTGCGAGTCCTTCGACGCCGAGGTCGGGCTGGACGACGAGGTCGGCAACTACGGCCGCGTCGACTTCGTGGTGCTCGCTGACGGCGTCGAGGTCGCGCGAGTTGCCGCCGCCGGCGCTGATGCAGCCAAGCCGGTCAGCGTGTCCATGGTCGGCGTCGACGTCATGACGTTGGCGGTCGACGCGGTCGACGGCGAGAACTACGATCACGCCGACTGGGCCGACGCGCGCGTGCGCTGCACCGAGCCACCGACTCCCACCCCCACCCCCACCCCCACTCCCACACCTACGCCGTCCCCGACGCCCTCCCCGACGCCGACGGTGACCTCCAAGCCAACGGTCGCCCCCACCGCCACTCCCACGCCGACGCGGTCGCAATCGCAGCGGCCGGTTTATGTGCGGACGGTTCCGTACACGATGCCGGGCACCCATGAGTTCAACGGGCGGCTGTGGTTCACCGCCTGCGAGGACTACTCGCGGACGCAGCGCTGCCGCACGAACATCTGGGCTTCGCAGGTGGTGTTGAAGGACGGCACGTTCGAGGTGAAGACCGGATGGGCCTTCAACAACCTGACGTACCTCCCGTTCATGGCGCGTGAGGCGTGGGCGGGCAACCCGCTCGGCCACACGGCAGCATGGACTGCTGCGGATGGTCGCAAGTGGCGCACGGAATGTGACACCGCTGCCACCGGCCGTGGTGGATGCCGTTCGTACACGATGACGACGGTGTACCGGGCGACGCCGAAAGCGTCGGGTGGGTACTCGTTCTCGCAGAGCAACGAGTGGGTGTTCAACAACATCGTGATGTTCACGCCCTGATCCTCACCGGAGCCTGACCCAGGCTGGGCGGGGGGCTGTCCCCCGCCTTGCCGGTCCAGGCCCCATTGGGCGGGGCTGTCTGCGGGTCCGACGGAGAGACCGCAGCTCTCCGTGAGGAATTTCTGCGTCATTTTCTCACTCTTGGGTCAGCGGGCACGGTTTTGTCAGTGCTGGCTATTTTAATAGCTTGTATGGACGACATGCGGGATCTGGGGCAGCGGTACATCGCCGCGCTCTGGGACGCCGTGCCCTCGTTCGGAACCGGCTCGGACACGGCCAGTCGGCTGGCCGGCATGATGGCCGCGGTGGCAGAGGCTGAGGCCCAGCTGGCCGGGCTGCGGCTGCACCTCATCCACGAGGCCCGGCTGGCCGCAGCCGCACCCGTCCTGGACCAGGTACGCCACTCGGTACGCACCACCACCGGCCAGGCGGTCGCCTCCCTGAAACTCGCCACAGACCTGGCCGAACGGTTCCCGCTGATCGCCGCCGCCCTCCACGAAGGCGCCATCTCCCTCGCCCAGGCCGAGGGCATCACCGACGGGCTGCGGAAACTCCCCGGCTCCCTCACCCGCGCAGACCTGGTGCAATGCCAGGAAACCATCCTCGAACACGCCGACACCCTCGGCCCCGCCGAACTGCGCGCCCTCGCCACCCGCCTCCACGAACTGGTAGACCCCAACGGCGCAGACGCCGCCGCCCAGAAACGCCTCGACGCCCAAGACCGCGCCGCCATGCGCAACCGGTACCTGCGTTTCACCCCAGACCACCACGGCGGCACCAGAGTCACCGCGCTGCTGCCCACCGCCCACGCCCACCTGCTGGAGGCGCAACTCGACGCCATCGAGCCGCCCCTGTCGTCCTACCGCGAGGCAGGAGAACTGCCCAGCCGGGAGATCCGCCGCGCCGATGCCCTGGTGCTGCTGGTCCAGACAGCCGCCGCCACCGGGCAACTGCCCGCCCACGGCGGGGACAGGCCGCAGGTCACCGTCACCCTGAACTACGACACCCTGCTCACCGGGCTCGGCCACGTCGGCATCGTGGGGGCGGAGGATCTCGACGGCCTCTCCGCCGGCGACGCCCGCCGCCTCGCCTGCGACGCGGAGTTGATTCCCGTCGTGCTCGGCACCGCGTCTCAGCCGCTGGATGTGGGGCGCAAGCATCGGCTGTTTCCCGCCGCCATCCGCACCGCGCTGGTCCTGCGCGACGGCGGCTGCGCGTTCCCCGGCTGCACCGCCCGCCCCGCCTCCTGCGAAGCACACCACATCATCCCCTGGTGGGCCGGCGGAGAATCCTCCCTTGTCAACGCGGTCTTGCTCTGTCCCCACCACCACCGCCTCGTTGAGCCAGACCCGCAACAGTCGGCCGAATCCCAATGGCAGGTCCACCTCGACCCCGCCACAGGGATGCCCTGGTTCACCCCACCCCGGCACATCGACCCCGCCCGCACACCACGACAACACCCCCGCCACCTGCTCCGCGCACTCACGCCACGCCCCAAGGCACCACCCTGCCCAGATGACCACCACGCAGAGCGAACCGACGGACCCAGCCTCGAAGAACTCCTCTCGCGCAGCGCGGAGGTATGGCACGCCACGGTCTGATCGAGCGGCCTCAACCGACGTTGGCGGTCACGTCCCGAAGCGCGTAGCCCGAGATGACCTCGTCCCACCCGAGTTTCGGCTCACCCACCAGCGAGACGGGGTGCGCGAAAAGCCTCGTCAGCAGAATGTCGGACTCCTGGATCGCCAACGCGTTGCCCGGGCATTTGTGGGGCCCATCGCCGAAGCTCATCACTTCGGGGCCGATGCCGCGGGGCAGTTCCCGGCCGGGGCAGAGGTCCAACGGCGAGTCACCGACGGTGGCCGGGTCTGCATTTGCCTGGCGGATGTGCAGGTCGAGGAGTTGCCCCGCCCGCACCGTGTGGGTGACGCCCGCGTCCGTGAACGTGAACTCCTTCTCCGCCCTCCGGTACAGGTGACCGATGATCGGCTCCAGCCGCAGGATCTCGTGGAGGATCGCGTAGCGCTCGTCGTCGCGGGCCACGACGTAGCGCGAGCGCAGCGCGTCGTCGCGCAACAGGTGAAGGGCCGCCATCGAGATGAACTCGCGGGTGGTGGCCATGCCCGCCGCGCCGTAGGTGACGCACTCGATGAGGATGGCCGAGGCGCCGTACCCCTCGTCGATGAGGTGGCTGATGACGTCCTCCTGCGGCTGTTGCCTGCGGGCCCGGATGGCGGGGCGCACGTCCCAGAAGTAGAACCAGGCCATGGGCGCCGCCCCACGGAGCGCCCGGAGAGCAGCCCGGACCGGCCCCTCGGCTCGGTCTGAGGCCGGGTCGTAGACCGGCTGGTCCAGCAACCGCTCCAGGCGACGCGCCAGCCCACGTCGACGCGAATCGGTGAGCCCGATCACCTTCGCCGCGACCTCCGTCGAATAGCGCAGCGACACGTCGTCGAGCCGTGCCCCGCCCTTGGCGGCTATCTCGGCCACCAGGGCGTCTGCACGCGATTCCATCAGCCCGCGATAGCGGGTGGCCACCGTCTTGGGCGCGAAGAAGCGCGCGATCTTGCTGCGCTGCTGCCGGTGCGGCTGCCCGTCCACGAACAGGATGGGTTGCTCGGCCATGGTGCCGTCCGGGATGGATTCGGAGTTGAAGCCGGCCTGCGTGGTGGCGTCGCGCTCCCTGAGGATCTGGCGGACGGCCTCCGTGGAGCGGATCCGCCAGACGCCGTCGAAGCTCTCCACGCTGGGGAAGGTAGTCTCCCCGGGTTCGACGGAGATCCGTCTGCAAGAGCCGTCGCTCATGGCCGTCAGCCTACTCCCGGTGTCCCGTGCAGGGACTCAGCTGGCCGGGGCGGATGCGGGGAACCTCTCCCACACCCGATGGCTGGCCAGGAGATCGGTCAGACCGGCCACAAGTTCCTCAGTGCCCCCGGTCAGCACGCCGGGGGCGTCGAGTGGCACTCCGGCGGCCGCCAGCACCTCGCCGGACGCCGATTCGACGCCGATCGCCTTGCAATGCCGGTACATCTCGGCCACCAGCTTCACCACCCGCGGATCCACCGGTTGGCCGACGGTGTCCTGGCCTGCCTTGGCGTCGAACGTCGGAAGGGCATCCGGCGCAGGCTCGGGGGCGTCAACCACGATCACCGCGTCGAACTCGATCGATGCGGCGGTGAGGAACGTCCGATCCATCACCACGTCGCCGAGCTTGCCGCCGTGCGGAGCCGTGACGAACGGCACCATCCCAGCGGCCAGCACTGCCTGCTTGGCCGCCATGATCGTCTTCGGCGAGGTGTCGGCGTCGACCACGAGTGCAACCTTCCGCCCGGTCACAGGCCACTTCTGGCCCACCTGCGAGAGCGCCGGGCTGGGCTCGACGTCTGCCGGCGGAACCGTCGGCTTCGGCGCCGGCAGCCCGAGGCCCTGCGCCACCTGGGCGCAGAGTTCTGCGTCGATGTTGGCCAGGCATGCCAGTTGGCGCACCTTGATGGCCTCCTCGTAGCACTTGCCGAGTTCGAAGGTGTAGGCCCGCGCCAGGTGCTGCCGCTCAACTGGGCTGAGGGAACGGACGAACAGCGTCGCCTGGCTGAAGTGATCCTCGAAGCTCGCCGGGCGCTCCCGCGTCTTGTCGCCCGCCACCGGCGTGGGGATGTCGATGAATCCTGCGTCGTCCTCGGTGGCCTCCGCAGGGTTCCCGCCGTCGAGGGAGTTGGGCTTGTAGGGCGCCACCCCGCCGTGCACGGCGTGCTGGTGGAAGCCGTCGCGGAACATGTCGTTGACCGGGCAATGGGCCCGGTTGATGGGTATCTGGCTGAAGTTCGGGCCGCCCAGCCGAGTGATCTGGGTGTCGACGTAGGAGAACAGCCGCGCCTGCAGGAGCGGGTCGTTGGTGAAGTCGATACCGGGCACCAAGTGAGCGGGGTTGAACATCACCTGCTCGGTCTCGGCGAAGAAGTTGATGGGCCGCCGATTGAGCGTCATGGTGCCGATGATCTCCACCGGACACAGCTCCTCGGGCACGAGCTTCGTCGGGTCGAGCAGGTCAATGCCCTCGAACGTCTCCTCCTCGGTGTCCGGCATCACCTGCACGCCGAGGTCCCAGGACGGGTAGGCGCCCGCGTCGATGGCGTCGTAGAGGTCGCGACGGTGGAAGTCGGGGTCGTTGCCGGCGGTGAGCTGGGTCTCTTCCCATACCTGCGAGTGCACGCCCTGTCGCGGCTTCCAGTGGAACTTGACCAGGCTGGTCTCGCCGGCGTCGTTCATCAGGCGGAATGTGTGAACCCCGAAACCCTCCATCATCCGATACGACAGCGGGATGCCGCGGTCCGACATGTTCCAGGCCGTGTGGGCCTGCGCCTCGGTGTGCAGGGTCACGAAATCCCAGAAGGTGTCGTGCGCGCTCTGCGCCTGGGGGATCTCCTTGTCGGGTTCGGGCTTGACCGCGTGGACGACATCGGGGAACTTGATGCCGTCCTGGATGAAGAAGACCGGCATGTTGTTGCCCACCAGGTCGTAGTTGCCCTCAGAGGTGTAGAACTTCGTGGCGAACCCGCGGGTGTCGCGGACCGTGTCCGACGACCCACGGAACCCGACGACGGTGGAGAACCGCACGAACGTCGGCGTCTCGACGCCTTTCTTCAGGAACGCGGCGCGGCAGATCTTCGTCGCGCGCCCGTTGGCCACGAACACGCCGTGCGCGCCGGTGCCACGGGCGTGGACCACCCGCTCAGGGATGCGCTCGTGGTCGAAATGGGTGATCTTCTCCCTCAGGTGGTGGTCCTGCAGGAGAATCGGCCCCCGGGGCCCGGCCTTGAGCGAGCGGTCAGTCTCACGAAGCCGCGCGCCCACCGACGTCGTGAGGAACTCGCCTTGCTGGCCCACCGCCTCCGCAGGCGCCCCGGTGGGCGCTCCCGTCGGGGTGACCGTGTCGGGCCCCTGCTGTGAGGGCTTGGGCGAGGGCGGCGCCGTGGGGGCGGTCGGTTCCTCCGCGGCCGGGTTCTCGACACCGGGGCCGGGCGGCGGAACGGAGAGGGCGCCTTCGTCGACGGCGGCCTGCTGGGGCTTGGCGGACTTCTTCGCGGGAGACTTCTTCGTGGCCATGCGCGACTCTCCTTGATCGGGCGCCTGACGGCTGGATCCGACGGCGTTGGGGATCGGTCGAGTTTAATCAGGAGATCGGCTCACCGGCGGGCGTTCATCCCGCCGGGAACGCGTGCAAAAGGGTGGCTGCCATGACATGAAGAAAGGCCTAGCCGGTCATTGACCGGCTAGGCCTTCCGCTGGCGCGCTCGGCAGGATTCGAACCTGCAACCTTCTGATCCGTAGGAAGGTGAGGGGTGTCCCGGGACAGCCCGGGATGCCCCTTTTCGTCCGTTCTGAGCGTGGCTTGGAGCGGCTTAGTCCCGGCCTGTTCGATCTGCTACTGGGTGGTCATCGGGGTTGTGTGCACGCATCTGCACACTCACGTCATGGACTCCGGTACCTCTCGGCAGAGGGCCAGCCCAGGAATACGCCGGCGAAATGTGTCGTCGAGGATGACTACTGCAGGGCGGAACCCCTCCTCACCGGGCGGATGCCCCCGCATGAATGCGGCTTGGAGATTCTCACCTCCATCCATCCGTTTGGCAAGGCCCCGGGCCAAGCCCTTGTTGACGTATCCGACTTTGCTGGCGCGACCGGACGGTAGCTTGGCGTAGACCGCCACGGCGTTGGCGTCGTATTCGTTCTTGGGCTCGCGTCGGAGGTCCGCAGGTTGGCCGGGTGAGGTATTGGCTGTTCGGTGCCCGGGGTAGTGGGCTGTTCCTCGCACGAAGAAGCTAACAACACCGTGAGCGGCCATCACCCGGCTGGCTGGGGGCAGCTTCTTGCCCGTCGATGGGTGCACGAAGTTGCCGCCCCTGACGGTGATTGGCAGAGCGCCGGTTTGCTCATCCGGCACGATCAGGCCAGCGGCTTCTTCAGGGCTCAGCCACTGGCTAACGTAGTCAGCGCGCTCGCTTGTCTCTGGGCGGCTAACTGTGGTGCGCACGGTCGTGGGCTCTGCTGCGGGCGCTGATTTGGTGCGGCGAGGTGCCTGCGTATCCGCTGCGCCGCTCTGGTCGGTTTCCAATCGCAATGCCCGTTTGAGCGACTCCAGTATCCCCATGCCAGCACCATAGGTGAGGAATCCGGAGACAGCTCTCCCCAACTGCGTCTGCCCGTGAGATGGTCCCTTCATGACGCGCATAGAGATCGTTGCGGCCACGTCCCCAAGCCTTGTTGCCATCGCCATCGCCGCTCTGGGTCACCACACACAACGACGCGAATCAGTTCAAACGCGGGAGATGCTAAGAGAGCAGCGTGAATCGGATGATAGGCGATCCAGGGAACAACGCATGGCCGACGAAGAGCGGTGGCGTGCCCAATTGTCAGCGGAAGCCGCGGCTCGCCAAGCCCGACAGGATCACGAGGTGCGCCTCCAGAGCCTTGAGGTCAATCAGCAAGTGACTCTGTCGCGGGAAGACCACATGCGAACTGATCTCGCTGAGTTCATTGAGGCCACTAATGAAGCGATTCGTGCCGCTGAAAGTGCACTGGACCAGATACAGCAGCTCATCGCGCAAGAGCGTTGGGAGGAGGATCCCGACATTGCGCAGAGCGTGCGCGGTACGGGGGTGATGCGGCGTCCAATGGCCGCGGCCGCGCGGCTCATGGTTTACAGCCGTCACGTTGGGACGGAAGCTATGAGCCTCGTCCGGGGGGTGCAGTTGGAACTGGGCGAGGCAGTCAGCAGATTCCGGTCTCGCCAAGAACCGAACCAGTACATGATCTTGGAGCTCGACGAAGCGCTCACCGACTTCGGCGCTAAGGCGGGAGACCACATCTGGCGCCCAGTTGACGCTGCTGACAAGACAGCGGCCTCATAGCAGCACCGCCTGCACTAGATGTTCCTCACGACTGGCAATTGCGGGCCGCCGGGTCACACCTCACGCGCAGCATGCCCAAACGGGCTCATCGCAATCGGGGGTGTAGGCGGGGTGTGCGTGTGATGTCTCACGAGATCGTGGACGGTTGTGTCTCGGGACATCGTTGACGGTCGGGTGTCTCATGAGTTCGTGGACGGTCGGTTCTGGGTGGGGCCGTGCCAGCCGTGGCGGGTCGCGGGCTTCTCGTAGGTCGCGATTGTGTGTCCTTGTGCGTCGGTGAGGGTGACGGTGCCGGCATCCCAGCTGATCGCGACGTGTACTGGTAGCACCGATTGTTGCTGAGTCGCGTATTCATCAGATGTCGACTGCTGTTTCGCCTTGTGGCGGAGGCTGATGCATCTGGCGATTGATCAGCCTGTGCTGTATAGTTCAGTGCATGCTGACTATTGCTTCTCGACTCGACGTCATGAACCGGCTCGGCCGGGCCATGGCGGATCCGACGCGTTCCCGGATCCTGATGACCCTGCTCGAGGGACCGAGCTACCCGGCGGTGCTCTCGCGTGAGCTGGAGATGACTCGCTCGAACGTGTCGAACCACCTCACCTGCCTGCGCGACTGCGGCATCGTGGTCGCTGAGCCGGAGGGTCGCCAGACTAGGTATGAGATCGCTGATCCGCACCTCGCGGCCGCTCTCATCGCGCTGGTGGATGTGACTCTGGCTGTCGACGAGCACGCTCCGTGCGTGGACTCGTCGTGCACCGTTCCGGGTTGCTGCGGAGCGGGAGCAGACGCGTGAGCGCGGCATGCGGCTGCGAGCACGAGCCGACGACCACGGCAGTCGATGAGAGCGAGGAGAAGGAGCGGCCCTGGTGGAGGGACCGCGGGATCATGGTGCCGGTCTTCTCCGGTGTCGCGTTCCTCGCTGGTCTGATCCTTGAGTGGTCCGGCATGGAGATCCCGGCACTGGTGCTGTTCTGGGTCGGCTTGCTGCTGGGCGCGTCGACGTTCACGCCGGGCGCGATCCGGAAGCTGTTCAAGGGCAAGCTGGGCATCGGGCTGCTGATGACGATCAGCGCGGTCGGCGCAGTCGTCCTCGGCTACGTCGAAGAGGCTGCGGCGCTGGCGTTCCTCTACTCGATCGCAGAGGCGCTGGAGGACAAGGCGATGGACCGCGCCCGCGGCGGGCTGCGAGCGCTGCTGAAGCTGGTCCCCGACACCGCGACCGTGCGCCGCGACGGCGCTTTGGTGGAGATTGCGGCGAAGGACCTCGCGGTCGGGCAGGTCATGGTGGTTCGTCCCGGCGAGCGGATCGCGACCGACGGAGTCGTCCGTGCGGGGCGCTCCAGCCTGGACACCTCGGCGATCACGGGCGAGTCGATCCCGGTCGAGGTCGAGCCCGGCGACGCCGTGTCGGCCGGCGCGATCAACAGCGCCGGTGCGCTGGAGGTCGAGACGACGGCGGCGGGCACCGACAACTCGCTCACGACCATCGTGGAGCTGGTGGAGCAGGCGCAGGCGGAGAAGGGCGAGCGAGCGCGCCTCGCGGACCGGATCGCGCGCCCGCTGGTCCCGGGCGTGCTGGTCCTCGCGGCCCTGGTCGCCCTGGTCGGCTCGCTGTTCGGGGACCCGGAGCTGTGGATCACCCGAGCCCTCGTCGTCCTCGTCGCCGCCTCCCCGTGCGCGCTGGCGATCTCGGTGCCGCTGACGGTGGTCTCGGCGATCGGCGCGGCGAGCAAGTTCGGCGTGATCATCAAGTCCGGCGCGGTGTTCGAGCGCTTCGGCACGGTCCGCCACGTCGCCGTCGACAAGACCGGCACCCTCACCGGCAACGAGCCCGCTGTCACCGCGGTCCTCGCCGCGGACGGCGTGACCGACGCCCAGGCGCTGGCCTGGGCGGCCGCGCTGGAGCAGCACAGCACGCACCCGCTGGCCACGGCGATCACCGCCGCAGCCCCCGGAGCCCAGGCTGCGGAGGGGGTGACCGAGCAGGCCGGGCACGGCATCGAGGGCAAGATCGACGGGACTCGGATCACCGTCGGCAGCCCCCGCTGGCTCGACGCCGGGGTGCTCGGCGACCAGGTCGCGGGCCTGGAGGAGCAGGGCATGACCGTTGTGATCGTGCACCGCGACGGGGCCCCTGTCGCCGCGATCGGCGTCCGCGACGAGCTGCGTCCCGAGGTCCCCGAAGTGGTGCGGACTCTCGCGGCGCAGGGCGTCGGGGTGACGATGCTCACCGGCGACAACGCCCGCACGGCACGGGCGCTGGCAGCGCAGGCCGGTATCAGCGACGTGCGCGCGGAACTGCGTCCCGAAGACAAAGCGACCGCGATCGGGGAGCTGTCAAAGGCGGGGTCGGTTGCAATGATCGGCGACGGCATCAACGACGCCCCCGCTCTGGCCGCCGCGGACATCGGCATCGCGATGGGCGCGACCGGCTCGGACGCGGCGATCGAGTCCGCCGACGTCGCGTTCACCGGCCACGACCTCCGCCTCATCCCGCGCGCGTTCGACCACGCCCGCCGCGGACGCCGCATCATCAACCAGAACATCGTCCTGTCGCTGCTGATCATCACCGCGCTGCTGCCGCTCGCGCTGTTCGGCGTCCTCGGACTCGCCGCTGTGGTGCTGGTCCACGAGATCGCCGAGGTCGTCGTGATCCTCAACGGACTCCGCGCCGCCCGCACGCGTACCCCACGGCTGGAGAGCTGATGCTTGCGACCATCGGCTCAGCGATCGGCTTGTTTGCTGCGACCAACATCGATGACATCGTCGTGCTGACCGTGCTGTTCCTGGCCTCCAGCCGAGGGAAGCCGCGACCGTGGCAGATCGTCGCAGGCCAGTACCTCGGGTTCATCACCCTCGTCGTGATCAGCGTGATCGCCGCGCTCGGCCTGACCATCGTCCCCGACGAATGGGTGGGCTTCCTCGGCCTGATCCCGCTCGGCATCGGCATCTGGACCCTCGTGCGGGGCCTGCGACGCAACGGTGACGACGATGACGACGACGAGAAGATCACCGCGGTCGGGCTGTGGGGCGTCGCCGGGATCACGATCGCCAACGGGGCCGACAACATCTCCCTCTACACGCCGATCTTCCGCACCAGTTCGCCCGGCGACGTCGTCGTCATGATCGCGGTGTTCCTCGTCCTCGTCGCCGTCTGGTGCGCTGCTGGACGCCTGATCGGAACCCACAAGGCCGTCACCGAAACGCTTGAACGCGTCGAGCACTGGCTCGTACCCGTCGTGTTCATCGGCCTGGGCCTGTTCATCCTGATCGATTCCGGCGTCATCGTCCGCCTCGTCGAGGTCCTCGCATGACCCCGGACGCGGCTGCCGATGCTGAGCTGACGTCGGGAGAGCGGCAGCAGAGGGGGCGTTGGCGGCTCACGGCGGGGGCACTCGCGCTCGGCGGGCTCGTCCTCCTGATCGATCAGGGGACGAAGGCATGGGCGGAGGCCACGCTCACAGTAAGTGAGCGCCTCCCGCTGATCGGCGACCTGCTGGGCCTGCAACTCGCTTACAACCCCGGCGCGGCGTTCTCCTTCGGTGAGGGTTCCACCTGGGTGTTCGCGCTGGTGGCCGTCGCGGCCACCGTCACCGCGATCGTGTTCGCGTTCCGTGTCCGACACCCCGGGTGGGCGATCGTGATCGGCGCGCTTGGCGGGGCCGCCGCCTCCCACGCCGGCGACAGGCTTTTCCGTGCTCCAGGGTTCGCCCAGGGGCACGTCGTGGACTTCCTCGCCTACGGGAACTGGTTCATCGGGAACGTCGCCGACGTCGTGATCGTCACCGCCGCGATCGCCGGAGCGCTTCTGATGATCCGCGGCAACGAGAACTGAGAGGACCATCATGGAGATCATCCTGCAGTATTTCAACGGCTGCCCCAACTGGGAGGTGCTCGACCAGCGGCTCGCTGAAGTAGTCAACGACCGATCCGATGTCAGGGTCATACGTCAGCTGGTCGAGACCCCCGAGGACGCCGTGCGCCTCGGGTTCCACGGCTCCCCAACCGTGCTCGTCGACGGCATCGACCCGTTCGCCGACGAGCGTACCCACGTCGGGCTCGCCTGCCGGATGTTCCGCACGCCAGCTGGGATCGCCGGGTCGCCGACCGTCGAGCAGTTGCGCGAAGCGATTTCCGGCCCGGGCGCTGACGTGTGATGCTCGTTCAGGCGTGGTCGGAACGGAGTGCCGGATAGTCGGACCAGTCACCGCCGGCGAGACGCGACCATGCGGCGGCGGACGAGGTCGTGATGCCGAGGAGATCCGAGACGATCCGGGGATGCATTTGCCGGGTGAGCTCGATGAGCGCTGTGGTGCGTGCGCTTCCCGCGAGCAGGCCTTCGGCGCGAAGACGACGGCTCAGCGGGCCCGGGGTGAGGTGATTGCCTGGGTTCCGGCCGGGGAACAGCCATCCTTCAGGATGGTGCTTCGCGGCGTCGGCGAGATCGCTGATGGCGTCGCCAAGGATCTCGGGGAGCCCGATTGGCTCGGCCCCGACGGTCAGCGTGACGGGCCGCGAGCTCGTATCGATCTGTGTCCGGGTGATCGTGACGATGCGGGTCAGCTGGATGCCGTAGAGCAGTACGAGGAGCCCGGCTGCCCGGGTCTTCGGGTCCATGCCGGCATCCGACAGGAACTTGCGAGCCATCTGCCATCGGTGGTCGGAGGCGTAGCTTCGCCCTTCGAGGCGATGGGCTCGGAACTCGACTCGGAGGGTGCTCATCCGGTGCCGTCGTAGCCAGCGAGTGAATGGTGCCAGCGCGTCACGCTGGCTCGGTGAATCAGTCAGATATGCGTCGAGCCGGCGCTGCGGATAGGTTGCCAGCGTCTCTTGCTGTGACCGAATCTCTCGAAGAAGCGCGGCGCAGTACTTCAGCGCGGCCCGTTGCCTTTGGAAGCCAGCGGCTGGACTCGATGTCCGCGGCAGCGCCCTCGGCTTCCGGAACCTCACCAACTACATCGCCCGCAGCCTGCTCGAGACCGGTGGATTCAGACCCCACCTACACCCTCGATTGTGAAGAGCCCCCAAACGGCGCTCTAGCGCTCCAGAGTGCCGCGAAGGGCAATCACCGACCCACCCAGCCGCGGCCACTGCCAGTGCTCGTCCTCGGGAGCCGAGTGCTCGCCTCTGGCAGCGGCCCACTCGGCCTCGAACGGGCCAGCGCAGTCAAAGACCGGGTGCTGCTCATGCCCCAGGCAGTGGGACATCTTGATGCCCGTGATGCCTTCGTCGAAGGCGACCCAGACCGGGATCTGTTCGTCGTGGGCCTTGCGTAGGGACTGCTGACGGTTTGGTTGACTCCAAGACCGCATGATTCCTGAGAGGGGGGTCGTGCTGAAAGGATGGCAACCATGCCGAAGATCACCTACACCGACGAGTTCAAGCGCGACGCGGTCGCGTTGGTCGAGTCGGGTATCCCGCAAAAGCAGGTCGTCAAGGACCTCGGAGTGGCGAAAACCACGCTGCAAGCCTGGCTCCGTGATGCCAGGTTCAAGTCCCATGGGATGACCCCGACCACCGATCCAGAGGCCCGCAAGGACATGTCGCAGGCACTGCGTCGGATCCGGGAGTTGGAGATGGAAAACGAGGTGCTGCGGCGCGCGGCGGCGTATCTGTCGCAGGCTCACATCACGCCCCCAAAATGATCTATCCGCTCGTGCAGGAGATGGCCGCGGTCGGTGCCCGGGTGAGGGTGCCGGTGACGGTCGCGTGCCGGATACTGGGATTCTCCAAACAGGGCTACTACAAATGGCTCAAGCAACCGGTGTCAGCCCGTGAGGCCGAGGAGCAAGAACTCATCTCGGTGCTGCATCAGCTGCACACCGACGACCCGGAGGGCGGCTACCGGGTACTGGCAGACGACCTCGCTGAGTTGGGCTACGAGTTGTCGGAGCGCAGAGTGTGGCGGTTGTGCCGGGTCGCCGGGATCCAGTCGGTGTTCACCAGGCGCAAGACCCGCTACAAGAAGGCCGGCGCGCCGGTTCACGATGACCTGGTCAACAGGCAGTTCAGCGCTGACGGACCCAACCAGGTGTGGCTGACCGACATCACCGAACACCGCACCCGCGAGGGCAAGGTGTATCTGTGTGCGATCAAGGACGTGTTCTCCAACCGGATCGTGGGCTACTCGATCGATTCACGGATGAAGGCCCGTATCGCCGTCAACGCGCTCGAGATGGCGGTGGCCCACCGAGGCGGGCCCGCTGGGGTGATCGTCCATTCCGATAGAGGCTCCCAATTCCGGTCGCGCCGCTTCCGCAAGGCGCTGAAGCGTCACAGGCTACGTGGCTCGATGGGCAGGGTCGGGGCATGCCTGTTAACCGGCTAATCGGGGCGTTGGGGGTAGTCAAGGGCGCGGTGATGCGGTCAGGCATGCTGGATTTGGTGAGCGGTTTGGCGTAGGCATGGGGGTATGGACAACGATGATGTTCTCCTCCTTGAACGCGACGCTCAGTCGTGGCGACTCAGGTGTGACAGCAACCCCGAGTTGGTGTCGCAGGCCAACGCCTATCTGGGGTACCTCGGGGACCGGAACTACTCGCCAGGAACGGTTCGCACCTACGGCTACGGCCTGCTGGCCTTCCACCGATGGCTCCATCACGTTGGGTTGAGTGTTGGCGACGTCGTCACCGACGACGTGGTGGGCTTCCTGAGCGCGTGTCGACAAGAAACGATCCCGGGCCGACCAGGGCCCAACGTGGTCGACCTGGCGGGCCGACCCACAGACCGGCTCGCACCAGCGTCGGTGAACCTGCGGCTGGCCGCCGTCGCCGGGATGTTCGAGTTCTTGTCGATGCGGGACCCGGGAATGCGTTCCCCGATCCCCAAGGGCAAGCCCTCGTCCTGGTTCGCGACCGGGGAGCGCACCGGCATGCTGGTCCATACCCGCCGACGACCGGCACCACGATCCCGGCTACGGCTGCGCACCCCCAGACGGCTGCCGCGGGCGTTGAGCGTTGAGGAGACCGCCACGCTGTTGGGGTCGCTGCGTTGCAGCCGGGACCTGTCCATTGCGGGGTTGATGCTCTACTGCGGGCTTCGTTCCTGCGAGGTCCTGGCCCTGGCGGTCACCGACGTCGATATCGGCGGCCGGTGGTTGAGTGTCCACGGCAAGGGCGGCAAAGACCGTCGCGTCCCCCTTGACGAGGACCTGGCCGCGATGATCGCCTCCTACCTCCTGACAGACCGGCCCGAATCCTCATCACCTGTGTTGTTCCTCAGCGCGAAGGGCCCCACCCGCGGGCAACCACTGACGGCGGCTGGGTTGCGCAGCATCTTCCGTTACCACCGCAGCATCACCGGGATCGTTGCCGGCGCCCCACATGCTCTGCGTCACACCTTCGGCACCGCCTTGGCGGAGGCCGGGGTTGACCTGGCAGTCATGCAGGCCCTGCTGGGGCACGCCCACGTCGACACCACCGCCCGCTACATCCACCTCGCCCCGACTCACGTGAAGGCCCAATACGATGCCGCTCGCACCCGTCAACGCCTCAACCGTCCCTGACCCCTCCGAAACCCCCAAGCAGGTGGTGGCCGCCTACCTCACCCACCAACACCGAACCGGTCGGGGCAATGTCTCCTTCACCCAAGCAGCCAGAGTGTTCATGCGTCGCTGGCCCCAGCCCCAGAACTGGGCCGACGAGGCACTTCAGGTCCAACTCTCCGCAGGTTGCGCTACCCGTCCATTCATCACGTTCCTGCTGGTCACCGGACGGTTGCACCCGGGCTGGGACTACATGGTGAACCGGAAGTTCTCCTCGCTCTGGCGCGACGTCGAAGACACCGCCATCGGGGCAGACCTTGAGGCGTTCATCGAAGCCGCCCGCGGTTGCGGCTACAGCGAGCGCGTTGCCTCCGCGATGGCCTCCCAAGTCATGGCTCGGGTGTTGTTTGCCACCGGCAGGCCGCTGTCACAGACCACCTATGCCGACTTCGACGCCCTCACCGCCGCTGGCGTCCGGCGTCAACACGCCACGGGCAGGACTTGGAAGCACTACCGCGCCGCGGCGACAGCAACGAAAACGGTGCTGTTCCACATGGGAATTCTGCCCGCCCTGCCCGAGCCCTGCCAGCAACCTTGGCCCTTTACCCGTCGCCTCGAGGGCATTCCGGAGCCGATGCATTCGATCCTGGTGCGATACCTGCAACGCAAAACTGTGACCTGCAAACCCAAGACAGTCTCCTGCCTGGCCACCCGACTGAAGCACTTCGCCACCTTCATCACCGCCATCGATCCTGAACTGATCCCGTCGGAATTGACGCGCTGCGATCACATCGAACCTTGGCTGGTGTCCCTGCCTCACACCCTCAACTCCACTACCGGGGCGTTGGTCACCGTCGCTGACCAGGCCCGCCGGATCTTGGCCGCGGCCAACTTTCTGGCTGACATCACCGAGTGGGACTGGCCCGAAGCCCCAACACGGAGGCTGTTCTACTCCTCCGACAATCCGCGGCTTCCCCAGCCACTGCCCAGGTTCCTGCCACCCGACGCGGACCGTCGCCTCACCGAAGAACTCACCGCCTCCGAAAACCGGTTGGCCGCTGATGCTCTCCTGCTGCAGCGCGCTTGCGGGCTCCGTATCGGGGAACTCCTTGACCTTGAACTCGACGCCGTCATCGACACCCCCCACCTCGGATCCTGGCTCAAGGTCCCGCTGGGGAAACTCGACACTGAGCGCATGGTCCCAATCGACGAGGAAGCACTGAACCTCATCGACCGCATCATCGCGCTGCGTAGCCCGGGACGGGCGATCCGACACCCCCGCACCGGGAAACCCGCACAATTCCTATTCACCTCCCACGGCCGCCGCGTGACAGCCACCGCACTGCGCGGCGAGCTCCGCAGGGCAGCGACAGCCGCCGGGATCGGGCACGTCACCCCGCACCAACTTCGTCATACCTACGCCACCGCCCTGGTCAACGCCGGAGTTTCACTCCAAGCCCTGATGTCGATCCTCGGGCACGTCTCCGCCGAGATGAGCCTGCGCTACGGCCACCTCTTCGACACCACCGTCCGCGCCGAGTACGAACGAGCTCTCGACCTGGCCAAGAACCGCATTGGCGCCCTACCCCAACCCGCCAACACTGACACCGTCGAGCCCGCCACGACTTGGTTGACTGGGCCGACGATCAAGACCGCCCTGGCGGGCGGGCACTGCCTCCGCGCCCCCGCGCAACAGGCCTGCACCTACGCCAACATCTGCGAACACTGCCCCAGCTTCCACACCACGATCCAAGACATCCCCATCCTGACCCGGCAACGCGACACCGCCGCGGTCTTGGCCGACGACGCACAACACCGCGGATGGGACAGCGAAACTGAGCGCCACCTCAAACTCATCACCCGGCTCAACACCCTCATCGACACCGCCACGACACGCCCGAACGCCGGATGAAACCAGACACCTCCATCACCGCAAAATCAGCACAGATTAGCCGGTTAATGTGGCGATAACGCCGCGATGGAGTCGTTCTTCGCGCTACTCCAGAAAAACGTCCTCGACCGTCGATCCTGGGGCACACGAGAGGAACTGCGCCTGGCTATCGTGTCCTGGATCGAGGGGAAGTACCACCGCAAACGCCGTCAACGCCGCCTCGGAAAACTCACCCCCATCGAGTTCGAACTCATCATGAACCCAGCCGCTAAACTGGCGGCATAACCCCGGAGGTCAACCAAACCTTCGGCAGTCCCGAGCGTCGAGGTCGACTGGTCCGGGCCGACGATGGAACTGACGAACCCGGCCACCGGGGAGGTTTCGAAGGTCTATCTGTTCGTGGCGTGTTTGCCGTTCAGCCGGTTCGCGTTCGTCTATCCCGCCTTGGACATGAAGCAGGACACCTGGCTGCGGGCACACGTGGCCATGTTCACCGCCTTCAGCGGGTCGGTGCCCAGGATCGTGCCGGACAACTTGAAGACCGGGGTGGTGAAGCATCCCCGGGAGGGTGAGATCGTGTTGAACGACTCGTATCGGGAGATGGCTGCGCACTACTCGGCTGCGGTGCTGCCCGGACGCGTGAGGAAACCCAAGGACAAGGCTTCAGTCGAGAACACCGTGGCTCATGTTGCGACCTGGGTGATCGCTGCCCTCAGGGACGAGGTGTTCACGTCGCTGCCCGAACTGGCCTCCGCGATCGAGGGCCGGGTCGAGGCTTACAACGCTGAGCCGTTCCAGAAGCGTCCCGGCTCACGGGCGAGTGTGCTCACGATTGAGGAGCAGCCGCTGCTGCGACCGTTGCCCCAGGTCGCCTACGAGATCAGCCGCTGGGTCTCTATGGGCGCCGCGTCGGACGCAGCGGGCACGTGGTCTGGGAGAAGAACCACTACTCGGTGCCTTATCTCCACATTGGATCTAAGGTCGACCTGCGGATCACTGACCGGGTCTTGGAAGTCTTCGCCGGGTCTCAGCGGTTGAGCAGCCACCTGCTGCTGCCGGAGGGATCCGCCGGACATTGGCGCACAGCCGAGGCCGACCTTCCCACCGGTGAGAAGTATCAGCCCTGGGACGCCGCCCGGGTCCGGGAATGGGCGGCCAGGGTCGGGCCGGCAGCGCAGACGGTCATCGACCGGATCTTCGAATCCGTGGCGATTGATGAGCAAGGCCTGAACCCGGCGTTGGCGGTGCTGCGGCTGTCGCGTCGCTTCTCCGCCGACCGGGTGGAGGACGCCTGCCAGCTCGCCCTGGCCGCAGGGGTCAGGTCGCCTCGCTACGTCCACCTCAGACCGATCCTGGACACCGGGCAAGACAAGCAGCCCATCCCAGAGCCCGTTGATGCCGGTGGCTACGTCCGCGGCGCCGACTACTACGCAGAGCGGAGCAGCCGATGAGCAGCTTGGACGTCGAGACCAAACGCAAACTCCGCGAGATGGGCGCCACCCCGCTGCTGGAGGCCATCCAGACCCAGGACGAGGCCTTGGTGCTCGGTCTCGGGTTCGAGGAACGGATCCGGATCATCGTGGACGAGGCACACTCAGCCTTCACCCACTCCAAAGTCGACGGCCTCATCCGCCGCGCTGGGCTGCGCTATCCCACAGCGGACCTGCGCAGGATCGACCTCGTCGAGGAACGCGGTCTGGACAGGGGCGTGATCTCGCAGCTGGCGACCTGTTCGTTCATCGAACGCTCCCACAACGTCGTGTTCCAAGGCTTCACCGGCTCCGGGAAATCCTACCTCGGCTGCGCCCTGGCGAAACAAGCCTGCCTCCACCGGATCCGGGCCCACTACATCCGAATGCCCGACCTCGCCGAAGCCTGGCATCTCGCCAAGGACAAGCCACAGGGGCAGATGAAGTTCCTCCGCAAGTACGCGGCCTTCACCCTGCTCGTGATCGATGAATGGCTCCTCGACCCACCCGACGAAAGCATGCGCAGCATGCTCCTGGAGCTCCTCGAGCGCCGCTACGACACCACCTCCACCGTCTTCTGCACCCAATACGCGAAGAAGGACTGGCACCAGCGCCTCGGCGGAGGAGTCCACGCCGACGCCACCATGGACCGTATCGTCCACAACACCATCTGGATCGACACCGGCACCCACAACATGAGAGAACACACCGCCACGAAGTGACCAGCCCGGCGCTGGTGGACGGCCCCCGGCCCCCACCAGCGCCACCGGTGGCCCCCAACGTCAATATCGCTGGCTCCCAGAGGCAATATCCAGTGGTCCCGTCAGGCTCGAATACTCAAGAGCATCCTGAGCGGTGCGGTAAAGGACGAACTCATGGCCGTCAACGTGGCGGACGGCGTTGACACGCCCACCATCATCAAGAAGCCGCAGCAAATCTGGACACCGCCCCAGCTTGCTGCCTTCCTGGAGGTCGCCGCGGAGCACAGGTTGGGCGCGTTCTACGAGTTCGCCCTGCACACAGCGCTACGCCGCGGTGAGGTGTGCGGGCTTCGCTGGGCCGATGTCGATGTCAACCGAGCGGTCGCAATAATCCGACACAACCGGGTGCACGAGGGCGGCAAGGTCATCGAGACCACCCCAAAGACCGATAGCTCCTTGGCCGAGATCGAGTTGTCCACAGCGGCGCTCGACGCTCTGGAAGCCTGGCGGCTGCACCAGGACCTTGAACGCACCGAATGGGGCGACGCGTGGCAGGGAGAGGGCCATGTGTTTACCTACGAGGACGGCAGGGCACTCAATCCGAGCTTCGTGAGCAAGCTGTTCTCCAAGCTGGCAAAGAAGACCCGGCTCAGCCTCGCGGAGGCCAAGCATCAAGAACTCGCGGTACAAGGGCTGAGCGAGGCCGAGATCGAGAAGGCGATGCCCAATGGAGACGAACTTCTCCCCCAGTTGACCCTTCACGGGTTGCGGCACGTAGCTGCGACGTATATGTGGGATTCCACGGGCGACCTGCTCGCGGTGTCGAAAGCTCTGCGCCACTCCAGCCCGGCTGTCACCGCGGCGGTCTACACACACATGAAGTCGGGCAAGCAACGCGCCCTCTTCGATGCAATCGCAGGGCAGTTGCAGACCGCCGGTGTGCACACTTTGCACACACAAGCCGCTTCTGGGGCATAAGAAAAGACCCAGTCAATGGAGAATTTGCCTTTGACTGGGCCTTCCGCTGGCGCGCTCGGCAGGATTCGAACCTGCAACCTTCTGATCCGTAGACCTGCCGTTTGCCGTTCGGTGACGTCCGTCTGCGACCAATGATAGCCGCCTGACAAGGGCTTCGGGGATGATGACGTTCGCAGCTGTTCGCGGCTGTTCGTCCCTGACGCCTGCCGGTTGCCCCCATGGTTGCCCCCATTGGCCACTGTTCCCTCCCAGGCCGTCGACTAGGCGTGACACCAGGCTGAGAGCGCACCAGGATGCCAATCCACGTGTCGGCGAACCGTAGCGGTCCAGGGCAGTTCGCGGGGGGGTGCTCGATCAGCGCTCTTCCTAACTAGATGGGCGCAAATTCCGCGTTTGGGTCAATGGCCGGAAAGATCTACTAGTAACTACCTGTCAAGGGACACGGGGAAGTCCCTGTGGGCGGTCATGGGATCTCCTTGTAGGCGGACAGCTCATCTCCCTGTCTGCGGTCAGCTGATCTCCCCGTGTTGGTGTTAGTGCAAGGGGATTACCCCGCGTCCGGCGGTGGCTTCAGTCAGGCGTAGAGAGGTGCCTTCGGTGACGATGACGTGGGCGTGGTGGAGGAGCCTGTCGACGGCTGCGGTGGCGAGGGTTTTCGGCATGATGGTGTCGAACCCGGCGGGGTGGAGGTTGCTGGTGACCGCCAGAGACCGCCGTTCGTAGGTGGCATCGACCAGGCGGTAGAACGCTTCGGCGGCGGCTTGCCCGGAGGGCAGCATGCCGATGTCGTCAACCACGATCAGTTCAGCCCGGGTGATGCGGGCGATCACCTTGTTGACCGAGTTGTCTGCTCCAGCGCGGGTGATCGCAGCGGTGAGGGATTCCAGGGTGAACCAGGACACCCGCATGCCCGCGTCGATGACGTTGTGGGCCAGCGCCTCAACGAAGTGGGTCTTCCCGGTCCCGGAAGGCCCGGTGATGGCGAGGTTCTCGGCGCGGCTGATCCATTCCAGGCCGGCGAGGGCGGACTGGGTCGGGGCGGGGATGGAGGAATCGTGTTCCCGCCAGGAGTCGAACGTTTTCCCGGCTGGGAGTCCGGCGGCTTTGCGCCGCATGGCTTTGGTGGCTTCGTCCCGACCACGGATCTCCTCGCTCAGGAGAACCCGAAGGACTTCGGCGGGGTCCCAGCGTTGGGCTTTCGCGGTGGCCAACACCTCGGGGGCTGCGGCGCGTAGGTAGGGCAGCCGCATCCTGCGCAGCAGACCCGTGAGGTCCTCTGGCAGCGGCGGCGCCGGGTGCATGGCGGTGAGGTTCATGAGCTGTGTTCCTTCGAAGTGGTGAAGTTGGCCCAGGCTGCGGTGCCTGGCTGGGCGGAGTGGGACTCGTCAGCGATGACGAGGTCGGCGTTGGTGGCGCCGCTGGCTTGGTGTTCGACGATCGCTGCCAGATCACCTTCGGCGAACCGGCCCGCCGCGGCAGCAACACCCAAGGCGGCATCGACGGCGTCGGTGCCGATGAGGGCGGCGAGTTCGACCGCGGCGGCCATCTTCGACCGGATCCGGACCGTCCCTGCAGCTGCGGCCTCAACCAGCCACGAGACCGCCCCTGGACCCAACTGGAGGAACTGGGACTCGGCTCGGCTGCGTGGCCGTGGCTGGGGCACTCGGGGTGACCCGTCGGGGTCCTGGGGATGGTGCGGGTAGTGAGCCAGATCGATCATCGGGTTGCCGGGCGTCGAGAGCCGATGCCTGCAGACCTCCGCAAGACCCCGCCGGCCAGCAACCCATTCCGGCGCCGCTGGGAGGGCATCAAGGTCGGCCACGACCACCAGCTCGTCCCCAGCTGCCCTGACCCCACACCTCAGCCCCGACAAGCCCAGGCGGGATGGAGTAGCGCACCGACCCGAACCGGATCGTCTGGTCAGTGTTGACCGTGCGGGTCTGACCCAACGCGACCGTGTGCGGGGCGACTGGCAGCATGTGCAGCCGGTGGCGCTCATCGACCAAAGCATCGGCTGGGATCCTGGCGGTCTCGCGATGTTTGCGGCCGTTGACCTTGCCCATGAACTCGACACACGCCCGCTCCAATTCCGCGAAGGACCCATACGACTCACGCAGGTTCGCGTCCGTGGGGACCAGGTCAGCCTTCGCCAACCGGACCGTCGCTTCGGTGCCGCCCTTCGACTCCGGGTCGAACGGGACACACGTGTAGACCTGACATCCGTAGTGGCGAGCGACTTCCACGATCTGTGGATGCCTGACCGCGACACCGGCGACATGGTCGACGGTGACGGTCTTGGCGTTGTCGGTCAACAGATACGACGGGACCCCACCCATCTGCCGCAAAGTGGCATCCAAACATGCGATCAGCGTCGGCTGGGACTGGTCCCAGACCGGGATCACGACCCGGAACCTGGACCACGCCAACCAGGCGCAAAACAACAACGTCGAACGCAGCTGCCCACCCGGACCCGGCACCCTGGGGCCCTGTCCCCAATCGAACTGCAACCACAAACCCGGCTCGGTGATCCACGGCCGATAGGAGCGCCGGTGCCCGGCCCGCCAAGCCGCCTTCACCTGCGCCACCGCCCGCCTCGTGGTGCGCTCAGTGCCGCCAAATCCCATCCCCACCAGCCGGGCATGGATCACATCGGCGCGGACCCTGCCCTTGCCCTGCTCGACCCAGTCCTCGATCTTGGGCATGAACCCATCCAGCATCCTCGGTCGGCGGCCCGGACCCGTGACCGGGCGGCCCAAATCCCTGGCGGCGACATAACGTCGCACCGTCTTGGGATCCACCCCCGCCAACAACGCAGCAGAGTGCGCACTCTCCGTGGCGTCGAACGCCTCCAAAATTTCCATGATCTCCCTGTCAGACTTCTTCATGTGTCCCTCCGGTGGAACCTGCTCGTGGTGGTCGAAGACCTCGAGCAAACACCGGAGGGACGCCTCATTCGTGGGACCGACACGATTGGGGGGTCCCGATGGCCTCAGACAGGGAGATCAACTGTCCGTCAGCAGGGAAGTCCTTGTCCGCCTACAAGGAGGCTGACATGTCCGCTTGCACTTCCTACCCACAGTCTGGATCTCCATCGTGGCGTCTCTCGGTGCGATCGCTTTTGGCGTGCTGGCGCTACGACGACTCAGCGAAGCAGGCAGCGGGAAGAAGCGAGGAATCGCTGGAATTGTGGTCGGCGCATTGGCTCTACCGCTAGCTCTTATTTCGAGCACACCCGCGTTCGAGGAAGGACTCCAGCAGGGGCTCATCTCTGGTTCGTATGACAAGGCGGGCATCGAAAGCGAGATCCAATCGGGCCTACTGGACCAAGCCGACATCACGGTAACGGTCGACTGCCCCTCTTCCCCGACCATCGCCGAAGGGTCATCGTTCGAATGCGTGGCACGCGAGCGAGACAGCGGAACGAACATCCTCGTGGAAGTTCGTATCCAGGACGATGCCGGGAGCTATATCTGGGAAGTCCTCGGCTGACCGATTTCACCAGAGTTCAGGTCATCGGGGATCGCGCACGATGACGAAGTGCCGGCGCTCGAAATCTGTCTTTCAGATTTAGATGAGGATGACGCATCAAAGACGGCTTAGCGGACCAGAGGCATCGAGCGACCGACGGGTTGGCTCAGCGGCAAACACTGGACCCCTAGCTCAGGCGCATGTCCTAAGCTGACACGAGGCATCAAGGCAAGGAGGGCGGCGTGGTCGACGACCGGTGGATCGAAGTCACCCCCTCCCAGTTCGCGCACGAAGCCGACGGCCTCCGCATCGTCCGCGACCTTCTCCCCAAGCGCGCCCCGTTCCGCGCCTGGACCAACTTCGAGTTCCGCGACGACCGCGGCAACTGGTCCGAGGTGGACCTCCTCATCCTCGCCCCCGACGGCCTCCACCTGGTCGAGCTGAAGTACTACTCCGGACGCCTCCGCGGCAACGACCAGACCTGGCTCCGCGACGGCCGCGCTGCGGAGGACTCCCCCCTCCGCCTCGCCAACCGCAAAGCCAAGCGCCTGCGCTCCAAGCTGATGAGCGCCTACGACGACTGGCGCCGCGGCCGACGCTTCGACTCCCCGCCGCCCCCCGCCCGCGACGTCATCCCCTACATCCAGGAGTCCGTCTTCCTCCACCACCCGGACCTGGTCGTCGAACTCCCCGAACCCGACCGCCGCGACCTCTACGGCCTCCCCGGCAACGAGGCCGCCTCCGGCCTCACCCCCATCACCGAGCTGTTCAACGGCACCCCGCACCCAGGCAGCGAGGTCCGCGAGAACGCCGTCGTCGGAATGATGAAGCTCATCGGACTGCGCTCCCACCAGCGCGAGGCAGGCAGCTTCGTCCTCGACCCCCAGCCCGTCGACGACGGCCCGGGTTGGCAGGACTGGCTCGGCACCCACAAGCTCCTCAAGACCCGCCGCCGCATCCGCTTCCGCACCGTCCCGGAGGGTTCGCCCGACGAGGCCCGCCGACGCGTCCGCCGCATCGCCGAGCACGAGATGCGCGTCATGCAGCACCTCAGCCACGACGCCGTCCTCCGCCCCGAGGATCTGGTCGACTCCGACCTCGGCCCCGGCCTCGTCTACCCCTACGACCCCGCCTGGCAGCGCCTCGACCTCTGGCTCGCCGGCCGACCCACCCTCGGTTTCGACGACCAGCTCGCGCTCGTCCGTCAGATCGCCGAGGCCCTCGCCTACGCCCACGGCAAGAACGTGGTGCACCGCGGCCTCAACCCGCGCGCCGTCCTGGTCACCACCGACCGCGACGGCCGCCTCCAGGTGAAGGTCGGCGACTGGCAGGGCGTCGGCCGCACCGACGAGGCCACCCACACCGAGGCCACCCGCGGCGTCACCCAACTGGCCGACGTCCTCGCCGGCGAGATCCCGCTGGCCGACCGCTGGGCGCGCGCCGCGTTCACCGCCCCCGAGGGCATCCAGGTGGGCACCCCGGACCGCCTCCGCCTCGACGTCTTCTCCCTCGGCGCGCTCGCGTTCTACCTCGTCACCGGCGGCCAGCTGCCCGCCCGCAACCGCGCAGACCTCACCGCCCGCCTCCGCGAGCAGCGTGGCCTCGACGTCTCCGTCGAGCTCCCCGAGGTGCCGCCCGCCCTCCGCGACGCCATCCTCCAGGCCACCCACCCGCAGGTCTCCGACCGCCTCCCCGACGTGGCCGCCTTCCTCGGCGCCCTCGACGCCGCCACCGCCGGCCCCGCGCAGGAGGAGGCGGCCGACCCCCTCGACGCCGGCCCCGGCGCCATCCTCGGCGGCCGGTTCGAGCTGAAGAGCCGCCTCGGCGCCGGCTCCACCGCCGTCGGCCTGCTGGTCGAGGACCTCAGCCTCGACGACCGCCCCGAGCGCGTCCTCAAGGTCGCCGTCGACGACGCCGCCGCCCGCCGCCTCGAGGACGAGGCCAGCACCCTGCGCCAGGTCAACAGCCCACGCATCGTCAAGCTCATCGAGGGTCCGCTGGAGGTCGCCGGCCGCCGTGCCCTCCTCCTGGCCTCCGCCGGTCGCGAGACCCTCGCCACCCACCTCGGCAACCGAGAGCGACTCTCCCTCGATCTCCTCGACCGCTGGGGCACCGACCTGCTGGAGACCCTCGTCGTCCTCGACGACGCCGGCGTCACCCACCGCGACATCAAGCCTGCCAACCTCGGCGTCCAAGTCGACAAGAGCAACCGCTCCAAGCACCTCGTCCTCTTCGACTTCTCCCTGGCCAAGGCCGCGGCCTCCGACATCCAGGCCGGCACCCGCCCCTACCTCGACCCGTTCCTCACCGCCCGCCGCCAGTACGACTCGGCCGCGGAGCGCTACGCCGCCGCCGTCGTGCTGTTCGAGATGGCCACCGGCCACCCGCCCGTCTACGGCGACGGCCTCTCGGACCCGGCCGCCATCCCCGACGAGGCGGCCATTGACCCCACCCGGTTCGACCCCTCGGCCTCCGCGCAACTCACCGCCTTCTTCGCCCGCGCCCTGGCCCGCGACGCCTCCGCCCGGCACGACACCGCCACCCAGATGCTCCTCGACTGGCGCGCCTGCTTCCCCGCCAGCTCCGTGCCGCCCACCAACGCCGACGAGCTCGCCGCCCAGGCCACCGCCGACACCCCGCTCGCCCAGTCCGGCCTCACCCCCCGCGCCATCTCCGCGCTGGAGCCGCTCAAGGTGGCGACGGTGGGTGACGTCGCGCAGATCGACGCCGTCCGCCTCAACCGGCTCCCCGGCTCGTCGAGCGCCACCCGCGAGGAGATCAAGCGCCACGCGAGGACCTGGCGGGACAAATACAAGAGCAGGGAGCGCATCTGGCGCGTGGTCGAGGGCACCACCTCCCTGCCCGACCCTCACGACAGCGCCGACGTCCTCATCGCCGCGGCCCGCCAGGGCAAGGATGACCGCGCCGTCGAACTCGCCACCCTCGTCCTCGGCCTCCTCAGGGACACCGACCCCAACGCCACCCAGGCCGAGCTGGCCGCCGCCCTCGCACCGCCGCTCACCCGCGGCCGCGTCAGCCAGCTCTTCGCCACCCTCCAGGACCGCTGGGCCGCCGACCCCGCCGCCCTCACCCTGCTCAGCCAACTCACCGACGCCGTCGACCAGCGCCTCGCCGACCTCGGCGGCGTGGCCACCTTCGACGAGCTCGCCACCCACCTGCTGAGCCTCATGCTCGCCGGACCCTCCGCCGACGAAGCCACCAAGCTCCGCCTCGCCCAGGGTCTCCTGCGCTGGACCCTGGAGCGGGAGGCCGCCCGCGAACGCGCCGAGGGCTCCGACGACGGCGAGGCAGGCTGGCTGCTCCGCCGCCGAGAGGGTCAACCCTTGCTGGTGGCCGTCCGCCACGACCTCCTCGACGTCGCCGAGGCCCTCGGCCGCCGCGCCGACTCCCTGGTCGACGAGGCCAACGGGGCGGGCACCGACGCCCTCGTCCCCGCGGCCCGCGCCGCCCAGCAGCTGGGCGCCGTCCTCGACCAGGCCACCCCGCCCCGCGCCGCCGCCCCGTTCGACGACCTGCGCGAGGGCCAGCGCCTCGCCCAGCTGGCCGCCCTCGTCTCCCGGCACACCGGAGCCTCCGCCGCAGGCGAGCTCCACCACCGCGACCTCACCGCCGGCGCAGCGCTGCGCTACACCCTGCCCGCCGTCATCCCCGGCCAGCTCTACCGCCCCAGCGAACTCCGCGAACGCGTCCAGGCCCGGTTCCCCCAGCTCCGATCCCTCCCCCAGCGTCCCGAACTCGACTCCATCGTCGACGGCCTCGGCCGCGGCCTGCGCTACGACGACACCGCCCGCGGCTACCGCGCCGCCGCCGCGGCGGGCAAGGACACCACTGGCCTCGAGTCGCGCCTCCAGACCCAGCTCGGCACCCCCGCCACGCTCGCCTCCGGCCCCGGCGCCGTCGGCCAACGCCTCATCGACAGCCGCAAAGGCCGCTCCTTCGTCGCCCTCGGCGTCGACGCCGGCGCCCACGAGCGCCTCGTCGGCGTGCTCACCACCCACTTCGACGCCGTCACCCTCGACCTCACCCACACCCTCATGGACGCCCTCTACGCCACCGCCGCCGCGGCCGGGCTCCCCTGGGACGTGGTCCTCGGCGCCGACGCCGACCAGCCCGGCTCCCGCGCCCACAACGGCCTCCGCGCCCTGGTCGAGCGCTCCCTGCCCTCCGTCCGCGCCACCATCGAGACCACTCTGCAGGAGGCGGCGGGCCGCCCCGTCGCGCTCCTCGACGCCTCGCTGCTCGCCCGCTACGACGCCCTCGGCATGCTGGCCGGCTGGATGGACCTCTCCACCCCCCGCCCCACGGCGGTGTGGCTCGTCGTGCCGCAGCTGCACGGCAACATCGGCCCCATGGTCGACGGGCACTCCCTGCCCCTGACCGCCCCCAATCAATATGTGTCGGTGCCACGCGATTGGATCGACACGTACCACCGCACCCCCGCCCCGGAAGGACACCCCGCGTGATCACCCCCGCCGCCCTCGTCGCCGACCTCAAGAAGCAGGTGCTTCTCCTGGAGGACGACCTGCGCCAGCGGATCACGCTGCCCGAGTACGACCAGCCCTGGCGCAGCGAGCACGCCGCCGCCACATCCGGTGACCGCACCGCCGCCACCTACACCGCGTGGGCCGACGACCGCATCACCCAGGCCGCCGTCTCCTGGGTGCTGACGACGGTGTTCGTCCGGTTCTGCGAGGACAACCGCCTCCTCACCCCCGTCTGGATCGCCGGCCCCGGCCACCGCTACCAGGAGGCCCTCGACGCGGAGCTCGCCTACTTCCGCCGCAACCCCGAGCACACCCACCGCGAGTGGGTCGAGCACTCCATCGCCCACCTCGCCAACACCCCCGCCACCCGCGGGCTCGTCGACGACCAGGCCATGCTCCACACCGTCTCCCCCTCCGGCCAGGCCGTGGGCCGCCTCCTGGAGTTCTGGCGGCAGCGCACCGACGACGGCGCCCTCGTTCACGACTTCACCGACCCCGGCCTTGACACCCGTTTCCTTGGCGACCTCTATCAGGACCTCTCCGACCACGCGAAGAAGACCTACGCCCTCCTCCAGACACCAGAGTTCGTCGAGGAATTCATCCTCGACCGCACCCTCGAACCCGCCCTGAACGACCGCCCGCTCGACGGCTTCAAGATGATCGACCCGGCCTGCGGCTCCGGCCACTTCCTCCTCGGCTCCTTCCGACGGATCCTCGCGCGCTGGCAGGCGGAGGCCCCAGCCCTCGGACGGCGCGACCAGGTGCAGAACGCCCTCGATGCCGTGTGGGGCGTCGACATCAACCCCTTCGCCGCCGCCATCGCCGTCTTCCGCCTCACCGTCGCCGCGCTGAAGGCCATCGACCACACGTCCCTCGAGACCGCGCCGGGGTTCGGCATCCACGTGCTGGCAGGCGACTCGCTGTGGTTCAGCCGGGTGAAGGAGGGTCTGTTCCAGACCCAGAGCGAGTTCGCCTATTCCACCGAGCACAGGGAGGAGTTGATCAAGGCGCTGCGCAGTGGTCAGTACGACGCTGTCGTCGCGAATCCCCCGTACATCACTGTAAAGGACAAGGCGCTAAACGCTGGGTATCGCGAGCGCTTTTCCCACTTGAAGGGGAAGTATCAGCTCACCGCGCCCTTCATGGAGCTGCTCTTCCAGCTCGCTAAGCGTGGCGACGGCATGACGCAGGCTGGATGGGCAGGGCAGATAACCTCCAACGCCTTCATGAAGCGCGAATTCGGCACACCGTTAGTGGAAGACTTGTTCCCCGCTATTGACCTGCAGGAGGTCATAGACACATCTGGTGCCTATATTCCGGGCCACGGAACGCCCACAGTCACAGTAATCGGTCGAAACCAATCACCGTTGCGCCGAACGATCCGCGTCGTTCAAGGTATACGTGGGGAGCCTGGTCGGCCCGTGATCGCCAGCGACGGCCTGGTCTGGACAAGCATTGTCGCAAACGTTGAGAACCCAGGATTCCAAGATGGCTGGGTCTCCGTTGTCGATCTTGAGCGCTCATTCCTCGCCCGACACCCGTGGAGTCTGAGTGGAGGTGCCGCCAACTCCGTGCAGAAGGTGCTGGAGTCCTCGCGGTCTCTCAACTCAATGATCGACAACATTGGCATGACCGATCTGACTGGTGAGGACGATGCATTTCTTCGCCCTCAAGGGCATCGGCTAACCCGCCACCCCTGGGCAGTTCCGATTGTCGTGGGCGAAGAAGTTCGGGACTTCGGAATCGAACCCAAGAGTCTTGCATTACTCCCGTGGGAGCTTCGGGGACAGCAACTCGATCTCGATGCCAGCATGGCTCGTCAGCTTTGGCCGCTTCGCACCACCCTACGAAACAGGCTCTACTTCGGCCAAACACCGGAGGCTCGAGGGCTTCGTTGGTATGACCACGCCATGTTCTTCAACGGGCGTCATCAGACGATGCTTTCGATTGCCTTCGCCGAAGTCGCCACGCACAACCACTTCGTCCTCGACCGGGGCGGGAAGGTGTTCAAGCAGACAGCTCCCGTCATCAAGCTGCCCGCCGACGCCACCGAGGACGATCACCTCAAGCTCCTCGGCGTCCTCAACTCCTCCACCGCCTGCTTCTGGCTCAAGCAGAACTGCCACAACAAGGGCAGCACGGTCGACATCAAGGGCGCACGGCAGACGACCGTGGCGTGGGAGAACTTCTACCAGTTCAACGGAACCACCGTCAAGGACTTCCCGCTGCCCGCGTCACTTCCCCTGAAGTACGCAACCACCCTCGACTCTCTATCCCGGGAGCTGTCCGCGGAGCAGGTGGAGGCGCTGATAGCCGTCGCCACACCGTCGGCCGAGCTGCTCGCAGACGCGGAGCAGCAGCAGGCCTCCCTCCGCGCGCAGATGATCGCCCACCAAGAGGAGTTGGACTGGGAGGTCTACGCCTCCTACGGCCTGCTGGACCAGGCGCTCGTCTACGCGGGCGAGCCCCCCGAGGTGCAACTCGGCGAACGCGCCTTCGAAATCGTGCTGGCCAGGAAGATCGCCGCCGGCGAGGAAAGCACCGCCTGGTTCGACCGGCACGGCTCCACCCCCATCACGGACATCCCTGCTCACTGGCCGGCCGATTACCGCGAGCTGGTGCAGCGGCGCATCGACGCGATCGAGTCCGTCGACGCCATCCGGCTGTTGGAGGCGCCCGAGTACAAGCGCCGCTGGGCCACCGAGCCGTTCGAGAAGCAGGCCGACCGCGCGCTGCGTGGATGGCTGCTCGACCGTCTGGAGGACCGCTCGCTGTGGTTCACCTCGCAGGGGCAGGTGCGGCCGCAGTCCGTCAGCCAGCTCGCCGACACACTTGGCCGCGACCCGGAGTTCCGCAGCGTCGTCGACGTCTGGCAGGGCCGCCGCGACACCGACCTCGAAGCCGCCCTCACCGCCCTCGTCGAGAGCGAGGCCGTCCCCTACCTCGCAGCGCTCCGCCTCAAGGAAACGGGCTTAAGGAAGTTCGCCGACTGGCAACATACCTGGGACCTTCAACGCCGCGAGGACGCCGGCGAGGTTTCGACAAGCTCAACCAGCAGCGGGATCCCCGTCCCGCCCAAGTACGGCTCCACCGACTTCCTCAAGCCCTCCTACTGGCAGGCCCGCGGCAAGCTCGACGTGCCCAAGGAACGGTTCATCCTCTACCCCGGCGCCGGGCGCGAGACAGACCCCACCCCACTGCTCGGCTGGGCAGGGTGGGACCACGCGCAGCAGTCCCTCGCCCTGGCCACAATCATCCACGAGCGCATCGCCGAAGGCGCTCCCGACACCCAGCTCGTCCCGCTCGTCGCTGGACTCGCCGAGCTCCAGCCGTGGGTGGAGCAGTGGCACTCCGAGCTCGACCCCACCTTCGGCGTCAGCCCCGCCCAGTTCGCCCGGGAGCAACTGAGCGAACACCTCATGTCGCTCGGCCTCACCGTCGACGACCTCGCCGCGTGGCGTCCCCCAGCCCCGACCCGCGGAAGGAGGGCCGCCAAGTGAGCGCCCTACTGCGTGACATCTTCACCATCCCGGAGACCACCAGCACCGCCGACTACGTGCTGCGGCTCACCGAGAGCGTCGACGACGCCCACCTCGCCCGCACGCTCGACGACTACGTGGTCACCGAGGAGCTGGCTCGCGCCTTCGACAGCGCGCTCGGCGTCGTCTCCACCGCCATTTCAGCCAACTCCAGCAAGGGCGCGTTCCTCACCGGCTCGTTCGGCTCCGGCAAGAGCCACTTCATGGCCGTCCTCTACGCGCTGCTCCGGCAGACCCCCAAGGCCCGCGCCATCCCCGAGTTGGCGGGCGTCGTGGCCCGGCACGACCCCCAGCTCCAGGGCCGCAAGGTCCTCCCGCTGACCTTCCACCTGCTGGGTGCGACGTCGCTGGAGCAGGCGCTGTTCGATGGCTATCTGCGCCAGGTCAACGAGCTCCACCCCGACGCCACCCCGCCGCTGCTGCACCAGACGAGCCGCCTGCTGGAGGATGCCGACTCGCTGCGCCGTCGCATCGGCGATCAGGCGTTCTTCGACGGTCTCAACGAGGGCACCGAGGCCGGCGACGTGTGGGACTCCTTCCTCGGCGGTGCCGCCACCTGGGACGCGGCCGGCTACGACGCCGCCCGCGCCGCCTCCGCACAGGACCCGCGCCGCGCCGAGCTGGTGGCCGCGCTGCAGGAGCGGTACTTCGCCGCCTACAGCCGGCACGCCTCCCACATCGGCCTCGACGAGGGCCTCACCGCCATCTCCGCGCACGCCCAGTCGCTCGGCTACGACGCCGTCGTGCTGTTCCTCGACGAACTTGTGCTGTGGCTGGCGTTCCGCATCCGCGACCACGCGTTCTTCGGCGCCGAGGCGCAGAAGATCAGCAAGCTGGTCGAGGGCGGGCAGGGCGGCCGCCGCATCCCGCTGGTCTCCTTCATCGCCCGCCAGATGGACCTTCGCCGCTGGCTGGCTGATTCGGGCGCCAGCGGCGCCGAGCAGCAGGCACTGGACCAGGCGTTCCGCTTCCAGGAGGGCCGCTTCCCCGAGATCCGGCTGGGGGACGACAACCTCCCCTACGTCGCCAACAAGCGCCTCCTCACCCCCCGCGACGACGACGCCAAGCGCGAGATCGACCGGGCCTTCGACACCCTCGACCGGCGCGCCGAATCCTGGGACGTACTCCTCGACGGCATCAACACCGACGACAGGCACCGCGGCGCCGACGCCGCCCAGTTCCGGCTCACCTACCCCTTCTCCCCCGCGCTGGTTTCCACGCTCCGGTCGCTCGCCGGCGTCATGCAGCGCGAGCGCACCGCGCTGAAGGTGATGCAGCAACTCCTGGTCGACCGCCGCGACGAGCTCTCCATCGCCGACGTCATCCCCGTCGGCGACGCCTTCGACTACCTGGTGACCGGCGCCGCCGGCGACCAGCCGCTCGACGAGGCCTCCGCCGCCCTCTTCCGGGCCGCCAACAGCCTCTACAAGGAGCGGCTGGAGCCGATGATCCTCAAGCAGTACAACCTCACCGCCGAGGACCTGCGCAGCGGCGCTGCGCTGCCCCCTGCGCTGGTCGGGGACCTGCGGCTGGCGAAGACGCTCCTCCTGAGCGCCGTCGCTCCCAACGTGCCCGCCCTCAAGGGGCTGACCGCCGGCCGGCTGGCCTCCCTCAACCACGGCTCCATCCGCTCCCCCCTGCCCAACGGCGAGGCCAGCGTGGTGCTGTCCAAGGTGCGGCAGTGGGCCACGCAGGTGCCGGAGATCCGCGTCGAGACCGAGGGCCGCAACCCGCTGATCTCCGTGCAGCTCTCCGACGTCGACTACGAGTCGGTGGTGGACCGCGCCCGCGGCGAGGACAACGATGGCCGCCGCCGCGAGCTGATCAAGCGGCTCGTCGCGGAGGGCTTCGGCCTCGACGCGCTCGGCCCGCAGGACATGCTGGGCGCCCACACCCACAAGGTGATCTGGCGCGGCACCGCCCGCGAGGTGGATCTGGTCTTCGGCAACGTCCGCGACGCCGGATGGCTGACCGACGAGCACTTCCGCGCCCGCCCGTCGACGTGGCGGTTCGTCGTCGACCACCCGTTCGACGACCCGGGCCACTCCGCCTCCGAGGACCTGGCCCGGATCGACCAGATGCGCGCCCGCAACTGGGACGAGCGCACCATCGTGTGGCTGCCGCGGTTCTTCAGCTCCGAGCGGATGCGCGACGTCAGCCGCCTGGTGATCCTCAACTACCTCCTCGAGGGCGCCGGCGACCGCTACGCGTCCTTCGCCGACCACCTCTCCGAGACCGGCCGGGTGCAGGCGAAGACCATCCTGCAGTCGCAGCGCGAGGCGCTGCTGCACCGGATCCGACAGGCCATCCAGGTGGCCTACGACGTCGAGTCCCCGCTGAGTAGCGGCGACGTGGTGGGCGACGCGTCCCACCCCGAGGTGCTGGCCTCCCTGACGCCGAGCTTCACGCCCCGGCCCTCGGCCGGCGGCACGCTCAAGCAGGCCTACGAGTACCTGGTGCGGGAGGCGTTCTCCGCCACGTACCCGGCGCACCCGCGCTTCGAGCCTGGCGACGAAGAGGTGCGGCCGCGCGAGCTGCAGGTGGCCTACTCGTACGTCGAGCAGGCGCTGGCCGACCGCGAGAGCCGGGTCCCGCTAGGCCCCGACGCCGCGGCCACGCGCCGGATCGCCAACCCGCTGGGTGTGGGCAAGGCGGCCGAGACGCACTTCCTCATGGGGGACGAGTACTTCGCCGCCTGGGGCCCGGAGTTCGAGCGACGGCTCGGCGCCCGCGACGCCGACGCCCGCGGACCGGTCACCGTCGGCGAGGTGCGCGGCTGGATCGCCGGGATGGAACCCAAGCTGGGCCTCACCCGCGAGGTGGCCGACCTGGTGATCCTCGCCTGGGCCGCGCTGCGCCGTCGCGCCTGGTACCACCACGGCGTCACCATCGACGCCCCCAAGCCCGGGGCGCTCCGCGACGACATGGAGGTGCGCGAGCAGCCCATGCCCAGCGAGGACGAGTGGGCCACGGCGATCCGCCTGGCGGGCTCGATCTTCGGGTTGACCAGCTCCACGCACGCCACACCCAGCGCGGTGGCGAACCTGGCGCAGGCCGTGCGGGCGAGGGCGATCGAGTTGTCGGAGCCCAGCGCCCGGCTGGTCACGGCACTTGAGTCGGCCGGGAGGGCGGTGGGGCTCGACGAGTCGCAGGCGAACGAGCGGCTGGCCACCGCTCGCGTCGCCGCCGACCTGTGCGAGGTGCTGCGAGGGCTGAACGGGCTGCCGCTGATCAAGCGGCTCGCGGCCGCAGACATCCCCCAGGCGACGGCCACCGGCCGGTCGCTGGCGAGCGCGGGCGCTGTCGCGGCGAAGGTGACCGGCTACGACTGGCACCGCTTCGAGCCCCTCATCACCGCCTTCTCTGGCGAGGGCGAGCGGGCCGACGAGGCCGCCGGGATCCTGACCCGGCTGCGCGAGGCGCTCCTGGCCGACGAGTTCACCACCCAGCTGGCGCCCGCCATCACGAACGCGGACCGAGAGCTGTTCGACTGGCTCGCCCGGGGCAACCCTGTGCCGCAAGTCACCGACCCACGCGGAGGGGATGACGATGGCAAGACGATTCCAACGGGCGGGCGCACCCGCTTCCGCGGGAGAGGCGGCCTGTCCCGGGTGTCCGAGCAGCTGCGTGAGTTCGTCGACGAGCACCCGGATCAGAACGTCGTCGTGGAGTGGCGGGTCGAATGACGGTTGACGTCGCCGCCAGCGCCGCGGTCACCCCAGCCATCGCGCGCGCGTTCATCGAGCAGGCCCGCCACAAAAACTACTCGCACGGGGTGATCGGGGTGCGGGCCCGCCCCGAGGCCACCCGCGAGACCACGTTCCAGTTCGGCGGTCAAGGCGTGCGGATCGTCCCGGCCGGTTCGGCGCTGGCCCTCCGTGAGGCCATCCGGAGAGCCGACCCCGCCGGCTGGCTCGTCGTGGTCACCGACCGCAGCGACGACGACCTCGGCGCCGGCCTCCTGTCCCACCTCATCTGGCAGCGGCTCCGCCACCCCGATCCCTGGCAGGCCGTGCAGCAGTCGTTCTCCGCGCACAGCGTCGACGCCCGCCTCCTCAGCCTCGGCAACGCCCGCGACGTGGCTTCCGGTCTCCTCGAGCTCGCACCGACGGACGGCTGGCCGCCCGCCCCCGCCGGTGTCCTGACCCGCGACCACGCGCTGTCGTCGGCGGCCCGCTCCGAGCTGGGACTGCCCGCCGGGCCAGTCGACCTCATCGCCGTCCTCCACTGGTCCACCGACGCCTCGCTGCCCGCCGCCATCGCCCGGCTCCGCAGCAGGGCCGGGGAGACCACCGTCGACGCCATCCTCGACTGGGTGGCCGACTCCTCCGGCGAGGCCGCACCCTTCGTGGCCGCGCTCCTGCGCACCGGCACCGTCACCGACCTCGTACCGTTGGGCGTCGCCGTCGACTGCCTGCTGAACGCCCGCGACCGGCACGAGGCCGAGCTCGCCCTGGCTCGGCTCCAGCACCGCTGGGGATCGGTGCCCCGCGAGTCGCTCGCCGCGGCCGGCCGCCTCTCCCGCGTCGTGCTGTCAGGATTGCTGGGCGCGAGTTCAACCGCCCGAACCGGCGCCGCGCTCCTGACCCAGGCCGACGACCTCCTCAGCGCCGCCCAAGCCCAGCACCTCACCGAGGCCTCAACCCTCCTGCGCTCCGGCCTCACCCACCGCCTCCGCGGCCTGGCCGCGGCCCTGCGCCACGGCGCCGACGGCGACACCTCCGCCCTGGAGTCGGCGTGGGCGCGAGTCGCCGAGCACGAGTTGGTCGACGGCGACACCCGCGTTGCCCCGGCCCGCGCCGGGGTGCGGCTGGTGCGCTGGCTGACCGCCACCTCCGACGACGAGTCGCCTTCGGCGCTCGCCGCTCTGGCCGATCGTCACCTGCTGGTCGACGCCTGGGTGGACTCGGCCGTCAACGACGCCGAGTCGGGGGTCGACGATCCCGGACTCGCCTCGGCGCTCGAGGCTGTGCTGCGCGCGGTCGAGAAGCGACGCGACGCCCATGACCTGGAGTTCGCCACCGCCCTGGCCCGCGAGGGCTGCGGTGATTCGCTCGCCGGGGTGCGTGGCCTGGAGCAGGTGCTGCCCGACATCGTCGCGCCCCTGGCCCGCGAGTATCCGACGCTGCTGCTGGTGCTCGACGGGATGAGCGCCGGCGTGGCCACCGAGATCATCCAGCACGCCACCACCGAGGTGGAGTTCGGAATGGTCGAGTGTCTCCTCCCCGGGGCCGACCTGCGCACGCCCGCCCTGGCCGTGTTGCCCAGCGTCACGGAGATGAGCCGCTCCTCGCTGTTGGCTGGTCGGTTGACGAGCGGCCAGCAGGACGCCGAGCGCCGCAACTTCGCGGCGTTCACCTCGGCGAGGGGCTTGGGTGAGGCCCCGCTCTTCCACAAGAAGGGCCTCGACACCGGCCGGCAGGGCTTCGCGATCGCCGACGACGTCCGCCTCGCTATCGCCGACACCGACCGGCACCGCCTTGTCGGATGCGTCCTCAACACCATCGACGACGCCTTGAATCGAAACGATCCCGCGGGGACCGACTGGACCGCGGAGACCGTCAAACACCTTGGTCCTCTCCTCCGCTCCGCTCGAGCCGCCGGCCGGCTGGTAGTGCTGACCAGTGATCACGGCCATGTGGTTGAGCGCCGCCGCGGGACGCAACGCGGCATCGGGCTTGGAGGGCGCCATCGCTCCCCTTCCACTCCCGCCTCCGATGACGAGCTGTTCGTCTCTGGCCCCCGAGTGCTCTCCGAGGGGCACCAGGCAGTCCTCGCCGTGAACGAGCGCATCAGGTATTCCGCCCTTCAGGCCGGCTACCACGGCGGCGCGGCCCCAGCCGAGGTCGTGGTTCCGGTCGCGCTGCTGGCGCCATCGACCCTGTCCCACAAGCTCGCCGCCGCCCCGGTAGCTGAGCCATCGTGGTGGGACCTGACCGGCGCCCCCACGATCCCTGTCGCGGCCCCCTCGGCACCCGCCGAGGTGCCGGACGTCCCGC
Source organism: Tessaracoccus zhenghani (assembly GCF_054552775.1). Lineage (NCBI taxonomy): Bacteria > Bacillati > Actinomycetota > Actinomycetes > Propionibacteriales > Propionibacteriaceae > Tessaracoccus > Tessaracoccus zhenghani. The sequence goes on along the minus strand of NZ_CM137275.1, from coordinate 2,555,282 downwards.
AGCCAGACCTGTTCTCCTCCGTACCGGAACCCTCCGTCGCCGGCGGCGCGGGCCGAGCGCTCGTCGAATCGACGACGTACCGAACTCAGAAGAAGCTCGTCGGACGCGTTGCCGTGACCGACGACGCGATCGCCGCCCTCGTCGATGCTCTCGCCTCGACGCCTGATCGCCGCCTCAGCGCCACCCGCGCCGCGACCTTGCTGGGCGTGCCTGCCAACAGGGTCGCGATGGTGATGAGCCAGGTGTCCAAGCTGCTCAACGTGGAGGGCTACCCCGTCGTCGCCACCGACCCCACCACCCAGGCCGTCGCCCTCGACGTCGCCCTGCTTGCTGAGCAGTACGGAGTCCGGGTGTGATCCGAAGCCCTGCTAGACCGTCCAGACGTGGTCCGGGTCGCTGAGATTGCGGCGTACAAGCTCAATGTCATGGAGGTCCTTGAACGGGCCGGACGCCGCAAGCGTGGTGATTGCTCCAAGTACGGATCCGACGTCTCCCCCCGTCTCCATCGCCTTGTCGAGCGCGGCGAACAGTTCTTCGAAGTTCCGCTGTCTCTCATCGAAGCTCCGGTGGAGGTAGGTCATGAACAGTGCGCTCTTGTCGTGGATCTCTCTAAGCTCCACTTCCTTGCGGGCACGGATTGCCGCCTGTTTGGTGGCTTCCTCCTGCCGGGTGTTCAAGTAGTCCTGAGCAGCGTTCACGATTTCGTTGAGCACAGTGACGGCGTCGAAAGCGGAAACATTCGCCGCTGCCATCCTGGGATTAACAACCTTGACACTCTTGCCATTGTTCATTGTGTGTACTTCTCCCTAACCTTCAGTGACTCCGCAGTCAGTTCACCCTTGCGATCCAAGATGCGAGTGCTGAGAATCTCGCCCACAGCGCGCATTAGTAGCGCGGTCTGCTGGAACTGTTCCAAATGGAGTTGAGGATCGAATGCGTGGCCCTTCAGCACTTCCAGAGCCTCGACGGCACGGCGATTGGTGTCGTCCAGGACGACCTCCAACTCATCGATCCGGGTTGGGATCTCGGCAAGAAGAGATTGCTTCAGACGCATCTCGGCCACTGCTTTCGCGACACACGCATCGATCTCAGTTGCCTTCGTCATCGCTCGGTGGCCCTGGATGCCGAATGTGAAGCCCCCGATCAATGCTGCCGGCGCGGCTGCAATCCCCGTCAACATAATGGCTCCGAGAGCCATTCCGCCGCCTCCCGCAGCGATCGTGCCCCCGCCAAGCCACGCCAAGGTCGCGTTGGTGGCGGCAGCTCCACTCAGCCCGCTGATCGCAGTGCCCGTACTCGCGGCCGCGAAGCTAGTTACGCCCCAGATTGCTGTCTGATAAGCCGCGACCGCACCGACAGCTGCACTTGTTCCGCCGCTGAGCAGCTTCACGCCTTGCACGACCTGAGCCTTGAGTTCCGGGATGTTGGGCATCTCAGCTTCGACGCCGTCGAGCGTTGACCGATCAACCAAGTTGACCAGATGCTCGTTGCTCTCGAGCCACTCCACCCACGCCCCGAGCGTCTCAACCTGGACCCGGAGTTGCTTCTCGCCATAGGAGCGGGCGCGGTCCTGGACGCACCGCTCGACCGCTCTGAACTCCTCAAGAGCGTCCCCATACAACCCCTCGGCCGAGGCCACCAGCACCTTCGCCCTCCTCATCCGCAGTCCGCCATCCACTGCAGCTGCACCGCCCCCGAGCACGCTCACAGCTATCGCGACGCCTGCGACAAGAACAGGAAGTGGCACTTCAGCCTCGACTCTCTACCCTCGCGTGCTCCCTCCAAGCCACAGCGGCTTGGGGACGCAACGGGCCCCAGTGCCAACAATAGGGCCGGACGGATCAGCCTGGGTCGATGGCTAGCTGTACTGACCACGGAGATTGAGTACGCGCGGCGGGTCTGCTGGACATAGGGGAAGACCTCTGAGTGAAGTGTGGGACTTACGACAGAACCCATTTCACGAAACAGAGGTCTTCCATGCCCCACCGTAACGCGATCTTGACCGAAACCGGACGTCTGCGACTGGCGAAACTGGTCGTCGACGACGGTTGGACACTGCGCCGAGCTGCCGAACGCTTCGACGTCGCTGTCAATACCGCCCGCCGCTGGGCCCAGCGCTACCGCGAAGACGGCCCAGACGCGATGGTCGACAAAACCTCCCGCCCGAAGCATTGCCCGCATCAACTCCCGCAACGTACGGAACGCCGGATCGTCGGGTTGCGTGTCACCAAGCGCTGGGGCCCGGCCCGGATCGCCTACCACCTTCACCTAAACCCCTCGACGGTCCACAAGGTCATCAGGCGCTACGGCTGCCCACCCCTGCGATGGACCGATCCTGCTACCGGAGTCAGGATCAAAACTGTCCCGCGTCAAGTAGTTGGCAGGATTTCTTCTTGTTCAAAGGTGGGGACGGTCGCGCTGGCGCGGCCGAGGTGGACCTCGAGGGGCCGGTTCCAGGCGATCGCCTCGTGAGGGCGCTGGGTGTTGTACTCGACGCGGTAGTCCTCAGCTCGTTCGACCAAAGTCAATGCGTCAGCGATCTCATCGAGGAACAAGCGTTCGTACTTCAACGTGCCGAACCCGCGTTCGCGTGAGCCGTTCTGCCCGGGGCTCTTGACCCGAGTCCGGACGTGTCTCAGCTCGGGGTGCGAGGTGATGAACAACTCGAAGTCGATCGACCGGAACGGGCCACCGTTGTCGGTCACGATCGTGACCACGGGCAGCACCTCACCAGTGATCTCATTGATCGGGCAGGCATCGGCCAACGGGTGTCCGAACAGGGCCTCGTAGTCAGCCAACGCGAGCTCGACCGCGGCGATCGCGTCGTGCTTGTTCCCGGTGGGTGAGACATGCCAGGGATGCTCATACTTCGAGTACCAGTCCCGGCATCCTGCGATCCGCCACGTCCCACCCGCGGTGGTCTCGAACTCGGAGAAATCCAACTGCCACACCTGGTTCGGGCCATCAGGCATCTTCGCGAACGCGGCCCTCCGGTCAGCGGCGAGGTCACGGCGCTGCTTCTGGTACTGCGAGGCCAGTAGCAGGCCCTCGTCACGCAGCAGCCGCAGCACGGTCGCCTGGGACACCTTGTGACCGGCGTGACGGGTCAACGCCCAAATCTTGCGATGCCCCCACGCCGGCTTAGCCAGCGCATGACCCACCACCAGATCCCGCGCAGCCGTACGAGCCGGCTGGGGCCACGGCCCCTTCGGACGGCGATCCTGACGGGCCTTGGCCTGCCACCGGCGCCACGTGCGTTCGGGCATGTCGATCAGCTTCACGAACCTCGCGGTCGACATGCCCGCCTCCCTGCGGATCACCTCGAGGTCCTCGAAGGGCCCAACCTGCCCTCCGCCGACTTCTTCCACACCCGAATCTCGACAGCGGCCTCACCCAACGCCTGAGTCAGCTCAGTGACCTCCGCCTCCAACTGCTGCTCCCGGGTCGAGGGCCCGGACCTACCCGCCGCGAGCCCAGCCTTGCCTGCTTCGAGGAAGTCTGCTTTCCACCGACCGATCGACTGCTCGCTGACCTTCTCCCGCCGAGCGGCCTCAGCGATCGTCATCTCTCCAGCCAGGATGCTCAACACAATCCTGGACTTCTTCTCCACCGGGATCACTGGTGGTCTTCCCATGTCGGACTCTCCTTCAGGACCTACATAACAGCCCTGCTACTAAGTCTGACGCGCGACATCGCGAGGTGACACGTTCCCAACCAACTGGCCCAGCTGGGCGGCCGTGTGGGTGCTGAACGTGCCCCACGACGACTTCAAGCCGGACGCCGGTCCTGATCTCGTGGTGGCTCTCTCCGAAGAGGTCCCTGACGGTACCTATCCCATCCTCGGGCACGAGGGCCGTCATCCCGTGGTCCTGGTGCGCCAGTCTCACACGGAGCCGCGCGCCGTCGTCGTGCGGACCGGCAAGGGCACGAGAGTCGGAGCTTTCGATGCGAAGAAGTGGATCGCGGAGGCCCACGACGCTGCCGCCGTCTCCCCAGAGGTACCCGACCCGGTGGGCGAGATGCTCGCCCGGCTCCGCACTGAGCTGGCCGTCATACCTTCCAGCGAAGGATGACATCGTGTTTTCGATCCCTGCGGAGAAGGGAACCTTCGACACGGTGCTGCTGAGGCGCGCGGTGGAGAAGATCAAGGCCTCCACCTTGTCCTGGGAACAGTACGCCTTCGAGCAAGGTGACACTGAAGCGGTGGTGCCGCTGCTCGTGGTGCAGGTGGGTGACAAGCCGACCGACGAGACGCTGGTGCGAACACTCGACACGATCTACGAGACCTGGCCTGGACTACCCGCAGATGCTATGGCGAACGTCTTCGGAGAGCATCAGGACCTCACTGTGGGTATGCAGTCGGTGCCGTACATCAAGCCCCAGCAGGTGCAGGATGCCAAGCACATCAGAGTGCTCCTGGCGAAGAGCGCCATCTCCACGGGTTGGGATTGTCCCCGGGCTGAAGTGCTGGCTTCTTTCCGCCCTGCAGCGGATCGCACACACATCACGCAGTTGCTCGGCCGGATGATTCGTACCCCGCTGGCGCGGAGGATTCCCGGCAACGAGTTGCTGAACTCCGTGGACTGCGTCCTGCCGTTCTTCGACCGCAAGACCGCCACCGGGGTAGCTGCGATGCTGATGAAGGGAGCAACGGCCAAGGACGACATCGAAGAAGGCAGCAGCGGTGGCGAAGGGCGGCGCGTCCTGTTCGATCCTGTGGAGCTGTTCCCGAATCCTGCCGTCGATCCGGCGGTGTGGGACTGCTTCGCGGAGTTGCCGACCGTCACGATCCCGAAGCAGCACGTCAAGCCCATCCGCCGGCTGACAGCCCTGGCTACCGCATTGTCGAAGGACGGGCTGATCGAAGAAGCCGTGGAGAAGGCGCATACGCACCTCCACGCCGCCTTGGACGGTCGTGCCGTGCAGCACAAGAAGAGGCTAGACAAGGCGCGCAAGGACGTCCTGACGATGCGCGGTGAAGAAGCCCGCGCCAAGATGACTGGCGGCTTCTCCTACTCCTCCTTCGCAGAGAGCGCGGACCCGAGGGCCATCGAGGATTCTTATCGAGAAGCAAACCGCGTCCTGAGCCCCGCGCTCTGCTCTACCTACGTTGACCACATCGCTGGCCCCGACGCAGGCGAAGCCGACCTTCTGGATGCCCATGTAGAAGTCGCGGCACTGGCCAGGGTCCCCGAGATCGCCGATGGTGTGGAGAATGAGGCTGACGCGAGGGCGAGGAAGTGGTTAGCCGAGACCCGCGTGGCCCGTAAGGGCTTGCCGGATGAGCAGCAGGCTGAGTACGACCGCATCGAGGGTATGTCCACCAAGCCCGAACGCATCTCGCTGACCGTGCCGAAGGCCGCCCAAGCGGAGAGCAAAGCCCGTGAAGCCGACGGCACCGAGATACTCCTGCCGACGCGCTCGATGCACCTCATGGCAGCGTTGGACGGCACTGTTCCCGTCGACCTCAACTCGTGGGAAACGCAAGTGCTCGACTCCGAGATGCAGCAGCCCGGCTTCAAAGGCTGGTACCGCAACCCCGCTCGTGCATCGAAGGAGTCCATGGCTATCGCCTACAAGGACCCCAGCGGCGACTGGAAGGCGCTACGCCCCGACTTCATCTTCTTCAGCCAGAACACCGACGGCACCATCGTTGCCGATCTCGTAGACCCCCACGGCCACCACCTCTCCGATGCCCTCCCCAAACTCCGTGGCCTCGCGGACTTCGCGGAACGTTACGGTCACGAGTTCCGACGCATCGAATCGGTAGCCGAGATTGGGGGCAAGCTCCGAATCCTCGACCTGACTCATGAGTTCGTCCGCGAAGCGATCATGCAAGCGCAAGACGCCAAGGCACTCTACGCATCCGACGACTACGCCAGCGACTATTAGGGTAGGCCGCCCATCCGTTTGCTTTGTTTGTGACCGGTGCTCCGCGATTAGACGAACTGGCAATGCTTGGGGCTTGGGCTAAGGGGATGGGCGGAAGGCCGCTCTAATGCGCCATGCCGCGCCTTCTGAGTGCTTTCTAGGGCTGAGAGCAAAGCTGTCAGTGGGCGCGGATAGGGTGCGGTCATGAAACTGATTCGAAGTGTCTTGGTCCTGCCCTTCATCATGACTCTGGTGGCGTGTGGCGGTGCCGAAAATGCGGCGGCAGAGGCTGCCTACGAAGCTTGCGTGCGGTCTGAAGCTGAGAACGGCCCGTTGGTACAGCTCAACAGAAACACCGTCTCGGTCGAGCTCAAGGGGGATAACGCGCGGGCCGTGAGCCAGTCTGACGGCGCGGTCGACAACTTGGAGCGCGACGGTGAGTTCAAGGACGGCGACGTCGAGGGATTGGTGCTGGGGATGGTATTCCTCCTCGACACTGAGTGTTTGGTCGAGGCCACCGGATACCCCGGGTCGGCTTCGCAGCTCCAAGACGGTGACGAGTGGGAAGGTTGGCGATTCTCTGAAGAGACTGGCCCTGGCTCAGAACATGTCGTGAAGTTCACGGCGACTTCCTGAGCCTGATTCTGCACGATCTGCATCGAACGCTTGGCCAGTGACGGCTGGACATTTGCTGAGTACAGGGAATATGCATCAGGCATCGAGGCCTTGCTGCGTCTCACGGGTCTGAGGGAAGAGCCGCTACAAGAGTGAAGAAGGGCACCCCCTCAAGAGTGCCCCTCCTCACTATCTTAAACAGGAACTAGTCCGGTTCGCTTGGCATCTTGCCTGTAGCGCCTGATGGTTCTTGGGTCAACTTCCAACTCCAACGCCAGCTCAGCATCGGAAAGCGTCCAATGCTCCAGGACGAAGTCGAACCGTTGCCCTGCACGCTCATGCCGCACGGTGTCGGCCTTCTGGAGATTCCTGCTTCGTGCAGTCTGTTGAGCCTCCGTGTTCCTGCTTCCTCCTTTCCGCGCAAGCCTTTGGAGGTATGGGTTACTGCCTCGCCTGGACTTGAAGGCTGAGCGAACTGCCCTGGCCACCTCGACTTCGGAAAGGGGCTCAGGGAGCGCATTGTTGCGTTCTTGGAGCTGGGCCTCGGCTTCGCCCAGCGGGACGCCTTGGCAAGCGAGCCCCTTGGCCAAGGTGAACACATCCGCGTTCCGACCATCCCCGGGACCTCCACCACCGGGTCTGCTGCATGAGTAGGTGACATCTGATCTGGCTTGCCCCCAACTATGGGGCAGGTCTGGAAGGATGCCATCGTGCCCAAGCCCTACCCTGACGAGTTCCGCAACGACGTCGTTCGTGTCGCTCGGAACCGTGAACCCGGAGTGACGATCGAACAGGTCGCCAAAGACTTCGGAGTCCACCCGATGACCCTGCAGAAATGGCTGAAACGAGCCGACGTCGAGACCGGCGCCAAGCCCGGCCAGACCCGCGCAGAGGCCACGGAGTTGCGGGAGGCCCGCAAGCGGATCCGGTTGCTGGAGCAGGAGAACGAGGTCCTGCGCCGCGCGGCGGCGTATCTGTCGCAGGCGAACCTGCCGGGAAAAGGTACTACCCGCTCGTGAAGGAGCTCGCCGCCGACGGTATCCCCGTCACGGTGACGTGCCGGGTACTCAAGCTCGCAAGACAGCCCTACTACCGGTGGCTGAACGCACCCATCCCCGAAAGCGAGGTCGTGGCTGCCTACCGCGCCAACGCCCTGTTCGACGCCCACCGCGATGATCCGGAGTTCGGGCACCGGCTGCTGGCCGACGAAGCCCGTGACGCCGGGGAACCGATGGCCGATCGCACCGCGTGGCGGCTCTGCCACTCCAACCGGTGGTGGAGCCGGTTCGGCAAGAAGAAGGGCAAGAGCCCCCGTCCAGGCCCCGCCGTCCACGACGACCTCGTCAAGCGCGAATTCACTGCCCAGAGGCCGAACGAGTTGTGGTTGACCGACATCACCGAACACAAGACCGGCGAGGGCAAGCTCTATCTGTGTGCGATCAAGGACGTCTACTCCAACCGCATCGTCGGCTACTCAATCGACTCCAGGATGAAGTCCCGGATCGCGGTGAACGCCCTCGACAGTGCCGTGGCCCGCCGCGGCGACGTCGCCGGCTGCATCGTCCACAGCGACAGAGGATCCCAGTTTCGTTCCAGGAAATTCCTGCGGGCCCTGACCCGTCACGACCTGCTCGGATCGATGGGAAGGGTGGCGGCGGCTGGTGACAACGCCGCCATGGAATCGTTCTTCAGTCTGCTGCAGAAGAACGTGCTCGACCGCCAATCCTGGGCCACCCGTGAGGAGCTGCGGATCGCGATCGTGTCCTGGGTCGAACGCACCTACCACCGCCGTCGGCGACAGTCCCGACTCGGCCGCTTGACCCCTGTTGAATTCGAGACAATCATGACCACACCAGCCGACCTGGCTGCGTGACTAGAAACTGTCACCTATCCGTGCAGCAGACCCCACACTTGGCGGTAGACTCGATGAGCGCCTTGGCGGTACTCACGGCGAGTCGAGGATCCGAGTCCGCCGTGTCCGACAGCCGGTTCAGATGGTCGAGGATCGCCGATGGATCGTCCAACGCCGACAGCGCTGCGGCGCTCAGGGAGGGGGCGTTGCGTCCTGCCCCGGGATCGGTAACCGCGTACGACCATTTCCCGACGTCGAACCCCGCTTGCGTCAGGGTAGTGCTCCACTTGTCCCTGACTGGTTGCAGGTCGTAGTAGCTATCGCCGCTCTTCGAGCGCAGGCCAATCTCCTGCATGACGTCGCTGAGGACCGTGGTCAGCTTCGCCCTATCTTCGATGGAAGTGAGGTCCACTCCTGCCAGGTATTGGCGCACGAGTCCTCGTCGCACACTCGTGTCGTCTCCGCTGTCTTGGGGAGGTCCCAAGCTGATCCCGTTGTCCTCGAACAAGGCCTCAATCTGACGAGCAGGAACATCCGTCAAGTAGTCCAACAAGAGCCGCCGTAGCTTCGGAGTGAATTGCGCCATGACTGCACGCTAGCTGTTACGCAGCGATCAGAGCGACGCCTGGTTGACCACGCGGTACGCCTAGGAACGTTCGTCAGGTCGCACACGCCACACGTGACGGTGCTGAAAGTCCCTCGGAAACCCAGCAGCGAAATCTTCACCCATCGCAAGATCGACCGCGAGGCCCGCGCAGCCGCGGACGTCCTTTGAGGGATCCGTTCCCGGCGCGGCATGAGAGTGAGTGCCAAACCCCGGAGGCGGGCGACTGAGCTGAGGCATGCGTCGGTCAACCGCCACGTTGTCGCGCTCCTCGGGCGCCAATACACTGCCGAACAGGCCATGTCCCACGTCTTAATCGCAGGTGTCGCATCGCCCGCTTAGCGGCAAAACGAGATGACAGGTGGGGCATACATGCTCGGGACGCTCGATCTTTGGTTTGCCCATCAGAGAATGTCTCTGGACATAGAGGTCAGTCATTTTGGGGACTGCATCCTCAGGAACTGATGGCGCATATGCGCGGTAACAGGCCAATCTGTCCTCGGCGGCGATTTGCTGCAAGAGGGCTTTGTCGCTGATGGTTCCTTGGGGGTGGTTCCGGTTGTAGTAACCGTCACCGACCCCGCCCGTCTCCTTGCGCACCACCAACGCGGTAAGTGGAGGGAGTCCCTCACGGAGGGTGCGCAGCAGCACCACCTCGAGCACCTGACCGATCCAGTTGGCCAGCAGCATCTTGGTTCGGTACCCGGTCCGCTCCTGGATCGCTGCAGCGAGGTCCTCGTAAGTGATGGAACCTCCGAAGACGGAGGCGATCTGCTCGAGCTCGGGCAGCGTGGCTTCGGCCCAGGCGTTGGTTGCCTCGGTCCAGTCGACCTTCTTGGTCGGCTGGCTTTCGTGCCACGTACCTGGAGACGCCATACCCGCCCCTTTCCACTCCGTTGGGCCTGGGCCAGCCCTGACAGTGCCGCTTCCCAAAGGATAACGTTGGAGCCGAGGGACCTCCGTCTGCACACTCACACGGGACCTGAGACTGCTGGCCCCGCGGAATGGTATGGCCATCAAGCCCAATCCGGTGCCCTTACCCTAGCCAGGTAGGCGGCCACGTCGAACTCAGCCAGACCCAGCCTGTCTTCGGCGGTCTGAATCTCGGCGGGCGTGAAGAGCGGCTGGTACCAAGGCAGAATGACGAAGGCCTCGACGGAGTAGTCGAGCCGGTGGTTTGCGAACAATTTTTCGAAGCCGTATTGATAGCCCGTTGTGGCCAGCAGGCGCTTAGCGGCTCCTACCGCTCCGTAGTCGCTCAGCATCCGTATGAAGACCGTAGGATGGTAGTGGAGTTCCCGGGCCATGAGGTCGACTGCGTGCTTCATGTCGGTTTGAAAGCGGGCGGCCAGGTCATCTGCATTCACCCAGTCATTGTTGCGTGGACCGGCAGGATCCTCTACATCCTCTCACTGCTCCTACGGGGAGAACCAGCAATCACCACCTGAAGCACGGCAGGGGATGGAGACCACCGCGACGAACCAACCGCGGCATGTGCGGATGTTGGGGATTCCGTCTCAAGACGCCCGACGCGCCGATTCGCGGATCATAGACATACGCGGTCGTCGATCTCGGGGTGGCCAGGGTCACCAGATCCCCCACCGCACAGAACGTGCTGGTCGTGGTCTCCGGACTGCCCCGGGTGGGGTGATCGTGTGACGGTGGCGCCCTGCTCGGTGACGGCCCTCGTCACCTGCGAGAAGCCGGTGTCGAACGCCGTCGTGAGCTCCGTCGTGGGCACGTTCCGCCGTACCGCCGCCGCCTCCTGCGCATCGATGGTGCTGATGCTGAACTCGGTCATCGAAATCTTCCTCGGCCCCCACGTTGGAGCCCTCGTGTTCAGTAGGCGCCGGAACCGGCTCGGCGTCGCGGCTCGTCGAGGACCAGCAGATCGCCCACCTCGCAGTTGAGGACCCGGCAGATGGCCCGGAGCGTGGAGAAGCGGACGGCCCGGGCGCGGTCGTTCTTGAGCACGCTGAGGTTGACCACGCTCACCCCCACCAGTTCGCTCAACCGGGTCAGAGTCATGTCGCGGTCTGCGAGGAGCGCGTCGAGACGACAGTGGATGCCCGTGTCCTCCTCAGGCTCGGCCGGGACCATCAGACGAGCCCTGCCGTGTCGCGCTGGAGTTCCTCGCCGTAGCGGAAGGCCGCCGCGACGGCCGCGAGCGCCAGGCCGCTGAAGATCGGCCAGAACGCGATGGTCAGCCGCAGTTGCGGCGCGGGCAGGAGCACTGAGGGATCTTCCAGCCCGAGTCGTGGAGGGCGGCGGGGAAGGGGTGTCGCGGGGCGAGGCGGTAGTCGACCGAGACGATCACGACACCCAGTTGCCGGGACGTGTCGCGGCAGATGAGTGCCTTTGCAGTTGCCGCCAGCAGCGGTGCGCCCAGCGCATGCCACACTGCTGTCCATGGCGAACACACGAGCAGTACCGCAGTTGGTCCTGGGCGGTATCGGTGCCGCTCTCACTGTTGCAGGCATCATCACCTTCGCACTCACGGGACCGGACCCGAGTTCCTTCGGGTGGTTCGCCTACGCCCCTCTTGCGGACCAACCGTGGTCCACCACCCTGGTTCTGCAGCCCGAACAAGTCTGGGGCTTAGCCCTGGTCTTCGCCGGCTCGCTCGTCGTAAGCGGAGTTGTCGGGTTTCAATTGGGAGCACGTCGTCATCAGTGATCGCAAGAGGGCAGCGTGCGCTTCGGGAGCTCGGGTGCCGAGCGCGGCATGAGCGAGCGTGTGCGACGCAACCGACACCCGTCAGTGCCTTCACACAGCGCGCCTCCGGTGGCATTCTCGGAAGATGACCGTCTCGCCACTGCCCCGGCGCGGGATCTCACTTGAAGGACGCGACCGTGCTGGCCGTGTGCTGCGCGTCTCGACGCATTCCGAGACCAGCAGGAACGTCTTGTCCATCTGGGAGGACAACACCTGCCAGGCGACGGTCCGGCTGTCACCCGCGGACGTCGCCGAACTCATCGGTGCACTCGCGAGCGGCATCGCAGAAGCGAGCGAGCGTAAGGAGCTCGGGAGCAACGTCGGCTGACCCCCCCGCACCCACTCGCCCCTGACGGTTGTACGTGCCTCGCGGTGGCTTGATAGGCCCGACGACGACGCTTGCAAGGGTTCCGCGACTCCGTACCGAGCCCGGGTCAGGGTGCCCGGCTCAATGCACAGGGCGCGGCAAGAGCGTGCAGACGCGATCTGATCGGGTAGCGTGCCAGAAGTGAGCTCGATCCTTGCCCTCCTGGACCTCTACCTGATGGAGAGAGGCATCCCGATGCCAAGCGGCGCGAGCGCACGGAAGGTTGCAGAGGAGTCGATCGAGCTTGTCGAGGTGTGCAGCCGAAGTGACCCCGACCGAAAGGCCATCATGCATGAGTTGGCAGATGTCGTGCTGGCCGCCGCAGTGGTAGCGCACCACCACGGGTTCACGGTTGAAGAAGCGATTCGAGCAAAGTGCGAACTGGACACGGGCCGCGAAGCACGACGTTCCGTAAGGCCGTGAGCAACCCTCCGCCCATGCGATCGATCTGCGGCGGCATCACGCATGTCTGTACCACCTCCTCGGAGGCGTCAAGGATGCACACTTGCTAGCCTGACGACGTGCTTCGGCTTCACGTTCCATCGCCAGAGGAGTTCACGATCCGGCAGGCATGGCTGCTTGATCCAGAAATGATGGCCTACAACGCCGGCTGGCCTCTCTCCTACGCTGGGTATAACCCTGCCACAGGCTGTATCGACCGGCCCGAGGGTGCCTGGCCGGCATTCGAGGCGCGGCTCGCGCGTCCGGCATCAGAGCAGGGTTACTACTTCGTTCAAGAAGATGAGACCAGCGAGTTCCTGGGCCATGTCCACTACGAACTCCACTCCGACGGCACGGCTCACATCGGGCTCAACGTGATACCTGCTCGACGTGGAACTGGGCTTGGCATGAGGTTCATGAATCACCTGCTCGAACGGATCTGGCAAGACACTGAAGCAGCAGCGGCGATCAACGAGTTCGAGGACGGTCAACTCGATGCCGTGCATCTCCACCGGCGCTGTGGCTTCGTCCCTGAGCCGACCACACCGAGTGCGCACGGCCGCCCAACCCGCGCGTGGCGCCTTCTAAGGTCCGGCTCCCAGTAGGGATCGCGCCTTGCGGCATCATGAGCGCACGACGGTCTGTGGGGCAGACTGGTTGGGGTGACGAACATAGTGCCCGCGAGCGACGCGAAGTCGGCTGAGTGGCTGCTGCAATCAGGTGCTTGGTGGTGGCATCTCGTGCGCTATGGGCCGCCGGGGTTTGACGTCTATGTGCGCGTCGCCTTCGCAGAAGACGACGAGGAGGAAGACACCGTCCGCGCAGCTCTGGTCACCTTGGCCTCCCACACGTCCACGCCGGACAGGGGCAACGTGGCCGTGTGGGAAGGCTGGAACGGCCACCCGAACCCACCTTCAGCGCCGCGCCTGGAGATTCCCAACCGAGAGATGCTGCTCTTCACCGGCCCTCTCGAGATGCTGCGTGATGCTCCGGCGCTGGCTTGGGGAGAGACGCCAGGTATCTATGTCCCGCCTCACCTGGTGTGGCCCGCGGATCAAGGTTGGTGCTTGGCGTGCGAGGTCGACGAGGAAATCGAGTTCACCGTCGGCTGTTCCGATCGGGTGGCCCATGCCCTTGCCAGCGCGTTCCCGGGCCGGGTGCGGCGGGTGCGGTACGGGGAAGAGGCTCCGCTCTACCGCGACGAGGTGGACGCACCACTCAATGACGCTGGTTCTCGGTCGACCGAAGAAGTCATCTACATGCCGCTTCCGCGCGGGATCCATGGCGGTGCCATAAGGGCCACCGAGGAGGCCTGAAGCGCAAGCATCAGATCCTCGATCTGCGCGGCAACCGCGACGTCAACGATGGGTCTTGACGACCTCGATGGTGCAGCGTGGGCCGGTGGATCGTGCGAGGCGCCTGTCGCCGGTGAGCAGGGGCGCCTGGAGTGCTTCGGCGAGGGCAACGTAGGCGGCGTCGTAGATGGTGAGATTGTCGCACAGTTCCCAGCAGCGAACCAGCAGCGAGGTGTGCTCGACGCGCTGGAGTGGCAGTTCCTGCAGGTCGTCAAGAGCAAGCCTGACCCGGCGCGGGTCCAGGTGGCCGCCGCGTGCCAGGCCGCGCCACACCGAGGCCACTTCGAGGTCGATCAGTGCGGGTGCGGCGAGTTGTTCACCGCGCAGCCTGTCCCGCACTGTGTCACCGTCCTGGCCGTCATCGAGAAGGGCGACGGCCAGGACGCTGGCGTCAATGACGAGCACGATCGGACCGCAACGTGCTTACCGCGTCGGCCAGTGGCAGCGATCCGCCGGCGCGCCCGCCGGCCCGGGCCAACACCTCGTCCAGCGTCGGCTGGGCGGCTTCGGTGATCAGCTTCGAGCGCAGGCCCGCAAACTGGGCCGTACCCTGAAACGCCGCGCTGAGGACATCCTCGGCTACTTCTGTCCCGCGTCAAGTAGTTGGCAGGATTTCTTCTTGTTCAAAGGTGGGGACGGTCGCGCTGGCGCGGCCGAGGTGGACCTCGAGGGGCCGGTTCCAGGCGATCGCCTCGTGAGGGCGCTGGGTGTTGTACTCGACGCGGTAGTCCTCAGCTCGTTCGACCAAAGTCAATGCGTCAGCGATCTCATCGAGGAACAAGCGTTCGTACTTCAACGTGCCGAACCCGCGTTCGCGTGAGCCGTTCTGCCCGGGGCTCTTGACCCGAGTCCGGACGTGTCTCAGCTCGGGGTGCGAGGTGATGAACAACTCGAAGTCGATCGACCGGAACGGGCCACCGTTGTCGGTCACGATCGTGACCACGGGCAGCACCTCACCAGTGATCTCATTGATCGGGCAGGCATCGGCCAACGGGTGTCCGAACAGGGCCTCGTAGTCAGCCAACGCGAGCTCGACCGCGGCGATCGCGTCGTGCTTGTTCCCGGTGGGTGAGACATGCCACGGGTGCTCATACTTCGAGTACCAATCCCGGCATCCTGCGATCCGCCACGTCCCACCCGCGGTGGTCTCGAACTCGGAGAAATCCAACTGCCACACCTGGTTCGGGCCATCAGGCATCTTCGCGAACGCGGCCCTCCGGTCAGCGGCGAGTTCACGGCGCTGCTTCTGGTATTCCGAGGCCAGTAGCAGGCCCTCGTCACGCAGCAGCCGCAGCACGGTCGCCTGAGAGACCTTGTGCCCGTCATGGCGGGTCAACGCCCAAATCTTGCGATGCCCCCACGCCGGCTTGGCCAGCGCATGACCGACCACCAGGTCCCGCGCAGCGCTACGGGCAGGCTGGGGCCACGGCCCCTTCGGACGGCGATCCTGACGGGCCTTGGCCTGCCACCGGCGCCACGTGCGTTCGGGCATGTCGATCAGCTTCACGAACCTCGCGGTCGACATGCCCGCCTCCCTGCGGATCACCTCGAGGTCCTCGAAGGGCCCAACCTGCCCTCCGCCGACTTCTTCCACACCCGAATCTCGACAGCAGCCTCACCCAACGCCTGAGTCAACTCCGTGACCTCAGCCTCCAACTGCTGCTCCCGAGTTGAGGGCCCGGACCTACCCGCCGCGAGCCCAGCCTTGCCTGCTTCGAGGAAGTCTGCTTTCCACCGACCGATCGACTGCTCGCTGACCTTCTCCCGCCGAGCAGCCTCAGCGATCGTCATCTCTCCAGCCAGGATGCTCAACACAATCCTGATCTTCTTCTCCACCGGGATCACTGGTGGTCTTCCCATGTCGGACTCTCCTTCAGGACCTACATAACGGCCCTGCCACTAAGTCTGACGCGCGACAGGTTCAACCGCGTCATGCTCGAGGAATGGGCCTATGCCCAGCCCTACACCTCCGAAACCCAGCGAGTCGCCGCCTTCGACCAATGGCTGCACCATTACAATCACCACCGAGGCCACACCGCGCTCAAGGGACATCCCCCAGCCGCGCGCGTACCCAACCTATCCGGGGTGAACAGCTAGCAATCCTTGAGCGGCAAAAACTTGGCGACCGCGAGGTGGCGTCATTTCACGAGAATGGGCATGGTGGCCTTACTACGAATGAAGTGATACCGCGTCGCCGCCACCGACCCGATGCCCAGATCGTAACCCTCGACGCCTCACTGCTGGCCGAGCGGTGCGTGGTACGCCTAGATAGCCGTGCAAGTTCCGGTGCCCAGTACTTGGATGGTCCCGTCGACGGTCCAACTCCACTTGCACCCGATTGATGAGATTCCAAGTTTTCGGGAGTGAAACTTGGAACTTCGGGGCGACGCTCAAAGTTCACCGGCACTTCGCTTGGTACTCTCGCGGCATGGATCCCGCTCGCTTCACGTCCAGACGGTTTGGCACGGTCGAGCGCGAGCCTGGGAAGAAGGCTTCCTTTCCGTACTTTCACCGGGCACCGACGCGCGAGCTTGAGCTTGGATCCGGAACGGTTCAACTGCTATCGGAGGCAGATGCCGCAGTGGGACAACTCCAAGGACTCGCACAGGTCATCCAGGACCCTGAGCTTTGACCAAAGGACACAACGTGGCTGAGGTGTCGCCGCGCCGCCGTCGTGAGGTCATCGACGCCCTGCGTCGGGGGACTGTGCCCGCGAACGGGCTGGACCTGCTCGCCGTGGGGTTGGACCGGTTCAGTACGGCGATCGGCTCTGAGCTTGCCGCTGCGTCCGGTGGATCCGCCGTCTTTAAGGCGGTGAGGGGCGAGTACGGCTCGGGCAAGACCTTCTTCACGCGACATCTCGCCGAGAGAGCGCTGCGGCTCGGCTGGGCCACTGCAGAGGTCCAGATCAGCGAGACCGAGACTCCGCTGCATCGGCTCGAGACGGTCTACCGACGGATCACGGAGTCGCTGCACACCGCGACCGTCCCGCCCAGCGCCTTCCGCTCCGTCCTCGACGGCTGGCTCTTCACCCTCGAATCCGACGCCACGGAGGCCGATGCCGCGCTGCTCCACGCCTCGGACAGCGAACTGTCCGCGGCCGTCGAACGGCTCATGGAGGCGCGGCTCGCGGCCGTCTCCACCAAGACCCCCGCGTTCGCTCAGGCCCTGCGCGGCTACCGCGCGGCCTCGCTGACCGGTGACGTCGCCACCGCCGACGGACTCGCCGCGTGGATCGGCGGCCAGCCGCACGTCGCGGCCTCGGCCAAGCGAAGCGCCGGCCTCCGCGGCGATCTCGACCACTTCGGCGCCATGGCCTTCCTCCAGGGCCTCCTCACGGTGCTGAAGGACGCCGGCCATCCCGGGCTGCTCGTCGTGCTCGACGAGGTCGAGACTCTGCAGCGCGTGCGTGGCGACGTCCGCGACAAGGCCCTCAACGCCCTCCGGCAGCTCATCGACGAGGTGGACTCCGGCCGTTACCCCGGCCTGTACCTCCTGATCACAGGTACCCCCGCCTTCTTCGAGGGCCCCTCGGGTCTCCCACGCCTGCCGCCGCTGGCGCAGCGCGTCCACACGGACTTCACCACCGACGCCCGCTTCGACAACCCCCGCGCGGTGCAGGTGCGGCTCCCGGGCTTCACCCGCGAGAGCCTCGTCGAGCTGGGCGGCAAGGTCCGCGACCTCTACGCGGACGGCGCCGACGATCCCGAACGCCTCCGGCAGGTGATCGACGAGCATTACATCGGCGACCTGGCCGACGCCGTCGCGGGTTCGCTGGGCGGCAGGGTCGGCGTCGCTCCTCGGGTATTCCTCAAGAAGCTCGTCGGTGACGTGTTGGACCGCGTAGACCAATTCCCTGACTTCGATCCGCGCACCCACTACGCGCTCACCGTCGACGCGGAAGAACTCACGTCAGTGGAGCGCAACGCCGCGAGGGGCGCGACATCGCTCGATGAGATCGAGCTCGACACCGACTGATGAGCGGTTTCGACGCACTGCATCCGGTCGTGCAGCACCACATCGTCAACTCCCTGGGATGGCAGGATCTCCGCCCGCTGCAGGACGCCGCGGTTGAGCCCCTCATCGCTGGCGAAGACACCCTGCTGCTGGCGCCCACCGCGGGAGGGAAGACCGAGGCGGCGGTGTTCCCGATGCTGACTCGCATGGCGTCGGAGGATTGGGCCGGGACATCGGTGTTGTACATCTGTCCACTGCGCGCACTCCTCAACAACCTCGAGCACCGCGTCAATTCCTACGCGAGATGGCTCGGCAGGAGCGCCGCCGTGCGGCACGGGGACACTGCCCAAAGCGTGCGGCGTCGCATCGCCGCGGAGCGACCGGACGTTCTCATGACTACCCCCGAGTCAATCGAGGCGATGCTTGTCTCCAGCACTCTGGATCCGCGCGTGCTGTTGGCGAACGTGCGGGCCGTCATCGTCGACGAGGTGCACGCGTTTGCGGGCGACGACCGGGGCTGGCATCTCCTCGCTGTCCTGGAGAGGCTCACGCATCTGACCGGCCGGTCCATCCAGCGCATCGGCCTCTCCGCCACTGTGGGCAACGCCCCCAGCCTCCTGGGGTGGCTCCGAGGCTCCAACGCGCCCTCCGGAAAGGGCGGGCATGTGATCGCACCGCCGTCTGAGTCGTCCGTGACCCCGGACGTGGCGCTCGACTACGTCGGGTCGATCGACAACGCAGCGAAGGTGATCTCGCTTCTGCACAGGGGAGAGAAACGTCTCGTCTTCGCCGACTCGAGACGCACTGTGGAACATCTCGGGGTGAGGCTGAGCGACTTGTCCGTCGACACCTTCGTCTCTCACTCGAGTCTTTCCGCGTCGGAACGGAGTCGGTCGGAGACCGCGTTCGCTGAGGCTCGCGATTGCGTGATCGTCGCCACTTCTACGCTGGAGCTCGGCATCGACGTCGGCGACCTTGACCGAGTCCTGCAGGTGGGTGCACCCACGACCGTGGCCTCGTTGCTCCAGAGGCTGGGGCGCACGGGTCGTCGGCCCGGTACCAGCCGCAACATGACGCTGTTGGCCAGCAGCGACACCGAACTCATCCGCGGCACGGCGCTGCTTCTCCTCTGGTCCGAAGGCTTCGTCGAATCAATCACGGCTCCTCCGACGCCCGCACATATCGCAGCCCAGCAGATACTGGCAATCACGCTCCAGGAGGGGCGCGTGGGTCGGCGCACGTGGCGCGACTGGATCGGATCTCTCCCCCTCGTCGAGAGCCAGGACGAGGAGCGTCTCGTCTCCACCCTTCTCGAGCGTGGCTGGCTCGACAGCGACCAGGACATGCTGATGGTAGGACCGGAGGCGGAGGGACGCTACGGCCGCCGGCACTTCATGGAGTTGATGACGGTATTCGCCTCGGACCCCCAGGTGACCGTGCTGCACGGCCGCACAGAAATCGGGACGGTCGACCCGATGGTCCTGCTGACGAAGGTGCAGGGGCCGCGTCGGATCGCGCTCGCCGGGCGTTCGTGGGTGGTGACCTCCGTCGACTGGGATCGACGCCGCGCCTACGTCGAGCCCTCCGAGGGCGTCGGACTCGCCCGGTGGATGGGGTCGCCCTCGCCGCTGAGCTTCGAACTCGTCGACGCCATGCGACGGGTCCTCCTAGGCGCCGAACCGGATGGGGTCGAGCTGAGCAAGCGGGCCCGCAAGCGGCTCGAAGAGTTGCGCACCGAAATGGGCGATCGTGTCGACGCTGGGCGCACCGTCCTGCTGCATGAATCCGGTAACACCCGGTGGTGGACATGGGCGGGAAGCAGAGCCAACGCCGTGCTCTGGGCAGCCTTGGACCAGGTGGCGCCTCACCTGTGTGACGAGGTTTCGTCATTCACCAACGATCACGTGGTCCTCCATCGCGACACGACAGGTGCAGGTCTCCGTGACGCGCTGTCCCGCGCCGTGAGACTTTTCGGTGCGGACTTGGCCAGCGTCGTGCCTGAGGTCAGTGAACGCGCCATCCAAGACCTGAAGTTCTCCGACATGCTCCCCAGCGACTTAGCTATCCGGACTCTGGCCGCCCGTCTCTCCGACCATCCCAGAGCCGCAGAGGTTGTGGCCCGTGGGCTGGTGGAGAGACGAAGCAGCGAGGGCTGACGAAGTCTCGCGCGCCTGGTGACGCTGCGGCGACTCCGCATACAGGCGACGTCAGAGCGGAGGGAGCACGCCGCTATTCATGCAGCAGACGTGCACGGCGGGGTCCAAGGCCGCAGCTCGCCCGCTTCGAGATCGAGGTGCTGGTCTGCTTCACCGAGGAACTCGACCTGCGTCCCAGGGACGATGCCCAACCTCCGAGCTTCTGCCCTGTACTGCTTCAGCTGGGATGGGCTGAGCACCTCGTGGGCCATTCCTGCAGCGTCAAGGTACAGGTCCCCGACGAGGCGCCGCTTCTTGAGGTCCGGTAGGTTGCTGAGGGCTTCCAGGAGGCCTGTCGAGCTGGGAAGCGGGGATCCCCATCGAGTGGCGCTCCACCGCTTGCTGAGCGCGTTCCAGCAGTTCGCACTCGTCACCCCGGAGAGCTTGGCCAGGCCTGATCCGTTCAGACGGTCCTTCTGCAGTTGCGCTTCAAAGCGGAACTGCCGCCCTCCGGAGAGCATGAAGCTCTCGGTGATCCCATGCGTTGCGAGCTCGGCGGTCTTGTCGTAGAGCCGGTCCATTCCAGACTGCTTGGTGGCGTTGACGAGGGTCCAGCCACTCCGAGCGGAGTTGTACTCGACCTTGCTCTTGCCATGTGCGGGCTGCACCTTGGGGAGAACGGCCTTGACCAAATCGGGTGACGCCACGTCGAAGTTGCGTGCGATGTCCAGGCGCTTCACGCGAACCAGATCCTGCCAGTCCGCGTCCCAGATCTCTTCCCCGTTGGGGTCGATCGTGACGAAGGTGGGGCCTGCGACGTGGGCGACCTTTTCGATGAAGGTCTTTACCAGCAGCGGCAGGGCTTCCGGGTCCGCAAGATTGCTGGACTTCTGGTGCAGGAGGCGAGCCGCGTTGAACTCGAGCGTGCACACATTGTTCTGAGGGTACAAGCTGACGCGGACGTCTCCCCCGGTAGTGGCGATGGCGCCGACGTAGATCTCATCCTGCGTATTTGTCCCTGGACGATTTCGGCTACTCTGCCGGGTCCAGAAGGGAGAGAACGTAAGGGAGGTGTCGGAGGCTACATCGAAGGAGACACGCACCGTATCGATACCCCACTGTTGAGGGTCATGAGCCATCACTGCATTGATGTTGTCTTTCATAGTCCTATTACCTTTCATAGAGCTGTTAGTTAGCGAAGTAGGCCAGTTTTCGTCCGTTTGACCAGCCCTGAACACAGGTGGGTTCACGTGGGTGCGGATCAGGAGGTCGCGGTCAAAGTTCGCAATCTCGGTGACGTTCAGCTGATTGGGCATGGGTGTTCTTCTCGTGAAGGGCGGTTGGAGAGAGGCTCCGGGGTGAGGGGCGCTGGGGATGCTCAGGAGCCCCGGAGCTTTTCGACGTAGTTCTCCAGCGATGAACGAGGGATCCTGGTGGAGCTTCCGATCTTGACCCTCTCCAGCTCGCCATTCTGGATGAGCTGATAGATGCGGGTCTTTCCGATTGCGAGGGATTCCTTGACCTGTTCGATGGTGTAGAGCTGTGCTGAGGTGGTCAACATTTCATTCCTTGGGATGGTGCGTTGTTTGTATCTCCACTGTGTCGTGGACCGGGGGTTCTGTCTGGGTGAACTGGGGTGGATGTTCTGGACCGGCGGCGAAGGCCCCCGGTCGCTCGTGGCGCCATACATTGCTGTCCCTGATGGGCCTCAGATTGCGAGGAGCGCGGCTACCTTTGCCACCCCCTCGGCGGTTTCGGCCACGCTCAGGTGACCGTAGGTGTCGATGGTGGTCCTGATGCTGGAGTGGCCGAGTATCTGTTGCACCCGACTGCTGTCCAGCCCCACTTTGAGCAGGAGGGTGGCCGCGGTATGCCTCGCGGCATGGACCCTGAATTCGGGCAACCCCGCGGCGCGCAACTGCCTGTACCAGGCCTGCCGGTCATTGCCTGGATCGATGGGCGTCCCCTTGCCGCTGACGAAGACGAACCGTTCAGCGTTGTAAGAGCCTCCGGCGAGCAGCTTCCGTTCAAGCTGTGCAGCCCGGTGCGCCTTGAGGATCTTGACCTGACCGTCCGAGAGCCGGATCGAACGCCTGGATCGCTCGGTCTTAGGCTCTACCCGCACCAACCCCCTGCCTGTCTGCCTTTGGAGCGTGGCACGCACCTGTAGCTGCGGTTCGGGCCCGTCCAGGACGATGTCATCCCACGTGAGCGCCAGCAACTCCCCCTGGCGGAGGCCCAAGGTGAGGGCCAGGCTGACGCGAGCGCGAGTCTGATGCTCGCCGGGCGGGATCGACCCCAGGAGCGTGCGGGCCTGCCCTTCCGTCATAGCCTTGACCCTCAACGCACTCTTCTTCAGCGGGACCGCGCTCGTGACAGGGTTGAGGTGGACGTCCCGGTGCCTGACGGCCATGTCGAACGCCTGCTTGAGGATGCTGCGCGCCTGTCTCACGGTGGAGCTGGCGAGGTGCTGGCTGAGGGCGAACTGCCACGTTTCGACCGCCGCCACGGTGAGCTCGGTCGGGCGCAGTGACCCCAGACGCGGGACGATGTGAGCATCGATCGTGTGCCGGTAGCCCGTGATGGTTGAGTAGCGGATGTCGGGGGTCTTCCTCTCGAGCCATACCTCCAGCAGTTCTGCGATGTTCCTGGGCTGCCCTACCCTGCGCGAGCCCTTCTCCGCCCGCTCGAGCCTCGCTGTCCAAGCCTCACGGGCACCCGCCCTGGTCTTGGCGCTGGACTTGCGGCGGACGAGCCCGTTTCCCTCGTCGATGTACCCCTGCTTGTACCAGCGCCCGTCATACTTGTAGGTGCTGCCTTCGCCGTTACCGTTCCGAGCCATGGCACCTGCTACCCGACGTCGGCTGGCTCCGCCCTGCAGACACCGGGTTGTTCCGGCGCCCCAGCGTGGGCGCACCCATCTCTGCACCTCCGTCTCCATTGGTGGTGCGCAGAGCGAGGCTCTGCGACACGCTACGGACCCACTTGCCGTGCCGCTGGTGGAAACCGTTCGATTCCATCTCTCGCGGCGTCTTGCACCTCCGCCGCTTCGGTCCACGATGGACTCCGTGGCGGCCGATCCTGTGGCGGTCCGCCGTGTAAGCGCCGCCGAACGTTTCGTGGCAGGCAGGGCAGTGCTGAGCCCTGCTTCCGCGCCACGCCTTCCCGCACTTGCGGCAGGTGAAGCACTCCCTCATCAAATTTCCCTTCATAGTCTTTTCAAAACGCGACCATCCCTCGGTAAGCGTCGACGCGTGACCCATACGCGCGCTGTTACAATGTCATTACGACGGAACAGTGAGCGCCAGGAACCTCCTCGTTGACACTCGTACAACGGGTGTAGGTGTAACAGTAGACCCCGGTTCGCACTTTGTCCATGAGACAGCGTTGCCTCGGCGTGTCGCGCTCACATCTGCCAGCTGTGCGGCGGGGGCGGGGGCGATCTGTGCCGAGAAATGACAACGCCCTCCCGGCTAGGGAGGGCGTTGCACGTTGTGTGGCGGTGGCTATTTGCTCTTGAGCCTGCTCAGGGTGCGGTAGACGAGGCTGTGAGCCACGCCGTAGAGATTGGCTACCTGAAGGGGCTTCTTGCCACCGTAGGTGGTGAGGAAGACCCACTGGTCATTGCGGTCCACCATCGTTGTGGCAGGCGGCTCGTCGCGGCACCAGTCCGAGCAGAAGACCTCATTGCGGAGAATCACGGGCTTCGCGGCCCAAGCGACCGCACGTCGGCAACTGGAGCAGCGGACAGCGAGGCCCTCGTCCCAGTTGGCCATCAGTCGGCCTCGGTTGCTGCCTGGAGGAGCGCGTGCGCGATGGTGGTCAAGGTCCCTCGATCGGCCGGGATCCAGTAGCCCCGTCCGTACTCGCCCAGTGAGGGGATGAAGTCGCGCATCTCCACGACCTTGACGCCATCGACCTCGATGGTCCTCACGCGGGACTCGAGGTCGCCTGCCTTCCGCACCGTAGCAAGGATCTCCTCTTGGACTTCCATCATTGGCCCTTCCTTTCTGCCGCCAGCGGGCCTCCGGACACTCGTCCCACCCTCTAGCATGTCAATATTGTCCCCCAGTCAGCATCATAGGCTAGATTGACTGGCACCACCAGAGGTACATCAGATGCCATAGCACCAATCCTCGCCCCGGTTCCAACAGTGCACCGTGGCGCCCCTGCACGGAGGCCACTGCCTCGGCTCGGGGGCGCTGCCTGGGTCTGCGCCCTGGAGGTCCGCCTTCGAGACCACGCTTAAGGGTGGGGGTGCCCAGCAGCCCTCCGGTGCGTGGAGTCAGAGGGTTCGCGGCCTTCTAGCTGGTGAGCCGTGCCGTGACCGTCGCGATACCCATGGCGCAGTCTGCAGCAGTGAGGTGACCGTAGATGTCGACAGTGGTCCGCACCGTGGAGTGGCCGAGGACCTGTTGCACCTGCGGCAGCCCGTCCTGTTTGAGGAGGAGGGTGGCCGCCGTGTGGCGCGAAGAGTGCACCCGGAAGCTCGGCAGGCCTGCAGATTTCAGCAGTCGCAGCCAGAGCTTGCGGTCGTTGGCTGGATCGATCGGCGTGCCGGTGCTGCTCACCAGGACGTAGCCCTCCGGGTTGAAGGTACCGCCCGCCTTGAGACGCAGCGCCTTCTGTTGCAGGGCAAGTGCCTTGAGTGCGTCGAGATGCGGGCCGGAGAGTCGAATTGTGCGTCGAGACTTCTCGGTCTTGGGTTCGACCCGAACGAGGCCTTTGCCTGTTTGGCGTTGGAGGCTGGCGCGAACGACAAGGTGCGGCTCGGAGGAGGTCAGGTCGAGGTCCTTCCAGCGCAGGGCAAGGAGTTCGCCCTGGCGCAGCCCGAGGGTGATGGCCAGTAGGACCCGGACCCGGGCGTGGGCGTCGTCGTGAGCGATGGATCGCAGCAGTTGCTGTGCTTGCGCCTCTGTCATGGGGTCGATGCGGGTCGCCTTCTTCTTGGGTGCGCGTGCGATGGTGACGGGGTTGCCCGCCAGGACCCTGTGCCGGACCGCCATGTCGAAGGCCTGCTTCAGGATCACTCGTGCCTGATGGACGGCGGAGTAGGACAGCTTCTTCCCTGCGCTGAGCTGATACTGCCAGTGTTCGACGCTCGCAGCGGTCACGGCCTTGAGTTCCATCGCTCCGAGGTAGGGGATGAGGTGGCTCGCGATCGAGTGCCGGTAGCCGGTCACGGTGGTGTAGCGCAGTTCCAGGGAGCGTACGTCGATCCAGTGCTGCAGCAGTTCGCCGACGGTCTTGTACTCGCTGTGGCGCTGAGCTCCGCGCGCCGCGTCCGCCCTGCGCTCGGCCCACTTGGCCAGTGCTGCGCTCTTGGTGGTTGCGCTGACCTTGCGCCTGACCGTGCGATCGCCCTCGTCGATGGAGCCTTGGACGTACCAGCGCCCGCCGCTCTTGTAGATCGAATCGTCGCCGTTGCCGCGCTTGCGTGCCATGTTCGTCCTCCCTGGGTCGGGACGCCCTCGGGTGAGGGCGCCGTCGGGACGACGCCGAACGCTGGCGGGGGCGGGCCGGGATGATCGGGCTCGAAAGCTGTTCCCGAGCTGGTTGCCCCCATGGTTGCCCCCATGAACGCGAAAAGGGACTCCCGAGGGAGTCCCGATCTTTTCCATCAAGCCTTTGGCTAGGCCTTTTGCTGGCGCGCTCGGCAGGATTCGAACCTGCAACCTTCTGATCCGTAGTCAGATGCTCTATCCGTTGAGCCACGAGCGCTTGGGCAAGAAGAGACTATACGCGGTTCTTCGCCGATTCGCCAAAACGGGGCCTCGTCCACGGAAATCCGCGTCACCGTCGTGTCGCATTCCTGCTAGTTCAGGCAGTCGTCGTCAGCCACACTGGAGGCATGCACACCGACGAAGCCGCCTGCCTCAGGGCGATCCGCGCGAAGGACGCGCGCTTCGACGGGGTGTTCTACACCGGCGTCACGTCGACCGGCATCTACTGCCGACCCTCCTGCCCGGCGCGCACCCCGCAGGCCGGCAACGTGCGGTTCTATCCCACCGCCGCGGCCGCGCAGGCCGCCGGGTTCCGCGCATGCAAGCGCTGCCTCCCGGGGGCGGCCCCGGGGTCGCCGGAATGGGACGTGCGCGGCGACACCGTCGCCAGGGCCATGCGCCTCATCGACGACGGCGTGGTGGACCGGGAGGGCGTCCCGGGGCTGGCCGCCACGCTGGGCTACTCGCCGCGCCAGTTGCAGCGACTCCTCGCCGACGGGGTGGGCGCCGGGCCCGTCGCCCTGGCCCGCACGCGGCGGGCGCACACCGCGCGCACCCTGCTGGAGGCGACCGACCTGCGCCTCACGGATGTCGCCTACGCGTCGGGCTTCTCCAGCCTCCGCTCGTTCAACGCCACGATCGCCGAGGTCTACGCCGCCACCCCCACCGAGCTGCGCGCCCGCACCCGACGGCGGCCCACGCCGTCGAGTGGGGGCCTGACCTTCGTCGACCTCACCCTCCCCACCCGCACCCCCTTCTGCCCCTGCAACGTGTTCGGCCACCTCATCGCGACCGCAATCCCCGGCGGCGAGTCCTTCCACGACGGCGCCTACCACCGGACCCTGCGGCTCCCCTCGGGCTACGGGGTGGTGTCGCTGTGGCCGGCCAGCGCCGGGAACATCCGTGCGCGTCTCGGGCTCACCGACGTCTCGCAACTCCCCACCGCCATCTCGCGGGTGCGGCGCCTGCTCGACCTCGACGCCGACCCCGACGCCGTCGCCGATCACCTCGGCCGCGACCCCCGCCTGGGCGCGCTCGTGCGGAAACATCCCGGTCGCCGGATCCCTCGCAGCGTCGACGGTGACGAGTTGGCCGTGCGGATCGTCCTCGGGCAGCAGGTGTCCACCGCTGCGGCCCAGACCCACGCGGCGCGGTTGGTCGCGGCGGTAGGCGCCGCCGTTGAGACCCCCGTCCCGGGACTCACGCACCTGTTCCCCACCGCCGAGGACGTGGCGGAGGTTCCCGACTCGGCGCTGGCCTTCCCGGACTCGCGCCGCCAGACGCTGCGTCGGCTGGCCCGCGCGCTGGCCGGGAGTGAACTCGACCTGGGCGTCGGGGCCGACCGCGCCGAGGCTCGGCGCACCCTGGCCGGCCTGAAGGGGATCGGTCCCTGGAGCATCGAGATGATCGCGATGCGAGGGCTCGGCGACCCCGACGCCCTCCCCGCCACCGACCTCGGCGTCGTCCGCGGCGCCGAGTCCCTCGGCATCGGCCTCGCAGGCAACGACTCCTGGCGCCCCTGGCGCAGCTACGCCACCCAGTACCTGTGGGCCCTCACACCCCACGCCGTCAACACCATCCCGGGCCGTCCGGCCTGCCACCCGGAGGATCAATGAGCACCTACAGCATCATGGACAGCCCCATCGGCGCCCTCACGATCGTCGAGCGCGACGGCGGGCTGGCGGCCATCTACATGGGCGAGCACCGGCACGCGCCCGGCCCGGAGACGTTCGGCGAACGGGTGGAGGACGCCCTCCCCGAGGTCACCCAGCAGCTGCGCGAGTACTTCGACGGTGAGCGCACCGTCTTCGACCTGCCGCTGAACCCGGTGGGCACGGAGTTCCAGCGCTCGGTGTGGTCGGAGATGGCCGCCATCCCCTACGGCGAGACGCTCACCTACGGCGACATCGCCGCGGCACTGGGTCGCCCGTCGGCCTCGCGTGCTGTCGGCACGGCCGTGGGCCGCAACCCCATCGGCATCGTGGTGCCCTGCCACCGGGTGGTGGGCAGCTCAGGGAAGCTCGTCGGCTACGCCGGGGGCGTGGACCGCAAGGAGTACCTGCTGGCCCACGAACGCGGGCTCACCAGGTAACTGTCCTTCAGATGGGGTCACCCCCACCGATTCGGGCAGGGTGACACCATCTGGAGGACATTCACGGGGTCGAGGTGAGCCGCTCCAGCACCTCGAGCGCGCTGGGGACGCTGTCGATGGGCAGCAGGAGGTGGTCGTGGTGCAGCCCGGCCAGCATGTTGCAGCTGATCCCGGCCCCGGCGAGGGCGGTGGACACGGCGGCGGTCAGCCCCACCGCCTGGAGGGACGAATGCACCTCGAGCGTGATCCAGCCGAAGACGCCGTCGAACTGCTTGTCGTAGTCGAGCGCAACCTCCTCCTCGAGGATCAGCGTGCGACCCTCCACCTCCACGATCACGGCCTGGGCCTCCACCTCGAGCGCCTCCCAGTCGTAGTCGTCGAGGGTGTCGTCGGCCCGGAGCACGTAGACGAAGCGCCCGTCGCGCACGGAGGAAGAGAGGTCGCGCAGCAGCGCGCCGAGATCAGTCAGACCAGCCATGGCTTCAGCCTAGGGCCGCGGGCATGGAGCACAGTGGCGTGGAGCGTCGCGCCGGCGAGGTGCCCCCGAAGACGCAGAAACCCCCGGGACGGGGGGTTCTGGTTCACTGGCGGAGGTGGCGGGATTTGAACCCGCGATCGAGTTGAAGCTCGAAACCCGCTTAGCAGGCGGGCGCCATAGACCGGACTAGGCGACACCTCCAGTGCCGAACCAGCCTAGCCGAGCACAATGGTGAGCGCCAAAACAGTGCGGGTTACACTGGCGCGCAGGACCACCCAGGGAGCATGGATGAGCGACGACAAGCCGCGACGGGGCTACAGCCTCGGCGACGAGCCTGATTTCGACCTGCCCGAGGAGGGCTCGGAAGAGACGTCGGCGCTGCACCGCTCCCGCTTGGAGGACCAGAGCTGGTTCCGCGCCACCTCGAAGCCGACGCCCGTCCCGCAACGCGCCCTGCAGGCCCGCGACGAGTGGGCCGACGTGCCGTTCGGCGAGGAACCGAAGCCCCGTCCCACCGCGAAGCCGCGCCCCACTCCCCCGGCTGTGACGCTCGGCGGCACCCCCATCGAAGAGCCCGGGGCGGCGCTGCATCCCGACGAGGTGAAGCGCCGCAAGCTGCGCACCTCGATGCTGCTCACCGCCGCGTCGACTGTCCTGCCCGGCTCCGGCCTGCTGGGCGCGCCGCAGCGCTGGTTGAAGGTGGTCGGCGCGGCAACCGCGCTCGGCGCTCTGGCTCTGGGCCTCTACTTCCTGAACTGGGCGCTCCGCGACACCGCCAGCTTCGCCAGCATCGCCGTCGACCCCGACTTCCTGAACCGCGCCAGCGTCTCCCTCATCGTGCTGGGCCTGGTGTGGGTGGCGCTCATCGCCACCACGCACATCGCCACCCGCCCCGGCGGCCTCCAGCACGGGCGC
This sequence comes from Tessaracoccus zhenghani, assembly GCF_054552775.1. Lineage (NCBI taxonomy): Bacteria > Bacillati > Actinomycetota > Actinomycetes > Propionibacteriales > Propionibacteriaceae > Tessaracoccus > Tessaracoccus zhenghani. The sequence goes on along the minus strand of NZ_CM137275.1, from coordinate 2,526,162 downwards.
AGGCTCCTGGGCGCCGCCATCGTGGCCGCCCTGGCGTTCGGTGTCAGCGCACCGTCGGCGTTGGGCGCCCGCTACTCGCACGACCAGATCATGCTGGTCGAGAGGGTCTTCGGCCCCGGCGGCGACTCCGGCGACGGCGGCGTGCAGTCCACTTCGCGCCCCACGCTGGCCACCGAACCGCAGGTGGACCCCTGGAAGGACGTCCCCAGGGTGAACGTGCTGCTGCTGGGCGCCGACGGTAACGAGGCCCGCGCGGACGAGGTGGAGAAGTACAGCGTCCGGACCGACACCATCATGGTGGCCTCCATCGACACGGCCACCGGCGACACCTTGCTGGTGCAGATTCCCCGCAACGTGCAGTACACGCCGTTCCCGGAGGACTCGGAGATGGCTGAGGCGTTCCCCCGGGGCTTCCGAGGCGAGCCGGAGGAGGAATGGTTGGTCAACAGCATCTGGGCCAAGGTGGAACTCGATTACCCCAACCTGCTGCAGGGCAACACCTACCGCGGCGCGGAGGCCCTGAAGGAAGGCATCGAGGGCATCACGGGCCTGGAAGTCGACTACTTCATGATGCTCGACATCGACGGCCTCCAGCAGCTCATCAACGCCATGGGCGGAGTCGTCGTCAACATCAACGAGCCGCTGCCGAAGGGCACGGCCACCAACTGCCGCGATGAGGACCGCTGCCTCATGCCCGGCCCGGACCAGCGCCTCAACGGTTACGACGCCATGTGGTACGCCCGGAGCCGCAAGACCACGTCGGACTACTCCCGCATGGCGCGCCAGTCGTGCCTGATCGACGCGGTGATCAAGCAGGCGAACCCCGCCACGATGCTGACCAGCTACGAGGGCATCGCGCAGGCCGCGTCCCACATGGTCACCACCGACATCCCCCAGCGCGACCTCAAGGCCTTCGTGCAGCTGGCGTTCCGCGTCAAGGACGCCAAGGTGCAGCGGCTGGTCTACTCGCCGGGCAAGAACGGCTACTCGTACGCGGATCCGGATTTCGAGGCGATGCGCCAGTCCGTCGAGGACGCGCTGAACCCGCCGTCGCCCACGCCCAGAGCGGTCGCGCCCACGTCGGTTGCCCCCACCTCGGCAGCCCCCTCGACGCCGGCGCCCGCCGAAGAAGAGACCACGGCGTCACCGTCGCCCTCCGGCACGCCGGAGGAGTTGCAGGAGGGTGCGCAGACCGTCGCCGACGCGTGTGCGTGGAACGGCGAAGCCGAGTAGTCGGGGCCTAAATTCCCTTGACCGTGCGGAGACGCTCGCGCAGATCCGTGACGACATCGTCGACCTGCTTCGGGTCGTTCCCCGGGAACATCAGGTAGGTGGCCCGCTCGTGCCCGTGATGAATGGTCACCCGGGTGCCGCTCTGGGTCTGGGTGACCTTGCTCACGTCGAGCCAGCGGCCCTCGCCCTCGACCTCGCGGCCGCGCACGCGGTAGCCGTCGTCGTCGAACGTGACCTCCACCGCCAGGCGGCTCATCGACGTGAAGGCCAGCACCAGGAGGACCAGCCCGGTCACCATCACGACGCCTCCCAGCACCGCCCAGAGCACATGCCAGCCGGAGCTCAGCGACGCGACCAGGAGCACCGCGCCCAACAGGCTGCTCACGGCGGCGATCGCGAAGGCCCGCACGGGGGGACGCGGCTGGATGAGGTAGACCGTCTCAGGCATGGGGCTGAGCCTACCTGCCGTCACCCGCTACCATGGTGGGGCACTGGCGAGGTCGCATAGTGGACTAGTGCAGCCGCCTTGAAAGCGGCCGAGTGGCAACGCTCCGTGGGTTCGAATCCCACCCTCGCCGCCAATTCGGAGGAGAACATGCCACCCAGGTCGCCGCTGCCGCCCCGTCACGGGCTGCAGGCAGCGTGGGTGCGCACCCCGGACAGGGATCCTGACAACGCCCTCCCCTGGCCCACCATGCGCGAATGGCTCGTCCACAAACTCGCCACCTCGCCGGAGGACGTCGACGAGATGCTCGCCCGCGGCGCGTTCGTCGACGACCGAGGCCGGCCGTGGACCGGGCGCGAGGTCTACCGCCCGCACACCTTCGTCTGGTTCCACCGCGAACTCCGCGACGAGGCGGAGGTCCCCGGCGAACTGACCGTCCTCCACCGCGACGAGCGCATCGTCGTGTTGGACAAGCCGCACTTCCTCTCCACCATCCCCCGCGGCCGGCACGTGGTGCAGAGCGCCGTGGTCAAGGCCCGCCAGGCGTTGGACCTGCCGGAGCTGTCCGCCGCGCACCGCCTGGACCGCGGCACGGCCGGCGTGCTGCTGATGACCACCGAGAAGCGCTGGCGCGCCGCCTACCACTCCGTGTTCACGGAACGAACGGCAGTGAAGGTGTACCGGGCCATCGCCCCGTTCGACGAGGGGCTCAGCTTCCCGCGGCGCGTGGAGTCGCACCTCATCAAGCGCGTCGGCACCATGCAGGCCGAGACCCTGGAGCGCGAACCCAACGCCTTCACGGAGATCGACCTCGTCGAGGTGCGCGGCAGCCACGCGCTCTACGAGGTGCGGCCGCTCACCGGGAAGACCCACCAGATCCGCGCGCACTTCGACCAGCTGGGCATCCCCCTCCTCGGAGACCCCCTCTACCCGGACGTGCTGCCCACGGAGATCGACGACTTCTCCACCCCGCTGCGCCTGCTGGCCTATTCGTTGGAATTCCCGGATCCGGTCGACGGCGAACCCCGCCGGTTCGTCTCCCGACGCGGCCTCAATTGGGCCTGACAAGCACCTCAACCGGCTCGAGGTCAGTCACCACAACGGGATGACGTGATCCGGTGCCGCTGTTAGGGTGACGTGATGAGGTGGCCTCTGCGACGACGACGTGCCCTGGGCTCCGGCCTGCTGGGCCTGCTGATGGCGCTCGGGTTCCTGATCGTCCCGACGAGCGACACCGCGGTCGCGCTGGACGTCTACACCACCCCCGGTACGCACACCCTCAATGGTCGACAGTGGCGCACCACCTGCGAGCCGTACTCCTCCACCGTGGAGCGGTGCCGCACCGAGATCCAGGCAACCACCGTCACCTACAGCGCGGGCCGCTACGTCGAGAAGTACGGCTGGACCTTCAACAACCTCACCTACAAACCCTCCCCCCGGGCGCAGTGGGTGGGCAACGTGCTGGCCACGCCCGGCGAACACACCAGCGGCGGGCGACGCTGGAAGACCGAGTGCGACACGCAGTGGACCGGCCGCGGGGCCTGCCGGTCGTCGATCTGGATGACGACGTACACCCGCGGCTCCTCGGGCGGCTACGTGGCGCGCGGTCAGTGGGTGTTCAACAACATCGTGCGCTTCACCGACTCCGGGGTGGTCGCCTCGTTCTGTGAGCCGGACTCGGCGGTCGGCGGCCTTCGCTACACCGATCCGGGGGCCGCTTCAGGAAGCCCGGAGCCCTCGGAGGCAGCTACCGCTACGGAGGGCACCGCAGCGTCGACGGTGCCCCCGGACACAGCCGAGCCGCTCGTCGAGGCGACCCAACAGGCGTTGGCCGCATCCGTGACCATCCGGTCCGTGCAGCACCCGGTGTATCCCACGGGAGTGCTCTACGACCGCCTCGGCGACATCGAGGTCACCGGGACGGTCAGCGGCGGCGACGACGGAGCCGCGGCCGCCGTCGAGCTGCGCGACGCCGCGGGTGTGGTGCGTTCCTCCTCCACCGCGACCCTCAGCGGCGGCGCCTTCACCGCCACGCTGGCCGGCGGGTTCGTCGGCCAGGCCACCCTCGTCGTCACCTCTGCGGGAGGCGAGGCGACCAGCGCGGTGGAGCTCCGCCGCGCCGACGTCAGCCTGACCTCCGCCACCCGCATCGACCCGCTCGGCACGGCGACCATCACAGGCCGCGTCGCCCCCGGCATCGGCGACCTCCTCGTCCAGGCCTACGCGGCGGTGCCTGGCGGCTGGTTCAAGACCGGCGAGGCACGGACCACTTCCGACGGCAGCTACCAGCTGACCTACCGGCACGGGCTCGGCACGCTCGGCACCACGCAGGTCAGGATGTGCGCCAATCTCCCCTGGGGGTCCACCATCCCCAGCAGCGCGTCGCTGGGCATCGAGCGGGCCCGCATCGCCAACCCGGTGATCTCGAACACCACGGCCGCCGAGGTGTCGGCCACGTACCGCAGCGGCTGCCCAGTGGGCCCCAGCGGCCTGAGCACCATCCGCATCAACCAGCAGTCGATGGACGGGCGGGTCTACCGGGGCGAGATCGTGGTGCGCCGCTCCCGCGCGGCGGAGGTGGCCGACGTCTTCCGGCGCACGTTCGAGGCCGGCTTCCCGGTCTATCAGATGACCAACCCCAACGTGTTCGGCGGCGACGACCTGGCGATGATGGCCGCCAACAACACCTCGGGCTTCAACTGCCGCAGCGTGGTGGGCAACCCGTATGCGATGTCGCCGCACAGCTACGGCTATGCGGTCGACGTCAACCCGTGGCAGAACCCGTACCGCGACCCCACCGGGAAGTGGCACCCCAGCACCGCGCACGTGCAGCGCACCCCCGTCGTGCCGGGCATGCTCACCACGACCAGCGCCCCCGTGAAGGCGTTCCAGTCGCACGGCTGGAGCTGGTTCTCCGGGTGGGACTGGCACCACTTCGAGAAGCGATGAGCGCCAGGTTCGCGCGGCACTCGGCGCTCGCGGTGGCAGCGCTGCTGTCGGCGTGCGCCCCGTCCCCGGAGACGCCGGAACCGACTGCGGCCCCACCCACGCCCAGCACCTCGACGGCCGCCGGGCCCACCTCCACGCCCAGCGCTGAGCCCACCGTCGAGCCCTCTCCATCGACCGCCACGCCGACGGTGGACCCCAGCCCCGCAGGAACCCCGGCCTCGAGCGCCTCCGCGGGAACCGCCGCTCCGCCCTCGGAGCCGCCCCCGGCGCCCACCGCACCGGCGCCCAGCACGGCCGGCGGGCTCGCCCCCGGTGACGTCGCGACGGCCGAGGGATGGCGGCCCACCGCCAGGCCCGGCAGCCCCGACGAGGGGTTCATGGGCAACGACACCTGGGTGCACGCCACCTCGCCGGAGCACTCGGCCTACGCCGCCGTCGCGTTGGGCTGCACGGAGATCCGCCCCTACCCGCAGCCCGTGGCGGCCCTCGAGGGCAACCTCAGCGACGACGCAGGCAACGCCGGCGTGGGCCTGACGCTCGAGTTCGCCACCGCCACCGACGCCTCGGCGTACTTCGCCGAGTGGCTGCGTCAGGCTGAGGCCTGTGTCGGCACCGTCACGGAGAAGGTCAGCGCCACCGACGACACCTGGGTGGGGCGCCGGAACCTGGGCACCGTGTGGTCAGAGACCGTCGGAGTCAGGGACCGCCTCGTGCGCCTCCTGATCGTCGACTCGCCCGACGCCGACCTCACCGGCGCACTCGGGACCACCTGAACCTCACCTCGGAACCAACTGCCCTGAGCACAGCGGTCGGCCCCACCCCGCCCGAAGGAGGGGTGGGGCCGACCGTTCGACGGTTACGGCTGGCAGGCCGGCATGTCGAAGTGACCCGGCGTGTTCGGGTAGGCAGGTCCTGCCGCCCGCTTCATGTCGGTGTTGTACACCATCGCCGTCTCGGTGAAGGCGGAGGTGCCCTTCGTGGTCACATCCCCCACCGTCTGGCCGGCGCCGGCCGTCCACGCCAGCTGGTGCACGAAGTCGCGCACCGCCGGCGACATAACCCGCAGGTCGTTGAAGCCGCCGTAGGCAGCGTTGCAGTGCGAGTACAGGTTGAACGCGCCTGTGGTGTCCATCAGCCGGTCACCGGCGTTCGGGCCGTTGGCCGTCACGTCACCCTGCAGCACGTCCCTGTCGAGGCCGCCGTAGAGCCAGTCCACACCCTGGTGGTGCTGGTCGTTGACCGCATCGGCGTCGGCCGTGTCGGTCATCTCGAACCAGGCACACGGGTCCACCACCTGTGCACCGAGGTCGACCGGCCAGTCGCTGGTCGTGCAGCTGGCGAAGCCACCACGCGGCGCCCAGTCGATGATGTCCGAGCCGATGACGTCCTGCTTGGCCGTGTCCAGTTCGCCCGCTCCGCCGAAGACGAAGTCGACGAACCGGTCGTTGTCACCTCGCGATGACGCGTCGAACGCGCCGTTGCTGAGGCAGTCCGTCGTTGCGGCGTCGGCCAACGGGTCACACCCGCGGCCGCCCCACAGGACGTCCTCACCGTTGCCGCCGAAGATCCGGTCACCGCCGGAGTCGCCATTGACCAGGTCGTCGTCAGCGCCGGCGTCGATGACGTCGGAGCCCAGCCCACCACGGATCCGGTCGCGGCCACCTTCAACCGTGCCCGGATGGGCGATGGTGGCCTGGTTGCCGGTGCCGAGGAACACGCCACCGTCGGTGTCGTGCAGCAGGTCGATGCGTCGATCCAGCGTGCCCCGACGGAACCCGGTGAAGGCTTCGGCGGGCGGCTGGTTGAGCGACACCGTGAACTCCGCCGGGCCGCGGCCATCGTCGAGGTAGGTGGTCTTCACGCCGCCCCGGTCGCCCAGGATCGCGTCGTCACCGGCCTCGCCGTACAGCTCGTCGCTGCCCAGTTCGCCGTAGACCTCGTCGTTGCCGTTGCCGCCGCGGATGGTGTCGTCACCGTCCTGGCCCCAGAGGCCGTCGTCGCCGTCGTCACCGTAGATGACGTCGTCGCCGAAGGCGCCCACCGGCTCACAGGTGGTACCGCTCGCGCTGCAGAACCTGGTCGTCGGCTCGCCGGAGGCCGGATCGGAGACCCGCACCGCGGTGGCACTCGAAGGCACGGCACCGATCGGGTAGCGCTCAGTGAACACCGCCTCGACGAGCTCGCCCGGCATGCCCTGGAGCTTGCGCAGCAGGGTGCCGTTGTCGCCGATGACCACGTCGTCGGCGCCGTTGGCCTCGATGATGTCGCCCGTGTCGCGGAATGCGCGACGCGAGCTGCCACCGATGATGTCGTCCTGGCCGTCGGGTGCGCCCGGTCCCATCAGCTGGGCTGCGGCACTCGCCGAGCCCGGCCACCCGGGATCCGCCAGAACCGTGGCCCCGGGCGTCTTGGCCGACGCCTCACCGATCGGCAGGTCGCCGCGGATGGTGTCCGCGCCGCCGTTGCCCTCGATGTAGTCGCCGTCGCCGTCGCCGGAGATGACGTCTGCGCCGTCCTGGCCCCAGATGCCGTCAACGCCGTCGCCGCCGCTGAGGCGGTCGTCGCCGTAGCGGGTGGCCGCGCCACCGGCCGCGAGATCGAACCATTCGACCCAGCGTGCCGTGACCAGGCTGCCGCCGTCGGAGCCCATCCGCTTGAGCGCCGCGATGCTCGCCTCGCCGGTCGACGGACGCGTGATGCGCCCGTTGTCGCCCAGCAGTGCGTCGTCGCCGTCGCCGCCGAAGATGGCATCGGCCACGTCGGGCTGCCCGACGGTCGTGTCGCCCGTGCCGGACAGCGCCCAGCTGGAGCCGCCGATGAGATCATCGTCACCGTCGTTGCCCTCGATCCAGTCCGTCCCGGCCCAGCCCTCGATGAGGTCTGCCCCGGCGTTGCCGATCAGGCGGTCATGCCCGCCCTGGCCCAGGATGACGTCGGTGCCGTCGCCGCCGTAGACCTCGTCCGCCCCTGAGGTGCCCGCCGTCGGCGCGTCGCCGAGGTCGAGCGGGACGATCGAGCGCCCGTCGGTGATCCGGTTGCGCAGGATCTGATGGGTCGGCGCAAGCGAAACCACCGAGATGATGGCGTTGTCGCCGGCGATGAGGTCGTCGCCCTCTTCGCCGAAGAGCCGGTCGCCGGCGTCGGGTCGGCCGATGCCCGCCGAGGCCTCCTCCCACGAGCCGCCCACGATCATGTCGTGGCCGGCGCCGCCGAAGACGGTGTCTGCACCGTTGTTGCCTTCGAGGTGGTCTTCACCGCCCTGGCCGTACACCGTGTCGTCGTCGAGACCACCGAAGGCGGTGTCGTTGTCGTCGCCGCCCCAGACGGTGTCCTTGCCACCCAGCGTCGACGGCTGGTCCGTTGTCGCCAGGTCGACGGGCACGCTGAGCGCGGCCGCCGTGGCGTTGTCGCCGATCAACCGGTCACGACCCTGGTCGCCGTACAGCTGGTCGGCGCCGTCGGCCTTGCCTGCCGCCCTGGTGCCACCGACGACGAGGTCGTCGTCGTGACCACCCGAGGCCCAGTCATCGCCGGCGTTGCCCTCGATGACGTCCGCGCCGTTGCCGCCGTAGAGGAAGTCGTTGTCGGCGTTGCCGAACACGTCGTCCTCGCCGTCGCCGCCCCAGACGGAATCAACCCCTGCGCCGCCCCAGAGCTGGTCGTCGCCGCCCTGGCCGTCGAGCTTGTCGCTTCCATGCTGGCCGCAGACCAGGTCGTTTCCGCCGCCTGCCTGCACGCGGTCGTCGCCGCCGCCCGCTGAGACGGTGTCGACGCCCTTGCCGCCGATGATGAAGTCGTTGCCGTCGCCGGTGGCGGCGGTCGTCGACTCTGCCACCGGATCTGAGGTGACCGTCGCGCCGGCCTTGCACTGCTCGGTCTGGATGAACGTGTCGCCGTAGATCAGCGCTGCACCGTCGCCACCGAACACGTGGTCGTTGCCGAGGCCGCCGACCAGCGTCTTGGTGTTGGGCGTCGCTCCCGGCGGGAGCGCGAGCGCGGTCACGCTGCGGAGCGGACCGTAGGTGACGCCGTCGATGGTGTGCGGATCCACAGCGGGGTCCCCCACCACGGCGGGCTCTGCCGACAGGTAGTCGTCGCCCGGGCCGCCGTAGAGCTTGTCGGTGCCGAGGCCGCCGACGAGCACGTCGTTGGCGTCGCCGCCCACCAGCTGCGTGGACTGGTTGCTCAGCGAGCCGCTGGTCAGGAGATCCACAGCCTTGCTGCCCCAGACGAAGTCGTTGCCCTCGCCCGAGTTGACGATGTTGAACGTCGTCACGTCGGCGTCGTCGGAGCCGACATCGTCCACGCCGTAGTCGAGTTCAGCGCCGGTGAAGATCACGTCGTTGCCGGCCCCACCGTTGAGGCGGTCGTTGCCGTCGTCGCCGATGAGCCTGCTGCCCTTCGAGCTCAGCGTCGGCGTGTTGGTCGTCACCGAGATGGTGTCGTCGCCGGCGTTGCCGCGCACCTTGGTGGCGCCGAGACCGACGCGGATGGTGTCGCCAGCCGGGTTGTCGCCCTGGGCCTGGGTCGTCGGATCCTTCGCGGAGGCGTAGGCGATCACGGCCCCCACCGGGATGTCCGGCGGGTCGCTCTCGGCGTCCACGGCCTTGACGGTGGTGAGCGCAGAGGTGTTCTGGGTGAACGCCAGGGTGGCGTCGCCGGCCACCTTGTTGTCGCCGTCACCGACGGTGATGTTGTCGGCACCAGCGCCACCGGCGACCCACGCCTTGGAGACGAGACCGTTCACCGTGAGGCCGGAGTCCACCGTGGTGATGACATCGTCGCCACCGGCGCCGTCGATGTACGCCGGGCCGTTGCCCGCCGTGATCTGGTCGGCGGATCCGGTGCCCTTGACGACGACCTCACGGTCGAACGCCGTGGTTGCCGGCGGCGGTGCGCCCTCCGGAGTGACCTCCGTCTGGCGCTGGCCGTCACCGCTGAACGTCAGCTTCATCGGCACGGGACTGCTGGTGCCGTCCACGACGACGCGCTTGATGCCCGGGTCGTGGAATTCTCGGGTGATGCCGAGCATCTGCACCTTGATGCCGTCGTAGGCGCCGTCGGTGCCGTCGATGTTGGCCGTGGTCTGCGCGTAGTGGAGCTGCGTGACCTTGATGACCTCGGCGTCGCCGTCAGCCTTGGCGCCCCACGGGGCACCACGGTGGGAGTCTGTGCCGAGCTTGCCGGTGAAGACGTAGAGCGTGTCACCCACCACGCCGCCGACGTTGGGCGGGGGCGGCGAACAGTCCACCTTCACGGTGAAGTCCAACAGGGTCAGTTCCACCAACCGCACCGAGAACGACACGGAGAAGATGCTCACGCCGATCTTGATGTTGAGTTGCAGGAACAGATAGACCCGGCCAGACATCTGGAACAGACACAACGGGTTGACCACCAGTGCCTGGACGAATTCCGTGAGCCTGAACTTCCCGTCGTTGTTCGGATCGTTCCAGTAGAGGCCGACGGTGAGACCCAGCCCACCCTCGACGCCCACGGACACGACCAGGACGCTGACCATCGCGCCGGCGGCGATCTCGCCCTTGAGCGTGACCACCGGGAGCGGCTTGCCGTTCTCGTCATTGGTGTCGAAGTAGAGACCGTCGAGCACGCTGACCGCGAGCTCACCCGCGGAGGCGGTGTCGCGCATCTCGATGGCCTTGCGGATGCCGTAGGTGTCCATGCCGGCCCGGATACGCGCCGTGATCGACGCCGAACCCGACAGGGTCAGCAGCACCGGCGGCGGTGCGTAGACCGGTCCGAACTCCTGGCTGAAGGCGAAGCCCAGCGTCAGGTTGCCGGAGTCGAACTTGACGATGTCGATGTCGCCGCCCATCAGCAGGGCGAACGCCTTGGTGGGTTCCTGGAAGATCGGGAACGTGATGCCGGCCTCGTTCGCCTTGCCTGCGGGCGCCGATCCCCCCGGAACGGTGAAGGTGGCGGGCGCGGACCCGTCGGCCTTCCCGTTGAGATCCGACAGCAGGGTGGCGTTCGGCACGCCACCGGTGATCAGGCTGCCGGCCACGTCCGGTGTGAGCGTCGTGTCGAGCGCCTCGTCGCCGAGCACGTCGAAGCTGCCGATCGTCACCCAGCAACTGGTGGTGCACTTGGGCAGCGAATTGAGCAGCGTGATCACGTTCGTGATGCGCTTCACCATGGTGAGGTCGGGTCCGTCAGCGAGCGTGCTGAACGTCTCCGCGAGGGTGAACAGGCTGATGTCGCCACCGCCTGCGGCCTTGCTGACGTCGGACAGCACCGGCAGCGGCGCGTAGAGCGCGTCGATGATCGGCTGGATGGGGCCCGTGACGCTCTTCACCTTCTCCAGGATGGGGCCGAGGATGTCCGAGAACACCTTGCCGGCGTCGATCTGGAAGTCGTTGAACGCGATCGTCGGGGTACCGACGCTGGATCGCAGCGACCCGCCGTCGTTGTCGGCGGAGATCGTCCAGCCCAGCTCGAAGTTGACCTTCACACCGGGCAGGAGCGAGTCGTCGCCGTCGATCTCGATCCGGGACTCGATATCCCAGTCGATGGTGACAGCGGCGCCGATCGACACTGCGAACAGGTCTCCCATGGAGGCCGTGCTGAGATCGGCGAACGTCAGCTTGGCGCTGTCGCTCGGCGCGCACAGGGCGTCGGTGGCGGCGAAGCAACTGCCGGTCTGCCCGGGCTTGTGTAGATCCACCTTGAAGTGGCCGGTGAACACCTCGGGCGCCCCGGCCGAGGTGATGTCCACGCCGATGAAGGCGAGCTTCGCCTCCACCTTGGCGGGCATGGTCACGGTCAGTTCGACGCCCAGTTCGGGGCTCGCCACGGCGTTGCCGTCGACGGTGTCCCAGCCGTCCTGCGTGGCCACGTAGAAGCCGTCGTTGAGGTTCAGGCCCACCTTCAGGTGGAGCGCGAACTTCGCGCCCACGCTGACGGTGCTCTGACCGCTCGCCGGGTCAGCCTTGAGGGACAGGCCGGGGATGCCGATGTCCAGCGGACGCGACGCGCCGGTGAACTCATCGCGCACTGTCACCTCGAGCGTGACCCCACCCACCTGGTTGGCGGGGCAGTCGATCAGCTGGGGCTTCTCGACGACGAGGGTGTAGGCGGCCGCTGTGGCCGTCCCGTTGTCGGTGTAGGTCAGAGCGGAGCCCACGTCGAAGAGGAACATGAACTCGGCGTCGGTGGAGAGCTTGCGCAGCACCTTGTAGCCGGTCGCTCCCGCGACAGCAGTCCAGTCCAGCTTCACGCCCACGCTCGCGGACAGTGCAGCCTGCTCGACGGAGGCCACGCTGCTCGCGACGGTGTCCTCCTTGGCATCCGCCGGGCCCTGATAGGCGACGACGCGGTACTCGTACGTCTGCTTCACGGCATCCGCCGCCGGAACAGGCACGGCCACTGCCGTCAGGCCCGTTGCGGGCTCCAGGAACGCCTTGCACTCGAGGCCGACCAGCGGGGACACCGCTTGGAGGCCGGCTGCGGTGAGCTTCTCGTCGAGGCGCTTGTTGACCTCTGCCACCCAGTCCTTGGGGCTGAAGCTGGTCAGGCCGCCGAGAACCTCATTCTTCAGCGTGGTGCGCAGCGTGCCGAGGAAGTCGGCGCCCTGCTGCAGGTCCTTGCCGACGAGCGGCAGCTTGCCCTCGAACGAGGCCGCCCGCAGTGCCACCTCAGCTGTGGCCAGGTAACTGTCGAGGCCGTGCTCGAACTGGCCGAAGTCCAGCACCGCAGCGGCGATGCGCGCGGCGAGATCAGCCGGGATGTCGAGCTGCTTGAGCGCGTCGTCGGGCGCGGGCAGGTTGCCGCTGGGCAGCAGATCACCCAGGTCGGACGAGCGCGGCAGGCGCACCTTGAGGGCACCCACAGAGGTGTAATCGCTCACGCCCTTGGCGAAGAGCGGCACGTTCGCACACGCCATCAGGGGGGTGGTGATGCCCGTCTCACAGGTGACGTTCTGAGTGGTCATGCCCGTGGGGTTCAGCTTCACGCCGGCGCCCGCCATGAACGTCGCCCAGTCCACCGGGTTGTTCGCGGTGGCGCCGTCGACGCCGATGCGCACGCCGAGATCGACGGCGACCTTGGCCTTCTCGGCGCCTTCAGCGCCGGAGGGATCGCCGAGCGACAGCGACAGGGGGCCGAGGCTGCCGATGAGGACGCCCTCGCCGGAGGCGTTGGCGTGCACCGAGATGCTGGAGTCCTCCATCACCTTGAAGCCCGGATCCGCAGTGCTGAGTGGCACCAGGATTCCCACCTTCACGGAGCCGGTGACGCTGGCCTGTGCTTGGCCGGTCGCCTTGACCGTGACCACGTCGCCGAGCGCGCCGAGGTCCACCGCGATGGGTGTGTCGGTGCGGTAGCTGCGGTCCCAGGCCACCTTCAGCACGAGGCTGGCCGGCGCCGGCGCCGTCCCGGGCACGTAGGCCACCGAGAGCGGTGTGCCGCCGAGCCTGGAGTTGAGTTGCGTGACTAGGTCCTGGATGGTGTCGGGGTTGTTCGCCACCAGCCAGTCGACGGCGTCGAGCAGCGCGGCGCGGGCGGTGTAGCGCGTGCCGGCCACCGGGAGGGCGTCCCAGTCCTTGACCATGGTGAGCGTGGTGCCGTCGGTGCTCACCGATTCGACGATGTTGACCTGCGTCCCCACCGTGATCGCGCGGCCCACCATCGCCTGGGTGAACTTCGCTGCGGCGGCGGTGCGGGTGCTGTCGACGAGGGTCTTGGTGCCGTAGGTGACGCCTGCGTCGCCGTTGGCCTGGTCACTGAGGACCAGATCGCGCAGGGAGCGGCCGATGCCCGGCAGCTTGGTGTTGTAGGCGTCGCTGCCAGTGCCGGGATCGGCCTCGGCGATGTTGTGCACCAGGGTCTGCAGCTGCTTGATGACCATGTTGAACAACGCCTTGGGGTTGTCAACGGAGAAATCGAGCGAGGTGAGCTTCGAGAAGTTCGGCGCGGTGAACGCGAGCGTCTCGGGGTCGGTCAGATCCGTCCAGTTGAGGGTGAACGTCACGTCGTTGCCGATGAAGCCCTCGAGTTCCGGCACGGTGATGCTCGCCGTCGCCTTGGCGCGGATGTTGATGTCGGGGGTCAGAACGGCGCCGGGATCGGTCACGAGCATGCTGACGAGCTTGCTGAGCCGGATGTCGTGCTGCGCGTCGCCGATGGGCTTCAGTGCCATGGAGACCATGGGGTCGGTGCCGGTGTCGCTGCACGCGTCGTTCTGGCTGGAGCGGCACATGACGAGGTCGCCCTTGATGTTGACCTTGAAGAAGCCGGCACGGGCCTGCATGTCGATCGTCGATTCGATCGGGAAGTCCGCGGTGTAGATGGTGGATCCGGTCCGCAGCATCACCCGGTCGGTGGGCAGGGGCCATTCGTCGACCTGCATCTTCATGCCGGCGACGGTGGTCTCGTACGGGCAGGGCTGTCCGGCCTTGTCCGCCGGCGCGCAGGCGATTCCCGTCACTGGATCGTTCAGGTCGAGCACTATCGTGACCGTGGCCTTGTGGGTTGCGCTCACCACTGCGGCGCTCGCCTCGGCGTTCGCGCCGAGGATGCCCGCGCCGTCGTCGTTGGTGAGTTCATCGGCGAACGTGATGGCGCCGGTGCGCTCCTCCGGACCCGAGATGACCCAGTTGACGGTGCCGGTGGGGGTGGTGGGTGCCCAGTTACCGGTGAGGGTGATGGAGTTGTCGGTGTTACTGGCGATCTCGCCGCCCGATGAACCGGCGACGACCCGACGCCCGGACAGGTCCTGGCCCGCCCAGGGGGTGCCGGAAACGGTCATGGTGGTGTCGGTGAAGGTGCTGCTGGTGCCTGACAGGTCCTCGGCGGCCTTGTCGAGGTTCCCGGAGGCCGTGCCCGAGAACTCCAGCGGGATGACGAACTTGTTGTTGGTGGAATCCCAGCTGACGGTGCCGAGGTCGAGGCTGGCGTTGAGCTTGGTCAGGAGGTCCTGCAGCGAGCTGAACTTGGGGGTGCCCAGCCTCGCCGGGTCGCCGTCGGACCAGACGTTGTCCGCCAGGAAAGCCTTCAGCGGTTCGGCGATGGCGATGACATCGGCCAGGGTCCCGCGCATGAAGGGCAGGTCCAGGTTGCCGGTGGGCACGCCGCCGGAGTCGTAGTTGCGCTGCTGGATCGCGTTGATGGCGGTGATCACGCGGGCGAGTCCGTCGGCGAGGTTCTGGAGGTTCATGTTCTGGAACTTGCCGAGAGTGGCATCGAAGCCCGTCGCGGTGACCTGCGGCGCACCCTGCGTGATGTCGGGCCAGTTGACGGCGACGGTTGCATTGACCGTCGTCGGGAAGCCAGGGATGGCCACGGACGTGTCGGCGCCGAGGGTGAACTGGCCGGAGATGGAACTCTTGCTGTCCACGTCCAGGTCAGCCTGCACGAGGCCCTCGAGCGAGCCGGCCGCCGCCAGTTCTGCCTGGTTGCCGACGAAGGCGAGCTTGCCGTCGTTGTTGGGGTCGTTGAAGGTGGCGACGGTGTGGTGCTTGACGGACAGCGATGAGGCGGTCAGCGTCACACCGAGGATGCCGACGGCGGCCTTGGCGTTAGCCGTCACCGTGGCGTCCACGTCGATGTCGAGACGGGGCGACCGGGTTGCGGGGGCGGTGTCATGGATCATCCACACCCCGCCGCTGCCGTCCTCCTGGATGCTGAACTTCAGCTGGGCCGTGACCGCGGCGGAAACGCCGCCGGTGACGGAGAGGTCGACGCCGGTGGCGTCGTCGGCGAGGTGGAGATCCAGCCCGGTGACGGTGCGGTTCACGGTCGCCGTGAAGTCGACGCGCCAGCCGGCGCCTACCTGCGTGGCGTTCGTGATCAGCGTGCCGCTGCGCCCGTCAGGAAGCGTGAAGGGGAAGGTGCCCGTGGTCAGGTCCGTGAAGTTCTCGACGCCGGACAGGGTGTCCACGACCACCTTCTGGATGAGGTCGTCCACACCCAGCAATGCCCCCGGCGACGACGTCACCAGGGGCAGCGGGAGCGCCAACGCTCCCACCGTTCCGAGGTCCTCGGACCAGGTGGCCAGGTTCCCCGTGGGGTTCGTCGACAAGAACCCCTTGATGTCGGCAACCCCTTCTTCAGGGGCCGCCCAGGCCCTGTTGAGGGAGGCTGCGAAGAACCCGCTGAGAAGGACTGCAATGGCGATCATCCACGCCAAGGGTCGACGAATGCTGACTTGTTCCATGACTTCTTCCCCAAGAATTGATTAGGCACGGCGGACCGCACGGAGGCACCCGCAGTCGGGCCTGAATGTACGGGGGCTGCGTCCTGCCTCCCCCTGGCCAGCACTGGCTGAGGCCGACGCTAGAACAGTCGTTACGGAAAGGTCAATAGGTGGGGGATTCGGCCTGGAGTCGGCACTGTGACACGCGCGCCATGGGTGCGGTGATTCGCCTAGCCCAAGGCTGTTTGATCACGAAACAAAGGCTGCCGAGCCAGTTTGGAAACGGTTCTGTACCTCGGCGTGTCGTCAACTCCGAGGGTCAGTGGACCAGCACGATTTTGCCCACATTGTCGCCTCCGGCGAGCTTTTCGTGGGCGGTGCGCACCTCGTCGAAGGGAATGCGCGTCTCTGGGGAAAGTTTGATTCGGCCGTCATTCAACATCGGCCATACCTGCGACTCCACGGCGGCACAGATCTCCGCCTTTTCCGTGTCCGGCCGGAAGCGCAGCGAGGTGGCGGTGATGCTCGCCTGCTTGGAGAGGAGCGCGCCCAGGTTGAGCGTCCCCTTCACGCCGCCCTGCAGGCCGATGACGACGATGCGGCCCCGCTTCTTCAGGGCCTTGACGTTGGCCTCGAGGTACTTCGCGCCGATGATGTCCAGGATGACATCGGCACCGCCGGTGGCCTCCCGGAGTTCCGAGACCCAGTCGCCGTGGTAGTCGAAGGCGAAGTCCGCCCCGTGGTCCCTGCAGTGCTGGAGCTTCGCTTCACTGCCCGCGGTGGCGACGACGACGGCGCCCAGCGCCTTGGCGTACTGCGTGGCGAAGGTGCCGATGCCGCCGGCGCCACCATGGGCGAGGAACACCTCACCGTGGGTCAGGTTCCCCACCCGCAGGTTCGACAACACGGTGGCCGCCACTTCCAGCACTCCGGCGGCCGAGACCAGGTCGACTCCCGGCGGGGGCGAGATCAGCTGGCCCTCCGGCGCGACGAAGAACTCCGCGTAGCCGCCGCCTGCCAGGAGGGCCACCACCTCGTCGCCCTGCTTCCAGCGCTCGACGCCTTCGCCCACCTCTTCCACGACACCGCTGGCCTCGAGGCCGATGATGTCGGTGATGGCGGGAGGGGGCGGGTAGTGGCCCTGGCGCTGCAGGAGATCAGCCCGGTTGACGCCGGAGGCGACCGTGCGCACCAGCACCTCGCCAGGGCCGGGGGTGGGCTTCGCCGCCTCGCCGATGTTCAGGACGTCGACATCTCCGGGGGCCTCAACGATGACAGCGCGCATGTGTTCCACCCTAACGCGCAGCGGACGGCCGCGTCAGCCCTCCCTGTCGACCACCTCGGTGACCGTCATCGGCGGGAAGTCCGGCCCCGGTTCCGTATGGATGAAGCCGGTCAGCCGGTCGTAGAGACCCAGGATCCGCGGCTCGAGGTGCTGCCAGGTGCGCTCCGCGGCCTTCTCCGCCAGCAGCTCGGCGGGCACCGGCGACTCCAGGTTCTGCCGCACCGCGCGCAGGTAGTCCTGCAGGTCGCCGCTGCGGAACACCGTGCCGGTGCCCTCACGCCGGGTGAACGCCCGCATGGCGGCCGCGTCGGCGTGCACCAGCGGCAGGCGCGCGTGGAGGTACTCGAAGAGCTTGTTGGGGAGGGCCAGATCGTGGTTCGGCGACCCCTTGGGGATGGCCGAGACAGCGACATCCGCGCCGCTCAGGTAGTACGCCAACTCGTGCTGGTCCACCGGGGGCGCGAAGTGCAGGCGACTCTGGGCCACCCCGGCGACATCGGCCACCTTCCGCAACTCGGCCTCGCGGGGGTGCGGGTACGGAACCGCCACCAGCGCCAGGTGCACGTGCTCCGGCAGCTCCGCCAGGCCCCTGATCAGCAGGTCCAGGTTGCGGGCCCGGCTCAGGACCCCCGAGTACACGAGCAGCTGCACGTCGTCGCCCAGGCCGAGCGCCTCCCGCACCGTGCGCGTGCCGACGAGGGGGTACTCCACCGGGTAGTGCAGCGCCACCGTCGGGCGCCGCGGCAGCCGGAACCTGGCCTTGAGGTCGTCCGCGAGGGGTTCGGCGACGGTGAGTACACCGTCGGCGTGCACGATGCCGGCCGCCTCCGCGTGCACGAGCATCTCGTGCCGCGCGCGGGCGCCCCGTTCGACGGCGGGGAGGCCGGCCCAGTTCTCGCGGGCGTCGTAGACCATCCGCACCTCGTGGCCGAGCCGGCGCAGCGCGACGCGGGCCGCGTCGAACACGTACGGGTGATGGACGTGCAGCACATCGGGCTTCAGGCTCACGAGCAGCTGCGCGAGGGTGCCGGTGTGCGCCTCGATGATGGCCCCGGGGCGCTGCGAGGGAGGGGTCACCAGAGCCCGGACGCGCGCTGGGGCATCGCGCTGCAGCTTGGCGACGAGGCGCTCGGGCAACGACGTGGGCTTCGGCGGCGCGACGGGCGCGTTCTGCAGCGGCACCCGGATGATCCGCACGTCGTTCATGACGGCCTCGCCGGGGGCGCTGCCCGGCTGCTCCACCGACACGATCGTGACGCGGTAGCCGCCGCGGCTCAGGGTCTGGGCGATCTTCTTGGCCCGCGTGTCGATGTCGACGGGGGCGTGCCGGAACAGCACCACGTGCGGAGGCTCGACCGCGGAACCGGGCGCGCGGAAGGGCGCCTCTGCGGGCGTGATCCGGGCCCGGCCGCTGCGGGGGTCGGTCTCGGTGAGGGCGGCGAGCCTGGAGAACTCCCGCAGGATGACCGCCTCGTTGTGCTGCCAGGAGTACCGCTCGGCGAGCGCCGCGAGGTGCTCGGCCGGCACGGGGGCCGCCAGCGCGGCCGACAACTGGCGGCCGAGGTCCTCCGCGTCATGCGAGCGGAACACACGGCCCATGCCGTTGTCGGTGACGAACTGCGCCAGCAGCTTGGCGTCGGATGTGACGAACGTGAGGCCGGCGTGGAGGTACTCGAACAGCTTGTTCGGCATGGCCTGGTCGTGGTTCGGCGACCCCCCGGGCATGGGGTGGACGGCGACATCCGCGCCGCTGAGGTAGTGGATCAGCTCGCTCTGGTCGACGGCGGGCACGAAGTGGATCCGGTCCGCCACGCCCAGCCCCTCGGCCTGCTCCATCAGCTCGGGCTCCATGGGGTGCGGCAGCGGCATCGTGACGATGGCCAGATGGGCGTCGGCGGGAACGTGCGCCATGGCCTCGATCAGGGTGTCCATGCCCCGGGCACGGCTCATGACGCCGGAGTAGACGATCAACGGCGTGCCGTCGTCGACCCCTGCCGCCTCACGCACGGTGCGGGGGCCGGTGGGCTCCGCCAGCACCGGGTAGTTGCGCAGCTCGATGGCGGGGCGCGCCAGGGCGTACTGCTCCGTGACGATGTCGGCGATCTGCTGGTTCACCGACGTGACGTGGTCTGCGAAGGGCATGAAGCGGCGCTGCAGCTCCAGCAGCGTGCGGTGGGCAACGATGTCGCCGATCTCCTTGTCCGGGAGGCCGGTGAAGTTCTCGCGGATGTCCAGCGAGACCCGGACGGGGTGGCCGGCGGAGCGGAGGGCGTCGAGGGCCTGCCACGCGGCGGGGAGCACGTTGGGGTGGTGGGCGTGCAGGATGTCGGGCCGCAGCGAGATCAGGAGATCCGTGAGGGTGTAGGCCGTGTGGTCTGCGATGGGCAGCGTGGTGGCGAGGTCGAGGTCGCGGTAGAGGTCACGGTGCGCGGCATCGGGCCGCAGCGGCGCCGTGACCGTGTCCACCGCCCATCCCACCCGGTGGGCCACGCGTCGGCCGAGCCGCCCGGCCACGAAAGGCGCCATCTGGGCGGTGAGCTTCGCGTAGTGGGCGGCGGCCTTGGCCGAGGCCGCGTCCGCGCCCTTGACCCGCTCGGCGTAGATCCCGCGGCGGCGGCGCAGCGCGCGCACCTGCTCCACGGCCGGGTCCGGCGCATTCGGATCCGTCGGCACCGATTTCAGCAGCGACTCCTTGGGCCGGAACGCCAGCGGCACCCGGATGACCCGGATGGCGTCGTCCAGCAGGAACTCCTCGGACGTCCCGCCGGCGGGTTCCAGGGAGATGATGATGGGCTCGAAGCCTCCCCTGTGCAGGGTGCCCGCGATCCGCTTGGCGCGGGAATCGAAGTCGACGGGGGCGTGCCGGAACAGCACGACACGGGGCTTGCGGTCTGACACTGGTGCGCCTTTCTGCAGGGAGACGAGCCACCGCAACTCTACAGACACCGGCACCCGCCCCGGCTTATCGTGTGGCATGACGAAACTCACCAGACACGATGCCAGTGAGCAACTCCCCCAGTGGCGCTACCTGCTCGGCCGGATGCACCTCCTGGTCGACGCCGGCTCGTTCGACGAGGCCCTCAGCTTCGTCAACGCCGTCGCGGCACTGGCCAACGAGCACGACCACCATCCGGAGATCGACGTGCGCTACAACCGCGTGCACCTCGCGGTCGCCAGCCACGACGTCGGCGCCATCACGGACCGTGACGTGCGGTTCGGCACCGCCGTGACCGAGCTCGTCCGTGAGCGGGGCCTCACGTCGGAGCCCGGCAGGCTGGCGCAGCTCGAGATCGCCATCGACGCCCTCGACATCCCGACGGTGGCCGCCTTCTGGCAGGCCGTCACCGGCTGGGACCTGGACGACGACGCCCTCACGGATCCGGATTTGATCGGTCCGCCCATCTGGTTCCAGCAGATGGATGAGCCCCGCTCGCAGCGCAACCGGATCCACCTCGACCTCACCGTCGCCCACGACGAGGCCCCGGCCCGGCTGAAGGCCGCCACCGACGCGGGTGGCACCATCATCAACGACACCGAGGCGCCCAGCTTCTGGGTGCTGGCAGACCCGGAGGGCAACGAGGTGTGCGTCTGCACGTGGGAGGGCCGCGACGCGTGGACGACCTCCGACACCTGACACCCCCGTCGCGGGTGCGTCGGGACAGCACGGCGCTGTGCCAGACTGGAGCGCGTGAAGTTCATGAGCGTCGTCGGTGCCCGTCCCCAGTTCGTCAAGCTCGGCCCCATCGTGCGGGCCGCCCAGCAGCATGACGACGTGGAACACATCATCGTGCACACCGGGCAGCACTACGACCCGCTGCTGTCGGACGTGTTCTTCCGTGACCTCGGCATCCCCGCGCCCGACGCGCACCTGGGTGTGGGCTCCGGCACCCACGGCCGCCAGACCGGCGCGATGCTCTCCCAGATGGACGGCGTGCTGGAGGAGTACCAGCCGGACTGGGTGTTGGCCTACGGCGACACCAACTCCACCGCCGCCGCCGCGATGGCCGCGGTCAAGATGCACGTCAAGCTCGCGCACCTCGAATCCGGCCTGCGGTCCTTCAACCGGCGCATGCCGGAGGAACACAACCGCATCATCACGGACCACCTCTCTGATCTGCTGCTCGTGCCCACGCAGGTGGGCATGGACAACCTCGCCAAGGAAGGCCTGGCGGACCGGGCGCTGCTCGTCGGCGACGTGATGACCGACGTGTGCCTGGCCACCCGGGACGCAGTGGCTAACGACGCCCCGCAACTGCCCCCGGGCGTGGACCCGGAACAGCCGTTCGCCCTGGCCACCATCCACCGCGCTGACAACACCGATGACCCCGAGCGCCTCCGCGCCATCCTCAGTGCGCTGAAGGCCGCCCCGGTACCCGTCGTGCTGCTCGCCCACCCTCGCCTCGTGGCGTTGGCCAAGAAGCACGGCTTGGCGCTGTCGAACGGCTCGCTGTTCGCCGTCGAGCCGCTGGCCTACCCGCAGATGGTGCGCGCCGTGATGGCCGCCGCAGGTGTGGTCACGGATTCGGGTGGCCTGCAGAAGGAGGCCTTCCTCCTCGGCACGCCCACCACCACGATCCGCACGGAGACCGAGTGGACCGAGACCATCGACAGCGGGTGGAACATCCTCGACCCGGAACTGACCCAGCTCTCCGACGTGATCGTCCGGCCCGCCCCCACCACGGACCTGGGCCAGCCCTACGGCGACGGCCACGCCTCCGAGCGGGTCATCGAGGCGCTCCTCAACTTCGCCGGCTGAGGCCAGCCCGCCTTACGGTTGGGAGCCCCACGCCCAAAAAACGATCACCCGGCCTGGATCAGGCCGGGTGATGTCGTTGGTGTGGGATCAGCCGAGGCCGATGACCCGGATGTCGACGCCGGGGAAGTCCACCGAGTCGAGGCTGCGTCGCCCGTCGACGATGGCGCTCACGCCAGGCAGGTCTTCCTTGGTGAGGGTGCGGTACTCGATGTGGTCCGTCTGAACGACCGCGTAGTCCGCCTCTTCGCCCAGGTGGTAGGGCGCGAAGCCGTACTTGGCCAGTTCCTCGTCGGTGTACATCGGGTCATGGACGCCCACCTCGGCGCCACGGTCGCGGAGCTCGGCGACCACCGGGAACACGCCGGAGAACGCCGTCTCCTTCACGCCGCCGCGGTACGAGGCGCCCAGCACGGCGACGCGCTTGCCGCTCAGGTCGCCGGCGACATCGGCCAGCATCGAGACGGCGTACGCGGGCATCGCTGCGTTTGCCTTGCGGGCCGTCTCCACGACGGTGGCGTCGGGATCCGTCCACAGGTACAGGCGTGGGTAGATCGGGATGCAGTGCCCGCCCACGGCGATACCGGGACGGTGGATGTGGGAGTAGGGCTGCGAGTTGGAGGCTTCGATGACCTGGTAGACGTCGATGCCGCTCTTACCGGCGAACTTGGCGAACTCGTTCGCCAGGCCGATGTTCACGTCGCGGTAGGTGGTCTCCGCCAGCTTGGCCATCTCTGCGGCCTCGGCGGAACCCAGGTCCCACACGCCGTTGCCGCGCGGCAGGTCCGGGCGCTCGTCGAAGCTCAGCACCGCCTCGTAGAACTCCTTGGCGAGCCTGGCGCCCTCCTCGGAGAGGCCACCGATCAGCTTGGGGTACTTACGCAGGTCTTCGAACACCCGGCCGGTCAGCACCCGCTCCGGGGAGAACACCAGGTGGAAGTCCTGACCCTCGGTCAGGCCCGAGCCCTCCTCGAGCATGCCCTTCCACCGGTTGCGGGTCGTGCCCACGGGCAGCGTGGTCTCGTACGACACCAGCGTGCCCGGCTTCAGCCCCGCAGCGATCGAGCGCGTGGCGTCGTCCATCCACTCGAAGTCCGGGACGCCCTCGGCATTGACGAACAGCGGCACCACCACGACCACGGCCTCGGACTCCGCCACGGCGGCCGAGGTGTCGGTGGTGGCGCGCAACCGGCCGGCGGGCACCAACTCGGACAGCTTCTCCTGCAGGTGGGCCTCCCCCGGGAACGGCTCGGTGGCCGCGTTCACCAAGTCGACCACGCCCTGCTGCACGTCCGCGCCGATGACCTCATGCCCGGCATCCGCGAACTGCACCGCCAGCGGCAAGCCGATCTTCCCCAACGCAACAACGGTGATCTTCACCTGTGGACACTCCTCACCATTCCGGCCCTCGCCGGACACAGGCCACAGCCTACAGCGTCGAAGTATGGGGCCGCGCAGCGGCCACCAGTCGGGGGTCGGCGCGGTCCGGGAGGGCAGCCGTGTCCACGTATCCCATTCTATACCCCTATATGTCACGCATGGGCATGTAGGAGTATAGAGAGTCATATAGAGTCAGGATGATTGGTCGATGACGTGGCTGCGGCGCCGCACCCCAGCCCCACTTGGCAATACCAGGGTTCATGCCGTCGTACTTCCTGTAGAAATAGCTGCAAAGGCGCAGCGCATTTGTTTGAAGGAGTGTTCTGCCATGGTGTCGTGGTCGCGTCGGATTATTTGGCTGGTTTGCTCGCTTGCTTTGGTCGTGGGGGTGGGTGTTGCTTCTCCGGCGTGGGCGGATCCGGATCCTGAGCCTGTGGTGGAGGTGTCGCGGCCGGATTGGACATCTGCGACGGTGACTGCGAGGGCGCAGGGTGTTCGGGTTGAGGTGTTGTCGGAGCGCACGGAGACCAGGCAGGTGTGGGTGCATCCGGATGGTCTGGTGGAGGAGGCGACCGCGTTCGGTGCTGTGCGGTTCGAGGATGAGTCGGCTGCGGATGGTTGGCGTGATATTGACACCACGTTAACGAAGACCAGTGAGGGCATTGTGCCGGTGGCGATGCCGGTGGAGGTCGAGTTGGCCGGTGAGGCGAGCGGTGAGTTGGTGGTTTTCGACCAGGGTGGTGACGATGAGGTCGGGCTCGCGTTGGAGGGCGTGACGTTGCCCGAGCCGACGCTGGAGGGCAACACCGCGACTTATGCGGAGGTTCTGCCTGGGGTGGATGTGACGGTGGAGGTGTTGACGGCCGGGTTTGAGGTGTTGTGGGTGGTCAAGAGCGCTGAGGCTGCGCAGCTGCTGGTCGACACTTTCGGGGTTGACGGGCAGGTGGTTTTGCCGACGAAGCTGCGGTCGAAGATCGCGCCGGAGGCAGCAGGGGATGGGTCGGTGCAGTTCCAGTTGTTGGGTGAGCGGGTCGGCCGGTTTGGTGTGCCGACGATGTGGGATTCCTCGGTGGATGTACCAGGGGTGCGGGGCGCAGAGACTAAGGCCGGATTCACGCTTGAGCCGCAGGCGCAGGCGCGCTCGGCCGGTCGGGATCGTTCGGCGACCGCAGGTCGTGGTTTGGGTGTGACTGCTGATGAGCAGTGGCTGTTGGATGAGGAGCGGGTATTCCCCATCTCGATTGATCCGACGTATCTGATGTACTCGGTGTCGCCGGTGTTTGATACGTGGGTGCAGCATGGCGTGACGGTGGATAAGTCTACGGCGACGGATCTGCGGATCGGGAACCCGGGTCAAGGGCAGGTAGCCCGCTCGTTCCTGAACTTTAAGGTAGCCGATTTTCGGGATCGCAAGATTGTGCGCGCAAACTTGTCACTCTATCAGTCGTATGCGTCGACGTGTGCGGCTCATCCGTTTGCTTCGTATGATGCTGGGTTGGCGAGCACGTCGTCGCGGTGGACGGCCCAGCCTACGTTGGGCATG
Organism: Tessaracoccus zhenghani; assembly: GCF_054552775.1. Classification (NCBI taxonomy): domain Bacteria; kingdom Bacillati; phylum Actinomycetota; class Actinomycetes; order Propionibacteriales; family Propionibacteriaceae; genus Tessaracoccus; species Tessaracoccus zhenghani. The sequence continues at coordinate 2,501,425 of NZ_CM137275.1, read as the reverse complement.
AAGCGGGTGACGGTGTCGACGTCGGCGGGTCATTCGTCGGCGTGTCCGGCGGCTCGGGTCAGTATCGATATGACGGCGCAGGCTCAGGCGTGGTCCATCTCGACCGCGACGCAGGTCGGGATGATGCTGGGCGCTACCGATATCACCAACGCCAACGGGTGGAAGATCTTCCACTCATCGGAGGGCAACAACAAGCCGGTCATCGCGGTGTTCTACAACCGGGTCCCGGACATGCCGGTAGCGCCGACCGTGGTCGGCGCGGTCAGCGGTACGACCTCGGAGGGAACGAAGAAGTTCACCAACACCGCGACCCCGACGATCACGGTTCCGGTGAAGGATTCTGATGCTGACACTGTCACTGCGGTGATGTCGCGGTTCACGTCGGCGACGGCTACTGATCCGGTGGCTGAGCTGTGTCGGGCGTCTGCGGCTTCGGGTAGCACGGTGTCGTGTAAGAGTGTGCCGTCGCTGTCGGCCAACACGAGTATCTGGGTCCGGGCCACGGCTTATGACGGGTACTCGTGGTCGGGGTGGGGCCAGGCGACCGAGATTCGGTATTCTGCGGTGTATCCGCCAGCTCCGACGATCACGTGTACGAAGAGTCCGAATGGGTCGTGGGCGTCGACGGTGCCGACGACGTCGGAGACGTGCACGATCGTTGCGACCCCGGGTTCGGCGTCCGCGTCGGCTCCGACGTCGGTGACGTACAAGGTCAACGGTGGCACGGCGACGACCAGTACGTTTACCCAGTTGACGGCCAACAAGACCATTACGACGTTGACGGTTCCTGCGAAGGCGGGCGGGCACTCGATCGAGGCGACCGCGAAGTCGCCCGTGGGGCGAACCGCGACCAAGACGTACTCGTTCGGTTACGGCGGCCCCACTCTGGTGACGCCGACCAAGACGATGACCACCCACGGCACCGTCAACGTCAAGGCCACCGGCGCACCGCAAGGCACCGGACCGGCTGTCACAGGGAATCTGCAGTGGAAGGTGCAGGGCACCACGGCCTGGAAGGATCTCGACGCTACCGTTACGGCGTCGACGTCCGCGTCGACCCTGACCGCTGCGTTTGATACCGCCGCGATTGTTGAGGACAACAATTTGCCGACGCGTACCTCGGTGGTGTTGGAGATCCGGGCGAAGTTCCTGTACGGCACCAACGCGTTGTACACCGCCAGCCGTCAGATCGTGCGGGTCCCGCACGCATTCGGCGCCGGCTTCCCTGTCGAGGACGTGACCGGTGGCCAGGTGGCGTTGTGGACCGGCGAGTTCCAGGCCACCGAGACCGATGCGGAGTTGACTACCCCGGGCGGGGAGTTGTCGGTCTCGAGGACCCATTCGACGTGGGCGGGCGACAGCGGCGTAGCGCAGAGCGTGTTTGGTCCCGGTTGGATCGCGTCCCTTGACGGCGGCCCCCTCGGCGTTACCGAGATGGAGCTGGTCGATAACACCATGGTCGACGGCACCCTGGTTCTGGTCGACAGCGAAGGCACAGTGCTGCCGTTCGCCCCTGACGGGGCCGTGGTTCGCACGACGGCCACCATCCCGACCGGGACGTATCTGCCGATCGGTGCCGATGCCGAGGCATCTGGCCTGATTCTGACAGTCGCTTCCACGCAGGTCACCGCCACCGATAAGGAAGGCTTCTCGACGCTGTTCAAGCGGGTTACTGCCCCGACGGCCACGATGGAGGCCGAGTACCAGACCGACAGCGTCACCGATTCGGTTACCGGGGAGAAGACTTCCTACCGGTACAATAGCGCCGGGCTGGTCACCTCGATCATCGCTCCGCAGCCCGAAGGCGTGACCACCAGTTGCGAACCAGGCACCCCGACGGCTGGTTGTCGGGTCCTGAAGCTGGGCTACACCACGATCAATGGTGCGCAGCGGCTGAGCACGATCAAGGCGCAGGTCAACACCGACGCCGACAGGACCCTGTCGAGCTACACCTACGACTCCTACGGACGCCTGATTAGTCAGAAGGATGAGATCTCCGGGTTGACCACCAGCTACACCTGGTCGTCGACCACCACGGTCCAGCCGAAACTGGCCTCGATCACCCCGCCAGGGGAGGAGAAGATCAACTACACCTACCTCGCCGATACCAGCGGCGGGAAGCTGTCCACGGTCACCCGTACCATCCCGGCCCAGGCAGGCGGCGGCACCGCACAACTGGCCGCGATCATCTACAACCAGACCCCGGCCAACATCCCAGGACTGAACCTGACGCAGTTCGCCGACTACCCACTGACCAAGCGTGCAACCACAGGGTTCGCCGTGTTCGGGGTGGACCAACCCATCACCTCCGCCCCCGCCGCCACCGACTCCGCCAAGTGGCAGCGCGCCAACCTGTGGCTCACCGACGCCGAGGGCTATACCATCCACGAAGCCTCCTACGGCGCCGGCGAGTGGCAGCTCACGGCTAATGTCTACGACGCCTCTGACAACGTCACCCTGACCTGGGACGCGCGCGCTACAGCTGCGATCCGGGCCGCTGACAGCGTCTACTCCGATCCGGAGATGGCCGCCACCAAGAACGTCTACAACGACGCTGACGTGATCGGCCGGGACGGGACCACCGTGCTGGCAACAGCACGCACCCGCATCACCGACATCTTCACCCCGGCCACCATGATCCAGGCCGAAGGTGCCGCATCGGAAGAGATGCTGCGCCGCCACATCTCCACCAGCTACACCGAAGCCCCCGGCACCGGCGGGTTCGACCTGGAAACCAAGTCGGTGATCACCGCGGAGCGTCCTGATGGCACTGTCGTGGAGACCCTGTCAACGACCTGGACCGGCTACGACGCCCTCGAAACCGGCGACAAGACAGGCTGGGACCTGCGACAAGCCACCTCCACCACCACCGACATCAACGACGACGGCACCGTCGACGCTGGTGACATCGTGACAAAGACCCGCTACGACGCGCAGGCGCGCATCATCGAGCAGCGTCAACCCGGAGCCGGCAGCACCGATCCGGGAACCCGCCGCACCGTGTTCTGGAGCGCCGGGACGAACAGTGTGGACCCAGCCTGCAGCAATCAGCCCACCTGGGCCGGATACATCTGCACAGAAGGACCGGCCTCCCAACCCGCAGGCCAGACGACGCCGGTGACCACCTACCGCGACTACCAATGGCACGGCACCACAGCGACACAGATCGACGCCTCCGGGGGGGTGGCCCGCACGGAGACCACCACCTTCGACGCGAAGACCCGCCCGGTCACCGTCACCACCACAGTGACAGGCCTGGCATCGTCGACGCCGGTCCCGGCCGTGACGACCACCTACACTGCCACCGGCAAGGTCGCTGGCACCAGGTCGAGCGCGGGTAGCACTGAGATGACCTACGACACGTGGGGTCGGCAGCTGACCTACACCATCAAGCCGGCGGGTGGGGTCGCTGAGACCACCACCACCGAATACAACAGCTACGGTGAGGTGGCCAAGGTCACCACCCCCACCAGCGTCACCGTCAACACCTATGACGGACCAGACGCCAATGGGGCAACCGAGAATCGAGGACTTCTCACCAAGACCGTGACCACTGTCGGCAGCTATGTCACCACCGCCACCGCGGCCTACGACGCCCAAGGCCAACTGGTCAAGGAGAAGCTGCCCGGAGCAATCACCCGCGAGTCTGTCTACGATCTGGCCGGTGAGCTCATCTCCCAGCAATACCTGGGGCAGGTCGTCATCGACCCCGAGACCGGTGCCACCGAGGAACAGCCGTGGCTAGCATGGTCCATGCGGGCCAACGCCAAAGGCCAAATCGTCCAGGAGTGGAACCCCGAAGGGGCAGCCTTCACCGGCGCGGAGACCGGATTCACGGCCGTTCCCGCCGACACGACCTACACCTACGACGGAGCCGGGCGCCTCACCCAGGTCCAAGACCGACCCGTCGTAGGAGGCGCAGATGCCTGCACCATTCGGAGCTACAGCTTCGACAACCGAGGCAATCGCACCGAGCTGACCACAGCGGTCAGCGACACCGGGACCGACTGTGCCACCACCACTCCGACCAGCACATCGGCGTGGACCTACGACGCGGCAGATCGCCCGGTCGCGGCCTCGGACGGGACCAGTGCGTATGTCTACGACGAACTGGGACGCCAAACCAGCATCCCAGCCGCCGACGCACCCAACCCCGCCGCCGGGAACATCACGCTCGGCTACTACGACACCGAAGAAGCCAAGACCATCAGCCAGGGCGACATCACCCTGACCTATGGTCTCGACGTATCCGGCCGTCGCGCCACCCAGACCACCACCACCGGCGCGGCCGGTCAGCAAGTGGTCAACCACTACAGCGACGACTCGGACAACCCGGCGTGGATCACCGCAACCGGTGACGGAACCACCTCCACCACCGTCTACAGCGACCTCGTCGCCGGAGACCTCTCGATGTCGATCATCATCGATGACACCGGAACCCGCGGCGAGCTCGCCCTGGTCACCCCACGCGGCGACGTCTCCTCCACCATCAGTCTCAACAACCCCGACGACGTTGCTGACGGGCTCGACTCCTGGACCCGCTACACCGAATACGGCCAACCCCAAACCGCACAACCCGCAGCAACCAGCGGCACAGCCGGCAACGGCTACGGCTGGCTCGGAGCCAAACAACGCACCACCACCAACGCCGGGCTGCTTCTCATGGGAGCACGCCTCTACAACCGCGCAACAGGCCTGTTCACCAGCATCGACCCCATCTACGGAGGCAACGACACCCCCTACGCATACCCCAACGATCCCATCAACAACTCAGACACGACTGGAGAAGCCGGGTTCTGGCGCAAGGCAGGAAAGTTCCTGTGGAAGCACAAGTGGGACATTGCCCTGACTGTTGCTGGTTTCGTACCAGGTTTGGGGGCCGCTGCTTGGGCAGTGCGGGCCGTTCGCGCCGCGAAGCTACTGAAGGCAGCGAAGGTCACAAGGCTCCTCAAGGCCGTGGAAGCTGGGCAGAAGAACATCACAACAACGCGACGGATCGCCAACGCTGCCGGGAAGCGATGGGTCGGCAAGGGAGCCACGGTTAAACGCTTCCAGCCGTGGGTATCGAAGAACAAACACGGGAAGACAGTTACTCAAAGGTTCACCCTACGCTACAACAAGTCGAACGGGCGCGGTTATCGCACCGCGACTTGGAAGAGTAACCCGCACTACACTGGATACTACGTCAACTTCACCGGTAAGGGGACCAATGTGCACGTCAGGGTAACTCGACGGTGAGTCGGCACAAGGAGAGTGCGAATTCTTCCGGAGCAGGCTTCGATCCGAACAACGTGGGGTTCTACTTCGGCGAGTGCACAAGGGGCGAGATGTCCGGATGGGGCGTCGTGGCATCACCGATACTTGGCTCGCTGCCTTGGTGGCGCACTAAACCACGGAGAAGTGACGTCCCAGTTGAGTGGGTCTTGAGTTTTACGGGGCCACCCGAAGCCGACACGTACCTACGGGAGTGGGTAATTCCGAACTCCGAAATCATCCCGACGCTCGAGGAGTTGGGTGCTCGGTTGGAGAGTGACGAGGAGGGTGAGAAGCTGCGGGCGTGGCTCGCGGATCAGCCTTGGAGCTGACAGCCGCGCGCGAGCTGAATGGCAATGAGCTTTCCGAGTGCCTGGCTCCAACCGCTCGCTGTGCAAGAAGAGTCGCGCCAACGGCGCGGCTAGCTGTTGGCTACCGAGCGGTGGGTGCCACGTCCGTGCGTGCGGATCGCGCACCGCCTGGCGAGACCGACGTCGGGATCAAAGGTCGGCATGCTCAAACCGAGACTGATGTGCGTTGGACGCGTGGTCAAGTTCGGCTATCAGGTGCATGGCTATGACGAGTGGCTGGTGCAGAACGTCGAGGCGATCCTTGATGATGATGATTTGCAGGTTGGTTCGGCCGGTTTGCTGCGTGGCGGCGCTCAGGGTTGGGTGCAGGTCGAAACCGAGGCGACCCAGTTGGTGGAGGGTGTGGAGCACCGGCCGTTCCTGACGGCGGCGACGTCGATGGATGGTTCTCTTGCCACCACCTACGGGGTGGGGACTCGGGTCGTGGTGTGCGGCAACACGCTCAGCGTGGCGCTCGGCAGCTTCGTCAACTCGGTCAGGGTGCGGCATTCGTCGAAGTCGCTGGGCAGGCTCGGTGACGTGCGTGAGGCGCTGCAGCTGGTGCTCAGCGCTGGCGATGCGTTTAGCGCTCAGGTGCGTGAGTTGATCGCTGAGCCGGTCTCGGAGCGGCGGTTTGAGCGGTTCCTGACTGCCTTGACCGCGTCGAAGAGCGACAGCAAGCGCGCTCAGACGCTCGCGGAGAACAAGCGTGACGCGCTGCGTGGCCTGTGGTGGGTCGGCGTGAAGCGGGGCGGCAGCTTCGACAAGATGGTGTCGCGCACCCACTCGTACGCCTGCGGGGCGTAGTGGAACGGTGATGCGCCCCACTTGTGGTCGTCGTCAGAGAGGACCAGCTCGTTCGGTATGCGGACGCTGGGCATCCCGGCGTCACGTAGGAACCCGTAGTAGAGGGAGTACTTGGCCACGACCACCTCCGGGGTCCAGCCCGCGTACGGCTTCACCTCGGTGCCCGCAGTCGTCCTGGTCGCGAAGGGAGTCTCCAGGAGCATCGTGCGCTCGAGCATCCCCAAGGACCTCAGCAGGTCCACCAGTTGTTGGGCGGCCGGGCGCCAGAGGTCGAAGTGTTCCCGGGTGCCCAGCTTGATCATCGGGGAGGAGGCGAAGAGGTCGCCGAGGATGCCGGTTCGGTTCAGGTGCGGGGTGCGGGTCACGTGGGTGCCGTCGGGCAGTGCGACGACACCGAGCCGTTCGACGAGCAGGTCGAGCACCAGGAGGTCGGTGGTGGCGTGCACCTCCTCGATCCGGCCGAACAGCGACGACGTGAGGTCGCCGAGCACCTGCCGGTCCTCGAAGCCCTTGGGCTCGAAGTCCGTGCCCAGCGCAGTCGGGGCCGACGCCGCGCTGATGAGCGACTGGCGAGCCACGTACCCCGTCAACTCGTGTTCATGCTTCAACTGCTCGAAGGTGTCGCGAATCACGCATCCGCCCGACATGAAGATCCCCGCCACCGCGGCCCCCCGTTCCTCTCGACTGCCCCGACCAGCCATGTTCCGCCACACCATACAGCCCGCCGCGCGGTTGGCCGGCCTCGACGCCCTGCGACACGGCTACCCCACCCTCGCCACGGGGTGGGGTGCGGCGACGCGAGGGCATCGTGCGGAACGTCGGCGGGCCCTCGATGGGTTAGCCTGCGGGGGTAGCGACCAGAGGGGGCCTGGCATGACTTCGCAAACCGTGCAGCGGGACGTGCGGTGGGGTGGACGACTCGTGATCGTCGGCATCGCCCTCCTCAGCGTGGCCGCCTGGGGATGGCTCTTCCAGCACTGGTTCCTGGCGGGCGACGACTACGCCTTCCTCGCGGACCCGGGCCACCCGCGTGGCACGTTCACGGCCGACTACTGGTGGGACTCCCTGGTCGACGACTGGGCGCGACGCAACGGGCGACTCTCGGACGCGGTCCTCCGGCTGCTGCTCCGCCCCGGCGAGTGGTTCTACCCGCTGTTCGCGCCATTCATGCTGACCGCCACGGGCCTCGGGCTGAGCTGGGCCGCCGTCGGCCGCCACCCAGCCCGGCAGGGCTGGACCCTCGCCGTCGGGCTGGGCATCCTCCCGGTGGTCTGCTGGCTGGCGCCGGGCATGTTCGGCGACGGCATCTTCTGGGCTGCCGGCGCGGTCAACTACGTGGCCCCGCTGGGGCTGCTGGCGCTGGCCATCGGCGTCCACCAGCGGCTGCTCGCCGGTTCGACGGTGGGTTGGCCCACCGTCGCCCTCGCCGGTGTGGCGATCCTCCTGGCCGACGCCATGCAGGAGGTCTCCTCGACCGCCAGCCTGGCCGTCGCCGTGGGGGTGGTGGCCCTCGGCCGGCTACGCCTGGGCGCCAAGTCCTGGTTCCTCGTGGCCTGTGCGGTGGTGGCCTTCGTCGTGCACATGTCCTCGCCCGGGCTCTGGCTCCGCTCGGGGCGGGTCGTGGGTGAGGCGACGGTGGTGGAGCGCGTCCTCCACGGCACGTCGGTCTCGGCGTCGATGCTGCTCACGCGGGGATGGCCGCTGTGGTTCGCCGTCGTGGCGCTGCTGGCAGCCACCGCGATGCGTCAGGAACCGCCCCGGTGGGGGAGGTGGGTCCTGGCCGGCGCGGCGGCGATCGCCGCGGCGTTCTTCGTGGTCGCCGGCATGTTCCGCACGCGTGTGCCCTCACTGTCGCTCGAGGAGTTCCCGAGTGGCCGGCTGCCGCTGATGGCGGTGGTGTTCGCCCTGATGGTCCTGGCGATGGCTGCGGTCGGCGTCGCGCTGACGCTCTCGGCCCGACGGCTGGGCACCGCCACCGCCCTCGCCTGGCTGGGCTTCGCGGGGTCCTGCGTGTTCGTCTTCGCGTCCGGGGTCGCCAACACGCGGGTCCACCTGATGCCGCTCGCGCTGCTGGCGCTCACCGTGGCGGCGGCGCTGGCCCGCCTCACGGTCGGACGGCGGGCCAACCGTCGGGTCGCCGGCGGCCTCGCGCTGCTGCTGGTGGTACCGTCGGCCGTCTGGTTCGACGCGACCCTGCGCGGCGTGCGGGAGAACGAACGCTTCGTGGAGGGTCGCATCGTCGGGCCGATCGAGGCCGCCGTCGACGCGGACGCACCCGTTGAGGTCGAGGTGCCGCACCGACTGCCCCACCCGGAGATGACCTACCCTCGCGCGTTCGTGTCCGGCTACCTGCCCACGCTGCACATCTACTACGGGCTCCCTGACCACGTGGCCCTCGTCCCGGTAGACGACTGAGGGTGGCCGCGGCGACGTCCCGCGACCACCCTCTGCCGATGCCTGTCCCGTTACGAGACGGTGATGAACTGGCCCGTCTTGGCGGACTCGATCATGGCCTCGCACACCTCGACGACGCGGGCGCCCTGCTCCATCGTCACGATGTCGGCTTCCTTGCCCAGCACGGCGTCGCGGAACTGCTCGTGCTCGGTGCGCAGCGGCTCCGGCTTCGCGATGGCGTAGCGGGTGACGTCGCCTTCGGAGACACCGCGGAACTGCGCGATGTCGGCCCAGGTGGTCTGGACGTTGCCGTTGGCGTAGAACGTCAGGTCGGCGGTCAGGGTGTCCGCAACGAACATGCCCTTCTCGCCGGTGACGATCGTCAGGCGTTCCTTGGTGGGCGTCAGCCAGTTGACCAGGTGGTTCGACATGAGACCGCCCTCGAGCTGGCAGGTGGCCGAAACCATGTCCTCGTACTCGCGGCCGGTCTTGCTCATGGTGCGGGCGGCGACCAGTTCGTACTTGCGCTGGGTCACCCAGGCGGTGAGGTCGATGTCGTGGGACGCCAGGTCCTTGACGACGCCGACATCGGCGATCCGGGCCGGGAACGGGCCCTGACGGCGGGTGCAGATCTGGTACAGGTCGCCCAGGTCGCCGCGCTCGAGCCGCTTGCGCAGCTCCTGCAGGGCAGGGTTGTACCGCTCGATGTGGCCCGTGGCGCCGATCAGACCCTTGGCAGCGAACGCCTCAGCGAGACGCTTCGCGGCACCGGTGTCTGCCGCCAGCGGCTTCTCCACCAGCGCATGCACGCCGGCCTCCGCCAGCGCCAGGCCGATCTCCTCGTGGTACCGGGTGGGGGTGGCCACCACGACGTAGTCGAGCTTCTGCTCGATCAGCGCGTCGATGCCGGGCAGCACCTCCAGGTCACCGGCGACGGAGAACGGGTCCCCCGCCGGATCCGCCACTGCCACCAGGTCGACACCGTCGATGGAGCGCAGGTTGCGGGCGTGGTGACGGCCCATGGAGCCCAGGCCGATCAGGCCCGCTCGAAGGTTCGCCACTGTCATGCACCGGCCTTGGCGAGAGTGTTGACGGCGGTGACGATGCGCTCGAGGTCTTCCTGCGACAGCGACGGGTGCACGGGCAGCGAGAGGCACTCCACGGCGGCCTGCTCGGTGTTGGGCAGCTCGACGTCGGCCTGGAACGGCTTGAGGCGGTGGTTCGGCACGGGGTAGAACATGCCCGAGCCCACGTTGTACTCGTCCTTCAGCGCCTTCGCCAGGGCGTCGCGGCCCTCGGCCACGCGCACCGTGTACTGGTGGTACACGTGCACCGCACCGTCGAGCACCGGGGGAACGACAACACCCTCCAGGTTCGACGACAGGAACGCGGCGTTGCTCTGCCGCTGCTCAGTCCAGGCGCCGACCTTCGTCAGCTGGACGCGGCCGATGGCGGCGTGGATGTCGGTCATGCGGTTGTTCAGGCCCACAACCTCGTTGTGGTACTGCTGCAGCATGCCCTGGTTGCGGTAGAGACGCAGGTTGCGCTCAACCTCGTCGTTGGCCGCCGAAACCATGCCACCCTCACCGGAGGTCATGTTCTTGGTGGGGTATAGCGAGAACATGCCGAACGTGCCGAACGCACCCACCGGCGTGCCGTTGAGCGAGGCGCCGTGCGCCTGCGCGGCATCCTCGAACAGCATCAGGCCGTGCTTGTCGGCGATGGCCTGCAGTTCGACCATCTTCGCGGGGTGACCGTAGAGGTGCACCGGCATGATCGCCTTGGTGCGCTCCGTGATGGAGGCCTCCACCGACGCGGGGTCCAGCGTGAAATCATCCAGCGCGATGTCGGCGAACACCGGGGTGGCGCCGGTCAGTGCGACCGAGTTGGCCGTCGCGGCGAAGGTGAACGACGGGACGATGACCTCGTCGCCGGGGCCGATGCCCGAGCTCAGCAGGCCCAGGTGCAGACCCGACGTGCCGGAGTTGACCGCCACACAGGCACGGCCCAGAGCGAAGTGGGCCGAGAACTCCTCTTCGAAGGCCTTGACCTCAGGGCCCTGGGCGAGCATGCCCGAGCGCAGCACGCGGTCGACCGCCTCGCGCTCCTCATCGCCGATGATCGGCTTGGCCGGTGGGATGAAGTCGTTCACTGAGAAACCTCCACGAGAGTGTTGTCGTCTTGTTCTTGATACTTGTCGCCGGTCTGGGGGCACACCCACAGGCCTTCGGCGTCACCTTGCTCGAGCGGCACGCCTGCGCGGCCCACCCAACGGATGCGCTTGGCCGGGACACCGGCCACGAGCGCGAAATCCGGTACGTCCTTCACGACGACTGCACCTGCCGCAACCATGGCCCAGCGGCCGATGGTGACGGGCGCGACGCACACCGCGCGCGCTCCGATGGAGGAGCCCTGCCTGCAGGTCACGCCCACCGGCTCCCAGTCGTCGCCGCGCTTGAGCTTGCCTTCGGGGTCGATGGCGCGCGGGTAGTAGTCGTTGGTGAACACGACCGCGGGACCGACGAAGACCCCGTCCTCCAGCACGGCCGGCTCGTAGACCAGGGCGTAGTTCTGAAGCTTGCAGTTGTCACCCATCTGCACGCCGGTGCCGACGTAGGCGCCGCGTCCGACGATGCAGTTCTCACCGAGGACGGCCTTCTCACGCACCTGGGCCAGGTGCCAGATGGAAGAGCCTTCTCCGATGGTGGCGTCGGGTGAGACGTCCGCCGAATCAACAATGCGAACCATGCTTGGGTCCCTTCGAATATCGCTGCAAGCGAGCATACAGAAAGCACGTCAGGGCCGGACATCGGGCCGCGCCCAGTGGGCCGCGGCCCCGGTGCGCCACTAGCGGGCCGCCGGGCCGACGAGGGTCAACGCGAGCACGATGAGCCCCCCAGTGGCGACGGCGAGGGCCAGCGCGGCCGGCAGGACCCCGTCGGGCAGCTTCACCACGCCGGAGGTCAGCGACCGGTGGGTGTACCGGTACCGCCGACGCGAGGCCGCCCCCAGCACCAGTGCGGTGAGGATGCCGGCCCCGCCCAACAGCCACGCCCATACGCCCACGGTCTGGGCCGCGATGCGGGCGTAGACCAGGGCGCCGAGGCCGAGGGCCAGGGACGTCCGCTGCCAGGCCAACCCGGTGCGTTCCGGCTGGAGACCGGGGTCGTAGACGCTCATGCCAGGAGGAGGCCGGCCAGGATCAGCACACCCACCAGCGCGACGATGATGGCCACAGGCAGGGCGAAGAACGCCGTCGGCAACGGCTGCGCACTGCGGAGGGCCTTCTCGTAGCGCGCCCAGCTCCACCAGGCCATCGGTGCGGCGGCCGTGCCTGCGACGAGCAGCACGATGGAGGCCGCCATGCGGAGGCCGCTGTGGATGTCCGGCCCCAGCACCTCCAGCGCGATGCCGCCGGCCAGGAGGGCGAGGGAGGTGCGGATCCAGGCGAGGAACGTGCGTTCGTTGGCCAGCGTGAACCGCGCGTCCGGCTCCTGGCCGGTGCCGTAGACGACCCTGGGGAAACGTGGCCGGGTCATGGCGTCAGTATGCCCGCGAGCTTGCCGATGCGCCCCGCGGCCTCGTCGTAGGGGCTGGGCCGCTGGCGGAGTTCCTCGCCCGCGGCGCGGGCATTCGCGACGAGCGCCGCCCGGTGGTCGGCCTCGGCGGCGAACCTGCGGAGGGCCTCGACGGTGGCGGGCACGCCGTCGACGATCACTCCGGCGCCGGTTCCCTCGACCAGTTTCCGCACGCGGGGCAGCGGCGTGGCGATTGTGGGCATGCCCATGGCGAGGTACTCGTACACCTTCGACGGCATGGCGTCGCGGAAGGCCGGGGTGTCGGCGAGGAGGCACAGGCCGACGTCGGCGCCGGCGGCGATGCGCCAGGATTCCGCAGGGGGTTGCCGGTCGTGCCAGGTGACGGTGCGCGCATCCCGGCGGGTGAGCCGCTCGTCGAGCCAGGCGCGGTCCGCTGCGGCCACGGGGCCGACGAGGTCGAGGTGCCAGGGCGTCGGGTCGTCGACGGTGGCCGCGACCGCCTCGACCATGTCGCGGAGGCCCCTGGTGGTGCGGTTGTCGCCGATGTAGACCGCCCGGCGGTAGCCCAAGGCGCTGTCACCGGGAGCCGACGGCATCGGGGGCAGCAACGTCACGTCCGGGACGTTGCGCATCACGAAACGACGGGGAGCGTGGCGCGGCGGCACGTGGTCGTCGGCGACCAGCACCAGGTCTGCCCGGGTGATGATCCGGTTGAGGAGGGACACGGCGCCGCGCAGCACGGCGAGCAGCGGCTTGGGCACCCAGGCCCTGTCGCGCAGCAGCTCGCGGTAATCCTCGTGGACGTCGGCCACCCAGGCACGTCGCAGCACCCGCGACGACACCCAGGCTGAGAGCGCGGTGTCGGGGTCGATGGTGATCAGCACGTCGCAGCGGGCCTGCCAGGGCCACAGCAGAGCGCGGAGGCCGCGGTGCACCTTCCCCGTTGGCCGGGCGCCTGCCCCTGTGGAGGACAGCCCGCGCACGCGCACCCGGCAGCCGGCGCGTTGCAGCGCTGCCACGGTGCGGTGCAGGCGGGCGTCGGCGACGTCGTGCCCCGTCGTGACGATCGCCACTCTGGGGGTCAGAAGTCCTCCATGACGATGGAGTCGTCGCCAACCTTCAGGAAGTCCAGATAGGCCTGGCACACTTCCTTCGGGTCGCCCCGGCGGATGAGCTTGCCCTTGTGCAGCCAGACCACCTCGTCGGAGAGTTCCTGGATGGTGCCCAGCGCGTGCGACACCAGCAGCATCGTGCCGGCGTGGTCCATGAGCTCGGCCATCTTCTGGTTGGCGCGGTCCTTGAACTTCGCGTCGCCGGCCGAGAGCGCCTCGTCGATGATCAGGATGTCCGGGTCCATGTGCACGGCGACGGAGAACGCCAGCCGGGAGAACATGCCCGAGGAGTAGGTGCGCATCGGCATGTCGATGAAGTCGCCCAGATCCGCGAACTCAGCGATTTCCTCGAAGCGCTCCGTGACCTGCTGGCGCGTCAGGCCTGCGGCCAGGCCGCCCAGGACGACGTTCTCGCGACCGGTCAGGGCCGAGTTGAACCCGACGCCGAGCGCGAGCAGCGTGGAAACCTTGCCGTCGATCTCGATGCGGCCCTGCGACGGCGGCAGGATGCCTGCCACAGCGCGCATGAGCGTCGACTTGCCGGCGCCGTTGGCACCGATGACGCCGGTGCACTGGCCTTTCGGCACGTTGAAGGTGACGCCGCGGAGGGCGCGCACCTCCCGGTAGTTGACCTGCTGGCCGCGCAGGCGCTTGACCATGGCGTTCTTGAGCGTGTTCTTGCGCTCCATGAACACCTTGTAGGTGATGTGCAGGTCGTCGATGACGATGGCTGCGCCCTCGTCGGACGTGGGGGGCGCGACGGAGGAGTGGACCTCCGGCTCGGGTGCTCCGGGCTGGCGCTCCAGGTACTGGGATTCGTCAGAGGCGGACAGCGAAATCACGCTCCCTAGAGATGAAGTACAGGATGCCGCCGATGCTGAGGGCCAGCGCCCAGGCGACTGCCGTGGCCACGTAGTACCACGGCGGGTTGTGGCCGTGCAGGGCGTCGCTCCACATGCCGAGGATGCCGAAGACCGGGTTGAACAGGATCCACTCGCCCGTGCGCTTGCCGATGGGGTTGGTGAGGAACTGCTCGCCCGTGTACAGCACCGGCGAGGCATACAGCCAGATGCGGATGATGTACGGCAGGAAGTTCGCGGTGTCGCGGAAGTAGACGTGCCAGGTGGCCACGATAGAGCCGAGCCCCATGCCGATGAGCGCGGCGAGCAACACCACGAGCGGGACCCACAGCAGGGTCCAGGCGATGGGTTTGCCGAAGACGACGTGGATCACGGCGTAGACGATCATCGTCGGCACGAACCGGCGCAGCGCCAGGTAGGTGTTGGCGAAGATCAGCAACTGCTTCGGGAAGTTCATGTTGAGGATGAGCGAGCCGGCGTTGGTCACCGAGGTGGCGCAGGCCTGCACGATCCCCGAGATCAGGAAGAAGAGGAAGAGGCCGCCGGCGATCTGCGGGAAGTCGGCCCGCGGGACGCCGTTGGCGTCGAGCTGGCTGCCGCCCCCGATGATCATCACCAGGAGGAAGTAGACAGCCGCGAGCAGGAGCGGGTTGAGCACCAGCCAGGCCTGGCCGAGGAACGTGTTGGTGTTCCCGGCGCGGATGTTGGTGTCACTCATCTCCTTCGCGAAATCGAGGCGGTGCCACAATTCCGTGAAGTACGCCCGGAGGTTGGGGATGCCCGCTTTGTGCGGTGTATAGACGCGCCGCGTGGACGTCTCAGCAGTGTTGGCCACTTAACCTTCTCCCCGGTGATCCGCGTGCGCGGATGCCAGCTTCTCGTAGACGGCCCGCAGGCGGGCGGCGTCGGCATCCCAACACAAGGCGGGACGTGCCGCCTCGACATTACACACGTAGCGCCGGAAATCAGCAACGGCCTCCCTGATTGCGCGGGCGAGGCTCTCGGGGTCGCCTGGTGTGTAGAGGGTGCCGAGGTCGTGCTCGCGCACCACCTTGGCCAGTTCACCGATGTCGGTGGCCACCACCGGCAACCCGAGGCTGACGGCGTGGAACAGCTTGTTGGGCAGGGCGAGGCGATGGTTGACCCACTTGTCGGAGTGGGTCACCAGGGACAGGCCGGCGGCCGACATCAGGGCAGAAGCCTCGTCGAGCGGTAGTGCACCCAGGACGGTGACCCGGCCAGGATCGAACGACGTGAGCCAGGTCTGATCCGCCGGGCCGCACATGGTGATGGGCAGATCCACGAGCTTGCTGGCCGCCGCGATGGTCTCGAGTTCGCGGTAGGCGGCGATCCGGCCCGCGTACACGAGGCCTGTCGGCGTCTCCGGGACGGCGGGGTGGCCGTCGCGCAACGGGAAGGTGTTGCGCACCACCGTGACGTCCTGCCAGCCGTGGACACCCTGCAGCGCATCGGCGACACCGTCGCCGACGGTGATGATGGCGGAGGCGCGGGAGCCACACTCGCCCTCGACGCGCTTCTCGCGGGCGTCGGCCAGGGGGGTGGGCCGGAACTCGCGCGGGAGGCCCGTCCACAGTTCGTGCGAGTCGTAGACCAGGGGCACCTTTCGTTCGCGGGCGAGTTGGTCGCCGGCGGCGAGTGCCGTGAAGTCGTGGGCGTGCACCACGTCGAAGTCGCGCTGCTGTGCATCCTTGACCGCACCTGCAGCCCACCGGCCGAAGGATGAACGGCGGTGCTCCGGCAGCAGCAGCCACCGGGCGAAGCGCAGGTGGGGAGGCAGTTTCTTCCCCGCCAGCGACGGCTGGCCCTCCCCGCGGAACACCGACGACGTGCCCACCGACGACACCGTGATGCCCGGCCCCGGCACGAAGTCGTCGGGGACGGAGCGCCCGATGATGTGCACGGTGTGCCCGGCGTCGACGAGGGTGCGGGCTTCCCGCAGCACCCGGGTGTCCGTGGCCACCGAGGTGGCCACCAGCATGAGGATCTTCATCAACGGGCCGGCTCGCCCAGTCCCATGAACTCTGCGAGCACGTGGGCGCTGTGCCGCCCGTCGTGCCACCGCTTGGCGTACTCGCGGCCCCGGCTGCCGAGCACCGCGGCCCTGGCCGGGTCCGCCGCAACGTCGAGCAGCACGCTGCGCAGCGTCTGCGACGTGGCTTCGACGATGGGGACGTCGTCCTGGATGCGCTGCCGCACGCGGTCTGCCACGTGGCCGATGACCACCCGGCTCCCGGACATGGCCTCGACGGCGGTGATGCCGTAGTCGCCGAGCCGGATCTGGTCGATGACGATGTCGGCGGTGAGCATCTGCTCGCGCATCTCGTCGCGGCTCAGTTCATTGAGGCCCCGGTAGACGATGAGGCCTTCGGCTTCGAGTTCGCGGCACACCGCGTCGACGTCCTCAGAGCCCTTGATGGAGCGGCGTGAAGGCACGTGGAACACGATGGGGAGACCGCCGTGGGCCAGGGGCGACATGGAGGTCCGCCATTCGTCGGTGTCGACGACGACGGGCAGCCAGGTGGCCTGCGGCAGGTAGTCGAGGAGGTCGTTGGTGGTGACGAAGACGGGGCCGTCGAAGCTCAGCACGTGCGGCGTGAGGTCCTCCACCTGACGCTGCAGGATGGCCGTCAGTTCCTCGGTAGGGTCCTTGAACGGCGAATCCGGCTCGAGTGAGGCGTGGATGCGCGGGTTGCGGATGTCGGAGCCGTGGAAGACGAGGCCCTGGCGGATGCCCTTGCGCGCGAACCACCCCACCTCGTCGTAGAAGTGCGCACCGAACTTGGCGCCGATGACCGAGCGGCCCGATTCCGTGAGGACGTGGGTGACGCGGTCCTCGAGCTTGGCCTGGAGCTGCTTCTGCCAGGCGGGTGAGACCCACTGGCCGTAGGTGACCGTCTCGTCGACGGGGAACGTCAGCGACTGCTCGCGGTGCCGCCACACCGACTCAGCGATGGCCTGCGGGTACTCACGCATGAGCGCCTTGGCCCAGAGCTGGGGCAGGCCGCCGGTGTTGGCGCAGCCGATCCGGATCCACGGCCTGGGCTCGAACAGCTTCGAATCAGCGAGGGTGGCACGCTGCCGGAGCATGTCGCTGCGGATGGCCGCCAGGTTGTCGTGCAGCTTGGTGGGCTCGAGGCCCGGCAGGAGCTTCGGGTCCGTGATCTGCTTGGCCACGTCGACGATCACGTGCTCGAAGTGCTCGAACGTGTGTTCCGCCACGAGTTCATCGGTGAGCTTGGCCCGGTACTGGCCCAGGTTCCCGAGCAGCTTCTTCGCCGCCTCGGCCAGCGAGGGCGGGTTGGAGTGCAGGAACACCTCGCCGATCCCCAGCGTGGTGACACGTTCAGAGAGCCAGTCCATGTTCGAGGTCAGGATGGGCAGGCGTGCCTGGACGGATTCGAAGTACTTGTTCGGCGCTGCCCAGTTGTGGTTGCCCACGGGCAGGAACGGCATGACGGCGGCCGTGGCGGAGGCCAGGTATTCGGCCACCTCGTGGGTGGGGGCGAAGGGCACGAAGTGCACCCGGTCGCGCACGCCGTGGGTGGTGGCGATCGCTTCGAGCTCGTCGGTGTAGGAGCTTTCGCGTCGGGCGCCGATCGCCAGGTGCACGCCTGGCAGGTCCTTCAGCGCCACGACGGCGTCGTGGACACCGCGGTGGTAGCTGAGCCCGCCCGCGTAGACGAGCAGCGGCGCCTCGTCGTCGATCTTGAGGAAGTCGCGGATGGTGAGCGTGCGGCCGGTCTCCGGCAGGTTTCCGATAGGCGCGTTGGGCACCAGCGGGGGCACTTCGCTCAGGGAGTACTGCCTGGCCAGGAAGTCCGCGATGGGCTGGCAGACGGTGACCGTGGCGTCGACCTTGGGCATCGCCTCGGTTTCGAGCGCGGGGAAGCCTTTCGTGACGTTCTGGTCGTCGCTGGCCAGGCCGTAGACGTACTCGCGGGCGTCGTAGAGGAGCCCCATCTGCCTGCCCTTGGACCGCTGGATCTCCGCCACCTCGGCGCCCATGGGGAGCAGGTGGACGTCGGTCACGATGAGGTCGGGCTCCAGCCCGGCGATCACGTCGCGCAGCGCATCGGTCATCACCGGCACGTGCGGTAGCGCGGAGCGCCAGTCGAACGGCGCGTCGGGGTCAGGCTTGGGCGCATTGACCTTCTGGGCCGTCTTGTTGACCAGCCCCTGCGCCGGGCGCAGCACGCGCTTGTTGGCCTGCTTGACCACGGCTCCGGCTGTCTCCTCGACGCGGGCGATGGCCTTGGCCACCTTCTGCGGAGGACGGCGGTGCAGCACGAGGTGGAACGCCTTGCGGACGATGCGGTAGAGGATCGACGGCGGCTTTGGCCCCACGGCGGGCGCCGGCCCACCGCTCTTCGGCCTGGCCTGGCAGAGGATGTACGGGATGCCCGCAATCACCCCCTCGTTGGGGATGCCGGTGCCGAAGCCGACCATGGTGACGCGATAACCCGCAGCAACCAGCGCCAACGCATTGCGCTGCGCGCGTGCGTCGATTTCGATGTTGTTGGGTAGCGCGATCACAGCATGGGGTCGCTGCATGCCTGGCCTCCAGCCTGCCGACGGTACTAGGCGTGCATCCTACCTTCTGCCGCGGCGCACACCGCTTCGGCGCACAGCGGTCAGCAGTGGTGCGCATGGTGGCAGATTCCGCGACGTGGATCCGGCATGCCCGCAAGGTCGGACAGCGTATAGAGAGCGTGATCCCTGCGGCTACAGTGGCGCCGTGACTAAAGTACTCACCTCCCTGCCCGTCGGCGAGCGCGTCGGTATCGCGTTCTCCGGCGGCCTCGACACCTCCGTCGCCGTCGCGTGGATGCGCGAGGCGGGCGCCGTGCCCTGCACCTACACCGCAGACATCGGCCAGTACGACGAGCCGGACATCGACTCCGTTCCCGGGCGCGCGGTGGAGTACGGCGCCGAGATCTCGCGGCTGATCGACTGCAAGCCGCAGCTCGTCGAGGAGGGCCTGTCCGCCCTGGCGTGTGGCGCGTTCCACATCCGCTCCGCCGGCAAGGCGTACTTCAACACCACGCCGATCGGGCGCGCCGTCACAGGCACGCTCCTGGTGCGCGCCATGGCCGAGGACAACGTCTTCATCTGGGGCGACGGCTCCACCTACAAGGGCAACGACATCGAGCGGTTCTACCGCTACGGCCTCATGGCCAACCCGCAACTGCGCATCTACAAGCCGTGGCTCGACGAAGAGTTCGTGCGGCAGTTGGGCGGCCGCGCGGAGATGAGCGCCTGGCTCACGGAACGCGACCTTCCGTACCGCGACCCCAAGGAGAAGGCCTACTCCACCGACGCCAACATCTGGGGCGCCACGCATGAGGCCAAGACCTTGGAGGACCTCAACGTCTCACTCGAAACCGTTGAGCCCATCATGGGCGTGAAGTACTGGGACCCGTCGGTGGGCATCGACACCGAGGACGTGACGGTCCGCTTTGAGCTCGGTCGCCCCGTCGCCATCAACGGCGTCCGCTTCGACGACTCGGTCTCGCTGGTCATGGAGGCCAACGCCATCGGCGGTCGCCACGGACTCGGCATGAGCGACCAGATCGAGAACCGCATCATCGAGGCCAAGTCGCGCGGCATCTACGAGGCGCCGGGCATGGCGCTCCTCTGGATCGCCTACGAGCGCCTCCTCTCGGCCATCCACAACGAGGACACCCTCGCGAACTACCAGGCGCAGGGCCTCAAGCTCGGCCGCCTGCTGTACGAGGGCCGTTGGCTGGACCCGCAGTCGCTGATGCTGCGCGAATCCATCCAGCGCTGGGTCGCCTCCGCCGTGACCGGCGAGGTGGACCTGCGCCTGCGCCGCGGCGACGACTACACCATCCTCGACACCCGCGGCCCGCACCTCAGCTACCAGCCCCACAAGCTCTCGATGGAGCGCGTGGAGGACGCCGCGTTCGGCCCCACGGACCGCATCGGCCAGCTCACCATGCGCAACCTCGACATCGCGGATTCCCGCGAGAAGCTCGAGCTGTACGCCCAGCAGGGCACCCTGCTGGCCGGGCACGCGGCGCTCATCGGGCAGTTGGAGCGCGGCGGCGCAGCGGCCATCGCTGAGTTGGGCGCCACCGGGCCCTCGGATGTCGACGAGGCCGTGGAGCGCTCCTCGATGGACACCGGTACCGACTGACCCCACTGATCGCCATCTCTGCCCTGGACGGCTCGCTGGTAAGGTGCCGAGCGTGGACCCGGACGACGTGACTTTTCAACAGGCAGCCCAGGACAACGAGAGGCTGCGGAAAGCCCTTGCCGCAGACCTCGAGGTCGTCCGCGCGGAGATGACGACGCTCGTGGCCGAGCTCGAATCGGCCCGGGATGACGCGCGTGTCATGGCTGAGCGACTCGTTGAGCGCGACATCGCCCATGACGCACTGCGCGACCAGCTCGCCGCGGCCGAGGCTTCTCAGAAGGAATCGGCTGAGGTCATCGCAGCCCAGAAGCGCCACATCGAGCGGTTGAAGAAGCAGTTGCAGCGCCCCATCCGAGTCCTGGCCAAGAAGGCGCTCGGGCGTGGGAATGGCTGAGCCCACGCACTGGGAGGAACTGCTCGCCGAGGACCTCGACTTCGTCGTCGTCGCCCCCACGTATCCGCGTGCCTGGCGCCACGGCGGAGAGTTCATCCGCTCCCGGGTGCACGCCTACGTGGCGGCCGGCCTCAGGGGTGCCGTGATCGACACTTCGGGCGAGGGCTCCCGCGTGCTGCGGGCGCGCGATTCCGCCACCGAAATCTTCGTCACCCACACCGACGACCTCCCGTCGGCGCTGGACGTGCTGCAGCGTCGCGGCGTGCCGGTGCTCGCCCACTCCCCGTCGCCCACCGTGTCGGGAATGCTCACCGAACGGCTCCCGGGCCTGCGCCTCATCGTCTGGTACCACGGCTACGAGGTGCGCGACTACCGGCGCCTGGCTGGCAACTTCACCACCGCCGAACTCGCGCTCCGGCGAGCCACCCTGGACGAACTCAACCGCGTCCGGTTCGACGCGGCCCGCAGCCTGTTCTCCTGTGGGGATGCCGCGATCGTGTTCGTCTCGGAGATGCAGCGACAGAACTCGCAGTGGGACGTCGGCGCGGAGGCCGTCAACTCCCACGTCATCCCGAACCACATCGACACGGCTCACTTCAGGGCCCGCGAGAGGCAGCCGCACGAGGCCAACCGCATCCTCCTGATGCGCAGCTTCGAGCAACGCAACTACGGCAACGACATCGCCATCAACGCGATCGGCCTGCTCAAGGCCAGGCCGGGCTTCTTCGACCTGCAGTTCACGGTACGGGGCTTCGGCCGGCTGTTCCAGCGCAAGGTCGCCCCGCTGCACGGTCTTCCCAACGTCACCGTCGAGAACCGCTACTCCAGCCCCTCCGAGATGGCCGCGCTGCACTACGACCACGGCATCTTCCTCTGCCCGTCGCGCTACGACACCCAGGGCGTGATGCTGGGCGAGGCGATGGCCAGCGGCATGGTGACGATCACCAACCCCGTCGCGGCCATCCCCGAGTACACCGACGCCACCTGCAGCCTGCTGCCCCGGCCGGACGACCCCCGGGCCTTCGCCGAGGCCATCTGGTACCTCGTCGAGCACCCGGAGGTGCTGCCCGAACTGTCGCGTAATGCGGCCGCGAGGGTGGAGCGCCAGTGTGGGGTCGAGGCGACGATCAACCGCGAACTCGACCTGATCAGGACGTTCACATGACGCTCTATTCCCCTGTGGTCTTCACCGATGACCCGACGGTGGCCGAGCAGTCGCTGGCCCGTGGCTGGCGGGTCGTGTCGCGCCACCCGGACAACCCGCAGGTCATCCGCCTGACGGGCAACCCCGTGCTGTGCGGCATCCCGCAGCCCACCATGAGCATCGCCAACGGCTCACTTGATGCGGAATCCACCCCTGTGTGGAACTACGTCCTCAACTGGCTGTCGCAGCACGTGCCGCGCCCCATGCCGGTGGTCGCGCCGAATGACTGGCTCACGGAACTCGCGCTGTGGGCGGCCGGATCCCGGGATTGGCCCTTCGGCGTGCTGCTCACCGGGCAGCCCGTCCTCACGCCACAGGCCATCGCCCTCATGACCGCTGCCAAGGGGTTCTACGTTCCGGACCCGGCCGTCGCCGAGGCCTTCACGCGCTCCTGGCCGGCTCCCGTGCAGCATCTGGAACCCACCCCGCTGGTCGACCTGGCGAGGGAACACCCGGTGCCGAACACGAAGGCGCTCGACGGGGTCACCCGGGTGTTGCTGGTGGCATACTACGGTGGCCCCTCGCCCACGGTGGGAGTGCAGCGCGTCAACTACTGGTTCGAGCAGATGGAGATGCTCTCCGACGGTGCGGTCACCGTCGACTATGCAGTGGCCACTCCCTGGCCTGACGCGCCGGAGCACGTGCACCGCGTCCCCGATCTCTGGACGGGCAACCTCGTGTTCAACGGTTCGCCGCTCAGCCCGGCCGCCACCACGCTGCTCGCTGACGGGGTCGCCCGGCCCTACCCGTACAGCAGGCAGGTGGCGGGCTTCTGGAACTGGGCGCTGGAGCGCTATTTCGACAAGCGCGACGACGAGTACGACGTCGTGATCCTCTCGGGCAATCCCTACCCCTACTTCGATTTCGCGTCCTACGCCCGGCGACGCTGGACCGCGCGGGTGATCCTGGACTACCGGGATCCATTCGTCGGCAACCCCCGCCACACATGGGGCGCAGAGGCGAAGAAGGACGCTGAGTACCTCGAGGCCGGCTGGAACCTCGACGCCGATATCGTCACCGTGGTGAACCAGGGCTGCAAGGACGTCACCGTGCGAGGCAGCGCCCAGACCCGCATCGAGATCGTGCCCAACGGATTCGATGAACGCGTGCCCGCGCCGCCTGTCGTCGACCGCCAGCCCGGGTCCCCCGTGCGTTTCTCGCACGCGGGGCAGATCTACAAGATCACCCCACCTGACAGGCTGCTCGAGGCGATCGCCGGCACCGATGCGGAGTTCCACCAGATCGGCGCTCCCGTGACGCACGACTTCGGCGCCCACGTCGTGCGCCACCCGCGGGTGCCACGCGAGGAGGCCCTGCGCCTGCTCTCGACCACGGACTGCGGCGTCACCTTCATCGGCGACTCCGGCATCGAGACCCCCACCAAGATGTTCGACTACCTGGCGCTCGGCCTCGACGTGCTCGTCCTGCACCGTGACCTGCTCGAGGGGACGGCCATGTGGGAGATGCTCCGCGGGGTTGAGGGCGTTTACTGGGTGCGCGACGACGTCGAATCCATCAGGGAGTTCCTGGCGACCTACCAACCGCGGCAGCACCCAGAGCCGGGCCGGGCGGAACCCTTCATGCGCCGCTCATCGACCCTGCGGCTGATCGAACTCATCCGCGAACTGGGCGACCACGGTTTCACCCCACCGGCGGAGTTGCGCGCTATCGCAGAGCGGAGCAGCGCTCGCTGAGCGCAGCCCCGTCCACCGGTGCCCACACCTCGAGGCCGTAGCCGCCTGAGCGGGCGGGAGCCGTCTCTCTCAGGGCCAGGCGGTAGTCGTCCGGGAACTGGAGACCGGCCTCACCCAGCACCTCGGGGTCGATGCGACGCGCCCCGTCGGGGCTGACGAGCAGCCAGGAACCGCCGATGAGGTCGCAATCGGTGTGGAGCGTCAGTTCGCGGGCGAGCCGGTCACGGGATCCGGGATATCTGCCGATCACCCAGGAGTCCGCCGTGGCCCGGGCCCGCAGATGGTAGACGAGACCCGGAGACTCGCCCGTCAGGTCGAGCACCGGAGTGCCGGCCACGAACCCTTCAGCGGCCACGCCGTCTGCCACCGCACCGAGGTACCGCGCCATGTCCGGCGAAAGGTCGACCAGTGCCTTACCGGCCAGGTCGACGGCGACGTCCTGGGCGGCGAGCGGCTCCTGCCGGGGCGCGGCGCCCGATGCGGCATTCAGGCACAACGCCGTCGCGAGCAGCCAGACTCCTGCGACGGCGGGGAGCGCGGCCCGGCTCTTCCTGGCCGCCCCCAGCGCGACCAGTGAGCTGGCTAGCCAGCAGAAGGCCGCGGAGCCGGCCAGTGCGACGGTGCTGTAGTGCGTACCGAAGGCGTAGACGTAGGGCAGCAGCAGAAGTGCGCCGACGGCGGCCAGCACAGGGCGGCGAAGCCTTCGGGCAGTCACCAGGGAGGCGACGGTGCCGCCCGCCCAGAGGAGGAGGGCCACCGTTGCCGAGCGGAGGACCCGGCCAGTGAGGGGGGTGGACCCGTCGGCCATGGCCCAGACCGTCGCCGCGCCCAGGAGCGCGGCGAGCCCGGCCAGGCAGTGGGGCGCGTACCGGCCGGCCCGGCGAAGCACCATGGCGATCGCCAGCAGCAGCCCGAGCAGCAGACCCCAGAGGACGTCCGCCCGTTCCCACCGGATATCCTCGGTGAAGGTGTTGACCACGGCGTCCAGGGCACCGCGCTGGGTCTGGATGCTGTACAGCTCCAGCCCTTCGAGGACGCGCTCCAGGAAACGGACGGGGCCGCCGTCGATCAGGAGGGTCATGATCAGGAACGCGGTCAGGGCGACGCCTGCCGCCACGCCGAGCCCGCGCCAGCTCCATTGGCCTGCCACGACGAGCGCGATGAGCACCAGCACCAGGAGGAGCGCACCGGCCGTGGGACGGGAGGCGAAGCAGACCACACCGCCGACGCCCAGTGCCGCCCAGGGCCAGACCCCCAGCACCGGACGCCGGGTCGGCGTGGGGGCGGGCAGCAGGATGCCGGCGAGCGCCGCCCCGGACACGAGCAGACCGATGAGGCCCAACAGGTTGTAGCTGGGGGTGAAGAACACCGACTGCGATCCCACAGCCAGCAGGACCGTCGGCGTCAGCAGCGCTCCCCACGCCACACTGCTCCCCCGGGAAAGCGCGAAGGCCCGCCGGACCACGGCGGCGAAGAACCCCACGCCCACCTGCAGGAGCAGCAGCACCGTCCACCGGCGAACGAGCACCAGGTCCTGGCCCGCCAGACTCCACAGCGGATGGAAGAAGAACGCGAACTGCGTGCTGGCCCAGGGCCAGTCCCACGGGGAGGTCATCCAATTGAGGTACATGCCCTCGTCGGTGAGGTCGAGGCCACGTCCCGTCATCCACCAGACCCTGGAGAGGATGGCGAGATCCGCCAGGATCAGGCCCATTACCGCCACCCGGCGCCAAAGTGGACCGGGGCGGATGGCAGACTCTGTGGACACGGGCACATCCTAGTGAGTACTCACTCGGCCTTCACCGCCCCGCCCGGCGCCTCTCCCCCGCGTCGTCCAGCCTCGAGGATGCGGCCGATACACCATCCCTGAGCCCAGATACTCAGAGCGGCCTAGGCCCAGTACCCAGAGAAGTCGGGTAGATCTCCCCATGTCGTGAGCACCCATGGCCCGCGTTTTAGCGACAGTCTTGAACCAGCACTCCACAAGGGGATCTACGGAAGGGCTGACATGACTGAACCGACGACCGCCTGCGTCGCCTACTC
The DNA here is from genome assembly GCF_054552775.1 of Tessaracoccus zhenghani. Classification (NCBI taxonomy): domain Bacteria; kingdom Bacillati; phylum Actinomycetota; class Actinomycetes; order Propionibacteriales; family Propionibacteriaceae; genus Tessaracoccus; species Tessaracoccus zhenghani. Next base: position 2,475,597 of record NZ_CM137275.1, on the reverse strand, counting down.
GAATGTGTTCCTGCACCCGCTCCTCGACGACGGCACTGCCCCGACGTCGCGCGGCGAGCGCCGTGAGCAGCAGATGCTCCGTTCGCAGGCCGAAAAGATGTGTGCCGGCTGCCCGCTCATGGCCCAGTGCCTGACGGACGCCGTCGTGAAGTTCGACGTCTCCGGCTTCGTCGCCGGCACCACGCGTCGCCAGCGCCAGGAGATCCGCGCCCGGCTGGGCATCACGGTCACTCCTGAAGACTTCGACACCTTCGCGGGCGTCAACTCCGGCCGCCAGTTCGACCGCTACGAGATCCACCGCATGCGCGCCGCCAACCCGGATCAACCGCTGAGCGTCATCGCGGCCAAGGTCGGCTGCTCCGTCTCCACGGTCAAGCGGCACCTCCGCCGCATCGAGGCGGAAGGCGGCGTCGCCCGCCCCGTCCAGAAGAAGACCCCGACGCCGGCCCAGGTCGTGGCCGTCGCCAACGACGTCAAGCGCGGTACCCGCCGGGTCGCCGCTGCCTGACCACCCCCCGCAAGCTGAAAGGGCCACCCTCTCCCCCAAGGGTGGCCCTTTCTCTCTGCTCACACGGTGTCAGGCAGCGCCTTCGGCCTCCAATGCGGGGAACCACAGGTTCAGTTCCTCGACGACGCCGAGGTCGGCGAAGCTGCCAGTGACCGCGTCTGCGGCGGCCAGCACCTCGTCGGGGGCGTCACCCATGGCAACGCCACGGCCGGCCCACTCGAGCATCTCGATGTCGTTTCGGCCGTCGCCGATGGCCAGCACGTCCTTCTGCTCGATGCCGAGTTCCCGGCACACCATCGCCAGGCCGAACGCCTTGTCGATGCCCTTCGGGGCGATGTCCAGCCAGGCGGACCAGCCCACGAAGTAGGCCACCTCCTGGAGCCCGAGCCGCCCCACCATTTGACTGAACGCCTCTTCGGTGGTGTCCGGGTCGCGCACGATGACGCGGGACACCTCCTCCTTGGCCAGGTCCTCCACGGGGACGACCTCGACGTTGCCGAGCAGTTCTCCGGGCGGGAACTCCTGGCTCACCCGCCAGTGGAGCCCGTCCTGGACGGCGATGCGGGCACGGGGTGCGATCTCGGTGACCTGACGGATGACGTCGGTGGGGTCGAAGCGCGTCTCGTGCCGGATCTCGAGCTCGGGATAGGTGACCATCATCGCGCCGTTGGCCGACACGTGCCAGCCCTCCGGCAGTCCGATCTCATCGGCGATGGGTTGCGTGGCCAGCCACGAGCGACCCGTGGAAAGAACGACGGTGACCCCCGCGTTGACGGCCCTGCGCACCGCAGCGCGCACCTCGTCCGGCATGACGCCGAACGCATCGACGAGCGTGCCGTCGATGTCCAGCGCAACAAGTTGTGGTGTGAATTCCATGGCGTTGCCTCTCTTCCCTGCCCTCAGGGACGCCTGGTTGCTTGATCTGTTACCAGACCAAGCATGCCACCGTTGGGTCAACCAACGGTAGAGAGCAGGCAGACGACGCGCTTCATCCGCTTGTGAACCGCGAATACAGCCCATGATCCTCAGGAAGCAGGCGGGGTGATCAGGTCACGGCCGCCGAGGTACGGGCGCAGCGCTTCCGGCACATGGATGGAGCCGTCGGCCTGCTGGTGATTCTCGAGCAGCATGATGATGATGCGGGTCATGGCGCAGAGGGTGCCGTTGAGGGTGGCGACGGGGCGCACGCCGTCCTCGAACCGGCCACGGATGCCGAGCCGGCGGGCCTGGAACTCCGTGCAGTTGGAGGTGGAGGTGACCTCGCGGTACCGCTTCTGGGTGGGCAGCCAGGCGTAGCAGTCGAACTTCCTGGCCGCGCTCAGGCCGAGGTCTCCCGAGGCGACATCGAGCACCTGGAACGGCACCTCGAGGGCGTTGAGGAAATCCTTCTCGTAACCGAGAAGCTTCTGGTGCCATTCCTCCGCATCAGCCGGGTCGCAGTGGACGAACATCTCGACCTTGTCGAACCAGTGCACGCGGAAGATGCCGCGGGTGTCCTTGCCGTGCGAGCCGGCCTCGCGACGGAAGCACGGGGAGTAGGCGACGTAGCGGCGCGGCAGCGTGCCCGCGTCGAGGATCTCGTCGGAGTGGTAGGCGGCGAGCGCCACCTCGGAGGTGCCCACGAGGTACAGGTCGTCGGCGGGCAGGTGGTAGACGTCCTGGGCGGCCTGGCCAAGGAAGCCGGTGCCCTCCATCGCCGACGGGCGCACCAACGCGGGCGGGATCATCGGTGTGAAGCCCCACTCAGCGGCCTTGCTCATCGCCAGGTTCAGCAGCGCGATCTCGAGCTGCGCGCCGAAGCCCGTCAGCACATAGAAGCGCGAACCGGAGATCTTGGCGCCGCGCTCCATGTCGATGGCGCCGTGCAGCTCGCCCAGCTCCAGGTGATCGCGGGCCTCGAAGCCTTCAGCCGCGAAGTCGCGCGGGGTGCCGACGGTCTCGATGATCACGCCCTCGTCCTCGCCGCCCTCGGGCACGCCGTCGATCACGAGGTTGCCCACCTGCTTCATCAGCTCGTCGAAGCGGTTGCCCGCCTCGTCGGCGTCGGCCTGGGCGCGCTTGACGTCTGCGGCCAACTGCTGGGTGCGCGCGATCAGCGCCGCCTTCTCCTCGCCCTTGGCCTTGGCGACGTCCTTGCCGATGGCCTTCTGCTCAGCCCGCAGCGTCTCGAACGACGCGATCGAGGAGCGCCGGGACTCGTCTGCCGCGATGAGGTCGTCGACGAGCTCGACCGAGGCGCCGCGCAGGGCCTGGGAGCGTCGGACGCGATCGGGATCGACGCGAAGCCACTTGGGATCAATCATGCGCCCAACTCTAGCGAGCACCGGCCTCCCCCCGGGACGCGGGCGAGGTGCCCAACTCGGGTTCCTCTCCCAGCCCGGTAAGGCAGGGCGTGGCACTTCCCCCCGGGGATAGGGTGAACGTGGTCAGTTCGTGGCCCCCATAGGAGAGGCGAAGAGTGGCTAAGGCGACACGTAGGGAGCCCATCCCGGCGGAGATCTGGGTGCTGGTGGCAGCCGCGTTCCTCATCGCGCTCGGGTTCGGCATCGTCGCGCCGATCCTGCCCCAGTTCGCCAAGTCCTTCGACGTGGGCGTGATGGCCGCCTCCGCGATCGTGTCGGTGTTCGCGTTCGTGCGCCTCATCTTCGCCCCTGCGGGCGGCGCCCTCATCGGGAAGTTCGGCGAACGCCGCATCTACCTGCTAGGCCTGAGCATCGTCGCGCTCTCCAGCGCCCTCAGCGGCCTGGCGCCCGACTACTGGACCCTGCTGTTGTTCCGCGGGATCGGCGGCATCGGCTCGGTCATGTTCACGGTGTCGTCGATGGGCCTACTGGTGCGGCTGTCGCCCCCCGGGCAGCGCGGCCACACGTCGTCGCTGTACGGCTCGGCCTTCCTGCTGGGCAACATCTTCGGCCCCATCCTCGGCTCCGCCCTGTCCGGCCTGGGCCTCCGCGTGCCGTTCTTCCTCTACGCCGCTGCCGTCTTCGCCTCGGTGCTCGTGGTGATGGTGTTCCTGCGCCGCGACACCGGCGCGCCCGAGGTGCCGGGGCAGGCGCAGCCGAGAATGACGCTCAGCGAGGCCATGGCCCTGCCGTACTACCGGGCGCTGCTGGTGACCGGCTTCGCCCACGGCTGGGCCAACTTCGGCGTGAGAATCGCGCTGCTCCCCCTGATGGCGGCGGCGGTCCCCACCATCGGCGCGGCTGCCGCGGGCATCGCGCTGACGCTGTTCGCCGTCGGCAACGCGATCACCCAACAGGCCACGGGGCGGCTGATCGACAGGCTGGGCAGGCGCCCGTTCCTGGTTGTCGGCCTCGGCCTCTCCGCCCTTGTCACGCTCCCGTTCGGCTGGTTCGACACCCTCACCTGGTTCTTCATCCTCTCGGCAGCGGCCGGCGCCGGCGCGGCGTTCATCGCCCCCGCCTCCCAGGCGCTGCTGGCAGATCTCATCGGGTCGAACCGCAACGGCGGCCAGGCGCTCTCGACCTACTCCATGGCCACAGACCTCGGCTCCATCGCCGGCACCCTGCTGGCCGGGGCCATCGCCGACATCCTCGGCTTCGGCTGGGCCTGGGCCGTCACCGCGTTCGTCCTGGCGGCCGCCATGCTGCCCTGGTTCTTCGTCAAGCGGCCGCGGCGGGCGTAGATGCGGGTCGCGGTCGTCGTCAATCCCGCCTCGGTGCGCCGGGGTGAGCGTTTCCGCGCGATCATCGACGGCGAACTCAGCGCCCGCGGCCTGCCTGCTGCCCGGTACCTGCTGACGACGCCTGAGGACCCGGGCGCCGGGCAGGCCAGAGCAGCCCTCGAAGCCGGCGTCGACCGGGTGCTCGTGGCCGGCGGCGACGGCACCGTGCGGATGGTGCTCGCTGCGCTGCGCCGCACAGACGTCCCCGTCGGGCTGTTGCCCTCCGGCACGGGGAACCTCCTGGCGCGTAACCTCCGGCTCCCGCTGCGGCTGCGCCCTGCGCTGGTGAAGGCGCTCGACGGCACGCCCCGCCCATTCGACCTTCTGCGCTACACGAATCTGGACACCGACGCCCAGGGCTACGCCGCGGTGATGGCGGGGCTGGGCGCGGACGCCGCCGTCGTGACCGACGCCACGGCCCGGCTCAAGCGGCTGGGACAACTGGGCTACGTGCTCGCCGGGCTGCGCCACGTGAAGGCGCGGCCGGTGCCCAGCAGGATCGCCGTCGACGGCGAGGTGCTGCTGCGCGACGCCTCGCTCGTCCAGGTGGGGAACCTGGGCGAGCTCCGTGCCGGAGTGCGGCTGCTCCCCCACGCGGACGCCTCCGACGGGCTGCTCAACCTGCTGGTCGCCTCGCCGCGTCACTCACGCGACGTGCTGCGCATGATGGCGGGCGTGCTGCTGCGCACCAGGCGCGAGCCGTTCGTCGACCGGCGGGTGGCGCGCGACGTGGTCGTCAACTGTGACCGTCCGGTGCCCTACCAGGTCGATGGCGACGTCATCGGCGCCGTCAGCGCCATCCGGTTCGAGGTCCTGCCCGGCGTTGCGCGGGTCGTGTCGGCCTAGGCCCCTTCGACCAGGCGCCGGGCGCCTGGCTCAGGGCAAGAACGGCAGGCCGAGGCTCTCCACCCAGGCCGCGGCCGCGTCGTACGAGTCATCGGTGAAACCGTCGCCCACCTTCGGCCGCGACTCATCGGCCCGGGGGTAGGAACCCAGGAAGTGGACGCGGGGGCAGACGCGGTGCAGGCCTTCGAGGGCCTCGCCCACGCGCTTGTCGTGCAGGTGCCCCTCGACGTCGATCGAGAAGCAGTAGGACCCCAGCGTGGTCTTCGTCGGGCGCGACTCGATCCGGGTCAGGTTCACCCCGCGCACGGCGAACTGCTCGAGGATCTCCAGCAGGGCACCCGAGTGGTCCTCGCGCATGTAGGCGACCAGCGTGGTCTTGTCGGCGCCCGTGCGCCGGGCGACCGGCCCGGCCTTCCCCACCTCGACGAAGCGGGTCACCGCGCCCGGGTTGTCCTCGATGGCGTAGGCCAGTTCGGTCAGGCCGTAGGTGTCGCCGGCCACCCGTGCGCAGACGGCCGCGTCGTAGCGTGACTCCGGGCGCGCGACCTCCGCAGCCGCACCAGCCGTCGAGCCTGCCTCCGTGACCTGCGCCCGGGGCACCTTCTCCGCCAACCACCGGCGACACTGCGCCGCCGCGTGCCCGTGGGTCAGCACCTGCCGCACGTCGGCGAGCTGGGTGCCTTCACGGGCGTAGAGCCCGAACTCGACGGGGATCACGATCTCGGCACGGATGGCGAGCGGCTCGCCGGCGATGAGCTCGTCGAGCGTGGCCGACACCCCGCCCTCGACGGAGTTCTCGATGGGCACGACGGCGCCGCTGACCTCACCGTGGCGCACCGCATCCAGGGCCTCGCGCACGCTCGAGAACGCCACCGCCTCTTCGTCGGTGATCATGCGCAACGCCTGGTGGGTGAACGTCCCTGCGGGACCGAAGTATCCGAGCACGTCCCCATCCTCCCCCTTCCGCGCCCGCGCCCGCCAACGCGTTCCGGAAATGGCGCCGCCAGATTCGCGCTGGCCCCGCCGGCGACTACCCTGACCCGCGTGAAGCGATACCTCTGGCGCGCCACCGCGGCCGCGATGACGGCGGGCATCCTGCTGTCCAACGCCACCGTCGGGGCATCCGCCGAGGAGGTCGACGTCTTCCGGCCCACCCGCTGCGAGATCAACCAGCCCACCCCTGAGGGACAACTGCTCGACGCCTGGCATCTGCAGCGCCTCAACATGGATGAGGTCTGGCGCCTCGCCACCGGCAAGGGCGTGACGGTGGCCGTGATCGACACCGGCGTGAGCACGGCCGGCAGCCTGTACTTCGATCCGGACCAGGTCCAGGGCTTCGACTTCGTCGGCGTCTCCGACGACGAACGCGACAAGAAGGTGAAGGTGGACTGCCTGCACGGCACGTTCGTCACCTCGTTGCTGGCGGCGGGGCTGCGGCCGGACGGCAGCACGGTTCATCCACTGACGAACTTCGCCGGCATCGCCCCGGACGTGGAGGTGCTCGCCTACCGGGCGCTGGCCCAGTCCGCGGTGCAGCCCGACGAGGGGCAGCAGGCGCCTGCCCCGGAATCACTGGAGCCTGCGGTGCGCGCCGTCAACGCCGCCGTCGACGCCCAGGTCGACATCATCAACCTCTCGCTCACCGTGCAGCGCGACGTCCCCTTCTTCGATGAGTTCGAGGCTGCCATCCACCGGGCGCTGAGCGCCGGCATCGTCGTGGTGGCCGCGGCAGGCAATGGCGACCAGAACGTCGGCCCGCTCTTTCCCGCTTCGTTCCCCGGCGTGATCTCCGTCGGGATGAGCACGGAGCAGGAATCGGCGCATCCCCAGTCCTACGCCTGGTCTCGCGTCGAGATCGGCGCCCCCGGCGCCGGCATCGTCGGGCTGGCCCCCTCGCAGGACGACCGCAACGCGACGACGGCGAACCAGGCCTTCCACCTGGACACGGGCACGTCGTTCGCCGCGCCGATCGTCAGCGGCGTCATCGCGTTGATGCTCGAGTACGACGCGGCGACGGGTCGCGAGCGGGCCTCCGCCGCGGAGCTCCTCACCCGGTTGCAGCTGACGGCGGACCCGCCCCCGGCCACCGCGCCCGACGCCCAGCTGGGCTGGGGCATCGTCAACCCCCTGCGCGCGGTGCTGGACACCCGCCCCGCGCCCATGTCGAGCGAGGCCGCTGAGTTCGTCCCCCCGCCGGCACCGACGCCGGAACCCGAGCCCGTCGACGCCCGCATGCCCGTGTTGGGCCTGGGGGTCGCCGTCGGGGCGGTGCTGATGGTGGGGCTGGGAGTGGTGGCCGCCATCGCGATCCCCGCCGCGGCCCGCCGCCAGGCCCGCTGACCCCCGCCCGGTGCCTCAGGACTCGGATCGGGGCAGGTGCGCCGTCTGGATGAGGCCCTTGAAGGTGCGGGTGACCAACGTGCCGCGGCCGGGAGGCATGGGCGAGCCCTGCACGTCGCCGTAGAGCTTGCCCTCCTCCTTGTTGCCGCTGAGGATCAGCGCCGGGTTGACTGCGTCCTTCATCTTCGTGATCAACGGGTCACCGAACACGGCACGGCTCGCGCCGCCGAAGGCCCTGGTCATGATGATGTGCAGGCCGATGTCGCCCGCCTGGTTGATCAGGTCCGAGAACACCGCCATCGGGTTGCCGGACTGGGTGGCGACCAGTTCGTAGTCGTCGACGATCAGGAACACCTCGGCGCCGGTCCACCAGGAGCGGTCGCGCAGCTGCTGTTGCGTCACGTCCGGCCCTGGGAGCCGCGCGCGGACCGCCTCCGCGGTCTGCTGCAGCATGGGCGTGGCCGCGGAGGCCGACGGGTAGTAGCCGATGAGGTGCGGCGTCTCCACCTCGCCCAGCAGCGAGCGGCGGTAGTCGACGATCATGATCTTGGCTTCCTGCGGCGTGAAGCGCGTGGTGATGCCCTTCAGGATGAGGCGCAGCAGGTTCGACTTGCCGGATTCCGGGGCGCCGAAGGCCACCAGGTGCGGCTCGGTCATCGTCTCCAGGAAGACCGGCGAGAGCTCCAACTCGTCGATGGCGAACGGGATCCGGCGGTCCGCCGGGTCGTGGCCGATCGCGGGCAGTTCCTCGATCTCCAAGCTCTCCGGCAACATCCGCACCTCGGCGGCGCGCGGCCCCTTCCAGGCCTGGTTCACCGCCTCGATGAACTGGCGCTGCCCGGTGGCCACGTCGTCGGCGTCCTCCACCGAGTCGACTCGCGGCAGGCCGACGAGCGCGTGCAGCCCGCCTGCGGTGATGGAGCGGCCCGGCCGGCCCGTGGGGATCGCGCCCTGCAGCTTCCGGTCCACCTCGGAGTCGAAGGCGTCGCCCAACTTGAGTTCGATCTTGGACTGCAGCGCGTCCTTCGTCGCCGCCCGCACCTCCATCCACTTCGTGGCGCTCACCCACACGTGGATGCCGAAGCCGAGGCCACTGTTGGCGAGCGTCTGGACCTGCGGTTCGAGGTTCTCGAACTCGGTCTTCAGCGTTGCCCAGCCGTCCACGACGAGGAACACATCCGTCGGGAACCGGTCTGCGGGGATGGAACCGTCGCGGCGACCCTGGCGGTAGGTGGTCATCGAGTCGATGCCCAGTTCGCCGAACTGCGCCTCGCGAGCCGAGCGCAGCGACATCAGTTCCGCGACGGTGCGCCGGACGCGGTCGACGTCCAGCCGGCCGGTGACCGAGCCGATGTGCGCCAGGTCACGCATCGAGGTGAGCGCCCCACCGCCGAAGTCCAGGATGTAGAACCCCACCTCCTCCGGCGTGTGCGTCAGAGACAGGCCCGCGATGGCGCCACGCAGCGCCATCGACTTGCCGGACTGCGGCCCGCCGGCGACCCCGAGGTTGCCGCCCGAGCCGGAGAAGTCGATCCACCAGGGGTCGCGCCGCTGCTGACGCGGCCGGTCGATGAGCCCGACGGCGGCCTGGAGCCTCGCCCGCCGCTGCGGGTCCGCCACCTGCAGGCCCCGGCCCTCGACCTCGGCCAGCCCACCCAGCAGCTGGTCCATGGCCGGCGGCACGTCGAGCGGCGGCAGCCACACCTTGTGCGCGGGCCAGCCGTGGCCCTTCAAGCGGCCCACCGCGATGCTGAGCAGCGTCTCGTCGTCGTCCTCATCCTCGACGGGGTCCTCCGCCGGGGCCGCGGGACGCGCCGGCGCCACAGCCGGTTCCGGCGCGGGGGGCGTCACGGGCATCACGTAGTCAGCGGTGAACTCGAGCACGGGGGGCGTCCAGGAGCGTGGTTCGATCACGAGGTCGTCGAGGGGGCTGTGCTGCAGCGGCGTCGCCACCGGGTCTGCGTTGCCGTGCCAGGGACCGGAGACGTAGGCCGCCTTGAAGCGGGTCATACCGGTGGTGTCGTACTTGAGGTAGCCGTTGCCGGGCGGCGTCGGGAGCTCGTAGGCGTCCGGCACGCCGATGACGGTGCGCGACTCCGCGGGCGAGAACGTGCGCAGCGCGATGCGGTAGCTGAGGAAGGTGTCCAGGCCGCGCAACTTGTTCTCCTCGAGCCGCTGCGACGCGAGGAGCTGGTGCACCGCTATGGACCGGCCGACCCGGCCGATCTGCACGAACAGGTCGATGAACTCGGGGCGGGCCGACAGCAGCTCGGAGAACTCGTCCACGACGATGAAGAGGCTCGGCATCGGCGGCATGTCCGCCCCGTTCTGCCGGGCGGCCTCGTAGTCTTCACGGTTCTTGAAGTTGCCCGCCGCCCGCAGCAGTTCCATGCGCCTGTCGAGTTCGCCGCTGATGGCGTCCTGCATGCGGTCCACCAGGCCGAGCTCACCCTCCAGGTTGGTGATCACCGCAGAGACGTGGGGCAGGTGTTCGAGGCCGAGGAACGTCGCGCCGCCCTTGAAGTCGACCAGAATGAAGTTCAACTGCTCGGTGGAGTGGGTCATCGCCAGGCCCAGCACCAGCGTGCGCAGGAACTCGGACTTGCCGGAGCCCGTGGCGCCGATGCAGATACCGTGCGGCCCCATGCCGCCCTGCGCCGACTCCTTGATGTCGAGCTCGACGGCGCTGCCGTCGTCGGCGGTGCCGAACGGGATGCGCAGGTGCTGGCGCAGGGGCCGCGGGCGCCACGAGACGCGGGGATCGAGCGTGAGCGGATCGCCCACCCCCAGCATTGCGGGGTAGTCCTTCGGCGGCGCGAAGACGACCTCGGCGGGCCCGTCGTCGGCGGCCTGCCCAGCGGCGAGCTCCGGCATCCGGTAGGGCGCCATCGCGCGGGCGAGCATCTCACAGTAGACGACGGGCACGTTGTCCGGCCGCCCGAACGGCGTCTGGGCGTGCGGCGTGCGGGTGGTGCGGCGGTGCAGCACGACGGTGTCGCCGCGCACCTCGAACACCGCGACGCCCAGTTCCAGGGACCGGGGCACTTCACGGTTGCCGGTGACCTCGATGGTGACGGCCTTGGTGTCCGGGGTGACGAACTGCTGCGACGCCACGCCCTCCACGCCGTCGGAGACGATGACCGCCAGCGACGGAGGGTTGTCGCCGTTCTGCGCCGAGGTGGCCATCTGGGAGAGCTCGCCGGCCGCGGTGGCGAACATCCGGACGGGGCCCACGCCGTCAGCCTCGGTGGGGTGCTGGAGGTGCGGCAGCCACTTCACCCACTGCCAGGAGGCCTGGTGGGCCGGGTCAGCCGCCACCATGAGCGACACGTCGGAGGGCGCGTGCCAGGCCACCAACTGGGCCACCATGGCCCTGGCCAGCGCCCGGCAGTCCTCCTCGTCGCCCACGAGTTGGACCGCGCGGAAGCCGCGCAGGTCCACCGCGAGGGGCACGGACTGGACCACACGGTGCGTGCGGATGAACCGACGCAGCGCTCCGGTGGTGAGCGGCTCGAGGTCCTCGATGGGCTGCGACTCCGGCGGCGTGATCCGCTTGGCCGACTGCTGCCGTCCGACGGAGACCCGGACCGAGCCGAAGTCCTCCGCGTCCGGGCGCCGCTCCCACATGCGCATGCCGCCCACGATGGTCCACAGCGAATCCGGCGACGGGTGGCGGTAGGCCACGGATTCCCGCTGCTCGTCGGCCGTCTTCGCGAAGTTCCTGCGCACCTGGGCCAGGTAGCGGAAGTAGTCGCGGCGGTTGGCGTCCAGCTGCGCCGACTGGTCGTCGTTCTGCCGGCCCACCTGGGACAGCATCATGCCCATCATCGAGACGGCGTAGAGGCCGCCGATCACGCCGCCGAGCGCGCCGCGGCCGCCGCCCACGCCGCCCATGTTGAACATCATCAGGCCCATCGCGAGGCCACCCGCGACCATCGGGAGCATGCGCAGGAGGTTGCCGAACGGCTTCGACGCCGCCGGAGGGGGGATCTCCGGCGGTGACTCCAGCAACAGGTCTCCGCGCGGCATCGCCGGGGGCGACACGCGCTTCGGCCGGTGGAACGTGATCTGGCCCATGAGCGCCTAACTTAATGGACTCCAGGGGCAAGCCGGCGCCCGTGCGCCCCCGGCCGGTTAAGGTATCCGACGTGAACACCACGGCCGAGGAAGATCTGTCGCGCGTCACGGTTATCTCCAGCAGCCGTCGCGTCGACCTCGCACTGCCCGGTTCCGTGTCCCTCAGCGAACTGCTCCCGAGCATCCTGCGGTTCTCCGGCCTGGAGTCGAACAACCCCACGGACGCGGTGCACGCCTGGGTGCTGCAGCGCTTCGGGTCAGACCCGTTCGACCTCTACACGCCGGTGCACAAGCTGGGGATCCGCGACGGGGAGACGCTCCACCTGCGCCAGCGCGAGAGCGCCATTCCCGACGCCGCGTTCGACGATGTCGTGGACGCCGTAGCCGGCGCCACCAACTCCCGCCCCTCCTGGCAGGCGAAGCACTCCCAGCGCATGGGCATCACGTTGATGTTGCTGGCCCTCATCGGCATCCCGCTGCTGGTCATCCTCGGCCAGAAGCCCATCGACCTGGCCGAGGCCCGCTTCGACCCGTCGCTCCGGCTGCCCATGGCACTGGCCGTCGGGGTCACCGGCTTCCTGAGCTTCGCCGCGGCGATCGGTGCCATCGCGTTGGCCCGTGCCGCCGGTGAACGGCGCACCGCCGCGGCCCTGGCCTGGGGCAGCGTGGCGCTGGCCGGCATCGCCGGCTGGTTCCTGCCGGACCCCATGTCCGGGATCGTGCCGCTCGCGGTGCGCATCATCCTGGCCGCGAGCCTCGTGCTGATCGCCTCCGCCGTCTGCGCGCTGGCCGCGAACGTGCAGCCCATGCCGCTGTTCAGCGCTGCACTGGCCGCACTGCTCATCGTCGTCGGTTCGAGCTTCATGCTGCTGTTCCCAGGCCACGACGTGGAGGTGGCGGCCATCGTGGTGACCGTGTCCTCGTTCGTGACGGCCTACCTGCCGCCGTTGTCCTACCGGATCGCGGGCGTGGCCCTGCCGAACCTGCCCACCACCACGGAGGGCATCCTGGCGGACGAGACCCCCGTGCAGTCCGACATCGTCAAGCGGGCACTGTTCGCCGACAGGCTGCTGGGCGCGATGCTGGCCGCCATGTCGGTGGTCGCCGTCCTCGCCGCCTTCGTGGTGATCAGCCAGGGCACGATCTGGTCCACGCTGCTGATGCTGTGCATCGGGTTCGCCTACCTGCTGCGCGCCCGCGCGTTCGTCGGCTTCACCCAGCGGCTCGCGCTGCTGCTCGGCGGCGCGATCACCGTCGTCATCGGCCTGTACGCCATCGCCACAGGCCCGGTGCAGTCGCTGGGCGGCATGGTCACACTCTTCGCCGTCGCCCTGGCGCTCACCTACGTCTTCGCCCACTACTCCGCCTCGTGGTACCAGCGCATCATGGCCCCCACCTGGGGCCGGTGGGGCGACGTGCTGGAGTGGCTCGCGATCATCGGCATCGTGCCGGCCCTGCTGGGCGTGCTGAACCTGTACGCCTACTTCAACACGCTGCTCTGACGCCCCGACGGCCCGCTCAGGCGAGGGCGGACTGGAACAGCAGGCGGTACTCCGTCGGCGAGGGTGGCACGCGGACCTTCACGACGCGGCGCACCGACGCCAGCACCACCTCGGACTCGTCGAGGTCCGTCACGGCCTTCACCTGGCCGGACTGCAACGCATAGGCGCGGCGGAGGTTCTCCCCGCTCTTGGGGCCCAGCGGCGACACCATCGCCGTCTCGCACACCCGCAGGTCCGCGATGGCCTTGGGCGACGACGGGTCGCCGACGATGGCGACGGCCTGCCAGGCACCCAACCGCGCGGTGGTGCCCACGGCACCCGTCTCGTCGATGATCAGGCTCGGTCGGAAGGGGCGACCCTGTCCCGGCAGGTTCTCCGGGGTGTTCAACACGTCGATCGTGCCCCCGCAGGCCCGGACGGTGTCCGCCAACGTGAGCCAGCGACGGTGGTCCGCCGCGATCACGGACAGGTGCGCGCCGATGCACATGGCGCGGAACGCCACGAGCCACCGCAGGTATTCCGGCACGGCCAGGTACAGGCGGGTGGGCTCCGGGCGGAACAGGCGCATGGTCACCGGCCCGCCGGGGCCGGAGCCGAGCAGCATCCCTGAGGGCCCCGTCGACATCGTGGGCAACTGCTGTTCGATGGCCTTCTCCGGCGCGAGCGCCTGGAACGAGATCTCGCTCACTCGTCGATCCGCCTTCCGAGGGGGACGGTGGCCAGCAGACCGGGGACCTGCACGCCGCCCAGCGGGGCGAGCTTCACTACGCCGTCGAGCTTGGACACCATGAAGTCGTCTGCGGCGATGGCCTGTTCGAGGCTGGCCGTCACGAGGCGCACCGCGCCCTCCGGCGGGCGGCCGGGGCTGACGGTGAACGAGGTGACGGCCATCATGGCCGGCGCCTTCGCCACCACGTCCAGCACCCGCTGGTAGGCGGCGCTGGGCGAGGCCCCGAATCCGCCCAGGGCGCGGGTCTCATGCACGAGGCCGTCGCCGAACCAGGCCGACCACTCCTCGCGGCTGCGCGGCTCCGCGGGCGCGGGAGAGGCTCCGGAGGTGAGCGTCAGCACGTCGGAGATCCCGTGGGGGTCCAGTGGAGCGGTGAGCATGCCCTGCCGCTTCAGGAGCGCCTGGGCGCGGTGGAGCCCGAAGCGCAGGGTGGCGAACACGCCGGTCTGGCCGTCGCCCCGTCGGCCGACCGCCTCCAGGCAGAGCCGCGGGTCGAGGCGGAGCGCCACCCAGGTGCGGCGCAATGCCGGTGGCGGGGTGCCGGGGATGATCTCGCGGTAGGCCTCCAGCGCGGGTGACCCCGCCGGCAGCATCGCCCCTGACGGCGCAGGAACCGTCAGGGTGACGACCTGGACGCCGGCGAAGGCGACGTCGTCCTGCCGGGTGAGCGCGCCGAGCGCGTCGAGGTCGAGTTCGGCGCCGCGGTCCGTGAACAGGGTGTGGTCTGCCGTGACCTCGAGGATGCCGGACCAGGATCCGCCGTCCGCGGTGACGCCGATGTCGCCGTCGTGGGCGTCCTTGATCTGGGTGAGTTCGAGGCCGGGCAGCCACTGCGCGAGCGGGACCAGCCCGGACGCATGCTCGGGGTGCTCCACCCACCGCCGCGCCCTCTGCCGGAACGCGGAGCGCAGCTTCAGCGTGGCCGGGATCGAGCGCCCATTGACGGGGAGGCTCATCAGGATGGCGACGAGCAGCACGGCACCGGCCGTGGCCAACGCCCACGCGGAGCGCTGGACGACCAGCAGGGCCACGATCACCAGCACGATCTGCCAGGCGACGACCATGGGCAGGAATCGCGTCGAGCGCGCCCGCCGTTGCAGCGCGTAGCCGTTGGTCCTCCGCAGCATCTGACCTCCTCCGAGCGCCCACTCTAGGACGTGCAGCGGTCCACGCCCGCCGCTGCACACCGCCGGCATGCGCCCGACGGCGGCTACAGTTGCCCCCGACCCCCGGCCCGGACACACGCAGGACATCGATGGCGACTCGCAAGGACCTTCTGAAGGCGCACGCCTTCACCTCGCGCCGCATGATCGCGGCCTTCGTGGACCGCGACCCCGATGACCCCACGCCACCGCTCAGGCGGGTGAGCACCGCGACGTTCGTCTCCGTCCTCCTGGGCGTGGTCCTGCTGGCCGGCACCGCGCTGATCGGGCTGTTGCGCGGTGGTGTGACCAACGAATCGTGGCGCGACCAGGACAACGTCATCCTCAACGACGTCCAGTCGGGCCAGCTCTTCGCGCACACGAACAAGCTCGTCATCCCCGTGACCGACGTGGCGACGGCCCGGCTGCTCGCGGCCGGCGACGACCCCGGCGGCCCGCCGCGGATCATCGACGTGAAGACCGAGGCGCTCGTCGGCACGGAGATGCAGCAGCGCCAGGGCATCCCCGGCGCTCCCCCGCAGCTACCCGCGGCCAAGGACCTGGCGTCGTTCCCGTTGCGCCTGTGTTCCACCGAACCCATGGGTCGCGGCCGCTACCTCACCCTCCAGTTCGGGGCGACGGAGGCCTCCAGCATGGATTACAGCTTCATCGCCAAGGCCAGCGAGGGCACCCGGTACCTCGTCTCGGGCGGCCAGAGCCACGAGTTGTACAGCGCGCGGGGCAGCGGGGGCGTCGTCTCCTTCGACGTGCCCGAGGTGGAGCCGGGCAACTCCTGGATCTATGCGCTGCCGATGGGGGCACCGATCAACCCACCGCAGATCACGGGCTACGGCGACACCCCGGTGAAGGCCTACCAGGGCAAGACCATCGGCGACGTGGTGGCGGTCACCGGGAGCAACCCGGTGCGCTACTTCGTCCAGCTGAACGACGGCCTGGCCCAGATCTCCTACCTGGAGGCGAAGCTGCTGTTCCACGAGAAGAACAGGGACTTCACCCAAGAGGTGGGCGCCATCTCAGAGCGTGACCTGTCGGGTTACCTGATCGAAGACCTCGAGTCGATCACCGAGGGCGGCATCCCGATGTACCAGCCGAAGGCCCCGCCCGGCTACGAGAGCGGCCGGGACGCCTCCGTGTGTGCCACCTTCAGCGCGGAGACGCCGGACAGGGTGTCGGTGTCGATGGGCCAGACCACACCCGCGCTCGACCAACGCCAGCTGGGCGCCCCCACCGGCAAGTACATCGACCACATCGACCTGCCGCCGCTGAAGGGCGCGCTACTGCGCAACGGCGAGGCCGGCACCGACGAGGCCGCCGCCACCCTGCTGCTCAACGGCCGGGGCTACGGCATCCCGACGATAGGGGCACGCCAGGCACTGGGCTACGGCGAGGCCACGCCGCTGCCTGTCACGGGGGGCTTGCTGAACCTGATCCGTTCGGGGCTGCCCAGCGGGGTGGCCCTCGGGCGCGACCATGTTGAGCCCGCAGGATGAGGTCCCCCATCCCGTCACCCACCGGGAATAGGTATCCCTACTTGAATGTGTCTCGGGCCGCGCCAAGTGACCCTCTCCGCAGCCTAGGGTTTCGGGAGACACCACCGCAGCCACGAGGAACTTCCCCTGTGGCTCTTACAGGGCCACAGTGGCTCGACGTCGAAGGGAATGAATCATGAGCGACAAGTCCGTAGACCGCGCTGCCATGCAGAAGGCGACGCAGCAGATTGAGGCCAAGCACCAGCAGATCCACAACCTGCAGAACCGCCTCCAGGGCCAGATGAGCGACCTCGCCTCGCGCTGGCACGGCAATGCGTCCACCGCTTTCCAGAACGGCTACCGCCAGTTCGACACGGAGTTCGAGAAGGTCAAGGCCGGTCTCGACAAGATCCACGGCCAGCTGGTCGAAACGCTGCGCGAGTACGGCGTGCGTGAAGAAGAGAACCAGGCCACCGCCAACCAGATCGCCGGACTCATCGGCTGACGGCCGCTGACCAGAACTGACCAGGAGAGATTTTCATGAGCGACTCAACCATTTACTCCGTTGCCGGCCTGCAGGAAGGTATCAGCAACCTCTCGGCCGCGCACCGCGAACTCACCAGCCTCCTCGAGGACCTGAAGGGCGAGCTGTCGTCGTCCCTCGGCCAGTGGGATGACAACGCCCGCAACTCCTACCAGGAAGTGCAGATCCAGTGGGATCAGTCGGCCAAGCGCCAGCAGGACATCGTGCAGCGCATGCCCGTGCTCCTCGGCAACATCGCCGACGGCTACAACGCCACTGAGAAGCGCAACGCCGGCATCTGGGGCTGACCCCGATGGAAAAAGGGCCCGGCTCGCCGGGCCCTTTTTGCATGCCCGGAACCGCTCAGCCGCGGCGGCGGGTGTTGGCGAGGGCGCTGGCCCGGGCGAAGCAGAAGATGCCGTAGGCGATGACGCCCACGGCGATGACGATCAGTAGCGCTGAGCCATAGGGCAGTTCCGTGAGTTTCTTCAGCGCCCCGTCGAGCCCGCCCGCCTCATCGGCGTCGCGGCTCAGGACCGCCACCACGAACAGGATGCCCACGACGCCGACCGCCACCCCCTTGGCCAGGTATCCGGTCATCCCGAGCGCGGTGAACACGCGGCGGGTGCGCCCGGTGACGTCCACGTGCTCGAGGAAGGACTTGCGCAGGCCGCTGATGAACATGCCCACGCCGATGGCGAGGATCACCAGGCCGATGACGGCGAGCAGCCAGGAACCCCACGTCGACTGCATCATGGTGGCGCTGAACGAATCGGTGGATTCCTCGCCGTCGGCGCTGCCGCCCGTGGCGTAGACGACGGCGACGCTACCGACGGCGACATGCGCGATGCCCCGGCCTGCGGCGCGCGCGGCCTGCCAGGGTTCGCGCCGGACGGAGGTGGCCGCCTCCGCGAAGGAGTGGAGAGCCAGGGCGAACATGGCGATGCCTGCCACCCACAGCGCGATCGACCCCACCGGAGAGGCGTCGATGGCACGCATGGCGCCGCTCTGATCTGCGGACCCGCCGCTCCCGAGCGCGATACCGACGGCGATCAGGCCGATGATGATGTGCACGATCCCGTTGACGACCTGCCCCACTGAGGCGGCCATCACGGCAACGGGGTGCCGCTCGACCTCTGCTGCGGTGTCTTCGACCATCTGACGCTTACCCATCTGGTCATGGTAGGGCCACCGCTAGGCGTCGGAGGCGATGTGGAGGTGTTCGCCCTCTCCGGTGACCCGGACGCCGGGCGTGGCCAGGTCGAGGTCGACGGTGAGCGCGCGACCCCCGTCGTACACGCGGTAGGTGAGGTGCTCGTTGGACTTGTCCAGCACCTCGACAGAGCCCGTGGCCAGCCACGGATGCCTGCGGCGCAGCGCCACGGCCGCACGGTAGTGGCGCCAGACGTGGGCACCCAGGCTGGACAGCCCGGCGGGGCTGTCCGGGAGGGGCGGGCGGATCTCGTCGTCGCCGTGCCAGGTCTCGGTCTTGGTGCCCGTGAAACCCTGCTCGTCGCCGTAGTAGATGCTGGGCGCGCCGGGCAGGGTCATCAGCAGGTAGGGCACCACCGTCGTGGCCCTCGGCACCCGGGTGGCGATGCGGGTGACGTCGTGGTTGCCGAGGAATGTGTTGGGGAGGAAGCGCTCGGCGAAGACCGCGTGCCGTTCGATGGCGTGCGCCAACTCCCACCCGTTCACATCCGTGAGGGAGCTCCAGATCCCCTTCCACAGCTCGTACTGCGTGAGCGTGGTGAGGGTGGACTCCCCGATGAAGCCGAGGTAGTCGCCGTGGATGACCTCGCCGATGAAGACGGCGTCTGGGAACTCCGCGCGGACCCGTTCGGCGGCCGCGCGCCAGAACGACGTGGGCACCGCATAGGCGACATCCAGTCGCCAGCCCGCAATGCCACGCCGCAGCCAGTGCAGCATGATGTCGACGACGAGGTCGAGCACTTCCGGGTTGCCGTGGTCCAGTTCGACGAGGGCGTCATGCCCCTCCCACCCCTTCGGCCGGTCGCCCTCCCACCTGACCAGTTCAGGGCGTTCGCCGACGAGGCGGTGCTCCCTGGCCACGTGGTTGAACACGCCGTCGAGGACGATGTGCATCCCTCGGGCGCGGGACTGCTCGACGAGGTGGTCGAAGTCGGCGTCGTCGCCGAGCCGGGCGTCGATCCGGTAGTGGTCCAGGGTGTCGTAGCCGTGCGACACGGACTGGAAGACCGGCCCGAGCAGCAGCCCGTTGCAGCCGAGTTCGACGGCGTAGTCCAGCCACGCGTCGAGCTTGCGGAGTCTGGGCGCGGGCGCCCCGTGCTCCGTGCGGATGGGGGCGCCGGTGGCGCCGAGGGGATAGACGTGCCACCAGATGGCGTGTTCGAGCATTGGGCTCCTACTTCAGTAGCCGCGACATACGTCGATCGGCCAGGGGTTTGCCGCCTGTTTGGCAGCCGGGACAGTACTGCAGGGACGAGTCTGCGAAGGAGATCTCCGCGATGGTGCTGCCGCAGACATCACACGCCTCGCCGGTGCGTCCGTGGACGCGCCTGCCGGCGCGTTTGGCGTCCTTGAGTTCGGCGATGGGGGTGCCGACAGCAGAGGCGAGCGCCTCCCGGAGCACCTCGTGGACGTGGGCGAAGAGGTCGTCGGCCTCCTCGGGTGACAGGGAGTTGGCGGCCTTGAACGGGCTCAGTTTCGCGGCGTGCAGGATTTCGTCGGAGTACGCGTTGCCGATGCCGGCCAGCACCTTCTGGTCGCGCAGCACGCCCTTCAACTGGGAGCGGCCGGCGCGGGTGAGCACCGCGCGGAAGTCCTCCGACGTGAACTCGGGCGCGAGCGGATCCGGGCCCAGCGCGGCGATGCCGGGCACCTCAGCCGGGTCCTCCACCACATAGATGGCCAGTCCCTTCTGCGTGCCGGCCTCCGTGATGCTGAAACCGGACCCGTCGTCCAGCACCATCCGCAGCGCGAGCCCGGACTTGCCACGACGGGCGGGGACGGTGGGGGCCACGTCGTGCCAGGTGAGCCAGCCGGCTCGGGCCAGGTGGAAGATGAGGTGGATGCCCTGGGCGTCGATGTCGACGAACTTGCCGTGCCGCGTCACCCCGGTGACCTCGAGGCCGGCCAGCGCGTCGAGGCCGATGCGGAAGGTCTTCAGCGCGGAGAAGCTCACGAGGTGGCCCTCGGTGATGATGCGTTCCCGCAGTTTCTCGTCGAGCGCGGCGGCCAGGGCCGCCACCTCTGGTAGTTCAGGCACGACGCTCCCCTCTCAGTTGCAGTGCCGCCCGTGCGCCGTCGTCGAAGGCGCGGAGCAGGTCTTCGCCGGCGACGGGGCCCAGGTTGTCCCATTCGAGGCTGGGATAGGCCATGGCGGGTGCGAGCTTGCGCAGGTAGTCGTTGCGGGGGATCTCGTAGGCCCCCAGTGAGCCGAGGTGCTCGGTGAGCCACTGTACGTCGAGGATCCCGACCCCGACGGCGCGCAGCTGGGTAACCAGGCGGATCAGGGCCACCTTCGAAGCGTCCCGGCCCCGCACGGGGTCGTGGAACATCGACTCCCCCGCGAACATCGCGCCCACGTGCACGCCGTAGAGGCCGCCGACGAGGGCGCCGTCGTCGGTCCACACCTCCACGGTGTGCACCCATCCGGCGTCGAACAGTTCGCGGTAGGCGGTACTGATGCGGCTGTCGATCCAGCCGTGCGGCCGCGACGGGTCCGCGCACCGGGCGAGCACCGCGTCGGGGTCCGAATCCACCGTGGTGACGTACCGCTTGGCGTTCTTCCGCAGGGAGCGCGTGACGTGCAGGCCCTCCACCGGCAGGATGCCGCGGCGCATCGGCGACCACCAGCCCATTTCCTGGTCGCCGGTGCCCAACGGCATGGGGAAGACGCCGCAGCGGTAGGCCTCCAGCGCCAGGGCAGCACTGAACTCCTCGGACCAGCCGATGAGATCCTGGCTCGGCCACTCATCTGGCCGGCCGAACGTGACGCCCAACATCACTCCAGTCTTGCAGGTGCCGGTCCAGATTGCGCCCCCTCCGGTGCACCCCCGGTTCGTCCCTGGTTCGTCCGGCGGGCTATCGACTCGGCTTGGCACGCGTGGCAAGCTGAATGCCATAAGGAGGCCTCCATGATGCAACCAAGCGATGCCGTGGCCGTGGCTGAGGGCCTGACCGCCGATGTCTTCCACCAACTGCTCGACCTCGCCATCCGGGGCAAGGGCAAACTGCCCGGCGCCAAGCACTCCGCCAAGCAGACCCTCCTGCGGCAGGGCGACTCCGAGGCGGCGATCCGCAGCCTCGTCAACACCCATATCGCCATGGCCGGCGGCCAGGGGTTCGCCACCAACTGGGGCGGCTTCTTCGTGTCGCTGGTGACGATCCCCGCCAACATCGCGGCGGCCTCGTTCCTGCAGGCGCGGCTCGTGGCGGCCATCGCGCACCTGCGCGGCTACGAACTCGACGACCCCCGGGTGCGCACCGCCATCCTGATGGTCATGCTGGGCCCCGGCGGGAACGCAGACCTGTTGGAGAAGGGCATCATCCCGTCCTCCCCCGCCACGGTGGCCACCGCCCCCGTCTTCGACGCGAAACTCGACAACCAGATCTCCAAGGCCCTCCTCGACCGTGCGATGAACCAGATGACCGGCAAGCGCCTGGGGGTCTGGGTGGGCAAGCGCATCCCGCTCGTGGGCGGTGGCGTCGGTGCCGCCGTCGACGGGTGGTCCACCCGGACGATCGCGATGCACGCCCTCACAGAACTCCCCAGCCGGCGCCGGAAGCTCAGCGGCGGCATCGTCGAAACGGGTTAGCCGAAGTACTCCCTGGGCACGCGCGCCGCAATCAGGCACGTCACCTCATAGGTGATGGTGTCCATGAGTTCGGCGACCTCCTCGACGCCCAGCCGCTCGGTGCCGCTGGTGCCCATGAGCACCACCTCGTCGCCGACGCGCACGGAGGGGTCCTCCGGGCCCAGGTCGAGCATCGTCTGGTCCATGCACACCCGCCCCACGACCGGGTAGGAACGACCGTCGATGAGCATCCGTCCGCGGGAGGACAGGAGGCGCGAGTAGCCGTCTCCGTACCCGACGGCGACGGTGGCGATCCACGTGTCGCGCGGCGCCGTCCACGTGCGGCCGTACCCCACCGATTCCCCGGCAGCGACACGCTTGACGAAGTTCACCCGGGAGACCCAGGTGCCCACGTCGCGCAGCTCGCGGCTGGGCGGAGTCTCGACGTCCGGGTACGAGCCGTAGATCATGATGCCGGGCCGCACCATCGTGGTGCGGCCGAGGTCGTGCCCGAGCACCGCCCCCGAGTTCGCCGCGTGCACCCACTCGACGGGAGCCACCGCCCCCTCGATCTGGGCGACCACCTCGTCGAAGAGGGCCAGTTCTGAGCGGGTGAAGTCGTCACCCGCGGACACGTCGCTGACGGGCAGGTGCGTGAAGACGCCGCCCAGGTGCAGGCTCCCGGAATCCGCGATACGGCGCGCCAGCTCGACGGCGTCCCGGGGCTCGGCGCCAACCCTGCGCATGCCGGTGTCGATCTTGAGGTGCACGTCCGCCACCAGCCGGCCGGCCTTGGCGGCCGCGGCCGCCTCGTCGATCCCCTCAACCGTGCCGACGGACAGGGTGACGGCGGCGCGCAGCGCGGCGGGCAACTCGTCGGCGAAGGTGGGGGTGAACTTCAGGATGGGCAGCGTCACGCCGGCCGCCCGGAGCTCCTCGGCCTCCGCCGTCAGGGCCACGCCCAGCCACTCCGCCGAGCCGCGCTCCTGGATGCTGCGCGCCACCGGCACCAGCCCGTGTCCGTAGGCGTTGGCCTTGACCGCGGCGAGGATCGCGCGGTCGCCGCTCAGTTCGCGCACGGTGGCCAGGTTTGCGTGGATCGCGTCGAGGTCGACCCGGAATGTGGTGGGAGACGCCATGGGTCAACTATTGCGCACGCCGGAGACGGCGCGCGCACAGGCACGGATGACGTCCGCGACGCTGGTCCGGGGTCGTGGCAGACTTCATTGCATGTCTAACCAACAGTGGAACACCGGCCAGGGCGGCGACTACCCGCCCCAGAAGCCGGAAAGTGGCGCAGCAGAACAGCCCACCACCCAGCACGACTGGGCGCAGCAGCAGGCTGACTGGACACAGCAGGGCCAGACCTCCGCCACCGAGTGGGGGCAGCCGCAGCAGCCCGCCGTCGGTCAGGACTGGCAACAGGCGCAGCCGCAGCCCGGCGCGGGAGACTGGCACCAGGCCCAGCCGCAGCCCAGCGCGGGAGACTGGCACCAGGCCCAGCCGCAGCAGCAGCCCGTCCAGGACTGGAACCAGCAGGACTGGAACCAGCAGCAGGGCTGGGACCAGCAGCAAGCCTGGCAGCAGCAGCAGACCCAGCAGCAGAACTGGGACCAGCAGACGCAGCAGAACTGGGACCAGCAGCAGGGCAACTACCCGGCCGGCACCGGCTACACCGGCCAGTGGCAGGGTGGGCCCGCGCCCCTCCCCGCGGAGAAGAAACCCAGCCCCTTCGACTTCGGGTTCAAGCGCGCGTCGCTGCCCGGCTCCGCCGGCCTGATCTTCCTGGTGGGCACCATCGGCATCGCCGTGTGGTGGCTGTTCCAGCTGATCGAGTCCTTCAGCTACGTCGTGGAGTACCCGCTGGACCTCTTCATCACCCTCTTCGGCACGGCCGGCCTGGCGGTGTTCGGCATCATGATGCTGCGCGCCGTGCTCGAGGTCGGCGTCGCCGCCGCAGGCCTGCTGAGCAGGCAGGACACCACGGAAGCCGCCCCGGCGGAGGAGACCCCCCAGGTCTGAGTGGCACCACGGAGAAGGGGCGGAAGCGCAACGCTTCCGCCCCTTCTGCCTGTCCGGCGCACGGTGTCAGTAGAGCAACGCCAGGGCCGGTTCGGCGAGGATCGACGCCACGTCGTGCAGGAACCGCGAGCCCTGCTCACCGTCGATGATCCGGTGGTCGAAGGCGACGGCCAGGGTGGTGACCCACCGCGGCTCCACGCGCTCGTTGTGGCCCTCGCCCACCACCCACGGCCGGCGCTGGATGGCGCCCATGCAGAAGATGGCCGATTCGTTGCCGTTGATGATGGGCGTGCCCGCGTCGATGCCGAAGACGCCGACGTTGGTGATGGTGAAGGTGCCGCGGGCGTAGTCGCCGGGCTGGAGTTTGCCCTCGCGGGAGACCTGCACCAGCTGGTTGATGGCCTGGCACAGCTGCAGCAGGCCCAGCCGCTGCGCACCCTTGATGTTGGGCACCATCAGCCCGCGCGGCGTGGCCGCGGCGATGCCGAGGTTCACGTCGGCGTGGTAGACGATCTCGTGGGTGTCGGCGTCCCAGCTCGTGTTGAGGTCCGGGTTGCGGCCGAGCGCCAGGCAGATGGCCTTCGCGTAGACCAACAGCGGCGACACCCTCAGCCCGGCGAACTCGCGCCGCTCCTTGAGCGTCTCGACGAAATCCATCATGCCGGTGACGTCGACGGTGATCCATTCGGTGACGTGCACCTTGGTGCTCACCGAGCGGACCATGTTCTCCGCCGTCACCTTGCGCACGCCCTTGATGGGGACCCGCCGCTCCGAGCGACCCTGGAACGGGTCGAAGCCGCCGAGCCCCTCCGTCGGCCCGAAGCCGCCGCCGTTGGCGGTGTGCGAGTCGCGGGGTGTGCCCTGGAAGCTGGCCTGGTCGTTGATGATCCGGCCCTGCCGGGGCTGTTCGTCCAGGTAGCTGAAGGCGGCGGCGGCCTCGACGTCGCGTCGGGTCACGGTGCCGTCGGGGCCGGTGCCCACCACGGTGCTCAGGTCCACGCCCAGGTCCTTGGCGTACTTGCGCACCGGCGGCTTGGCCTTGGAATCGCCTGGGTCCGACGCCAGCACCAGGGTGGATTCCGACGGGGCGGTGCCCGGCGTGGGCAACGGATCGCCGGTGGCCTGCGCGTGCACGGCCTCGGCCGGGTGCACCTCGTCGGGGCGACGGCCGGGCTCGTGCTGGCCGTAGGCAGCCGAGAGCGCCTCGCTGGTCTGGTTGACCTCGGAGGGGCTGCTCTGGTGGCGACGACGACGGCGTGTCGACGGCGTGTCGGACGCGCCGTATCCCACCAGGTTGGGGCCTGGTGCCTCGTCGGCGTCGTCGGCATCGTCCTGCGGCGGGACGGCGGGCGTGGCCTCAGCGGGCGCGCCGTCCTCGATCTCAACGACCGGGGTGCCGATGTCCACCGTGGTGCCCTCGGCGACGAGCAGCGCGGTGACGGTGCCCGCGTAGGGGGACGGCAGCTCGACGAGCGACTTGGCGGTCTCGATCTCGACGAGGACGTCGTTGACCTCGATCACGTCACCGACGGCGACGCGCCACGCGACGATCTCGGCCTCGAGCAGGCCCTCGCCCGGATCGGGAAGCAGGTACTGGCGCAACATGGGTGCTCCTTCGGGCTCAGAATGCGAGGGACTGGTCGACGGCGTCGAGGATGCGGTCCACGGAGGGGAGGAACTCCTCCTCCACCCGCGACGGCGGGTAGGGCGTGTCGTAGCCGGTCACCCGCAGTACAGGCGATTCCATCACGTAGAACAGGTCCTGGTGGAGGCGGGCTGCGATCTCAGCGCCGAGGCCCAGGCTCAGCGGGGCCTCGTGCACCACGATGGCGCGCTTGGTGCGGCGCACCGACGACATGATCGTGACCCAGTCCACGGGGCTGAGGCTGCGCAGGTCCACCACCTCCAGCGAGGTGCCCTCCTCTGCGGCGACGGCGGCCGCGTCGAGGCAGGTCTTCACCATGGGGCCGTAGCAGAGCAGCGTCGCGTCGGTGCCGTAGCGGGTGATGGAGGCCTGGTGCATCGGCTCCGGGCGCGACGCGAAGTTGACCACGCTCTTGGTGTGGTAGCGGCGCTTGGGCTCGAAGAAGACCACCGGGTCGTCGGACTGGATGGCCTGCTGGATCATCCAGTAGGCGTCGTTCGAGTTCGAGCAGGTGACCACCTTGAGGCCAGGCGTGTGCGCGAAGTACGCCTCGGGCGACTCCGAGTGGTGCTCGATGGCGCCCACCCCGCCGCCGTACGGCATCCGGATCACCATCGGCATCCGGGTCTGGCCGCCCGTGCGGGCGTGGAGCCGGGCCACCTGGGTGACGATCTGGGCGAACGCGGGGAACACGAACCCCTCGAACTGCATCTCGACGACGGGGCGGTAGCCGCGCATCGCCAGGCCCACGGCGGTGCCGACGATGCCGGATTCGGCGAGCGGGGAATCGATCACCCGGTTCTCACCGAACTCGGCCTGCAGGTTCTCCGTGATGCGGAACACGCCGCCGAGCTTGCCGATGTCCTCGCCAGCGAGCAGCACCTTCGGGTCTGCCTGGAGGGCCCGTCGGAGGCCCCGGTTGAGGGCCTTCGCCATGGTGAGTGTCTCGGTCATGCGTCCTCCCCGGCGGCGACGTAGTTGTGGTACTCGCGGCGCTGCGCCTCGAGCGCGACGGAGGGCTCCGCGTAGACGTTGGCGAACACGCTGTCCATGGTCACCGACTCGAACGTGGTGATGCTGGCCCGGAGGTCGACGCCGAACTGCCTGGCCTCGTCGTCCATCTGCGCGAACCACTCGTCGTCGATGGCGCCCTCGTTGCGCAGGTAGGTGGTGAGGCGCGAGATGGGGTCGCGGCCCTTCCACTCCTCCTCCTCCGCGCCCGTGCGGTACTTCGTCGGGTCGTCGGAGGTGGTGTGGGCGCCCATGCGGTAGGTGAACGCCTCGATGAACGTGGGGCCCTCGCCGTTGCGGGCGCGCTCCAGGGCCCAGTCCGTGACGGCCTTCACGGCGAGCACGTCGTTGCCGTCCACCTGCACGCCGGGGAAGCCGAAGCCGCGGGCGCGTTCGTACAGCGGGATCCGGCTCTGCAGCGCGATGGGCTCGGAGATGGCCCACTGGTTGTTCTGGCAGAAGAAGACCACCGGCGCGTTGTAGGACGCGGCGAAGACGTAGGCCTCGTTGACGTCGCCCTGGCTGGAGGCACCGTCGCCGTGGTAGGCGATGACGGCGGCTGGCTCGTCGGCGTCCGGGCCGACCGCGCCGTCGAACTGCAGGCCCATCGCGTAGCCGGTGGCGTGCAGCGTCTGGCAGCCGATGACGATCTGGTAGTTGCGGAACTTCTCGAGGTTGTCCCAGTTACCGTGGTCCGTGCCGCGGAAGAGGCGCAGGAAGTTGGTCATCGGTACGCCGAGCACCATCGCGACGGCGTGCTCGCGGTAGCTGGGGAACACCACGTCGGCGGGGCGCACCGCGTGTGCCGAGCCCACCTGCGCGGCCTCCTGGCCGAGGAGGGGCGGCCACATGCCCAGTTCGCCATGACGCTGGAGGGCCGTGGCCTCGGCGTCGAAGCGCCGGGCGAGGATCATGTCGCGGAGGTAGCCGACGAGGTCGTCGATGCTCCCGCTGAATTCGAAGTCGTCATTGTGTACCCGTTGCCCGTCGGGGGTGAGCAACTGCACCATGTCGTGGCTCTGACCGCGCACGCGGCCTCCTTCCGGTCTCAACCTACGTAACCGTAACTTACGCCAGCGTAG
Organism: Tessaracoccus zhenghani; assembly: GCF_054552775.1. NCBI lineage: Bacteria > Bacillati > Actinomycetota > Actinomycetes > Propionibacteriales > Propionibacteriaceae > Tessaracoccus > Tessaracoccus zhenghani. The sequence goes on along the minus strand of NZ_CM137275.1, from coordinate 2,448,213 downwards.
CTTAGGCTCCCGTCGCCCCTCCGTTGCCCCCGGCTCCACAGCTTGCCCCTATCTGTTGTGGGAACCTCACAAGCGACGCGCCACGACCCCTTACGGGTGACTTTGTAGTGAAGGGAACGTTAACAATCGGTTACGGGCTTGACCTTCCTGTGACAAGGCTCAAGAGTGACAACTAGCCACCCGGGGGGTGGCGGTCTTAATGCCCACAGCATCGGAGAGACATGACCAACACCTTCACACGAGCGACTGCGTCGTTCGCCGCCACCGTGTTGGTGGCGAGCGGACTAGCTTTCGCCACCTCCACACCCGCGGACGCCGCCATCAGCGCGTGCGTCGCGCCCACCGACACCGTCAGCGTATTCGGGTTCAACGATTTCCACGGCCGTATCGGAGCAGCAGCGAAGCTGTTCACCCCCGTCGAGGACGCGCGCGCCACCGTTGGCGTTGACAACGTGCTGCTCCTGAGCAGCGGCGACAACATCGGCGCCTCGCTCTTCGAGTCGATGATCGCCGACGACAAGCCCACCCTGGACATCCTCAACGCCATCGGCCTCGACGTGAGCACCGTCGGCAACCACGAGTTCGACAAGGGCTGGGCCGACCTGTCCGGCCGCGTCGACTCCGGTTCGAACTTCGACTACCTCGGCGCCAACGTCTACGCCGCGGGCACGACCACCGTCGCCGCTCCGTTGAAGGCGTACGAGACCTTCGAGAAGGGCGGCGTCACCATCGCCGTCGTGGGCGCTGTCACCGCAGACACCCCGTCGCTGGTGGACCCGTCCGGCATCGCCGACCTCGAGTTCGGCGATCCGGTCGAGGCCGTCAACCGCGTCACCGCTGAGCTGCTCGACGGCGATAGCGCCAACGGCGAGGCCGACATCGTCATCGCATCCTTCCACGAGGGCGCGGCCAACGGCTCGCTGAGCGCCGCCGAGAATGCCGCCAACTCGGAGACCTTCGACGCCATCTACAACGACGTGGACCCGCGCGTCGCGGCCATCTTCAACGCCCACACCCACCAGCTGTACAACTGGGTGACCACCGGCGGTGTCCCCGTCATCCAGGCCGCCTCCTACGGCAGCCCCCTCGCGCAGCTGGACCTCTCCGTCGACTCGGACACCGGTGGCCTCTGCGACACCACGGTGACCATGGTGTCGCCACCGGCCGTCGCCGGTACCACCCCGGCGATCACCGCGATCAACGCGATCGTGACCGCGGCCAACGCGTTCGCTGCGGAAGAGGGCCAGCAGGTCATCGGTTTCGCCGACGAGGCCATCTCGACGCCCACCGGCAACGCCGACAAGCGCGACACCGAGTCCCCCATGAACAACCTCGTGGCGCAGATGTTCTTCGAGGTCCTGGGCGATGCTGATGCCGACAACTTCATCGGCATCCAGAACCCCGGTGGTACGCGCGATTCGTTCAACGCAGGCGACATCACCTACCGCGAGGCTGCTCTGACGCTGCCCTTCGCCAACTCGCTGTTCACCACGCAGATCACCGGCGCGCAGTTCAAGACGGTGCTCGAGCAGCAGTGGCAGCGCAACACGGCCGGTGAGGTCCCGTCGCGCCCGTTCCTGCAGCTCGGCCTCTCGGACAACGTGTCCTACACCTATGACGAGTCGCTGCCTGAGGGCGATCGCATCACCTCGATCAGCGTCAACGGCCAGGCCATCGACATGGACAAGCTCTACACCGTCGGCGGCGCCTCGTTCCTCATCGCCGGAGGCGATAACTTCCGCGAACTCGGCAAGGGCATCAACACCGCCGACACCGGTTGGGCCGACCTCGAGGCATGGGTCACCTGGGTGGGCTCACACGAATCGCTGTCGCCCGACTACTCGAAGCGCGGCGTCTCCGCCCAGCTCCCGGCCACCAACGTCCTCGTCGAGGGTGGCGCGGGCCTGACCTTCACCTTCGGCCTGCCGCTCGAGGGGGGCGTCGCCCAGCAGACGCTGGACATGTACCTCGAGGCCCTCGTGAAGGACGGCGTCGCCCTCCCGGTGTCGCCTGATCTGGCCAACACCGAGATCGTCGCCTTCATCGGCGACGTCGAGGTCGGCTCCGGAACCGTCACCGACGGCGTGGCCACCATCACGGTCACGCTCCCCGTCGGCACCGAGGCTCCGGCCGGTGCGCAGGTCCTCACGTTCGTCGTGCTCGACTCCGGGACGATCATCGATTTCCCGGTCACGGTGGAACTGAAGGCGAAGCCTGAACCGACGCCCACACCGACGCCGACTCCCACGCCGACGCCGGCCCCCGAGTTCAAGCGGACCGCCCCGTACACCCTCGCGGGCGAGCACAACCTCAACGGTCGCCTGTGGCGCACCACCTGCGAGCCCTACTCGCAGACCGAGCGTTGCCGCACCGAGATCTGGGCCAGCACCATCAAGATCGTCGACGGCAAGTTCGTCCAGACCAACGGCTGGGCGTTCAACAACCTGACCTACCTGCCGGCCAAGCGCTCGCTGTGGGGCAACAACCCGCTGGCGAACACAGGCTCGTGGACCGCCACCGACGGACGTCAGTGGAAGACCGAGTGCGGCACGGCCGCCACCGGTCGCGACGGTTGCCGCTCGTACGCCATGGCGACCGTCTACAAGGCCGTCGCCGGCGAGAAGAGCGGCTATGTCTTCTCGCAGAGCAACGAATGGGTGTTCAACAACATCGTGATGTTCGCCAAGAACTGATCGGTTGAAACCGGCAAGGGCCGGGCTTCCCCAGTGGAAGCCCGGCCCTTTGCCGTGCCGTGGCGCCGGTCAGCCCGCGAGCGTGGCGACCAGCACCGCCTTGATGGTGTGCATGCGGTTCTCGGCCTGGTCGAAGACGACGCTGGCCGGCGACTCGAACACCTCGTCGGTCACCTCGACACCCGTGAGGCCGAACTGGTTGAAGAGGTCCTGCCCCACCGTCGTGTTGAGGTCGTGGAACGCGGGGAGGCAGTGCATGAACTTCGCGCCGGGCCCGGCCTTGGCCATGAGCTCCGCGTTGATCTGGTAGCCGCGCAGCAGGTCGATGCGCTCGGCCCAGACCTCCTTGGGTTCACCGAGCGAGACCCACACGTCGGTGTAGAGGAAGTCTGAGCCCTCGACGGCGTCCGTGTCGTCGGTGATCGTGATGCGCCCCCCGCTGGCCTCCGCGAGGCGGCGCGCCTCGGCGACCACCCCCTCGGCGTTCTGCTGCTGCGCCGGGGCGATCATCCGCACGTCCATGCCCATGAGGGCGCCGCTGATCAGGAGCGAGTTGCCGACGTTGTTGCGCGCGTCGCCGAGGAAGGCGAACGAGATCTCATTGAGGGGCCTCCCGGCGTGCTCCATCATGGTGAGCTGGTCGGCGAGCATCTGCGTGGGGTGCCAGTCGTCGGTGAGTCCGTTGTAGACCGGCACACCGGCGTGCTCCGCCAGGGTCTCGACGACGGCCTGGCCGGAGCCCCGGTACTCGATGCCGTCGTACCACCGGCCCAGGACGCGGGCGGTGTCGGCGGCCGACTCCTTGTGGCCGATCTGGGACCCGGAGGGATCGAGGTAGGTGGTGGTGCCGCCCTGGTCCGCCATCGCCACCTCGAAGGCGCAGCGCGTGCGGGTGGAGGTCTTCTCGAACAGCAGCGCGACCTGCTTGCCCACCAGGCGTTGCTCCTCGCGGCGCTCACGACGGGCGGCCTTCAGCTCGCCGGAGAGCTCCAGGAGGGAGCGCCACTCGTCGGCGGTGAAATCGAGTTCCTTGAGGAAGGAGCGGCCGAGCAGGCTCATGGTGTCGCCTTTCGCTGAGTTCGGAAGCTCACAGAATATGCCCGGCCCATGCCCGGCGCGGACGCCGTCCGGCGATGTCGCCATCGCTGAACGGGCCAGACGACGACCTGGCAGGCGCGCGTCGCCGGTGCATGGTTGAATCAGAGACGCAGGTAGGATGACATCTCGTCCGGCGAAGATGACAGGGTGGGGCTATGCAGATCTTGGTGGTTGACGACGATCAGGCCGTCCGCGATTCCCTGGCACGTTCCCTGACCTACTCCGGTGACGAGGTGCAGACGGCCGCTGACGGCGTCGAAGCCCTCGCGAGGCTCGTGAACTGGCAGCCAGACGCGATCATCATGGATGTCATGATGCCCCGGCTCGACGGGCTGGAAACCACCCGCATGCTGCGACAGGGCGGCAACGACATCCCCATCCTCATCCTGACGGCGCGCGACGCCGTGGGCGACCGCGTCGACGGCCTGGACGCCGGCGCCGACGACTACATGGTCAAGCCCTTCGCGCTCGACGAGCTCCTCGCCCGCCTCCGGGCGCTCACCCGGCGCTCGAAGCCCGCCACCGAAGCTGAATCAAAGGTCCTGACGTTCCAGGACGTCACGCTCGACACGCAGCACCGGGAGGTGACGCGCGACGGACAGAACATCTCGCTGACGCGCACAGAGTTCGCGCTGCTGCAGGTGTTCATGGAGAACCCCCGCCGGGTGATGGAGCGCAACACGCTGCTCAACGAGGTCTGGGGCTTCGAGTTCCCAACGACGGCGAACTCGCTCGAGGTGTATATCGGCTACCTGCGCCGTAAGACTGAGGCCGGCGGCAGGTCGCGCCTCATTCACACGGTGCGCGGGATCGGTTACGTCCTCCGTGAAACGCCCCCGTGATCTGGAGTTGGTGGATCCGTCTCCGACGCGGGATCGGTCGTCTCGTCAGCGGCCAGTCGCTCCAGTGGCGCCTGGCGCTGCTGACCGCCGTGTGCGTGGCCGCGTCGGTGCTCGTGGTGGGCGGCGCCTCCTTCGTCACCACCCGGTGGTCCCTGCTGGAACAGCTTGACGAGGAACTCGTGCAGGTGGCGCAGAACGCCTCCAGCACGGTGTCGCTCGACGTGGCGACCCTGGGCGGCCTGTCGCCCGATTCACTCGGTTCCTCCGGCGGCCTGCTGGGCGTGGTCTCCGCGAGGGGCACGATCAGCCAGGTGTCGGGCCAGCGCGAGACGCTGTACGCAGGCCCGGAGGAGATCGCGATCGCGCGCCTGAACTCCGGTTCGTCAGCGCGCAGCGTCGAGTTCGAGGGGCAGACCTACCGCATGGTGTCGGTGCCGATGCGGGTGGAGGGCGAGTATTACGCCGTCATGTACGCGCGCCCGCTGACGGCCCTCGAGGCCACGCTCGGCTCGCTGTGGGTGGTGCAGTTCGTCGCCGGCATGCTCGGCATCCTGACCACCACCGCCGCCGCGCTGTGGGCCGCCCGGGCTGTGTTGGCACCGGTGCGCCGGCTCTCGCGGGCGGTGAAGTCCGTCACCCAGACCGATCAGCTGAACCCCATCCGCATCTACGGACGCGACGACCTGGGCGAACTCACCATCTCCTTCAACACCATGCTGCGGTCGCTCCAGCAGTCACGGGAGCAGCAGCGCCAGCTGATCGCCGACGCCGGGCACGAGCTGCGCACCCCGCTCACGTCGATGCGCACCAACGTCGAGCTACTCCTGGCCGACGACAACACGGGCATGTTGCCAGAGGGCGCCCGCTCCGAGGTGCTCGGCGACGTGGCCGCCCAGCTGGGCGAGTTCTCCGCCCTCGTCGGCGACCTCGTCGCGCTCACCCGCGACGACCACCTGCAGCGACACCACGAGCTGCTGGACATGGCAGAGGTCACGGAGTCCGCGCTCGCGCGGGCGGCGCGACGGGGCCCCAACCTGCACTTCGACGTCGCGCTCGAATCCACCCCCGTGATGGGCGACGCCTCCACACTGGAGCGCGCCATCACGAACCTGCTCGACAACGCCGTGAAGTTCTCCCCGTCGGAGGCCACCATCCGGGTGTTCCTGATGGACGGGACGCTGACGATCATCGACCAGGGGCCGGGCATCGAGGAAGAGGACCTGCCCAACATCTTCGACCGGTTCTACCGCTCGGACAAGGCGCGCAACACCCCCGGCACCGGCCTGGGCCTGTCCATCGTGGCCCACACCGTTGAGGCCCACGGCGGCACGGTGAAGGCCAGCAACGATCCCGACGGCGGCGCGCGCTTCACCATGCGCCTGCCCGTCGTCGAGTTGAGCGAGCAGTACGAGTGAAGGCCCTGACTCCCGCGCAGAAGCGCGGGCTGTCCGTTGGGCTGGCCACCGGGCTGTACGGCATCTCCTTCGGCGCCCTGGCGGTGGTGGCCGGCCTGTCGGTGTGGCAGGCCTGCGCGCTGAGCCTGCTGATGTTCACCGGTGGCTCCCAGTTCGCCTTCATCGGGGTGCTGGGCGGCGGCGGTTCACTCGGGGCGGCCACCACCGCGGCCTCACTGGTGGGGGTCCGCAACGCGGTCTACGGCGTGACGGCCAACGCGATGCTGCGCCCGCACGGCTGGCGGAAGGTTGCCGCGGCCCAAGTGACCATCGACGAGTCCATCGCGGTGGCGTCCGGCACCAAGGACAGCGACGAGGAGCGGCGCGGCTTCTGGGCCGCGGGCCTGGGGGTGTTCGTGCTGTGGAACCTCTTCACGCTCCTGGGCGCGCTGGCAGGTAACGCCTTGGGCGACCCCAAGGTGTGGGGCCTCGACGGAGCCGCCGTCGCCGCGTTCCTCGGCCTCCTGTGGCCCCGGCTGAAGGGCCGCGACCCCATCGTGATCGCGGTGCTGGCCGCCGTGGTGACCGTCACGGTGGCACCCGTGGTTCCCGGGGGTATTCCGATCATCCTCGCCGCAGTGGTGGCCATCGTGGTGACGGTGCTGCAGACCAGGAGGGTCAACGCGCAATGAGCCTGTGGATCTGGATTCTGGTGGCCTGCCTGATCGCGTTCGGCACGAAGTTCGTGGGCTACCTCGTGCCCGAGCGGTGGTTGGAGAACCCGTGGGTGCTGCCGCTCAGCCACGGCGTCACCGTCGGGCTGTTGGCCAGCCTGGTGGCCGCGAACACGTTCGTCACGGGCCAGGAGGTGCGGCTCGACGCGCGGGTCGTGGCCCTGCTGGCGGCCGCCGTCGCGCTGCGGCTGAAGGCCCCGTACCTGGTGGTGGTGGTCGTCGGCGCCGTCGCGGCCGGTGTCGCCCGCCTGCTGGGGGGTTAGCAGGCGGGCGACGCGGGTCAGCCCTCAGTGCGCATGGTGGCGAGAACCTCGAGGAGTTGGGAGCGCTCCACCTCGGTCGGCGTCCAGACGCCCTGCTCGCCGGTGACCTCGTTGATGAACGTCACCGCGGCGGCGTTCGGCCCGACGTTGCCGCTGAGCGGGTCACCGAACTGGTTCAGCATGATGAGCCTCGGGAGCCCCGTGGGCCAGCCCGCGTGCTGGGGCTGGAGCGGGTCGATGGGGTCCAGCCGGCTCTGCCCCATGGCCAACACCAGCTCGGGCGGCAACGCCACCTCGCGGGGCGCCACGTCGAAGCCCTCTGTGCCCTTGGGGAGGCCGCACGCCACGCCCGTGGTCAGCTCGGCCCGCTGCACGGGCAGCACCGAATCCAGCCGCGGCGCGTAGCCGTTCTCGTCGTAGGGCGAGCAGAGGGCCACCTCGTCGGTGAAGGGCTGCGGCGTGGCCTCTCGCTGCGCCTGCCACAGGGCCAGGACGTCGTCGACCAGTTGGCCCCCGCCCTCGCGGGTGCCCGCCACAAACTGGCAGTTGACGGTCTCCATGGCGATGACGCGACGCTCGCCGTCGGCGTAGTCGAGCACCACGTGGTAGGTGGGGCCGCCCACCTCCGTGCAGGCGTCGGCAGTCGAGACCGGCAGCCCGTTGATCGCCTCAACGATCCGGTCGGGCTGCGTCGTCAACGGCTCGACGGGGCCAACGCCGCCGAAGCCACGGGGGTCGCCGCAGAACCAGGCCCGCTGCACGCCGCCGGGCAGGATGTCGGTGGGCCCGAGCGTGTCGGGCGACAGGACGCCGCCCACGACGTCGGCGCACACCTGCGGCAGCAAACCCTCCAGGGGCTCCTCGGGGAGGGGCGCGGAGGTGGGGTCGACGGTGGGCTGGGCGGTTGGCCCCGGCAGCTGGGCGAGGAAGTCATCGATGCGCTGGCGCAGCGCTTCCGGCATGGTCCAGGTGCGGTAGGCGGAGTCGTGGTGCCACGCCAACCCGTCGCCCCACCGGAGCAGGGCGACGGGGTCGCCGGCGGCGGTCAGCAGCACGAACTCCGGCGCGCCGAAGATCAGCGGCTGCCGACCGTCGGAGGTGAAGTCGGCAGCGACGGAGGCGAGCATGTCGTCGGTGATGTCCGCGGGGAGTTCCACGGGTATCCCGTCGACGCAGGCCAACGCGCGGGTCAGGCGTGCCGGGTCCACCTCGGACCACAGCGACTGGCTCGTCCCGGTGCATGAGACGTCGATGCCGTTCCACGCCGTGGCCTTGTCGTCGCGCTGGGCGGCCCAGAGCTTCTCGAGCGTAGCGAGGTACGCGTCGCCACCCTCGCGGAACCCGCCCGTGTAGTCGACGGCGTCCACCAGTTCGCCGCAGCCACCCATGCGGACGCCCCTGAGGGTGCCGTCGGGATACTCGGCCACCGCGGTGAACGGCAGGTGGAAGCCACCCATGCAGTCGAGGACGCCCTCGGAGCGCGCCAGGGCGTTGAAGCTGTCCAGCGCCTCGGCCACGCGCTGCCCCTCGAGGGGTTCACTGGCGCCGACGAAGGCGACCGGGTAGCTGTCGCTGGCGGGGGCGCCGCACAGCCAGAGGCGGGCCGCGTCGGCCGGGAGGTCGCCGTCGACGAGCGGTTCGGCGCCGGTCAGGCCGCAGGCCTCCGGGATCCATGCCGCGGAGGGCTCGGGCGGCGCGGTGGTGGGGGCCGGCGAGGCGACGATGTCGCGGGGGTCGCCCGACAGCTGAGTCACCAGCGGGACGGCGAGAGCCGTCACGGCCACCACCGCCGCGGCTGCGGCGGCGACGCGGCGGCTGCGCGCCTTGCGGCGGGCGCCGTCGGCCCAGCCCTTCGCGTTGGGGCGAGGCGGTAGCGAGCGGCGCATCGCGTCGGAGAGTTCGTTCTCGTTCATGTCTCAGTCCTTCAGGTGCGGCGACCGGCGCAGGGCGGCGAGGCCGCGCGAGGCGTGGGAGGCGACGGTGCCCTCGGGGAGACGCAGCACTTCGGCCACCTGACGGATGGGCAGGTCGTCGAAGTAGCGCAGCACGAGCACCGTTCGTTGGAGGCGCGGGAGGTTCGCCAGGGCGCGATGCAGATCCGGGTCGGCGATCTCGTCGGGCGCACCCCGTTCGGGAGCCTCCTCGGTGGGCAGTTCGGAGCGCCAACTCCGCCGTCGCCACCATGACACGAACGTGCGGTACATGGTGGTGCGGACGTAGCTCTCGAAGTGGCGGTTGCTATCGAAGGTGGCGTAGCGCTGGTAGGTCTTCGACAGCGCGGTCTGCACGAGGTCCTCGGCGTGCTGGTGGTCACCGGTCAGCAGCCAGGCAGACCAGTAGAGCTCGCCAGCACGTTGCTCGACGTACTGATCGAATCCCGCCGTCGCGGACTCGAACCGGGTCATCACTGCCTCCATGTCCATCTATACGCCACAGGCCCACGGTTTCCATGCAGGCAGTGATGAATCGGCTCCCGTAGGCTGCGCACATGTCCCTGACCGTCGGCGAGACCACCATCCGGGTCGCTCACGGGGATGGCGATGCCCACGACCTGCTCATCAAGGCGGTGGCGGAGGCCCGTCGCCTCGATCCGGCCGATCTCCGCGTAAGCCACCGGTGCCATCATTGCGGGAGTGCTGCCCACGGCGTTCCCACGCTGACCCTTCACGGCGAGACCCTTCCGCTCGCCGTCAGCCTCTCCAGGGCCGACGGTGTGGTACTCGTCGCCTTCGGCCGCGCCGCTGCGCTCGGGGTGGACATCGAGGCAGCTGAGGCGGCCGCGGACCCGGCGTTGGACCGCGTGCTGCGCCACCGCATCGAAGCCCCCTACCCGGATGCCGCGGCCCGCACGGCTGCCTGGGTGCGGAAGGAGGCCGCGCTCAAGGCCTGGGGCTGCGGGCTCCACGTGGAGCCGTCATCCGTCCAGGATCTGGGTGGGGCCGCCGTCGCCCCTGGACGGCCGCCCGTGACCCTGACCGACCTGCCGGTCGAGGGCTACCAGGCGGCGCTGGCGGTCATTGCGGGGCCGGCAACTTCTTGCTGAACAGCCAGGCGTCGAAGAGCGCGGTCAGCTTCTGCTGGGCCACCTCTTCCGCCAGGGCGATGAAATCGTCCGTCGACACGACGCCGAACCGGTGTCGCACGTTCCACTGCCTCAACACGGTGAAGAACCGCTCCTCCCCCATCTCCGTCCGGAGGGCGTGCAGGGTGAGGGCGCCGCGCTTGTAGATCCAGTCGTCGAACATGCGCGCCGGCCCCGGGTCCACGAGCGGGCCGGGCACCGCCAGGGCCGCCAACCGCCGCCAGTGCTCCTGGGCGTGCGACGCCGAGTGCCGCCCGCCGGAGGCCTCGGACCACAGCCATTCGGCGTAGCAGGCGAAACCCTCGTGCAGCCAGATGTCGCTCCAGTTGCCGACGGTGACGCTGTTGCCGAACCACTGGTGCGCCAACTCGTGGGCGACGAGCCGCTCATTGGCCCAGCCGGCAGCCGCGTGATTGGCGCCGAAGATGCTCATGCCCTGCGCCTCGAGGGGGATCTCGAGCGCGTCCTCGGTGACCACGGCCCGGTACCCGCCGAACGGATAGGGACCGAACATCTCCTCGAACACCGTGACCATCTCGCCCTGCCGCTCGAAGGCGCTGCCCACGCCCACGTTGACGAGGGGCGGATGCACGATCTCCACGGGCACGCTCGCCCCGGACGCGACGGGTCGCGACACCCCAACGCCGATGTGCAGCGCCGCGAGGTAGGTGGGCATCGGCTCCGGCTGGTCGAAGACCCACTGGTGCTGACCACCGCGCGCGACGTGCTCGACCACGGTGCCGTTACCGGAGGCCCAGTACGACCCGGCGTACTTCACGGCCACCCGGTAGCTGGCCTTGTTCGTCGGCCGATCGTTGCACGGGAACCACGACGGCGCCCCGTACGGCTGCGACGACACCAGGGTGCCGTCGGTCAGCTCCTCCCAGCCCGCGCCGCCGAACAGGCCGGGCACCGGCTTGGGTTTGCCCGAGTACTTCACCGAGACGGCGAACGGGCGCCCCGCCTTCACGGGCTTGGCCAGCTTCACCGTCAGCCGCGCGCCCTTGTGCGTCACCTTGGCCGGGGCGGCACCGTCGACCAGCACCTTGTCGGCCTTGAGCGAGTGGAGATCGAGCTGCACGTCCGTGAGGTCGGCCAGCGCCACACACGTCAGTTCGGCCTTCGCCGTGAGGCGGTTGGTGGTCACGTTGCAGGCGAGGTCCAGGCTGTAGTGGGTGACGTCGAAACGCTCATCCCCGTGCCCGAATGCGTAATCGGCGGGTTTCATCGGGGCCTATCCTGTCACGCTCGACGCGGCGACCGGCACGTCCTCGTCCTCGATCCACGGCGCGATCGGGTTGCCGATCCACCGCGTGCCGTCGGGGACGGACTCGCCGCGCATCACCAGGGAGCCGGGCCCGATCGTCGCGAACCGCCCGATCACGGCCGCCGGCAGGATCACCCCGTTGGGCCCCAGGGTGGATCCGGCCCGCATCGTGACGAGATCCAGGCTCAGCACCCGGTCGTGGAACAGGTGGGTCTGCACCACGCAGCCACGGTTGACGCTGACCCCGTCGCGGAGTTCGATGAGATCCGGTTCCGGCAGCCAGTAGGTCTCGCACCAGACACCGGACCCGATCCGGGCGCCCATGGCCCGGAACCACAGACCGAGCAGCGGGGTACCCGTGACCACGCGCGCGAACCACGGGGCGGCGATCTGCTCGACGAAGGCGTCGGCGAGTTCATTGCGCCACACGAACGAGCTCCACAGTGGGTGCTCGGCCTTGGTGACCTTGCCGACGAGCGCCCACTTCACACCGGTGGCGATGGCCACACCGACGACACCGGTGGCCGCCAGCACGACACCCGACAGGGCAACGGCCAGCAGCCAGTGCGTCGACGCCAACGTGAGCAGGGCGGCAACGGCAAGGAGCCTCAACCCGGCGTCGAACCAGGAGGCAGTGAGCCGGCACAGTTCCACCAACGCGCGCTGAACCTTCACCGCGGTGGGCGGCTCGAAGGTGCGGCTCTCGTCACCGGCGCCGGTGTCGCGGCGCAGCTTCGACGGTGGGCTGCCGATGTAGGAGGTGCCGCGCTTGGCCAGTTGTCGCCGTGGCGCGGCGGACAACACAGCCACCAGCGACCCCTTGGGTACCCGGCGGCCCGGCGCGGCCATGCCGGAGTTGCCGAGGAAGGCCCGGCGGCCGATCTTCACGTTATCGATGCGGAGCCAGCCGCCGCCCAGCTCGTAGCAGCCGAGCAGGGTGTCGTCGGCGAGGAAGGCGCCCTCGGCGACGGTGGTCAGCCTGGGCTGCAGCAGCACGGTGGACGCCTCGACGCCCGGCCCGATCTTCGCGCCGAGCGCGCGCAGCCAGGCAGGGGTCCAGGTGGAGGCATAGAGACCGAACAGCCAGGTGCGGGCTTCGTCGAGGATGCGGAAGATGGCCCAGGCGCGCCAGGCCGGCCCGCTCTCGGTGGGGAAGTGGCCGGGGCGCTGGCCGCGACCCAGGAGGCGCACGAGGCCCAGGATGACCAGCGCCACCACGGCGAGGCTTGCGGTCACGGACAGCGGCAGCCAGGCGAGGGCCCGGCCCAGCGCCTGGGCCAGGGATTGGGCCCCCGAAAGCGCGGGCCACACCACGGCCAACCCGACGAGCACACCGAGCACGGGGATGAGGGAGATGACGTGGCTCATGGCCGCGTACGCCGCCTGCCAGGCAGGTCTGCGCGAGGGCAGCTTCTCGTCCCAGGGGCCTCGGTTGGCGCCGACGTGCTGGGCCGGCGCGCCGGACCAGAACTCGCCGTCGGGGACGTGCCCGGTGACGGTGGAGCCGGGCGCGACCTCCGCGCCCCGGCCGACCACGGCGCCGGCCACCAGGGTGCTGCGGGCGCGCACCACGGCCCTGGCCTCGACGACGACGGGGCCGAGGTGGAGGGTGTCGCCGTCGAGCCAGTGGCCGGTGAGGTCCACTTCCGGCTCCAACGAGCAGCCGTTGCCGAGCGTGAGCATGCCGGTGACGGGCGGGACGGTGTGCAGGTCCACGTCGCGGCCGATGTCGGCGCCCAGCAGGCGGGCGTACCACTTCATCAGCGGCGCTCCGGCCACGCTGGCGGCGCCCAACTCGTCCGCGATGCGCTCCGCGAGCCACAGGCGCAGGTGGGTCTTGCCGCCGCGGGGGTAGGCACCCGGGCCGATGCCGGCGAGCACCACCCGCACCGCTCCCGCGGCCAGCAGCATCCGCCCCGGCGCGAAGATGAACAGCAGCCAGCCGAGCAGCACCAGAAGCCAGGGGGCGGTGGGCACCCAGTCCAGCCCGAGGAGCGCGCCGATGTTGGCCCCCAGAGCGACATAGGTCAGCCAGCGCAGCCCGGCGAGCGTCCGCAGCGGCAGCAGCGCGATGATCTGCCCCATCTGGGTCTTGCGCGGGACGGGGCGCACGTTGGCGTTGAGCCGGGAGCGCGGGGCCTCCATCGCGTCGACGTAGGCCGCGAGGCCTGCCAGCGTGGGGTGGTCGTAGATGTCAGCCACCGTCACCTCGGGCTGCCGCTCGCGGACCCGTGCCACCATCTGGGCCGCGGTGAGGCTGCCACCGCCCAAGGTGAAGAAGTCGTCGTCGACGGAGGCGACAGCCGCCCCGAGCACGTCCTGCCAGAGGTCGCGCAGCCAGGCCTGGGTGCCGGCGAGGGCGAGTTGGTCGTCGGGCGAGCTGGGCAGGGGCCACGGGAGCGCGTCGCGGTCGATCTTGCCCGAGGTCCGCGTCGGCAGGTCGTCGACGACGGCGAGCCGCGGCACCATGGCGGCGGGCAGGCCGGCGCGTAGCTGTTCCATCGCGTCGCTGAGCGTGAAGGCGGGGGTGACCGTGACGTAGCCGACGAGCAGCGTGTTCCCCGAGTCCGTCTTGCGGACCGCCGAGGCCGCGGCCGTGACATCCGGCAGGTCCAGGAGGGCCGAGTCGATCTCGCCCAGCTCGATGCGACGGCCGCCGACCTTCACCTGGTCGTCGGCCCGGCCCTGGAAGAGGAGGCCTGCGGGGTCGAAGCGGACGAGGTCGCCGCTGCGGTAGGCGCGGTCCCAGCCGAGCGTGGGCATGGGCGCATACTTCTCCGCGTCCTTGGCCGGGTCGAGGTAGCGGGCCAGGCCGATGCCGCCGATGATGAGCTCGCCCAGCTCCCCCTCCTCCACCTGGTGCCCGTCGGGGTCGACGACGGCCAGATCCCAACCGTCGAGGGGGAGGCCGATGCGGACCGGCTCGTTGGGGAGGACTTGTGCGGCGCACGCCACCACTGTCGCCTCGGTGGGACCGTAGGTGTTCCACACCTCACGGGTGGGGGTGGCGAAGCGCAGCCCGATCTCCGGCGGGCAGGCTTCGCCGCCGAGGATGAGCAGGCGGACCCCGGCGAGCGCCTCCGCGGGCCAGAGCAACAGCAGCGTCGGAACGGTGGAGACGACGGTGAGCCGGTTGGCCTCGAGCCACGGCCCGAGGTCCATGCCGCTCTTGACGAGCGACCGCGGCGCGGGCACGAGGCAGGCGCCGTAGCGCCAGGCCAGCCACATCTCCTCGCACGAGGCGTCGAAGGCGACGGAGAGTCCGGCCATGACGCGGTCGCCGGCGTTGATGGGGTCGTCGACGAGGAACAGCCTGGATTCGGCGTCGACGAAACCGGCGGCGCTCCGGTGGGTGACCGCGACACCCTTGGGCTTGCCGGTGGAGCCTGAGGTGAAGATCACCCAGGCGTCGTCGGTGAGGCCGGGGTCGCCTGCTGACGGTGCTTCTGCGCGGGAGGCCAGCCAGGCGGCGGGTCGCACGACCAGGCCGTCGCTGAGGACGGCGGCCACGTGCGCCTCGTCGAAGACGGTGTGGGCCCGCTCGTCAGGGTCGTCGGCGTCGACCGGCACATAGGCCGCGCCGGCGACGAGGATGCCCATGATGGCGATGTACAGATCGAGCGTGCCGGAGGCGATGCGCACGCCCACTTTGTCGCCGATGCCGACGCCCCGGGCGGCGAGGTCGTCGGCCACGGCATTGGCGGCCTCGTCGAACTCGGCATAGGTCAGCGATGCGGCGCCGTTGTCCAGTGCGGGCTCGTCCGGGTACAGCGCCACCGTCTCGCGGAAGATCTCGACGAGGGTTCGGGGCGGTGGGGCGAGCTCGCTGCGCAACAGCATCCGGTGGGTCTCCTCAGTCAGGTGGGCGGAGTCACCCTACTGACCCGAGGTGTCCACGACGTGAACGTGCCCATGCTCAGCGCCAGCCCAGCTCCCGGGCCACGTCCAGCACCGACCCGACGACATGGGCGCAGTAGTCGACGCCCAACTGGTTGGGCACGGCCAGCAGGACGGTGTCGGCCGCGGCGATCGCGGCGTCCTGCGCCAACTGCTCCACCAGCACCTCGGGTTCGGCCGCGTAGGTCTTGCCGAAGGTGGCGCGGCCACCGTCGATCATCCCGATCTGGTCTCGGCTGCGCCGTTCGAGCGCGAAGTAGTTCTGGTCCTCCTGGGTGACCAGCGGGAAGATGCTGCGGCTGACCGAAACGCGCCCCTCGCGCTGGTGGCCGGCCTCGGCCCACGCGTCGCGGAAGACCTGGATCTGCTCGGCCTGGAGTTCGTCGAATGGCTGGCCGGTGGCTTCGGTCACCAGCGTCGAACTCATCAGGTTCATGCCGAGTTCCGCCGCCCACTCGGCGGTGGCGCGGGAGCCGGCGCCCCACCAGATGCGCTCACGGAGCCCTTCCGAGTGCGGCTCGATCCGCAGCAGCCCGGGCGGGTTGGCGAACATGGGGCGTGGGTTGGGCTCGGCGAAGCCCTCGCCGGAGAGGACCTCCAGGAGGCGCGTGGTGTGCCGGCGGGCCATGTCGGCGTCGGTTTCACCCTCGCGGGGGACGTGGTCGAAGAGGCGGTAGCCGTCGAGCACCTGCTCCGGCGATCCGCGGCTGATGCCGAGCTGGAGCCTGCCGCCTGAGATGAGGTCTGCGGCCCCCGCATCTTCCGCCATGTAGAGGGGGTTCTCGTAGCGCATGTCGATGACGCCGGTGCCGATCTCGATGCGGCTGGTCTTCGCGCCGATCGCGGCGAGCATGGGGAACGGCGAGGACAGCTGCCTGGCGAAGTGGTGCACCCGGAAGTAGGCGCCGTCGGCGCCCAGTTCCTCGACGGTGACAGCGAGGTCGATGGACTGGAGCAGCACGTCGGAGGCCGACTGCGCGGCTGACTGCGGGTGCGGTGTCCAGTGGCCGAAGGAGAGGAACCCGATGCGCTTCATGGGGTAATCATGCCCCGTACCCGAACTGGGATGCTGCATGGGACGGAACCTGTAGTGGGCAACTTTGGTGCACCGGCCCCGCCGTGCTGCTCGCGCGCGAGACGACCTACCGGTGCATAGCGGAGACCATCAGAGCGACTCGAAAACAAGAGTCGCCTGGATGCGGTCACCTCCAACGGACCTTTGTTGCCAGCGGATGCAGTCTCGCCGGGCCCGACTATCCACTTATTCGAGCGGTCGTCCACATCCTCTACACAGACTTATCCACAAGGTTGTCCCCAGCTGTCGATAAGTTACCCCCATGTAATTCGGCCACCAGCTGCTGGCCCGGCCGGCGCCCGCTGTCGAGCCGCAGCCTAGATTGGATAAATGGGCTTCTATCTAAGATAGGTTCAAAGTAGGAGTGTCATTCACGCTCAATCGCGCTCTCCGGAGAAGCTCTCGGCATGGAGTCAGAGATGCCCCAGGACACACGATGAGTCCCCGCCGACGACTCCGAGCCAACCGAGAGAAGTGGCGCGCCGATCAGACCGGTCGGAACATCAGGCTGAAGATCGCCACCCACCTGGCCGCTGTTCTTGTCATACACGGGAACTGCGCCAAACCAGAAACAGGCTGGTCTGAAGCGGAACGGCTGTTCACCAAGGCCGAGCGCCGAAAGTGCTGCTAGGGCCTCAGCGCCCGCTCTCCTGTTCTGCGAGGGATGCCCCGTAGTGCGCGAGTGTCGCCGATGGGCAGCAGTGGACCGCTAAACGGGCCTGACCGCTGGCAGCGCGTGGATCCGAGGCCAGGAGTACGAGCCTTCCTCTCCGATCAACAACCCACTCCCGCGGGTTCCCGCCGCTTGAACCAAGCTCGAGCTGCCAAGCCATCGACAGAGTTGAGCAGGGCTCGACTCCCCAGTTGACGCCGCAGACCATCCCAGACAATTCGTACACCGGCCTCGGCACACCACGCGGACAGCAGGCTCTCTCGCGCTTCAGCCGACTTGGCACTGGCCAAGGGAGCGGCGACCGACAGGAGCATCGCACGCTCGGAAGCCGCTGCACTGCTTCGGGTAGGGGGACAGCGGCGGAGGCCGACGGCGAGGCGCACCGCATCTCGCCAAATGGCGAAGTGCTCGCTGGCGATTCTCGAGCGAAGCACACTCCGATGTTGGGCATCGAGCTGCAGAACCTCTCTCGTAGCCAGACTGGGCTCTATCCCAGAGCCGAGAAGGGTGTTGTGGACGGAGCAGGCGGTGATCCATGGCAGGCGCCACTCGAGTAGTTCGACCCCATGAGTTGCACAGGCTGCGCACCCGAAGGTTGGGGCGAGCCAAGTCCACGCGGGTCCCTGTCGGTTTGGCGTGGGGCGGGGCTCCTCGCTGAAGGCGATCCCGGCCCAACTGGTGAGAGTCATGGCTCGAACCTGCAGCTCATCGAGTCCTACAAGCTGGGCTGCCGCACGGCGCTGTGCTTGGTTGGCGACGTCGTCGGCAGTGATCCCACAGGCCTCAACGAGCTTGCCAGCGGTGGTGTCGTTGAGCGTGGCTGAGCGCCGGAGGAAGGACCTCCATGATTCGCCGGGGACGGGAGTTGGAGCCACGGGCAAGGTCCAATCTGGTGGGAGCTTAGCCACCGTAGGCATTCCTCAGCCTCGCGTCGCAGGTGTAGCTGGTGGGTGTGTCCTCATCGGCAGCTGAGATGTAGGCCCACATTTGGTCTGCCTGCTCGGCGAGCCGGATGCGCTGTTCCAAGCTCATGGACGCGTGGGCGTCCTTGACCGCCAGGGTGGGCATCACGTGATCGATGTTGATCCAGCCGGGCCCAGTAGGAACAATGCGTCCCCAGGTGAGGTAGACCCATAGCCAGCCGAGGGCTATGGGACGCCCCATGGTTCCCACGTCGAGGCGTGGCGGTCGGCGGAGTCCTGTCAGGATGCGTCGCCGCGATTGGAAGTCGATGCCCAAGTCGAGCGCCAGGCTTTTCAACGCTCGGACTCTGGCCTCCAGGTCGGCACCCAGGTGGCCCTCTTCGAGGAGTGTGAGTGATGAGCTGACACGTGCCATGGGAAGTCCCAGGTCGACCTGCGCTTGGCTTGCCCAGCCCGGTTTCCCATCCCGCCGCGGATTGGCAAGCATTGCCAGAGCGAGGGAGGCCTCCTCTGCTCGCGGCCAGTCGTCGAAGGCTGGAAGGAAGTCGCTGGGTGAACTGGGCGCCAGTGCTCAGGAAACGGCCACAATTCAGCACCCTCCGAGCTGTGGGCTGTCGGCTCAGGCGACGCGAGAGAGGGGACCGCGGATCACGAGGATCACCAGGTACAGCGGCAGGGCGAAGCCGAGGATGGCCATCGCGGCCAGCCAGATGGTCCAGATCGACGGGTCGAGGTAGAGCAGCAGGGCGGGGATGGTGAGGAAGACCAGCGCCAGTGCCGTGCGCGGCAGGTGGCCCACACCGAGCAGCGCGGCGAGCTTGCCTGCTCGTCGGAAGGGCAGGGCCTTGCCGGCCAGCGGGAAGAACCACACCGCCCAGATCGCCAGCAGGAGGACCCCGACGATCACGCCGGTCTGGGCGGCCAGCGCGCCCCAGCCGTCCATCCGGCCGAGCGCCCAGAACTCCCAGGCGAGCAGAAGGCCGGCACCCAGGACGATGAACCAGCCCAGGGTGGCGGCCTTCCAGCTCGCTCGGAAGTGGCGCAAGTACGTGCGCACCACGCCTGAGCCCTCGTCGTTGATCAGTTCGAGCAACGTGGCGTGGGACGCGGCCAGCGCCGCCCCGGCCGTGACCACGGGCAGCGAGGTGAGGATGAGCAGGACGTTGACCAGCACCACGTCCGCGGCGAGGGCCAACGCCTGCATCACCTTCGAGTCAGGATTCATCTCCTAGACATCATCCCTTGACGGAGCCGGCAACCACGCCTTCGATGATGTGCTTCTGCGCGAACAGGTAGAAGATCACGATCGGGATCACCGCCAGCACCAGCATGGCCATCATGGTGCCCATGTCACGGTTGCCGTTGGAGCCGACGAACTGCTGCACCACCACGGGGATGGTCTTGAAGCGCGTCGACAGGCCGATGACCAGGTAGGGCAGCAGGTAGTCGTTCCACACCCACATGGCGTTGAGGATCGCCACCGTGATCGAGACCGGCTTCAGGATGGGGAAGACCACCTGGAAGTAGGTCTGCACGGGCGAGCAGCCGTCGATGTAGGCGGCCTCCTCGATCTCGAGCGGGATGGACTTCACGAAGCCGGAGAAGATGAACACCGACAGGCCCGCGCCGAAGCCCAGGTACAGCACCACCATGCCCAACGGATTGGACAGGCTCAGCATGTCGGCCAGCTTCACCGTCGGGAACATCACCATCTGGAACGGGATGACCATGGAGAACACCAGCAGGTAGTACAGCGCCGTCGTCCACCACGTCTTGATGCGGGTGATGTAGTAGGCCATCATCGCGCAGAAGAACACGATGACGCCGACGGAGGCGACGGTGATGAAGAACGACCAGCCGATGGCCTCGAGGAAGTTCTGCTTCGTCAGGCCGGTGATGTAGTTCGAGAAGCCCGCCCACATGTCGCCGACCGGCACCGCGAACGGATCCGAGCTGATGGAGAACTTCTGTTTGAAGGAGTTCAGGACGATGAACACGATGGGGCCGAGGAACACCACGACCAGCGCCACCAGCAGCACGTAGATGGCGGCCAGGCCGACGGTGCGGCCGGGGCGCCCTGGACGCTTCTCCTGCGGGGCGGCGATGACGGGGCCACCGACGGCCGCGGCGTTTTCTGCAATGGACGGAGCGCTCACGCCTCGACCTCCCTGCTCCGGGTGGCGCGCAACTGGATCAGCGCGATCGCCACGACGACGATGACGAACAGGACCGCCTTGGCCTGGCCGACGCCCTGCCTACCGATCTGGGAGAACATCGTCTTGACGATGTTGAGCGCCACCATCTGGGTGCGGTCCATGGGCGCGCCGTCGGTCAGGGCGAGGTTCTGGTCGAACATCTTGAACGAGCTCGACAACGTGAGGAACAGGCAGATCGTGATGGTCGGCATGATCATCGGGATCGTGACGTTGCGCAGGGTCTGCCACCTGCCCGCGCCGTCGATGGCGGCGGCCTCGTTGAGCTCGGTCGGCACGTTCTGCAGGCCTGCGATGTAGATGACCATCATGTAGCCCACCTGCTGCCAGTTCACCAGGATGATCAGGCCGATGTAGCCGTACTTCCAATCAGCCACCAACGTGGTGCCGTAGTTGGCCAGCACCGCGTTGATCATCGACTGCCAGGTGTAGCCCAGCACGATGCCGCCGATGAGGTTGGGCATGAAGTAGATGGTGCGGAAGATGTTGGTGCCGCGCAGCTTCTGCGTCAGCAGCTTCGCGATGGTGAAGGCGAACAGGTTGACCGTGATCACCGACGCGACGACGACCAGGATGGTGAACCAGAACGAGCCGAGGAACCCGTCGTTGGGGTCCAGCGCCCGCTGGTAGTTCTGCAGCCCCACCCATTCGGCGTTGGTGATGGTGGTGAACTTGGTGAACGACAGGTACAGGCCGATGAAGAACGGTGCCAGGAACGCGATCAGGAATGCGGCCGACGTTGGCAACACGAACAGCGGAAAGTACTTCTTCAGTGATCTCTGCATGTGATGACTCCCTATGTCCCCGTCGGCGTCACTGCCGGTGAACGGGGCGATGGGGCGGGCCGATCAACGGCCCGCCCCACACGCTGGTGGGCGCGATCAGTTGCCGCCGACGGCGGCCTTCTCGGTGGCCCAGTTGTCGACGACGCCCGACACCACGGCGTCCCACTCCAGGTTGCCGGAGGCGTACTGGGCGAGCATCTGCGCGAAGTCGTCCTTGAACTTGGCCGACGGCATGGTGGTGAAGACCCACGGCACGGCCGTCAGGTCGTCGTTGGTGATGTAGCGGTTGATCTCCTTGGCCAGGGGATCAGAGGGCGTGTTGTCGCCGAAGGTCTTGAACGGGGCGATGAAACCCAGGTCCTCGGTGACGTACTTCATGCCGTCCTCGTCGGTGAACAGCCAGTTGATGAAGTCGATGGTGGCCTGCTGGTCAGCCTCGCTGGCCTCCTTGTTGACGGCCATGAAGGCCTCGGTGCCAACGTTGATGCCCATCTTCTCCTCGCCCTCGTGGCCGACGTAGATGGGGAGGAACTTGATGTCCTCCTCAGCAACCGAGTTGCCCTCGACCTCGCTGATCTGGCTCCACGCCCAGTTGCCGTTCTGGACCATGGCGGCCTTGCCGGTGGCGAACTCGGCCATCGAGTCCGTGACCGTCTTCGACGGGGCCAGGGTCTGCTCGACGGTGGAGTTGGTCAGGTACAGGTCGAAGATGTTCTTGAACTCCTCGTTGAACGAGAACTTCAGCTCCTCGGCATCGGTGATGCCGTCGGCCTCGTACTCGTAGTACAGCGGGGTGTTGAACAGGTGGGTCTGCCAACGCCAGGCCTCACCGGTGGCCAGCGACGTCGAGGCGAACACGCCGTCGAGGCCGAGGTCCGCCTTGCGGGCCTGCATGTCGTCGGTGACTTCCTTCAGCTTCGCGAAGTTGTTGATCTCGTCCATGGAGGCGGCCTTGGCCCCGTCCACGGCGAAGTAGTCACGCATGATCGCGTCGTTGTAGATGATGCCGAAGCCCTCGACGGCCAGCGGCACGCCGTAGACCTTGCCGTCCTCACCCTTGAGCGCGAGCCCCGGATCGCTGAGGTCCTTGGCGAAGTCCGTCTCGGTGAGATCGGCGGCGTAGTTCTGCCAGCTCACGAGGCCGACGGGGCCGTTGATCTGGAACAGGGTGGGGGCGTCGGACTTCGTCATCTCGGCCTGGAGCGTCTGCTCGTAGGTGCCGGAAGCGGCGGTGACGACCTTGACCTCGACGCCGGTCTCCTCGGTGTACTTCTCGGCGATCTCGCCGAAGGTCTCCTCGGATTCGGGCTTCCAGTTGAGGAAGTACACGGAGCCTTCGCCGTCTCCGCTGCCCTCGTCGTTGCCGCAGGCGGCCAGGCTGCCGACGGCAAGCGTCGCAGCGGCTGCCAGCGCGATGGTGCGCTTCATGTTCTTCATGTGAATCAAGTCACTCCTCAGGTGATCCGGTACTCGTGCCCCTGCATCGGGGCCTCGGATGATCGGCCCGAGCCCAACATCGGTCGCGGTTCGATCACGCCGATTTAACCGTGCCACAAGTCGTTGCCGAACAGTGTTCAGATTGGGTCACGGTTCTACAACGATTTTGCTCGTTCAAATTCTTCCGCTGGTGGGCGGCTCTTTGGTGGACGGGACCAGTGGCGCGATTCCGCCAGTCGTGGGCTGCCTACTGGTGGGCGTCGGGCCGACGGCGCAGCGGCGCGAGCGCGACCAGCCCCGTGTAGATGGCCGCGGATCGCTCGGACGGATCCTCCTGCGTCTCGACCCCCGCGGAGGCCGCCTCCGGATCCTCCTCGAACTCCTGCACGATGCCGTGGAGGCGCGCGGCCAGCGCCCGCGCCTGATGCCGGGTCAGTTGCAGGGAGGTGGCCTCGGAGTGGGCGAGCGCCTCCGAGCCGTCGGCCATGGCCTCGATGATCGCCTGCTGCACCTCTGAATGGATCAGGCCGAGCGACGCGGCCGTGGCCGTGCGGTAGGCCGCATCGTCCTTGAGGAGGCCCAGGTCTGCGTTGATGTCGGGCCGGCCCAGCTTCCACACCCGCTCCCGCGCATCGCGGGCCAGTTCGGGCGCCTCGACCAGGATCCCCACATCCGCGAGGGTGCGCAGATGGAAGCTGATCGAGTTGACCGGCTCGCCCAACTCTGTGGAGATGTCCGTGGCCCTGGCATGCCCCCCGAGGCACCTACCTCCTGTGGCTGGCGGGCGATACGGCCCAGCAACTCGGGCTCGGCCTGGGCAGCTTCGCCATGCTGACGTTGATCGTCACCGGCTCACCCACCGTCGCTGGCACGGTGGGGGCTGTGCAGTTGGTGGGCGGCGTCGTCGGCTTTCTGCCCGTGGCGTGCTCGCCGACCGGTTCGATCGCCGAATCCTGCGTGCCTGGTCCGCTGGGATCGGGCTCGCCTTGTCCCTCTGGTTGGCGGGGTTGGCTGCGTTGGGATCACGTGCACGCCGCGATGCTCGGCAACGTCGAGCCGCCAGCTGACGACCAGCGCGCCCCCACCAGCCAGGAGCGCTGGGCCCAAGAGATAGAGCGGGCGGCGGCGGTGATCCGCGAGGCCACCGGCCAACCGGAGCGCATCGCCGCCGTCGACATTCCCGACGGCGTGGTCGATGCCGTCAGTGCTGCGTATGACACCCCCACACCCACGCAGCTGCGTGCCGCCATCACCAGGCAGGAACGTGATGCCACCCTCATCGACGGGGCCCGCAACCTGCTGGGCACGAAGCCGGGCGAGCGCCACGTGATGCGCAAGGTGAAGGAGCTCGTGGAGCAGGAGCCCGACAACCACGAGCGGGAGGCCGATCTCTGGAGCGCCTACTGGCTCATCCGGGACTGGGACGCCATGGGCGGAGACGACGGGCACGAAGGCCATCTCGCCCAGCTTCGGAAGCTGCTCACCCACGCCGAGAAGCAGGAGCGGGCAGCCACCGAGAAGGAGTGGCCGAAGGCGTGGCCGATGGGGCTCATGCCGGTGTGGCTGGAGTACGGCGGCACCGTCGAAGCCGCACGAGCATGGGCCAGCGCCGGCTGGCCCGCTGACCACGTGCTCACGTCCGAACGCCTCACCGACTCCTGGAATCCAGAGTTCGAGGAGCGCCTCACACTCACCACGCCAGAGAACCGACCCCGCAATCCCTGATCCACCAACAACCGCCAGGAGCAACCATGACCATCACCCGCTACGCCATCCGTCGCATCTCCGCCGACGGCCCCTCCACCACCCACGAGCTCATTGACTGCGGCGAGGAGTTCGAACTGCACGTCTACGACGGCGACGAAGGCCCCGTCGTCACCAAGCTCGGCGAGCTCCCCGTCGACACCCGCACCGAGCTGCTCCTCGACACTGGTCGGCCACTCCTTGCCTTCCGGCTGCACCAGTTCCTGTCAAAGGGCGACAACCTGTACGTCTCAATGGAGTCCGAGGCCGAGAGGCATGTGACCTCCACAACGCCGTCGACGACCACTCCCGCTTGGCCTACAGCGAAATCCTGACCGACGAGAAGAAGGAAACCACCGCCGGGTTCTGGCAACGCGCCAACGCCTTCTTCAACGCCGCCGGGATCACCGTGACACGAGTCTTGACTGACAACGGCGCCTGCTACCGCTCCAACGCCTTCAAAAAGGCTCTCGGCGACGACATCACACACAAACGCACCCGCCCCTACCGACCCCAAACCAACGGCAAAGTCGAACGGTTCAACCGCATCATGCTCGAGGAATGGGCCTATGCCCAGCCCTACACCTCCGAAACCCAGCGAGTCGCCGCCTTCGACCAATGGCTGCACCATTACAATCACCACCGAGGCCACACCGCGCTCAAGGGACATCCCCCAGCCGCGCGCGTACCCAACCTATCCGGGGTGAACATCTAGGCTCGTTAGCATTCTAGGGCCCCGTAACCGCACCCCGGCTGTGGCCTCCGAGGGGCCGCAGCAAGACCGCCACTACCGCGCCTCGCCCTCGCGGGATTGAAGGTGGTGATGAACCGTCGCCTCTTCGAGCGTGAGTCCCTGGATCACCGACTCCATGAAGCCCCAGTCAAGCCCCAGGTCGTTGCCAATGCTCGACGACATATCCTCACTTCGAGCTAGCGTTGCTGGCCGTCTTGTGCTGACGGCTGGGTGGAGTTGAGGTTCTCGTGAGATCGGACACCGCTCAACAGGGATCGGCGCCAGCTCGTGCGGTCCGAAGTCAGAGTGCGGCGGCTCCGGCCTCAGCCACAGTCTGGTCTTCCTCGATGCTACCGGTGGACACTCCGATGGCTCCGACGATGACGCCGTCGCGGACCAGCGGAATGCCCCCGGGGAACACGACGATACGGCCACCGTGAGCGTCGTTGAGTCCGTACAGGTCGCCCGTCGGGCGCGTTGCCTCGGTGAGGTCCTTGGTCTGGGTCTGGAAAGCGATGGACGTGTACGCCTTGTTGATGGCGATGTGGATGCTGCCGATGTTCGCAGTATCCATCCGCACGTGTGCCTTGAGGTTGCCTCCGGCGTCCACGACGGCGATGTCCTGGGGCTGTCCGATCTCCTCAGCGCGCGCGATGGCGGCATCGATGACGCGGCGAGCGTCCTCAAGGGTGATGGTGTCCTGGATCTTGGGGTTCGACATGGTGTCTCCTCTTCATTGAAGGTCAGTTGTTGCGGGTGTTAGGCGTCGCGTGAGCGACGACTGGGGTGGAGCCTCGGCCGGCCCCGATGAAGGCCTGACAGACATGGGCCGGCCGAGGGGTTGAAAGTTCCCGTCAGGCGACGGGAAGCAGTGCGATGGAGAGCGCGGCGGCGAGCGCGCCTCCGATGAGCGGGCCGGCCACGGGCACCCAGGAGTACGCCCAGTCGGAGGTGCCCTTGCCCTTGATGGGGAGGATGGCGGGAATGATGCGAGGCCCGAGGTCGCGCGCGGGGTTGATGGCGTAACCGGTGGGGCCGCCGAGGCTGATACCGATACCGATGACCAGG
Organism: Tessaracoccus zhenghani; assembly: GCF_054552775.1. Classification (NCBI taxonomy): domain Bacteria; kingdom Bacillati; phylum Actinomycetota; class Actinomycetes; order Propionibacteriales; family Propionibacteriaceae; genus Tessaracoccus; species Tessaracoccus zhenghani. The sequence continues at coordinate 2,422,293 of NZ_CM137275.1, read as the reverse complement.
AAGGCGACGGGCAGGGCGCCGAGTTCCGCGGGGGTGCCTCCATTGGTGAAGGCGAGGATGCCGAACACGAGGACGAACGTTCCGATGACCTCCGTGACGAGGTTGGAGCCGTAGGCACGGATGGCAGGACCGGTCGAGAAGACGCCGAGCTTCGTGGCGGGGTCGGGCTCTTCGTCGAAGTGGCGCCGGTATGTGATCCAGACCAGGAGCGCTCCGAGCATGGCACCGACGAGCTGAGCGGCAATGTAGACGAGGAACTGCACGAATGTGATGTTTCCGAGGATCAGCAGGGCGATGCTGACGGCCGGGTTGAGGTGCGAGCCCGAGGAGTACGATGCCGTGACTCCAGCGAAGACGGCGAGACCCAACCGATGCTGACCGCGAGGAATCCTGATCCGAGACCCTTGCTCTTGATGAGGGAGACGTTGGCGACGACTCCGCAACCCAGCAGAAGTAGCAGGGCCGTTCCGACCGTTTCGGAGAGGAAGATCAATCCGAGGTCCATGGTGTTACCTTTCCGCGGACGTCTGCGTCCGCGCAGGTCACACCACGCGCTCGGGTGCGCGTGGTCACAGATGGTGGTGCGAGGGGGCGGCGCCCGGGTAGAAGGTGGAAGGTCAATCGCGGTCTACCCGGGCGCGCTCGGTACGGGACTGTGCGGCGCAGCGTGACCTACGCCGAACAGCGGGGGGCTCCTCAGAAGGTGCGGATCGGGATCTCCGCGGGAGCCTCGAGAAGTTCGCGAATCTCGTCGTCAAGCTTGACAAGCGTGATGGACGCGCCCGCCATGTCCAGCGAGGTGCAGTACTCGCCGACATAGCTACGGGTTGGGGTGATTCCCTGGGCCGCGAGCTTCTCGTGTGCGATGCCGTACAGAAGGTACAGCTCGCTGATGGGGGTGCCACCGAGGCCGTTCACCATCAGCGCGACGTCATCGCCGCTGCTGTAGGGGATGTCGCTCACGATGGGCTCCAGAAGCAGGTCGACGATCTCGTTCGCCGGGACCCACTTCTGACGTGCACGGCCGGGCTCACCGTGGATACCGATGCCGACTTCGATCTCGTCGTCGCCGATCTCGAACAGCGGCTCGCCCTTGGCGGGCGGGGTGCAGGCGGTGAGCGCCACGCCCATGGTGCGGGTGACGGCGTTGACCTTCTCGCCGATCCGGACGATCTCGTCGAGGTCCTTGCCGGCCTCAGCGGCAGCGCCGACGGCCTTGATGACGAAGAAGTTGCCGGCGACGCCGCGGCGACCGATGGTGTACAGCGAGTCCTTCACCGCGACGTCGTCGTCGATGAAGAGGGTGCGCACCTTGATGCCCTCTGCGGCAGCGAGTTCTTCTGCCATTTCGAATGCCATCTTGTCGCCGGTGTAGTTGTTCACCAGCAGCAGCACACCCTTGTCGCTCTTGACGCGGCGTGCGGCCTCGACGACGAAATCGGTGGGCGGGGCGGCGAACACGTCACCGGGGCAGGCGGCGTCCAGCATGCCCTTGCCGACAATCATCACGTGTGCGGGCTCGTGGCCGGAGCCGGAGCCCTGGATGATAGAGACCTTGTCGTTGTTGGGCGCATCGGCGCGGACGATGAGGTTGTACTTCGGGTCGTACGTGAGCGTGTCGGGGTTCGCCAGGGCCAGGCCCTTCAGCATCTCCGGGACGAACGCCTTCGGGTCGTTGATGAACTTCTTCATTGTGTCCTCACTTCTTTGTGTTGGATGGGTAATGGAGGGAGGGTAAGTCGTTACCAGGCCTCGGCGACGCGCTCGCTGAGCACCGCTATCGCGATGGCGCCGGGGTCAGGGGAGCCAATGCTGCGCTCACCTACGTAGGACGCTCGGCCGCGGTGTGCCTCGAGCTTCGCGGTCTCTTCGGCGGCGGCGCGCGCGGCCTCAGCGGCGTGCTGAGCCACGGCCTTGCCGTCCAGACCCTTACCGAGGTCCGCCTCGATGGCGTCGGTGAGCGGGACCAGAGCGTCGAGCAGCGTCTTGTCTCCCAGGGATGCGCCACCTCGCTTCATGATGCCCTCGATGGCTGAGCGGAGCATCGCGACCACATCGGCCTGGGTGATGTCGTTCTTGTCCTTCACGGAGATCGCAGCGCGCAGGAACGCGGTGCCCCAGATCGGGCCGGACGTACCGCCGATGCGGCCGGACATCGTTGTCGCGACCTTCTGAATGAAGGTGCTGAGAACCGACCGGTCGTACTCATCCCACTCGGCGATGACGTTCTCGAACCCGCGAGCGAGCGAGTATCCGAAGTCACCGTCGCCGGCGACGGCGTCCAGGTCGCTGAAGTACTTCTCGTTGTCGACGCACGTCTGTGCGATGAGCTTGATGACGCTCTCGACGCGGGCGACGCCCGCCTGGCTAAAGGTGCTGCTCATGATGTTCCTCGGCTTCGGTTATCGGATGGTGAGGGCGGTGAGGGTGTCGAGAGTGACCTGGCCGGTCTCCTCGACGCCGCGCGGGTTGGAAAGGAAGTGTGCTGGCGTCTGCGGCTGGTCGCCCAGGCTGTCAACGACCAGTGCCGCCTCGGTGAAGTCCTCATCGGCGGTATAACTGGACACCGTCACGACGGTGGCGATCCCTGCCGCAGCCGCGGCGCGTAGCCCGTTCTGACTGTCCTCGACGACGACGGCGTCCGTTGCGTCGATTCTCAAGTCCCGCAGAGCGAGCAGGTAGATGTCCGGTGCCGGCTTCTTCGCTGGGACGACATCTCCTGCGTAGACACGGAACCAGGAGGCCGCGTCCACGCCGACCGCATGTTCCAGCACAGCGCGCACCGATTCTTCGGCGGACGTGGATGCGACGGCGAGCAGCCATCCTGCGTCATGGGCGGCATTAACGATTCGGGCGATTCCGGGCCGCCCCGGCATCTCGCCGGCTCGAACCTTCGCCGTGTAGCGGTCAGTCTTGAACCGATGCCACTGCTTGACGAGGTCGATCTGCGCAGCCTCATCGGTGGGCAGGTTCGCCGATGCAACGAAGTCGCTGGTGAGAAGCGAGGCGAGACGCTCCTTACCGCCGCCAATTCGCACCTTCTCGGCATAGTCCTCTTCGGACCAACGCACGGGAAGATCGAAATGCGCGAAGGTGTCGTTGAACGCAGGCAGATGACCGTCGCGCTCGGTGTCTGCGAGCACTCCGTCGCAGTCGAAGATCAAGGCGCGAGTCACGGCTTGGCGGCCTTCGCCTTGGCTGCCGTGCCATCGGAGCCGAACCATTCGATGTGGTCACCGATGACGCTGGTGACAGCATCACCGATGGCAGTCACCAACTTCGGCGGATCCCAATGGTTGTTGGCGCGCGCCCAATCGAGATGCTCCGCCGATGCCTGCATGTACGCGTGCTTGACGGCTGTGGAGATGTTGATCTTGGAGACGCCATTGTCGATGAAGGCGCGGAAGTCGGCCGGCTCAAGGCCGGTTCCCCCGTGAAGAACAATTCCCTTGTCCGTGAGGTGCGCGAGTTCGCGGGCGCGCTCAGGGAGAAGGGTCGGCTTGGACGTGAACAGGCCGTGGCTCGTGCCCAACTGCGGGGCGAGCAGGTCAGCACCGGTGCGCTCCGCGATGGCTGCGAGCTGGTCGACGGTATACGCGTGGTGGGCTTCGTCGCTGCCGACTCCGTCTTCGACCCCGAGGATGTTCTCGATCTCGGATTCGACGTCGACGCCCGCTGCGTGAGCCTCCTTGACGACTTCCGTCGTCTCACGCTCTGCGTCAGCAAGATCACGGTCAGAAGCATCGAAGAGAACCGATGACCACCCGGCGGCAATGACGTCAGAGAGGACAGAACGGTCCGGGCAGTGATCCAAGTGGAGCGCGACCGGCACGGATGTGTGCCGCGTGAGCGCCTGGAAAAGGCTCGTGATGAAAGCGGTCCCCGAGGTGCGAACAGTCTTTGTCGAGATCTGGACAATCAGAGGCGAGTCCTTCTCCTCGGCTGCGGCGATGACCGCGCGCATGCTGATCTCGTCGAAGACGTTCACAGCGGGAACCGCGTATCCGTGCTTCCGCGCTCCCGTCGTGAGACGACGAGTTGATACGGCCATAGTCCGATCTCACTTCCTTGTGTCAGGCTCTGCCTCAGCGAGCTCCGGCCAGAACATCTTTCGTTCCGGTCCTTTTGGTCCAGAGTACATGGCTATACAACTCTATACAAGACGGACTAGCCTCCGTCTTTCATGAGGCGGCTTGAGAGCTGCCAGCCGGGCTGTCGGGGCCCGATCTGAACACGGGGCCAAGTGAGGGCGTGATTGTTGGCCGGCTGACGCTGCCGGGCTGCGGTTCTCCAGGTTTCCTCGGGTAGTGATGGGCTGGTGGGGTCAGGCAGGTGGTGGGATCGCGGCGATCCGGGCGAACGCGGCCACGAGTTGCTCGACCCAGGGCCAGGTCTTGGGTAGACGCAACCGTCGCCGGCGAGCGCCATAGACGAGTCGGGCCGGGACATGCAGCAGCCGATACCTGAGTGCCTTTGGTTCGGCTTTCGCGAGGTCACCGTCGAGGGCCAGCATCTTGAGCCAGGCGACCAGATCGGCGGCGATCATCGTCAACTGCAGCCAGGTCTGGTTGATGCCGAACTCACGGGACGGGAACCTGCCCAGGCCGGAGTCTTTCGCGTGTCGGATCCGGTCCTCGACCCGGGCATGGGCCCGATGCCGGGCCTGGAGGAACTGCAGGGTGCCGCTGGTGGTGTTGGTGGCGAACGCTTGATACCGCCACCCGTCGTGGGCTTCGAACAGCGACAGTTGAGCCCCCGGATGCGGGCGTTCCCGGCGCAGGATCACCCTCATCCCTGTCGGCCAGCCATCGAGATTGAGCAGTCCCGTGATCTCAGCGACTTCCCCGCCCTCTCGGACCTGACCATCGGCCTTCAGCGCCGGAGACCAGGACCCGACGGGCAGTTCGGTGATGGCGTGGCGCACGTTCTCCCCGATGGTGAACCCCACGCTGTAGTCCAGGCTGCGGCCTCTGACTTGGCCTTGCGCATGGAGCCAGTCCAGCAACTGGTGAGAGGCGCCGGCACCGTCGCAGCGGATCAACAGGTTCCGGCGGTGGCGCCGGACCCGGGCCCGGGCCGTGGCGATCTTCCTCCGCCTGGCGTCGGTGACCTCATCCAACGCACGCCACACCGTCGGAGCAGACGCGACCGGCCCCAAGATCTGCCTCTGGTGGCGCAGGACGTCGATGTCGGAGATCGCCTCGCCGCCGTCGGCGAGTAGCACCGCGACATCGGTCAGTACCTGGCCACGGTCATGCACCGAGGGGATGAACGAACGCCGGGCCATCGCCGTCGACAGGGCTCCGGTCAGGCCGGTGTTCTCGGCCAGCATCCTCAGCCCGATGCTGCCGGCGTGGGCGATCACCGCGCCGCCATCGCCGGTCACGGACATACCGGTGGACCACGAAGTACGCTTCACCTACGGAGCGCCTTCCGCTTCAGGGGTTTTGAACAGTCACATGTCCAAGTATCCCGTAGTCAGAAGGCACTCCGGCCTATCTGCAGCACGCGTCGCTCACTCCGCCATGAACGATCGAGGCTAGGTAAGATCATGTGGAAAGTTTTGGAGGCATAAAGATGACGGACGTGATTGAGCGCGACTCAGCGACACCGATCTATCAGCAGCTGGAGGACATCTTTCACGCGAAGATCGCCAGTGGTGAGTGGGCACCCGAGCAGCGCATCCCGTCGGAGAACGAGCTGAACCGGGAGTACAGCCTGAGCCGCATGACGATTCGTGGTGTGCTCAACAAACTGGCGGGTGATGGTCTGCTCATCCGCGTTGCCGGCAAGGGCACGTTCGTCGCCCCGCAAAAGATCAACGCGGTCTCTCCTGCATACAAAGGAATCCGTGAGCAGCTCGAAGTGCTCGGGTACGACATCGCGACGACGTTGATTTCTACGGAGCGCGTTCCCGCGCCGACGAGAGTGCGTGAGCACCTGAATCTGCCGGCGGGCGCCGAGGTCATCGCCATCATACGACTGCGGACGGTAGACGGGAAGCCTCTGAGCGTCCACCGCTCCTTCGTGCCAGCGAGCCTCGCGCCGGGACTGGATCAGCTGGATGTCGTCAACGAGCAGCTGTGCGTGGTTCTCGAAGACAAATTCAATCTGTCGATGAAGAGCGTCTCCGAAGATCTGGAAGTCATCGCCGTCGAAGGAACCGACGCCAAGCTGCTGGAGCTGCGCAAGGGCGACCCGGCACTGCTGTTGACGGATGTCATCACGAACCCGGCAGGGACGGCCTTTGAGTACTCGACCATCGTCTTCCGCGGCGATACGGTGCGGCTGAAGTTCGATTACAAGCGTGAGTGAACCCGCCGTGGTGGATGACTCGGGGTCCACCACAGCGGGTCCGCCTAGCTAGCGGACGAGCAGCCGAATGCGCTCGTCCAGTCCCGCGGCGTCAAGCGCGTATCGAGCAAGCAGTCCTGAGTACGTACCGGTGACGATGTGCTCATGCGGCAACCCGATGGCGTGCACGGGAATTCCCGAGGATGCCAGAGCCTCGCCAACGGCCGCGGAGAGACCGCCGCGGGTGTAGTGCTCCTCGACGGTGATGACGCGTCCGGTGCGATGAGCGGACGCGCGGATAAGCGCCGCGTCAACAGGTTCGACAGTTGGCATCCCGATGAGGTCCACATCGATGCCGTCGTCCGCGAGCCGTTGCACCGCGACCACGACCTCCGGGGTGATGGTCCCCGTCGTGACGACCGTTGCGCGAGACCCTTCCCGAATCATCCGCCCTTCCCCGATGGTGAACGGTGCCTGTGGGAACAGATCGGGGATCGATGGGCCCCCGATGCGCATGTACACGGGCCCGTCGTGCTCAATCATCGCCTTCGCTGCCTCCCGGATCTCTCCGGGGTCCTGGGGTGAGAGGACGACGACACCGGGAAGCATGCGGATGATTGCATAGTCTTCGAGGGAGTAGTGTGTGGGCCCGAGGTCGGAGTAAGTGATCCCTCCGTTGCGACCGACGATCTTGACGTTCTGACCCATGTACGCGATGTCATTGCGGAATGCTTCGTAGTTCCGGTTGGTGACAAACGCTGCGATGGCCGCGAAGACGGGGATCTTGCCGGTCGACGCGAGACCTGCGGCGACGCCCGTCGTTCCGTGCTCCTGAATGCCGAACTCATAGTAGCGGTCGGGGAAGCGCTCGCGGAATGAGCCGAACCCCGACGACAGCCCGCTGTCGGCGGAGAGGACGACGACACGGTCATCGTCCGCAGCGAGGTCGGTCACTGCTTGCCCGAAGGTCTTTCGCGGATCAATAAGAGTAAGCGTCTCAGCAGCCATGGTCGTTCCATTCGCGCAGGTTGTCGATGCGGGCGTGCACTTCACGTTCGGCTCGGTCGAGCTCCTCGACCGTCGGCTTCCAGTAGTGCGAGGCAAGGGTTCCCTCCAGGAAGCTGATGCCCTTCGCCTTCGTCGTGCGAGCAACGACAACGGTCGGCCGGCCCTTTTCGCCATCCGCAACGCTGACAGCGTCGAGGACGGCATCGATATCGTTCCCGTCGATGGTGACGGTATTCCACCCGAACGCCGCGAACTTGTCGGCAATCGGCTCCATGTTCATGACTTCAGCGGTCGGCCCGGAAATCTGCAGATCGTTGACATCGACGAAAGCGACGAGGTTGTCGAGTCGGTGGTGCGCAGCAATCGACGCCCCTTCCCAGTTCGCCCCCTCGGGGAGCTCACCGTCCCCAAGGATGGTGAAAACCCGTCCTCCGTTGCTCGCGGCACGGAGGCCCAGTGCCATCCCTGCAGCAATCGACAGCCCGTGACCCAGGGCACCCGTATTCGCTTCGATGCCCGGAAGCTTGTGAAGGTCGGGGTGACCGCCGAGTTTGCTGCCGACAGAGCCGTACGTGTCGAACAGCGCCTCCTCGAAGTAACCGCGACGCCCGAGAACTGCGTACTGCGCCATTGCTTTGTGGCCCGCGGACAGCAGGAACCGGTCGCGATTCGGGTCCTTCGCGGCTTGCGGGTTGACGCGCATGGTCGCGAAATACAAGGCGGTCACGATGTCGATGCACGAGAGCGCCCCGCCGAGGTGGCCAGAACCGCCTGCCCGCACCATCCGCAGGACGTTGAGGCGTGCGAGCTCCGCCTCGATCTGCAGCGGGATGGCATTCATACGCGAGTGTTCTCGGTTTCGTAGTCGTACAGAGCGGCGAGCTTCGGCGCACTCCGCTCGTTCTCCACGTACGACACCGACAGGTACTCCCGAACGAGTCGCTTGACCGACTCGACGCCGGTGACCTGAGCTCCGAAAGCGACCATGTTGGCGTCGTTGCTTAGCTGTGCACGCTCGGCCTGGTACGCATCCGTGAGCAGGGCGCAGTATGCGCCGGGAACCTTATTCGCCGAGATGGAGACGCCGATGCCGGTGCCGCACATCACGACACCACGCTCGACCTCCTTCGCCGCGACGCTTTCCGCCACCGCAATGGCCGTCTTCGGATATAGGGGGTCGTCGGAGCCGAAATCGCGAACCTCGTGGCCGAGCTCGCGAAGGTAATCAGCGACGGCATCCTTGAGGGTTGTTGCGTTCGGGTCGCAGCCAATTCCAATCAACATACATGTCTCCTGTCTATACCTGTATAGGCTTGTATATCTGAGGATAGACCGAATCGACGTAAGATGGAAGATCGGACTGGATGGTCCGCCCATCGAACTGGGAGACAGCATGGCCAGAGATGCCCACCCCACTCCGCCGTCGATGCGATCGCTCGACGCGTTGCACCTCGCCGCGGCCCTCGACGTCGGCGACGACCTCGAGGCGATCGTCGTGTACGACGACCGACGCCGCCATCGCGAGCGTGCGGATGCTGTCGGCGTCCGATCCGAACTGCTCGACGCCGATCGAGAGCGAGTTCGCGAGCGAGACCGCAGCCGGATGCCGCGCCGCGAGCGCCCAGCGCAGGGCGGCGTTGACCTCTGGGCACAGTGTCTCCGACCTGTGCATGGCCTCGAGGCTGCTGTCGGTGCGGGCCGTCGCGACGAACACGAGCACGCTCTCGTCGAGGAACTCGGCGTGCTGTCGCAGCACCTCATGGATGACCTCCGGCTCGGTGCGCGAGCGCACGAACTCGCGCGTGACGGCGAGCAGGCGGAACCGCCTCGGGTGTCCGCCCGCGGGCACGATCAACGAGTGGTCGAGCAGGCGCAGCACGACCCCTTCGGCACCCGGATGCGTCACTGCAGCAGCGAGGTCGACGTCGAACGTGCGCGGCAGCGCGCCGAGCCGGCAGAGCACCTCGCGCTCCTCGTCGGTGAGGAGGTCCCAGGTCCACTCGAACGCCGTCTCGAGGGTGCGGTGCCGGCCCTCGGGTACCTCGCGATCGAGGGTCGCGAAGTCGCGCTCGAGGCGCGAGGCGAGCGACAGGTGGCGGGCGACGGCCGCCGCGAGTTCGATCGCGAGCGGCAGCCCGTCGAGACGCGCGCAGACCTCGGCCGCGAGCTCCACCTCACCGGGCGACGGGTGCGAGCCCGAGAGGCGCATCGGCGCCGCTTCGGCTCGCCCGGCCGCCGCCATCAGGTCGGACCGGCTCCCGGCGCCGAGCTTGCGTTTCAGGCTCGCGATATGGCTCTCGACGGTGCGCACCGAGATGAACAACTCCGCGGCGATCTCGGGGTTGCTCAGTCGCCGCTCGACCGCGGCGAGGACCGCGCTCTCGCGAGGGGTCGGTGTGTCTTCACGGGTCGACACGGCGCTCAGTCTAGGACTGTGCGCCGTGCGCCGCATCGGTTCGAGACTCGCTGCATTCGGAATCCGGTCGCCGAGAACAGTGGCTTACGGTCGTGTTGGTTCCGCCAAATGTTTGCTGTTCTCGTCAGCTGAAATGGATGGGCAGAGAGATCTCACGGTTGCGGTGGCGGCTACGCCGGGAGCTTGTCGGCGAGAAGGTCGATCTTCTCGATCTGCGGTTCGGAGAAGAGCACGCCGGTGTTGGGTCCGAGCGCCTGGCCGACACCTCCGGCGAGGTGGGCGTCTCTGGCCTCGTCGTCGGGGAACACGTCGAACACGCCAAAGGTAGAGGGGCCAAACCGGATCGCGAACCAGGCGACAGTGCCTGGCTCTTCCATCACGATCGACCGCGCCCCGGTGAGGAAGTCTGCGAGTTCGGTCTCCTTGCCCGGCAGGGCTTCGAGACGCACGAGGAGAGCTTTGGTCACCATGAACGGACTTCTTGACTTTGCGGCGGCATGGCACCCGGTCGGCAGTACGCCGCCGTCGGGAACCTTGTCCTGTACTGTACACCGACGAGCGAAACCAGTCTATTCTGCCCACGGTTCGCCGGGTACCCGCCGTTTGTTTGTGATGGCGCCGTCCCGCCCTGTCGCCTCCGACGGGCGTTATGTCGATAACGGTTGGGGAACGTTTCTACGCGCACCTACACGAGATTGAGCAGGACCCGCCCGCGCGACGACCTGGTCGCTCTGGTCATCCACGCCGATGGTCGTCGATCACGACGTCGTCCTTTTCGAGTCTCTACGGCCCGGTCAGCCTTGCCTGACGGCGGTAGATCGACTCGGCGAAATCAGGATCAACGCTGCGCCGGACGTTTGGCAGATCCGGCCGCTATCAAGCGGGGCCGCCGGTACCCCGTTCAGGAACGGACGGGCGTCTCCTTTAGAAGAACCCAACCCGACGCCGATCACCAAACATCAACACTCGCCAGCCGCGTCAGTAGAGGTTCGGCATATGACACAGCGATCGACCTCGACACCGCCATAAGAAGTCGAAAGACTCCCGCCACCATTTGGCAAAAGTCACAGGTGCGCCGACAGCTATTCCTCGGGCGCATCACGTAAACGACCGTATACGTGATGGAGGTCGGTTGGAATGCTGGTCGGGTAAGTGCGGGTCTCGAAGGCCGATGGGTCACAGACTACGGATCTGCAACGCGACGCGATGCTCGCGGCCGGCGTGGACCCCGAGCGGATCTATGAGGACCACGCCTCCGGCGCCAAGGATGACCGGCCCCAACTAGCCGCCTGCCTGAAGGACTGCGCGAGGGAGACACCCTGGTGGTATCGAACGCGCTGTCTCTCCAGAGCATCCACGACATCCGCGTATCCGTCTGATCCTCTCGTGTCACCGAGACAGACGCGTAGGGCGGCTGGTCACGGTGGTCAGTCAGGGTGCAATCGAAGGCCGCATGGGTTCGCGGGTGTTCCGCGACCCCATGCGGACATCGACTCGGGCTAGGCGATCGCGGCGCGCAATTCGGCGGCAGCGGCGCCGACGTCTGGTGCGCCGTAGATGGCTCCGCCAGCGACGGCGACCTGCGCGCCGGATGCCTGGACGGAGGCGATGGTGCTCGCATTGATACCACCGGCGACCGAGAACGGCGAACCGGAAGCTTCTCCGTCACGCAGGAGAGTGGCGAAGGTGAAGCCTTCTTCCGCCTGCTCATCGAGTCCGGCGTGCATTTCGACGAACTCGGCGCCGAGGGCGACGACCTCGCGGGCACGGGCGGGCTTGTCGGTAACACCGATCAGGTCGACGACGATGCCTTTACCGTGCTTCTTCGCGGCCTTCACCGCTCCGGCGATGGTGCTGTCTCCGGCGACGCCGAGAACGGTGACGAGGTCAGCGCCCGCGGTGAACGCGATGTCGGCCTCGAGCTCGCCGGCATCCATCGTCTTGAGGTCGGCAAACACGATCTTGTCCGGGTGCGCAGCCTTCACGGCGGTGATCGCCGACAGGCCCGCGCTCTTGATCAGCGGCGTGCCGAGTTCGAGGATGTCGACATGTGGCGCGGCGGCAGCGGCGAGCTCGAGCGCTGCTTCGGTGGTCAGGGTGTCCATGGCGAACTGCAACTTCATAGTGTTTCTTTCTGGTTGTGGTGCGAGCCTCCGCGTATACGAGGAGGTGGTGTCATTCAAGATTCGAGTGCCGGGGCCAGAGCTCGTCTGCGCTCTGCCCCGAACGCAGCCAGAGGCTGTGGAACAGAGCGTCGCCGAGCAGCATGACGGTCTGCTCGAACAGACCGCCCGCGTACTGCGCAGAAACGGTGCCGGAACGGTCCAGCTTTCCCGCGGCCGGCACGACCACCACGGCGGTGGCGAGCGCAGCCAACGGCGACGCCGCGGCTGTCGTGATGACGGCGACCTTCGCGCCAGCCTTCACCGCGGCATCCGCCCCACGAACGATCGATGTCGTCGTTCCTGAGCCGCTTGCCGTCAGCAGCACGTCGCCGGGGCCGATCGCCGGCGTGGTCACGTCGCCGACGACGTGCACGGTCAGGCCGAGGTGCATGAGGCGCATGGCAGTCATCTGCAGGGCGATGCCGGAACGGCCCGCCCCGAGCACGAAGATCCGCCGGGCATTCGCGAGGGTTTCGGCGAGGTTGTCGAGGTCGTCCGCTCGGTGTGTCATCACCGCGTCGGTCGTCGCCCTGACTTCCTCCAGGATGAGGGAGAGGGATGCCGTCACGCCGGGTGGCGAGGGTGTCGATACGTCAGGGTCCACAGCAGTCATATATCCATGGTCGCCGGGTTGCGGCAGCGACGCGCCCGCCCGGCGGTGGAGTGGACCTACCCATTGCGGTAGGTACAGGTTGGCCGGGTAGGTTGAAGCGGTGGGCAACAACAACGAGCTCGGTCCGGTCTCTCGCAGGCTTCAGGTCGAGCACGCGCAGGCGATGGCCGAACAGGCTGATCGGCATGCTGTGACGCTCGAGTCGATTCTCGCGGTCCTTCGTTCGACGCGACTGGAGGACCGCGCAAGCCGCGCGACGGCGCTCGATCTGGCATCCGCTGCCCTGATCGAGCTGCGCAGCACGACCGACCAGCAGCTGGGCACCATGCTCGAGCCGGTGGACGGGGCATTCGCGCGGCTCCGTACCGACCTTCGTCCGCTCGCGCGCTTCGGCGGCCTGGACGTGCAGTTCGTCGAACCGCCGACCGGTGGGCGGGCGCTGCCAGGGGAGGTGGCTCATGCGGCTCGCGCGATCGTTCGCAGCGCGGTGCTCGCGCTTGTCGACCAGGAGGAGGCGAAACGGGTGCGCATCCAGTGGGATTGCGACGGCCTCAACCTGCTCATCGGCATCCGCGACGACGGTCAGGGCGAGATCAGCGCCCACGACGACGCGCTCAGGCCCATCGCCGAACGTGTCGCTACTCTCGACGGCGACCTGGAGGTGTCGTCGACGACAGGCTGGGGGACATCCCTCGACATCCGGCTCCCGCTCGACCCTCCGGCAGAAGCAGAGCCGCTCGAGGACTCGGTGAACTTCAGCCCGCGGGAGCGCGATGTGCTCCGCCTGGTGGCATCGGGAGCTCGCAATCGTGCAATCGCGGATCAACTGGGAATCAGCGACAACACCGTCAAGTTCCACGTGTCGAATCTGCTCCGCAAAACGGGCGCCCGGTCGAGGGGAGAGCTGACAGCGATTGCCGCGAGCTCGACCAGGAACCGGGCCTGACTCGACGGACCCTCGCCCTCCTTTATAGGCGCTGGGGTGGCATCCGTAGCTCGCGTGAATGGCGAGCTCGCGGGGAAGTTCATGGCGTCGCCATGATAAGAACCAGACAGCAGGCCGAACGCCAGCACGTCATGCTCGATTACATGCGGCGGGTATGGGCCAGACGCGGTCAGCCCGACCACAAATGCCCCGATAAAACCAAGTTTTCTGTCGAAGCTTTCTGCTGGCGTCTGCCGTTCTTATCGCCCGTAACCGCCAATATCGTCGGATCGCTCTGGCGGAAGCCATCGACGAGGACGCGGATGGCGTTCCCGACATCTATTAGGACGTCGCCCAGCAACCTCGCCGATGACTTGCGACCAGGGGATACCCACATGACTACGCGGGGAGTGCGCGAAGCGTGGTGCGGACGTGTGCTCAGAGGCAGTGGTGTATAGATCGCCGCCGCAGCATGCTCCTGCACCACCGACTCGGCTCCCCGCCTGAGGGGGCTGGCGCCCTGGTGTGCGATGGCGGGACGTCTTGAAATGAGCAAGTTCTGACCATAGGGTTGCTGGCACGGTGAGGGCGCATACTCAAGGGTGAGCGTGCGCCTTTGTACTCATCGCAGTGCCAGCGCCCGCCCTGCCGTTCTCGGCAGGGCGCTGGCCACCACCCTTCACCCGTCAACAGCTCACACGCAATTCACGCAACAACGTCCCTGGACATCACAACTAGTTGCCGCGCAGGACCGCCTCATAGACCAGTATCGTGAAGCGGGAGCCAGGTCCAGGAGTTCAGAAAGAGGCCGGAATGAGCCGGATGCCAACGTGGGAGGGGTTCCTCCGTTTCTGTCTGGTTGCGCTTCAGGATGGACAGGTCCGCGGGCGGCAGGAGTTGAACGCCCTAGCTGCCGCAGAAGCAAAGCTGGGGCCGGACCAGATCGCGGAGATGCTCTCGAGCGGCCAACCCATGTACGCGAACCGGATCGGTTGGGCGCTGTCCTTCCTTGCAAACGTCGGAGCCCTCAACCGGCCGAAGCGGGGGCACTATGTGATCACCGATGCTGGCCGTCGAGTTCTGGTCCAGACTTCCGGGCCACTCAGCGAACGGGACTTCAGGGCCTTCGCGGACGACCACGAGTCGGGGATTCGGCCCTACACGGCTTCCGTACGCTCAGGACCCGCGACACAGGCCGTGGCAGATGAACCCGGCGGACTCGACCCAATCGAGCAGATCGAGCAGGGAATCAGACGGGTAGAGAACGCAGTTTCGGCCGATCTCTTGGACCGGCTCCGCGAGGGTGCCCCAGAGTTCTTCGAGCGGGCGGTGGTGAGACTCCTGGTAGCGATGGGATACGGCGGAGCTGAGGGTCGCGCGCAGGTGACCCGAACATCCGGTGACGAAGGGATCGACGGGATCATTGACTCCGACGCGCTCGGAATCAACCGCGTCTACGTCCAAGCCAAGCGGTATGCCGCCGATAGCTCCATCGGCCGACCCGCACTTCAGGGGTTCGTGGGTGCCCTCAGCGGAAAGGGCGACGCTGGAGTCTTCATCACTACGTCCCGATTCACGCGGGAGGCAATCGACTACGCCGATCGCACTCCGATGCGCCTCATCCTCATCGATGGGGACAGACTCGCTTCGCTGATGATCCGCTACGAGGTGGGTGTCCAAGTCACAAACACCTACCACTCAGTGGAACTAGACGAAGACTTCTTCGAGTAGCTGGGCGCTGAGCGCTCGCTCCGGCCCGCATGCGGCCACCCCGACCGCGGCATGAGCGGGCCGTGCGCATCGGGACTTCGGCTATGCGGCCGGCCGGGTGGACTCGTCAACGACGCGCATCACCACCCAGCCAGCGCGGTGCCGAGCTTCTGTGTGACTTCCAGCATGTCGGCGTTCAGCTGCTCCCACGTCATCCCGGGGTAGACGGCCTCAACGAGGCCGAACATCGATCGGTCGGGCCGCAAATGAATGTTGGGGTCGGTGAGCGCGTAGTGGACGGCGAGGTTCCTTACCAGTCGAGCTTTCGGGTCAATCACGCGCTGGGCCGCGTCCGACCGAAGGACGGGAAGCACAGGGTCGAACTCCCCGGGCTGGGCGGCGTCCACCATCTTGGACAGTGACGACAGGTCATGGACGAGGTCCGCAAGGCGCATGCGGAAGACCGGCTCTTGGCTACCGGCCTCTGCCAGGGGCAAGTAGTGCAGGCTCGTGTTCATGTCGCCCTCGATCAGCAGGAGCGTCAGCTTCTGGCTCGCAGTGAGGGCGCCGTAGCGGTCGGCCAAGAAATCCTTGAACTTGTAGTCGGTGCTGGTGACGGACAGCCCAGAGAAGTTGAACAACCCATCAGTTTGTGGCGTGATGTCGGGGGCCGCCGCCAGCAGGACCCTGATGTCGTTGCCCCACCTGCTGGACCGGGCCAGCACGTCCGAGCCTGCCGTGTCGGGTGCCACCGTCGACCGGTAGCTGATCCCGGTGGTGCTGGAGGCGACGAACCCGTTCACCCGAACGATGCCCAAGTCCTTGGCGGAGGGGAGCAGGAACTTGAACCGCGGCTGCAGGAAGAAGTCGTAGGCGTCTTGGTTGGTGGCGTCCACGTCGGAGAAGACTCGAGCGGCGGTCTTCTTCTTGTCGTCCAACAACTTCGCCCGCGTGCGTGCGGTCCCGTCGTCCACGAGCTCCTGGCTGAGCCGGACAGCGTGGGCCGGGGTGCCGAAAGGCTCGGGCGCCCGGAGTAGCCTTCTGACCTCGTGGACGATCCGAATGACGTGGTGCATGGTCAACAGCGGGAGGTAGCCGCGCGCAGCAGGTCCGGCGGCCCCGGTCGACTTCACGAGCCGCGACACCCACACTCCATCTTGACTGGCCATTGCGTAGGACGCTCGCACGCGGGCATTAGACAGGTCAGCCATTCGGCACCACCTCCGATTG
This sequence comes from Tessaracoccus zhenghani, assembly GCF_054552775.1. Lineage (NCBI taxonomy): Bacteria > Bacillati > Actinomycetota > Actinomycetes > Propionibacteriales > Propionibacteriaceae > Tessaracoccus > Tessaracoccus zhenghani. The sequence continues at coordinate 2,405,932 of NZ_CM137275.1, read as the reverse complement.
AATCTAGCTGGTGTGTTCTCTCTCGATGCAGGGTTGCATCCCGGGGCCCTCTCGCAAAACCTCGCGACCAATCGTCCACTTACTCACGGATGCTGCGTCCTGTCGCCTGCCCTGCGGCCTAATCACCGTCGTTTTGGGCGCCGCAGACGACGCATCGAGTCCCATTCCAGAATGGGTGGCCGCAAGACCAGCAGCGCGCTCCAAGACCCGAGTACGACTGAAGACTTGGCCCCCCGCTAACCCCATAGGGCCCGCGCGCAGTCGCTGTTATCCCATCATCGCGGAGCACCTCAAGGAGGGGGACCGACCGGGTGGGAGTCAGGTGCAGTCGTCGCGACGGTTCGAAGCCAGCGGCGGCATCGTCGCTGGCCTCTTGATCGGTGCAGGCAGCGTGCTCGGCCACGTAGTCGTCGATTACAGGCGCCGCCCACACCTCGAAGTTCTCGGGGACCCTCACGATCTCATGCGCCATGCTGGCCAGATCACGGTAGGCATCGGGGAAACTGCCCGACTCGTGTGCCTGGGCCAGGATCGTCACCGCCACGGCAAGCTCCTCGTAGCCATCAGGCAGATCGTTCATCTCCTAAGCCATAGCTAGCTTGGCTAGTGCCTCGGCTAGGTCCTTCTCGGTCACCGCCCTTTGGGCTCGCTCTCGGGCAGCCTCTGCCTTCGATCGGGCGCGGTCGATCATCATCTGACTCATGGGCGTCGGCCGAAACACGTGCTTCCGCTTTCGACCGTTGCAAGGACGACAAGCTGGCAACCAATTCCCGTAATCGTTGAGGTCGAAGTCGGCAGGCAATCCAAAGCCGGCTAACACTTCCTGCAGTTCGTGCGAAGTTTGCAGCAGCGACTCGGGCAAGATGTGGTCCACCTCGAAGGTGGTGTGAGTGAGAACCTCACCACCGAGGTAACACCTGTCCCCGTGCGTGTTGAATACGGCGAACCGCTCGGCCTGAGTGAATGAATGCTTCCTGTACGCGCCAGCGACTGCGCCAGTCATCGCTCGGCCATCCTCGAGGAACACCTCGGCCAGGGACTCCATGTATTCAATGGCGCGCCCCGTTGAGATAGCGAAGCTGGAGGCTGAAGTGCGACCCAAAGCCCGCGCCCCAACGCGTCCGCCACGACGTTTCGGGGTCCGATATGCCGAGGTGAGTACGCCGAGGCCCCACCCATGGGCCCTCCAAAAGAGGTCTTGCAGACGCCACCCGGCGGGTTTCCAACTGTGTTCTCGGCGCGCCCTTCCGGTGTCGGAGGCACTTCTGCTCCACGAGTCCGTCTGGGCCACACCGCTGCAGGGCCGACACCGACGCTGTCCATGCGGCGATGCTACCGATCCGACGTGCATCCACGCGTCAGGCGTGAGCCGCGAGCGGCGAACACGCAGGATCCACGACCTGTGCGCATGTGCCCGATGGTGACTTTTTCCATTGTCGGGATAGTGCCAATTCGTCTCGCGGATGAGAACAGGCCTCGTCGGTGGCGTGACCGCGAACAGTCGCTCATCGGCAGGATCGACCGCGCAGGCCGTGGGAATTGAGGGCGGTCGTGCCCGGGGACACCGATGCCGAAGGCTACCCTCGCACACCGCGGCATGACAGCGCGTTGTCTACCGGCGTTCGTAGATGTCGCGGCGGTGGCCGACGGCAACCACAAGGACGAGCAGCACGTTGTCGTGGATCTCGTACACGATCCGATAGTCACCAGTCCGGACACGCCACTCACCGTCGCCGCCAACCAGCTTCTTGGCACCGCCCGGGCGCGGTTCGCTGGCGAGCAGTTCGATGGCCGCCTGGACTCGTCGCTGGGCGACCCTGTCCAGCTTGCGTAGTTGTCGAACCGCAGCGGGCGCGACCTCGATCCGATAGCTCATGCCAGGCCGAGGTCGGCCCTGACCTGCTCCCAGGGGATCGCCGACTCACCATCAGCGATCTCGTCACGCGCCACACGAGCTGCCTCGAGATCAGCCAGGTCTTCCGCGGCCGCAATCAGCCGATCCAGATCGTCGGCGTCGATGACCGCCGCCACCCGCTGGCCCCGACGGGTCAGGTACACCGGGTCGTGTCCCACGCGGGCCGTGTCCACGACATCGGCAAGGCGGGCCCGAGCGTCGCTCACAGTCATCTCAGTCATGCCACCCATGGTAGCCGCTAGATTGGCTGAAATGTACACCTCAGCGCCCGCGGTTGCTGTGAGCCGAACGCACGACTCTCGGCATGAGCGCGAAACATCACGGCCATCCCTGAACTCCATCCGGGATCCAAGCATGTGGGAACCTGGCGCCGCCAACACAGCGCCGCAAGAGCCACGCCCTACTTTTACGGATCACCCCCGGAGCATCCCGATCTACAAATTGCCGAGCGCAGAAGTCCAGGGTGAAGCACGGCCCGAGGGTCCACTCCTCTCCGGTCGTCCGCATCGCAGGTGTGCGGCCCAGAAGTCAGGCGACTTCGGCCGGTGTGGGATGCACTTCGACGCCCAACTCGGTGAGCAACTCGGTGATGCGGCGGCGGATGTCGTCGCGGATGGGGCGCACGGAGTCGACGCCCTGCCCGGCCGGGTCATCGAGCGTCCAGTCCAGGTACGTCTTGCCCGGATAGAAAGGGCACGCGTCGCCGCAGCCCATGGTGATGACGACATCCGAGGCCTCCACGGCCTCGTCGGTGAGGACCTTGGGTTTCTCCTGCGAGATGTCGATCCCCTCCTCCAACATGGCATCGCGCACGGCCGGGTTGATGGAGTCCGCGGGGGCGGATCCGGCGGAGCGGACCTCGACGGCGCCGCGGGAGAGGTGCTGGGCGTACGCCGCGCCCATCTGGGAGCGGCCTGCGTTGTGGACGCAGACGAAGATGACGGAAGGCTTCTTGGTCACAAGGTTTCCTCTCGGGATGGCTCAACTGGTCGTCGAGATGCTGTGAGCACTGTCAAAGTACCGCCAAGAGGGTCGTCGATGATGATCCAGCGCTCACGGGCTTCACCGGGCCATCGTCGAGCGCACGCACGGGCCCCGCCGGCGACTCGGGTGGTAGGTTCCGATCGTGAGCGAGGACATCCGTGACTGCGGTTACGACGACGACGGGCTCTGGTTCCGCTACCGCGCGGCAGCCGTCATCCTGCACGACGGCCACGTACTGATGGCGCGCAACCAGAGCAACTCCTACTACTACTCCATCGGCGGCGGGGTCCACCACGGGGAGAGCGCCGTGGAAGCGGTGCAGCGGGAAGTCCTCGAAGAGACCGGGGTCCGCATGGAAGTGGACCGTTTGGCGTTCATCCACGAGAACTTCTTCCGCGACACCGAGACCGCCGCCCTCGACGGGCGTCAATGTCATGAGCTGGCGTTCTACTTCCTCATGAAGTACGACGCGAGCATGAAGCTCAGCACTGAACCGAGCCTGACCAGGCTCGGCGACATCGAGTGGCATGAGTGGATCCCGATCAGCCAGTACGGGGTGAAGGCGGTCATGTACCCGCCCTTCTTCGCTGACGAGTTGGCGGCCATCGGTCCCGACCCGAAGTGGATCACGAGCCGCGATTAAGGCACGCGTGGCGATCATGGGGGCGGTGGGGCCCTGACCGCACCGCACGTTGCAGAGCCAGCGCTCAGCGGTCGATGTGAGACGGACCATATCTGGCACAACGTTCGAGCCATCGTCGTTGTGTCAGAAGTGACACCGCAGACGGTGTCAGATCCGCCACCATCCAGCGGCGCAAACCCGTTCAGCCAGGCGGTCGCGCACTGATCCCCCCCCAGGCGCAACAGGCACGTACCCTGGCCCCATGGACGTCAACGAGTTCTGGGAACGGGCGCGCCAGGGGGCCCAACTCAACCCCATCCAGGAATGGATCGGCCCACGGGTCTCCGGCACGGTGCCGCCCGCGGCCTGGGCCTTCGGCGAGGATGCCGAGACCGCAGACCGGATGGCCCACGAGGTCGCCGTCGGCGCGAAGACGACGAACACCAGCCTCCTGTGGCAGTACGAGGCCGAGGGAGCGCAACTGCCGGGGAAGGGCGACCTCAGCATCATCCTGGACGGCAGCGAGCAGCCCCGCGCGCTCATCATGACCACCGACGTACAGGTGCTGCCGTTCGACCAGGTCGACGAGGGGCTGCTGCCCGACGAGGCGCCGTTGGCGGGCTGGCGCCAGACCCACGAGGACCTCGCCCGGGCGGCAGACGACGGCAGCCACCCGTTCACGCCGGACATGCCGGTGGTGCTGGAGCGCTTCGATGTGCTCTACGCGCTCCGCGCCGACTGATCGCAGGGGGCGCCGCCGGGCCCGAGCGAGCGGCGGCACGACGCCGGGCCCAAGGTTGGACATTCCCCCGACGCTGGAGTTGACTTGGGCGGTGCATCGCCGCCCCCGCAACCCCCTGATCGCGACCCTCCTCGGGCTCCGCGGCAACGGCCGCGCCTCGGTGTACACCGAGCCCATGTGGGGCCTGTCGATGATGCTGGTGCTGCCCTACGCGTCGGTGTACATGCTGGCGCTGGGCGTGCACGACGCGCAGATCGGCCTGCTCGCCACCATCTCGATGCTCTCCCAGGTGGTGTTCGGCCTCCTCAGCGGCGTCATCACCGACAAGCTGGGCCGACGCATGACCACCGCCGTCTTCGACATCATCGCCTGGGTGATCCCCTGCCTGGTGTGGGCGCTCGCGCAGAACTTCTGGTGGTTCCTGATCGCCTCCATCATCAACGGCGCCTGGCAGGTCACCCAGAACTCGTGGGACTGCCTGCTCGTCGAGGACGTGGACCGTGCCGAAATCCCCAAGGTCTACTCGCTCGTCAAGGTCGCCGCCGAGTTCTCCGCGCTCTTCGCGCCCATCGCCGCCCTCCTCGTGGCGAACCTGGGCATGGAACACGCCGTGCGGATCCTCTACCTCAACGCGTTCGTGATCATGGCGCTCAAGGTCTGGCTCCTCTACCGCTCCACGACGGAGACCGCGACGGGCCGCGTCCGCATGCAGCAGACCCAGGGCGTCAGCATGTGGAAGCTGCTCTCCGAATACCGCGGCGTGCTCGGCCTGATCCTGCGCTCCAAGGGCACCATCTGCTCGTTGTGCGTGGCGGCCATCGTGGGTGCGGTCACGCTGGTCAACGGCACGTTCTGGCAGGTGGTCATCAACAAGGAACTGGGCGTCCCCGACGCGCTGCTGCCCTTCTTCCCGATGGTCCGCTCGCTGCTGTCGGTGCTGTTCTTCTTCACGATCATCCCGCGACTCACGCACGCCAAGCACCTCAGGTCGCCCACCCTCATCGGCTTCGTGGTGTACCTCGCTGGCCAGTTCCTGCTCGTGGGCATCCCCTCCCCGGACGGGGCGGCCGTCGCATCCACGTATGCGCTGCTGGCCGTGTGCCTGCTGCTCGACGCGTTCGGCGCCGGGATCCTGTTCATGCTGGCGGAGTCGCTGGTCGCGCTGCACGTCGACCGGCACGAACGCTCCCGCGTGATGGCGATCCAGCGCACCGCCGTGATGCTGGTCACCGCACCGTTCGGCTGGATCAGCGGTTGGCTGTCGAGCATGGACCGCGACTGGCCGTTCCTGCTGACCTCGGCGCTGTTGGTGCTGGGCCTGGTCGTCGCGGGCCGTTTCTGGGTCACCACCCACGAGGAAACCGCCCCGGCACAGCCCTAGCCGCACCCGCTCAGCGTCGGATGGTCAACGGACCTTCGTCTGCGGTCGGCGGTTGGAAGTGATCGAAATACTGCGCCGCGACCTCAGGTGCCAACGCGAAATCGTCGCCGTGGGCCAGTGCCCTCGCCCGGATGCGGTCGAGGCAGGTCTGCCGGTCCGTAGCCAGGTAGACGACCTCCGGCACGACCCCGTGGGGAGCCAGCAGTCGCCGCCAGTCGTCGCGCATGTCCCTGGACCAGAACGAGAAGTCCAACACGACGTCGCGCCCGTGGGCGACGAGCTGCAGGAGTCGCCGTCGGAGATGGGCGTCGATGTCGGCGTGGTCGTTCCGCGGCAGCGGCATCGTTCGCAGCCCGCGGTCCCAGGCTTCCTGGTCGAACGAGAGCCGCGCCATGCCGTCGGCCTCGAGCTCACGCGCGACGGTGGACTTACCGGACCCGGCGGGCCCACACATGAACACGACGCGAGACATGCCGACACCTTAACCGGTCACTTTTCCAGCAGCGCCACGAGGACGCTAGCCACCTCCACCGCGGGGTCGGGAGGCGTCAGGAGTCTCGCCGCAGGATGCGCCGGTGAGCCAGCAGGACAACCGCGGCAACGGCCACCGCGATCAGACCACCGGCGAGGAAGGTGCGGCCGACGAACAGGGCGGCCAGCGCTCCCGCGAGGGGGTAGGTGAGCCCCCACCACAGGTGGCTCCAGGCGAAGTGGGCGCCATAGACCCGCCCCTGGGCCGACGCCGGCGTGCGCTCGGCGATGAGGGTCTCGGTGGGCAGGTTCACCCAGTTCTGGCCGACGCCGGCCAACGCCCAGAGCGCGACCAGCCCCGCGTAGGGCGTCAGGTCGGCGGGCAGCACCGCGACGGAGGTCAGCACGGCGCCGACGGCGATCCAGCGCACCAGCGAAACCCTGACGAGGTGCGCGACGGCCAGCGAGGCAAGCGTCGCTCCAAGCCCGTAGGCCGCCATGACCCATCCGAAGTGCGCGTCGGTGAGCCCCAGACCGTCCTGGACGCGGGCGACCGTGACGGTCAGAACGAGGGCACCGGAGATCGCCGCGACCAGCTCCGCGAGCAGCGCGAACCGGATGTGCCCGTCGCGCCACAGCCGGGAGGTGCCGTCGCGCACATCGGTCCACGTGGTTGTTGACACCTCGTGGTCCTTGACCCTGATCGGCCCCAACGTGAGGACGAGGAGGGCCGCGAGCCCGAAGAGGCCACCGATCACCAGGAACAGGGAGCGCCCACCCAGGCCCAGCGCCGCCAGGCCGCCGAGTCCCGGGCCGACGATGCCGAACACCTCTGTGGTCGCCGCAGAGAGGGCGAAGGCCGCACGCGCATGCAGGGGTCCGGCGACGAGAGGCACCGTCGCCTGGTTCGCCGGCGTGAAGAAGGCGGTGAACCCGTTGGCCACCACCATCAGGACGTAGACCTGCCACGGCGCCGTGACCCAGAACATGAGGCCGACCGCCACCATCCGGCCCACGTGGCAGCCGGCCAGCAGGAGTCTTCGGTCGACGCGGTCGGCGACCACTCCAGCCACCGGGCCGAGCGCGACGAAGGCCGCCACGCGCAGGGTCAACGCGATGGCCACCACCACCGGCGCCTGCGCCGGACCCTCGAGTTCCACCGCGACCAGGGCCAGGGCCACCCACAGGATGGCGTCGCCCAGCTGACTCACCGACTGCGCCCCGTAGAACCTCGCGAACCGCGGATTGCGGAGCACCGTCACCATGCTGGAGCTCATGCCTCACTCACTCGCGTGGCCGTGCGGCAGGTTGCCGGCGAGGTGCTCGGCGTGGCCCAGCGCCTGGGTCAGCATGTCCGCGACGTGGATATTGGTGAGGCGGTAGTGGACGTGGGCGCCGTCCCGGCGCGCCGTCAGCAGGCCGGCCTGTCGAAGTACGGCCAGCTGCCGGCTCACCGTGCTCTGGGGTCGACTGCACATCTCCACCAGTTCGCCCACACTCAACTCAGCCGGGAGGAGCGCCACCATCAGCAGCAGCCGCGTCGGGTCCGCCATCGCGCGGAAGAGTCCCGCGGCGACGTCGAGTTGGTTGGCGGCCGGGGGGAAGGCGATGTCGTGACGTTTCACGGACACATCATATTCATACATCCGGATATCCAGATACGCGGAGCGGATGGTCCCGCAGCGTTGAGACCCGACGCCATGGCAGGGTGGTCCCATGCCTTCCATCCAGACGCTCAGCGAAGGGGACAGACGCCTCCTCGCCCGCTGGGCCCCCACCTGCGCCCAACACGTCCTCAGGGGAGAACAGTGAGCGGCTACGACGACTTCGCCGCCGCCTACGCCGAAGAGAACGAGGCCAGCCTGCTCAACGCGTACTACGAGCGCCCCGCGATGTTGGGCCTCGCCGGCGACGTGCGCGGCCGCCGCATCCTCGACGCGGGCTGCGGCGCCGGCCCGCTCTTCGCGGCGCTGCGCGAGCGCGGGGCCGAGGTCGCCGGGTTCGACGCGAGCGCCGGCATGCTTGAACTCGCGCGCCGTCGGTTCGGGCCGAAGGCGGACCTCCGGCAGGCGGATCTGGGCGAACCCCTGCCGTACCAGGACGAGGAGTTCGACGACATCGTCTGCTCCCTGGCGCTCCACTATCTGCGCGACTGGGCCGAGCCCCTCCAAGAATTCCGACGGGTCCTCAAGCCCGGAGGGCGGCTCCTGCTGTCGGTCAACCACCCCCTGGCGTACGCCCTCGACGAGGGCAGGTATTTCCCGATCGTCGAATGGCCGATGGAGGTGGAACTGGCCGGGACGCCGGCCATCCTCATGACCTGGCACCGGCCGCTGCACGCCATGGTCGAGGACTTCACGACGGCAGGTTTCCGCATCACCTCCATCAGCGAACCGCCCGTCTCCGACGACACGCCGGAGGAACTCCTGCGTCAGCCGGACGGCAGGCCGATTCCCCGTCGCTTCGTCTCGTTCCTCTTCTTCGCCCTCGAGAAGGTCGCCGATCAGCCGTGAACCCTAGCCCCGACGAGCCGCGGGGCCCTCGACGATCTCCTTAAGCCTGGTGAGGTCATCGGCCACCATCTGGCAGTCGCGCTCGAACTCCTCGTCGCTGAGATCCAGTTGCCGCACGGTGAAGACGACCTCCGCCCCATCCGGGTGGGCCAGCACCCTCAGCGGGTTGTGGACCACCTCCCCTGACGGCAGCGTCACGTCGTGGTCCAGCACGCCGTACTCGTTCCTGGCCACGAACTGCACCTCGACGCGACCCATGGGCGAATCGACGACGACAGTGCCCGCCTGCCGCTCGACCTCCGCCTCGGCCAGGCCCGCCGCCCAGAGCGGCAACTGGTCCAAGTCCGCGGCGAACTCGTAGACGCTCTCCGGCGAAGCCTTGATGACGCGGCTGAGGTGGCGACTCTCCATGGGCCCAGCCTGTCATCTGCTGAGGGTCCGGATGCAGCGGCACCGAAATCAGTCCCCGTCCATTTCGCTCTTGACATACAACCAGATGGTTGTAGATTGGTGTCATGGCTGAGACGGACGAGGATCGCGCAGATGCGCTGTTCCACGCGCTCTCGGATCGGACCCGGCGCGACATCCTGCGCCGCGTCCTCGCCGGTGAGCACTCCGTCTCCGTCCTGGCAGCGAAGTACGACATGAGCTTCGCCGCCGTCCAGAAACACGTCGCCGTGCTTGAACGCGCGGGCCTCATCACCAAGCGCCGCCAAGGGCGCGAGGCCCTCGCAAGCGGCGACTTCGAGGCAGTGAGATCAGTCGCCTCCATGCTCGACGAGCTGGAGGACATCTGGCGCGGACGCGTGGCGCGGATCGACGACCTCCTGCGTGAATCCCCAGGCACCCACTGACCGTCCCAGAGGAGGACACCATGCCTGTCACCGACATCTCCCGTAATCTCGACGAACACAGCCTGACGCTCACCGCCGAGTTCGCCGCACCCGTCGAACGGCTCTGGCAGATCTACGCAGATCCTCGCCAGCTCGAGCGGGTCTGGGGCCCGCCCGGATACCCCGCCACGTTCGTCGATCACAGCCTCACGCCCGGCGGCCGCATGAACTACTACATGACCAGCCCTGAGGGCGAGCGTTTCCACGGCTACTGGGACATCAAGGAAGTCGACGACGGCCAGAGCTTCCGCTTCCTGGATGGCTTCGCCAAGGAGGATTTCACCCCGCAGGAGAACCTTCCGGTGGGCGAGAACACCTTCCGCTTCGAGTCCACCGAGGGCGGGTCGCGGCTGGTGGCCACCACCGTCTACCAGTCGGCCGAGGATCTGCAGACCGTGCTGGACATGGGCATGGAGGAGGGCGCCACTCAGGCGGTCAACCAGATCGACGAGCTGGTAGCTGCCTGAAACTGGAGGGAGGTTCCTGCCACATCCCGCTGTATATGGGCGATGTGGCAGGAATCTCCCTCGAAATTCCAGCCAACGCGTCCAGCCCGGTGCACCTCTACCCCCAAGGGGGATGCGACCAGTCAACGCCCCTTGTCAGGGTGGAGCATGAGCACTGATGACATGGCCCCAGAGAACTTCGTAGACCCCGATCAGGACAACGAACTGCTCGCGCAGCGGATCGACGACGCGGCGCGCGAGCACCGCGAGGTGATCCGTGAGGATCTCAGCACCCAGGATCTCATCGACGAAGGTGAGGACGCGGCCGACATGACTCCCGACAACCTGGAGCGTCCTGTCGACGACGCCCTGCACCTGGATGAGCCCGGTGAGGAGACCATCGAGGACCGCATCGCCCAGGAGGAACCCGATCTCTGATCATTCGCTGACTCACGACAGGATGACCAGCCAGGCCATCGACCTTGGCCTGTAGCCCCACGTCGAGGCGGACACACAACCCGCTACGGTCGGAAGCATGAACACGGCGTCCCAGGACCTGCACCGCATCGCTATGGAGCTCACCGCCATCTCGGAGAGCGCACTGGCCTACTGCACGGACGAGTTCGACATCGGGCGGTTCCATCGGGTGGCGGAGATCGGCCGCGACCTCCTGCAGATGGTGTCGCGGGATGAACTCCCGCCGTTCGACCGGGAAGTGGCTTCGACGGCCGGCTACACCACGCCGAAGATCGACGTGCGCGGCGCGGTGTTCGACGACGAGGGCCGCGTCCTGCTGGTCCGCGAGATCCTCGACGACGACCTCTGGACGCTCCCCGGCGGGTGGTGCGACGTGGGTGAGACGCCGCGCGGTTCCATCGAGCGCGAGGTCTTCGAGGAGGCCGGCGTCGCCGTGCGGGCCGGGCACCTGGCCGCCGTCCTGGACCGCGAGGTCTGGGGGCACCAGCCGCCGCTGGACCACCACTGCTACAAGATGCTGTTCGTCTGTGAGGCCCTCGCCCCCGTCGACCTGGCCTACACCAGCGACGAGACCAGCGAGATCGGCTGGTTCGCCGTCGACGCGCTGCCCGAGCTCTCGGTCTCCCGCATCCTGCCGGAACAGATCGCCCTGCTGCACCGCCACTGGCAGAACCCCGGCCCGGCGACGCTGGATTGAGCAGGGCGACATGAGGGGCAGCCGATTCCTGGAATCGGAGCCGATCGACCGGCTCTACGAGTGGTTCGCCACCGAGACCGCCCTCGACGGCAGCCCCCTCGGCTGGGCGCGGGCCCACGGCCGCTCCGTCCGCTGGGCCAGGCTGCACCGGCCTAGGCTTGCCGCATGAAGCGATGGGTGTCGGTGGCAGTTGGCATGGGCACAGCCCTGGTGGCGCTACCCGAGGTGGCCCACTGCTGGGCCAGCACCCGCAACTACGGCCGGCCACGCACCGGCCCGAACACCACCGAGGCCCTCATCGTGCTCGGTTGCCCCACCCACCCCGACGGCTCCCTCCACCCGCTGCAACGGTGGCGCGTCGACATCGCCGTGCGCACCATGAATCCCCGCGTCACGATGGTGGTCTTCACCGGCACGACGGCGAAGACGGGGACCAGCGAAGCCTCGGCCATGGCGGCCTACGCACAGTCCCAGGGCATCCCCGGCAGCCTCATCGTGCTGGAGGAGGAAGCCCTGAGCACGTGGCAGAACCTGCAGTTCTCCGCACCCCTGGTGGGCCACCACGACGTGATCCGTCTGGTGTCGGACCCCATGCACGCCTGGCGCGCCCGCCAGTTCCTGCTGCGCCAGGACCCGGCGATGGCCGCGAGGCTCACCCCGGCCGACGACTTCCGGCCCCTCGAGCGCTGGCGGTGGAAGCTCCGCACCATGGTCTACGAGGTGGTCGCCCGCTACCGCGAGTGGCGCAACCCGCGCCTCCCCGCCACGTCCTGGAGGACCATTGACAGGTGACCAACTAGTCACCTAATGTTCCGGTATGGACGACGACCTGGTGTTCAAGGCGTTGGCGGATCCCATCCGCCGGCTCCTCCTTGACGCCCTCTTCGAGCGGGACGGCCGCCCGCTCGGTGAGCTCGAAGAAGTCGTCAACGAGCACGTCGAGATGACGCGCTTCGGAGTCGCCAAGCATCTCCGCGTCCTCGAAGCCGCCAATCTCGTCACCCCCGTCCGGCGGGGACGCCAGAAGCTGCACTTCCTCAACCCCGTGCCCATCCAGCAGATCCACAACCGGTGGATCGGCAAGTACACCGGCCGCGCGGAGATCGCCGCGGGCCTCTTCCACCTCAAGCACCGACTCGAACCAGAGGACGAATCATGAGCGACCTGCAGGTCTACACCATCTACATCAAGGCCCCGAAGGCCACCGTCTGGGAGGCCATCACCACTCCGGAGTACACGCGCAAATGGGGCTACGGCGGCGACGTCGACGTCGATCTCACAACCGGCGGCCGCTACCGCAACCTCTCCACCGACGAGATGAAGGCCATGGGCATGGGCGAGGTCGCCGTCGAGGGTGAGGTCATCAGCGTCGACGCGCCGAACCGCCTCGAACTCACCTGGCAGCCCACCTGGCACCAGGACCTGGAGCCCACCCGCCTCACCTGGGAACTCACCGAGTACCCGGGCGGCCTCACCAAGGTGGTCCTCACGCACGACCTGAGCGCGGCACCCGGCACCGGCGCCGAGTTCGCCGGCGGGCACGACCCCGCTCAGGGCGGCGGCGGCTGGCCGTGGGTGCTCTCGGACCTCAAGAGCCTGCTGGAATCCGGAAGCAACATGTCCGCCTGACCCCCTATCCCCGGGCAGGCCTTTCCTGCCCGGGGATACCCCTCAGGGCCTACCGCCGGCACCGCGTGCGGCTTAGGCTGCTGTCATGGCCGACGAAGACCTCACCCCCTGGGAACCGCCTCTGGCGGGCACCGATGTCGAGCAGCTCCTCGGCTCGCTCGACCGCATGCGCTGGACGTTCCGGTGGAAGGTCGACGGCCTGGATTCCGCGGCCCTCAACACCAGGATCGGCGCCTCCATCCTCACGCTGGGCGGCCTGATCAAGCACCTCACCCAGGTGGAGGCCACCAAGTTCACCTGGGCGATCGACGGCAGCCACCCGGGTGAACCGTGGGCGTCGCTGGACTTGTCCAGCGAGGAGGAGCGCAACTGGCCGTTCACCTCCGCCGCCGATGACTCCCCCGAGGAGCTCTACGCCAACTACGACGCCGCCGTCGCCCGCTCCCGCCAGAAGATAGCGGACCTCCTCCTCGACGGCGACCTCGACCAGAGCGTCCACCTCGGCCGGGTCTGGGGCGTGGAGATGACGCTGCGCCGCATGCTGCACGACCTCGTCGAGGAGTACTCCCGCCACACGGGGCACGCCGATCTCCTCCGCGAAGCCGTCGACGGTGTCGTCGGCGAGGATCCGCCCGAAGGCTGGCGTCCCTAGCGGTAGATTCCGGCCATGGGCGACACGCGGCGTGGCTGCGAGAGGTTCCTCCCCGGTGTCGCGGTGCTGCGCCGCTACGAGCGGCGGTGGCTGAGAGGCGACCTCGTCGCCGGCATCACAGTGGCCGCCTACCTCGTCCCCCAGGTGATGGCCTACGCAGCCATCGTGGGACTGCCCACCGTCGCGGGGCTCTGGGCGATCCTCATCCCGCTGGCGGTCTACGCCGCCCTCGGCACCTCCCGCCAGCTGTCCATCGGCCCGGAGGCGTCGACGGCGTTGATGACGGCCGCCGGGATCGCCGCCCTCGTGGGTGCCGTGGGCCCTGAACGGCACGCGGACGTGGCCGCGATCCTCGCCATCGCGGTCGGTCTGGTCTGCCTCGCGGGCTGGCTGCTGAGGCTGGGCTTCCTCGCCGACCTCCTCTCCCGGCCGGTTCTGGTGGGCTACATGGCCGGCATCGGCGTGTTGATGATCCTCAGCCAACTCGGCAAGGTCACCAAGCTGGACGTCTCCGGCGAGCGGCCCGTCGACGAGGCCTGGTCCTTCCTCACCCAACTGCCGCAGGCCCATCTCCCGACGGCGGCCCTGGCCCTCGTCCTGCTCGTGCTGCTGTTCCTCGCCCGCAGGTTCTTCCCCACCGCCCCCGGCCCCCTCATCGCGCTGCTCCTCGGCGCGGCCGCCGTCGCGTTCTTCAACCTGCAGCGCTTCGGCCTCGAGACCATCGGCCCGGTCCCCAGCGGCCTGCCCGCTCCCCGGGTGCCCGCGCTCGGCGACCTCTCCGTCTGGGCGCTCTTCCCCTTCGCTCTGGGCATCGCCGTGGTGGGCTACACCGACAACGTGCTCACCGCCCGGGCCTTCGCGGTGAAGCGCCGGGAGCGCGTCGACGCCTCCCAGGAACTCCTCGCCCTCGGCACCGCCAACGTGCTGACCGGATTCCTCCAGGGCTTCCCCGTCTCGTCGAGCAACTCGCGCACGGTCCTCGGCGACTCCGCCGGCTCGCGCACCCAACTCCACTCGCTCGTCGCGCTCGCCAGCGTGGTGGCGGTGCTGCTGTTCGCCGGCTCGGTGCTCGCCTCCTTCCCGACGGCGGGGCTGGGCGCGCTGGTCATGTACGCCGCCACCCGCCTCGTCGACCTCCCGGAGATGCGTCGCATCGCCCGCTTCCGCACCAGCGAGCTCATCCTGATGCTGGTCACGATCGCGGCCGTGCTGGTCACCGGCATCCTGATCGGCATCGGCATCGCCATCGGGCTGTCGATCCTCGACCTGATCCGCCGCATCTCGCGTCCCCACGACGGCGTGCTGGGCTACGTGCCCAAGCTGCCCGGGATGCACGACGTGGACGACTACCCCGACACCCGGCAGGTGCCCGGCCTGGTGGTCTACCGCTACGACTCGCCGCTGTTCTTCGCCAACGCCGACAATTTCCTCGCCCGCGCGGAGAACGCGGTCGAGACGGCGGAACAGCCGGTGAACTGGTTCCTGCTCAACGCGGAGGCCAACACCGAATGGGATCTCACCGCCGTCGACACCCTCGAGCTCCTCCGCGAGAACCTCGAGGCCCGGGGCATCTCGTTCGCGATGGCGCGCGTGAAGCAGGAGACGCGGGATCAGCTGGAGCGCACAGGCTTCATCGACAGGGTGGGCGACGACCGCATCTTCGCCACGCTCCCGACGGCGGTGCAGGCCTATGTGCGGTGGTACCAGGCGACTTTCGGGGCCGCGCCCGAGGGGCTTCCCCCGGCGGCGCCCGTGTGATCAGGCCTGACGCGGCGCCCAGATGTCGGCGCAACTCGTGCAGCTGTCCTGGCGCACCACGCCGGCCCGGATCAGCTGGCCGTACAGCCAGCAGCCGGCGCAGAAGCCGAGGACGGATTCCAGGAAGGCGAACAGCACCAGCACCCCGATGAGCACCGACGCGGCCGGCGCCAATCCGAGCGCGGGGCCGAGCAGGGAGGCGACGGTGGTGACGGCCAGCCCGATGCCCTGCGCGAAGCGCTTCGGCGGCCCAGACACCAGCACCGGCTCCCCCAGCCTCGGCGCGACCACCTTGGTGGCGAGGAGCCCGAGGGGGCTGAAGCGCGGACCGGACAGCACGCGGAGCAGGAAGCCCACGGCCATGAACGGGACGAGCCACTGCCAACCGGTGGCGAGCACCAGCACGGCCGACGCACAGACACCGGCGGCGACGACGCGCGCCGCCTTCTCATTGACCGGGTCAGGGAATCCGATGATGCTCATGGACGTGGAGCCTAAGCGGACGGACCGCGCCTGTCCTAGCCCGTCTGCTGAGGGCGGAAAACCCCTGCCCGCGGAATAAAACTCAGGAACGCACCCGGCGCCGGTGCAGCGCCCGCACGAGCGCGGCCTCCGCCAGTTCGACGGCGCGGCCCAGGAAGCGTCGATCGTCTGCAGCCAACATGACCCGAAGGGCTACGGCGCGCCTATCGTGAGGGCATGGATCTCCTCGCCCGAGTCAACGCCGTGCGGGTGGGCCGCGCGCAGACCCACGTCTGGGACGGCCGCGAGGTGCGCAGCGGCGCCGTGAAGCGCCAGGCCGACGGCCCGGTCCACCTCGGCCCGCTGGGCTTCGACGGCGACGAGCAGGCGGACACCGCGGTGCACGGCGGCCCGGAGAAGGCCGCGCTCCTCTACGCCGGCCACCACTATCCCCGGTGGGCCGCCGAACAGGGCCTCACCCTGCCCGACGGCGGCTTCTTCGAGAACGTCACCCTCGGCGACCTCAGCGGCGCAGGCCCCGACGAGACCACCGTCGTGCTGGGCGAGACGTGGCGCCTCGGCGGCGCCGTCGTGCAGGTGAGCCAGCCGCGCTCCCCCTGCTGGAAGCTGGCGCAACGCTGGGGCGTCAAGGACCTCGTGCTGCAGGTGCAGGAAACCGGCTGGTCCGGGTGGTACATCCGGGTCTTGGAGCCCGGGATCGTGGCTGCCGGCGATGCCGTCGAACTCCTGGAACGCCCCGCGGAGCCCACCGTCGCCGAGGTGGCCCGCGTCATGAACCGCGACAAGAAGGATCTCGACGGCGCCCGCCGCCTCCTGCGCTCCGAACTGCTGCCCCCACGGTGGCGCGAGCGGCTGGAGAAGAGGCTCGCCGGGCACCCGGAGGACGACACCGCCCGCACCCAGGGAACGAGGGCGTGAAGGGTGGATGAATTCCCGCTGACGAGGCCGGGAAGTGAGCCTGGGCGAGCTTACGCTGCGAGGGTCCCAACCCCTGTCTCACAAGGAGAAGCATGCGCACTCCCATCGCGCTCGCGGCCGCCGTCGCGCTCGGCGTCACGCTCGTGACGCCCGCCACGGCCGCACCCAATCCGCGCAGCGAGCAGACCACCCAGGTCACCGTCCTCGCCACCTCGGACGTGCACGGCAACGTGCAGAACTGGAACTACTTCTCGAACCAGCCCTACATCGAGCGGGCGGGCCACGAGATCGGCCTCGCGCAGGTCTCGAGCATCGTGGAGTCTGTGCGCGAGGAGCGCGGTGCGGACTCCGTGTTCGTCGTCGACAACGGAGACTTCCTCCAGGGCACCCCCCTGACCACGTACTACGCCAAGCAGGAGCCCATCACCGTCACGGGCGACACGCACCCCATGGCGGAGGCGTTCAATCACATCGGCTACGACGCGCAAAACCTGGGCAACCACGAGTTCAACTACGGCCTCGACCTGCTGGACGCCTACATCGACGAGGCGGCCCACCCGGTGCTGGGCGCCAACGTCGTCGACGCCGAGACCGGCGAGCCCGCCTACCAGCCGTTCGAGCTGGTCACGCGCAAGGTGAGCGACAACAAGCCCGTCACCATCGGCTTCCTCGGCCTGACCACTCCCGGCTCGATGATCTGGGACAAGGCCATCCTCGAGGGCGAGGTGCGCATCACCGACATGGTGGACGCCGCGCAGCACTGGGTGCCGAAGGTCCGCGAGGCCGGCGCCGACATCGTCGTGGTGCTCAGCCACGCCGGCGTCGGGCTGTCCAGCTACGACACCGAGGCCACCGGCCTGGGCGACGAGAACCCGGCCGCCGACATCGCCCGCGAGGTGCCGGGCATCGACGCCATGGTGCTCGGGCACACGCACCGCGACGCCCCGGTCCAGCGCATCACCAACGAGGTCACCGGCCGCGACGTGCTGCTCACCCAGCCTCGCTGGTGGGCCTCCGGCGTCAGCGACCTGACCTTCGACCTGCAGAAGGTCCGCGGTCAGTGGACCGTCGTCTCTGCCGACGCGGCTCCCATCTACTCCCGCGACTTCGCCCCGGACGAGGAATTCCTCGCCGAACTCGAGGACGCCCACACCACCACCGTCGACTACGTGAACACCACGATCGCCACCTCGCTGGCCGAGCTGCCCGCCACCGAGAGCCGCTACCGCGACACCGCGATCATCGACTACATCCAGATGGTGCAGACGCAGACCGTGCAGCAGGCGCTGGCCGGCACCGAGCACGGCGACCTTCCCGTGCTGAGCATCGCGGCCCCGTTCAGCCGCACCGCGGTGTTCCCTGAAGGTGACGTCACCATCCGCGACATGGCCGGCCTCTACATCTACGACAACACGCTGGAGGCCGTCGTGATGACCGGCGCCGAGATCCGTGACTACCTGGAGTTCTCCGCCAAGTACTTCGCGCAGCTGCCCTCTGGCGCCACGTTCGATCCCGAACTCCACACCTCCGTCGTCCACGACGGCCAGCAGGTGTGGGACTACAACTACGACATCCTCTCGGGCGTCGACTACGAGATCGACCTCACCCAGCCGGTGGGATCGCGCATCTCGGACGTCACCCTCGACGGCGTGTCCGTCGCCGACGACCAGCAGTTCGTCGTCGCGGTGAACAACTACCGCCGGAGCGGCGGCGGCAACTTCCCGCACATCGCTTCGGCCCCGGTCGTCTACAACGAGATGCAGGAGATCCGTCAACTGCTGATCGACTGGGCGGTGGCCAACCAGGTCATCGACCAGAGCCAGTTCTTCCAGGACAACTGGCGCCTCGTGATCGACGGCGCCCCCGTCTGAGCATGACCCGCGGGGTGGGGCCGGCCGAGGTGGCCGGTCTCACCCCGTCGTCGTTCCTGCGCGGTAGCGCCGGAAGGCCGGGAACAGCAGCGCGGCGACGGCGAGGCCGACCAGCACCAGAAGCCCACCGCCGCTCGTGGCCCAGGCCGGGCCGACGGCCTCCGCGGCGCCGCCGTGCACCACGTCGGCGATGCGGGGCCCACCGGCCACCACCACGATGAAGACACCCTGGAGCCGCCCGCGGCGGGCGTCGTCCGTGGCCGCGAGGAGGATGGTCTGCCGGAAGGCGGCCGAGGCCATGTCGGCCGCGCCCCCGACGACGAGGGCCCCCAACATGAAGGCCAGCATCGCCTTCGGTGCCCACGGCGCCAGCCCCACCGCCAACCCGGCAACGGTCATCGCGACTCCCCACACTGCCACCGCCCACAGCACCGCGGCGCCCTGGCGCTGGACGCGCGACACCCATCCGCCGAACACCCCGCCGAGCACAGCACCGGCGGGGATGGCGGCGAACAGCAGCGCGAACTCCGTCCCGCCCTCGGTTGGGCCCCCGAACGCCACGTGCGCGATCTCCGGGAACAGCGCGCGCGGCATGCCGAACACCATCGCGATGAGGTCCACCAGGAAACTCAGCAACAGGATCTTGTGGCAGGTGAGGTAGGCCAGGCCCTCCCAGACGGAGCGCAGCCCGGGGGCGCCCTGGGTGTTGTCGACGGGCAGCGGGGGCAACTTCCACACCGCATAGAGCGTCGCGAAGAGCGTGAGGGTGTCCGCGAAGTACAGCCAGGAGTAGCCCAGCACCGGGATGAGGGCCCCGCCCACGAGCGGCCCCGCGATCGCGCCGGCCGACATCACCGTCATGTTGAGCGCGTTGGCGGCGGGTAGCTGGTCCTCGGACAGGAGCTTCGGGAGGATCGCCGTGCGGGTGGGCTGGTTGATCGCGAAGAACGCCTGTTGCACGGCGAACAGCACCAGCAGCAACCAGACGTTGCCCACGCCGAGGAAGGCCTGGAGCCAGAACAGCGCCGAGGTGACGACCATGCCCAGCGTGGTGACCTCCAGCAGGAGCCGCCGGTCCAGGTGATCCGCCAGGGCACCACCCCAGAGCCCGAACACCACCAGCGGCACGAGCCCGAACAGGCCCGTGAGCCCCACCATGCCGGAGGATCCGGTGATCGAGTAGATCTGCGCGGGGACCGCCACGACGGTGAGCTGGGCGCCGATGACGGTCACGATGTTCGCCGTCCACAACCGCCGGAAATCCGGTGTCCGCAAGGGTCTGGTGTCCGCGAACAGGCGGCGCAACCCTGCCACCATGCTCACCGTACGGCCACCGTTCTCTCCACGACGGCGAGGGTACAAGGTGCAGTAGTCTGATTCCGAAACGGAACCAAGATGAGATGGGGCTACTGACATGGATTTCCGCAGAACACTCGCTGCCGTGGCACTTTCCGGTGTGATCCTCACCGGCTGCACCGGCGCCGCAGAAGAGGGCCCGACGCCCGATTCGTCGGCGACCAGCACGACGGCGGTCACTTCAGACAGCCAGTCGCCGTCGGCAGAACCCATGGAGAGCTCCACCCCCGCGGTGGAACCCTCGCCCATTGCGCACGGTGAGCGCGAGGAGATCCCAGCACTCGGCGCCGAGGAGGCGGGCATCGCCTCCGACGTCAAGCTTGAGGAATGCGGCCTCGAGGCCGGCCCCGTGAAGGCCTCCGGTACCGTCACCAACACCGCCGACGAAGCCCGAGACCTCGTCGTGGCCGTCATCTGGCTCGGCAAGGATGGCAGCGGCAGCTCGCTGTCGGTCAAGGTGTTCCAGGAAGGGGCTGTTCCTGCCGGGGAGACCCTCGACTTCACGCTTGAGACCGAGATCCCCGACGCCGCCAGCCGCTGCGTCCTCAACGCACGCTCGGCGCCGGCCGGCGCGCTCGGCTGAGCCGGGCACCGGAGGGACGCCATGACGAAGCACCACATGCGGCTCGAGTTCACCATCGACGTGGTGGACCCGGAGGGCGCGAAGGCGATCGGTAGGCAACACCTGGCTGACCGCGTGGACGCCGCCACGATGCGCGGCGAGGACATCGGCTACCAGGGGGAGCAGACGCCCGGGGCGGATCTCGACGCCCTGTTGGCCCAGTCGCCCAATGTGGTGGCGTCGATGGCAGTCGCCGAGTTGTTGCGCCGGGGCGCGGAGACGATGCCCCAGGTGCGCCTGACCAACGTGTCGATGACGCACCTCGACACCTGACCCACCGGATTCGACCCGTCAACAGAACCGCCCCCGCGCCATCATGCGCGGGGGCGGTCCTTCTGATCCGTGGTGAGCGAACCAGGCGGGCCTCCGGGGCGGGATGGGGGGACGATACCCGCCCCGGAGACTCACAACTCAGCTACGCCGACGGCTCCTCGTCGCCATCGCGGTAGCTCCACCGGCCATCAGGAGCAGCGCGACACCGGTCAGGATGAGGCCGGTATCGGTCCCCATGCCCGTCGGGTCGCCACTCTTGACGATCGGCTTCGGGGCCGGAGCGGGGCGCGCCGGCACCTGGTGGTCGCTCTGGTCAGTGACAGGCTTGCCGTCCGGCGGGATCGCCGTGACGGTCGCGACGTTGAGCACCTTGCCCGCCGCCACGTCTGCCGCGGTGACCACGTAGGCCGCCGAAGCGGTGCAAGTGGTCGACTGGCCGGCCGCGAGCTCGGTCACCGGGCAGGTCACCGAGATGCCCGCCGCCTTCAGCTTCGGATCATCGACACTGACGTCGGTCAGCGTCGTATCTCCGGTGTTGGTCACCTTGAAGCTGTAGACGATCTTGTCCCCGAGCCGCACCGGCCCGGCAACGTTGGCGCTCTTGATGATCTCGATGTCGCCGCTGCCGGGGAGAACCTCGGGAGACTCGACCAGGACGTCGTCCTCGTCGGTGACGATGTCACCGTTGGGGGCGGTGCCCTCGACGACCGCGATGTTGTGCACGAACCGCGCATCGATGTCGCCCTGGCTGACGGTGTGCTTGAGCTCGATCAGGCACTGTTCCCCCGGGGCCAGCGACTCGGCACACAGCACGTCTGTCAGGTCGAACATCTCGTCGCTGATCACCACGTCGGTCAACGTGACGTTGCCGGTGTTGGTGGCGAGGAGGTTGTAGGTGATGACCTCACCCACGACCACGTACTGCACCTTGTCCGCCGACTTGTCGAGCGAGATCGCCGGCAGCTGGTCAACCACGACGGTCTCGTCGTCCTCGTCGGTGGGCGGCGGGTTGTCGCCAGGAGGCGTACCTGTCGTCGTCGCGACGTTGACGATCTCGCCGGCGTCGAGGTCGGCCTGCGTCACCGTGTGCTCCAGCTCCACCGAGCACTGCTCGGCAGGGGCCAGGGATTCGGCGCAGAGCGCGTTCTCGATGTCCAGCATCTCGTCGGAGATGACCACGTCGGTCAGCGTCACGTTGCCGGTGTTGGTCACCGTCAGCGTGTAGGTGACCACGTCACCGACAGCGTCCACCGACTCGACGTCAGCGGTCTTGACGATCTCGATGGCCGGGAACTGGTCCCCGGGCACGGTCTCGTCATCCTCATCGGTGACCGGCGGGTTCTCGCCGGGAGGCGTACCCGTGGTCGACGCCAGGTTGTAGATGCTGCCCGCATCCACGTCGGCCTGGGTCACGGTGTACTCGAAGCTGAGTTCACAGCTTGCTCCCGGAACCAGGGTCGCCGCACAGGCCGCGGCATCCACGGCGAGCATCTCGTCGGACACGGTCACATCGGACAGCGTCACGTTGCCGGTGTTGGTCACCGTCAGCGTGTAGGTGACCACGTCGCCGGCCGCATCGTAGCTCGTCAGGTCCGCAGACTTGACGATCTGGATGGCGGGCGTCTGGGTGGCGGGCACGGTCTCATCGTCGGTGTCGGTCACGTCGTCGCCGGCCGGCGGGGTGCCGACGGTGGTGGCGGTGTTGTCCACAGAACCCACGTCGAGATCAGCCTGGGTGACGCTGTAGGTGGCAGAGCACTCCATGGTCTCCTGCGGAGCCAGGGTGGCACCCATCACCGGCGTGCACTCCAGCGCCGAAAGGCCCTCGAGCGGATCCGTCACCTGGACATCAGTCAGGGTGACGTTGCCGGTGTTGGTCACCAGGAACGTGTACGTGATCACGTCATCGATCGCGTCATAGGTGGCCACGTCGGCCGACTTGACGATGGAGATCGCGGGCGACTGGGTGGCCGGCACGGTCTCATCGTCGGTGTCGGTGACATCGTCGCCCACCGGCGGGGTGCCGACGGTGGTGGCGGTGTTGTCGACAGAACCCGCGTCGAGATCAGCCTGGGTCACCGTGTAGCTGGCCGAGCACTCGATCGAGGCCCCGGGCGCCAGCGTGGTGGGCTGCGCGGGATCACAGGTCAGTGCCGAGAGGTTCGGCAGCGGATCGGTGATGACCACGTCGGTGAGCGTCACGTTGCCGGTGTTGGTGGCCACGAACGTGTAGGTGATCACATCACCCACCGCGTCGTAGCTCTCAACATCAGCCGTCTTGACCAGATCGATCGACGGCGACTGGGTGGCCGGGACGGTCTCGTCATCCGAGTCCGTGACATTCTCGCCCTCCGGCGGCGTGCCGACGGTGGTGGCGGTGTTGTCCACAGAACCGGCGTCCAGGTCAGCCTGGGTCACCGTGTAGGTGGCCGAGCACTCGATCGAGGCCCCGGGCACCAGCGTGGTGGGCTGCGCGGGATCACAGGTCAGTGCCGAGAGGTTCGGCAGCGGATCCGTGATGACCACGTCGGTGAGCGTCACGTTGCCGGTGTTGGTGGCCACGAACGTGTAGGTGATCACGTCACCCACCGCGTCGTAGGTCGCCACGTCGGCGTCCTTGGTCAGCTCGATCGACGGCGACTGGGTGGCCGGGACGGTCTCATTGTCGGTGTCGGTGACATTCTCGCCCTCCGGCGGCGTACCGACGGTGGTGGCGGTGTTGTCCACAGAACCCGCGTCGAGATCGGCCTGGGTCACCGCGTAGGTGGCCGAGCACTCGATCGAGGCCCCGGGCGCCAGCGTGGTGGGCTGCGCGGGATCACAGGTCAGTGCCGAGAGGTTCGGCAGCGGATCCGTGATGACCACGTCGGTGAGCGTCACGTTGCCGGTGTTGGTGGCCACGAACGTGTAGGTGATCACGTCACCGACCGCGTCGTAGGTCGCGACGTCGGCGTCCTTGGTCAGCTCGATCGCAGGCGACTGCGTCGCCGGCACCGTCTCGTCATCCGAGTCCGTGACATTCTCGCCCTCCGGCGGCGTGCCGACGGTGGTGGCGGTGTTGTCCACAGAACCCGCGTCGAGGTCAGCCTGGGTCACCGTGTAGGTGGCCGAGCACTCGAGCGAGGCCCCGGGGGCCAGCGTCGTCGGCTGCGCGGGATCACAGGTCAGTGCCGAGAGACCCGGGAGCGGATCCGTGATGACCACGTCAGTGAGCGTCACGTTGCCCGTGTTGGTGGCCACGAACGTGTAGGTGATCACATCACCCACCGCGGCGTAGCTCGCCACATCAGCCGTCTTGACCAGCAGGATCGCCGGCTCGACGGCAGCCGTGACTGTCTCATCGTCCGTGGCCGTCACCGGCTCACCCGCGGGCGGGGTGCCCTCGGTGGTGGCCAGGTTGTAGACCGAGCCGGCGTCGAGATCAGCCTGCGTCGCCGCGTAGGCCGCGGTGCAGGTCATGGTGGCATCCGGTGCCAGGGTGGAGCCCTGGACCGGCGCACAGACCAGCGCCGACAGACCGGGCAGCGGATCGGTGATCGTCACATCAGTGAGCGTCACGTTGCCGGTGTTGGTGGCGACGAAGGTGTAGGTGATCACATCACCCACGGCGACGTAGGTCGCCACATCCGCCGTCTTGACCAGGTCGATGTCCGGCAGCTGGCTGGCCGGCACCGTCTCGTCATCGGTGTCCGTCACATCGTCGCCGACCGGCGGCGTGCCGACGGTGGTGGCGGTGTTGTCCACAGAACCCGCATCGAGATCAGCTTGGGTCACCGCGTAGGTGGCCGAGCACTCCATCGAGGCACCCGGAGCCAACGTCGTCGGCTGGGCCGGGTCACACGTCAGGTCCGAGAGACCCTCCAAGGGATCCGTGATGACCACGTCGGCGAGCGTCACGTTGCCGGTGTTGGTGGCCACGAACGTGTAGGTGATCACATCACCCACCGCGTCGTAGCTCGCCACATCGGCGTCCTTGGTCAGCGAGATCGCGGGCGACTGCGTCGCCGGCACCGTCTCGTCGTCCGAGTCGGTCACGTCGTCACCCACCGGCGGGGTGCCAGTGGCGGTGGCGGTGTTGTCCACAGAACCGGCGTCCAGATCAGCCTGGGTCACCGCGTAGGTCGCCGTGCACTCGATGGAGGCCCCGGGCGCCAGCGTGGTGGGCTGCGCGGGATCACACGTGAGGCCCGAGAGACCCGGGAGCGGATCCGTGATAACCACGTCCGTGAGCGTCACGTTGCCGCTGTTGGTAGCCACGAAGGTGTAGGTGATCAGGTCACCCACCGCGTCGTAGGTCGCCAGATCGGCGGCCTTGGTGAGCTCGATCGCCGGCCGCTGGGTGCCGGTCACCGTTTCGTCATCGGAATCGGTGACATCCTCGCCCACCGGCGGCGTGCCGACGGTGGTGGCCGTGTTGTCCACAGAACCGGCGTCCAGATCAGCCTGCGTCACTGCATAGGTTGCGCTGCATTCCATGGTCGCGTTCGGCGCGAGGGACGAGCCCTGGACCGGAGTACAGACCAGCGCCGAGAGGCCCGGCAGCGGATCGGAAACGGTCACGTCGTCGAGCGTCACGTTGCCGGTGTTGGTCACCTCGAACGTGTAGGTGATCACATCACCCACCGCGTCATAGGTGGCCACGTCGGCGGTCTTCACGATCATGATCGCCGGCTCGGTGGCCGCGGTCACGGTCTCGTCGTCGGTGTCGGTCACGTCGTCGCCGACCGGCGGCGTGCCGGTGGTGGTGGCGAGGTTGTAGACCGAACCGCCGTCGAGGTCGGCCTGGGTCACCGCGTAGGTGGACGAGCACTCCATGGCGGCACCCGGAGCCAACGTCGTCGGCTGGGCCGGGACGCAGGTGAGCTCAGACATGCCGGGAAGCGGATCGACGATGGTGACATTGGTCAGCGTCACGTTGCCGGTGTTGGTGGCCACGAACGTGTAGGTGATCACGTCACCCACCGCGTCGTAGGTCGCCACGTCGGCGTCCTTGGTCAGGGAGATCGCGGGCGACTGCGTCGCCGGCACCGTCTCGTCATCCGAGTCCGTGACATTCTCACCCTCCGGCGGCGTGCCGACTGTGGTGGCGGTGTTGTCGACCGAACCATTGTCCAGGTCGGCCTGGGTCACCGTGTAGGTGGCCGAGCACTCCGTCGATTCCCCGGGTGCCAGCGTGGCCGGCTGCGCCGGGTCACAGGTCAGTGCCGAGAGGTTCGGGAGCGGATCCGTGATGACCACGTCAGTGAGCGTCACGTTGCCGGTGTTGGTGGCCACGAACGTGTAGATGATCACGTCACCGACCGCGTCGTAGGTCGCCACGTCGGCGTCCTTGGTGAGGTCGATCGCGGGCGACTGCGTCGCCGGCACCGTCTCGTCATCCGAGTCCGTGACATTCTCACCCTCCGGCGGCGTGCCGACTGTGTTGGCGGTGTTGTCCACGGAACCCGCGTCAAGATCCGCCTGGGTCACCGAGTAGGTGGCCGAGCACTCCATCGAGGCTTGCGGAGCCAACGTGGTGGGCTGGGCAGGCGTACAGGTGAGGTCCGAGAGGCCCGGGAGCGGATCAGAGATCGTCACATCAGTGAGCGTCACGTTGCCCGTGTTGGTAGCCACGAACGTGTAGGTGATCACATCACCCACCGCGTCATAGCTCGCCACATTCGCCGTCTTGACCAGGTCGATATCGGGCAGTTGGCTGGCCGGCACCGTCTCGTCGTCGGTGTCGGTCACCGGCTCACCGGCGGGCGGGGTGCCCTCGGTGGTGGCGGTGTTGTCCACAGAACCCGCGTCAAGATCCGCCTGGGTCACCGAGTAGGTGGCCGAGCACTCCATCGAGGCTTGCGGAGCCAACGTGGTGGGCTGGGCAGGCGTACAGGTGAGGTCCGACAGGCCCGGGAGCGGATCAGAGATCGTCACATCAGTGAGCGTCACGTTGCCCGTGTTGGTGGCCACGAACGTGTAGGTGATCACATCACCCACCGCGTCATAGCTCGCCACATCGGCGTCCTTGGTGAGCGAGATGGCCGGGAACTTGTCGCCGGTGACCGTCTCGTCGTCCGTGGCCGTCACATCCTCACCCGCCGGCGGCGTGCCGGTGGTGGTGGCGAGGTTGTAGATGGAACCACGGTCAAGGTCGCTCTGACCGATGGTGTAGGTCGCAGTGCAGGTCATGGTGGCATCCGGCGCCAGGGTGGAACCCTGGACCGGGGCGCAGACCAGCGCCGAAAGGCCCGGCAGCGGATCGGTGATCGTCACATCAGTGAGCGTCACGTTGCCGGTGTTCGTCGCCACGAAGGTGTAGGTGATCACGTCACCCACCGCGTCGTAGGTGGCAGGATCAGCCGACTTGACCAGCGTGATCGCAGGAGTTACATCGGCCGGGACGGTCTCGTCAGCGGTGTCGGTCACATCGTCGCCCACCGGCGGGGTGCCGGTGGTGGTGGCGGTGTTGTCCACCGAACCGTTGTCCAGATCGTCCTGGGTCACCGAGTAGGTGGCCGTGCAGGTCAGGGACGCTTGCGGAGCCAACGTGGTGGGCTGGGCAGGCGTACACGTGAGGTCCGACAGGCCCGGGAGCGGATCGGAGATCGTCACGTTCGTGAGGGTCACGTTGCCGGTGTTGGTGGCCACGAAGGTGTAGGTGATCACATCACCCACCGCGTCGTAGCTCGCCACGTCGGCGTCCTTGGTGAGCGAGATCGCCGGGAACCGTTCTCCGGTCACCGTCTCGTCGTCATCGTCCGACACCGGGTTGTCCGAAGGATCGGTGCCGGTGGTGGTCGCGGAGTTGTAGATGCTGCCCGCGTCGAGATCGAGCTGGGTGACGGTGTGTGTATCGGTCACCGTGCAGGACGCGCCCGGAGCCAGCGTTGCGGCGCAGGGCTCGCCCACGAGGCCGAGCATGGCGTCGTCGATCGTCACGTCCGTGAGGGTCGACTGACCGGTGTTGGTCGCGACGAGCGTGTAGGTGATGACGTCACCGACAGCTCTGTAGGTGGTAGGCAGCGCCGTCTTGGTGAGGGTGATGTCCGGCACGCAGAGGGTGGCCTGCGCGCTGGACGTCTGCTGCGTCTCCGTGATGGTGGCGGTGTTGGTGTACACCTTGCACGCGTCGGCCTCAGCGTCGGCCGCGAGGTCGCGGGAGTAGCTGAAGGTGGCCGTCAGGCCATCGACGGTGGCGTCCGGGGCGGTGATCGAGCCGCCGCCGGCTGCCGCGGAGACGGTGCCGAGAGGGCTGGTCGTGCCGCCGAAGGTGTCGGTGACGGTGATGGACTGGTTGACGCGGGCGCCGGCCGAGAACGCATAGTTCGCGGTGCCGGTGGTCGTGGCGTCATCCGAGCCGGTGGGGTAGGCGGTTGCCCAGTTGGCCTTGCTCACCCTGAGGGTGGCGGTGTTGGTGCCGCTGAGCGGGATGTCGCCCAGCTGCCCGTCACTGGTGCACGTGTAGTTGTACGTGGTGGTTCCGATGGGCAGGTCGAGGTTGCCGGTGCCTTCGGCCACGCCGGCGACGGTGCAGTCCATCCCCGGGGCCAGCTGATCGGTGAGAGCGACCTTCATGGCGACATCGGGGTTGTTGACGGTGATGACGCCGGTCAGCGAGTAGTTGGAGCGCTGCACTCCGGCCAGCGAGACGTCGACGTCGTAGCCGGCGACCACTGGAGCGGTGCCGTCGACGTGGTAGGTGACCTCCTTGACGCCGTCGATGGTCTTCTCGATGGCCCAGACGTAGGTCTCTGTGAACGTGGCGACGGCGGTCTTGGACACGGTCGGCACCTGCGGATCTGCGAACTGCAAGGTGGCGCCGTCGCTGAGCGTGACCGTTGCAGTCTTGATGCGGTCTGCCGCTGCGGGGAGCAGGTAACCGGTGGGCGGCGTGATCTCCTCGACGGTGTACTGACCGTTCTTGGCCTCGTTGAACTTGATGATGCCGGCGGTGGCGGAGTCGTCGCCCGCGCCGTTGTCGGTGATGGTCACGGACGCGACGCTGCGGTTGCGCGGATCCGGCGAGATCCGGAAGGTGGCGCCCCCGATGGGGTCACCGTCCATGTCGCGCTTCTCGATCTGGAAGCTCGGGCACGGGTTGACGTCGATGGCGCCGGTCAGGAAGTCCTTCAGAGCGGAGCCTAGGCTGGCCGAGGCCGTGGAACGCAGGTACATCGAGTTGAACGCCAGGCGCCCGCACTCGACCTCGCCCCCGCCTGGGACCAGCGCGCTCAGGTTGAAGGTGAACTCGGCAGTGTCGCCCGAGGTGTTGTATGTGAAGGCGCTGCTCGGGACGGTGATCTGGACCCACGAGGAGCCGTTCCACTCGTAGACGACGGGCTGGGAGAAGCCTCCGTTGGTGGACGTGGTGAACGCGAAGCGCAGGTCGCCGACAGTGCGGTTGGGGATGGGCGTACCGTTGCCGTTGACGGTGTTGGGCGCCTGGTTGAGCTCCAGGTAGAAGCCGCCGTCGCCCTGGCCGGAGAAGCGGTTGAAGCCGAAGTAGAGGATGGGGTCGCCGTTGACGTACGCCACGTCGACGCCGGCGCTCACGAGGTCGGTGCTCTGACCGGTGCCGCCGAACTCCTGCTGCCAACTGCTCAGCGCGCCGTCCTCCTTGGAGCCCTGGGTGAACATGTTGTCCGGCGAACTGCCACAGGCGTCGTCGACGTACTCGGGAGTGCCGGACCAGGCGATGGGCGTGAACCGGTCGCGGATGCAGGTCGCGGTGGCGAGCACGCCGATCTCGGCTGCAGGCGCCACCTGCGCCTCCTGCAGGAGGGGGGCCTCGGGCGCCGCGGGCTCGGAGGCCGCGGGCTGCGCCGTCGTGGGATCGGCCTTCGTGGGGGCCGTCTGGGCCGGCTTCTGCGTCACGGGCTCGGCCGTCTCCGCAGCGGGAGCAGAGGGTTCAGTGGCCGGGGCAGGCTCCTCCGTCACCACGGGCTCCGGCGTGGTCTCCTCGACCACCTCGACGGGGACCGGTTCGGCGCTGGCCGGCTCCTCCGACGTCGCGGCTTCCGGCGCAGAAGAAGACGCTGGTGTCTCCTCCGCCGTCACCTGGACTGTTGTCGGGCTCTCCGCCGCCACTTCGCTGAGGGTCACGGAGCCCTCCGCCAGCGCGATTGCCGCCGGCGATTCGGGTTGGGTGCTCTCGGTATCTGCCTGGGCACCCAGGACCCCCATCAGTGGGAGCACCAGGATGAATGCGGACCAGGTGGAGAGAAGCCTCCACGTACGGCTCCGCCACGAATGATGACTTGTGGTGTGCGACTGCCCAGGCATGTGACTTCCTCTTTCGGATCTCCTGGGGAGCAGCGGCTCTGCGCGCCTTCTGCTTCCCCGGGGATGGCCGAGGGAGGTCATCTCGAAGCCAGAGGAAAAGCAGCGGCGGAACTGGCGACAACCAGTTCCACACAACCGTCCCCCGAGGTCGAAAGGTTCCCCCCTTGTTACCCCTTAGAAGGCACTGTAGGGCACCTTTGCGTTTCTGTCTCGGAGGCAACGTAAGGAAGTTTCTATTTTTCCCCGTCACTCAGGACTTTCACAAGATCCGTAAGCCCCCGCTGCTCGGGTGCCATCGCTCCCATCTGAGCGCGGAATGTACCCCTGCGCCCGCCATCGGAGAAAGAAACTGCATTCGAGCTGCACGATGCTGTCATCCGTTCAGCCGACAGGCATCTCCGAATTAAGCAACGCATTTACGTAACGTAAGTTACTTTTGTCGCCTCCCGCCGTGACTTTTGTCAGTGAACCGCCCCTGCGTCATTTGACGCAGGGGCGGCCCTGTTCGATCCAGTCGAGGCCGGACCCGGCAGCCCTCCGGACGGGGACGGGGGACTGGCCCTGTCCGGAGGTCACGCCTCAGCTACGGCGACGCTTCTTGCCTGCCATCGCCGCGGCACCGCCGGCCAGCGCGAGGAGCGCCACACCGGTGAGCACCAGCCCGGAATCGGGACCGGTACCTGTGGGATCACCACTCCTGACCATCGGCTTCGGGGCCGGGGCCATGGGGCGCGGTGCCGGTGCAGGGGTGGGCTCTGCCGGCACCTGGTGATCGTCCTGATCCGTCACGGGCTTGTCGTCAGGCGTGAGGCCTGTCGTCGTCGCCAGGTTGAGAACCTTGCCCGCCGCCACGTCGGCGGCCGTGACCACGTAGGCCGCAGTTGCGGCGCAGGTGGTGGATTCACCCGGATCCAGCTCTGTCACCGGGCAGGTGACGGAGATGCCCGCAGCCTTCAGCTTCGGATCATCGACGCGGACGTCGGTCAACAGCGTCTCACCGGTGTTGGTCACCGTGAAGCTGTACATGATCCGGTCGCCGAAGCGGACGGGGCCAGCCTTGTCGGCATGCTTCACCAGGTCGATCCCGGGCGTCAGGACGGGCTCGGACGGGGCCGGAGCCTCGACCAGGGCGTCGTCCTCGTCGGTCACGATCTCATCATCCGGCGCCGTTCCCTCGACCACTGCGATGTTGTGGATGAACTCGGCATCGAGATCCGCCTGCGTCACTTCGTGCTTCAACTCGATGACGCATTCCTCCCCCGGAGCCAACGACTCGGCGCACAAGGCGTCTTCGACGCCGAGCACTTCGTCGTCGATGACCACGTTGGTCAGCGTGACGTTGCCGGTGTTGGTGGCCAGCAGGGTGTAGGTGATGATCTCGCCAACTTCGGCGTACTCTTCGCGGTCAGCCGTCTTCACGAGCGAGATAGCCGGATTCTGGTCACCCGGAACCGTCTCGTCGTCGGTGTCGGTGACATCCTCACCCTCCGGCGGCGTGCCGACGGTGGTGGCGGTGTTGTCAACGGAACCGTTGTCGAGGTCTGCCTGGGTCACCTCATAGGTGGCCGTGCATTCCATCGACTCCCCCGGGGCCAACGTTGCCGGCTGGGCCGGATCACACGTCAGGTCGGAGAGGCCGGGCAGCGGGTCCGTGATCGTCACATCGGTGAGCGTCACGTTGCCCGTGTTGGTGGAGACGAACGTGTAGGTGATCACGTCGCCCACCTCGTCGTAGCTCTCCACATCCGCCGTCTTGACCAGGTCGATCAACGGGAGCTTGTCGCCGGTGATCGTCTCGTCATCGGTGTCGGTCACCGGCGGGCCGCTCGGCGGGGTGCCGGTGGTGGTGGCCACGTTGTAGACCGAGCCCGAGTCGAGATCCGCCTGCGTCACCGCGTACGTGCCGGTGCACTGCATCGACTCTCCCGGATCCAGCGTCGTCGGCTGCGCGGGAACGCAGACGAGGGCGGACAGGCCGGGTAGCGGATCAGAGATCGTCACGTTCGTGAGGACGGACTGGCCGGTGTTGGTGGCCAGGAAGGTGTAGGTGATCACGTCGCCGACCGAGTCGTACGTGGTGGGCGAAGCGGTCTTGTTCAGCGTGATGTCCGGCACACAGACCGTGGCCTCGGTTTCCGAGGTCTGCTGGGTCTGCGTGATGGTTGCCGTGTTGTCGTACACCGCGCACTCGTCGCCCTGGGTGTTGGGCGCGAGGTTCCTGGTGTAGGTGAACGTCGCCGTCGTCCCGGACACCGTGGCGGTGGCCGTGGTGCCCACTGCGGTGACCGCGGTGCCGGCGTCATTGGCCGTGACGGTGCCGAGCGTGGTGGTCGAGCCGTTGAAGGTGTCGGTGACGGTCACGCTCTGGTTGGTCTTGGTCGACGAGCCGAACATGTAGTCGGCCGTGGCGGTGACCGTGGCATCATCTGCGCCGGTCGGGAACGCGGTGGCCCAGTCCGCCTTGCTGACCTTCAGCGTGGCGGTGTTGGTGCCGCTCAGCGGAACGTCACCCAGCTGCCCGTTGCTGATGCACGAGTAGTTGAAGGTGCTGGTTCCGATGGGCAGGTCGACATTGCCGGTGCCGGCGGCCACGCCGGTGACGGTGCAGTCCATCCCCGGAGCCAGCTGGTCGGTCAACGATGCCTTCAGTTCGACATCCGGGTTGCTGACGGTGATGACACCGGTCAGTGAGTACGCCGAGCGCTGCACCTCGACGAGCGAAACCTCCACCTCGTAGTTGGCGACGACCGGGGCCTCGCCTCCCACGTGGTAGGTCACTTCCGTCTCACCGTCGACGGTCTTCTCGATGGCCCACACGTAGGTCTCGTGGAAGGTGGCGACGGCGGTCTTGGTCATGGTGGGGACCTGCGGGTCGACGAACACGACGCTCACGTCGTCGGTCAACCCGACGGTGACCTGCTGTGTGCGGTCCGCCAGGGCGGGCAGCAGGAAGCCGGTGGGCGGCGTGATCTCTTCGATCGTGTACACGCCGTTCTTGGCCTCGTCGAACCGGATGATGCCGAGCGTGTCGGAGTCGTCGCCCGCGCCGTTGTCGGTGACGGTCACCGAGGCGATGCTGCGGTCACGCGGGTCAGGCGAGATGCGGAAGGTCGCGCCTCCGACGAGGTCGCCGTCCATGTCACGCTTCTCGATGTCCAGGCCAGGGCAGGCGTCGACATCGACAGGCCCGGTGAGGAAGTCCTTCAGCGCGGAGTTCGCCGACGACGAAGCCGTAGAACGCAGGAAGAGGGAGTTGAACGACAAGCGGCCACACTCGACCTCGCCGCCGTCGGGAACGAGCGCCGTCAGGTCGAACGTGAACTCGGCGGTGTCGCCACTGGTTTCGTAGGTGAAGGCCGAATCAGGGACGGAGACCTGCACCCAGCTGTCGCCGTCCCACTCGTAGACGGTGACGCTCGAGAAGCCGCCGCCGGTGGACGTGGTGAACGCGAACCGCAGGTCGCCCACCGTGCGATCAGGCACCACTGCGCCCTGATCGTTGACGATGTTCGGCTCCTGGTTCAGCTCGAGGTAGAAGGCACCATCGCCCTGGGGCGAGTAGCGATTGAATCCGAAGTACAGGATGGGATCACCGTCGACATAGGCGATGTCCACCGCTGCGCTGACGAGGTCCGTGCTCTGACCCACACCGGCGTTGTCCTGGGTCCAGGTCGACGGGGGATCCGGCTCCTGGGAACCCTGCACGAACACGTCGTCGGTGTCGTTGCCACAGGCGTCGTAGACGAACGACGGCGAACCGCTCCAATCGATGGGCGTCACAGCGTCCCTGTTGCAGTCGTCGGTGGCCAGGACGCCGATCTCGGCTTCCGGGGCGGCGAGCGGTGCGGTTTCGTCGAGCGCGGGAAGCTCGCCCTCAGGAGCAACGGCGACCGACGGGGCCGCCTCTTCCTTCACGGGCTCTTCCGGTGCGGCCTCTTCGGCGGGAGCCGGCGCTTCTTCAACGGGCGCCGCTTCCTCGACCACGGGGGCCGGCTCTTCGCTCACCGGTTCCGGCGCCGGTGCGGGAGCCGGCTCTGGTTCGGGCGCGGTCTCCTCAACCACCTCAACGGGCACCGGCTCCTCTGCCTGCGGTGGCGCTGGCTCTTCGAGCGGCGGCGCCTCTTCACTCACTGACGGTTCCGGCGCGGCTGGAGTCTCCTCCGGCGCAGCCTCCGTCAGGGTCACGGTGGGGGATTCCTCGGCCATCGCAGCGACGGCGGAGGTCACCTCCCCCGTTGCGTCAGTATCGGCCTGCGCTCCGAGCATTCCCATCAGCGGGAGTACGAGGATGAACGCGGACCAGGTGGAGACCACTCTCCACGTGCGGCTTCGCCATGGAACATGGCCTAATGTGTGCGACTGCCCAGACATCAATCTTCCCCACTTCGGTCTGCGGGGGCCGCGGCAATCGGCGCCGCAGCTGCCCCGGGATCGGCCCGGGAGGCGTGTGTCGTACATCAGGGAATGACCGTTGTGTCAGTAGATGTCCCCCACGATGGACGGTGCCCCCCTTTAAACCCTTGTTCAGCACCATATGCCACGCCGGGGGCGTTTGTCGCCACCTTTTAGTAATGAACTTTCAGGCAATTCCTTACGTGCCTGCGAAGTATTGAGCAGCTGGTCAGCGCATTGATCAAGGGTTTGGCGGACACAGAAGGGCCATGGCCGGAAACAGACGTCGCGCTCGCTTCCGCTACTTCACGGAGTTACGCCTGGCTACGACACCGGGACGGCAGTCACGACGATGTTGTCCGAGTAGATCCAGCCGCGGCTCGTCCGGATGAAATCCCCACCGCACGTCACGAGGTGGAGCCGGCGTTCGCCGTCTGTTGCGAAGAGCCCGTCCGGGAGTTCGGTCTGGCGGTACAGGTGCACGCCGCTGACCACCCAGTCCTGCCGCCGGCCCCGGTCGTCCCAGGTGCTGATGCTGGCGCCCGGCCTGACCTCACCCAGGTAGTAGAGCGCGCCGCGGTCCCCGTTGTAGACGACATGTCCGGCCAGGAGGGTGGATCCGGAGCCGGCCCGCAGCGGCTGGACGGTGTTGAGCAGACCCACCTTGGAGAGGTTGCGCGGCAACGTCATGGCGTTGTCCGCGGAGACGCCCTGATTCACGATGCCGGCGTCCACGTAGATCGAGGGAATCTGGAGCCGGCTGACGAAACTTCCGCCACCATCATCGCCGTCGGCAGGGGGTTCCTCGACAGGCTCGGTGCGCACGAAGGGCCCGAGTTCCTCCTTGGCCTCCTCCTCGATCACGAGCGGCTCGACGTCGGGGGCAGCCGACGGTCTGGCCGCGATGGCCTCCTCGGCGCTCATGGAGAACTGCTGACTGGGTTCCGGGGTCTCCTCCGGTGGACGCTCCCGGAGCCCTGACCAGACCAGGTAGCCCCCGCCCACGGTCAGTGCCACGGCCAGCAGCACCCACAGGCCTGCCCGCCACCCCCTGCGGCGCGTCGCTCCAGTCACCAACCCAGCGTAACGCGGCGACCGACGGGCGACAGTCGGCCGATCGGCAGAAAACGAAGTTGAGCGTGGTTCACTCAACTCGGGCTTGACTCGCCGCCGTCTCGGATTAAACTTGAGTCCAAGAGGCTCAACCCCGAGCTGCACACAGAGAAAGGGAAACCATGGCACGCACGTTTGATCCGTTCCGCGACATGGAGCGCCTGTTCGAGCAGCGCTCCACCTCCCAGCCGGGCATGAACATGGATGTCTATCGTTCGGCCGATCACTTCGTGGCCGAGATCGACCTGCCTGGCGTTGACCCGTCGAGCATCGACATCGACATCGACGACCGCACGCTCACCATCCGCGCCGAGCGCCAGAGCAAGGCCGCGGAGGACACCCAGTGGCTGACGCGGGAGCGCGCCACCGGGACGTTCGCCCGCCAGTTGATGTTGGGGCGCGGCATCGACGCCGGCAAGATCGAGGCCGACTACACCGACGGCGTCCTCACCGTGGTGCTGCCGGTGGCTGAGGAGTCGAAGCCGCGCAAGGTGTCCGTCGCCCATTCCGGCGGCCAACGCGAGATCCGCTCGGAAGTTGTCGAGGAGGGCAGCGAGGGCTGATCCCTCCTGCAGGAGTTGCCACGGGGCGCCGCACACCACGTGCGGCGCCCCAGTCTTTGTCACCCCCCGCGCAGCGCGACGGGGCAGACTGGAGACATGACGAAGCTCGACGACGCATTCGACGTGGTGGCGCGCGCCGACTTCCTACCACCGAAGGTCAAGCCCTTCGCTGATCTGGACAGGGCCCTGGCGATCGGTCACGACGCGACCAACTCGCAACCCTGGACGGTCCGCTACATGCTGGAACACCTGGACCCGCAACCCGGAGACAAGGTGCTCGACGTGGGCAGCGGCTCCGGCTGGACCACCGCCCTGCTCGCCTACCTGGTGGGTGAGAGCGGGTCGGTCGTCGGCGTGGACATCGTGCCTGAGCTGGTGCAGATGGGTCGCCTGCACATGGACAACCGGTTCCCGTGGGCGCGGTTCGAGGAGGCGGAGGAGGGCGTGTTGGGCTGGCCCGAATCGGCTCCCTACGACCGGATCCTGGTGTCGGCCGACGGCGGAAGCGTGCCGGAGGACCTGGAGGCGCAGCTCGCCCCGGGCGGCCGGATGGTGCTGCCCGCGTCGCAGCGCATCGTGATCGTGGAGAAGGACGCCGGCGGGAAGCTGACGCGAAACGCCGCCGCCGGGATGTTCAGCTTCGTCGAGTTGCGGTAACCGGCCCGGGTACTCAGCCGGCCAGGAGCGCCTGAGCGGTGGGCTCGTCGGTGACGAGGGCAGTGATGAGCCGGCCATGGATGGCACCGCGGATGGCGCCCACCTTCTCCACACCGCCGGCGACCCCGACGACGTTGCTCATCTCCCGCAACTCGTCCAACCCCAGCCCGATGCGCCGCTCGGACCACGGGGTGGCGACCACCCGGCCCTCCGCGTCGTACCACTCCCCCAGCATGTCGCCCACCGCTCCACGCGCGGCGAACTCTGCCACCTCCTCGTCGGTGGTCACGCCGGCCAGGACAGCCGAGCCGCCGGGCGTCGCCGACCCCATCCCCGTCAGCGTCACGACGGCGGACCGGGCCAGGTCCAACACCTCACGGACAGCCTGCTCGTCGGCCAGCGCGCTGGCCATCTCGGCGCTCGAGACCAGCAGCGGGGCGGGCACGGTGCGCAGCCGGCGCAGCACCCCCGGGGAGCGGGTGAGCACGTCGTCGATCCCGCTCAGCTCACCGGCGCAGGCGACGAACTGCACACCGTCGAGCGACTCCTCGGACAGCTCGACCAGTGCACGGGCCACCGAATCACCCCAGGAGACGCCGACGACGGCGCCGGGGTGCAGGTGTCGCCTGGCGTAGGCGGCCAGCGCGGCGGCGACGCGCTCGTTGGTGCGCTCGCGCGAGAGCCTGCCCTCAGCGGTGGGGACCACGATGACGTCGGTCAGCCCAGAGGCCTCTTTCAGCCTGGTGGCCAGCTGCATGGCGGCGAGGTACTGCGAGTCCATCTCGATGCGCACGATCCCGTGCTGGCGGGCCGCTTCGAGCAGCCGGCCGACGGTCTGGCGCGAAACGAACAGCCGCTTGGCCACCTGCGCCTGCGTGAGGTCGTCCTCGTAGTAGAGCCAGGCGGCACGCACGACGAGGTCGAGGTCGTTCGGCGTGGGGGTGAGCACCTTGGTGAGCATATGCCCAGTTCGCGCGGACAGCCTTCCTTCGGACGGCAACGCGCCTAGATTTGATCCGTAGCACTCAGAGAAAGGGTGTCCCTCGTGACCCAGATTCCCGCCCTGCAGCATGCCATCCAGTTCGTCGGCGTCGACGAGATCGTGCTGAACACCGAGAAGCCCGTCGACGAGGTCGGCCCGCATCAGATGCTCCTCCAAGTGGAGGCG
This sequence comes from Tessaracoccus zhenghani, assembly GCF_054552775.1. Taxonomy (NCBI): domain Bacteria; kingdom Bacillati; phylum Actinomycetota; class Actinomycetes; order Propionibacteriales; family Propionibacteriaceae; genus Tessaracoccus; species Tessaracoccus zhenghani. Next base: position 2,368,072 of record NZ_CM137275.1, on the reverse strand, counting down.
TGCGGCATCTGCTTCTCCGACACCAAACTGCTCCACGCCTTCGACTCCCACCCCCGCAAGGCCGAGGTGGTCAAGGGCATCGACCTCGACGCGCTGCCGGAGATCCCGTCGTACCACCCCGGCGCCGCTCCGGTGGTCCCGGGGCACGAGCCCGTGGGCCGCATCGTCAAGGTCGGCGACCAGGTCACGCACTTCGCCGTGGGCGATCGAGTGCTCGTGCAGGCCGACTGGAAGCACCTGCGCACCGCCAAGTCGAACGGCGCCTTCGGGTACAACTTCGACGGCGCCCTGCAGGAGTACGCCCTGATCGACGAGCGCTGCGTCGTGGCGCCCAACGGTGAGGAGTTCCTGATCCACGTCTCCGACGGCCCGTCCGCGGCCGCGGTGGGTCTCATCGAGCCCTGGGCCACCGTCGAAGGCTCCTACGCGTGGGCAGAGCGCGACCATCTCAAGGACGGTGGTCGCCTCCTGGTCGTGAGCGACGGCGAGCCCACCGGGCTGGACGCGCTCACCTCGGCGCACGCCCCGGCCGAGACCGTCTCCGTGACTCCGGGCGAGGTCGCCTCACTCGAGGGCCAGGTGTTCGACGACATCATCTACTACGGCTCAGACCCTGAGGTCATCGAGGCCACGGCGCCGCTGCTCGGCACGCGCGCCACCTACTGCCTGGTCCTCGGCGGCGGGACGATCGGCCGCAAGGTGGCCCTCGACATCGGCCGCGTGCACTACGACTTCATCCGCTTCGTCGGCACCACCGGCGACGACCCGGCCGACGGCTACGCCTGGGTGCCGGCCAACGGCGAACTGCGCGCCGGCGACAACGTCGCCATCATCGGCGCAGCGGGCCCCATGGGCATGATGCACACCATCCGCGCCGTCACCTCCGGGGTGGAGGGCATCCGCGTCACCGGCACAGACCTCAGCGACGACCGGCTGACGCACCTGTCGCGCACCGTCGATCCCATCGCCGCCGGCCGCAGCGTGCCGATCACCTACGTCAACACCGGCGACGAGGAACTGCAGCACGGTTTCACGCACATCGCGTGCATGGTGCCCGTCCCGGCACTGGTCAGCCAGGCCGTGGACCTCGCCGGCGAAGGGGCGATCCTCAACGCCTTCGCGGGCATCCCCGCCGGCACCCTGGGCGACTTCGACCTCCAGGGCATCGTCGAGCGCCGCATCTTCATGCTGGGCACCTCAGGCTCGGATGTCTCGGACATGCGCACCGTGCTGCGCAAGATCGAGGAAGGCATCATCGACACCCACATCAGCCTGGACGCCGTGACCGGCATGAAGGGTTTCCAGGACGCGATCGACTCGGTGATGAACCGCACCAGCGGCGGCAAGATCATGGTGTACCCGATGCTGCACGACCTCGAGCTGACGCGTCTGGTGGACATGCCGGAGAAGCTTCCGCATGTCGCCGCGAAGCTGAACAACGGCGTCTGGACCAAGCAGGCCGAGGAGGCGTTGCTGGCCGGCGCCTAGCCGACTCTAGTGGCCGCGGAGCTGCTCGATCGCCCGGCGTTCACGCTTGGTCGGGCGGCCGGCTCCGCGGTCGCGCACCGCCACGCGGCCCACCATCTCCGGGATGGGTGGCGGCTTCTCGGGCGTCCGGTCGATGTAGGCGGCCTGCGCCAGCGGCGCGCTGACCCGCTTGGCCAGACCGGGGTCCACCACCTCGAGGATCTTCTCGTCCTGGTCCTTACGCACCCGGATGACCTGGCCCGCCACCACATGCTGCGACGCCTTGGGCAGCAGGTCGTTCACCCTCACGTGCCCGCCGCGCACGGCCGAGGTTGCGAGCGAGCGGGTCTTGTACACGCGCACCGCCCACAGCCAGGCATCCAGTCGGGTCATGCGCTGATCCTAATCGCCCGGTCAATGGGCCTCGGGGAGGCCCGGTACGGTGGCGACGAGAGACCTGCCAGAAAGGAACCCCATGACCAGAAAAGCCATCGTCACCGGCCACAGCAAGGGCCTCGGTGCCGCGCTCGCCTCGCAGTTGGAGGCCGACGGCTGGGCCGTCCTCGGCGTGTCGCGCTCTGCCGGCGCCCAGGTGGACCTGGGGTCGGCGTCGGAACTGGCCGCGTGGCTGGAATCCGGCGCACTCGCGGAGTTCCTGGCGGGCGCCTCGGACATCATCCTGATCAACAACGCGGGGGCGGTGTCGCCCATCGGCTTCGTGGGCACGCTGGACCCGGCGGAGATCGAGCGGTCGGTCAACGTCAACGTGACCGCTCCCATCATCCTGACCGACGCCGTGGTGAGGCTGCGCACCGCTGGGGCGCCTCTGCGCGTGGTGCACATCAGCAGCGGGGCGGCGCGCCGCCCCCACACCACGTGGAGCACCTACTGCGCGGGCAAGGCCGCCGTCGACATGCACGCCGTGGCGCTCGCCGAGGAGAACCTCGAGGGCGTGCGCGTGGCCTCCATCGCCCCGGGGGTGGTGGACACCCAGATGCAGGAAGCCATCCGCGGCACGGACTTCCCGGCGCGAGACCAGTTCCAGGCACTGAAGGACGAGGGTCGTCTGTCATCGCCAGACGAGGCGGCCCGCAGGATCATCACGCTGCTCAACCGCGCAGACTTCGGCGAGAAGGTCATCGCGGACGTCCGCGACGCCGGCTGATTCACTTCTTGTCGACTGCCTTCTCCAGCTCCGCCTTGTTCATCTTCGAGCGGCCCTCGACGTTCTTGCGCTTGGCCTCTTCATAGAGCTGGTCCCGGGTACGGCCACCCGGCCCATTGTGGGAGCGGAGGCCACCGCGTCGGCCTGACGAGATGTCCTCGCGGGACAACCTGCTGGATTCCTTCGCCTCGCCTGCCCGAGCGCGCTCCTTGTTCACTGTGCGGGCGGCGATCTCCTCAGCCGTGTCCTCGTCCTCGCCGCGCTCCTCGAGGCCCTCCTTGATGTGCTCGTACTGCCGTTCGCGCTTGGCGCTCCATGCCTTGGGGCTCATCCCCACCTCCTGCTCGGTCCACCAACGCTACGGCGGCGTTCCACGTCCGGCTACCCCCTTTAGCGCGGACCGACGGTGGGCTAGGGTGCTGCCATCCACGCGGGTGCCCTCGGCAGAGGGCTGAGATGGGGCTGATGCGGCCCGGACCGTCCGAACCTGTCCGGGTCATGCCGGCGAAGGAAGTGAACCATGTCACACACCCTTGCAATGCCCACCACCGCGCCCCCGCGGACGCTGCCTCCCGAGGGAAAGGCTGCGCTCCGCGGCGGCGTCCTGGGCAACTACGTCGACCAACTGCACATCTTCCTGCCACTCGTCGCGCTGGCCCCGGCCCTGACCGTGCTCGCGGGGCCGCATGCCGCGGCCACCACCGGCGCCATCGTCGTGATGGCGATGCTGCTCGGCCGCCCCATCGGGGGCATGGTCTTCGGCCAGATCGCCGACCACCTCGGCCGCACCACGACGACGAAGGTCGCCATCGCCGGCACCGCGGCGTGCACGTTCGGCATCGCGGCCGTCCCCACACACGAGTCGATCGGAGGCGCGGCGATCATGATCGTCATCGCGCTGCGCTTCCTCGGCGGCATCTTCATCGCCGGGGAGTACTCAGCGGCGATCCCGCTCGCGATGGAGTGGTCGAAGCCGAGGCGCCGCGGCCTGTTCTCCGGCCTGATCATGTCGATGGCGCCGTGGGCGCAGGCCACCATCGCGTTCGCCACGGGCATCCTGCTGGTGGCGCTCGGGGCCGAGGACTACGCGGCCTGGGGCTGGCGGGCCTCCTTCGCGGCGGGCGGTCTGGCGTCGGTGGGGATGCTGATCTACTACGGGCGACACGTCACGGACGCGCCGGTGTTCCACCGCAGCCGCGCCACGGGGCGCAGGCTCGGGCTGCTGGAAGTGCTGACCGGCGCCTACGCACCGGCGTTCTGGCAGATGTTCGGCCTGATGAGCGGTTTGTGGTTCCTGACCAACACCACCGTGATCATGCTGACGCCCCGGCTGGGCACCGACGTGGGGCTGGCGCCCACGAGCGTGAGCCTGGTGATGGGGTGCGCCGCCGTCGGTCAGGCCATCGTGATGGGTGTCACGGGGCACCTTTCCACCGTGCTGGGCCGTCGGCGGTTCTTCGTCATCTGGGGAGTGCTCGCGGCGGTGTCGGCGCCGCTGTTGTGGCTGGCGATCATGAGCGGCCCGGCCGTGTGGCTGATCGCCGTGTGCGCCGTCGCCCTGCAGGTGCTGACCGTCACTGCCTACGGCCCAGTGGGCGCGTACCTGTCGGAGCGCTTCCCCACTGCCGTGCGGGCCACGGGTTACGGCACGGCCTACAGCCTGTCCATCGTCATCCCGGCCCTGTACCCCTTCTACCTGCCCACGCTGGAGGGCTGGTTCGGGCGCGACGCCGCCGTCGTGGGCCTCATGGTGTTGGGCGGCGCTCTCGTCGCGGTGTGCGGTGCGGTGGGCCCGGCCCTGCGGCCGCGGGAACTCACAGACGACCTCGAGGCTGTCGCCTCCCGTCAGGTGGCCGCATGATCGCCGACGTCATCACGGCCGTGCGCGAACGGGCGCCGCTGGTGCACTGCCTGAGTGCGGCGGTGTCGATGAACTTCGTCGCCGACGCCCTGCTCGCCGCGGGCGCGCGGCCCATGATGACCGAGACGTCGGAGGAGGCGCCGTCGATGGTGGAGGTGGCCGACGCGCTGCTGATCAACCTCGGCACCCTCTCCTCCGACGGTATGGCGGGCATCCCCGCCACCGTCGCCAGGGCCCACTCGCTGGGCACTCCCTGGGTATTGGACCCGACGGCGGTGGGGATCGCGCCGGTCCGCACGCCGCTGGCCCGCCGGTTGCTGTCCGAGGCGCCGGCCGTGGTCCGCGGCAACGCCTCGGAGATCCTGAACATCGCGGGCACCGGGGTGACGGGGCGGGGCGCCGACACCGCGCACACGCCTGAGCAGGCTGCGCAAGCGGCGACCCTGTTGGCTCGGGCCTCCCACGCCGTCGTCGCGGTGTCGGGAGCGCGCGACCTCATCACCGACGGTGAGCGCAGGATCGGCGTCACCGCCGGGCACGCGCTGTTGACCCGGGTCACCGGAACCGGCTGCACGCTGGGCGCGCTCATCGCGGCGTGCGCCGCGGTGGCTGACCCGTTCGACGCGGCCCACGCGGCGACGGCCTGGCTGTGTCTGGCCGCCGAGGACGCGGCGGCCGTCGCTTCGGGGCCGGGGTCGTTCAAGGTGGCGCTGGTGGACGCGCTCGCCACCCTGGACGCGTCGGCAGCGGATGAAAGGGCAGCAGAATGATCGACCTTCGTTGCTATGTGATCACCTCCGGGAACGGACCGGACGTGGTGGCGACGGCCGCCGCGGCGGCCGGGGCCGGCGCCGGCGTGATCCAGGTGCGGGAGAAGCACCTCTCCGCGCGGGAGCTGCTGCGCCTGACGCTCGACGTGGGGCGGGCGGTGCACGAGGCCAACCCGTCGTCGAAGGTGGTGGTCAACGACAGGGTCGACGTGGCGCTGGCCGCGCTGAGGGAGTCGCCTGAGTGGGTGCAGGGGGTGCACCTGGGGCAGGACGACCTGCCGGCGGTGGCCGCGCGTGAACTGCTCGGGCCGGCGGCGGTCATCGGCCTGACGACCGGCACGCTGGAACTCGTGCGCGCTGCGGACGAGCTCGCCGGGGTGATCGACTACGTCGGGTGCGGGCCGTTCAGGCGCACCCCGACGAAGGACTCGGGGCGCGAGCCCCTGGGTCTCGCGGGCTACCCGGCGATGGTCTCCGCGACCCGGCTACCAGTCGTCGCGATCGGCGATGTGCAGGCGGCGGATGCGCGGGCACTCGCCGAGGCGGGGGTGGCGGGAGTCGCCGTGGTGCGCGCAGTGATGGGTGCTGACGACCCGGCGGCCGTGGTCCGGGAGATCCTGGCCGCGCCCTTCGCTAGCTTCGCTCGCTCCTAGGGGGCTCAGGAGGCTGAAGCGCGGGGCGGCGCCCCCAACCGGTCGCGACGGGCTTCGGGAGTGAGCGCCCAGCGCACGATCGTCGTCGAGAAGCGGCCGAGGGGCTGACCGAACAACACGTCGAACCACCGGCCCGCGGGGAGCCGCAGTTCGCGACGCGCCCATGGGGGCAGGGTCGAGATGGCACCGGCTGCCAGCATCCAGTAGCCGGGGCGGGCGGGCCAGGGCACGGGCGGGTTCTTGAGCAGGAAGTCGACGGTGTCGAGGGCGGGCGGAGAAGCGCGCAGCTCGGGCCGGTACTTCTCGATGGCGGCAAGCAACTCAGCTTCCGTTCGCGGCAGGCTGACGGCGCCGAGCATCTCGCCGACGGGGGCCGCCTGCGCGACGTATTCGTCGGTCTCCTGCTGGGTGAGGCGCCGGTCGCCGAAGTGCTGGAAGCTGGCCAGGAAGCTCTGTGTCTCCGCGATGTGGACCCACTCGAGCAGGTGGGGGTCCGAGGCCCGGTAGGGCGTGCCGTCGTCCGTCTTGCCGCGGACGCGTTCGTGCACTGTGCGGATCCGGTCGATGAGCGCCTGGGCGGACGGGATGGGTCCGTAAGTGGTCATCGCGATGAACTCGGAGGTGCGCTGGAGGCGACCCCACGGGTCCGAGCGGTAGCCGGAATGCCCGGCGACCCCAGCCATGGCGGCCGGGTGCAGCGCCTGCAGCAGCAGCGCCCTGATGCCGCCGGCGTACATCGCGGCGTCGCCGTTGACGTGCCAAATGACGTCGTCGCGGCCGCGCCACCGATCGCCCTCGGCGCCCCAGATGAGGGCGGCCTTGGCGTCGGCGTCTTCTCCCGCGACCCGCGAACGCAGGGTGCGCCCCAGGAGTGACCGGAAGCTGGCGATCGGGTTCATCTCTCCAGCCTACGTGGCTGCGGGCGGCGCACGGGCGCGTGGACCCCAGCCCCAAGGGTGGTCTTCGCCCGCACCGCCGCCGGCTGTCACCCGGCGCCGCTAATGTGTGCGGGTAGGAGGAAATCATGAAGATCACCGACAACGGGCCTCAGCCCAACGCGTTCGACATCGAAACCGCCACGCGGGAAAACACCAACTACCGCACGGTCGCCTGGACGGGGAAGTACTTCCAGGTAACCCTCATGTCCATCCCGGTGGGAGAATCCATCGGCCTGGAGATGCACCCCGAGACAGACCAGTTCCTGCGCATCGATGCGGGTGAGGGCAAGTGCGTGATGGGCCCGTCCAAGGACAACCTGGACTTCGAGCAGGAGGTCGAGGACGGCTGGTCCATCCAGGTGCCCGCCGGCACGTGGCACGACGTCCTGAACACGGGCCAGGAGCCCCTGCAGCTCTATGTCGTCTACGCCCCCACGCACCATGCGCAGGGAACCGTCCACGAGACGGCCGCCTTAGCGGAGGCCGACGAGGAGGCGGGCGGCGACGAGCCGCCGAGCTGGTCGCACCAGCCCGCGCCGGATGCTGAGGACAAGTCGGCCTGACGCCGGCCACTTCCACCGCACCATCAGCTGGCGGTTCCGCGCTCGAAAAGAGCGCGGGACCGCCAGTTCGTTCATTCTGTGGACTCCCCATCCCCGATATTTTGATTAGCTGGGGTAATGAGCTAGGGTAACTTCCGGTCCACGAAAGGAACCCGTGACGAATACCGCCTCCACCTCGGCCGGCACCGCGACCGCGCCCCTCGATAAGCCCGCCCTCGCCAACGACCTCCGACTCGCCTGCCAGCGCATCGCGCGCCGTGTCCGGTTCGAGTCCACCAGCGAGCTGCCTCCCCACCTCTTCTCGGTGTTGGCCCGCGTCAATCGCGTCGGCCCCCAGACCCCCACCCAGCTGGCAGAGGACGACCGCGTCAGCACGCCGTCGATGACCCGCACGCTGAACGCCCTCTGCGAGCGCGGCCTCGTGGAGAAGCGGCCGCACCCCCACGACGGGCGCCAGGTGCTCATCCATTCGACGAAGGCCGGTGACGAGGTGGTCCAGGAGACGATCGCGCACCGCGACCTCTGGATGCTCACCCACATCGATTCCCTCGACGACGACAAGCTGGCGCTCTTGAGGAAGGCCGCCGACCTCCTTCTGGAGGTGTCGCATGCCTGAGATCACCACACGCTGGCGCACGTTCGCCTCGTTCGCGGTGCGCAACTACCGCTTCTTCTTCGTCGGGGCGCTGGTCAGCAACCTGGGCACCTGGATCCAGCGCATCGGGCAGGACTGGCTGGTACTGACCGAGCTGACGGACAACTCCAGCACCGCGCTGGGCATCGTCACGGCGCTGCAGTTCCTCGCCATTCCGCTGCTCGCCCCCTACGCAGGGGCGGTGGTGGACCGCTTCGACAAGCGCAAGGTGCTCGTCATCTCACAGCTGGCGCTCGCGGCCACCGCGCTGGCCCTGTGGGGCCTGGTGGCGACGGGCACGGTGCAGCTCTGGCACGTCTACGTCTTCGCGCTGATCACCGGTGCCATCACCGCGTTCGACAACCCCGCGCGGCAGTCGTTCGTGTCGGAGATGGTGCCGCTCACACTGCTACCCAATGCGGTGGGGCTCAACTCGACCTCGTTCAACGGGGCGCGGCTCATCGGCCCCGGCCTGGCCGGCGTCCTGGTGGCCGCCGTCGGCGTGGGTCCCACGCTGCTGATCAACGGGCTCAGCTTCTTCGCCTTCATCGCCTCGCTGGGGTTGATGCGCGCAGACGAACTGCACCCCGCGCCCATGGTGAAGGCGCGTGGCGCCGCCATGGACGGCCTGCGGTACCTGGGCGGCCGGCCGGACATCATCGTGCTACTGGTGGTGGTCTTCATGCTGGGCACGTTCGGCATGAACTTCCAGATCTTCAACGCCACCATGGCCACAGAGGTGTTCCACGCGGGAGCCCGCGAGTTCGGCCTGCTCGGCACGATCATGGCCATCGGCACGCTCGCCGGGGCACTCGGCGCCACGCGGCGGGCGAACCCGTCGCTGCGCACCGTGCTGATGGCCCTGACCGGCTTCGCGGTGAGCACCTTTGCCCTGACGTTCGCGCCCAACTACACCGTCTACGCGCTGCTCCTGATCCCCTCGGGCTTCTTCGCCCTCACGGTGATGACGACGGCGAACGCGGCGGTCCAGTTGTCCACCGCGCCTGAGTACCGCGGGCGCGTCATGGCGGTCTACGTCGCGATCTTCGCCGGCGGCACCCCGCTGGGTGCGCCGCTGATCGGCTGGCTCGGCGAGGTGCTCGGTCCCCGGGCGTCGGTGCTGGCGGCCTCCCTGGCCACGGGCATGGCCGTCATCGGGGTGCTGGCCTGGTTCATGGTGCACGACGGGCTGCGGCTGCACATCGAGCGGGGTCGTCCCCTCCGGATCCGCGCCACCCTGCCGTCCCGCCCCGCCTACGGAGGCGCGCGCTGAGGGTATCGTCGGTACATGGCGATCAGCGCGCTTGACCTGTTCAAGATCGGGGTGGGTCCCTCGTCGTCCCACACGATGGGCCCCATGCGAGCCGGCGCGCTCTTCCGCACCCAACTCCTCGCCAGCCCCGTGGTCGACGACGTGGCCAGGGTCCGCGTCGACCTCTACGGCTCGCTCGCGGCCACGGGGCTGGGGCACGGGACGGACCGCGCCGTCGTCGCCGGGCTGCTCGGATTCCAGCCCCAGCGGGTTGATCCGGACGAGATGAAGGCGGCCGTGGACGCCGTGGTGCACGGCGACGGACTGATGTTCAAGGAGCGCCGGCTGCCGTTCGACTGGTCCACCGATCTGCTGTTCCACCGCGAATCCAAACCCTGGCACCCGAACGCCCTGACGGTCACCGCCCTCGGCGACGACGGTGCGGATCTGATGACCAACACGTTCTACTCCATCGGCGGCGGGTTCGTCGTCGACGAGGCGCAGGCCGAGGCCGGTGAGACCGGGGTGGCGGACGTCACCGTCGAGTTCCCGTTCAGCACCTCGGAGGAGCTGCTGGCGTTGTGCTCGCTGCACGACCTGAATGTCGCCGAGTTGGTGGCCCGCAACGAACTGGCCTGGCGTCCGGAAGAGGAGACCAGGGCCGCGCTGATGGAGATCTGGTCCGTCATGCGCGGCTGCATCGAGCGCGGCGTGCTGCAGGAGGGCTTCCTCCCGGGCGGGCTGCGCGTCCCGCGGCGGGCGCCGGACCTGTACCGCCACCTCGTCTCCCGCGACGACGCCCCCAACCTGATCACCCGCACCTTCTCAGCCATGGACTGGGTCAACCTCTACGCGCTGGCGGTCAACGAGGAGAACGCGGCCGGCGGCTGCGTCGTGACGGCACCGACGAACGGCGCCGCCGGCATCATCCCCGCGGTGCTGCAGTACTACATGAAGTTCCAGGCCGGCGCCCGGGACGAGGACGTGGTGGATTTCCTGCTGGCGGCCACCGCCGTCGGGGTGCTGCTGAAGATGAACGCCTCCATCTCCGGCGCCGAAGTGGGGTGCCAGGGTGAGGTTGGATCCGCTTGCGCGATGGCAGCCGCCGGCCTGGCCCAGGTGATGGGCGGCTCGCCTGCCCAGGTGGAGAACGCAGCGGAGATCGGGCTCGAACACAACCTCGGGCTGACCTGTGACCCCATCGGCGGGCTGGTGCAGGTGCCCTGCATCGAACGCAACGCCATGGCGTCGGTCAAGGCCATCAACGCGGCGCAGCTGGCGCTCAACGGGGACGGGCGGCACCGCGTGACGCTCGACCAGGCCATCCGCACCATGCGCGATACCGGGCGCGACATGCTCAGCAAGTACAAGGAGACCTCGGAGGGCGGCCTCGCGGTCGCCTTCATCGAGTGCTGACGCGGGCTGAGCGATTCGCTCAAGCGGAGACCCGCACCGCTCAGCGTCCGCTGCACAGGTCTAGAGTTGGGGCTGAACCCGAGGAGGAACCCCACCCATGCGCGTGCTCGTCACCGGTGGCGCCGGCTACATCGGCTCCCACACCACACTTGCCCTTCTTCAGGATGGTCACGACGTCCTGGTCGTCGACGACCTGTCCAACAGCTCCGAGGAGTCGCTGCGCCGCGTCGCAGACCTCGCCGGGCGCGAAGCCCAGTTCGTCGAGGCCAATGTGCGCGACGCGGCGGCTCTCGACAAGGCCTTCGCCGACTTCCGACCCGATTCCGTGATCCATTTCGCCGGCTGGAAGGCCGTGGGCGAATCCACACAGATCCCGCTGACGTACTACCGCGAGAACATCGGCTCCACGATCACGCTGGTGGAGACCATGGCCAAGCACGGCTGCAACCGCATCGTCTTCTCCAGCTCCGCCACCGTCTACGGCGAGGAGTCGGAGCCCCCGTTCACCGAGGACGCGCCCACCGGCGCCACCAACCCGTACGGCCGCACCAAGCACATGCTCGAGCAGATCCTCGAGGACGCCTCGGCCGCCAACCCCGAGCTCTCGGTGGCCATCCTGCGGTACTTCAACCCCATCGGTGCCCACGAATCCGGCCGCATCGGCGAAGACCCCAAGGGCATCCCGAACAACCTGCTGCCGTTCGTGGCGCAGGTGGCCGCCGGTCGCCGCGAGAAGCTGATGATCTTCGGCGACGACTACGCTACCCCGGACGGCACCGGTCGCAGGGACTACATCCACGTGGTCGACCTGGCCGCCGGTCACCTCGCCGCGCTGAACTACCTCGGCGACCACACCGGCTACCACGTCTGGAACCTCGGCACCGGCCAACCGTCCTCGGTTCTGGAGATCGTGCACGCGTTCGAGGCCGCAGCCAGCCAGGAGATCCCGTACGAGATCGTGGCCCGCCGCCCGGGCGATGTCGCCGAGAGCTACGCCAACGTCGACAAGGCGCACAACGAACTGGGCTGGCACGCGGAGAAGACCGTGGCCGACGCCTGCGCCGACACCTACCGCTGGCAGCACGACAACCCCAACGGGTTCGCTGCCGTCTGACGCAATGCAACTGAACGGGGGCCGGTGTGGATGATCCACACCGGCCCCCGAATCTGTCGACGGTGGCCTTCAGCCGGCGGAAGCTGCGGACCTGGCTCCGCGGCGGGTGTCGATGAGGCGCACGAGGACGCCCACGATCAGGGCGATCCCCGCGGAAATGAGCGAGCCCTGCAGCACAATCCAGAACGTCGCCCACGTCTGCTCGAAGCCCCCCGTGGTGAGCGCCGCGTCGAGGACGACATGACCGGCCACGCCCACGGTGACGATGAGTAGCACCGCGAGCCAGGCGAGGATCCGGCGTGGAGTGTCCCACCCGAGGAGGCCGAGCCCGAGGCCGAGGCCGGCGGCCACCACATAGGGCACGTAGACGATGGCCGCTGAACCCGCCTGGCCCACCACCGCGGACATCAGCCCGGTGAGCCAGTAGACCGTCGGGAGGTAGAGCAGACCCAATCCGACGGTGAAGGCGATGGGGCCTCGCATGAGCAGCCAGTAGGCCAGCACCGCGTAGCCGGAGTAGGCGGCGACGACGGCGATGGTCATCACGAGCACGGCTGGCGGGCTGGGGCTGAGGGCGTTCCCGGAGAGGTCGACGAAGCTGACCACCACGAGCAGGGCCATGCCCACCGTCGCGACGAACGCCGCCGGGCCAGCCGCGACCGGCCCTCGCTTGGCGCGCCAGATCCTCAGGCCGAGCGCGGTGAAGGCAGCGGCCATGACGACGACCGAGACCGAGTTGTAGTAGCTGAACAGGTTCAAGGCCAGCCGGAACGGCCCGCCCGCAGAGGCGCCACGGACGGCCTCACTCACCGCCATGGCCAGGTGCGGCAGGAGCGCCAGCAGCAACGCTGCGGCACCGATGACCAGCGAGCGCCACGGCGCGGTGGCATCGGCGCCGTCCTGCTGGACCGGGTCCTGGTTTCCAGTGGTTGCGCTCACAGGCGAGCCCCCTTCGTCACCCTCACCGTACCGGGGGTGCCGATAATGCGCGTTCCGGCTGCGTGTCTCTTCGTTCCCACCGGCCGGTGCGCATTCCGGGGGGTGAACGATGGAAGGATGAGGACATGCCCCGCCCGACCATCAAGGACATCTCCCGCATCGCGGGCGTCTCGCCTACCGCGGTCTCGTTTGCTCTGAACAACCGCCCAGGCGTCTCCGAGTCGACGCGGGCCCGCGTGCTGCAGGTCGCCCAGGAGATCGGCTGGCACCGGAGCGTCGCCGCCGCGGCGCTGTCCGCGGGGCGAGCGCAGGCAGTTGGCATGGTGCTGCCACGACCCACTGGTGAGTCCACGGGCGAGCGGTTCCTGATGCACCTCATAGCCGGGATCGAGGAAGTGCTGACCGCGCACGGGTTGGCCTTGGTGCTCCAGTTCATCGTTTCCCCCGAGGAGGAACTCGAAACCTACCGCCGTTGGCACTTCGAGCGCCGTGTCGACGGTGTGATCCTCACAGACCCCGTGATGGACGACCCCCGGCCGGCCATCCTGGAAGAACTGACGATGCCCGCCGTGTTGATCGGCTCGCTTCCTGGCAACGAACTGCCCAACGTACGTGTCGACGACGCCGCGGCCATGCGCTTCATCGTGGGCCACCTCGCAGCTCAGGGGCACCGGCGCGTCACGCACATCCCGGCTCCCACGAACCTGATCCACACCCTCAAACGGTCCGCCGCCTTTGCCGAGTCGTGCCGGGAACTGGGCATCGAGACCTTGCGGAGCGAGACCAACCCGGGCACCATCAACGCCGGCCAGGCCATCACGCACCAGTTACTCATGGCCGACAATCCACCCACGGCCATCATCTATGACAACGAGGGCCTGATGCTGGGCGGCCTTGGCGCGATCAATGCCATGGGCGTGCGGATCCCGGACGACGTGGCCATCGTGTCGTTCGAGGACTCCGCGTTGTGCCGGGTGACCTCCCCACCGATCACTTCGCTGGCCTACGATCCGGCCGGTCTGGGCGCGGAAGCCACCACTCTGCTGCTCGACCTCCTGGGCGGTGAAGAGCCACGGGAGGTAGTAGTGGCCGCGCCGACGATCCAGGTCAGGGGTTCGACCCAGACCCGGTCATAAGCTGCCCGTGCCGGGGGCGGTCAGTGGCGTCTTCTGATCAGGCCAACCCGGTCGTGCTGGGGTCCGTCGCCGTCAGCGGTGTTGCTCGGGACGGAGCCCTGCCCCCGGCTGGGCGGCGACCTCGGTCCGCTCGTTGAGTTCGATCCACGTGGTGTCGCACCCCGGGCACCGGTAGACCGGTGCGCCTTCGACCAGTTCGTCGGTCTTGATCGTGCCGCAGGCGTCCTGGCACGGCCATGTGGTGAGGAATCGGGCGCTCATGAGCGTCAAGGCTACAGGCGGAGATGCGTCTTTGCCCCACGGGATTGATTCACTACCATCGGCACATGTTGCAGGAGCCGAAACCGACGCGGGATCTGGCCGCGCTGCCCAAGGCACATCTGCATCTCCACTTCACCGGGTCCCTGAGTGTGCCCGCCCTCCGGCAGTTGGCGGAGGCCCGCGACATGGACCTGCCTCCCACCCTCATCGACGGCGTAGCCCTGGACGTGCCCTACGACAGGCGGGGCTGGAACCGCTTCCAACACCTCTACGACGTGGCCCGCGCCGCCGTCCGGGGTGAGGAGGCGCTCCGCGCGGTGGTCCGCAACGCCGCAGCTGAGGACGCCGCCGAGGGCTCGCGCCGGCTGGAGTTGCAGGTGGACCCCACGTCGTACGCCTCCTCCGTCGGAGGGCTGCAGGAGGCGCTGGAGATCGTGTGCGACGAGGCTCGGCTCGCCTCCGCCAGCTCCGGCGTGCAGATCGGGGTGGTGGTGGCCGCCTCGCGCATCCGGCACCCGCTGGACGCCCGCACCCTCGCGCGGATCGCCGCGCGGCACGCCGGCCAGGGCGCCGGGGAGGTGTGCGCGTTCGGGCTCAACAACAACGAGCGCGAGGGCCGCACCCACGAGTGGGAGGGCGCGTTCCGGATCGCCCGGCGCGCCGGCCTGCCGGGGGTGCCGCACGGCGGCGAGCTGCGCGGGGCGGACCACCTCGAGCAGGTCGTGGAGCACCTGCAGCCAGCCCGCATCGGGCACGGCGTCCGCGCCGTCGAGAACCCCGATCTGCTGAGCCGGATGGTCGACCGGGGCATCACCTTCGAAGTGTGTCCGGCGTCGAACGTACAGCTGGGCGTCTACCGCGAGCCGGACGAGGTGCCCCTCCGCGCACTCCTCGACGCCGGGGCCGATATCGCTCTCGGTGCCGACGACCCGCTGCTGTTCCTGTCCAGGCTCACGGACCAGTACGTCACAGCGCGTGAGGTCCACGGACTCGACGACGCGGCCCTGGCCAGGCTGGCGCGCTCGTCGGTCAACGCCAGCTTCGCCCCGGCCGACGACAAGCGCCGCTGGCTGGCGGAGATTGACGACTGGCTCCAGTCACCCGTCGACTGACTCAGCCAAGAAATGACAAGAGCCCCGGCCGAAGCCGGGGCTCTTGCAGGTTGCGATCAGACGATCACTGGGCGACGACCTCGAACGGGACGTACGCGGTGACGGCCTGGTGCAGCTTGATGGCTGCGGTGTGGCTGCCGACCGACTTCACCGGCTTCGGGAACGAAGCGGTGCGCTTGTCGACGGTGGGGCCACCGGCCTTCTTGACGGCCTGAACCAGGTCAGCAGCGGTGACGGAACCGAACAGGTGGCCCGCCTCCGAAGCGCGGGCAGCGACGGTGACCTTGAGGTCCTCGAGCTGCGTGCGCAGTTGCTGAGCGTGCTCGACGCCGCGCACCTCACGGGCGTCGCGCGCCCGCTTGATGCCGTCGATCTGCTTCTCGGTTCCGCGGGTCCAGCGGATGGCCCTGCCCTGAGGCAGGAGGAAGTTACGGCCGTAGCCGTCCTTGACCTCGACGACGTCGCCGGCGATGCCGAGCTTGTCAACGGTGCTGGTCAGAATGAGCTTCATCATGGTGTCTTCATCCCTTCCGATCAGCGGGCGGTCGACGCGTACGGCAGCAGAGCGACTTCGCGCGCGTTCTTCACGGCGATGGCGATCTTGCGCTGGTCCTGGACCGAAAGGCCAGTGACGCGACGGGCACGGATCTTGCCACGCTCAGAGATGAACTTCTTGAGCGTGTTGATGTCCTTGTAGTCGATGTTGGCGACGCGGGTCGTCTTCACCGGCATGATCTTCTTCTTGTTCACAGACTTGCGCTGTGGACCGGCCATTGTGGTGCTCTCCTTCTATTACTGAAAGCCCGTCTTGCGACGGAATGTGCCAGCTAGCCCATGGGAGCTAGATAAGCGATGGATCAGAACGGGGGCTCTTCCGGCTGCGACTGCGCCCACGGGTCATTCCCGCCGCGATTGCCGCCTCCGGCGTTGCCGGAGCTGGCCCACGGATCGCCCTGCGGGCTACCCTGACCACCACCGGTGTTGCCACCACCCTGGTTACCCTGCCACTGGCCACCACCGCCGCCGCCACCACTGCCGGAGCGGGTGACGGTTGCGGTTGAGAAGCGGAGGGTGGGTCCGACCTCGTCGACATCGATCTCGAAGACGGTGCGCTTGACTCCCTCACGGTCGTCATACGTACGCGACTTCAGACGGCCCTGAATGATGACCTGCATACCCTTGCGAAGGGTTTCGGCCACATTCTCGGCGTACTGGCGCCACACGGAGCAGCTGAGGAACAACGCCTCGCCGTCCCGCCACTCGTTGGACTGACGGTCGAGCACACGGGGTGTCGACGCAATCCTGAAGTTGGCCACCGCTGCGCCGTTGGGCGTGAAGCGGAGCTCGGGATCTGCGGTGAGGTTTCCGATCACCGTGATCTGGGTTTCGCCTGCCATGTTTCTGATGCCTCCGATAAGTTCGGACTTGGTGACGACGCAGCCTGGGCCTTGCCGTCGAGGTCTGAGTGAAAATCTATCTGTCTACCACTTTGGCCGGTGGCGCCGACAATTTTCCACTCAGTATTTTTGCTGTGGAAAACTCAGTCCTCGCGGCGCAGCACCTTGGTGCGCACAACCCGCTCGTCGATGGTCATCAGGCGATCCATCTCAGCAACGGTCGCCGGATCCGCAGTCACCTGCAGGACGGCGTAAATAGCCTCGGACTTCTTGTTGATGTCGTATGCGAGCCGACGACGTCCCCAGATGTCCTGGTTGTCGACGGTGCCACCACCCTTGGTGATGACTTCGAGATGCTTCTCGACCAGCGCGGGGACCTGACGCTCGTCGACATCTGAGTCGATGAGCACCATAACCTCGTACTTGCGCATGCTTCAGCCCCACCTCCTTCGGACTAACGGCCGCGAGTCTGTCCCGCGGCAGGAGGGCAAAACTGACCTGGGGTCAGCCAAGGAGCCAGACTACCGGCTGCGGGCTGCCGATCCCAAACCGCCCGACGCGGCGGGAACGACCGCTCAATCCGTCGGCAGCAGCCTCTCGACGACCCCGCTGGCCTCGATGGCGGTCCAGTAGGCGTCGGCCCACCCCTCGTAGCCGAGGTCGTTGGGGTGGAACCAGTCCCCCGCGGTGTAGCGGTGGTAGCGCCAGGTTCCCGCCTCGCGGGTGGCGCGGTGCAGCGGCACCAGGTGGTGCTTGTGGCGCTCGATGAGGATCGACGCGACGGCGGCCATCTTCTGCGACTGGCGGCCCAACACCGGAACCATGAACCACGGCACGTCGGCGACGAAGGAACCCTCCGGCAGCGCCGCGAGGACCACGTCCATGTTCGCCTCGAAGGACGCGGGCGAATGGCCGGGGAACACGACGTCGTTGCCGCCGATGTCGAGGGTCACCAGATCCGGGGTGAAGGGGAGGTCGCGGAACTGCGGCAGCTGGTCGCGCACGACGTCGGCGCTGGTCGCGCCGCTCACCGACAGGTTGGTGATCAGCACCTCGCGGCCGGTCACCTCGGCGAGCTTGCGCCCGATCCGCGGCACATAGCCGTGGTCCACCTGGGATGCCCCCACGCCCTGGGCCGCGGAGTCGCCGAGCGCCACGTAGCGCAGGGCGTCCTCGCCGCCGTCGCGGGACTCGCCCCAGTGGATGCGGTAGTCGTTGACGTGGCGGACGATCTCGCGCCGGCCCATCAGGTACGACGCCGCCCCGGCGGACACGAGGGTGCCCGCGGCCGCGCCGGCCAGGAGCCCCACCAGCCGCTTCATCGCCGGCCCCGGTACGGACCGGGCAGCACGGGGTTGCCGTCCTTCGCCCAGGCGCGCAACCCACCGCTCACGGATTCGGCCAGGAGGCCCTTCTCACGGAGCAGGGCGGCCATGAAGGAGGAACGCAGCCCCGTGTCGCACATGACAATGATGGCCGCATCGCGCTCCGCCAGCGGGTCGTCGCCGTGGATGGCGTCCACCGGGTTGTCGTGGAGGGCCCCGGTGTCCACCGGGCGCGCGCCGGGTGCGTGACCCGCCTCGTATTCGACCTTGGTGCGCACGTCGATCAGGACGGCACCCCTGCTCAGTGCCAGCAGCGTCTCATCGATGCTCAGCCCGTCGTCGGAGCGCTTCCCCAGGAAATCCAGCAAACCCATGCGTCCATTGTCCCTCACGCCGGGCTGCGTCAGACAACGCCGAAGAGACCCAGCCCGATGGCGCCGAAGACGAAGCTCAGGCCCAGCGCGAGCAGGACGTAGCCGAGCCAGGTGCGGCGGGCCCAACGCACCGTCAGGAACGGCAACACCACGGCCGCGGCGAGGGAGATGATCCCGAAGACGCGGTGCCAGAGCGGCACCTCTTCCACGGCGAAGTCCACGCCGGCGCCGCCCGTGTCAGGGATCAGCAGCGTCAGCAGCCCGGCGAGCGCCCCGGGCAGCACCAGCAGCAGCGACAGGAGCCCGAGCGCCAGCGCGCCGGGCCAGGTGCCCCACCAGATCCGCTTCGTCACGCCGTCGAGCTTACGGGCTGCCGGACCCACCCAAGCGTTGTTGAGTTGTGCAGCGGACTTGGTGCACAACTTCACTCTGCCCAGCGCGGTGGCGGGGCGACGACGGCGGGGCGACGACGCGCGGTCAGGCCTGCGGGATGTGGCCGTCGAGCACCCAGGCGAGGAACTCCTTGAGGTCGCCCGTCTCACCGTCGCGGCCGCCGCGGCCGATGACCAGCGGCGCCAACTGCGGCTGCAACTTCACGCCCGTGAACCGCGACATCAACCCTCCGGGAACCGTGAGCGAGTAGTAGTTGCCCTCGGTGTCGACGGCGACGGAGTGGTTGGTGCGCAGGTACCAGCCGGTCTTGTCCGTCTTGACGGTGTGCCCGTCCAGCGTGACGGCCTTCAGCGGGCGGGGCGCCAGACCTTGTTCCCGGGCAGCGACGAGGAACTCGTCGATGAGCACCTTTGCGCGGGCGGCCTCATTGCGGGCGTGGCTCGCGTTCAGCTCCGCGCGGATGCGCGCTGCCTTCTGGCGCTCTGTCAGGTGCTCGTCCATCCCCTCAGCCTAGACTCGCCGATCCGCCCGCCGTCAGATGGAGTAGCCACCGTCGACCAGGATCTCCTGGCCGGTGATGTAGGCCGCCTCCTCGGAGGCGAGGAACGCCACCGCCGCCGCGACCTCCTCGGGCTCGCCGAAGCGACGCGCCGGGATCTTGTGCCGGATCTCGTCCGCCGCCTCGGGATCAGTGTGCAGCCGCTTGAGCCGGTCCGTGGCCGTGTACCCGGGCGCCACCGTGTTGCAGGTCACCCCGTCGGCGCCCACCTCGAGCGCCAGTGTGCGCAGATGGTTGGTGACCGCCGCCCGCATGGCGTTGCTCACCGGCAGCGTCAGCGACGGGCGACCCACCGTCAGCGACGTGATCGCGATGACCCTGCCCCAGCCGTGGGAGCGCATGCCCGGCAGCACCGCGTCGACGAGCCGGGCCGTCGACATGAAGGTGGTCTCGAAACCCGCGTGCCACCCCTCGTCGGTGACCTCCGACGGCAGGCCGGGCGGGGGTCCGCCGGCGTTCGACACCAGGATGTCGACCTCCCCGGCGGCCTCGACGGCGGCGCGCACACCGTCGATCGTGGAGACGTCCGCCACCACCCAGCGGGCGCCGATCTGGTCAGCAGCCACCCGCAGGTCCTCTTCGGTGCGCGCGGCGATGGTCACCTCGGCACCCATGTGGCGCAACAACTTCGCCGTCGCGAACCCGATGCCCTTGCTGGCGCCGGTGACGAGGGCACGCTTCCCGCTCAGTGACAACATGCCCCCACGCTAACCCACGCAATCGTGCGTGGGAGACTGAATCGATTGCTTTACAAGGAGGTCCGATGCCGGAGTTTCGCTACGCAGACATGCTGCCCATCGGGGGCGACGACACCCCCTACCGTCTCCTCACCCATGAGGGTGTCGAGGTGGTCGAGGGACCCGAGGGACGCCAGTTCCTGAAGGTCGCCCCGGAAGCACTGACGCTGCTCGCAGAGACGGCGATGCACGACATCGCGCACTACCTGCGACCGGCCCACCTGCAGCAGCTGCGCACCATCATGGACGACCCGGAGGCCTCCGCCAACGACAAGTTCGTGGCGCTCGACCTGCTCAAGAACGCCAACATCGCCGCCGGCGGCATCCTTCCCATGTGCCAGGACACCGGCACCGCGATCATCATGGGCAAGCGTGGCCAGCAGGTGCTGACCGAGGGCACCGACGAGAAGCCGCTGTCGCTGGGCGTCTACAACGCCTACACCAAGCTGAACCTGCGCTACTCCCAGAACGCGCCCATCACCATGTGGGAGGAGCGCAACACCGGCAGCAACCTGCCCGCGCAGATCGAGCTCTACGCCGACACCGCGCCCGGGCACGAGACCGGATACAAGTTCCTCTTCATGGCCAAAGGTGGCGGCTCCGCGAACAAGAGCTACCTCTACCAGGAGACCAAGGCCATCCTGAACCCCGACTCGATGATGAAGTTCCTCGAGGAGAAGCTGCGCTCGCTCGGCACCGCGGCCTGCCCGCCGTACCACCTGGCGATCGTCGTCGGCGGCACCTCGGCCGAGTTCGCGATGAAGACCGCCAAGTACGCCTCCGCCAAGTACCTCGACACCCTCCCGACGACGGGCTCCATCTCAGCGCACGGCTTCCGCGACGTCGAACTCGAGCAGGAGGTGCTGGAGCTCACGCGCAAGATGGGCATCGGCGCCCAGTTCGGCGGCAAGTACTTCTGCCACGACGTGCGGGTCATCCGCCTGCCGCGCCACGGCGCGTCGCTCCCAGTGGCGATCGCGGTGTCGTGCTCCGCCGACCGGCAGTGCCTCGGCAAGATCACGCCTGAGGGCGTGTTCATCGAGCAGCTCGAGACCGAACCCGCCCGCTTCATGCCGGACCACGTCGATGAGGATCTCGACGCTGAGACCGACGGAGTGACCGGCACGGGGAAGGGCGCCGTCGTGCGCATCGACCTGAACCGGCCCATGACAGACGTGCTGGCCGAGCTGTCCAAGCACCCCGTGAAGACCCGCCTGTCGCTGACCGGCCCGCTGATCGTCGCACGCGACATCGCCCACGCCAAGATCAAGGAACGCCTCGACGCGGGCGAGGAGATGCCGCAGTACCTGAAGGACCACCCCGTCTACTACGCCGGTCCGGCGAAGACCCCCACCGGCATGGCGTCGGGCTCGTTCGGGCCCACCACCGCCGGGCGGATGGACTCCTACGTCGACCAGTTCCAGGCCGCCGGCGGCTCGATGGTGATGCTCGCCAAGGGCAACCGCTCGCAGGCCGTCACCGACGCATGCGACACGCACGGCGGCTTCTACCTGGGCTCGATCGGCGGCCCCGCCGCCCGGCTGGCACAGGACTGCATCAAGCACGTCGAGGTCGTCGAGTACGAAGAGCTCGGCATGGAGGCGATCTGGAAGATCGACGTGCAGGACTTCCCGGCGTTCATCGTGGTCGACGACAAGGGCAACGACTTCTTCGCCGAGGTCAACAAGCCCCTGGTGCTCACCATCCCGAAGCGCGAAGGGCTCTGAGCCGCAGCCGCTGAGGACCGCAGCCACAACGGCAGATGAGAGTCTTCTCATCTGCCGTTCCGCTCCCCTTCATCCTGGCACCCTTCACTAGAGGCAGGAGGCAAGTGCATGGACAGGAAGCGCGGGGTGACGGCCGGGCTGGTGGCCGCGGCCGTCGTGGCCGGTCTGCTCGTGGGCTGGCTGGTGGTCGCGCTCGCTGCGCCCCTCGCGCAACCGCCGGCGGAGCCGGCCATCGTGGTCACCGCCGTGCCGTCCCCGGGCAGCTCGACGACGACTCCCAGCCCTTCGCCGACGCCCAGCCCCACCGTCGACGCGGCCACTGCGACACCGGAGGTCAGCCCGACGCCCCACGGCGTCGACGACTCCCGCGACGACGACTCCCGCGCCCACCCGGACGACCGTGGCTCCGCAGCCCGTCAAGCCCGCGCCCCCGGTCAGGCCGGCACCGGCCCCGACCACCGATGACGACGATGACGACGACGTGGATGACGATGCGCCAGCCCAGACGCGGACCCCACCACACCCGCCCCAACCGCCACCGAGACCATCGTGATCACCGGCACAGACCAGTGCGACGACGTCGACAACGATTACACCTGCGACGACGAGCAGGGGCTGTCGTCCACCGTCGACAGTTCGCCCACCCCCGCTCCGGGCATGGCCCCCGCCCCGGCCAAGACGTCCGTCGCCGCCCCCGCAAAGACGAAGGCCGCCACCGTCAAGAAGACCACCTCCACCCCGGTCTACAACGACGACGATGACCGGGACGACGACCACGACGATGACTGGGACGACGATGACTGGGACGACGACCACGACGACGACCGGGACGATGACCGGGACGACGACCGGGACGACGACCACGACGACGACTGAGCCCGCATCGCTCCCTGATCAGGCCGGTCCCGGCGCGTCCCCCAGCGCGCTGCGGGCCGGTCCTGCGTCTGCCCCCGCGCTGCGCGGCCCTAGGATGCAGGGAGTCACAACCCCGGAGGACCTCATGGACGAGACCCGCACCGTCATCGAAGTCGATGCGCCGAAGGAGCCGCTCTTCCCCGGTTCCGCGTTGGTGGGCACCGTCCTGTTCCCGATCTTCGCGGTCGTGGCGCTGGTGCTGGCCATCGTCTACGCGATGCCCTGGCTGGTCACCTCGTCGCTGGCCATCACCCTGGCGCTCTCGGCGATCCTCATCTCCCAGTACCTCAACCGGCGCGGTCGCTCGGGCACCCTGCGCCTCTCGCTGGGCGACGGCGTGACGCGGATCGGCCCGGCGCCGTCGTCGCGGCTCATTCCGCTGCTGCTGACCGGCCTCGCCGGCATCGTGGTGCTCGTCGACATCACCCTGCGCCTGACCGGCTACCTCACGGACGACGGCGGCATGAGCTTCGCCGTCATGCTGGCGCTGATCGTCGGGTGGGGCATCGCCGACGGCTGGTTCGCGTACCGGAACCCGCCCGGTCTGGTGCTCTCACCCAGCCATGTAACCACCGTCGCGAGCATGGGCAAGGAGACCCGCGTGCCGTGGGCCCAGCTCAGCGGCGCGCCGGAGATCAAGGGCGCCCGCTTGCTGATCCCCACCGACAAGACCCAACTCCAGGTGGGCGTGAGCCAGATCGACTCCGACCCCCGGGTGGTGGCGGCCCTGATCGAGGCCTACCGCGGCCGACCGGCCCGTCAGGGCGAACTCGGCGACGGGCGGGTCGCGCAGCGGGCACGCTCGCTGACGCTGCGCTGAACAGGTGATGGATTCTCACCTTGGGAAATCGTCTCGATCTCGCTCCTGGAGCGAGATCGGCGCGTTATCCCAAGGCGACAACGGGCCCCTCAGCTACCCAGCCGGTCGTTCACTTCGCCGCCCCGCGCTCCCACCGCTAGTCATGGCGTGATCTAATACCTCGCACGCGGGCTTCGACGGTCGGACTCCGCACAAGGGGGGACCATGAGCACCACCACTGGGTTACGTAGGCTCGGCGCACTCACGGCCAGCATCGTTCTTGCCGCCGCGGGCCTCGTGATGGGCTCAACACCGGCGAAGGCAAGCGTCGACGTCTACATCACGCCCGGGACGCACACCGTGAACGGCCGGGTCTGGCACACCGCTTGCGAGCCCTATTCCTCCACCGAGCGTTGCCGCACGGAGATCCAGGCGACAGTGGTGAAGTTCGAGGCCGGCCGGTTCGTTCCGGTTAACGGCTGGGCGTTCAACAACCTCACCTACAAGGCCTCCCCGCGTTCGCTGTGGGCGGGCAACCCGATCGCCGCCAACGGGAAGGTCGGCGGCACCGCGACGTGGACTTCTACGGACGGCCGAAAGTGGCGCACCGAGTGCGACACCGCCGCGACCGGTCAGGGCGGGTGCCGCTCCTACATCGAGGCGAGCGTCATCGCGAAGACCGCCGTCGGCTACGAGTGGCGCACGCAGTGGCTGCTGAACAACATGGTCCGTTTCAGCGCCCCGAAACCCGCTGCGCCCACGTTCGACTTCATCAAGGACCCCGCTCTTCGCTCCTGCGTCAAGGCGCAGTGGGCCATCAGCTCAACGTCGATGGTGATCTGCGACGCCAAGGGGGTGAAAACCCTGGAGGGTATCCAGCGGCTGGCCGGGCTGACTGGGCTCCAGCTGCTGGACAACGAGATCACCGACCTGAGCCCTCTTGCCAACCACCCGACGCTCAGCCAACTGGACATCACCCACAACCTCGTCGACGACCTGACCCCGCTCGCCGGCGTCCGCAACCTCGAACACCTGAAGGCCTATGACAACCTCATCGAGGATCTCCGGCCCCTCGCCGGGCGTAACCTCTGGACGTTGGACGTCGGCGACAACCTCGTCACAGACCTCTCCCCCGTGGCGGGGATGCGAAACCTGTGGACGCTCGGGCTGGGCCACAACTACGACATCCAGGACCTCTCGCCGCTGCGCGGGCTGACGAACCTCACCCAGGTCAACCTCGAGACGAACTCGGTGGACGACCTGACGCCACTGCGCGGGCTGACCAAACTCACGTGGCTAAACCTCAGCGACAACTTCATCGACGACATCAGCCCCCTCGCCGGGTTGACCAAGCTGGAGATGCTGTACCTGAGGGAGAACTACCTGGGGGACGTGGCCCCCCTGAAGGGCCTCACGTCGCTGCAGCAGCTCTGGTTGGCCGGGAACCCGTCCATCTCCAACCTGGCGCAGCTGAAGCCGCTCGTCGACAAGGGATGCGAGATCGACATCTGGCCGTGAGCAGGTGAACGTGGAGCACCCGCCTGCGGCGACCTACTGGAACCAGCCGAACATCGTGCAGCCCACGGCGAAGACCACCATGGAGACGAACAGCAGGATCGTCAGGATGGCGCTCTCCGCCTCGCTGGGCTGCTTGTGCTCCGCCTGGTACTTCTCGACGTCGAACTGTTCCCGGTTCTCGGTGCTCACGACATGCCTCCCAATCGGCTGAGATCAGATACGAGTGCCACGCCCAGCACCACGAACACCACCGCCATGAAGCCGGTGTACATCCAGCGCTGACGGTGGTCGGAGCGCCAGAACCGCTTCATGCTGACGATTCCGTTGACCACCGCGTAGACGCACAGGGCGATGCCGATGGGGGCCGCCACCCAGCCCGCCAGGCTGAGCACCGGCACGAGCACCGGGATCAGCAGGTAGGTGATCAGGCAGCGCACCCCGGAGAACATCACGGACACGCGGAACGCGGCGTGCGCTCCGGCGCCCGAAGCCGTGTCCGCCTCGGTCACGCCGAGGAGACGGCGCATGAACCGGTCCGGCGCGCCGTTCGAACGGAACCGGGTTGCGGGGGGCGCGGAGGTCGCCTGGGCCGCGTCGTCGAGGATGCTCACGGCGCTCACGCTACCGCTTCTGTGGCTTCGTCCTCGAGGTTCCGAGCGTGACGCAGGTGGCGCCACAGGCGGATGCCGCCCAGGACGGCCAGGACCACCCCAGCACCGCCCACGAGTACGCCGACGAACAGGCCGATGTAGAGCGGGCTGAAAAGCACGTCCTCCTGCGGGCGCTGGCGCATGACGCCGAGCAGGAAGCCGAGCAGCGGGGCCAGGGCGGCGATGCACACGCCGAGCGTGAGCATCCAGAAGCCGGGCGCGGTGGGCACCAGGCGGACGGGCCGCCCGGTCACGACGGGATCGAGATCTGTCATCGGGATCATCCTTCCAAGGGGCGGTCGACGACGGCCAGGCCCGGCTTGCGGGCCGGCGGGGTGGCGTCGTCGTCTCCGTTGAATTTCTTCACGGCCTGTACGAGCGGGCCGACGATGTCCATCGGCAGCGGGAAGACGACGGTGGAGTTCTGGTCCGCGCCGAGTTCCAGCAGGGTCTGCAGGTAACGGAGCTGGAGCGAGGCGGGCGCCTCGCTGAGCGTGAGGGCGGCGTCGCGCAGTTCCACCGACGCCTGGAGTTCGCCCCGGGCGCTGATCACCTTGGCGCGACGCTCGCGCTCGGCCTCGGCCTCCCGGGCCATCGCCCGCTGCATCATCTCCGGGATCTCCACGTCCTTGATCTCCACCACCGACGCCTCGACGCCCCACTCCTTCGTCTGAGTGGCGATCGAGTGGGCCAGGTCCTCGTTGAGGTCTGCCCGGTGGGCGAGCAGCGTGTCGAGTTCCGCCCGGCCGACGACCGAGCGCAGCGTCGTCTGCGCGAACTGCGAGGTGGCGACGGCGTGGTTCTCCACGGACATCACCGACAGCACCGGATCTGTCACCCGGAACATCACCACGGCGTTGACGCGGGCCGTGACGTTGTCCCTGGTGATGACCTCCTGCGGAGGAATGGTCAGGGTGACCGTCCGCAGGTCCACCCGGACCAGCTTGTCGAGGAACGGCAGGCGGAACACCAGGCCGGGGCCGAGGGCGCCGCGCAACCGCCCGATGCGGAAGGCCACCACCCGTTCGTACTCCCGGACGATCCGGAAGGAAGAGATGAGGAACGCGACCACAAGGAGGAACGCGAGAATTGCCAGAACGACCTCAGTTGGCATGGTCAGCTCTCCTGTCTGATGCGTAGCTGCTGCGTTGGCGGGCCAGGGCTGCGGCCGCAGCCTCGCGGTCCCGCTGGGTCTGGTCCGCGGTCCTGACGACCGCGCCCAGGGGGTCTGCCGGGGTGTGGCGCAGGAAGAGCCAGAGCGGCACCGACCCCGCGGCGATCAACACCGCGGCGACGAGGGCCAGCACCTGGCTGGTCCAGTTCTCCACCACCAGCGCCGTCACGGCCGGCCACACGACAGCCAGCACCGTCACGGAGCAGGCGATGCCGCGGTGGAAACGCGCGGATTCCGACGAGGGCCAGGGGTCCACCGACCGGCGCATCTCGCGCCCGTCGTCGGATTCGGTGCAACTGTCCTTGACGGGGCACGAGTTACAGACCAGCGGGCTGCCCCGGTAGCGCATCACGCGGTTGTCCGGGTCGAAGGACCGCGGGTACAGCCACTGGTCCTCCGGGCAGAGCCACGCGTCGTGACTCTTGTGGTAGACGAAACCGCCGTTGCGGTCGTCCTGCGTGCGGCTCTGCGCCCGCCTGGCGAACGAGTCGATGCCGTAGGCGACCAGCAGGAGCACCAGCCCGTAGCCCGCGCCCAGCCAGGCGGCGATCTCGATGTCGATCATGACAGGTCCTCATTCTCGGGAGGAACCCGCCTGTCCGAGGCGTAGCGACTGCGGCTGGGCGGCAGCTCGTCGGCGACGACGCCGGCCTGAACCGGCAGACCGGTGCGGTCCTCCTTGGCCTCGTCGTGCTCGATGACGAAGAGCGTCTCGGGCTCCATGACGGTGACGGTGGCGGGGATCGCGTGGCGGATACCGCACCAGGCGAGCCACACGAACGGCAGGATGCCGCCGACGAGGAACACCACGTCACCGGGCATGCGCAGCCATTCGAGGATGACGTTGCCGGGCTCGGCGATGTAGCCCAGCGTCCGGGCCTCGTAGTAGCCCTCGTTGACCGAGTGCCACAGCTGCAGCACGCCCAGCGGCAGCAGCGTCGCGAACACCATCCAGGCCAGGCCGATGTTGAGGCACCAGAACGAGATCTTCGCCATCCGGTCCGACCACTTCTCCGGCTTGATGATGTAGCGCAGCGCGAAGAGCGCCATGCCGACGGCGAGCATGCCGTAGACGCCCATCATCGAGCCGTGCGCATGGTTGGCCGTGAGCGCGGTTCCGATCTGGTAGTACGAAACGATCGGCAGGTTGATCAGGAAGCCGAACACGCCGGCGCCCACGAAGTTCCAGAAGCCCACGGCCACCAGGAACATGACGGCCCACCGGTGCGGGAAGGGCGCGCTGCTGCGCGACTCCTGCTTCGAACCCAACTGCAGGAAGGCCCAGGCCTCCACCGTCAGGAACGTCAGGGGAATGACCTCGAGGGCGGAGAAGAACGCGCCCAGCGCCATGTGCTCCACGGGGGTGCCCGAGAAGTACAGGTGGTGCATGGTGCCGATCACGCCGCCGAGCGAGTAGAGGATGACGTCGAGGAAGATGATCTGGATGGCGATCTTGCGCCGCACCACACCCAGCATCACGAAGATGTAGGCAACCATCACGGTGGTGAACAACTCGAGGAAGTCCTCCACCCACAGGTGCACCACCCAGAAGCGCCAGAATTCGGCGACGGTGAGGTGCGTGCCGTTGGTGGCGAGGAGCCCGACGGCGTAGAAGGCCGGGATGGCCAGGCCCGAGTAGAAGAACAGCCACGGCATGTTGAACTTCGACTCGGAGCGCAGCCGCGAGCGGATGGCGCGGTAGATGATGATGATCCAGATGAAGAGCCCGATCACCAGCAGGATCTGCCAGAACCTCGGCAGGTCCAGATACTCCCACTGCTGGTCGAAGAAGATCGAGCCCTCTGCCCATTCGGGGCCGAACGTGCTGATCGCCGTGCCACCCAGCATGCCGAGCACCACCACGGTGAGCGCGCCGAGGAGGCCGTAGGCCAGCCAGTGCTGACGCTTCGGTTCGCGGCCGGAGATGATCGGTGCCAGGAAGATGGCGGCGGCCAGGAAGGCGGCGGCCGTCCACAGCAGCGACAACTGCAGGTGCCAGGTGCGGGCGAGGTTGAACGGGAGGATGCGGGCCAGGTCGATACCGAAGAAGCTGTCGATCTCCGCGCGGTAGTGCTCGACGGCGGCGCCGAGTGTCGCCTGCGCCAGGAAGAGCAGTGACACGACGAAGAAGAACCAACCGGTGGCCTTCTGGGCCTTCGTGATGCCCACCTTGCCGGGCTGCAGGAACGACAAGGTGGGTGTCTCGCTCGACTGCCAGCCGATCTTCTTGCTCCACCTGCCGTACAGGGCGAACAGTGCGCCGAGGCCCGCGAGCAGTGCGATCAGCGACATGGCCGACCAGACGAGGATGTCCGCCGTCGGGCGGTTGTCGACGCGGGGCTCCGGCGGCCAGTTGTTCGAGTAGGAGTAGTCGTGCCCCGGGCGGTCCGCGGAACTGGCCCAGGCCGTCCAGCCGAAGAAGGCGGTGAGATCGTGGATCTGGTCCGGGTCCGTGATCGCCGAGGGGATCAAGCCGTACTTGGTGGAATCGGTGCCGAAGAAGTCTGCGTAGTGCTGCTTGAGCATCTCGAAGGCGCTGATCTGCTCGGGAGTGAAGACCAGCACGCCGGTGCTCTCGTCGTAGCGGTTCTCCCGCATGTGCTCGACGGTGGCCGCCGAAGGATCCTGCACGCCGCCGTCACGCAGTTGTTCGGTGACGTGCTCGGTGGAGAGGCGCAGGTACTCGGCCGTGTAGTCGGGGCCGAGGTACGCGCCGTGGCCCATGATGGAGCCGTACTGCTGGAGCCCCCGTCGGAGGAAGATCTGTTGACCGGAGGTGATCTCCTCTTCGGTGAACACCACCTCCCCTGACTCGCTCACCACCTGTTGCGGGAGGGGCATGCCGTCGGTGTAGGTGCGGTAGGCGAGGAAGCCCATCACGAAGAAACCGAAGACGAAGACCAGGGCGATGCCCTGGACCCATCCTTTGGAGATGACCAGTTCAGCTTTCGACGGCTGTAGATCGGGATTGTTGTTGACGAGGCTCACTCTGCCCACCACCTGGATTCCGTCTGGGATGCGGATGACCGCGAGGCCATGATGTCGGAAGCCTAGGGCACGAACGGGTCTTTATTGGCGAAACCTTGGACAAAGTCCCCCGGTTGTTCAGGTGTGAGCCTGCTCAGCAGTCGCACGGCGTCGTGGGAGCGTGTCCGCGGGCGTCGTTGCAGAAGTAGACGTGCACGTCCAGCCTCGAGTCGCTGGCATCGCGCATGGTGGGCCAGGTGCCGGGCAACCGGTTTCCTCCCCGATCCGAGGGGGCGGGGCCGCCTGAAGGACAGCTACCGGGCCCGACCCGGGGCGGCCGAGTGAGCCAGGTGAAGTGCGGCGGGATCTTCGAACGCCTCCGCACGAGGTGGCCCCATACCCCATGCCCATCGGCCGCTGCTGTCGGGTTCGAACAAAGTTGTGCGTCGAGATTTGGTTTGCGCGTGGAGCGCCCGAAAATTCCCTGACAAGATGGCCATGTCGTTTTCCAAACGAGCCGTTAACCTGACAGATTGTCGCCAACCCCCAACCGGGGGCTGTTGTCGTGCCAGGAGGTTCGAATGTTTCGACGCATCGCCATCGTCAACCGTGGAGAGGCCGCCATGCGGCTCATCCACGCCGTGCGCGATCTCAATGCGGAACATCCGGACCGGAAGCCCATCGTCACCGTCGCGCTCTACACCGACGCGGAGCGCTCGGCGATGTTCGCCCGCGAGGCCGACGAGGCCTACCCGCTCGGGCCGGCGTCGGAGCGCCCCTATCTGAACCACGACCTGCTCGGCCGCGTGCTGACCGAGGCCCGCGCCGACGCGGTGTGGGTGGGCTGGGGCTTCGTCGCCGAGGACCCCGCCTTCGCGGACCTCGTCGAGTCGCTCGGCATCACGTTCATCGGCCCCTCGGGCGACGCCATGCGCAAACTCGGCGACAAGATCGGCTCGAAGTTGATCGCCGAAGAGGTCGGCGTCCCCGTGGCGCCGTGGTCGCGCGGCGGGGTCGACACCCTCGACGACGCGCTGGCCGCCGCAGACGCCGTCGGCTATCCCCTCATGCTCAAGGCGACCGCCGGCGGTGGCGGCCGCGGCATCCGTCGCGTCGACTCCGCCGAAGACCTCGCCGACGCCTACCAGCGCACCCGCGACGAGGCGCAGCGCGCCTTCGGCTCCGGCGTCGTCTTCCTCGAGAAGCTCGTCACCGGCGCCCGCCACGTCGAGGTGCAGCTCATCTCCGACGGCGACACCGCCTGGGCCGTCGGCGTGCGCGACTGCACGGTGCAGCGCCGCAACCAGAAGGTCATCGAGGAGTCCGCCTCGCCGCTGCTGACGCCCGAGCAGAACGACGAGATCAAGGCCTCCGCCGAACGCCTCGCGCTCGCGGTGGGGTACAAGGGCGCCGGCACCGTCGAATTCCTCTACCACCCGGGCGAGCGTCAGTTCGCGTTCCTCGAGGTGAACACCCGCCTCCAGGTGGAGCACCCCATCACCGAGGAGACCAACGACTTCGACCTGGTCAAGGCCCAGATCCGCATCGCCGCCGGCGACAAGCTCGAAGGCAAGCCCGTCGAGTTCGGCCACGCCGTGGAGGCCCGCCTCAACGCCGAGGACCCTGACCGCGACTTCGCGCCCTCGCCCGGCCTCATCACCCGCCTGGACCTCCCCGCCGGGCCCGGCATCCGCGTCGACACCGGCGTCGCCGAGGGCGACTCCATCCCCGCCGACTTCGACTCCATGATCGCCAAGATCATCGCCTACGGCCGCACCCGCACCGAAGCGCTGGGTCGCCTGCGCCGCGCCATGGCAGAGACCACCGTCGTCATCGAGGGTGGCGCCACCAACAAGAGCTTCATCCTGGAACTCCTCGCCCAGCCCGAGGTCACGGGCGCCGAGGCCTCCGGCCGGCGCGCCGCCGCCGTCGCGTGGGCGGACACCGGCTGGATCGACCGGGTGCGCGCCGAGGGTGGCCTCGTCGCCGACGAGCACGCCGGCATCGCGCTGGTGGCCGCGGCCATCGAGGGCTACGACGACAACGTCCACGTCGAGACCGAGCGACTGCTCACCACCGCCCACGGCGGCCGCCCCCAGACGCAACACAAGTCCGGCCTCACCGTCGACCTGAAGCTGCGCGGCGTCGTCCACTCCGTGACCGCCTACGCCACCGGCCCCGGCCGCTACCGCGTGACCGTGGACGGCAACACCGCGGATGTCGCCGTCGAGAAGCTCGACGAGGTACACGGCCGCATCACCGTCAACGGAGAGCGCTTCCGCCTGGTGACGGCCACGCACGGCCCCGTGCACCTGATCGAGGTCGACGGCGTCACCCACCGCGTCTCCCGCGACGAGGGCGGCGTGCTCCGCTCCCCCGCCCCGGCCCTGGTGGTCGCCACCCCCGTGTCCGTCGGCAGCGAGGTGGAGGCCGGCGCCCCTGTCGTCGTGCTCGAGTCCATGAAGATGGAGACCGTCATCCCCGCCCCGTTCGCGGCCCGGGTGAAGGAGCTGCACGTGATGACCGGCTCGCAGGTGGAGTCGATGGCGCCGCTGGTGCGCCTGGAGCCCCTCGGCAACGGCAACGGCGGCGTGGCCGTCGACGAGACCAACGCCGTCGACCTCCCCGAGGCGCAGGAAGTCGACGCGGCCACGCGGCTGGCGCAGCTGCGCGCCGAACTCTCGGCCGTCCTCATGGGCTACGACGTCGACCCGGCCGCCAAGACGCTCAAGGCCTACCTGGCCGCCCGCGACGAGGCCCGCGCGCAGGGCATCGACACCCTCCCCGGCGAGATCGAACTCATCGCGCTGTTCGCCGACCTCGCCGAGCTGTCGCGCAACCGCCCCGTCGGCGAACAGGACAACACGGAACTGCGCGTCCACTCGGACCGCGAACACTTCCACCGCTACCTCACCACCCTCGACGCGGAGCGCGCCGGCCTCCCCGGCCAGTTCATCAATCGCCTCGGCCGCGTGCTCAGCCACTACGGCGTCGACTCCCTGGACCGCCTCCCCGCACTGGAGCAGGCCGTGTTCCGCGTCTTCCTGGCGCAGAAGCGTCAGGCCGCCGACGTCCCCATCGTGTTGGGCATCCTCGACCGCTGGATCGACGAGCCCGCGCCCGACGCCGACAGGGCGGCCTCCGCCCGCGCCGACCTCGAGCGCCTCCTGCGCGCCACCCAGCTGCGCTTCCCCGTCATCGGCGACATGGCCCGCTCGGTCAGGTTCCGCTGGTTCGACCAACCGCAGGTCGACGCTGAGCGGGCCTCCGTCCTGGCCGGCTTCGGCGCCGAGCTGGAGGCGCTCGTCGCCAACCCTGAGGCCGTCGACTACGAGGAGCGCGTCGCCAAGCTCGCCGGCGTGCACGAGTGGACGGCGAACTACCTCGCCACCAGGCTCGCGCAGGGCGTGCCCGCCCACGAACCCATGCTGGAGGTGCTACTGCAGAAGTACTACGCGGACTACGACCTCAGCAACATCCGCCGCTTCGCCGTCGACGGACGCTCCGTCGTCATCGCCGACTACCTGCTCGAAGGGCGCCCCCGCCGCTTCGTCACCACCGTCGGCACCCGTGACGAACTGACCGACGGCGCCCTGGAGCGCCTGGTCAACGAGCAGTTCGCGGCCCGCCCCGAAGGCTACGACGCTGTGGCCGAGCTCTACGTCGCCTGGCCGGAGACCCCCGACGAAGAGGGCATCGGCGTCGAGCTGGCCGAGCTCCTCAACACCTGGGCCTGGGATCCGGCCACCCAGCGTGTGGCGGTGGGCGTCTGCCTGGCCGACGGCACCGTCGAGTACCGCGCATTCACCTTCGACGACATCGACGGCGTGCGCACCCTCCGCGAGAACACCAACGTCCGCGCCCTCCACCCCATGACCGGCCGCCGCCTCGACCTGTGGCGCCTCCGCGAGTTCGACACGACGCGGCTCCCCGCCCCTGCGGATGTGCTGCTCTACGAAGCGGTGGCCAAGTCCAACCCGGACGACCGCCGCCTGGTGGCCATCGCCCAGGTGCGCCAGCTCGGCGTGGTTCGCGACGACGCCGGCCGGCTCATCGGCCTGCCGCACGCCGAGCGGGCGGTCTCCAACTGCCTCGAGGCGATCCGCCGCACCCGCTCCGCACGGGGCTCGGCCGGGTCGAAGCTCGACATGAACCACGTGTGGGTCTACGTGTGGCCGCCCGTCGACCTCACCGTCAACGACATCAAGCCCCTGCAGGACCGCATCACCCCGCTGTCCGACGGCGCCGGCATCGAAGAGGTGCTCTGCCACGCCCGCTTCCTGACCCGCGACGGTGAGGGCGCCGAGGAGCTGCAGCCCCTGGCCGTCCGCTTTCACGCCAAGCCCGGCTCCGGGGTCACGACCTCGGTGACGGCACCGCCGTCCGAGCCGCTCAAGCCCCTCGACGACTACGCGGGCAAGGTGCTCCGCGCACGCCGTCGCGGGCTGGTGTACCCGTACGAACTGTCGGCCAGCCTGGCCGGCGAGGGCGGCTCCCTCGTCGAGCTGGACCTGGACGCCGACGGTCGGCTGGTGGAGGTGGACCGCGAGCCCGGCCGCAACAAGGCCGGCATCATCTGCGCCCGCGTCACCACCCTCACCGCGCTGCACCCGGAGGGCATGACCCGCATCGTGCTGTCCGGCGACCCGACGAAGGGTCTGGGCGCAGTCGCCGAGCCCGAGTGCGCACGCATCATCGCCGCCATCAACCTGGCCGAGGAGATGGGCGTCCCCGTCGAGTGGTTCACGCTGTCTTCCGGCGCCCGCATCTCCATGGAGTCGGGCACCGAGAACATGGACTGGGTGGCCGCCGCGCTGCGCCGGATCGTGGAGTTCACGCAGGCGGGCGGCGAGATCAACGTCGTGGTCGCCGGGATCAACGTGGGCGCCCAACCGTACTGGAACGCTGAGGCCACCATGCTGATGCACACCAAGGGCATCCTCGTCATGACGCCGGATTCGGCGATGGTGCTCACCGGCAAGCAGTCGCTGGACTTCTCCGGCGGCGTCTCCGCGGAGGACAACTTCGGCATCGGCGGCTACGACCGCGTGATGGGCCCCAACGGCCAGGCCCAGTACTGGGCGCCGAACCTGGGCGCCGCCATGGGCATCCTGATGTCGCACTACGACCACACCTACGTCGCCCCCGGCGAGACGGGGCCGCGTCGGGCCGAAACCTCAGACCCGGGCAGCCGCGACATCTCGGACTTCCCCCACCAGTGCGACGGCTCCGATTTCGCGACGGTGGGCCAGATCTTCTCCCGCGAGCACAACCCGGACAGGAAGAAGCCGTTCGACATCCGCTCGGTCATCGCCGCCGTGTGCGACCAGGACCACCCGCGGGTCGAGCGCTGGGCCGGGATGGCCGACGCCGAGACCGCCGTCGTGGTGGACGCCCGGATCGGCGGCCATTCGGTGAGCGTGCTGGGCATCGAGTCCAAGCCGGTCCTGCGCGCGGGCTTCCCGCCCACCGACGGCCCGGACACCTTCACCGCCGGCACGCTGTTCCCGCGCTCGTCGAAGAAGGCGGCCCGCGCCATCAACGCCGCGTCGGGCAACCGTCCGCTCGTGGTGCTGGCGAACCTGTCCGGCTTCGACGGCTCGCCGGAGTCGATGCGCAACCTGCAGCTCGAGTACGGCGCGGAGATCGGCCGGGCCATCGTCAACTTCGACGGACCCATCGTCTTCGTGGTGATCTCGCGCTACCACGGCGGCGCGTTCGTCGTGTTCTCCAAGCAACTCAACGAGAACATGACCGTGCTGGCCATCGAGGGCTCCTACGCCTCGGTGCTGGGCGGCGCACCTGCCGCGGCGGTCGTCTTCGCGGGCGACGTCGCGAAGCGCACGGCGGCCGACGCCCGGGTCCGGGAGCTCGAGAACCGCCTGCAGGAGGCGGCGCCGCAGGACCGGGCCCCGCTGCAGCTGGAACTCGCCGACGCCCGGGCCGCGGTGCGGGCCGAGAAGATCTCCGAGATCGCGGCCGAGTTCGACGGTGTGCACTCCATCCACCGGGCCGTCGAGGTGGGCTCCGTGGACCGCGTGATCACGCCCGCAGAGCTGCGCCCGGCGATCCTCGAGGTCATCGAGGCCCAGGCTCAGGCAGAGTGAAGTTGTGCAGCGGACTTCCTGCACAACTTCACTCTGCCTTGACTTCACTCTGCCTTGACCCGCACCCCGACGCGGAATATTGAATGTTCAAGTATGGTTGTACCTGACATGAACGTCGACACCGTCGTGATCGGGGCCGGACAGGCAGGGCTGTCCGCGGCCCACCACCTGCAACGCCTCGGCATCGACTTCGTCGTCCTCGACGCCAACCCGGCACCCGGAGGCGCCTGGCAGCACCGTTGGGACTCGCTCACCATGCTCGACGTGCACGGCGTTGCAGACCTCCCGGGCACCGACGTGCCGGCCTGGGACAGCGCGGCCCGGGCCAACGTCGAGGTGCCCGAATACTTCGCTGACTACGAGCGGCGCTTCAACCTGCCCGTCCAGCGGCCGGTGCGCGTCAGCCGCGTGGAGTCGGACCCCGGCACCCGCGACCTGCTGGTCCACACCACCCGCGGCACCTGGCGTGCCGGGTCCCTGATCAACGCCACCGGCACCTGGGACACGCCGTTCATCCCGTACTACCCCGGTGCCGACACCTTCCGCGGCGAGCAGTTCCACACCGCCCACTACCCCGGGCCGGCCGCGCTGGCGGGCAAGAAGGTGGTCGTCGTCGGCGGCGGCGCCTCGGCCGTGCAGTTCCTCGGCGAGCTCGCGGGGCGGGCGGACCTCACCTGGGTCACCCGCCGGCCGCCCGTGTGGCGCAGCACCGAGTTCGATCCCGACGCCGGGCGCGAGGCCGTCGCGCTCGTCGAGGAGCGCGTCAAGCGGGGTCTGCCGCCGGAGTCAGTGGTCAGCGTGACGGGCCTGATGTTGCGTCCTCAGGAGCAGAAGGCGGCCGACCTGGGCGTCTACGCCGCCCGTCGGCCCATGTTCACCCGCATCGAGCCCGACGGCGTGCGCTTCGCCGACGGATCGTTCCAGCCGGCCGACGTCCTGCTGTGGGCCACGGGCTTCCGGCCCAGCATCGGCCACCTGGCGCCGATGCGGCTGCGCTCCCCGGAGGGCGGCATCGAACTGCTCGCGCCACGGGATCCGCACACCTTCACCACGTCGGCCGTCGACGGCCGGATCCACTTCGTGGGTTACGGCCCTTCGGCCTCGACGATCGGCGCCACCCGGGCGGGGCGGGTCGCCGCGCTGACCATCCGTGAGCAATTGGATGGGGTCGCCGCCTGATCAGGCCGCATTTCCCGGGGCGGATTCAATCGGTGGGTGCAACACCAACTAGTTTGGCCAGTTTCTCAGCAGGGGTCTCGTAATCCAAGCCCTTCCGGGGGCGGGTGTTGAGTTCGTACTCGGCCGCGGCGACTTCTGCGTCGGTGACACGGGTGAAGTCGGTGCCCTTGGGGAAGTACTGACGCTTGAGTCCGTTGCTGTTTTCGTTGGTGGGACGCTGCCACGGGGAGTGGGGATCACAGAAGTACACCTTGCAGGAGGTCTCGTCGGTGAATCGGTGATGGGCGGCCATCTCTACGCCCTGGTCCCAGGTCAACGAGCGCCACAGCGAAGCGGGTAACTCTCGGGCCATGATCGTGAGGATGTCGGTGACGGTGAAGGTGTCATGGACACAGACCCGCCGCATCATCGTGTACTTCGTGTGACGCTCATCGAGGGTGACCAGCGCGGAGCGTAGATCCGACCCGATGATCAGGTCACCTTCCCAGTGGCCTGGCACCCGCTTGTCGTCAGCCTCCTCGGGACGTTTCGCCAGGACCGCGTCCTCCCCGATCCAGCCCCGGGGTTTAGCAGGCAGCTTCGATCTCGGTCGACGTTTGCTGCGGCCCTGACGTAACGCCTTGTCAACCGTCAATTCGTGACGCAGTGACCCGGCGGTCTGGATGTAGAGCGCCTGGTAGATCGTCTCGTGACTCACCCACATGTCCTCCCGGTCAGGGAATTCGAGTTTCAACCGGCCCGAGATCTGCTCGGGAGAATCACGCCGCTTCAACCGCTCGACCACCTCAGCACGCACCGCGCTACCAGGGGCCAGTTTCCCAGGCTTCGGCCGTTTCCGGGCCTGGTCGGCACGTGTCTGCGCGGGACGCCACCGGTACTTACCCTCAACGGATCCGCGTTGACGCTCCCGCCACACCGTCGAACGGGCCACCCCCAACTCGGCAGCGATCCACGTGTCACCACGTCCCTCGCTCAGCCGGATCGCGATCACCATCCGACCCGCCTGAGTCAGCCTGCCATTGCAATCGACCCAGTCCCCCTCGGGCACCCGACGCGGCTCCCGCGCCGCCCGCGGCCGCAGCTCGGGCACACCCCCGAGCCGCCCATGCTGCAACTTCACACCCTCGAGTTTGGCCCACCTCCACACCATCCCAGGCGAGATACCCAACCCCCGTGCGACTTCTCGCGCACTGAGCCCCTCAGCCAACCCGGCAAGGGCAACCCCACGCTTCTCCGCGACC
The DNA here is from genome assembly GCF_054552775.1 of Tessaracoccus zhenghani. Lineage (NCBI taxonomy): Bacteria > Bacillati > Actinomycetota > Actinomycetes > Propionibacteriales > Propionibacteriaceae > Tessaracoccus > Tessaracoccus zhenghani. The sequence continues at coordinate 2,329,729 of NZ_CM137275.1, read as the reverse complement.
GACACAACACATCCCCTTCAGATCTGTTGCACTCACCCCCTGAACTCGCGCGGCGTGTCGCGCCGTGACCCCATCCAATTGCTCACGGTCGGTCCCAGCGGCGGGTGGCGATATCCGCCACCAGCGCGCTGTCGAGCATCATCACGGCCCGACGCAACCCGGCGCCGTCGATGCCCTCGGCGGTGTCGATCCGCGGGCGCGTCACGTCCCCCGTCGGCCGGTGGGCCACCAACTCGGCCACCGCGTCGAGGCGCGCCGTCATCTGCTCGCTCAGCATCCGCTCCCTGCGGCCACGCTTCGACATCTCGACGGCGAACGCCTCGTGCTCGTCGATCAGGTCCGGGTCCTCGGTCAGCAGCATCGTGCCGGTGGAGCGCAGCATCTGCAGGCCCCTGCCCAGGTCGCCGCCGCCGAACTCGGCCACGGCGTCGCGGAGGATGGGGTTGTCGTCGCGCACCTGTTCCGCGAGCAGCACGAGGTGGGCGCCCAGGATGCGCTCCTTGCTCCGGGCGTGGGAGTCCTCAGGCGTGAGCCGCACGCGCTCCTGGTCCGGTGCCGACATGGCGGTGGCGTCGAGCAGTTCGCGTCCGCGCTCCTCCGGCTGGGCGAGCGTGTCACGCAAGGGGACGGCCTTGATGAACATCGTTCCCACCAGCGACAGCAGCGTGAGCACGGGCAGGATGAGGAACACCGCCTGCATGGCGTCGCCCAGCGATGAGCGGAGGAGGTCGGCCAGCGGTTCAGGCAGGTAGAGCACGTCAACGGGATGCAGCACCGCGTTGGGGTTGAGGCCGCCAGTGGGCACCCGCGCCTCCAACTCGGGGGTCAGGCGCTCCTCGATGCCGCTCATGAGGTGCGTGGTCATGATGGTGCCGGCGATGGCAGTGCCCAGCGTGTTGCCGATGTTGCGGAAGAACTGGAGGGCGGAGGTGGCCACCCCCAGGTCGCGCCGCTGCACCGCGTTCTGCACCGCGAGCACGTAGATCTGGAACGCCATGCCGTAGCCGAAGCCCAGCACCGCGGTGGAGGCCACCAGTTCCAGACGGCTGGAATCCTCGCCAAGCCGCAACATCAACAGCGCGCCGATCACCTGCACCACGGCGCCGGAGACGGCGAACTCCTTGTAGCGACCGGTGCGGCTGGTGAGCTGGCCCACGACGATGCCCATGGCGAACAGCACCACGTTCATCGGGATCAGGATGAGCCCCGATTCCGTGGCGGAGACCTCCAGCACGCCCTGGGCGTAGACCGGGACGTAGATCAGCACCGCCATCATGGCCATGTTCATGAAGAACGCGCCCACCGTGGAGAACGTGAAGATCTTGTTGCGGAACAGGTGCATCGGCACGATGGGCTCCTCGGCCCGGTGCTCCACCCAGACGAACGCGACGCTGAAGACGACACCCACCAACAGCAGCACGATGACCTGCGGCTCCCCCCAGCCGTTCTGCCCGCCCAGGCTGATGCCCAGCAGCGCCGCCGACACACCGATGGTCATGGTGGAGATGCCCGCGTGGTCGATCTTCCCGCGCACCGATTCCTCGGGGATGTGCAGGTGCCGCAGGATGATCAGCAGCGCGAGCAGGCCCACGGGCATCGAGATGTAGAACAGCCACCGCCAGCTCGACACGTCGGTGATCCAGCCGCCCAGCAGCGGGCCGGCCACCTGCGACGCGCCCATGACCGCACCCATGTAGCCCTGGTACTTGCCGCGTTGCCGCGGCGGGATCAGCACGCCGAGGATGGTCTGCGACAGCGGCATGAGGATGCCCATGCCGATGCCCTGGACGGTGCGGGCGACGATGAGGAACCAGAAGCTGAACGCCATGCCGGAGAGCACGGAGCCAAGCATGAACAGCAGCAGACCGATGATGTAGAAGCGACGGCGGCCGAAGATGTCGGACAGCTTGCCCGAGATGGGGGTGACCACGGCGCTGACCAGCATCACGATCGTGGAGAGCCACGAATACCAGGCGAGGCCGCCGAGGTCTGCGACGATGCGCGGGATGGCGGGGCCGACGATCGTCTGCGAGATCGAGGCGCTGAACATGCCGACCACGAGACCGAAATATGCCCACCGGATGGTCGCGAATTCAAAGGGGGTTGGCTGTTTGGTCACAACCGCCCAATGTACGCCCGGCCCACTCCAGTCCGAAATCGTTGCGTGGCGCAACGGTGTCACACGTCGCGCACCCAGCGGTCGCCCTCGGGAGCGAAGCCCACCCGGCTGAGGTACTCCGTCAGGTGCTTCTCCGGTCGCTCCACCACCACCCGTTCCAGGCCGAGTTCCTCGAAGATGCCGGAGCGACGGTGCACGAACTCGCCGGGGGTGAAGTCGCGGAAGCGGGGGCTGACCCAGTCCAGTTCGACGATGCCCTCACCGTTGCCGGCGTCACGCACCACGGTGACCCCGACCGTCTCGTCGCCGCGCACCACCAACCAGGCGTGGCGGTCCCCCCGGTTGAGGAGTTCGGGCCGGAAGCCCGTGTGGGTGGCCGCGATGTCGTCGGCGTGCACGCTGAGCACCCGCGCCAGGTACGCGTCGTTCGGGCTGACCGGGACCACCTCGTAGACGGCGGCGTCGTGCCGCTCGCGGTAGAGGCGGCTGAGCCAGTAGATGTTGATCAGCACGATGACGGCGTTCATCGCCATGAACGGCCACACCTCGATGATCCCGTTGTAGACGGCCGCGATGACGGACCCGGTGAGGTTCATCCAGCGGAACCGCAGCACCCGCCCGAGCGTCAGCGACCACACCACCAGGATGGAGCCCAGCCACCCGACGATCTCCAACCACGGCATGCGGATCCCCTTCAGCTCTGTTGCCGATCGATGCTATCGACGCGTGGGCCGCTCGGGGAGAAGCAGATCGAACCTGTGCGGCAGGACGCCGCACAGGTTCGACAGGAAGCCTCAGCGAACCAGCTCAGGCTTCCGCTCCGTGGCGAGCTGCCGGTCGCCCACCCGGGAGCGCAGCCGGGGCTGCGAGGCGCTGCTCCTGCGGCGCAGGAGGCGCATCGCATTGATGATGACCACCAGCACGGACGCCTCGTGGACGAGCATGCCGATCGCCATGGTGACACCACCGAACAGGACGCCGGCCAGCAGGGTGCCCACCGTGATCAGGGCGATGACGATGTTGGCCCGCATGACCCCGGCCGTGCGCTTGGCCAGCGAGATCGCGTCCGGGATGCGGCTGAGGCGGCTCGTCATCAGCGCGATGTCGGCGGTCTCCACGGCCACCGGCGAGCCGGCGGCGCCCATCGCGATGCCGACGTCGGCCAGCGCGAGCGCGGGGGCGTCGTTGACGCCGTCGCCCACCATGGCCACGGTGTGGCCCTCGGCCTGGAGCTGGCGGATGACCTCCAGCTTGTCCTCGGGCAGCAGCGACGCGCGGGCGTCGTCGATCCCCACCTGGGCGGCGACGGAATCAGCGACCCGCTGGTTGTCGCCGGTGAGCATCAGGACGCGCTTGACGCCGGCGGCGTGCAGGGAGGCGACGAGTTCGGCGGCCTCCTCGCGGACGGTGTCGGCGACCCCGAGCGCCCCGATCACGTTGCCGTCCAGAGCGACGACCAGCGGCGTCTGGCCAGCTGACGACAACTCCTCGACGACAGACCGGGCGAAGCTCAACTCCGCGCCGATCTCCTCCATGAGCGCCAGGTTGCCGACGGCGACCTCGCGGCCCTGCACCATCGCGACCACGCCGTGGCCGGGCACGGAGCGGACGTGCTCCGGGACGGCAGGGACGGTGATCCCGCGCTCGCGGGCCTCGTCGAGGACGGGCACGGCGAGGGGATGCTCGGAGCCCGCCTCGGCCTGGGCGGCCCACCGGAGGACCTCATCGTCGCCAAGAGTCCGGCTCATGATGTCGGTGAGCCGCGGCTCGCCGCGGGTGATGGTGCCGGTCTTGTCCAGCGCCACCACGTCGATCTTGGCCGCGGTCTCGAGGAACTCGCCACCCTTGATGAGGATGCCGTCGCGGGCCGCGCGGCCGATGCCGGCCACGAGGGCGACGGGCACGGAGATCACCAGCGCGCCGGGGCAGCCGATGACGAGCAGGGTGAGCGCCAGTTCGAGGTCCATCGTGAGGAGCCCCACGACGACGGCCAGCGCGATGATGCCGGGGGTGTACCACTTGGAGAACCGCTCCATGAACTGCTGGGTGCGGGCCTTGGCGTCCTGGGCCTCCTCGACGCGGTGGACGATGCGGGCCAGGGTGGTGTCGGCGCCCACGCCGGTGGCGCTGAGGGTGAGGAAGCCGTCGGCGACGATGGTGCCGGCGTACACCTCTGAGCCGGCCGACTTCTCGACCGGGATGGACTCGCCGGTGATGGCGGCCTCGTCGACGGCGGCCTGGCCGCTGACCACGTCGGCGTCGACGGGTACCCGCCCACCGTTCTTGACGATGACCGTTTCACCGACTTCGACGGTATGGGCGGGCACCTCGACCTGCTCGCCGTCGCGGATCACCGTGGCGGTGGTGGGTGCCAGCGCGACGAGTTCGGCCAGCGCGGAGCGGGTCTTGGCGAGGGTGGCGTTCTCGAGGGCGTGACCCAACGCGAAGAGGAACGTGACGGCTGCGGCCTCCCAGTAGTTGGCGATGGCGATCGCGCCGATGGCCGCGACGGCCACCAGCAGGTCGATGCCGATGACCTTGACCCGCAGGGCGAGCCAGGCCTTCTTGACGACGGGGGCGCCGGCCACCACCGCCGCGGCGAGCATGAAGTACTCGCCGACGGACGGAGCGACCTGGCCGAGGACCAGTGCCACGACGATCAGGGCGCCGGAAACGGCGGGGATCGCCCAGCGATGAAGACGGGCATGCATGGCTACCTAACCCCTCAGAAAGCCGACGGACGGGCGGTGTAGCCAACCTTGGCGACGGCGGCGACCAGGTCGTCGACGCTGGTGGCCTCGACGTCGTGGTCGACCTCGATCCGCGAGGAGGCGAAGTGGACCTTCACGAGGGCGACGCCGGGGAGCTGGCCGACGGCCTTCTCGATCTTGGCGACGCAGGAGGGGCAGCTGAAGCCCTCGGCGCGGAGGATGGTGCGGGTGGTGGTCTGCGTGGTCATGTCGGTTCCTTCTATTCATTCCGGCGTTGTTGCCGATGAGTCGAAGCTACGCCGGAACCGCCACCGAGTCCTTGACCTACGTCAAGCAGGAACGGACCGAGCAGGTGCATACTTGAGCCATGTCAACCGGCGATACCTGCGTTTCCCTCGTGCCGATCTTCAAGGGCCTCGACCACACCCAGCAGCTGGAGGTGGCGGGGTTCGCCCGACCGCTGCACTTCGACGCCGGCGACCAGGTGGTGGCCGCCGGGGACCGCAGCCGCCGCCTCTTCGTGGTGCATTCCGGCCGGGTCCGGGTGGTGCACCTGTCGGAGGGCGGCCGCGAACACGTCGTGCGGGTGCTCAGCGTGGGGGACGTGCTCGGGGAGGACGCCTTCGTCCTGGGCCGTCGCCCCACCCACTACGCCTACGCCGACACCGAGGCGTCGATGTGCACCTTCGACAACGACGACCTCGCCGCCCTGGTGGCCCGCTATCCCGGCATCGCCGTGCGGATGTTGCAGGTCCAGTCAGAGCGGCTGGCCAACGCCGAGCGCATGCTCGCCGCCATGAGCGGCACCGACGTCGGCGCGCGCCTGGCCAGCTACCTGCTGGATCTGCCCTCCACCTCCACTCCGGAGGGGGCAGAGGTGGAACTGCCGATGGCCAAGAAGGACGTGGCCTCGCACCTGGGTACCACTCCGGAGACGCTCAGCCGTCAGTTGCGCAAGCTCGTCGACGACGGTGTGCTCGGCCTCCACGGCCGCCGGGGCATCGTGATCCGCGACATCGACGCGCTGCTGGACAGGTCCGGCGCCACGGGCTGAGTCAGAAGTCGCCGGTGCGTTTTACTGCGTGATCTCATACGCGAGCAGGCGTGCCTTGTCCGCCTTGCTCTCCGAGCCCTGCAGCGCGAGGAGCTCTGCGTAGATGCCTCCGGAGCGCGCCAACTCGGCGGGAGAGCCCACCTCGTCGATGCGGCCCTCGCGGAGCGTCACGATGCGGTCCACCGACGCGATGGTGGAGAGGCGGTGCGCGATGATCAGCGTGGTCCTGCCCACCATGAGTTGCTCGAGCCCGGCCTGGACGGCCCGCTCGGCCTTGGTGTCGAGCGAGCTGGTGGCCTCGTCGAGGATCAGGATGGGGGCGTCCTTCAGCAGCGCCCGCGCCACGGACAGCCGCTGCTTCTGGCCGCCGGACAGCTTGATGCCCCGCTCGCCGATCTCGGTGTCGAAACCGTTGGGCAGGCGGGAGATGAAATCCAGCGCGTTGGCCCGCTGCGCCGCGACGGTGAGTTCCTGGTCGGTGGCTCCGGGGCGGCCGTACTCCATGTTCTCGCGGATGGTGCCGCTGAACAGGTTCGCGTCCTGGAAGACCACGCCGATCGCCTTGCGCAGCGCCACCGTCGGCACGTCGCGGACGGACTGGCCATGCACCCGGATCTCGCCCCGGGTGGCCGGGTACAGCTTCATGATGAGGTTGACCAGCGTGGTCTTGCCGCCGCCGGATTCGCCGACGAAGGCCACGCGTTCCCCGCGGTTGACGGCCAGGTCGATGCCGCGCAGCACCAGGTTGTCGCTGCCGCCGTCACCGTCGTCGTAGCCGAAGTCGACGTCGTCGAACGCGATGACCGGGTCCTCGTCGGTCCACTTCACCTCCGCGGTGGGTTCCGCCTCCAGCGCGTTGTTGGGCTCATCGATCTCCGCCATCACGTTGAAGTACTCCTCGCTCCCGACCACGGCGCGCTGGGTGAGGTCCACCCAGTAGCTCATGGAGGTGACGGGCTGGCGGGCCATGGCGGTGAGCTGGATGAGCAGCACCATCGCGCCCACGGTGTAGTCGCCGCGCGCCGCCTGCACGAAGATGATGGCGTAGACGCCGAAGAACACCAGGTCGAGCGCCGCCCGGCGCCAGAAGTCCATCCGGTGCCAGAACGCCGACTGGGACCTCGTGAGGGTGAGCGTGTTGTCGTAGTGCTCGTTGAACCCCTTGAGCTCGCGCTTCTCGGCGACGAAGGACTTGACCACGCGCATCTGGCCGATGACCTCGGCGAAGCGGCCGCCGGCGATGTCGTAGTGGTCGTTCTTCTGCTTCTCCCACACCATCCACCGGCGCGACGTGATGGCGGTCAGCCACACGAACGTCGGGTAGATGATGATCAGCAGCAGCGAGAGCCACGGCGAGTAGAACGCCGTGATGACCAGCACCGCGAGCAACGTGACGACGGTGGGGAAGAAGCTGTTGGCGAAGGTCTGTAGGAAGTCGGTGATCGAGGTGATGGACCGGTTCAGCCGGCTGACGATCTTGCCGGTCAGTTCGTTGTCGTAGTAGCGCTGCGGCAGGCGCAGGAGCTTGTGGAAGTAGCGACCCGACAGGATGGCGCGCAGCTTCACCGACATCTGGTCGCCGAAGTAGCCGGCGATGTTGGTCAGCAGCGAGTTGGCCAGCGCGATCACCAGCAGCACGACGGCGTACCAGATGAGGTCCGTCCAGTTACCGCCGTCGCCCGAGGCGATGCTGACGACGGTGTCGGTGGCCCGGCCGATCACGAACGGCGTGAGCAGCGCGGTGGCCGACACCAGGATGGCCCCCAGGACGATGCTGACGTAGAGGGGCCACAATTCCCTGGCCGTAGCCATGATCCGAATGATGCTGCGCACAGCTGAACTCTACGACGACGGACAGCTGCCCTGCCCCAGCGCCGGCCTGACAGGCGACGCAGGCAATCCTGCGACGCCAATGTCCTGCCGTGAGTAGGTTGTGGGCATGCGGACTCTGCGCACTGTCACCCTCAACACGGGCTACGACGACTACTTCACCGTCGGCGACCCCGTCTGGGGCGGCGTCGCCCCGATGCACGCCTTCAGCAGCGTCTGCTCCGGGAAGGGCATCAGCTGCGCCCGGGCCGCCGTCGCGTTGGGCGTGCCCACGGTCGCCTACGCCCTCGTCGGGACCGATGATGAGAAGGACTACTCGGGCCGGCTCACGGCGGAGGGAATCGCGCACCGGCTCGTCACCGTGCCGGGCGCGACCAGGCACAACCTCACCCTCATCGACGCCGCGGGCGAGAAGGTGGCGGCACACTTCGTCGCGCAGGGCTTCACCCTCTCCGGACCGGCAGACGTCCGCCCCCTCGCCGACGCCCTGCTGGCGGATGTGCAGCCGGGCGACATCGTCACCCTCAACGGATCCACCCCCACCGGCCTGCCCGCCACGACGTGGGCCGACGTGGCACGCGCGGTGCTGGAACGCGGCGCGGAGGTGGTGGTCGATGCGCAGAAGGACGCCCTCGTCGCCGCTCTCGACGTGCCAGGCGTGCTGGCCTTCAAGCCCAACGACGACGAGATCCTGGCCATCCCGGAGGTCGCGGCCGCACCGCAGGAGGATCGGGTCGCCGTCGCGCTGGAGGTCCTCCGCCGCGCGGGGGTTCGGTTACCGATGGTGTCGCTGGGCGCGCGCGGTGTGGCCTATGTCCAGGACCCGCACGGAGCCGCGGAGTACGGCTCACTGCCCGTCGAGCGACCCATCCAGTCCGTGATGGCAGGCGACTCCTTCGTGGCCGGCCTCGCCTGGGGCCGGCTCGCCTCGGATGAGCCGAGGCGGTGGCTGCGGCACGCCCTGGCGGCCGCCGCCGCGCACGTCGATGGCCGCGCCGGATCCGCCCTCCGGGAGCGCGCGCAACTCAATCTTCCCGCGGCCCGTCTACCATGAGACGGTGATGGTCGGTCGGTTGCTGCGTGCCCTGCTGGCAGCGATGCTGTTGGCGATGGGCCTCGTCGGCACCCCGTCGACGGCGAACGCAGCCTCCGAATACCTCGATGTGGAGATCACCTCCATCTCCACCCCCACGCTCAATCTGGACAATCCCGAGCAGGTCGTCGAGATCCAGGGGCGGCTGACGAACGTCTCCACCACCCCCATCCGCTACGTCAACGTGCACTTCTGGCGCGCCCCGGTGCCCATCCTCACCACCGATGAGCTGACCTCCATCACCGCGAACCTGCCCGTCGGCAACCGGTTGTTCGAAGAGGCCGCCGGAAACCTCGACATCCTGACCCGCGACGAGCCGTTCGGCCCCGGCGAGCGCGCCAACTTCACCGTCCGCGCCACCGTCGCCGAGCTCGTCGCCGAGGGCCCCTCGCAGGTCCCCCTCGGTCGCGACGACGCGGTCTACCTCCTGGGCGTCCAGGTGCGCGGCATTCCCGACGACGCCGAGAACATGGTGGTCGGCCGCGCCCAGGTCGTCACCCCCGCCACGCAGCAGCCGGTGGGCTCCAGCGCCCTCGTGGTGTTGGCGGGCACCCCCTCGTGGCTGCCGGACGGCTCGTTCCTCGACGACTCGCTCACGGAGCAGCTCAGCGGCCGCCTCGAGACCCTCCTCAGCTCCGCCGAACGACCCGGCGTCATCAGCGCCGTGGACCCGGCGCTCTACCAGGCCGTGCAGTGGCTCAGCGCCGAGCACACGGTCGCCGGTGAGGCACGACCCGCCAACGGGGTGGCCCTGCGCTGGGTCGAGCGGGTCGACGCCCTGGCCGACGACGGCCGTCTGTGGCGTCTCCCGTTCGCCAACCCGGATCTGGTACGCGTCGACGCGACCGGCCAGCTGCCGCGTGTGCTGGCCTGGGCGCGCGAGGCCACGCCCCAGGACCTCCTCGATCTGCCGTCGGTGGCCGTCCTCGACGAGGGCGCCAACACGGATCTGGTCAGCAAACTGGGCGAATTCAGCACCGTGGTGATCCGCAACGCCACCGGCGCCAGCGTCGGCCCGCCCCGCGTGCTCACCGCAGCCCCGCAGGGCGCGGTCACCGCCCTGCCGGCCGGCGTGCAGTTGGCCCGCAAGATCGCCGACGAGCTGCTCGCGCCCCGCCCGCCGTTGTACGTGATCGACACCCCGGAGGCCGCCGCCATCGACAACGAGCTCGCGCCCTACCGCGAGCACGTCCCCGCCACCACCACCCCCGCGGAGCCGCTGCGCTGGGCCGACGCCCAGACGCCGGCGGCCTACCAGGAACTGGTCGCGGCGCTGGATGAGCAGACGGGCAACGCCTCGCTGATGGCGGACCTCACCCCCAGCGCGGAGGCCTACGACCTGGCCGCCGTGGGGGCCACCGTCTACTCGAAGGGGTTCCCGACGGAGGCCGCCGCCGTCGACTACCTCAACGCCGCGTCGCCGGCGGAGGTGGACCTCTCCCGCGTCACCCTGCGGGCCGCCGCCAACTACGTGATGGGGGCGCGCGTCAATGAGTTCCCCGCCACGCTCAGCAACGAACTGGACATCCCCATCGTCGTCGGGGTCGAGTTCAGTTCCGACGCCCCGCAGCGCATCAGCGTGCCGGGCGTCAAGGCGGTCGAGGTGCCCGCACGGGGCACCGCCACCATCACGATCACGCCGGAGGCCGCCGCCAACGGTGTCGCCCTGGTGCGGCCCCGGTTGGTGACCGCAGAGGGCCAGGTCCTCTCCGAGGGACCGCCCATCGAAATCACGGCCACCGATCTTGGGCGCGTCGGCTGGATCATCATCGTCGTATCGGGTGCAGTGGTGCTGGGAGGCACCGCGTGGCGCATCGCCGCCGTCCGCCGCGAACGCGCGCGGGCGGATCAAGGCCTTCCGCCGAAGGGGAGCGAGTGAGTCAGGTCAGCAGTACGAAGAGGTTGGTCTCCGCGAGTGCGGTGATGGCGTCGGGGACTCTGATCTCGCGCGTCCTGGGCGTCGTCCGCGTCGCCCTGCTCGCGTTCATCCTCGGTACCGCCACCCGTCAGGCCGACATCTACGGCCTCGCGGACATGGTGCCCAACTCCCTCTACATCCTCTTCGCCGGCGGCGCCCTCAACACGGTGCTCGTGCCGCAGATCGTGCGCGCCATCAAGAAGGACGAGGACGGCGGGGAGGCCTACACCAACCGCATCATGACGGCGTTCATGCTGATCATCACCGCCGTCGCGGTGCTGGTCACCATCGGTGCGCCGATCGTCGCCCGGATCTACACCTCCGGCTCCTGGCGCGACCCCGGACTCGCGGCGCAGTACGGCTCCCTCATCGCGCTGATGTTCCTGACGCTGCCCCAGATCTTCTTCTACGGCGCGTTCTTCCTGCTGGGCCAGATCCTCAACGCACGCGACAAGTTCGGCCCCATGATGTGGGCCCCCATCGCCAACAACGTGGTGGCCATCGTCGTGCTCAGCACCTACCTGGTGGTCTGGGGCAACCAGCAGGACCACAGCCAGGCGTTCACCACACCGCAGATCCTTCTGCTGGGCATCGGGTCGACGGCGGGGATCGCCGTGCAGACCCTCGTGCTGCTGCCGTACGTCAGGAAGGTGGGCTTCAAGCTGAGGCCCCGCTTCGACCTCAAGGGCACCGGCCTCGGCCACACCTTCTCGCTCACGAAGTGGACGATCGGCTTCGTGGCCGTGAACCAGCTCGCGCTGGTCGTCGTGCAACGCCTCGCCACCTCGGCCACGGCCACCGGCGAGGGCGCCGGCGTCGTCGCCTACGCCAACGCCCACCTGCTGTGGATCCTCCCCCACTCGCTGATCACGGTGTCGCTGGCCACCGCCATGCTGCCCAGCGCCTCCCGCCTGGCGGCCTCAGGCGACACGGAAGGCGTCAGCCAGGAGTTCATGAAGACGGTGCGGCTCGCGCTGATCGTGATCGTCCCGGCCGCCGTCGTGTTCCTCGCGCTGGCGCAACCCACCACCGGGATCCTCTTCGGGCAGGGCGCCGGCCGCTCCAGCTCAGACCTGGTGGCCTGGGCCCTGATGGCTTTCGCTCTCGGGCTCATCCCGTTCACCGTCCAGTTCGTGACGCTGCGCACCTTCTACGCGCTGGAGGACACCCGCACCCCGTTCCTCGTGCAGGTCCTCATCGCGGGGCTGAACATGGCGGGCGCCATCGGCCTGGTCTCAGCCGCGCAGGCCTGGATGGACGAGCCGTCCTCGTGGGTGGCCACCGCGCTCGCGCTGGCCTACTCGGTCGCCTACCTGGCCGGCGTGCTGGTGTCCTGGCGGCTGCTGAAGCGGCGGGTGCCGGGCATCGACGGCGGGGCCATCGGGATGCACATCCTCCGGCTGCTGCTGGCCTCGGCCGTCGGCGGCGTGCCGGCCTACTTCCTGGCCGGCTGGCTGACCCGCCTGATCGATTCCCAGTTCCTGGGCAACGTCGTGGCGCTGGCGCTGGGCGGGCTGCTGATCCTCGGCAGTTTCGTCGCCATCGGCAAGCTGCTGAAGGTGCGCGAGCTGACCAGCCTCTCCACCCTGCTGAGCAGCCGCTTCGGCCGCCGCGGCCCAGCCACCCCCGCGGCCCAGCCCACCACGGACGCGCCGCGCGGCGACCGTGATGACAGGGACGACCGCGACGACGAGGCGCTCGTCATGACCGCCATCACCGGCCCGCTCGACTTCGACTCGGGGCCGCCCACCATCATCCGTAACCGTCCACCGATCGTGCAGCGCACGTTCGATGCCCACCCCGCCTGGCCCGTCGACAACGAGGTCGCCGCCGGAGCTGAAGATGAGGACATCGCCATGGACCGTCGGCCCGAACCCGACATCGACGACGACCCCACCGGTCCGCTGGACCTGGAGGGCCTCTTCCGCGAGGAGCAGCGGGGGCAGATCGCCAGCGTCGGCACGCTGCTCAACACGCGCTACGAGCTCGTCCAGCAACTCGCCGAGCGGCATGGCGCCGAGACGTGGCGGGCGCACGACCAGGTGCTGTCGCGCGATGTCGTCGTGCACGTGCTCGCCCCCGGCGACCCCCGCAGCCCCGAGTTGCTCCGGGCCGCGCGCAAGGGCGCCGCCGCCACCGATTCGCGCTTCCTGCGCGTGCTCGACGCGGACGAGACGGTGGACCGCGACCAGGGCATCGGCGCATACGTGGTGGCCGAGTACGCCGTGGGGCGCTCGCTGACGGACCTGCTATCGAAGGGCCCGCTGAGCGCCATCGAGGCCGCCTACATCGTTCGCGAACTGGCAGATGCGCTGGTCGGCGTGCATGCGCAGGGCCTGTTCCACGAGCAGATCACCCCGGACAACGTCATCATCACCACCTCCGGCGCGGTGCGGCTGGTGGGCTTCGGGATCGAGGCCACGCTGGCCCGCGGCGACGCGGAAGACACGGCCTGGTCCACGCGGGAGCGGGCCGACGTCGTCGCCCTCGGCAGCCTGCTGTACGCCACCCTGGTGCGCCACTGGCCTGGCGGGGCTGCCTGGGACCTGCCGGCGGCCCCCATCATCGCCGGCGAGACCGCCCCCGCCCACACGGTGCAGGTGGGCATTTCGCCCGCCCTCGACCGGATCTGCTCCGCCACGCTCACGGAGCGCGGCGACCTGAGCGTCCCGCGCATCCTCAGCGCCTCCCAGCTCGTCGCCGCCCTCGACGAGGTGCTCGGCAACGCGGACGCGTCCCTGGACCTGGAGCAGCGGGTGCGCTCGTGGCATGGCCTCGACGACGTCCCGCCCCGCCCCGCCCTGTTCCGCGAGACGGAGGTCATCCGCCGCTCCGACGACGCCGTGGCCGCGCCACCCACCGTGACGCTCCCGGTCGCGGCGGACGACGACTCGCTCTTCGGCTTCGGCCGGGAGCCGCGCCAGGACGAGGCGCCCGTCGGGGAGGGCGCACGCCCCAGCCGCAACGGTCGCCTCTGGTGGATCCTGCTGGCGCTGGCCGTCATCGGGCTCGCCATCGCACTGGTCTTCAGCCTCTTCGGCGGCAACGATCCGCAGCCGGCGAACCCCACCACCCCCGGCGGGACCAGCGCCATTCCGGTCTCGCCCGGCGAGACGACACCCGGCAACGGCGAGAACACCGTCGCGTCCGGGCCCATCACCGTGGCAGAGGTGACCGACTTCGACCCGGAGACCGACGGCGGCAACAACGAGGAAGTGCCGGACCGGGCCGCCAATGTCATCGACGGCGACCCGGCCACCACCTGGCAGACCATGCGCTACCTCCGCAACCCCAAACTCGGCGGGCTGAAGCCCGGCGTGGGCTTGGTGCTGGACCTGAGCGAGCCGCGCACGGTGAGCAGCGTCACCCTCACGCTGGTGGGCGCCACCTCGGTGGAGATCCGGGTGCCGAAGGGCGAGACCCCATCGATGCGCACCGAGGCCGACTGGGAGATCGTCGGGGCAGACCCGGCCGCCAACGGCACGGCCACCATCACCCTCCCGGAGCCTGTGGAGAGCCAGTGGGTGCTGGTGTACTTCACTGAATTGCCGGCCGTCGAGGGCGGGTTCCGCGCCGAGGTAGCCGAGGTCACGTTGCAGTAACCGGGAAGGTCAGCCGGCCCCGAGCACCTTGTCGAGGTCGTAGCTGAGCGGCTCCTCAAGCTGGTCGTAGGTACACGACTCCGGCTCCCGGTCGTCGCGCCACCGCACGAACTGCGCCGTGTGCCGGAACCGGTCCCCCTCCATGTGGTCGTACTTCACCTCCACCACCCGTTCCGGCCGCAGCGGCACGAACGACAGGTCCTTCTTCGCGTTCCACCGCGAATGCTGCGCAGAGGTCGGCGTGCGCTGCGCAGCGGCGATCTCCGCCCATGGGTGCGCATCGGATTCGTCGACGAGGGGCTGGAGTTCCTCGAACAGCTCACGCCGCCGCTCCATCGGGAACGACCCGATCACGCCCACCGAGTTGAGCACCCCGTCGTCGGTGTACAGGCCCAACAGCAGCGAGCCGACCGCTTCGGTCTCGCCCTTGTAGAGGCGGTAGCCGGCCACGACGCAGTCGGCGGTGCGCTCGTGCTTGAGCTTGTACAAGACGCGCTTGTCCTCCTGGTACACCTCGTCCAACGGCTTGGCGATCACGCCGTCGAGGCCTGCACCCTCGAACTGTTCGAACCACTCCATCGCGGTCGGCTCGTCGCTGGTGGCCTGGGTCAGGTAGATCGGCGGCTTCGCCTTCTTCAGCGCCTTCTCCAGCGCCTTGCGGCGCTCCTTGAACGGCTTCTCGGTGTAGTTGTCCATGCCGAGGGCCAGCACGTCGAACGCGACGAAGCTGGCGGGCATGAGCTTCGACAGCTTCTCGATGCGCGAGGCGGCAGGATGGATGCGCTGCTGCAGGGCGTCAAAGTTGAGGCGGTCCCCGGTCTCGGGGTCGATCATGATGATCTCACCGTCAATCACCGAGTGGTCCGGGAAGTTGTCGATGATGGCCCCGACCAGCTCAGGGAAGTATCGGGTCATCGGGCGCTCGTTGCGGCTGCCGATCTCCACGTTGTCGCCGGAGCGCCAGATGATCGAGCGGAAGCCGTCCCACTTGGGCTCGAACAGGTACTCACCCTTCGGCAGCTTCTTGACCGGCTTGGCCAGCATCGGCCCGAACGGCGGCACGACGGCGGTGCCCCACTCGGCGTCGCGCTCGGCCTTGGGCGCGAGGTAGTCGTCGTCGGCCTTGTCCTCGCGGCGCTTCGACGGGGGCACCCGAGGCGGTTCGCCGGGCATCTTGGGGTAGTCGGGCGGGAAGTTGAGCTCGCCCAGGCCCCGCTCGAGGTCCTTCTCCCACAGGGCCAGGGCGCCGTCGATGGTGCCCGCCTCGTCGTCGATGTCGGCCCAGGCGCAGCCGCGCTCCGCCACGATGCCCGGCGCCGTGTGGACGGTGAACTGGCGCGGCTCCACGTCGTCGAGGTCCTCCCAGCGCACCGGCATCGACACCGGGGCACCGGGAAGGGGGCGCGGAGAGTAGGCGGCGGCGATGGTGCGGTCGCGGTTGGCCTGGTTGAAGTCGACGAAGACGCGCTGGCCGCGCTCCTCCTTCCACCAGCTGGTGGTGACCAGGACCGGCATGCGGCGCTCGAGCTCGCGGGCGATGCCGATCACGCCGTGGCGCACGTGCTGGAACTCGTGGGTGGGCCTGATGCGGGCGAAGACGTGCACGCCGCGGTTGCCGGAGGTCTTGGCGTAGGCCTTGAGGCCCACCTCTGCCATCACCTCGCGGAGCACGTGGGCGGCCTTGACGGCGTCCTTGAAGTCGGTCCCCGGCTGGGGGTCGAGGTCGATGCGCAGCTCGTCGGGGTTGTCGACGTCGTCCTCACGCACAGGCCAGGGGTGGAACGTGATGGTGCCCATCTGCGCGGCCCAGGCGAGGTCCGCCGGCTCGTCGAAGAGGAGCTGCTCGTGCCGTCGGCCCGACGGGTAGGTGCACATCACGGTGCGGAGGAAGTCCGGCGCACCCCTCGGTGGCCGCTTGGAGAAGAACTCCTCGCCCTCGATCCCCTCAGGGAACCGCTGCAGCGTCATCGGCCGGCGCCCGTTCAGGTGCAGGAAGGCGTCGGAGACGGCCAGCAGGTAGTCGGCGAGGCCGCGCTTGGTCACGGCGCCTGCCCCGTCGTCGGGCCACAGCACCTTGTCTGGCGAAGAGAGTTTCAGCTCCCGCTCGCCGTAGGGTCCATCGATCTTGAGGATCACCGGCTCAGCCATGCGCCAAGGCTACTTCCCGAGGGGGCAGAGTGAAGTTGTGCAGCGGACTTGGTGCACAACTTCACTCCGCCGTCGAGCCGGTATGCGGTGCCACGTGGGCCGGGGGCGGCGTTGTTGAGTTGTGCAGCGGACTTGGTGCACAACTTCACTCCGCCGCCGGGGCCGGGAGCCGGGGGAAATGCAACGTCGCAGGGCCTCCTTCACGGAAGCCCTGCGACGCAGCGGGACCCAGCTATGAAAGCACAGCCGGAAGGATCACTCCTTCACATCTTCGTCGACCCACTCGAACGTGCGGGTCACGGCCTTCTTCCACAGGCGGAACTTGCGATCACACTCGGCTTCGTCCATCGACGGGGTCCAGCGCTTGTCCTCGGCCCAGTTGTCGATGACGTCCTGCTCGCCCTCCCAGTAGCCGACGGCGATCCCAGCCGCGTAGGCAGCGCCCAGCGCCGTGGTCTCTGCGACGACGGGGCGCACCACGTCGACACCGAGCATGTCGGCCTGGAACTGCATGAGGGTTTCGTTGGCCGTCATGCCGCCGTCCACCTTGAGCTCTGCGAGCTTCACGCCCGAGTCTGCTTCCATGGCGTCGAGCACCTCGCGCGTCTGGTAGGCGGTGGCCTCCAGGACGGCGCGGGCGATGTGGCCCTTGTTCACGTAGCGGGTGAGGCCGACGAGCGCGCCGCGGGCGTCGGACTTCCAGTAGGGGGCGAACAGGCCGGAGAACGCCGGCACGAAGTACGCGCCGCCGTTGTCTTCGACCGAGGCGGCCAGCTTCTCAATCTCGGGAGCCGACGAGATGATGCCCAGGTTGTCGCGCAGCCACTGAACCAGCGAGCCGGTCACGGCGATCGAGCCCTCGAGGGCGTAGATGGCGTCCTTGTCGCCGATCTTGTAGCAGACGGTGGTCAGCAGGCCGTTCTCCGACGGGACGACCTCGGTGCCCGTGTTGATCAGCATAAAGTTACCGGTGCCGTAGGTGTTCTTCGCCATGCCCACCTCGAAGCAGGCCTGGCCGAACGTGGCGGCCTGCTGGTCGCCCAGGATGCCGGCGATCGGGACGCCGGCCAGCATGCCCGTCTCGCGGCCCTCGCCGTAGACCTCTGCGGAGCTGCGGATCTCGGGCAGCATCGACAGGGGAATGGTCATGTCGGCCGCGATCTCCTCGTCCCAGCTGAGGGTCTTCAAGTCCATCAGCATGGTGCGGGAGGCGTTGGTGACGTCCGTGACGTGCACGCCGCCGTCGGTGCCACCGGTCATATTCCACAGCACCCAGGAATCCATGGTGCCCATGATCAGGTCACCGGCCTCCGCACGTTCGCGGGCGCCGTCGACGTTGTCGAGGATCCACTTCACCTTGGGTCCACAGAAGTAGGTGGCAAGCGGCAGGCCGACGCGGGCCTTGTACTTGTTCTGGCCTTCGGCGCCGCCCAGTTCGTCGACGATCTTCGCGGTGCGGGTGTCCTGCCACACGATGGCGTTGTAGGCAGGCTCGCCGGTGTTCTTGTCCCACACGACGGTGGTCTCGCGCTGGTTGGTGATGCCGACGGCCGCGATGTCCTTCTGGTTCAGCTCGGCCTGGCTCAGTGCCTCCGCCACGACGGTGCGCACGTTGCGCCAGATCTCCTGCGGGTCGTGCTCGACCCAGCCGGCGCGGGGGAAGATCTGCTCGTGTTCCTTCTGGCCGACCGACACGATGGTGCCCTTGTGGTCGAAAACGATGGCACGGGAACTCGTCGTGCCCTGGTCGATGGCAAGTACGTACTTGTCAGTCATGTGTCTTCAGTCCTTCTCGTCAGTGAGGGTGGATGGATGCGATCAGGCGACCGGCGGGAGTAGGACCAGCGCGAGCAGACCCGCGAGGGCGCCACCGATCAGGGGGCCGACCACCGGGACCCAGGCGTAGCTCCAGTCGGAGTCGCGCTTGCCGGGGATGGGCAGGATGGCGTGCATGATGCGGGGGCCGAGGTCACGGGTGGGGTTGATGGCGTAACCGGTGGGGCCACCGAGGCTGATGCCGATACCGACGACGAGCAGTGCCACGCCGAGGGCGCCGAGCCAGCCGAGGTTGGCCGGGCCTTCGCCGCCCGCCTCGGTGAACTTGCCGGCCGCGATGACGACGAACACGAGCACGAAGGTGCCGATGGCCTCAGTGATGAGGTTCCAGATCGGGTTGCGGATCTCAGGTGCGGTCGAGAAGACGGCCAGCTTGAGGTTGGGATCGGTGTCGGTGTCGAAGTGCTGCTTGTACGTCAGCCACACGAGGCCGGCGCCGGCCATGGCGCCGACGAGCTGGCCGGCGAAGTACACCAGCACCAGGCCGACGGAGACGGGTTCGCCACCCATCTCCTCGGCGCCGTTGACGAGCAGGCCGACGGTGACGGCGGGGTTGATGTGGCCACCGGATGCGTAGGAGGCGAGGACGCCCGCGAACACCGCAAGACCCCAGCCCCAGTTGATGAAGAGGAAGCCCTGGCCGTTGCCCTTCGTCTTGGCGAGCAATGCGTTTGCCACCACGCCACCACCGAGTAGCAGCAGCAGCATCGAGCCGACGGCCTCAGAGAGGAAGATGGTTCCCATGATTTCTCCATTCCTGACTGCAGTGTCAGATAGACGTCTTCCGTAGACGCGTTTGACCCCAGCAAAGAGCAAGTTGCACGTCATTGCAACAGCCATGCACACCTGTGCAGAACGGCTAGACACCGGTGCACATAACTGCGTGATGAAACGCTGTCGATGCCGATGGGGAAGAGGCAGATGGCCCTGTCAGGGCCGACTGTCGCGGGGTTTGAGCATGGTGAGGAGGGCCGTCCTCAACACGTCTCTTTCCTGGTCCAGTTCATCCAGCCCAGAGGGCGCCCGTTCGACCTCATCGTGGCGTGCATAGGCCCGTTCGGCCGCCAGCATGATGTGGGTACAGATCGACCCCACCTGGGCATCGTCGAGCCACTTCGGATCGAACACGATGCGTTCCGCCGCACCGTCGCCGTTGAGGATGACGGTGACGCCCTTCGAGCGGCCCCTGGCCGGCGCCCCTGGTTCCGTCTCCCTGGTCGCAGCCAGGGCTGCGGCATGCCGCGCGTCGAGATCCCGGCCGACGCGGTCGAACAACACCAGTGACCGACGGCTGAGCGCGGGCAGGTCGCGCAGACGCTCGTGCACTTCACGGGGCAGTTCGGGCTCTTCGGGAGCCGCGCCGGGTTCTGGCGGTACCGCCAGCTGGAGGGTCGACAGCATCAGCGCCTCGCGGAACCTGGCCTCCAACGCCGCGGCGTCCGGCACCTTGTGGAACCAGACGGGGCTAAGCCGCACTTTGGTGAGGCGGCCGTGCTCAGACCAGAGGCGCACAATGCCTTCGCGGTCTGAGAACCCGCCGTCAGATTCGTCGATTGCCTCTTCCTCGGGTTCATCGCCGCCGTAGGGTGGCGGCGCGAGCGGGTCCAGGTCGTCGTCGAAGTCGGTCACGTCAGGGAACCTCCGCCACGAAGCTCTCGGTCCAGGCAGCGAGTTCTTCCAGCGTCAAGGTGTCAAACATGTCCCGGTTGAGGAAGAGGCGACCGCTCTCCGAGTTCCCAACGCACCATTGCGCGTCATTCGCCTCGTAACACCAGACACCGGGGCGCAGTTCTGTCTGCCCATTCGCGAGGCCCTCGCTCCACTCAGCCGCCCGCTCACTCCATGCCCAGGGCGCTACAACGATCCGATCCGATTTTCCGGCGTCGTACACCGGCTGTCCGAGCAGCCAGTTCAGGGTGAAACCCCCGACGGTCGTGGGGTAATCGTCTTCGCCCAACTCCTCCAGCTGCACCGACCCAGTGGCCGCCGGGTCACTGGACGACCGGGTCGCCGAGGGAGCATCTGTCGACGCCTCCACAGTCCCTGCAGGGCTGGCGGGTGCCGGGCCGTCCGGGGTGCAGCCGGTGCTCAGGATCAACAGCGTGACACTGCAGGCGGCCAGGGACCGCAATCCCATCGAAACGGCTCCACGCATTCCTTACCTCTTCACCCCGTCGTTGGTTCCGCCGGGCTGCTGGGCGCCGGCCGGATCGTCCACCCGTGATTCTGCCTCATCCGGATCCGGCACCGAGTCCGTGGGGGCCGGCGGGACAGAGGCCTGCCCACCGCCTGTGGGCCACGTGCCAGGCTCAAGCAGCTGAGGAGCCGAGAGGCATTCCGTCACCTTGCCGGCAAGCGCATCGGCGCTGTCTCGGACAGGGCGTCCGAACTGGGCGTCCTGCAGGTTCGTCCGCAACGCCCTCAGAAGATCGAGCGCGTTGGCAACCCGTCGGTAGTGATAGCCCTTGGCGCCAGGTTGCAGGCTCTGGACAGCCTGGGTGGTGGCCTTGATCTCCCGCTCCATCACGAGGAGGAGGGCCCGGTTGAACAGCGCGAGCTGGCTGATCGCATTGGCCATGCTGGTGGCCAACCCCCGCAGTTCCTCCGTCGCGCCGTCCTGCACGATGCTGCGC
Source organism: Tessaracoccus zhenghani (assembly GCF_054552775.1). Taxonomy (NCBI): domain Bacteria; kingdom Bacillati; phylum Actinomycetota; class Actinomycetes; order Propionibacteriales; family Propionibacteriaceae; genus Tessaracoccus; species Tessaracoccus zhenghani. The sequence goes on along the minus strand of NZ_CM137275.1, from coordinate 2,308,785 downwards.
GCCGTGTAACTGCTGCTGGCGCCGCTGATCCAACCGGGGATCTGTCGCAGTGCGGTGATCCTGCTGCGCACCTGTGACACCTGTTCGGCTTTGGTGCGCCACCGTCTCGCATCAGCCTCAAGGTCGCCGGGGACATGCCCCACCTCCGTTCGGACGACCGTCATCTGCTCGCGAACGGCCTCCACCTCGCGCTGAAGATCCCGGATGATCTTCTCGCCCTTCGCCTCAAACTCGCGGCGGTCCTGCTGGTAGCCGAAGAGGCCGTGCTCCACGAACGACAGGAACTCGTCCCACCAGTTCACGGAGTCCTTCCGATCCGCCTCCACCGCGGCGTCGACGGCAGCCTTGAGCGCATCCGCGGCCGGCCCGAGCCGGTGGGCCCCCACGCCCTCCGCTTCGGTCAAGGTGAATCCGCTCGGCTGGCCGCCGAATTTGATGAACAACCCGTCAACGAGATCGATCGGCAGAATCATCAGATCATCCCCTTCGCCTGCTGGGCATTGGCCTGCTCCGTGCCCCGGTAGTCGCTGGCCGAGGCCCGCAGCATCGCCGAGATCGTGTTGTACTCGCCGCCCGCCCCGGAGGACCAGTCAGTGGTGGACGACGTCAGGGAGTTCACACCGAGGTCCGGCACAAGACCGAATTCGGTGGGGACGGGGGTCGACGTCACAGACTCCATCTCGCCGGACAGCTCCTCCCATTCCTGGGCTGCAGCCTCCAGCTGGGCCGGATCCACCTGATAGTCACCGGTGCTCCCGCCGCCGCCCGATCCACCGCCCGACGGTGAGTACGACCCTGGGCCCGTCGGGTAACTGGGTGACGTGTACTGCCCAGAACCCTCGGCGCCGGGCTGCTGGTACGCGGGCGGCGATGACGGCGTCGGGTAGGAGGGTGGTTGATAGCCAGGCGGCTGGTAAGGCGAGGGGGCCTCTGAACCCGGCGACGGGGGGACGTAGCCCGGATCACCGGGACGCGGCACGTAGCCCTCATCGCCCGGACGCGGCACGTAGCCCTGATCCCCCGGACGCGGCACGTAGCCCTGATCCCCCGGACGCGGCACGTAGCCCTCATCGCCCGGGCGCGGCACGTAGCCCGGATCACCCGGACGCAGCGAATAGCCGGACTCCCCGGGGCGGGGAGAATAGCCGGACTCCCCGGGGCGGGGAGAATAGCCGGGCTCCCCGGGCCCCGGCACGTAGCCAGGCTCCCCGGGGCCGGGAACATAGCCCGGATCACCCGGACGGGGCACATAGCCCGGGTCACCGGGCCGCAGGACGTGGCCGGGGTCTCCGGGGCCGGTCCCGTCCGGGCCGAGGCCCGCTGCCATGGGGCCACCCGGACCACCGGGCCCACCGCCCATTGCGGGGGCGCCCGCGCCGCCTCCGGCGAGGCCGCCGCCCATGGACGTGGCACCACTGGGCATGCCGGCTCCGGCCGCGCCGGGGGCGCCTCGCATCATCCCGCCACCCATGGCGCCCGCCATGTCTCCGGGGGCCACGCCACCGGGTGCGCCGGGGCGGCCCGCGCCGCCGGGGCCACCCATCATGGGCGGCATCATCGCCTGGCCGCCGGCGCCTTTCTTGCCCTTGGCTCCGGTGGAGTTGGGGTTGATGGGCGCTTCGCCCAGGTCTGAGTCGTCGATCTCGTCGTCTGAATCTGCGCGCAGCCCGGCGAAACCGCCCTCGGCGGCCCGCTTCATCAGCTGCTCCCACGCCTTGTCAGCGTCACCCATGGCCATCTCCTCCGGGCATAGACCGTTGCCAAGTTAACCAGCCGTTCGGGTCACGTCACACACCGTTGATCCGCCGGTGGCGGGGGCCCGTACGCCCACCGGGTTGGAGTATCAGCCGGCGTGGGCCGCCCGGAACTGCGCGGGGGTCAGACGACGCTTGGCGGCGATCGCCGTCACCGAGAAGGTGAGGGCGACGACGCCTAGCAGGAGCGCGAAGGAGGCCAGGCCCACCTCGCCGGTGCCGTCCGCCATGTGGGTGCGGACCAGCTCGAAACCGTTCTGGAGCGGCGACACCGCGCCGATCGGCGAGAGCCAGCCGACGGCCGAGGAGAGGCCGAGGCCCACCGTCACCGCGAGCAGCAGCCCCGAGATCAGCCGCCCGATGTTGCCCAGCCAACCGGCCAGGGCGTGGTTGACCAACGCGAACGAACCGCCCAACAGCATCATCAGCAACACGAGGACCGCGGCCGTGCCCACGCCCAGGCCCAGCACGACCGAACCGATGAGTCCCAGCACGAGGCCTTGGCCGACGACGAGCACCAGAGGCAGCCACACCGTCCGGCCCCAGAGCACGATGCTCGCTGCACGAGAGCTGACGACGTTGCGCGGCACGGGACGCCAGAAGGCGAACGCCGCCAGGGCGCCGAGCCACAGCCCGGCCACGATCAGCAGCGCCGTGGAACCCACCTCCGTGGGCGTGATCAAATCCTTCTCCTCGGCCACCGGCGACGCGGCGACGCTGGACAGTTGCTTGCGGTCCTCGGCCGAGTAGCTGGGCAGCTCCTCGGCGCCCTTCGTCAGCTCGGTGTTGAACAGCTCGAGACCGTCAGAGAGCTGGCCGGCGCCGGACGACAGCTGGCTGAGCCCGCCGCTGAGCGCGTCGGTGCCCTCGGCTGCCGAGCGCACGCCGGTGGTGTACTGGCCGACGCCCGAGACGTACTCTTCAGCGCCGGTCTGCAGCTGCTGGGCGCCCGAGTCGAGCTGCCCCACGCCGCCGGCGAGGCCCGAGGCCCCGTCGGCCAGGCCGCGGGCACCGGTCTGCAGCTGCTGGACACCGGCCGGGAGTTGGGCGATGCCGTCTGCCAGGCTGCGGGCGCCGTCGGCCAACTGAGTGACGCCGGCCGGCAGCGCGCCAACCTGGCTCTTGAGCTGCTGGAGGCCGCCGCCGAGCTGGGTGGCGCCGTCCGAGATGAGGGGGGCGTTGTCGACGAGGGGCTGGGCCTCGCTGACGATCTGGTCAGCGCCGTCACGCACCTGTGTCAGGGCGCCGCTGAGGACGGCCATCTGCTCGGCGGTCTGCGTCGGCAGTTCGGCGACAAGGGTGTCGACCCCGTCAGCCAGCGCGTCGGCGCCGCCGGCGAGTTGTCCCGCGCCGCCCACCAGCGACAGCCCGCTCTGCGGGTCTGGCGTGTTGAGCGCGGCCGAACCGGCGCCGGTGCCGGCCTGGAACCCGCCCTGCACGCCGGCGGCAGCGCCGGCCGCGAACGTCTGGCGGAGCATCTCGCACGTGGCCGCCGGATCCGCCACGGGGCACGTGAAGGCCTGCGCGATCTGGTCTGCCACGGCGGCCACCTCGGCGGGCAGGGGCAGGGCGCCGGAGGCGTAGCCCTGCAGGGCCTGGTCCGCCTGGGTGAGGCCGCCGCTGAGCCCGGCAGCGCCGTCGGCGGTGGCGCGGGCGCCCTGGGCCAACAGATCGAGCTCCGAGGTGTCGACCGGCTGGTTCTCGATGCCGGTGATGATCTGGCTGAGGCCGTCGCTGAGCTGGTCGACGCCGCCGACCACTGCGGCGGAACCCTCGGCGAACTCGGGGAGCCCGGCGAGCAACTGCCCGCCCTGGTCCGCCAGTTGCGTCACGCCGTCGACGAGGGCCGGAGTCTGTCCGGAGAACTGCTCGACGCCGTCTGCCAACTGCTCGGCGCCGTCGACGAGGCGGGGCGCCTGACCGGCGAACTGGTCCACGCCGTCGGCCAGCTGGTCGGCACCGGAGGCGAGCTGGCCGGCGCCTGTGTTCAGGGCGCCGACGCCCACGGCGAGGTCACCCACGCCCTCCGCGAGCTGCGAGCCACCGTCGGCCAGCCTGCCGCCGTTGTCCTTGAGAAGCGTCATGCCGTCGTTGAGCTGGGCGGCGCCGTCGGCCGACTGCTGCGCGCCGTCGGACAGCTGCGATGCGCCGTCCTCCAACTCGGAGACGCCGTCGACGATGGTGCCGAACTGCTCGCCCACGGTGTTGAAGCCCACGTAGATGCCGTCGAGGTACCCCTCCGTGAGCTGCGCGTTGATGGTGTCGGTGGCCATGCGGGCGATCTGCTCGGCCACCTGGGCGTCCGTGACCGGCGCGTTGTCGCTGACCGCCACCTGGATGCCAGCCTGCTCGGCCTTGGCCGCGTCGTTCTCGGACCAGGACGTGGCGTTGGCGGAGAAGTTCTCCGGGATGGTCACGACGGCGGAGAACCGGCCGGACCTGAGGCCCTCGGTGGCGCTGGGCGCATCCGCGAGGGTCCAACTGATGTTGTCGCCTTCGCGCTCCACCATGGCCGCCGTGAGCTGGCGGCCCATGGGGATGTACTGGTCGCCGACGGTGACCGCCTGGTCGAGATTCACGACGGCGGCCTCGATGCGGCTCTCGCCGCCACGGCCGATCAGGCCCAGCATCAGGCCTGCGGCCAGCAGCGGCACAAGGGCCATCGCGACGATCTGTGCAGGGGTGGGGCGGGTGTTTCTCATGCCCTTGTCTCCTCGTGCAGGGGGGTGGCGACGTTCAGCACGCCGTCGGGGGTCAGGTCGATGAGGTGCTCCGCGCTGGCGGCGCCCAGGAGGACGGCGCCCCGCGCACGGGTGTTCTGGATGAGCTGGTCGAGGGCGTCCCGCGCGGCGCCCGGGGTCACCACGTCGACGGAGTCGACGATCACGACGGTGGCCGGACGGGTGCTCTCCAGCGCGGCGGCCACGTCCTCGACATGGGCGAGGTCGAGGTAGGTCACCCGACGGCGGGCCCGGCCTGCCCCTTCGGGCAGCAACGCGCCGGCCACCCGGGCTCGGCCACCGGTGGTCTGGAGCCTGCCGCCCAGCGCCAGGAGGGCGCCGGTGCGGGCGCCGACGGGGCCGACGACACCGGCCACCTGGCCGGGCATCAGCCACAGGGTGAGGGGCTCGACGATGCCCTCCACCTCAAGGTCTTCGGCGTGCAGCGCCGACCCGTCGCCGGGCCATTCCTTGAGCGCCATCTCCTTGGAGAGCACCTCGCCCTCCACGTCGAAGGTGGGCAGCAGGCGGTTCAGCCACGCGGGCAGCCACCAGGCGCGGTCGCCGAGCAGCGTCATCACGGCCGGCACCAGCGTCATACGGACCAGGAACGCGTCCACAGCGACGCCCACGGCCAGCGCGAACGCGATCGATTTGATCGGCCCCATGCCTTCGGGGACGAAGAACGCGAACACGGCGAACATGATCACGGCCGCAGCGGCCACGACCGGCCCTGAGGCGACGAAGCCGCTGCGGATGGCGTCGAGCGCGCTCTTGCCGTGCACGTACTCCTCACGGATCCGGCTGACGAGGAACACCTCGTAGTCCATGGCGAGGCCGAACAGGATGCCCATCAGCAGGAGGGGCAGGAACGAGATGACCGGCATGCCGCGCTCGAGGTTGACCAGCTCCTTCAGCCAGCCGTGGTTGAACACCAGAGTGGTGGCACCGAACGCCGCGCCGACGCTGAGGAGGTAGCCCACCGTCGCCTTCACCGGCACCCACACCGAGCGGAACACGGCGGCCAGGAGGACCAGCGACAGGCCGACCACCAGCAGCCCGAACGGCAGCAGCGCCTGGGTGAGCTTGTCGCTGATGTCGATCTGGACGGCGGTCATGCCGGTGACGTTGGTGTTGACGTCGTACTCGGCCAGCCACTCGTCGTGTCGGTCCATCAGCGCGCGGGCGAGGACGGCGGTCGCGGGGTCGTCCGGGCCGGTGGTGGGAACCACCTGGATGAGGCCCGTGTCGGCGTTGGGGTTGGGGGTGGACAGCGGCACGGAGGCGACGCCGTCCATCCGCTCGATGTCGGCCTTGAGGTCGGCCATGACGCCGAGGGGGTCCGTCGAGCCGATGATGTCGGCGGTCACGACGAGCGGGCCGTTGACGCCCTCGCCGAAGTGCTCCGCCATGAGGTCGTAGGCGATCCGCGCGGGCTGTTCCGCGCGCTGCTGGCCGGCGTTGGGCAGCGACACCTGCAGCCCTACCGTCGGGATCGTCAACGCACCGAGCAGCACGACGACGCTGATGATGGTGGCCACCGGGTGCTTGGTGGTGACGCCCACCCACCAGGCGAAGGCACCCGTCCCGGAACGGGACTTCTTCCTGGCCTTCGGCGCGCGTTCCCGGGGGCGCATCTTCTCGCCCATGAACCCCATCAGCGCGGGCAGCAGGGTCAGCGCGACGGCGACGGCCAGGGCCACGCCGAGCGCAGCGAAGATGCCCATCACGGTGAGGAACGGGATGTTGGCGACGGACAGGCCGAGCAGCGCGATGAAGACGGTGAGACCGGCGAACACGACGGCCGACCCGGAGGTGCCGACGGCGCGGCCGGCCGACTCCTGCGGCTCGAGGCCCTGGCGCAACTGGTCGCGGTGCCGCGACAGGATGAAGAGGGCGTAGTCGATGCCGACGGCGAGGCCGAGCATCACGGAGAGGATGGGCGTGGTGGAGTTGATGGCGAAGACCGACGTCAGCAGGAACATCAGCGCCGTGGTGATGCCGACCCCCATGATGGCGGTCAGCAGCGGCAGTCCCGCAGCAACGAGGGATCCCAGCACCACGGTGAGGACGATGAGGGCCACCACCAGGCCGATGATCTCGATGAGGCTCAGCGCGGGCAGTTCGATGTTGTAGGCCTCGCCGCCCATCGCGACCTCGCTGCCCGGCGGCAGCTCCGTCTGCAGGGCGTCGGCCACCTCGGTGATGGGCGCCAGGTCGTCGGCGGTCGGGGTCACTCCGGAGAACCCGAGGCTCAGCTGGATCAGCGCCGCGCGTTCGTCGTCGGAGACGAGTCCGTCCACGAACTCGTTCCAGGGCGAGGTGGCGCCGTCGGCCTCCACCTCGTCGAGCGCGGCGAAGCTGGCGACAGCGTCCTCGATCTGGGGCCGGTAGGTCTCGACCGACTCGCCCTCGGGGAGCACGATCACCGCCATGGCCGACAAGGCGGCACCCTGCGGGAACGTCATCCTCAGCTTCTCCAACGCCTCCTGGGAGTTGGAGGAGGGGATGTCGAAGTCGTTGTTGAAGCTCCCTGACCAGGCCGCGGCCGCGCCGCCCAGGCCCAGGAGGACCGCCAGCCAGATGGCGAGCACGGTGAGGCGGCGCCGGAAGCACCATTTGCCGACGGCGTAAAGCCAAGCTGACATGAGATTGCCCTATCCTCTGGTGTACCGGCATCAGGATACATCGGTGTACCGATTTCAATACATTCCTGTACCCGTCGCGAAAGTGAGCAACATGACGGTCTTGGACACAGCCCGACGACGGGCCACGCGCGCCCGCCTCGTCGAGGCCGGCATCAGCGAGTTCGGCACCCGTGGCATTGACGCCACCAGCGTCGAGCAGGTGTGTGAGGCGGCCGGCTTCACACGCGGGGCCTTCTACTCGAACTTCTCCAGCAAGGACGACCTCTGCATCGAGATCGCCCAGACCGTGGCCGAGGAGTCGTCGGCCCGGATCCGGGACGCGCTGGCCACCATGCCCGACGAGATCCCGGCGGATAGCATCGTCACCGCCATCCTCGACGTGGCGCACCTGTCCCCCGCACTGCATGCCACAGAGGTGGAACTGTCGCTGCGGGCCGCGCGGGTGCCCGAGTTCGGCGAGCGGCTGCGCGCCACCCGCGCCGGGCTGCTGCCCATGTACCTGGAGGTCGCCGAGCAGGCCGCCGCCCGCGCCGGCGTGCGGTTCACCGTCCCTGTCGCCGATGCGCTGGAGATCCTCGAGACACTGCACTACTCCCCCCGCCAGATCGGCTACAACGAGGAATCCAAGCGGCTCATCACCCTCGCCTCGCAGGCCTTCGTCGAGCCGATCGGGACCGGGGCGTGAGCGCCCGCGTCGAACATCTGGTGACCGCCTCCGGCCAGGGCTTCGAGAACAACGTGTGGCTGGTGGGCGACGGCACCGAGGCCATCGTCATCGACCCGGCCCACGACGCGTCGGCCGTCGTCGAACTCGTGGGCGGGCGGCGCGTCACGCAGATCGTGCTGACACACGGGCACTGGGACCACATCGGTGCGGTGCTGGACTTGGCACCCCTGGTGGGCAGCCCGCCCATCCGGCTCCACGAGGCCGACAGGTTCCTCTGGGACCAGGAGCACCCGGGCGCCGACTTCAGCCCGCTGCTCGACGGCGAGCGCCTCGCCGTCGCGGGGACCGAGCTGGAGGTGCGCCACACCCCGGGCCACACGCCCGGGGCGGTGTCTCTGGTGGCGGAGGATCTCGGCTGCGTCTTCACCGGCGACACCCTCTTCGAGGGCGGCCCGGGCGCCACGCGCTGGGGCTATTCCGGCTTCGAGCAGATCATCGGGTCCATCTCCGAGCGGCTCTTCACGCTCCCCGACGAGACGGTGGTCCACACCGGGCACGGGACCTCCACCACCATCGGGGCCGAGCGCCCGCAGCTCGCTGACTGGATCGCCCGCGGCTGGTAGGGCTCCCGGCCTAGGCCTGGCCGTCAATCGACAGATCGCCTCCGAGCGAGCGCAGCTGATCGATGAACTCGTCCGCCTTGCCCACCTGCTCCAGCAACTCCCGGCGCCGCGCGGAGGCGACCTCCAGGAACTCACGCAGCGCGGCCGAGGTGTCACCGGTGGGCCGGACGCGGTGCTCGTCGGCGGTGGTGAGCAGTTGGCCCATTTCCTCCAGGCTGAAGCCGAGCGGCTTCATCCGCCTGATGAGGAGCAGCCGTTCCACGTCGCTCTCGGTGTAGAGGCGGAAGCCCCCCTCGCTCCGGCCACTGGGGCGCACCAGGTCAACATCGTGGTAGTGCCGCAGCGTCCGGATGGACAGGCCGACGCGTTCAGCAACGGCGCCGATCTGCATCGTCGGGACGAAGGGGGCATGAGCATTCATCCCTCCAGTGTGCCCGAGCGCGCTCAGTGCGCGTCGCCCAGCTGGCCGCTGAGCCTGCCGAGTCGGGCCGCCGACGAGCGGTTGAGCCCGATGATCTCGACGGTCTTTCCCTTGCGGGCATATTTCGTCTGCACGGCGTCGAGCGCGGCGACGGTGGACGCATCCCAGATATGGCTCTCGGAGAAGTCGATGACCACCCGCTCAGGGTCCCCCGCGTAGTCGAACTGGTAGACGAGGTCGTTGCTCGTGGCGAAGAACATTTCGCCGGTGACCTTGTAGACGCGCACGTCGACGGTGCCGTCACCGTCAACATCCGTCTCGGTCACCTTCTCGACGGAGGCGAACCTGGCCACCCGCCGGGCGAAGACGATGATCGCCATGTTGACGCCTGCGATGACGCCATAAGCGAGGTTGTGGGTCGCCACTGTAATGACCACGGTGACGAACATGACGATGTTCTCGCTGTGGGGCATCCGGCGCAGCGTGGAAGGCCGGACGCTGTGCCAGTCCAAGGTGGCCACTGAGACCATGATCATCACCGCGACCAGCGCAGCCATGGGGATCATCCCGACGGCGGGGCCGAATCCCACGACGAGGATCAGCAGGAACACGCCTGCGAGGAACGTGGAGATGCGGGTACGGGCCCCGGACACCTTGACGTTGATCATGGTCTGCCCGATCATCGCGCAGCCACCCATGCCGCCGAAGAAGCCGGAGGCGATGTTGGCCACACCCTGGCCCCAGCCTTCACGAGTCTTGTTGGAGTGGGTGTCGGTGATGCCGTCGACCAGCTTCGCCGTCATGAGTGATTCGAGGATGCCGACGAGAGCCATGGCCAGTGCGTAGGGGCCGATGATCTGCAGGGTCTCCAGCGTCAGCGGCACTTGGGGCAGGAACAGCTCCGGCAGGGAACTGGGGAGCTCGCCCTGGTCCGACACCGACGGCAGGTCCCATCCGGAGGCGACGACCAGCACCGTGATCACCACGATGGCCACCAGGGGCGCCGGCACTGCGGTGGTCACACGAGGGAGCAGGATCATGATGAGTAGGCCCAACGCCACCATCGGGTAGACGAGCCACGGCACCCCCAGCAGCTGGGGCAGTTGAGCCAGGAAGATCAGGATGGCCAGTGCGTTGACGAAGCCCACCATCACCATGCGCGGCACGAAGCGCATGAGCTTCGAGACACCGATCAGCGACAGGACGATCTGAAGGACACCGGCGAGGATCACGGTGGCGATGAAGTAGTCCATCCCGTAATCACGGGCCACGGGCGCAATCACCAGCGCGATGGCGCCGGTCGCCGCCGAGATCATGGCGGGGCGCCCACCCACGATCGCGATGGTCACTGCCATCACGAAGCTCGAGAAGAGACCAACCCGCGGGTCGACACCGGCGATGATCGAGAAGGAGATGGCCTCGGGAATGAGCGCCAGCGCAACCACCAGGCCCGCGAGCACCTCCACCTTGAGCCGTCGCGGGGTGCGAAGCGCAGCCCAGGTCGACGTCTCGCGTTCACCGGCCTCGGGGACGTAAGGGAAGCGGTCCTGCACAGGGGTCGACGCACTCGGCTCAGCCATACTGCTCCTTCTGAGGTGATCGCCGACGATCATCGGCCCGTGAACTCTAACGCAACGAGAGAGTTGGGAGAAATTGAACCATCACCGATGCGGCCAAGCGGGTAGATTGGCGGCCATGATGCGCAAACTGTTGTGGCTCGTCGGGTTGATCACCCTGGCCTGCGTCGTGGTGGGGGCGGTGGACCGTCGGCAGGCCGCGCGTCGCCGCGAGCTGTGGGCCGAGGCGACCGACTGACACCGGCGTTCAGGACGCGCGGGTGAGGTCTTCCGTGCCGCGTTCGAACGTGGCGTGCCCCAGACGGGCCCCTGCGCCGAACAGCACGCCGGCGCAGACCATGTACCCCACCCCGATGCCGACGAAGGCCGCCGTCGACAGCCCCGTGGTGGGCAGCACGAAGGCCGCCACGACCCCAGCGGTGACGAACGCGGCGTTGAAGAGCATGTCGTAGAAGGTGAAGACGCGACCCTTGTACTGCTCTTCCACGTGCGACTGGACGATGGTGTCCACACAGACCTTGAACGCCTGGACGGCGAGGCCGACGAAGAAGCTGGCCACGAAGACCACGGGCTTCGCGGAGCTGATGGCCAACGCCGCCGAGGTGGCCGTGCCGAGCAGGAGCACCGCGGTCGAGGTGCGACGCAGCCCCAGCCACCGCACCATGACGGGCACCACGGGTGCGGACAGGATGAAGCCGGCGCCGGTGGCCAGGCCCCAGACCGTCAGGTCGGCGAGCGCCAGTTCCGGGCGGCCCGAAGGGTGCCACAGGTGCCTGGCGGCGAGGATGACCGCGACGCTGAGCAGGCCGAACAGCAGCCGTGTGGCGGCCATCAACAGCAGCGCCAGGAGCGCGACGGGACGGGTGCGCAGATGGCGGGCGGCATCTGCCAGGCCAGCCACCACCTCCGTGGTCGAACCACGCCTGACGGCGGTGGAACCCACGCCGCCAGCGGCTGGGTCAACGGGGCCGGGGCCAAGGGCGTCGCGGTGGAAGCCGCGGCACACCAGCACCGAGCCGACGAACATCACCGCCGACAACCCGAACACCATGGCATCGGCCCTGTTGGCCCCCAGCGCGTCGCCGAGCGCGAACCGGGCGGCGAAGCCGGCGACCGCGCCGATGACGACCCCGATGGGTCCCACCGTCGGCACGATCGACGACGCCGTGAGGTACTCGTCCTGCTCGACGGTGTGCTGCAGCCCGGCCGACAGCCCGGCCAGCATGAACCGGTTGATGCTCATCGCGACCAGCAGGGCGCCGAACAGCACGACGGCCCAGCCCCCCGTCGTGGCCCCCGTGGCGATGATCACGCCGATGGTGGCGGCGAGGACCGCCCGGGTGAGGTCCGAGTAGAGGGCGACGTTGCGTCGCGACCAGCGGTCCAGCAGCGGCGACACGAACGGGCCGATCACGGTGAACGGCAGCAGGGTGAGCGCCAGCACCCCCGCGATCGCCCAGGCGCTGGCCTGCGACTGTGGGGAGAACAGGATGTAGCTGGCCATCCCCACCTGGAGTGTGCCGTCAGCAGCCTGGCTCAGGATCCGCAGGGTCAGCAGCCGACGGAAGGCTGCGTGGCGCCAGAGTCGCCTGAGGGCGCTGATCAGCTGCACGTCAGTAGTCGCCGGCCTCGGCGTGCGCGCGCTCCGCCTTCTCGACGGACCAGTTGGCACCGACCTCTTCCATCATGGCCTCGACCTTCTCGCGGTCGAAGCGCATGAGGGCGTTCTGCGCTGTCAGCATCTCCTCGTACTTGGCGGTGCGCTCGCCCGGCTCGCCCTGGTAGTCGTGGCTCAGGTAGCCGTGGGCCAGGCGGTCCACACGGCGGACGGCGGCCATGAGCTTGCCCTTGGGCGAGACCAGCGACGCCACGACCGTGAGCGTCAGCACGCCGATGATGACGGGCAGTGAGGTGTACGCGTCGAACGTGAACACGTTGACAGGCTCACCGTCGTTGATGAAGAACAGCGCGTTGGTGTGCAGCGCCTCGAGCACCAGCTTGACGCCGATGAAGCCGAGGATGATCGACAGGCCGTACTTCAGGTAGACGAGGCGGTCCAGGAGCCCGTCGATCAGGAAGTACAGCTGACGCAGACCCATCAGCGAGAACGCGGTGGCGGCGAACACGATGTACACGTTGGTGGTGACCGCGTAGATGGCGGGGATGGAGTCGAGCGCGAACAGGATGTCCGTGCCGCCGATGGCCACCATCACGAGCAGCATGGGGGTGAGGACCCGGCGGCCGTTCTCCATGGTGAAGAGCCTGTCGCCGTCGTAGTGGTCCGTGGTGTGGAGGAAGCGCTTGGCGAGGCGGATGATGAAGTTGTCCGCCTCCGAGTCTTCCTTCTCCGGCGCCAGCAGCTTGCCAGCCGTCACGATGAGGATCAGGCCGAAGAGGTAGAAGGTCCAGGTGAAGTTGTCGATCATCGCCTTGCCGGCGAAGATGAAGGCCGAGCGGGCGATCAGCGCGAAGACGATGCCGAACAGCAGCACCTTCTGCTGGTCCGCGCGAGGCACGGCGAAGCTGGAGATGATCACCAGGAAGACGAAGAGGTTGTCAACTGACAACGCCTTTTCCAGCAGATAGCCGGAGAAGTACTCCACGCCCATGGTGGTGCCACCGAAGATCAGCAGGATGACACCGAAGAGGATCGCCACCCCCACGTAGAAGGCCGACCAGATGGTGGCCTCACGCAGGGTGGGTTCGTGCGCCTGCCGCACGTGGAAGAAGAAGTCGAACGCGAGAAGGGCCAGAATGGCGACCAGAGTGATCGCCCAGACCCAGAGGGGCACGTTTGTCGACACGCAAAAGCTCCTGACTGGCGAGAAAGCGGGGTTTCTGCCATCGGTACCCTTCAGGGCCAACGTCGATGACTCATCAAGTCTACCGTCCGGCACCGCCAGCCCGGAAACGCCGGAAGCCACCGCGCGTTCTGCGAGGGCTGTCGTCACCCTTGGGTAGCCTGGGGTGGCGCCGAAGAGGAGGTCCCTGATGCGTCGACTACTGGCCGCGGCACTGACCGCCGTCCTACTCGCCTCGGGCTGCGCCCCGGGCGCCGACGGTGACTCGCCCCAGCCGCAGGAGTCGCCGACGGCCGCAAGCCCAGCCGGTGACGTGCCGGCCGCAGATTCCGTCCTGGCGGAAGTGGCCGCGGCCCTGACTGCCAGGGATGTCTCCAAGCTCACGATGTCGGCCAGCAACGCCGCGGCGCAGGCCGAACTCGAAACGATCTTCGCCGGCATGGATGGCATCTACCCCACGTTCGAACCGGGCGAGCTGACCTACCAGGGTGAGGGCGCCGTCGGCACCTTGACGGTGACGTACCCGCTCGGCGTGGACGGCTGGACCTACGCCACGCCCGCCGCGTTCACGCTCCGCGACGACCAGTGGGTGCTTGAGTGGTCGCCGACGTTGGCGCACCCTGAGCTGACGGGGTCGACGCGGTTGCGCTTCACGCAGGAGGAGGCCAAGCGCGGGCCGATCAACGACAACACCGGCCTTGCGCTGGTGGAGGAGCGCGCGCTCTACGAGGTGGGCATCGACAAGGCCGCGCTGGCCGAAGCCGAATGGGCCACCTCCGCCGCCCAGCTGGCCACCCTCCTGGGCGCCGACGCGGAGGCCTTCACGGCCAAGGTGCTGGGCGGCGGGCCGCGGGCGTTCGTGATCGCCAAGACGCTGCCCCAGTCGGAGATCCCCGCCGGGGTCGCCGATGTGCCGGGCCGGCACGTGCGCGAGATCCGTGCGGTGCTGGGCCCCAGCTCGACGTTCGCGGCGCCCATCCTGGGCGCGATCGGGGAACCCACCGCGGAGATGATCGAGAAGTCCGGCGGCAAGCTCACCGTCAACGACCGCGTGGGCATCTCCGGCCTGCAGCTGCGCTACGACGAGCAGCTCCGCGGAGTGCCCCTGATCCGGGTGGACCTGGTGTCCAGGGCGGCGGAGGAGGGCGCGTCGCCGTCGCCCACCCCCATGGAACCTCGCCCGCTGTTCCTCCAGGACGAATCCGTCAGCGAAGGCATCGACCTCAGCATGGACCGTGACCTGCAGACAAAGGCCGAAGCGGTCCTCGCGGCGCAGCCCGGTCTCGCGTCGCTCGTGGTGATCAACCTGGCCGACGGTGGGTTGCTCGCGGCGGCCCAGTCGCCGTCGGGTGGCACCTATCCGCACGCCACGTTCGGCAAGTTCGCTCCCGGTTCCACGTTCAAGGTCGTCTCGTCGCTGGCGATGCTGCGGCACGGGCTGTCGCCGTCGTCGACGGTGCAGTGCCCGCCCACGCTCGCCATCGACACCTACACCTTCGGTAACTACACCGGCTACAGCCACACCGGCGCCATCACGCTCACGGATGCCTTCAAGTACTCGTGCAACACGGCGTTCGTCGCGGGCGCAGACACCGTCACCTCGGACCAGCTGGCCGCTGCCGCCGGTTCGCTGGGCGTGGGCACCGATTACGACGCCGGGTTCACGTCGAACTTCGGCACAGTGGCGCCGAGCAACCGGATCGACCGGGCCGCGTCGATGATCGGCCAGGGCCAGATCACGATGTCGCCGTTGGGCATGGCGGCGGTGGCCGCTTCCGTGGGCGCCGGCCGCACCGTCGTGCCGTGGCTGGTCAAGGGCCACCAGGCGTCGCCGACGGCCGCTCCGCTGGCGGCCGCCGAGGCGCAGAGCCTCCAGGCCATGATGAAGGCGACGGTGGACACCGGCACCGCGCAGTCCCTGAAGGGCAAGATGATCGGCGCCAAGACGGGCACCGCCCAGTGGGGACCGACGGGCAACCAGCAGACGCACGCGTGGATGATCGCCTACAACGACAAGGTGGCGGTGTCGGCGTTCGTGGAGGTCGGCGACAGCGGCGGCACCACCGCGGCGCCCCTGATCACGGCTCTGTTCAGCTGACGAAGGCCGCGTAGTCGGCCTGGAGCACCTCGGCCACCGCTTCGGGGTCCTTCTGGCCGCCGATCAGTTCCTGGAACGCCGCGCCCGCGGTGTCGCCGAAGCTGGGCGTCGCGTAGTCCAGATAGGGCAACAGCGTGCCCCGCTGCGACACGGCCTCAAATTCCACGAAGACGTCGTGCAGCACCCCGGTCTCCGGCGCCAGCTCGCCTGCCCGCAGCACGGGGAGCCCGCCGTTGGCCGCGACCGTCTCCATGGCCCCTTCGTTGGTGATGAAGTCCAGATAGGCGGCCGCGACCTCCGGATGGGCCGCCCTCGACGGGATGGACCACGGGATGCCGGTACCCCCGGTGGTGGCCAGCGCACCGTCGAGGCCCATGGGCGGAGCCATGAAGCGCAGTCCCTCGCCCACGGCATCCTGCAGGTCGGTGGCGAGCCAACTCCCGGCCGGCAGGAAGGCCGCCTTGCCCTCGGCGAAGTGGAGCCAGGCCGAGTCGTAGTCCGTGCCGTTGGGAGAGTCACCCAGGTAGTCCTCCGCACCCCAGGCGGCGAACTTCGTGAGCGCCTCGAGGTTCGCGGCGCTGGTCCAACTGGCCCCCGAGTTGCCCATG
Organism: Tessaracoccus zhenghani; assembly: GCF_054552775.1. Lineage (NCBI taxonomy): Bacteria > Bacillati > Actinomycetota > Actinomycetes > Propionibacteriales > Propionibacteriaceae > Tessaracoccus > Tessaracoccus zhenghani. The sequence goes on along the minus strand of NZ_CM137275.1, from coordinate 2,292,868 downwards.
CCGAGCTTGATGATGTCGTCCGTGGGCACGTAGGCGGCCTGGAGCGGCCCGAACACATGGAGGGCGGGCCACTTGTCCAGGTTGCCGAGCACCATCGGCTGCAGCCCGTCGCCGCGCGCCGCGTCGAGCAGGGCGAAGTAGCCCTCCCACGTTCCGGGGGCCTCGCCGCCGAGCCTGTCCAGGGTCGCCTGCCGGTAGTACAACCCGACGATCTCCCCCGTCTGCGGCACTCCGTAGAGGTTCCCCTCCCCGAAACTGACCGCATCCGGTGAGTAGCGCATCTTGCCCAGCACCGAGCCGGCGAACCGGTCGTCCCAGCCGTAGGCGGCCGCGAACCCGGAGAGGTCGAGGATCTGACCCGCACGGACGAAGGCCCCCATGTCGGCCCGGGCGTTGTTGACCTGCATCACGTCGGGCACATCGTTGCCGGAGAGCGCGAGTGTGACCTGCTTGCGGAGGTCGTCGAAGGACTGCGACAGTCGCCGGATCGTCACGTTGGGGAACGCGTCCTGGAAGCCCTGGTTCAAGGCCTCCATCGTGGCGTTCTGACCCCCGCGGACCTCCTGGTCCCACACGGTCAACGTGACGTCGCCGAGCGACGCGATGTCAGGGTCCGCGACGGCAACAGGCTGGGAGCTGGCAGTCGGTTCCTGATGGGAGCCGGGCGCGCACGAGACCACGGTGCTGCCTGCGGCAACAGTGAGGAACGTGCGTCGCTTCATGGGTGCCTTCTCAGTGACTGGGCTTCCAAGAATGCCAGCCCGGCGCAGTGCCCATCGGCCGGCGGCGAGGATCTCCTCAGTGAGGGCTGTCCCGATCCATCCGCTTCAGGCCCACCACGCACGCGACGATGCCGGCCAGGAACAGCGCCTTCAGCCAGGACATCTCCTCCTGGCCGGTCAGGGTGGCGTAGGTCACGGTGAGCACCGCCCCGAGGCTGGTCCACACCGCATAGGCCGTCCCCGTAGGGATGTGTTTCATCGCCAACCCGAGGCCGACAGTGGACAGTGCCACCGCCACGAGGAACACGACGGTGGGCCCGAGCCTCGCGAAACCCTCGCTAGCCGACAGCGCGTTGGCCCACACCGCCTCGAGGACGGCGCTGACCAGGAGGACGGGCCAGGCCCAGGACTGCGGCAGCCGCATCACGCCACCACCTTCAGGCCCACGACGCACGTCACGATGCCCACCAGCAGGAGGACCTTCTTGACGTTGGCCGGCTCCGCGCCCGTGGCCATCGCCCAGATCACGGTGAGCGAAGCGCCGGTGGCGGTCCAGACGGCATAGGCCGTGCCCGTCGGCAGCGTGTCGAGCGCCACCCCGAGGCCAATGAGACTGAGGACCGACGCCACCACGAAGACCATGGTGGGCAGGGGGCGCCGGAGCCCGTTCGAGCGGCCGAGCGCGGTGGCCCAGACGGCCTCCATCACACCGGAGGCGAGCAGGATGACCCAATCCATGAAGACACAACTCCTTCTGCACTGCCCTCACGCGAGGGGGCCAGTCTTGTCTTCACCGGGTACTGATCCGTCGTCCGGGGCGGGTCGCCAGCGCCGAGTCTAAAGGAGTCCAGGGTGCCCACCAAGGTCACCGGCGCTTGATCGGCTAGACTCCGGGAATAGTTGAACCCTAAACATTGTTGGAGTGGGCATGGACCTCGAAACGCTTGAATTCGGCATCGACACCTTCGGCGACGTCACCGCAGCGCCCGACGGCACGCTGCTGCCGCACGACCAGGTCGTGCGCAACGTCGTCGATGAGGGGATCCTCGCCGACCAGGTGGGCCTGGACGCCATCGGCATCGGCGAGCACCACCGCGACGACTTCGCCGTGTCCTCGCCGGAGATGGTGCTCGCGGCCATCGCCGCCCGCACCCAGCACATCAAGCTGGCCTCCGCCGTCACGGTCCTCAGTTCCGACGACCCGGTGCGCGTGTTCGAGCGCTTCGCCACCCTGGACGCCATCAGCTCCGGCCGGGCCGAGATCGTGGTGGGGCGCGGTTCCTTCACCGAGTCGTTCCCCCTGTTCGGCTACAATCTGGCCGACTACGAGGAGCTCTTCGAGGAGAAGCTCGCCCTCTTCGCCCAACTCGTCCAAGGCGGCATCAACACGTGGCAGGGCAAGCTCACCCAGAACCTCAAGGACGTCGAGCTCTTCCCCACCCTGGCCGACGGGCCGCTCAAGACGTGGGTCGCCGTGGGAGGCAGCCCCCAGTCCGTGGTGCGTGCCGCGTCGCACGGCCTGCCGCTCATGCTGGCCATCATCGGCGGTCCCACCGCCCGGTTCGCGCCGTTCGCCGAACTGCACCGTCGGGCCCTCGAGGAACTGGGTAAGGCGCCGCAGCCCGTGGGCTACCACACGTACGGTCACGTGGCGCCGACGGACGAGGAGGCTCTGGAGCAGCTCTACCCCGCGTGGCTCGAGCAGAGCCGCCGCATCGGCGGTGAGCGCGGTTGGGGCCAGATGGGCCGGGAACACTTCGAGCACGAGGCCGCCCACGGCTCCATGGCGGTGGGTTCTCCGGAGACCGTGGCCCGCAAGATCGCCGACGGCATGAAGGCACTCGACGCCACCCGCTACCAGCTCAAGGTGTCCGCCGGCCGTCTCTCCCACGAGGCGATCCTGCGCTCCATCGAGCTCTACGGCACCGAGGTGGTCCCGCTCGTCAAGGACATGCTCACCGACGCCTGAGCCGTGAGGATCCCCCGCCGGGCGGTCAGAGGCCGGTGCTAGCGTCGGATCCATGACAGAAACGCCCGCGCGACCAAGCTCGCCCCTGGACCAGATCGCCGACGACTACGTCGAGACCTTGGCCAAGCTCTCCCCCATCGCCGCGACGAACTGGGGCATCCCCGGCCAGGACCATCTCCTCGATGATTTCTCCCCGGCCGGCCTCGACGCCCTCGCCGACGCCACGCGCGCCACGCTCGCGAAGGTGCGTCAGACCGCCCCGCAGGATGCGATCGACGAGGTCACCGCCGCCGCCATGAACGAGCGGCTCGGCCTCGAACTCGAACTCCACGACGCCGGCGAGAGCTACGCCACGCTCAACAACCTCGCCTCGCCGCTGCAGGGCATCCGCGACATCTTCGACCTGATGCCCACGGACACCCTCGAACAGTGGGAGGTCATCGACCAGCGCATGGCCACCGTGCCGACAGCGGTGGACGGCTACATCGAATCGCTCCGCCACGCGGCTACCCACGCCGACGGCCCGTTCCCTGCGCTCCGCCAGATCGAGCTGGGCGTCAAGCAGGCAGAGGAGCTCGCCGGCGGCGGTTCTTTCTGGACCCGTTTCGCCGAGGGCGCGCAGGTGCCGGACGCCGCCTCCGCCTCGCTGCTCCGTAGCGCTGATGTCGCCCGCGGGGCCTACGGCCGGCTCGCCGAGGCGCTGCGTGAGCTCGCCCCCCGCGCCCCGAAGGACGACGCCGTGGGCCGGGAGCGCTACGAGCGGTTCTCGCGCTACTTCCTGGGCGCCCGCGTCGACCTCGACGAGACCTACGAGTGGGGCCGCGAAGAGCTCCACCGCATCGTCGCCGAGCAGGACGACGTCGCCCTCCAGCTCTACGGCGAGGGCACCTCACCGGAGGAGGCCATGGCGCGCCTCGACGACGACGTCAACCGCCAGCTCCACGGCGTGGACGCCCTCCAGCGCTGGATGCAGGAGACCTCGGACCAGGCGGTCGCCGAACTGGCGGACGTCCACTTCGACATCCCCGCCCCGGTGCGCCGGCTTGAGTGCATGATCGCCCCCAGCAACACCGGTGCCATCTACTACACCGCCCCCTCCGACGACTTCTCCCGCCCCGGCCGCATGTGGTGGTCGGTGCCCGAGGGCGTCGAGCGCTTCGGCACCTGGCGCGAGAAGACCACCGTCTACCACGAGGGCGTCCCGGGCCATCACCTCCAGCTGGGCCAGACGATCTACCGCTCCGCGCTCCTCAACCACTGGCGCCGGCTCGCGTGCTGGGTCTCGGGTCACGGCGAGGGCTGGGCCCTCTACGCGGAGCGCCTGATGGCGGACCTCGGCTACCTCGACGACCCCGGAGACCGGATGGGCATGCTCGACGCCCAGCGCATGCGCGCTGCCCGCGTCGTCCTCGACATCGGCGTCCACCTGGGCAAGGAAGCGCCGGAGGAATGGGGCGGCGGCACCTGGAACGAGCCCAAGGCCTGGGAGTTCTTCAAGGCCAACGCCAACATGGCCGAAGAGTTCCTGCGCTTCGAACTGGACCGCTACCTCGGCTGGCCCGGACAGGCGCCGTCCTACAAGGTGGGCCAGCGGCTGTGGGAGCAGGCGCGCGACGAGGCAGCGGCCCGGGGAGGCGACGCGTTCGACGTGAAGTCGTTCCACCGCAGGGCCCTGGACCTCGGCTCCGTGGGCCTCGACACCCTCCGCGAGGCACTCCTGAAGTAGCCGAAACCGTTGCGCCCTGGCCCCGGATGGGCTGGACTAGAGGCCATGACGCGACTCGGCTTCCACGCCTCCCACGAGCAGATCGCCCCCGGCCAGCTCCTGACCGACGTTCAACTCGCAGAACAGGCCGGGTTCCAGATGGCCATGTGCTCAGACCACTTCGTGCCGTGGTCCACGGCGCAGGGCCACTCCGGCTACACGTGGAGCTGGCTGGGCGCGGCGCTCGCCACCACCGGGCTCACGTTCGGCTGCGTCACCGCCCCGGGCCAGCGCTACCACCCGGCCGTCATGGCGCAGAAGATCGGCACGTTGGCGTCCATGTTCCCGGGCCGCTTCTGGACGGCGCTCGCCAGCGGCGAGGCGATGAACGAGAACATCACCGGCGACGTCTGGCCGCGCAAGGAGGTTCGCGAACAACGCCTCGACGAATGCGTCGGCATCATCAGCCGCCTGCTCGACGGTGAGGAGGTCTCCCACGACGGCCTGGTCACCGTGAACTGCGCGCGCATCTGGGACCGGCCTGAGGAACGGCCGCTGCTCATCGGCCCGGCCGTCTCGGCTGAATCGGCCGCGCGCATCGCGCAGTGGGCCGACGGCCTCATCACGGTGAACCAGGACCACGACTCCCTCCGCCGGGTCATCGACGCCTACCGGGGCGCCGGCGGGAGGGGCCGACTCGCGCTCCAGCTGCACCTCAGCTGGGCCCCCAGCTTGGAGAGGGCGGAGCACATCGCCCACGAGCAGTGGGCGGGCAACGCGGTGGGCGCACCCCTGACCTGGGACATCGCCACCGTGGAGGGTTTCGACGTGGCGGCGTCCCACATCACCGTCGACGAGGTCCGCCGTGCGGTGCGCATCTCCGACGACCCGGCCCAGCACGTGGCCTGGATTCAGGAGTACGCAGCACTCGGATTCGACGACATCTACCTCCACTTCGTGGGCCAGCACCAGCAGCCTTTCATCGAGGAGTTCGGCTCACGGGTCTTGCCAGAGTTCGCCTGACCTGGCTTCGATGGACCCATGAGGATTACCGATACGAGCGACCTGTGGTGGAAGAGCGCCATCATCTACTGCCTGGACATCGAGACCTATCTGGACAGCGACGGTGACGGCGTGGGCGACCTCGCCGGGCTCTCCCAGCGCATCGACTACCTCGCCCAACTCGGGGTCAACACCCTGTGGCTGATGCCGTTCTACCCCAGCCCGGACCGCGACGACGGCTACGACATCAAGGACTTCTACGGCGTCGACCCACGCCTGGGCAATCACGGCGAGTTGCTGGAGGTCATCCGCACCGCCCACAGCCGCGGCATCCGGGTCATCGCAGACCTCATCATCAACCACACCTCGGACCAGCACCCCTGGTTCGTCGCGTCGCGTCGGAGCACCACCAACAAGTTCCGCGACTACTACATCTGGCGTGACGACGACCCGGGCGACACGTCGGCCGAAGTCGTGTTTCCCGGCGAGGAGGACGGCATCTGGACGAAGGACGAGCGCACCGGCACCTGGTACCTCCACCACTTCTACAGCCACCAGCCGGACCTCAACGTGGCCAACCCGAAGGTGATGGACGAGCTCCTGCGCACCGTCGGCTTCTGGCTGGAACTGGGCATCGACGGCTTCCGCGTCGACGCCGTGCCCTTCCTGCTGCAGAACTCCGAGACCACGACGACGCCCACCCAGTACACGGACCCGCACGACGTGATCCGCGGCATCCGCGACTTCCTGGGCCGCCGCAAGGGCGACGCCATGCTGCTCGGCGAGGTCAACGTGCCGCACGAGGAGCAGCTGAAGTACTTCGGTGAGGACCGCGGCGACGAGCTCCACATGATGTTCGACTTCATCGCCATGCAGGCCTGCTACCTGTCCTTCGCCCGCGAGGACCCGGCGCCGCTCATCAAGGCGCTGTTGGACCGCCCCGAGATCCACCCCACCTGCCAGTGGGCCACGTTCCTGCGCAACCACGACGAACTCACCCTCGACAAGCTCACTGACCAAGAGCGCCAGGAGGTCTTCGAGGCCTTCGGCCCCGAGGAGGAGATGCAGGTCTACAACCGCGGCCTCAAGCGCCGGCTCCCACCCATGTTCGCCGGAGACCCCCGCCGCGTCCGGATGGCCTACTCGCTGATGTTCTCGCTGCCCGGCTCCCCCACGCTGTACTACGGCGAGGAGATCGGCATGGGCGAGGACCTCTCGGCCGAGGGGCGCATGTCCGTGCGCACGCCCATGCAGTGGGACAGCGGCCGCAACGGAGGTTTCTCCAGCGCTCCCCCCGGCAAGCTCATCCAGCGGCCCGTGGCGGACGGCTTCGGCCCCGACCACGTCAACGTCGCAGACCAGGAGCACGATCCCAGCTCGCTGTGGTCCTTCATCCGCACCCTGATCGGCGTGTGTCGACGGCGGCCCGAGATGGGCTGGGGCGACTTCAGCGTGCTGGAGCACAATACCCCCTCCGTGCTTGCGCACCGCCTGCAGTTGGACGACTCCTCCGTCGTGGCTCTCCACAACTTCTCCTCCGACGGCACCGTCGTCTCCCTCACGGACGTGTTCGGGGACGACGACGTGGTGGAGGACCTGCTGGACGGCGAGGCCGTGATCCACCACGAGGGCGGCGCGTTGGAGGTGGCGCTCGACGGCTACGGTTACCGGTGGTTCCGCGTGGCGCGACGGGCCACCTGAGGCACGTCAGGGTCGGCCGGCACTTCCGGCGGATGGCGGGGGCTTGGCGCCGGATCTACGCTGGCTGCCATGACATCCCGCCGCGCGCTGCTCCTCGGCGCCGCGGTGCTGCCCTTGGCCGCGTGCGGGCGGTTCGACCCCGGCTTCGACGTGCCCCTGGACGGGCCGGTGGCCTGCCGCTCGCCTGAGTCGCTGACCGCCTTCGACACGCTCGGCGGAGCGCCCCTGCGCTACGAGATCACCGGCACCCCGCAGAGCTTCAACGCGGACCCGCGGTTCGTCGAGCAGCTGCAGGGCTGGGCCGACGACTGGGTGGCGGTCAGCGGGCTCGGCGCGCTGGCGGCGGTGTCCACCTACGGTGCCCACGTCGACAAGTGCGGGTCCTGGCACGCCGCGGGCCGGGCGTTCGACTTCGGCGTCCTCACCCATGAGGACGGCACCGAGGTCTCCTGCCGCTACGACCGCTACGGGGAGGACCCGACGAGGCTCGGCCTGTACTGGCGGTTGGCGGCGTCGTTGGCGAAGCACTTCAACTACACGCTCACCTACCGCTACAACGAGCAGCACCACAATCACATCCACGTCGACAACGGCGTCAGCGGCTACGAACCGTTCGGCTTCAACGAGGGCTCCCGCACGCACGTGACGCTCGTGCAGGGCGTGCTGCGCTGGGTCTTCGGCCGGGACGTGCCCGACCACGGCGACTTCGACGCCACCACCCGCGACGCCGCCCGCGCCCTGCAGCAGGAGTTCGGCATCACGCAACGCCTCAGCACGACGGAGGGCTGGGCAGCGTTCCTCGACGCCGCGGCTAGGGGGTGAGCGTCACCGCCCAGGCCCGCACGGCGGCGGGGTCGAAGTGGTCCTGCTCGCCGTGCTTCATCGACTTCATCAACAGGCGGCGGAAGAAGCCCACCTTCCCGGGGACGTAACGCCCCGCGAAAGACTCGCTGGCCTCCGCACCCGTCAGTTCCACCATCGGCGCGTTGTACGCAAGGGACTGGTCACGCGCGGCCGGGTGCTGGGCGCTGAGGCAGGTGTTGAACACCGCCACCCTGGTGCCTTTCAGGGCCTCGGCATGGGAGGCGGCCCACGTCGTTGCCTCGGAGTACCAGTTGTTGGCGTTGATGCCACTGCCGAAGATCACGAGACCGGCCCCGTCGACGGCGGGCTTGTCCTTGAGGTCGGCCACGCGCACGTCGTGGCCGCCCTCACGAAGGACATCTGCGACGGTGAGTGCGACGTCGCGGGCGGAGGCGGTGCGGGTGGCGTACCCGACGAGAACCGAAGTCATGAACCATAAGATAGTGACGCGGTTGTGCCCGCCGACTCCGGGGTCGCCCCTAACGGGCCCGGGTTCAGTCGAAGATGGGCCCGACGGTGCGGGTGCGCTTCAGTTCGAAGAACCCGGGGTAGGCGGTGACCTTCACGAAACCGTCGAACAGGTCCCCCGCCTCCTCGCCCTTCGGCGCGGGCGAGATGACCGGGCCGAACAGGCTCATGCCGTTGACGCGCAGCACCGGGGTGCCCACCTCGTCGCCCACCGGGTCCATGCCCTCGTGGTGCGAACGGCGCAGGTCGTCGTCGATGTCGCGGGTCTGGGCGATGTCGACGATGTCGGCGTCAGCCCCGACGGCGGCGAGCGCCGCCCTGACGGTTTCTGGGGAGCGCTCCTCATCGTTGAGGTGGAAGCGGGTGCCGATCTCCGTGTAGAACTCGAGCAGCTTCTCAGAGCCGTGGCGCTGTTCCACGAGCAGCGCCGCGCGAGCCGACACCCAGGCCTTGTCCATGAGCTCCTGGTAATCGGAAGGTAGGTCGCGACCGTCGTTGAGGACGGAGAGGCTCATGACGTGGAAGGTGGTCTTCACGTCACGGACCTTCTCCACCTCGAGCATCCAGCGGGAGGTCATCCAGGCCCAGGGGCAGACGGGGTCGAACCAGAAATCAACGTGTGTCGTCATGGCTCCATCTCACCACACCGGCGGATTGACGGAAGCGACGTTCGCCGTCGGCGTCAGGCTCAGCTGGCCAGCGCGTCTACCGCCTCGGCGTCCGCCTTGGCCGCCGACTCGTCGGCGAGCTGTTCCTGGCTCTTGGAGGAGCGGACCCACTTGTCGATGATGGCGGCGATGGCGCCGTCGCCCGTGACGTTGGTGGCGGTGCCGAACGAGTCGATGGCGATGTAGGTGGCGATCATGAGGCCGACCTGGGCGTCGGTGAAGCCCAGCATCGACGACAGCAGGCCGACAGCCGTCATGATCGCGCCACCCGGCACGCCGGGTGCTGCCACCATCATGACGCCGAGCATGAAGATGAACGCGATCATCAGACCGGGCTGGATGGCGCTGCCGGACAGCATCATGACGGCGATCGAGAAGCAGGTGATCTTGATCATGGAGCCGGCCAGGTGGATGGTGGCGCACAGCGGCACGGCGAAGGCCGCCACCGGCTGGGACACGCCGTTCTTCAGCGTGGAGCGCAGCGTCACCGGGATGGTGGCGGCCGACGAGGAGGTGCCCAGGGCGGTCGCGTACGCGGGCAGCATATTGAGCAGCATCCGGAAGGGGTTGCGGCCGACGACGGCGCCGGCCACCAGGAACTGCAGCACGAGCATGATCCAGGTGAGGATGAACACGAACACCACGACGCCGAGGAACGTGACGATGACGGTGGCCACCTGGCCGCCCTGCGTCATGTTGAGGAAAATGCCGAAGATGTAGATGGGCAGCAGCGGGATGATGATCTTGGCGATCACCCAGTTGACCAGGTCACGCAGTTCGCGGAAACCGCGCAGCAGTGCGCCGCCCTCCACGACGGTGAGCGCGATGCCCACCACGAAGGCGAGCACGACGGCCGTGGTCACGCCGAAGAGCGGCGGGATGGGCAGCTCGAAGAAGGGAGCGAGCAGTGACTCCTCCGGGTTGGTGAGGGACTGCGCGCCGTCGGCCGGCAGCACCCTGGGCAGCACCAGCATGGAGGCGCCGTAGCCCATCAGGCCGGCGAGAATGGTGGAGAGGTAGGCCAGACCGGCCGTGATCGCCAGCCACTTACCGGCACCGCGGCCGAGATCGGCGATCGCGGGGGCGATGAGGCCGAGAATGATCAGCGGGATGGCGAATCCGAGGAACTGTCCGAACAGTCCGTTGAACGTCACGAAGATGCGCGTCACCCAGTCAGGCAGCACGGTGCCCAGCAGCACGCCGAGCACGATGGCGGCGACGATCTGGGGCAGCAGCCCGAAGGAGAACTTCCTGGGCCTGGTTGTCTCAGCACTCATAGGAGAAAAATAGACGACCCCTTGGGAGATATCTGCATCGGGCCGACTTGGTGAGAAGAGGCGGGCGCGATTTTACTCCCACCCCACCCCTGAATTCACACCTTTAGGGGCCTGTCAGTCGAAGCCCCAGCGAACTAGCGTCGTTGTACGGCTCTTCAGCCGCGCACCACTACGAGAGGAGTCCCACCTATGTCCTCCCACGATTTCGAGCCTCGCCCCACCGAGCCCCAGGTCCCGGTTGACTCCGGGTACCGCGGGTTCGACGCCGACGCCACAACGCCAGGACGTACCGAACAGGCCGCAGACTCGTTGAAGGGCCCTGCCCGCGACGTCAAGGACACGGCCGCGGAAGCCGGGCGCGACGTCCTCGACACCGCCAAGTTCGAAGCAGGGCAGGTCGCCCAGGAGGCCAAGTTCCAGGGCAGACGCCTTCTTGACGAGGGTGTCGGTGAACTCCGGTCCCAGGCGAACACGCTCCAGGCCAAGCTGGCCGACACGGTCGACGCGCTCACCGAGGAACTCGGTGTGATGTCGGCGAACACCCAGACCGACGGCCCGATCACCCACTTCGCGGGTGACGCGCACGACTGGGGACGCCGTGCCTCGTCGTGGCTCCGGGAGAACGATCCCGACCAGGTCATGACGAGCGTGCGCCGCTACGCGTCGCGCAACCCGTGGACGTTCCTGGCCATCGCGGCCGGGGCCGGCCTCGTCGTCGGACGCCTTTCCCGCGGACTCAAGGACGCGGCTTCGGATGACGACGTGCCCCGGCTCGCCAGCGACACCAGCGGCTACTATCCGCGCAGTGACGCCCAGGGCTATGCCCTGACCACTCCGGCCGAGACGCCCCTGACGTCCGATTACGGCCGCGAAGTGCCCCCAACCCTGTCCACCGGGCCGGGGGCGCAGCCCAACCCGTGGCAGGGGAACCTATGAGTCACACCCCCGAACAGGCGCAGCGCGTGCACCATGCGGACGACATCGCTCCGCAGCCTGGTGACCACGCGCCCGCGACAGCCTTTGACGAAGCCGGCCAGTACCGCCGAGACGCGGACCCGCGGTCGTTGGGCGAGATCGCCAGCGACGCGCTGGACAACGCCTCGACCCTGATCCGTCAGGAAGTGGAACTGGCCAAGGTCGAACTCAAGCAGTCGGCGACCCGCGCCGGGAAGGGCGCAGGCTTCTTCTCGGGTGCCGCCGTCACCGGCTACCTCGGTCTGTTGTTCCTGTCGCTGGCCGCGTGGTGGGGCATCGCCATCCTCATCGGCAGCTACGCGGAGCCGGCACTGGGTTGGTCCGGCCTGATCGTGGGCGTGATCTATCTCGTGATCGCCCTCATCCTGGCCATGACCGGCAAGTCCGAGTTCACCAAGATGAAGGGTCTGCCGAAGACCACTGAGACCGTCAGCAAGATTCCCGCCGCCGCAACCGGCCATGAGGAGAAGAACCGATGACAGACAACCCCGAAGAGATCCGTCGCGACATCGAGCGGACCCGCACCGACCTCAGCAACAACGTGAACGCACTGGCAGACTCCGCCAACCCGACACGGGTGGCGCAGCGCCAGATGGACAAGGTCAAGGGCAGCGCCCGCGGCCTCAAGGAGCGCGTGTTCGGCTCTCCCTACGACCCGTACGACGAGGGCATGATGGGCGACGCCAAGGACCGCGTGGGTGACGCCCGCGACACGATGGCCCACGCCGTCGACGACGCCACGCACAAGGTGCAGGAGGCCCCGCACAAGGTGCGGCGCTCCACGCAGGGCAACCCCATCTCCGCGGGGCTGATCGCCTTCGGGCTGGGCGCGCTCATCGGCGGGCTGATCCCGTCCAGCCGCACGGAGCAGGAGCTCGCCAGCCAGGCCAAGGAGAAGGCCCAGCCGCTCATGGACGAGGCGAAGGTGATGGCGCAGGACGCCATGGACAACCTGAAACCGTCCGCGCAGCTGGCCGCCGACTCCGTGAAGGAGGCGGCTCAGGAGGGCACCGGCCACGTGAAGGACGATGCCCAGCACGCCGTCGATGAGGTGAAGGGTCAGACGCAGCGCTCCGTGGAGGACGTGCGTTCTGACGACCGCAACCCCCTGTGACGTCAACCGACGCCACTCTGAGCCATGGTGGCCGGCCCGCACGTTGCGGGTCGGCCACTATCGTTGAGCCATGACTCCTCGCGATGTGGGTGGCTGGTTCCGCACCGCGGTTGACGGTCCCGTCGTGCTCCCGAACACGGGCGCCTGGGGCCCGGGCACGGGGAGCTTCGGGCGCCAGTCGCACGACGACGACCTGCGGGCCGCCGTGGACCTGTTCCGCGGGCGTCCCACCATGGTGCTGACGGGGGCGGGCATGTCCACCGCATCCGGGTTGCCGGATTACCGCGGCCGCGACGCGGTGTCCCGCTCCCCCATGATGTTCCAGGAATTCGTGGGCTCAGATCTCAGCAGGCGTCGCTACTGGGCGCGCTCCACCGTCGGCTGGCATTCGTTCGCCTCAGCGGAGCCCAACGAGGCACACCATCTGCTCACCCGGATGGGCCGGCTCACCCCGCTCACCGGGGTGGTGACGCAGAACGTCGACGGCCTGCACCAGAAAGCCGGCTCGCACCCCGTCCTCGACCTGCACGGCAACCTTGCGCAGGTCCTCTGCCTCGAGTGCGGACGGCAGATCAGCCGCCACGAGCTGCAGCAGCGGTTCCTCCAGCTCAACCCCTCGTTCGCCGCCCACCTCGAGCAACTCGCCTCCGACGCGGCGGCCGCCCCGGACGGCGACGCCGAGGTGGACCGCACCCAGGACTTCGTCTACCCGGGGTGCCCGGCCTGCGGCGGCATGCTGAAGCCGGACGTCGTCTTCTTCGGCGAGAACGCCCACCGCGACACCGTGGCCGCCGCCCACGCGCTGCTCGACGAGTCCGACGTGCTGCTCGTGCTGGGCTCCAGCCTCACCGTGATGAGCGGCCTTCGGTTCGCCCGCCGGGCCGCCCGCGAGGGCAAGGAGGTCATCATCGCCAACGACGGCAGCACCCGCGGCGACGACGTCGCCACCTTACGCATCCACGGCCGCCTCGAGCCCACCCTGCAGCGCTGGATCTCGCTGCTGACACACTGACCCGCCTAGAATGCGGTGTCACTGACCCCGAAAGTAGGAGCACCCATGGCCGGCGGACTCGCAGCCCTCCTGGACGACATCGCCGCGATCGCGCGTGCTGCGGCCGCCTCCGTCGACGACGTGGCCGCGGCCGCCGCCAAGGCGTCGAGCAAAGCGGTGGGCGTCGTGGTCGACGACACGGCGGTCACCCCCCGCTACGTCCAGGGCTTCTCCCCTGATCGGGAACTGCCGGTGATCTGGCGGATCGCCAAGGGCTCCATCGTCAACAAGCTGGTCTTCATCCTCCCCGCCATCCTGTTGCTCAGCCAGTTCGCGAACTGGGCCCTGACACCGCTGCTGATGCTGGGCGGCCTCTACCTCTCCTACGAGGGCGTGGAGAAGATCTGGGAATCGGTGACCGGCCACTCCAAGGCGAAGAAGGCCCCGGCGCTGGTCAAGGGCGCCGACCACGAGAAGACGATGGTCAGCGGGGCCATCCGCACCGACTTCATCCTGTCGGCGGAGATCATGGTGATCTCACTCAACGAGGTGACGGATCTCGGCTTCTGGATGCGCGCCGCCTCCATGGTGGCGGTGGCGCTGGCCATCACCGTGCTGGTGTACGGCGTGGTGGCCATCATCGTCAAGATGGACGACCTGGGCCTCCACCTCGCCGCGAAGCCCAACTCGAAGCGCCTCGGAGAGGGCCTGGTCAAGGCCATGCCGGTGGTGCTCAGCGTGCTGTCCACCGTCGGGATCGCCGCGATGCTGTGGGTGGGCGGCCACATCCTGCTCGTCGGCATGCACGACCTCGGGTTCCACCCCATCTACAACTTCGTGCACGACCTCGAGGCGGCCGTCGGCGGGGGCCTCCTCGGCTGGCTGATCAACACCTTCTTCTCTGCAGTCATCGGCATCATCGCCGGCGCCATCCTCGTGGCGATCATGCACCTCCTCCCGTTCGGGAAGGGCCACGACGAGAACGGACACCCCGAAGCTGTCGAGGTGCCCGTCGTGCCGTCCGCCGAAAAGATGCGCGCAGCGCCCCGCGCGGAGCCGGGCGAAGCCTAGGCCTTCCCCAGGTCCTTCAGCGCGGGGCCCTCGAGCACGGTGCCGTCTGCCGCGAACCTCGACCCGTGCAGGGGGCAGTCCCAGGACTTCTCCGCGTCGTTCCAACGCACGACGCCCCCCAGGTGCGTGCACACCCCGGAGACCCGGCAGGTGACACCACCGACGGTGCTGGCCGCCACAGGCTTCCCGTCCAGCCGGCCCACGACGCCCTTGCCCTCGGCGGGCGGGTCGTCGGGCAGCGAGCTGAGTTCGCCGCGGAGCCAGTCCTTGGCGAGGTGCCCGGCCACCTTCACGTTGGCGCTCAGCGCCTCGCCGACGGCGCTGGCGGAGGTGCCGCGGTCCGTGAGCGTCTCTGCCCAGGGCATGGAACCGCCCAGCAGTTGGGCGCTCAGGTTCAGCGCGGCCGCCACAGCGTTGGTCATGCCCCACTTGTTGTAGCCGGTGGCCACGAAGATGTCGCCGTGCCCGCCGGGCAGCTTCCCCACATACGGCACCCGGTCCACGGTGGTGTAATCCTGTGCTGACCAGGAGTGGGTCATCTCCACGCCGGGGAAGACCGAGTCGGCCCAAGCGACGAGGCTCTGCAGCGCGGCCGCCTCCGAATCTGCGCGGCCGACGGTGTGGCCATGACCGCCCACCATCAGAAGCTGCTCCGGGCCGTCGTCGAGGGTGCGCAGCGAGTGGGTGGGGCTGTCGGCGCTGAGGTACATGCCCTGCGGGATCTGCCCGCTCGAGACGCGGTGCGCGGTGGCGTAGGAGCGCGAGGGCACCAGCTTGGCGAAGTAGCCGCCCCTGTCGAGCTGCGGGGTGCCGGTGGCCAGCACCACCCGGCCGGCCGTCAGTTCACCGCGGTTGGTGGTGACCCTCACTGGTGAATCGCCCTCAGCGTTCAGCAACCGCGTGTTCTCGAACACGACGCCGTTGTGGGCGAGCAGTTGACCCGCGAGTGCGTCGAGGACGGTGAGGGGGTGGATCTGCGCCTGGTCCAGCATCGTGAGGGCTCCGGTGGTGGCGAACGGGAGCTCGGTCTGGTCCGTCCAGACGACCTCCTCCAGGCCGGCGGCCTGACAGGCCTCCAGTTCCTTGCGCAGTTTGCCCGCGCCGTCGGAGGTGGTGGCGTAGGTGTAGGCCGTGCGGCGTTGGAACTCGACGCCCTCGGTCTCCAGGAAGCGCACCAGCCACGCCTGGCCTTCGCGCTGACCCTCGACGTAGGCGCGTAGCACCTTCTCACTCTGATGTGAACGGATGCCGCTGAGGGACAAGCCCTGCAGCAGGGACAGTTTCGCCGTGGTGTTTCCGGTGGTGACGGCCCCGACGCTGCGTGCTTCCACGACGGCGACCGTCAGCCCGGTGCGGGCGAGGAGGAGTGCGGTGGTGAGGCCGGTGAGACCGGCCCCGGCGACGACGACGTCGTAGTGGGCGCCGGCGCTGAACGCAGCGGTGAAATCAGTCTTCGGAGGGTGAGTTGCAAACCAGTAGGACTCCATGTGACATCGTACGCCGGGGACGGGGCCACTCAGCAGTGATGCGCGAAACCCCTCGTGCTGAACGCAGTCCTGAGAGTTCTTCAGTGAAAGCCAGTTGAACAGGCTCTGACGAGCAGCTACTTCTTCGATGAAACAGATGTTCCTGAGAACCAGATTTGGATTTCTCAGGTTCGGGTGCCTAATATCTCCGGGTCACTCATTCGGAAGGCACCCCCCATATGTTGAAGCGAGCGATCCACCTCCTGGTCGCGGCCGTCATGGCCGTGACGCTGAGCGTGGCCTACGGAGGCGACGCACAGGCGGCCGGCGGCAGCGTCTACACGCAGCCCGGTCACCACCTGGTCAACGGCCGCTACTGGCGCACCAACTGTGAAATGTATTCCCCGGAGGTCGTGCGATGCAGCACCGACATCTGGGCCACGAGCGTCGTGAACCACCAGGGCCGGTTCGTCACGCACGACGGCTGGGTCTTCAACACGCTCACCTACCTCCCGTCAGACCGCGCCTCCTGGGGCAGCAACCCGCTCGCCAACGCCGGCGACTGGGTGGGCAAGGACGGCCGCCGCTGGAAGACCGAGTGTGACACCGCCGCCACCGGACGCGGGGCCTGCCGCTCCTACGCTGTGACCACCACCATCGAGACGGCCACGGGCACCTACACCTCAGCGAAGGCCTGGGTCATCAACAACATCGTGCAGTTCTCCACGGCGAGCGTGCCCGCGGTGACCAGGATTCCGGCTCCGGCCCCGGCGCTCAGCTGGGTGCCCGTCGAGAAACCCCTCCCCGACGTCACCGTCGGCCAGCAGGCGGCCAAGGCGGCGCTGACCAAGGTGGGCTCCGCCTACCGGTACGGGAACGCGGGTCCGTCCACGTTCGACTGCTCCGGCCTGACCTCCTGGGCCTACCAGCAGGTGGGCGTGACGCTTCCGCGCACCTCGAGTGCGCAGATCTCCGTGGGGAAGCGGGTGGCCAAGAGTGAACTCCAGCCGGGCGACCTGGTGTTCTACTACAGTCCGATCAGCCACGTGGGCATCTACATCGGCAACGGACAGATCGTCGACGCGGCCAACCCGAGCACCGGCGTTCGGGTGGCCTCCCTCAACTCCATGCCGTTCGCGGGCGCGACCCGCGTCGTGGGTGCCTGAGGCACCTCTCCCTGAACGAGCCCATCGCCCTGTCCCCCCACAGTGCGGTGGGCTCCCTCACACCCGCTCGACGTCGATCAGCAGTGCCACCTCGGGGAAGCGGCCGGCCAGCCGGATGCCGACGCTCGCCAACTGGCGGCCCGTCATGACGCCCAGCTCGTGGCCCAGCCCGGCCAGGGACACCGTGTACCGGGAGTCCGGCTCCAGCCCTGGGAGCCGGATCTCGCCGAGCTCCGGCATCATCGGCTCGTCGATCACGGCGAGGGAGAACAGCGCCCGCGCCGGGGTGACCACACCCTTCAGGAAGAGGTGGGGGCTGCCCATGTCGACGCGGACCAGGCGGCCGGTGTGGAGCAGTTCACGTACCTGCTTGTAGAAGCCGATGATGAGCTGCAGCGCCCCGAGCTCCTCCCCGGTGGCCTGCGTGAGGTCCCATTCGATACCCAGGTGGCCGAAGAGCGCGGTAGCGGCGCGGAACTCGATGCTGTGGCTGCGGCCCGTGGTGTGTGACTGGCCGGACGCGATGTGGCTGCCCATCAGTTCGAGCGGCAGGAGTTGGCCGGTCCACCAGAGCATGCGCTGGCGCGAGTGGGGATCGATGTTGTCGGAGACCCAGACCCGCTCGACGCGCTGCAGCACCTCGAGGTCGATGCGGGCGCCGCCGGAGCTGCACGACTCAAACTCCGTGTCCGGATGCAGTTCCCGCAGTTCGTCGAGCAGTCGGTAGAACGCGCGGGTCTGCGCGGAGACGCCCGGCCGCCCGGCGTCCACGGCCGAGCCTGCGTCGACGAGATCGCGGTTGTGGTCCCACTTCACGTAGTCGACCGCGTACTCGGCGAGGACGGCCGAGACCTGGTCACGGACGTGGCGGTAGGCGTCGTCGACGGCGAGGTTCAGCACCTGCTGGTTGCGCCACTGACCGGGGAGGCGACCCGCGGGCTGGAGGATCCACTCGGGATGGGCACGCGCCACGTCGGAATCCGGGTTGACCATCTCCGGCTCGAACCAGAGGCCGAACTGCATGCCGCGTTCCCGCACGTGGTCCACCAGGGGATGGAGCCCTTCGGGGTAGGCGTCGGCGCTGACCACCCAGTCGCCGAGGCCCGCGGTGTCGTCGCGCCTGGCACCGAACCAGCCGTCGTCGAGGACGAAGCGCTCGACGCCGACGTCGGCGGCCCGGTCGACGAGCCGCCGCAGGTGCCCGGCGTCGTGGTTGAAGTAGACGGCCTCCCACGAGTTGAGGGTGACCGGCCGGGGGCTGTCCGGATGGACCGGGAGCGAACGGAGGTACCGGTGGAAGCGCCAGGCCTGCGCATCGAGACCGGCCGCGTGGTTGAAGTAGACCCAGGGAGACGTGTAGCTCTCCCCCGCCGTGAGGCGACCCTCGCCGGGCAGCAGCAGTTCGCCGCCGCCCACCACCTGGACGCCCGGCATGACGCGCTCGACGTAATGGACGTGGTTGCCGCTCCAGGCGGTGTGGACGGCCCAGATCTCGCCGCCGTCGTAGCCGAAACCACGCTCGCCCACGTGCAGGATGTAGGCGGCGTCGTGCCCGGTGCGCCCGCGGCGCCCTTCCCGGCGGTGGGTGCCGATGGTGAGGTCGAAGCGCTGGGGCACTCGTTCGGACGCCCAACGGCCGCCGAAATCGAGCACCTCAGCGGCGCGGTTGGGGATGGGCAGCGCGAGATTGAGCTGGTCGACGGTGAAGGCGTCCTCACCGGTGTTGCCGACGGTGGCCTGTGCCCGGACGAGCCCCTCAGGCAGTAGTTCTACCCGCAGTGTCAGCGTCAACTCCGCGTCCGGTGCCGTGGCGGTGAAAACCACCGCGCCGGGGCCGGCTGCAGTGAAGCCGTCTTCCACGTCGGCGCCGGCCAAGGTGATCGACGTGAGTTCCCAGGCCGGCGTCCACGCGCGGCCGTCCCGGGAGCCGACCAGTCCGGGCGTGCCCATCCAGCCATAACGCGCCTCCGGTACCAGCCCGACGCGCAGCGGCGCCAGGATGGCGTTGTGCTCGGCCGCGTAGCCGGCGGCGCCGAGCATGGCCTGCATATCCGCTGCCGTGACCTCGCCGATGTCGGTCCCCCAGTGCCTTACTTCAGGCAGCCCGCCGTCGGTGGTCAGCACGAGCGAGACACCGTCGGCCCGCAGATGGATGGTCGTGGCCATGGATGGCGCCTCACTCTCGAAGGGGTACCGGACCATCCTAGGGATCCCGCGGCCCGGCAGTCGCCGTCATCTGACCCTCCCGCGGCCTGAGCCAAGAAACCACGACGCGGTAGTTTGCTTCTCCTGAAACCCCGGCAATGCGCCACTGACAGGGCACGTTCCACTTCCATCGCTAGCCACAGCCATTTCACGGGAGAAAAATACTTTCACTCCAACCCAAAACACGAGTTTCCTGTGTCATGATTGCGCTCCCGGCTGACCTGCGGTGAAGGTTCGCAAACGCGGGGCACCTCTGAGGGAGACACCGATGTCAACGCCCACACATCCTCGTCCCGTACGGCACAGCCGCAGGATCGCGATTGGAATCGCCACCGTGCTGATGGCCCAGCTCTGGGCGGCCCCGCCGAGCCCGGTGGTGGCTGCGCCGGGCGACCAGATCGTCGCGGAGAACCAACTCCCCGGCAGTCCCGCCACTGAGTGGGACGTCGACGGGTACGGGTCAGACACCATCTAGGGCTTCGCCACCGACATCAGCGTCAACGTGGGCGGCACCGTCGGCTTCAAGATCGACACGCCCTCCACCGACTACCGCATCGACATCTACCGGCTGGGCTGGTACGACGGGGACGGTGCCCGGAAGGTGGCCACCCTCGACAACCCCACCCTGGTCAACCAGCCCGAATGCCAGCTGGCCGAACCCGCCCCCGAAAACCTGCTCGACTGTGGGAACTGGAGCCCATCGGCGTCGTGGGCGGTGCCGGCCGACGCAGTGTCCGGCATCTACATCGCCCGGCCCACCCGCGAGGACGTTGGCGGAGATCTCGCCAGCCACATCCCCTTCATCGTGCGTGACGACGCCAGCACCTCAGAGGTGTTCTTCCAGGCCTCCACCACCACGTGGCAGTCCTACAACGCCTACGGCGGCTACAACCTCGCGTGAAGGCATTCAGCGACTGCCGGTCAGCCCAGAATCCGCCCGTGATGTCGACGTCGCGGATCCCCAGCGGCCGCCACCGGCCCCTGCTGGGCGCGATGGGCAGGCCGAAATCGCGCCGGACGTCGTGCGTCGCGGTCATGACTCCTTCTCTTCCTCTTCGTAGGCCTCGATGACGTGCACCTTCGCGTTGGACGGCGACTCCGGGTCGAAGACGTGGCCGAGGAACTCCGACACCAACTTCAACGCCAACTCGCGTCCGATGACCCGCTCCCCGAGACACAGCACCTGGCCGTTGTTGGACTTCACCAGACGCTCAACCGAGTAGGAGTCGTGCGCGGTGCTGGCCCTGACCCCCGGCACCTTGTTGGCGGCGATCGCCACGCCCATCCCTGTGCCGCACACGAAGATCCCGCGGTCCGCCTCCCCGGCCGCGATCAGGCGTGCGCCCTCGACGGCGAGGTGCGGATAGGCGGTCGGGTCCGTGTCGGCCTTCACGCCGACGTCGATGACCGCGTCCACCCGGTCGTCCGTGGCGAGCAGGGCCGCAATGGCGTCCTTGTAACCCACCCCGGCCTGGTCTGCCGCCAGCACGATTCTGTACCCCATGATTTCGCCTCCTACTTCGTGAGCACAGCGGAGACGGCCTGCGCGCACAGGGCGAACGAGACGGCTCCCGGGTCGGGATGGCCGACGCTGCGCTCAGCCAGCGGCCTCGCACGGCCCTTCCGGGGGGTCAGCGAAACGGTCGCGTCCGCGGCCTCCTTGGCCACCGCGGTGGCCTCCGCCCAGGCGTCGGCCGCGTCCCTGCCTTGTTCGGCAGCGGCGGCCAGCGAGTCGCGGAAGGGTACAGCCGCGTCGATGATGGTCTTGTCCCCCACTTCGGCCTTGCCCAGGGCGGTCATGGCCTCGACATAAGCCCCGATGGCCGCCGCGAGCCTGCGCGCATCCACCGGATCCTCGTTGCCGAACGCCGCGCCGAAGGCCCGCAGCGCAGCCCCCCACAGCACGCCCGAGGCGCCACCGGCGTTGTCCGCCCAGGCGTCGCCTGCTGCGGCGAGGACTCCGGCGGCGCCCCATCCGTCGGTCAGGGCCGTGCGCGCAGCGTCGGTGGCGAACCCGATCCCGCGCACCATGCCGCGGCCGTGGTCGCCGTCACCGGCAACGGAATCGATGCGTGCCAACTCCTCCTCGGCCTCGTGGAGGACGCGCTTCATGCTCTCGAGCGCGGCGACGGCGGTCTCGGCCACCCCACGCGAGGCGTCGGAGCCCACCACCGGCACCTCCACGGCATCGGCCTCCTCGGCCGCCGGTGCATCGCCCGCGGCCACCCGTTCGGCCGCGAGACTGCCGCGCTTCCACGCCGGGGTGTCGGCCGGATCCAGCCAGAGCTCCTCGAGCTCGTCGTCCAGCCAGCACACCGTCAGGGACACCCCGCCCATGTCGAGGCTGGTGACCAGTTCGCCCACCTCGGGGCCCACCAGTTCGAGCCCGTGGTCGCGGAGCCGCGCGGCCACGATGCCCCAGAGGAGGAACAGCTCCTCGTACTTGGTGGAGCCCAGGCCGTTGAGGATGGGAGCCACCCTGCCGGAAGCACCGGCGGGTCGCTCCTCGAGGAGCCGGTCCACCATGAGGTCCGCCAAATCGTTGGCCGGCAGCCAGTCCACGTCTCTGAGCCCCGGCTCGCCGTGGATGCCCAGCCCGAAGCCCATCTTTCCCTCGGGGACGGTGAAGTGGGGATGGTCCGCGCCCGGGAAGGTGCACCCGGAGAAGGCGAGCCCGATGCTGAAGGTCAGCTCGTTCGCATGGTTGCCGAGCCGCTCCACCTCGTCGATGTCGTGTCCGCGCTCCGCAGCGGCGCCCATCACCTTGAACACCACGAAGTCGCCCGCGATCCCGCGGCGCTTGTCCTTCTCGTGGGCGCTGGCGCTGGCCACGTCGTCGGTGACGATGACCTGGCGCGCGTCGATGCCCTCAGCCTGGAGTCGCTCGCCCGCCGCGCTGAAGTTCATCACGTCGCCGGCGTAATTGCCGTAGGTGTAGATGACCCCGGCGCCCGAGTTGGCGGCCCGGCCCACCGAGTAGGCATGGGAGGCCGACGGCGAGGTGAACAGGTTGCCGATGATCGCCCCGTCGGCGAAACCGGGGCCGACCACGCCGGCGAAGGCCGGGTAATGGCCGGAGCCGCCGCCCACCAGGACGGCGACCTTGGCCTTGGCCGGGCGCTGGGCGCGCACCACCCCTCCGACGACGGCCCGGACCCGATCTGAGTAGAGGTCCACGAACCCTGCCACCGCATCGTCGGTGAACTCCGCGGGATCGTTGTAGATGGTGGTCATGACAGTGACTCCTTCCGGGGCCAGACGACAGCGGTGTGGTGACCAGAGGGCAGCGACGCCACGACGCTCCCGGCGTCGGGTCCGAGCACGAGTTCGGAGCCGTCGGGTGCCTCGAAATCTGCATCGACGAAGCGGACGCGGCCCAACTCGGAACTGGTGACCACCTCAGTCCGGCTGGCCTCGTCCGGGAGGTCCGAGACGACGGTGACCGCACCGTCGTTCTCCACCCGGAGGTCGATCCGGCCACCGTCGAGCTGCACCGGGTCCGTCTCGCCGTCGAAGGGCCGCGCGGCGCCGAGGTAGACGTTGTCGCGGGCCACGACGGCCTGCTTGATGCCGGTGAAGCGGCGGTGGTCGCCGGATCGCACTCCGGTGCGCTCCAGGAATTCCTCGAAGCTGGCCGGGTGGCCGTCGTAGACAGCCGTGCCGTAGCCCGCCTCCGCCGCCTCGGGCAGTTCGATGCGATAGTTCTCGCGCTCCGGATCGCCGCCGAAGACGTTGCCGATGAACCGGTCGTCGCCCCCGACGATGACGGCGTAGCCGGAGACGCGGGTGCTGTGCGGCCGGTGGTACGGCGTCGCACGGTCGAGGACGGGCTCGATCCGCAGGCTGCCGAGGAACAGGTTGCCGACGTAGGCGCCGCCCTGGCTGAAGTTCTCCAGCGAGACGGGGGAGCCGAACACGTTGTGGTCCACGATGTAGGGCCCGTGGCTGACTTCGACGAAGAAGTCGCGGCTGTTGGAATGCAACACGTTGCCGGAGATGCGGGTGCCCTGGGTCTGCCAGTCCAGCCACAGGCCGAGCGAGCAGTCGTGGATGTGGTTGCCGATCAACTGCACGTCGATCGGCGCGTGGAGCTTGATGCCGCCGATCTCATGCCCGTAGAACTGGCGGCGGATGCCGATGTTGTAGATGTGGTTGTCCTCGATGGTGGAGAACACGCACCCCAGGTGACCGACGACCCCGTTCTGGCCGCAGTCGTAGATGGTGTTGCGGCGCACCACGTGCGACCCGATCCGTTCCCGGCTCCAGCCGTAGTCCTCGGCGACGAAGACCGACTCGAGCTGGTACTGGTAGCCGGGCTTGTCCCTGCGCACCGTGGCGAAGTTCTGGCCGGTGCTGCCCTCCTTGCCCAGCGAGATCGCGGAGCACTTGGAGTCGTGCAGCACGTTGTCCTCGATGATCCAGCCCTTCGCCCAGTTGGGGCCCACCATGCCGGGCTGGTCAGCGGTCGGGGGCACCCAGGGGGTGGCTGCGTGGCGGATCTCGAAGCCGCGCAGCGTGATGTAGTCGACGTGGTTGGCCTCGGGGTAGAAGACCGAGCGGCGCACGTTGATCTCGACGGTTTCGTTGCGGGGGTCCGCGTCGCCGAAGTGGGCGTGGATGGTGGTGTGGTCATCGTCGACCTCGGCATGCCAGACCAGGCGACTCGGCGCTTCGGTGCCGGCCTGGGGAATGCCGGTCCAGTCGTCGACGATGGTCTCCTGTGGGCCCGGGTGCCGGACGTCGTCCAGCGAGGGCACCTCGAGGAGGGCCCTGCCACCCAGGTAGACCTCCCCCAGATGCAGCTCGGGTTCGTCCTGGGAGGGTCGCACCAGCCAGTCGCCCGCGATCACCTCCGCGTACGGGTTGAACTCCCCGAAGAGTGCGTTGTCGACGACGGTGCGCCAGACACCGTCGCCGACGGGCTCCCAGCCGGTGACCTCCTCGGAGCCGGTGAGCACGACGTGCTCGCCGGGGGCCGCGGTGAAGGTGATGCGCCGGTTGTTGCTGAGGCCGCCATGCGGGGGCTTGACCCACTCCCGGTAGATGCCTTCGTGCACCACCACGGTGTCGCCGGGGCGGGCGAGCGCGGCGGCCCTGTTGAGGGTGGCGAGGGGGGATTCAGGGGTGCCTTCGTTGGAGTCGGCGCCGCGCTTCGAGACGTGGATGTCCATGGACGTGAGTTCTCCTCAGTGGATGGGCCCGTTGGCCAGGAAGGTGGCGATGGCCGAGTCGTCCTCGGCGTCGAGCCCTGCCTTCTTCGCCATGCGGTACAGGTTTTCGGCGGCCTGAGCGACCGCGGTAGGGAGTTGGTGGCCGCGGGTGAGCTCGCCGACGATGCCCATGTCCTTGGCGATGACGTCGACGCGGGAACGAAGCTCGGGCTTCTCCCCGCGGAGCTGCTGGACCATGCGCGGGCCGCGGTCGGCCAGCATGAACGACGCGGCTGCCCCCCTGTTCAGGGTGTCGACGCAGAGGTCGAGATCCAGGCCCATCGCGTCGGCCATGGCCAGCGCCTCGGCCGCGGCGGCTGTGTGGATTCCGCACAGCAACTGGTTGACGGCCTTCATGTTCTGCCCGTCGCCCACGCCGCCCATCACCACGACGGTCGACGCCATGGCGTGCAGCACCGCGTCGCAGCGTTCCAGCACCTCATGACTGCCGCCCGCGGTGATGAGCAGGTCGCCTGCCCGGGCGCGCACGGCGCCGCCCGAGACGGGGGCATCGACGGTGCCGACGCCCCTCTCCCCGAGCCGCGCGGCCACGTCGTTGACGACGGCGGAGCCCACCGTCGAGGTGATGATGACGGCGGCGCCGGGGGCGAGGGAGTCGCCTGCTCCGTCGCCGCCGAAGAGGGCCGCTTCCAGTTGGGCGCCGTCCCGAACGGCGACGACCACATGGGTGGCTCCGGCGACGGCCGCACGGACGGTGGCGACGGGGCGCACCCCGTCGGCGGCGGCAAGGTCGCGGCGCTGGGCCGACACGTCGAACCCCCGCACCTCCCAGCGCTCCGCCAGCCGGGCGGCGATGGGCAGCCCCATGGCGCCGAGGCCAAGGACGGCGATCACGTCAGTCACTTCGGCTCCTTCAGCGCCACCGCCAGCATGCGGCGGATGTAGTCGCGGTTCTCCGCGGAGACAGTGAGACCGTCCCCGCCGTAGTGCTCCACGCAGAAGGGCCCGTCGAACCCCGCCTCGACGGCGATCTGGATGGCGCGCCGGTAGTTGGCGCTCCCGTGGGCCATGGGGGCCGGGAGGCTGACGACGTTGCCCGCCGCCTCCTCACTGCGGAAGTAGTTCTTCACGTGCCAGTAGTTGGCGTGCGGCAGGCAGCGCTCGACGGCGGTCAGGAAATCCTCGACGGGGCGGTGCAGCCGGTAGAGGTTGCCCAGGTCCGGGTTGAGGCCGACGTTGGCCAGGCCGATGTCGCGCACGAGGCGCACCGCGGATTCCGAGGAGCCGAGCAGCGTGTCCTCGTACATCTCCAGTGACATCTCCAGCCCGAGCCCCGCCGCATGCAGGCCGAGTTCGCGCAGCCGAGCGACGGCCAGGCCCCACGTCGCGGCGTCGGTGGCATCGACGGGACCGGGCGCCGTCCAGAACCAGAACGCTTCGCGCTGCTCGGGGGTGAGGGGGCGGTGCAGGCCGAAGGAGACGACCTTCGAGCCGACGACCCCGGCGGCCTCCAGCACCCGGTGCGAGTATTCGAGGTTGGCGTCGCCGGCCTCCGGGTCGATCACGCTGCGCCGGATGGCGGACACGGCGACCGGGTTGAGGCCCAGGTCGCCCAGGACAGCGCGGAGCTCGTCGAGGCGGGCGGCGTCGAGGTCGCCGATGCGCACCCAGTTGTCGGTGAGGTCGACCTCGGTGAAGCCCTCGCGGAGCACCTGGTCGAGTTGGTTGCGCCACACCGCGGCGGGCGCATCCTGGGAGTCCGGGAAGGGCAGCATCGCCGCGGCGATGGGCCAGTTGGCTGAGGTGTGGGACGGCATTCGGCTCCTTTGCCTGGACGTCGTGCGGACCATTGGGGCGCGGAGAACCCGACGTGAAGTTTCCTGCGCTCAACGAAACTTTCTTCGACGTTAACACCGGATGGTGGCCCCGGCAAGGGTATTGTTTTATTTCAATACAATTCCTGGCAAGGCCGCCAGCCATCTTTCACGCCGCACAGCCGGGCTCGCCGCCGAGCCCCGCTCCGACAGCCTGAGGAGTGAGATGACCTCGAGTTCCGTTGCCAAGCCCACGCTGGCAGCCGTCGCAACCAGGGCCGGAGTGTCCCTCGCGACCGCCTCCAAGGTGGCCAACGGGAGACCGGACGTGGCCGACGGCACCCGGATCCGCGTCGAACGCGCCATCCTGGAACTGGGCTACGAGACCAATCGGCGCACCCCGTCGGCCGCGCGCCCCTCCATCGCCTTCCTCGCCGACGTGATCACCAGCACCTACGCGATGGAGGTGTTGGGCGGGGCGGTGCGAGCCGCCGAGGAGCTGGGGATCGACCTCGTCGTCGAGCGGGCGCATCGGCAGACGGACCCTGAAGGGCTCCTGAGCAGCGCGGCGCTGACCCAGCGCCTGTTGGCCGCGAACAGGATCGGTGCGGTGCTGCTCACTGCGGGCGTCGGCGGCGATGTCTACTCCACCGTCCTGGGCGCGAGGCTCCCCATGGTGGTCATCGACCCACTCGACTCCGACCGCCCGGACGTCGTGTCCGTGGGGGCCACCAACTGGCTCGGCGGCCGCTCGGCGGCGGAACACTTGCTCAGCCTCGGCCATTCGAGGATCGCCGCCATCTGCGGGCCCGTCCGGTCCATGAGCGCGACCGCCAGGCTGGACGGCTTCCTCTCCACCTGCAGCAACGCCGGGGCGACGGTGCCCGATCGCTGGCTGCGACGCTGCGCCTTCGACGCCCAGGAGGCCGCCGAGATCGCGGCCCGGTGGTTCTCCGACGACGAGCCACCCAGCGCCATCATGACCGGCAGCGACCTGCAGGCCATGGGAGTGCTCAGCGCGGCGCATGCGGCGGGGCTGCGGATCCCCGACGAGCTGAGCATCATCGGGTACGACGACACGCCACTGGCCACCTGGGCGACCCCCGCGCTCACCGCGGTGCGCCAGCCGCTCGCCGATATCGGCCGACGCGCCGTGGAGACGGCACACCTCATCCACCGTGGCCAGGTGCCTGAATCGCGGCACATCGAGTTGGCGACGAGGTTGATCGTCCGCCAGTCGACCGGCCGCGCCCCCTGAACCCGTCCCGCAAATTTCTGGTGGCCCCCGAAAGTTTCCGCATCACCCGGACACGCGGTACCTGCTGTGGCAGTCTTTGTATATCGACACAACAAAAGCAATGGAGGGTCATGAAAGCCACGTTGAAGATCGATCCCGCGTTCACGGTGGGACCGGTGCGCCGGCGCACCTTCGGCTCCTTCGTCGAGCACCTCGGGCGCTGCGTCTACACGGGAATCTACGAGCCCGGTCACCCCACGGCGGACGACGAGGGCTTCCGCGGCGACGTGCTGGAGCTCGTCCGTGAGATGGGCGTGTCCACCGTGCGCTACCCCGGCGGGAACTTCGTCTCCGGGTACCGCTGGGAGGACGGCATCGGCCCGGTCGAGGACCGCCCCAAGAGGTTGGATCTCGCCTGGCACAGCCTTGAGCCCAACGAGGTCGGGACCGACGAGTTCATGTCCTGGGCGAAGAAGGCCGAGATCGAGCCCATGATGGCGATCAACCTCGGCACCCGTGGCGTCCTCGAGGCGATGGACGTCCTCGAGTACTGCAACGTGCCGGGCGGCTCTGACTGGGCTGAACAGCGCAGGGCCAACGGCGCCGAGGATCCGTACCGGGTCAAGATGTGGTGCCTCGGCAACGAGATGGACGGCCCGTGGCAGATGGGCCACAAGACGGCGCACGAGTACGGCCGTATCGCCGCCGAGGCCGCGCGCGCCATGCGCATGATCGATCCCGACCTGGAACTGGTGGCCTGCGGATCCTCGAGCCGCAGCATGCCAACGTTCGGCGAATGGGAACGCACGGTCCTCACCGAGGCGTACGACCAGGTGGACATGATCTCCGCCCACGCCTACTACTGGGAGAAGGACTCCGGGCTCCAGGAGTTCCTGGTGAGCGCCGAGGACATGGACCGTTTCATCAACCAGGTGGGCGCCACCATCGATTCGGTCGCCACGGCCAAGAAGACCGACAAGAAGATCGGGATCTCCTTCGACGAGTGGAACGTCTGGTACCTCGACAGGGATCCGTCGAAGCCGCCGTCGGGAGACGACTGGCCCGTCGCTCCGCGGCTGCTGGAGGACAACTACTCCGTGGCCGATGCCGTGGTGGTGGGCAACCTGTTGATCTCGCTCCTGCGCCACACCGACCGGGTCTGGTCCGCCAACCAGGCGCAGTTGGTCAACGTCATCGCCCCGATCATGGCGGAGCCGGGAGGACCGGTCTGGAAGCAGACCACCTTCCACCCCTTCGCCCTGACCTCGGCCCACGCCAAGGGTGACGTCCTCCGCGTGATCATCGACGGCCCCATCATCGAGAGCGAGCAGTTCGGCACCGTTCAGGCTGTGGACGCCGTCGCCACCTGGGCCGACGACAATGCGGCCATCTTCGTCGTCAACCGGCACACCACCGAATCGGTGCCGGCCGAGATCGAGATCCCCGCAGGCTGCACCATCAAGGAGGCCGTGACCCTGCACCATGAGGATCACAACTGGAAGGCCAGCGCGGAGGACGATTCGAGCGTGGGCGTCACGTCGAACGACACCGCCCAGCTGGAGGGATCGACGCTCACCGTCACGCTCCCACCCATCTCCTGGACGATGATCACCCTCTCCACCAACTGAGCACCTCGGGCCCGGCAACCCCGGGCCCCCCGAAAGTTTCAGTAACAATCCAGGAACTTTTCGCCGCAAATGGTTGACCGGTCACAGTGGCGACGGTTAGCCTCTGAACAGTTAGTTGTCATTCAAAACAAATAGGGTCACGTGGACAGTGTTGTCACGCGCCGGCGGCCCTAACCTCGTGCTTTCATGACGGTGGGTGGACTGTAGCGGCCTGAGATGGCGAAAGTGCCCCTGACTTGGGATGATGTGACTTGTCTAGAGAAACATCGACCAAGAAGAGGAGCACCTTCGAGGTGAAGAGTACCGGCTCCTATCCCAGGGTCCATGTCGACACCGCCAAGGTCACCGCGGTCGGCCAGGCCGGCGGGATCCTGCTGACCGAAACCATCAGGGCGGCCGGCCTCGACCACGCCCTGTCGGAGGCGCTGTCCCGGTGGCGGAAGCCGTTGGCTGTCCATGACCCGGGCAAGATCATCTGCGACTTGGCGATGTCGCTGGTGCTCGGCGGTGAAGCGTTGAGCGACCTCGCTACTCTCCGCGCCGAACCGGGGATCTACGGCCCGGTGGCATCGGACCCGACCGTGTCCCGCCTCATCGCCGCCTTGGCCGAGGACGCGGACAAGGCCATCAAGGCGATCGCCGGAGCCAGGCAACAGGCCCGCGCCAAGGTCTGGACCCTGGCCGGTCACCATGCCCCCGACCATGTGGCGACTGCCGAGGATCCTGTGGTGGTCGATCTCGACGCGTCCCTGATCACCGCACACTCGGAGAAACAGCAGGCGGCGCCCACGTTCAAACGAGGATTCGGGTTCCACCCCTTGATGGCGTTCGCCGACCACGGCCCCGAAGGCACCGGTGAAGCCCTCGTGATCCACCTCCGGCCCGGTAACGCCGGCTCGAACACCGCCACCGATCACATCACCGTCACCAAGCAGGCGTTGGCGCAGCTCCCCGACCGCAGCCCTCGCCCGGGGCGCAGGGTCCTGGTCCGCGCGGACGGCGCCGGCGGCACGAAGGACTTCACCGCCTGGCTCGCTCAGCATCGGGTGTCGTATTCGGTGGGATTCACGCTCCCACTCGACACCCCCGCCCTCTACCAGCAGGTCCCCGACTGGGTCTGGGTCCCCGCCCTCGACACCGACAACCAGGCACGGGAAGGGGCCGATCTAGCCGACTTCACCGGCCTGCTCAACCTCGACGGCTGGCCTACCGGGATGCGGGTCATCGTCCGCCGCGAACGCCCTCACCCCGGCGCTCAGCTGCGCTTCGATGACGTCGACGGCTACCGACTCACCGCCTTCGTCACCAACACCACCACCGGCACCCTGCAGCAGCTCGAGTTGCGGCATCGTCGCCGCGCCCGCTGCGAAGACCGCATCCGGATCGCGAAAGACACAGGACTGGCCAACCTGCCCCTGCATGGGTTCGACCAGAATCGGATCTGGTGCCAGATCGTCGCACTCGCCTCCGAGTTGCAGGCCTGGAGCGGGATGCTCGCGCTCGCCGGCCATGAAGCCCGCCGTTGGGAGCCGAAACGGCTGCGCTACCGGCTCTACACCATCCCCGCGACGCTCGCCAGAAGAGCCCGCCGCGTCGTCCTCCACCTCACCGAGCAATCCCCTTGGGCCGAGCTGATCGTCGACAGCATCGGCCGACTCCGAAACCTACCGGCACCCGCCACCTGACCCTCGGGCCTCCACACGTCCCACCGAATCTCGAAGCTCTCGGCCTGGAACCCCGCACCGCAGACGTCACGCGGGGTCTTGTCACACCCACCTGCAAGAATCAGAACAACCTCGACGCCACCGGCGCCGACCAGCCCCACACAGGACGGTCATGAAGGATCGAGGCTAGTGCGGTTGCGCCGCGTCGAGGGGCAGGTCCGAGGGATCGCGAAGATGGTCGAGGAGGACAAGTACTGCATCGATATCCTCACGCAGGTCTCGGCCGCTTCCCGCGCCCTGCAGTCCTTCGCGCTGCGACTGCTCGATGAGCACATGGCCCACTGCTTGGTGGAGGCCGCCCGCGCCGGCGGCGAGGAGGAGGAGACAAAACTGAAGGAGGCCTCCGACGCCATCGCCCGGCTAGTGCGTAGCTGACCGCACCCGGGCCACTCCTTGTCGGCCGCGCCCACTGCTCTGGCTGAGGGTGCCCACTTCAGTGAAGGTGTGGCCTCGGTGCTGTAGTGATGCGGCCAGGCGTCAAATCGAATCGTCAGCCTCGGATGTCGGGCCCTGCATAGGTCTATTCCCAAAGGCGTCGACCCGCCCAGTCATCGCGGCGCAACACCTTGTGCACCGTCCGACGGTTTGAGTGCCCGGCCGCGTGGCGACCCGCAGCGGAGCAGGCGACCGACAGCGCATCGAAGCACGCAAGAAAGACCGCGGACGTGCACAATGACGCGGACATGCTGTTCGCGCAAGACCATCTACCGACAGGCCGGGTAGCTCGTGTCAACATCGGCGAACCATGCGCGCCGCCGCAGCATGACCCCGCAGCTGCGTCTTCACGCCAGCGGTGCGCAGGCGCCTGGAGTATGGCCACCTCGGTCGGGCTCTTTTGTGCCTGCACAGGGCCCTCTTCCACGTTGGTATCGGATCACTCCCTGAAGGCCGCCGGCCGTCCGGGCCGAGGTCGATCAATCGACCCTTCGCGAACAAGCCGTGGGATCAGCCGGCAAAGGGGGCCCTAGCTCGGGAGGGAGATCCGAACCCCCCCTTGACCCCGGAACGGACACCGGGTAGAGGTTATGACTGATGATTGTCAACGAGAGGAAGCTATGAGCACGCCAGAGCACCATAAGGGGCACGGCGGGGCGAAGCCAGATGGAAGCGACCCCGCTGACCACCACGCCGCCCACGCCAGCCAGACCACCCACGGGCAAGCGATGTCGGCCGGGGGCGGACAGGTTACTGACCCGCTGACCGCTGCCAGCGACCATGGGCACGAGCACGACCACTCCGATGCCGGCAGCCATGAGCCTCACGCCGGACACGGCGCTCATGATGGGCATGGAGGTCACGGAGGCCATGGCGACCATGTGGCGATGTTTAGGCGCCTGTTCTGGATCATGCTGGCCTTGGCGGTGCCCACGGTACTGCTCAACGGCATGTTCGCCGACCTGCTCGGCTACTCACTGCCTGACATCCCGTGGATCGCGTGGGTCTCCCCGGTCCTCGGCACCGTGATCTACGTGTGGGGCGGGCGTCCCTTCCTCACCGGGGCCGTCGACGAACTGCGCGCCCGCCAGCCGGGCATGATGCTGCTGATCGGGATGGCGATCACGGTAGCGTTCGTCGCCTCACTCGGGGCGAGCCTGGGGATCTTCTCCCACGAGCTCGACTTTTGGTGGGAGCTCGCGCTCTTGGTCGTCATCATGCTGCTCGGGCACTGGCTGGAGATGCGCTCCCTCGCGCAGACCACCTCCGCGCTCGACTCCCTCGCCGCGCTCCTGCCCGACGAGGCCGAGCGCATGGAGGGTGACCAGATTGTCACCGTCGCCCCCGCTGACCTTCGTCTAGGTGACGTCGTCATCGTCCGTCCGGGCGGGCGTGTGCCCGCCGACGGTGAGGTCGTCGACGGCGGCGCGGATGTTGATGAGTCGATGATCACCGGTGAGTCCAAGCCGGTGCTGCGCGCCGTCGGCGACCACGTCGTGGCCGGTACCGTGGCCACGGACAACGCACTACGGGTGCGGGTGTCCGCCGTTGGTGAAGACACCGCTCTGGCCGGTATCCAGCGTCTGGTCGCCGAGGCGCAGGCCTCCACCAGCCGGGCCCAGCTTCTGGCGGACAAGGCCGCGGGCTGGCTGTTCTGGTACGCGGTGATCGCCGCGATCATCACCGCGCTCGTGTGGGTGTGGCTGGGGGTGCCCGAGAGTGCCCTCGTGCGGGCGATCACCGTCTTGGTCATCGCCTGCCCCCACGCCTTGGGCCTGGCGATCCCGCTGGTCGTGTCCATCTCCACCGAGCGCGCCGCCCGCGGCGGAGTGCTGATCAAGGACCGCGCCGCGATGGAGCGCATGCGCGTGGTGGACACCGTGCTGTTCGACAAGACCGGCACGCTGACCAAGGGCGAGCCCGCACTCACCGACATCACCGCCACCGGTGGGTACGAGGTCGACGACCTGTTGCGTCTCGCGGCCGCTGCGGAGACCGAGAGCGAGCACCCGCTGGCGCGTGCGATCGTGGCCGCGGCCGAGGACCGAGGACTGCAGGTGCCCCCGGCCACCGACTTCCGTGCCGCAACGGCTGTCGGGGTGCGCGCTACCGTCGAGGGTCACGAGGTCCAGGTTGGTGGCCCCGCCCTGCTCGCCCAGCAGTCCGCTGAGCCGTTGCGGGCCAGCTCGCCGTGGTCGGAGGCCGGCGCTACCGTCCTGCACGTCCTGATCGACGGAAAGATGGCCGGGGCGGTGGCGCTGGCCGACGAGATCCGCGAAGAGTCCCGCCAGGCGGTCGAGGCCCTGCACCAGCTGGGTATCCGGGTCGTGATGATCACCGGTGACGCCGAGCCGGTGGCCCGTACGGTGGCTGCCGACTTGGGCATCGACCAAGTCTTCGCCCAGGTCCGACCCGAGGACAAGAGCGACAAGGTCCTTGAGCTGCAGCACCATGGGCGCATCGTGGCGATGGTCGGCGATGGCGTCAACGACGCCCCGGCGTTGGCCCAGGCCGACGTGGGGATAGCCATCGGGGCTGGCACCGACGTGGCCATCGGCTCGGCCGGCGTCATCCTGGTGTCGGACGACCCCCGCTCGGTGCTGTCGGTGATCCAACTCTCGCGCGCCAGCTACCGGAAGATGAAGCAGAACCTGTGGTGGGCCGCGGGGTACAACATCGCCGCCGTCCCGTTGGCCGCAGGAGTGTTGGCGCCGATCGGGTTCATCCTGCCGATGTCGGTGGGGGCCATCCTGATGTCCCTGTCGACCATCGTGGTGGCGCTCAACGCCCAGCTACTGCGCCGCCTGGACCTCAGCCCCGAGGCCAGCACCGCCGCCGCGCACGGCGCCCCCACGGTCCCCTCTGCCGGTGACGCCGCCCCTGAGCGAGGTGAGGCCGTGGCCGCAGCGCACCGCCACTGACTCAGCCGTGGCGAGCGGGCGGCACCTATGGGGGCCTCCATGGCCGTCACGAGTGCGCCAGACACCCCACCTTGCGTACAGGTGTTGCGCGAGCGCCCGATCTTCCCGGCTGTTGAGGCACGGGAGGTCGGGCGCTGTCGCACGCGTGCGTGCGGCCTCGCGACGGCACGAGGCGGAAGTCGATCCGTTCACCACCTGATCCGGCTCGCGGGCAACGCGTATCGGCGGGTCGATCTTGATCGAAACTTGGCCGTGCGCGGCCTGAGACTTGATGCGGCCCGGTGAGACTAGGAATCGGTCGCGCGACTGCGCGCCCTTCGATTCGACGATGGGAGTCGACTGTGTGGCCTGAATTGTTTTCCGTGTTCGGTGTGGGTATCCAGTCCTACGGACTCAGCAAGGCACTCGCGCTCCTGGTTGGTGCGTACCTGCTCGGCCGCGCCTTCGCCCGGATCGGCTACGACAAGGAAGTCGCCCACTCCCTCGCACTGTGGGCCACAGTATGGGGCTTCGTCGGCGCCAAGGTGTATTTCATCCTGGCCAACCTCGAGCACCTGTCGTGGCACATGCTCGGCGGTTCCGGCTTCGTCTGGTACGGCGGCCTCATCGGCGGAACGGTCGCTGTGATCGTGATGACGCGGCGACACAAGTTGTCGCTGTCGCGCGTAGCGGGCGCGATGGCCGCACCGTTGTCGGTGGCCTACGGCATCGGCCGGATCGGCTGCTTCCTCGCAGGTGATGGCACGTACGGCAAACCCACGGACCTGCCGTGGGGCATGGCGTTCCCCAACGGCGCAATACCCATCGACGTGCCTGTGCACCCGGTCCCGTTGTACGAGGCGCTCGGCGCATTCGTGATTGCCTGGATCCTCTGGTCGCTGCGGCGGCGTTTCGAGCCGCTTGCGGTGTTCGGCCTCTACCTGACACTGAGCGGCGCGGCGAGATCCCTGATGGAGATCGTTCGCATCAACGAGCGCGTCCTGTTCGGACTCACGGAGGCGCAGCTGTTCGGCATCCTGAGTGTCGTCGGTGGGACGCTGCTCATCGGCCGCTCGCTCACGCGTCCACAGCCAGCAATGCCCGCAACCGACACGACAGTCGAGGCACCGGTAGACGTGCCGCTCGAGCCGGTTGGACGGTGAACGGATGACCGACACGACGGTCGATCACGTCTCCGCCGCTGTCACAACGGCGTGCAGGCAGACCGCTCGCGGGAGATGGGGCACCATCTGGGCGGGCACGAGAGCTACCTCCGGCGCACTCATGGGGCTCGCGCCGCATGTGCTACATCACATCGGCTTCCTCGCGGGCGCCGCGCTACTGACCGGCTTCCTCGGAAACACGGTCCTGTATGCCGCGGGCCTCCTGCTCAGCATCCCGATGTTGCGTCGACTCGGCCGACGCTTCGGCACCTGGAAAGCACCTGCCATCGGGGTGGTCGCTTTCACTTCGCTGTTCGCGGTCTCGGCATTCGTCATTGGACCACTATTCAACCCGACCGTGTCGGTCGAGGCCCGGGTCGTGCCGGCAGGAGCCGAGGGCACGGGCGATCACACCGGACACCACGGATAACCACTAGGAGAGGAACGAGAATGAACAACCAACCACACGGGAGCGGCAGCGGCGGCTGCTGCGGCCACCACGGCAGCCATCACAACCAAGGGGCTGCCCACGACCACCATGGCGGCGTGGTCACGGGACCCGGGGACGAAGTGGTGATCTGCGCGGTCCGGGGGAACCAGACGCCGCGTTCCGCGGCAGAGGACGCGGGGCTGTTCCGGGATCACGCCGACCGGCGGTACTACTTCTGTTGCGATCATTGCGCGGAACTGTTCGACGGCGATCCCAACGCCTATCAGGCCGCCGGTGCCTACCGAGTCCACTGAGGAAACCCGGCACCGCTCCATCACCGCAAGGCCCGTCTCGCCAGGAGGCGGGCCCCGGTCCTCCGTGTAGGTCGCTCAACTGAAGAGTTGTCAGCGGCCACGCGAGCCTTTTGACGCGGCACACCTCGAGCTGATTTGCACGAGTAGGTCTCAGCCGGACCGCGCGGTTCGCGGCCGCCTCCAGACAGCGCGGCCTTTGTTGTCGCGAACACCACCGACGGCGCCGTGTACCCAACTTCCGACCGAACCTGGAACTTCAACACGGTTCAAGGCTCTCGACGACAGGGCTGCGTCCTTGAGCGAGCCCCCGGCTGCTGTCGAACATCGTGGTCATAGAGGCGATAGGTGAAAGAGGGCAACCGAAAGCGGCCCGTCCCCTGTGCGGGGACGGGCCATTTTCTTCACCTGCTCATGCAGTGACGTATTTGGTTGGGTCAGATTTGAAGGTGACGGCGCACTGTTGCGAGCAGAAGTAGTAGTGGTTACCTTCGTACTCCATGGAGGCGGCTTCGGATCCAACTTGCACGCTCATTCCACAGACGAGGTCGACGGCTTTGGGGTTGGTGTCCATCATCACGGATGTTCCTTCCGGTTGTCGGGGACTCGGTTGTCCACCCAACGTTACGCCTGACCGATGAGTCCGTTCGGTACTGGCCGGTTAACCGTGGCCCTCGGCCTGGTGGCCTTCGATATCGCGCAGGACGACGCCGGAGCGGTGATGGGACTGGTGATGACCATCAAGATGGTCGCCTACGCCGGGGTCGTGCTGCTCGCCTCGGCCGTCCTGGCCCGCGTGCCGCGCAAACCCCTGCTCATCACGGCCGATCTGGTGCGCGCCGCCGTCGCCCTTCCTGCCATTCGTCAGTGAACCATGGCAGATCTACCTCCTCATCTTCCTTCTGCAGGCAGCATCCGCAACGTTCACACCAGCATTCAAGGCGCTCATCCCGTCCGTGCTCCCCGGCGAACATGAGTACACTCGGGCACTCTCGCTGGCGCGGTTGGCTCACGGCATGGAGGCTCTCGTCAGCCCGATGGTCGCCGCTGCGCTGCTGGCGGTCCTCGGCTACCAGAACATCTTCGTGGGCACGGTTGTACGGTTCATCGGCTCCGCCTCCCTGGTCGCTGTCAGCACGCTACCTTGCATCGAACCACCGCCCGCCTCGCCGTTTGTGGATCGCCTCACCAGTGGGGCCCGACAGTTTTGGTCCTGTTCGGGCTCGCGCCCCGCAGCGGCGATACTCGCCGTACTGGGAGTGATGGGCCTAGTGATGACGCGCGTGGCCTGGCGAGGCGAACCGCGACGGGCAAGCGCAGACTCTCCGTCAGCGCGCCGCTGACCATGCCCCCGAGTATCCCTCCACCAAGACTGACGAGACGGGCGATCGCTTGGGACGCCTCTTGATAGGAGCTGATCCCTGGTCAGTGGCGTTCTCCGTGGTGTACGAGCAGGGAATCGATCATCGCCGCGCACAGACTTGTCCCGTTGCAACTCGGGCACCTGGTAGAGGTTCCCCATCGCGGCAGTGGCGTGGCCGAAACGGCGTTGCACCTCTCGATCGATCATGCCGGCCTGCTTCACCAGTGTGGCTTGCGACGTCAACTTGAGTCGGCGGGCGGGGCTCTATCGGTGCTTCGTGGCGGAGGCGTCGGTGGGAATGAGTCGGCCTAGGCCGGGCAAGAACCAGCCCACCGTTTGGGCGTCGCTGATGTAGGCGCGGCCTTGAGTGACGCGCGGGTAGGGCTCTTCGAGGAGGCGCACTTGGATTTCGACGGCGAGGGGCAGAACCAGGAAAGCCGCGGCCGAGACCGTCGGAGCAAAGAGCGCTAGGTCCAGGAGCGCGATCAGCATGGCGGCGAAGATCGGGTGCGGACCACAGCGAATGCGCCTGAGGTGACGAGCCGGTGTGCTCGTTGGCGTCAACGCCGATCCTCCACGAGGCGCCCATGCCAGCCTGAGCAGCCAGGATGCCGACGGCGGCGACGGCCGGCCGGACCGGTCCAGCGAATACCGGTGGGCAGAGCCATTGCGGCGGTGGTGGCGGTCAGAGCAAGCGTGTGAGCTGCGGCGCCGAACACAAGGGCCGCGGCAAAGAGGATTCCACCCCACCGCTCAGCCGATCCTGCCGCGCCGGTCGGGTCCTGGAAAGCCGGTAGTTCCAGTGCGACGATGGTGGAGCCAGGAGCGCACCCCGAACGCAGTCACCAGTCCGGTTAGGTAAAAGGGACAGTGCCACGACGGCGGCGGCCGTATCGATGGTCATCGGGGTCCCCCTCTTGCTCGATCATTCTCGATGCTAGCATCGTCGCATGACGATGTTAACGGGATCCGCGGATGGGTCTTTGGTCGATGGGCTGCCGGTTGCGGCGGCGTTGTTCCACGGTTTGTCTGATCCGTCGAGGTTGGCTATTTTGCAGCACCTGACGCTGGGAGAGCATCGGGTGCGTGACTTGACTGAGCATCTGGGGTTGGCGCAGTCGACTGTCAGTGGGCATTTGGCGTGTTTGCGGGAGTGCGGTTTGGTGGAGTCGAGGCCGGAAGGGAGAGCTTCGGTGTTCTCGTTGACGAACGCGCCGGAGGTCTTGGGTGTGCTGGCGGCGGCGGAGCGTCTGCTGGAGGCTACCGGTCAAGGGGTGGCGTTGTGCCCGAACTACGGCGTGGGCACCGTGACCACTCCGAGTGTCGGGCAGTTGAAGAGCCATGACGCTCAGGGGGTCGCGCGATGACCGACCGTGAGGATCACGCTTTGCTCGAGAGCGCCTGCGGTTGTGAGTCGCCGGCGCCTGCCAAGCCCGGAAGTGGTGGTGCTGGCGAGGGTGTGGAGCGGTGGTGGCAGATCCGGGATATCCAGTTCGGGTTGGTCTCGGGGGCTTTCCTGTTGGCCGGGTTCTTGTGCAGCCAGTTCGGCTGGGAAACCGTTGCGCTGATCCTGAGCGTTGTCGCGTTGGTGGTGGGGGCGTCCACGTTCGTCCCGGGGGCGATGAGGAAGCTTGTTCGGGGCAAGGTCGGTGTCGGTCTCCTGATGACGATCGGTGCGGTCGGCGCGACGCTGCTGGGGCAGGTCGAGGAGGCGGCCATGCTGGCCTTCCTGTTCTCGCTGGCCGAGGGCCTGGAGGACTACTCGTTCGCCAAGACCCGTCATGGGCTACGCGCCCTGCTCGACCTCGTCCCGCGCGAAGCTACGGTCCGGCGTGGGGGGCGCGATGTTGTGGTCGGTGTCGGCGACCTGGTGGTCGGTGACCTGCTGATCGTGAAGCCGGGCGAGCGGCTCGCCACGGACGGGACAGTCCGCGCGGGCCGCACGGCGTTGGACACGTCGGTGATCACTGGCGAGTCGATGCCGGTCGAGGTGGGGCCAGGCCGGGAAGTGTTTGCCGGTTCGATCAACGGCTCGGGTGCGCTGGAGGTGGAAGTCACCGCCGATGCGCGGGACAATTCGCTGGCACGGATCGTGCACATCGTCGAGGCGGAACAGTCCCGCAAGGGTGACACCCAACGCTTGGCTGACCGGATCGCCAAGCCACTGGTGCCCGGCATCCTGGTCGCTGCGACACTCACCGCCGTGATCGGTTCCTTGCTGGGGGATCCTTCCGTGTGGCTTGCGCGGGCGTTGGTGATGGTGGTGGCCGCCTCGCCGTGTGCGTTGGCGATCTCCGTTCCTGTAACGGTGGTGGCCTCCATCGGTGCCGCGAGCCGGCGCGGCATCCTGGTCAAGGGCGGAGCGGCCATGGAGACCCTCGGCCGGGTGCGGACCGTCGCCCTGGACAAGACCGGCACCCTCACCCGCAACCAGCCGGCCGTGATCGACGTCGTCGCCGTCCCCGGCTACTCCCGGGGCGATGTCCTGAAGCGCGCGGCCGCGCTTGAGGCTCGGAGCGAGCATCCGCTGGCTCGGGCGATCCTCGCCGAGGTCGACGACGTGGGAGTCGCGGAGGAGGTCTCCGCTGAGGTTGGGGCAGGGCTGACCGGCAGGGTCGATGGCCGTGAGGTGCGGTTGGGTCGTCCCGGTTGGATTGATCCCGAGCCGGTGTCCGACGACGTGGCGCGGATGCAGCAGGCGGGAGCGACGGCCGTACTGGTCGAGGTCGAGGGACGCGTGGTGGGGGCGATCGCCGTGCGCGATGAGCTGCGACCCGAGGCGTCCGAGGTGATGGCGCAGTTGCGATCCGCTGGATACACGGTCGCGATGCTCACCGGTGACAACGAACTCACCGCCCGTGCGCTGGCCCGCGAGGCGGGAATCGGGCAGGTGCATGCCGAGCTGCGGCCCGAGGACAAGTCGGCCGCCATCGAGCGTCTCGGCCGCTCGGGTCAGGCCACGGCAATGGTCGGCGATGGCGTCAACGACGCCCCCGCGTTGGCCACGGCTGATCTCGGGGTGGCGATGGGAGCGATGGGCACCGACGTGGCCATCGAGACCGCGGACGTCGCCCTCATGGGCGATGACCTGCGGCTCCTCCCGCAAGCCTTCGATCACGCTCGTCGGACCCGCCGGATCATGCTGCAAAACGTCATCCTGTCGATCGCGCTGATCGCTATCCTCATTCCCTTGGCATTGTTCGGGGTCCTCGGTCTGGCGGCCGTCGTCCTCGTCCACGAACTGGCCGAGGTCATCGTCATCGGCAATGGCATGCGCGCTAGTCGCGGCACCGCTTTCCCACCGCTCGTAGCCCCACGCCGAACTCCTGCGACTGAGGCGGTTTCGGTATGAGCGGGGGCCACGACCACAGCCATAACCTCGGTCCGGATCACAGGAAGCCACTGGCCGTAGTCCTCGGGATCACTGTCACGGTGATGCTGGTGGAAGTCGTCGGGGCGGCCGTCACGGGGAGCTTGGCCCTGCTCGCCGATGCCGGCCACATGCTGACCGACGTGGCCGGGCTCACGATGGCGCTGGTAGCGGCAGCCCTGAGCCGTCGACCACCCACGCCGAGCCGAACATGGGGGTTTCTGCGGGTGGAGATTCTCAGCGCGGCAGCGCAAGCCTTGCTGCTATTCGGCGTGGGGATATTCATCCTCATCGAGGCGGTACGTCGCCTGCTCGAACCTCCGGGAGTGGCGACGACTGGAATGATCGTGTTCGGGTTGATCGGACTCGGCGGCAACATCATGGGGATCCTGATCCTGTACCGATCGCGGCAGACGAACCTGAATATGCGAGCCGCCTTCCTCGAGGTCGTCAACGATGCACTCGGATCGGTGGCCGTCCTGGCAGCCGCGGTCGTGATAGCCACGACAGGCTTCGAGCGTGCTGACGCCATCGCCTCGCTGATCGTGGTTGCGCTGATCGTTCCCCGGACCGTCCGCATCGGCCGGGACGCACTCCATGTGCTGCTGGAATCGACCCCGCCAGGGGTGGACCTGGCTGCGGTACGAACCAGCATCCAAGGCCTGGCCCACGTGCATGACGTCCACGACCTGCACGCCACCCAGATCGCCACAGGGGTTCCCGTGCTCACCGCGCACGTGGTAGTCGACGACTCCTGCTTCCACGACGGCCACCTCATGCAGATGCTCGACCAAGTCCAAACCGAACTTCGAGAAGCCTTCGCCATCGAGCACACCACCATCCAATTCGAGGCCGTGACCCACTCCGCGCACGAGTACGCAACCCACGGCTGACGCCACTATCGCGCCGCGAACCCAGGGGTCTGCTGCGCACGCAGGTGACAGCCGAATGTATGGACCGTTTGTTCCCGTTGGAAGTTACGGGCGGGGTCGACTTGGATTGCGGGACCTCTTTAGTGCGGTCCTTCGAAGTCTCGCGTTCGTAGAGACCAGCCCCTCTGGCGGGACCGTCAGCCGGCGAGCATCTCCTGCATCTCGGTGATCTCGGCCTCCTGATCGGAGATGATCTTCTCGGCGAGGGCGAGAGCTTCGGGATTCTCACCGTCGGCGAGTTCGGCCTCGGCCATCTCCACCGCGCCTTGGTGGTGGGCGATCATGCCCTCGAGGAAGGCGGCGTCGAACTCCTCGCCGGAAAGGCCCTCGAGATGCGTCATCATCTCCTCTTGGCTCATGCCGTTCATGTCCATGCCATCCATGTCCATGCC
This sequence comes from Tessaracoccus zhenghani, assembly GCF_054552775.1. Taxonomy (NCBI): domain Bacteria; kingdom Bacillati; phylum Actinomycetota; class Actinomycetes; order Propionibacteriales; family Propionibacteriaceae; genus Tessaracoccus; species Tessaracoccus zhenghani. The sequence continues at coordinate 2,250,634 of NZ_CM137275.1, read as the reverse complement.
ACCGTGATCCATCGGTTCAACGTCCACGCCCCACACCTCCAGCCAGGCGGTCATCTTCTCGATCTCGGGGCCCTGCGCCTGCGCGATCCGCTCGGCGAGCTCGACGACGTCGGGGTTCTCGGCCTTGTCGATGGCCAGTTCGGCCATTTCGATGGCGCCCTCGTGGTGAACGATCATCATCTCGGCGAAGGTGGTGTCGGCGTCGTTGTGGGCCTCGGAGGCTTGCGCATCGGTGGTGGCGGGCGCCGTGGCCGCCGGGGTCGCCGACGCGGTGGTGGGTTCGGTCTCCGATTCCGCGCAGCCTGCGAGGGAAGCGGCCGCGAGCAGCGCGCCGAGCGTCGTGGCGAGGAGCTTTTTGCGTGACATGGTCGATCTCCGTTTCCGCGGGGCTGGGAAACCCGCGATGTCCAAGGTAGGAAGGTGCGGGCGAAGGAACCGTTCAGAAATGGTCAAGAAACGGTCAAGACAGCGGCCGGTCCGGTCCGGCCGTGGCGGGCAGGACGAGCGTGAAGGTGGTTCCTCCTCCGGGCCCGGGGCTTGTGACGGTGAGCGAACCCCCGTGCGCTCGGGCCAGGCTGCGGGAGATGGTGAGGCCGATGCCGGAGCCGCCGGCGTCCCAGGCTCGGGACGTGTCGGTGCGGTAGAACCTGTCGAATACCTGGTCGCGTTGATCGGCCGTCAGTCCGTCCCCCGTGTCCGTGACCGTGATCCGGGTCTCGGCGCGCACCGTCTGCGCGTCGACCGCGACGCGCCCCCCGGCGGGGGTATGTCGCAGCGCGTTCTCGAGGAGGTTGCCGAGTATCTGGCCAACGCGTTGGGTGTCGGCGACGACGATGCCGCCGTCGGCCGTGCCCGCGAGTTCCACATCCTTCGCCGTGTAGCGGGGCCGGAACGTGGCGACCGCCTGCTCGACGAGCAGCGCTACGGGCACGGGATGCCGGTCGAGCTCGAACCGGCCTTCCTCGGCGCGGGAGACGTCGTTGAGGTCGTTGGCGATCCGCTGCAGCCGTGCCGCCTGTTGGGCCAACAGTTCGTGGCCCTCGCGGTCCCAGGGGACGAGTCCGTCACCGATGGCCTCGAGTTCGGCGGTCAGGGTCGACAGTGGTGTGCGCAGTTCGTGGGCGACGTCGGACAGCAGTCTTCTTCGGCTCTCTTCGGTTGCGTCGAGCCGCTGCGCCATGCCGTTGAAGGCTTCCGCGACGGCGTCGAATTCGGGACTTCCCGTGCCCACCGGCACCCTCGCGACGTAGGCGCCGGACTCCAGACGTCTGGCTGCCGAGGTCAGTTCGTCGAGGGGCCGCCGGAGCCGTCGTGTCTCCCACCAGGCAAGCAGCGTCGCCAGACCGACCGCGACGACGAGTCCCGCGCCCAGCGAGCGGACGCCCGCATCGAGGAACGCCTGTTCGACGTGCGCCATCTCGGCCGAGCCGCCGGTATGGCCGAGTTCCAGCAGGTGCTCGTGGAAGAGCGGCGGGCCGACGACGAGCGCGACGATCCCCGCAGACAGCACACTGGCGGCGACGACCAGCGCGAACGCTAGGAAGGTTCGCGTTCCCCACGCGATGCCGCGACGCTCCGCGGCGGCCATCAGCCCTGTCCCATCCGGTAACCCACACCACGCACGGTGAGGATGTAGCGCGGCTCGGCTGGGGGATCGTCGAGCTTCTTGCGGAGGTTGGCGACGTGGACATCGACGACGTGCTCGTCGCCCACCCAGCCCGGTCCCCACACCTCGTCGATGATCTGGCGACGGCTGAGCGCGAGGTTGGGGCTGGCGGACAGCGCGTCGAGGATGTCGAACTCTGTGCGCGTGAGGACGACTGGTTCGTCGCCCAGCCACGCATCGCGGCCGCCGGCGTCGATGCGCAGCAGCCCGACCTCGCGCGCGGCGTGCACCGCGGGGGGATGCGTCCGGCGACGGGGACGGCGCAACATCGCCTGCACCCGCGCGACCAGTTCCCGCGGGCTGAAGGGTTTGGTGATGTAGTCGTCGGCGCCAACGGACAGGCCGATCACTTTGTCCATCTCATCCACGCGCGCGGTCAGCATAATGATGTAGCAGTCGGAGAAGGTCCTGATCCGGCGACAGACCTCGACGCCGTCCATGCCGGGCAGCCCGAGGTCGAGGATCACCACCTCCGGGTCCAGTTCCTCGGCGAGGCGGACCCCGTCGGGCCCGGCGTAGGCCTCGGCCGTCTGGAACTGCGCCTGTCGGAGGTAGGACGCGACGATGCCCGCCAGGGGGCGTTCGTCGTCGATGATCAGGGCCTTCGCCGGTGCGGTGTCTGTCATGCGGCCAGTATTGCCGCACGTCGTAGTCGTACCGGACACTGGTGGTGCGGTAGCGGAATTCTTGGCCGAATCTTGACCGGTGTTGGATCTCGTCTGAACACAAGGGCGAGAGTCTGGCAATCGTGAACGAGACCCTCCAGACTGCCCTCGTCGGCAGCCCGACGACGACCCGACCACGGATGACCCTGGTCACCGCGCCCGCCTGCCACTTCTGTGAGGACGCCCACGAGCGACTCGGCGTACTTGAGAGCCGCGGCCTCCTCACCCTCACGCTCGTCGCGGCGGAGTCCCCCGACGGGCAGGCGCTCATCGGGAAACACCGCCCCGGCATGTTCCCCCTCATGATTCTGGACGGCAACTACTTCCACGACGGGCGGCTGCCGCGCGGCAAGCTGGCCCGACTCGTCCAGCAGCTGGAAGCCTCCTGATATGGGTGCCGACCTGCTGAGCGCCGGTGGCGTGCTCGCGGCGTTCCTCGCTGGCGGCGTGGCGTTGTTCGCGCCGTGCTGCATCGTGTTCCTTGCCCCCAGCTATCTTGCGGCCGCCGCCAAGAACCGTCGCTGGCGGCTGCTGCCGCTGACGTTCGTGTTTGCCGCGGGTCTCGCGCTCGTCCTCGTTCCGATCACGATGGGCGTGAGCTTGATCGCCGGCGCGATCGCGAAGTACCACGTCGTTCTCTACTGGGCCGGTGGGCTTCTGATGATCGGGCTCGGGCTGCTGGCGCTGTCGGGGGCGATGTGGTCCATGCCGTCGTTCCTCAGGGCGCCGGACACCGCGCGTAACGACACCGCAACGTTCTTCAGCCTCGGCGTGTTCTCGGGTATCGCGTCGAGTTGTTGCGCGCCGGTGCTCGTCGGCGTGATGACGCTGTCCGCGCTCTCCGGCTCCGCGGTCGGCGGCTTGGTCCTCGGCCTCGCTTACGTCTTCGGCATGGTTATCCCGCTGTTCGTGATGGCGCTGCTGTGGGACAAGCGGCCCGATGGGATGCGCGGAGCCCTCCGGGCCAGGCCGGTCCGGTTCCGACTTGGCCGCTTCACCCTCGCGACGAACACCGTCAACCTGGTCGTCGCCGTCGGCTTCGTCATCATGGGCATCGCGGTCATCGCGCAGGCCGGCGCGACCGAGATGACCGGTGCCGATGCCCCGCTCGTCGGCATGGGCGCCTGGCTGGGCGAGGTCTTCGCCTGGCTGCTCGTTGTGACTGCCCCGATCCCCGAATTCGTACTCGGTATCGCTCTGCTCGCACTGGTCGCGGTCTTCGTCCTGGTGACGCTCCGGGACAAGACTCGTGGCCCCAAGTCGGTCACTTCCACTGGTGAAGGTGGCAACGAATGCTGCAGCACCGACTCCGATGGCCACCACACCGAGGTGCCCGCCGGCACCGCGATCCCGAAAGAACCGAAATGACGCAGACGAAACATCGCCCAGATGGCCTCTCCGCACGGGCGCGCGTGCGCGCTGAGCAGCAACAGGACCAGGTGCGGGCCAAACGCAACCGGACGATCCGACGCGCCCTTGGCGCACTGGTGCTCGTGGTGATCCTCGGTGTCACCGGCTATGGACTCTGGTCCGCGCGACCCGTGGAAGACGCCACCGACGTGGTGGCACCGGACTTCACCCTCCCAACAACCGACGGCCAAACCGTCAGCCTGAGCGCATTGCGGGGTGGGCCGGTCATCCTCTACTTCAACGAAGGCGCCGGCTGCGCGTCGTGCACCGCGCAGATGCGGGAAATCGAGAAGTTTGCCGGGATCGAGGAGGCCGGCATCACGGTGCTGCCGATCGTCATGAATACCGCCGAACAGATCCGCCCGGATCTGGAGTACTTCGGCGTCACCACACCGTATCTGCTCGACGACGGCACCGTCTCGGCTGCCTATGACGTGCTCGGTAAGGGCATGCACGAGGGTCTACCGGGACACGGGTTCGTCCTCATCGATCCTGAAGGAGTGCAGCGTTGGTCGGGCGATTATCCGTCGATGTGGCTGGAGCCGAGTGCGCTCCTGGATGAGGCGGAGCGGCGTCTCAACCTCCTCAAATGAAGACACCTATCGTTGCACGGAGACCGCCAGCAAAGCGTCGAGAGGCCGGTCCCGCCTCAACCTCGCCCTGGTCTCGCGCTCACAGACGCACCAGAGGCCCTGTGCGGCCACCGACAGGAGAATCATTGGGGCAGCGACGCGGTCAGGCCGCCGCGCTCAGCCCTCTGGACATCTCCGTTGTGCTGGCTCCTCGTACCCCGGCACGGGGCGAGCGGCGGCCTCCTCGACGGTGGCGGCGATGCCGTTCTCCTCGATGTCCTTGATCAGCCAGTCCATCTCGAAGATCTCGCGACGTTGCGCCTCGCTGATCTCGACGGCGAGCTCGCAGACCCGGGCATCTTCGATCCCGGCCCGCTCCGACCGTGTGATCGCGAGCGAGTGGTGGGGAATCATGCCGCGCATGAAGGCCTGGTCGTCGACTGTCATCTGACTGCGGTCGAGGAAGGCACCGCCTCCGAGCAGCAGCAGGCTCACCACCACGATGATGATGTTCGCCTTGGCGTTCTTGTACATGTTGAGCATCCAGGCGAGCATGACCAACCCCATCGCGCCGCCCATGGTGAGTGCCATGAAGATGCGGCTCTGGCTGAACCTGATGTGGCTCCACTCCCACGAGCCGACGAACATGGTGAAGTACATCACCACCATGCCGGTCAGGATCATGGCCCCGAACCGGAGATACATCTTCTTCTCGTGGTGGGATTTCGAATCGTGGTTGACGTCGTTGTTCTGTCGTTCGTCGCGTTTGGGGGACATGCTGAGCGATCCTTCCCGTCGTCTCGCTCAGCACTCTAGACCTGGAAAGGTTCGGTCGGGATCCTGCCGCTAAGTGGCGGCCCGGTGGGGGAGCATCCCAGTTGCTAGTCCGTCGAACTGAGGGGGGAGGCCAAGGCGTCCGGGCGATGTGTCAGGGGTGCTCTCGGAGCGGTGATTGCTGAACCCCTTCCGTTTGACGGTTCAGTGGCGGTGGCGGGAGCCGGGCATGCGATGCATGAACAGCATCATGCCCATGCAGACCAAGCCCACGATCAGGGTGCCGCCTCCCGCACCGCGGGTCAGTGACCATAGGCCCAGTGCCACCAAGGGGAGGCACATCAGGAGCATGTGCCAGTGGTGCCCGCGGTGGCGCGATGGGGATTGGCCGGGCTCGGCGTCGCTGCCGGTCGGATGAGGATGCTGGTCGGCGGTATCGGTGTGCGGGTAGCCATGGTGTGTCATGGGTTGGGTCCTTTCATGGAAGACTCAGGGGTGGACGGGCAGTTGCGCTCCGGTGCGCACTCGAGGACTTCGTCGGGCGGGAGGGGGCTGCGCAGGGTGCCTCATTGTGAGTTCGAAGCCCACGTTCCCCAGCCGCGCGCGCAGCTCTGAACCGGTCGCGGCGTCAGCCGGCGTGACGGTAAGGAGTGATTCGCCGGATGGGATGAGACTCATCTTGACGCGCCGGATGCCGGGCAAGGCCCGGACGGCCTCGAGCGCACTTACCAGGCAGCGGTTGCAGGTGAGTCCGCGTACCCCGTAGGTGGTCTGGTTCCTGTTCGTCATGTCCACACTCCAACTCGTCTGCTAGTTCCCATGATCAACCGGCGGTGTTGAGACTTGGTATGGCTGGGATCAAGTTCGCGACAAGACTGGCGCTCGCTGCGCCTGCTGGCTCGTTCTCCCTTCCCGCCGCGCCTGCCCACTTGGCGGGTCGGCCGCGTTGTGCCCCTCCGTTGGGGGTGAGCCGGTGCCGTCGGCAGCCGGTGCAGCGTTCGGGCACGGCGGGACGGGCGATACGGGGTGTTCCGGGAGTGTTGTTACCGCGTCACAGCGACGAGACGCGGCCGGCCGTCCTCCCTAACATCGGTCGACGTGGTGGAGTCGGTCACCACCCAGTCCATGGTTGAAGGATCCGCTTCGGCGCGGACCGCCGTGGTGGTGGGGGTTCCGGGAGGCGAGGCGCCTTCAGAGGGCGCTGTGCGGCTCGGTGGTGGTGGGGTGTGGCGGTCGTAGGGTGATCCACATCGCCGCCAGCACGGCGAGGAGCCCGAGCGCGGTCCACCCGCGCGGGCGTTCACCGAGCAGGGCGGCGGCCAGGACGATGCCCAGGATGGGGGTGAGGAAGGTCCAAGTGGTCAGGGTGTCCAGGCGGCTGTGGCGGGCCTCGGCGAACCACGCCACCGTGGTCGCCGCGGTGCCCACCAGCGCGAGGAACGCCAGCGACAGGACGAAGCGGGGGGTCCAGGCGATCACCGGTGCGCCCTCTGCGGCCGCTGCCAACACCACCAGCCCGGCTCCGCCGATCAGTAGGTGCCACGCGGTTGCCGTGACCAGGTCCAGCCCGGCCAGGCGGCGGGACAGCAGCGTGCCGGCGGTCACGGCCGCCGCCGAGAGCAGCGATAGGGTCGCGCCGCTACCCCCGCCGCCGGGTACCGCGACCAGGACGAGTCCGGCGAAGCCGACGACGAGGGCGGCCGTCGTCCGGGTGGAGAGCCGCTCGCCGTAGAGCCGCCAGGCCGGTAGGAGGATCAGGAGGGGTTGGGCGTTGGCGAGCACCGCGGCGGTGCCGGTCGCGCCACCAGCGACCCCGGCGAACATGGTGGCGAAGGCGAGGGTGACGTTGACCAGCCCGAGGACCGTGACCAGGCCCCAGGCACGTGCGCCGCGCGGGGGCGGGCGGTGCTGGATGGAGCCCAGGGCCAGCAGGGCGAGGCCGGCCACGAGGGCACGCAGTGCGGCGTACCACAGCAGCGGGGCGTCGCGCAGCCCCCATTCGATCACGACGAAGCACGCCCCCCAGGCGGCGGTGATCCACAGCATCCGCAACGGCTTCGGTCCCCGGGCCACCGCTCCGGCCGGCGCAGCGGTGGTGCCAACAGGGACGTCCACGCCATCCCCGTCAGCGGGTCCCGGCCGGGACCGGTATGATCGGCTCTTGGACCGCGCGCTGGGGCGCGCCCGGGGTTTGTTGCGCGGGCAACCTGAGCCGCTTGAGCAGCAGGGCGTTGAGCGTGACTATGACCGTGGAACCCGACATCGTCAGGGCCGCGATCTCCGGACGCAGCATTAGGCCGAAGGCGGGGTAGAACACCCCTGCAGCGATGGGCAGCGCGATGGCGTTGTACCCGATCGCCCAGGCCAGGTTCTGGCGTTCCTTCCGTACGGTGCCCTTGCCGATGCGCAGCGCGATGGGGACGTCCAAAGGATCGGAGCGCATCAGGACGAGGTCGGCGGTCTCGATCGCCACATCCGTGCCGGCTCCGATCGCGATGCCGATGTCGGCCTTGGCCAGCGCCGGGGCATCGTTGACGCCGTCACCCACCATCGCCACCGACTTCCCTGCCTGCTGGAGCTCGGCGATCTTGTCGGCCTTGTCCCCGGGCAGGACCTCAGCGATGACGGTGTCGATGCCGAGCTGCTCGGCGATGCGCAGTGCGGTGGCCTCGTTGTCGCCGGTGAGCATGACGACTTCGATCCCGGTCTCGTGCAGGGCCACGACGGCCGCGGCGGCTGTGTCTCGAGCCGCGTCGGCCAGCGCGATGACACCCACCGCGCGCCCGCCCACCGCCGCCAGCACCGCGGTGCGCCCGGACGCGGCCAACTCGTTCCGCCGCTCGGCCAGGTGCCCCAGGTCGACGTTCTCCGCGATCATGAGGCGCAGGTTTCCCACCAGGACTCGGCGCCCGTCAACCGTGGCCGTGGCACCGTGGCCCGGGACGTTGAGGAACTCGCTTGCGGCCAGTTCGGGCACGCCGCGCTCGGCGGCGTAGTTGTCGATCGCACGGGCGAGTGGGTGTTCAGACTCGCGTTCGACGGCGGCGACGAGGGCCAGCATCTCCTGCTCGCTCATGCCGGCGGTGATGATTTCGGTGACCTCCGGCTCGCCCTTGGTCAGGGTGCCGGTCTTGTCCATCACCACCGTGTCGATCCTCGCCGTGCCCTCCAGCGCGGTGGCGTTCTTGAACAGCACCCCCCGCTTGGCGCCGAGCCCTGTGCCGACCATGATCGCCATCGGTGTGGCCAGCCCCAGCGCGTCGGGGCAGGTGACCACCACGACGGTGATCGCGAACAGCATCGCGACAGGGACCCCGGCCCCGGCGAGCATCCACACGGTGAAGGTCACGGTGCCGCCGATGAGGGCGACGAACACCAACCAGAACGCGGCCCGGTCGGCGAGGCGTTGCCCGGGGGCCTTGGAGTTCTGTGCCTCTTGGACCATCTTCACGATCTGCGCTAGCGCAGTGTCCGCGCCGACCTTCGTGGCCCGTGCCCGCAAGGTGCCTGTGGTGTTGATCGAGGCGCCGATCACCTCCGCTCCGGGCGCCTTCTCGACCGGCATGGACTCTCCGGTCACCATCGACTCATCGACCTCGGACTCGCCCTCCTCCACGACTGCGTCGGTGGGGATCTTCGAGCCTGGCCGTACCAGCAGCAGATCGCCGACGACGACCTCGGCGGTGGGGACCTCCACGGGTTGGCCGTCACGAATCACCACGGCTTGGGAGGGGGCCAGCTGCAGCAGCGTGCGCACTGCGTCGTTCGCGCCGCCCCGGGCTCGCATCTCCAGCCAGTGCCCCAGCAGCACGAACGTCGTCAACACGGTGGCCGCCTCGTAGAAGACCTCACCACCGCCAGTGAGGGTGACCACCAGGCTGTAGAGCCAACCGGCCCCCACGGCGACCGCTACCAGGACCATCATGTCCAACGTCCTGGCCCGTAGCGCCCGGAAGGCGCCGTCGAAGAAGATCCACGCCGAGTAGAACACCACCGGCAGCGACAGGATCAAGGTGAAGACGTCGTCGCGCAGCCCGAACGCCAGCGGCGGGTTCAACCCCAGCACGTCACGCCCGAGCGGGGACCAGATCGTGATGGGGATCGCCAGGATCAAGGCAACCAGGAACCGGTTGCGCATGTCCCTGGCCATGTCCTCCATCGACCCACCATGACCGCCGTGGCCCATCGCTGCCTGCGCGGACCCGTCAGCCTCATCCTCACCGCCCCCGTGGCCGGTGTGCCCCGCGTGGCCATCGTGCCCGGCGTGGGCGTCGGTGGGGCCCGGTTCTTCCATGGGATGGCAGATGTGGCCCGGTACCGACTGTCCGGTGCAGTGGTAGCCGCAGTCGTTGACCCAGCCGACCAGCTGGGTGACCGAGGTCCTGTCCGGGTCGTAGGTGACCGTTGCGGTCTGGGAGACGGCGCTGGCCTCGACGGCCAGCACGCCGGGCAGCCCCAGTAACGTCTTCTTGATCACCGATTCGGAGGTGGCCCAGTGCAGGCCACCGGCCTCCAGGACCGTGGTTTGATTCTTCATGATCGGTTCCTTTTCCGGCCGCTTAGCCGATAGGTCTTGCGTCGGCGGGTTCGGCAGATGCCGGCTCGCCCGTCGGGTCTCAGTTCGTGGTCGCCCGGACTGGGGCGGGAAGGAACTCCCGGCGCATCCCCAGTGCCTCGTCTGTCATTTCGATCGAGGTGGCGCCCTCGGTAACGGTGCCGGCCAGCGCGCGGATGGCGTCGATGGTCTCGGGGACGACGATGGCCTCGTTGAAGACCTGGTAGGTCAGGAAGGCTTCATCCCCCTCGACCGTCAGGACGTCTTCCCACATGGCGACCTCCCACATGTCCCCGCGGGGCCGGCCGATGTCGCGCATGAGCTCGACGGTGGTGTTCAGGGCTGTGAGGCCGTCGGCCATGCGGATGAACGCGATTCTGGGGGCCGCACGCAGGGCATCAAGGACCTCCCCGCGGCTGGCGGGCCGGGTCAGCTGGAGGGTCCAGTAATGGTTGTGGGTCTGGGTGTGCGCCGCCTTCGCGGCCATGGTGACCACGTCCAGGTCGGGCAGCACTGTGCGGGCGTCCGGGCCCTGGTGGGACGGGATGGCGCCCTCGGGGACCATGGTGTTCATGATGCCGCCCTGATGGGACTCGCCCGGGTCGGTGGCCCGACGGATGAGCACCCCTCGGGCGCGGGCGAGGAGGTCTGCGTCCCGCAACGCGCCGAGGACGCGCACGATGCTGGTGGTGTTGCACGACACCACCCGCGTGGTGTCCCGGCCGAGCGCGGTGGCGTAGTTGGCCTGGGCGACAAAGGAATGCCCGGTGGTCGCGTGGGACTCCCCACCCTGGAATACGGCCTTGACTTGGGCGGCCCGGTAGGCCTGCAGGTTGGTGGCGGCGACCTTCTTCGGGGTGGTATCCACGACCACGTCCACCCGTTCGAGCAGATCGGACAGGGTGCCCGCCAGGGGCACCCCGGCCGACTGCATCGCGGTGCGCGCATCTTCGTTGGCGGCGAACACGTCGAGTCCGAGCCCTACGGCAGTGCGCACGTGCCAGTCCGTGGCGACGTCGGCCACCCCGACGAGGACCATGTCCGGCATGGCCCGGACGGCGTCCGCGACCCTCTTTCCGATCACTCCGTAGCCGTTGACGGCAACCTTTATCTCCATATCAGTCTCCAATGCTTGTTTCGTATCGTGTGTTTCTCTGAATCTGTGGCGCTCGTCGGTCGGTTCGATCGGCGGGTTGCTCCGCGTGCTCTTCTTTGGGCTCTCCGCCTGCCGCCGAGGACTGGGGCGAAGCGGAGGGTGGCGGTCTCCTCAGCTGCGCAGGAGGCGCCCGATCGCTGCGGACGCCTCCTGGACTTTGGCGTCTTGCAGCTCTTGGTCGCCGGACTCGACCGCCTCGGCGAGGCAGTGCTGCAGGTGGTTCTGGATGAGTACCAGTGCCAGCGACCGTAGCGCGCTGGAGGCGGCCGAGATCTGCGTGAGGGTCTGTATGCAGTACGTATCCTGATCGACCATGCGGGAGATGCCACGGATCTGGCCCTCGATCCGGCTGAGCCGGTTGATGAGCGCGTTCTTGTCGTCGGTGCTGGCCATGTCGATCGATCCCATCTCCCGCATGCTCTGCGCTCGGCTAGTGGTCGTGGTGGCCGGAGTGCGGGCCGTGGGGGGCCGTTTCGGGTTCCGGGTGTCCGTAGCGGTGGGGGTCCGCGTCGAACGTCGCTGCGCAGTGCGTGGAGCAGAAGTAGAACGTGTTGCCGTCGTGCTCGCGGGTGGCGGCGGCCTTCGCGGGCTGTACCTTCATCCCGCAGACGGGGTCGATGTGGGTGGGGGTCTTCTTCTTGCCGAACATGGTGGTGTCCTTTTCTGTGGTGGTGGTGGTGGTGGCGGATACGGTGCCGCCGATTTCCACGACGGGCGTCGTGGCGTGCCCGGTCGGGCCGGGCTCCGGGATGGGGCGGGGCGTCCAGCCTCGCAGGCGGTTGGCGTTGGCGACGACGGAAAGGGACGAGAGCGCCATGGCGCCGGCGGCGATCATCGGGCTGAGCAGGATCCCGAAGAACGGGTACAGCAGGCCGGCCGCGATGGGGATGCCGAGGGTGTTGTAGAGGAACGCGAACACGAGGTTCTGTTTGATGTTGCGCATCGTGGCGCGGGACAGGTCCACCGCCGTGACGACACCCGAGAGGGCGCCGGAGATGAGGGTGATGTCGGAGGATTCGATGGCCACGTCAGTGCCGGTGCCGATCGCGGAGCCGACGTCGGCTTGCGCCAGTGCGGGGGCGTCGTTGATGCCGTCGCCGACCATGCCCACGACCTTGCCCTCCTCCTGGAGGCGGCGGACCTCGGCGGCCTTGTGTTCGGGCATCACCTCGGCGACGACGCGGCGGATCCCGACCTGGGCGGCGATCGCGGCCGCCGTGGCCCTGTTGTCGCCGGTCATCATGATCACTTCGATGCCGCGGGCTTGGAGGGCCGCGACCGCGGCGGGGGATCCTTCCTTGATGGTGTCGGCGACGGCTACCACCCCGGCGGCGCGGCCGTCGACCGCGACCAGCATCGGGGTCTTGCCGTCGGCGGCGAGCGCGTCGTGCAGGGGGAGCAGTGCCTCGTCGATCACTCCGCCTGCGGCGAGCAACCGGCGGTTGCCGACGAGGATGTCGTGTCCGTCGACCCGGCCGCGCACGCCTTGCCCGGTGATCGAGTCGAAGTCGTCGGTGTCGAGCACCGTGATGCCGCGCTCGACGGCGCCGGCGACGATCGCTGCGGCGAGTGGGTGCTCGGAGCTCTTCTCCACGGCGGCGACCCAGCCGAGCAGCTGGTTTTCGTCGTGGCCACCGGCAGCGGCGACGTCGGTGAGGATGGGAATGCCCTTGGTGATGGTGCCGGTCTTGTCGAGGATGATGGCGTCGAGCTTGTGCGCGGTTTCAAGTGCCTCGGCGGATCGGATCAGGATGCCGTGCTCGGCGCCCTTGCCGGTGCCGACAGTGATCGACATCGGAGTTGCCAGGCCGAGCGCGCAGGGGCAGGCGATGATCAGCACCGAGACCGCGGCGACGAGCGCGAACACGAACGCGGGCGGGGGGCCGACCAGGAGCCAGATCGCCAGCGTCCAGACGGCGATGATGATGACGACGGGGACGAAGTAGCTGGAGACCTTGTCCACCAGCCGCTGGATGGGGGCCTTCGAACCCTGTGCCTCGCGGACCAGCTTGATGATCTGGGCGAGCATCGTGTCGGCCCCGACGCGGGTGGCCTGGTAGCGCAGCGCGCCGGTGGAGTTGATCGTCGCGCCGATCACCGGATCGCCCACGGTCTTGGTCACCGGGATCGACTCCCCGGTCACCATGGACTCGTCGACGGCCGACGTCCCGGCGATCACCTCGCCGTCGACGGGGATCTTCTCGCCGGGCCGAATGAGCACCACATCGCCGACCTCAACCTCCTCGATCGGGATCTCCACCTCAGTGCCGAGGCGCAGGACCCGGGCGGTACGCGGCTGGAGACCGATGAGCTTGCGGATCGCCTCGCCCGTGCCCGCCTTCGCCTTCGTCTCCAGCAGGCGGCCCAGCAGGATGAGGGTGATGATCACGCCGACGGCCTCGTAGTACACCTGCTGCAACTCCGGAGGGAGGATCTGCGGCGCGAACGTCACCACCAGGCTGTAGCCGAATGCCGCCACCGTGCCGAGTGTGATCAGCGAGTTCATATCGGCGGTGCGGTGCGACAGCGCCCGCCACCCGACGCGGTGGATCGGCCAACCGGACCACAACATCACCGGCGCGATCAGCGCCAGCTGCAGCCAAGGGTTCATCAGGAACTCCGGAACCCAGGTCACTCCGAACAGTTCGACACCCATCACCGCGACGAGGACGGGTAGAGTGAGCAACGCGCCGATGGAGACGCGCCGGGTCAAATCCCGGATCTCGGCGGCCCGCTCCGACTCCTCATCGTCATCGTCGGCGACGAGCGGCGACGCGTTCGCCACGGTGCCCGGCGTGGCCGCTTCCGATGCCGCTGCGTCGGGCTGTGCGAGGGCAGGTGGAGTCTCCGGCACAGCACCGGCGACCCGGATGAGGCCCGAGACCATGTTCATCCCACAGGCGAACCGGTATTCGCCGGCAGCCTCCGGGGTAAACTCCACCGCCGTGGTCCGGAATGCCGGCAGGCTAGCGTTGATCTTGAAGTCGGGCATCACCACCCGCGATGTGCACTCACCCCCCTCCTTGCGGTCGAACAGGATCCGCACCGGCATGCCGGGACGGACCCCCTCGATCACGCCGGGACTGTAGCCACCATCGACGGTGACCTCCACCACCTGCACCCCGTCCTCGACGCGCACGCTCCCAGCCTTCTTGGGACCGAAGAAGAACCACACAAGCAATGCAGTCAGCACTACCGCGCCGACCAGAACAACCCAAACCATCACGCCACCTCACTCGAGAATCCATACCCTAGGGGGGTAAGGGTATGGACCGAGACTATGGCTGGAGTATGCGAATCGCAACGGCATCCGATCAAGGTTCGATCAAGATCCGTGCACTGGGTCCGGAGGGTTCAGGCCGCGCAGGTCGATCTTGACGGAATCTTTGCCGATTCCGGGCAGGCGCTTGACGCCGGTCGGACAGCGTGGAGTCGATGGCGCAGCTGTGCGCCCTCGTGATTCGACGACGGGAGTCGACTGTGTGGCCTGAGCTGTTTTCGGTGTTCGGTGTGGGGGTCCAGTCCTATGGACTCAGCAAGGCGCTCGCGCTCCTGGTGGGCGCGTACCTTCTGGGCCGTTCTTTCCAGCGGGTCGGCTACGACAAAGAGGTGGGTCAGTCGATCGCGCTGTGGGCCACTCTCTGGGGCTTCGTCGGCGCCAAGGTGTACTTCCTCATCGCCAATTTCCAGCACCTGTCCTGGCACATGCTCGGCGGTTCCGGCTTCGTCTGGTACGGCGGCCTGATCGGCGGGACGATCGCGGTGGTCGTCATGACCCGGCGACACCAGCTGTCGCTGCCGAAGGTCGCCGGGGCGATGGCGGCACCGTTGTCGGCGGCCTACGGCATCGGCCGGATCGGCTGTTTCCTTGCGGGCGACGGCACCTACGGCAAACCGACGGATCTGCCGTGGGGGATGGCCTTCCCCAACGGCGCGGTCCCGGTCGACGTCCCGGTCCACCCAGCACAGCTGTATGAGGCGGTCGGGGCGTTCTTGATCGCGGGCATCTTGTGGGCGTTGGGACGACGCGTCGGCCCGCTCACCGTGTTCGGCGCCTATCTCGCCCTGAGCGGGACGGCTAGGTTGGTCGTCGAGTTCGTCCGGATCAACAACCCCATCCTGCTTGGCCTCACCGAGGCGCAAGTGTTCGGCATCGTCAGCATCCTCGTCGGCACCGCTTTGATCGTTCGGGAGGCCAGGCACGGGCACACCCCACCGCACGAGGAGCCGGCGCAGGCCGCGCCCGACGAGCCTGTCGTCGCCGCGTCCACGACACCCCGGGCTTGACGCGCCGCCGATCCTTGACGGAAGCCGGGTCGAGGCTTCACCGAATCTATACCTGCCGGCGGGAAAGTGGTCGTGGTGGCTCTCGTGCCGCCGATGACCAAAAGGAGACCCCACATGACCCCCACGAAGAGGATCGCCGCCCTCGTCGCAGCGGCTGCCGCACTGCTCGCAGTGACCGCTGTGCCGGCGGGCGCCGGGGAGCCCAGCGGGCGCCACTTCGCCGAGCACGTCCGGATGCACGCCTCCGAGACGGGCTTCAGCGGCACCCACAACCCTGGCGTCATGCATCAGGGGTTCGCGGGCTGGGACGCCCACCACAACAGCTAGGACACACCCATGATGGTCGAAACCTCCGGGGAAGTGATGGCTCCGGCTGAGCCCGCAGGTGGTGGCGCGCGCAGTCTCCTCGGCACGATCTGGGCTGGGGCCCGCGCCGCCGTCGGCGCGCTCATGGGGCTCGCCCCCCACGTGATGCACCACATCGGCTTCCTGGCCGGTGCCGCGATCCTCACAGGGTTCCTGGGCAACGCGGTGTTGTACGTGGCGGGGTTGCTGTTGAGCATTCCCCTCCTCCGCCGCCTCCGCCGACGCTTCGGGACCTGGAAGGCGCCCGCGATCGGTGTCGTGATCTTCTCGGTGTTGTTCGCCTTCTCGACGTTCGTCCTCGGCCCCCTGTTCAACCCTGACCCCGGGAGCGGGGAGGAGCCTGACGCCCCGGCGCCTTCAGCGACGCCAGCAGCGGAGGAACACGACGGTCACCACGAGTGATCAGCCGTTTCGGGCACTCCAACACAAGCGAACCGCACCCCCGGCGAATGGCTGGGGGTGCGGTTCCACGTTGCCCGAGCTACCGAGCGATCGGGGATCCGTCAGTGCTCGTCGTGGCCGGCTCCGGTCGCGGTAGCGTATTCCGGCACGGTGATCTCGACGGTGCCCGGCCCGGGGGCCGGCGGCAGCGGGCTGTAGCTGATCCCGTTGGGCTTGTCGCCCACGGTCACCGTCGCCATGGTGGCCTTCGCGGTGAGGTCGATGACCGAGACCGTGTCGTCGTAGAGGTTGGTGACCCAAGCTCGCTGCCCGGTGGGCTCGATGACGACACCGTGCGGCCCGGACCCGGCTTGCACCGTGGACTCGACGGTCATGGACTCGGGGTCGATCATGGTCACAGTGGTGCCGGGAGTGTCGTCGGTACCTTGGTCCGCCGAGAGCAGCCGCGTCCCGTCGGCGGTGAGGTACAGCTGCACCGGGGGCGCCGGGACCGCAACCGATCCGATGACCTGCTGTTCCACGAGGTCGACCTTCACCACCGAGCTGGACCCGATGAGGGTCACGTAGACATATCTTCCGTCGGCGCTGACCGCCACCTGCGGTGGCGAGTCGCCCACGGGGATGCTGGCCGCCACCGCGTTCGTAGCAGTATCGACGACGTCGATCGCGCCGGCCGTGGTGTTGGCGACGACCACGGTTGACCCGTCGGGACTGGCCCGCAGCCCGTGCGGGCCGGCGCTCAGGTCGATGGTGGCACGCAACTCGAGCGAGTCCGCCTCGTAGACGCTCATTGTGTCGTCGCCGGCGTTGGTGACATACACAGTCTCGCCGTCCGGTGTGACGATCACGTGTGCGGGACTCGTGCCGGTGGGTGCCGTCCCCCGCAGTTCGTAGGTCTCCGCATCCAGGGCCACGAGTGCGTTGTTGTGTCCGCTGACGGCCCAAACGGTGCTGCCATCGGGGCTCACCTGCACGTTGTGCGGGCTCTCGATTCCTGTCACGGTCGTGACGACCTCGCCGGTGGCGGCGTCCAGCGCGCTGAGCGAGTCCCCGTCCTCGTTGGCGACCCATACGGTGCCGTCGACGAACGCGATCTCCGGCGTCGACCCCGAGGCGGTTGCATCCTCAGTCGCCACGGTTGCGCCATCGTCTGTCGCCGCTCGCCCCGGTGTTGTCGTGCCGGGGTTCGGGTCGGTGCCCTCGCCTTGGCCGCAGGCGCTCAACGCCAGGGCCACAGTGGCGAGGACGGTGAGGGTCGCTGGTCTGCGCCAGCTCCGTTTGGTGGTGCGAATCACTGACTTTCTCCTTGTTCTTCGTGAAAACTCCCGCGATCACTGTGCGCCCACGGGCTCTGGCCCGGGTGCGGATTCGGTGAAGATCCCGTCAAGATCCTGGCATGTCCCTACCCACGGAACCTTGACCGTTCCTGAACATTCCAGGCTTGGATCAGGACGATACCCGGAGGAGTATTGGCCCATGACCGCTTTGAACCGCCGCCACCTGCTCCTCGGCGCCACGGGCATCGCCGGGGCCGGACTCCTGTCCGCCTGCACGAGCCCCTCGAACAAGCCCGGCACACCAGCGCCCGGCACGGGTGCCTCTCCGTCGTACCCGGCCCCTTCGCTCGCTCCGGCGCCGGGACGCTCCGTCGTACAGAAGACGTTGACACCACGGCCGGTCACGCTCGACCTCGGCGGCGTGACTGCGAAGACCTGGGCGTACGACGATTCGAGCATGGGTGTGCTTCGCGGCACTGCCGGAGACCTGTTCAGGATCACGGTCGACAACCAGCTGCCCGCATCGACCAGCGTGCACTGGCACGGCATCCGGCTGCACCACGCCGCCGACGGCGTGCCGGGGGTGACGCAGGACCCCATCGAGCCCGGCACGAGCTTCACCTACGAGTTCGTGGCACCGGACCCCGGCACCTACTTCTTCCATCCGCACTCCGGCGTCCAACTCGACCGCGCCCTGTATGCACCCCTGATCATCGACGACCCCGACGAACCGGGGGCCTATGACGACGAGTGGATCGTGGTCCTCGACGACTGGACCGACGGCGTGGGCCGGGGCCCGGACGAGATCTTCGAGGAGTTCGCCGCGGAGAACGGCCCGGTCTCGACGGGCATGGGCCACGGGAACATGCGCGACATGGGGCACGGGGCATCCTCGCCCCTGGGGGATGCCGGGGACGTCGAATACCCGCACTACCTCATCAACGGACGCGTACCCGAAGCCCCCGCAACCTTCGAAGCCAAGCCGGGACAGCGCATCCGCATCAGGATCATCAACGCCGCCTCGGACACCATCTTCAAGCTGGCGCTGGGGGGCCATTTCATGACCGTCACACACTCCGACGGATTCCCCGTCGAACCCGTCGATACCGCAGCCCTGTACATCGCAATGGGAGAGCGCTACGACGTGACGGTCACCCTGCGCGACGGGACCTTCCCGCTCGCGGCACGGCCCGAGGGCAAGACCGGGACCGCCCGCGCAGTCGTTCGCACGGCCTCGGGCGACGCGCCCTCGACGGATGCCCCGGTCCCTGAACTCGACGGCGACGCCCTGCTCGGTACGCAACTGCGCGCCGCAGCGGGTGCGCGCCTTCCCGACGGCGAGCCCGACGACACCTTCGACGTGGAACTCAACGGCCAGATGGACCCCTACGGCTGGGGCATCAACGGCCGCAAGTTCGGCGACCACGAACCACTCGAGGTGAGCCCCGACCGGCGCGTCCGGATGCGGATGACCAACATGACCATGATGGCCCACCCCATGCACATCCACGGCCACACCTGGGGACTCCCGGGCAGCGGAGGCCTCCGCAAAGACACCGTGCTCCTGACCCCCATGCAGACCCTCGAACTCGACCTCATCACCGACAACCCCGGCGAGTGGATGCTGCACTGCCACAACATCTACCACGCGGAAGTCGGGATGATGACGACGATGCGCTACGCCTGACGATCGATCAACCGCGCATCTCCGCGGCCCGTAGTAGGCAGGAAAGCTGAATCAGAAGCCCGTGAGCGTAAGAGCTCGCGCAGAGGAATCAGCCGCCACTGGGGAGCCGGGCTTGATGCCCACGTGACTGGAGCAGAGAATCGATCATGGCAGCACCCGACTTGTCTCGCTCAAGCTCGGGTACTTGGTACAGGTTAGCCATTGCCGCCGTTGTGTGACCAAAGCGGCGTTGCACCTCACGGTCAGTCATGCCTGCTTGCTTTGCGAGAGTGGCAGCGGTTGCCCGGAGATTGTGCAGGGTGAGCGTCGGACGGCCGATCTGCCTGGCAGCGCGCCGGTGCGCTGCTGCCAGCACCGTCTCGTTCATGATCTTGCCTGTACGGCGGGCCGGGAAGAGCAGCTCGTCGGGTGCGAAATTGTGGTTCTGGACCCAAGGCCGGAGGTAGTCCAGCACTGCGGCGGGTAGGTAGATGACGCGCTTCCCAGCCGGAGTCTTGGTGTCTGTGTAGTCGCGCTTGTACTCGCCCTCGGCCACCTGTTCCCGTCGGATGGCCCCGGCGACTCGGATGAAGCCCTGTTCCACGTCGAGATCGCGCCGACGCAGGCCACGTACCTCCCCAGATCGGAGGCCACCCAGGACGGCCACTGCCAGGGCTGGGCGGTAATATTCCTCCACCGCTTCGAGGTACGGCCCAATATCGCTTGCGCTGAGCGCCTCAGCTGCCCCCTTGGCTCGTGGTTTGCCGGCTCCGACGATGCGGCACGGGTTGGCCGCGATCAGCTCGTCGTTGACGGCGTCGTTCATGAGGTGCTTGAGGAGATCGTAGGCCTTCCCGTTCATGGTCGGTGTGTCCGGGAGAGCCTCGTGCCACTTGCGCACGATCGCGGCAGTGACGAGTGTGAGGGGTGTGTCCCCGAGCCAGCCGTCGATCCGGAGACGCAGGCACCGTCGGTAGTCCTCGACGGTGCTGCCGACGATGGGCGACCTCGATCGGGTGGACCATGCCAGGATGCGCTGCTCGGCCCACTCGGCCACGGTGAGCGCTGCAGAGTCCTGTCGGCGCTGACGTACCTCCGGCAGGGTCCAGCCGTCTTGATCGATGAGGCGCTGCTCGGACGCCTGCCAATACCTCGCGTCCTGCAGGTGGGTGAAGGTCTTGGAATACCGCTTCCCGTCGGGGCCGAGGTAGCGAACCCGGTAGTTCCCGCTCGGAAGGAGCAGGATTCCGGGCGGAAGTCTGCGGGGTGCACGCGCCATGTTCGGGCTCCCTCCCCCGGTTTTCCGGGTCCAATCCGGGTCAAGTCCCGCAGAGTGGGGTAGCGGTTCCTTCGTCTAGGCGGTGAGGGCGAGGGGTTCGGATACCTCCTGGGGGTTGGTGATGGTGGTGAGTCGGCAGCGTGCCAGGACGTCGAGGCCGAGGTAGCGGCGGCCTTCTGCCCATTCGTCGGTTTGTTCGGCCAGGACGGCGCCGACGAGCCGGATGATGGCTTCGCGGTTCGGGAAGATCCCGACGGCGTCGGTGCGGCGTCGGATCTCGCGGTTGAGGCGTTCGGCGGGGTTGTTGGACCAGATCTGGGTCCAGACGTCTTTGGGGAAGCTGGTGAACGCGAGCACGTCGGCGCGGGCCTGCTCGAGGTGCTCCGCGACTTCGGGGAGTTTCTCGCTCGTGTAGTCCAGGAGCCGGTCGAACTGGGCCTCCACGGATGCTTGGTCGGGTTGGTCGTAGACCGAGTGCAGCATCGCCTTGACCGCAGGCCAGAGGCTCTTCGGGGTGACGGCCATGAGGTTGGCGGCGTAGTGGGTTCTGCAGCGTTGCCAGCTCGCGCCGGGCAGGTTCGCCGCGATCGCTTCGACCAGGCCGGCGTGGGCGTCGGAGGTCACGAGGCGGACCCCGCCCAGGCCGCGGGCGACGAGGTCGGCGAAGAACGTGTTCCAGGCGCTCCTGGTCTCGCTGGTGGCGACCTGCAGACCCAGGACTTCGCGGTGGCCGTCGCCGTTGACCCCGGTCGCGACGAGGACGACCGCGTTGATGACCCGGCCCCCCTCGCGCACTTTCATGGTGAGCGCGTCGGCGGCGACGAACGTGAACGGCCCCGCTTCCGAGAGGGGGCGGTGGCGGAACTGGTGGACGTGTTCGTCGAGGTCGGCCGCCATCCGGGACACCTGGGACTTCGACAACCCGTCGATCCCGAGGCTTTTGACGAGCTTGTCCATGCGGCGCGTGGAGACGCCGGCGAGGTAACAGTCGGCGATCACGGTGATCAGCGCCGCCTCGGCCCGTTTGCGGCGCTCCAGCAGCCACTCGGGGAAATAGGTTCCGGAGCGCAGTTTGGGGAC
The DNA here is from genome assembly GCF_054552775.1 of Tessaracoccus zhenghani. Classification (NCBI taxonomy): domain Bacteria; kingdom Bacillati; phylum Actinomycetota; class Actinomycetes; order Propionibacteriales; family Propionibacteriaceae; genus Tessaracoccus; species Tessaracoccus zhenghani. Next base: position 2,229,479 of record NZ_CM137275.1, on the reverse strand, counting down.
GGCGACGTCGATCGTGCCGACGCGCGTGTCCAACGGGCGGTGGCGGTAGCCGTTGCGTTGCGCTGTCCGTGCTGCCGAGGGTTGGCCCCATTCGGCGCCGCACACCAGATCGGCGTCGGCGGAGAGGAGCTGGTTGATCATGGTCTGCAGCAGGCTGCGCATCATGTCCGGGGACGCCTCGGTGAGGAGGTTGCTGAGCACGTGGGCAGGGTCGACAATGTGAGGAGCGGTCATCGTGGTTGATTCCTTTGAGAGAGCTTTGGTAGGTGAACTCGAAGGATCCCACGGTGACCGCCTCGTCGTCCCAGACGACCCCGGCCACCCTGGGCGCTACACCACTCTAAGCGGCTCTACTGTCGTCTCCCTGTACAGCGGTAGCCCGTGTGCCCCGCCGCACAGAGGACACTCCACCCGGACCCAGTACAGAAGGTCGAAGAGGGAATGCCGCCCCTGGCCCTCCGCGTCTGCGAGATCGTCATCTGTCGATGAGTGGGCACCCGTGACTGGGGCTGTCTGTGTGTCGCTCATAACTTTAGGAACCCCATCGAGACACCTGCAGCGCGAGAAACGTTCATATCTCGCGCTGTCGTCGCGTCCAGTTCACGCGCTCGGACCAGGCAGGGCAGCAGCGTCTTCACGTTGTGGTTGGCTCGCTTCGGCGCGGCCCAGCTCGGCAGTCATGGCCCGAAGGCCTTAGACGCGATCGCGTCGTGGGTATCGTCGGTGGGCCCCGAGGCCTAGGCGGGGGATCCAGCTGTAGTGCGCTACAGGCCGCGGAGATGGTCTCGTACTCGGTGCCGGCGGTTGGGCTTGCGAACCCGAGCGCCTACGCGGCTGTCATAGGCTCGCGCGCGGACCATTTCCCGCGACGCATCCGGTACAAATCCGGTACAACTTCAAGTGAAAATAACGAAACCCCTAGTCGCCTAGGGGTTCATTGGTGGGCCTAGCTGGACTTGAACCAGCGACCTCATCCTTATCAGGGATGCGCTCTAACCGCCTGAGCTATAGGCCCGCTTACCGACGCCCAACTGTAGCGGATGACTTCCGCTCCCTGCAAACTCAGGCCAGCCGTGAGCAATTGGATGGGGTCACGGCGCGACACGCCGACAAAACGACGCAAAACCGGCCGTGAGCCTATCCAATTGCTCACGGCCGGGTAGCGGCTAGGAGGCCCCAGAGGGACCAGCGATCAGTCTTCGGCGAGGGTGACCTCGAGGCCGCCCATCACGGTGGCCGCCAAGTTGTACAGGAAGGCAAACAGAGTGGCCAACGCGGTGATGATCACCACGTTGATGGCCGCGACGATCGAGGAGAACCCGAGGACGCGGTTCACGCTCAGGATCTGGGTCACGTCGAACGCGGTGTCCTGGTCCCCCAGCAGCTGGTTGAGCAGCGTGTTGACGTACTCCAGCGTGCCGGCCCCTGCCAGCACGGACCAGATCACGAACGTGGCCACCACGAGCATGATGCCGAAGGCGATCGCGAACAGGAACGTCGTCTTCATGACGGACCACGGGTCGATCCGTGCCAGCCGCAGGCGAGCCTTGCGGGTGCGGCGTGGGCGACGCGTGGTGCGAACCGGCTCTGCGCCCTTCTCAACCTTCGGCTCGGCGACCTCAGCCAGCGGCAGCGGATCCGCGTCCTCGGCTTCACTCGCGCTACGACGGCCCGGAGGCACGACGGTGGCGCCACCCCGCGTCGGGGCGCCGAGGGGCGCGGGGCCGCCGGGGCGACCCTGCATGGGGGGCTGCTTGGCGCCGGGCGGCGGCACCGGTGCCGTGCGGGCCGTCGGCGCGGAACCGAATGCCGGCGTCACCGGCATCGACGCCCACTCCTGGGCGGCACGGGCCGCGCGCTCGGCGACCCGCGGCGCCACCGACGAGGACTTCCCGTCGTCGGCGGGCTTGCCCTGCTCCGACGGCGCCCCCACGGGGCGCTGTGCGCGGGTGTCCGGCTCAGGAGCCGACTGCGACGACTTCGCCGGCTCAGCCGGCTTGTCCGACCGGTAGGGCGAGAAGTCAAGACCGGGGCGTCCGTCGGCCCCGGGCCAGCGCGGCGCATCACTCATCGACGGTCTCCTCCGGGCTCACTTCCGTAGCCTCCTCGACCACGGTTTCCCCTACGGTACCGTCTGCCGGCTCCTCGGTAGCCAGCTCGTCTTCGGTGACCTCAGTTTCGGGGTACAGCGCGATCACGCTGACCTCGTCCTCACCGCGGACACCGACGAACTTCACGCCCATGGTGTCGCGGCCCTTCGCAGGCACGTCGGAGACGGCGGAGCGGGTGACCTGGCCGGAGACCTTGATCGCGATGACCTCGTCATGCTCGCCGACGATCAGGCCACCGACGAGCTTGCCGCGGTCCTCGTTCAGCTTCATGGCCTTGATGCCGAGGCCGCCACGGCCCTGGACGCGGTACTCGCTGACAGAGGTGCGCTTGCCGTAGCCACCGTCGGTGACCGTGAACACGTACTGTTCAGACTGATCCTCATCGGCGCGGAGCACAGCCATCGACAGCAACTCGTCGCCCGAGCGGAACTTCATGCCCGTCACACCGGACGTGGCGCGCCCCATCGGACGCAACTGCTCGTCGTCTGCCCGAAAGCGGATGGCCTGGCCCTTGCGCGAGATCAGCAGGACGTCGTCGTACTCGGAAACCAGCGACGCACCGATCAACTCGTCGCCCTGCTCGCGGAAGTTGATCGCGATGACGCCGGCCTGGCGCGGCGAGTCGTAGGCCTTCAGGTCCGTCTTCTTGACCAGGCCGTTCTTCGTGGCCAGCAGCAGGTACGGCGCATCCTCATAGGAGTCGATGGTCAACACCTGGGCGATCCGCTCGTCGGGCAGAAAGCTCATCAACCCGGCGACATGGCCGCCCTTCGCGTCCCGACCAGCCTCCGGCAACTGCCACACCTTGCTGCGATATACGCGGCCGAAGTTGGTGAAGAACAAGATCCACTGGTGGTTGGTGGTGGTGAAGAGATGCGCCACCTCGTCGTCGGCACGCAGCGACGCACCGCGCACGCCCCTGCCGCCGCGCTTCTGCACGCGGTACAGATCCGCGCGGGTGCGCTTGGCGTAGCCGCCGTGCGTGATGGTGACCACGACGTCGTCGTTGGGGATGAAATCCTCATCGGAAAAATCCCCATCAGCCGCGACGATCCGGGTGCGGCGCTCGTCGCCGTACTTGTCGACGATCTCCTGCAACTCGCTTGCGATGATCCGACGCTGCCGGGCCTCGTCGCCAAGGATGTCCTTCAGGTCGGCAATCCGACGCTCCAGCTCGGCCAAGCGGTCGACGATCTTCTGGATCTCCATCGACGCCAGGCGGCGCAGCTGGGTGTCCAGGATGAAGCGCGCCTGCACTTCGTCGATGTCGAGCAGCTCCTGCAGGCCCTGGTTGGCCGCATCAGCGGTGGCGCTGGCGCGGATGAGGGCGATGACCTCGTCGAGCATGTTGAGTGCCTTGACCAGGCCGCGGTCGAGGTGGGCGGCGCGCTCGGCCTCATCCAACTGCCACTGCGTGCGGCGCCGGATGACCTCGAGCTGGTGCTTGATCCACAGCGAGATGAACTGGTCGAGGCGAAGGGTGCGGGGCACCTCCTCGACGATGGCCAGCATGTTGCAGCCGAACGTGTCCTGCAGCGACGTGTGCTTGTACAGGTTGTTCATCACGACACGCGGCTGGGCGTCGCGCTTGAGCACGATCACCAGACGCTGGCCGGTGCGCGCCGACGTGTCGTCGCGGATGTCGGCGATGCCCGTCAGGCGGCCCGAGTTGACGAGGTCTGCGATGCGCAGCGCCAGCGTGTCGGGGTTGGCCATGTAGGGCAGCTCCGTGATGACGAGGAGCTGGCGACCGTTGCGGTCCTCCTCCATGCCGATGACCGCGCGCATCGTCACCGAGCCGCGCCCGGTGCGGTATGCCTCTTCGATGCCCGAGCGCCCGACGATCAGTGCGCCGCCGGGGAAGTCTGGCCCTTGGATGCGCTGGATGGCGGCTTCGAGCAGTTCCTCGCGCGACGCGTCGGGGTTGGCCAGCGCCCACTGCACCGCGTCGTTGACCTCACGCAGGTTGTGGCTGGGGATGTTGGTGGCCATGCCCACCGCGATACCCGTGGAGCCGTTGACCAGCAGGTTCGGGAACCGGGCCGGTAACACCGTCGGCTCCAGCTCGCGGTTGTCGTAGTTCGGACGGAAATCGACGGTATTCTGCTCGATCTCGCGCACCATCTCGACGGCGGGGTTGGCCATCTTGGTCTCGGTGTACCGCATGGCTGCGGCCTTGTCGTTGCCCTGGCTGCCGAAGTTGCCCTGACCCGCCACGAGCGGCAGGCGCATGGCCCACGGCTGCGCGAGACGCACGAGGGCGTCGTAGATCGCGGAGTCACCGTGCGGGTGGTACAGACCCATCACCTCACCGACGACGCGGGAGCACTTGTTCCACCCGCGGTCAGGGCGGTAGCCGCCGTCCCACATGGCGTAGAGCACGCGGCGGTGGACGGGCTTCAGCCCGTCGCGCACGTCGGGCAGCGCACGCCCGACGATGACGCTCATCGCGTAGTCGAGGTAGGAGTTCTGGATCTCGACCTGCAGGTCGATGGGATCGATGCGGCCCAGCGCGGGTGCCTTGAGTTCGTCCTTGTCGACGTCGTCAGCCATGCGTCAGTGAACCTTCCGGGTTGGAGCCGAGCGAGGCTGGTCACCCCGCTCGCGAAGCGAGCCCAAACAACGCGAGCAAAGCGAGCCTGTTGTTTGGATTTTGAAGTTGTGTGAGCGAAGCGAACTCCGCGGGGTCTGGGGCAAGCCCCAGTGCTAGATGTCGAGGAAGCGGACGTCCTTGGCGTTGCGCTGGATGAACGTGCGGCGCTGTTCGACGTCTTCTCCCATGAGGATCGAGAACATCTGATCCGCCATGGCGGCGTCGTCGAGCGTGACCTGCAGCAGGATCCGGTTCTCCGGGTCCATCGTGGTATCCCACAGGTCGTCGGCATTCATCTCGCCGAGGCCCTTGTACCGCTGGATGGGGTTGACCTGCGGCAGCTTCTTGCCCTGCGCCAGCCCTTCCTCACGCAGCGCGTCACGCTCCGCGTCGTTGTAGGCCAGTTCATGCGCCGAGTTCGTCCAGCGGATCCGGAACAGCGGCGGCTGCGCGAGGAAGACGTGCCCGGCCTCGATCATGGGACGCAGGAAGCGGAACAACAGCGTCAGCAGCAGCGTGCGGATGTGGGCGCCGTCGACGTCGGCATCAGCCATCAGGATCAGCTTGTGGTAGCGCAGCTTGTTGAGGTCGAAATCCTCCTGCATGCCCGCGCCGAGGGCGTTGATGATGGCCTCGACCTCCTTGTTAGCAAGGATGCGGTCGATGCGGGCCTTCTCCACGTTGAGGATCTTGCCTCGGATGGGGAGGATCGCCTGCGTGCGGGGGTCACGGCCACCGCGGGCCGAACCGCCTGCGGAGTCGCCCTCGACGATGAACAGTTCGCACTCGGAGGGGTCCGTCGACTGGCAGTCCACCAGTTTGCCGGGCAGGCCGGAGCCACCCAGCAGGCCCTTGCGAGAGCGGGCCATGTCGCGGGCCTTGCGGGCGGCGATGCGGGCCGCCGCCGCAGCCTGCGACTTGCGGACGATGTCCTTGCCTTCGGCGGGGTTGCGCTCGAACCAGTCGCCCAAGCGGTCGTTGAGGACACGCTGCACGAAGGTGCGGGCCTCGGTGTTGCCCAACTTGGTCTTGGTCTGGCCCTCGAACTGCGGCTCCGAGACCTTGATCGACAGGATGGCGGTGAGGCCTTCGCGGATGTCGTCGCCGGAGACGCGGTCCTCGCGCTTCTTGATGAGGCCCCAGGTCTCACCCCAGCGGTTCACCGTGCCGGTCAGCGCGGCGCGGAAGCCCTCTTCGTGGGTACCGCCCTCATGCGTGTTGATGGTGTTGGCGAAGGTGTAGACGCTGCTCGCGTAGGAGGTGTTCCACTGCATCGCGATCTCGACGCCCATGCCCGCCTCGGGGGCGTGGGCCTCGACGTCGATGACGGTGGGGTGGATGGCCTCTTTGCTGCCGGAGAGGTACTTCACGTAGTCGATGAGGCCGTCGTTGTAGAGGAACTCGTCGTAGGGGGTGTCGACTTCGCCGTCATCCCCCGTGGCTACCTGGCGCTCGGCGCGCAGGTCCAGCAGGGAGAGGCGCAGCCCCTTCGTCAGAAAAGCCATCTCGCGGAAACGGGTGGACAACGTCTCATAGTTGTAGGACGTGGTCTCGAAGATGTCGTGGCCGGGGTAGAACGCGATGGTGGTGCCGGTCTCGTCCGTGGCCTCCATCCGCTCCAGCTCCGTGACGGGCGTGCCGTACTCGAACTCCTGGTGCCAGCGGTACCCGTCGCGACGCACGTCGACGATCATGCGCTCCGACAGCGCGTTCACGACGGAGGAACCCACGCCGTGGAGGCCGCCGGAGACCTTGTAACCCCCGTCGCCGAACTTGCCGCCGGCGTGCAGGACGGTCAGCACGAGCGTGACCGTGGGGATCTTCTCGACGGGGTGTTCCTTGACCGGGATGCCACGGCCGTTGTCCTTGACGCGGACGCCGCCGCCGTCGAGGAGTTCAACCTCGATGGAGTCGCAGTACCCGGCGAGGGCCTCGTCGACGGAGTTGTCGACGATCTCGTAGACGAGGTGGTGGAGGCCGCGTTCACCGGTGGAACCGATGTACATGCCGGGGCGCTTGCGCACCGCCTCAAGGCCTTCGAGGACGGAGATCTGGTCGGCGTCGTAAGATCCGGAGACAGTGATGTCTGCTGAATCTTGGAGTCCCTCCATCCGCGCTTGGGGGGTGAGGTCCTCATCCATGGTCACGTCGTCCGACACATTGCTCCTGTCCACACAAAGTGGCGCCGGGATTGCCCCAGCGCCGTTGAACGTGCCAATACTACCGCGAGGGCGCGCAAAACCACGCATTAACGACGCACGATGCGCGTTCATTCGCACTTGTTGCGCGTTTGGGCGTTCCGATGGGGGCTGAGACGTGGTCCCCTATCCCTCTGGGGGCCGCAGGGCCGCAGATCGGCGCGGGATCGAACCGCCAAGGGGGCGCCGTCGCCCGGCCTGGGTGCAGAATCTAGGACATGGATGAGTTTCCCCTCCCTGCCGCCGAGTTCTACCGCGAACTCCAGTTCGACAACACCCGTGACTTCTGGCTCGCCAACAAGGCGCGCTACGACAACGAGGTGCGCGGCCCGTTGACCCGGGTGGTGGCCGCGCTGGCCGAGGAGTTCGGGGAGGCCAAGGTGTACCGCCCCTACAAGGACGTGCGGTTCGCCAAGGACAAGTCGCTCTACAAGACCCATCAGGGCGCGTACGTGGCGATGGCGCCCGCCTGCGGTTTCTACGTCGAGGTCAACGCCGAGGAGGCCTTCGCCGGGGGCGGCTTCTACCGCGCGGAGCCGGAGGCGCTGGCCCGCTTCCGCGCCGCGATCGACGACGAGCGCTCGGGCGGCCAGCTCCAGGCGATGATTGAGGGCCTCGAGCGCGACGGGTGGCTGATCACGGGGCAGACCCTCGCCACCGCGCCGCGGGGCTTCACGAAGGCGCATCCCCGGATCAGGCTGCTGCGGCACCGGTCGCTGAGCGCGATGCGAGAGGTCACGGCCACGGGGGTGGAGGCGTTCGCCGAGCAGGTCCGCGAGATCTGGCGAGGGTCCGCCCCGCTGGTGGACTGGATGGCCGCCCGGCTCAACGACTGAGCCCGGGACCGTCTGGGGCTACGCCTCAGCGCTCGCCGTCACGCTCTCAACCACGGTCGGGGAGGGAGCGGCCGGCGTCGACGGAACTTCACTCAGAGACTCCGTCACCGTCTGGCTCGGCACCGGCGTCGGGGAGGGCTCGGGCGAAGGTGCCGGCGGCGTTGACGACGGAGGCGGCGGTGGGGGCGGCGGGGGTGGCGGGGCCGGCGACGAGGTGACGGGGCTCGGCTCAGGCGACTTCGTCGTCGCACTGGCCGAGGGGCTGGGCTTCGGTGCCGCAGACGTCGTGGTGGGCGTGGGTGCCGGTGTCGTCCCCGGAGCGGAGGTGCTGGGCGGGTTCGACGTGTTACCCGGTGCCGGGGTGGAGGGCTTCGGCCCGGCGGCCGATGTGTCACCGGGCTCAGGCGCGGGCGGCGGCTCCGAGGTGGCACTCACCGAGGGCTGCCCGGTCACCGACGGCGACAGGGACGGGCTCGGCGACGGAGACGGTGACGGCGACGGCGACGCGCTCGACGAGGGCGTTCCGGGGGCCAGCGTCATCATGACCGAGAGGTCCACGACGCCGGGCTTGCCGTTGAGCCACGGGATGGGATCAGTGAACTGCCCGTTCACGATCACCTCGAAGTGCAGGTGACAACCCGTGGAGTACCCGGTGCTGCCGACGCGGCCCACGCCCTGCAGGGCCGAGACCTTCTGCCCCACCTTCACGCCGATGGACGACAGGTGGTTGTAGGTGGTCGCCACGCGGTAGCCGCCCAACCTGCCGTGGTCGATCTTGACCTGCACGCCGTTACCGCCGGCCCAACCGGTGCCGACGACGGTGCCGGCGTCCGCGGCACCCACCGGGGTGCCACAGGGTGCGGCCCAGTCGTGGCCCGTGTGCAGCTTGTACACGCGCAGCACGGGGTGGAACCGCATGCCGAACTTCGAGGACGAGCGCCCGCGCACCGGCGGCGAGAGGAGCGCGCCCGCCTTCTGCGTGCCGACGGACTCCACCGTCGTGACGGGGATGGTGGCCGGGGCAACGGGCAGGGGCACGATGACGGGATCGAGTTCCTTCACCCCGTCGGGCTGGATGACCTCAGGCGTGGGCGCGCTGTACGGATCGAAGCCGAGGTCTTCCCCGCCGGGCACCCGCCAGGTCTCATAGCCGCCCTCGACGGCGTAGACGCCCAGCGGGTCCGTGAACTCTTCGCCGAACACTTCCTGGACGCTGGCACGCGCGTGGCCGATGCCGGGAGCGGGTGCCGGTGGGCTCTGGATGATCGCGGCGGGGGCGGGCACTGCTTCGATGACCTGCTCTTCGCTGCTTGCACCGACCAGCGCAACCAGACCCACTGCAACAGCGGCGGCCAACACTGAGGTGGTGCCTCGCAGTTTCATTTTGTTCCCAGCCCCCAAGCCGTCATCAATGACTCCTCGAACCATCGAATCACCTTCTGGGACCAATTGGAAGGTCAACTGGGAATCCACGGCGTGTAATTCAGCTCAATCGCAGTGCCAGGAGGGGAAAGGTGGCGATAATGCCCGCAGATCCCGGGAATCAGCCCTCGGCGGCCTCGAACTCGACGGTGAGCGCGACGCTGATCTCCACGTCGACGGGGTCGAGATCCAGGTCGAGGGCGGCGGTGCCGTCGGCCCGCAGGAGCGCCTGCTTGTAGTGCAGCGACGGCGGTGCGCCACCGTCGGTGATGGCAACCGGCTCCGGAGCCCGCCGTCCGGCCGCCTCGGCGATCCACCTGGCCCGCTGCCGCGCATCCTGGAAGGCGTCGCGGATGGCCTCGGGTTCGATGGCGTCCCGGGTGTCCTGGGTGAGTCTCCACTCGACGTTGTCGACGGTGACGCCATCCACAGCGGCGAAGCGGCCGAGGAAGTCGCCGAGGTCGTCAAGCTCCCAGACGATCACGGAGCCGTCCAGTTGGGCGACATGCACGGGCTCGCCCGCGCCCGAGAAGTCGGTCCACGTGCGGAGGCCCGACAGGTGGGCCTGATCGCCGTCATCCTCAGGAGTCAGTTCGTCGAGGAGCGTCCGGACCTGCTTGGCCACGGCCGAGACCTCGCCGATCACGACGTCGTGCGCCGCACCCCGTCGTGCGACGGAGAAGGACACCCGTGCGCACTCGGCGCGCACCTTGATCCGGCTGCTTCCGGTGACCGTGATCTTCATCTGACCAGTACAGCACTGCTTCCGTGCGCCCACTTACGATGGCGACATGCACAAGCTGGTGATCCTTGCCGACACGCACCTGCCCAAGCGTGCCCGCAACCTTCCGCCGGAGCTCTGGGCAGCCATCGAGGCCGCCGACGTCACGCTCCACGCGGGCGACTGGGTTGAGCCGGCGCTCCTCGACGAGGTGGAGCGCCGGGCCGGCGGGCGTCACGTCGGCGTCCACGGCAACAACGACGGCGCGGTCCTGCGTCAGCGACTCCCCGAGGTCGCCCGGACGGTCATCGACGGCGTCCGGTTCGCCGTCGTCCACGAGACGGGGCCGGCGGCCGGGCGCGAGAAGCGGATGGACGCCGCCTTCCCGGACACCGACATCCTGGTCTTCGGCCACTCCCACATCCCCTGGGACACCGTGACGCCAGCGGGGATGCGCCTGCTGAACCCCGGCTCCCCCACCGACCGTCGCAGACAGCCGGTGGGCACCTTCATGACCGCCACCGTCGATGCGGGGAAGCTCTCCGACGTGACCCTGGTCCCCGTCGACCCGGCGTGGCGGACGGCGGCTCAGCCGTAGGTGTCGCGCGGGCCCCGGCCTTGGACGGACCGCAGCCCCTTCTTCCAGCTGGGTGCCTTCGGGCCGCGGAACTCGACGCGCAGGACCGTCTGCTCGCCCAGCGCCGCGTTGAGCTTGGCCACCAACTGGGACGCGGCGTACCGCATGGCGGTGGCCCACGCCGTCGAGTCGCAGTCGACGATCAGCACCCCCGCGTCATAGTTCACCGGCTTGGAGTGCGCGGCGTTCGACTCGCCCACCAGCTCCGGCCAGCGGCGCAACACGGTCGACAGGTTGATCCGCGGCTTCCATCCCCGCTTGCGCACCACCTCGTTCAGCACATCACCGACGAGCTTGGGGTCTCGGTCGTCCCGGTGCGCGCCGCTGCGCTCCTGCTCGAACACCCGCCTCGTGCGCCGCGGGGTGCGCGGCGGGGCGGGTTCGGGCAGCACGACGCCGTATTCAGAGGCCTCGACGGTGGCTCGGGCGATCTCCGACGCCAACTCGAGCCCCGTGGGATCGTGCGGCTCGGACATGGGTCCAGCCTAGTCTCCGCATTGACGTTCCCGGGCGGGACCTATCCCAGGGTGTTCTCGGCGAGGCTGGCCATCCAGTTGGGCTGCGGCACCGATTCCGGGGTGTCGCCGGCGCTCTGCAGCACCAGGACCCGGATCTTCTCCGGCCCCTCCACGTAGAACGACAGGCCGAGCGCACCGGGCACCGACCCGCCCTTGAATCCGATGTAGGCCGCGCCGGGCACCTCGATGCCCGGGTAGGCGGCCAGGATGTCTCGCACGGGCTTGCCCGCCTCCGTGGCGGCGCGCTGCTGGAGGTTGACGTGGGCCGCGCAGAGGTCCGCGGCGGTGGCGTACCAGTCGATCCCCTCGTCCCAGAACGGGCTGCCCATGGTGGTCTCGTCGTAGGTGAGGTCCCACTCCGGCAGGCCGGAGAGGACAGCGCGTTGGGCCTCGGAGACCGCCACGGTGGCGTCGGCGTAGCCGTTGGAGGCGGCCGCCCACTTGGCGCGGATGCCCTGGTCGCCGGCCATCTGGAAGGCCTCGCGGGTGGTGAGGAACGGCCGGTTGAGCTCCGGCGCGTGGTGCCCCATCGTCTCCAGCTCGGCCTCCACGGCCTCGCGCCCCACGGCGTCGATGAGGAGGTCTGCGGCGGTGTTGTCGCTGTTGGAGATCATCTCCAGCGCGGCCTTCTCGACGGTGACCTTCGTGCCGGCCGGTTCGTTGCGCAGGCTGCCGGTGGGCAGCGACTTGAGGCCCTCGGTGAGCGTCAACTCCTGTTCCCAGGTCAACGTGCCGTCCTCGACGGCGGTGGCAACGGCGCCCAGCACGTAGAGCTTGAACATCGAGGCGATGGGCAACACCGTGTCGGCGTCGCGCTGTTCGATGGGCGTGCACTCCGGGGTATCGCCGGTGCGGGTGACCTCCGCGAGCAGGAACGACGAGGTGGGCGCCTTGTCGAGCAGCAGCTGGGACGCCTCCGCCGGGGTCTGGATCTCCGGCGCCTTCTCGTTGGGCACGAACATGAGGCCGTCGATCTTGCCGTCCTTGAGCGCGATCATCATCAACACCGGCGTGGCCGGCGAATCGAGTTCAGCCGTGCCCTGGGTGTCGGTGCCGTCCCAGCCGACCAGAGTGAAGGGGCCCTCCTCGCGGAGCTGCGCGAACACCTGCCCGACCTGGTCTGCGGGCACCTGGCCGAGGAACTGGTCGCCCAGCCGCTCCTCCGCCTCCTCGGCGGTGGGCCCGGCGTCGGCCGCAAGCAGGTCGAGCACCCACTGTGCCGCTTCGCCGACGGGGGTGTCCGGCAGCTCCACCGGCACGGCCTCCGGGGTGGGCGACGCGGTGGCCGAGGCCTCTGCGGAGGCGGTGGTGGGTTCCGGCGCTGGAGGTTCCGTCGCGCCGGAACAGGCGCTCAGGGCAAGCGCGACGACGGCGGCGAGGGCGAGGCGGGAGCGAGGCATGGGGACATGAATACCATGCCCTTCCGCCCTGCTACTCCGCGGGCCCCCGGCGACCCCAGCGGAAGTACGCCAGCGGCAGCAGGCCCATGGAGCTGACGGCGCCCAGCGCGGGCAGCCAGACGGCCTTGGGGCCGTTGACCTCGTCCTTGTCGCGCCTGGCGACATCGATCATGGCCGCGATGCGCAGGACCACGTCGGCCGTTCCGCTGAGCCCCACCAGCGCCCGCACCCATCCAGGGAGCTCCTCGAACTTCTTCTTCGCCATGTCACGCTTCTTCGCCATGTCACGCCTCCTACCTGCCAGGTTAGTCCCCGGCAGGACGGAGGGTGCCGCTTTGGGGGGTCAGGCGACGCGGAGTTTGCCCACTGCCTTCAGCACGCGGCTGGGGCCGTCGGTCCAGACACCGGGGAGATGGGCGTCGTTCGGGAACGCCACCACGAACCAGCCGGGCTTCAGCGTGACGGAGACGGTGGCGTCACCCTCATGCAGGCCGAAGTCGGTGGCCTCGTCGAACTCGGTGGCAGGGGTGAGCGCGTCGAGCGCCGCCAGCTTGACGGTCTCCTCGCCTGCGAGGACCACGTGCACGTCGGCGTAGCTGCGGTGGGCCTCGAACTGGGTCTTCACCTCGGGGTCGGCAGCGTCGTACGAGAAGATGTTGACCGCGCCGATCTCCTCGGCGAGCTCGATGGTGCCGGGCTCGACATCGGTGCCGAGGCCCACGATGGTGTCGAGGATCTGCGCCAATCCGGGAATGTCCGCGTAGCGCGACCTGTGGTTGAGGGTGTCGATGATCATGCCGGGTACCTTCCCGCCGGGCCCCTGCCCAACGTCAACCAGATCACGGTACCCCCGGCCCTTTCAGCCCCGCGATTCCTCAGGGTGATCGGACAATCCGGACTGCGCATCCTGGAACGGGGCGACGGTGCCGGCGTTCACGGTGAACCGGCGCTCGGCCGGGAAGTCCGGCACGTCGGCGCCGACGGCGGCGGTGATCAGCACCTGCTCGGCGTCGGCGATGGCGGCGCCCAGCCGTTCGCGTCGGGCCACGTCGAGTTCGGCGAACACGTCATCGAGCACCAGCACCGGCTCCGTGCCGTCGTCGCGCACCAGGGAGAAGCCACCCAGCCGCAGGGACAGGGCCAGCGACCAGGATTCGCCGTGCGACGCGTACCCCTTCGCGGGCAGTTCTCCGATGGACAGCTCCACGTCGTCGCGCTGCGGTCCCACCAGCGTCATGCCGCGGTGCAGTTCATCGCCGCGCAGGCGGTCCATGGCCTCGAGCAGCCTGCGCTGCAGCTCCGCCCGCACGTCCTCGGCCGCGGCGACATCGGCCAGGTCGAGACCGCTCTTGTAGACCGCGTCGATCTGGTTGTTCTTCGGGGCGATGGTCTCGTACGCGCGCTGGGCGTACGGCAGCACGTCGGCGAGCGTGTCGAGCCGGGCGTGCAGGAGCTCGGCGCCCAGCGCCGCGAGCTGCTCGTTCCACACGGCGAGCGTGATGTCCTCGTCCCCGCCCTGCGACACCTGGGAGCGACCGGACATGGACTTCAGCAGCGCGTTGCGTTGCCGCAGCACCCTGTCGAAATCCTGCTTCACGCCGGCCATGCGCGGCCACCGGGTCACGACGAGCGAGTCGAGCCACCCGCGCCGGTCTGACGGGTCTCCCCGCACGATGGCGATGTCCATCGGGGAGAACACGACGGTGCGCAGCGCCCCCACCAACTCGCGCGGGCGCTGCAAGGGCGCCCGGTTGAGCCGGGCCACGTTCGACTTGCCGGGCACCACTTCGAGCTCGAGCCAGATCAACCGGTCGTCATCGCGGGCTGCCTGCACCCTGGCCCTGATGATCGCCGACGACGCGCCGGCGCGGATCAACGGGCCCGTCGTCGAAACGCGGTGCGACGACATGGTGGACAGATACTCGATGGCTTCGACCAGGTTCGTCTTGCCCTGGCCGTTAGCGCCGACGAAGACCGTGACGCCGGAGGTCAGCTCGAGGTGGGCCTCGTGGTAGTTCCGGAAATCAGCAAGCGCGAGCTCAGTGACGAACACGTCAGCTGGGCAGGCGCATCAGCATGATGACGTGGCGGTAATCGCCCAACGGGTCCGCATCGATGCTGGGCAGGCCCATGATCAGGCAGGGCTTGCCGGGCAGCGTGAACGAGAAGTGCGCGAAGGGGGCGTCGAGCGCGGTGAGCGCGTCCAGCAGGTAGTGCGGGTTGAAGCCCGCATCCGTGATGGACTGCTCGTCGCCGACGACCTCGATCTGCGCGTCGATGGCCTCGACGGCCTGCGCCTGGTCCCCCGTGGCGGCCTCGAGCGTGATGTGGTCCTCGTTGATGCGCATGCGCAGCGGCGTGTTGCGTTCCGCGACGAGGGCGACACGCTTGACCGCGGCCAGCAGGTCTGCGGTGTCGATGCGGACGCTGACCGTGGCGGAGACGTCCATGAGGTGGCGCACCTTGGGGAACGCCTGGCTCAGCAGGCGCGTGGTGGCCTGACGCGAACCCTTCGAGCCCTCGCCGACGAAGCCGGCGAGGCCTTCGCCCTCTGCCTCCGTGGTGGACAGCGAGATGGTGACGGTGTCCCCGGAGGTCATGGACTTGGCGGTGTCAGCGAGCACCTTGCCCGGCACCAGCACGTTGCCCTCGAGGCCCGGGCTGGTGGGGTTCCAGGTGAGTTCCTTCAGCGCCATGCGGTAGCGGTCTGTGGCGAGCAGCGACAGGTTCTCGCCGTCGATCTCCATCTTCACGCCGGTGAACACGTTGAGGAGCTCGTCGCGGCCCGCCGCCACGAACACCTGGCCGACGGCCTTCTCGAACACGGCCGCGTCCACGGTGCCGGTCTGCGTGGGCATGTCCGGGAGGGTGGGGTACTCGTCGACGGGCAGCGTCTGCAGCGTAAACCGGGCGGAACCGCAGGTCAGCTCCACCTTGGTGTGGTCCGCGTTGAGGTCCACCGGCTTGTTCGGCAACGAACGCGCGATGTCCGAGAGCAGGCGGCCGGAGACCAGCACCTGGCCCTCGTCGCTCACCTGGGCCGGGAGCGTGACCTTGGCCGACGTGGTGGAGTCAAAACTGCTCAACGTCAGGCCGTCGCCGTCCGCCTCCAGCAGCATGCCTGCCAGGATGGGAGCGGTGGGGCGGTTGGGCAGGCTGCGCGCCACCCAGGCCACGGCGTCGGCAAGCGCCTCGCGTTCAACTCGAATCTTCACGTCTCACACCTTTGTCGTTCTACCCAAAAAGCTCGTCGCCAGCATCATACCCAGACGTTGGTTGAACGCGTCGTCAGTCGACGGCGATGGAGTCGAGGATGGCCAGCCGGCTGGCCCGGCGGGCGGGGGCGATGGCGGCCAGGACGCCCACGGCGGCGGCGACCACTACGAAGACCAGCAACTGGACCCAGGGGATGACTAACGTGCCGATGCCCTGGTCGCGCAGGAGCGTCACGAGTGCCGCGCCGAACGTCACCCCCAGGACAACCCCCAGGACGGCGCCCAGCGTTGCCACGAGCACGGCCTCGAGCGTGACCATCAGCCGCACCTGCGGCCGGGTCATGCCGACGGCCCTGAGGAGCCCCACCTCGCGCACACGTTCCATGACGGACAGGCCGAGGGTGTTGACGATCCCCAGCACGGAGATCACCACGGCTAGTGCGAGCAGCGCGTACAGCGTGGCGAAGATCTGGTCGAACTGGGCCACGCGGCTCTCCACGAACTCCTGCACGTCGGACACCACGACGGTGGGTACCTCGTCGGTGACCTCCTCGAGCCCGGCCCTGACGGCGGCCGGGTCCGCGCCGTCGTCGACGAAGATCACCAGTTGCTGGACCATCGACGCATCCGCGACCTCGGCGAACGTGTCCGGGGTCACCACGATGTCGCCAATGGGCAGCGCCGCGCCCTCCTCGTGCAATCCGGTGACCAGCACCGCGGCGGTCCCCTTGGGGCCCACCAGGTCGATGACCTCGCCGAGCGTGAAGCCGTGCTCGTTGGCGTAGTCCGCCGACAGCACGACGGGCGCCTCGCCCCCCTGCTCACTCAGCGCCCCGACGGTCACGTCGAGGCTGGTGCCCCGCTCCAGGCCCTCAGGGGTCAGGCCGAACAGGCTGGTCGGCTCGTCGACCCCTTCGACCTGCGCCGCACCCCGGTAGCCGGCGTACACCTCGGCCACGCCGTCGACCTCCTTGGCGGCGTCGAAGAGCTTCGCGTCGAAGGGCTGGTAGGCGAGCGGCGCGATGACGAAGTCGCCGCGCTGGTCTTCGGTGAGCTGGTTGCGCAGCGACGTGGTGGTGCTGGCGGCCAGGATGGCGACGGTGGACACCAGCGCCAGGCCGATCATCAGGGTCGCGGCGGTGGCCGCGGTGCGGCGGGGCTGGCGCACGGAGTTCAGCTGCGCCAGCTTGCCCACCTCGCCGAACAGCAGACGGAACCCCCTGCCGAACAGCCAGATCAGCGGCGCCCCGATGACGGCCGCGGCGATCACCATGCCGATCAGCAGCGCGGCGGCCCCGGCGCCGAACCAGATGAGCGGCTGGGGCACGTCGAGCCACAGCGCGATCACCATGGCCGCCACGCCCAGCTCGATCAGAGCCACCCCGAGCAGTGGGAGGCCGCCGAGGCGCTCGGGCCCGGACTGGGCGGCGCTGGTCATGGCTTCCACTGGGCGGGTCTGCGACGCGCGGCGGGCGGGGAGGTAGGCGGCGATGAGCGTGATGACCACGCCGATGGCGTAGGACGCGATGACGGCCGAGGAGGTGATCGTCGGCGTGATGTCCCCGGGGTCGATGCCGAAGGCGCGCATCAGGCCGAGGATGCCCCAGGCGAGGCCGTAGCCGACGGCCAGTCCCAGGGTGGCACCGATCAGGCCGATGAACAGCGCCTCGATCAGCACCGTCCCGCTCACCTGGCGGCGGGTGGCGCCGATGGCGCGGTACAGGGCCAGTTCGCGCGCCCGCTGCGCCACCAGGATCGAGAACGTGTTGAGGATCAGCAGCGCCGCCACGAGCAGGGCGATCCCCGCGAAGACCAGCAGGAAGACGTTGACGAACCCCAGGCCGACGTTGAGTTGCTCCTCGATGCCCTCGGCCAGCTCATCCCCCGTCTCCGCGACGAATCCGTCGGGGAGCACCTCCTGGACCGACTCTGCCACGGCGGCGGCATCGGCCTCCGGGGTGGTCTCGACCCACATGGCGTAGGAACCGGGCCGCCCGTCCTGTGCGATCTCCTGGATCTCGGGGAGGGTGAAGAACAGGTAGCTCGCGCCGACGGTGCTGCCCGCGCCGTAAGTGCCGGTGCCGACCAGCGTGTAGGAGCGGATCCCGGTGCGCGGAGTGGCGACATCGAGCGTCTCGCCGATCACGTACCCCCCGCGTGCCGCGGTGGCGGGGTCGAGGACCACCTCGTCATCGGCGGTGGGGGCACGGCCGTCGATGATCCTGGCGCCGGCCGCACCGTCGGAGGACGTGGCGTCCTGCCAGTTCATGCCCAGCCCGGGGGCACCCGAGAAGGCCAGCACGCGGCCGTCTTCGTCAAGGGGGTACACCTGCGTGTTCGACACCATGGGCTCGACGCGCACCACCCCGTCGATCGCCTCGACGGCGGCGACATCCTCGTCCGTCAACAACGCGGGCGGGACGCCGGGGTTGTTCTCGAACCCCGAGATGCCGGTGGCCTCGAACGAGACGTTGACGTCTGCCAGCGACCCTTTGACGAGGGAGTCGAAGCTGGAAGACAGCATGTTGGTGAACATGAGCGACCCGGCGACGAACGCAACTCCGAGCACGATCGACAGGGCGCTCATGATCAGGCGCACCTTGCGCGCCCAGACGGATTTCAGTGTGGCCCGCAGCATGGGTCAGTCCAGCAGGGCGCGGCGGGCGATGGAGCGTTCGACGGTGGATTCTTCCACGACCTCGTCACCGACCGGAGCGTTCATGGAGGCGGCCGTTCCGTCCCGGTACACCACCGGGCCGGCCGCGGCGGGCTGGTCGTGGCGGGGGTACAGCGTGGCCATCGCGCTGAGCAGCTGATCCTGCGTGGCGCCGCGCATCTCGTGGACGATGCGGCCGTCAGAGAGGAACACGGTGCGGTCTGCGTAGCTGGCGGCGTGGGCGTCGTGGGTGACCATGACCACCGTCTGGCCGAACTCGTCCACGGAGCGCCGGAGGAAGCCCAGCACCTCCGCGGCCGACGTGGAATCCAGGTTGCCGGTGGGCTCATCGCCGAACACGATGTCCGGGCGGTTCATCAGGGCCCGGGCGCACGCCACCCGCTGTTGCTGGCCGCCGGAGAGCTCCGAGGGCTTGTGCGTGAGCCGGTCCGCCAGGCCCAGTACGTCGACGATGCGGTCGAACCACTCCTGATCGACCTTCTTGCCGGCGATCGCCAGCGGCAGCAAGATGTTCTCGCGGGCCGTGAGCGTGGGCACCAGGTTGAACGCCTGGAAGATGAAGCCGATGCGGTCTCGGCGCAGCTCCGTCAGCGGGGTGTCGCCGAGCGGGCCGACGGCGGTGTCGCCGATCCAGACCTCACCCGCGGTGGGCGTGTCCAGAGCGGCCATCAGGTGCATCAGGGTGGATTTGCCGGACCCCGACGGGCCCATGATGGCGGTGAATTCGCCCGCGCGGATCTCGAAATCCACGGAGGACAGTGCCGTCACGACGGCAGAGCCGGTCCCGTAGATCTTGGTGAGGCCCTCGGCCCGCGCTGCGATGCTCACCATTCGAGACTAGCGGGTCGGGAAAGCGTGCTCACCGAGGCTGAGCGCCAGGGCGGCGATCTCCTTGGGCGACTCCTCCCCGCCCAGCACCGCGTCGACCTGCATCGCCCACCCGGCGGAGTCGTAGGCGACCTGCTCCTGCTCGGCCTCCGACGAGTACCGCTGGGTGGCGGTGGTGCCGTCGATGATCCGGGCATACCAGCGCCGCTTGGCGTACACCGCGAAATCCGCTGCCACGTACTGCTCGCCGGTGAGGTAGACCACGTCGTAGTGGTCCGCCCTCGCGTCGAAGTACTTCTCCAACTGCCAGCGCCAGTAGCCACCGATGTGGTCCGAGGCGGCCACGGGCCGCTCGCGGTCGCCGGCCAACGCGATGGCCGCCCACGCCGGCAGCGCGCCGGGCGAGCTCGTCAGGCCGGGGGCGCCGAGGTCCGGCACGTAGTGGGTGCGTTCACCGGCCCCGGGCCGACGCACCGCGGTGACGAGGTCGACGGCGAGGCCGGGCGTCGTCGGGAGCGCGGGTTCGTCGTGGTGGCTGACGACCAGCACGCGGGTGACCCCCGGATCGCGGGGCTCCTCGCGCGGGGTGGGCTTCTCGTCCACGTCGATGAGCGGCGTGGCGGGCAGTTCCGTGAACGGTTCCTTCCACCTCTTCGCCAGGTCCGTGAGCGCCTCCGGTTTGGGCGCGAACAGGCCCTCGCTGGCCAACATGCAAGCCGCGGCAGCGGGCGTGTGCAGCGGCGGTGCCCCGTCGATCCAGACGCCGAACGGCCAACCGCGCGAGGCGGCCGCCCAGAGGGCCAGCTCAGCCGCCCATTCGTCCGGCGCGACGACGGGCATCGGCTCGTGAATGTGCTTCTGGAGCCAGTTGAGCACGTTGTCCCACCCACCGACGGTGGCAGCGTCGAGGGATCCGTCGTGGACGCTGAACGGCAGCGGCGGCAGGGCCAGCGTCTGGGCCGGGTCCAGCCCGGCGAAGCGCAGGAGCTGGCCGTCGCGCTTCAGGACCTTCCAGCCACGGGCGCCGGCGATGTGGGCGGCGACCGGGTCGTCGGAGATCAGGACCGGGGTGCGGTGCGTCATGCGGACAGGCCTCCGATGAGGTCGATTTCGCGGTCAATGGTGGCGGCGCGCCCGCACTGGGCGCGCACACGTTCGGCGGCGGCCACGGACAGTTCGGGCATCAGGTGGCGGTTGACCAGCAGGTGGCGGATCGCGTCGGCGAAGGCCCACGGGTCCTCAGCGCGCGGCAGCAGGCTCGAGGCCTCGTCGGTGAATTCGGGGATGGCGGCCACCGGGTTGGTGATGGTGACCATGCCGCTGGCCATCGCCTCGCCGAGCATCACGCCTTGGGTGTCGAAGCGCGTCGGGCACAGGAACACCCCGTGCCGTTGATGCGCGGCGGCCATCTCGATGGGCGAGGAGTAACGCTCCTCCACGGTCACGTTGCGGTGACGACGCAAGCCGGCCGTCTCGTCGCGGAAATGGCGGCCGAAGCCGCGCACCGTGACGGTGAGCTCAGCGAAGCCGGGTTCCTCCGCCAGCAGCTCGAGGGCACGCAGTGCGATGTCGTTGCCGTAGTTGCGCTCCGCGAAGCTGCGCAGCAGCAGCAGCTGGGCGGCCTCTTCGGGTTGCCGCACCCGGGCCACAAAGGTGTCGCCGTCGATGTGGTTGGGAATCACCCGGGTGTTGAGCGCCGCGACCCCGACGTCCTGTGCGGCCAGTTGGCGCTGGAAATCCGAGACGAACAGAACTGTGGCCGCAGGGTCGGTGAAGAGCCTGGCGGCCGCCTCGAACCGGGCGCGGTTCAGCTCATCCCTTGCGGTGCGGATGGATGCGAGCTCCCGGCTGTCGTGGTTCCCGGCCAGCCGCCGGTAGTCGCGCACCTCGTAGCCGTGGAACCAGACGGCCAGGCGTTGCGCGGGAACCCGGTCGAGCAGCGCGTGGATGGTGCTCGGCTCCGGGGAATGCGCGAGCACCGGCCGCTCGGCGCCGGCCGCGGCGTCGAGGACGCGGGGAAGATCCTCCGGCGGCACCGACCACACCGCCAGTTCGCCGTCCGTGCCGGGCTCGGGGGTGCTGCCCGCCCGCAGCGATGAATCCACAACGACGCCGTGGAGCCCAGCCTCCTGGTAGGCCCTGGCGCGCGTCCTGACGAATTCGCGGCCGCTGCGCCATGGCCTGGGATACGACGGCGTGAGCAGCACGTAGTCGGCCGCGGCGAGCTGGCCCTCGAGGTCGGTCATCGCTTCACCGTGCGCACGACCTTGCGGACAGCGCGCTCGGCGAGATTCGGCTTCGGCGACGCAGGGCTTGCGGCGAGTCGGTTCTTCAGTTCGACGATCTCCCCTTCGGCCTCCTCCACCTTGGAGCGGGCCTCGAACAGTTCGTCGCGCATCTTGGCCAGGGCCTTGAGGGCCGCCTCGTGTTCGGCCTCCTTGGCCGTGAGGCGCTGGGCGACGGCGAAGAGTTCGCCCTCCATGCGGGCAGCGTGCGCGGCAGCCTTCGTCAGCTCTTCGCGGGTGCTGGCCAGTTCGGCCTCCATGCCCCGGTGGAGGTGGTCGTCAATGCGGCTACGGTCGTCGTCGGTCACGCAGGTGAGTGTAACTGCGGGTGCCTGTTTGTTTGTGGTGTTCTGCGTACTGGCCTGAGCCTCTGTCCACACCCGGTGCTTTGATGATCTTTCTGTAGTTACATTCCAGATGTATTCATAGCGCCTGTGGAGGCTGGGGATAACCCGCATCGTGGCTTGTCAGGCCCGTGAGGCGCTTGTGGACGGTGTGTGGGTAGATCGAAACTACACGTGGAGTATTTGGGGATGAAAAGGGGGGTGTGGAGTTATCCACACCCCCATCCACAGCTTGGGACAGCGTGCCGTCAACATGTTGTCCCCAGGCCGCACGGACCCCGGGAACAGTGCGGATCAGCGGCCGAGGAAGCGGCCCAGGAGGCCGACCTTCTGTTCACCGGGATGCTGCCCGTCGCACCACTGGGCAGCGGGCACCCCGCGCTTGACGTCGGAGATGTGCTGGCCGCAGCCGGCCCAGGTGGTCTTGCCGCAAACTTTGCAGTTGACAGGTCGGCACATGGATGAGGTCCTTTCGACGAAATCTGAGCGCCTGCCAGGTGCAGACGGTCGCTACACCTGAACAATAGCACGATACCCCTGGGGGTATCTACCCCGGGGGGTATAGTGTTTCCCTGTGAGAACAGTGATGGTTGGAGGAGTCGCCGGCGGAATGAGCGCGGCGACGAGGTTGCGACGACTCGACGAGGACATGGAGATTGTGGTCCTCGAGCGGAGTGGATATGTGTCGTTTGCGAATTGCGGGCTGCCGTACCACGTGAGCGGCATCATCGAGGAGCGGTCGGCCCTGCTGTTGCAGACGCCGGAATCGCTGTGGGAGCGGTTCCGGATCGACGTGCGTGTGGGCACGGAGGCCGTGCGGATCGATCGGGCGCGCAAGGTGGTCGTCGTGCGCGACCTGGCCACCGGAGAGGAGTCCGAACTCGGCTATGACAAGCTCGTGCTCTCCCCCGGCGCCCGCCCCGTGCAGCCGCCCATCCCGGGCATCGGTCGCGCGCTGACCCTGCGCAACGTCGAGGACACCGACGCCATGGTGGCCGCGGTGCAGGGTGCCGGGACCGCCGTCGTCATCGGTGGCGGCTTCATCGGCCTGGAGGTCACGGAGAACCTGTTGCACCGCGGCATGAAGGTTGCGCTGGTGGAGGCGCTCGACCAGGTGATGGCCCCGCTCGACCCTGAGATGGTGGCCCCGGTGCACGACCGGTTGCGCGAACACGGTGTGGACCTGCGGCTCGGCTCCGCGGTCACCGCGATCGGCGAGTCCGACGTCACGCTGGCCGACGGCTCGAACCTGCCGGCCGACATCGTGGTGGCCGCCATCGGCGTGCGCCCCGATGTCGAACTGGCCCGGGCCGCCGGGCTGCACATCGGTTCGCTCGGTGGCATCGTCGTCGACTCCCGCAACCTGACCTCGGATTCCTCGATCTACGCAGTCGGTGACGCTGTCCAGAAGGACGACGCCCTGAACGACGACGCGGTGCTGGTGCCGCTGGCGAACACCGCCAACCTCCAGGGCAGGCGCGTGGCCGACGACATCGCGGGCCGCGGCGTTCCCGCCCGGCCCGTCATGGGCACGGCGATCGTCGGGCTCCTCGGCCTGCAGGTGGCCTCCGTCGGCTGGAGCGAGAAGCGGCTCAGGGCCGTGGGCAAGGAGCACCTCGTCATCCACACGCACCCCGCTTCGCACGCCACTTACTACCCCGGCGCGGCGACGATGGCGCTCAAGCTGCTGGTGGATCCCACCGACGGACGGATCCTGGGCGCCCAGGGCGTGGGGGAATCCGGCGTCGACAAACGCATCGATGTGATCGCGACCGCGATGGCCGGCGGTCTGAAGGCCCCGGAGCTGGCGGAGTTGGAGCTGGCCTATGCGCCGCAGTTCGGTTCTGCCAAGGATGCGGTCAACATGCTGGGGTACGTGGCGGAGAACCGCCTCAGCGGCCTGGAGAACTCGATCCAGTGGCACGAGGTGGAGGCTGCGCAGGAGGCCGGCGCCACCGTCGTCGACGTGCGGACACGGGGCGAATTCGAGCGCGGCGCCATCACCGGCGCGGTGAATGTGCCCCTGGACGAACTGCGGGACCGGATGGATGAGATCCCCGACGGTGACCTCATCGTGCACTGCGGGGTGGGTATCCGCAGCCATGCCGCGGTGTTCATCCTCGGGAACCGGCGGGTGCTGAACCTCGACGGCGGGTACACGACGTGGAAGGCCGGCACCGGGGGCTGAGTCTGAAAGCGGTTGCTGAACGGCCGCCCCCTTTGAGGGGCGGCCGCTCAGAAACAAGCTGGGCCGTCAGGCCAGCGAAAGGAAGAGCTTCTCCATCTTCGCCTGGTCCATCCCCTGGTCGGGGTGCTCGAGGCACTGCTTCAGACCGACGGCGATCGTCGAGAAGCCGGCCCGGTCGACGGCCTTGGACACGGCGGCCAGTTGCGTGACGATGTCGTCACAGTCGCGACCGTCCTCGATCATCTTGATGATGCCGCCCAGCTGGCCCTGGGCGCGCTTGAGTCTGCGGACGACGGATTCCATCTCTCCGGGGTTCAACTGCATGGGGGCCTCCTGGTTCACACTGAGACTATACCCCTAGAGGTATAGAGGACCAGCCATCACGCCTGCTTGATCTGGTTCGTGAGCTCGGTGACCTGATTGTAGAGGTCCCTGTCCACGCCGATCTTCTCTGTGATCTTCCGCACGGCATGCAGCACCGTGGAGTGGTCCCGGCCCCCGAACTTCGAGCCGATCTTCGGCAGCGACAACTCGGTCATCTCACGACAGAGGTACATCGCCACTTGGCGGGCCGCGGCGATGGTGGCCACGCGGCTGGCGCCTGTCAGGTCATCGTGGCTGATGCCGTAGTAGCCGGCCGTGGCCGCCATGATCGTCTGCGCGTCCACAGGGGCCGCGTCCTCGGGCATGAGGTCGTTGAGGACCTGCTGCGTGAGGTCCTCGGTGATCTCCTGCGCGTTCAGGCTGGCCAGGGCGGCGACGCGGGTGAGGGCGCCTTCGAGCTCGCGGATGTTGGTGGGGATGCGCGAGGCGATGAGTTCCAGCACCTGGGTGCCCGCGGTCAGCCGCTGTTGGGCGACCTTCTTGCGGAGGATGGCGATGCGGGTCTCGAGGTCCGGCGGCTGGATGTCGGTCATGAGACCCCATTCGAAGCGCGAGCGCAGCCGGGGTTCCAGCGCCTCCAGCAGCTTCGGCGGCCGGTCCGACGTCATCACGATCTGCTTCTGGGCGTTGTGCAGAGTGTTGAACGTGTGGAAGAACTCCTCCTGCGTCTGGATCTTCGACTCCAGGAACTGGATGTCGTCGACCAGCAGCACGTCCACGTCGCGGTACGACGAGCGGAACTCCGCGGTGCGGTTGTTGGAGATGGCGTTGATGAAGTCGTTGGTGAGCTCCTCCGTGGAGACGTACTTCACGCGGAGGTTCTCATAGTAGCTGGTGACGTAGTGGCCGATGGCGTGCAGGAGGTGCGTCTTGCCCAGGCCGGAGGGCCCGTAGATCATCAGCGGGTTGTAGGACTTGCCGGGGGTCTCCGCGACGGCGGCGGCTGCGGCGTGCGCGAAGCGGTTCGACGAGCCGGCGACGAAGGACTCGAAGGTGTAGCGGGGATTCAGCCGCACCTCCTGGGGCTTCGAACGCGGCAGCATGGGCTGCGGAGGTAGTTCCTCCGGCATCGGCGCGGCCGGGGCGGGCTCGTCGGGCACCAGTTCGGGGCTGATCATCACTGCGAGGTGGGTGGGTTGGCCGAACAACTCGCTGAGCCGGTCCTCGATCTGTGGACGGAGTTTCGTCTCCAGGCGTTCGCGGGTGGGTTCATCCCCGACGGCGAGCATCAGCGTCGAGCCGTGCATGTCCACGGGCCGGGTTCGGCGTAGCCAGGCGCGAGTAGGGAAATCCGCGGACGTGATCACGTCCTCCCACAGCACCGCCAGGTCCGGCGTCGGTGATTGAGTCACCTCACCCACTTCCCGGGCGGTTCTTCCGCCTCACATCGCACTCGTCCACAGACTTGTCCACAAGAGGGTATAACTGATCCCGAGCTAAGCCCAATGCTGCCTCGCCTGTGGATAACCGGAGACAGACCATACAAAACTAGTCCCCGTGGAACGATCCTGCAAGGAGAATCGGCGTGTTGCCGGAGTGTCGGCTGGACTACAATCGTGTAGTTTGTTTAGTTGACTGGCTGAACTGCGCCGGTTTGGCTAACGAGGGGTTATCCACGTATCGTTGACCAGTCGCCATCTCGGCGGCCACTTCCCCCTGCCCGGGCCACGGGCAGCGTTCAACCTTCGATCTTGAGGGAGTAATCCCATGACCAAGCGCACGTTCCAGCCGAGCAACCGTCGTCGGAGCCGCAACCACGGTTTCCGCGCCCGCATGCGTACCCGCGCCGGCCGCGCCATCCTGAGCGCCCGTCGTCGTAAGGGTCGCATCGAGCTGTCGGCCTGACTCTGTGCTGCCGAAATCGCAGCGCCTGAAGAGGCCCGGCGACTTTGGCATCACCGTCAGGCACGGCTCGAGAGCGGCAACGCCGACAGTAGTGGTGCACGTGAGGCACCCTCAGCAGAATCCACCCGAGTACACCCGGGTGGGTTTTGTTGTCTCCAAGAAGGTGGGCAACGCCGTGACCCGTAACCGCGTCAAGCGTCGCCTCCGTCACCTTGCCACGGAGCTGACAAGCCCGTTCCCCACCGACGTCGTGGTTCGGGCGCTGCCCGGGTCCGCCGTCGACGAGGCACGGCTCGGGTCTGATCTCGCCGACGCCTGGCGGCGCGCGTTCCGGAAGGCCGGTGCATGCTGAAGTACCCGCTCATCTGGTTCGTCAAGGGCTGGCGCCGGTTCATCTCCCCCATGTACGGAGATGTCTGCAAGTTCCATCCCACGTGTTCGGCCTATGGGCTGACCGCGTTGGAGAACCACGGGGCTCTCAAGGGCTCCGTGCTGACCATCGGTCGGATCGCCCGCTGCCACCCGTGGTCGCAGGGCGGGGTCGACTACGTTCCCGGCACGCCGCAGGCTGCCGCCTGGGAACAAGAGAATTCGCGTAACACGACGCCTGACCAGGCGTCACACATAGCTGAGGTGGCTTAATGCTCGATCTGTTCGTCTCGCTGAACATCTGGGACAGTTTCTACGGCCTGCTCTCGGCGATGATGCAGCCGCTGTACTGGGCGGTGTCCGGCATCGTGGTGTTCTTCCACCAGGTGCTGAGCCCCGTGTTCGGTGCCAACTCCGGCGTAACGTGGACCCTTGCCATCGTGATGCTCACCGTGCTGATCCGCACGCTTCTCATCCCGCTGTTCGTCAAGCAGATCAACTCTGCCCGCAACATGCAGCTGATGCAGCCCAAGGTGGCCGAACTGCAGAAGAAGTTCGGGCACGATCGTGAGCGCCTCGGCCAGGAGACGATGAAGCTCTACAAGGAGGAAGGCGTCAATCCCATGGCGTCCTGCCTCCCGCTCCTACTGCAGATGCCGATCTTCCTGGCGCTGTTCCGCGTGCTGCAGGGTGTGGCCGACGACACCCCGCGTGGCTACTGGTTCACCAGCCGGCCGGATCTGGTGGATTCGCTGCAGCAGTCGAACATCTGGGGTGCCGGTCTGGCCGAGCGCATCTTCCCCATCGAGAACTTCGGCGCCACGCAGGTCATCGGCATCTTCCTCGTGGTGGCCATGGTGGCGGTCTTCTTCGTCACGCAGCTCCAGTTGATGCGCAAGAACATGCCGCCGGAGTCGCAGACCGGCCAGGCCGCGCAGATGCAGAAGATGATGCTGTACTTCTTCCCCGTCGTGTACGCCATGTCGGCAACGTTCATCCCGATCGGTGTGCTGGTCTACTGGCTGACGTCCAACCTCTGGACGATGGTGCAGCAGGCCATCCTCATTCACAACAACCCCGCGCCCAATACCCCCGCCTACATCGACTGGGAAGACCGCATGAAGGCCAAGGGCCTGGATCCGGACGAGGTCGTGCGTCAGCGAGCGGACAAGCGCCGCAAGACCAAGCCCGTTGCGACCTCCCGTGTCGTCGGCAAGGCGACCGCTGACGCCGCGACGGACGACCAGGTGGCCGAGGACGCGCCGAAGGTGTCGCGCCAGCAGGTCACGCGTCAGACGGTGCGGACCTCCGAAGACGGACGTCGGGTCGTGCAGCGGCAGCAGCCGCGGCAGCAGGCCCGCTCCAACCGCAAGAAGAAGTAGACCCTCCGGACCCCCGTCGGCCGCGGCTGTGTACGCCACGGCCGGCGCGGGGCCTCCGACCTGAGAGATAAGGATGGACGCAATGTCCGACAAAGACACCGATCTGATGGCCGAGGGCGACCTGGTCGCCGATTACCTCGAAGAGCTCCTCGACATCGCAGACCTGGATGGCGACATCGAGAACTCGGTGCAGGAGGGCCGCGCCTACGTGGCCATCGACACCGATTCCGAGCAGCTCGTGGGCAAGGACGGCGAGGTCCTCGAAGCCCTCCAGGAGTTGGCGCGCCTGGTGGTCATGACCGAAACCGGGAACCGGTCCCGCCTGATGGTCGATGTGGCCGGGTTCCGCGACCGCCGCCGCGCGGAACTCATCGTGCTGGCAAAGGACGCGATCGCCGCGGTGCAGGAGACCGGAGAGCCTGCGCGCCTCGCGCCCATGAACGCGTACGAGCGCAAGATCGTCCACGACGAGGTGGCAGCCGCCGGCCTCGTGAGCGAGTCTGAGGGCGAAGCCCCCAACCGTCGCGTCGTGGTCCAGAAGGCCTGACCAGACCTTCCCGTCCTGGTTCGACGGCGGGCTCGGCTGAGTGCCGGGTCCGCCGTCGATTCGTTTTTGGCATTGTTAGGCATATGGAGCCCATGGAACACGACCCCTCGGAACTCGAGCAGACGATCGCTGTGCGCTTGTCCAGTACGTACCCGCAAAGCGAGAAACAGCTAAGGCAATATGTCGATATATTGGCGTCGCGCGGCATGGAGTGGGGTCTCATGGGCCCCCGCGAGGGCGACAAACTATGGCAGCGACACGTCGCCAACTCGCTCGCGATCGTGGACGCCATCCCGCACGGGCTGGATGTCGCCGATATCGGGAGCGGAGCCGGGCTGCCTGGGATTCCGCTCGCCATCGTCCGTCCGGACCTCCGCATCACGCTGATCGAGTCACTCCTGCGGCGGTGTGAATTCCTGGAGCTCGCGGTCCAAGAGCTGGGGCTCGGTGATCGGGTGGAGGTGCGTCGCGGCCGAGCTGAGGAGGTCAAGGAGCGCTTCGACGTGGTCACGTGTCGGGCCGTCGCTCCCTTGGAAAAGCTCCTGCGCTGGACCACACCCCTGTTCTCGCCTGACGGCATGTTGCTGGCGCTCAAGGGCGCCTCGGCTGAAGAGGAGATCCGCACTGCCGCGAACCTGCTGAAGAACAACCGGCTGAGGGCGGACGTTCTGGAGTTGCAGGCGGCTCCAGGTGTGGAGGGGACGCGCGCCATCCGCGTGACGCGCGCAGGCGCCTGATGCCTGGGCCCTCTCGCCCACTCCCGCCGGCGGGAGCCAGCTCACGGAGGGATGCAGGCATCGAAACTGAATGTTTCACGTGAAACGGCCTCGCCGAATCGTGTTCGACCAGCCGCTTGGGTAGAGTTCTCACGAATCCCCAAGGAGGCCACTCAATGGCGTTGTTCTTCCGCAAGCGCAAGCAGGTGACGGACGAGAACGAGTTGTGGAAGGACCACAGCAATGTTTCACGTGAAACACCCCCACAACCCCGCCGAGCGCTGAGCAACGCCGCGACGGCCACCCTGGAGGAAGAGTACGGGGATGAAATGGTCGAGTATGCGGCGCCGACGCCCACACTCCCCCGCCCCGCTGAGCCCCGCGTGTTCGTCGTGGCGAACCAGAAGGGCGGGGTGGGCAAGACCACCACGACGGTCAACGTCGCAATGGCGCTCGCCCTCGGCGGCCTCAACGTCCTGGTCATCGACATCGACCCCCAGGGCAACGCGTCAACCGCGCTGGGCGTGGATCACAAGTCCGGCACGAAGGGCACCTACGAGGTGTTGACCGAACAGATCGGCATCATCGAGCACGCTCAGCCGTCCCCGCACTCCCCCAACCTGCACGTTCTGCCGGCCGCCATCGATCTGGCCATGGCCGAGCTGGAGCTGGTGAACGAACGCGGCCGCGAGATGCGGATGCGTGACGCGATCCGTACCTACATCGACGAATCCGGGGTCGACTACATCTTCTTCGACTGCCCCCCGTCGCTGGGCCTCCTCACGTTGAACGCGCTCGTGGCCGCCACCGAGATCCTGGTGCCCATCCAGACGGAGTACTACGCGCTCGAGGGCGTCTCGCACCTGATGCACACCATCAATCGTGTCAAGGGAAACCTGAACGACGACCTGCAGCTCAGCACCATCCTGTTGACCATGTACGACCCGCGCACCAACCTCTCGCGCGACGTCGCGGAGGAGGTGCGGCGCCACTTCCCCAACGAGACGCTCGAGGTGGAGATTCCGCGTTCGGTGAAGATCGCGGAAGCGCCGAGTTTCGGTCAGACAGTCATGACGTACCAGCCGAAGAACGTGGGCGCCCTCGCCTACCAGGAAGCGGCCGAAGAAATCGCCAACCGCGCAGAAAGGGCTGACGCCTGATGGCAGTTAAGAACACGGGGCTCGGTAGGGGCCTCGGGGACCTGTTCGCCCGCACGGATGGTGAATCTGCACCGGAGCAACTCAAGGACGGTTCCGTCTACGAGGAGATCCCGCTTCAGAAGATCGGGCCGAACCCCCAGCAGCCCCGCACGGTGTTCGACGAGGACGACCTGGCGGAACTGGCTGCATCCATCCGCGAGTTCGGTGTCCTTCAGCCCGTCGTCGTGCGTCGCGTCGGAGACGGCTTCGAGTTGATCATGGGGGAGCGGCGCCTCCGCGCGAGCAAGCTGGCCAAGCGCAAGACCATCCCAGCCATCATCCGCGGCACTGACGACCAGGCGCTCCTGCGAGACGCGCTGCTGGAGAACCTCCACCGCGCCAATCTGAATCCGATCGAGGAGGCGCGCGCCTACGGGCAGCTCCTCGACGACTTCGACTGCACCCAGGAAGAGCTTTCGCAGCGCATCCACCGTAGCCGGCCGCAGATCTCCAACACGCTTCGCCTGCTGGGCCTGCCGGAACGAGTGCAGCTGAAGGTGGCGGCGGGGACCATCTCCGCAGGCCACGCTCGGGCGCTGCTCGGCCTGGTTGACGCGGAGGCGCAGGAGCGCCTCGCGGATCGGATCATCGCCGAGGGGTTGTCAGTACGGTCCACAGAGGAGATCGTGGCACTAGGGCGCAACAAGGCCACCCCGCGGCAGTCGACCCCTCGCGGGCCGCAACTGCCGAGCGAACGCGAGCGCGAGATCTCGGGCCATCTCAGCGACCACTTCGACACGCGGGTGAAGGTCAACATCGGGCGGAACAAGGGCCGCATCACCATCGAGTTCGCCTCGGGGGAGGATCTCGACCGAATCATGGCGATCATGGACGGACGCAAAATATAAAGCGCGCAAGCGTTATAGCGGTATATCGACAAAACGATAAGGATGGAAACCCGTATGACGGTCAATGAGGAGAGCGCGTCCAACAACTCCCGGGAGTTCGTCCTCGACGCAGAAGACGTGCAGGGAGTGAAGAGCGCGCTGACCCGCTACAGGGTCATGGCCTGGGTGGTGGGAATCCTGCTCGTCGTCCTGGTGTGCGTGGGGATGCCGCTGAAGTACATCTGGGACGACGACAGGGTGGTCCGCTTGACGGGCATCCCGCACGGCTGGCTGTACGCCGTGCTCCTCATCACCGCGTACGACCTGGGGCGCAGGGTGAAGTGGTCGATCAAGTGGTTCCTCGCCATCATGGCGGCGGGCACCGTGCCCTTCCTGAGCTTCGTGGCGGAGCACTTCGCCACGAAGAACGTGAGGGCGACCCTGCGCGCCTCTGAGCGGCCCTGATAGCTCGGGCCGCCTGGGTTCAGCTGGCTTTGCCGAGCTGGCGGGCCGAGTAGAGCCCGAAGACGATGGCCCCCGCGGCGAACACCCACCACTGCAACGCGTAGCCGCGGTGCGTGGGGGAGCCGTCGGCCGTGGGGAGCACCAAACGGGCCTCCTCGAGGCCCTGGGCCTCGGACTCGGCCTCGGGCAGGGTGACGTAGCCGGCGATCAACGGGGACGGCCACTTCTGGGCGAGCTCCTGGATGCGGACCGAAGGATAGTCCGCCTGTGCGCTACCGCTGGCCTCGGGAAGATCCGGAGCGAGGAAGATGCCCTCGACGCTCTGCGTGCCCTCAGGAGGTGCCGGAATACCCTCGCTGGCGTCCGCGGCGTCCACCGAGCCCCGAACGACGGCGATGTACCTGCTGTCGGCCGTCTCCATGAGCGTAAGGACCCGCCAAGGCGACCCGGTGCCGACGGTCGCCTCGTACTCCGGCAGGTAGACCCCCATGAACGTGACCCGCTTGCCGTAGATGTCCTGCACCTCACCGTCGGGGGCAACCGCCTCGGACAACGGTGTGGGGGGCTCCGCGGCTCGCTCGGCCGAGACGTCGCGGGTGGACTCCTGGTAGGACGCCATCTGCCAGACCCCCAGCCACATCATGACGAGCGCCACGACGATGCCTGCCACGATGGCGAGGGCCTGCTTCAGGCGGGTGCTCACCGCAGCGTCGCCTGGTCCACCAGCGAGGCGAAGACTTCTCCCAGTTCACGGCCTGCTGCCTCGAACGCCAGCGGCGCCAGCGACGTCTCCGTCATACCGGGTGCCACGTTGCCCTCGAAGAACACGGGCCCCTCAGCGGTGACCATCATGTCGACGCGCGACAGGTGACGCAGCCCGAGCGCCCGGTGGACGGCGACCGCCAGCTCCTGCGCAGCGGTGAGCACGTCGTCGTCGAGCTGGGCCGGTGTCACGAAGCGGGTGGCACCGGCGGTGTAGCGGGACTCGTAGTCATAGACGCCGGACTCTGGCCGGATCTCCACCGGCGGGAGGGCGACGGGGCCGTTGCCCTCGTCGAGGACGGTCACGGCGACCTCGGTCCCGCTGAGGTACTGCTCGATGACCGCAACGGCCCCGTAGGCGTAGGCAGCCACCAGAGCCGACGGCAGCGCAGCCGCGTCGTCGACCTTCGTCACTCCCAGCGCAGAGCCCGACCGCGCGGGCTTGACCATGAGCGGGTAGCCGAGCTGCTGCCCGATGGCCGCCATGAGGACCGGGGCGCCTAGTTCGCGGAAGATGTCGTGGGGCAGCGCAATCTGGCGCGGGGCAGCGAGCCCGGCCGCCCTCACGACGGAGGTGGCCACAGACTTGTCGAAGGTCAGCCGGGAAGCGGCGCCAGTGGGGCCGACGAACGGTACGCCCAGCACCTCCAGCACCTCGCGCAGCGCGCCGTCCTCGCCCAAGCCGCCGTGCAGCATGGGCACCACGACGGCGTCCTCGTTGCGGCGCATGAGTTCCACCAGATCGGCGTTGACGTCGGTCTCCACGACGACCCGGCCTGCGTCGCGCAAAGCCTGCGCCACGCGTCGGCCGGACCGCAGCGACACGTCCCGCTCATGGCTGAGGCCCCCTGCAATCACGATGACGGTCACAACATCACTCCTTGTCAGCTCAGGTCTGGCGCCGGCCCGGCGGGCATGCGTCGTTCGACGGGGGAGGTGTGCACGCCGAACGTGGCCATCACCTCGAGTTCGCGCCGCACGACGTCGGCGAATCGCTTGACGCCCAGCTGGATGCGCTCGGCCGGCGGGAAGCAGAAGGAGAGGCGGGCGTTGCGCGCGCCCTGACCGTCGGCGTAGAAGGCGGAGCCAGGGACGAACGCCACCCGTGCGTTCACACCGCGGGGCAGCATGGCCTGCGAGTCAAGACCCTCGGGCAGGGTCACCCACACGAAGAAGCCACCGGCGGGCTGGGTCCAGGAGGTGCCTGTGGGCATCGTCTCGTGGAGCGTGCTGAGCATGGCGTCGCGACGGTCGCGGTACATGTCGCGGAACACCACCACCTGACGCTTCCAGTCGTGGTTCTTCAAGTAGTTGCCGATGGCGAACTGGCTGAACACGGGCGGGCACAGCGTCGCCGACTCCTGGGCCAGCACCAACTTCTCCCGCACCGCGTGCGGGGCCAGCACCCACCCCACCCGGAAACCGGGGGCGAAGGTCTTGGAGAAGGAACCCAGGTAGATGACGTCCTCGTCGATGGAGCGCATGGCCGGGATGGGATCAGCGTCCAGCGACAGCAGCCCGTAGGGGTTGTCCTCGACCACCAGCACCCCACCCGAGCGGCAGACTTCGAGGATCTCGCGACGGCGGGCCAGCGGCTGCGTCACGCCGGAGGGGTTGTTGAAGTTGGGGATGGTGTAGAGGAACTTGATGCGCTTGCCCTCGGCGGTGAGGCGCGCGATGGTCTCCCGCAGCGCCGTCGGGTTGAGCCCCTCGTCGTCACACGGGACGTGCACCACCTCGGCCTGGTAGCTGAGGAAGGTACCCAGGGCACCCACGTACGACGGCGACTCCGCCAGCACAACGTCGCCGGGGTTGCAGAAGATGCGCGTGACCAGGTCAAGGCCCTGCTGCGAACCCGCGGTGATGGCGATGTCGTCCGGATGGGCCGTGATGCCCTCGAGTGCCATGACGTCCAGGATCTGCTCGCGGAACTCCGGCTCACCCTGGCCGGAGCCGTACTGCATGATCTGCATGCCGCGGGTGCGCACCATCTCCGCCATCGAATCCGCGATGTCGAGCAGCGGGAGGTCGGCGATGTTGGGCATGCCACCGGCGAGCGAGACGATTTCCGGCCGGTTGGCGACGGCGAACAGCGCGCGCACGGCTGAGACGCGCATGCCGTTGGTGCGCTCTGCGTAGTTGTCGACAAACCGGTCCAGCCGGGTGTCGTGACGGGTGTTCTCGGTCACTGGCCGATCGCCTCCTTGAAGCGGTCCAGGGTTTCGGCGACCGCGGTTTCGCTCTGTTCGGTGACTGACACGAGCAGCACGCCCACTTCGTCGATCACCTCACCGCACGCCGATTCGCCGGTGTCCTCGGAGACCCCACAGTATCGAGAGCCTCCGGTGGGGGATGGGGTCTGAGCATCGATCTCGATGCCCGCGTTGGCCACGAACTCCGCAACATCCGGCTCCGGCCACGACAGGATGAACACGACGGTGTTCTCACCGTCGGTGTAGTCGGCCTGCACGATGCGCTGGTTGGCCGGTCCGGGACCGGTGCTTTCGCTCGACTCGCCGCGCACCAGATCATCCACCATCAGTGGGGTGTCCAGGGGGAACGCGGGCGAGGGGCTCGCTGAGGGGGAAGGTGTCTGCCCGGGGCGATCCGCGAGACTGCCGCCGATCAACCCACCGGCGAGCAGAAGCACACCCACCCCGCCGGCGAGCGCCGGCTTGACCCAGGCGGGCATGGGCGGCCTCGAACCCACCGGAGGCTCAGGCGATACCGCCGTCCAGCTTTCGGTGGGTCCAGGGTGACCGCCGGAGCTCATCAGAGCAGCTCGTCGATGGCCTTCGTGAGTGCCTTCTTCGTCTTGGCGCCCGAGAGCGAGTTGACGACGCGGCCCTTCTGGAAGAACTGCAGCGTGGGCAGGGACAGCACGCCCTGCTGCGCGGCGAGGTTGGGGTTCGTGTTGGTGTCGACCTTCACGAACTTCACTTCGGTGTACTGCGCGGCCAGCTCGTCGAGGATGGGCGACATCTGCTTGCAGGGCGCACACCAGTCGGCCCAGTAGTCGACGATCACCAGGCTGTCAGCCATCAGCACCTCGTCGGCGAACGTATTCTCCGTCACGTCGGTCACTGCCACGGAATTCTCCTTGCACGTTGGTTGAGCGCCGCCTGCTCTGCCGGCGGAGTCGAAAACCCCGTCATTCTACAGAGCAGGCTGCAGTGCAGCTTACGCCTGAGCGTCTGCGAGTTCCTGGAGGTAGCGCTCCGCGTCGAGGGCGGCGGCGCATCCGGAGCCGGCGGCGGTGATCGCCTGACGGTACGTGTGGTCCACCAGGTCTCCGCACGCGAAGACGCCGGGCAGGTTGGTGGCCGTGCCGCGACCCTCGACGAGGACGTAGCCCTCGGCGTCGAGGTGCACCTGGCCGTTGACCAGCTGGGAGCGCGGGTCGTGGCCGATGGCGATGAAGACGCCGTTGACCTGGAGGTCGCGGTCCACGCCGGTGTTCTTGTCCGTGAGGGTGATCGACTGCACGGAGGTGTCGCCGTTGATGGACTTGATGTGGCTGTTCCACGCGAAGGAGATCTTCGGGTCGCGCATGGCGCGTTCGGCCATGATCTTCGAGGCGCGCAGCTCGTCGCGGCGGTGGACGACGACGACGCTGGAGCCGAAGCGCGACAGGAAGGTGGCCTCCTCCATGGCGGAGTCGCCGCCGCCGATGACGGCGATGGGCTTGTCGCGGAAGAAGGCGCCGTCGCAGGTGGCGCACCAGGACACGCCCCGGCCGGAGAGGCGGTCCTCGTCCGGCAGCCCGAGACGACGGTAGCCCGACCCCATGGCCAGGATCACGGTCTTGGCCCGGTACTCGGTGTCGTCGGAGTCCTTGACGATCTTGATCTCACCGGTCAGGTCGACGGCGGTCACGTCGTCGGTGATCAGCTGGGCGCCGAAGCGCTCGGCCTGCTTCCTCATCTCGATCATCAGGTCCGGGCCGTCGATGCCCTCCGCGAATCCCGGGTAGTTCTCCACCTCGGTGGTGTTCATCAGTGCGCCGCCGGAATCCAGCGCGCCTTCGAAGATGACCGGCTTGAGGTTGGCGCGGGCCGCGTAGATGGCGGCGGTGTAACCAGCGGGGCCGGAACCGATGATGATGACGTCGTGGATCTCGGACATGCACACTTCCTGGAGGTGGAGGGATCGGCCCCATCCTAGGCGCTGCCGCCAAGATCGCCGCTTCCGTTCAGGGGCGTTGCGATACCCCCGGGGACAAGGGCGCGGTAAGGGTTGCGCCCTATACCCAGCCGGTCGCCGCAGGACTAGGGTCGGAGCATGTCTGAAGAACTGTCTCGCGAAGACCTGCACGCCGCGCTCGGGGTCCGCAAGGAGATGGGGGCCGACATCGAGCCGGCCCTCGTGGATTCGCTGGCCCGCAAGATCGAGGCCACCGTGGAGCGGCGCTTCCAGGCGGAGATGGTGGCCAGCCGGCAGGAGGCCGAAGCTGCCAGGGCTGGTCAGAGCGGACGGATCGCCGTGGGCATCGTGTCCCTGGTCATGGCCATTCCGCTGACTGCAATCTCAGGATCGATGTCGGGCTTCCTCGGCATGCTGCTCGTGTGGACGGGCATCGTACTCGTCAATGTCGCCATGGCGCTCCGCAGGCCGCGCCCCTGACCAAAAAGCGAGAGAAACGGCCCGTCACGCGACGGGCCGTTTCTCTGTCAGGGGGTCAGTAGTTCCAGCTGGAGCGGTACGCGAAGACGGCGTCGACCGCCTCTTGAGGCACCTCTTCGAGAGTCTTCCATCTCCACTGCGGGTTGTTGTCCTTGTCGACCAGCAGCGCGCGGACACCTTCGACGAAGTCAACGGTGAGCACCGACTCGGCCAGACGGAGATCCTGGTCGAGGACCTCGCTGAGCCCGAGCCGCTCGGCGCGGAGCAACGCCCGCATGGCCACGTGCACGGCGAAGGGGGAGCGGGCGCGCAGTTCGCGTGCGGCCTGCTGGGCGGCCTCGTCCGGATGCGACTCCAGCATGCGCGCGATCTGCACCGGATCGTCGGATTCGTAGCACTCCTGGATCCACGCGGCGTCGAACAACGGGGCGGGCAGCGGGCCGTCGGCTGATTCGTCGGCGAGGTTCAGCAGGAGAGCGTCGCCGCCGGTGAACGTGGCGGCCGTGAGAGCGACGTGGCGGCCCACCGCCCGTGCGCGCGCCAGGTGCAGCATCATGCCGACGTCGGGGAAGAAGCCGATCTTGGTTTCCGGCATGGCCATGACCGTGTCGGCGTAGACGATGCGACGATCCGCGTGACCACCGAGGCCCAGGCCACCACCCATGGTGATGCCGCGCATGAAGCTGGTCACGGGCTTGGGGTAGTTGGCGATGAGCATGTCGAGGGCGTACTCGGTCTCAAGGAAGGTCAGGAAGGACCCGCCCTGTGCCACGACGGCGGACAGTGCGCGCACGTCAGCGCCGGCGCAGAAGCCGCGGTCGCCGGCCCCGGCGATCTCGACGGCGGTCACGTCGTCGTCGTGGTGCCACTGCGTGAGCGCCTCGTACATCGCCGTCATCATCTCGGCCGTCAGGGCGTTGATCGCCTTCGGACGGTTCAGGGTGATGCGGGCGATGCCATCGGTCACGTCGGTGAGGATGAAATCGGACATGCTGCACAGGGTAACGCCGTCGTGGCATGCAGAAGAAAAGCGGAGGGTTTCACACCGCCCATGTCCTGTTCATGTCAGCCTGAGCGAGGGGTTCATCCTGTGCAGTACGGCCCGGGCGGTGTCCTCGTCGATGACCAGGTCGGTGGCCACGCCCGCGCGCAAGGCTCCCAGCACGGGGGCCGCCTTCGCCAGGCCACTGACGACACAGATCCGACGGGGAATGCGCTGCAGCTCGACCGGGGTCATGCCGGTGGCACGACGGTTGATCTCCAGGTCACGGTAGGACCCGTCCTCGCGCAGCATGACGGTGCAGATGTCGCCGACCACCCCGTCGCGCACCAGGGAGTCGAGGTCTTCCCTGCTGAGGTAGTTGGAGGCGTAGACGTGGCTCTGCAGTTCGGCGTCGAGGCCCCCGACGCCGAAGAGCGCGACGCTGCACTCGGCGCGCACCGCGAGGATGTGGCGGGTTGAGCGCTCGCGCCACATCGCCTCGCGGGTGCGCGGGTCGTCGAAGAAGGCGGGGAGTGCCATCAGTTGCTCCTGTGCACGGAACGCGTTGGCGAACCGGTGGAGGATATTGCCGACGTAGGGCAGCCCGGTGGTCTGGGAGTTGGCGCCGCCGTTGAGCCCGATCACGGTGACGCCGCTCACTTCCAGGGGCTTCAGGTGGGCCGCGATCGCCGAGGTGGTGGTGCCCCAGGCCACGCCGACGATGTCGCCGTCGGTCACCGCATCGCTGACGACGCTGGCGGCCAGCCGGGCGACCTGGTCGAGGCGGAAGATGTTGCTCGCCCCGGAACGGACCTGCACCAGGTGGGCGTCGACGTTGAGGTGCTTGCGGAAGAGCTCTGCGATCCGGCTCAGCGGGCGGTTGGGATCCGTGATGGAGATGCGCACCAGGCCACGGTCGCGGGCCTCCTTCAGGAGCCGGGAGACGGTGGAGCGTGACACGCCCATCAGGTGGGCGATGGCGTCCATCGTCTCTGATTGGACGTAGTACATCTGCGCCACCCTGAGCAACGTCTCGGTTGTTGCCTCCGCCATGCGTTCCCCCTCCTCAGCGGGGTTTGCCGACGACAGTGGTGCAACCCCTCCCCCATCCTAGAGCGCTGCGTGCACAAACGTGCACCGATGTTGCAAACATCGTGCAGCCGGGTGAAGCTGGGCAGGAGCAAAGGAGCCCTCATGACTGTCTTGACCCCCCAACAGCGTGCCGCCTCGTTGTCGGCCATGTCGTCAGAAACCTTCGACGTCCTTGTGATCGGCGGCGGTGTGACGGGTGCAGGTATCGCGCTGGACGCAGCCGCGCGAGGCCTGCGCACCGCCGTCATCGAGGGACAGGACTGGGCCTCGGGCACGTCATCGCGGTCGTCGCGGTTGGTGCACGGCGGCCTGCGCTACCTCTACAACCTGGACTTCAAGCTGGTGGCGGAGGCGCTTAAGGAGCGCGGCCGACTGCTCACCGTGATCGCTCCGCACCTCGTCGAGGCCCAGCCGTTCCTGTGGCCGCTGAAGACGCCGGTGATCGAGCGGGCCTACTCCGCCGTCGGCGTGGGGATGTATGACGCGCTGGCCGTCATCGGTGCCGGGTTCAAGAAGACCGTGCCGTTGCAGAAGCACCTCTCCAAGAAGGGCGCCATGCGCCACTTCCCCGACATCAAGCCGTCGGCGCTCACCGGCGCCATCGAGTTCTACGACGCCCGGGTCGACGACGCGCGCCTGGTCATCACGCTGATCCGCACCGCCGCCAAGTTCGGCGCCGAGGCTGCAAGCCGCGTCCGGGTCACCGACATCCTCAAGGATGACCGGGGCCACGCCAGCGGTGTGAAGGCGGTGGACCTGGAGAACGGCGACGAGCTGACCATCAAGGCCAAGCGCATCATCAACGCCACCGGCGTGTGGACCGAAGAGACCCAGGACATGGCCGGAGGCACCGGCGGCCTGAAGGTGCTGGCGTCCAAGGGCATCCACATCGTGATCCCGCGCGAGCGGATCAAGGCGAAGGCCGGCATGTTCCTGCGCACCGAGAAGTCTGTGCTGTTCATCATCCCGTGGCAGCACTACTGGGTGATCGGCACCACCGACACCGCCTGGCACGAGCAGTTGAAGCACCCGGTGCCGACCTCGGCCGACATCGACTACGTGCTGGCCCACGCCAACGAGGTGTTGGCCCGCCCGCTGACCCGCGACGACATCATCGGCACCTACGCCGGCCTCCGGCCGTTGCTGCAGCCGAAGGTGCTGGACGAGTCGAAGTCGACGAAGGTCTCCCGCGAACACACCGTCACCGAGGTCATCCCGGGCATGGTCACCATCGCCGGTGGCAAGTTGACCACCTACCGCGTGATGGCTGAGGACGCCGTGGACTTCGCTCTGGGGGAGTCCGACGCCAAGACCCGTCGGTCGGTGACGTTCGACCTCCCGCTGCTGGGTGCCGACGGTCTCGACGCCGTGCGCAACCAGGCGGGGCGCCTGGGCGCCAAGTACGGGTTCGACGCGGACCGGTTGCAGCACCTCTTGTCGCGCTACGGCTCTGAGCTGCCGGAACTCCTGGCCACCATCGACGACGACCCCACCTTGGGTGAGCCCCTCGCGGCGGCGCCGCAGTTCTTGCGCGCCGAGGTGCACCGCGCCTGCACCGTCGAGGGCGCGCTGCACCTGGAGGACATCTTCATCGCCCGGGTGCGCCTCAATTCCGAGGCGCGTGACCGCGGTGGCGCGGCCGTCGACGAGGTCGCCGAGGTCGCGGCTGCCGCTCTGGGCTGGGACGCCGAGAAGACCGAGGCCGAGAAGGCGAACTACCGGGCGCGGATCGCGGCCGAGCTCGCTGCGGAAGAGCAGAGCACCGACGAGGCCGCATCTGCGGAGCGGGAGAAGGCCGAGGACATCGTCTGACGCTTCTGCCCCTGGGCCCTGGCTCCTGAGGCCGGGTGGCCTCAAATCTAGGTGGCCCCAAATCTAGATCTGGGGCCGTCCTCCACCTCAGATCTGGATCCGGCGTGGCCGGGATGGGTGGCCTCTCCACCAGCCGGTGGCCCCGCCGTCGCAGCTTTGGTTGTCGGCCGGAAGTGCCCCTATACTTGCCACGCGCACTTCGGGGCATTAACTCAATTGGTAGAGTGCCACCTTTGCAAGGTGGAAGTTAGGGGTTCGAGTCCCCTATGCTCCACAGCTGAACTCCCTAGTCAAACGCCCTTGACTAGGGAGTTTGTATGTTTCACCTCGGACTCAAGTGCCCTCAGAGGGACACAAGAGAGCTTTCAGATTGCACGTTCGATGCACGCGC
Organism: Tessaracoccus zhenghani; assembly: GCF_054552775.1. NCBI lineage: Bacteria > Bacillati > Actinomycetota > Actinomycetes > Propionibacteriales > Propionibacteriaceae > Tessaracoccus > Tessaracoccus zhenghani. Next base: position 2,188,110 of record NZ_CM137275.1, on the reverse strand, counting down.
TGGGGGTGTCAGGGGCGGGTTCCTGAAGCCATGAGACGTTTTGGACTAGTCCGGAAGCTGCCAAGCCAGCGGTATCAGGCGTCGTTCGTGCATCCCCATGACCGGGGTAGACGTGTGACGGCACCAGTGACCTTCTCGCACAAGAGCGACGCGGAGCATTGGCTCAGGATGCAGGAGCGGGCCATCGAGCGAGGCGAATGGTTGTCGCCTGAAGAGGAGGTGGCTCGGCGGCCGAAGGAGCGAACCCTTCAGGAGACCTATGACCGGTTCCTGGCCCAGCGCCCGCGGCCGTTGGCTCTGTCCACGCTCACCGCGTATGAGCAGGATTGGCGTTTGCGGATCGTGCCCCACTGGGGGGCCGAGCGTGACGTGAAGACCATCACCCATGATGACGTGTGGCAGTGGCGTCAGGGGCCGCTCAGCGGGGAGCGGCGTCGCGACCGATCCAGCCTGGCCCTCTTCAACGAGTTGCTGACCAAGGCCACGCACTGGGGCTGGATCGAGAAGAACCCGGCCGCCGGCGTGAGTATCCCGCGCCAGACGAAAGCGATGGAGCAGCGTCACGTGTTCGATCTGGACGACGTACGACGCTACCTCCAGGCCGCCGAGCCTCAGCACGTGGCGATGCTGGCGACGGTGGCGTTAGGCGGGTTGAGATCGGGCGAGGTCCGAGGTCTGCGTCGAATGGATCTCGATCTGGAGGGGCAGCGCATCTACATTCGCCAAGCCGTCGAGTACGGCAAGGACGGCGATGCTTACCGCGTGGGTGTGAAAGTTCCCAAGACGTCGGCTGGCATCCGCTCGCTGCCCATGTCGACCACCTTGGTGACGATCCTGCAGGATCACCTGGCGTTGCACCCACGGTCGCCTGAGCAGCTCGTGTTCACCGTCGGAAATGGCAAGCCGATGGGGCCTGCCGAGGCCGACCGGCGTCATAACAGGGCACTGGCCAATATGGGGCTGCGGACCCCGGAGGCGGAGCGGCGCCGGTTGTGGCGGAAGGGTCTTCCGGTGCCGAAGGAGGACCACATCACGCTGCACGACCTTCGTGCTTCGTACGCCGCGTGGCTCTTCAGCGAGGGGTACACGATCGCGGAAGTCATGCTCCTGCTCGGTTGGAGCGATTCCCGCATGGCGCTCGAGGTCTACAGCCGCGTCTTTCCACGCCGAGTGGAGAGCGTTGGCACCAAGCAGGACGAAGCCCTCAAGGGCCTCACCGTGGTCGTGGCATGAGATGGGGCCGAATCCTCGCGGTGGGCGCGCCCGGCTGGGGTTCATAGGGGTATGAGCGAGAGGATCCTTAGATGAGCACCCGTAACAGCTCTGCCCGCACGTCGAAGGCCGGGGCCCGGCGTTGGGCCTCGCTGAAGGAGGCTGCCGAGTACATCAGCGTCCATCCCAAGACCCTGACCCGCCGCTTCAGCGACGGTTCGCTGATTCGGTACCGGGTGGGACGCCGGGTGATGGTGGACCTGGATGAGCTGGACGAGCTCGTGCTTGCTAGCGCCGGCGGCCTCAAGACCCTGGCCGGTTGACCGGAATTGCGGGACTCGGCTTCGTGGCACAGACCGGTCAGATCGAGGGCGGCTCGGTGCCGAAGATAGGGTCAAGGAGTGCTGCGACCAAGGCGACCTGATCGTCGAGCAGCGCCTCCGAGACCGCTTCGAGGCGCTGGCTGCGTCGCCAGGCGGCCCATTTGACCTGGCCGACAGCGCCGTAGCCCTCGAGGTGACGGCTGATGGGCTCCAGGGTGACCTTGCGGTACTGGGCGACGGCTTCCGCCGCCCTGCGCAGTGCGGCCACATCGACGCCGGCCTGAGCGAGTTGCACAATGTCGATGTAGTCGCGCCAACGAGTGCTGGTGATGCCTCGCTCGAGAATGGTCACGCCCTTCTCTGCGATGGATGTCTCGGCCGCGTATCCCAGCACTTCGATGGGTTCGCCGATGACGCGGGGGATCTTAACGAGCTGAGGTGGGGGAACCACCGGGTCGCCTGTGGACACGTCCCAGGTGAGGGTTCCAGCCCAGGTTGCGATAGATGCTTGGGTTCGGAGGCGGAAGCCGGGGTAGTCGCCCTCTTCGCGGATCTCCTGGATCGTGATCGTGTCGGGGTGGATCTCGACTCCGTCGGGCGCGTCAGCGGCCGCGGCGTCCCTGACGACGGTGGACAGGTGCTCTGCTGTGACGTCGGCGCCCACCGCGTTGGCGTCGATGTCCTTGGTGGGGCGGCGCGCTCCATAGGCGGTGAGCAGGATGCCGCCCTTCAGGATGAAGTCTGGGGCGTGCTCGGTCCGGCTGAGCCTGTCGAGGAATGATTCAAGGAGATGCCGAGTCAGAAGCTCCTGCGTGGACGCTGGCTGGCCAGTCTTGTCCGCCGTCGAACGAGCTGCAGCTCTCAGCTTCCGCAGCACGTCTTGGCCGGTGGTCATGTCAGCGTCTCCAAGGCGGCGATGAGGGGACCCTGCGAGCGGGGGAGTTGCCTTGCGAGTGCGATGAGGCGGTTGGGCTTGCCTCCGCGGCGGAGCCACTCTTTGAGGGCTTCCAGGGGGAGTTCGTAGCCGATCGTGCCTCTCAGCCGGAAAGCGTCGACGATGGATCGCTCGGGGGTGTAGAGCCCGATCCTCTGGTCTGTGCCGGGGATCGGGACCTCTTCTCGTCCCAGATCGAAGGTTGCCGTGTGGAAGCGGTGCCAGCTGATTGCTGAGGTGCCAGCTGGGATGCGCGCTTCTCGGTATATGGCCACGTTGAGCGTGGCGGGGATTTCGTCGGTGAGGTCGTGGAGGGCCAGGGCGGAGGTGAGGCAGATCGTGGCTTCTGGGCGCCGGCTGGCGGCTTCGATCCATTCCCAGTCCGCGGTGTTGGCGTCGGCGGGCAGGTAGATTCCACGTGCGATGCGTTCCAGTTTGCCGTCGCGGGCGGCACGGTGGAGGGTGCTTCGGGACATCCCCTGCTGCCGCGCGGTGGCGGGTGTGAGTAGTGCCATGCCCGGTGCCCTCCTTGTCTAAAACAAAATGTATCCCGATAAGTCTATCTGAGGACGGTTTGTTTCACCACGTCCCGGGGTGCCCACGGCGAAGTGTGGGCGCTCTGACGGGCCTTAGTGGTCATCGCCGGGGACTTCCGGTGTCTCGTGATGGACTGCGTAGGTGTTCGGGTCGCGGCCGGGATGATGGCTGATCTGCGCCTGGCTCGACCCCCACCTGTCGAGCTTGCGCAGGCTGACCACCGCGGTGGCCATGATGTCGTCGTCGTCCTCGCCTCGGGGCGGATCTGCGACGGGTGGCGCGTTCCTCGCCGCGGGGAGCCCTGCGAGCCGCGATGCGGCCCCGATGATCGCCTGCAGCAGCACCACCCGCAGCATGGTGGGCAACGCCCACACGTCCCCCTGGGTCAGGACGCTGTGCTGCTGATATAGATCCACGAAGCCGAACAGCTGCTCCGGATCGAGCTGGAGCTCGTCGGCGCCGAGGAGGGCCTCGGCCAGTGCGAGGGTCCTCGGGGGGCACGTTGCGCCACCTCCCCTGGCCAGCCACGGCAGCTCCCGGTAATACACCGCAGGCAGGTCCTGCCGCACCTGGCCGAGGGCCTGTTCGATCAGGTAGTAGTTGTCGAGGAACCACTCCGACCCCGACGAGGGCGTCTTCGCCCCATCGCTGGAGAGCGCCGATCGGGCCGCGCGTAGCGTCCGAAGGAGTTCGGGGAAACGGGCCGGCAGGTTGACAGGACTGCCCCTGCGCGTGGTGGTCAGGACCTCCGCGTGGGCGCGGCCAAGCGCCGTCGCACTGCCATGTTCAGTTATCACCGCGTCCCCCTTCGGAGGCCCCACCATCGATGGTAACCCGTGCGGCGTGTCGGCCGGGGTGACGGGGTGAGGTTCAGCGCCTCAGCTCGGCCGGGGTGGCCTCCGCTATGCCCTGATTCAGCCCGCGACCAGGTGCGGCCACCCGGTCGAGAAGTAGTCGACGAACGCCTCGCCCACGCAGTTGTCGCGGAGGACGTCCTTGGTCACCGGGAAGGCGGGTCCGGGGTAGTCGGGGTCCGCCAGGATCCGCTCCGCGATCCGCTGGTCGGCCACAGCCGCCCGGCCGATGGTGACGAAATCGGCGCCCGTGGCCAGCGCCGCCACGGCAGCCGGTCCGCTGCCCACTTTGCCGGCGACCCCCAGACGGGTGGAGCCGCGGGGGAGATCGATGAAGTGGCTGAGCAAGGGCGCCGCCCCTGGCTCGGCATCCTCGGGGAGCTTCGTGACGTCCCACAGGGACAGTTCCAGGTGGTCCAGGTTGCCCTCGGACATGAGTTGGGCGCTGAGCTCCGCCATCTCGTCGGTGTCGAGACCTAGTCGTTCGGTGGAGATCCGCAGCCCTAAGTGGAAGTCTGACGACGTGGCCGCCCGGATCGCGGCGATGGCCTCACGGATGATGCGCGCCTTTCCCTCCAGGTCACCGCCATAACCGTCGTCGCGGACGTTGCGTGAACTCAGGAACTCGCAGAGCAGGTAGCCATGGGCGCCGTGGAGTTGCACCCCGTGGAAGCCGGCGCGTTCGGCGCGGACGGCGGCGGCGGCGAAGTCGTCGACGGCTCGTCGCACCTCGTCGGTGGTCAGTGCACGCGCGCCGTGGTCGGCGTCTGCGTAGGGTCCGACGCGCTCCTCACCGGAGGCTGAGGGGTTGGCCTGTGTACCGCCGTGATGGAGCTGGACAATCGCGACGGTCCCCGTATCGCGGAGGCCATCAGCCAGCCGGGTGAGGCCGGGGAGATGCGCGTCGTCGCTGATCCCCAACTGCCCCTGCCACGCCTTCCCGGCGAGCGCGACGTAGGCCGCGGCGGTCATCGTCATGCCGAAGCCGTGCCTCCCGCGCGCGAGCAGCCACCGGATCTCGTCGTCCGAGAGGGTGCCGTCGGGATGGGACTGCTTGTTCGTCAGGGGGGCCAGCGCCAGTCGGTTGCGCCAAGCGGGCCCGTGCGGAAAGACGAGGGGATCGGAGAGCTCTGTCACGCACACGAGGGTACTTCGTCTGGGCCGGGTCCTTCTCCCAGCTGAGTTGTGCGTTTCGGCTGTTGCAGCAGTCATCCTGGGTGGCATGGCTGTTACCGTCGGCCACCGCCGCGACATCTAAGGTGCTGAGATGCTCTGGGCGTGCTCACCACCAGTAGTTGTCCTGGGGGCGGTATGGGTCTTCGAGGGCGTTGGCCTCGTCCGTGGTGAGCTTCACGTCGAGGGCAGCGACTGCGTCTGTCAGGTGGTGCGGTTTGGTGGCCCCGACGATGGGGCAGGCAACCACAGGTTTGGACAGCACCCATGCCAGCGCGACTTGAGCCATGGGCACGCCACGGCCGCGCGCGACGCTCTCGATGGCGTCCACCACGGCCACGTCCGTGTCCCGGTCGAATGCGGAAGCGACCGTGTCGGAGGCTGACCGGGCGGTCTGTTCCCCCCAGGGACGTGCGGCGCGTCCCTTTGCCAGCGGCGAGTAGGGGGTGAGTCCGACCCCTTGGTCGAGGCACATGGGGATCATGTCCCGTTCTTCTTCGCGCTTGAGGAGGTTGTACTGGTCCTCCATCGCGGCGAACGCGGTCCAGCCATGGCGGCGGGCTGCCTCCTGGAGTTTGGCGAACTGCCAGGCCCACATCGAGGAGGCGCCGAGGTAGCGGACCTTGCCCGCTCTCAGACGTCGTGCAGTGCTTCCATCGTCTCGTCGACGGGCACCTCGTCGTCGAACCGGTGGATGTAGTAGACGTCGATGTAGTCGGTGTCGAGCCTGCGCAGGGAGGCGTCGACCTGTTCGAGGATTGCTGTGCGGGACAGGCCGCTGCCGCCGGGTCCGTCGTGCATCTTGCCCCACACCTTGGTGGCCAGCACGATGTCCTCGCGTCGGGAGTATCTCTTGATGGCTCGGCCGACGAACTCCTCGGAGGTGCCCCCTTGGTAGACGTTGGCCGTGTCCCAGAATGTGACCCCGAGCTCGACCGCCTGCCTGAAGAACGGCGCAGCGGCGTCCTCATCCAGCGTCCACTGATGCATCCCTGCCCCGGCTTTGCCGTAGCTCATGCAGCCGAGCCCTACCCTGCTCACCCGCAACCCGGTGCGACCCAAACGCGTGTAGTCCATAGCGTCCGCCTCCTCGCTGCCAAATCTAGTGGCTCGTCACTGGCCAGCCCTCGACCGTGAGCCGCCCGACGGCGACCCCCAGGTCAAGGCTGGATCAGGCGCCCCAACGCGAGGATGACAGCGGCATCCCCGGGGAGGGAAGCCCTTGTGGCGCCCGGTTGGGGCTGGGACACTGAGCCCAAGCGACCGTGGGTTGTGTGGCGCTGACACTGACCAGCGTGAGTGGCCGGGGCCTCGGTACGGCGGGAGGGCAAGTCATCGTGACGGTGAAGGACGATCTGGTTGGGCGGGCGCAGCGGTGAAGGCCGCATTCAGCCTCGGGCTGCCCGTTGGCCTCTGCGGCGGGACAGACCGGGAGTCCTCGCGCGGTGGAGACCGTACTTCCGTCATGCTGGTCCTTACCTGCATCGAGTGCGCACCGGCGTGCCCATCGCCCGCGCCGCGGACCCTGTCGGATGCCGGGCGCGTCCATGGGGGTAGACGATGACGGTCCAGCGCATTGAAGATTACGGGGTCATCGGCGACCTCCATACCATGGCGCTGGTGGGCCGTAACGGGTCGATCGACTGGCTCTGCATGCCGCGGTTCGATTCGCCGGTGTGCTTCGCTCGGTTACTGGGGGACGAGGAGGCCGGCTTCTGGCAGATCGCGCCTGCGGGTGGCGGATCGTGCCTCCGGCGGCGTTACCGGGGTGACACCCTGGTGTTGGAGACGGAGTGGGGCACCCCCGAGGGGACGGTCCGGGTGGTGGACGCGATGCTTTTGCGTGACCGGGTCACGGACGTGGTCCGCGTGGTGGAGGGAGTCCGGGGGAGGGTGTCGATGCGCATGGACCTCCGCCTGCGGTTCGACTATGGCCATATCGTCCCGTGGGTGACCCGCCACGGTCACCTGCTCTCGGCCATCGCCGGCCCGGACGCGGTGTGGCTGGACACCCCCGTCCCAGTGCATGGAGAGCACCTGTCCACGGTCGCCGAGTTCGAGGTGGCCGCCGGCGACCGAGTGCCCTTCGTGCTGACCTACCATCCGTCCCACCAGAATCGCCCCGCCCGCCTCGACGCTCTGCGCGGGATCAAGGACACCGAGCGGTTCTGGACGGACTGGGCGGCCCAGAGCAACTACGAGGGGCGGTGGTCGGAGGCGGTCACCCGGTCCCTGGTGCTGCTCAAGGCCCTGACCTACGCCCCGACCGGTGGGATCATGGCGGCGGCGACGACGTCGTTGCCCGAGCAGATCGGTGGGGTGCGGAATTGGGACTACCGATACTGCTGGTTGCGGGACGCGACCTTCACCCTCCAGGCCCTGTTGGGCACTGGATATGTCAAGGAGGCCGGGGCCTGGCGTGACTGGCTGCTACGGGCGGTCGCCGGGGACCCCGCGGATCTGCAGATCATGTATGGCATCGATGGCACCCGTCGGTTGACTGAGCTCCGGTTGGACTGGCTGGCCGGCTACGAGGGCTCGGCGCCGGTGAGGATCGGCAATGCCGCTGTGAAGCAGTTCCAGCTCGATGTGTGGGGGGAGGTTCTCGACGGGTTGCACGTGGCCCGACTGGCCGGACTGACGGGTGTCGAGGAAGCGTGGGAGCTGCAGCGGGCGCTGCTGGACTATCTCGAGGACCACTGGCAGAAGCCGGACGACTCCCTGTGGGAGATGCGCGGCGGACGTCGGCAATTCGTCCACTCCAAGGTCATGGCCTGGGCAGGCCTGGACCGGGCTGTCCAGGCGGTGGAACGCTTCGGAATGGAGGGTCCAGTGGACCGGTGGCGGGTGGTGCGTCAGCAGATCCACTCGCAGGTCTGCGCCAAGGGATTCGACGGCCGGCGAGGAGCCTTAGCGGCGCTCCTGCATTTCCTCTTGATGTACGTCTTCGTCCTCCCTGCCTGATTCGAAGGAGTGACGGGGTCGAGCGGCGGAACGCGCTCACCCGCCCTTCGACCCGCCTGGCTCGCAAGCTCGCGGGGGCAGGCTCAGGGACCGGTCTCCAGCAACGGTCAAGGCGCCGGTTGGGAGCCCGCTGGGCGCAAGAGCGCGGCCGGGTCGTCGAGCATCTGCTGCAACACGTGGGCGGACCGCACCAGGTAGAAGCCGTCGGTGACCCGCTCGTCGACGGTGTAGACGACGTCCACGCGTCTGCGAGCGACGATGGCCCCGTCCGCGTCGACCACCGGCTCTGGGCGAATGGTGCCGATGGAGACGAACACGCCCGCGGTTCCCCGTCGATACAGGTGGTGGAACGGGGCCTCTGCGTTGAGCGAGCCCATGTTCACCAGGTAGGCGCTGGCGTAGGTGGGGATGGCCTCCTGCAACACCTTGGGGAGCAGGTTGACGGAATCGAGCGCCCAGACGGCCTGCGCCACGGCGGCGAGCAGCGGCCCTGGTAGCCGGACGAGTTGCGACACCAGGATGTCGCTCTCGTTGCGCGTGTGGTTGCGGGCCCGCCCCAGCGCTGCGTCCACCTTGAGGCGAACCTCCTCCACCGTCTCGACACCGGTGAAGGTCACTCTCGCCTGCACCTCGTCGGCCTCGTCCGTGTAGGCCTTCTTGACGGTGAACGCGAAGGAGATGTCGCGGTGCTCGTAGGTGCGGCGGCCGGAGATGAACCTGTTCAGCTCCGGGCGTTGGTGGAACAACCGCGCCAGGGAGGCGAGCATGACGTGGAAGAACCGGATCCGCTCGTGTTGGGAGCGGTCACGGTTGACCTCTTCCAGCCACGTCATCACCCGTTCCACGTCGAGGTGCTGCGGGTAGTAGACGGTCGCGTCGAGCCGCGTCGGCATGAGGTGCGGAACCACTCGACGAGTGGCGGGAAGGTCCTCGATCAAGCGGCCGTCGCGCCGCCCCTTGAAGGGTCGTGCCCCGGTGGAGACCATGACTTCCTCTCCTTTTCAACGGCGTTCGACCGTTGCCCTCACCCTAGGGGAGGGGGGTGGTTCGACGCCGAGTGAACCGCCCAAACAGCGCGAACAGCCGACCCGGTCCACATGCAGTGGCAACGAAGTACGCCAGAAGCAGGCCGCCCGCGACGTCGATCGAGTAGTGGCCACGCGCCAGGAGGAGACCGGCGATCATGACCGCGGTCATCGACCACAGGAACCACCGCACCCAGACCGGGCCCTCCGGAACCAGCAGCGCCAACAGCGCGAGCAGAGTCGTATGGCCGGAGGGGAACATGCCGTACTGCTGCGGTGGGAAGACGAAGACACCCTCGCCCTGGGCGGGAGCCAAGGGGGTCAGGACGATCATGCCGGCCCTGAGGAGATACATCAGGGCAATGGCCGCCAGCACCTCTGGCAGCCTCGAAGGGGCGGCGCGGAGGATCGCCCAGAGGAACACCGCCGGCCCCGCCACCAGCGCCACCACGGTGAGCCAGCGCGCGGGGCGCACGTACGGCAGCAGTCCGAACAGTAGGTCGTCGGGGCGCGGCGCGTCGGCGAAGGACCCGACGATGACTTGGTTGGCCAGCCAACTCGCGACGGCGGCCAGCGCGCCCAGGCTCACGGCAATCGCCCAGGCCGTTGCCGGCGAAAGCGGCTCGCGAGTCTGCGACGACGGCTCCGCCCTGCGAGGATGGCTCCGCCCCCCGGTTCGGGTCGGTCGGGTCAGAGCGTCGGGGTTTCCCGCCGGGTCGGGCGCCGGTCCCCCAGCGTCCCGCGAGGGCCTCGACAACCCCGTCATCGGCAGTCCACCGTGAGCCCACCGTCGGCGCGGACGGCCTGCCGCAGCACCTCGTCGGCCCCCACCGTGCAAGCCGGCCAGACGACGCTGTCGATCAGCGTGCCCTCAACGACGGCCCCGTCGCCCACCACGCTGCGGCCGCCGTTGGCCAGCAGGTTCGCCCGGAGGTAGTCGGCCGGTGTGCCGCAGTCGACGACGTCGCCGCGCACGCGCACGAACTCGAGTTCGCCGCGCTCGAACGCCGGCCCCCACACCAGGGGGTACAGGGCCGCGAAGCGATCCGGCAGGGCCGCCACGTAGCGGTGGGGCAGCAGGCTGACTCCGACGAAGCGCCACGGCCCGAAGTCCGCCGGGCCGTCGCCGGCCTCCGCCACCAGGAGCCTCGGGTACTCGCCCGACCAGCCGGCAACGAGCTCGGACAGGTCGTCGGTGAGCCAGCTGTCGGAGTTGTGCAGCAGTACGTCGGCGTCCCCGACCCAGCCGGCCAGGTGGCCCAGCGCGCCGGCGCTGCCGAGCAACTCCGCCTCGTGCGACACGGTGACCCCCGTGCCTTGCAGGTGGGAGTCGATCTGGCCGGCGAGGTGGTAGGCGTTGACGGCCGTCCGGGAGACGTGGGGGCGCACCCGGTCGAGCGCCCAGTCGAGCAGGGGCCGGTTCCCCACCGGGCACAGCGGCTTGGGCCGCAGGTCGGTGAGCGGCCGGAGCCGGCGCCCCTCGCCAGCGGCCAGCACCACACCCAGCAGTTCACGCTTCGTCACGCCGGCCATTCTGCCCGCCGCCGAGACGAGCCGCCAGGATGGGGAAGGTAAGGTCCACACGAGCCGGGCAGTCGCGGTTTGCGGGGAGCGAAGGGAGGAGCATGGCGGAGGTGCTGGCGGTTGTCGTGCCGCTGTACGTGCTGATCCTGCTGGGGCTGCTGGCCAGCAGGGCCAAGGCGTTCGGGAAGGCCGACGTCGGCCTGAACTCCTTCGTGTACTGGTTCGCGCTGCCGGCGTTCCTGTTCGACGCGATCGTGGAGGCCCCGTCGGGCGCCGGGCTTCCCGTTTCCCTGTTCCTGGTGGCGTTCGTCGTCACCCTCGGGTTCTCGGCCCTGGTCTACCTCGCCTCGCGTTTGGCCGGGCTCCGGCCGATCGCGGGCAGGCTGTCGCTGGCGGCGGGCTACGGCAACGTGGGCTACTTCGCCTTCCCACTCATCCTGAGCGTCCTCGGGCCGCGGGCCGCGCTGCCGATGGCGTTGACGTCCACGGTGCACAACCTGATCTTCATGGTGGGTTACCCGGCGTTGGCGACGGCGGGGAAACCCCAGCCGGGGCGGCTGCGGCGGGCGCTGCTGAAGGCGGGCCCGCTCAACCCCGCGGTCATCTCCGTGGTGGCCGCGCTCATCGTGCGCGGCCTCGGGCTGGAACTGCCCGAGATGGTGGCCGTCCCGGTCACGCTGCTGGCGCAGGCCGTGATCCCGGTCGCACTCTTCGCCATCGGCCTGTCGCTCGGCCCGGCCGTCAAGCAGGTGTGGACCCGTGGTTCGTCCCTGGTGGCGATCGTGTCGATCGCCATGGCGAAGCTCCTGGTCCTGCCGCTCCTGACGTGGGCGGCGGCCAAGCTGTTCGTTCCAGACCCCACCGGCCTGCTCACCGCGGTCTTGGTGCTGCTCGCCGCCATGCCCACCGGCGCGACCACGTTCACCCTGTCGCAGGAGTTCGACGGCGACGGGCACCTGGTCGCCGCCGTCGTGGCGGTCTCGACGCTCTTGGCGCTCGTGACCGTCTCGGCCTTCAGCGTCCTGGTGGTGTAGAGCCGGAGCCCCCGGCTCCGGTGTCTCGCCGTAAGAATCCCAGTCGCCGAAGGCCGGCCGGGCCCGCCAGTGGCCCGACACGTCGAGGTCGCGGTACCTCGAGATCCGTGCGTCCGGCATCGGCTTGACCACCTCGTGGCAGGTGGCATTCGTAACGACGCACCCGGACATGGCAGGCGGGTCCGAGGGTTTCCACCGAGGGTCCGACTCTGAAAGGATCAAGCATGGTGATTGATCCCACCGCATTCGACGCCGCCGTCACCCGCCAGTCGTTCACCGGCGTCGTGACGGTCGACGTCGGCGACCAACGGGTCTTCGAGCGCTGCGAGGGTTTCCTCAACCGGGCTCTCGACGTGCCGATGACACCCCGAGCGCGGATAGCCATCGCCAGCGGGAGCAAGAGTTTCACGCTCTGGCGGTGGTGCGGCTCGTCGAGGACGGCGCCGTGCAGCTGGGGCAGACGACCTGCATCGGTTCTGGCGCGCGCTGATCGACGGCAGGATAGTGCGGCGGGACACCGTCGACGAGATGCTGCGTCCCCGCCACGACGTGCCGGAGGAAGAGATGCGCTACGGCATGGGCTTCTGGCTGCACCGGTCTCACCCGGCGCCCATCCTCGAGGGCTATGACGCCGGCGCCTCCTTCCGGTCGACGCACATCATCGCGAGCCAGACAACCGTCAGCATTCTGGGCAACAGCTCCGAAGGTGGGTGGCCGGTGATCGGGGTCATGAACGCCGCGATCGAAGCAGCAGGCCTGACCTCGTGAGCCGCCCGGCACGCCCCTTCACTGGCGTGCCGGGCGGTTCTCGTTGGGAGCACGGCACTAAGGTCGACCGTGTGAGTAGCTCAGATGGATTCTTTGGTCAGTACGGTGGACGGTTCGTGCCACCCCAGCTCGAAACCCCCCTCGCCGAGGTGGCCGAGGCGTACCAGGAGGCCATCAACGACCCGGCCTTCCTCGCCGAATACGAGGCCCTATTGACGGACTACGTCGGCCGGCCGTCCCCGTTGTTCAAGGCGCAGCGCCTCAGCGAGGAACTGGGTGGGGCCGCCATCTACCTCAAGCGCGAGGACCTCAACCACACCGGCGCCCACAAGATCAACCATTGCCTCGGCGAGGCGCTCCTCGCCAAGCGGATGGGCAAGAAGAAGCTCCTCGCCGAAACGGGCGCAGGCCAGCATGGGGTTGCCCTGGCGACCGCCGCGGCGCTGGTCGGGCTTGAGTGCGAGATCCACATGGGGTCCATCGACATCGCCAAGCAGCACCCCAACGTCGTGCGGATGGAGCTGCTCGGCGCCAAGGTGGTTCCTGTCACCAGCGGCGGGGCGTGCCTGAAGGACGCCGTCGACTCGGCCTTCGGAGTCTTCGCCGCGGACTACCACGACACCTTCTTCGCCATCGGATCCGTCGTGGGCCCCCACCCGTACCCGACCATGGTGCGCGACTTCCAGTCGATCGTCGGGCGCGAGGCCCGGGAGCAGATCCTGGCGAAGGAGGGCCGCCTGCCCGACGCCGTGATCGCGTGCGTGGGCGGCGGGTCCAATGCCATCGGGATCTTCAGCGGCTTCCTCGACGACACGGACGTGCGCATCTACGGCGTCGAGCCCGCGGGCCGCGATCTGGGTACTGTCGGGGAGCACGCCGCCACCATGACCCTGGGGTCAGACGGCATGCTGCACGGCATGAAGACCGTGATCCTGCAGGATGAGGCCGGCGAACCGACGGCGGTGCACTCGATTGCCTCCGGCCTCGACTACCCGGGCGTCGGACCGGAGCACGCCCACCTCCGGCAGACCGGCCGGGTCGACTACGTGCATGCCTCCGACGACGAGACGTTGGAGGCCTTCAAGCTCCTGTGCCGCACGGAGGGCATCATCCCCGCGCTGGAGTCGAGCCACGCGCTCGCGCACGCCATCCGCATCGCCCCGTCGATGGGTGCCGACCAGATCATCCTGGTGAACCTGTCCGGGCGTGGCGACAAGGACATCGACTACGTCGCCGAGAGACTGGCGGAGCGCGCGAACGACGCTGGACTGGAGTCCACACTAGAAGCCTGAGCGGAGCGCGGGGGAAACCGGGGGCCGGTGACGATGCGGGTCTGGCTCCCGGTGGTCCCATCTTCCAGCCTCCGGCGAATGTCCAGGCTTCCACCTCCCTGCGCGGCTCCGCCGGCTCGCGCACGCATCAGTTCGACCACCCACGGGAATGACCGCCCGGGCGTATCGTGGGAGGACGTTCCTGGAGGGCATCATGAGCACCACGACTCACCCCACAACCGCGCCCGCCCAAGGCCCCAGCGCACGCGAGGCCCGCACCGTCGCGGAGGCGGCACGACAGACCGAGTGGACCAAACCCAGCTTCGGCAAGGAGCTCTTCCTCGGTAGGCTGCGGCTCGACCTCATCGAGCCCTGGCCCACGCCCAGCGCGGCGGCCCGCGCGAAGGGCGAGAGCTACCTCACCCGAGTCGATGAGGTGTGCCGCCGCATCGACGGAGCCCGGATCGAGCGCGAGGCACGCGTCCCAGACGAGACCTTCGCCGAGCTGGCCGAGATCGGTGCCTTCGGGATGAAGGTCCCGGAGTCGCACGGCGGTCAGGGTCTCACGCAGTACTACTTCAACAAGGCGCTGACGCTCATCGGCTCGGCCAGCCCCGCAGTGTCCGCGATGCTCTCAGCCCACCAATCCATCGGGGTACCGCAGCCGGTCAAGATGTTCGGCACCGCCTCCCAACAGGAGGCGTACCTGCCGCGGGTGGCGGCGGGTGAGGTTTCCGCATTCCTCCTGACTGAGCCCGACGTCGGATCGGATCCCGCGCGGCTTGCCACGACGGCGACGCCCGACGGCGACTCCTACGTCCTCGACGGGCTGAAGCTGTGGGCCACCAACGGCACGATCGCCAGCCTGTTCATCGTGCTGGCCCGCGTCCCGGCAACCCCCGGTAGCAGGGGCGGCATCACGGCCTTCGTCGTAGAGGCGGACTCACCGGGGATCACCGTCGAGCGCCGCAACGCCTTCGTCGGGCTCCGCGGCATAGAGAACGCGCTCATCCGGTTCCACCAGGTGCGGGTGCCTGCCGCCAACGTCGTGGGCCAGGTGGGCAAGGGCCTGAAGATCGCCCTGGCCACGCTCAACACCGGCCGCTTGTCGCTGCCGGCAATGTGCGTGGGCGCGGCGAAGTGGTCGCTCCACGTGGCACGCGGTTGGGCCGGGGAGCGTGTCCAATGGGGCAGCCGGGTGGGCGACCACGAGGCCGTCGCCACCAAGATCGCGTTCATCGCCGCCAGCACCTATGGCATGGAGTCGATGCTGGACCTTGCCAGCATGATGGCCGACGACGACTCCAACGACATCAGGATCGAGGCCGCGCTGGTCAAGCTCTACGCGTCCGAGATGGCCTGGCGCATCATCGACGACCTCGTCCAGATCCGCGGCGGCCGCGGCTACGAGACGGCCGACTCGTTGGCGGCTCGCGGCGAGCGCCCCGCCGCGGTGGAGCAGCTCATGCGCGACATCCGCATCAACCGGATCTTCGAGGGTTCCACCGAGATCATGCACCTCCTCATCGCCCGCGAGGCCGTCGACGTCCACCTCGAGGTGGCAGGCGAGATCATCGACCCCGAGGCTTCGACGCGTGCCCGCGCGGAGGCGCTGGCGCGAGCGTCGGCGTTCTATGCCAAGTGGCTGCCGATGCTTGTCGTCGGTGCGGGCACCGTTCCCGGCTCCTTCCGTGAGCACGGGCCGTTGGCCGAACACCTACGCTATGTGGAGCGAGCCGCCAGGCGCCTCGCCCGGGGGGTCTTCGCCGGGATGGCGCGCTGGCAGGGAAGGTTGGAGCATCGGCAGGCCTACCTGGGCCGGATCGTCGACATCGGTGCAGAACTGTTCGCCATGTCCGCCTCCTGCGTGCGCGCCACGGCCGAGAAGGAGAACAACCCCGAGGGCGTCGAACTCGCCGGGGCATTCTGTGAGCAGGCGCGGGTGCGGGTGGACGCGTTGTTCGGCGCGCTGTGGCACAACTCCGACCGCAGCGACCGTCACCTCGCCCGCCGTGTGCTCGACGGGCACCACACGGGTCTGGAGGACGGCGTCGTGCATGTGGCCGACGACCTTCCATGGGTCGCGGCATGGGAGCCGGGGCCGGCCGCGGTGCCCGACGTCCGCAGACGGATCCCGGGCCGTCCCTGAAACGGGACGACGGCGCGCCCACCGCCCAGGGTGGACACGCCGTCGCGTCTGTGGAGAGGGTCAGCCCTTGACTGCGCCCTCGGTGATGCCGGCCATGAACTGCTTGGCGCCCAGCGCGAAGATCAGCAGCAGGGGCACCACCGCTATCAGCGACGAGGCCATGAGCATGCCGTAATCGGTGCCGTGGGCGGTCTTCAGTTGGCTGAGGGCCACTTGGAGCGTCAACTTGCTGGGGTCGTTCAGCACGATCAGCGGCCACATGAAGTCGTTCCAGGAACCGATGAAGGTGAACATGCCCAGGAAGGCCAGTGCGGGACGGATGGTGGGGAGGCACACGTGCCAGTACTGCCGCAGGAACCCCGTCCCGTCGAGCGTGGCGGCCTCGAGGAGTTCCGACGGCACCGCATTGACGGTGTACTGCCGCAACCAGAAGACGCCGAACGCGCTGGCAAGAGACGGGAAGATCAGGGCCTTGAGGTCGCCAACCCAGCCCAGCTTGCTCATGAAGAGGAACTGGGGGATGGTCGCCAGTTGGGAGGGCAGCAGGAACGTCGCCAGCACGATGGCGAACAGCGCGTTCCTCCCTGGGAAGCTGAACTTGGCGAAGGCGAAGGCGGCCAGCGATGAGACCAGCAGCACCAGCACGGTCACGCTCGTGGCCACCACCAGCGTGTTCGACATGGCGCCCCAGATGTTGATGCGCTCCATGATCGACCCGTAGTTCGTGGCGAGCTTGTCGCCCGGCGTCATCACCGGCGGGTACTGGTAGATCACGGCCGACTCGTTCGTCGACAGGACGAACATCCAGTAGAAGGGGAACAGCGAAACCAGGGCGCCCGCGAGGAGCGCGAGGTGCCGCAGCACGGCGCCGCGCCGCGACAGAGGCCGGCGGCGCCGTCGACCGGTTTCGATCGCTGCACCCGCCAGGGCGGCGGGCACGGCGCGTTCGTTCATGGAACTCATCGCACACCCCTCACCTTGCGCTCGCGGGTGACGAGCCAGTTGATGGCAGAGAAGAACATCACCACGACAAGGACTCCCCAGGCGATGGTGGCGCCGTAGCCGTAGCGGTTCTCCTGGAACGCGACGGAGTAGAAGTACAGGACCATGGTCAGACCCGAGTTGCCCACGCCGCCGGCGGAGGCGGCACCGGAGGACATCGACGACGTCAGGACCTGTGCCTCGGTAAAGCTCTGGAGGGAGCCGATCGTCGACATCAGCGTGATGAACAAGACGATCGACCTCAGTTGCGGCAGCGTGATGTGGAAGAACGTGCGCCAACCGTTGGCGCCGTCGATGGCTGCAGACTCGTACTGCGTCTTGTCGATGGCTTGGAGGCCGGCGAGGATCAGCAGCGCGTTGTACCCGACGAACGACCACGTGGTCAGCGCCGAGATGGCGATCTTGATGCCCCACTCGTTCTGGAGCCAGGCGACGTTCTCGAAGCCGAACAGGTTGACCACCGCGTTGGCGAGCCCGAACTGGCTGGAGAACAGCGAGCTGAACAGGATGCCCATCGCCACCATGGACGTCACGTTCGGGATCAGGTAGATCACGCGGTACGTCGTGGAGAAGCGCAGCGTCGAGTTCAGCATGAGCGCGACGATCGTGGCGATCGTCAGCGTGGGCACCGTGCCCATGATCCAGAGCACGACGGTGTTACCGAGCGCCTTGTAGAAGAGGGGGTCCGAGATCAGATAGCGGAAGTTCTCGAGGCCGATGAAGTGGAGGTCTCCTAGACCGGACCAGTTGGTGAAGGCCAGGGCCATGGTGAACACCATGGGCATGGCCCCGAACAGGAGGAACAGGATGAAGTATGGGGATACCGCACCATATTGAGGCAGCGACTTCTTGACGCGCTGCCAGGTCGACAACGAGCGATAGCTGTCGACCGGCGGGGAGACCTGGGCATCTCCCCGCCGAGCCGCAGTCACGCTCATTTCACCGTCAGGCCCACCTGCTGCGCGAGGCGCTTGGCAGCGGTCACGGCGTCGTCCCACGCCTTGTTCGGATCCTTGCCGGAGGACTCGACGAGGTCCATCTCGGCGTAGAACGGGGCGTTGACGGTGCCCTCGTTGGGATCCTCGAAGCGGGGCAGGATGGTCTCTGCCGCCTTGCCGAAGACCTCCGCGGCAACCTGGCCACCGAGGAACTCGACGGGGCCGGCGACCTCGGGCATCTCGAAGGACGCCGGGGTGGCCGGGAAGTTGCCCTTGTCCTCGAACTCGTAGGCCTGGTTCTGCGCGTTGAGGAGGAACTTGATGACCTCGAACGACTTCGCCGGATCAGCCGCCCCCTCGGGAATGGCGAGGAAGGAACCGCCGTTGTTGTAGGCCTCGCCCGGGTGCTCGCACACGTGCCACTTGCCAGCGGTCTCCGGGGCGTCGACCATGAGGTCGGACAGGTGCCAGGACGCGCCGAAGTCGGCGGGCAGGCGGCCCTCGTTGACGGCTGCAGCGGTATCGGCGCTGTTCGACTGCAAGGTGGCCACGATGCCGGCGTCGAGCGCCTTCACCGCAGTGTCCCAGGCGTTGCGGATGTGCTCCTGGTCGCCGATGAAGACGCCGGCCTCGTCGATGAAGCCCTTCCCGGTCTGCGCCCACGCGACGTCGAAGAGGCCGCCCGCGTTGCGGATGAGGTAGGTGTCGGGCTTGGCGGCCAGCAGCTTCTTGCCGAGTTCGATGTACTCGTCCCAGGTGCGGATCGAGGCGGCGAGCTCCTCCGGGTCCGACGGCAGGCCGGCCTCCTCGAAGATGTCGAAGCGGTAGAACAGGGCGGTGGGTCCGACGTCGATCGGGATGCCGAGCTGCTTGCCGTCCGCGGCGGTGGCCTGGTTCCACTTGTATTCGAGGTAGTCGCCCTTGATGTCGGCCGCACCCACGGTGTTGAGGTCGACGAAGAACTTGGCCTGGCTCTTGAAGAACGCGATGTCCTCACCCTTGACGCCGGTGATGTCCGGCAGGCCGGAGCCGGCGGTGAAGGTGGTGGTGAGCTTCTGCTTGAAGTCGCCGCCGATGACGTCCTGCCGGAGCTTGTACTGGGGGAACTCTGAAGCCACTGCCGCCAGGGCCTTCTCGCCGAAGCCCTCGGGCCAGGTCCAGAGGATCAGGTTGGTGGTCTCCGCTGCGGCGGATCCGCCGCTGGTCGGGGTGGAACCGGTCTGCGGCGCGGCCGTCGAGCAGCCGACGAGGCCGCCGAGTGCCAGGAATCCGAATCCTGCCGCTCCACCCTGGAGGATGGATCGTCGTGAAACCGTCATGGTCTCTCCTACTTCGTGATGGGGGATCGCTGGTGGCCCAGCCACGTGCGGTGAAGTCGATCAAATATGTGCAGGTGGATCAAGGCGGACGCCCGTGTCCCGTGGGTCCCGAAGCGTCGCCTCGCACCCGTGGTGAGCCGGCTGCTCATCGGAGTAGTACACGGACATATGGTTTTGACTAGGGATTCTGCACATCGTTGATCTTCCTCGACCGTCGTTGTGCGCCCCAATGTACAACAAAAAGGCAGCGTGTGAAGAATCCTGATCAAAATGTTCATAAACGAGCAAGTTGGCGAGTTCTGGGGTAGGTTGTCGCTGTGCTGAAATCTGCCCGCCATGACGCCCTGCTCCGCCTCCTCCATGCCCGCGGCCCGGTCGCGGTGACAGAGGTCGCCGGACATCTGGGCGCGAGCCCGGCCACCGTCCGGCGAGACATCGCGGAGATGGAGGAACAGGGCCTGGTGGAGCGCACCTGGGGAGGGGTCCAGCTCCAGCGCGAGATCGACGATCCGTTCCAGGAGGCGCTGGGCAGGCGCGGCGCCAGCAAGCAGCGCATCGGGGCCGCAGCGGCTGCACTCATCCCGGACGGGGCGACCGTCATCCTCGACATCGGCACGACGGCGCACTACGTGGCGCTGGCCATGGAGGCCAAGGACGTGACGGTGCTCACCGCCTCGCTGCCCACGTTCGAGCACTTCCGCGCCACCCAGAAGGCCGACATCATCCTGCTCGGTGGGCGGTGGTCCGAGCAGTACCAGTGCCTGACCGGTGTCCAGGTCTCCGACGCCCTCGCGCGCCAGCACGCCGACCTCGCCTTCCTCGGGTGCTCCGGCATCGCCGACTCCGGCAGGATCCGCGACACCTCGTACGCGCAGAGCGACGTGAAGCGTGCCATCAGGGTCGCGTCCTCGAAGGCCTACCTCCTCGCCGATGCGGACAAGTTCCCCGGCAAGGGCGGCAGCTCCCCCTTCGACATCGATGAGCTCGACGGGCTCATCACCGACGCCCACCAGCTCGCGCCGTCCCTGATGGAACGGTGCTCATCCCACAACATCGAGATCAGGACAGTATGAAGCTCACCATCCTCGGCGGCGGCGGTTTCCGCGTGCCGCTGGTCTACAAGGCCCTTCTGGCGGACGATTCGCCGGAGCGCGTCACGCAACTGCGCCTCTACGACACCGACGCCGCCCGGCTGCAGGCCATCACGCGCGTGCTCCGCGAGCTTTCCGAGGCGTCCGACGCTGCGCCTGAGGTGGTCAGCACGACGGACCTGCGCGAGGCCATCAGCGACACGGACTTCATCTTCTCGGCCGTCCGGGTGGGCGGCACGGCGGGCCGCGCCCTCGACGAACAGATCTCCCTCAGCCACGGGGTGATCGGCCAGGAAACGGTGGGTGCCGGCGGCATCTCCTATGCGCTGCGGGGCATCCCTGCGGTGCTGGAGATCGTCAGTGCCATCCAACAGTTGGCGCCGGAGGCCTGGGTGATCAACTTCACCAATCCGGCCGGCGTGATCACGGAGGTCATGCAGCGGCACCTCGGGGAGCGCGTCATCGGGATCTGCGACTCGCCGGTGGGCATGGTCCGCAGGATCATCGACGTCCTGAAGCGCGCCGGTCTCGTGGCGCCCGACGTGGCCCTCATGAATACCGGGAGCGACAGGATCAAGATCCGTTATGCCGGGCTGAACCACCTGGGGTGGCTGACCGGTCTCGAGGTCGACGGCGTGGATGTGCTGCCTCGGCTGTTCGAACGCCCCGACCTGATCGAGAGCTTCGAGGAGGGCCGCCTCTTCGGCGCGGAACTCGTCCAGGCGCTGCGCGCCGTGCCGAACGAGTACCTGCACTACTACTACTTCTCCCGGGAAGACCTCACCATCGACAGCGGCACGGACCAGACCCGGGGACGTTTCCTGATGAAGCAGCAGCGAGGGTTCTACGAGTCGCTGGGCATCGAGCAGTCGAGCGCCTACGACCTGTGGGAACGCACCCGCCTCGAACGGGAGGTCACCTACATGGCGACCAACCGGGAAGCCGCAGGAAACTTCGAGCGCGATGACGCCGATCTCGAGACCGGGGGGTACGACAAGGTGGCGCTGGCCATCATGCACGCGATCGCCAACGACGTGCCGGCCGAGCTGATCCTCAACGTCGCCAACAACGGCATCCTCCCTGACCTGAGCGACTCGTCAGTCATCGAGATCCCCTGTCGGGTGGACGGTAACGGCGTCGTGCCGCTGCCGGGCGCGATGGTGCCCGAGCACGGCCGCGGCATGGTGGTCAACGCGAAGTACGTGGAGCAGCGCACCATCGACGCCGCCGTCAACAAGTCACGCCCTGATGCGTTGCTGGCGCTCACCCACCACCCCCTGGTGGATTCGTTCCGCGTGGCGGAGGAGCTCCTCGACGACCTCGTTGCCAACTTCGACGACCTGTCCTACCTCAAGGAGAACGCCTGATGCACGACAACCGCGAGCTGGTCGAGGAACGCCTGGAGCGCCTGCGCGAGCGGGTCGCCGGCGGCGTCTACCGCGTCGTCGCCCCGCTGGACGTCACGGCGTGGCGGGTCCCGGGCGAACCGGTGCCCTTCGAGGAGGCGGCCGGGGCGCAGTACGAGCCGTTCCCTGTCGACACCCTCTGGGGGCCGGCCTGGTCCACCTGGTGGTTGAAGGTCCGCGGCGCTGTGCCCGCCGACGACGCCAAGGGGCGGCTCGAACTGCGCATCGACCTGGGGTTCGTCGGCGACTGGGCAGGCAACCAGTCCGAGGGCATGGTCTACACGACGGACGGCTGGCCGTTGAAGGCGGTCAACCCCATGAACCGCACGGTGCCCCTCACCTTCGGCTCGCTCGCGGAGCAGAGGAACCTCGTCGGTGACGACGGAACCCTGGAACTCATGGTCGAGGCTGCCTCGAACCCGGACATGACGCTCAAGCTCGGCCAGTCGACGCAGGAGGGGGACATCCTGACCCGCTCTGACCGACCCGTGTGGCGGTTCGGCGGCGCCGAGGTGGTCGAACGCGACGACGAGGTGTGGGGTCTCCACCTCGACCTCGACGTGCTCGACGGCCTGATGCGGCAGTTGCCGGTGGATTCCACCTGGCGCGCCGTGCTCCTGCGGGGTCTCGAGGAGGCCGCGGACGTCGTCGACGCGGACGGGGTGGCCGCCGGCGCCAGCCGGGCGCGGGAGATCCTGAAACCCCTGCTGACGAGCGGGGCCGCAGGCTCGGCCCAGCACATGACCGCCATCGGTCACGCCCACATCGACACCGCCTGGCTCTGGCCCATCCGCGAGACCCGGCGCAAGATCGTGCGCACCTTCAGCAACGTCGTCGCGCTGGCCGACGAGTACCCGGACTTCCACTTCGCGAACTCCGCGCCCCAGCACCACGCCTGGGTGAAGGAGGATTCGCCGGAGGTGTACGGGCGCGTCCGCGACGCCATCGACCGCGGCCAATGGCATTTCGTCGGCGGGATGTGGGTCGAGCCCGACGCCATGATGCCCAGCGGCGAGTCTTTGGTGCGCCAGTTCACCTCCGGTCTGCGGTTCATGAAGGACGAATTCGGCGTGACCACCGACTGCCTCTGGCTGCCGGATTCGTTCGGTTACAACGGGCAACTGCCCCAGATCGCGCGCCTTGCGGGCATGCGGTGGTTCTTCACCCAGAAGCTGTCCTGGAACCGTACGAACAAGCTGCCCCATCACACCTTCTGGTGGGAAGGCATCGACGGCACCCGCATCTGGACGCATTTCCCGCCGTGCGACTCGTACGACTCAATCGTCAGCGCCGAGGAGGTGCTGGGGGCGGAGCGCAACTTCAAGGAGAAGGGCCGCGCGACGCATTCCATGCTCCCGTACGGCTACGGGGACGGTGGGGGAGGGCCGGTGCGCGAGATGGTCGAGCGGGTCCGCCGCTTCGCCGATCTCGAAGGAGCCCCCGTCGTGTCCCACGGCTCCCCGGACGAGTTCGCACAGGCGGCCCGGGCCGAGTACGACCCTGCTGTCTGGTCCGGCGAGCTGTACCTCGAGTTCCATCGGGGCATCTTCACGTCGCTGATGGCCCTCAAGCAGGGCAACCGCCGCAGTGAAGCCGCGCTCCAGGCGACCGAATGGCTGGCGACCCTCGCCGCACGCTCGGGGCACGACTACCCGCATGAGAAGCTCGAGGAGCTGTGGCGCCGCGTCCTGGTGCTCCAGTTCCACGACATCCTGCCCGGCAGCAGCACGGGCTGGGTCAACCGCGAAGCCATCGCCGAATACGACGCCATCCTGGCGGAGATCGACGAACTGCTCCACGCCGCATGGGCGCACCTCCGCGGCGAGGGCGGACGCTCTGTCGTCAACCCCTCCGACGTGAGCCGTACGGAAGTGGTGGCGGTGGGCGACGAGCTTCGGCTGGTCTCGGTGGCGCCGCTCTCGGCCAGCGTGCTGGCCCCGGACGTCGGCCTCCCTGAGCAGGTGGCTCCGGTGACCGTGACCCACGAGCAGGGACGGATTGTGCTGGGCAACGGGCTGGTCCGCGTCGTCATCGAACCGGATGGGACCCTGAGTTCCGTGCTCGACCTGGGCGCCGAGCGAGAGGTGCTGCCGGCCGGCCAGCGGGCCAACGTGCTGCGCCTGCACCCTGACCACCCCAGCTGCTTCGACGCCTGGGAGTTGGAGGCGCAGTACCTGCGGTCGTCGCAGGACCTCACCGCGGTGGAGACCATCGAGGTCGTCGCCGATTCCGCGCTGCGTGCCACGGTGCACGTGACGCGTCGCTTCGGCGGGTCCCGGGTCACGCAGGCGATCTCGCTGGATGCCGGTTCGGCCGCAGTCGACTTCGTCGCCGATGTGGACTGGCGCGAGCGGGAGAAGCTGCTCAAGGTGGCGTTCCCGCTCGACGTGCGCGCCACCCATTCCGCGGCGGAGATCCAGTTCGGTCACATCGAACGCCCCATCCACGTCAACACCTCCTGGGACCACGCGAGGTTCGAGACGGTGGGTCATCGGTGGCTGTGGCTCCGTGAGCCGGGCTACGGCGTCACCCTCAGCACCAACGGCGGCTACGGTCACGACGTCGTCCCCGCCGGCGGCTCGGAGCATGCCCCCACGGCCGGCGTCGAGGCCCGACTCAGTCTCCTGCGGGCGCCCAACTCGCCTGACCCGGCGGCGGACGCGGGCCGGCACACGCTGCGTTACAGCCTCACCGTCGGGACGGATCTTGCGGCGTCGCATCACGCAGGGACTCGCCTCAACCAGCCGCTGAGGGTGCTCGACGGGTCCGTCGAGCTGCCCCCACTGGTGGCGCTGACGCCCACCGACGACCAGTCGTGGGCGGTGCTCGACGCGATCAAGCCCGCCTTCGACGGCTCAGGCGACATCATCGTGCGGCTGCACGAGGCGGCGGGCGCCCGCAGCAGGCTGACGCTGGATCTCGCGCTGCCCGCGGCGACCATCACCGAAGTCGACCTGCTGGAGGCACCCGTCGAAGAGGCGACCCAGCAACTTCCCGCCGGTGCGGCGGCCGACCCGGTCACGCTGCGGCTGCACCCGTTCCAGATCCTCACCCTCCGGGTTCGGACGAGCGCATGAAGCTGCTCCTGATCTGCATCGACGGCGTCCGAGTCGACCTCGCACTTCCGGGCGCCGTCGCGGGGGACCCGGGCTTCGCCGCTCCCGACCATCCCTCCGAGGACCGCTTCAGCACCGGCGGCGAGGACAACACGACCGATGTCAGTGCGGCCGCCGCCGAGGGGCCGCTCATGCCGACGCTGGCGCGCCTCATGGCGGATGCGGGCCACTCGCAGGGGCGCATCCTGCCCATGTGGATGACCCCGCCAACGGATTCCGGACCGGGCTGGGCCTCGATCCTGACAGGCTCCACGCACGAACAGTGCAACGTCTGGTGGAACGAGTTCGTCGGCCACGACCTCGCCCGCCGGCCCGACATCCTCTCCAGGATCTACTTCGCCAACCCGGCGGCCCGCACCATGGCTGCCGCCACCTGGGACGCGTTCGTGAAGTCCCCCGGCCCCATCCTCCAGGCCCGCGCAGACCAGCAGCGCACCGGGCAGCACCAGGTGTTCCACCCCGGGACCCAGGAGGGGATCGCCGCAGCCGACGCGGCGGTGGCCAGTTGGGCGGCGTGGCGCCTGTTGCACGAAGGTCCGGACGCCTCGGTGGTGTACTTCGAGGGCGTGGACGCGGCCGGGCACGCACACGGTGCAGACTCGCACGAGTACCGTGCAGCCTTGCGCCACGCCGACGAATGGACGCGGCATCTCGTGAAGGCGGTGTCGGAACGCCATGAACAGTTGGGCGAGGACTGGCTGATCGCGGTCACCACCGACCACGGCCACAAGCCGCAGGGCGGCCACGGAGAAGACGAGGTGGAGGTGCGCCGCAGCTTCCTCATCACGCACCGGGTGGGCGGGCGCCTGCCCGAGGTCCTGGCGGCCCCGTCGGTGTTGCGGAGCGAGGACGTCATGTGGCTGCTGCTCGAGGCGCTGGGCATCCGCCAGGGCTCGTGGGATGCGGAGGGGGTTGGTGTTCAGCGTGGCATCGAGGCCCTGGGCCCCAGCCGGGATCTGTCCTTCGAGTGGTGAGGTGGCCTCAGGCGGCCCACGCCCGCACGCGGCGCACCTCGCCGCGGAAGGGGTCGGCCCACTGGCCGTCGTATTCTCCGGCGCCGATGCGCCACCGCCAGGTGCCCTGAGCCAGCGGTTCTCCGAGGTGGGCATCCACCCGCCCTACCGCGTCACCGTCGACCCACATCCCGGGCTCCGGCCCGTTGGCCACGACGATGCTCACCTGGGCCCCCGGTGCGTACTCGTGTGAGTTCGCCCAGGTCTCGCCGCAGCGCGTGAAGGCCATCCACCCGAGGAAGTTCTCCGATGAGAGGCTCATGGCCGCGAGGGGCTCGGCCGAGCCCCCAGGAGCCTCGCCCAGCCGGGCCAGCAGCACCTGCCAGCCGTCCTGCATCGCGGCGGGGAGCGTCGCGTCGACCTGCAGCACGAAGCGTCCGGGCAGGGTCAGGTCGAACTCCGTCTCGCCGTCCGGCCGCAGATCGGCCACGAGGCGCAGGCCGTCGGACTGCCACGGTGTCTCACGCCCGCCGAGGGCCTCCGGGAGCGCGAAGCAGAACTGGTCCTCGGCGCCGCTGAGGGCCAGGCGTCGGCGCGCCTCCACCGAGCGCCCGATGGCGGGCAGGCCGGCCGCGGGGCACAACGAGACCACCTGGCACACGCCGCGGCGCGGGTCGAACTCGTAGATGCGCGCCGCCCCCGCCCCGCCGAACGGAAGCTCCTGGTAGTTGACGGCGTGGTACTCGCGCCCGGGGACGGTCACGCGGGTGCTGGGCCACTCGTGGCCGCCGAGCACGAGGAACGCCTGGGGATGGTGCGCGAGCAAGGCCTGGACCCGGTCGCCGTGGGTGGTCAGCGCCCCCCGCGAGGCGGCCTCGTGGCTCACCACCACCGTCGGCAGGTGGGCGTGCACCGCCAGCACGTCGTCGGCCCAGCGCCATCCGTCCTCCGACGGGCGCCAGTCCAGGGCCAGGACGCCCAGCTCGATGTCGTCGGCTGCCCTGACCACCCGCCACGAGGAGTAACCACCCGGCCCGTGGAGGAGCGCGTGCGCGTGGGTGCCAGGCAGCAGTGCGGAGCCTGCGCCGAACGCGTCCAAGAAGGGCGTGGGCCCGCGAGTGTCGTCGGAATGGTGGGCCACGTCGTGGTTGCCCGTCGCGATGGTCATGCCCGGTCGCCCGAACAGGGCGGCCCCGTCCGCGAGGGCGGACTGCGCGGCGTCGACCTCCTCGGGCCAGCCGTGCTCGGTCACGTCACCTACGTGGACGATGTGCCGGACGGGGGCGACGGTGCCGCGGTCGACGAGCGCGTGCACGTGGTGGAAGGTTTCCGCCAGGAACTCCGGCCGGCGGCGTTGCCCGTCGAAGAGGTACTGGGTGTCGCCGAGCACCAACAGCGAGAACGCGGAGCTCACCTCGCGTCCAGCACTTCGCGCAGGCGCCCGGCCCGGGGATCCGCGTTCTGCGCCAATCGCGCCCGCAACTGCCGGAGGGTGGGCGGGGTCGCGGCCCCCTCCGGGGAGGCGAGCACCGAACTGGTGATGAAGGCCGCGAGGTTCAGATGATCCTCCAGGCCGGTGCCGGGGAGGGTGTGCGCGAAGGCGAGGGCCGCCAGCGTGGTGTCGCCGGCGCCGATGGTGCTGAGCGGGGACACTGGGAAGGCCGGCACGGATGCCTCTGCGCCGGTGCGGGCATCGACGGCCACCATGCCCGCCGCGCCCCGGGTGACCACCACGAGCGGCACGCGCCGGGAGAGGTGGCGCGCTGCCGCCACGGGGTCGGTCAGCCCGGTGAAGGCGGTGGCTTCCATGTCGTTGAGCATCCACACGTCGGTGCCGGCCAGGCCGCTGAGTTCGTCGTCGCCCCATTGCCCGGTGGCATCGAAGCCGCGGGAGGCGAACACCGTGGAGCCGGCGGCGCGGGACCGCTGCAGCCACGGGGCGGCGGGGTCGCGGAGGTCGACGATGATGGCCGGCACCCGGAAGGTCTCCGCCTCCAGATGAGCGGCCACGTCGGCGGGGGGCGCGTCCTCGACGGTGAGCATGGCCCGATCGTGGGGCAGCGACATGGCGACGGTCACAGGCAGCCGCCATCCGTCGTGCCGGGCCGTCAGGCTCGTGTCGATGCCGGCGGCCTGCGCGTCGCTGAGCAGCCGCACGCTGGCGTCGTCTGAGCCGACGGCGGTCGCGAGTGCGGTCTTCATGCCGAGCGCCGCGCCCACGCGGGCCATGGTGGCGATGCCGCCCCACATCTCGTGCAGGCCCTCCGCGTAGCGCTCCTCGCCGGGGGCGGGCAGGGTCTGGACGCCGGTGAAGATGAGGTCGCGGTACGACAGGCCGACAGTGAGCAGGTCGACGGTGGGAGAGGCCAGCATGGCAGGGAATCTACCCTTCGGTCGCCCGAATTGAGCAAACTCGCTCGAAATGTTCAAACATAATCATCTCTGGCTATGCTGGGGGATCCACGACTCCTGGAGGACCATTGATCGCCACGACGACCACCGGAAAACGGCTGCCCCAACGCGTGGCTGCCGTCCTGTTCGACATGGACAACACACTGGTGGCTTCGGAGGACGCCTGGTTCGCCGCGACCCGGAAACTCTGGGAGGAGGTGGGCGGCGATGCCACGGGCAAGGGGGTCCTGGGCGGCACGGTGAGCGATGTCGTCGACGACTTCCTGCGCGAGTACCCCGACGCCGATCGAACCGAACTGTCGGAGCGGATGACGAATTTGATCATGGCCAACCTCGCGGGTGGCGTGCGCCCGACGCCCGGGGCCCTCGCGCTGATCGAGCGTCTGAGCGCGACGATGCCGATCACCATCGCGTCGAACTCGCCCACCGCCATCGTCGAGCACGTGGTCTCGGCGCTCGGGTGGGGTGACCTGTTCACCGCGGCGCTGGGCACCGAGGACGTCGAGCGGCCCAAACCCGCCCCGGACCTCTACCTGGCGGCGGCCGCCCGTTGCGGCGTGTCGATCGAGGACTGCGTGGTGTTCGAGGACTCGCCCATGGGTGCCACGGCCGCGCGCGCCTCGGGCGCCTTCGTCGTCACCATCGGCCCCGAGACCCGGCACCTCGGCGACGTGAATGTGCCGGACCTCACCGACCCCAGGATCACGGCGTGGGAACCGGAGGTCCGCTCATGATCCTGCTGCCTACTCCCCGCCACCTGGCCGCGCACGACGGTGCCCTGCAACTCCCGGATCCGCTGCCCGTGCGGGGCGGCGGACCGGGTGCTCGCCTGCTCGCCGAGCGCCTCGGCACGGCGGCCGGCGTCTCCGTCATCACGGGCGACGGCATCGGCGTCGACTTCCACCGCGACGGGGAACTCGCCCCCGAGGCGTACCTCGTCGTCGTCACCTCCGACGGGGTGACGATCCATTCCGGCGATGACGCCGGCGAGGGGTGGGCGGTGCAGACCCTGCTGCAGCTGCTCCCGCCCCAGGTGCACGGGCCCGGCCCCATGGAGCCTGGCGACCTCGTGGTGCCCTGCCTGGAGGTGGCGGACGAACCCGCCTTCGCGTGGCGCGGTTCGATGATCGACGTGGCGCGGCACTTCCTCCCGTTCGACGGGCTGCTCAAGCATCTGGAGGTGATGGCCGCCCACAAGCTGAACGTCCTCCACCTGCACCTCACCGACGATCAGGGCTGGCGGGTGCCTGTGGCGAAGTATCCGCGCCTGACGGAGGAGGGCGCGTGGCGCCCCGGCACGTTGCCCGGACACCAACCGCCCCCGGACGCCGACGACCGCGACGACTTCCCCCAGCACGATGGTCGCCCGCACGGGGGCCACTACTCCGTGGAGGAGATCGGCCGCCTGGTGGCCAGGGCCGCCGAACTCGGCATCACCATCGTGCCGGAGATCGACATGCCGGGGCACATGGAGGCGGCCATCGCCGCCTATCCGGCCCTGGGCGCCTGCGACCACGTGAGCCACCCGCGGACATGCTTCGGAGTGTCGCACCACGTGCTGGCGCTGACCGAGGAGTCGGTGCGCTTCTGCTTCGACGTGTTGGACGCCGTGATGGAGTTGTTCCCGGGCTCGCCCATCCACATCGGTGGGGACGAGTGCCCCTCCGAGGAGTGGTTCACGCACCCCGCCTCCCTGTCGTTGATGGCCGAGCAGGGCATCACGACCGGGGCCGAGGCGCAGGCGTGGTTCGAGCGCCGGATCTGTGGGCACGTGCTGGCTGCCGGACGGCGGCCGGTGGCGTGGGACGAAGTGCTGGAGCTCGGCGCGCCCGAGGGAGTCACCGTCATGGTGTGGCGAGACCGGCAGGCGATCGCCGAGGCCGCCGCCCGAGGCTTCGACGTCATCGCCGCACCCAGTCAGTACACGTACCTGGACTACGGGCAGTACGAGGGCCCGGACCAGCCGCTGACCATCGCAGGACCCACCACGTTGGGGGACGTGGCGGGCTTCGCCGGGGAACTCCGGCTCGACGGACCCTCCCAGCGGCATCTGCTCGGCGGCCAGTTCCAACTGTGGACGGAGTACGTGCGCACCTGGGGTCGGGCCGAGAACCTGCTGTGGCCGCGTGGCAGCGCCCTGGCCCAACAGCTCTGGGCCGGCACCGCCGGGGATTCCGGGAGCCTCGAGGGTCTGGGTCGGCATCTCCAGCGGCTGACCGCCATGGAAGTCAACTGGTGCCGCGAACCCACCGTCACCACCTCACCCTGAACGGAAGATCATGCGTCCCATCACCAACCCACCAGGCGACCTCCTCGTCGCGGAGATCCGCGACTGGGCCAGCCGCATCGAGGGCTCCCTCGGCGCCGTTGCGGCGGAGCGCTTCCAGGCGATGATGCTCGACACCTGGGGCACCACCATGACGTGTGGCCCCCAAGGCGTCTTCGTGATCACCGGCGACATCCCCGCCATGTGGCTGCGCGACTCCTCGGCCCAGGTGCTGCCGTTCCTGCGCCTGGCGCACGTCCCGGAGGTGGCGGCCGTCCTGCGGGGGGTCGTCGCCCGTCAGTGGGCGTGCATCGCGCTCGACCCCTACGCCAACGCTTTCAACGACGGGCCGACGGGCGCGCACTTCGACGCCGAGGACCTGGAGCTCGACCCGGGGGTGTGGGAGCGCAAGTACGAGATCGACTCGCTCGCCTTCGCCGTCGACCTCGCCGCCCGCCTCTGGCGGGCCACCGGGGACGCGCGTCACCTGGACGAGGCCGTCGGCGCCGGGTGCCGGGCCATCGTCGCGCAGTGGCGCACCGAACAGCGGCACTTCGAGGAATCCACCTACCGCCACGTCCGCGACTCTGAGCCCGGCGACACCCTGGGGCCGGACGGGCGTGGCACGCCGGTCGCCTGGACCGGCATGACCTGGAGCGGGTTCCGCCCCTCTGACGATGCCTGCACCTTCGGCTACAACGTGCCCGCCCAGTTGATGGCCCTGAGGGCGTTGCGGCAGATCCTCGAGTTCGCGCGCCAGTGGGGCGACGGCCAACTGGACATCGATGCCGCCTCGCTCGCGGCTGAGATCGCCGGGGGAGTGGAGCAGCATGGCTGTGTCGACGGGCGCTTCGCCTACGAGGTCGACGGGCGGGGCGGGCAGCTGTTCATGGACGACGCCAACATGCCGTCGCTGCTGTCGCTGCCGTTGACCTCGGACGTCGCACGCGACGATGCCCGTTACCAGGCGACTCGGGCCTGGGTGCTCAGCGAAAGCAACCCGTTCTACTACTCGGGACGGCACGCGGCGGGCATCGGCAGTCCCCACACCCCCCCGCGCCACGTGTGGCACATCGCCCTGGCAGTTCAGGGCCTCACCGGAACTCCGGACGAGGCCCGGGCCTGCCTCGAGACCATCCTCGCGACCGACGGCGGCACGGGATGGACGCACGAGGGATTCGACGTCGACGACCCGAACCGGTTCACCCGTCCCTGGTTCAGCTGGTCGAATTCGATGGCCTGTGAGTTGATGATGACGCTCGTGGGCGGCAGCAATGTTGCCGCTTGAGGCGCTCTTCGACTGGGCGCAGGTGCCGCACCAGATGGGCCTGGTCGGGCTCGCCTTCGTGCTCTGCACCCTGATCGGGTGGGAACGGCAGTTCTTCCACAAGGCCGCCGG
Organism: Tessaracoccus zhenghani; assembly: GCF_054552775.1. Taxonomy (NCBI): domain Bacteria; kingdom Bacillati; phylum Actinomycetota; class Actinomycetes; order Propionibacteriales; family Propionibacteriaceae; genus Tessaracoccus; species Tessaracoccus zhenghani. Next base: position 2,156,440 of record NZ_CM137275.1, on the reverse strand, counting down.
CATCCGCACCCACGCGCTGGTGGGCCTCGGCAGTTCCGTGTTCACCCTCATCTCGGTGGAGGGGTTCGTCTACATGGCGGAGTACCAGGTGACGCGCGACCCCTCCCGCATCGCGGCCCAGATCGTCTCCGGTGTCGGCTTTCTGGGCGCCGGCGTCATCTTCGTGAACCGCGACGTGGTGCGGGGTCTCACCACCGCGGCGTCGATCTGGCTGGCCGCTGCCATCGGGATGGCGTGCGGCGCCGGGCTGCTGCCGCTGGCCGCGTTCGCCACCCTGTTGCATTTCGTGGCCGTGCTCGTCGTGGCGCCCCTGGGGCGGCTTTTGCCCCGCTCGGGGGAACGCTCGATCATGGAACTGACCTACGAGGACGGGCGCGGGGTGATGCGCAGTGTGCTGGCCGAGGTGGCGGCGCTCGGCTGCGAGACCACCCTGGTGTCCACGCGGGGCAAGGAATCCGGAGGTCGCCGCCTCATCACCGCGCAGATGAGGTTCCGGGCCGGCCCCCCGCTGCGCGACGTGATGGCGCAACTCGCCGAGGTGCCCGGTGTGGTCGACATCGAGATGTACAACCCGCGCGATGGGTAGTGATGGCATGTCGCCACATCCTTCGCAAAAGCCTCATGCAACGCGCGTCTGACCCGTACCATCGCAGTACTGTGACGCCCCAACGGGCCGATGACGATCACACCACCAGGAGGATCGATGACAGTTGGCGAGCACCGGAGCGCGTCGCGCCGGAGTGGCAATCCATTGAGCGGTTGGGTGATGCTCCTGATCGGGCTCCTGGCAGGGATCGCGCTGGCCGCAGCCGCCGGCGTCGTCCTCCTGGGGATCGGTTGGGCCACCCCACTGGAGGCACAGTCCGTGATCAGCGCAAGCCCCACCCCGTCGGCATCTCCCACCGCGGATGCCTCCACCGGGTCGGTCGACGTCTCTGAGGCGTGCGTGCGGGCGGCCGAGTACAACGTCGAGGTCGACCAGGCCGTCGAGGATCTCGCCAAGGGCGCCGAGTCACAGGACGCACGCGCCCTGCAGGAGGCCCTTGACCGTCTCCAGGACGCGCGCGAGGTGGCCGACGGAGCGTCAGAGGAATGCCTCGAGCAGGCCGGGAAGTCGCCGCAGGCCAGCGAGTCCGGCTCTCCGTCGCCCAGCCCCAGCGAGACCCCATGAGCCAGGCACCTGCGCCGCCCGAGACGGAGCCCCGCCGCGGCTTCATGGCCGCTGTCTGGTACGGCTACGCCCAGGCGATCGTCGCCCTGCGCTGGGTGATCGTCATCGGCTGGGTGGCGGCGGCTGCTGCGGCGACACTGCTCCTTCCCCCGATGCAGGGCACCGCCAGCGACATCGAGGCGCTCGGCGCCGACGACGACAGCTTCGCGGCCGAACAGCGGTCCCTGGAGTTGTTCGAGTTCCCCCTTCTCGCGCGGGCGGCGATCGTGCAGCGCAACCCGGAGGGCCTGCCCCCCGTGGTCCAGGCCGAGGCCGTCATGCGCGGCATCGCCATCAACCAGGGCAAGTACGACACCCAGCTGCTGGGCGCGATCCCGGTCCCCAACGCCGAGGGAGCCTTCCCCGGTGCCGCAGAGAAGAACACGACAGTCCTCACCTACGTCTTCGCTGACCCCGCGCTGAACTTCTTCGAGCAGACCCGGATCGTCGAGGACTTCGCGGCCGAGCAACTGACGGACCCATCCGACGGGTACGTGGGCGTCACCGGTTCCATTCCGGCGCGCGCGGCCCAGGGCCTCGTCCTGAACTCCTACGTCCACATCGTCGAGGCGGTGACCGTCCTCGCGGTGTTGACGATCGTGGCGCTGACGTTCGGCTCGCTGGCAGCGCCTGCCCTGACGCTGGTCTCGGTGGGGGCTGCGGTGTTCGTCACACTCGGCGTCTCGGGCTGGGCCGCCACCATGATGGACGTGTCGATCCCGGCAGACCTGCGGCCGTTGATCGTCGCGCTGCTCCTCGGCATCGTCACCGACTACTGCATCTTCTACCTCTCCGGCCTGCGGAGCAGGCTCCGGGAGGGCCACGAACGCCTCGAGGCGGCCCGCCTGGCCACCGCTTCCGTCACGCCGATCGTCGCTGTGGCCGGCATCACTGTCGCGGCGGGAACAGCCTCGCTCCTCGTCGCCCAGTCCCCCCTCTTCCGGGGGTTCGGGCCCGCGCTCGCGCTCACCGTGCTGACCGGGCTCGTGGTGGCCGTCACCCTCGTGCCCGCCCTGCTGGCCATCCTCGGTCGCGGCGCGTTCTGGCCGCGAACCCTGGCGGCCACACCCGCGAAGTCGCGCGATCGGCCCTCGCTCCTGACCCGGGCAGTCGCGCGCCGCGGCTCCGCGTTCGTCCTGGTGCTGGTGTGCGTGGCCGGCCTGGGTGCCGCCGCCTACCAGGCGCGCAACCTCGACCTCGGCCTCGGATTCGTCCAATCCCTGCCGGAGACCACCAGCGCGCAGCAGGCAGCAGACGCGGCGGGCAAGGGATTCGCCCCGGGCATCGTGTCCCCGACCGAGATCGTGGTGGAGTCACCCGGCGTGGGGGAGAAGGCCGACGAGGTGGCCAAGTTCGGTGAGGCCCTCAAGACCCAACCGGGAGTGGCCGGCGTGATCGGACCCGGCGACCTCCCGGCCGCGGACGACGTCGGCGCCTTCACCGCGAAGTCGGGTGACGCCGTGCGCTTCCTGGTCATCCTCGACAGCACGCCACTGGAGGCGACGGCGATCGACACGCTGGGGCGCGTGGAAGCCGCCCTTCCGCAGCTCGCCGCTGGTGCGGGGCTGGGCGAGGTCACCACGCACGTCGGCGGCGACACCGCGCTGGCTTCAGGTGTCATCGTGGACACCACCAACGACCTCTTCCGGATCGCCATCGTCGCGCTCGCCGTCAACCTGCTCCTGCTGGTCATCTTCCTGCGTGCCCTGATCGCCCCGCTGTACCTTCTCGCCTCCAGCGTCCTGGCGCTCGGGGCGACGCTGGGCCTGTCAGTGCTGTTCTTCCAGGACTTCCTCGGGCACGACGACCTCACCTTCTACGTCCCCTTCGCCGCGTCGGTGCTCCTGCTGTCCCTTGGCTCCGACTACAACATCTTCGCTGTGGGCCACATCTGGCAGGAGGCCCGCAACCGGTCGATGAGGGACGCCCTCCTCGTCGCCACCCCGGAATCGACCCGTGCGATCACCTCCGCGGGCCTCGCGCTGGCCGCCAGCTTCGGGCTCCTCGCGCTCGTCCCGCTGGGGCCCTTCCACGAGCTGGGCTTCCTGCTCGGGGTGGGAATCCTGATCGACGTGTTCATCGTCCGGGCGCTGCTCGTCCCGTCACTGATCACGCTGGTGGGGACCTTCAGCAGTTGGCCGTCGGACATCCTGCGCGAGAGGCGCCCGCGCGTCAGGAAAGCACGTGCAGTTTCCTGACGGGCCGCCACAGTCGCACGGCAGCCACGCCTACTCGCCCGGCGCTGTCACGAATGAGCCGTTCGGGGGAGGGAGCCACCTGGTTCCCGCTCCACGGCGCCGGCTGCGCTCCCGCGTGCTCGACTGGGCCATCGGCGCCCTCGCGATGCTCGGCATCCTGCTGCTCGCACTGCTGCTGTTCTGGTTGTCGATCTCGCGCCCGGTCGACCCCACCGGCGCCCCGCCGAGCGACGACACGTCGACGACGGCCGGACCAGTACCCGAGGCCACCCCGCCCACGGACCTCGAGGAGAACGAGGTGTGGCTCGGTGACATCTCCCTGAACGCCGGTTCGGTCTTCGCCGCGGGCACACCGCTCCAGGACGTCGTCGGCACCGGCACCGACGTCATCTCCGGGCCGGACGGGCTCGTCGCGCGGCACCTCGACCTGACGGCAACGGTGCCGTTCCATGTCGTGGCCGCGCAGATCAACCCGAACACCACGCTGAGCGCGGCCGGTGGGGGTGAGGCGCGCGTCGACACCACGGTGGAGGCCCTGGGACGGAGCCTCCCCGTGGCGGCCACCGGCACCGTCGATGTCGTGGGCGGCAAACTGGTGATGGTGCCGACCTCGATCGACCTCGGAGGACCCCGGTTCATTTCCGAGCTCCTCGGAGATGCGGTGCGGGAACTGATCACGTTCGAGTACGCCATTGAGGGCCTGCCCGAGGGGGTGGTGCTGCGGAGCGTGAAGGTGGTCGGCGGCGGCTTCCGCGCCAACCTCACTGGGGACGACGTGCGGCTCGTGCAGTGAGCCGGCGGCCGGGTTCCGTGAGCAATTGGATGGGGTCACGGACGCGACACGCCGACAAACGCTGTTACCGAACCCGTGACCCCATCCAATTGCTCGTGAGTGTCCGAATCGCGACCAGGGGCGGACGTGGGGGCGAAGCTAGCGGTGATGGACGACCTGCGCCTCGTCCGCCGCGACCGCAAGGGCGGCCGTGTAGCCGGCGAGCGGGGGATCGAGCCGCAGCACGACGCCCGCCCCCTCGGGAAGGCCCGCCTTGAACCGCGCCTCCGCCACCACCCAGTCCCACGTCTTCCCGGCAGCCGCTGTGCGCTGCACGTCGACGCCGACAGCAGCCTGGTAGCTGGCGGCGACCGCGACGAGGAGCCCCGAGTGGCTGACGGAGAGGTAGGGTCCCATGCCGTCGGCGGCTCTCGGCCGCCCATGGGGACCGCCGCAGGTCTCACACGTCCTGTCGAGCTCCACGGTTGCCCCCGGCGGCAGGCCGCGCGTGGTCCGCAGCGCCTCCTGGAGCAGCAGTGCACCCAGCAGGCGCCGGCCCCTGTCCGCGGGCTCGTCCAGTTCCTCGAGGCGGGCGCGCTCGGCGTCCGGGAGGGCCGCTGCCCGACCCACGTCCGCAGAGCGGAGGTCGTCCCACCAGATGTCCACCGCAGCCAATTTCGATAGCCTCGTCTTGTCAATTAGATTTTGCTGAGGTTACCCTAACCCCGTGCAAGAAGCGTGGACGCTGACCAAGGGTCGGGCCCTGAGCCCTCTCCCGGCGATCGAGCGCGTCTCCGGCACGGCCCCGGCGCTCATCGCCGGCGACGGGGAGGTCGTCGACCACGCCACGCTGCGTCGGCGGGTGGACGAACTTTCGGCCCGCCTCCGCACGGGCGACCGACGTCTCGCCCACGTCCAGTTGCGCCCCACCGTCGACGACATCGTCGGCTACCTGGCCCTGCTCGAGGCCGACCATGTCGTGCTGCTCCTTCCCGAGGGTCACGCCGCAGAGGCCGTGCGGCGGGCCTGGCCGGCCGACCTGCAGCTGGTCGACGGTGACATCGACTTCCTCCACGAGGATCCGGAGCCGCGACACCTCCTCCACCCGGATCTCGCGCTGCTGCTGAGCACGTCCGGCAGCACTGGTTCCCCCAAGCTCGTGCGGCTGTCGCACGCCAACCTCACCTCCAACGCCCACGCCATCGCGGCGGCGCTCGGCCTCACTGCACACGACCGGGGCGCGACGAGCCTCCCGCTGCACTACTGCTTCGGGCTGTCCGTGCTGCACAGCCACCTCGCCGTCGGGGCGTCGGTCGCCCTGACGTGCGGCTCCGTGCTCGACGACGACTTCTGGACCGCCGTCGACGCGGGCGTCTCGACGCTGGCCGTCGTCCCCCACATGGTGGAACTCATGGAGACCACCGGGGTCCTCGAGCGCCCGCACCCGTCGCTCCGGCTCATCACGCAGGCCGGTGGCCGCATGGGGGAGGACCGGGTGCGACGCACCGCACAGCTGGGCGCGCGCCACGGCTGGGGGGTCGCCGTCATGTACGGCCAGAGCGAGGCCACCGCGCGCATCGCCATCCAGTCGCCTGACGCCACGGCGAAATCGCCGGGCACCGTGGGCAGGCCTGTCCCCGGCACCGAGGTGCGTCTCGACCGTGCGGTGCCCGAATCTGACGGCACCAGCGGCGAGATCGTCGTGACCGGGCCGGGCGTGATGCTCGGCTACGCGCAACACCCCGACGACCTCGCCCTCGGCCGCATGGTCACCGAGCTGCGGACGGGCGACCTCGGCGTGCTCGACGGCGGCCTGCTGCGCATCGTCGGGCGGCGCTCCGGGTTCGTGAAGGTGCTGGGGCTGCGCATCGACCTGGCCCGCGTCGAGACCACCCTCGAGCACGACGGGCTGGTGGTGTGCGTCACCGGGGACGACACCGGCCTGCGTGTCGCCGTCGAACCCGTGCCCGGGGAGGACGCGGGCGACACGGCGAGCCGGGTCCGTCGCCTCGCCGGCCACGCCGCCGGCGTCGGGGTGGGCCACATCCGGGTGGGCGTCCTCCCGCTGGCCCGCCTGACCAATGGCAAGGTGGACCGCGCCGGCTGCGACGCCCTCGTCCGGGCCACAGACCCGGAGGAGTGCGCAGATTCGCGGCAGCGGATCGACGCCCCCGGTGTCGCCGTCCGTGTCGCCGGGGTGCTGCGCGATGTGCTGGGCCTGCCCGACGTCGACCTGGACCGTTCCTTCGTCGCGTTGGGCGGCGACTCCCTCACCCACGTGCAGGCCTCTGCCCGGCTCAGCTCGCTGCTCGGCGACCTCCCTGCGGACTGGCACCACCGCCCCGTGCGCAGCCTGGTCGATTCCGCCGCCCCGGGCGACGCCCCGCCGGCGTCGCACCGGCGCTGGCAGCGCGTCGAGGTGTCCGTGGTCCTGCGCGCCATCGCCGCGATCATCATCTGCGGCTCGCACGCCGAGCTGTTCCGTGTCCTCGGCGGTGCCCACACCCTCATGGCCGTCGCCGGTTACAGCACGGCGATGTTCGGCCTCTCGGCAGCCGGAGCCGTCGCCCGCTGGCGCGCCGGCGCCAGGCTGCTCATCGGCGTGGCAGTGCCCACCGTCGTCACCGCCCTCATCGGCATGGCCTACGGCCGCTACGGCTGGGGCAACGTCTTCCTGGTGAACTGGGCCACCGGCAACATCTCCACGCGCGGCCGCAACGAGTTGTGGTTCGTCGACGTCCTGGTGTTGGCGGTGCTGGTGGTGACCGCACTGCTGTCGTGGCCGGCCATCGCCCGGCGCTGGACCGACGACCCGTGGCGGGTGGCGATGGGGCTGCTCCTCGTCGGGCTGGTGGCGCGCTTCATCATCCTCAGCTTCGAGTACGACGGCCCGATGCGTGGCGTGCTGCCCACCGTCTTCTGGCTGTTCGCCGCCGGGATGGCGCTGGCCGTCGCCCGCACCCGCCGTCGCACGGAACTGACGCTGGCGATGGCGCTCCTGGGCACCCTCGGCTACTTCCCGGACGACACCGCGCGCAACCTGGTGATCGCGGGCGGCATCATCGCCCTGGCGCTGGTGCGCAGCGTCCCGCTGCCCCGGCTGGTCGTCCCCGTTGTCACGGTGCTGGCCGCCGCCAGCCTGCACATCTACCTCATCCAGTTCCACGTCCTGACGTTGGTCTCGCGGACCCTCACCGACCACGGGTTGGTGCGCACCGTCGCCGCCCTCGTCGTGGGCGTGCTGCTCTGGCGTGTCACCGCCACGCCGATCGCCCGCCTCCAAGACCTCCTCGTCCCCCTCCGCCGTACCTCCCCCACCCCCGAGAGGACCACCTCGTGACCCCCCATCTCAGCCGACGCCTCCTCCTCACCGCGTTCGCCCTCACCCCGATCGCGGTTGCAGCGTGCAGCCGCGACGACGGCGGTGAGGAGTTCGTCGCGGACCCCGAGGCGCTCCTCATCTACTCCTCGCAGCACGAGAACGTGACGGCCGCGTGGGCCGAGGCCTTCACGGCGGCCACCGGGGTGAAGACGCAGGTGCGTCGAGGCTCCGATTCGTCCATGGGCCACCAGATCGTGCAGGAGGGGGACCGCAGCCCCGCCGACGTGTTCCTCACGGAGAACTCCCCGGCCATGACGGTGGTGCAGCGCGCCGGTCTCCTCGCGCCCGTCGTCGCCACCACGCTGGAGCAGGTGCCGAGCACCATGGCGCCGTCCAGCACCGACTGGATCGCGATCGCCGCCCGCTCGACGGTGCTGTGCTGGAACACCTCCGAGATCAGCGAGGCGGAGCTGCCGAAATCGATGATGGACCTGGCGGATCCCGCCTGGGACGGCCGCTGGGGCTGCGCGCCCGGCGGCGCCGACTTCCAGGCCATCGTCGCGGGCATGCTCGCCGACCGCGGCGAGGATGAGACCGCCGCCTGGCTCGTCGCCCTGCAGAGGGGTGCCAACGCCTACCAGAACAACATCGCCACGATGAAGGCCGTCAACGCGGGCGAGGTGCCGGTGGGCGTCATGTACCACTACTACTGGTACCGCGACCAGGCCGGCAACAAGGAGGGCTCGGGCAACACCCAGCTGCACTTCTTCGGCCACCAGGACCCGGGCGCCTTCGTCTCCTTGTCGGCCGGCGGCGTGCTCGCCAGCAGCGACAAGGCCGAGCAGGCCCAACAGTTCCTGGCCTACATCACCTCCCCCGAGGGCCAGAAGGTGCTCGTCGACTCCAAGTCGATGGAGTACGCGGTGGGCGTGGGCGTCGCCTCGGACCCCGCGCTCCCGCCGCTGGAGAGCCTGGACAATCCGCCGGTGGACCCGTTCACGTTGAACTCGGATGAGGTCACCAAGCTGATGACTGATGCCGGCATCCTCTAGCCGCCCCTGGCTCCAGGTGGCCGCCGCCCTCGTCGCGGCGATCGTCCTGCTCCCCATCGTCGTCACGGTGGCCAGCGGGTTCGGGGTGGGCTGGTCAGAGGCGGCCGCCTACCTCTTCCGGCCGCGGATCGGGATGCTGCTGACCAACACGGCCGCTCTCATGGCCATCACTTTGCCGCTCGCGGTCGCGATCGGCACGGGGGCGGCCTGGCTGGTGGAGCGCACCGACCTCCCCGGCGCCGGCGTCTGGCGCGCCCTGATGCTGGCGCCCCTCGCCGTGCCCGCCTTCGTGGCCAGCTACGCCTGGATCTCCTGGCAGCCGGCCCTCGTCGGCCTGGGCGGTGCCGCGCTGGTCACCACGCTGGCGTACTTCCCGTTCGTCTTCCTGCCGGTGGCCGCGCTGCTGCGGGCGCTCGACGAGGGAGAGGAGGAGGCTGCGCGCTCCCTCGGGCTGGGCCCCTTCGCGGCCTTCCGTCGGGCCGTCCTCCCTCGCCTCCGCCCCGCCCTGAGCGGCGGGGCCCTGCTGGTGGCCCTCCACCTCCTCGCCGAATACGGCGTGCTGGCCATGATGCGCTACCAGACCTTCACCACGGCGATCCTGCAGCAGTACGCCGTCGGCTTCAGCGACGCCCAGGGCTCGCTCCTGGCCTCCGTCCTCCTCCTGCTCTGCCTCGGCCTCCTGACGCTCGAGGTGGTTGGCCGCGGTTCGCGTCGCGTCGCCAGGATCGGGGCGGGCAGCATGCGGCCGCCGTCGCGGGTGCCGCTGGGCAGGTGGACGTGGCCAGCGCTCGCCGGGCTCACGCTCCTGACCGCGCTGTCCACGGCGGTACCGGTGGTGCTGGTGCTGCGGTGGCTCCTCACCGGAACCAGCCAGTCCGGGGCCGTGGCCGACGACCTCCTCCGCGTCACCGCGTCGACGCTGGGGCTGGCCGTCCTGGGTGGCCTCACGGCCGTGGTGGTGGCATTGCCCGGAGCGCTGCTCCTCAGCAGGGGCGGCGGCTGGGTCGCCACACTCCTCGAGCGCGCCACCTTCGTCGGTAGCGCGCTGCCCGGCGTGGTCGTGGCGCTGGCGCTCGTCGGTCTCGCCGTGACCTGGGCGCCAGGGCTCTACCAGACCGTGGCCCTGGTGGTGGTGGCGTACGCAGTGCTCTTCCTGCCCCGCGCGATGGTCTCCCTCCGCTCGGGGCTGGCGGCGGCCCCACCGGAACTGGCGGAGGCCGCGCGCTCGCTGGGACAAGGCGGCGCGGGCGTGTTCCGGAGGGTGGTGCTGCCACTGGCGGCGCCGTCGGTGTTGGCCGGTTTCGTGCTGGTGGCACTGGCGATCTCCACCGAACTCACCGCGACGCTGCTGCTCGCCCCCACCGGCGCCGACACGCTGGCGCTGTCGTTCTGGGCGGCCAGCGACGAACTCGACTACGCGGCCGCCGCGCCGTACGCGGCGATGATGATCGTGCTGTCGGTGCCGCTGACGGTGGTGCTCCGGCGCCAGATCACCCACGACAGAAGGGCCACGAAATGAGCGAGGTCCTCGTGCGCGAACTGCGCGCAGGCTACGGGGCCAGCGAGATCCTCCACGGGGTGAGCCTGCGCGTCAAGGAAGGCGCGACCACCGCGATCCTCGGCGACTCCGGCTCCGGCAAGACGACGCTGCTGCGCGCCATCGCCGGCTTCCTCCGGCCGACGGCGGGGGAGATCAGCGTGGGGGGCCGCGTCGTCGCCGGCCCGCGCACCTGGGTGGCGCCCGAGCGACGGGGCGTCGGCTACGTCCGTCAGGAGGGGGCGCTGTTCCCGCACCTCAGCGTGGCGGGGAACGTCGCCTTCGGCCTGCCCCGTGCCGGCCTCCGGGGCCGCGAGCGGGCCAACCGGGAGAGGGTCGCCGAACTCCTGGAGCTCGTGGAACTGCCGTCGGAGATCGCCGGCCGTTACCCCGCGCAGCTCTCGGGTGGACAGCAGCAACGCGTCGCGTTGGCCAGGGCGCTGGCGCCGCAGCCCAGCGTCGTGCTGCTCGACGAGCCGTTCTCCTCCCTCGACACCACCCTGCGGCACGCGACGCGGGAAGCGACCGCGCGCGCCCTCCGTGCCGCCGGCGCCACGGTCATCCTCGTCACCCATGACCAGGGGGAGGCGCTGTCCTTCGCAGACGAGGTGGCGGTGCTCCGTGGGGGCCATGTGCTCCAGGTGGCCGCCCCCCGCATCGTCTACGGCGAGCCGATCGACCCCCAGGTGGCGTCGTTCATGGGCGACGCCGTCATGGTGCGCGGTGAGGGCGTCGGCCCAGAGGTGCGTTCAGGCCTCGGAATGCTCTCGGTGGTCGGGTTCGTGCCGCGCGGACCCGTCGACGTGCTGCTGCGGCCGGAACAGATCCGGCTCACGCCCCCCGAGCAGGGAGCAGTCACCGGCGTCGTCACCACCGTGCGCTTCTTCGGTCACGACGCGGTGGTCGACCTGGATGTCGCCGGAGACGTGCAGGGCTGGGCCGGCGGGCCGCTGTCTGTGCGGGCGCGCGTGCACGGGAACGAGACTCCGGTGCTCGGTGCCCGGGTGGGCCTGCGGGTCGTCGGTCCGGTGCGGGTGTTCAAGCACTGAGGCCTGCACGCCGTCACCAGCGGTCGTGGACGTGGCTCCTGATGTACTCGTCGTAGATCCGTTCGCAGGCGTCCAGCTGTTCCCGGGTAAGGGGCAGCAGGGAGCCGGCGGCCGCGTTGGCCTTCGCCTGGTCCGGCCGGCTGGCGCCGGGAATCACGACGGAGACGCCTGGCTGGTCGATGATCCAGCGCAGCGCGAACTGGGCCGGGGTGACGCCCTGCGGCACGAGCGACACGAACTCGCGGGCGGCCGCGACCCCGACGTCGTAGGGCACGCCGCTGAACGTCTCGCCCTGGTCGAAGGATTCGCCGTGCCGGTTGTACGTCCGGTGGTCCTGCGGCGCGAAGGTGGTGGATTCGGTGAACCTGCCGGTCAGCAGGCCGCTGGCGAGCGGGACCCTGGCGATGATGCCGACGCCGGCCTCCATCGCCGTGGGCAGGACCTTCTCCAGTGGCTTGCGGCGGAAGACGTTGAGGATGATCTGGATGCTCGCCACGCCTGGGCGGGTGAGCGCCGTCATCGCCTCGTCGACCGTTTCGACGGACACGCCGTAATTGCGGATCCGCCCCTCCTCGACCATCTCGTCGAGCACGTCGAAGACCCGGTCGTCGGAGTAGACGGGCGTCGGGGGGCAGTGCAGCTGCACCAGGTCGATGGTGTCCAACCCGAGGAGCACCCGGGAGCGGTCGTTCCAGGCGCGCAGGTTCTCGCGGGTGAACGACTCGGGTACGTGCGGATCGGCGCGGCGGCCGAGCTTCGTCGCGACCATGATCGAGTCGTCGGCGCGCTCCTTCAGGAACCGGCCGACGAGTTCCTCGCTGTGGCCGTCGCCGTAGACGTCGGCTGTGTCGAAGAAGGTGACGCCCTCGTCGGCCGCCGTGTGGAGGACGGCCATGGCCGCGTCGTCGCCGACGTCGCCCCAATCGCCACCGAACTGCCAGCACCCCTGGCCGACGACACCGATGTCGCGGCCGGTCTTACCCAATGTTGACTTCTGCATGCCTCCACCTTGGCACAGCCGCCGACGGGGCGCCGACGTGGCCGCCCTTCGCTGACCGCGGAAGAGGGTTCTTCATCCGGCCCAGACGTCCTCGACGTAGCGGCCGCTGATCATCACCTCGTGCAGCCACGCCTCGGCGTCCTCCTCGGACCCGCAGGTGTGGTCTCGGAACAGCTGCCGGAAGCCGGCGCGCACGTCGGGGGCCATGTATCGGCCGTCGCCGCAGACCCGCACGTGCGCGCCCTGCTCGAGCAGCCGCCACACCTCGTCGCCCTCGCGCGCGATCCGGTGCTGGACGTACCGCACGCCGTCCTCGGCCGCGCGGGAGAAGACGGGACGCAGGCTGATCACGCCGGCCGCGTCAGCCGCCTCCAACTCCTCGCGGTGGAGGAAATCGACGTCCGGGTGCCGGCAGCCGAAGTAACACAGCACGGTGCCGCCCGGGGCATGCCGGCGATCCGCGATGGCGGCGCGGAACGGGGCCAGCCCGGTGCCGGCGCTGATCAGGATGACGGGGATCGACGGGTCGTCGGGCAGCCGGAAGGCCTCCTGGCAGGAGACCGTCCTGGCGTGGAGCACGTCGCCGGCCTCCACGCCCCAGAGGAAGGCGGAGGCCACCCCGGTGTAGGTGCCGAGGCCCGCGCGATGCGGTTCGTCCAGGAAGGAGACCAGCAGTTCTGCCTCGTGCGGCCGGTCCAGGGGAGAGCTGGAGATCGAGTAGCTGCGGAGCCGGATGGGGCGCACGAGGTCCAGGTACGCGTCGAGGGTGAGGGCGCAGGAGGGGAACTCCTCGAGGAGGTCCAGGACGGTCCGCTCCCGCTCGGTGACCTGCTCGCGGAACTCCTCGCGGCCCAGGGCCGCGAGAGCAGCGAGCTGGTGCCGCTCCCCGTCGTCTGACGCGTGGTCGGCAAGCTTCGCGACGCTGATGGCGCTGGGCGGGAAGCGCAGCTCGACGAACTCGGTGAGGAGTTGATGCACCGTCAGCGGGACGCCGACGGGGAGCCCCCGTCGCCCCTTCTCCAGCGTGACGGTGTGCGTCAGCTCCAGGCCGAGGCGGGCGGCTACGCGCCTGACCAGGGCCTCCGGGTTGCGGGGGAGGAGGGCGAGGTGGTCGCCCGTGCGGTAGGTCATGTCCGGCGGCAGCTGGACCCGCAGGAACCGTTTGGGTTCTCCTAGGGGGTGGCTGGTGTCCACCAGGTCGCGTGCCTCGAGCACCGGCATGGGCGCCACGTGGTAGCGCTGGGCAAGGACGTGGAACACCTCATCAGACCGCGGGGCGTCCCGCAGCCGGGCGCTCTCCTCTTCCGGGCCGGTCACCAGGCGTAGGCCTCCGGGGCCGGTCCGCCGGGGCCGGGGAAGATCTCGTCGAGGCGTGCCAGTGCGGACTCGTCCAGGCTGATGTCCAGGGCGTGGAGTGCGCCGTCGAGCTGCTCCATGGTGCGGGGGCCGATGATCGGGCCAGTGACGCCGTCCTGGTGCAGCAGCCACGCGAGGGCCACGTCGGCCGGCTGCTCGCCCAGTTCGCGGCAGAACGACTCCCACGCCTCCAACTGGTCTCGCTTCTCCTCGACGCGCCGCAGCATCTGCTCGTCGGCGCGGCGGCCGGATTCGATCTTCTGCAGGACACCGCCCAGCAGGCCGCCCCCGAGCGGCGACCACGGGATGACGCCCAGCCCGTAGTGCCGGGCGGCGGGCAACACCTCGAGCTCGACGGTGCGCGCGGCCAGGTTGTAAAGGGACTGCTCGCTCACCAGGCCCAGGCTGTGGCGCGCCTTCGCGGCCTCGACCGCAGCCGCGATGTGCCAGCCGGCGAAGTTCGAGGACCCGACGTAGACGATGTCGCCCGCTGCCACCAGACGGTCCATGGACTGCCAGATCTCCTCCCAGGACGTGGCGCGGTCCACGTGGTGCATCTGGTAGAGGTCGATGTGGTCCGTCTGCAGGCGCTGGAGCGACGCGATCGCCGAACGCCGGACGTTCACCGCCGAGAGCTTGGAGAAGTTGGGCCGGTCCTCGTCCAGGGTGGAGCCGTAGCACTTGGTGGCGAGGATCACCTCGTCGCGGCGGCCGGACTTCTTGAACCAGCGCCCGACGATCTCCTCGGTGCGTCCGCGGTGACCCTTGCCGCCGTAGCCGTTGGCGGTGTCGAAGAAGTTGATGCCTGCGTCGAGGGCGCGGTCCATGATGGCGTGCGCGTCCTCCTCCGACGTGTGTGGCCCGAAGTTCATGGTGCCGAGGACGAGACGGGAGACCTGGAGACCGGAGCGGCCGAGGTGCGTGGTGTGCATGGGTGATTCCCTTCAGCGATCGTGCCTGACTGCGACTCTAGCTCTGTCATCCCTTGACCCCCATCCCAACCGCCGCTTAGCGTGGAGCCGCCCCTCGGACGAAAGCAGAGGCCATGGCCACCTACGTCGCGCCCGGCGTCTACATCGAGGAGATTCCCGGGGGCGCGGCCGGCGTCGTCCCGGCCGCTCCCGCCATCGCCGCCTTCGTGGGCTACACGGAGCGGGCGACGGGGGACGCGGCCGACGACCTGCGCCTCACCCCCACAGGCATCGGGTCCATGGCCGAGTTCGAGCGTCACTTCGGCGGTCCGCAGCCGGAGACCGGCATCACCGTCGACCTCGTCGAGACCACGGTGGCCCGACGCGGGCTGCCGCCGGGCGTCCAGGGCGTTGCCCGCCTGCCGGAGGCTGCCCGCTCGAAACACGTGCTCCACTACGCCCTTCAGCTGTTCTACGCGAACGGGGGTGGGAGCGCCTACGTCGTGTCGGTGGGAGGCTTCAAGCCCGTCGCCACTGACCTGGCAGCGAGCGAGTTGGTGGCAGGGGTTGAGGCGCTCGATTCAGTGGAGGGGCCCCTGCTCATCGCGGTTCCGGAGGCACAGTCGCTCAGCGAGTCCGGGTATTCGTCCGTGCTCACCGCCGCGCTGGACCAGTGCGGCGACCTCGGCGACCGGTTCACCATCCTGGACCTCCGCGGCGGCACCGGGGCCGCCGACCCTCCGGACCCCGAACTGCGCGGCGCCGTCGACCGCCTGCAGGACGCAGCCCTGGGAAGCCACCTGATGTACGGCGCCGCCTACGCGCCGAACCTGATCACCGACCTGGACTTCGCCGTCGATGAACTGCAGGTGCAGGTGGTACACACCCTCGACGGTGTCAGAGGGGCGGCTGAATCCCTGTCGGGCCGCAGCCGGCAGTTCCAGGGCACTGCCCGCCGCGCCATCCGCGCGCTCCCGTTGACGTTGCCGCCGTCCGGAGCGGTCGCCGGTCTCTACGCCGCCACCGACGAAGCCCGCGGCGTGTGGAAGTCGCCGGCGAACGTGGCGCTCCTCGGCGTCGAGGGGCCGGTCGTCGAGCTCACGAGGGCAGTCAGGGACGCGGTGGCGATCCCTGCCGGCGGGAGGCCGGTGAACGCCATCTGCACCTTCGCGGGCAGGGGCACCGTCGTGTGGGGCGCCCGCACACTGGCCGGCAGCGGCAACGAGTGGCGCTACGTCGCGGTGCGCCGCTTCGTCACCTTCGTCGAGGTGTCGCTGAGGAGGGCGTTGGGCCAGTTCGCCTTCGAGCCGAACAATGCCGGCACATGGATGAGGGCGCGGGCCAGTATCGGCGACTTCCTAGCCGGCCTGTGGGGGGCGGGCGCCTTGCAGGGCGACAAGCCCGAACGTGCTTTCTCCGTCCGGGTGGGTTTGGGGGACACGATGACGGCGGGGGACATCGCCGAGGGCCGGATGGTCGTGGACGTGGGATTGGCCGTGGTGCGCCCGGCTGAGTTCATCGTCGTGCGTTTCGCCCAGGTGATGGACTCGGGCTAGACGTTCAGCCGACGCTCCAACCCGGTCTTCACGGCCGGCCACTCGTCGCGGAGGATGGAATAGACGACGGTGTCGCGGAAGGTGCCGTCGGCGCGCACCCTGTGTCGCCTCAGCACTCCCTCCTTCGTCGCGCCCAGCTTCTCGATGGCCGCCTGGCTGCGGAGGTTGAGGGCGTCGGTCTGGAGCCGCACCCGGCCGAACCCCAGGTTCTCGAACGCCTCCCTGAGGAGCAGGTACTTCGTCTCCGCGTTCACCAGGGAGCCCCACCAGCGGCGTCCGTAGACCGTCCAGCCGAGGTGCACCGCCTCGTTCTCCGGCTCAGCCTCTCCCAGGGACGAGGCGCCGACGAGCGTTCCCGCCGGGCCGAGGTCGCCGTCGACCGTGAGGCGCACCACCCACGTCACGCGGGACGCATGTGCGGCGGGTGTCGCGGCCCAGGCGGAATAGACGCGCCGGAGGGCCTCGGCGTAGCTCCTGGGCGGCGGGTACATGACGAAACCATGCTCGTGCAGGCGCGGATCAAGCACGAGTTCGGCCAACTCGTCTGCGTCTGAGGCGCGGAACGGCTCCAGGCGGACGAGCCGGCCGCTCAGCGTCTTGGGCTCAGGCGGTGTCGCGACCATGGAAAAACGCTACACCGGACGCCATCAGGATTGGAGTCCCAATGATTCATGGGCCTGCTGGAGCACGGTGAGCTGGGCGGTGAGGTTGACCAGCGCATTGCGCACCTCGTCGGTGTCCTCCGCTGCGGCAGGGAGGGCTGGGAGGTCGCTGGTGCCGTGGGCGTCCAGGACCGGGGTCCACCCGCCGAGGCGGGCCTCAAGGCCTGCCTTCACCCGCGGCCAGTCCTCCGTGATGATCGAGTAGAAGACCGAATCCCTGGAGCTGCCGTCGGCGCGGATCTTGTGCCGACGCAGGACGCCCTCGCGCACGGCCCCCAGCTTCTCGATCGCGGCCTGGCTGCGGACGTTGCGCACGTCGGTCTGGATCTGGACGCGGCTGTAGCTGAGGACCTCGAACGCCTGGCGCAGCAAGAGGTACTTGCCCTCGGGGTTCACCGGAGCACCCCACCAGCGACGGCCGTAGATGGTGAAGCCGAGGAAGGTCGCCTGGTTGCCGGTGTCGAACGGCCCCAGCGAGGTGGTGCCCACGAGGGTTCCGGGGGTGCCCAGCCCGCCGTCGCCGGTCAGCCGGACGGCGTAGCTGAGGCGGTCTGCGCCGCCCGCGCGGGTGCGGTTGGCCCACCACGTCCAGACCCGCTCCACCGCTTCATCGTGGGTCGACGGGGTGGGATACATGACGTATCCGTTGGTGTAGAGGGCCGGGTCGAGCAGGAGGGTGGCCAGCTCGTCGGCGTCGGATTCTTTGAACGGCTCAAGCCGGACGAACCGCCCGGTCAATGGCTCTGTTGAGGGCGGCAGCGCGACCATGGGAGAAGAGTAGGGCCGCCCCGCGGCAGGGATGCAAATCGACGCGTTCGGTGGCCCTCCGCAGCGCCACATCGCCGGACCGTTCGGCCGAGCGCGCGGCCGACCCCCACATTCAGTGCACCCATGCCTTAAACTTCGGGTGGACGAACTTATCCATTCGGGAGATCGCATGAGTGCTGAGGTCGATGAGAAGGTGGGCGCCACCGTCGCGCCGACGAGGCCGCCCAAGGGGGCGTGGCTGCTCGGCCCGGCGCTCGTCGCGGGTGTGGCCTACCTCGACCCCGGCAATGTCGCCGTCAACATGTCGGCAGGAGCCCAGTTCGGGTACCTGTTGGTGTGGGTGCTGGTGGTGGCCAACGTCGCGGCGTGGCTGGTGCAGTACATGTCAGCCAAACTCGGGCTCGCCACGGGCCACAGCATGGCCGAACTCCTCGGCGAGCGGATCGGCACCCGCACCGGCAGGCTCCTCTACGGCATTCAGGCCCAGTTCGTCGCCGTGGCCACCGACATCGCCGAGATCATCGGTGGGGCCGTTGCGCTCTGGATCCTCTTCGACATCCCCCTGGTGGCCGGGGCCGT
Source organism: Tessaracoccus zhenghani (assembly GCF_054552775.1). Classification (NCBI taxonomy): domain Bacteria; kingdom Bacillati; phylum Actinomycetota; class Actinomycetes; order Propionibacteriales; family Propionibacteriaceae; genus Tessaracoccus; species Tessaracoccus zhenghani. The sequence goes on along the minus strand of NZ_CM137275.1, from coordinate 2,138,468 downwards.
CATCACCGGAGCGGTCTCGACGGTGCTCCTCCTCGTCCAGTCGGAACGCGGGGCCAAGGCCTTCGAGTTCAGCATCATCGCTCTGATGGCCATCATCGTGATCGGCTTCTGTTACGGCTTGGTGATCTCGCCGCCCGAGGCTGCGCAGGTCGCGGGAGGGCTGTTACCGAGGTTCGACGGTACCCAGTCGGTCCTGCTGGCCGCCAGCATCATGGGCGCCACCGTCATGCCGCACGCGATCTACGCGCACTCGTCGCTGGCGCGCGACCGGTTCGCCCACACCGAGATCCCCGCGCGCCGGCTGATCCGCGCCACCCGCGTCGACGTCACCATCGCGCTGAGCATCGCCGGTTCGGTCAATCTGGTGATGCTCCTGGTGGCCGCGACCGTGCTGCCGGGCGTCCCCGGCACCGACAGCTTGGAAGGCGCGCACCTCGCTATCCAGAACGCGCTGGGGGCCACTGCCGGTTCCATGTTCGCCATCGCGCTCTTGGCCTCGGGCTTGGCCTCCACGGCGGTGGGCTCCTACGCCGGAAGTGACATCCTCGGCGGCCTCTTCCGCACCAGGCTCAGCCTCCTCACCCGTCGGCTGCTGACGATGATCCCGGCAGTTCTGGTGCTGGCGGCCGGTGTCGATCCCACGGCGGCGCTGGTGCTGAGCCAGGTGGTGCTGTCCTTCGGGATCCCCTTCGCCGTGGTGCCGCTGGTGTGGCTCACCTCGCGCAGGAAACTCATGGGCGCCTACCGCAATACGACGGCCCTGACCGCTGCGGGCTGGCTGGTGGCGGGGGCGATCGTCGCGCTCAACGTGGCCCTGTTGGCGATGCAGCTCGGGCTGGTCGGTTGACCTAGGGCGTGACCCAGACGGAATCCGTCGCGGCCCGGCCGAGAGTCAGCGTCTCGTCGGCGCTGTCGACGATGATCTCGATGCCGCCCGAATAGGGGAGGCCGGGCCTGGCCTCCAGCACGGTGCCCACCCCGATGCCGTGCTCGGCGAAGAACTGCAGCAGGGCGGGGTCGTCGTCGGAGATCCGCTCCACCCGGGCGGGGTGGCCGGTGCCGAGGTCGGTGAGGGCGACGGCGTCCAGTTGCAGGATGCTGCCGTCGGCGTTGGGAATGGGGTCGCCGTGCGGGTCACGGTCGGGGTGTCCCAGGTGCTCCGCGATGCGTTCCACCATGAAATCCGAGACGGCGTGCTCGAGGTGGTCTGCCTCCTCGTGCACCTGATCCCAGCGGTAGGCGAGTACTTCCACGAGGAACGTCTCAATGAGACGGTGTCGCCTGACCATGGCCACCGCATGCGTGCGGCCCTCGTCCGTGAGGGTCATCGACCCGTAGGGAGTGTGCTCGACCAGGCCGAGTTCGCCTAGCCGACGCACCGCATCGGAGGCCGTGGACATCCGCACGCCGACGCGGGCCGCTACGGCAGAGGTGGTGACGGGGTCATCAGACCATTCGCCCAGGCTCCAGATGGCCTTGAGGTAGTTCTGATTGCTCGTCGAGAGCGCCGACACGGACATGCTGAGATGTTAACAAACTCGTATCTTCGCCCTGACGAACTTCAGTTTGGCATACCAGGAGCGTCTAAGTAAGGAGGCTCATTTTTCTCAGCGGGCCCGCGTGGCGTCACAAAAAGTTTCATGTCCGGGTGCCAGCCTGGCAGGTGCTGATGACTAGGTACGTGGCCTGGCCGGCGGGCCTCTCAGGGGCCGCGGGGGCCGTTGCAGAGCGTTGAAATGTGGTGGGCCGGCGGTAAATCCTGTCAGGCGCGCCGAGGTCGGTATGTACTTGACATATGCCCGTGAGGGCTACTATTGCGCCATGCCTTCCCCCGACGTGAACTCCCCCTCTGGGCTGGTGGCACGGATTGAGACAATGTTGCCCAATCTGCGCCCCGCCGAACGACGTGTCGCTGAGGCGGTGCTGACGGATCCGGCCGCCGTGGCGCGGGAGTCGATCTCCGCACTCGCCGAGCGCTGCGGCGTGTCTGCACCCACAGTCGTCCGCTTCTCCAAGCGCGTGGGCCTGGCTGGTTACCCCCAGCTCCGCGTCGGTCTGGCGATGGCTGCCGGCGCCGAGGCCGGCCGCACCGGACGGCCAATGACCGCGGGCATCGTGGGTGAGGACGACTCCTTGTGCGACATCGCCGCCAAGGTGGCCCACGCGCACGCCAACTCGATCGAAGAGACCCTCTCCGCGCTCGACCTCAACGCGCTCAAGTCTGCAGTCCGCACCCTTTCCAGCGCTGAGAAGATCGACGTCGTGGGTATCGCGGGAAGCGGGCTGATCGGGGCCGACCTGGTCCACAAGCTGCAGCGATTCGGCTACAACGCCTGGGTGCAGGCAGACAGGCACGCGGCGGTGACAGCCCTGGCGCTGCGTGGCCGCGGCGACGTGGTGGTGGGCATCTCGCACACCGGCCACACCGCCGACGTGGTGGAGCCTCTCCGGATGGCTGCTTCCCGTGGCGTGAAGGTGGTTGCGATCACCAGCGACGACCAGTCTCCGTTGGGTCTGCTCGCCGACACCGTGCTCACGTACCGCTCCAAGGAGCCGGCCTTCCGCCTGGGTGCGATGGCCAGCCGGATCGCTCAGCTGAGTGTCATCGACTTCCTGCTGGGTGGCATCGCGATGCGTCAGGCTCAGCCCGTGCGCTCCGCGCTGGACAGCACCTTCAAGGCCGTCGGCGCCCTCTGAGCCCCGATCAGGCCGCTCGCGGTGCGCCGCTCCTGGCGCGTTCGTAGGACACGAGGGCTGCCGCGGACAACTCCGCCGGTGACGGGCGAGGCGACTTCACGCCGATGCCCGGCCCGCTGACCGTCCACGTGCCCCCGCGGGTGCATTCGCTCTTGGCGACGACGACGGCGCCCCCGGGCGTGACGAACGACAGCCTCGGCCGGTCGTCGTCAACGGTGATCTGCCCATCCAGCTCGGGACGCATCGCGATGAGATGCGATTTGACGGAGAAGATCAGCAGCAGGTCTGAGATACCGGTGTCGGTGATCAATTCGTTCATGTGAACTACTTTGCCGCTCGCCTCCGACATTTCTCTCGCGCGCACAGGGGACCGGTCGCGAGGGTCGGCTGCGCGGCGGGCTCGCCTTGGCGGATATGCGAAGCTTGGCGCGTGAACCCCCTCGTGCTGACGTTCCCGGATTTCGATCCCGTGGCCCTCAACCTCTTCGGCCTCAAGATCCACTGGTACGCGATCATGTACCTACTCGCGTTCGCCATGGCGTATGGGCTGATGCGGCGTCGTCTGGCGCACGAGCCCTACCGCTCCATCACGAAGCCCCAGCCGTGGTCGTCGGCCGACATCGAGGACATCCTCCTCGCGTCGATCATCGGCGTCATCGTGGGCGGCCGCCTGGGCTACTCCCTCTTCTACACGAACGGCTACCACCTACAGAACCCGTTGGAGATCATCAGGGTGTGGGACGGCGGCATGAGCTTCCACGGCGGCGCGATCGGCGTCGTCCTCGGTCTGGCCTGGTACGCGTGGCGCAAGAAGCGGCCCTTCCTCCAGGTGGGCGACTTCCTCGCGCCGTCCGTGCCCATCGGCCTCGCGGCTGGGCGTTTCGGCAACTTCATCAACGGTGAACTGTGGGGCAGGCCGGCCCCCGAATCGCTGCCGTGGGCCATGATCTTCCCCACGGGCGGAGACGTGCCCAGGCACCCGTCGCAGCTCTACCAGATGCTCCTCGAAGGGCTCCTCCTCTTCGTCCTGCTGTGGTTCTACGCCCGCAAGCCGCGCTTCCGCGGCCAGGTCACGGCCGCCTTCCTCGCCGGCTACGGCAGCTTCCGGTTCATCGCCGAATTCTGGCGCGAGCCGGATGCGCAACTGGGCATCCTCGGGCTGGGTCTCAGCATGGGCCAGTGGCTATCCCTGCCGATGATCCTCATCGGGGCGGGGTTGTGGTGGTGGGCGCGCCAGCGCCGCGTCGACGACCGCGAAGAGCCTGTGGACAACTCGGGGGACAACTCCCACGGTGAGGCCGCCGCCGATTCGGCGTCCGAAGGCTCGACACCAGACGACGACACGCCCAGCGACAGGCGCGAAGACACCCACGGCAACCCCCGGGACAACTGACGAGGGGCTTATCCACAGGTCCGTTGCCACGTACAGTGGAGACTCACGGCAGTTCGTACTCAAACGGGCAGGACAAGCATGGATGAGCATCTGAACGAGTCGGCACAGGCTGGGGATAACTCCGTGGACAACCCCCGGCCGACCCGGCCACTGGTCCTCTACGACGAGGACTGTGGCTTCTGTACCACATCAGCCCTCGCCACGCAGACGCCGTGGTTCCGCGCGCAGGTCACTGTGACGGCTTTTCAGCGCGTGGATCTCGCTGTCCACAACCTCACTGTGGACAAGTGTGCGGAGAGTCTTCACGTCGTGGATATCGACGGCAGCGCGCATGTGGGCAGTGACGCTGTCGCCGTCGTGTTCCGCGAGTCGCGGTTCCCCTGGCCGCTGGTGGGGGGCGTCCTGCGCCTGCCTGGGATCCGCTGGGTGGCGCAGAAGGTGTACGCGATCGTGGCGCGCAACCGCTACCGGTTGCCCGGCGGCACGGCCGCGTGCCGGCTGGATTAGCGCTCGAGGAGCGGGTCCACCCAGGCAGCCGGGCCGCTGACCACGGGGCCGAGCGCGGCCAGACCTGCGCCCATCGCGGCGCGGCGGGGCGTGTGGTCCACCAGTTCCAGCTCGATGCCCGAGTGTGGCGCCCACAGCACGCGCGTGGTGAGCTCGCGCTGGAGCGGCTCGCGGAGCCACTCGCCGACACTGGCGAGGTGCCCGCCCAACCGCACGGTGGTGAGATCGAGCAGGTTCAAGGCCGCGCCGATAGCGATGCCCAACGCCGACGCCAGCGTGTCGATGGCCGCCTGAGCAACGGCGTCACCCTCCGCGAGCGCGGCAACCACGCCGTCGATGTCCGGCTGCCCGGCAAGGCTGGACACGGCATGGGCGCCGGCCACCGTCTCGAGGCACCCGCGCGCGCCGCAACCACAGAGCTCGCCGTCGGGATCCACGCAGATGTGGCCCAGCTCGCTTGCCCAGCCGTGCCGGCCGCTCATCAACTGACCATCCAGCGAGATGGACGCGCCGATGCCCACCTCGCCGGTGACGTAGAGGAACGACGACCCCGGGTTCTCCCGCAGCACGGTGAGCGCGGAACAGTCGACGTCGTTGCGCACGGTGAGCCCCAGCCTGCTGCCGGCCACCTCCACGTCCCAGTGGAGGCCGGGCTCGACCCCTTCCCACGCGAGGTTGGGGGCGCGCAGCACGCGTTGGCCCTCCCTGTCGACCAGACCCGGGATGGCGAGGAGCGCGCCGGAGACCCGGGCTCCTTCGGGCACGTCCTTGAGTGTTTCCCTGGCGATGTCGCAGAGCCGGGCCATGCCCTCCTCGACGCTGAACGACTCCACGTCGATGTCGATGTAGCGCTCCGCCTGCACCTCACCGGTCAGGTCGACGAGGGTGGCGACCATGCGCTCGACGTTGACCTCGAGACCGAGGGCGAAGACAGTACCGGGGCGGATCTTGAGCGGGACGGCCGGGCGGCCCCGCGAGCCACCGACGGCCTCGCCCTCCTTGACGAGTTCGCCGATGATGAGGTCGTCAACCAGCCTGGACACCGTGGAGCGCGTCATCCCCAACCGGCCGGCGATGTCGGCGCGGGAGACGGCTCCGCTGTTCGCCAGCACTTCGCCCAGCACGAGCGCGAGGTTGCCCGTGCGGACGGATGCCTGCGTCATCCCCGCGGTGACTGGTGTCTCAGAGTTGAACATCGCCCCTCCTGGCAGGCCGGTACTGATCAGACCTTCGTCCATTCTCCCCGACAACTCGGTGAAAGGCCGCACGCGGGGGTGAGCTATGAGCGATCGTCGGGCGACGCATCGTCGGCATCCTGCCGTGGATCATCGACCGGGGGCCGGCGCCGCAGGATGCGCGCGAGCTCCACGATGATGAAGAAGATCACCAGAACCGCCGCCGCGCCCAGCAGGATGAGCGGCCAGAGAGGCATCGCTCCCTCGGTCTCAAGGAGCTGGACGTCCAGCGGAATCAGCATGCGCCCATCATCCCACGCGCGCTCCGCGCCCGGACGTGACGGTGAGGGGATCAGACGATGAGTTCGGCCGCCGCATCTGCGTAGGCACAGGCCAACTGCATCAGGTCGGCCCGGTGCCGGTCGATGCGGCAGCGGCGGGGCTCGCTGCTGATCCCCTCACGCGCCCACCGCTTGCGGGCCAGGGGCAGCAGGTGGACGGGGAGTTCCCCGTCGCGGTTGGTGACCCGCCACCAGCTCACCTCGCCGCCGCGGGTGGCCATGATGGTGCCGACCCTGCGCGCGGAGGTGCCGACGAGTTCCGCGATGTCGCCGTACGACACGACGGACCCCCGCGGAACCTGTTCGACGGCTCGCAGAACCAGTTCGACGGTGACCTCCGCCTGCTGCGCCATCTCAGGCCCCCTTCGGGTCAGAGTGATTGAGCAACCCTAATACGCGTCGGGGTTCAGGGCTCGGTGGTCAGCAGATCGGGCAGGACGTCGTCGAGCCGGCCCCGGACGACTTGGTGTGCGACGTCGTCCATGGGGGTCTCGGAGGCGTTGACGATCACGCCGTACGCGCCGTGGGAGATGGCGGTGGGGAACAACCCAGCCACGGGGTAGACGCCGAGCGACGTGCCCACGGCGACGATCGCGTCGCAGTCTTCGACCGCCTGCAGCGAGGCCTCCATGACGTCGGGCTCCAGGACCTCCTCGAAGAGGATGACGGTGGCGCGGGTGATGCCGCCGCACTCCGGGCAGCGGGGATCCGGGTCGCCGGCGTTGACGCGGGCGACCATCTCCTCCATCGGGCCGGTCTTCCCGCACATCTCGCAGCGCCAGGTGCGCATGCTGCCGTGGACCTCGTGCACCAGTTCGGGGCTGGAGCCGGCCAGCTGGTGGAGGCCGTCGGTGTTCTGCGTGATGATCGCCCGCAGCCGGCCCTGCTTCTCCAGGTCGGCGATGGCGTGGTGCGCCTTCGTGGGCCGGGCGTTCCACGCCTCGGGCATGGCTCGGCGGCGCCAGGCGGCCTTCCGGACGTCCTCGTCGCTGAGGTACCAGGAGAGGGTGGACACCAGTTCGGCGTAGGGGTCCCGGGTCCACAGGCCCTCGGGGCCGCGGAAGTCCGGGATGCCGGCGGCGGTGGACAGCCCTGCGCCGGAGAGGATGACGATGCGGTTGGCATCAGAGAGACGTGACACGGCCATGTCCCCAGTCTGCCCGACAGCCCGTGTGGGCAGCGTTGCTTCCGCCGGAGGTAGCGCTAACCGACCCCCCTGCCGGGCAATTAGGTAAGGCGGTGCTAACTTAATGCGCATGAGTCTCGTGGAACTGTTCGCCGCTCGGCGATGCACCACAGCGCGGGCGTTCGCCGCCAAGTCAACGTGCACCCTGGACTCCATACCGCTGGGCGAGGTGCGCACCGTCGTCGGCTTCGATGACGACGACGTGGTGGTGCGCCGTCTGTTCGACCTGGGCTTCACGCCGGGGGAGAGTGTCGTGCGCCTGCGGCAGGCCCCGCTCGGTGGGCCCCTGATGTTCCGGGTGGGCGGGGTGGAGATCGTGCTGCGCAGGGCGCAGGCGAGCCGCATCCTGGTCGCGGCGTGAGCCACGCCCACCATCACGGAGGCCCTTCGGCCACGCCGCAGCCTTCGGCCACCGGGGAGGTGCTCCCGCGGGTGGCGCTCGTCGGGAGCCCCAACGCCGGTAAGACCACGCTGTTCAACGGGCTCACCGGCCTGCGCGCCAAGACGGGCAACTACCCCGGCGTCACCGTCGCGAGGTACGAGGGCCTGATCGAAACCACCGACGGTCCGGTCGTCGTTGAAGACCTCCCCGGCACCTACTCCCTCGACCCGATCAGCCCGGACGAGGAGATCGTCGCCGCCGTCCTGGAAGAGGCGGGCTCGCTGGCCGGGCTGCTCGTCGTCGTCGACGCGACGAACCTGAGGCGCGGGCTCGGCTTCGTCGCCCAGGTGCAGCAGGCCGGTCTGCCCACCGCGATCGTGCTGACGTTCGTCGACGAGTTGCTGCACCGCGGCGGCAAGGTCGATCCCGAGGCGTTGTCCCGGGCGCTCGGGCTCAAGGTGCTGCCCGTGGTGGCGGGTGAACGACGGGGGGTCGAGGCCCTCCGCCAGATCCTCGCCGCGCCCGCCCAGTGGCCCGCGCCGATGCTGGTGCCTCCCACGGAACCCGAGGCCGTCGTCGGCTGGACGCAGTCCGTCCTCACCGCGGCGCACTTCGCCGCGCCGGATCCGGATTCGCGCACCGCCAGGTTCGACCGCGTGCTGCTGCACCCCCTCTGGGGCAGCCTCATCTTCTTCCTCACCATGTTCGTGTTCTTCCAGACCATCTTCGTGGTGGCCGCCCCCCTGCAGGGCTGGATCGAGGCGGCGTTCGCGTGGCTCGGCGACTGGGCGCGCGGCGCCATCCCGGTGGGCTGGTTGGCCTCCTTCACCGCCGACGCGCTACTGGCCGGTGTGGGCGGCGTGCTGGTGTTCCTGCCGCAGATCGCTCTGCTCTTCATCCTCATCTCGTTGCTCGAGGGTTCCGGCTACCTGTCGCGCGCCGCCTACCTGATGGACCGCGTGATGTCGACGGCGGGCCTGGAGGGCCGCGCGTTCGTCGCGCTCCTCTCGTCGCTGGCCTGCGCCATCCCGGGCATCATGGCCACGCGCACGCTGCCCTCGGCCAAGGACCGGCTGGCCACCATGATGGCCGCTCCGCTGATGACCTGCTCCGCCCGGCTGCCCGTGTATGTGCTGCTGATCGGGATGCTCGTGCCGCCCGAGCTGGGCTGGGGCCCGGTGCGCGCACAGGGCGCCATCATGTTCGGCCTCTACGTGCTGGGGGCCGCGTCGGCCATGGCGTCGGCGTGGTTCTGGAAGCGGGTCGTGGGGCGGTCGGGCGTGGGGCTGCCGTTCTACATGGAGATGCCGTCCTACCGGCTGCCGAAGCTCAGGACGGTGCTGATCTCGGTGTGGGATGCCTGCAAGGCGTTCCTGCGGAAGGTCACGTCGATCATCCTGGTCACGACGGTGGTCCTCTGGGCGCTGTTGAGCCTGCCGATGCGCTCGGCTGACGACCTGGTGGCGGCAGGGGTGGACCCCGCCGACGAGGTGGCCGTGACCGCCTACACGCTGGACCATTCGGTGGCGGCCGGCCTCGGCCGCGCGGTGCAACCGGTGTTCGAGCCGCTGGGCTTCGACTGGCGCGTCAACGTGGGCGTGATCTCGTCGCTGGCCGCGCGCGAGGTCTTCGTCGCGACGCTCGGCCAGGTGGCGTCCGCCTCGGATCCCGAGAACCCGGCCAGAGCGTTGGCGGAAATGCGGCACCAGGACGGGCCGCGCGAGGGCGAGGAGGTCTTCACGCCTCCCACCATCGCCGCGCTGCTGGTGTTCTTCGTCTACGCGCTGCAGTGCATGTCCACGCTGGCCGTGATGCGTCGCGAGACCGGCACCTGGCGGTGGCCGCTCATCGCCTTCGGCTACCTGGGCCTCACCGCCTGGCTCATGGCCTTCCTGGCCCATCAGATCGTGGGAGTGCTCACATGACACGCGCCATCCACCCCCAGTCGATCCCGGGCGAGCCGCGCGCCGTGCGCTGGGTCACCGACGTCGACCTCCCCGTCGGCCAGGTTCTGCACGCGCCCGGCACGCTCGGCCCGCTGCTCGAGTACGGCGTGTTGACCAAGGCAATGGTGGAACGACGCGGTGTCTGGACGTGGTTGGCCGAGGACCGCACCTGGACCGAGCACGGCCCGCGGATCCGCGACGCGGTGGCGGCCGCCGTCGACCTCGACGGCTGGCAGGTCACCGAGGGCTCCGGGGAACTGCTGGGAATGCTGGCGCGCGAGGTGCTGGAGGGTGAGCTGGCCGGCTACGTGTCGAGCCACGGCGGCCACATCACAGTCGCCGATGCGACGGTCACGACGCTGAAGCTCAACTTCGGCGGCGCCTGCGAGGACTGCCCCGCGGCCGCGTCGACGCTACATGACCGGGTGGAGGCATCGGTTCGGGAACGCTATCCGCTCCTCGCGGACGTGAAGCGCGCCGGCGGGCACCATCCCGGCGCCGGGTGGCTCGGCCTGCCGGCGCCCGGTCGGGGCCGATAGCCCCTGAAACTCCCGCGTGCCTGACAGGATGACCCGTATGCAGGTCTACGAGCACGTCACCGACTTCGCGCATCCGCGCGACCTCGTCCGCCGGATGCTGTACGGCCCCGGTGGGCTGGTGCGCTTCATCCCCGGGGGCGGCCTGACCGTCCTCGAGGGCAACCCGGACGACTACCGCGTGGGCAACCAGTTCACCGTGAGCGTCCACCTGCCCTACCGGCCCTATCCGAAGCCGAAGGCCACCTACCGCTACATGGCGCTGAGCGACGACGTGCAGGTCGTCGACATGGTGGACAGCGGCATCTTCAACAGTTGGCGCCACGAGTCGTTCCTCAGCGACCTGCCCGACGGCGGCACCAGGATGTTCGACCGCATCACGTTCGACGCCCCCAGGCTGAAGTTCGACACCGACGTGGAACACAATCGCGACTTCCGGTTCAGGGCGCGCCAGATGAAGGGCGACCTCATGCTCCACCGGCTCCTCGACGGGCGGAGTCGCCGGATCCTCGTCTCGGGTGCCTCGGGCCTCATCGGCACGCAACTGGTCGCGCTTCTCGCCAACGCCGGGCAGCACGTCGGACGGCTGGTCCGCTCGCCGGACCGGGGCTACGCGCCCGGCACCGCCATCCAGTGGGACCCCGCCGGGCGACACCTGCCCCCCGGCGTCCTCGATGCCGTCGACGCGGTGATCAACCTCGCCGGGCACTCCATCGGTGGCCGGTTCACTGCGAACAACAAGCAGAAGATCCTGCAGTCACGCCTCGACGCCACGCACACGCTGGCCGACGCCGTCGCCCAGCACCCGTCGACCGCGCTCATCCAGGCGTCGGGCATCGGCATCTACGGCGCGCGACGCCCGGGCGAACTCCTCACGGAGGAGTCGGCACCCGGCGACGGGTTCCTCGCCGACGTCGTGCGTCAGTGGGAGGGGGCCGCCGGCGCCGCGTCGGACGCTGGGGCCCGCACCGCCTTCATGCGCACCGGGATCGCGTTGAGCCAGGGCGGCGGGGCCCTCCTGCCGCAGCTCCCGCTGTTCTTCCTGGGGCTGGGTGGCCCGGTGTCGCCGAAGGAGGGCATGAACAGCTGGATCGGGATCGACGACGTGGCCCGCGCGTACACGTATGCCGTGGTGGCGCCGTCGGTGCAGGGACCGGTCAACATGGTGGGGCCCGCTCCGGTCACCAACGGGGAGTTCGCCGAGACGCTGGCCCGGGTGATCGGGAAACGGTCCTGGCTGCCGGTGCCCTCGGTGGGCCCCAAGGCCCTCCTGGGGTCCGAGGGCTACGACCAGCTGATCGACACCGACCAGCGGGTCTCCTCGGCCAAGCTCCAGACCGCGGGGTTCAGGTTCTCTGAGCCCACCGTCGAGGAGGCGCTGAAGCACACGCTCTGGCGGTGACAGGCGGCGCTATCCGGCGAGCTGGAGGCCCCGGAAGAGGCTGACGGCCACGAAGGCGACCGCCAGCACGGCGAGCAGCGGCCACTGCCATTTCCGCGCCGACTTGGGCAGGTACAGGACGACGGCCGTGGCCACCACGCCGCCCACCAGGCCGCCCAGGTGCCCCTGCCATGACACGTTGGCCCACAGGAACGACACCGCCACGTTGATGCCGATCCAGGTGAGGATGCCGCGCACGTCGCCCTTGTGCTTGATGGCGAGCAGCAGCACGGCGCCGAGGAGACCGTAGATCGCGCCCGACGCGCCCAGCGTGGAGCCCAGCGGGTTGGAGAACAGCATCACGCTGGCAGAACCGCCGAGCAACGAGATGAGGTAGATGGCCAGGAACTTCCAGCGGCCCACGATCTGCTCGACGTTGGGGCCCAGCAGGTACAACACCAGCATGTTGAAGCCGAAGTGCCACAACTCCACATGCGCGAAACCCGAGGTGAGCAGTTGCCACCATTCGCCGTAGTACGCGGCGATGGCGGGGGTGAGCGCCACGTAGCCCATCGGCTCGCCGTCGTAGCCGCCGGTCAGCAGCAGCAGGATCCAGATGGCGGCGTTGATGCCGACCAGGACCATCGAGGTCGTCTTGGGGTTGGAGGTGCGCTCGCCGCCGTACGGGAGCGCGTGTTGCCGTGTCTGCTGCATCCCCTGCTGCACGCATTCGGGGCACTGGAACCCCACCGAGCCCGGCACCATGCACTGGGGGCAGATGGGGCGGCCGCAGCGCTGGCACGAGATGCGGGTGGGTTCGTTCGGGTGCCGATAGCAGACGGGCGCGGCCATTTCCATGGGACGAGCGTACCCGCGCGCCTACTGGTGCTGTTTCCGGCGGCTCTCAGCCCAGGCCTCGCGGGATTCCGGGTCGTCCATGATGAGATAGACGAGGCCGCAGTCGTGCGGTCCGGTCACGTTGATCTGGCAGAGGGTGCACGGATCCCCGGGGCGCAGCGGGCACTTCGCGTCCGGGCGCCGCTTCCGCCTGGTTTCCGCGTTCGTCGACACGTTTTCGAGTGTACATCCGCCGTGTACGTTGGCCCGCATGGGTCACTCGCACGGCGAACACGCACCAGTAGAAGTGGGTCAGCGCGCCCGGGCTCTCCTCGTCGGCTTCCTCGCCGTCGTGGGCATCCTCGCCGTGGCGGGCATGATCTGGCTGTGGCCCAGCGGCGCCGAGCTCGACGGCGCCCTCACCATCGTCGACGAGGTGCCCGGCGTCACGTATGAGGACGCCACCATCACGGAGGTCGTCGAGGGGTGCGAATCGGCCGACGTCGGCCCCGTCCAGGGGCCCGCCTGCCTGACCGCCAGCGTCGTCGTGGACAGCGGGGCCGACGAGGGGGCGGAGGTCGCCGTCGAACTGTCCGGACCCCAGGTGCACGCAGGCTTGAGGGCGGGCGACTCCATCGAGGTCGCCCGCATCCCCACCGAGGACGGCTTCCACTACGCGTTCAGCGGTGTGAACCGGCTGCCGGTGATCGGGATCATGCTGGCGCTGTTCGTGGCTGCGGTGGTCGCCGTCGCCAGGTGGCGGGGGCTGATGGCGCTGGTGGCGCTGGGCATCGCCGCCTACGTACTGCTGGGGTTCATGCTTCCGGCCGTCATCGTCGGCAAGTCCGGCATGGCCGTGGCGCTGGCGGGGTCGACGGTGATCATGTTCATCGTGCTCTACGTGGCGCACGGGGTCTCGGTGCGCACCTCCGCCGCGCTGGCCGGGACGCTGCTCGGGCTCGCGGTCACCACGGGGTTGGGCGCGGTGGCCGTCGTGGCGGCCCGGCTGTCCGGCTTCTCCGACGAGAACGAGTACGACCTCGCCCAACTCGCGCCCGCCATCAACTTCCAGGACCTGCTGATGGTGGGCATCATCGTGGGCGGGCTCGGCGTCCTCAACGACGTGACGATAACCCAGGCCTCGGCCGTCTGGGAGCTGCGCGGCGCAGCGCCGCAGTGGTCGCGGACCCGCGTTTTCGCGGCGGGGATGCGGATCGGCCGCGACCATATCGCCTCCACCATCTACACCATCGTCTTCGCCTACGCCGGCGCAGCCCTGACGGTGCTGCTCCTCCTGTACTTCACCTCCCGGGCGCCGCTGGACCTGCTCGGCGTCGAGATGTTCGCCGGGGAGGCCGTCCGCACCCTCGGCTCGGCCATCGGCCTGGTGTTGAGCGTGCCCCTGACCACCGGTATCGCCGCCCTCACCGTCGGCCCGGCGAAGGGGGAGGTCCCGGCCGCAGGCAAACCTATAGCAGAAAGCTGAGCAATTCTCAGGAAGGATTTGGGAAACTCTCAGGAAAATCGTACAGTTCTCAGGGATCACCGCGTGGGTGGTCTCCTCATCCTGAGAAACCCTGAGAATTTGCTGAAGGATATCTGCGTGCGAAAGTCTTTTGTCGGAGCCCTGGTAGTGGCGCTCCTGGCTGGCGTGTTCAGCGTCGCCACCACTCCGAGGGCCGAGGCAGCAGCCACCCTTCCGGATTTCCCCATGCTGCTGCCCGTGGGCTGGGGCCTCACCGTCCAGGGTGGCGGCACCCACACCTTCACCTCCGGCGTGCGTAGCTCCGTGGATCTCGGCGCTGCCGGCAATGCGTCGGTCGACGTGGTCGCCGCCGCCGATGGCGTGATCACCACCGTCAAGGCCAACTGCGAGGTCATCATCACCCACGAGGGCGGCTGGCAGACGAAGTACTACCACCTACGCGCCATCCCGGCCGGCCTCGCGGCCGGTCAGCAGGTGACGGCCGGCACCAAGCTGGGTATGACCGGCATGCCGGGCTCCGAGACCTGTGGGCGCGGCACCTTCCGCCATGTGCACTTCACCCTGATGAAGGCCGGCCAAGAGATGCCCATCGACGGCCTGCAGCTGGGTGGCTACGCCATCCACGGCAGCGGCGGCGCCTACTGCGGCTACTGGACGCGCAACTCCGACGGCGCCGTCGTCGCCGACGCGCGCCGCTCCTGCTACGCCGTGCCCGCCCTGAGCAACACGCTGTTGCCCGCCTCCGCGCTGCACCGCGCGTCGGAGGTTGCCGCCTCGCGCGACGTCCAGCGTCCCGTGATCGCCGCGGCGGACACCATCGACGCCGTCGCGCTCTACGTGACCGAGGGTCAGCACACCGTCGGCGGCCGCGCCTGGCGCACCACCTGCGAGCCGTACTCACAGACCGAACGGTGCCGCACCGAGATCTGGGCCTCCATGGTCGAGAACGTGGCGGGCTATGAGCTGCACACCGAGGGCTGGGTGTTCAACAACCTCACCTACAAGCCCGCCAAGCGCGAACTCTGGGTAGGCAACGACCTGGGCACCACCGGCAGTTGGAACGACGCGCAGGGCCGGCAGTGGCGCACCGAGTGCGACACCGCCGCGACGGGTCGCGGCGCCTGCCGCACCTACGTGAAGTCGTCCGCCGGCGGCGCCGAGGTCTTCAACAACCTGGTGCGCTTCAGCGACTGACACTCCGCCCCTCGCGGCATCCACTTCCCACGAATCCCTGCCCCGACCGCACCGGGGGCAGGGATTCTCCTATCGTGGGGACGTGGCCCTCCGGCGTTCTTCAGCTCTGCTCCTCGCCATCGTCCTGGTGTGGAGCGTTTTCACGCCCTCCGTGGCGACGGCCGACGACGGCCTCCACAACTGGCGGGTCCCCCTCGCCCAGCAGGCGACCGACACGGAACTCAGGGGGTTCGTCGGCGCCGAGAGCCTCCTCCCCGGCCAGCCCATGGAACTGCGGGTGCACAGCCCCTCCCAGGCCGTGGCCGTTGACGTGTACCGCATCGGCGACTATGGCGGCCGCGGCGGGCTCAGGGTGGCGCAGCTGCCCGCCCAACCCGGCGTCGCGCAGCAGCCCTGCACGCTCGAAGAGGGCAACATGGTGGACTGCTCCGGGTGGAAGGTCACACACACGTTCGACACCACCGGCTGGCTGCCGGGCATGTACTACGTGAACCTGCGCCACGCGTCGGGGAAGTCGAAGACGGTGCCGGTGATCCTGCGCTCGAAGTCGCACCGCGGCACGGTGACGGTGATGTCGGCGACAGCCACCCACCAGGCGTACAACCCGATGGGCAACTTCAACCTGTACCAGGGCTACCAGGACGGGCGCTCTGCTTTCGAGTACCGGGCGCACCGCGTCTCGTTCATGCGCCCCCAGGCGTTCGAGGGAAACCGCACCCTCAAGGTGCAGGAGTACGAAGTGGGACTCATCCAGCAGCTCGAATCCCTGGGGGTGCCGCTGTCCTACACCACCAACTTCGCGCTGCACCAGGGGGCGGCGCAGTACGCAGGCTCGCCGGCCATGGTGTTCCTCGGGCACGACGAGTACTGGAGCCTGGAGATGCGACGCGCCGCCGAGGCGTTGCGCGACTCCGGCACCAACCTGCTCTTCCTCGGCGCGAACACCGCCTACTGGCGCATCCGGTGGAACGCCGACGGCACCATCGTGACCAGCTACAAGGACGCCAGCCTCGACCCGGTACAGGGGCCGACGACCACGGACCTGTGGCGTCGCAGCCCCGGCGCCGATCCCGAGGCTTCGCTGCTGGGTTCGCAGTACACGTGCGCGTCGCGCTTCCGGGAAACGGCGCCACTGGTGGTCACGGATCCGACGTTCTGGGGGTTCGCGGGCCTCGGCGCGACCGCCGGCGCTCAGTACCCGGGGCTCGTCGGTCATGAGATCGACCGGTTGGCGAAGCAGTCGCCTGACTCCACCGTCGTGGTGGCGCACAGCCCGTTGCGGTGCACCAACGACGCCAACGCCTTCTCGGACATCACGTACTACTCGGCGCCGTCCGGGGCCGGGGTGGTGAACCTGGGGTCGTTCGCGTTCGCGTGGGCGGTGTCGCCGTGGATGGAATCCGCACCGGCCAGGTCGCAGGCGTTCGCGCGCGGGCTCGTGCGCAACCTGGTGACGGAAGCGGCGAAGGGTCCGCTGGGGCTGCGCCACCCCAGCGTCGAGCCCCCTCCGGATTTCGTGAAGAACCCGCAACTGCTCTACGTGACGCCCGGCGAGCACCTGGTCAACGGGCGGCGCTGGCGCACCTCGTGCGAGCCGTACTCGGTGACCGAGCGCTGCCGCACGGAGATCTGGGGCACGGTGGTCAGCCAGGCTGGCGGCCGGTTCGTGCAGAGCACCGGCTGGCTGTTCAACAACCTCACCTACAAGCCCACGCCGCGTTCGGTCTGGGCCGGGAACCCCCTGGCCGTAACTGGCGAATGGACGAGCAACGGCCGGCGGTGGCGCACCGAATGCGACACGGCCGCCACGGGCCGGGGCGGCTGCCGCAGCTACCTGGTGGCCTCGGTGATCGCCTACTCGGTGGGCGCCGACGGGACGGGCAGCTACGCCTGGCGCAATCAGTGGACGTTCAACTCGATGGTGTCGTTCAAGCCCGCGTGACGTGGCCAACACCTCCCGGGTGCACGGCCCTGTGCCTAAGCTTGCGCCATGAGCAATGACGCGATGGTCCTGGTCGGAAACTCCAAGGGCGGCACACTCACCACCCTGCGGATCAGCGACGAGCAGCTGATCCGGGTGAGCGACGTCGCCGTCGGCGCGGGGTGCAGTACGTTCGCCGTCGACCATGCCCGAGGCCTGCTGTATGTCGCCACCTCGGAGCCGGCGCCTGCGATCCTGACGCTGCGCATCGATCGGGAGAACGGCCGGCATCAGGAGGTGGCGCGCCGCCCGGTGGAGGATCCGTTGGCCTACCTGGACGTGTCGCCGAAGGGCCACATGCTGCTGGCCGCCTCCTACCACGGCGGCTGGGGCGCGTCGTACCGCATTGTCGACGGCGTGGTGGGCGATCAGTCGGCACGCCTGGAGAGCCGGAACATGCACGCAGCACTCTTCGACCCGAGCGGCCACAATGCCTACTTCGTGTCGCTGGGCGACGACCGCATCGCCCAGTTCGCCACCACCGTCGACGGCGGGCTCTCCGAACTGTCTGAACCGTTCATCCACGCCACGCCCGGGACGGGGCCGCGGCACCTCATCTTCTCGCCGGACAGCAACCACGCGTACCTCCTGACCGAGTTCACCGGTGAGGCCATCCACTTCGAACGCGGCGAATCCGGCCGGCTGACCCGTCGCGAGGAGGTCCCGGCCTTCGACGTGACGCGGGGGCTGCACACGTCGTCGTTCGGGGTGGACCCCATGGCGGGTCACCTGGTGTGGGGCGCGGACCTGGCGCTGGCCGCCGGGGGCCGGTGGCTGCTGTGCACTGAGCGCACGGAGTCGACGGTGGGCGCGATCGCCGTCGAAGCGGACGGCACGCTACGCGGCCCGGCCGTGATCACCGATACGGAGACGCAGCCGCGCGGGCTGACGGTGTCGCCTGAGGGTGAGCATGTCGTCGTGGTGGGGGAGCGCAGCGGGCACGCCTCGCTGTATCGGATCTACGACGACGGCCACCTGGTGCTGCAGAGCCAGAGCGAGACGGGCGAGGGCCCCAACTGGGTCCGCTTCCTGTGACGGTTGTCCACAGGGTTACCCACACCCGGGGATAAATCACACGGCTGTGTTTCCATCATGTCAGGATGTTGGAGCGCCGTCCTCCGCGCGAGGTTCAGGGGTCTCGCCGTTGGCGACCTCGTCGATCCAGTCGTTCGCCTCGTCCGACAGGTATAGCCCGGCTGGACCGCTCTGGCCTACCCACCATGCGTCGGTGCTGACGATGCCGCCTGCCTCAGTGATTTCTTCGACAAGGTCGGTCGGGACCTGGTCACCGTTGTTTCCATCAAATAGTCACGGGACTGCTGACGAAGCTTCGGCCACCACGCTTCGATACTCATGCGCGACATCATCCATCACTGCGATGTGATGCGCCAGACGCGGCAGAACCGGACGTCCGGCGAGCGCCGGGACAAGGCTCGTGAGGATGGGACCGATGAGGCCCCCTTCCGCGGATACAGCGGAAGGGGGCCTGGACGTAGCGCGAGGGTCTAGTGGTGAGCTGACGCCTTCATGGATCCACGCTCAGCGAGGTTGATGTGGAAGTCGAAGGCGGTGGCCAGGTCGTGCGGGGTAACGGTTGCCACCGCCGCATGGAACGAAAGACCTAGGCTGGGCTGAAGGGCCAGCGCGAAGCCACGACCGCTCGCTAAGGCATAAGGCGCGGCAGATCCGGATGGCTTCAGGCGGTCTTGTCCTGGTTGAGTCGGTCGAGGATCCAGGAACGCACCAGGGTCGACGGTGGGAGGTGCTGGGCGTCGGCGGCCTGCTGCACCCGGGCCTGCTCGTCTTCGCTGAGCCGGATCGAGTACACCTTCGTCCGGTTCGGGCGGGACGGTCGCGCACCCTCTGGATAGTCGCCCTCGAGGGTTCTCTCGGACTCATCTCGCAGGCGAGCCGCCAGCGCAGGGTCAATTGTCTTTGCCATGTCTAGTCCCCTCTCGATAGAACCTCAGATCGGCACCCGTTGCCGGCCACGCATTGATCCCGTGCAGATCCCCATCAGCGTCTCGGAACGCGATGACGACCAGCACTCTGCCAGCAGCCGTGGAGAAGCCGATGAAGCGAGAAGCACCCATCCTTGACTTCGGGTCCGGCTCGAACGCCGCGAGGTCCGGATCATCCATCACCTCCTGCGCCCAGCTCGGTTCGACGCCACCCCCGCCGGGGTAACGGTCGCCGCGACTCCGGATGTACGCCACGGACTCGTCGTCCCAGTTGAGTTCCTCTCCCACGTCACCCAGTATACCTTCCGCGTCGGACAATGTAGTACGAAACCGGGTTCGTAGCATGTCAGGTGCCGGAGGCCATGTAGGCGGCGAGGATGTAGTTAGGGTGCCGGTCGAGGTTCTTACGTGCCCGGTCGTAGCGCATCGTCGTCCTCGGATCGGCGTGTCGGGCAGCGATCTGGACGTCACGCAGGTCCACGCCGGCTTCCAGCATCGTGGTGACGAACGTGTGCCGCATCATGTGTGGATGCATCCACGGCAGGCGGACACCAGCAGTGTCGGCGAGGCGCTTCAGCCGGCGGGTGGCCGCGTGCCGTTCCATCCTCACCCCCCGAAGATTGCGCAGAACCGGGCCCTCAGCCCGGCCTGCCACGGCTCGCTCGATCGCGCGCTGGACCGAAGGCGGCAAGGGTGTCAGGACGACTTTGCCGCCTTTACCGTGGACCTTCAGCACGCGATGGCCATGCTCCTCTCCCAGGTCCTCGATGTTGGCGCCGCATGCTTCGAAGATCCGCAACCCCAGCAACCCCAGCATCGTGACCAGCGCGAAGTCGTTGACATTCGCAGACGACCTCGCCGCGGTCAACAAGGCTTCGAACTGGAGATGGGACAAGCCCAGGGTCGGGGACTCAGCCGACACGTTCGGGCACCGCACATAGTCCGCCGGTGAGGCAGCGATCACTTGGTCAATGACGCAGGTGCGGTAGAAGCCCGCCATCACAGAGACACGACGGCTCACGGTCGAGGGCTGGAAGTGACGGACTTCTTGCATCCAGCGCACGTACAACTCGGCCTGGGCGCGGCTCGCCTGCAGGGGGTCGACACCCCGTTCTCGGCACCACACCAGGAAGCTACGCAGGTCAGACTCGGTGTGGACGCGGCTCTGCCCACGGTAGCGGGCGAGGTAGGCGGCGACTGCCCTCACCAGAGGATCGGTCGCAGCATCGAGGAGGACAGGGAACAAGATGGGCTCAAGACTGGTCATACATGATGCTGCGCTCACCCCGACCACAACGCCAGAGGCATCATCTTCGAACTGGCTGCGGCATGAGCGTCCGTCGGTGAAGTTCTACTCGTAGTGCGTCTACATCCTCAGGATATGGACGACGTGTCGCTCAGGGAGCACCTCATAGACAAGTCGGTGCTGGATATTGATGCGTCTCGAGTAGCAGCCCACGAGGTCGCCGACCAACTTCTCGTACTTAGGTGTAGTGGTGAACGGATCCTGAGCCAGGACCTCCAGCAGGTGCTGCGCCTTCGTCTTCAGCCCCGAGGAGGCCAGCTTCTTGGCGTCCCTCTGGGCCTGGCGCGAATACACCAGAGTCCAGGGACTCACCAGTCCAGCTCAGTCGAGCCCGCATCGACACCCTCCGCGCGGGCACGACGGATCGACTCAGCCAACCCAGGCACCGACTCCAGGAACAGCGTCTCCTGAATGGCCAGCCAGTCCTCCTCACCGACAAGCACAGCATTGCCACGCTGCCCGGTGATGGTCAACGGCTCGGACTCCTCGTTGACCTGATCGATCAACCGGTACAGATTCGCTCGGGCAGACGTTGCGCTCACAGCAGTCATGGAAACCACCTCCGCCCCAAGCGTACGTCATGACGTACGCTCAACCAAGGATGGCCAGAAGCGGGGAAGCTCGACCGAGTGACGTGGTCGGTCGCGGGCAGTGCCACCTTCAAGCCGATGGCGTCGATCTTCACCCTCCAGACCACACCCGGAGCGGCAGTTGCGGATGTCGCGGAGGTGGCTCAGCTCGCCTCAGAGAGACGCCGGACGAGATACTGGTTGAGGCTGAGGTGCTCCTCAGCCGCTTGGATCGCGAGCCTACGGTGCAGACCCTCCCCGACCCGGAGATTGAACTTGCCCGAGTAGTTCCGCTTCGCCAGAGGTTCGGGGATGACTTCACCCTCCGCTGCGAGATCGGACACGGTCTCGGCAACCAGATCAACCAAGCCCTGCAGGGCGGCCAATTGAGAGTCAGCGAGCCATGACAGCGAGGGGAACTCCGCACAACTGGCGACGAACTCGTGATCTTCGACCGACCACGTCACGCGGTAGGTGTAAAGGGACGCGTCCACAGTTGGGGTCTGAGACATCACTTTGCCTCCTTCTTGTCGATAGCAGCCATCACCTGTCGCACCTGATACGACTTGGCCTGACCGTTGCTGTTCTGGATGTTTACTCGCGGGTCGCCAGGCCAGGGGGTCTTGAACACCGCGTGTGATCCACCGGTGAGTATTGGCGGTCCTGGGGGCCGGGTGTGGTGCGGTTGAGCGCCACCGGCCCGGGTGCCGAATCGTGTGGTTGAGCGCCGGGGTTGGTGTGGTTGAGCGCCACCTGCTTCTAGGCTCCTTCCCGCCTATGTGAGGGCCACGTGGGCGGGAAGGAGTACCGGTAATGGTACGCAGGATCAAGGCGAAGTTGGTGTTGCAGCTTCGTTCGCAAGGGTTGTCGGGCAGAGCGATTGCTGCCGGGCAGGGCATGTCCAGGCACAGCGTGCAGGCGGTCATCGACGCTGCCGAGGAGGCCGGGCTGGGCTGGGACCGGGCGGAGGGCATGTCTGACGGGCAGGTCTACGAGGTGTTGTTCCCGGGCCGCGGTGTCCGGGAGAGCGTCTTCGCCCAGCCTGACTGGGGGCGGGTGCATCGGGAACTCGCCCGGGTCGGGGTGACGCTTCGGCTGCTTCATCAGGAGTATCAGGACGCGGCGGTGCGGGACCGGCAGCCGGTGATGAGTTACGACCGGTTCTGCCGGTTGTATGCCGACTACGCGGCCGTCCTGGGTGCTTCGTCGAGGGTGGGTCACAAGGCTGGCCGCAGCGTCGAGGTCGACTGGTCAGGGCCGACGATGGAGCTGCTGGATCCGACCACCGGCGAGGTGTCGAAGGTGTATTTGTTCGTGGCGTGTCTGCCGTTCAGCAGGTTCGCGTTCGTGCACGCCTCGTTGGATATGCGGCAGGAGTCGTGGTTGCGGGCGCACGTGGCGATGTTCGAGTTCTTCGGCGGCACGGTCCCCAGGATCGTGCCGGACAACTTGAAGACCGGTGTGATCTCCCATCCCCGTGAGGGGGAGGTCGTCCTCAATGACGCCTATCGTGAGCTGGCTGGGCACTACTCGGCGGCGGTGCTGCCGGGCCGTGTCAGGCACCCCAAGGACAAGGCCAGTGTCGAGAACACGGTGGCGCACGTGGCGACGTGGGTGATCGCGGGGCTGCGGAGCGAGACGTTCACCACCTTGTCCGGGTTGCAGGCCCGGATCCGGGAACGCGTGGATGCCTACAACACCACACCGTTCCAGAAGCGGGAAGGGTCCCGCCGCAGCGTCTTCGCATCCGAGGAACGGCCGCTGCTCGGGACGTTGCCGGCGGCGCCGTTCGAGATCAGCCAGTGGGTCTATGGCCGCAAGGTGGGCCGCAACGGCCATGTCGTCTGGTCGAAGAATTACTACTCGGTCCCGTTCGCCCATATTGGGGCGAAGGTCGACCTGCGGATCACGCAGTCCATGATCGAGATTTACCGCGGCGATGAACGCCTGGCCAGTCACTTGCTGCTGCCCTCAAACACCTCGAACAAGTACCGCACCAACGATGCTGACTTGCCCGAGGGTCGGGGTTGGCAACCGTGGGACAGGACACGCATCGACGCCTGGGCGGCCAGGGTGGGGCCAGCCACCAAGACGGTGACCGACCGGGTCTTCGAGTCGGTCCAGGTCGACGAACAGGCCCATGACCCTGCGTTGGCGATCCTGCGCCTGACCAGACGATTCTCCCCGGCCCGGGTGGAGGCAGCCTGCCAGCTGGCGCTGCGGGGACCGGTGCGCAACATCCGCTACGCCCATCTGAGACCGATCCTCGACACCGGACAGGACAAGACCGGCCAGAGCGTCGAGACCGCCGACGAGGTTGGCGGCTATGTCCGCGGCAGCGACTACTACGCCGGAGGGACCCGATGAGCGCCTCGCTGCTGGACATCGAGACCAAACGCAAGCTGCGGGAGATGAACGCCACCGACCTGCTGACTGCGATCGACACCCAAGACCCAGTGGTCTCGGCCGGGTTGGCGTTCGAGGACAGGCTCCGGATGGCTGTCGATGAGGCCTACTCGTCGTTCACCCACTCCAAGGTCACCGGCCTGATCCGACGCGCCGGTTTGCGTTACCCGAACGCTGACCTGCGCCGGATCGACCTGCTTGAGGAACGAGGGCTGGACCGCAGCCTGCTGTCCCATCTGGGCTCCTGCCAGTTCGTCACCCGCCAGCAGAACGTCGTGTTCCAAGGCTTCACCGGATCCGGGAAGTCGTATCTGGGATGCGCGCTGGCGAAACGGGCCTGCGAACACCGGATCCGGGCCCATTACATCCGGATGCCCGACCTCGAGGAGGCCTGGACCGCGGCCCAGGAACAGACCGGTGGAGCCGGGAAGTTCCTCCGCAAGTACGCAGCCTTCACGCTGCTGGTGATCGATGAATGGCTTCTGGATCGTCCCACCGAATCGATGCGAGGGATGCTGCTGGAACTGATGGAACGCCGCTATGGCGAAACCTCAACGGTATTCTGCACCCAGTATCAGCAGAAGGACTGGCACCAGCGCCTCGGCGCCGGCGTCCACGCCGACGCCATCATGGACCGCATCGTCCACAACACCCTCTGGATCGAGACCGGCACCTACAACATGCGCGAGCACACCGCCGCGCAGACCTAACCCCGCAGGGTCAGCGCCGGTGGTGGCTCCCAGCCACGTCACCACCGGCGCTCACCCGCACCAACCCCGGCGCTGGACCGCACGAACCACCGGCTCCCACAGCGTCAAATACTCAACCGGTTCTACGGGGCGGACCGAAGTAGTGTTCGCAGACCTTATGGAGGTCGTCATAGCGCACGTTCTGTGGATTCTTTCGCATTGCTGCTACGAGCTTTTCCACGGTCGCCACACCTCTATGGTACCGCGGGCAGTACCACGGTCAAGCACTGCGCGGTCAGACGGCACCTTTCAGCCCGCGCTATGTACGAGATGCCCAGACACGTCCGGCGTGCGGCAGAGTCGGATGTCGGCCAGTCACGGCGCGAGGAGTCCGAGGGGGACCACAGCGATGCCGTCGGGACGCCGGTAGGCGTTTGGCCCGGTGTTGATCACGACTGCGTCCAGCAGCTTGTCGCCCATACGGTCGGCCAGCCAATCGAGGTGCTTGGTGTCCTGGTCGGTGACGGTGTTGGCCAGTTTGACCTCGACCGCTAGGACTCGGCCGTCGTCGCGGACGACGACCAGATCGACTTCGTGGTCGCCATTGCGGGTACGCAGGTGACCGACGGCGGCCTCCGCCGCCTGCGCCGGGACCCGGACACACAAGGTCACCAACGACTCGAACAGGTGACCCAGAACGCTGCCTGACTGCGGACCCACCGACGTGCCAACGCCATCGAGCAGAGCGTCGCGGCTGAGGCCGAGGAGACGGGCGGCAAGCGCCGGGTCTGCCAGATGATGCTTAGGCGTCTGCCCCAGCCGGGTCAACAGACTCCCGGTCGGCGCCCACGCCGGCACCGGGTCCAGCAGCCACAAACTGGACAACACGTCACGGTAGGCGATCGACGTGGAGCGGGCCGGCTTATCGCCCTGCCCTGGCGTGGCGGCATCCAGGATCTGCGCGTAGCTCGCAGTGGTCGCCGTCGCCGCAGCATAGGCACGCAACCACGCCAACATCGCCTCAGGCTTCCGCACCGCCAGCCCCTGTTCCGGGACGTCACGATCCACCGCGTTGTGCAGGTAGGAGTCGAGCTGGAACCGCCGCGACCTCCCCACCAATGGCCGCATCGCCGGGAAACCCGACGCAACGATCTCCTCCACGTAGTCGCTCAAATTCAGCGAGCACGAACCGGCCAGCGGCCCGCGATCTCCACCCAGCAGACCCCGCAAGCTGACCGTGGGCTGCGTCACTCCCCGCTCGGACAAGGTCATCGGACGCATCCGCAACCGACCGATCCGACCAGCCCCGGAATGCGCCGTGGCCCCCGGGGCCGGGGAGGCGCTGCCGACCAGCAGGAACTGCCCGCCCGTCGGATCAGCATCCACCGCACGGCGCACCACGTCCCACACCTCAGGGACCTTCTGCCACTCGTCAATCAACAGCGAACGCCCACGCCCCAACACCTGCTCCGGCTCCGCGGCGATGGACTCACGAATAGCCCTCGAGTCCAACCGCACCACTCCGGCAACCCGCTGCTCAGCGGTCGTGGTCTTCCCTACCCCTTTGGGCCCGTCAACCGCGATCGCCGGAACCTGCCCGAACAGCTCATCCAACTCGTCATCCAGAATCCGGCGCGCATACTCCATGCATGAACCATACAAGAAGCAGAATTTGAATCAGTCAATTAGCACGGCATGAATCAGACAGATTGCAGGCTCGCGCATCGGCATGAGCGCTAAATCGCAAGGCCATCGCTGTCGTCCCTCTCTGGAGCCAGGATGTGCAGACCGGGGGCCGCCACCGCAGCGCAGCAAGCTTCTTGGTGCTCTTGACGAACCCCGGCCAAACGTCCCGATCTACCAACTGCCGAGCACAGCCCGCAGACTGAAGCGCGGCTCGGCAATGCGTCGCTCCGAAGGAGGGCCCGCTCATTCGCCCGGGCGACGGCGCGCGCTCTTCAGCTCCGCCCTGTGCTTCTTGGACCGCAACCGGCGTTCCACCGATCCCCTCGTCGGGCGGGTGGCCCGCCGCTTCGGTGGGGGCGGGGCGAGCGCCTCGCGAAGCATCGCAGCCAGCCGCTGGCGGGCGGCGGAGCGGTTGCGGAGTTGCGAGCGCTCCTCCGAGGCTTCGACGGTGAGCACCCCGTCGACCAGTCTGTGCCGCAGACGGTGCAGCACCCGCCGACGCTGCGCCTCCGTGAGCGTGGTCGAGGCACGGACGTCGAACGAGAGCTGCACCTTGCTGTCGGTGGTGTTGACCCCCTGACCGCCGGGGCCGGACGAGCGGGCGAACCGCTCCCGCAGTTCGCCGGCCGGGATGACCAGGCCGTCGGGAATCCCCGGGCCCGGGTCGACGGTCAACTCGCTCATGCCCCGGAGTCTACGAGGATCAGTACCCCAGGTGGATCCCCGCGCCTGCTGTGCCGCAATAGGCTGCCAGGCATGGTGCGGAGATCCTGGGGATGGGTGCTGGCGGTGGCCCTCGCGTTGGCGGTGGTGTCGCTGGTGAGCGGACTCGCAACCCATGCCGAGCTGAACGGCGACGCCAACGGGCTGCTCGCCACGCGCCTCACCCTCACGAAGTTGCTCAACACCGGCACCGTCTGGGCGGGCGTCCTGATCCTCGCCGGCCGCCTGGTGCGCCGCCCGCGCCAAGCGGCTGCTGCGGGAGTCCTGAGCGGGTGGCTCCTGCTGGGTGCCCACTACGGGCTGGGGCAGGTCCTCGGCGTCTACACCGGCGACATCTGGGCGGAGAACCTCAACTGGTTCCTGCTCACAGGCGCCATCGGCGCACCGCTGGGCCTCATCGGGGCGGCCGCGGGCCGCCCCGGCGGTTGGGGAGCCGCTGCTCGGCTCGCGGTCCCGGCCGGAGCCGTCGTCGAACCGTTCTACTGCGGCATGTTCGACCTCCCCGGCGCGACGCCCTGGCCCGGGATGCTGTCCAGCGTCCTGTGCGGGGCGACGCTGCTGGTCCTCGGCGGCGCAGGTCTCGTTGCCGCGCTGCGCCGAGGGGGCAGGGCTGTGCGGGTTCTAGACTCAGCCGCATGACGCGCCCCTCGTTCGACGAACTCGGCCTCGCCACCGCACGCCTCTGGGCCACCCGCAGCGCCGACGCGAAGGTCCAGGTGGGCGCCTGCCTGCTGGACCGGTGGCACCGTGTGGTGGGGGTCGGGTACAACGGCCGGGCCGCCGGCGAGCCCAACGAACGCGAGTCCATGGCCCAGGGCCAGAGCGGGTTCATCCACGCGGAGGTCAACGCCCTCCTGGCCGCGAACTGGAACGGCGAGGGCCACACCCTGTTCGTCACCCACGAGCCGTGCGCCACGTGCGCCCGGTTGATCATCAACTCGCGCCGCGTGACACGGGTCGTCTACGAGACCGGCTACACGGAAGTGGTGCGCTCCGAAGTGGGCCTCCCGTCCGGGGCCCAGATCCTGCGCGACGGCGGGCTCAGCGTCGAACTAGCTGGCTGAGTCCGCGGCCAGTGGCCGGCGTCCGTGCGAGCATTGTCGGATGCAACTGCCTGAGCGGGCCACTGCCGCACTGGCGGCCGGGTCGTCCTCCGACGGGGGGGGGTCGGTCCCACCGGTCGCGAGGCTGCTGCCGGGGGCGCGGCGGACGGGCGTGTGAGCCCCTCGACCGTGCCCCGCAGGGCGCTCGTCCAATCCGGAGTCTGGCCGCCAGCGGTCTTCGCCGGGGCGGCGGTCTTGTTGTTGAGGGCCTTGTAGGCCAGGCCGCTGAGGCGGTCGAACAGGTTCATGAGCGTTCCCTTCGGGGTGTGCGGTGGTACTGATCAGAGCGTGGCGGGTCCGCCGGGTGTGCGCTCCAGGCTCAGTCCGGTGGGCGGCGGACGGTCGTCGAAAGGCCTTCCGACCCGTTCTCGCCCCGGCGGACCACAGCGTCGGAACGGCCGACGGACGGGTTGTCCGTCGCCGTTGGGGTGGCTCCTCTATCGCGGTCGGCAGGTGTACCTGTCAGCCGCCGGAGCGACCGTTCCCCGTCCCCGCGGGCACAGGTGAGCGACGGCCGAAGACGGGCTCGACCGCAGCGAGCTCCTCGTCGGTGGCGATCCGGAAGGCCCCTGCCGACTCGGCCTGTACTTCGCGTCGACCTTGACCGCGGGTGGCGCGGAGACTGGCGACGATGGACACGGTGATGATGCTGGCGACGACGGCGAGGCTGATCGTGGTCGGGATGTAGAGCACGTCCAGCAGCAGCATCTTGATGCCCACCCAGATCAGGACGAACGAGAGCCCGATCTTGAGGTAGACGAACCGGTGGATCAGGTCAGCGAGGAGGAAGTACATGGCTCGCAGGCCGAGGATCGCGAACGCGTTGGCGGTGAAGACGAGGAACGGTTCGCTCGTCACGGCGAAGATCGCCGGGATCGAGTCGACGGCGAAGATGATGTCAGTGATCTCCACCAGCACCAGCACCGCTAGTAGCGGCGTCGCCACCACAAGCCCCGCCTTGCGGACCAGGAACTTCTGCCCGTGGTACGCGTCTGTCATCGGCACGAACCTGCGGAACACCTTGAGGATGCGGGACTTCTCAGGATGGACGTGCTCGTTGCGTGAGCGGAACATCCGCCAGCCGGTGTAGATCAGGAACGCCGCGAAGACATAAAGGACCCACGAGAAGTTCTCGATCAGCGCGGCGCCGGCGGCGATGAAGATCCCGCGGAAGACCAGCGCACCGAGGACGCCGAGGAACAGCACCCGGTGTTGAAGCTCGCGGGGGACCGCGAAGGCGGCGAAGATGATCGCCCAGATGAACACGTTGTCGACGGCGAGGGATTTCTCGATCAGATAACCGGCGAAGTACTGCTGCCCGAATTCCGCGCCCCACAGCGTCCACACCAGCACACCGAACGCGACACCGATCGTCACCCACACGATCGACCAGGCGGCGGCTTCCCGAACCCCGATCACGTGGGCCGTGCGGTGGGCGATGAGGTCGACGACGAGCATCACCAGGATCACACCCAGGACGGCGAACCAGGCCCAGAGAGGAACAGTCATGACAAAAACCTCCACGAATATCGTGAAGGTCTCATCGGCCCTCAGGGCCCTGCGCACCGGGTCCCGCAGCGGGACCGTATTGACGATGCGGAGCGAGGATTACTCCCCTTCGGGTCCAATGAGACAGGAAGAGTGCCTCCACGTCAAGTCAGCCAGGTCGGGGCCGCTGAGAAGACCTGTCACAGGACACCCGCAGCGTCGACGCCCTCGTCGGCCGGTGCGTTGCCGGTTTGCCCCGGACGTTCGGGAAGCCTCAGCCGGTGTTCTGCAGGCCGGCTGCAGCCCCCTTCACCGTGAGTAGCAGAACCTTCGCCCACTGCTGCCGGGTTTGGGGGTCCGAGGTGTGGGAGGGCCTGGTGGTGTTCGTATCGGCTGGGAAGGTTCACAGGGAGTGGATCTCCGGCGCCCGGATCTCCAAGGTGGATCAGGCCGGGTAGCAGGGCTGTTCTCGTTTGGAGTCGTTGACTAGCGCCAGGGCCCCGTCGACGCTGTGGCCTTCCTTCCACAGCTGGTAGACCCAGTCGAGGCTGTAGCCGTCGTAGCTTTGGTCACCGTCGAGGTCGTGGCCGATGGTGTTTTCCAGATCGGTGATCCAGTCGATCCAGTCGGCGTCGCCCTGAATGCCGGGCCGGCGGATGAGGGTGGGGGGATGAATCATCCTGGCCTTCTAACGGTTGGTGGTTTGGAGATAGGCATCGAGATCCCGGCGGGCGGCATCCCATTCTTGTTGGGCCTGTTCGTAGTGACGCTTCGCTGCGGTGGCTGCTTCCCTGGCGGCTTCGACGCGCTGGCGCAGCTCCCATGCCCGATCAACGATGGTGATGAGGTGAGCCATGGTGTCCTCCTGTGATCACTGTCTCTGCTCTCACGACGCCCAAAGCCAAGGCGTCCGCCCTCCTCGGCACCACCCTCGTCGTC
This sequence comes from Tessaracoccus zhenghani, assembly GCF_054552775.1. Lineage (NCBI taxonomy): Bacteria > Bacillati > Actinomycetota > Actinomycetes > Propionibacteriales > Propionibacteriaceae > Tessaracoccus > Tessaracoccus zhenghani. The sequence continues at coordinate 2,108,556 of NZ_CM137275.1, read as the reverse complement.
GCCCTGCTGGCGGCCATCGGCCTGACCGAGTTGTTCGGAGAGATCCTCGAGTCGGTCGGCGACAGGGACGGTGTCGCGGCCTGGGACCGCCCTGCACCCGACTGGGCCCTCGCCGCACGCACCCCGGGGCTCACCTCGTTCGTCGCCTGGTACTCGAACACCGGCGGCCCCCTCTGGCAGCCGATCATCACAGGGGTCGTCGTCGCATTCCTGTGCTGGCGTTGGCGCGACATCACCCCCCTCATCCTCAACGTCATCGCGGTGGGTGGCTCGCTGCTCATCACCGTCCTGGGCAAGAACTACATCGGCCGGGCCCGGCCCCCCATCGCGGAGGCGGTGCCGCCGTACGAGTCGTCGATGAGCTTCCCCAGCGGACACAGCCTCAATGCGCTGGTCATCGCAGGCATCCTCGCCTACCTGCTGATCCGCCATGTCTGGAACCGGAAACGGGGGCTCACCTGGCTCATCGCCGGTCTGGCGGCGCTCTACGCCATCTCGATGGGCCTCTCCCGGGTCTTCTTGGGGCACCACTGGTTGACCGATGTGTTCGGCGCCTGGGCCATCGGTCTGGCGTGGCTCGCCGTCGTCATCGGTTGCCACCGCATCTGGCACGCCGTGCGGTCCCGGACGGAGCCCGGGTCGGTGGAGGAGGAACGCGCTCCCGCCTGAAACCCCCAGTCAATGGTGGAACAATGGAAGTGTCAATGGAGCCGGGCGGCGTCGCCCGCCCGCCCGGCGCGGCCACGCGTAGAAGGGAAGGGCGCCCCATGTTTGAGAACCACTTCGAAAAGATGCAGAGCGCACCCGGCTTCATCGCCGCGCTCGACCAGAGCGGTGGCAGCACGCCTGGCGCACTGAAGCGTTACGGCATCGAGTCCTGGGCCGATGAAACCGAGATGTTCGACCGCGTCCACGAGATGCGGACCCGGATCATGACCAGCGCCAGCTTCGACGGCGACCGGATCCTCGGCGCCATCCTCTTCGAGGACACCATGCGCCGACAGGTGGAGGGACAACCCACCGCCGAGTACCTGTGGAAGGTCAAGGGAGTGGTGCCCATCCTGAAGGTGGACAAGGGCCTACGGGAGGAGGAGTCCGGCGCCCGCCTGATGAAGGACATGCCGCAACTCGACGACGTGCTCGCGGAGGCGCGGGACAACAAGGTGTTCGGCACCAAGATGCGCTCGGTCGTCATGACCCCCGGTGCCGGCTTGAAGGCCGCCGTCGATCAGCAGTTCGACATCGGTCGGCACATCTTCGCCGCCGGCCTGGTGCCCATCCTCGAGCCCGAGGTCGACATCAAGAGCCCGCTCAAGGCGGACGCCGAACAGCAGCTCCACGACTTCCTGATGGAGGGCCTCGACTCCCTCCCAGACGACGAATGGGTCATGCTCAAACTGACGCTGCCGGAGGTGGACGACCTGTACCGCGACGTCGTCGACCACCCGCGGGTGCTCAGGGTGTTCGCACTCTCCGGCGGCTACACGCGCGCCGAATCCAACGAGCGCCTCGCACGTCAGCACGGGGTCGTGGCCAGCTTCTCACGCGCCCTCACCGAAGGGCTCATGCGGAGCCAGACCCAGGAGGAGTTCGACGCGCTGCTCGACGAGTCGATCGGCAGCATCTACGCCGCGTCGAACACCTGAGCGGAGTTGCGCAGATGTGGGCGGCGGGCCTCGGCGGGGCCCTCCACATTCCGGCCACCCGGCTCAACGGGCGAACAGCGCGGCGATCTCCTCGTGCGCGGCGATGTAGCCGTCGAGCAGTTTGCGGCCCAGCTCCGGCGAGTTGACCAGCGGGTGCGAGGCGAAGCCCTCCCAGGCCTTGTCCGCATCACGGGTGAGGGCGGCCTCGGCAATGGCTTGCTCGGCGCCGCGGAGCCGAGCCATCAGGCCCAGTTCGAGGAGGCTCACGGGCCCGACGGGCAGTGGGTGCACCCCGTCGCCGTCGACGACACAGGCGACCTCCACCACCACGTCGTCGGGCAACTCCGGCACCACGCGCCGGCCGTCCGACAGGTTCGCGGCGTCGAGGATCATCCGCTCGGGCTGCCCCGTGGCCAGCGCCCGCATCATCCGCAGCGCGACCTCCTGGTAGCCACCGCCCATGTCCTCCTCGCGGCGCTCCTCGTCGCGGGCCTCGGCCATGTAGGTGGCCTCACGCTCGTGCAGCACCTCGTGCCACAGGCGCAGCGGATCGGCGGCCCCGGCGACATTCTCATAGAACTGGCCCTGCTGCGCCGCCAGGTACTGGCCGCGGGTCTGCTCGTTCTGCCCGATCCGTCCGACGGCGGAGTCTGTGTGCCAGTAGTAGTAGAGGTATTCGTTCGGCAGGGCGCCGAGCGCGCGCACGAAGTCCTTGCCGATCAGCCGGGCCTCTTCGATGGTGTCGAGCCGGGCGTCGTCCGCGAGGATCTCCGGCAGCCTGTCCACGCCGTCGACGCTGACCGACCGGAGGAAACCCATGTGGTTGAGCCCCAGGTAGTCGTAGTCCACGCGGTCCTGGTCGTGTTCGAGCGAGACGCCCAGCAGCCGCGACACCCTCCGCACCAGCCCGATGGGGGTGTCGCAGATGCCGACGACGCGCTCGCCGAGCACCCGGCGCATGGACTGCGTCACGATGCCGGCCGGGTTGGTGAAGTTGATGGTCCAAGCTTCGGGCGCCACCTCGGCGATGGCCGTGGCGACCTCGTGCATCACCGGGATGGTCCGCAGCGCGTAGGCCAGCCCGCCGGGGCCGATCGTCTCCTGACCGAGCAGCCCGAGATCGAGCGCCACCCGCTCGTCCTTCACCCGGCCCGCGGGCCCGCCCACCCGGATCGCGGAGAAGATGAAGTCGGCGCCCGCCAGCGCGGTGCGCAGGTCCGTGCCGGTCCGCAGCGTCGGCGGATTCTCCAGCCGCGCCGCCCGCGCGCGGATGACCCGCTCGATGCCATCGAGCCTTTCCTGGGAGGTGTCGTAGAGCACGACCTCCTCGATGAAGGGCCGGCCGTCCGACATGGCCACCGGATCTGTGGCCACCGCTTCGTAGACGAGGGGCACGCGGAAGCCGCCGCCGCCGAGGATCACGAGTTTCATGCGTAGCGAACCTCCAGATTCGTTTCAGGGGGAAGGTGCAGCGACTCCGGCCCCGCTGGGCTGTCGGTGACGAGTCCGGTGAAGGCCGTGATGGGGGCGATCTCGAGGAATCCGGCGCCGGGGAACTTGGCGTGGTCGGCCAACAGCCAGGAACGGGTGGACACCTCGATCATGGCCCGCTTGACGGGCACCTCGCTGGGCGTCGAATCGAGGACCGCCCCGTCGGGCCGGATGCCGGCGGCGCCCAGGAACGCCACGTCGACGCGGACCTGACGCAGGCACGACTCGGTCAGCACCCCCACCAGAGACTGGTAGTTGGGCCTGAGCACGCCGCCCATCACCACGAGGTCGACGTGCGGGGCGTCGCTGAGTTTCGCCACCACCGCCAGCGACGCCGTGACCACGGTGATCGACCGTGACCGCAGGTAGGGGCACATGGCGAACACGGTGGTGCCGATGTCGAGCGCCACGACGTCGCCGTCGTTGATCAACTCGGCGGCCGCCTTGGCGATCCTGCGCTTCTCGTGGGTCTCCTGCCCGGCCACCACGTCGAAGGCGGCGTGGTCGGCTTCCGGTCGGATGCTGTGCGGCCGGCAGGCGCCACCGCGCACCCGCTCGACGAGGCCCGCGTCGGAGAGCTGTTGGAGGTCGCGGCGGACGGTAGCCTCGGACACACCCAGCGTGCTGGCGAGTTCGGGCACCGACGCGGAGCCCTTCGCGTGCACGAACTCCGCCACCCTGCGGAGGCGCACATCTGTCAGCATGACACTGACCCTAGCCGCGATGTCCAATCATTATCGCTAAACATCGATCATCACCAAACAGAACGTGGCAGACTCAGAGCCACAGACCGTCAAGGAGGACCCCCATGTCGCCCAGTCCCATCAGCCGGCTGCTCAAGGCGGCCGTTGCGGCCGCTGCGTCGTTGAGCATGCTCGCAGCCTGCGCCCCCGGATCTGACGCCCCGGATGAGACCGCCGCCCCTGCCGACGGCGGGTCGAGCGCCGCGGCTGAGCCCAGCGTCGACCCGGGCAGCCTGGGCGACATCACGCTCACCGTGTGGGACCAGGAGGTCCGCGGCAGCCAGAACGACGCGCTCGTCGCCCTCAACGAAGCGTTCATGGAGAAGTACCCCAACATCACCATCGACCGCCAGAGCCAGTCCTTCGACGACCTCAAGGCGCAGGTCTCCCTGGCGCTGAGCGGCAACGACGTGCCCGATGTCGTCCAGGTCAACAACGCCCGCGGCGACATGGGCCAGTTCGTCACGGCCGGTCAGCTCACCGACCTGTCGCCGTACGCGGCGCAGTACGGCTGGGAGGACCGTTTCCCGGCCTCGGTGCTCTCGAAGGTGCGGTACTCCGCCGACGGCACGACGTTCGGTGAAGGCAACCTGTACGGGCTCCCGCAGACCGGTGAGATCGTCGGCATCTTCTACTCGAAGAAGAAGCTCGAGGAACTGGGCGCGGAACTGCCCACCACCTGGGACGAGTACTTCGCCATCCTGGACCAGGCGAAGGAGGCCGGCGAGCAGCCGATGATCCTCGGCAACATCGAGGGCTGGCCCGCCATCCACGTCTTCGGCCCGCTGATGGCCAACTACATTGAGCCCGAAGAGGCCGTGAAGCTGGGCATGGGCAACGCCGGCGCCAGCTGGGTCTCCGACGGCAACAAGGCCGCCATGGAACAGTTCGCCAAGTGGGGCGCGGAGGGCTATTTCGGCACCTCGCCCAACGGCACCGACTACGACGCCGCGTGGAACGACTTCACCAAGGGCACCGGCGTCTTCCTGCCCGGCGGCTCCTGGTTGGGCACCGACATGGAGGGCGTGATGGGCGAGGACCTCGGCTTCATGGCCCCGCCGCCCGCAGTCAACGGCGAACTCGCCACCACCGGTGGCACCGGCATCCCGTTCTCCATCCCGGCCAACGCCGAGAACAAGGACGCGGCCGTGGCCTACATCGACTACATCACCAGCGACGAGGCCATGAAACTGATCGCTGAGAACGGCGGCTTCCCGGTGCTCGGCGCCGCCGACCTGGCGCCTGAATCCGGCGTCCAGAAGGAGATCTTCGAGGCGTTCGACAAGGTCTCCCAGGAGGGCACGCTGCTGCCGTACCTCGACTACGCCACGCCCACGTTCTCCGACACCGCCGGCCAGGGCCTCCAGGAGGTCCTCGGCGGCCAGCGCTCGGCCGACGAGGTGCTCCAGGCGTTCGAGGACGACTACAAGGGCTTCACGGGCGAGTGACCCATGGCAGGACGAGGTAGGCGGGGGAAGGGCAACCCGTCCGCGGTGATCCGCGGGCGGGCGACGCCCTATCTGTACCTGCTGCCCGCCTTTCTCGTCTACGCCGCCTTCCTGCTCTATCCGCTGCTGAGGGCCGGCCAGTTCTCGCTGTACGACTGGCCGGGCTTCGGCCCCTCCACCTTCGTGGGCCTGGACAACTACGCAGCCCTGCTCGGCGACCGTCGCTTCCTCGCCGCCGTCAGCCACGCGCTGGTCCTGATCTTCTTCTACTCGATCCTTCCCCTGGTCGTGGGCCTCGTGCTCGCCGCCGTGCTGCGGCGCGGTCAGGTCCGTGGCCTCGGGTTCTTCCGCGTCGTGATCTTCATGCCGCAGGTGATCGCGCTGGTCGTGGTCGCCGTCGCCTGGTACCAGATCTACTCGCCGCGCGGCCTGCTCAACGCGGTGCTTGAGCTCGTCGGGCTGGGCGATTTCGCGCGCGGCTGGCTGGGCGACCCGGACTTCGCGCTGCCCGCCGTCGGCATGATCGGCTTCTGGTTGTCCACCGGCCTGGTCATGCTGCTGCTCCTGGCCGGCATGAGCCGGATCCCCAACGACCTCTTTGAGGCGGCCCGCCTCGACGGCGCCGGCCCGGTGCGCGAGTTCTTCGCCATCACGCTGCCCAGCGTCCGCGCCGAGATCACCACCGCCCTCGTGCTCACCATCATCGCCGCGCTGAAGACGTTCGACCTGGTCTACGTCACCACCTCCGGCGGGCCCGGCACGGCGACGACGGTGCCCAGCTATGAGGTCTACAACCGCGCGTTCAACCTCAAGCAGGTGGGCTCGGCGTCGGCCGTTGCGATCGTGCTGACGCTGCTGGTGTTCATCATCAACGTGTTCGTGTCGCGCATCGGTGAAGAGAAGGAGGTGCGACGGTGAAGGTTTCGGCCGGCGAGAAGCTGATGAACTACCTCATCCTCAGCCTCTTCGCGCTCTTCGCGCTGTTCCCCATCATCACGATCCTCCTCACCTCGCTGCGCCCGCAGATCGGCGTCGTGGGAGGAGCGTTCCACTGGGAGAACTTCGTCACGGCGTGGGAGCTGGGCCGCTTCGGCACGGCGCTGACCAACTCGCTGCTGGTGGCGCTCCTCGTGGTGAGTGTGGCGCTGGTCCTGTCGATCCTGGCCGGCTACGCGTTCGGCACGATGCAGTTCCGCGGGTCCACGGTGCTGTTCTACCTGTTCCTCCTGGGCCTGATGGTGCCCGCCGAGGCCATCGTCATCCCGCTGTTCTTCGACCTGCGCAACCTGGGGCTGACGGACACGATCTGGGCGATCGCGCTGCCGCAGATCGCGCAGTCGGTGGCCTTCGGCACGTTCTGGATGCGCGCCCAGTTCCGCGCCCTGCCCCGCAACCTCATCGAGGCGGCCGCCATCGACGGCACCTCCGGCATGGCCGCGCTGTGGCGCATCATCGTGCCGCCGTCGCTGCCGTCCATCGCGACGGTGGCCGTGCTGATGTTCATGTGGACCTGGAACGAGTTCCTCATCCCGCTGATCATGAGCCCCGGCGGGCAGTGGCGCACCGCGCCGCTCGGCCTGGCCATCTTCAAGGGCCAGTACACCTCTGATCACGCGCTGCTCGCCGCTGCGGGCGTGATCATCGCGGCACCCATCATCCTGGTGTTCCTGCTGCTCCAGCGCTACTTCATCAGCGGCATGCTGGAAGGAGCGTCGAAGGAATGAACCAGCATCAGCACCAGGAACCCGTCTGTTACGACTGCTGGGACTGGGATCCGCTCGCGGACCTGCGCTCCGACGAGGACCCGCCGCTGGACGTGGTGACCACCGGCCCGCTCTTCTTCGACCTGATCTTCACGGGTCTCCCCCGGCTCCCGGAGCCCGGCGAGGAACTGTTCAGCACCGGCATGGGCTCGTGCCCGGGCGGCATCGCGAACCTGTCGACGGCGACGGCCCGGCTGGGCCTGCGCACCGGTCTGGTCGCCGGCTTCGGCGACGACGCCTACGCCGACTGGATGTGGGACACGCTGGCCAACCAGGAGCACATCGACCTGTCCTGCTCGCGGCGCTTCCAGAACTTCCACTCGGCCATCACCGTGTCCATGGCCTTCAGGGGCGACCGCGGCATGGTCACCCACGAACACGTCCTCCCCGAACCCCTCGACGACCTTCTGCTCACCGCCCCCGCCGCCCGCGCCGCAGCCGTCGACCTGAAGCGGCCCGGCCTCTGGTGGGACAAGCTCCGCCACGACAACACGCTGATGTTCGCCGACGTCGGCTTCGACGAGACGGGGCGTTGGGACAAGGCGCACCTCGCGCCGCTCAGCCAGTGCCACGCCTTCACCCCCAACGCCGTGGAGGCGATGGGCTACACGCGCACGGACCGGCCGAGCCACGCCGTCCGGGCGCTCGCCAACCTCGTGCCGCTGGCGGTGGTGACCGACGGCGTGCGGGGCTCGTACGCCATCGACAACACGACGGGGGAGGAGGCCTACTGCCCCAGTGTCGCCGTCGACGCCATCGACCCGACGGGGGCCGGTGACGTGTTCGCCGCCGCCATCATCCTGGGCACCATCTCCGGCTGGAGCCTGGAGCAGCGGCTGCAGTTCGCCTCGCTCAGCTCATCGCTGGCGGTGCGGCAGTTCGGCGGCTCGCTGGCCGCCCCCGGCTGGGGCGACCTTGCCGACTGGTGGCGCAACCTCGAGAAACTCCGCGAGGAGGGAGACCTCCGCGCGGCCCACATCGGCCGGGAGTACGCGTTCCTCGCAGACCTCATCCCCACGCACCCGGTGCACGGCGTGCGCCGGGCTGAGGGCACGTTCGCGCTGGCCTCGGATGCGGACTCGCCCCTCGCGCGCCCCGTTCCTGACGCCGAGCCGGCGGGCTGACAGCCACTTCCAATCAACTTCACGCAGACTCTCGCAAATGCACACAGGTCGTGCCTAGTATGACCATCATCCTCATCCAACTAGGGCAACGCCGTCGTTGCCATTGGAGGTTCCCTGATGAGACGCAAGTTGCTAGCCCTGGTCGGCGCATTGGCCGTCGGTTTCGGTCTACAAGTCCCAGCCTGGGCGCAGGACGTTGAGCTCGCCGTGGGCGAGCCGTCCGTGACCACCGAGGTCAATCCCAACAAGATCGATGTGCTCGGCATCTGGGCCCATCCCGATGATGACGCCGGTTTCACCACCCCCTGTGGCGTCTGGACTGACCGCTACGACGTCAAGTGCGGCGTCGTCATGCTCACGCGTGGTGAGGGCGGCTCGAACTCGGTCGGCGACGAGGCCGGCCCGGATCTCGGCCTGCGCCGCGAGAACGAGGACCGCACCTCCTTCTACCGCTCGGGCGTGTACGACATCTACAACATCGACGCAGTGGACTTCTGGTACAACACCAGCGCCGCCCTCACTGAGGACGTCTGGGGCTCCGAGCGCATCCAGCGCCAGGTGGTGCACGTCATCCGCCAGACCCAGCCGGAGATCCTGATGGGATGGGCCCCCAGCCCCGCTGGGCACGGCCACCACCAGTACTCGGGCCGGGTGAACTGGGAGGCGGTGCAAATGGCCGCGGATCCCAACGCCTTCCCCGAGCAGCTCACCGGCCCCGACGCGGTGGAGCCGTGGCAGGTGAAGGTGGTCACCTCCGGCGCAGCCACCAACGGCACGGGCGGACAGCTCGCCGCTGAATGCAACGCGGGCTTCGTGCCGGCCGACAACAACCAATTCACCGTCGTGGGGACGTGGACCGGGTTCGAGTCGCCGTACACGTGGCTCGAGGGCAACGTGCAGGGCATGGAGCCGGGCACCCCGATGACGTGGGCGCAGGTTGGCCGCGAGGGCAACCGGGCGCACCCCACCCAGGCGCGCACCAAGCACACCGGTGTGTTCGAGCCGTTCTGTCAGCGCTACGGCATCGCGCAGTCGCTGGTGCCGTTCCAGCCCAACGGCACCGCCGCGAACGCGCGCGACGACGCCATTCTCTTCGGCACCCTCGTCGCTGATCCCGGCGGCATGCCGTTGGGTTCGACCTACACGATCGACGTCGGCGACTACTTCCAGGCCCCCGGCGTGCCGTTCGACGTGACCGTCACCGCGCAGTCGGGTGAAGGCACGATCGCCGCCGGCGACGTCACCCTCGGGCTGCCCGAAGGCTGGACGATCACCGGTGACCCCCAGCTCGGCCCCATCAGCGCCGACGCTGAATCCAGCGTCACGCTCACAGTGACGCCGTCTGACGACGCCGCCCTGGCCCGCTACAAGATCGAGGCCCGCTTCAGCAACGGTTCCGTGACCGCGTACAACGACTCCCGCGTCCAGCTCGTCGCCGGTGTCGAGGGCCAGTTCGAGCGGTGGGGCAACTTCGCCTCCTACGAAGCGTGGGCCGACGAGTTCACCCGCGTGTCGGGTCGCTCCGCGGCTGAGCGCCAGATCGGTGCCGGCGAGTCGGTGACGATCCCCGTGATCGTCAGCAACCGCACCACCGTGCCCCAGAGCGGCAACGTCTCGGTCACCGTTCCGGCCGGGTTCACCGTCGACGAGGTGACCAAGCCGTACACGGCGCTGGCCGCCGGCGCCCAGACGACGGTCGACTTCGTCGTCACCCATACTGACCCGGCAGATCCGGGCGGGCGGATCGCGGAGGTGCAGATCGTGACGACGGCCACCGCGCTCGGCTCGACGAGCACCGAGACGCTGCGGCTGTACGTGGTGCCCACCACGGTGATCCCCGAGGCTGAGGTGGCGCCCGTGGTTGACGGTGTCGCCGATGACTTCTACGGCCCCGCCCTCGACATCGGCCGCCGCTGGGAGGGGGCGGCCTGTGATCCCGACGGCACCGACTGTGGCGTGGGCAGCACCGTGAGGCTCGCCTGGCACGGCGACGCCCTCTACGCCCAGGCGTTCGTGGTGGACAACATCGCCAGCGCCGCCGCCACGCCTGAGCGTTGCTTCGGCCACTGGCTGGTGGATTCGGTGGAGGTGCTCCTCGATCCCCTCGGCGGGTCGCGCGACACGTCGACGACGTTCAAGACCGGCATCATGCCGTTCACGGACGACGCCTCGGGTGCCGCGGGTCAGGGCCCCAACGGGCCGTGCTGGAGCCGCGACGCCGACAACCACCAGGGCTTCTCGTCCGGTCCTTTGGCCACCACCGTTGAGGGCGGGCCCAACTCGCCCGGCCAGGAAGTGGCTGTCGACTTCGACCTCAACGAGGATGGCACCTACGTCGACGGCGGGTTCACCGTCGAGGTGAAGATCCCGCTGGAGAACCTGCCTGCGGCAGTGGTGACCAGCACCGCCCCCACGGGCGCCCAGGCGACCAACGTGGTGGACCCGGATTACCTGGGCCTCAACGTGACGCCGTACGACTCCGACGTGGCTACCTTCATTGGCAAGACGCGCACCGCGTGGTCGCCGTTCGGGAGCCAGCAGTCCGAGCCGTACCGCTGGGGCCACGCCTACCTCGACGGCTACGCGGCGCCTGAGGGTCGTTCAACCACTCCGGACACGCCGCAGATCCCCGATCAGGCGTTGCTCGGCGTCGAGTCGCCTCAGACCATCTACCAGTCCGCCGCCCGGGGCGTGACCATCGCCGGTCTGAATGCGAGCCGTGCGCTCACCGTCCAGGACGTCTCGTTCGACGACGACGGGGCCACCATCTCCGTCGCCAGCGCCAAGGCCGGCACGCTGCGTGCCTTCGCCTGGAACGGCAACCCCGCCGCCATCCCGGTCTGGGTCTCCAGCTGTGAGGGCGACGAGTGGGGTTTCTCCACCTGTGACCTCGCCACCGACACCGCGGCCGCGCCGTGGGGCGATGACATGGGTGGGCGGCTGCTCGGCTCCGTGGAGAAGGCCATCAGCACAGGTGCCTCCACCGTCCGGTTGGCGTTGGACGCAGCAGACCTGGAGACGCTGATGGGCGAGGACGGCACCATCCTGATCTCGTTCCAGGAGAGCGCCACCAGCGCGGTCAACGCCTGGGCCTACCCCGTGGTGCTGCGCGAGGTGGAGCCGACGAAGCCGCCGGTCACGCCGCCCGTCACGTCGCCCGGCAAGCCGGACTTCGTGCGCACGCCTCCTTACACGCTGCCGGGTTACCACGACCTCAACGGCCGTAAGTGGCAGACCACGTGTGAGGCGTACTCGCAGACCGAGCGTTGCTGGACCTACATCTGGGCCACGACCATCAAGGTGGACGACGGAAAGTTCGTGCGCACCACGGGCTGGGCGTTCAACAACCTCACATACCTGCCGTACATGACCCGCGCCGACTGGGCGAAGAACCCGCTGGGGTTCACGGGGGCATGGACCGCGACCGACGGCCGCATGTGGCGCACCGAGTGCGACACGGCTGCCACCGGCCGGGGCGGCTGCCGCTCCTACGCGAAGGTGACGGTGTACCAGGCGCATGCGAAGCCCACCGGTGGGTACACGTTCACCCAGAGCAACGAGTGGGTGTTCAACAACATCGTGCTGTTCAAGGAGCGCGTCTGATCCCTGAGCGGTTGATGTGAAGCGGGGCGGGTGGCGGTTGCCACCCGCCCCTCCTCATTCGGACAGGGCCCGCCGGGCGGGCGTCTGCATCGCGTCCTGGACCCGGATGGCGAGTGCCGGCTCGAGGTCACGGCCTTCAGCCCGCAGCGCCCGGTTGAGCCGGACGACCGCGTGCTCCGCGTCGGCCTGACTCCCGGCCCTGAGGAGGGCCTCGATCTCCCGCACGGCGAGCGCGTCGTCTGAGGGCGAGCCGAGCCGACCCCGGGCGATGGCCCACATGGCGGTCTCGAGGTCTCCCTGGTCCAGCGAGCGGTCCGCCAGGACGCAGGCGGCGTCGACGATCATCGCGATCATGTCGGCGCGCAGTTGCTGGGCCCATTGCCACTGGAACCCGAAGGTGCCGAGCGGCTCGCCGCGGACCATGGCGAGGGCGTCCCGGAGGGCGTGGCTACCCGCCATATTCACGCCGCCGCTGAGCAGGGCGACGAACTGCTCCCAATCCGAGGTGACGCGTTCGTCGAGCGCGATCCTTCCGGTGTAGGCGTCCGGTAGGTAGGGCTGGCCGGCTGGGTCCGCACCCAACCAGGTGCGCAGCCGGCTCATGTTCGAGCGGCGGGTGGCATCCGCCACCTGGAGGTCGCGCAGCATCCGGCTGGGCGTGGCACCGGGGTTCTGGAGCAGCCAGGCACAGTACTCCAGGCACTGCCCCAGCGCTCGGGTGGGAGCGATGCCGGTGGTCCCGCCGAGTTCCACCGGCCCGAGGAGGGAGAGTACGGGATGGGGCGGTGAGCTGAGCCTGGTGGTCATGGGTCGCTCCTCGGGGCGGTCCAGCCGGGGGAGGGGGAGAACGTTGGGTGGGAGATCGTCGTCGCCCTTCCACCAAGGAGCAGGCTCCGTGTCCAGCCGGCCGGTGGTGGCGAACAGTTCGACGAGCGCCCGGCGGGCCGGGGCGGTGACGAGCTGAGGGGTGAACGTGCGACCCCGGAACAGACCCTGCTCCTCGCTGACGAGCACCTGGGCGAAGCGCAGGGGGGATGGGCCCACCGTCGGCGCCACCACTGAGACGCCCACCTCGCCCAGCGCGAGGGCATCGCCCACCGCGTCGAGGTGAGCAGGCTCCAGACGTTCCAGGAAGACGACGACGGTGGGCGCGAAGGCATCGCGCAGGTCGTCGTCTGCGCGCATCGCGGCCAGCGTGCCCTGGCGCATCGCGAGTCGGCGCTCGGAACAGAGGCGTGCCAGCCTGTGAAGGCCCGCCGCCGTATCGTTCTCGCTGCTGACGCGTGGGTCGTCGATGGCCCGCACCCAGTCGTCGCCGCCCACCACGACCAGCGACACGCTGCTCGCCGACGGGTTGCAGGACAATTCCGTCACGATGGCACCGAGCGCCGACACGGCCTCGTCGCCGTCGAACAGGACGGCTCGCTCGGCCTCGAGGTCCGCGTTGACGGCTTCCTCGCCGTCCCACCCGAGCACCACGGCGGTGGGTCCGGAAGCTGGGGCCCCGGCCACCGTCGCCTCGGATCTGTGCGCCAACGCCGTCCAGAACTGCGAGACCTCCCGGGGCACGGGGATCAGGCGCCGGCCCAGCGCCCGGGCGAGCACCTGTGCCCGACGCCGCGTCGCCACGCCGAGCAGCACGGAACTGGCCAGCGCCGCGCCCACTGGTTCGAGCATCCCGGAGAAGTCCTCCGCTGATCCGGTGTCCTGATCGTCGGCGTCCGCAGCTTCGTCTGTCTCTGTGGCCTCCTGGCCAGCCGCGGCAGGGGGATCCTGAGGGTGCTCCGGTGGCGCCGCGTCGATGGGGTACCCCCGGCCGAAGGCCTCAGCAACCGCCTCCTCGGGTGACCTTGGTGGGGACGTGGTGGGCGACTCGGCCTGCTCGACGGTGGGGGGAGTCGTCGGCTCGGCGACTGCCTCGGGGGCCGGTTCTGCGACGGGAGCGACGGCGCCTGCAGCGCCCTCAGGCAGGCGGAGTTCCCACCCCACCTCGATCAGGTCCGGGTCTGCCACCGTGTCGGCGTTGGCGCGGTGCAGCTCAGGCCAGCGGCTGGGATCTCCCAGTTCGGCGCCGGCGATGTGCCAGAGGGTGTCGCCTTCCTGAACCACCACGGTGTGCGGAGGTTCTGCGGCGTCTTCGGGCAGGGTGAGGATGGCGCCCGGGTGGAGACGCGAGACGTCCGAGACGCCCTCGTTCAGCGCCACGATCTCCCGCCAGCGCTCTCCCGAACCCAACTCCCGCTCTGCGATGGCCCAGAGCTCGTCACCGGGCTGCACCGTATAGCCACGCCCGGCTGGGGCGGTTGACGAGGCGGCGGGCGCCGTCGCGTCCATCCCCGCGGCGGCAGAAGCGCGTGGTGGCTCTGCGACAAGTGGGGCGGTGCCGCCATCTGCCATGGCGAGGGTGGGGGAGGCCACCGCCGCCATCACGAGGGCGCCGACGGCCGGACGTAGCCAGCCGGTGCCCGGCAGCGTCACGCGGATCCGCTGCCTGCTGAGGACCGCAATCAGCTCCAGCAGCACCGTGAGCGCCACGACCGCCCACGCGGCCCAGGCCACGACGCTGAAGAGCCCCAGGATGAGCCGGGAATCTGCCCCCAGGGTGAGGGCCGCGACCCAGTCGACCCCCAGCAGGTGGGTGGCGTCGGTGAACCGGTACAGGAACCACGGCACGCCGACGAGCAGCGCGCCCAAGGCGAGGATCGCCGAGCCCGCCGAGGCCAACCGGATGCCGAGAGTCCTCACGTCAGCCCGGCAGGTTGTCGGTCACGTAGGCGGTGATGACCGTGATGATGATGACGGCGATGCCGGCCGCTCCCGCGAGCAGGATGGCGTTCTCGGTGCTCTGGCTGAGGCCACGCTCGTCGCGCCGCGGGGCCGGAACGAGGGTGCGGACGATGAGTTCTACGGTCTGGTGGATTGCTGACATGGTTCCTCCTCAAAGGACACTCTGGTTGATGGGGAGCTCGGTACACCTGTTATCAACAGGTCTGGCAGGAAAGTCGGAAAAGTTGTCCACAAGGGGAGAAAGGCTTGACATCAACCCCCGATCAGGGTGAGGAGCGCCGGGGCGACCAGGGCGACGCCGAGCAGGAGCGCGGGGATGGTCATCCAGAGGGTCATCGCCTCGCTGGCCTCCTGCGCCTTCGCCTTCTGCTGGCTGAGGTGCGCGTCGCGCAGTTCGCGCACGCGGGCGCGGAGGGCGTCGGCGACACCGGCGCCCTGCTCTTCGAGTTGCATGACGTCGCTGAAGTCTGCCAGTTCCGGAATGCCCCACTCCGCCGCGATGCGCCGGAGCTCCGGCCACGGTTGCACCTGCTCCATCCGCGCCCGCTCGAGGCCGGCGGAGATCCGCCTGAACAGCGCGGCGTCGGAGATGGCGGCCGCGTTCGCCGCAGCCTGCGCGGCCGAGGCGTTGGCGAGGCGTTCCAGCACGGCCAGGTCGAAGAACGTGTGGATCCCGTCGACCGCTGAGCGCTTCTGTTCCTCGGAGCCGGAGCGCAGCCGGAGATCCGCGATGAAGTAGCCGGCGGTCGCTCCGGCCAGCGCCACCAGGAAGGGAGTGAGGCCGACCGGGCGTCCCATCGCGAACTGCAGCCCGCCCCAGAGGGCGGGGAGGAAGAATCCAGTGACCGTCCAGACGAGCTTCTCCACGAAGAAGTCGCCGACGGTGCGGTCCTGCATGAGCAGCAGCCGCTGTTGCCGGGCGGTGAGCGGCAAGCTGAGCCGACGGTGGAGGCGCTCACCCCAGTTGTCGACTCCCACGGAACCGGCTGGTTCGGCCGGGGTCTGTCGCCGGTCGAGCAGCGCCAGCGCGTCGTCCAGCCGGACGGGCGCAGTGAGTGCCCCGCGGATCACCAGCAACGACCCGAAGCCCGTGAGCATGCCGAGGGCGATCGCCAGCCCCATCATCACGACCGGCTCCTCAGGAAGCGCGGCGCCATGGGCGGCACGGTCTGGCGCCGCAGCACCACCAGGCAGCCCAGGTAGGCGCAGGCCAGGGTGACGGCGAGCAGTTGCCCCAGCGGGGAGCGGTAGGGCGCGAAGAACTCGCCGTTGAAGAGCAGGGCCGCGCCCAGCACGGCCAAGGTGATGTAGGTGACCTGCCGGACGACCGCCCTGGGCTTCGCGCGCTCGGCCGCCACTTCCCGCAATGCGCGCAGCCGGTCCTGGCTGGTGTCCGAGAGCGCCGCGAGGGTGGCACGGGCACCGGCCCCACCACGGCCTGCGGCGATCACCAGGGCGGCGACCACCGCGTCGGCATCTGCTGAGCGCAGTTCATCTGCGAGCGCGAAAAGCGCATCACGCATCGTCCACCGCTGATCGAGGCGCACGCACAGCCGGACGACCGGCTCGGTGAGGACTGGCGGCACTTGTTGCCGGGTGGCGAAGATGGCATCACGGATGGACTTGCCCGAGGAGAGCGCGGTGGCGAGCAGCCTGACCCACCTGTCCAGCGCCGCGATCACCTCGATCTCCCGGTTCGGCGGGGCCATGAGCAGCAGTGGCACGATGATCGCCGCACCGGGCACCAACAGCAGGGCGGGCAGCCACCCCGTGATGACGGTCACCAGAACGCCGGCGCCCAGGGCGCCTCCGAACCACGCTCTGCGACGCGGCGTGAGGCTTGTCCACCACTGCCTGAGTCTTGTCCACAGGCCTGTGGATGAAGCTGTGGACAGGGGGTGGGCGCGGCGTAGACCAGCCACCAGCAGGGTGAGGCCCAACCCGACCGCGCACCCCATGGCGGCCGCCACCATCACCCCCACAGCGACGCCCCGTCGAACTCCGCGAGTTCCGCGGACATGGCGGCCTCAGGCTGGAACCACTCCTGCTGGGAGGCGGTTGCCGCCCGGTAGACGAGGTGCGTGGCGGGGCGGCCGGCTTCGACGGACCCGGTGAGTTGGCGCACCTCCGAGACGAAGCGGCGACGCTGACCGCCGCGCCACGTGTCGTCGGTGAGTTGCACGTGCACGAGGAAGTCAATGTGGTGCGCGATCTGGTTCATCGCGTCCTCGATGCTGAGCACGCGTCCCTGCGCCACCCGCGCGGCCAGACGGTCGATGGTGGAGGTGGCCGAGTGGGAGTGCGTGGTACTCAGCACCCCCGCGCCCGATTGCAGGGCCTCAAACATGGCGCCAGCCTCTGCGCCACGCACCTCTCCGACGACCAGCCGGGTGAGGTTCTGCCGCAGCGCCTCGGGGATGAGGTCCGCGACGGTGTAGTCGCCGACCCCGACGCCGCCGGAGGTCTCGCCCATCCCCACGCGGGCCTGGAGGGCGAGGACGTTGCGACGGTTGTGCAGCAGGTGGGTCAGGAGTTCGTAGTCCGTCTCCAGGGTGCCGAATCGTTCGTTGGGGTGGATGGCGGCAATCAGTGCCCGCAGGAGGGTGGTCTTGCCCGCTCCCTGGTCTCCCGAGATCACCACGGACTTCCTGGCGAGCACCGCCGACTGCAGCAGCCTGGCGACGTACGGCGGCAACATGCCGGTTTCGGCCAGGTCTGACAGCGTCACGTCGGTGAGCCGGTGCTGACGGATGACGACGCTCGGCCGGTACGACAGGCCGAAGCCGATCGCGTGCAACCGGAAGCGGCTCCCGAGGGCGAGGGTCATCGTCGGATGGAGGTCGTCGAAGGGGCGCGGCGGCGAGGCGGTTTCGCCCAGGAAGCGGATCGCGTCGACGAGCTCCTCGTCGGAATCCGCGACGGCGGGGTGGGCCACCCGCCTGCCGTCGCCGTACTGGATCATCACCGAGTCGCAGCCGTGGATTTCGATGTTCTCGGCCTCCGGGATCTCGAAGAGCGGTTGGAGCCGCCCGTACCCGAAGATGGCGCTCTCCACGGCGTCGGCGTAGCGCGTCTCGAGTTCCATGGGCCACAGCGCCTCGCCGGAGTCGCCGAGCGCCTGGGCGTGAGCATGGACCACGCGCCGGATGACGGAGCGGCCCTGGACGCGCCTGTCGGCCTCAGGCATGGGCTGGCCGTGGCCGTTGAGCCATTCGGAACCGGCGAGGGAAATCGCCTCGGCCGCCTCCCGGCGGAGTGTCACCACCAGCTGCCAGTCCACGGTCGACGGCGGCCCAGGCATGCGCGGCGGCGTGGCGGGCGAGCTGGCAGCCCGCGCGGCACGCGTCGGCAGCATGGCCCCGGCCGGGGAGGCGCCGAGCCGGCCGAGCGCTCCCGACAACGGTGGGAGTTCGTGCACGCTCATCTGATTCCTCCGCTCACCAGCGTCGCTGCCTGCCGCGCCCGGCTGAGTCGCTCTGAGACCGCCTTCGCGTCCGCCCTCAACCGGCCCATGAACGATCCTTCGAAGAACCGGCGCGGCTCGCGCTCGCCATCGCTGAGGACGTCGGCGGACTTCTGCTCCCACGGCACCTCGGCCCAGACGGGCACGGCGAACTGGGCCGCGATCTCCGAGGCCGAGTACGGCCGCCCGCCGCCCACCACCACCAGCCCCACGGCGGGCTGCCGTGAAAGCGCCGCCACCTGATCATTCAGCGTGGGCAGGTGGATCCGCGCCCCCGCCAGGGAGCGAAGTGACGAACGGACGGTCAGTAGCACCACGTCTGCGGCGCTGAGGAGACCCAGCGGCAGGCCGCTCGTCGAGAGGCGACCCGCGTCGATCAGCACGTCGACGCCCTGACCGTCGAGCGACTCGAGTGCCTCGCCGAGGACCGGCCACACGTGCTCGAAGAGCCGGGACGCGCCAGGGGACGTGAACCCCGGGAGGAACCGCCGCTGCACGTCGCCGCCGTCGACGAGGGGGAGGGTCTGGCGCCACAGCTCTGGGGCCAACGGGCTGCCCTCCCGGTTGAGGTGCGCGAGGCTCATGAGGCCCCGGCCCCCGTGGTCCATGCCCCGCAGGTAACCGGCCTGCACCGACTGACCGGGCTCGCGGTCGCAATCCGCCAGGAGCACGTGGCGCGGCCAGGTGAGCGCGAAGCCGAGCGACGCCGTCGTCACGCCGGGGGCGCCCGTGGCGGAGGTGAGGAGGATGACCGCCATCAGCCCTCCGTCGTCACGACGAGGGCCACCTGATCCGCTGCCGACAGCCTGGCGACGGTGTCGGCCTCCCCGTCTGCCACCTGGACGTCGAGTGCGTAGCTGGCGCCGTCGTCGAGCAGTTGCGGACGGGTGGCCACCAGAGCATCGACGGCGGTGTCGGCGCCGTCGAGCAGCCCGACCAGGCGCACCGTGGTGCCGGGCGGCAGGTCGCTGGCCGGCAGCTTGCCGAGCGCCAACCGCAGGCCCACGAGGGTCTGTCCTGCGGGGAGTGGTTCCTCGCCCACATGGCGACGCAGGGGGAAGGACCCCTGAGGCAGATCTGTGCGCGCGACCTGCCCGACGAGGGACTCCAGCGATTCGGCACCCTCCGCCGCGACTGCCAGCGAACCGGGCACTTCGAGCACCATGAGGTCGTCGCGGTCCACCACGTCGCCCCTGGCCACGTCGACCGCCATGGCCACGACGGCCCGTTGGTCCGCGTTCATCGTGTAGAGCAGCGCGGCGCCTATGCCACCCAGCGTCACGAGCAGCACGCCCAGCGCGATGAGCTTCGGGCTGCGCCGGGCTCGGAGTTGGACCGCCTCGGGCCGCGGCGCCGAGGGCGGTGTCACGTCTGGTTTCGTCGGTCTGTCCGTGTTGAGCATTGGCCCCCTCCTGCGAACGCGAATCTAGGCCGCGAAGGGGTCACTTCCTGCACTCAGCGCGAGGGCTGTGGATAACTCGGGCGGGCATCGGCAATCAGCCGCCGTGAGTGATGGCAACCGGTAGCATTGGCCCGGCTTGATTTCCTGAGAATTCTAAGGAACTCTTGTCCTGTCGGAATCGACGAAGATCATCGGGAGACAACACGTGCGCAAACTGATCGCCTCGCTCGCAGCGCTGGCTGCTGTAGCGGTTGGCTCGATCGCCGCCACCACCGCGGATGCGCTTCCGATCGCCCCTGAGCCGGTCGTACCGGTCACCGGCATCCCCAGCCCCTGCGCCTCCACCTTCCCGTTCCCCGACGGCGCGTCCATCGAGGACATTCAGGCGCAGCTCGCCGCCAACTTCGGCTTCAAGCTGGCCGGCTCGCAGTGGACGGAGGCGCGCCGCCCGTCGATCAAGATCCTCTGGGAGACGCTCGACGCCATGGAGTGCACCTCCTACCGCAAAGACCTGCAGAGCAAGGTCACGGGCACCGTCGGCATCAACACCACCAACATCCGCGGCTACGCGTGGGGCGACTGGAGCCTCACCAGGAGCGGCTACGTCTCCCTGGATTTCGCCAAGTTCCAGCGCGCGCTGGATTCCGGTGACGAGGGACGCCTGACCCGCCTCGTCGCCCACGAGTTGGCCCACGTGCTCAACTCGGACCGCTACTCGGAGCCGGCCTACTGGACCGATTTCAAGAAGCTGTACGCCAAGGAAGGCCGCTTCTCGGAGTACGCCGGCAGCAAGGTCACCGAGGTCTGGGCGGACGTCATCGGCTACTACGTGGGCCGCTGCGCGCTCGACAACCCGTACGACACGGGCGAACACGACGCGTACTACGCCTACGCCAAGGACGTCATCTTCGGCGGCAAGGAATTCGGCCCGCCGCCGGGCGAGCCCATGAACTGCACCGTGCCGGACGCCAGCGCCGAGGCGCCCATGCCCGGGCCGGAGTCCGACGCCGAATGGCTCGTCGGTTTGGGCGGCGAGTAACCTCGGGTTCATGCCTGAGGTCATCGCCTACGCCATCGACTCGCCCACCGGCCGGTACGAGAAGACCACCATCACCCGCCGGGAACCCGGCCCCACAGAGGTCTACTTCGAGATCGCCTACGCGGGCATCTGTCACTCCGACATCCACACCGCGCGCTCCGAATGGGGCGACACCATCTACCCGCTCGTCGCGGGTCACGAGATCGCAGGCGTGGTCACGAAGGTGGGCTCAGAGGTCACCAAGTTCGCCGTCGGCGACCGCGTCGGCGTGGGCTGCTTCGTGGACTCCTGCGGCGAATGCGAGATGTGCAGGGACGGTGAGGAGCAGTTCTGCACCGCGCCCGCCGGCCAGCGCACCGTCGGCACCTACAACGACCGCGGACGCGACGGCGAACCCACCGCCGGCGGCTACTCGCAGGGCATCACCGTCGAGCAGGACTACCTCATGCGCGTGCCGGACGAGATGTCGCTCGAGCACGCGGCGCCGCTCATGTGCGCCGGCATCACCACCTACAGCCCGCTGAAGCACTGGGGTGCAGGCCCGGGCAAGCGGGTCGCCGTCATCGGCATGGGCGGGCTCGGCCACGTCGCCGTGCAGTTCGCCGCCAAGATGGGCGCAGACGTCACCGTGTTCGGGCGCACGCTCGCCAAGCGCGACGACGGGCTGAAGCTCGGCGCGTCGGATTATGTCTCCACCCAGGACCGCGACGCCATGAAGAAGATGCGCGCCTCCTTCGACATCGTGCTGTCGACCATCTCAGACGGCGTGGACCTCAACGTCCTCGTCGGCCTCACCAGGCCCCACGGTGTCGTCGTCAACGTGGGCCTCCCGTCGGACGGCAACGCCACCGTCGGCCTGGGCCGCCTCATCAGCGGCAACCGCGTCATCGCCGGCTCCAACATCGGCGGCATCCGCGAGACCCAGGAGATGCTCGACTTCTGCGCCGACTACGACGTCCGGCCCATCATCGAGGTGATCCCGGCCAGCCAGATCAACGAGGCCTACGACAACGTGGTGGCCTCGAAGGTGCGCTACCGCTACGTGATCGACGCCTCGACGCTGGCAGACTGAGCGCGCCTCAGCTCTCCAGCACCAGGCGGAGTTGCTCCAGCGCCCAGTCGATCTCCGTCTCGCCGATCACCAGCGGCGGCGCGATGCGGATGGTCTGCCCGTGCGTGTCCTTGACGAGGACGCCGCGCGCCATCAGCTTCTCGCTGATCTCGCGCCCGGTGCCGAGCGGGGGATCGATGTCGACGCCCGCCCACAGGCCCGCTACGCGGATGGCCGTGACGCCGTGCCCGAGCAGCCTGCCGAGCCCCTGGGCGAGATGCTCGCCGAGCCTGCGCGCACGCTCTTGGAACTCGCCGGTCTCCAGCATCTCCACCACGCGCAACCCCACCGCCGCCGCCAGCGGGTTGCCGCCGAAGGTGGAGCCGTGTTCCCCGGGCCGCAGCACGCCGAGCACCGCGCGGTCCCCGACGACGGCGGAGACGGGCAGGATGCCTCCGCCGAGCGCCTTGCCCAGTAGGTAGAGATCGGGCGCGACGCCCTCCCTGTCGCAGGCGAAGGTCTCGCCGACACGGCCCAGTCCTGACTGGATCTCGTCGGCGATGAACAGCACGTTGCGCTCGTCGCAGATCTCGCGGATTCGCCGCAGGTAGCCCCGGGGCGGGATGATCACGCCCGCCTCACCCTGGATCGGCTCGATGAGCACCGCCGCGGTCTCCTCCGTGATGGCGGCGGCGATGGCGTCGGCGTCCCCGTAGGGCACCTCGTCGAAACCGGGCGTGAACGGGCCGAAGTCGTTGTGCGCCACGGGGTCGTCGCTGAAGCTGATGATGGTGGTGGTGCGGCCGTGGAAGTTGCCCGCGGCCACGATGATGCGCGCCTTGTCCGCGGGGATGCCCTTGACGCGGTAGCCCCAGGCGCGGGCCACCTTGATGCCGGTCTCGACGGCCTCAGCGCCGGTGTTCATGGGCAGCACCATGTCCTTGCCGCAGAGCCTCGCGAGCGCCTCGGCGAACGGCTCGAGGCGGTCGGTCATGAAGGCGCGGCTCGTGAGCGTGACCCGCTCCAGTTGGCGGGTGGCGGCGTCGACGAGTGCCGGATGGCGGTGGCCGAAGTTCACCGCCGAGTAGGCGGCGAGAAGGTCGAGATAGCGCCTCCCGTCCACGTCGGTCATCCAGACGCCCTCGGCGGACGCGATCGTCACCGGCAGCGGGTGGTAGTTGTGGGCGACGTGCGCCTCCGCACCTTCGGGGTGCGGGCCCGCCGTCGCCATGTGGCTGCCGCGCAGCTCCAGGGTGCAGCACTTGATGCCGCCGCCCCCGAGCAGCAGCTCAGACAGGTCGAGCGGGATGGGGTTGTAGCCGCGTGCGCGCAGCTGGTTCGCGAAGTCCTCGGCCCCGGGCGCGATGACGACGTTGTAGCCGTCGCTCACGCAGTTCAGCCCGAACACGGCGCCGTCCTCGTCCGACACGCGGATGGCGTCGGGGTAGCGATCCTCGAGGATGGCGCGGCTGGCCGCGTCGAAGGCCCCGGGCTGGTACGCGATGGTGGCCCTGGCCGGCGCCCCGTGCTCCGTGCCCTGGACGGGGTCGAGCACGGCGATGGCTGTGTCGAGGTGGTAGTAGCGCGCGTCGATGAGGTTCAGCGAGACCACGTCGCGGCCGAAGATGGCCCCCACTTCGCGGTGGCTGTCGTCCGTGGAGCGGAACCCGGTGCCGGCCAGGATGGTGTTGCCGACGAGGAGGAAATCTCCCTCGCCCTCGTTGACCTCCGTCGGCTCCACTGTGTCGAAGCCGTGGGTGCGGAACCACTCGGCGAACGCCGGGGCCTCCCCGGCCCGCTCCTCGAAGAGGCACTTCGGCAGGTAGGCGCGGCCGTCGATGAGGAAGCCGCCGTTGGCCGTGTAGACCATGTCGGGATAGCCGGGGACCGGTTCGATCAGCTCCACCTCGTGGCCCAGGCTCAGATACAGGTCGTGCAGCTTCTGCCACTGCGCGATGGCGCGGGCGGTGTCGGTGGGCCTGCCCGGCTCCATCCAGGGATTGATCGCGTAGGTGACCGTGAAATGCTCCGGCCGGCACATCAGGTAGCGACGGTGCTGGGCGGTGCGTCGCTCCATCGCGCGGATGGGGGTGGGGGCTGGGGCCGTTTCCGTCGTGGACATGATGCTCCTCGGGAATAGACGAGGCGGACGCTGTCCCAGGGCCCGGCGGAACTTCCACCCGCCGCCCATCAGGAGCGGGCGGGGAAGATGCGACACGGGCACGCCAATTTCATTCTGGCATCCGTCCCCGCGGTTTACCACCCCCATTTCGGGGGTCGCGGTGAGCCGGTCGCGACCTCGTAGGCTGGGGCCATGAGCCGCTTCACGGTCACGCTGCACGCCGATTGTCCGCCTCCCGAAGCGCTCAGCCGCGTGCTCGACCTCCGAGCCCACAGCAGGCACATCCCGTTCACCACGCTGACCCCGGCGCCGTCGTTCGCCGAACTGGAGACCGGTGTGCGGTTCGTCGCCCGCACCGCGATCGGGCCGTTCGGCTTCGACGACCCCATGGTCGTCGAACACATCGACGCGGGTCCCGGCCGCTGCTCGGCCCGGCTGCGCAAGCAGGGGCGCGCCATCCGTGGGCTGATCCGCGTGGAGTGCCTGCCCGACGACGGCGGGGCCACCGTCATCTGGCGGCAGGCGGTGCACCTGCCGTGGTGGCCACGCAGGCTCCACTGGCTCGCCGTGCCGGTGCTGCGGGCCGGCTACCGCCGGGTCCTCCAGCGCTTGCTTTCCGAATCACTGGCTCCGTAACCGACACGAGTAGGGTTCGTTTTGTGAGTACAAGCGGGTACGGCCGAGCGGCCTGGGTGGTGTGGGGGGTCGCCCTCCTCGCCTACGCGGTCGCCGTCATGCACCGCACCTCGCTCGGCGTGGCCGGGCTCGAGGCCGCCCAGCATTTCGGCACCACACCGGGCATCATCTCTACCTTCGTGGTGCTGCAGCTCGCGGTCTACGCGCTGGCCCAGGTGCCCGTCGGGCTGCTGCTCGACCGGTACGGATCCCGCCTCGTGCTGACCGGCGGCATCCTGGTGATCGTCGGGGGCCAGATGGTGCTCGCGCTGGCCACCGAGCTGCCCCTGGCCTATGTCGCCCGGATCCTGCTGGGCGTCGGCGACGCCTGCATCTTCAACGGCATCCTCAAACTCCTGCCACGCTGGTTCGAACCGCGTCGGATCCCGGTGCTCACCCAGATCACCGGCATGTTCGCCGGCTTCGGCCAGATCGCGTCGGTGGTCATCGTGCTGCCGGTGATCCAGTTGCTCGGCTGGCGACTGGGGCTCCTCACCGTATCCGGCGCCAGCGCGCTGGCGGTGCTGGCAGTCATCGGGTGGGTGCGCAACGCGCCGCCGGGGGAGGACGCGGGCATGGTCGTCGACCCGCTGCGCGAGATCCCGGGGCGGATCGCCGACGTGACGCGGCATCCGGCGACGCAGCTCGGATTCTGGGTGCACTTCACCTCCGGCTTCTCGATGAACGCCTTCCTCTTCATGTGGGGCATGCCGTACCTGATCGTTGCCCAAGGACTGTCGCAGCTCCAGGCGTCTGGGCTGTTCACGGTGCTGTCCGTCGCGGCGATGTTCGCGGGGCCGGTCATCGGCGCCCTCACCGCCCGACATCCGCTGCGCCGCAGCACGCTGGCGCTCATCGTGGTGTGCTCGTTGATTGTGGTGTGGGCCGCGGTGCTGCTCTGGCCGGGGCGCGCCCCGGGTGCCCTGCTGTTCCTGCTGGTGCTGGTCCTCGCGGTGGGTGGGCCGGGCACCGGCATCGGCTTCGACTTCCCCCGCACGTCGTTGCCGACGACGCGGCTGGGGGCGGCCAACGGCATCGTCATCACTGGAGCGTTCACCGGCGGCACCCTGCTCATCCTGCTGATGGGCGTGTTCCTCGACTGGATCGCGGGCGGCGACGCCTACACGCCGGAGCACCTGCGCCTGGCGTGGGCGCTGCAGGCGCCGTTCTTCATCGTCGGCATCGGCGGGATTCTGCTCAGCCGCCGGAAGCTCCGCACGCTGATGGAAGCCCAGGGGGTCGTCGTGCCGAGTTGGCGCGAGGTGCTCGAGAGGCTGCGTCGCCGCCGGGGCAACTGACCCGCCACGGGGTCCGTCAGAAAAGACCATCCGGCTGGGGCGGCGGGGCGTGCGACGGATCCACGTCGTTGAACAGCTTCGAGACGGAGCGGCCGTTGTGGATCCGGTCGATGGCGCTGGCGAACAACTGGGCGACACTCAGGCACGTGAGGCCCGGGAAGTTCTCCGGTGCCGGCACCGTGTTGGTGGACACGATCTCCTTGATGGCGTCCACGGCCAGCAGCTTCTCCACCGCGTT
Source organism: Tessaracoccus zhenghani (assembly GCF_054552775.1). NCBI lineage: Bacteria > Bacillati > Actinomycetota > Actinomycetes > Propionibacteriales > Propionibacteriaceae > Tessaracoccus > Tessaracoccus zhenghani. The sequence continues at coordinate 2,082,663 of NZ_CM137275.1, read as the reverse complement.
GCCCGTGAACAGCCCGTGCGTGCAGGCGACACTCACCTCCGCAGCGCCGAAGGCCTGCAGCGCGCGCACGATCTCCACGATCGATCCGCCGGTGGCGATCTCGTCGTCGAGCACGATGGCGCGCTTGCCCCGGACGTCGCCGACGATGGCGTCGATGACCACCTGGTCGTCGGCCAGCCGCTGCTTCGAGCCCGCGGCGACGGGGAGATTGAGCAGCCGCGACAGGAGCGTGGCCTGCTTGGCGTTGCCCAGGTCCGGGGAGACGACGACGCAGTCAGTGAGATCCCGCTCGCGGTAGTGGTCGGCGATGACGCCCAACGCGGTGAGGTGGTCCACCGGCACCGAGAAGAAGCCGTGCACCTGCGGAGCGTGCAGGGCCATGGTCAGCACGCGGTCGACGCCCGCCGTCGCGAGCATGTCCGCCACCAGCTTGCCGCCGATGGAGATGCGGGAGGCGTCCTTCTTGTCGGACCGGGCGTAGGCGTAGTGGGGGATGACGGCGGTGATCTGACCGGCCGACGCGCCGCGGGCGGCGTCGATCATCAGGAGCAGCTCCATCAGGTGCTCCTGGGTGGGAGGCACGAGCGGCTGCACGATGTAGACGTCGCGTTGGCGGCAGTTTTCCAGCAACTGGGCCTGGAGGCAGTCGTTGCTGAAGCGGGAGATCTTGACGCCGGAGCGCCTCATCCCCAGGTGGTCACAGATCTCGTCGGCCAGCTCATGATGCGCCGACCCGGAGAACACGACGATGCCCTTCACCGGCCGCCCCTATCTTGTTGGACTGGCCTCAGCCTAGCGAGCCGCGCAGGATCCATGGCCAGCGGTTCACCGACCGGCCGGCGACAGCCACGTTTCCTGCTGTTCACCCGGCGTTCAGCCAGGACGTGCGCGCCGTTCAGGTCGGGGGCATAGCTTTCCACGGCGGTGGCCAGATGGCCGCCCCTGAAGAAAAGGAACGCTCATGCGTGCAATCCGTACCGCCGCTTTCGTCGGCCTGGCCGCGTTGGTGACCCTCACCGCCTGCGGCGCCGACACCACCCCGGCCGACGGCGAGAACGCCGCCGCCGCTGACGCCACGGCTGCCGGCGACGCCTGCGCCCCCGTCGACATCGAGGCCAAGGCCGCCGAGATCGACGCCGCCACCGCCACCTCCGCCGCCGACTTCGGTGGCCTCGACGGCCTCATCGCCGCCGCGAAGGCCGAGGGTCAGCTCAACACCATCGCCCTCCCGCACGACTGGGCCAACTACGGCCGCATCATCGACTGCTTCAAGAACACCTACGGCATCACCATCAACGAGCAGGCCCCCGACGCCTCCTCGAAGGAAGAGATCGCCGCCGCCGAGGCCAACAAGGGCACCGACAAGGCCCCGGACGTGTTCGACCTGGGCACCAACGTCGCCCTCTCGTCCACCGACCACTTCGCGCCCTACAAGGTGGAGAAGTTCGACGACATCCCCGCAGACCAGAAGGAGGAGACCGGCCTCTGGGTCTCCGACTACACCGGCGTCATGGTGGTGGGCTACAACAAGACGCTCTTCGGCGAGATCACCTCGCTCGACGAACTGACCGACGAGAAGTTCGCTGGCACCGTCGCCCTCAACGGCAAGCCCGCCGAGGCCGGCGCGGCCTTCAACGGCTTCCTGTTGGCGAACCTCGCCAACGGCGGCTCCATGGAGGACACCCAGCCCGGCATGGACTACTTCATCAAGCTCAACGAGGCAAAGACCCTCAACCTCACCGACGTGACCCCAGGCACCATCGAATCCGGTGAGCACGGCGTCGTCTTCGACTGGTCCTACAACATGGTGCCCGTCACCGAGAAGCTTGAGGCGCAGGGCGTCGAGTGGGCCACCTTCCTCCCGGAGGACATCACGCTGGGGTCCTACTACAAGCAGGCCATCAACGTCGACGCCCCCAACCCGGCCGCGGCGCGCCTGTGGCAGGAGTTCCTGTTCTCGGCCCCCGCGCAGAACCTCTGGGCCGAGGGCGGCGCCGTGCCGGTGCTGAACGTCCTCTTCGCCGACGAGTTCTCCGACGAGGCCAAGGCAGCGGCACCGCAGGTGGAGAGCCTCGTGTCGCCCACCTCCGAGCAGTCCGACGCCATCACCGCGTTCCTGCAGGAGAACTGGGACAAGACGATCTCCTGATGTTCCAGACGGCAGCGGGCGTGACAGCCCCCAGATCACGCGTCGCGCGGCAGGTCCGCGACGCGGCGGTGACCCTCCCCTTCTTCGGCTATCTCGTGATCTTCCTGTTCCTGCCCACGATCATCGTGATCATCGGCGCGTTCCGGAACCGGGCCGGGGAGTTCACCCTCGACGGCGTGGCCAAGCTGTTCACGCCCGCTACCGTCCAGATCTTCACCACCACCGCCTGGCTGGCGTTCGCGTCGGCCCTCATCGGGGCGGTGGTCGGCGGGGTCGCGGCCTATGCGCTGGCGACCGTGCCCACGACGTCGCCGCTGCACCGCGTCTACACCGCCGTCTCGTCGGTGCTGGCGCAGTTCGGCGGCGTCATGCTCGCGTTCGCCTTCATCTCCGTGCTGGGCAAGAACGGCAACTTCACGCGGCTCATGGCGGACTCGTTCGGCGTGACGCTCCCCGGCGACTTCCTCACCTCCATCCCGGGACTCATCGTCGTGTACTGCTACTTCCAGATCCCGCTGATGATCATCGTGTTCCTGCCTGCTGTCGCCGGCCTGCGCCAGGAGTGGCGCGACGCCACCGAGAACCTGGGCGGCTCCGGCTGGACCTTCTGGACGCGCGTGGCGGGGCCCATCCTCGCGCCCAGCTTCCTCGGCAGTTTCCTGCTGCTGTTCGCCAACGCGTTCTCGGCCTACGCGACGGCAGCGGCGCTGATCTCGCAGAAGACGATCATCGTGCCGATGGCGATCGAGGGGGCCATCCGCAACGAGAACAACACCGACATGGATTCCTACGCCCAGGCGCTCGCCGCCGGCATGATCGTGGTGATCGCCGTGGTGATGGGCCTCTACGCCCTCCTGCAGAAGCGCACCGCGCGGTGGACCCGATGAGCCGGGCCGCCACGTCGGCGCGCAGGCGGGCCGTCTTCCGCTGGGTGGTCCTCGGTCTCGTCGGCCTGTTCCTGGCCTACCCGCTCTACGCGCTGTTCGAGTTCTCCATCCGCTTCCCCCTGACGGGCGCCTACTCGTGGGACGCCTGGGGGCGTCTCATCGGGGCGGGCGACGCCGCACGCCTCGGCCCGCTCTACACCGGGCTGCAGAACTCGCTGGTCATCGCCGCCCTGACGCTGGTGATCATGTTCGTGCTGCTCCTGCCGACGATGGTGTGGGTGCGGCTGCGGCTGCCCAGCCTGACGAGGGTCGTCGAGTTCGTCGTCCTCCTGCCGTTGACGCTGCCGGCCATCGTGCTGGTGGTGGGCCTCGTGCCGGTGTACCGCTTCATCGCCACGCGGGTGCTCGACACCCACGCCATCTGGCTGGCGTTCGCCTACGTCATCCTCGTGTTGCCGTTCGCCTACCGGGCGCTCGACTCCGGCCTCAGCGCCATCGACGTGCGCACCCTCACTGCCGCCGCGCGCTCCATGGGCGCCTCCTGGCCGACGGTACTGCTGCGGGTGATCCTGCCCAACCTGAGCAACGCTGTGGCGTCGGCCGCGTTCATCTCGATCGCCGTCGTGCTGGGCGAGTTCACCATCGCCCGCATGCTCGCCCGCGAGAACCTCCAGACCGGCGTCATGCTGGTCAACCAGGCCGCGCCCCAGGTGGCGGCGGCCGTGTCCCTGCTCACTCTGCTGTTCGGCATCACGCTGCTGGTCGGGCTCAGCTACATCACGTCGCGCCAGCGCAAGAGGAAGGTCACATCATGAGCACGAGCAGTTCCGCGGTGGGCGTCGAGATGCGCGGCCTGCGCCGCAGCTTCGGCGCAGTGAAGGCCCTGGACGACTTCGACCTGGACATCCGCCCCGGCGAACTCGTCGCGCTGCTGGGCCCCTCCGGCTGCGGCAAGACCACCGCGCTGCGCGTGCTCTCCGGCTTGGAGGACCTCGACTCCGGCGCCGTGTCGGTGGGCGGCCGCGACATCACCCAGACCCCGCCGAACAGGCGCAACATGGCGATGGTCTTCCAGAGCTACTCGTTGTTCCCCCACCTCACGGTCGCCGGCAACATCGACTTCGCCCTCTCCATGCGGAAGGTGCCCGGGCGGAAGCGCCAGGCCATCATCGACCACCACCTCGAGCTGGTGGGGCTCATCGCCCAGCGCAACCGCTTCCCGCACGAGATGTCAGGCGGCCAGCAGCAGCGGGTGGCGCTGGCCCGGGCGCTGGCCTCGAACCCGGACGTGCTGCTCCTCGACGAGCCCCTCTCAGCCCTCGACGCCAAGGTGCGCGTGCAGTTGCGTGATGAGATCCGCCGGATCCAGCAGGAGCTCGGCACCACCACGCTGTTCGTCACCCACGACCAGGGCGAGGCCCTCGCCATGGCGGACCGGGTGGGCGTCATGCAGGCGGGCAGGCTGGAGCAGCTCACCTCGCCCCGCGAACTCTACGAGCGTCCCGCCACCGGTTTCGTGGCCCGCTTCATCGGCCAGACCAACGAGCTGCCGGGGGTCGTTTCGGCCGGGAACGTGCTCGTGATGGACCAGTGGCTGCCCGCGCTCCCCGGCTCCATCACGGAGGGCCGCGGCACCGCGTTGGTGCGCCCCGAGCGGATCACCGTCACCCCCTGCGAGGACCGGGCCGACGGCGGGGAGGGCAGGATGGCCACGGTGCGGCAGTTGTCGTTCCAGGGTGACCACGCCGTCGTGCACCTGGCGATGGCGGAGTCGGACCACGAGATCACCGCCTTCGTGACCGCCCGCGAAACGGCGGCGCTGTCCGAGGGCACCGACGTGTTGGTGGGCCTCGACCCGGTGCCGGTTCTGGTGGCGGCCTGAGCTGCGACGAGGTCCCCGGCCACGTACTACTGCCTGTAGGATCGCGGTCATGTCCCAGCACCCGATGCACCACCCGCAGTCGAAGGGTGTGGTGCGTACCCTGCACCACGACGCCGGCGATCGACCCCACGTCCTGGTGTGGGAGGTCACCCGGGCGTGCCAGCTGGCGTGCCGGCACTGCCGTGCCGACGCGTTCACGCGGGCGGATCCGCGTCAGTTGACCACCGAGCAGGGCAAGGCGCTGCTCGACGACTTCGCCGGCTACGGCACCCCCAAGCCCATCGTCATCTTCTCCGGCGGCGATGCTTTCGAGCGCCCCGACCTGGAGGAGCTCATCGCCTACGGCACCTCCATCGGGCTGCCCATCGCGCTGTCGCCGTCGGTCACCCCGCTGTTGACCGACGAGCGGCTCGCCTCGGTCCGCGAGGCCGGGGTGAAGGCGTTCTCGCTGTCGCTCGACGGCGCCACGGCAGAGACGCACGACTCGTTCCGCGGCATCGACGGCACGTTCGACGACACCATGAAGGCCGCGGAACTCGTGGTCAAGCACGGGTTCCGGTTCCAGGTGAACACCACCATCTGCCGCAACAACCTGCGGGAACTGCCGCAATTGCTCGCCACCACCATGAGCATGAAGGCGCACATGTGGTACGTGCTGTTCCTCGTGCCGATGGGGCGCGGCTCCAACCTCGAACCGCTCGACCCGGAGGAGATGGAGGACGTGCTGCACTGGCTGCACGACGTCTCGGACCGGGTCGCCGTCAAGGTCACCGAGGCGCCCAATTACCGTCGGGTCGCCATCCAGCGCGACGACCTCCGCGCAGCGGGCCAGCCCATGCCGGAGCGCGGTGAGCTCCACGCGTGGTTGACGGAGGAGACCGAGCGGCTGCTGGGCAGCGTTGTCGAACGCCGCACGCCGCGGCCGCCGATCGGGGTCAACAGCGGGCGGGGGTTCGCGTTCGTGGACCACATCGGGGACGTCTACCCGTCAGGCTTCCTGCCCCACAAGTGCGGCTCGGTGAAGGAGCAGTCGTTCCGCGAGATCTACGCGGAGGCGCCGATGATGAAGGCGCTGCGGGAGCCGTCGTCGTACTCCGGCAAGTGCGGCGTGTGCGAGTTCAACTGGATCTGCGGCGGCAGCCGCGCGCGGGCCCACGCCATGCTGGGCGACCCGCTGGCGTCGGACCCCACCTGCATCTACCAGCCTCAGGGGGCCTGACCGCACATCCTTCAGGTGGTCGACGGGTCGCCTGGGGCCGGATCGCCGTGGGCAAGGGGGCGCCCTTCTCGCCCATGTGGGACCCCACCCGCCGGAGATGTGGTCTCCACCGAGCCAGTCATCGGCGGGCACCCCCAACGCCCGACCTACCGCGAAGGGCGCCCCCTTGCCCACGGCTAAACGCATGCTGTGCCGGATGGTTCCTGTGGGCGCCTATGGACGGGCCCGCGCGACACGACTCGCGGACCGGTCAAGAGTCGGCGGAGAGCAACAGCGCTTCGCCCTGGCCTCCACCTCCACACAAGGCGACACCCGCGCGCCCGGCGCCCCGACGATGCAACTCCATCGCCGCGTGCAACGCCAACCTGGCCCCGGACGCCCCGACGGGGTGGCCCAGCGCGAGGGCACCGCCGTGCAGGTTCGTCTTCTCCCACGGGTAGCCAAGCCCCTGCAGCGACGCCGCGGGGTTGGTGCCGTAGGGCCGGCGAGGAACGACACCAGCGCGCCCTGCACCAGCATCACCTTCTCGATCACCTCGGCCTCCGAGATGCCGTGCGTCCTGGTCTGGTCCGCCACCTGGCCCTCGACGAGCGGGGTGGGCACGTAGCCCGGGTTGACGCACGGAGGTGACGCCGTGCGCGCCGCCCTCCAGCGGCGAGGCCACCAGGCCGTGCACCGACGAGATGTTGATGATGCGGCCGAACCCCTGCGCGTACATGTGCGGCAGCGCAGCGCGGATGAGCACGGCGCCTCCAGCATGATGCGTTACAGCAGCCGGAACGCGGCCGGGTCGAACTCCTCGATGGGGGAGCCCCGCTGGATGCCGGCGCCGGTGACGAGCGCCTTCCGGCCGCTCAGTGGGGTGCTCATGCGTGTCCTCATCGAGGTTGCAGCGCGTTGGTGACGAAGTCCATGACGGCCTCGAACACGTCGTCGGGGATCTTGGCCGCCGGATGGCCGGCGTCCCAGCTGAGGTAGCGCATGCCCACCACTTCGCCGACGCCCATCAGCGCCCACGCAGCCACCTCCGTGTTCGCCACCGAGATCTCAGCCCGCCCTGCCGCCTCGGCCAACGCCTCGGCGTAGCCCTCGAAGATGCGGGTGTAGTGGGTGCGCATCGCTTCGGGGGCCACGAACCAGGCCTCGCGGATGAGGGGGTAGACCTCGGGGTGCTCGGCGAGGAAGTCGAAGTAGGCGCGGAACCCGCCGCGCTCCGCCTCGAGCCGGTTGGCGGCACCGTCGCTGCCCTGGCGCATGGCGTTGCGCAGCTGACGGTTCAGGTCGACGACCACCTCGTGGTAGAGCTCAGCCTTGCCGGGGAAGTAGAGGTAGAAGGTGCCCATGGCCACGTCCGCGCCCTCCGTGATCTTCCCGATCGACGCCTCGTGGTACCCGTGGGTGGCGAACGCGGTGCGCGCCGAATCCAGGATCTTCGCCTTGGTGCGTTCACCTCGGGCGGTGCGGGGGGTGGTGGTCGTCATCGGCGACTTGAGGTTTCGGCCGGAGCGGGAGTGGTGCTGGGCGCGCAGGCGGCCAGCATCATTGACATGCCCACAGCTACGGCTGCGAGTACGGGCTTCTTTGTCCGCATGGGGTTCCTTCCACGTTTCGATCACGACGGGCGCCGCGGGATCGCCGTCGCGGGGACGCCCGCGCTACTGCGCGGTCAGTTGGTGCAGGTGGTCATGGATGACCTCCCACACCGCCGGGTCACTCACGGGGCGGAAGTGGCCCTCGACGCTCAGGGTGACGTTCGTGGCGTCGTCGAGATGCGAGCCGCCGGGGATCATCTGGTCGAACGCGGGGGCCAGGGACACGATCCGACGGTTGACCTCGCGCTCGGCGACGAGCGCGGCCAGCTCCGGGTGCTCCGGGTGGAACAGCCCGAGGGGTGAGCGCCGCAGCAGGAACATCCGCTGCACGCGGTTCCAGAGTTGCGAGCCACTGAACGGCGTCGCCACGGCCACCATGCCGGTCAGCACGCCGTCAGATCTGGGGCTGAGCAGCATGGCCTTGCCGATGAGCCCGCCCTTGGAGTGGGCGACGACGACGGCGTCGCGCACCTCGAGCGACTCCAGCGCGTCGAGGCCCTGGGTGACGGAGGCGGTGAGCCCCCGCAGGTTCCAGCCGAGCGCGGGCAGTTGGTGGACGGTGTGCCCGTGCGAGACGAGCCACTGCTGCAGCGGCGCCAGGTAGCGCGGGTTTTCCAGGATGCCGGGGATGAGGACGACGGCGGGGCCGGTGCAGTCGCCTGGGGTGCCGGAAGTCTCGTCCCTGCGGGCGCGGAGCGAGAGGTACTGGTCGCGCAGCGCCACCGCCCAGTCCTGGGCGGCGACCCGGACCGACCGGGGGTTGCGGAGTACCGACCAGGCCGAGACGGGCGGGTGGGGCCCAGCCCCGCCGGATCCAGATGCGGCGTCGTCCCGGACCCCGGATCCAGATGTGGGGTGGTACGGCCCGGACGGGGCCAGGATCAGCTCGGCCACCCTCTCGGCGTGGGTGTGCATCGCCTGGTGCGCGCCCGGCACCACGGCGACCTGGGCGCGGCCACCGGCCCGATCAGCCAGTTCCTCCAGCCAGCGGCGCGGCGCCATCAGGTCGAGTTCGCCGGCCACCAGCAGCGTCTCGACGTGGGTCAGGGAGATCCGGTCCTCGATGGGGTAGTTCAGCATCGCGGGGAAGATCTGCCACATCCACTTCGGCCCGCAGCTGAGGAAGGCCCGGACCGACGCGGCGGCGGAGCTGGGCTTCTCCTTCAGCGCCGACTGGCTGAACTGGCGCACGATGGTGCGCGCCCGGCGGCTGGTGCGGTCGACCACGGGCGACAGCAGCACCATGCGGGAACAGAGCCCGGGTTGCTGGGCCTCCGCCTCGACGACCACCTGGGCGCCCATCGAGTGCCCGATCCACACGGCCCCCTCGACGCCCAACTCGGCCACCGCGCGGCGGGCCAGCGTGGCGAACTCGGCGATCCGCAGCGTCTGGTCCGGCTCCGGGGTGGGCCCGAAGCCGGGCAGGTTGAGCAGCACCAGCCGGCCGCTGCGCCCCAGCGCCTCGGCCAACGGCTCGAAGTAGCTGGACGCCACCCCCAGCCCGTGCACGAGCACGAGGGTGCGAGCGTGGTCACCGGTGGACGTGAGGGCCTGCAGATGGAAGCCGTCCACGTCGATCGAGGTGCTCGTCAGGTGCATCGCCCCAGCGTAATCACCCGACGGGGCGCGCGGCCCCGTCCTGGGTCAGCCCACGCGGGCGGCAACGAGCTCGTCCTCGGGAGGCAGCGTGTGCTTCGGCGGCTCCTTCACGAACAGCGCCACGATCAGGCCGATCAGCAGCACCAGGACGATGCCGAGGATTCCCCAGTGCTGCGCGGACTCCTCGTCGCCGGCGCCCGTCACCGCGAGCCCGAGCGCGATCGCCAGGCCGAACATGAGCGGGGCCAGGAAGCTCACGGCCCGGCCCGTCGTCGCGTAGAGGCCGAACATCTCGCCGCTCATGCCCTTGGGGATGAGGCGGGCGAGGAAGGAACGGCTGGCGGACTGCGCCGGGCCCACGAACAGGCACATGGCCAGGCCGAGGCCCCAGAACACGGGCTTGCCGCCGTCGTGGAACACGAACACCCCCAGCCCGAGCAGCACCAGCGCGACGAGCGAGCCGATGATCACGCTCTTGGGGCCGAGGCGGTCGTCGAGCAGGCCGAAGAGGATCGTCGAGACGCCGGCGACGACGTTGGCGGCGACGCCGAAGATCACCACCTCGCTGAATTCGAACCCGAAGGTGCCGGCCGCAAGCACACCACCGAAGGTGAAGACGCCGGCCAGCCCGTCGCGGAAGAGTGCCGCGGCGATCAGGAAGAACAGCGTGTTGGGCGCGGTGCGGGACAGCCGCTTGATGGAGCTGAAGAGGGCCCGGTAGGAGCCGACGATGCCCAGCGACGGCGCGGGATGCGCCGGCCGACGGTCCTTGATCGCGATGAAGATCGGGATGGAGAAGACCAGCGTCCAGGCGCCACACAGCAGCATCGACAGGCGCACCTGGTCCGCGTCGAAGCCGGAGCCCATGAGCGCGATGATGAGCAGCAGGATGGAGATGCCGCCCAGGTAGCCGAGGCCCCATCCGAGGCCGGAGACGCGGCCCACGTTGCGCGGGGTCGACACCTGGTCGATGGCCGCGTAGTAGTTGACGTTGGCGATCTCGGAGACGACGTTGCCCGCGCCCAGGAGGATGGCGCCCAGGAGGAAGTACTCGGGGGCGGGCGCCACGAAGTACATCGCGGCGCAGATGGCGGCCAGCAACCAGGTCTGCCACCTGAGGTGAAACATCCGCTTGCCGGAACGGTCAGATCCCTGGCCCAGCACCGGGGCCAACAGGGCGATGAACAGCCCGGCGATCCCCGTGGCCCAGGCCAGCTTCATCGTGACCTCGTCCTTCGGGCCGAAGGCCGAACTGGTCAGGTAGACCGCGAAGACGAAGGTGGTGATGACCGTGGCGAAAGGCTGTGTTCCCCAATCCCACAGTGCCCACGAAAAGACCTTGCCCTTACTGGCCTGCGCCGAGGAAAGGGCACCGGTCGTCTCGGGCGACGGCGTGATGTCTGGAATTGCGGATGTGCTCACCAGCGCAGATTAACGCGCGCGAGTTAACTTTCGGTGAACCCATGCCAACACACCCAAACGTATGAGAGAAACCCATATACCTGCCGGTGGAAAGGCGTTACGGTGATTATGTGGGCTGCCGTCCACGCGAAACTGAAACAAGGAGGAACCATGCGAATCGGTTCTGGCATCATCCTCATGGCCATCGGCGCCATCCTGGTGTGGGCCGTCGATGCTGAGGTGCCTTACGTCAGCCTCGACATGATCGGCTACATCCTGATCGCCGCCGGCGTCATCGGGCTCATCTGGGCACTTCTGGCCTCGCAGCGCACCCGCGTCACCGAGGCCCGCACCGTCCAGGATCCCAACACGGGCGAGACGGTGCACCGCGCTGAATCGCACGACGGTCTCTGATTAGAACTCAACAATAAGGGTCCGCTCCTTCGGGGGCGGACCCTTCGTTTTGGTGGGACCCCTCCAGACTTGGACGATCGATTTTGTGGACTCGATCCAAGTTGTAAGGTGGGGGCGCAGCCAAAGGAACCCACACCGGCGCCCACGACGGTCGCACGGGAGTAGAAGGAAAGGCATACGCATGACCGACAACGGAGTCCTCAAATACGGGGATCTCGAGCTCGATCTGCCGATCGTGGAGGCCACACAGGGGAACAACGGTTTCGACGTCAGCAAACTGCTGTCGAGCACGGGGCTCACCACCCTGGACCCTGGCTTCGTTAACACAGCGTCGTGCACTTCGGCCATCACATTCATCGACGGCGACAAGGGGATCCTGCAGTACCGCGGGTACCCCATCGAACAGCTCGCAGAGAAAGCCACCTTCATCGAAGTGGCTTACCTGCTGATCTACGGCGAACTGCCCACCCAGGCAGAACTCGACGAGTTCTACGGCAAGATCTCCCGCCGCATGACCCTCGACGAGCGACTCCGTGAGCTGTACCGCAGCTTCCCGCGGGGGGCCCACCCCATGCAGGTGCTCGCTGCCGGTGTCACCGCGTTGGGTGCGTTCCACCGCGAACACCTCGACGTGCACAACCCGGAGCACGTGGAGGAGTCGTCGCTCAGGCTCCTCGGCTCCATGCCGACGCTGGCGGCCTACGCCTACAAGTCGTCCATCGGCGCGCCGTTCCTCTACCCCCAGACCAAGCTGGGCTACGTCGAGAACTACCTCCGCCTCTCCTTCGGCACGCCGTCGGAGGAGTACGAGATCGACCCCGACGTCGTACGTGCCTTCGAGACGCTGTTCATCCTCCACGCAGACCACGAGCAGAACGCCTCCACCTCGACGGTGCGCCTCGTCGGCTCTGCAGACGCCAACATCTACGCCTCCATGAGCTCCGGTGTGGCGGCCCTGTCCGGCCCGCTGCACGGCGGCGCCAACCAGGCGGTCCTCGAGATGCTGCGTGAGATCAGCGCCGAAGGCCTCAACATCAAGGACTTCGTGTCCCAGGTGAAGGACAAGAAGTCCGGCGTGAAGCTGATGGGCTTCGGCCACCGCGTGTACAAGAACTACGACCCGCGGGCCAAGATCATCAAGGGCCACGCAGACACGCTCCTGCGCAGCACTGACAAGAACAACCACCTCCTCGACATGGCCCTGGAGTTGGAGGAGACGGCGCTGAACGACGAGTACTTCATCGAGCGCAAGCTGTACCCGAACGTCGACTTCTACACGGGCCTGATCTACGAGGCGATGGGCTTCCCCGCATCGCACTTCACCGCTCTGTTCGCTCTCGGCCGGCTACCAGGCTGGATCGCGCAGTGGCGTGAGCAGCATGCGGACCCGCACCGCAAGATCGGCCGCCCGCGCCAGATCTACGTCGGTGAGAAGGAACGCGACTACCGGCCGATCAACGAGCGCTGATCCCGTCGAACCGCCTCTGACAAGGGCCCTGGTATTCCAGGGCCCTTGTTTTGTGTCCGTTGGGCTCGAAGAGCTGGCGGCCGACGACGGATCGGGTGCGGCTGCGTCGTTCCTCGCCTCGGCGGCCGAGCGCAAGAAGGCCACCACCACCTACCGCGTGGACGGGCTCAACAGCCTGACCCCGGTGGCTGACAGGTACATCCCGAAGGTGGGCGACACCCGCTTCGACACCTTCCTCCAGGAGACCTATGGCCGCTACCTGACGTGGCTGGGCGCGGAGCCCTACGGGTCGGAGACGTTGCCGGGCACGCCCACGCGGTCCGCCAGACTGGGCCAGTACCAGACCAACGCCATCGAGCGGATCGTCGACGGGCCACGCCGAGCACTCCGGGGCGCTTCGAGCCGAAGCCGCCGTACACGGCGCCCGGCATCTTCGAGCTCAACGGCCGCCAGTGGATGACCACCTGCGAGCCCTACTCGCAGACCGAGCGGTGCCGCACGGAGATCTGGGCCACGATCGTGCGGGTCCGGGGTGGCGAGTACGTCCGCGAGAACGCCTGGGCTTTCAACAACCTGACCTACCTGCCGTACATGACGCGGGCGGCGTGGGAGGGCAACCCGCTCGGCGACACCGCGGCCACGGGCCGCGGCGCGTGCCGCAGCTACACGTGGACGACGGTGTACGCGGCCACCGCCAAGCCGGGCGGGGGCTACGCCTTCAGCCAGTCGAACCAGTGGGTCTTCAACAACATCGTGATGTTGCGTACCGGCTCTGAGCCGAACTCGGGCGACAGCGACGGCCCGAAGTTGTACTCGGCCGGTTCTTGAAAACCGGCAAGCGAGGAACGAGCGCAGCGCTCACGAAGGACCCCCGAAGCCGATCTGACACCTGAATGAGGACTCCGGAGTTGAAGGACTCCGGGGTCCCCACTCATGGAGGCGTTCCAGTCAGCCGGCCGCGGGGTCCTCGTCCGGGGAGCCGACCTCGGCGAGCTGCAGTGCCCCCGTCGGGCAGTTGCGCACGGTGGTGCGGAGGCGCTCTTCGCGTTCGGCGTCATCGGCGGCCGACGGGTTGATCCACGGACGGTTGGCCGTGTTGAACACCTCGGGCATGGTGCGCACGCACTGGCCGTTGTGGTTGCACAGCGCGGAGTCGAACGTCACGTCCACCAGCGGGCCGGTGTAGCGCTTGCGGCCGTGCGTGGGGATGTCGCGCTCCGACGCGGGCCTGGCCACGGCGACCGCGCCCACCATCTCGCCCTGGTCGTTGCGCAGCGCAGCGAACGTCATGTCGATGTAGACGCTCCCGCCGTCCTCCCGCAGCGACTTGGTGCGGCGGGCTTGGCCGTCCGACGCCAGCGCGCCGCGCAGCATCGCGGACGAGAAGCCCCGGTGGTGCGCCTCGCGCAGCTTCAGCGGGATCATGAAGTCGACGTCGCGCCCCAGCGCGTACTCCTTCGACCAGCCGAACAGGTCCACGCACGCCCGGTTCCAGGCGCGCACCAGGCCGTCCTCGTCGATCACGATGATGGCGTCCGTGGCGCTGTCCAGCGCCCAGCCCGCGACCTCTGCGCTCAGCGCACCGTCGGCGGCGGTCCAGTTGATCATGTGCCCTCCTGATCTCGCGCCCCATCATTCAGCAACCGGCGCGGATAAGTCCAGGGAACCGGGAGAAAACCCGCCTCCAGCCGCATGCCATACCTCCGCGCTGCGCGAGAGGAGTTCTTCCAGGCTCGGCGGGTCACAATGTGCTTCATCAGGGCAGGGTGGTGCCTTGGGTGGCGGGGTGAGTTCGCGTAGTAGGTGGCGTGGATGTTGTCGTGGTGTGCGGGCTGGGTCGATGTGCCGGGGTGGGGTGAACCACGGCATCCCTGTGTCCGGATCCAGGTGCACTTGCCACTGCGATTCGGCTGATTGTTGCGGGTCTGGCTCGACGAGGCGGTGGTGGTGTGGACACAGCAGGACTGCGTTGACTATCGAGGATTCACCGCCGGCCCACCACGGGATGATGTGGTGCGCTTCGCAGGAGGCGGGGCGGACGGTGCAGCCGGGGAACGCGCAGCCTCCGTCGCGGAGGACGAGCGCGGTGCGGATGGCAGGCGTGAACAGTCGATGCCTCCGCCCGACGTCGAGAGGGCGGGAGTTCCCGCCGAGGACGGCGGGGATGAGGTCTGCGTCGCAGGCCAACCGGCGGGCGTCGCCGGCGGAGAGCCCGTCGAGATCGTCGGCGCCCACGATGCCGGCCCTGCCGAGCCCGGTGAGCAGGGTGTCGTAGTTCAGGGTGACGGTGACCTGCGGCCTGTCCCCGCCGTGGGCGGGCAGTTGCCCGGTGGCGGCGGCTGCCTGGACCAGCAGCACCAGGGCATCGGCGCGGCGGACCTCCCGGCTGGGCAGTTCTCCTGCCTCGCGGTAGGAGGACAGGGGCGGCTCGATGGCGTCGAGTTGCGCCTCGAGCAGGTGTGCGTGGGCGGTGGGCAGCAGCGCGGTGACTCTGGTGCCGCCGTGGTGGTCTGGGGTGAGGCGCAGGTACCGGTTGCGCATGGCGGCGCGGTCTTGGGCGTCGAGGCGTTGTTGCGCGGCGGCGTCTGCGCCGTCGGGGTCTACCAGTTCGTGGAGGCGGGTGGCGAGGGCGCGCAGTTCGGCCGGGCCGAGGGTGTCGGCGTGTTCGAGGATGGTTTCCTGGCACTTCGCCAGGTCTGCGCGGGTGAGGGAGCGGGGGAGTTTCCGCAGGCCGTCGATGATGCCCTCGGCCTGGGCGAGGGAGATGGCGCCTTCGTGGAGGGCGGCGGCGATCAGTGGGAACCTTTCCGCGAGGTCTGTGGCGAGTTTCAGGGAGGCGACCGCCTGGCCGGTGGTGGTGCGCACCGAGTGGCGCACCTGGTCGATGACGGGAGCGGCGGCGGCGAGCCTGGCCTCATGGATGAGGTGCAGCCGCAGCCCGGCCAGCTGGGCTTCGGCCTCGGCCACCGCGGCCACCATGCCGGCGAGCCGATCCGCCGTGTCGTGGCCGGTTCCGAACGAGGGCACGGCGTCCCAGAGCGCGGCGATGTACCGCTGCCCCAGATCACGCATGTCGTCCATACGCACTATTAAAATAGTCAGCACTGACAAAACTGTGCCGGAACGGCCCAATGGGAGAAATCCTCGAGGGGCCGTGGATGCTGCGCGCACGAGCGAGCGCCAACGATAGGAGCCACGTCGCACGAGTCAAGGTGCGATGGCTCAGGTACAGGCCGGGACCCGTCGCACGCTGACGGGCTCAACCAGCGTTGCGCTCGGCCCACCAGCTTTTCAGCAGCTCGACGGCGTCGTCGTGATCCAGGGGCCCGTTCTCCGTGCGGTGTTCGAGCAGGAACGCGTAGGCGGCGCCCACCTCGCGGCCCGGCTTGATGTCCAGGATCTCCATGATCTGCGTGCCGTCCAGGTGGGGACGCAGCGCGCTGAGCTCCTCCTGCTCGGCGAGCTCGTCGATGCGCCACTCCAACTCCTCGTAGGCCCGGCGCAGCTTGGTGGCCTTGCGCACGTTGCGGGTGGTGCAGTCCGCCCGGGTCAGGATGTGCAGGTGCTCGAGCTCGTCGCCCGCGTCGCGCACGTACCGGCGCACCGCGGAGTCACTCCACTCGCCGTCGGCGTACCCGTGGAAGCGGAGGTGGAGGTCGATCAGCTTGGCCACGGACTTCACCACCGTGTTCGGGTACATCAGGGCCTTGAGCCGCTTGGTGGCCATCTTCGCCCCGACGACGTCGTGGTGGTGGAACGTCACCTTCGACGCCTCGAAGCGGCGGGTGGGCGGCTTACCGATGTCGTGCAGCAACGCGGCCAGGCGGTTGACGATGTCCGGCTCGTGGCCTCGGGCCTTCTCGAGCTCGATCGCCTGGTCCAGCACGGTCAGCGAATGCTCGTAGACGTCCTTGTGCCGGGAGTGCTCGTCGATCTCGAGTTGCAGCGCGGGCAGCTCCGGCAGGATGATCTCCGCCACCCCGGTGCGTACCAGCAGGTCGATGCCCTCGCGGGGCTGGTCGGTCAGCAGCAGGCCGGTCAGCTCGGCCTGGATGCGCTCGGCCGAGACGATCCCGATCCGCTCCGCCATGTCCTTCATCGCCTGCACCACCTCGGGCGCGACGGTGAAGCCCAGCCGGGCGGCGAACCGGGCGGCGCGCATCATCCGCAGCGGGTCGTCGGAGAAGCTGGCCTCGGGTGTGCCGGGGGTGCGGATGAGGCCGTCGGCGAGGTCCTCGAGGCCTCCGTACGGGTCCACGAACTGCCGCGTGGCCACGTTGATGGCCATGGCGTTGATGGTGAAGTCGCGGCGCACGAGGTCGCCGTCGATGTCGTCACCGAAGTTGACCTCGGGTTTACGGGACTCGCTGCGGTAGATGTCGGCCCGGAACGTGGTGATCTCGATCTGCCACTCGCTGTCGGCGGTCTTCTTGTGGGCGCCGATGGTGCCGAAGTCGCGGCCGATGTCCCACGTCGACGGGGTGAACTTCTTCAGCAGCGCGTGCGTCTGGTCCGGGCGGGCGGAGGTGGTGAAGTCGAGGTCGTGACCCAGTTGGCCGAGCAGCGCGTCGCGCACCGAGCCGCCGACGAGGTACAACTCGTGGCCGGCGTTGCGGAACAGCCTGCCCAGGTCATCGATGACGGGCGCGATGCGCAGGAGTTCCTGCATCGCGTTGGTCTGGGCGGCGGTCAAGCTGGGCACGGGCGTCGATTCTACCCTTCGCGCGCAGGGCAGAATGTGGCCATGCCTGATTTCTGGGAGAAGCTGCTGTTGGCCGGCATCGTGATCACGGTGGCGCTCATCCTGCGCCTCGTCCTGATGTTCGCCATCGGCCGCACGGTCAAGAGCCTCGCCTCGCGCGAGCGTGCCGTGGGTGACGACCTGGGCACCCGGGCCCGGCGCATCCTCGCCCGCGCCAGCGGAGTCAGCGCCGAGAGGCATCGCCAGCGGGTCGAGACGCTCGGCTCGCTGCTGCGCAACGTCGTCGACATCGTGCTGCTGGTGGTCGTCCTCCTCACCGTGTTGGCCACGTTCGGCGTGCCGATGGGGCCCCTGATCGCCTCGGCCGGCGTCGGCGGCGTGGCGCTCGGCTTTGGCGCCCAGTCGTTGGTGAAGGACTACCTCTCCGGTGTGTTCATGCTGGCCGAGGACCAGTTCGGGGTCGGCGACCTCATCCGCGTCGGCGACCTCACCGGCACCGTCCAGGAGGTCACCCTCCGCGTGACGAAGCTGCGGGACGCGACGGGCACCGTCTGGTACGTGCGCAACGGCGAGGTGCTGACGCTGGGCAACGTGTCGCAGGGCTTCTCCACCGCCACCATCGACGTGCCGGTGGCCATCGACGAGGACCCGGAGAAGGTGCAGGACCTGCTGCGCGCCGCCGTCGGACGGATGGACGAGGAGCCGGAGTTCGCCGAGCAGTTGCTCGAGGCGCCGACGGTGCTGGGCGTGGGGGCCATGGAGGGCGGCACCATGACGGTGCAGGTGCTGATCAAGACCGGCCCCAACCAGCAGTGGGCGCCTATGCGAGCCGTGCGGGCCCGCGCCCAACGGGCGTTGGCGGAGGCCGGGATCCGCGGCCCGATCCTGCCCGGCGGGATGAAGCCGCCGTCGCTCTGACGGGCCACCCGCCAGGCATGCCGAGGCATATCTGAGTTGTGCATCGACTCCGCTGCACAACTTCACTCTGCCTGACCCGCGGCTCGGCCCAAAGCCCCGATTCGGTCTGCTTGAGCGCGACACTTACCCTGGAAAGGGTCGGCTCTGCGGGGTCGGCGTGGTTGTCAACGGTGAGAGGGACACATGGCCACGACTGGCAAGAAGGCTGCGGCGAAGCGTACTGCAGGTAAGAAGGGTGCGCAGAAATCGCGCGCCCGGAAGATCTGGGGGCGCATCGGCATCACCGCCCTGGTGCTGTTCATCATCGGTGGCCTCGTGGGTATCGGCGGCTTCGCGTACCTCTACAACACCACGGACCTGCCGGACCCGAACTCGGATTTCACCACCAACACGACGTTCCTCTACTACCAGGACGGCGCCAACCAGCTGGGGTCGCTCGCGGTGCAGAACCGCGTCACCATCCCCTACGACGAGATGCCGCAGTTGATGAAGGACGCCGTCATCGCGGCGGAGAACCGGTCCTTCTGGGAGGACCCGGGATTCTCGGTGCCCGGCATGCTGCGCGGCGCCTGGTCGATCGCCCGCGGCGGCGAGGTGCAGGGCGGCTCCACCATCACGCAGCAGTACATCAAGATCCTCTACCTCGATTCCAGCCGGACGATGTCGCGCAAGGTGCGCGAGCTGTTCCTGGCCACCAAGATGGGCCGTGAGATGCCCAAGGAGGAGATCCTCGAGGGCTACCTCAACACCATCTACTTCGGCCGCGGCGCGTACGGCATCCAGGCCGCCGCGAAGTCCTACTTCCTCAAGGACTCGAAGGACCTCACCGTCGGCGAGTCCGCCGCCCTCGCGGCCATCCTGAACAACCCCGCCGGGTTCAACCCCTCGGGCGGCCAGGAGAAGCTCGACAGGCTGCTGGGTCGCTACCAGTACGTGCTGGACGGCATGCTCGAGATGGGCGCCATCTCGCAGGCCGAGCACGACGCGGCGCGCCCCGCGCTGCCCACGTTCCCCGAGGTGCCGGTCAACGACCGCTACGGCGGCCCCAAGGGCTTCCTGATCAAGATGGTCGAGGACGAACTGCTCGCCAACGGCTTCTCCGAGGGGGAGATCCAGGGCGGCGGCCTCAGGATCGTCACCACGCTCAGCAAACCCATGCAGGAGGCCGCCATCCAGGAGGCCCAGCGCTACACCGCTCAGGCCGCGGCCGACGCGGAGGGCACGCCTGACCCGTCGAAGCTGCACGTGGCCATCTCCTCCGTCGACACGGCCAGCGGCGGCGTGCTGTCGCTCTACGGCGGCGCCGACTACGTGAAGAGCTCCCGCAACTGGTCGCTGACCAAGCGCCCCGCCGCGTCGACCTTCAAGCCGTTCGCCACCATCGCGGGCCTGCGCAACGGGTTCTCCCTGCAGTCCATCCTCAAGGGCGACACCTTCACCCCCCGCGGCGACACCCAGCCCGTCCGCAACGAGTTCAGCAACCAGTACGGCCCGGTCACGCTGCGCAAGGCGACGGCGGACTCGATCAACACCGCGTTCGTCGACCTCACCGAGCAGATGGAGAACGGCCAGCAGGAAGTGATCAAGGCCGCCAACGACGCGGGTGCCCCCACCGGGCCCGCCTGGGAGGAGTCCGGCAACCGCATCGCGCTGGGCTTCGGCGAGGTCAGCCCCGTCGACATGGCCAACTCCTACGCCACGCTCGCCAACTCCGGCCAGCGCAACGCCACCCACATCGTGAAGCAGGTCCTGGACCGCGACGGGCAGGTGGTCTACGAGGCCAAGCCCGCCAACGAACAGACCATCGACGCCAACGTGGCCGCCAACGTGACGGACTCCCTGCGCTCCGTCGTCCAGGAGGGCACGGGTCGTCGCGCCCAGGAGTTGGGCCGCCCGGTAGCGGGCAAGACCGGCACCAACGGCGTCGAGGACGCCATCACGTCGGCCTGGTTCGTGGGCTACACCAAGCAGATCTCGACGGCGGTGATGTACGTCGCCGGCGACGGGGGCAACGAGGACCTCGAGCCTTACAAGCGCCCCCAGGACCGGACGTTCTTCGGCTCCAGCTATCCGCTCATGACCTGGGTGTCCTACATGGCCCGCGCCACCGAGGGCATGCCGGTGGAGGAGTTCGACGAGCCCAAGGACATCAAGGCGGACAAGGGCGAGACGACCGACGAGTCCGAGCCGCCGGCCAGCGAGGAGCCCTCGCCGTCACCCACCCCGTCGCCGACGCCGTCCCCCACCCCCACGCCGTCGCCGACCCCTTCGGAGGAGCCGACGGTGGAGCCCACGCCGTCGCCCACGCCCACCGTCGCGGAGACCACGGAGGCGCCGGCGACGACGCCCCCGGCCACCACGCAGGCTCCGAAACCGAAGCCGAAGCCCAAGCCCACCAAGGAGGAGACCGAACAGCCGGCCCCCACCGTGGCGCCGGAACCCACCGCGGAGCCGACGGTGGCGCCGTCGCCGACGGTCACCGCGGCTGTGCAGGACGCGGTGACGACGGAGCCGTAAACGTCGGGGCGGCTACAGTGAGCGCGTGAAGAACGCGCTGCTGCCCGGCCTCGGGGGCCCCATGGGCCGTCATGCCAACCCGCGGGGTATCTGGTTCAACCCGTTGCCGTGGGCCTTCCTGCTGGCAACGGCCGTGTTCCTGGTGCTGTTCGTGCGTCACGTGCCGTGCGTCCAGACCACGGCGCACCAGCAGATCGACATGTACAAGGTGCTCTGTTACACCGACATCCAGTCGTCGTGGCTGGGGCAGGGCTTCGGGCGGGGCAACTCGCCACTGGGCAGCGCGACGATGCTGTTCGCGCCGCTGATCGCCGCAGCCATCCTGGTCACGCGCAAGACGGCGACGGTGCTGTTCGATGCGCCCATCCGCCGCAGCGCCAGCCTCGCCGACGAGGTGGACTCCAGCGTCGTCTTCTTCGGCCTGACGGTGCTGGGGCTCTTCGTCTGTTTCCTGATCCTGGTGGCGTGTGTCGCCTGGCTGGGTCGTCGCCGGCCCGGACGCCCGTCCTGGGACGCCCTGATCGTGGCCGCCTCGCCGGTGGTGCTGGCCGTGGGGCTCGTCAACTGGGACCTGGTCCCGGTGGCGTTCACCGCGCTCGGCCTGGTGCAGGTGGCCCGCGGGCGGCTGCTGGAGGCGGGCATCGTGCTCGGCCTGGCCGCCTCAGCCGGCACGATGCCGATCGGCGTGATCCTGGCGGTACTCGTCAGCCTGGGCCTTCGGGGAGGCTGGCGCAGGGCCACCGCGTTCATCGCGCCGGCCCTGGTCACGTTCTTCGCCGTGCACCTGCCGCTGCTGCTCCAGAACTTCGACCGCGTCTACCTGTACTACCACGGCGAGATCAACAAGGGCACCAGCTACGGCTCGCTCTGGTACGTCCTCGAGCTGATGTTCGGCCTGCAGCTGCGGGAGTCCGGGCCGCTGCTCTTCGTGGTGCTGCTTCTGGCGCTGGGCGCCTTCATCGCCTACCTGTACGTGGCTCGGAAGCGGCCGCGGGTGGGTTCGATGGTGGCGGTGGTGGTCTTCGCCACGCTGCTGATGGGCCCCGCGTTCCCGCCGCAGTCCGCCCTCTGGCTGCTGCTGGCGCTCGTGCTGGCCCGCCCGTACAAGCCTGAACTGATCGCCCTGTCCATCACCCAGGTGGCCTACTACATCGCCATCTGGGGGTGGCTCGGCGGGTGGCTGACCACCAACCAGAACGGCCCGTTCATGCTCTACTGGGCGGCCATCCTCCTGCACGTCGCGGTGGAGGTGTGGATCTTGGCCGAGGTGGTTGCCGACATCGTGCGCCCTTCCCGCGATCCGCTCCGCGACCCGGTGCTCCCCGACGAGAAGGACTACCTCGCCGGCTTCGAGCGCCCCACCGCCGCCGCGACGGTCTGAGCCTCAGCTCCCCTCGGGCCAGTTGTCCGGCGACTCCCGTCCGCCCTCCACCACATCCTCCTTCTTCAGGTTCGCGACGGAATCCTCGGGCCGGTAGCCCAGCTCCAGCATGGTGTTGGTGAGGTCCCAGCGGCGGTTCGGGTTGTCCGAGATGGCGTAGTAGAGGCCGTAGCCGACGTTCTCCGCCTCGATGGCGCGCCGGAACACCCGCTCAGTGTCGTCGCTGCTCAGCCACATGGCGTGGAGCAGTTCCTCCTCTGCCGCCAGCGGGTCCTCCGTGGACCAGCCGATGCGCAGCGAGATGAACTCGATGCCGTACTTGTCGTGGTAGTACCGGCCCAGCGCCTCGCCGAAGACCTTGGACACGCCGTACAGCGAATCAGGCCGCGGGAGGTGGTGGGGGTAGACCGGCCAGTCCTCGTCGCGGTCGTACATGCCCATCGCGTGGTTGGACGAGGCGAACACGAACCGGCGCACGCCCGCGTCGCGGGCCGCCTCCAGGACGTTGCGGAAACCGATGATGTTGGGGCCCACCACCTCGTCCCACTCGGCCTCGGGGGAGGCCTGACCGGCGAGGTGGAGGACCACCTCGACCCCGTCCATGAGCGCGCGCACCTCGTCGTAGTTCTCGAGGTCCGCCGTGCGGAGGCGCTTGGCCTGCTCGTCGTTGGCGGGGGTGCGGCCGTGGGAGACGACGTCGTAATCCGGCATGAGGCGCTCCTCGAGGAGCAGCCCGATCCCGCCGGTGGCACCGGTGATGAGAATCCTGCGCTTGTTGTCAGCCATGATCCATCTTCACAAATGACCGGGCCAACCGCTCAGGTCCAGAAGATCTCGTCCGGGGTCGCCGTCGTCATGCGCGTGGTGACCGGCACCTCGTCGCCGACCTTCGTGAGCGGGTACTCGCCGGGCACGAAGACCATCGACGAGTGCATGTGCGGGGGTTCGGCGAAACTCCGCTTCTTCCCGCCGATCTCATACGGCGACAGCGTGCGACCGACGGCGTCCAGCAGGCCCTGAGCGAGCGTCACGCCGCGCTGCTTCAAGGAGCGCTGGGGCACGGGAGCCGCCATGGCCACGCCGTGGGCGGTGCCGCCGGAGACGATGACGATCCACCCGTCCTTCGGCGCGGGCACTCCGTGGTAGCCCAGCACCTGCCCCTTCTTGATGCGGTGCACGTCGAGCACGGTGGCGGTGGTCCGGTAGGCCTGCGTGTCGCCGAGCCAGAGGCGGGTGCCGACGCGCAGATAGGTGGGCACGCTCACGCTCGCCGCGAAGGTGCGGTAGTTGTCGACGCTGAGGTGCGACAGCCACACGGGGCCGGTGCGGGTGGCCAGACTCGTCTGCGCGAGGCGGTTCGCCTCCGCGAGCGAGCCGTCGGCCGGGAGGTGGACGGCCCAGCCCTCGAACCAGAGGTCGCCGAACGCGTCTGCTGTCAGTTGGCGCGGATCCAGCCCGTGGCGGTGCATCGCGGTCTCGATCTCGACGATGACCCTGGCCTTCGGATGCGACTGGGTCAGCGCGCGGAGATCCTCGGCGCGCGAGACGGTGGTGATGACCTTCGGGTCGTTCAACAGGGCGGTGGCCGCCGCGTCGAAGGGACGCCAGGGGTTGAGCACCACGATGTCGTCGTCCCAGCCGCCCGCCCGCACGGCTGCGACCTCCTGGGCGATGCCGACGGCAAGCGTCTGCGTGCCCAGCCGTTTGGCCTCCGCGGCCAGCGTGCCGAGGCCGAAACCGTAGCCGTTGCCCTTCGCCACGGGGACGAGCCCGCCCACCTGCCGCTGGAAGCCGTCGAGGTGTGCGCGCCAGCGGTGCGCGTCGATGTTCAGCGTCAGCGTCATGTCATCGCCTCTTGAGGTACTGGTTGAACGCCCAGTGGATGGGCTTGTTGATGGCGTAGTCCCATTCGCCCAGGTACGCCACGGCCTCGCCGCCGGTGCCCACCTTGAACTGGATCAGGCCGATCTCGGGATGGTCCGCGCCCACGCCCTCGACGATGCCGCGCATGTCATAGACGGCGCAGCCCGCGGCGTTCGCGTCGCGGATCATCTGCCACTGGACGGCGTTGGAGCCGCGCACCTCACGCTTGGCGGTGGTGGAGGCGCCGTAGGAGTACCAGGCGTGCTCGCCGACGGTGACCATGGTGGTGGCGGCGACGAGGTCGCCGTCGTGCTCTGCCAGGTAGACCTTCATGCGCTCAGGGGCCTCCGCGTTGAGCGCGTCCCACATCACCTCGAAGTAGGAGAGGCCGCGGCCGGTGAAGCCGTCGCGCTGCGCCGTCTCGAGGTAGATCCGGTGGAACGCCGCCAGGTCAGCACGGGTGCCGGTGCGGACGGTGACGCCCTCCTTGTCGGCCTTCTTGATGTTGCGGCGCCACTGCTGGTTCATGCCCTTCAGCAGCTCGTCGTCGCTCTTCTGCGTGCCGTCCCCGTGGCGCAGCGGGAGGTGGAAGTTGAACGTGGGCTGCCCGGCCGCGAAGCCCTCGCCCTTCTCGTCGGTGACCCAGCCGGCGTGCAGCAGGGCGTTGCGCACCCGGGTGCCCACCAGGCTGGTCTCGTCCGGCTCCTGCTGGGAGAGGAGCGTGACGTTGTCGTCTGCGACGGCGTCCTTGATGGTCTGCGCCACCCAGCGCCGGTGCGTGAGCCACGGCCCGATCCGCACCGCGAACGCCTTGCGCTGCTTCGCGTGCCTGACCAGGGCGTCCATGTGCTCGTCGACGTCCGGGCGGGCCCAGTCGAGGACGGGCCCCTCGGGGAGGTAGGCGAGGTAGCGCTTCACCTTCGGCAGCTGCCGGTAGAGGATGAGGCCAACTCCCGTCAGCTCGCCGTCGGCGAAGAACCCGACGGACTCGGAGCGCCACTCCGGCTTCACCTTCCCCCACGCCGGGGTCTGGAGGAACGACGCGGAACCGCGCGCCTCGATGAAGGCGAGGTGCTCCTCGGCCGGGATGGGACGACACTCGATGCTCACGAACCACAGGCTACCCAAGTCGGCCCGCAGACCGTGCCACCGTAGGATCTCTCCATGCCCGACGTCCGTACCCTTGTCCTACGAGCCGTCGACACCTATCTGCATTCCTGGGTGCTGCGCCTACTGGCGCTGGGGTGGCTGGGCTACCTCACCTACAGCTGGCTCTACGGCTTCCCGGGCGAGGACTTCATCCCGTACCGCATCGACTTCGACGTCTACCGCATCGGCGGCCAGGTGTTCCGCGACGGCGGCGACCTCTACGGCCGCATGCCGGACACGATCATCGGTGCGAACCTCCCGTTCACCTACCCGCCGATCGCGGCGGCGATCTTCTCCGCCTTCACGTTCGTCTCCTGGCGGGTGGGCTCGGTGACGCTGTCCGCGCTGACGGTGGCGGCGATGCTCGGCGTGTTGTACCTGGTGGTGCGCGAACTGGGCAGCAACCGACGCGACGCGCTGTGGCTCACCGTCGCGCTGGGCTGCCTCGCGCTGCACCTCGACCCGCTGGCCGAGACGGTCGAGTTCGGCCAGATCAACGCCGTCCTGATGGCGCTGGTGATGGTCGACCTGCTGGCCGGGAGGGGCAGGTGGTGGCAGGGCTCGCTGGTGGGGCTCGCGTTCGCGGTGAAGCTGACGCCGGTGGTGTTCCTCGCCTGGTTCCTGATGCGGCGGGACTGGCGCCCGCTCATCGTCGGGGTGGGTTCCGCGCTGCTGTACACGGGGATCGGGTTTGCGCTGCGGCCGCGCGATTCCATCGCCTACTGGACGCGGGTGCTGCCGGATTCCGAGCGCATCGGCGAGCCGGCCTACCCGGCCAACCAGTCCCTCAACGGCATGGTGCACCGCGCGCTCAGCGGGGACGCCGCCACCTGGATCTGGTTCGTGGCCTGCGTGCTGATCGGCCTGGCCTGCCTGGCGCTCGTCCGTGTCCTCTTCGCGCAGGGCGACGACGTGACCCCCGCCGTCGTGCTGGGGCTCTATGCGCTGGTGGCCTCCCCGGTGTCGTGGAGCCACCACTTCGTCTGGGCGGCCCCCGCCCTGGTCGTCGTCACGGCATGGGCGTGGCGGCTCGGCCCGGTGTGGGCGGCCTGGCTGACGGCCCTGACCGGGGCCGCCGGGCTCTGGGTCTTCCGCCACTCACCCCACTGGGACTTCCCGCACCCGCCCGAGCAGAACCCCAACTGGACGCCCTTCCAGCAGGTGGTGGGCGGCGCCTACTTCTGGTGGGTCCTCGGCGCGCTCGTCGTCCTGGGCCTCGCGGCGTTCGTCCACCGCCGCAGCCCACGCAGCAGGCCGTCGAGCTTGTAGGGTCGACACCATGGCAAACATGAATGAGAAGCCCGAGATCGACTTCCCCGGTGGCGAGCCCCCGGCAGATCTGGACATCACGGACATCGTGGAGGGCGACGGCGCGGTGGCCGCGGCCGGCGACGTCGCGCACGTGCACTACGTGGGTGTCGCCTTCAGCTCCGGCGAGGAGTTCGACTCCTCCTGGAACCGCGGCGAGCCGCTCTCGTTCCGGCTCGGGATCGGCCAGGTCATCCAGGGCTGGGACAAGGGCATCCAGGGCATGAAGGTCGGCGGCCGCCGTCAGCTGGTCATCCCGTCGCACCTGGCCTACGGCGAGCGTGGCGCAGGTGGCGTCATCGCCCCGGGCGAGACGCTGATCTTCGTCTGCGACCTCATCGGCGTCAACTGATCACCCACGGCTGGGCGAAGTGACTCCCGGGGGCAAGCGGGTGGTCGGCGTACGCGACGTCGCCACCCTCGCGGGCGTGTCGCGTCAGACGGTGTCGAGGGTCCTCAACAACAACCCCGACGTCGCGGAGGCCACCAAGGCCCGCGTCGTCCGGGCGATGGAGGAGCTCGGCTACCGGATGAACAACGCCGCCCGCGCCCTGGGCACGCGCCGCTCCCGCACGCTCGGGATCCTCGCCTCCGACGCGCTGCTGTACGGCCCCTCCCGCTCGGTCGCCGCCATCGAGGCGTCGGCGCGGGTGGCGGGCTACTGGATCAGCGCCGCGTTCGCGCAGGCCGACGACGACACCGCCGTGGCCGCCGCCATCGAGCACCTCGTGGCTCAGGGGGTGGAGGGCATCGTCGTCGTGGCCCCCCACGAACAGACGCTGCGCACCATCGACGCGCTGGCGACGGGCGTTCGTGTCCTCACCCTGCACTCGGCCGGGCACGGCGCGCCCTGGCTCTCCGTGGACCAGGCCGAGGGCGCCCGCCTGGCGGTGGACGCGCTGGCGGATGCCGGGCACGTGCGCATCGCCCACCTCGCCGGGCCGGCGAGTTGGCTGGAGGCCGAGGCTCGGGCCGCCGGCTTCACCGCAGAGACGCAGGCCCGGGGCCTCGACGGCGTCGTCCTCCACCTGGGCGACTGGACGGCGCGCTCCGGCTACGAGGCGGCCGCGGCGGTGCTCGAATCCGGTGCCACCGGCGTCTTCACCGCCAACGACCAGATGGCGCTCGGTCTCATCGGCGGGCTGCACGAGGCGGGGGTCACCGTGCCGGGCGACATCAGCGTCGTCGGCTTCGACGACATCCCCGACGCGGCGTACTACTGGCCGCAGCTCACCACGGTGCGCCAGGACTTCGAGGAACTCGGCCGCCGGGCCGTTGAAGCCTTCATCGCGGGTCCGGATGCGGCGGCGCCCGCACTGGAACCCGTCGCGCCGGTGTTGATCCCGCGCGCGTCGGTCGCCCGCCCCATCGCTGACCGCCTGGGTCCTTGACCTACGGCGCTGTTGGGGATACGCTTGTGTGACCGGTCACAGTCGACTCTGGGAGGTCACCCGTGAGCACACCCTTCTCCGCCGAGGTCCAAGCCGCCATCAGCAGCGTCCGGGCTGATGTCGCCCGGCTGCACGGCGAACTCGTGCGCTACAACCTGATCGTCTGGACGGGCGGCAACGTCTCCGGCCGGGTGCCCGGGGCGGACCTGTTCGTCATCAAGCCGTCCGGCGTCAGCTACGACGACCTGACCCCTCAGAACATGATCCTGTGTGATCTGGACGGCAACGTCATCGCCGGCTCCGAGGGCAGCGAGCGCTCGCCGTCGAGCGACACCGCGGCGCACGCCTACGTCTACCGCAACATGCCCGACGTCGGCGGCGTCGTGCACACCCACTCCACGTTCGCCGTCGCCTGGGCGGCGCGCGGCGAGGAGATCCCCTGCGTCATCACGGCCATGGCGGACGAGTTCGGCGGCCCCATCCCCGTGGGCCCGTTCGCCATCATCGGCGACGACTCCATCGGCCGCGGCATCGTTGAGACCCTCCGGGGCCACCGCAGCCGCGCCGTGCTCATGCAGAACCACGGCCCCTTCACCATCGGCGTGGACGCGAAGGACGCCGTCAAGGCCGCGATCATGGTGGAGGACGTCGCCCGCACCGTGCACTACGCGCGCGAGGCCGGACCGCTCGTCCCCATCCCGCAGGAGGCGATCGACAGCCTCTTCGACCGCTACCAGAACGTCTACGGCCAGAGCACCGACGCTCGCCGCTGACACCCCACCCCACCACCGCGCACCGACGCAGCCCTCAGCCACCGAAAGGTCCATCCGCATGCCCAAGCTCACCACTTCCCTCGACGGCTACGAGGTCTGGTTCCTCACCGGAAGCCAGCACCTGTACGGGCCCGAAACGCTCGCCCAGGTGGCGGAGCAGTCCAAGGAGATCGCCCGGGTACTCGACGAGGCGGGGGACGTTCCGGTCTCGATCGTCTGGAAGCCCGTGCTCACGGACTCCGCCGCGATCAAGCGCGTCGCTCTCGAGGCGAACGCCGACGACCGGGTGATCGGCCTGATCGCCTGGATGCACACGTTCAGCCCCGCGAAGATGTGGATCGCCGGCCTCGACGCGCTGCAGAAGCCGCTGGCCCACCTCCACACCCAGGCCAACGTCGAGCTGCCCTGGGCGGACATCGACTTCGACTTCATGAACCTCAACCAGGCCGCGCACGGCGACCGTGAGTTCGGCTACATCCAGACCCGGCTGGGCGTGCCGCGCAAGACGATCGTCGGGCACGCCTCCGACCCGCAGGTCCAGCGCGAGCTGGGCACCTGGCAGCGCGCGGCCGCCGGCCTCGCCGCCTCCCGCAGCCTGAAGCTCGCCCGCTTCGGCGACAACATGCGCTTCGTCGCCGTCACCGAGGGTGACAAGACCGAGGCCGAGCTGCGCTTCGGCGTCCAGGTGAACACCTGGGGCGTCAATGAACTGGCCGACGCCGTGGCCGCGGTGTCCGAGGATGCCGTCGATGCGCTGGTCGCCGAGTACGAGGAGCTGTACGAGGTCGCTCCGGAACTGCGTAAGGGAGGGGAGCGGCACCAGTCGCTCCGCGACGGCGCGGCGATCGAACTCGGGCTGCGTTCCTTCCTCGAGGAGGGCGGCTTCGGCGCCTTCACCACCAGCTTCGAAGACCTCGGAGCCCTCAAGCAGCTGCCGGGGCTGGCGGTGCAGCGCCTCATGGCCGAGGGCTACGGCTTCGGTGCCGAGGGCGACTGGAAGACCGCCATCCTGGTGCGGATCGCCAACGTCATGGGCGCCGGCCTGCCCGGCGGGGCGAGCCTGATGGAGGACTACACCTACGACATGACGCCGGGTGACGAACTCATCCTCGGGGCGCACATGCTGGAGGTGTCGCCGTCGCTGACCACCGCGAAGCCCACCCTGGAGATCCATCCGCTCGGCATCGGCGGCAAGGAGGACCCGGTGCGCCTGGTCTTCACGGCAGACCCGGGGCCCGCCGTGGTCGTCGCGTTGAGCGACATGCGCGACCGCTTCCGCCTCACCGCCAACGTCGTCGAGAACGTCGAGCCCCGCGCCGCGCTGCCCAAGCTGCCGGTGGGCCGCGCCGTCTGGAAGCCGCAGCCGGACTTCAGGACCAGCGCCGCCGCGTGGCTCACCGCCGGCGCCGCGCACCACACCGTGATGTCGACGGCCGTGGGCATTGAGGCGTTCCGCGACTTCGCGGACATGGCCCAGGTGGAGCTCCTGGTGATCGACGACGCCACGACGCTGCCGGAGTTCCAGCAGCTGGTCCGCTGGAACCAGGCCTACTACCGCCTGGCCCAGGGCCTCTGACCGGAGGGTTCGCCCTCAGCGCAGCACGTCCGCTCCGCCCTCGCGTTCCCATGCGAGCAGCTCGTCCCTCAGGGGCAGGCCCTCGTAGTCACCGCGATGGCGGACGGCGGCCGCGCCCATGACGTTGCCGCGGCGCAGCCGGGCCGCTGACCCAGCGCCCTCGAGCAGCGCCGAGACGTAACCCGCGGTGAACGCGTCGCCGGCACCCACGGGATCAAGCACCGGTACGGGCGTCGTCGGGCCGTCGACGACCGAGCCGTCTGTGTGCAGGCGTGCCCCCTGGGCGCCGAGTTTCACGACCACCTGCGACGGCCCCAGCTCCAGCAACCGCTGCGGTGTCGAAGCCAGAAGCTCCAACTCCTCGGGCGAGCCGACCACCAGGTCCACCCCGGGGATGATCCGCCGGAGGAACCGGGCCGCGGCGTCGCGCGACCACAGCCTGGAGCGGTGATTGACGTCGAGGACCACCGTCGCGCCCAGCGCGTGGGCAG
The DNA here is from genome assembly GCF_054552775.1 of Tessaracoccus zhenghani. Taxonomy (NCBI): domain Bacteria; kingdom Bacillati; phylum Actinomycetota; class Actinomycetes; order Propionibacteriales; family Propionibacteriaceae; genus Tessaracoccus; species Tessaracoccus zhenghani. The sequence continues at coordinate 2,051,983 of NZ_CM137275.1, read as the reverse complement.
ATTCCACGGCCCTCGCTGTCGCCTCCGCCGGGCCCGGGCCCAGGGCCGGAGTGATCCCCGACAGCACCACGACGCGGGGCGCTGTCGCCACCAGCGAATCGACCACCTCGACGCCCAGCGCAGACGCCGCGGAGCCGGCCCGGTGATAGGCGACCTCGGCGGCGAACGCGGTGGGCCGCAGGAACATGAAACCGGTGGGCCGCTCCGGATCCAGCGCGCAGTCGACGGCGACCCCCTCGGCCCGCAGTTCCCGCGTCACCAGGTGGCCGAACGCGTCGTCGCCCAGCCGGCTGCACCAGGTGACCGAGTGCCCGAGGCGCGCCAGCCCGATCGCGACGGTGGATTCGGCGCCGGCCACATGGGTGCTCCAGGTGACGCCGGGGCTGAGCACCGCGGTCGTGCGGAGGCTGACCATCGTCTCGCCGAAGGTCCAGACGTCGGTCATGAGCGGCAGGCCCTCACGAACTCCTCGGCGCGCTCGCCCAGCGCGTCCAGCGAGCCGCCCCGGGCGGCGTCGCCGATGAGGGGCCCGCCGATGCCGAAGCCGATCGCCCCGACCGCGCGGTAAGGCGCGATGTCGTCGAGCCCCACGCCACCGACGGCCACGAGCGGGATGTGGGGGAGCGGGTCCCGCAGCGCCTTCAGGTGCGCTGGGCCGCCCGAACTGGCGGGGAAGATCTTCACCGCTGTCGCGCCCCGGCGGTGGGCCTCCATCACCTCGCTGGCCGTCCAGGCCCCGCCCAGGCTGGGGAGCCCGGTGGAGGCGGCGGCCTCGATGGCCGGGCAGAGCCCCGGGGTGACGATGAACCGCGAACCGGACGCTCGGGCCCGCTCCCCATCCTCAGCGCTGATGACGGTGCCGGCGCCCACCCAGACCTCGGCCGGCGCCTCGGCGGCAAGCGCCCGGATGGTCTCCTCGGCGTCCGGCGTGGTGAGTGTGACCTCCAGCATGCGCACGCCGGCCTCGATGAGCCGGCGGGCGATCGGTTCCGCGAAGCCGGCCTCCCGGCAGCGGATGATGGCGCACAGGCCGCTCTGCTTCAGTTCTGCGAGGAAGCGCTCCTGATCCATGCGGCTCACCACTCCGCGAACGAACCGTCGGGATGGTTCCAGATGGGGCCGCGCCAGGCGTGCGGCTCCTGATCCGCGCGCCGGATGGCCGCCTCGTCCAAGTCGATGCCCAGGCCCGGCGCGTTCCACAGGGCGATGTGGCCGTCGGTGCTGGTGAGGGGGCTCGGGTCCAGCAGCATGTCGAGCAGATCCGCGCCCACGTTGTAGTGGATGTCGAGGCTCTGCTCCTGGATGATGTGGTTGCTGGTGGCGAAACCCACCTGCAGGCAGGCGGCCAGGGCGATGGGCCCCAGCGGGCAGTGGGGCGCCAGCAGGGCGCCGTGTGCCTCGGCGAGCGAGGCGATTTTCCGGGTCTCGGTGATGCCACCCGCGTGCGAGAGGTCCGGTTGGACCACCGCGATGCCGGCCCTCAGCACGGGGAGGAACTCCTGCCGGCTGTAGAGCCGCTCGCCGGTGGCGATGGGCAGGGTGGTGTGCGAGACGAGATCCGCGAACAGGTGCGAGTTCTCCGGCACCACCGGCTCCTCGATGAACATCGGGCCGACGTCCTCGAGCAGGTGGATCAGGCGGCGGGCGGCGGGGAACGACACCCGGCCGTGGAAGTCGATGGCCAGGTCGCCGTCGTCCCCCATCACCTCGCGCACCACCTCGGCCCGCTCCACCGCGGCCAGCATCTCCGCGCGGGTGGCGAGCTTGCCGAAGGCCGGAGTGGCGTTCATCTTCACCGCGGTGAGGCCGTTGGCCCTGGCGCGTTCCGCCGAATCACGCACGGCGTCCGGCTGGTCTCCACCGATCCAGCCGTACACCCGGACCCGCTCGCGGACCGCCCCGCCGAGTAACTGGTGCACGGGTGCCCCCAGCCGCTTGCCGAGGATGTCCCACAACGCCTGGTCGATCCCCGAGACTGCGCTGGCCAGGATGGGCCCGCCGCGGTAGAACGAGCCGTTCGTGAGCCGCTGCCACAGGTCCTCGATGCGGCCCGGGTCCCAACCGACGGCGATCTCGGCCAACTGCTCCACTGCGGTGCGGACCGTCTCCGAGCGGCCCTCGCAGGTGGCCTCGCCCCAGCCGACGACCCCGTCGCGGGTTTCGACCCGGACGAAGAGCCAGCGCGGCGCCACGAGGAACGTCTCGATCCGCTCGATCACGTCCGCCATCGTCAGCCCTTCGTCGCGCCGGCGGTGAGGCCGCTGACGATGTATTTCTGGACGAAGAGCGAGCCCACCATGATGGGCACGGTGACGACGGTGGTGGCCGCCATCAGGCCGCCCCAGTCGATGCTGGCGTAGCCGATGAAGTCGAAGATGGCCACGGGCAGCGTCTTGGTGTCGGTGTCGGACAGCACCAGGGCGAACATGAAGTTGTTCCAGCTGAAGATGAACGACAGGATCGCCGCCGTCGCGATGCCGGGGGTCGAGAGCGGGAGCGTCAGGTGCCAGAAGGCGCCGATGGGGGTCAGGCCGTCCACCTCGCCGGACTCCTCGATCTCCGTGGGGAGGCCGTCGAAGAAGCCCATCATGATGTAGACGATCAACGGCAGCGAGACGAACATGTGCGACAGGATCAGCACCGAGTAGCCGCCCACCAGCCCCATGATGCTGAACACGTAGTACCACGGCACCAGAAGCGAGACGCCCGGGATGATCCGGGCCATCAGCACCACGATGGACGACTTGTTCATGGTGAACCGGCTCATCGCGTAGGCGGCCGGGATGCCGATGATCAGCGACAGGAGCGTCGACACGGCCGCCACCACGAAGCTGTTCCAGATGAACTCGCCATAGTTGGCCTGCGCGAAGACCCGCTCGTAGTTCTCCAGCGTGGGGGCGAAGTTGAAGATGTTGGCCGTGTCGAAGATCTGGACGGTCGTCTTGAACGACGCCATGACCATCCAGGCGAGGGGGGCCAGCAGGAAGAAGATGATGAGGACCAGGGCGACGACCCTGAAGATCTTGTAGCCACGAGAGGTCATGAGGTCACCTTCTTGTTACCGCGGGAGAGGAAGAACATCAGGATCACGATCAGCAGGAAGAAGAAGATCAGGACTGCCGACGCGAGGCCGTACTCGTTGTAGTCGAAGCTGAGGCCGTAGGCGTAGACGTTGAGGGTCTCCACCTCGTTGAACGAACCGCCGCCCCGGCCCTTCGTCGCGTAGAGGATGTCGAAGGTCTTCAGCGCGTCGATGCCGCGCAGCAGGATGGCGACGATCACCGTCGAGCGCATCAGCGGCAGGGTGATGTGCCAGAACCGCTGCCAGGCGCTGGCCCCGTCGATCTGCGCCGCCTCGTCCGGCTCGTCGGAGAGCGACGACAACCCGGCCAGCAGGATCAGCGCCACCATGGGCGTCCACTGCCAGATGTCGATGAACATCGTGGTCCACAGGGCTGTCGACTCGCCCGCGAGCCAGGGCTGCGGCGGGATGCCTACCCAGCCCAACATGGTGTTGACCACGCCGATGTTCGGGTCGAAGATGAGACGCCACATCATGCCGACGGCGACGGGGGTCGCCACGAGCGGCAGCAGGATCGCCACCCGCACCCAGCGCTCGCCGCGGAAGGGGCGGCGCAGCAGGAGCGCGATGATCATGCCGAGGACCACCTCGACGATCAGCACCACCGCAGTGAACAGCACGGTGCGCCACACGGCTGGCCAGAACCTGTCCGTGTCGGTGAGCATCTCGGTGAAGTTCCGCACGCCGATGAAGTCGCGGCTGGCCTGCACGGAGCCGCTGGCGTTGGTGAGGCTCAGGTACGCCGTCCAGGCCAGGGGGAAGATGATCATGGCGGCCACGAACACCATCGCGGGGGCGGCGAACAGCCACTTGCGGTGCTTGTTGGCCCATCTGTAGGCCGGGGAGGTCGGCTTCATCGCGGCGCGGTAGCCGGTGTCGGCAGCAGCGTGTGTCATGGATGCCTCGATTCAGGACGAGCCGTGTGGAGGACCGCAGGGGCGGCCCTCCACACTCAGGACAGGGTCAGGGTCAGGCGTTCTCGTCGTCCAGGAACTTCTGGAAGTCCTCCTGGGCCTTGGTGATCGACGCCTCCAGGTCCTTACCGGTGATCCCGTCGACGATGGGCTGGCCCACCATCTCGCGGGCCTTGGCGACCTGGATGACCAGCGGGCGGTCATGGCCGACGCCCTCCTTGGCGTTCTCGCTGATCGAGGCGGCGAGGTCCTCCGGGAAGCCGGCGATACCCTCCGGGTCATCCCAGGCGGAGTTTCGGGCGCTCATGAGACCGTTCTTCTGGTTCTCGAGCGTCTTGGCCTTCGAGGTGGCCCACTCGATGAACTTCCACGCGTTGTCCTTGTTCTTGGACTTCTCGTTGATGGCCAGGCCCCACGACGGGATGTTGAACGGCTTGCGACCGGCTGGCCCCGCAGGGAACGGCGCGAAGCCCACCTTGTCGGACACCGCGGACTTCGAGGCGTCCGTGGCGTTGGTGTAGAGCACGTCGGCTTCGGTGTAGAAGGCGGCGTTGCCCTGCGTGAAGATCGCCATGGCCTCCGGCCAGCTCATGTCGGTCGAGACGTTGGCGGGCCCTGTCTCGCGGATGAGCTTGGAGTACATGTCGTAGGCGGCCTTGGCCTCGGCCGTGTCGATGGTGGCCTGCGTGCCCTCCTCGTTGTGGAAGTCGCCGCCGTAGCTGTAGAGGTAGCTGGAGAACTGGGTGACGGCGGCGCTGCGGCCGGTGCGGGCCACGAAGCCTGCCCTGTCGCCGCTCTTGGCCTTCTGGGCGAGCTCGAACAACTCGTCGAGCGTGTCCGGCGGGGCAGCCGCACCGATCTCCTCGAGGATGTCCTTGCGGTAGTAGAGGCACTCACGCTCGGTGGTGAGCGGCACGCCCACCACCTTGCCCTCGAACGAGCTGGCTGCGACGGGGCCCGGCTGGTAGTCGGCCCAGTCGTAGTCCGCGCTGCCCTCCACCTTCTCCGTGAGGTCCATGAGCCAGCCGTTCTGGGCGAACAGCTTGCCTTCCTGCAGCGGGCGGTACATGAGGACGTCGAGGTCCTCGGTGCCCGAGTTGAGCTTGACGTTGTACTGGTCTGAGAGCTGGTCCTCGCCGAGCTGTGTCAGCTTGACCGTGAGGCCGGTCTCTTCCTCGAACTCCGGGAACAACTCCTTGATGGCGTCGCTCCACGGGTGGTTGGACAGGGTGACCTGCAGTTCGGTGGACGTTTCGCCGGATTCGGTGTCGTCCCCGCCACAGGCGCTCAGCGCCGCAACGGCGGCGGCACCGATCGGGACGCTGATAAGGACAGTGCGACGCTTCATATGATCTCGTCTCCTTCGACGTGTCCCCTAGACCTGGGGGTGGGCTGCGTTGCCCCTCCTGCCTTACATTGGCCAATAAGTCAGACATATGCAAGGGCTTCCGGGAAAAATGAGCCAGAATGTTATCTATGGACGTCCCCACCCTCTCCGTGAGTGCCCGCAGGGGTCTCGTGCCTCCCTACCGGCCGGAGCCGGGCGCGGTGTCGAACCTGCGCTTCTCCGTCGTGGAGGACCTGGGGACGCAGATCTGTGCCGGGGAACTCCCCGCCGGGACGACGCTCCACATGACCGAACTGGCGGTGCAGCGCGGCGTCTCGCGCTCGGTGATGCGCGAGGCGGTGGGGGTGTTGGCGTCGCTCGGCCTCGTCGCGTCCCGCCGCCGCGTCGGCACCGTCGTCCAGCCCATGACGGAATGGGAACTCGTCAACGGCGACGTCATCCGGTGGCGGCTGATGTCGCCGGACCGCGCCAGGCAGATCATCGAACTGAGTGAGCTGCGCTCGGCGATCGAGCCGGCGGCCGCCGCGTTGGCGGCGCAACGGGTCACCGACACTGACCGGGCCGAGCTCGCCGAGTGCCTGGAGTTGCTGCTCACCGCCAGCCGCGACGACGACATCCCGGAGTTCCACCGGCAGGACAAGCGGTTCCACACCATGGTGCTGGAGATGGGCCACAACTCGATGTTCGGGGCGCTCCACCGGCTGGTGGAGGGCATGCTTGAGGCCCGCTACCTGCAGGGGCTGATGCCCCAACGGGTGGACCCGCAGGCGCTGGAATGGCACCACAGGCTGGGAGCCGCGATCATCGCGGGCGACGAGGACGCCGCCCGGGAATCGGCACGGCTGATCGTGACCCTGTCCGCGGCCGAGATGCTTGAGATGGCGCAGGGCAGCGCCACCGCTTGAGCCTCCAGGGTCAGGCGAACGGGTCGGCGAAGCCGACGTACATCGTCTCCAGGTACGCCTCGATGCCCTCAGGGCCGCCCTCGCGCCCCATCCCGGAGTGCTTGACGCCACCGAACGGCGCGGCAGCATTCGAGATGGTGCCGCCGTTGACTCCGAGCATGCCCGTCTCCAGGCGCTCGGTCATCCGCCAGACCCTGGCCAGGTCGCCGGTGTGCAGGTAGGCGGAGAGCCCGACAGGGGAGGCGTTGACCCGCTCGACCACCTCGTCCTCGGTCTCGAAGGTCGTGACGGGGGCCACTGGGCCGAAGATCTCCGTGGACGCGATGGCCGCGTCGGCGGTGACCCCTGTGAGCACGGTGGGGGCGTAGAAGTACCCCGGTCCGTCGACAGGCCCCCCGCCGGTCAGCACCTTCGCGCCCTGCCGCACCGCCTCGTCAACCAGGTCTCCGACGCCCTTGCGTGCGCCGTCGGAGATCAGGGGACCCACCTGGGTGCCCTCCTCGAGGCCGTCGCCGACGGTGAGCGCGGCCAGGCGCGCCGCCAGCCGCTCGGCGAACTCGTCGGCCACCCCCGCCTGGACGTAGAAGGTGTTGGCCGCGTTGCAGGCCTCGCCCATGTTGCGCATCTTCGTCTGGTAGGCCGACTCCACGGCCTTGCCGAGGTCCGCGTCGTCGAACACGATGAACGGCGCGCAGCCGCCCAACTCCATCGACGTGCGCACCACGTTGCCGGCGCACTCCTCGAGCAGCGCCATGCCGACGGCGGTGGAGCCGGTGAACGACAGCTTCCTCAGGCGACGGTCGCGGATGATGGGGCCGGTCACGGGCTGGGCGTCCTCCGTCGGGATGACGTTCACCACGCCCTGGGGCACGCCCACCTCTTCCAGGAGGCGCACGAAGGCCAGCGAAGTGAGCGGCGTCAGGGCGGCGGGCTTCAGGATGGTGGTGCAGCCTGCCGCCAACGCCGGGGCGATCTTGCGGGTGGCCATCGCGAGCGGGAAGTTCCACGGCGTGATGAACAGGCAGGCCCCAACGGGGCGGCGCACCGTCAGCATGCGCAGGTTGCCCTCCGGCGAGGGGGAGTAGCGGCCGTTGATCCGGACGGCCTCCTCGGCGAACCAGCGGAGGAACTCCCCGCCGTAGGTCACCTCGCCCCTGGCCTCGGCCAGCGGCTTGCCCATCTCGAGGGTCATCAGCGTGGCGAACTCGTCGGCGCGCTCCATCAGCAGGTCGTAGGCGCGACGCAGGAGCTCAGAGCGCTCCCTTGCCGGGGTACGCGCCCAGCCCGATGCGGCGCCGTCGGCAGCCGCCAGCGCGGCCATGCCGTCGTCCGGCGTGGCGGAGGCGACCCGGGTGAGCACCTCGCCGGTGGCGGGGTTGTGCACGGCGAAGGTCTCGCCGGAGGATGAAGGGCGCCACACGCCGTCGATGAAGAGTTCGGCTGGCGCCAAGGCCAACGCGCGGGCGGTGCGGTCTGTGGACATGGTCACTCCTGACATCTGCGGCTGGGAGTCGCTGCCCCCAGTCTACGAACGACGCGCCGGGCGCGTGGTGATCGACTCTTGACGCGGGGCGTGCCGGCGGTGAGGCTGGGGGCACGAACCGGCACCGGAGCACACGAGGAGTAGCCATGCCCCAGTTCCTGCTATCAGTCATCCACGACGGCAAGCCGTTCGCGGAGGACGCCGACCAGAGCGAGATCTTCGCGGCGGTCGACGCCCTCAACCGGGAGATGATGGACGCCGGCGCCTGGGTGTTCGCCGGCGGGCTCACCCCGCCGTCGGACGCCCGGTACGTCACGTCCGAGGGTGTCGTCGTCGAGGGCCCGGTGCTGCAGTACCCGGACCAGGTCAACGGGTTCTGGGTCATCGACGTCGAGGACGACGCGGCCGCGCTCGACTGGGCGAAACGGGCGGTGGCCACCGGCTGCAACCCCACCGTCGAGGTGCGGCCCTTCCAGGGCTGAGCTGGGCGCCCAAGCCGGCCGGCCGACGAACACGCGAGGCCCGGATCTCCCTGGGGGAGGGAGATCCGGGCCTTGTGCCGAGCGGTTCCGACTCGGAATAGGGGTCAGGCGTCGATCGCGACAGCCTCGGTTGTCCGATCGATCTCCATCTCCGACATGTTCTCGTTGATGCGCATGCCGTAGAAGGAGCGGTGGACGAAGAACAGCGACGCGAAGAAGAACGCCGCGGCCAGCACCCAGGTCAGCACCTGGCCGCCCTGAGCGTTCAGGGAGACCGCGAGTTCGACCGCGAGGAGACCGAACAGGGTGGTGAACTTGATCACGGGGTTCAGCGCCACCGACGAGGTGTCCTTGTAGGGATCGCCGACGGTGTCGCCGATGATGGTGGCGTCGTGCAGGGCCGTGCCCTTGGCGTCGAGGTCCACTTCGACGATCTTCTTCGCGTTGTCCCAGGCGCCGCCCGCATTGGCCATGAAGATGGCCTGGTACAGGCCGAACAGGGCCATCGCGATCAGGTAGCCGATGAAGAAGAACGGCTCCACGAACGCGAACGCGAGGGTGGAGAAGAAGACGCCGAGGAAGATGTTGAACATGCCCTTCTGGGCGTACTGGGTGCAGATCTGGACGACCTTGGCCGAGTCCTCCTCGCTCGCGCGGGTCACCCCGTCGAGCTTGATGTTGGCGCCGATGAACTCGACGGCCCGGTAGGCGCCGGTTGTCACGGCCTGGATGGACGCGCCGGTGAACCAGTAGATGACGGCACCACCGACGAGCAGGCCGAGCAGGAACGGGGCGTGCAGCAGCGACAGGTTCGCGACGGCCTCCGCGTTCTCCAGGCCGTCGGTGAGGCCCATCATGATCGAGAAGATCATGGTGGTGGCGCCGACGACCGCGGTGCCGATCAGCACGGGCTTCGCCGTCGCCTTGAACGTGTTGCCCGCGCCGTCGTTGGCCTCGAGGAAGTACTTGGCGCGCTCGAAGTCGGGCTCATGGCCGAACTCGGTGGCCAACTCGTCGGCCGCGCTGGGGTCATGTTCCACCGTCGACAGCTCGAAGACGGACTGCGCGTTGTCGGTCACCGGGCCGTAGGAGTCCACCGCGATGGTGACAGGACCCATGCCCAGGAAGCCGAAGGCGACCAGGCCGAAGGCGAAGACGGCCGGGGCCAGCATCATGTCGCTCAGGCCGAGGGTGGAGATGCCGTAGGCGACGGCCATCAGGGCCGCGATCGCCATCCCCAGCCAGTAGGCGGAGAAGTTGCCCGAAACGAGGCCGGAGAGGATGCCCAGCGAGGGGCCGCCCTTGTTGGAGGAGATGACCACTTCCTGCGTGTGGCGGGCGCTGGTGGAGGTGAACACCTTGACCAGTTCGGGGATGAGGGCGCCGGCCAGCGTGCCGCAGCTGACGATCAACGACAGCTTCCACCAGAGGCCACCCTCGAGGTTGCCGATGAGCAGGATCGAGGTGAGGAATGTGGTGGCGATGCAGACGGCCGAGGTGATCCAGACCAGCGACGTCAGGGGCGCCTCGAAGTCCATGTCGTCGGCGTTGGCGTAGCGGGCCTTCGCCCAGGCACGGTTGGCGAAGTAGGAGATGCCGGAGGCGACCACCATGGCGGCGCGGATGACGAACAGCCACACGAGCAGGGTCACCTGCATGCTGACTTCCGGCACGCCGATGAGGATGAAGGTGATCAACGCCACGCCTGTTACGCCGTAGGTCTCGAAGCCGTCTGCCGAGGGGCCGACGGAGTCGCCGGCGTTGTCACCGGTGCAGTCGGCGATGACGCCGGGGTTGCGGGCGTCGTCTTCCTTGATCTTGAAGACGATCTTCATGAGGTCGGCGCCGATGTCGGCGATCTTGGTGAAGATGCCGCCGGCGATGCGGAGGGCGGACGCGCCGAGGGACTCGCCGATGGCGAAGCCGATGAAGCAGGCGCCGGCGATCTCACCGGGCAGGAACACCATGATGATGAGCATCATCGCGAGTTCGACCGAGATCAGCACCATGCCGATGCTCATGCCGGAGCGCAGCGGGATGTCGTGGCAGGGGTAGGGCTTGCCGCCGAGCGCTGCGTGCGCGGTGCGCGAGTTCGCCAGCGTGTTGACGCGGATGCCGTACCAGGCGACGCCGTAGGAGCCGGCCATGCCGATCAGCGAGAACGCGATCACGATGGCGGTCTTCCCGACGCCGAAGCCGACGAGGAACAGGTAGTAGAAGATGATGATCGCGGCGATGAACGCCCACAGCACCAGCAGGAACTTGCCCTGCTGCTTCAGGTAGGCCTTGCAGGTGGTGTAGATGAGTTCCGAGATCTCGCGCATCGCCGAATGGGCGGGCATGCGCTTGAGTTGCGTGTAGGTCATGAGGCCGAAACCGAGGCCCAGCGCGCACACGATGAGGCCGAGCCCGAGGAGCGCGGAACCGGGGATGCCGAGGAAATCGACGCTGCCGAGATCCGGCAGCTGAAGATTGGCCTCACCTCCGACGTGGGTCTCGCCGGGCGGGGCGCCGTCGCCCGAACAGCCGGTGATTCCGAGTGCCGTGAGTCCTGCGATTGCCAGCGCAGCCCAGCGGGCCCGCCTCATCCCTCTGCTGGAGAGCATGGTTGCCATAATGACCGTCTTCTTCCTTGAAACCGGGCCGCGACGCAATGTGCCGTCCCCTCATACTACTTCCGGTAGTGGCCGAAGTCAGCGGGGGCTGGGTTTGATCGCTCAACGTGGCTGTCGCCTGGGCGCCGCACGCGTTGAAGGTGGCCGCCGCGGCCGGCGTCCGGCGACCCTAGGCTGTCCGCATGACCGAAGACGTGCTGGACCTGGACGCGCCGCCGGCACCAGACCCCACCGGGCGACTGGGTGGGTGGTCCAGGGGCCGCACTGCCGTCGTGGCGGGGGCCGTGGCGATGGCGCTGGCGCTGGGGCTAGGGGTGGTCCTCCTCCTCAGGTCGCCGCCGCCCCCCGCGCCGCAGGTCCTCGGCCTCCAGGACGGGCCCGTCGAGGCGTGGCGATGGGGCGACGACGGGAGGGCGTACGGGGGTTTCGTGCCCGTCAGCGGCGACCGCCTCCTGGTCTCTGTCGGAGGCGGGGACCCGGCGCCGCCTCAGGTGGCACTGCTCGCGGCAGGGTCCGGCGAAGAGCTGTGGCGGACCTCGGTGCAGGGCGTGTGGGGCTTCGACGAGTCGCATCTCACCGATCTGCCGGGGACCCCGTGGGTCGGCGTGCTTCTCAGAGGGGCGACGGCGTTACTTGACCGCGAGACAGGCCGGGAGATGCACCGGCTGGAGATGCCGGTGTTCGACTCCACGGAGTACACGGACTCGGCGGGGAACGTGTTTGAGTCGCCTGGCGGGTACAGCTGGGTTTCTTCAAGCAACAACGGCACGTTGTTCCTGGCGGTGCGCCAGAACGACGAGGACCCCTACGGTCCTGGCGCGGCCAGATTGCTGGCATACGACCCCGGCGATCTGGTGCACCCGCTGTGGGATGTCGACGTCGACGCCGGGGGTGGATGGTCCGGAGGCTTTGCGAGGCAGGTCCTGGAGTCTGACGGATTCGCGTACCTCGCGCCGGACTCGGCCGCCTCTGAGTTCGCCGCCAACCGCTACGTGTTCCGGATGTCCGACGGCGCGCAGCCCGACTGGCAGCCTACGCGGCCGTCGATGCACGTGGTGGACGGCGTGACGGTCATCAACGAGTTCGGCGCGGTCCGTGCCATCGAGCCCGCATCGGGGAAGGAGGTGTGGCGCTCCGAGGTGGGCAACTGGGGGACCGTGGTCGACGACGGGCTCCTCTACCTCCTGCCCCTGAGCGGCAAGGGGGAGCTGCAACGGCTCGATCCGCGCACCGGAAAAGTGCGGTGGGTGACACCGCTGGCAAACCAGCTGTGGGGGGATCCGCAGGGTGCTGCGCCCGGGGCGCTGTGGGGCGACGACCTCATCGTCCTCGAGGGAGCCTACGGTTCCGCAGCCATGGCGGTGCTGCGCTTCGACGCCACCACCGGACGCGAGGTGATGCGCACCCCCATCGAGGCGCACGCCGGTGAAGCGGCCGTGTACGTGGGGGAGGGGCAGCTCGTTGTGCTGATCACGCCGTCAGATCCGCAGACAGGCGAGACCACCCAGCCGAAAGCGTTGGGCATCGACCCCGACACCGGCGAGGTCAGGTGGGAGCGGACGTTGCACGGGTATGCCACCGTGTACGGAGGGCGGTTGGTGGTGGGCGACGACGACAGCGTCGCGGTCTATCGGTGAGCCAACACCGTGTTCCACGCGGCCGTCGCGACGGCGGGGTGGGCCCTCCGGCCCACCCCGCCGCCGCAATTGCGTCAGGCCTGGTCGTCGAGTTTCCGGAGCGCGGTCTCCCAGCGCTCGGTCAACGACTCAGGGGCGTAGCCATCTTCGATGAGTTCGTGGGTCAGGTGAAGCTCGGTGCCGCCGTCGACGGGTTTCATCTGCAGGTCGACGAGGCTGCGGGGAGCGCCTTCGGCTTCATGCCAGGAGAACCGGATCTGTTCCATGGGGTGGAAGCTCCGGGTGACGCCGTGGGGGCCTTCGGTGGACGCCCAGTCGACCCCCTTCGATCCCAGGTGACCACCCTTGCCCAGCAACGGCTCCTGGCCGTTGGGTTGCATGAGCGCCGCCCACACCTTCTCGAGCGGTTTGGCGACCTTGTGGGTCACCTTCACGCTCTTGGTTTCCGCCGTCTCCTCCACAACTGCATCCATCTGTGTGCACCTCCTGGGTACTGCGGGCAACTTCCGTGGTGCCCTGGTATCCAAGCCTAGCCCTGCGATCCCAGGAGGGAAGAGTGGCCGGGGAAATACTCCGGAAGTCCTCGCCGCGCGGCGTAAGGTGACTGCCATGTCAGCAGAGCCGCTGGAGATCCACATCATCGCCGACTCCACCGGCGAGACCGCGGCCCGCATCGCGCGGGCCGCCATCACGCAGTTCCCGACGCGGGAGTTCAGCCTGGTCCGCCACCGCAAGGTGGGCACCACGGCGTCGTTGCTCACCGCGCTCGAGACCATCAAGGAGAGCACGGAGCGGGCGCCCGTCGCGGTGTTCTTCACGCTCGTCAGCGAGGAACAGGCCGAGTTGGTCAAATCGTTCTGCAACGACATTGAGGTGCCGTTCGCCGATCTGATGACGCAGGCGATGGGTGCGCTGGAACGCATCAGCGGCATCGAGGCCGACCAGGTCCCCATGCGCCCCCTCGGCGTCGAGGCGGAGTACTTCGTGCGGATGGCCGCCATCGACTTCGCCGTCCGCCACGACGACGGGTCGCTCCCGGAGGCGCTCAAGGAGTGCGACATCTGCCTGGTGGGCCCGTCCCGCTCAGGCAAGACCCCGCTGTCGATCTACCTCGGCTACCTGGGCTACAAGGCGGTCAACGTGCCCCTGGTGCCGGGCATCGAACCGCCGAAGGAGCTGTGGGATCTGGACCGCTGGCGCATCATCGGGCTCACGATGGACGCGGAGCGGCTCAATCAGATCCGTGGCCAGCGGGTGCGCGGCATGGGTGGCTTCGGCACCAAGGACGGGTACGCCGACCTGGTCAAGATCTACGACGAGCTCGATGAGATCGGCCGCACCCAGCGCAAGCTCGGCTGCCCCATCATCGACACCACCGGCGTCGCCATCGAGGAGGCCGCCTCACGCATCATCGACGTGGTCGACGACCGGGCCCGCAAGGTGGGCCAACGGCTCCGCCGGCCCCCGGGCATCGTGCGGCCGGGAGGTGCCTGGGCGCCCCCGCCCAAGTGAGCCACGCCGCCTCCTGGGGAGTTATCCCAGCCCCAGGAAGCGTTCGAGGAAGGCTCCCAGGCGGGCCAGCACCCGATTCTTCTTCGCGGCGTGGCCTCCGCCTGCTTCGGCGAATCGGGAGGCCGGGGGGAGGATCCTGGTGACCGAGGTGCCCGCGGACTGCAGGGAACCGTTCGTGAAAGCGTGCTCGACGAAGTTCCGGGTTTCGGTGGGCTTGAGGCTCTCCTCATCGATGATGGCCTGGAGTTCCGCTTCGCGGCGGGCGGCGATATAGGTCTGCCATTCATGGTCGACGCCCCCCTCTGCCGAGATCGAGTCGACGAACTCCTCGATGAGGTCCTTCTTGCTGCGCAGGGACGGAGACGCGTCGACGGCGCGGGTGATGGTGGCGCGCAGTTCCTTGTCGTCGCCGTCGCCTCGTTGCTGCCGGTACTGCTCGACCAGCATGAGGATGTAGTCGACGTTGATCTCCACCTGCTTGACCAGCTCGATCTCGAACACCACGTCGTTGTTGATGGTCTCCCGTTCGGAGTCCGTGACTGCTCGGTACTGGGCGTGGAGGTCGAGGTAGCGGCTGCGGTAGTCCTGGCTCTGCCGGTCGGTGAGCAACTGGTCCCCGGCGAAATCGTCGAATGCGGTCAGGATGTTGGTCAGCCGGAGAATCGCGCCGAACAGTGCGATGAACGCCTTCTCCTCGCCCTCCCCGATCAGTTGGTGTTGCAGGGGGAAGCGGTCGAGCAGCTCGTGGACCTTCTCACCGTATTCGCAGTAGTAGTCGGCGTACGGTTTGAGGAGGACCACGCCGCGGGCGTCGCGGTTGCCGAATAGGGCGATGGCGTCGTTGGTCTGCTGCTCCAGGTCCCGGAACGACACGATGTTGCCGTAGGTCTTGACCGAGTTGAGGATTCGGTTGGTGCGGGAGTAGGCCTGGATGAGGCCGTGGGCGCGCAGGTCCTTGTCCACGAACAGCGTGTTGAGCGTGGTGGCATCGAAGCCGGTGAGGAACATGTTGACGACGATCACGAGGTCGATCTCGCGGTTCTTCAGCCGCATCGACAGGTCTTTGTAGTAGTTCTCGAACCGCTGGGCCGAGGTGTCGAAGCTGGTGCCGAAGAGGTCGTTGTAGTCCTGGATGGCGTCTTCGAGGAACTCGCGTGCCGACGCGTCGAGGCCGTAGGTGTCGAAGCCCTCCTCGTCGAGGACGCCATCGTCGAGGGCCTCGTTCGCGGCGTAGGAGTAGATCAGGCCGATCTTCAGCTGTTGATCCGAGGGGAGGTCCTGTTGCTGGAGGTGGAACTGGTTGTAGTAGCGGCGGGCCGCGTCGATGGACGCCGTGGCGAAGAGCGCGTTGAACCCTCGCACGCGTTTCGCACCCAGTGTGTAGGCCTGCGACCGCTTCGTCTTCTGGTCGAAGTGCTCCAGCGTGTATGCCGCGACCTTGGCGATCCGCTCGTGCGCGAGCAGGGCACGTTCGGTGTCGATGGCGGAGACCTGCTTGTCGACGACCTGCCCCACCTGGACGGTGTTGACGTAATCGATGCGGAACGGCAGCACGTTCTTGTCGGTGATCGCGTCGACGACTGTGTAGGTGTGCAGCTTCTCGCCGAAGGCCTGCTCGGTGGTTCGGAGCTGGGGATTGCCGGCCGTGCCGGAGTTGGCGGCGAAGATCGGGGTGCCGGTGAAGCCGAACAGGTGGTAGCGCTTGAATGCCCGGGTGATGGCGGTGTGCATGTCGCCGAACTGGGAGCGGTGGCACTCGTCGAAGATGATCACAATGTGGCCGCTGTAGACCTCGTGGCCCTTGTTCCCCGCGATGAAGGTGGCGAGCTTCTGGATGGTGGTGATGATGATGCGCGCCGACGGGTCCTCCAGTTGCTTCTTCAGCACGGCGGTGGAGGTGTTGGAATTGGCCGCACCCTTCTGGAACCGGTCGTACTCGCGCATGGTCTGGTAGTCCAGATCCTTGCGGTCGACGACGAACAGCACCTTCTCCACACCCGGCATCCGGGCGGCGAGTTGGGCGGCCTTGAAGCTGGTCAGCGTCTTGCCGGAGCCGGTGGTGTGCCACACGTAACCGCCCGCGTCGAGGGTGCCGAGCTTCTTGTAGTTGGTGGCGATCTGGATCTTGCCCAGGATCTTCTCGGTGGCCACGATCTGGTAGGGCCGCATCACCAGGAGCAACCGGTCGGACGTGAGGACGCAGTAGCGGGTGAGGATGTTGAGCAGGGTGTGGCGGGCGAAGAATGTCTTGGCGAACGCCGTCACGTCCTGGATGGGACGGTTGTTGGCGTCGGCCCACCAAGAGGTGAACTCAAACGAGTTCGACGTCTTGCGGGTGCGCCGCGACCCGGAACTCTCAGCCAGGTGCAGGCGGCGGGTGGTGTTGGAGTAGTACTTGGTCAGCGTGCCGTTGGAGATCACGAAGAGCTGGACGTACTCGAAGAGCCCTGACCCTGCCCAGAACGAGTCGCGCTGGTAGCGGTTGATCTGGTTGAACGCTTCGCGGATGTCCACCCCGCGCCGCTTCAGCTCAACGTGCACCAGCGGCAGCCCGTTGACCAGCACGGTGACGTCATAGCGGGTGGCATGGTTTCCACCGCCCTCGCCCACGCCGGTCTCGTACTGGTTGAGAACCTGCAGCTTGTTGTTGTGGATGTGCTCCTTATCGATCAGGCGGACATTCTTGGTGGTCCCGTCGTCGCGGCGCAGCAGCTTGACGTGGTCCTCCTGGATGCTGACGGTCTTGTCGACGATTCCCGCGTTGGCGCTGGAGACCTGCTCGGTGAAGAAGCGCCGCCATTCCTCGTCGGAGAAGGTGATCTGGTTCAAGGCCTCCAGCTGTCGTCGTAGGTTCGCGATGAGGTCAGCCTCGCTGCTCACGTGGAGGCGTTCGTACGCCTGAGCCTCCAAGATGCTGACGAACTCCCGCTCAAGATCGGCCTCCGACTGATACCCGTCAGGCGCCGACGCCTCCGCCGGGTACTCGGCCACCACGGTGCTCTCTGCGCTGATCGCGATGGGCTCGAAGTGCGGCGCCCCAAGAGAGCTCATGGCGTTGTCTCTCGAGAGAGAGGTAGCTGCTCGCCCTGAGAGGGTCGGTAGGCGCGGTGTCTGCTGCGCGCCGGCGCCGTGGCCTCCAGTCTCCCCTCAGCGACCAAGGTGTTGAGGTCCCGAACCAACGTTGGCCGGCTTGCCCGGACCATCGTCTGCAGTTCTGTGATCCTCAGTTCCCCGTGACGGGTCACCAACTCGACAATTCGATCTCGTCGGTCTTCGCCACTCATCGAGGCCAGGAGGTCGCCCTGGACGGATATCTCGTCGGAGAGGGTGTAGGAAGCTCCGCGTCGATCGCCGACCTTTGTGATGAGTCCTCTGTCTACCAGGTCTGTGAGCGCTCGTGTTGCATCAGCGGCATGGAGCCCCCAGCCACGGAGCGTTTGATTGCGCACCGGAGTCCCGGTTATGAGCACGGCCAGTGCCTGGACTTGGGCCTCAGTCAGGTCGGGTTCTCCGAGTGACCCGATCCAATTGAGGATCTCGGGAGTCAGCAACGCGTGACGCGGAACGGTCACTTGGACCCGACGGAAGTTGCCATCGAAGTCCGGTGGCCGCATGCCGGCGCGATTGAGGGTGCGAAGCACCGTGGGAATCCCTGAGCCTCGGTTCTCGACCAGCATGTGAGAGCCTTCCCCCGACGGAATGTCGGCGAGGATCCGGGCGAGGAGGCTGTTGCGCGTGGAGGAGACATCCGGTTCCCCCAGGGTTCCTGGCTCGACTGATCCGTAGAACCCGCCTGGGCTCCGGACCACCAATCTGTCGGGGTACAACTCGATCTGAATCTGGGTACCCAGGGCACCCGGAGAGTAATCGCGGTGGAGGACGGCGTTGAGCACCAACTCGCGCACCACCTCCAGCGGATACTCGTAGCGATCGGTTCTGCCGATCCCCTCGATAAGTGCCGCGCGGGTCATGTTGCGTCGTATCGACGCCACGGCTGTCTCGACCATCTCGGGGATGGGGCCGTCGCAGGAGATGTTGTCAGGAGCGCTGCAAGGGTGGGTCGGGGGTGACCCTCCTCGATCGCCACCAGACCAAGCCGCCGCATCCGCTCCAAGCGGTCAAGCCCCTGAAAGGCGCGCGGCCGCTGCCCGACAACCCTCGTGAGATAGGAGTCAACAAGGTCAGGTACGAGATCGTTCAAGGTTGCCCGGACCGGTTGGCGATCAAACTCGGGCTGCGCTCGATTCTCAAGCAGCCTGTCGATCTCGTAGTGCGTGAGCCTCCGGTCTCCCTCCCCGTTGCGCACGTATGCCCCTGAGTATCGCCCCTGGTTGGTGACGTAGCAGGGCTTCTCGACGGGGTCCAACTCTGGCACGTCGACTCGCCCGATGCGCTTGCCGTCGTCAATCACCTCAATCTCGATGTGGGGTGTGAGTGGAGGGGTCAGGTCGTTGGCCGCCATCCCTGCGACGGCATCACGGAGAGCATCGGCGTTGATGGGGACAGCCTCGAAGGTTCGGTTGGCAAGGCCCAGCAGGATCGTGCCTCCACCTCGATTGGCGAAGCCGGACAGGGTCTCACGGAGGCTGGAGGGGCAGCCGCCGGTTGCTGCCTTCACCTCGACATCAGTCAGTTCGGCCCCCCGCTGCCGTAGGTCGTCCACCAAGCTTTGCGTGTCCACAGTGCCCCCTCTCCTCATACTCATTGATCTTGATCATGATTATGACGATGATCATGAGCATGACGCGTTGCATGAACCGAGAGGTTCCGGCTAGCTCCGCGTTGCCGCTGTTCAGATGGCGAGGCCACGGTTCTCCCAGTCGGCGTAGTTCCCGCCCTCCCACACCCACTCGATCCGGCCGTTGCAGGACCGGCCGAGGGCGACGGCGCCCGCGGTCGACGGTGATGTGAACGGCACGTCACGCGTCAGGCGCCCCACCTTGCCCTCGACGATGATGGAGCCGTCCGCCACCAACTTCTGGTGCTGCGCACGGTACGAGGCGTAGGCCCGCTGGGTGCTCTGGGCCTTGCCTGTGCCTGACCACGTGCCCACCACCAGGGAGCCGGCGAGGATCGTGAACTCGTCGCCGAAGAGCTGCGCCCTGGCCTGGACGCCCAGGTGGGGGCGGGTGAGCGTGAAGACGGGGGAATCCGTCGACGGCTTCGGTTCGGCCTGGGGCGTCGTCCGGGTGCGGATCACGTTCACGCCGAGGACGGGAAGGATGATGTGCAGGTGGCTGAGGAATGCCTCCATGTCCGAGGCCTGAGCCTCGGACAGCTTGCGTCCTTGAGGTGTGTTGTCGTTGCGGAGCGTCACCCGGGCGGCCTGCCGAGCCAGATCTACCAGCCGCGCTTCAAGGTAGCCCCAGTGGCCCTCGTTGAAGCCGTCGTCCTTGGCCGTGATGAGGACCACCCGGTCCCAGAACTCCTTCTTGGCCTTGTGATCCCTGAACCGGTTGCGGAAGTTCTCGGTGCGTCCGATGTAACAGGTCACGCCGCCGATGGCCTCGTCGTCGTTCCCCATCAGCAGGTAGGCGCCGTTGCGCTGCGCCTCATCACGCTTGAGGATGTCGGCAAGATCAGCGCGCGGTCCGGAGAGCACGTGCCCGGTCCAGCCTGCGATTTCGGCGGTCGTGATCCCACCCGGGATGCCCTCAACGAGGAACAGCTCGATGTGTTTGCCGTTCATCGCTTCTCCTCGAAAGTGAGCAGCTTGTCGCGGTAGTACTGGGACTGCTTCCGGCGTGCTGCGAGCTCTTGTTCGAGCGAGGCTAGGAGGTCGGTGCTTGCTTGAAGCGCTGCCACCGTCCGTCGCTGTTCTGCAAGAGAGGGCAGCTTGATCTCAAATTCTCGGAACTGATCTGCCTTCCATCGCCGCCGACTTTTCATCGATCCGCGCTCAGTGCCTGTGACTTCTGCTTCGATTCGCTTAAGAATGTATGGATCGCAAAGGTGTTGCAGCAGCCACTGAGGTTCCACTCGAGACTCGTCAATTTCAAACAGGGGAAATTCTCCTGAGACCACCGCATCACAGCACTCATCCGGGACGAGAGCAAACGACCCTTCGACGACAAACATTCGGTTGTAGATCAGTTGTCCAGGACGCGCACGATACAACGTGGTTGCTTTAATGGAGTGACCACTGCGCGGGGCGCGATGCAGGACACCCTCCCCGTTCCACTTCACCCCGAGGCTGGCATACGACTGCTCAGCATGGATCCTCACCGGTTCGACCGACTCGCGGGCAATCTCCCCGAGCAGCACCCGTTCTGACTGAGTGCGCTCGTGCTCGTCGTCTCGCACAGCGACTGCCAGGTTGTTGGCCAGCGCAGTCCGTTGTGCACGTCGCGCTTCCAGCTCCGCCTCCAGCTCCGCCTCCAGCTCCGTGAAGTGATCCAGGATGCGCACGATCTCACGCTGCACGGCTTGTGGTGGGACCGGAATCCTGAAGGACCGGAGCTTGCCCGAGTCGATGGAGGCAACCGATCCGCCTGTCTTCCGGGCGGCACGGAGGATCGCCTGCCCGTTGGCCCTCAGGACGTGGGCCAGGTACCCGGGGAGCAGGTTGTCGTAGGGGACCACAGCCTTCATGTCCTGGTTCAACGCGACCGGGACCGTAGTCAGCGCAGTAGGGAACGTGTGATCGAGAATGCTGGACCTGACGACCATCACGATTGCCGGGCTCGGGACAAGTTTCGTGGCGGATGCGCGAACTGCAGCCTCTGTGATGTGATCCTGCGCCGAGTCGACCAGCACACCGCCCATGTCCTTCGGGGATACCCACGGAATCGTGCCGTCCTTCCAGAACTCCGGACGGCTCTTCGATGGGGTCCCTCCACCGGACCACGTGCCGAGCGTTCCCAGTGGGACGAACGGCACTCCCTCCGGGCAGTGCTCACGAATGAGGGCGTCGACGGAGGTCATTCGGTTCTTCCTTCGAGGGCTTGAGCGGCCCGTTTCACCGTCTCCAGGTAGGCAGTCTCAACGCTCGACGGTGAGGAGTCGAGGGCGGCCCGGTACTTCTCGTACTCGCCAGTAGCCACGCCTTCGGCAGCGGCACGGCTGACAGCTCCAGCGCCTGGCAGGGACTCTGCCCCCATGGCCACGATCAGCCGGTCAAGGTGCTGCAGCCAGTCCTTCATGTACGTGGGCTCATGGGACTGTGCGCGAAACTCGGCCGCGTCGAAGTAGGCCGACACCAACGTGTTCAGCCGCTTGAGCTCGGGCTCCGTCAGGTAGTTCTTGGCGATAGCGATGTCGCTCTTGCGCGGGCGCTGGCCGCTGAAGTTTGTGAGCCCCATGTTCGGCTGCGTCGCGTCGGCTCGCTCGACGATCACCTCGGCGGCTGTGCGACCGTGGGCCGCGAAGTGGAGCTTGTTTTGCACCACGGCGAAGAACTGGGGGGTCTCGGGAGCCTTGGGGTCGTAGTCGACGCTGGTGGCGTAGAGGTCGAGGAGCTGGCGGTAGAGGACCTTCTCGCTGCTTCTGATGTCGCGAATGCGGTCGAGCAACTCGCGCCAGTAGCGGCCGCCGCCGAGTTCCTTAAGAGCCTCGTCGTTCATAACGAACCCCTTGACCAGGTACTCGCGCAACCGCTCCGTCGCCCAGATCCGGAAGCGCGTGGCGACGGCGGACTTCACGC
The DNA here is from genome assembly GCF_054552775.1 of Tessaracoccus zhenghani. NCBI lineage: Bacteria > Bacillati > Actinomycetota > Actinomycetes > Propionibacteriales > Propionibacteriaceae > Tessaracoccus > Tessaracoccus zhenghani. The sequence continues at coordinate 2,030,363 of NZ_CM137275.1, read as the reverse complement.
GGTAGCCCACTGAGATGATCAGGTCCAGGTTGTAGTGCGGGATGGACCTGGCAACCTCACGCGTGCCCTCCATCCGAACCTGTCGGATATCCCGACAGGTTGCCGCCTGATCGAGTTCGCCTTCGTCGTAGATGTTGTGGATGTGCTCGACGATGTTCGTGCGGGAGGTCTGGAAGAGCTCGGCGAGCTGCTGTTGTGTCAGCCAGACCGTGTCGTTCTCCAACCGGACCTCGAGTGCGGTGGTGCCGTCGTCCCTGTTGTAGAGGATGACCTCGCCCGATGGCTCGCTCACCGTGACCCCTCCAGGTCCGCGACGATCTCGTCGATCGCGGCGCGGAGCTCGTGTTGGCGGGCGACGATGCGGGCGATCTCGGCGTTGAGGGCGGTGATGTCGATCTCCTCGCGGGTGTCTTCCTGCTCGACATAGGACGACACGGCGATGTTGTAGTCGTTCGCGGCGATGTCGTCGGCGGTGACGAGCTTGGCGTAATGGGCTTCGTCGGCGCGGGCGGTGAAGGCGTCGAGGATGCGGCGCTGGTGGGGATCGGTGAGCTTGTTCTTGTTCCCGGCGCGGGTGAACTCGGCGGAGGCGTCGATGAAAAGGACTTGGTTGTCAATCTTCGACTTCTTCAACACGATGATGCAGGTGGCGATGGTGGTGCCGAAGAACAGGTCCGGCGGGAGCTGGATGACCGCATCGATGTAGTTGTTGTCGATCAGGTACTGGCGGATCTTGCGTTCCGCCCCGCCGCGGTAGAGCACGCCCGGGAATTCGACGATGGCGGCAGTTCCGTTGACGGCCAGCCAGCTCAGGATGTGCATGGTGAAGGCGAGGTCGGCCTTCGACTTGGGCGCCAGCACCCCGGCGGGCGAGAAGCGCGGGTCGTTGATGAGCAGCGGGTTGGCGTCGCCGTCCCATTTGATGGAGTAGGGCGGGTTGGACACGATCGCCTCGAACGGCTCGTCGTCCCAGTGGGCCGGGTCCGTGAGGGTGTCGCCGTGGGCGAGATCGAACTTCTCGTAGTTGATGTCGTGGAGGAACATGTTGATCCGCGCCAGGTTGTAGGTGGTCAGGTTGATCTCCTGGCCGTAGAACCCGTTGTGAACGTTGTCTTTCCCGAGCACCTTGGCGAACTTCAACAGCAGCGACCCGGAACCTGCCGCGGGATCGTAGACCTTGTTGACCGACGTCTTGCCCACCACCGTGATCCGGGCCAGGAGTTCAGAGACCTCCTGCGGGGTGTAGAACTCGCCACCGGACTTGCCGGCGCTGGAGGCGTACATGGTCATCAGGTACTCGTAGGCGTCGCCGAAGAGGTCGATGGTGTTGTCCCCGAAGTTGCCCAGCGGCAGGTCGCCGATTGCGTCGAGGAGTTTCACCAGCTTCTCGTTGCGCCGGGCGACGGTGGGGCCGAGTTTGGAGGAGTTGACGTCTAGGTCGTCGAAGAGTCCCTTGAGGTCGTGCTCGCTGGCAGTGCCCAGCGCAGAACCCTCGATGTGGGTGAACACCCGCTCGAGGGTCTCGTTGAGGTTGGCGTCGGTCTTGGCACGGGCGCGGACGTTGACGAACAGCTCCGAGGGGAGGATGTAGAAGCCCTTCTCGGCGACGGTGACGTCGCGGCCGAACTCGGCTTCGGGGTCGCTGAGCTGGGTGTAGTCGAAATCGGCGACTCCGGCGTCGCGTTCGAACCCGTTGAGGTACGAGGTGAGGTTCTCCGAGATGAACCGGTAGAACAGCATGCCCAGGACGTAGGTTTTGAAGTCCCACCCATCGACGCTGCCGCGCAGGTCGTTGGCGATGCGCCAGATTGTCTTGTGCAACTCGGCGCGCTGGGCTTCTTTGGTGGTGGGTGCCATGTGGCGTCGTCTCTCCCTGGTCGTCGGCGGCTCGGTGGGGCCAACCCTAGCGACGACCACCGACGCCTAGGATGGCTGGCTCAATCAATGGCGGATGGCTCCCCTGACCGCAGCGTAATTCTCCCACCCCGCCCCCTTCGCCGGGCTTGTCAGGACTAGTCTTGGGGCAGCGGGGAGCCAAAGGCGGTTCCCCAGGGTTTGTCAAAGGAGATATCCCCACATGAGCGAGGATCGCTACATCTACGACCTGTCCGAGGGTGACGCCACGATGCGCAGCCTCCTCGGCGGTAAGGGCGCCAACGTCGCCGAGATGGCGAAGGTCGGCCTTCCCGTCCCGGACCTGTTCACCGTCACCACCACGGCCTGCGTTCAGACGATGAACAACGGTGGAAAGTGGCCAGAAGGCCTGGCCGACGGCATCGCCGCGGCGCTGAAGCGCCTCGAGCAGCGCACCGGCCGTGTGCTGGGTGCCGCCGAGAAGCCCCTCCTCCTCTCCGTGCGTTCCGGCGCCGTCCACTCCATGCCCGGCATGATGGACACCGTCCTCAACCTCGGCATCTCCGACGAATCCGTCAAGGCCCTCGCGGAGGAATCCGGCAACGAGCGCTTCGCGTGGGATTCCTACCGACGCTTCATCCAGATGTACGGCGAAGTCGTCGAGGGCGTACCGGGCCACCTCTTCGAGGACGCGCTCAGCGCGCTGAAGCACGAGCGCGGCGTCGATCAGGACACAGACCTCACGGCCGACGACCTCAAGGAGCTCGTGGCCACCTACAAGGAGATCTCCAACGAGTACCTCGGCGGGGAATGGTCCTCGGATCCCCACGAGCAGCTCAACCGCGCCGTCAACGCCGTCTTCCGCTCCTGGGGCAACCCCCGCGCAGAGGTGTACCGCCGCGCCCACAACATCTCCGCTTCGCTCGGCACCGCCGTCAACATCCAGCAGATGGTGTTCGGCAACCGCGGCGACACCTCCGCCACCGGCGTCTGCTTCACCCGCAACCCGTCCACCGGCGAGAACGCGCTCTACGGAGAGTTCCTCGTCAACGCCCAGGGCGAGGACGTCGTCGCCGGCATCCGCACCCCGCGCCAGCTCCACGAGATGGAGGAGGTGCTGCCGGAGGCGTACGCCCAGCTCGTCAAGACCATGAAGGACATGGAACTGCACTACCGCGACATGCAGGACATGGAGTTCACCATCGAGGACGGCAAGCTCTACATGCTGCAGACGCGCAACGGCAAGCGCACCGCGGCCGCCGCGCTGAAGATCGCTTCGGACCTGGTGGACGAGGGCGTCATCTCGCAGGAGGACGCGCTGATGCGCATCGAGCCGGGCCAGCTCGACCAGCTGCTCCACCCGGCCATCCCGCCGGACCACGGCAACGACGCGATCGCCACCGGCCTGCCGGCCTCGCCGGGTGCGGCCGTCGGTGGCGTGGTGTTCGACGCGGACACCGCAGCTGAGCTGGGCGGCAAGGGCGAGGCAGTCGTCCTGGTGCGCTACGAGACCACCCCCGACGACATCCACGGCGTCATCGTCGCTCAGGGCATCCTCACCGCCCACGGCGGCATGACCTCGCACGCCGCCGTCGTGGCGCGCGGCATGGGCAAGCCCTGCGTGGCCGGCGCGCACGGCATCAAGATCGACACTGTGGCCAAGACCCTGACCATCGGCGACCGCGTCATCCATGAGGGCGACGTCATCACGCTCGACGGTTCCCAGGGCAAGGTTTACGGCGAGAAGCTCGATCTCATCCCGCCGCAGATCAACGAGGACTTCCTCAAGGTCGTGCAGTGGGCCGACGACGTGCGACGCCTGGGCGTACGCGCCAACGCCGACAACTTCGAGGACGCCACCAAGGCCCGCGAGCTGGGCGCCGAGGGCATCGGGCTGTGCCGCACCGAACACATGTTCATGGCCCAGGACCGCCTGCCCGCTGTCCGCAAGATGATCCTCGCCGAGAGCCCCGAGCAGCGCGCCGCCGCGCTCGAGGAGATCCTGCCCATGCAGCAGCAGGACTTCGAGGGCATCTTCACCGCCATGAAGGGCCTCCCCGTCACCGTCCGGCTGCTGGACCCGCCGCTGCACGAGTTCCTGCCCAACCTGGTGGAGCAGTCGCTGCTGGTGCAGCGGCTGGAACTGACCAACGGCGACGGTCAGCAGCTCACCGAGGCCCGCGAGACGCTGACCCAGGTCAAGCGCCTGCACGAGCTCAACCCGATGCTCGGCACCCGCGGCGTCCGTCTGGCCATGCTGTACCCGGAGATCCCGGACATGCAGGCCCGTGCCATCATCCGCGCCGCCCTGGCGGTCAAGGAGCGCGAGGGCGAGACCGTCGGCGTGGAGATCATGATCCCGCTGGTGGCGCTCACGCAGGAGCTCGAGGCGCAGCGGGCCATCGTCGTGGCAGCGGTTGACGACGAACTGGCGAAGGCGGGTCAGCAACTCGACTACACCATCGGCACCATGATCGAGCTGCCGCGCGCGGCGCTCGTGGCCGACAAGATCGCCGAGTTCGCCGACTTCTTCTCCTTCGGCACCAACGACCTCACCCAGACCACCATCGGCATCTCGCGCGACGACGCGGAGAACGGCTTCCTCACCAACTACGTGATGGACCACGTGCTGGAGCGCAACCCGTTCGAGACCATCGACGTGGACGGCGTGGGCGCCCTGGTGGAGATGGGGGTGGCCAAGGGTCGGCAGACCAAGCCCAAGCTCAAGACGGGCGTCTGCGGCGAGCACGGTGGCGATCCGGATTCCGTGACGTTCTTCCACGGCGCCGGCCTCGACTACGTGAGCTGCTCGCCGTTCCGCGTGCCGATCGCCCGGTTCGCGGCCGCCAAGGCGGTGCTGCAGGAGCGCGCCGGCTGACCCGCAACGTGCAGAGGCTGCGGCCCCGTCGGCCTACACTGGCCCCGAGACTAGGAGGTCAGGGTGTCGAACGACCAGTACCCGCCGTCGGAGCCGCAGCCGCAGCCGTACGGCACGCCGAGGGGGCCGGAATTCGGCGGGCCCAGCTACGACCCCTACCTCGAGGACCCGTTCACTGCGCCGACGCCCCCGCCGGCCCAGCCCGTCCCCACGTACCTGCCCCCGGCCGCGTCGCCCGCCCCGGTGGTGCCGCCCACGCCGCAGCAGCCGCCGTACGGCTACCCGGTGCCCTACCAGCAGCCCATGCAGCCGCCGCCCCAACCGTATTACGGCTACCAGTTGGCAAAGCCGGAGCACCCCTCGTCGGTGGCCGTGCTGGTCCTGGGCGTCCTCAGTGTGTTCGTGGTGGTCACCGCACCATTCGCCTGGTACATGGGCAGCAAGGCGAAGAAGGAGATCGCCCTCGGCGCGCCCTACCAGTGGGGTGCCGGCGGGCAGGTCGGCTGGGTGCTGGGCATCATCTACTCCGTGTTCATGATGCTGTTCGCAGCGCTGATCATGCTGGGCATCATGGCCAGCATGTGAGCGGTTGCCGTGACCTTCGGCGGCCCTTGTGGACAATCTCCAACGCGATGGCCTCCTCATGCCCGACAATTGCGGTGCATTCGCCATCGAAAGGAACAGCCATGTCCCAGCCGGAGTACGGGGCCCCGCAGGGCCAGCCGGATCCTCAGCAGAGCCCTCTCTACGGTCAGTCGCCTGACTACGGCCAGACCCCGCCGGCACCGGCCTACGGTCAGCAGCCCTATGGCCAGCCGCAACAGCCCTACGGCCAGCAGCAGCCCTACGGCCAGCCGGCCTATGGCCAGCAGCAGCCGTACGGCCAGCCCACCCCCTACAGCCAGCCGGGTTACGGCCCCGCCGCCGAGCACCCGCAGAGCCAGACCGTGTTCATCCTCGGCATCATCGGCATCTTCGTGCAGGTCTGCGCCTTCATCGCCTGGTACATGGGCGGCAAGGCCAAGAAGGAGATCCAGGCCGGCGCGCCCTACGCCTTCGACGGCAACCTGAAGACCGGCTACCTGCTGGGCAAGGTCATCTCCATCCTGACCATCATCGGCGTCGTCCTCACGATCGTGTGGTTCATCTTCATCATCGGTCTGGCCGCTTCATCCGGCTACTGATCGCCTGACACGCGACGACGGCGCGGCCACCATCGGTGGCCGCGCCGTCGTCTTCTGTCTGGGTCAGTGGTCGCCTTCGTCGACGACGACCTCGGGGGTGCGCACGAGGTGCACCACTGCTGCTGCCAGCCCGCCCCAGAGGGTGAGCATGGCGATGATCATCATGGTGATGGCGGTGGATGTCATTTCTTCATGATCTCCTCATACTTGGCGTCGAGCGCGTCCTCGTCCATGGATTCCACGGTGCCGCGTTTCCACGGCGTGCGGGCCAGGATGGCGGCTCCGACGATGAGCGATGCCACCATGCCCCAGCCGAAGATGCCCAGCATTCCCAGCGGGTAGTCCCCGTAGGGCGTGGTGACGTGCTTGATGACCTCGGTCACCAGGATGTAGCCCAGCACCACCGGCACGACGACGGCGACGAGCACCATCCACACCTTGCCGAAGCGCACGGTGGAGACGCGGTAGAGGTGGTTCTGCAGCAGCGGGATCTTCCGCAGCACCCAGGCCACCACGATCACCATCGCGAACGCGCCGAGCAGGATGCCGAACTTGTTGATGAACTCATCCGTGATGTCCAGGAAGAACAGGCCGGTGGTGGTGGACAGCAGCAGCATGGACGCCGCGGCCATCGGCAGGCCGACGGCGAGCGTGGCCTGCACGCGGCCGAGGCCCAGCTTGTCCTGCAGGGCGGCGGTGCAGACCTCCACGATGGAGATCATCGACGTGAAGCCGGCGAACACCAGCGACGCGAAGAACAGGACGCCCAGCAGCGGGCCGATGGAGCTGGAGGACACGATGCTGGGGAAAGCGATGAACGCCAGCCCGATGCCTCCGGAGGCCACGTCACCCACTTCGCTACCCGAGGACTGCGCCATGAAGCCCAGCACCGCGAAAACGCCGATGCCGGCGAGCAACTCGAAGCCGGAGTTCGCGAAGCCCACCACCAGGCCGGAGCCGGTCAGGTTGGTGCGGCGACGCAGGTAGGACGAATAGGTGATCATGATGCCGAAGCCCACCGACAGCGAGAAGAAGATCTGACCGTACGCCGCCGCCCACACGCCGGGGTTCGCCAGCGCGGCCCAGTCCGGGGTGAAGAAGGCGTTGAGGCCGTCCATCGCGCCCGGCAGGGTGAGCGCCTGGACAACCAGGACCAGGAACATCACCAGCAGCAGCGGGATCATCACCAGGTTGGCCCTCGCGATGCCCCGCTTGACGCCGAGGCCGATCACCACGAGCGTCAGGACCCACACCAGCAGCATGGGGATGGCCACCTGCGGGACGAAGTCGAACCCGATGTGCGGGGTCTCGGCCACTTGGAGGAACTCGCCGAAGAGGAACGCCTCCGGGTCGTCACCCCAGGCCTCGGTGAAGCTGAAGAGGAAGTACATCGCGGCCCACGCGAGGATCGCGGCGTAGTAGACGGCGATGACGAAGCAGACCAGCACCTGCCACCAACCGAACATCTCGCTCCACTTCTTCCCGGCCCGGCGCAGCGCCAGCGGGGGAGAGGCGCGATAGCGGTGGCCGAGGGCGTAGTCGAGGAACAGCAACGGGATGCCGGCGGTCAACAGCGCGATGAGGTAGGGGATGAGGAAGGCGCCGCCACCGTTGGTGTATGACACGTAGGGGAATCGCCAGATGTTGCCGAGACCGACGGCGGATCCGATGGCCGCCAAGATGAACACGTTGCGTGAGCTGAACGTCTCGCGACGGTGGGTCGTCGGCGCCGCCGGCCGCATGACAGATGGATCGCTCATCCGTCCTCCTATGGGTAGTGATACGGGCGTAGCGTATAGGCCACGGGGGCGCGCGCGATAGGGGGTGCGCATGATGGCTCGCTCAGTGGCCCAGCGCAGTGCGGCCCCGGGATGTGTGCCTCATGTCTCAGTGTCGCCCACCGTGGGAGACTCGGGTGAGCACCAGACGGAGGAGAGCCCTGTGAGTGACGTCCCGCCCTACCGACCCGACGACTTCGCCGACCCCTCGTCGCCGTCGGAATTCGGCCCCGCGCCCAGCCGGGGCGCATCGTCGCCCGCACCGTGGGGCCAGCCCCCGGTCCAGCCCCAGCCCCAGCCGTACGGGCAGCCGGCGCCCTATGGCCAACCCGCTCCCTATGGCCAACCCGCTCCCTATGTGCAGCCGGGACACTATGCACCCTCGCCCTACGCGCAAGGGCCGGGGCCCTATGCGGCGCCCTGGGGCGCGCCCCGAACACCCGCAGACGCAGATGGTCTTCATCCTGGGCATCGTGGGCATCTTCACCGGTGTCGTGTCCTTCGTCGCCTGGTACCTGGGGGGACAGGCCAAGAAGGAGATCGAGGCCGGCGCGCCGTTCCCGTGGGACGGCAACCTCAAGACCGGGTACATGCTTGGCAAGGTGTTCAGCATCATCTGGATCGTGCTGATGGGTCTGGGCGTCGTGTTCTGGGTGCTGTACATCCTGTTCTTCATCTCCCTGTTCGCCTCGATGCCCTGACGCTGGGCATGGAGCGAACTCAACGCACGAAGACCGGCTGGTCCTTCGTCGAGCGGGCCTCGTCGTACTCGTAGCCGTCGCGGTTGAAATCCAGCAGCTTGGAGGGCGTGCGCACCCGCTCCTTCACCAGCCACGCGGCCATCGTGCCACGGGCCCGCTTGGCGTAGAAGCTGACGATGCGGGGCTCGCCGTCCTTGTCGCGGTCCTCGAAGCGCGGCGAGATGATCCTGGCGCCCAGGCGTTCGCCGTCGAGCACCTTGAAGTACTCCGTGCTGGCCAGGTTGATGAGGACGTCGGCACCGGGGGAGGCGTCCAGGTCGCGGTGCAGGAGGTCCGTGACCTGACTGCCCCACCAGTCGTACAGCGACTGCCCCCGAGCGGAGGCGAGCCGGGTGCCCATCTCGAGGCGGTGCGGCTGGATGAGGTCCATCGGCCGCAGCAGCCCGTAGAGCCCGGAGAGGATGCGCAGCGACTTCTGCGCCTCGGTGAAGTCGCGGGCGTCGAACGTGTGCGCCTGGAGGCCCTGGTAGACATCGCCGTTGAAGGCGAGGATGGCGGGCCGGGCGTTCTTCGCGGTGTGTTCGCTGGTGAAGTCCTGGTACCGCGTGGCGTTGAGGTGGGCCAGGTCGTCGGAGATGTGCATGAGCTGCGAGATGTCCGCCGGGGATTTGGTGCGCATGATTTCGATCAACCCGTCCGACTGCCCGATGAGGCGTGGTTCGGAGTGCTTCTTCGTGGGCAGCGGGCTTTCGAAATCCAGCGACTTCGCCGGCGACAAGACGGACAGCATGGCCCCGATTGTAGGTGAACCCACGCGCGGACGTGCCTGGGAATACCCAGGGCAGTATCGGTGTTTGAATGTGTGAGGAGGATGTATTCATGTTGGACCCAGCAGCCCTGTACCAGTTCGAGTCGCACGTCGACCCACGCACGATCCACGCCAAGGCGATGGTGGTGACGCTCGGCGCCTTCGTGGACGCCGGACACGTGCAGCGACTCGTGGACGAGCACCTGCTGGAGACGTTGCCCAACCACGTGCTGGCGCGCTTCGACGCGGACCAGCTGCTGGACTACGCCAGCCGTCGGCCGCCCATCACGTTCGAGCGCGACCACTTCACGGACTACGAGCGCCCCGAGATCACCCTCCACCATGTGCTGGACACCGACGGTGCCCCGTTCCTGCTGTTGAACGGCCCGGAGCCGTCGTACCAGTGGGAGCGGATGGCCGCCGCCGTCGTCCACCTCGCCGACACCTTCGACGTGGCGCAGGTGATCACGCTCCAGGGAGTGCCCATGGCGGTGCCGCACACGCGCCCCGTGTCGCTGTCGCGCTTCGCCACAAGCCCGGACCTGATCCCCGGCCACCAGCCCATCTTCGGCACCATGCGCATGGGCGCCTCACTGCCGGCGCTGCTGAACGTCCGGCTCGGTGAGGCCGACGTGGCGTCGGTGGGCCTGGCGGCCCACATCCCGCCGTACCTGGCGGAGACAGACTTCCCCGCGGCCGCCGTCGCGCTGCTCGACTCGCTGGGAGTGCACGCCCAGCTCAACCTGCCGACGTCGACGCTGGAGACGAAGGCGGTCCACGTGGCCGCCCGGCTGGGTGAGGGCATGGCCGCGGACGACGACCTGCGCGAACTGGTGGAGTCGCTCGAGGAGCAACACGACCGGGTCGTGCGGGCGCTGGGCCACCAGGCGGAGCCCAAGGACGTGCCCTCGGCCGATGAGCTGGGCGCTCAGGCCGAGGCCTTCCTCAGGTCTCTGGACGACACCGAGTAGGCCACGTGGCCCCGGCAGGCGTCAGCCGACGTGGTCTGCTGAGTTCGTCGAAATGCCCGGCGCGCCCTCGTGGACGATCTTGCCCGGGTTGAAGTTGCGGCCCGGATCCACGCCGTCGAACAGCTTGCTCTGGATGAACACGCCCGCGGGGGAGATGTCCTGCTCCATCCAGGGGCTGTGCTCCTCACCGACGCCGTGGTGGTGCGACACCGTGCCGTGGTTGTCCATGAACGCCTGCTGGATGGCGCGCTTGGCCAGGTCGTAGGTCACGAGATTGCTCTCGGAGTCGTCGTTGATGGCGAAGGTGAAGTACTGGCACGCGCCCGAGTGGTACGAGTGGCTGAGGTGGCAGAACACGACGCCCCGCAGGCCCAGGTCGTCCATCACCTGGTAGAAGGCGTCCGTGGCGTTGGTGTGGATTTGCTCCGCGAAGGCCCAGGGGGTCGTCGTCTCGGAGACGTCGCAGACCAGGCCGTGGTCCAGCATGAAGTCGCGCAGGTAGGGGGTGTCGTACTTCTTCTGGTCGTACAGCGCGCCCGGGCCCTTGCCGACGCCCATGCCGCCGTTGTTGCGCACGATCTTTCCGACGATGCCCTTCAGGTAGCGCACGTGGCTGGCCGAGCCCTCGAAGCCCACGAAGCTCATGGCGATCTGGCTGAGGTCCCAGCCCTTCTGTTCCATCAGCTTCTTGATGCCCTTGCTGACCAGCGACGAGACCTTGCTGCCCTTCTTGCCGTTGGCCATGATGTATTCGGTTTCGAGAGCATCCGAGACGCGGGCCATCATGACCTCCGCGTCGGATTCGACGATCTCGCGGCAGGCCTTGAGGCCGTCGGCGTAGGTGGCGTAGAAGTAGGCCTGGATCTCGCGCACCTCCGGCACGCGGTGCACGTTGACCCACGCGGACGTGATGACGCCCAGGCGACCCTCGGAGCCCAGCACCATCTCGCGCACGGACGGGCCGGACGAGGTGGACGGGAGGGGGCGCAGCGTCAGCACCTGGCCGGGCATCACCATGGTGAGGCCGCGGGTGATGTCGGCGATGTCGCCGTACTTGTCGGACTGCATGCCCGACGAGCGGGTGGCGATCCACCCGCCGAGCGTGGACCACACGAACGAATCGGGGTGGTGCCCCAGCGTCCAGCCGCGAGCCTGGAGCTGGTCCTCCATGTCGGGGCCGAAGACGCCGGCCTGGATGTGCGCAAGGCCCGAGACCTCGTCGATCTCCAGCACCTTGTTCATCCGGCCGAGGTTGACCGAGACGACCTGCCGCGACTCACCGGGCATGGCCTCCAGGGCGGCCACGATGTTGGAGCCGCCGCCGAACGGGATCAGCACGGCGTCGGCGTCGACGACGGCGTCCACGAGCCTTTCGACCTCACGCTGGGTGCCGGGGTAGAGCACCACGTCGGGTACGCGGCCGAGCTGGCCGCGGCGCACGCGCACCAGGTCACGCACACCCTTGCCGAACGCGTGGACGACGCGGGTCTCGTCGTCGGTCTGCACGTACTTCTCGCCCAGGATGGCGACGAGGCTCGTGCGCAGCGACTCTGAGAGCTGGGAGGCCGGCACCTCGAGGGAGGAGAAGGGCGGGACGGGTTTGACGGGTTCGTCGATGTCGACGCCGACCCGGTTCATGACGAAGGGTGCGAACTTCGGCTTGTCCTTGTAGCCGAAGCTATGGCCTTCTTCGCCCCAGCCCCACCACTTCTGCTGCTTGACGCCCTCGATCATTGAGGATCCTCCTGCTTGTCGGCCTGCTCCCGGGCATGTTCAGCCAGAGTCGCGATTTCCGTCTCCTGTGCGCGTTCGAGCGCCACATTACGCTCATACTCCGCGAGCGTCTTCTTACCGTAAGCGCGCGCGGTCGTGTCATGGAGCTCCAGCACCTGGCGGCGCATCCGCTCGTTGAATTCGTGGGCGATCTCGCCGGGCCGCGGCGTCATGGGCCGTCCGAACACGACGTGCACCTCGGGCCGGCCCTTGGGGAGGTGCTTCTGCTTCGACGGCCAGGCCTCGAAGGCGCCGACGAGGGCCACCGGCAGCGCCGGCACGCCGCGCGAAATGCACAGCGACGCGACGCCGGGGACGTACTTGCCCATCGCGCCGGTGCGGGAACGCGTGCCCTCGGGAAACAGCAGCAACGGGATGCCGTCGGACAATAGCTGGCCGGACATGCCGCGCCTGCCCTTGCCGCCCTTGCCGCGGTCGATCGGGAAGCCGTTCATGAACAGCGCCATCGACATGGACTTGAACCAGTTGCCGAAGAAGAAGTCGCCCGCCGCCCCGGTGGCGACGCGCTTCGAGAGGCGGGTGGGCAGCGAGGCCAGGATGAGTGGGGCGTCGAGGTGGGAGGAGTGGTTGCCGAACACGATGAAGGCGCCGTCGAGGGTGTCGAGGTTGCTGGCGCCGTGCACATGGACCCGCAGCAGTCGCATCAGCGCGGGCTTGAGCACCAGCATCTGGGCGGTCTGGCGCGTCGTCGCCTGCACCTTGGAGGTGTAGCGCGAGTTGCCCGATTCGAGTTCGGCTGCCACGTCAGTGCTTCCTCGAGGCGGACAGCTTCTTCGAGAACCAGCGGGTGAAGGCGCGCGGCCCGTGGTCCGCGAGGAACATGGCGGTCTTCCACTTCCAGTCCGGCACCGACTCGAAGCGGCCCTTGGCGGAGTCGTCGAGGGCGGTGCGCACGAGCTTGTCCGCGTCGATCCACACGATGCCTGGCAGCTTGGAAGCGTTGATGCCGGCCCGCTGGTGGAACTCCGTCTTGACCCAGCCGGGGAGCAGCGCGGTGGCGGTGACGCCGGTGCCGCTCAGCTCCAGGGCCAGGGAGTTCGAGAACGTGCGCGCCCAGGCCTTGATGGCGGAGTAGTTGCCGGAGAAGATCGACGACGACGAGGACGCCACCGTAATGATCTGGCCGTGCCCTCGGGTCTTCATGGCGCGGGCGGCGGAGCCGCTGAGGATGAACACCGCCACGCACATGACCTCGATGGCGTTGGTGTTGAGTTCCACCTCGTCGGGGTTCAGCGACGTGGAGTGGAGGCCGAACCCGGCGTTGTTGATCAGGATGTCGACGGGGCGGCTGAGGTCCTCGAGCCGCTCACCGATGCGCAGCATGTCGGCCCGCTCTGACAGATCCGCCTGAATCGTCTCGACCTCGACGCCGAACTGGCCGTTCAACTCGGCCGCGACGGCCTCGAGGCGGGCGGTGTCGCGGGCCACCAGGATCAGGTTGGTGCCACGCCTGGCCAACTCCTGCGCGAACGCGAGACCGATGCCGGAAGTGCCACCCGTGATCAAAGCTGAAGCCATGAGGTCAAAGGTACGCCACTGGGGGTGGGGCTCGCGAAGCGTGTCTGGCGTTGCTGAGCGGGGTTCGTGGTAATCCCACAACGGCGGGGCCCGGGGTTGTCGGAGAGCTACAAAAAGGGGGCTGGAAATGCTTCAGGGGGCGATCTCGCGCAGACGCGGACCGTTCGGCCCGGTGTGCGCGACACCACCCCCTGAAGGGCTTCGCTCAGCGGGAGATGACCTCGAGGGTCTCCTGCGCCATGGCCAGTTCCTCGTTGGTCGGGATCACCAGCACGCGGACCTTGGACTCAGCCGTGGAGATCTCACGCGGCTCCTTCGACCGGGCGTCGTTGGCGGCCTGGTCGAGTTCGAAGCCCAGGTTCTTCAGGCGCTCGATCACGGGGCGACGCACGTGCGCCGCGTTCTCGCCGACACCGGCGGTGAACACCAGGGCGTCGACCCCGCCCAGCACGGCGATGTAGGAGCCGATGTAGCTGATGAGACGGTGCACATAGACGTCGAGCGCCAGCTGCGCGCGCTCGTCGCCCTCCAGGATGGCCGTCTGCACGTCGCGCATGTCGGTGAAGCCGCAGAGGCCGCCCATGCCGGACTTCTTGTTGAGCAGGTTGTCCACCTCGTCGATGGTCATGCCGCTGCGCACCAGGTACTTGTGCAGACCGGGGTCGACGTCGCCGGAACGGGTGCCCATGACGAGGCCCTCCAGCGGGGTGAGGCCCATGGAGGTGTCGATGGCGACCCCGCCGTCGACGGCGGAGATCGAGGCGCCGTTGCCGAGGTGGCAGACGATGGTCTTGAGGTCTTCGATGGGCTTGCCCAGGAACTCCGCGGCCTTCTTCGACACGTAGCTGTGCGAGGTGCCGTGGAAGCCGTAGCGGCGCACGCCCAGGCGCTGCGCGGTGTCGTAGTCGATGGCGTAGGTGTAGGCCTCGGCCGGGAGGGTGGAGAAGAACGCCGTGTCGAAGATGGCCACGTGCGGGACGTCCGGCAGGACCTCCTTGGCGGCATTGATGCCGGCGATGCCGGGTGGGTTGTGCAGCGGCGCCAGGTCCGACAGTTCCACGAGCTTGTCGATGACGCTGTCGTCGATCAGCACCGACTCGATGAAGGTGGCGCCACCGTGCACCGTGCGGTGACCCACGGCCACCACGTCGTCGAGGCTGGGCCCGTGGTCCGTGAACATCTTCACGACGGCGGCCACTGCCTCGGTGTGGTCCGCGAACGGGCGGGCCTCGTGGTACTCCTCATCGCCCACCTCGTGGGTGATGGTGCCGACCTCAAGACCGATGCGCTGCACGATGCCGACCGCCTGCGGCGAGCCCACCCCCGGATCGAGTAGCTGGTACTTGATCGACGACGATCCGCAGTTGAGCAGGAGGATCGGCTGGCTCATGGCGCTTCCTTTATTGGGGGTTGTGATGAACGACGCGGCAGGGTGGGGACCCTGCCGCGTCGGCTCCTGGCTCAGTTGGTCTGGGCCTGGATGGCGGTGATGGTGATGGTCGACACGATGTCGTCCACGAGGGCTCCGCGCGACAGGTCGTTGACCGGCTTGCGGAGGCCCTGCAGCACGGGGCCGATGGCGATGGCGCCGGAGGTGCGCTGCACGGCCTTGTAGGTGTTGTTGCCCGTGTTGAGGTCCGGGAAGATGA
Organism: Tessaracoccus zhenghani; assembly: GCF_054552775.1. Taxonomy (NCBI): domain Bacteria; kingdom Bacillati; phylum Actinomycetota; class Actinomycetes; order Propionibacteriales; family Propionibacteriaceae; genus Tessaracoccus; species Tessaracoccus zhenghani. The sequence continues at coordinate 2,015,228 of NZ_CM137275.1, read as the reverse complement.
ACACGGTGGCACGCCCCGCGACCTCCGAGTTGGGCATCTTCTTGGCGGCGACCACCTCGTCGACGGCGGCGTCGAACTGGATGGGGCCCTCGACCTTCAGCTGCGGCGCGCGCTCGCGCACCAGGCGGGTGGCCTTGCGCACCTTGTCGACGTCTGCGCCGGAACCCGAGTCGCCCGTCGAGTACGACAGCAGGGCCACGCGGGGCTCGATGCCGAAGTTCGCGGCGGTGGCGGCCGAGGTGATGGCGATGTCCGCCAGCTGCTCGGGGGTGGGATCCGGGTTGACGGCGCAGTCGGCGTAGACCAACACGCGGTTGCTCATGCACATCAGGAACGAACCCGACACGACGGAGACCTCAGGCTTGGTCTTGATGAACTCCAGCGACGGCCGGATGGTGGCGGCGGTGGTGTTGATCGCGCCCGACACCATGCCGTCGGCCATGTCCAGGTGGACCATCATGGTGGCGAAGTAGGACGGGTCCGTGATCCGCTGGCGGGCCTGCTCGATGGTGACGCCCTTGTGGGCGCGCAGCCTGGCGTATTCCGCCGCGAACTGCTCGACCAGCTCCGGGTCCTCCGGGTTGACGACGGTGGCGTCGGAGAGGTTGAGGCCCAGCTCCGAGGCGCGCTGGCTGATGCGCGCCACGTCGCCCAGCAGGATGATGTCTGCGACGGAGCGCTGCAGCACGATGTCCGCGGCCTCGAGGATGCGGTCGTCCGTGGCCTCCGGCAGCACGATGCGCTGCTTGTTGGCCCGGGCCATCTGCATGATCTGGAACTCGAACATGGTGGGCGTGCGGATGTCCGTGGTGGTGAGGTCGATCTTCTCCAGCAGCGCACTCTCGTCGACGTACTGCGAGAACAGCGCCCGCGACACCTCGATCTTGCGGGGGGAGCTGGTGGACGTGCCGCGCACGCCCTGCAGCTTCACGGCGGTGGAGAAGGTGTCGCCCTTGGTGACCGCGATGGGCAGGTCGATCGTCGAATCCGTGAACAGCTTCGACACCGATTCCGGGATCTCGAAACCGCCGGTCAGCACCATCGCCGACAGCGGGCCGTAGTGCGGCGAGCGGTGCGCCATCACGAGGCCGGGGAGCAGGTCGAGGCGGTCCGCCGGCATGATGACGGTGGATTCACGCTTCAGGTAGGGCAGCAGGTTGGGCAGCGTCATGCCGCCCACGATGGTGTGCAGCGACTCGTGCGCCAGGAACTCGCTCTGCCCCAGCCACTGGGTGGCTCCGACGGCGGCGAACTGGGCTCCGACGGAGGGGGCGCGCAGCACGGGGCTGTCCGGCAGCACGGCGACCACGGTTTCACGGACCCTGTGCAGTGCATCGGCGACCTCGGCCTCCCGGCCCTCGTCCGCATGCGTCGCGATCAGCGCGATGACGGTGTTGTGCCGCGACTCGAACGCGTCGACGGCGGACTCGGTCATCCGCTGGACCTGCTCGGCCGAGCGGTCCTTGGCGCGTGCCACGAAGATCACGGGCGAGTTGAGGTTGGCGGCGATGACGGCGTTGTGGTCCAGCTCCAGGGCCGACTCGAAGTCGTCGTAGTCCGAACCGACGATGACCACGGCGTCGCGGTTCTCCGACAGCTCGCTGTACTTCGCGACGATGGTGTCGATCGCCTGGTCCGGATCCGCGGCGTAATCGGCGTAGGTCACGCCCACGGCGGACTCCAGCGACTGGTTGACGCCCTTCGGCGAAAGGAGGGCCTGGGTCACTGCGTCAGCGTCGAGGGAGTGCACGAGCGGGCGGAAGACGCCCACCGAGCGCACCTGGCGAGCGAACAGGTCGATCACGCCCAGGGCGATGGACGACTTACTGACCAGCCGCTCCGACGAGGCAATATAAACACTTTTGGTCACGGGGACCACCTTATCGCGATTCGTTTGTTGGAATGGGGCGGGTCTACAGCGTCAGCGTAGGAGCTTCGCGGCGGCCAGCACGACGGCGTCCAGCAGGTGCTGCAGCTGCCCGGGCCGGTGGGCGTCGGGGCGGACCTGGTTTCCGTCGAATTCCGTGGCGTTGTTGAGCGACACCTGGTTGCGCAGCCCCCACAGGTGCAGCGCCGCGAGGATGGGCCGCCACGCCTCGACGGCGCGCACCCCGCCCTCGAAGCCGTAGGAGACGAACGCCACCGGCTTGAACGCCATCTCCATGCCGAGGTGGTCGACGCCGTTCTTGAAGCCGCCCGGAACGCCGTGGTTGTACTCCGGGGTCAGCCACACGTAGCCGTCACAGGCGGCGAGCGCGTCGGCCCACGCCTGGACGTTGGCGTCGGGGTACTTGCCCGCGTAATCGAAGGGCTCCACCTCGTCGGTGAGCACCGGCAGGTCGTAGCCGGCCAGGTCGATGAGCACGAACTCGGCGTCGGTGCGCTCCGCGGCGAGGCCCATGATCCAGTCAGCGACGGATGTGCCCTTGCGGCCCTTGCGGACAGAGCCCAGAACGATGCCGATCAACATGTCAGTGCCTTTCGGATGCGCGAGAACGGTGTTGGTATACCAGCGACTCTATCGCGGCCGAGCGGCCCAGACGGCTCAACTGTCGAGGAGAGCCTCCGCCAACAGTTCGAAGCCGCGCACCTTCGCCGGCCAGCGGTCTGCGGCGTCGCCCTCGTAGGCGCCCTGGACGGGGTGCACCATGATCTCGTCCACGCCGAACTCCGCCGCGGTCTCGCGCAACTGGTGGGCGACCTCGTCGGGGTCGCCCACCGCCCACGTGTCGAGGGTGGGCTGGGCGGCGCGGCGCAGGTCGTCGGTCAGCAACCGCTTGACGTCGGCGCCGACGAACGGCGAAGGCGACAGGCCGCCGCCGGTGGAGAACTTCGCCATCGTGTAGAGGTGGGGCTCGACGAGTTCCCAGGCCTCGTCGGCCGTCTCGGCCACGCAGACGTTGACGGTGACGAACGTCCGCGGTGCCTCACCGTTGTCTGTGGGTTGGAACGAGCCGCGGTACAGGTCGAGCGCCTGCCGCGTGCCGCGCCCGCTGAAGTGGTGCGCGAACACGTACGGCAGGCCGAGCGCAGCGGCGAGTTGCGCCGAGTAGTCGCTGGAACCCAGCAGCCACACCTGCGGGGAGTGCTGGATGTCCGGGGCGGCGCGGAGCTGGTAGGTGCGGCCGTGGGGGAGCCGCACCTCGGCACCGTCGGGGCTGAGGAGAGTGAGGATGTCGGTGACGTTGCGGGGGAACTCGCGCACGGGATCGACGGGGCGGCCGTCGGCGTCGACGAAGTGGCCCCCGCCCAGCTGCCCGCGGATGGCGGCCGACGTGATGGGGTCCGTGCCCGGCGCGCGGCCGATGCCCAGGTCGATGCGGTCGCCGTACACGGCGGTCAGCAGGGAGAACTGCTCCGCCACCGCCAACGGGGCGTGATTGGGCAGCATGACGCCGCCGGAGCCGAGGCGGATCTGGTGCGTGTCCTGCCCCAGGTACATCAGCTCGACGGCGGGGGAGGTGGATGCGACCGAGTCTGTGTTGTGGTGCTCGGCCACCCAGTACCGGGTGAAGCCCAGCCGGTCCGCCGTCTCGGCCATCTCCCGGCTGGCCCGGAGGCTGTCCGCCGTCGTCTGGCCCCTGCGGACGCTGATCAGGTCGAGTACCGAAAGCTGCATACCCCCCACCGTAGAGGCACCGTTCAAGCTGTGGTCTCGGTGGGGCCCTATCTCGACGACGCCCGGCAGGCCACGCCCTCAGGGGCAGCGGATTGCCAGACGGCCGCGGTGCGGGCGATCAGGTCCTCGAGCCGGCTGAGGTCAGGGGGCTCGGGTTCGTCTGGGCAGGGTGGTGCCTTGGTCGAGGAGACGAGGTGTTCGCGCAGGAGGTGCCTGCGGTGTTGCCTCGGCCTTCGCGCCGGATCGACATGCCGGGGTGGGGTGAACCACGGCTTTCCGGTGTCCGGGTCGAGGTGGACCTGCCATTGTGATCCGGCTGATTGGTGTGGGTCTGGTTCGACCAGCCGGTGGTGGTGTGCACACAACAGCACTGCGTTGGTGATCGACGATTCTCCGCCTGCCCACCAGGGGACGATGTGGTGGGCTTCGCAGGCCCGTGGTTTGGCGGCGCAGCCGGGGAATGCGCAGCCTCCGTCGCGGAGGGTGAGGGCGGTGCGGATCCCGGTGGGGAACAGGCGGTGTTTGCGGCCGACGTCCAGGGGGTGTGAGTTGGTGCCGAGGACGACGGGGATCAGGTCCGCGTCGCAGGCCAAATGTCTGGCGTCGGCGGCGGATAGGCCGCCTAGGCTGGCGCCGCCGAGCACGTCGACGCGTCCCAGCCCGGTGAGCAGGGTGTCGTAGTTGACGGTGATGTGGACCTGGGGCCGGTCTCCGCCGTGGGCGGGGAGCTTCCCGGTGGCGGCAGCGGTGTGGACCAGGATCATCAACGCGTCCGCGCGGCGGACGGCCGGATCCGACGGCTCATCCGAGTCGCGGTACGAGGATGCCGGCGGCATCACCGCGTCCAGTTGGGCGGCGAGCAGTTCTACCTGGGCGGTGGGCAGCAGGCCGGTGAAGCGGGAGGCGCCGTGGTGGTCCGGGGTGATGGTGAGGTACCGGTTGCGGTGGGCAGCGCGGTCTTGCGCGTCGAGTCTCTTCTTGTCTTCGGCCTCGGCGCCGTCGGGGTCGATCACCCGGAACACGTGGCTGGCCAGTTCCCGCAACTCGTCCGGGCCGAGGTTGTGGACCTCCGCCAGGACGGAGCGCTGGCACAGTTCTACCTCTGCGCGCGTCACGGCGTTGGGGAGCTTCCGTAGCCCGGAGATGATCGCTTCGGCCTGCGCCAGGGAGATTTCCCCGTCGTTCAACGCCGCGGCGATCAGCGGGAACCGCTCCCCGAGATCCAGCGCGAGTTTCAGCGAGGCGGTGGCCTGGGCTGTGGTGGTGCGCACGGATTGGCGAACCTCTTCCACCACGCCGTCGGCGGCGGAGAGGCGGGCCTCATGGAGGAGGTGAAGGCGCAGGCCGGCCAGTTGGGCCTCGGCCTCGGTGACGGTGTGCACCATGTGGGCCAACCGTTCTGCGGCCGGTGAATCAGTTCGGAGTGAGCCTGCGGCGTCCCAGAGCGCAGCGATGCCCTGCTGCATCAGTTCCCGCGCTTCGCTCATGTGAACTAGCCTAAGGGAACGCACGGTCTAAAACAAGGGAAAATGCCTTGTCAGGCGCAACTTGTGCTAGCACTGACCTCTGACAATTCCCGTCATCACATGGCCGGTCAGGGGCGGGCAGGTGTCGGCATCGGGGGTCCTTGGGCCAGCCGCAACCCGCTGGCTCAGGAAACGATGGACTGGCCGTAGGCCCGTAGGCCCGTAGGCCCGTAGGCCCGTAGGCCCGTAGGCCCGCAGGCCCGCAGGCGGCGAGCCCAGGAAACCGTCTCAGTCCAGGTGGCGGAAGCCGGCGCCCTGAAGGTCCTCGGCCAAGTGGTTCACCACGAGTTCGGTGTCGTCGGTCAGGCCGCTGCGGTACGCCGAGCGCGACACCAGGCTCGCCGACACGGGCGCCGTCAACAACTGAAGCGTGATGATCAGCAGGCACAGCCCAGCTGACCACCACGTCCGGAGGCTGAGCGCGATGCCGACGGACACGAACAGCAGGCCCAACACCTGCGGCTTCGTGATGGCGTGCATCCTGCCCAGCAGGTCCGGGAACCGCACGAGGGCCACTGCGGCGCCGAAGCAGAGGACTGCGCCCACCAGAATGGAGAGGGCCCCCAACAGGTCGAAAACCGAATCGATCATGATGTGTGCTCCTTGCGCTGCCGGTTGTAGCGGTGCCGCTGCAGCATCCTGTCCGACACCATCCGCGCCACGGACACGGCGCTGGTGAAGCCCAGCATCGAGAGCAGGACGAGCACCATCAGTTCGGTGGACAGGTCCGTCCAGACCACCCACAGCCCGAGCGAGGCCACCATCACGGCGACGATGAGGTCTGCCGCGACGGAGCGGTCGAGCTGGGAAGGGCCCGCCGCGATCCGGTTGACGCCGATGAACGCCGCCACGGTCAGCAGCACGGCCGCGACGGACAGGATGATGTTGGTGGCCAGGATCATGGTTCGACCTCCAGGTCGAGGGCGTCGGGGGCCGGGTGGTGGTGCAGCGCGGCGTTGAAGTCCTCTATCTCGCGGCGGGAACCGAAGGCGCGCACCACCCGCGACTCCACGTCGACGGCCATCTTCTGCACCCGCCCGATGGGGTCGTCGCCGTGCAACTGGATGGCGTGCAGGTAGAGGCGGCGCGGGTTGCGCACCACTTCGACGACGACGGTGCCGGGCACCAGTGAGATCATCTCGGCCACCTGCACCTGATAGAGGTCGTTGTCGGTGATGAGGTCGATCCGCACGATGCCCGCGCGCAGGTCGACCTTCCGGTGGAACGCGAGCAGGAACACGCGGATGGACGACACGACCAGGTCGTAGACCAGGTGCCCGATCAACCGCAGGATGCCCACCGGCCGAAGGCGACCCTTCCAGAACACAGGGGGGAGCGGGAGCACGATGCCCACCACGTAGCCCAGCAGGAGGCCGGACACGATGATCATGGGGGAGACGCTGCCCCAGAGCAGCACCCAGACGGTGGCCATGGACAGCACCGACAGCGGCCGGAACGTGAGCCGCTCGGCCAGGGGCACGCGGGACCTGGCGATCATCGCAGACCTCCCGGCAGCACGGCTTGGACGTAGGAACCGTCGCGCAGCGCGGCTGCGGCGGCGTGCGCGTACTCGTAGAGCGGGCCGGCGAACACCGTGAGGGCGAGGCTGAACAGGATCAGCCCGATGGTGGCGCCCACCTGTAGCGGGGGCATGGGGCGGGTGTCCTCGTCGGCGATCTCGTCGGGGTCGAGGTCCTGCGCCGCGGCATCCGCCCGGCGCTGTTCGGCGGGGGTGACGCCCCAGAATGCCCGGTTCCAGACCTTGGCCATCGCCATCAACGTCAGCAGGCTGGTCAGCACGCCGCCGGCGAGCACCGTCCAGGCCAGCGGGGTGCCCACCTCGGCGGCCGCCTGGAGCAGGCCGAGCTTGCCGATGAAGCCCGACAGCGGAGGGATGCCACCGAGGTTCATGGCGGGGATGAAGAACAGGGCCGCCAGCAGGGGGGCGACCTTCAGCAGGCCGCCCAGCCCGTCGAGCGACGACGTGCCGCCACGCCGCTCGATCAGCCCCGTCACGAGGAACAGCGTGGCCTGGATGGTGATGTGGTGCGCGGTGTAGAAGATGGTGGCGGCCAGGCCCGCGTCGGTGCCCAGCGCGATGCCGAAGATCATGTAGCCGATGTGGCTGATCAGCGTGAAGGACAGCATTCGCTTGATCTCCACCTGGGCGATGGCGCCGAGGATGCCCAGCACCATGGTCAGCAGGGACGCCACGAGCAGCACGTTGTAGACGGTGTCGGCGGGGAACAGCAGGGTTTCGGTGCGGATGATGGCGTAGACGCCCACCTTGGTCAGCAACCCGGCGAACACCGCGGTGACGGGGGCCGGCGCCGTCGGATAGGAATCCGGTAGCCACGACGACAGCGGGAAGACCGCCGCCTTGATGGCGAACGTCACGATCAACAGCACCTCGAGCAGCAGCTGGACCGGCTCCGTGAGGTCGCGCAGCCGGACGGCGAGGTGGGCCATGTTGACGGTGCCCGTGGCGGCGTAGATGGCCGCGATCGAGATCAGGAACAGCGAGGAACTGAGCAGCGACACCACGACGTAGGTGGTGCCCGCCCGGACCCGGTCCGACGTGCCACCCAGCGTCAGCAGCACGTAGGACGCGAACAGCAGCATCTCGAAGCCGACGAACAGGTTGAACAGGTCACCCGCCAGGAACGCGTTCGACACGCCCGCCATCAGCAGCAGGAAGGTGGGGTGGAAGATCGAGACCGGGGTCTCGCGCTTGACCTCGTCCCTGTCCTGGCCGGTGGCGAAGAGGAGCACGCCCAGGGCGATCACCGAGGCGACGAACAACATGAGGGCGCTCAGCCGGTCCACCACCAGCGAGATGCCCAGGGGTTCGGCCCACGCGCCCAGCCAGAGGGCCATGGGCCCGTTGGCATGGGTGAGCCACATGAACAGGGCGCCCAGAGCGACGATGCCGCTCAGGCTGACGATCGACACCAGGCGCTGGAGCCCGGGGCGACGGGGGAGGGCCAGCGCAATGGCTGCGCCGCCGATGGCCAGCAACACGGGTAGGGGGAGGAGGTTGTGCAGCATCATTCGCTCACCACGTCCGCGCCGGTGTCGGAGAACGTGGTGTCCTCATAGGACTCAGAGGTGACGTCGTCGAGCGCGAGCTGGCGGATGCGCGCATCCTCCACGTCGTCTGCCACCTCGTCGTGCCCGTGCAGCTGGAAGCTGCGGTAGGCGAGCGTGAGCACGAACGCCGCCACCGCCATGGTGATGACGATCGCCGTGAGCACCATCGCCTGGGGCAGCGGGTCCGAGACACCGTCGGCGCCGGAGTCGCCGAGGCCGATGATGGGCGCCAGCGCCGGCTTGCCGGCCGCCACCAGGAACATCAGGTTCACGCCGTTGCTGGCCACCATGACGCCCAGCAGGATGCGGGTGAGGGAGCGCTCGAGCAGCAGGTACACGCCTGCCGCGACGAGGGCGCCGGCCGTGATGGCCAGGACGAGGTTGGCTGTCATCGGCGCTCTCCGTAACCGGGGATGGCCTTGGTGGAATCCGGGATGGGCATGGGGGCGATCTCCTCGGAGGCGTGCTGGTCGATGCCGGAACCGAGGCTGCGGGCCACGTCGAGCAGCATGCCGACCACGACGAGGTACACGCCGATGTCGAAGACCGTCGAGGACACGAGGTGGAGCTCGCCGAGCAGGGGGATGGTGAGGTGGGCGTCGTAGCTCTGCAGGATGTTGCCGCCGAAGAACGCGGGGGTGATGGCGGCCAGCAGGGCGAGGATGAGCCCGCCGCCCAACAGGCGTCCGGCGTCGAACGGGGCGGCCTCGTCCAGTTCGTGGCGGCCGGCGGCGAGGTAGCGCGTCATCAGCGCCATCCCCGCCACCAGGCCGCCGGCGAAGCCGCCGCCGGGCCAGTTGTGGCCCGCGAGCAGCAGGTAGACCGACACCACGATCATCACGCCGAACAGCATCCGCGTGATGACCTCGAACACCAGCGAGCGCACCATCGGCGACAGCGTCTGGCCGGCGCGCAGCCACACGCCCGGAGAGCTGTCCGCCTGCGGCTCGTCCTCGCGTGATTCGAAGGCCTGGGCCGTCGAGGTGATCCCCACCACGCGGGAGCGGAGGAAGATCAGGGACGCGACGCCGGTGGCGGCGATGACGAGCACGGAGATCTCGCCGAGCGTGTCCCAGGCGCGGATGTCGACGAGCGCGACGTTGACGATGTTCTTGCCGTAGCCGAACTCGTAGGCGGCCTCGTACCAGGCTTTCGACACTGGCTCCGCCACGCGGGCGCCCACGGCGACCAGCGAGATGAGCGTCACCGTGATGCCGACGGCCAGCGCGATCAGCACGCGCCACCAGCGCGTCGAGCTCAGCGGGCGGTTGGTGAAGTAGCGCGGCAGCTTGCGCACGACGAGCACGAACACCACCACCGTGACGGTCTCGACGAGGACCTGGGTGAGCGCCAGGTCCGGCGCCCCGCCCATGGCGAAGAGCAGCGCCAGACCATAGCCGGTGACGCCGACGAGCAGGACGGCGCGGATGCGCCCGCGGGAGGCGGCGGCCAACGCCGCGGCGGTCACCATCACGGCCGCGACGAGGAGCTGTGGCCAGCTGTCGAAGAGCCGGTAGGTGGGCCAGATGCGGATGCGCAGCATGGCGTAGGTGGAGAGCGCGACCATCACCAGCAGGATGGTGCCGAGGTAGATCGACAGCGAGCCGCGCTGGGTGCGCGCGGTGACCTCGACGGAGATCCGGTCCAGACCGTGCATCGAGCGGTGGAAGATCTCCTCCGACGTGGTGGTCGTCGGGAACGTGCCCTGGATGTCGGCGATCCGCTCGCGGAAGACGAAGAGAAGCACGCCGGCAGCCACCGCGATCGCGGACATGCCGAGCGGCCACGTGACGCCGTGCCACAGCGCGAGGCCGTGGCCGGGCTGCCCGTGCCCGACCTGGGCGGCGTAGGGGGTGAGGATGTCGGTGAGCTGGGGGCCGAGGAAGCCCAGCACCAGGCTGAGCGCGCCCAGGAACATCGGCACGCCGGCCATGCCGAGGGCCGGACGGTGCCAGCTGAGCGCCGGGGCGCCGTCCTTGGAGGCGAAGGCGCCCCACCAGAAACGCAGCGAATAGGCCACGGTGATGGCGGAGCCGAACACCAGCGCGACGGCGAGCGCCGCCGCGGCCAGGGGTGTGACCGCCTGGATGTCGCCGACGACGAGGTAGACGATCGACTCGAACGCCGCCTCCTTCGTGAGGAAGCCCACCAACGGCGGCATACCAGCCATGGAGAGCGCCGCGAGGCCCGCGAGGACCGCCAGCCAGGGCACCCGGTACCCCACACCGCTGAGCTCGCGGATGTCGCGGGTGCCGGCGGAGTGGTCGATGAGGCCGACGCACAGGAACAGCGTGGACTTGAACAGCGCGTGCGCGATCACGGTGCCGATGGCCGCCAGCGCGGCGGCCTCCGTGCCGATGCCCGCCAGCAGCACCATGAAGCCCAACTGGGAGACGGTGCCGTAGGCCAGCAGGAGCTTGAGGTCTGTTTGGCGCAGCGCGCGCCAGCCACCCATGATCATCGTGAGGGTGCCCAGCAGCATCACGGCCGGCCGCCAGAACGGTACTGTCGCGAACGCGGGGGCGAGGACGGCCACCAGATAGACGCCGGCCTTCACCATGGCCGCGGCGTGCAGGTAGGCCGAGATGGGCGTGGGCGCCGCCATCGCACCCGGCAGCCAGAAGTGGAACGGCACGAGCGCCGACTTCGACAGGGCACCCACCAGCATCAGGAGCGCGCCCGCCGTGGCGAGGACCCCCGTCGGCGGGTTGGCGACGATCTGCTCGAGCGAGAACGTGCCGGAGGCGCTCCAGAGGGCGATGATGCCGATCAGCATGGCCAGGCCACCGGTGGTGGTCACGACCAGCGCGGTGTGCGCGGCGCCGCGGTTGGCGCGGCGGGTGGGGTCGTGGCCGATCAGCAGGTAGGAGAAGACCGTGGTCAGTTCCCAGAAGACGTAGAGCACCACCAGGTTGTCCGCGGTGACCAGCCCCAGCATCGTGCCGGCGAAGAGCGTGAGCACCGCGGCGGACCGGCCGCTGGTGAGGCCCTCGAAGTACCAGCGGGAGTAGATCAGGACGCCCACACCGATCCAGGTGACGATCATCGCCAGGACCCACTGGAGCAGGCCCAGGCGCAGCGTGAGATCGATGTCGAGCGCCGGGATCCAGCCGTAGGCCTCGACGTAGGGGCGGCCCGCCAGGATCAGCGGCGCCTTGGAGACCAGCCAGATGCCTGCGGCCAACGGGGCGAGCGCCAGGATGAAGTAGGCACGGGCCCCCATCCGCTTCACGATCAGGGGCGTGAGGGCGCCCAGAATCGCATGGACGGCGATCAGGGCATAGAGCACGCCAGAGCTCCCCTCGGGTTTGGGTTCTTGGTGGCGGGGTCAGCTTATCGGGTGTGGCAAAGGGCTCTCAAAGTTCGGCGATGCCCGTTGCCGTGTCTGGGGTCGTGCTGATATTGTTTTCTCAGAAAACAAATCCAATGGAGGAGAGTCCCGTGTCTGATCTTCGTTATTCCTTCGGTCTCTGGACGGTGGCCTGGCGTGGCACCGATCCCTTCGGCAGCGACACGCGGCCTGAGTTCGACCCCTGGTACTACACCGACAAGCTCGCCGAGCTCGGCGCCTGGGGTGTGACCTTCCACGACAACGACGTCTACCCGTTCGATGCCGACGACGCCACCGTCGCCAAGCGGCTGGCCAAGTTCAAGGAGGCGTGTGACGCTTCCGGCCTGACCATCGAGATGGTCACCACCAACACCTTCAGCCACCCCATGTTCAAGGACGGCGGCCTGACCTCGAACGACCGCTCCGTGCGTCGCTACGGGCTGCGCAAGATCCTGCACGCCGTCGACATCGCCGCCGACATGGGTGCCAGCACGTTCGTCATGTGGGGCGGGCGTGAGGGCGCCGAGTACGACAGCTCCAAGGACTACCACGCGGCACACGCGCGCTACGCCGAGGGCCTCGACACCGTCGCCGGCTACATCAAGGAGCAGGGCTACGGGTTGCGCATCGGCCTGGAGCCCAAGCCCAACGAGCCGCGCGGCGACATCCTCCTGCCCACTATCGGGCACGCGCTGGGCCTGATCAACACGCTCGAGCACGGCGACATCGTGGGCCTGAACCCGGAGGTCGGCCACGAGCAGATGGCCAACCTCAACTACACCCAGGGCCTGGGGCTGGCGCTGTACTGCGACAAGCTCTTCCACATCGACCTCAACGGCCAGCGGGGCCTGAAGTACGACCAGGACCTCGTGTTCGGTCACGGCGACCTCATGAGCGCCTTCTTCACCGTCGACCTCATCGTCAACGGCTTCCCGGCCAGCCCGGACGCGCCGCGCTACGACGGCCCCATCCACTTCGACTACAAGCCCAGCCGCACCGAGGGCGTCGAGGGCATCTGGGATTCCGCGAAGGCCAACATGGAGGCCTTCACGATGCTCGCGGACCGCGCCAAGGCCTTCCGCGCCGATCCCGAGGTGCAGGAACTGATGAAGAAGGCCTCCATCTTCGAGCTCGCGGAGCCCACCCTCGCCGAGGGCGAGACCATCGCGGACCTGCGCAAGGCCGAGATGCCGGATCCCGCCGAGAAGGGCGCCCGCGAGTATCATTTCGTCGAGCTTCAGCAGGCAGCGCTGCGGCACCTGCTCAAGGGCTAGGAGACCGACGATGGCATTGGTGGCAGGCGTCGACACCTCGACACAGTCGTGCAAGGTGCTCATCGTCGATGCCGACTCCGGCGCTGTGGTGCGCCGGGGCCAGGCGTCGCACCCCGACAGGACCGCCGTCGACCCGGAACACTGGTGGAACGCGTTCCAGCAGGCTGCCGAGCAGGCCGGCGGGCTGGATGACGTCGAGGTGCTGAGCGTCGGCGGCCAGCAGCACGGCATGGTGGCGCTGGACGCCGACGGCCGAGTGATCCGCGATGCGCTGCTCTGGAACGACACCCGCTCAGCGGGGGCCGCGGCGGACCTGCGCGCGGAGTTCGACGGCTGGGCGGAGGCCGTGGGCCACCTGCCGCTGGCGTCGTTCACGCAGACGAAGCTTCGCTGGCTGGCGGACGAGGAGCCTGACAACGCGGCGCGGGTCGCCGCCGTCGCGCTCCCGCACGACTGGCTGACGTGGCGCATCCGTGGCGCACGCTCGCTCGACGACCTGGTCACGGACCGCTCCGACGCCTCGGGCACGGGCTACTTCGACTCGGTCGCCAATGAGTACCGCCGCGACCTGTTGTCGTTGGCGCTGCGACGCGACGCCGCGAATGTGGTGTTGCCCCGCGTCCTGCGTCCCCACGAGGCGGTCGAGGGGCCCGGGTTCCTCATCGGGCCCGGCGCCGGCGACAACGCGGCGGCCGCTCTGGGGCTGGGCCTCGCGCCCGGCCAGACGTCGCTGTCGATCGGCACCTCGGGAGTGGTCGCTGCGGTCTCCGGCACCCCGGTGGCCGACGCCACCGGAACCGTGAACGGGTTCGCGGACGCCACCGGCGCCTGGCTGCCGCTCACCGCCACCCTCAACGCGGCCCGCATCCTCGACAGCGCCCGCTCCGTGCTGGGCGTCGATTTCGACGAACTGGCCAGGCTGGCACTCTCGGCCGCGCCCGGCGCGGGCGGGCTGACCCTCGTGCCGTGGTTCGAGGGGGAACGCACGCCCAACCTGCCCGACGCCACGGCGTCGCTGGTGGGCATGACGCTGGCCAACTTCACGCCGTCGAACCTCGCCCGCGCCGCCGTCGAAGGCCTGTTGGGCCTGCTCGGTGGGGGTCTTGATGCGGTGCGAGCGCTCGGTGTCGCCGTTGAGCGCGTGTCGCTGATCGGTGGCGGCGCCAAGTCTGAGGCCGTGCGGCGGATCGCCCCAGAGGTGCTCGGGGTGCCCGTGGACGTGCCGCCGTCCGGCGAGTACGTGGCGCTGGGCGCGGCGCGTCAGGCCGCGTGGGTGCTGACCGGAACGCTCCCCACCTGGGAGCTGGCCGGTTCCCAGACCTACGAGGCCGCGTCGAAGCCGGAGGTCATGGAGCGCTACCGCGCAGAGGCCGAGCGGCTGGCTGTCGCCAACGGCTGGAAGTAGCCCTCAGAGCCGGGCCCGGAGCCACGCCAGGTCGGCGTCGTGCTCCGGGACCCCGCCGGGGGTCTCCAGGATGGTCGGCACGGCCGCTTCGCGGATGATCGCGATGAGCGCCTCCGGGTCCGCCTGACCCTGACCCAGGTTGGCGTGCCGGTCGGCGCCGCTGTCGTAGGCGTCGCGGGAGTCGTTGCAGTGCACCACGTCGATGCGGCCGGTGATCGCCTTGATGCGTCCCACCAGGCCGTCGAGCTGCAGCCCGCCCGCGTGGGCGTGGCACGTGTCGAGGCAGAACCCCACCTGAGCGATGTTGTCCGAACCTGAGATGGCGTCCCACAGCCGCTCGATGGACTCCTCGTAGCGCGCCATCGCCTGCCCGCCGCCGGCCGTGTTCTCGATGAAGATCGGCACCGGCAGCTTCAACCCGTCCACGCACTTGCGCCAGTTCTCGTAGCCGACGGCTGGGTCGTCCTTCGCGGTGACGTGACCGCCGTGCACCACCACACCGAGCGCGCCGACGGCGGCCGCCTCGTCGACGGTCTGCTGCAGCAGCTTGCGGCTGGGGATGCGCACGCGGTTGTTCAGCGACGCGACGTTGAGCACGTAAGGGGAGTGGATGACCAGCTGCACGCCTGCGTCGGCGGCGGCCTGCTTGAGGGCCTCGGCCCCGCCGTCGGTGAGGGCCGCGGGCTTCTTCCAGCTCTGCGGGTCGCCGAGGAAGATCTGCACGACGCCGGCGCCGAGCGCCGCGGCGTCGGCGAGCGGGTTGACGGAGTCGACGTGGGCACCGAGGGGGAAAGACATGGTGCCCAGCCTAGCTACGTGGCGGGGGAAGTCACTGGCGCGGTTTCAGCGCGCATGCTGCCTGTCGTCCATGATCCCCAGCACCAGCGCGAGCAGGAGGCAGGCCGCGATCCCGGTGAAGGCGCCCATGAACGCCAGGGCCCACGAGCCCGTGGCGGCGACGGCGAAGAAGACGCCGGTGATGGCCGCGTTGCCCAGCGCGGTGGTGATGCGCTCGACGGTCTGCTTCAGGCCGCTGGCGGTGCCGCCGTGGCGCACGGGCACGTCTTGCATGCTCAACGTCTGGTTCGCCGAGGCGAACGCGCCCATGGCCGCCCCGTTGAGACCCAGCGTGGCCGAGAGCCACCAGAACGACCAGCCGAACTCGCCGATGCCCCACGCCACCAGGATGCTCAACAGGGCGCCGGTGACCATCAACGCGAGCGCGAAGACGACGAGACGCCTGCCGCGCGTCATCACGAAGCGCACCGTGTAGATCGAGGCGACGGCGCTCAGCACCGCGTTGGGGAGGCCCAGCAGGCCGGTGCGCAGCGCGTCGACCCCCAGCCCGTTCTGCAGGAAGATCGCCACCACCGCGAACGTGGAGGTCAGACCCAGGAAGGCGGCGCCGGAGACCAGCAGCCCGTTGCGGAAGGAGCGGTAGCGGAAGAGTTCGAGGTCCACGAGCGGCTCGCGGCCCGCGGCCTTGTACCGGCGCTCCCAGAGCCACCACGCGAGGATCAGGACGGCGGCGAGCGGCAGGAGCCACCAGGCCCACGACTGCCTGGCCATGAACGGGTACATCACGGCCACCACGGAGGCGGTGATGAGTAGCGAGCCTACCGGGTCCAGATCGACCCTCCCCGCCGTCGCGTCGAGGCCCAGCCGGCGCCTGCGTTCCTTCACGAACGGGAACCACCTCAGGCCCAGCACGACGGCGGCAAGGCCGAGGGGGAGGTAGCCGAAGAAGGCCCAGCGCCACCCGGTCTCCGGGCCCGCGGCCTCGATGATGGCACCGGCGATGACGGGGCCGGCCGCTACTGAGGCGGAGATCGTCACGCCCAGCAGGGCGAACGCCTTGGCCCGCCCGCCGCCGCTGAAGTACTGCTGGATCATGCCGGTGACCTGCGGCGAGAACAGTCCCGCGCCCACGCCCTGCACCAGTCTGGCTGCGTTCAGGATGAACGCGTTGGGCGCCAGGCCGCAGGCCAGCGACGCCACGGTGAACAGCGCCGCACCGACGATGAACCAGGAGCCACGCCCCAGCACGTCGCCGGCGCGGCCGGCGGGGATCAGCGTCACTCCGAAGGCCAGCGCGTAGCCGGCGAGCACCCACTGGAGGTCCTGGTCGGTCGCGCCCAGCCCCTCCTGGATGGTGGGCAGGGCCACGTTGACCGACGAGATGGCCATGAGCGACATCCCCATCGACAACAGCAGGACGGCCAGGACCTTCATCCGGTGGAAGGTCCTGGCCGTGCCTGGTGCGGAGATGCGGTTTCTATCGGTCACCCGGCGAGTATGTCACCCAGTGGCGGGATCACCCGCGTGGCGTGTCTGGGTCACCGGTCCCCCTCCGGGTGACGTGCCCGTCACTGGTTGAAGAGGACCTGGTTGTTGAAGACCCACGTGGTCTCCTGCCGGTAACCGGAGGCCGTGGCGCTGATGACGGTGGCCTGGATGTAGCTGCGGCAGGCGCCGCGGCCGGTGGTGGGGGTGTCGCATTCGGTGCGCCACTTGCGGCCGTCGGTGGCGGTCCAGCCCGGGGTGGTGTTACCCAGCGGGTTGTTCTTCCACAGGGCGCGGTCCGACCAGCGGTACGTGAGCGAGTTGAAAGCCCATCCGTCCGTCTTGATGTAGCGGCCGTCCTTCAGCGTGATAACGGAGGCCCAGATCTCGGTGCGGCAGCGGGCGGTGGCCGAGTACGGCTCACAGGTGGTGCGCCACTGGCGAGAGTTGACGGTGCGCTCACCGGGGACGGTGTAGACCTCCATCATCGGCCTGAAGAGCTTGGCCGTAGCGATCAGCGCAGTCTCGGACGAGGCGGAGCTCGTGTTGCCCGCCATGGTGGCCAGAGCGCCGGGCGCGAAGGTCCAGTAGTAGAACGCCGGGCTGGCATCCGCCCACTTGAACGCGTCGGCCCCCAATGCCGGCACGGGTTGCGGCTGGAACGGATAGGGGCTCTCCTCGGGCCACCCGGCGGCCAACGCCGCCATGGCCTCGGCAGGGGTGCCGACGGAGACGCTGACGGTGAAGCCGCTGAATTCGTCGCCGCCCACCTTCTGGTAGCGGCAGGACGTGGTGGTGACCTCGGTGCGGGTCATCTTCGCGCCCCAGGTGGCCGAGACGGCCTCGGCGCTGGGACAGGCGACGCGGGCCACGGCGGCGACCGGGGCGGCGTGCGCGGGAGTGGCCACGCCGACGGCGAACATCGCTGCGGCGGCCAGGACGCTGAGTGTGGTGCGGAGCTTCATTGGAATCGCCTTCCTCAAAGGTCTGTACCGGTAAGACGCGACGAGCGGCGCTTTGGTTGACAGGCGGACCGGTTCGGCTCAGCTGAACAGGACCTGGTTGTTGAACACCCAGCCGACAGTGGTGACGAACTCCCCGTCCGGGGCCACCTCGACGGTGGGGTGGCGCAGCCAGGTGCGGCAGGCGCCCCGGCCGGTGACGGCCGTGTCGCACTCGGTGCGCCAGACCCGGCCGTCGGCCCGCCACGTTCCGTCCGTGGCGAGCGGGTTGTGCGCCCACAGCGCGC
This sequence comes from Tessaracoccus zhenghani, assembly GCF_054552775.1. Classification (NCBI taxonomy): domain Bacteria; kingdom Bacillati; phylum Actinomycetota; class Actinomycetes; order Propionibacteriales; family Propionibacteriaceae; genus Tessaracoccus; species Tessaracoccus zhenghani. Next base: position 1,997,451 of record NZ_CM137275.1, on the reverse strand, counting down.
GCTTGGACCAGAGGTACGTCAGCGAGTTGAAGGTCCAGCCCTCCTGGCGGCGGAAGGAAGCCCCGTCCGGCACGACGGCGTGCGCCCAGATCTCGGTGCGGCAGCGGGTGGTCTCGGAGTACGGCTCGCAGGTGGTGCGCCACTTCCGGCCGCCCACCGTGCGCTCGCCCGGCACGGTGTAGACCTCCATCTGTGGGCGGAACAACTCCGCTGTGGCCACTGCCTTCGCGTGCTCGTCGACGCCGCTGAGCGTGCCCACCGCCCCCGGGCTGACCTCCCAGTAGACGTTGGCCGGGCCCGCGGACTCCCAGGAGAACGCCTCCGGGCCCAGCGCGACGGCCGAGCGGATGGTGGCGTCCTGCCACGCTTCGACGCGGGACCGGGCTGCGGCCAGGCCGGCGTCCTTCGTGTAGGTGAATTCGACGCGCTGCCGCAGGCCCTGCGCGGCGGTGGGGGCGCTCTCGTACCAGCAGGAGGCGCGAGTGGCGGTCAGGGAGGACAGGTCGTAGCCGGACACCTTCGAGACCTGCTCGGCGGTGGGGCACGAGATGCGCCGGACCGGCGTGACGGGGGCGGTGCCCTCGTCGGCATGTGCCACGACGGGGACGGCGAGGAGCAAGCTGGCGGCGACGGCCAGCGCACGGCGCAGCACGTTCATCGCATCTCCTCCTCGGCCCCCACACCGAGGTGACGCGCCCGACGGTGTGCCTGACAAACTCTAAACCCAGCAGGGGCTGCCCGGATACGGGTAGCTTGGCTGACATTCAGTAAGGAGCATTCATGGCCTACTCAGAGGGTTACGAGTACCACATCCACCTCGCCCAGGGCGACATCGGGCGCTACGTCTTCCTCCCCGGCGACCCCGGCCGCTGCGAGGTCATCGCGCAGCACTTCGACAACCCCCGCTTCGTCGCGTCGAACCGCGAACACACCACCTGGGCCGGTGAACTCGACGGCGTGCCCGTCGCTGTCACGTCCACCGGCATGGGCGGCCCGTCGACAGCGATCGCCGTCGAGGAACTCATCCACGTGGGCGCCGACACCTTCATGCGCGTCGGCACCTCCGGCGCCATGCAGCCGGAGACGCAGCCCGGCGATGTCGCCGTGATCAACGCCGCCATCCGTGACGAGGGCACTGGCCTGCACTACCTGCCGATGGAGTTCCCCGCCGTCGCCCACCAGGACCTCGTCATGGGCCTGACCGAGGCCGCGCGGGACATGGGGAAGCGCTACCACGTGGGCGTCTCGCAGTCGAAGGACTCCTTCTACGGGCAGCACTCGCCGGATTCGATGCCCGTGGCGTCGCGCCTGAAGGAGCGGTGGGACGCCTGGGTGAAGGGCGGCTGCCTGGTCTCCGAGATGGAATGTGCCACGCTGTTCCTCGTCGCCGCCACCCGCCGCGTACGCGCCGGCGGCGTGATGATGATCATGGGTCACCACGATTTCCAGCCCATGACCGACGAGGAGAAGGCAGCGTCGCAGATCGGCAACCTGATCCCCACCGCCATTGAGGGCATGCGTCGCGTGATCGCGGCCGACAGGGCGCGCGGCTGACGCCTCACCGGTCACTGATCCGCACGTCGCCCGCCTCCCGGGTGAGATCCCAGCGACGGGTGACGTGCAGGTCGCGGGCGAGGTGCGCGTCGTGGGTGACGATGAGGAGTGCGCCGCGGTAGTCGCCGAGCGCGGCCACCAGTTGCCCCACCGACGCCAGGTCGAGGTTGTTGGTGGGTTCGTCGAGCACCAGAAGCTGGGGCGCCGGATCCGCGAACAGCGTGCGCGCCAGCCCCAGCCGGAACCGTTCGCCTCCGGACAGGGTGGCCGGCGGCTGGTCCGCACGGTCGCCCCTGATCAGGAACCGCGCCAGGAGCACCTGGGCGTCGTGCGGCGTCCGGCCCGGGGTGGCCGCCCGCACCGCCTCGAGGGCGGAGGGGAAAGCGTCCAACTCGTCGAGGCTCTGGGTCAGCACGCCGACGGGCACCTGGGGCGGGAGCGTGACGTCAACATCGCCCAGGAGGTGGGAAGCGGTGCCGCTGCTCAGCAGCCGGCCGAGCAGGGTGGACTTGCCCGCCCCGTTGTCTCCCGTGAGGCGGATCCGCTCGGGGCCGACCACCTCCAGCGGCGACTCCCCGGGCTGACGCAGGGCCAGGACCCGCTTGCCCGGCGGCACCGCCGTGTCCGGCAGGTCGATCCTGATCACCTCCGGGGCCCGTGCCGCGGCGTCCGCGCGGCTGCGCGTGTCCAGCGCGTCGGCGACGGCCCCCGCGTGCGCCGTCGCCTTGGCGCCGGATCCCTTGTCCGCGCGGTCCTGGAAGTAGTGGGCGGCCATCTTGTCCACGTTGCCCTTGGCCCGCTCTCGCCGCCCGGAGCGGTCTCGCTGAGCCTGCCGCTGCAGCTCGGCCCGCGCGGCACGCTTCGCGCGGGACACCTCGGCGTCGGCCTCCCGGAGTCGCCGCTCAGCCGTGGCCTGGGCGGCGGCGCGCTGCTCCTGGTAGGCGCTGAACGGGCCGCCGAAGCTGACGGTGCCGCGGGGATCGAGGTCCACCAGCGCGTCCACGCGCTCCAGCAGGTCGCGGTCGTGGCTGACGACGATGACCGCGCCGTCCCAGGCGCTGAGGGCCTCGTTGAGCCACCGTCGGGTGCGGGTGTCGAGGTTGTTGGTGGGCTCATCGAGCAGGGTGATGTCGGCTCGGGCGAGCCGCGCGCCCGCCAGGGCGATCCGGGTGGCTTCGCCGCCGGACAGCGAGCCGGCGTCGCGGTCGAGGAAGTCCGTCTCGACCGGCAGCCCGAGCGTGGCCAGTGCGGCCAGGGCGCGGGGCTCCACATCCCAGTCCTCGCCGACGGCGTCGAACTGCGCCTGGTCTACGGACCCGGATTCGATGGCCCGCAGCGCGGATCGGACGGGTGTGATGCCGAGCAGGCCGGCGACCGAGCCCGCAGTCGACACGCGCTGGGGCAGGAGGTGCACCCGCCCGGAGGCGAGCAGCTGGCCCGCCGTCGGCTGGAGGCGGCCGGCGATGAGGCGCAGCAGGGTGGTTTTCCCGGAGCCGTTGGGCCCGATGAGCCCCGTCCGGGCAGCCGGGAAGGTGGCGGAGACGCCGTCGAGGATGACGGCTCCGTTGGGCAGGTGGAAGGAGAGGCCGTCTGCGACGACGGCAGGGCAATGAGCCATGAGGGGTCCTGAGGGGTCGCTGGGATGCGGTCTGGTGGACGGCACGCCAACGGGCGCGCCCGGCTCAGTCAGTCATGTCACTTCCAAGGTTGGGGTCCGTCAAGTCTAGACACCGACGGGCAGGTCTGTGCCGCTGCGCGTTAGGCTGGACAACGCCCAACGGAGGGGAACCCCATGAACCACGTCGTCGCACGCGTCCGCAGCATCATCGAGCAGCATGGCCAGCGCACCGCCACCAGAATCCGCGAGAACGACGCGTGGCGGACGCAGACCTACGCGCAGTTCGGTGAGCAGATCCGACGGGTCGGTCAGGGGCTCCTGAACCTCGGGGTCGAGACCGGTGGGCGCGTCGGCATCTTCCTGGGCAACAGCCCCGAGTGGTCCGAGATCGACCTGGGTTCCGGCACGGTGCGCGCGGTGCCCGTGCCGTTGTACGCCACCTCCACGCCGGAGCAGATCCAGCACATCGCGGGGGATTCGGGCCTGACGGTGATGTTCGTCGGCAACCAGTCTGAGGCCGAACGGGTGCTGGAGGTGTTCGACTCCCTGCCGGAGCTGGAGCATGTCATCATCACCAGGCCGTACGACGGCATGCCGCCCCAGATCGTGAGCTACGCCGACTTCCTGGCCGAGCCCACCCCCGCCGTCGAAGAGCGCTTCGCCGGGGCCGACGGGGACGACCTCGCCTCGATCATCTACACCTCCGGAACCACCGGCAACCCCAAGGGCGTGATGCTCCAGCACAAGGCGTTCGTGATGCAGTCCGAGGCGCTGGACCAGTTCTTCGACATCACCCCCGACGACCACTCGCTGTCGTTCCTGCCACTCTCGCATGCGCTGGAGCGGGCCTGGACCTACGTCGTGCTGATGCACGGCTGCATGAACACCTACGTCGAGAACGCGCGCACCGTCGCGGAGCAGATGGTGCTGGCCCAGCCCACCCTGATGGTCTCGGTGCCGAAGCTGTTCGAGACGGTCTACACCACGGCGCACCAGAAGGCCGGCGGGTCGCCGGTGAAGCGCGCGATCTTCGCCTGGGCGTTGAAGGTGGGCAGGCACAACCAGTACGCGTTCCGCGCCGGCCGTGAGCCCGGCGCCTCGCTCCGCGCGAAGCTGCGGATCGCCGACAAGCTGGTGCTCGGCAACGTCCGCGCCGCGCTGGGCGGCCCGAAGACCGTGCTGGCCTGCGGCGGCGCCCCGCTGCGTCCGGAGATCGAGGAGTTCTTCGCGTCGGTGGGTCTGCCGGTGATGCAGGGCTACGGGCTGACCGAGGCCTCGCCGTTGGTGTCGTTCAACGCGCCGGACGACTTCAAGGAGAACACCACGGGCAAGGTGCTGCCAGGTGGCCAACTCCGGATCGGCGACTTCGGCGAGATCCTCTACAAGGGTCTCAACGTCATGCTGGGCTACTGGAACGACCAGGAGGCCACAGACCAGGTGATCAAGGACGGCTGGCTGCACACCGGCGACGTCGGCTACGTCGACACCGACGGCTTCCTCATCATCACGGACCGGCTGAAGGACATCATCGTCACCCTCGGCGGCAAGAACGTCGCCCCGCAGCCCATCGAGGGACTGATCCTGGCGGACCCGCTGTTCGAACACGCCGTGCTGCTCGGCGACAACAGGCCGTTCGTGACGCTGCTGGTCAAGCCGTCGCTGCCCGCGGTGGAGGAACTGGCCAAGCGCTTCTCCTGGCCGGGGGAGATGAAGGACTGGATGAACTCGAGCGAACTGCTCGACGAGCTGCGCCGCCGCGTCGACGAGATCACGGCGCGGCTGCCATCGCAGGAGCGGCCGAAGGAGACCACCGTCCTGCATGAGGAATTCACCATGGACAACGGCCTGCTGACGCCCACGCTGAAGGTGCGCCGTCGCGAGGTGGAGAAGCGCTTCCGCGAGTTGGTGGACGAGATGTACGCCCGCTTGGAGAAGGCCCGCAAGCAGGGCTGAGTCACCACAGGTAGAAGAAGATCTGCAGTTCGGGATAGCGCACGTGCACGATCGACAGAAACACCACCACGTCGAACAGCAGGTGCACCACCAGCACGTACAGTAGCGAGCGGGTCTTCGAGTACAGGTACGCCTGGAGGAGGGCGAACGGAGTGGTGAGCAGCGGGCCCCACTCCCGGTAGCCCAACTCCCACAGGAACGACACGAAGATCATCGCGGTCAACACGTTGGCGAACCAGAAGGAGAAGTGCCGGCGCAGCAGCACGAAGATCGTGATGATGAAGAAGAACTCGTCCCAGGAGCCCACGAAGTTCACGCCGACGAAGAAGCGGGCCACCTCCGTCCAGTCCTCGAGCGCGGGCCAGTTGCGGTACGCACCGGAGCGCACGAAGTAGGTGGGCAGCAGCACCCAGCCGATCACCGGCACCGCCAGCAGGTAGGCCCACATCCATGTCGTCCAGCGGCCTGAGAGCCAGTGGAAACGGATGGTGTGGTCTCCGTAGCCGAAGCGGTTGAGCAGGTACGGCACCGCCACGGCCAGCGTCAGCACCGTGCCCATCAGCGCCACGTTGCCCCAACTCACGTCGGCGCGCACCGAGATGGTGGAGACGATGATGAGGCCGACGGCGACCAGCAGGAGGTCGCGGAGCAGGACCCGGTCGAGCCAGACGGCCAGGGCGATGCCGAGCGCCATCGTCAGGTAACCGACGGGCCGGGCCTCGAGGCCGAAGAGGAAGAACGCGGACAGGGAGACCAGCGCGGCGGGAATCAGCGACGCGCTCCATCCCGGCCTGCGCGCGACGTCGGAGGAGTCCGTGGTCACGCCGTCACCCTATCCAGCGCCGGCCCCGAGCCGCGGGATAGCGGCGATCAGCGCCTGGGTGTAGGGCTCCCGTGGTGCGTTCAGCACCTCCATGGTGGGGCCGGATTCGACGAGCCGGCCGTCCTGCAGGACGACCGTCTCGTCGCACAGCGCGGCCACGACGCTGACGTCGTGCGACACCATCACGATGCTCAGCCCGCGGTCCTTCCGCAGCCTGTCGAAGAGCGCGATCACCTCGATGCGCGTGGTCACGTCGAGGGCGCTCACCGGCTCGTCGGCGATCAGCACCTCGGGGTTGGTCACGAGGGCCCGGGCGATGGCGATGCGCTGCCGCTGCCCGCCGGAGAACTCGTGCGGGTAGCGCTTCAGGGCGTCGGACTCCAGGCCCACCTCCGCCAATGCGTCGGCCACCCGGGCTCGACGGCGGGCACCGTCGCGCTCCACCGCCAGCGACACCAGCGGCTCGGCCACGATGCGGTCCACCCGCATCCGCGGGTCCAGCGACGCGTACGGGTCCTGGAAGACCGGCTGCACCGCGCGACGCAGCCGCCGCACCTGCCCGGCGTTCCGCAGCGACAGCGGCTCGCCGTCGAACAGCACCCGCCCCTCGCTGGGCGACGCCAGTGCCAGCAGCAGCCGCAGCGCGGTGGTCTTGCCGGAGCCCGATTCGCCCACCACGCCCAAGCTCCGCCCCTTGTCGACGGCGAGGTCGAGCCCCTGCAGGGCCGGCTCTGTGGCCCCGCGGTAGCGGTAGGTGGCGCCCTCCAGCGCCAGGATCGTCACTCGAGCCTCCCGGTGGTCAGCGCACGGTCCAGCGCCCGAGCGCTGCCCACCAGCCGGTGCGTGTACGGGTCACGGGGGTCCGTGATCAGGGCCTCCACCGGCCCCTCCTCCACGACGCGTCCGTCGCGCATCACCAGCGCCCGTGTGACGGTCTGCGAGACGACGGCGAGGTCGTGCGAGACGAACAGCAACCCCATCTCGTGTTCCTCCACCACCCGGGCGAGCAGGCTCAGGACGCCGGCCTGCACCGTCACGTCGAGCGCGGTGGTGGGCTCGTCCGCGAGCAGGATCTTCGGCCGGCACGCCAGGGCGGCCGCGATCGCCACGCGCTGGCGTTGCCCGCCGGACAGTTCGTGCGGGAGGGCCCGCAGCACCCGGTCCGTCGACGGCAGCGCCACCTCGTCCAGGGCCTGCCGGATGGCCGCCTCCAGGCCGGAGCCGCCGAGCCCACGGTGTCGGCGCAGCGGTTCGGCGAGGAACGCCCCCACGCGCGTCAGGGGATCCAGAGCGGTGGAGGGATCCTGGAACACCATCGCCACCTTCGCGCCGCGGACACCCGCGAGGACCCGTTCCGAGGCGCCGATGACCTCCTGCCCGGCCACCCGGACGGACCCGGAGGCCCGCAGCCCGCGCGGCAGCAGCCCCAGCACCGAGAAGATGCTCAGCGACTTCCCGGAGCCGGATTCGCCGATGATGCCCACGCGCTCACCGGCGTCGACGGCGAACGACACTCCGTCCACCACCCGCCGGCCGCCGGCCACGACGGCGAGATCGGAGACGTCGAGGTAGCTCACGACCGCTCCCTCCGCGTCGGGTCGAGCCGCTCGCGCAGCCCGTCGGCGACGAAGTTGGCACCCAACACGATGATCACGATGACCACACCCGGCGCGACGGCTCCCCAGGGCGCCGAGTTCACCGTCGACTGCGACTCCTGCAGCAACCGCCCCAGCGACGAGTTGGGCGGCGGCACGCCCAACCCCAGGTAGGACAGCGACGCCTCGGCCAGCACGGCGGCCCCGAAGATCAGCGCGCCCGCCACCACGAGCGTGGGCCACATGTTGGGCAGCAGGTGCGAGCGGATGATGCCCAGCCAACCGGTGCCCGACGTGCGGGCCGCCGTGACGAACTGCGCGCCCAGCAGCCTCTTGGCGAGGATGCGGGTGAGGCGCGCGACGATCGCGGAGGCCGCCAGCCCGATGGAGACGACGGCGGAGCCCAGGCTCGCGCCCTGCGCGGCGCCGATGAGCATGGCCAACAGCAACGTGGGGAACGCGATGAGCACGTCGAGCAGCGACGACTGGATGTCGTCGAGCCAGCCCCTGGAGAACGCGGCGATCAGCCCGATGACCGTGCCCACCACCATGGCGATGGCCGAGCTGCCCACGCCGACGGTCAGCGCGATGCGGGTGCCGGCCATGATGAAGCTGAAGGTGTCGCGGCCCAGCCTGTCGGTGCCCATCCAGTGCTGGGTGCCGGGCGGTTCGAGGCGCCCGCCGGAGGTGTCCGCCAGGTCGAACGGCAACCAGACGAGGGAGACGACTCCGAGCGCCACGGCGGACAGCAGGAATGCCGTGCCCACCAGCAGCGTCAGCGGCAACCGCGCCCGCCGGCGGGCCGGCGCGGGCACGACGGCCGCGGGCAGCTCGACCGGGGCGCTCATGCGTCGGCCCCCGAGAGTGAGACGCGCAGCCGCGGGTCCACGACGCGCTGCACCACGTCGGCGAGGAAACCGATCAACAGCACGAACAGCGTGGTGACCAGCAGCACGCCCTGGATGCTGGGGTAGTCGTGCTCCGCGATGGCCTTGGTCAGCATGGATCCCAGCCCCGGCAGGTTGAAGACGGCCTCCACCACCACGGCGCCCAGCAGGGTGGACGCCAGCTCGATGCCCAGGATGGAGATCACCGGCACCGACGCGTTGCGCAGCCCGTGACGGAGGAAGGCCTCGGTGGGGCTCGCGCCCAGGGCGCGGGCGTTGCGCAGATGGTCCGCGTCCAGCACGTCCAGCACCGCGGAGCGCACGTACCGGGTCAGGGACGCACTCATCACGAACACGATGGTGATCACGGGCAGTGTCAACGAGGTGAGCGCGGCGACCGGATCCTCCCAGTCGGTGCGCGGGAAACCGCCAGAGGGGAGCAGCCGCAGTTCCAGCGCGAGCAACCAGACGAGCAGGATGCCGATCCAGAACACCGGCACCGCGATGCCCAGCTGCGCCACGCCTGACAGCAGCACGCCCAGCCGGGTATCCGAGCGCACGGCCGCGGTGTAGCCCAGCAGGCCGGCGACGACGACCGACAGCATGAACGCGATGAGTGTCAACGGCAGCGTGACGGTCAGGCGTTGGGCGATGTCGGGCAGGACGGGGCTACCGGAGATGAAGGAGTTGCCCAGATCGAGCCGGGCAACATCGGAGAGCCAGGTGGTGAGCTGTTCCCAGAGCGGCAGGTTGGACCCCACCTGCTCCTGCGCCGCCTGGATCTGTTCCGGCGTGGCGTCGACGGAGAGAAGCGCGTTGGCCGGGTCGCCCGGCAGGAGGCGCAGCAGCACGAAGATCAGCAGCATCGCCAGCAGGAAGCTCAGCAGCAGAAACCCGAGCCGGCGCACCAGGTAACTGGTCATGCGCCCGCCCGGGTTTCCCGCTGGATCATTGCCAAAGATTAGCCCTTGGTGATGCCGTAGACGAAGAACTGGGAGTTCAGGCCGTTGACCGGGAACCCGCTGATGTCCTTGTGCGCCACGACGATCTGCGGGAACAGGTAGAGCCAGTTGCTGGCGGCCTCATCCGCGATGATCCGGTTGGCCTCCTTCAGCTTCTCCGCCTGCGCCTCGGGCGAATCCGCCTGCTCTGCCTCGGCCACGAGCGTCTGCACCTCGGCGTTGTCGTAGCCCCAGTAGAAGTCGGGGTTGGCGTACCAGACCACGTCGCGGTCGTTGACGTGTTCCTGCAGCGTGGCCTCGAAGGCGCGCTCCTTGAACACGTTGGAGTACCACTCGTCGGCGGTGATGGTCTTGATGTTGACCGTGATGCCCACCTTGGCCAGCTCCGACTTCAGGAACTCGGCCACCTGCGGGTGCGGGTCGTAGTTGGGGGTCTGGAGTTCGAACTCGAAGCCGTCCGCCAGGCCCGCCTCGGTCAGCAGTTCCTTGGAGAGCTCCGGGTCGTACGGGTTGAGGTCCGTGAGGTCCTCGTACCAGGGGTCCGTGGGCGGCACCATGGAGCCGATCAGCGTGCCGCGGCCGTCCCAGATCGCGTTGAGGAGCTTCTCGCGGTCGACGGCGGAGTAGACCGCCTTGCGGACGAGGGCGTCGTCGAACGGGGCGACCCGGTCGTTGAACGCCAGCAGTTCCTTCACCGTCGAGGTGCCCTCGCTGATCTGGAACTCGTCGTTGTCCTCGAACGGGACGAGCGAATCCGGGCTCTGGATGGTGGTGACCAGGTCGAGTTGGCCGGTCAGTAGGGCGTTGCCCAAGGCGCTGGCGTCGGTGAAGTAGTTGAAGGTGACGCGGCCGTTCTTGGCCTTGTCGCCCCAGTAGTCGTCGTTGCGCACCAGGCTGAGCGTGCTGCCGCGCTTCCACTCGTCCAGCGTGTAGGGGCCGGTGCCGTCGGTCTCTGTGAGCGGGTCGCCGAGTTCCGGGTTCACGATCCACACGTAGGCCATGTAGTACGGGAATGAGATGGACTTCGAGTTGAGCGTGAAGACCACCGTCTTGTCGTCGGGGGCCGCCACGGAATCCACGACGGCGAAGCTGGACTTGCGGGCCGCCTGGGAATCCTCGGCCACCACTGCCTCGTAGCTGGCCTGCACGTCTGCTGCGGTCAGGTCGCGGCCGGAGTGGAACTTCACGCCGTCGCGCAGCGTGAAGGTGTAGGTGAGGCCGTCGTCGCTGACCGCGTAGTCCTCCGCGAGGAGGTTGCTGATGGAGCCGTCGTCGTTCAGCTTGATCAGGGCCTCGTAGACGTTGCCGCCCAGGGCCTCGGTGACGCCCTGGCCGCCGCCGCCGGTGTTGCTGAGGTTGCCGGGCTCGTAGATGGAGCCGATCTCGATGGCGGCCTCGGGGTCTGCGCCCACCACTGCGGGATCCGCTCCGTCGTCGGAGCCGCCGCAGCCGGTCAGCATCACGCCCATGGCTGCTATGGCGGCGACTGCTTTCCAGAGTTTCTTCATGACGGCTCCTGTGTTCATTCGGGTCGGCCGGTCAGCCGCCCTGCCCATCTCCCAACCCGGGGGAGGGCCATTTCATTCCCGGTTGGCCGGGACCATTTCCACCGGGGTGCCGAGGGCGACGGTGCGCGAGACGGTGCAGAGGACATCCCGGGCGCGCTCGATGGACTTGTCGAGGATCCGGCGGGCCCGGTCGCCGTCCTCCCCCTCAGGGAAGCGCACGTCGAACGTGACCCGGATGTCTTCCAGGCGGTTGCCCGTCTCGTCCTTGACGCTGGTGCCGGACGCCTCGACGGCGAACACGTCGGGCACGGCGCGGCGGGTGGTCAGCATGTCGACGTCGATGGAGCCGCAGGCCGCGATGGCGGCCAGCAGGAGTTCCACGGGGGTGAAGAGGTCGTCGCCGCCGGTGCCGATGGCGATCTCGCCGCCGCGCTCGTTGGTGGCGCGGAAATCGGTGGACGACACGCGCTGCACGTCGACGGCGCGGGGGCTCCTGGTCTGTTCGGTCATGGCGCCAGCCTAGGCCGGGCGGACGGGTGGCGGCGACCTCTCGTCGGCCGGGAGGACGCGCCACATCTAGATTCGGCGTCGTCCACGGCCCCACATCTGGATTCGGGCCGTGCGGCATGGATGGGGCTGGTGCTCAGCCGCGGTTTGATGAGTGGACCCCCGCCGGCGCCGGTGTGCGTCGGGGATACCATCACCTCCATGGCCCAGTTCTCCATCAAACGCAGCACGACCCCCACCGCCGAAGCAGCCCGTCACGCGGCGCTCGCAGACCCCGGTTTCGGTCGCTACTACGTGGACCACATGGCAGTGATCGACTACATCAGTGGCGACGGCTGGCAGGAACCGCGCATCGTGCCCACCACCGAATGGGCGCTGCACCCCGCCTCCGCCGTCCTGCACTACGGCCAGGAGATCTTCGAGGGACTGAAGGCCTACCGCCACGACGACGACTCGATCTGGCTGTTCCGTCCCGAGCGCAACGCCGCCCGCTTCGTGAACTCCGCCCGCCGCCTGGGCATGGCCGTCCTGCCCGAAGACCTCTTCCTCGCGTCGGTGGAGGAACTGGTGAAGCTGGAGCACCACTGGGTGCCGGTCAGCGAGAACGAGCAGAGTCTCTACCTGCGCCCGTTCACCATCGCCTCGGAGCCCTATCTCGGCGTCCGCGAGGCCAACACCTACCGCTACGCCGTGATCGCCACGCCCGCGGGCCCGTACTACTCGGAGCCCGTGAAGCTGTGGATCACCCCCAACTACACGCGCGCCGCCCCCGGCGGCACCGGCACCGCCAAGTGCGGCGGCAACTATGCCGCCAGCCTGATCGCCACGGAGGAGGCGGCGGCCAACGGCTGCGGCCAGGTGCTGTGGCTCGACGGCGCGGAGCGCAAGTGGGTGGAGGAGTGCGGCACCATGAACATCATGTTCGTGACGGCCGACGGCGAACTGCTCACGCCGGCCCTCGGCACCATCCTGCCGGGCGTCACGCGCGAATCCATCCTGGAACTCGCGGCGGATCATGACCTCAAGGCCGTGGAACGCAGGATCTCCATCGACGAGGTGCTCGATGGCGTGGCCAGCGGCCAGATCGCCGAGGTGTTCGCCTGCGGCACCGCCGCCGTCGTGACCCCCATCACCGGCTTCAACTCCCCGGACTGCGGCCCCCAGGAGGTGGCCGACGGCATGCCGGGCAGCAAGACCCGCGAGATCCGCCAACACCTCGTGGACATCCAGTACGGCCGCGCGGAGGACAAGCACGGCTGGATGCGCCGCGTCGTCTGACCGAGGGCCGCTGTCGTCACGGAGTTCTTGTTTCGCCTCAGGCGGAGCCGCCCCAGCACCACCCCATGAGGGGTGTCGCCGCCGGCCGCGTCATGTGAGGCTGGAACATGTTTGCAGTCACCTGGCAAGGCATTGAAGACATCCGCACCGTGGAGGTCGACGAGCCGCGGATCATGGAGCCCACAGACGCCGTGCTGCGCGTGACCTCCACCGCCATCTGCGGCTCGGACCTGCACCTCTACTCCACTTTCGCGCCGTTCCTCGAGAAGGGCGACATTCTCGGCCACGAGTTCATGGGCATCGTCGAGGAGGTCGGCGGCGCGGTGCAGAACCTCGCCGTGGGTGACCGCGTGGTGGTCCCGTTCACCATTACCTGCGGCCACTGCTGGATGTGCACCCGCGGCCTCCATACGCAGTGCGAGACCACGCAGGTGCGCGAACAGGGCCGGGGGGCGGCGCTGTTCGGGTACACCTCGATGTACGGCGGCGTGCCGGGCGGGCAGGCGGAGCGGGTGCGGGTGCCGCACGCCGACTTCGGGCCGGCGAAGCTCCCGGCCGATTTCGACGACGAGCGGTTCCTCTACCTCAGCGACATCCTCCCCACCGCGTGGCAGGCGGCGAAGTACGCGGAGGTGAAGCCCGGCGACACCGTCGCGGTCCTCGGGCTGGGCCCGGTGGGGCAGATGGCGGTGCGCTCCGCGTTCCGCCAGGGCGCCACCCGGGTGCTGGGCGTCGACCTCGTCGACGAGCGGCTCCGCCTGGCCGAGGAGTGGGGCGCGGAGACCGTCGACTACCGTCAGGTCAAGGATGTCGCCGTGGCGCTGCGCGGACGTACGGACGGCCGCGGCCCGGACTGCGTCATCGATGCCGTCGGGATGGAGGCGCACGGCAATCCGCTCACCGCGCAGATCATCGCCGGGACCGCCCGGATGCCTAAGCCGGTGGGCCGCCAGATGTTCAAACACCTCGGCATCGACAGGCTGGATGCCCTCCACACCGCCATCGACGCCGTCCGTCGCGGCGGCGTCCTGTCGGTCGCCGGCGTCTACGGCGGGATGGTCGATCCCATGCCCATGATGACGTTGTTCGACAAGCAGCTGACGTTGCGCCTCGGCCAGTGCAACGTGCCACGGTGGACCGACGAGCTGTTGGCACTCGCGCTGGAGGACGGCGACGTCATGGGGCTGGAGGGCTTCGCCACGCACCGCGTGCCGCTGTCTGAGGCCTCGGAGGCGTACAAGATGTTCCAGACCAAGTCCGACGGTTGCATCAAGGTGGTGCTGCAACCCTGAGCTGCCGGCGCGCTTGGGCCCGGGGAGAGGAATAGTTGAATCCTCAAGCATGTTGTACAGTGATGACATCAGCTTGAAGGAAAGGCACACCATGCAGTTCGGCATCTTCACCATCGGTGACGTCACCACGGACCCCACCACGGGCCGGACGCCCACGGAGAATGCCCGCATCCGGGCCACCGTCGAGCTCGCCATGAAGGCTGAGGAAGTGGGTCTGGACGTGTTCGCCACCGGTGAGCACCACAACCCGCCGTTCATCGCGCCGGCCAACCCGCCCATCCTGATGGCGTACCTGGCCGCGAAGACCGAGAAGATCCTCCTCTCCACCGCCACCACGCTCATCACCACCAACGACCCGGTGCGCCTGGCCGAGGACTACGCCTACGCGCAGCACCTGGCGGAGGGCCGCGTCGACCTCATGATGGGACGCGGCAACACCGGCCCCGTCTACCCCTGGTTCGGCAAGGACATCCGCGAGGGCATCGGCCTCGCCGTCGAGAACTACTCGCTGCTGCACGCGCTGTGGCGCGAGGAGGTCGTCAACTTCGAGGGCAAGTACCGCACCCCGCTGCACGGCTTCACCTCCACCCCCCGCCCGCTGGACGGCATCCCGCCGTTCGTGTGGCATGGCTCCATCCGCTCGCCCGAGATCGCGGAGCAGGCCGCCTACTACGGTGACGGCTTCTTCCACAACAACATCTTTTGGCCCTCCTCGCACACCCGGCGGATGGTGGAGTTGTACCGCCGCCGCTACGAGCACTATGGCCACGGCTCGGCGGATCAGGCGATCGTCGGCCTCGGCGGCCAGGTCTTCATGCGCAAGAACTCGCAGGACGCCGTGCGCGAGTTCCGCCCCTACTTCGACAACGCCCCCGTCTACGGCGGCGGCCCGTCGCTGGAGGACTTCACCCGCGAGACGCCGCTCACCGTCGGGTCGCCCCAACAGGTCATCGAGCGGGTGCTCGGCTTCCGCGAGTACGCCGGCGACTACCAGCGCCAGCTGTTCCTCATGGACCACGCCGGCCTGCCGCAGAAGGTGGTGCTCGAGCAGCTCGACCTGCTCGGCGAAGAGGTCGTGCCCGTGCTCCGCAAGGAGTTCGCGAAGCTCAAGCCCGCGCACGTGCCCGACGCCCCCACCCACGCGAGCCTGCTCGCCACCCGGGGGCCCGTCGAGGAGGCGGCGCCCGGCGAGCCGCAGGTGGACCGCTGGACCGGCACCCGCGCCGAAGACGACAACAAGCTCTGAGGAGAGACACATGCAGCGCATCGTCGTTATTTCCGGCGGCCTGGGGTCGCCGTCGTCCACCCGCGTGCTGAGCGACGACATCGTCGCCCGGCTGCGTGATTCCCTCGCCGCCAAGGGGGAGGAGCTCGAGGTCACCGTCGCGGAACTCCGCGAGCTGGCCCACCCCATCGTCGACGCCATGCTCACCGGGTTCCCCACCGGCGAACTGGCCCGCATCACCGACGCCGTGGCCGCCGCGGACGGCCTCATCGTCGTCAGTCCCACGTTCTCGGCCTCCATGTCCGGCCTGTTCAAGAGCTTCTTCGACATCCTCGACATGGACACGCTCAAGGGCAAGCAGGTCCTCATGGCCGCCACCGGCGGCACGGAGCGCCACTCGCTGATGCTCGAGTTCGCCATGCGCCCCCTCTTCAGCTACCTGGGCGCGCTGACCATGCGCACGGCCATCTTCGCCGCGACGTCGGACTTCGGCGGCCCGGGTGTCGCCTCGCTGGGCCGCCGCGTCCGCGCCGGCGCCGACGAACTCGCCGACGCCCTCGTGGGCTCGAAGCGCAAGGTTGAGGTCGACGACTTCGTCGAGTTCGCCACTCTGCTCAGGAACTGACGGTGCCTATGCTGAAGGACATGCTCCCTGATCGCCGGCTCCTGCTCGTGCACGCCCATCCCGACGACGAATCCAGCCAGTCCGCCGCCACCATGGCCCGGTACCTCGCCGAAGGCGCCCAGGTCACGCTCGTGACCTGCACGCTGGGCGAACTCGGCGAGATCCTGGTGCCCGACTGGGCGCACTACTCCCCGCAGGAGTTGGGCGTGCACCGGCAGGAGGAGATCGCGCAGGCCATGAGTGTCATCGGCGTCACGGACCACCTCTTCCTCGGCGGGGTCGGCCGCTACCACGACAGCGGGATGATCACCACGGAGGCGGGCCGCGCGGGCGTGCCCGACGAGATGCCGGACAACGCGTTCTGGCGCGCAGACCTCCTCGAGGCGGCGGACCACCTCGTCGAGGTCATCCGCACCCGCCGCCCGCAGGTGGCTGTCACCTATGACCCGCACGGCAACTACGGCCACCCGGACCACATCCAGGCCCACCGCGTGCTGATGTACGCCGTGCAGCTGGCGGCCACTCCGTCGCACCGGCCGGATCTCGGATCGCCGTGGCAGGTGCAGCGGGTGCTCTGGAACACGCACAACACCAGCCGGTGGGCGGAGGCCTACGCCATCGCCCGCGAGCGTGGTCTGGAGCTGTGGGGTGCTGATCACGACCACAGCGACGACGAGGCGGAGCGCCGCTTCGGCCCGGACCCGGAACAGATCGTCGCGGTGGTCGAGCTGCAGCCGTACCTTGACATCTGCCGCCGCGCGCTCTTCACGCACCGCAGCCAGGTCAACGCGGAGGACCCGTTCTGGCAGTTCTTCTCGATCATGCAGGAACTCCCCGGCGCGGGGGAGGCCTATCTCCTCGGTGCCGGGCAGCCGTTCCCGCAGGGCGACGGGCCGGCCACGGACCTCTTCGAGGGCCTGTCCCCGGACGCTGCATAGAATTGCGCCCATGAGGATGAGACCCGGCGCACTTGCCGTCACCGTTGTCGCCGCGCTTTCGCTGGCTGCCTGCACCGGCTCGGAAGAACCGACGCCCGCGCCCGAGGTGACCGCGTCCGCCCCGGCGGGCGGCACCCAGAGCGGTCTCCCGCAGCCGGAGGAGGAGGCGTTCACCGGGGAGATCCAGACCGAGGTGATCAAGGTCGGGCCCATGGACGTCACCGTGCCGAAGGGCATGAAGCTGCCGGAGAGCACCATCGTGACCCAGTCGGAGCAGTCCGCCGTGATGATGATCGACGAGGACCCCCAGCCCGTCATCGACTCCATCATGAGCAGCGCCGCGGACGCCGGCTACGAGATCTACGCCGAGCCCAGCGAGGACCAGACGGTCTTCGTGGGCCACGGCAACGCCGTCCTCTTCACGGCCATCCCCAACGCCCAGATCCTCACGTGGGGCCCGGAGTCCATGAAGGACGTGCTCGCGGAAGGCTGACGGGCCGCCGCATCAGATCTCCTCCAGTGGGGACCTCCCTGTGTGGACCCGCGCGGACGCCCCCCTGCTGGCGGACATTGCATGTGGTAGTACATTCAGCCCGTGATCGAGCTCGACCCCGCCAAAGCCCGCCTGCTCCGCCGCACCGTGCTGGTGGTGGCGGGCCTGAACCTGGGTTACTTCTTCATCGAAGCGACGGTGGCGTGGGCCATCGGGTCCGTGTCGCTCTTCGCGGATTCGGTCGACTTCCTCGAGGACACCACCGTCAACCTGCTGATCTTCGCCGCGCTGGGCTGGCCGCTTGCGCGGCGCGCGAAGGCCGGCAAGGTCATGGGGTTGGTCATCCTGGCCCCCGCCGCCGCGGCGCTGTGGCAGGCGGTGGCCAAGTTCTCCAACCCGGACGCGCCGGATCCCCTGTCGCTGATCCTCACCGCGGGCGGCGCCGTGGTGGTCAACTCCCTGTGCGCGTTCCTGTTGCTGCGCCAGCGCGACCACGGCGGATCCATGACCAAGGCCGCCTGGCTCGCCGCCCGCAACGACGTGATCATCAACATCGGCATCATCGCCATGGGCCTCCTGACGCTCACCCTGGTGCCCAATGGATGGCCGGACCTCATCCTCGGTCTCGGCATCGTCGTGCTCAACTTCCAGGCCGCCAAGGAGGTCTGGGAGGTGGCCGAGGAGGAGAATCTCGCGGCCAAGGCCCTGGCCGGTGAGGTCGACGACGACTGAGCCGCCGGCCAACCGTTCCTGGCAAGGGGCGTGAGACGGTAGGTCCTCCCCTGACAGGAACGGGGGCTAGGCTCGGACCATGACGGAGCGCAGCCAACCCGGCCCGGGGTATGTCCTCGCCGGCCGCTACCTCCTCGAAGAGCGGCTCGGTCGTGGTGGCATGTCCACCGTCTGGCGCGCCCGGGATCAGGTGCTGGACCGCGAGGTCGCCGTCAAGGTGGTCGCGGAGATGGAGGACGCGGAGGTCACCGCGGAACGCTTCCGCCGGGAGACGCGCGTCACGGCCGCCCTGAACCACCCCAACATCGTCACCGTCTTCGACGCCGGCGTCGACAACGACCGGGCGTTCCTCGTCATGGAGCTGCTGCCCGGCAGCACGCTGGCGGACGAGTTGCGGACCCGCGGCGCTTTCCCGTTCGAAGAGATCCGCAGCATTGCGATCCAGGTCTCGGCGGCGCTCGGCGCCGCCCACCACGCCGGCCTGGTGCACCGCGACGTCAAGCCCGGCAACATCGCCCGCGCCGCCGACGGTGCGGTCAAGGTGCTCGACTTCGGCATCACCCACATCATCGACGAGGCGGTGGCAGATTCCGGTTCGCCGCTGACCGCCACCGGTGCCGTCATCGGCACCGCCGCCTACCTGGCGCCGGAACAGGCCCGCGGGATGCGGGTCGACCAGCGCGCAGACATCTACGCGCTCGGCTGCGTGCTGTTCGCCCTCATCACCGGCCGGCCCCCCTTCCAGGGCCCCACCGCGGTGTCCACGATGATGGCCCACGCCACGGAGCCGGTACCCAACATCCAGGAGGCCCGTCCCGACGTGCCGCCGCAGTTGGCCGCCATCGTCACCGCCATGCTGGCCAAGGACCCGGACGCCCGGCCGGCGGATGCGGCCACCCTCGAGGCGGCGCTGCGCGCCGAGACCGCCGAAGCCGTCACCCAACTCCTCCCGCCGCCCGTGGTGGTGGGGGAGGACACGGCAGTGGTGCCGGCCGCGGGTCTCCCCGCGCCCATGCGGGCCTACCCGGCCGACGCACCCGGCCCCGTGGTTGCGGCGCCCGTGGTCGCGCCGGCCCGGGCCGCCGCAGAGCCCGAGGACAGCGATGTCCTCCTGCCCATGGAAGAAGAGGAAGAGGGCAGCCGGCGCGGCCTGTTGATCGGCCTCATCGCGCTGGCCGTGCTGATGGTGGTCGGCTTCGCCTGGTGGCTGCTGTCCGGGGACCCGCAGCTCACGGCGGACCGGTCGCCCACCGCTGCCGTGCCGGCGTCGGCCTCGCCGAGCGGCGACGCCTCGCCCTCGGTCTCACCCTCCCCGCAGACCACCGAGGCGTCCCCCAGCCCCACGCCCTCGCCCAGCCCCAGCCCTTCGGCCGCCCCCGCGACGACGACGGCTGCGCCGGCAACGACGGCCCCGGTCACCACCGAGGCGCCTCCGCCGCAGACTGAACCGCCCGTGGAGACCGCGCCCCCTGTCACTCAGGCGCCCCCACCGGCGGACCCGGGCAACATCGAGGGGGCCGCGCAGTCGGCTCAGGCGGCGGCCGATGAGCTCAGCACCGCCGTACGTGAAGCCTTCACGGGCGGCAACCTCGACAACGATGCGCGCAAGGCCGTCGACGCCGGCCTGCGCGATCTCTCCAGCGCGCTCCGCAGCGGCGACGAACAACTGGCCAGCGACGCCATCTCCGCCGTGGACCAGGCCCTCAGTGATTCCGGTCAGAAGGACCAGTTCGAAGGGCTCTACGAGCGGTTGAAGGACCAGGTCGACAGCTGGGACGACTTCCTCTAGGCCCCGTGCGGCCGAGAATCGAGGCCCAGGAGCGGGCGCAGGTCGTCCAGGTGGGCGACTGAGTGCTCGGCCGCGTCGTCGACGGGAGCAGCAGCCGACTCCACCGTGGCCGCCGTCATCCCCGCCGCCATGGCGGCCTCCGCGTCGATCGGCCGGTCGCCCACGCTCAGGCAGTCCGCCGGGTCCAGCCCGTGCCGCTCCATCAGCATCAGGTACAGCTGGGGGTAAGGCTTGCGCGGGTGGCCGTCGGAGGTGGAGATGAGGTCGTCGACGACGAGTCCCAGCCCGTCCAGCAGCGTCTGGGCGGAACTGCGGTCGCGGTGTGTCACCACGAGGTTGAGACCGCCCGCCGCGGAGACATCGCGCAGCAGTTCCCGGGCGCCGGGCATGGCCGGCGGGGGAGCCGACCTCCACCGCGTCTTCAAGGCAGCCTCGGCGTCCTCGAACTCCGACTCCGGCAGGTCGAAGCGCCCGCTCAGCGCGGCGATGGCCTCGCCCGTCGACCTGCGCGTCAGCATCGCCACCTCTGAATCCAACAGTTCGAGGCCGTGGCTGCGCACCACGTCGGCCAGTGCCGCGTCGAGCGCCGGATAGGTGTCGACGAGCGTCCCGCCCAGGTCCCAGAAGACGTGCCTGTACATCCTGAGAGACTACGGCGCCGCGGGACCCTCGGAGTGCCCGTCCGAGGAGAATTCTCATGGTGTGGGGTGGCGCCGCCGGGGTACGGCCTGCCGCAGGATGAGGCGTGTTTTACCGGGCGGCCCCAGTGTTTGCCACAATCGAGGGATGATCATCGCACTCGACGAACCCGGCTGGCCCACCGCGGACTGGCCGCTCGGAGCAAGCCCTTCGGCGGAAGGCATCACGTTCGCCGTCCACGCCCCGGCCGCCACCCGCGTCCAACTGGAGATCTATCCGGAGGCGCTGGGCGCCGACGCGTCCCACACCTTCCTCCCCGCCAAGGGGCCGGACGGGATCTGGCGCGCCAACATCCAGGGCCTGCCGCTCGGGGCCCTGTACGGCTATCGGGTCTGGGGCCGCAACTGGCCCTACGTCGACACCTGGGAGCCCGGCACGGAGGAGGGCTTCGAGGCGGACATGGACGAGGACGGCAACCGGTTCAACCCGAACAAGGTGCTGTTCGACCCCTATGCGCGCGAGATCAGCCACAACGTCTTCTCCGACAGCATCCTCGAGCACGGCAACGATGAGGTGTTCGGCACCGGCCCGGTGGAGGTGGACCCCACCCCGGCGGCTGAGGACGTCGAGCCCGAGGAACCGCTGCCCACGCGGCGCTCGGTCGACACCGCCCGCCAGGCCCCGAAGGGCATCGTGATCACCGATTACACGCCCATCGCCGAGAAGCCGCGCCTGCCCGCCGAGAAGTCGTCCATCTACGAGGTCTCGGTGCCGCAGCTCACCGGGCACCCGTCCGTCTGCCGCCTGGGCGAACTGCTGAAGGACGAGCCCGGCTACGAAGGCGTCGAGAGCATCCCCGACGAGTTCCGCGGCACCTACAAGGGCGCCGGCATGATGGCGCCCTACCTGAAGGCGCTGGGCTTCACCACCGTCGAACTGCTCCCGCTGCAGCAGACCAACGCGTCGGAATCCGCCCGCCGCGGCTATACCAATGCCTGGGGCTACATGACCCTGAGCTACTTCGCGCCCCACCGCGGCTACTCGTCGGACCAGAGCTACGGCGGCCCCACGCGCGAGTTCAAGGAGATGGTGTCGGCCTTCCACTCCGTCGGCATGGAGGTCTACCTCGACGTCGTCTACAACCACACGGCCGAGGGCGGCAACTGGGACGGCGACGTCAACAGCACCGGCTTCACCTCGCTGGGCGGCTTCGCCACGGCCGACTATTACCAGATGACCGCCGATTTCGTGCTGGTCGACGGCGCCACCGGCACCTCCAACCAGCTCAACTTCTCGTCGGACGCCGCCTGCAGGCTGGTGCTGGACTCGCTGCGCTACTGGACCACGGACATGGGCGTCGACGGGTTCCGCTTCGACCTTGCCACCGTGCTGGGCCGCAAACCGGACGAGGCGCACCCGGAGGACTGGGCCAACCAGAAGCGGTTCTTCACGGACCACCCGCTGCTGGTCGCCATCGCGGACTTCGCCGCCAGTGAGCACATCGAGGTTATCGCCGAGGCGTGGGACCTGTGGGGCTACGAGGTGGGCAACTTCCCGCGCGGCTGGGGCGAATGGAACGGCCGGTACCGCGACGCGGTGCGCCGCTTCAGCAAGGGCGACGCCAACATGCGTGACTTCCTCGACATGATGAACGGCGACTACCACCACTTCCACGACTCGGGCGGCGCGCAGAAGTCCATCAACTTCGTCGACGCGCACGACGGCTTCAACATGGTGGACCTCGTCAGCTACCAGGAGAAGAACAACGACCAGCCATACCCGTTCGGGCCCTCCGACGGCGGCTCCGACAACAACCTGTCCTGGGATTCGGGTGGCTCCCAGGCGCTGCGCCGCCAGCGGGTGCGCAACCTGTGGACCATCCTGTTCTTCTCCCGCGGCGTGCCGATGGTGGTGGCCGGCGACGAGTTCGGCCGCACCCAGAACGGCAACAACAACCCCTGGGAGCTCGACTCGCTGGCCATGCTGAACAACTACGCCATGATCCCGACGGCGGCGCCCCACCTCGTCGACGTCGAGGCAGGCGTCGACGCGGCCTACCACGACAACTTCGGGCGCTTCGACAACCAGGACGATGCCAACTCGCTGTTCCGGTTCGCCACCTTCATCGCCAACCTCCGGCAGCGCCACGAGTCGCTGCAGCAGACCCACTGGGGCGACCTCATCCCCGACAACAGGGACGTCAGTTACCTGTTCTCCACGCCGACGGGCGACGGTTACCCGGAGGAGGGCCACCGGGCCGTGGCGGTGCGCATCAACAACCCCGGCGACGACTTCTGGGTGCTGATCAACATGGCCGAGCACCCGATCGACTTCACGTTGCCGATGCCCGCCGAGGGGTGCGTCCTGCGCCGCCTCATCGACACCGCGTCATGGGCCGAGCCCGCGCACAACTACTGGCAGGAGGGCGAGGGCATGATCGTGGACGGGGCCACCACGGTGGAGCCCTGGGCCATCGTGGTGCTTCAGGAGGGCGTCCTCGAGCCCCGCGACGTGCCGGTGTGGGAGGACTGAGGCCGTGGCCGATCGACCCCAGCCGCCCCGGGAAGGGCCACACTAGGGACATGAGCACTCTCGCCGTGATCTTCAACCCCACCAAGATCGACCGCGCCGACCTCGAGGCGGTTGTCGAGCCGGCGCGCGCCGAAGCGGGCTGGGGGGAGGTCCTCTGGCTGGAGACCGAGGAGGACGACCCCGGGGTCGGGATGGCGCGGGAGGCCGTCGAGAAGGGCGTCGACGTGGTGCTCGGCGTGGGGGGCGACGGCACCATCCGTTGCGTCGCCGAGGGGCTGCGCGACAGCGGGGTCCCGCTGGCGCTCGCGCCGCAGGGCACGGGCAACCTGCTCGCCCGCAACCTGGACCTCACCCTCGACAACCTGCCGGAGTCCGTCGACGCGGCCTTCAACGGAAAGCCCCGCAAGGTGGACCTCGGCATCGCCCGCTGGGTCCGCCCCAACGGCGACGAGGAGGAACGCGTTTTCCTCGTGGCCGCGGGGGTGGGGCTGGATGCGCAGATCATGTCGACCACCGACGAGAAGCTGAAGAAGCGCGTGGGCATGCTCGCGTACGTCAAGGCAGGCGTCGAGGCGCTGTTCCGCAACCATCGCATGCGGCTCACCTACCGGCTCGACGAATCCGAACCCGAGCGCGCCCGCCTGCACACCATCCTGATCGGCAACTGCGGCTCCATCGGCGGCAACGTGCTGCTGCTGCCGGACGCGGCCGTCGACGACGGTGTGCTGGACGTGGTCGGCGTCTTCCCCCGCGGCGTCTTCGGCTGGCCCAGGGTGGCCTGGAAGGTGCTGGTGGACAACGCCATCCTGCACCGCACCCGCAGCGAATTCGTCCGCAAGCAGCGCGACCGCAGCCGCGAGCTGAACTACCAGCAGTGCCGCGAGATCGAGATCACCTTCCACCGGCCGGAGGAGATCGAACTCGACGGCGACCACTTCGGGGAGATCAGGTCGCTGCTGGTGCAGGTGGAGGACGGTGGGTTGCTCGTCCAGATGCCGGCAGGCTGGACCCCCGCAGAGGACTGAACCGGCCCCCATTCCCCCCTGATCCGGGCCTGCAGGCCTGTTGCTGACCGTGCCCGCGCCGCATACTTCAACGCATGGAACTGCTGCCAATGACCTTCGCCTCGGGCTGGGCCTCGGGCATCAACGCGTATGCCACGGTGTTCATCCTCGGCATCCTCGGGCGCTTCCTGAACACCGGCGGCGTCCCTGAGGGTTTCCAGCGCACCGACGTCCTGATCGTCATGGGCATCCTCGCGCTGGTGGAACTGGTCGCCGACAAGGTGCCGGTCATCGATTCGGTCTGGGACGTGCCCTCCACCGTCATCCGCCCGGTGGCGGGCGCGGTGATCGGCGCCCTGATCGCGGGCGCCAACGGCGACCTCCTCACCATCTCGCTCGCCGCCGTCGGCGGCGTCACCGCACTGCTCAGCCACCTCTCGAAGGCGGGGATCCGGCTGGCCGTCAACAGCTCACCGGAGCCGGTCTCGAACGTGACGGCCTCGGTCGCCGGCGACATCGGGGTGGTCGGCGTCACCACCCTCGCCGTGCTGTTCCCCGTCCTGGCGGCGGTCGTCGCCGCGGTCCTGCTGGCCCTGATGATCTGGCTCGCGTTGGCGATGATGGCCAGGATCCGACGCGGGTGGCGCTGGCTCAAGCAGCGTTGGACCGCACCGCCGGCGGCCGTCTAGTCGGATCGACGGCGGCGCACCCAACCGAGCACGACCAGCGCCAGCAACGCGACCGCTGCCACCCCCAGCGCCGTGTAGAGGACCTCCGGGCTGCCGTTGTCGGGGCCGGGGGAGGGCGCAGTCGAGGAGTCGGCCGACGGGGTGAGCACCCTCGGCTCGCCCTTCGCGGTGGTCAGTTCCGCCGCCATGGCGTCGTTCATGGGGCCGGTGCCGTCGCAGAGGTCCGAGCGCCACACGCCGTTGTCGTCGCGGGAGAACAGCGCGATGGTCATGCCCTCGGAGAGGCCCTCCAGGCCGCAGCTCGCGCCGCTGACCGGGGAGAGGACGGCCACCTGCGGGGCCTCCGGGCCCTTCCACAAGCGGGTGAGTTCGACGGTGTAGGTCGCGTCGTCCATGGAGCTCTGCGGGTTCTCGGGCCGGTCCACGCCCACCACGATGCCCTCGGCGACGAGATCCGCGCTCTCGGCGTGTTCGGTGACCGACTGCGCCACGCAACTGCACGCGGCGGCGCGCGGGGCCTGCTGCCAGCTCACGACGCCGATCCCGGCGAGCAGCAGCAGCACCATCAGCATTGACCGTGTCCTCATCCCCCAAGTCTGGCGCCGTGGGCTCCGGCCGGACCGGTGCCGCGGGCAACAGCAACCGGATTGTTATCCCGGGGCTTGTCACGGGCGGGCGGTAGGTTGGCGGTGACCAGAGAGAAGGGGCGACCATGTCAGAGCTGACCATCCTCCACAACCCGCGCTGCTCCACGTCGCGCGCCGCGCTCGAGGCGGCAGAGGCCTCGCCGTTCGCGCTCACCGTGCGCAACTACGTCAAGGTGCCGCTCACCGAGGATGAGTGGCTCGACGTGATCGCCAAGCTCGACGCCCACCCCACAGACCTGGTCCGCCGCGACGCCAACTTCAACCGCAGCACTCTGTCCGACGACGACGTCCGCACCGCTGAGCAGGTGGCCAAGGTGCTCGCCGAGCACCCGGAAATGGCGCAACGCCCGGTGCTGATCCGCGGCGACCGCGCGATCATCGGGCGCCCCAAGGCCACCGTCGCGCCGTTCCTCGCGGACTGAGCCGGCTGCCGGCGGTCACGCTTCAGCGATGACGTCCTCGACGGCGGCCCAGTCGCGGTTGAAGGCCTCGGCCACCGGCTGCGACGTGAGCTGCCCGGCGTGCGTCGCCAGGCCCTTCGCCAGCGCTGCGTCGAGCCGCATGGCTTCGCGCCAGCCGTGCTCGGCGATCCGCTCCACGTTGGGCAGCGTCGCGTTGGTCAGCGCCCAGGTGGAGGTGTTGGGCACCATCGCGGGCATGTTGGCCACGCAGTAGAAGGTGGAGCCGTGCACCTGGTACGTGGGGTCGTCGTGCGTGGTGGGCCGGCTGTCCTCGAAGCAGCCGCCCTGGTCGATGGACACGTCCACCAGCACGGAGCCCGGCTTCATGGTGGCCACCATCTCGTTGGTGACCAGGCGCGGCGTCCGGCCGCCCGGGATGAGGACGGTGCCGATCACCAGGTCGGCCTGCGCCAGGTGCTCGCGGATGGCCATGTCGGACGAGCGGAGGCCGTGCACCCGGTTGTTCCAGCGCCAGTAGGCCTGACGCAGCTTGTCGATGTCGGTGTCGAGTACGGTCACGTCCGCGTTCATGCCCAGGGCGGTGTTGACGGCGTTCTGGCCGGCGGTGCCGCCGCCGAGCACCAGCACCCTCGCGTTGGGCACGCCCGCCACGCCGCCCATCAGCACGCCGCGGCCGCCCTGCGTCTTCATCAGGTGGTACGCGCCCATCTGGGGGGCGAGGCACCCCGCCACCTCGCTCATGGGATAGAGCAGGGGGAGCAGGCCGTTGGGCTGCTGCACCGTCTCGTAGGCGATCGACGTGGCGCCGGAGCCGAGCAGGGCGTCGACCAGAGGTTCGTCCGCCGCCAGGTGGAGGTAGGTGAAGACGGTGAGGCCCTCGCGCAGGTGACGGTACTCCGCGGCGACGGGCTCCTTCACCTTGAGGACGAGCTCGGCGTCACCCCAGACGCGGTCCACGTCCGCCACTACCGAGGCGCCGGCGTCGCGATACGAGTCGTCGGTGAAGCTGGAGCCCACTCCGGCCCCTGCCTCGACGACGACCTGGTGCCCGCTATGGGTGAGTTCCTGGACGCCGACGGGGGTGATGGCGACCCGGTTCTCGTTGTTCTTGACCTCGCGGGGGACGCTGATGCGCATAGGGGATTCCTTCCGGTATCCGCTCAGGCTAGCCGCCGGTCTGTGGGGGCGTGGCCGATGGCGGGCAGCTGCCGGAGGGGGGCGGAATTTCGCATCGGTGAACGAGGGCTGAGAGTTCTCAGTCGGTGTCGCGGCGCCCCGGGGTAAACACGCTTGTCGGGGTGACCGATCGCCTCGAACCTGAAGGTAATCCTGAGAAATTCTTTGGAAAAGGGCCCGCGGGGTGTTAACGTCATCCCGCTACTTCGAAAGGACCCCCTCCATGCTGAAGCGCCTCCTAGCCGCAGCCTCCGCGGCCGTCGTCGGTCTCGGGCTGGCCCTCGTGGCCCCGCAGACCGCGCAGGCCGTCGAGACGAACATGTACACGACGCCGGGCAATCACCTTGTCAACGGCCGGTACTGGAAGACCTCCTGCGACAAGTACTCAGACACCGTCGTGCGGTGCCGCACCGAGATCTGGACCACCAAGGTGGCCACGGTCCAGGGCCAGCACGTCCTGCACAACGGGTGGGTGTTCAACAACCTCACCTACCTCCCCTCCGGCCGTGACCAGTGGGTGGGCAACCCCCTGGCCGCCGGAGGCAAGCCCGGTGGCACCCGCACCTGGACGGCCACGGACGGCCGCCAGTGGCGCACCGAGTGCGACACCGCCGCCACCGGCCGCAACGGCTGCCGCACCTACGCGCTGACCTCCGTGGTAGCCCACGACGACGGCGCGTTCGTCACCGAAAACCAGTGGCAGTTCAACAACATCATCCAGTTCGCCACCACCGGTACCCCCGCCGTGACGACCATCCCGGCCGCGGCCCCGCCGCTGGCCGGGGTCCCCGTCGAGACCGCCCCGCAGCTGCCGGCCAACCAGCGCATCGACCTGAGCCGCGCCGCGACGTGGGACCGGATCGCCCGGTGCGAGTCCGGCGGCCGCTGGAACATCAACACCGGCAACGGCTACTACGGCGGCCTGCAGTTCAACCTGCAGACCTGGCGCTCGGTCAACGGCGGCGACTTCGCTGCCTACCCGCACCAGGCCACCCGCGAGGAGCAGATCACCGTGGCCAACCGCCTCTACGCGCAGCGCGGCTTCCAGCCGTGGAGCTGTGCCTGATTCCCCCTCCCTGAAGTAGCTGACGAACCCCCGGGCGCAATGCCCGGGGGTTCGTTGCTTAGACTGACCCATCGTGCGTACGAAGTGGGCAGCCCTAGTCGGCGGTGTGTTGGTTCAGTTGGTCATCGGCGGCGTGTACGCCTGGAGTCTGTTCGGGCGCGCCCTGCAGGCGCCGGAGGCGATGGCCCTGAGTCACGTGCAGGCCTCCGTCCCGTTCGAGACGGCCATCGGCATGATCTTCGTCGGCGCCTCCATCGGCGGGCGCCTGCAGGACCGCAGCAGCCCCCGCACCGTCGCCATCATCGGCATGGTCATCTACGGGCTGGGCGTCCTGCTGGCCTCCCTTGCCACGGCCCCCGGCCACTTCTGGCTGCTGGTGCTGGGCTACGGCGTCATCGGCGGCTTCGGCCTGGGCATGGCCTACATCGTGCCGGTCGCGCTTCTGCAGAAGTGGTTCCCGGACCACACCGCGCTGGTCACCGGCCTCGCCGTCGGCGGTTTCGGTTTCGGCGCGACCGTCACGTCGCCGTTCGCGCAGTGGCTCGTCGCGATGACGCCCGACACGCCGGCGCTTGCCTTCCGCTGGCTGGGCATCGCCTACCTGGTGCTGGGCCTCATCGGCGCCGCGCTGCTGGTGTCGCCGGTTGTCGCGGCCGGTCCGAAGAAGGTGGTCGAGGGCGACCTCACCGCGCCCCAGGCCCTGCGCACGCCCCAGTGGTACCTGCTCACCGGCATCCTGATGCTCGCCGTGATGGCGGGCATCTCCCTGATCTCGATGATGGCCAGCGCCGCCGTCGACGTGGGCGGGTTCACCCCGGCGGCGGCCGCGGGCATCGTCGGCGTGCTGGCGCTGTTCAACGGTGGCGGCCGGGTGGCCTGGGCCGCCGTCGCGGAGAAGCTGGGTCGCCTGCCGATGCTGGCCACGATCCTGGCCCTCGAGGGAGTGGCGCTGATCCTGCTGCCGCACGCCCAAGGCTTCTGGTTCCTGGCGCTCGCCGCCGTGGTGTACCTCTGCTACGGCGGGGCGTTCGGCGTGCTGCCGTCCACGGCCGGACAGTTCTTCGGGTTGAGCCACGCCGGCGCCATCTACGGGCTGATGCTGGTGGGCTGGTCGGGCGGCGGAGTGCTCGGGCCGCTGCTGGCGGCAGGCCTGGTCGGCGATGCCGGCTCCTACACCCTGGCGTTCTCCGTGATGGGCGCCCTCGCAGTGGTGGCCGTGGCGTTGCCGCTGGTCACGCGCCCGGTGCGCCGCGCCCCTGCGGATCAGGCCGAGAGCACCCCCAGCGTGGTGAGCCAGGCGCGCGTGTCGTGATCGTCCACCCACTGGTGGGCCTGCCAGCCCACCGATAGGGCGCCGTCGACGTTGGCCTGCTTGTCGTCGATGAAGGCGATCTCGCCGGGTGCCAGCCCGAGGTCGCTGGTCACGCGCTCGTAGATGGCAGGCTGCGGCTTGACCGCCCCCAGGCTGGCGGAGACGTAGAGGTGGTCCACGTCGGCGCGCCAGACCGCCCCGTCGGCTGCCAACTGCATGGCGTGCGGTGAGTTGGACAGCACGGCCACGGTCACCCCGGCCTGCCTGCAGTCGCGGAGGAGTTGCCACGCTGCCGGGCGGAGGTTGGCCCAGATGTCGGCGTCGAGGTGCGCGATCTCGGCGATGAGGTCGGCGTCGTGGACATCGTGCCCGACGGCCGTGAGCAGCGGGCCCCAGTAGTCGCCGTCCGGGGCGCCGGCGTCATACTCTGCCCGACCCGTCCAGTAGTGCTCCTTGAGGAGTTCGGGGGTGGTGCCGACCTGCCCTGCCAGCATGGGCAGGAGCGACGGCGGCGAGGAGAGGACCTCCCCCAGGTCGAAGACGACGGCCTTGATCATGGCTCCAGCCTAGGCTGTGCGGATGCTGCCGTTTCGTTCCATCGCCCTCTTCGTCGTCGCCGCGGTCCTTGAGATCGGCGGCGCCTGGCTGGTGTGGCAGGGGTTGCGCGAGCACCGCGGCTGGTTGTGGATCGGTGGCGGGGTGATCGCGCTCGGCCTGTACGGCATGGTGGCCACCCTGCAACCGGACGCCAACTTCGGGCGGATCCTCGCGGCCTACGGGGGCGTGTTCGTCGCCGGGTCGCTGGCGTGGGGGATGGTGGTGGACGGCTTCCGCCCGGACCGGTGGGACGTGATCGGGGCGCTGTTCTGCCTAGTCGGGGTGGCCGTGATCATGTACGCGCCCCGCTCGCTGGGGAACTAGCGGCCATCAACGGGGGAGGGTGAGGCCCTCGTCGAGGCTCTCGGCCAGGCCGTCCTGGACCAGCGAGGTCATGCAGCGGCTGAGTTGCTCCGCGTCGGGCCAGTTGAGGTCGGCGACGAGGACGGGTGCGTGGGCCGAGCGGAGGGCGGCCATGATGCGGCCGCGGCACTGGCGGTCCGTGCCCTCCCACGCCTGGCCGACGCGCGGCGGGCCTTCCCAGGCCGGCTGGCCGAGCGCGAGCCAGGAGCAGTGCCCGGCCACGGGGCAGCGGCCGCACTGCGGGTTGCGGGCGATGCAGACGGTGGCGCCCAGTTCCATGGCCGCGGCGGACCAGGTGGCCGCCTCCGCGTCGCCCTCCGGGACGAAGACCCAGGCGCGGCGTCGCTCCGCCGCGGTCTCTGTGCGGGCCGGATGCTCCACCCCGCCGTCGAGGCGGGCGAGGACCCGCCGCACGTTCACGTCCAGCACCAGGGACCGGCGGCCGAACGCGAAGGCCATCACCGCTGCCGCCGTGTAGCTGCCCACCCCCGGGAGTTCGAGCAGGGCGTCCTCGCTCTGGGGGAGCTCGCCGTCGTGCCGCTCCACCACAGCGCGGGACGCCTCCTGGAGGCGCAGCGCGCGGCGCGGGTAGCCGAGCCGACCCCAGGCGCGGAGGACGTCCGCCGTGGGCGCCGCGGCAAGCGCGGCGGGCGTCGGCCAGCGCCCCACCCATGCCAGCCAGGGCCCCTCCACCCTGGCCGCGGGCGTCTGCTGCAGCATGATCTCGCTGACGAGGACGCCCCACGGAGACACCCCAGGCTCACGCCACGGCAGCGGCCGCGCGTTGGCCGCGTACCAGGCGCTGAGCAGGTGCCGGAGCTCTGAAATATGGAGGGAGATATCTGCCACATCATCGCCATATGGGCCGATGTGGCCGGATTCTCCCTCCGAATGCTGGGTCCTCACGCCTCGAGGAGGGGGGTGATCGTGTCCACCAGTTCCGGATGGTCGGCGAGGGCCTCCCTCAGCTCGCGTGGACCGTGCGGCGCGAGGCCGGCGAGGAAGCCGCTCACCAACAGGGGGACGTAGCGTTCACCGAGCCGGGCCTCGAGGATGAGGTCTGCCGTGCGGAGCACTTCGTGGGCGGCCTTGTCGCGGACCTGCGTGCCGGAGAGCCTGCGCATCTTCAGCAGGGTGGAGGTGTAGGACGCGTCCTCCAGCGCGGAAGCGAAATAGACCCGTGCCGCATCTGCCAACTCGGCGTCGACGGCATCGCGCCCAACCTCCTGGATCGCCCTGCGCAGGTCCTGGCCCGCTTCGAACTTCACCACCTGGCGCTTCACGTTGTGCAGGCTGGGCCGCATCTGCTGGGCCTCGACGATCATGCCCAGCCAGAGGCCGACGAACAGGTCGCCCGTGCGGCGCTTCCCGTAGCGGGCCAGCGCGACGGCGGGGTGCATGTCATCGGGGTCTGTGAGGTGGTACTCGGTGAGCAGCGCGGCCATGGGGCAACGGTACCCGCCGGGCCAGGGGCGAGGGTTGATTACCGTCGCGGCAAGGCGTCCAATGGGAGGATGGAGAGCCTCCCACTGCTGCGCACCCCGATCCGCTCGATCGTGGTCGACGACTCCGCCTGCGACGTCAACGACCTGGCGGTCTGTGGAGGGGTGCAGGTCACCGTGCCGGCCACCGGGAGTTGGGCCGAGCTGGTCGACCGGGCCGTCGGCTCCGACTGGACGGGGATCGAGGCGCTGGCAGGTCTCCCGGGCACCGTCGCAGACGTGGTGCGCCGCAACGCCACCGCGCACGGGCAGCAGGCGGCCGACACCGTGATGTCCGTGCGCACCTGGGACCTCGAGGCCGACGCCCAGCGCACTTTCGCCGCCGTCGACTGTGGCTTCACCGACGGGAGCTCCCGGTTCCAGGAGGAACTCGCGGCTGGCTCCCCGCGCTACGAGATCCTCGACGTGAGCTTCCTGTTCCGCCAGGGCGACCTCACCCGGGCGGGCGCAGAAGTTGCTGCCCTGCTCAATGTGGGGCTGGGCGAGCGGGTGCCGCTGCGCACCGTCGCAGACGCCGTCACCGCGTCCTGAGCCGGCTCGGCGCCGGCCAGGGATCACATGGGGGCGTTGGTGAACCGGCTGTAGTGGCCCTGGAAGAGCGCGTCGATCTTGCCCGTCTCGCCGTTTCGGTGCTTCGGGATGTGGAAGGCCGCCAGCCCGCGCTCCTCGTCGGAGGGGTTCTGGGAGTACATCTCCGGGCGGTGCAGCATCAACACGATGTCGGCGTCCTGCTCCAGCGAGCCTGATTCACGCAGGTCTGACAGCTGCGGGATGCCGTCCTTGCGCTGCTCGGTGTTACGTGAGAGCTGCGACAGAGCGATGACCGGGATCTCGAGCTCTTTGGCCAACAGCTTGATCTGGCGGGAGAACTCCGACACCTCCAACTGACGCGACTCCACCTTCTTGCCGGAGCTCATCAGCTGGATGTAGTCGATGGCGAGCAGCTGCAGGTCGTGGCGCTGCTTCAGGCGGCGGGCCTTCGCGCGGATCTCCATCATGGTGAGGTTGGGGGAGTCGTCGATGAAGAAGTTCTTCTCCGCGAGGATGGCCGACTTGTCCGTGACCCGCTGCCAGTCGTTCTCGTCCATCTTGCCGCCGCGGATACGCCCCAGGGGTACCGACGCCTCGGCGGAGAGCACCTTCATCACGATTTCCGTGCGGCTCATTTCGAGCGAGAAGAACGCGGCGGGGAGGTTGTGGTGGATGGCGGCCGAGCGGCACACGTCGAGCGCGAACGTCGACTTGCCGACGCCCGGGCGCGCGGCCACGATGATCATCTGGCCGCCGTGCAGGCCGTTGGTGATGCGGTCCAGTTCTGTGAAGCCGGTGGGGACGCCGGAGAGCGCGTCGCCGCTGTTGGCGATGGCCTCCATCTCATCGAACGTGGGCTCCAGCAGTTCCCGGAGCGACTTGTAGTCTTCGGAGGAGTTGCGGTCCGTCACCTCGAAGAGCGTCTGCTGGGCCTCGTCGACGATCTTGTCCACTTCGCCCTGGCCGCCGTAGCCCAGCTGCGCGATGCGGATAGAGGCGTTGACCAACCGACGCAACACGGCCTTGTCGCGGACGATCTCCGCGTAGTAGGGCGCGTTCGCGGCGATGGAGACGCTGGAGAGCAGGTCGTGCAGGTAGACGGCTCCGCCCACCTTGGCAAGGAGCCCGGTCTTGCCGAGCTCCCCGGCCACAGTGATGGGGTCTGCCGGCTCGCCGCGGCCGTAGAGGCTGATGATGGCGTCGTAGATGGACTCGTGGTTGGGGCGGTAGAAGTCTGTGCCGCGCAGCACCTCGACGACGTCTGAGATGGCATCCTTCGACATCATCATCGCGCCCAGCACGCTCTGCTCAGCGGCGAGATCCTGCGGAGGCGTGCGGTCGAGCTCGCGGTCATCGAAGACCGCCGTTGTTGCATGCGCCGTCATCAGCTCACCCCCTTCCAGTTCCGTTGCTTAGGCTAAGGCACCCCTCCGACGGTTCCTGCTCAGACCTGCCCCCAGCGTGTGGAGGGGCCTGTGGACAGCCTGTGGATGACTGTGGATAACCGGCGGGCGCTGAGTCCCAGGGGTGTGGACGAATCTGTGTGCTGAGCGTGAATCCACCGTTATCAAATCGTTATATTGACGATGGTCGGCCAGCCTCTGGCAATTTGTCCACAAAGAGACGCGCTCTGCCCGTCATCCGCTCGTCCTCTCGTCACCCGTGCTGTGGGGCCACAGTGGAAGCGATGTCGCAAATGTGTGTTGGCAAGGTGGTTTGTACGATTCAGCCCCGTTTTCCATCCCGAGGGGCCAGCGTGGTATATGGGGGCCGGGTTCACCTGTCGTGCATCTTCAGGGCGCTAGTTATCCACAGCACCTGTGGGTTCATTGTGGATATGTGGGGGATCGCGCGTCGATCCGAGCGGTAGGCCACCCCGGGGGCCGGCCGGGAAACCTCGATGGGATGATGGGATGAGATTGAAATCCTTACCCCCCCGGGGTATGCTCGATCGAGAGGGAGGTGCCATGACGACGGAAACTGAAACCTGTCACACTCACGGTTACACGCCGGAGAAGGCAGCCTATTTGCGGCGCCTGCGCCTGATCGAAGGCCAGGTCCGCGGTCTCGCCCGCATGGTTGAAGAGGACCAGTACTGCATCGACGTTCTCACCCAGGTCACGGCCGTGACCTCGGCGCTGAAGGCGGTGTCGCTCGGGCTGCTCGAGGACCACCTCTCGCACTGTGTCGCCGACGCTGCCCGCAAGGGCGGCCCGGAGGGCAAAGAGAAGATTGACGAGGCGATGCAGGCGATCAAGCGCCTGACCCGATAGCCCGTCACCCAAGGAAGGACCATCTCTGTGATCACCAACTACACCGTTTCGGGCATGACCTGCGGCAACTGCGTCCACCACGTCACCGAAGAGGTCTCCGACGTCGAAGGCGTCAACAACGTCTCCGTCGCGCTCGAGGGCGGCACCATGTCGGTCGAGTCCGACGAGCGCATCCCGTTCGACGCCATCATCGAGGCGGTCCGCGAAGCCGGCGGCTACACCGTCGTCGAGGCCTGAGCGCCTGACCACCTGACCCCATCCGGGCAACTTCCCCGGGCGTAGCCGCCCGGGGGTTGTTCGGCCTGCCCTGCGCCAGCCGCGGGGACCGTAGTAGCCAACGCGCATCAGGCAAGAGGAAGCATGTCCACCACCAGGACCCAACCCATCACCAACAAGATCCAACTCGACATCCAGGGCATGACCTGTGCCTCCTGCGCCGCGCGGATCGAGAAGAAGCTCAACAAGGTGGACGGGGTGACCGCCTCGGTGAACTACTCCACCGAGAAGGCGACGGTCGAAGCCCCGCCCAACTTCACGGCTGACGACCTCATCGCCGTCGTCGAGAAGACCGGCTACGGGGCCACGCTGCCCGTCCCTGTGAGCGAGAAGAACGACGAGGCCGCCGCGCTCAAGCCGCGCGTGCTCTGGTCGTTCATCCTCAGCACCCCCGTCGTGCTGGTCTCGATGATCCCCGCGTTGCAATTCCCCGGTTGGCAGTGGGCGGCGCTGGTCCTGTCCGCCGTCGTGGTGCTATGGCTGGGCCGGTCGTTCCACAAGGCGACCTTCACCAACCTGCGCCACGGCGCCACCACCATGGACACGCTCGTGACCATGGGCACCGGCACCGCGTTCGCCTGGTCCCTCTACGCCATGCTGTTCGGCCACGCCGGCGAGATCGGCATGAAGCACCACTTCGAGTTCAACCTCGCGCAACAGGATGCGATGGGCTTCATCTACTTCGAGGCCGCCGTCGTCATCATCTCCTTCCTGCTGTTGGGCCGATACATCGAGGCCCGCGCGAAGACCGAATCGGGCGCCGCGATGCGTGCGCTGCTCGAGGTCGGCGCCAAGCAGGCCACCGTCCTGCGTGACGGCGAGGAGCAGCTCGTCGACGTGAAGTCGCTCGCTGTCGGTGACCTCGTCGTCGTCCGCCCCGGTGAGAAGGTCGCCACCGACGGTGAGGTCGTCGAGGGGCGCTCCGCCGTCGACGCGTCGATCATCACCGGCGAATCGCTGCCGGTAGAGGTGGAGCCGGGCACGACGGTGGTCGGCGGGTCTGTGAACACCACCGGCCGCCTGGTGGTGCGCACCACTGCGGTGGGCGCCAACTCGCAGCTGGCCCGCATCGCGAAGATGGTGGAGGAGGCCCAGGAGGGCAAGGCCGACGTCCAGCGCCTCGCGGACAAGGTGTCCAGCATCTTCGTGCCCGTCGTCCTGGGTATCGCCGCCGTGACGCTGGTGGGCCACCTGGTCGCCGCGCACGGCTGGACGGTGGCGCTCTCCGCCGCCATCTCCGTGCTGATCATCGCCTGTCCGTGTGCGCTCGGTCTGGCCACCCCGTCGGCTCTTATGGTGGGCACCGGCAGGGGCGCCCAGTTGGGCACCGTGATCCGGGGCCCGCAGGTGTTGGAGCGTGCCCGCCGCGTGCAGACCATCGTGTTCGACAAGACCGGCACGCTGACCACGGGCCACATGTCCGTCGTGGACGTGGAGCCCGTGGATGGCGTGGACCGCGAGGAGCTGCTCGGGCTGGCGGCCGCCGTCGAGGCCGCCTCCGAGCACCCCATCGCCGCCGCTCTCGTCGCGGCGGTGGACCGGCCCCTGCCCGTCGAGGACTTCCAGAACGTGCCCGGCCGCGGTGTCCGCGGCATCGTGGGCGGCCGCACCGTCTACGCCGGTTCGCCCGCGTTCATGGCCGATCTGGGCCATGGCCGTGCGGAGTGGAGCCGCGACGTGATCGGTTCCGTCGTCGAGGTCGCCGATGAGCAGCGGATCCTCGGCCGCGTGGTGGTGGCCGACACCATCAAGGAGTCGGCAGGGGTCGCCGTCGAGCAGTTGAAGAAGCTGGGCCTCACCCCCGTGCTGTTGAGCGGCGACAACGAGGCCACGGCGCGCGCCGTGGCGGAGTCGCTCGGCATCCACGACGTCCGTGCAGGGGTCACCCCCGAGGGCAAGGTGGCCGCCATCAAGGAACTGCAGGCCAAGGGCCAGCAGGTGGCCATGGTGGGCGACGGCGTCAACGACGCGGCCGCCATCGCGCAGGCAGACCTGGGCATCGCCATGGGCACCGGCACCGACGCGGCCATCGCCGCCGGCGACATCACGCTCATGCGCCACGACCTCAGCGCCGCCGTCGACGCGGTGCGCCTGTCGCGCGCCACGCTGCGCACGATCAAGGGCAACCTGCTGTGGGCCTTCGGCTACAACACGGCGGCCATCCCGCTGGCCGCCTTCGGGATGCTGACACCCATGATCGCGGGTGCCGCGATGGCGTTCTCGAGTGTCTTCGTGGTCTTGAACAGTCTCAGGTTGCGGGGTTTCCGCTCGCTCCGGAAGGGCTGATACAGGCCGCTGGCTAGGCGAACTGCCCCTGAGAAGGGCTTTCAGGAAAAACTCAGGGAAACATCAGACCAATTGCCTCGTCCGGCTTTGCAATGGCGAGAAATCCCGCTAGAGTAATCCCATCTTCCCGAGCATTCGGGAGCCCGAAAGCCGCCCGACCCGCTGCCGCCCCCCAAGGGCAGCGGGTCGGGCCTTTTCATGCCCTGGGGCACTCGGCGGTCAGAGCACCGACGGGGGAGCACTCCCCCGATCTCACTGCGCGGTATCGCACCGCTCTGTCGTCGCGGCGGGGTAGCGTCGGGGCCATGGCACGCATTGAATCCGACTCAATGGGCAACATCGACGTTGCCGCAGACCGCTACTGGGGCGCGCAGACCGAACGCAGCCTCCACAACTTCGACATCGGCCGCAACGCCTTCGTCTGGGGCCGCCCGATGGTGCGGGCCCTCGGGGTCCTGAAGAAGGCCGCCGCCCAGGCCAACGGCGAACTGGGCGAACTGCCGTCCGATGTGGCCGAGCTCATCGCCCGCGCCGCCGACGAGGTGATCGCCGGCAAGCTGGACGACCACTTCCCGCTGGTGGTGTTCCAGACCGGTTCCGGCACCCAGTCCAACATGAACTCCAACGAGGTCATCTCCAACCGCGCCATCGAACTGGCCGGCGGCGAGATGGGCTCCAAGCAGCCCGTCCACCCCAACGACCACGTCAACCGCGGCCAGTCGTCCAACGACACCTTCCCCACGGCCATGCACATCGCGGTGGTCAGCGAGCTCAACTCGCTGCTGTACCCGGCCTTAGAGAAGCTGCGTGAGGTGCTGGACACCAAGGCCAGGCAGTACGACGACGTGGTGATGGTGGGACGAACCCACCTGCAGGACGCCACGCCGGTGCGGCTGGGACAGGTGTTCGGCGGCTGGGTCGCCCAGCTCGACTTCGCCGCCGAGGGCATCAGGTTCGCAGATTCGCGGGCGCGTGACCTGGCGATCGGCGGCACCGCCGTCGGCACCGGACTCAACGCCCACCCGGAGTTCGGCGCGCTGACCGCGAAGAAGATCTCCGAGGAGACCGGCCTGGAGTTCCGCCAGGCGGAGAACCTGTTCGCCGCGCTGTCGGCGCACGACTCCCTGGTCGAGGTCAGCGGCGCGCTGCGCGTGCTGGCCGGCGCGCTGATGAAGCTGGCCAACGACGTGCGCTGGTACGCCTCGGGCCCGCGCAACGGCATCGGCGAGCTGCTGATCCCCGAGAACGAGCCCGGCTCGTCGATCATGCCCGGCAAGGTGAACCCGACGCAGTCGGAGGCCCTCACTATGGTGGTAGCGCGGGTGTTCGGCAACGACGCCACCGTCGGCTTCGCGGGAAGCCAGGGCAACTTCCAGCTCAACGTGTTCAAGCCCGTGATGGCCCACGCCGTGCTGGAGTCGATCCGCCTGCTGGCGGACGGCATGCGCTCGTTCACGGACCACTGCGCCGTCGGCATCGAGCCGAACCTGGAGCGGATCAACGCGAACCTGTCGTCCAACCTGATGCTGGTCACCGCGCTGAACCGGCACATCGGCTACGACATGGCCGCCAAGATCGCCAAGCAGGCGCACAAGGAGGGCACGTCGCTGCGTGAGTCGGCGATCGCCAACGGTGTCGCCGGCGAGGACTTCGACGCCTGGGTGATCCCGGCCGACATGACCGGTAAGTAGGCCGCGCCGGGCGCTGGTCTCAGCGCCCGGAGGCGGCGACCTCGGCGTAGATCGACAGCATCTCCGCGGCCTGCGAAGCGATGCTCCACTGCGAGCCGAGTTCGACGGAGCGCTCGCGCGCCCTGGCCCGCCAGGTGTCATCCGGCAGCTTCTCCAGCACCCGGATGATGCCGGCGGCCAGGGACGCGGGCGTCGGGCGGGTGATCTCGCCATTGACGCCGGGTTCGATCACGAGTTGCAGTTCGTGGTCCACTGAGACGATGGGCAGGCCCGCCAGCGCGGCCTCGTGCAGGACGAGGGCCTGGGTGTCGGTGAGGCTGGGGAATGCGAACACGTCCGCCATGCCGTAGAACGCGCCGAGGTCGTCGCGCTTCTGCTCGCCGGGCAGGATGATGCGGCCCGCGTCGCGGCCTTCGGCGAGGATCCGCTTGATGCCCGAATACCGTTGCCAGTCTCCGACGATGCACAGCCGCGCGTCGGGGTACTGGGCGTGCACCAACGTGAAGGCCTCGGCCAGCAGCGGGATGCCCTTCTCCGGTGCGATGCGGCCGGCGTACAGCACCATCGGCCCGTCGGGATGAGTGATCGGCGGGGGGCCGGGCGGGAGCGGGTCCACACCGTTGGGCACCACCCGCACGTTGATGTTCTCCGTGAGGTGCCGGCAGCGCAGCGCGGTCTTCGGCGACGGGGTGGTCACCAGGGTGGCCGTCTCCAGCATCTTCTGGCACAGGGCGAGCAGCGACGCCGTCGAGCGGCCGCGGTCCTCGTAGCGCACCTCCGCGGCGCGGATGTCGCGCTGGCTGACGAAGTCGCCCCGGGTGATCGTCGCCCACGCCCGCAGCACTCCGGTGAGCAGGGGCAACACGGTCGAATAGTGGTCTGCGTACGCGTCGAAATCGGTGTGCCACGTCAGCAGCATGGGGATGCCGAGCCGCTGCGCGGCCCAGGTGCCGAGCACACCGATGGTGCCGAAGCCGTGCACGTGCAGGACGTCGGGCTTCAGCTTCGCGATCTCGTCGATGGTGCGCTCGAAGTGCCGACCGTTGGCCACGCGCGTGGGCATCTTCGGTACGCGCACCGAGGGGAGCCGGATCTCGCTGCGGCCGGGGCGGCCGTGGTGCGGGTTGGGCCCTTTCGCGGCGGGGGCGACGACGATCACCTCGTGCCCGGCGTCGAGCAGGTTGCCCTCCAACTGCTGCACGGCGAACATCAGGCCGTTGGCACCCGGGCCGTAGTTATCGATGAACTGGGCCACCCTGAGGCGGCGTCCATCGGTGGAAACGGGGGCGGTCACCCGGCCACTCTAGCGGCTGATCGCGGGCGCCTGTCGGCGGGCGCGGCAGCGGGTCGAACCGTGGGCAGCCGGGCGCCATCCCAGGGGTTTCCACGCCGTTCGACCGGCGTGTCGGAGGGCGACTTCCGCGAAGTGCTCGCGTTGTAGACCCCCTCCGGGTTACCGTCGTCCATGCGCGTGGTGATCGCACCCGACTCGTTCAAGTCGACCATGACCGCCGTCCAGGCCGCCCGCGCGATCGCGGACGGGTGGGTCGACGTGCGCCCGGCGGACCGGCTGACCATCCGCCCCATGGCCGACGGCGGGGAGGGCACCCTCGACGCGTTCGCCACCCTCGCGGGTGCCGAACGGTTGCCGCTCGACACCGTCGACGCGCTCGGAAACCTCCGGCACGCGTCGTGGGTGCGGCTCCCGGACGGCACGGGTGTGGTGGAGCTGGCCCATTGCTGCGGGCTCACCACGATCGGGCATCTGGCGCCGCGCGAGGCGCACACCCGCGGCCTCGGCCTGGCCATCCGCGCCGCGCTGGACGCCGGCGCCACCCGGCTCCTCCTTGCGCTCGGGGGCAGCGCCTCCACCGACGGGGGCCTGGGCCTGCTCGTCGCGCTCGGCCTGAGCGTGGCACGCGCACCCCAGCCGACCGCTCTCACGGAGCAGCTGGGCAACGCCGCACTGCCGGGGATCACGGCCGTGGAGTGGGCGGGCGTCGTGCCGCCGCCCGAAGGCGGTGCGCTGGTGCTGTCCGACGTGACCAACCCGCTGCTCGGCCCCGACGGTGCGGCCGCAGTGTTCGGGCCGCAGAAGGGCGGCGCCTCCCTGGTGGAGGAGATGGACGCCAACCTCGCGCACTGGGCCGCGTTGGTGGGGGGCGACCCCCACGCACCCGGCGCCGGCGCAGCGGGCGGTGCAGGCTTCGCGCTGCAGCGCTGGGGCGCCACCACCACCTCCGGCGCACGGGTGGTGGCCGACGCGATCGGGCTGCGCGAAGCCATGGAGGACGCTGATCTCGTGGTGACGGGGGAGGGCTCGTTCGACGCCCAGAGCTTCAGCGGCAAGGCCGTCGACGTGGTGCGGCAGATTGCTGCCGAGGTGGCGGAGGCGCGGGGAAGGGACCTGCCTGTCGCCCTGGTGGCCGGCCGCCGGGAGGTGGACTTCCACGGCCTCGCCGTCGCGCTCTGGGACCTTGCCGGTGAGCGCGCCCTGGCGGACCCCATCGCAGTGGCGAGGGAAGCGGGACGCCAGGTGGCTATGAGCTTCCGCTGACCACGGGGGAGGCCGACTCGCTGGCGGGGTTCATCCGCACCACCCTGCTGCACAGAGCCACCACGTCCGGGTCGTGCGTGATGACCAGGACGGGCTCGTCCGCGAAGGCGGCCCACACGTCGCGCATCAGCGCGTCGGCGGTCTCGCGGTCCAGGTGCTCGGTGGGCTCGTCGAGGATGATGAGGTCCCGCGTGCCCACCAGGAGCCGCGCCAGCGCGAGGCGACGACGCTCGCCACCGCTGATCGTCGTGCCTGATTCGCCCAGCCGTCGCTGCGGGTCCATCGGCAGCCCGGCCTTCGCCAGCGCGTCGAGGATGGCCCCATCGGTGGCGTCCTTGTCGCCGATGCGCACATTCTCCGCGACCGTGGTGGCGAAGATGTGGGCGTCCTGCTCCAGGTAGCCGACGCGACCGCCCCTCGACACACGGCCGGCCAGCGGGGGGATGAGCCCCATGGCGGTGGCGGCGAGGGTCGTCTTGCCGACGCCGGACTGTCCCACCAGCGCCACCCGCTCACCCGGGGCCACCGACAGGGAGACGTGCTCCTGGACCACCACGGAGTCGCCGTCGGGCAGCGGCCAGCCGATGGTCGCGTCCTCCAGCAGGAGGCCCGGGGCTCCTTCGCCGGGCACGACGTCTCCGGTGCCGACAGGCTCGGCCTCCAGCACCTCGGAGAGGCGGCCGAGCGCGGAGCGCGCCCGGGTGTAGGTCTGCGCCGCCTGCGCGAAGGTGCCGAGCACCTCGTGCAGCGCCAGCGGGGTGAGGACGAGCAAGGCCAGCAGGCGCGGGTCCAGGTCTCCGGCCGTCAGGGCTCCGGTGCCGAACCACAGCGCTGCTCCGACGGCCAGCCCCGAGGCCACGAGCTGGCCACCCGTCGCGATGCCGCGGATCCAGGCGCCGCGGGCCTCCTGCCGGCGCAGTTCATCGTCGATCCCCAGCAGCCTGTCGAGCGCAGCGTCCTCGGCTCCGTAGGCCACCAGATCCGTGGCGGTCCGCGCCAGTTCGCGCACGCCGTCCGCCAGGCGACCCCGGGTGGGCACCGCCGCCAGGTCGACGGCGAGGCTGGCCCGCTGGGTCCACCACGGCAGCACCACCCCGGCCAGCAGCGCGGTCGCCAGCAGCGCGAGGGCGGTGGGCCAGTTGAACACGCTGAACATCACCGTGGTGGCCACGACGACCAGCGCGGCCGAGACGAACGGGATCACCACGCGCACCACGAGGTCCTGGATGGCGGTGACGTCGGCCACGACGCGGGTGAGCAGGTCGCCGCGACGCCTGCCGATCAGGGTGGTGGCGGCCAGTTTCTCGTAGACGCGCACCCGCAGCGCCGTCTGCATGCGCAGCGCCAGGTCGTGGCCGACGGTGCGCTCCAGGTAGCGGAAGACGCCCCGCGAGATGGCGAACGCGCGCACGCCCACGGCGGCGGCCTGCAGGTACAGCACCGGCGGCGCCATCGCGGCGAACGACAGCAGCCAGGCGGAGACGCCCAGCAGCGCGACGGAGGAACTGGAGGCGAGCATCGCCAGCAGCACCGCCAGCAGGAACCGACGGCGACCCTTGGGCGTCGCGTCCATCAACTCCCGGGCCAGGAGGAT
This sequence comes from Tessaracoccus zhenghani, assembly GCF_054552775.1. Taxonomy (NCBI): domain Bacteria; kingdom Bacillati; phylum Actinomycetota; class Actinomycetes; order Propionibacteriales; family Propionibacteriaceae; genus Tessaracoccus; species Tessaracoccus zhenghani. Next base: position 1,954,515 of record NZ_CM137275.1, on the reverse strand, counting down.
CGTCTTCCTCATGCCGGCACCACCTCCACCACGCGGTCGGCGGCGGCCAGCACGGCGGGCCGATGGCTGACGATGAGGGCCCCGGCGCCCGTCGCGCGGACGGCCCCGATGACGTGCGCCTCCGTGGCGGCGTCCAGGCCGGCCGTCGGCTCGTCGAGCACGAGCAGCCGCGCGCCGCCGAGCCTGATCCGCACCAACGCGCGGGCCAGCGCTACGCGGCGCCGCTCGCCGGCGGACAGGCCCTCGCCGTCGTCGCCCACGTGCTTGTCGAGGCCGAAATCAGCGCCCGCGTCGGCCAGCGCGCGGGCGAGCTCTGCCTTCGGGGCCGAGGGGTGGCCGAGCGCCACGTTGTCGCCGACGGTGCCGTTGACCAGCCCCGGTTCCTGCGCCACCCACGCCACCTGGGCGCGCCACGAGGCCAGGTCGATGTCCGCCAGGGAGACGCCGCCCACGGACACCGTGCCGGAATCCGGCGTGAGGAAGCCCATGGTCATGGCCAACGTCGTGGACTTCCCGCCCCCCGAGGACCCGCTCAGCGCCACCACCTCGCCGGGCTCCACCCGCAGGTCGAGCCGGTCGACGGCGGGCTCGGCCGCTCCGGGATAGGTGAACGAGACGGCGTCCAGGACGAGGGCGCCCGCCGGGGCCGGCAGCGTTCCCGCATGCGTCGGGGCCGCGTCGATCACCTCGAACGCGGCATCGGCGGCCGCGATGCCGTCGGCCGAGTCGTGGAAGTGCACGCCCACCTGCCGCACGGGCAGGAAGGCCTCCGGCGCGAGAATGAGGACGAAGAGGGCGGTGGCGAAGTCGACGTCGCCGTACACCAGCCGGAAGCCCACCGTGACCGCGACGATCGCCACCGACAGCGACGCCAGCAACTCCAGCGCGAACGCCGACAGGAACGAGATGTAGAGCACCTTCATGGTGGCGCCGCGGTACTGCTCCTCGGTGAGGTCCACGCCGCGCTTCTGGGCCCGGGCCCGCGCGAACGCCTGCAGCGTGGGGAGGCCGCTGATGAGGTCGCCGAAGTGGTTGGCCAGCCGGTCTGCCACCGAGTACGAATGCCGCGTGGCCTTCTCCGTCGTCCACCCGATCAGCGCCATGAACACCGGGATGAGCGGCAGGGTGAACGCGATGATCAGCGCGGACTGCCAATCTGCCAGCAGGATGGTGCCGCCCACGAGCAGCGGCACGGTGACGGCCAGGCCGAGTTGGGGGAGGTACTTGCTGAAGTAGCCGTCGAGCGCGTCCAGGCCCTGCGTGACGGTGCGCAGCAGGGACGCCGACGACGTGGCCCCCGCAGGGGTGGCCAGCCTGGCCGCCAGCACGTCGCGACGCAGCGTCGACTTCACGGAGGCCGCGCTGCGGTGCGCCAGCCACGAGTTGAGCCAGGACAGGAGGCCGCGGCCGAGGAACACGAGGAGCAGCAGCACCAGGGCGGTGCCCCAGCGGGATGGGAAGCCGCCGGTGTCGAACGCCAGGGTGACCCAGTCGGCGATGAGCCTGGCCTGGGCGATCAGCAGCCCAGCCGTGACCACGCCGACGACCACCGTGGCCACCAGGAACCTTCGGGTCGCCTCGGCGCGCTTCAGGAGTCTGGGATGGATGGGTCCGGCCACTCAATCATCCTTCCACACAGGGGAATGTGGGCTGGACCCGGTCAGGGCGGGTCAGCTCAGGCTGGAGTACGCCCCGCCGTCGATGACGTCGGTGAAGCCCAACTCGTCCATCGCAGTCTTGGCCTGGCCGGAGCGGTTGCCGCTCTGGCAGTACACGACGTAGGTGGCGTCCCGGGGCAGCTCCGCCAATTGGTCGGCGAAGTCAGGGGCGTAGAAGTCGATGTTGCGGGCGCCGTCGACGTGCCCGGCGTCGTACTCGTCGGGGGTCCGCACGTCGAGGAAGACGGCGTCGGCGGGGAACTCGGAGGGGGCCTCGTCACCGCACGCGGCGAGGAGGGCTGTCAGGGCCAGGATCAGGGCGAGGAATAACGTGCGCACAGACTCAGAATACCCCCATGGGTATCAGGGTTGTGAAACTTGTCCTTGCGGAAACGTCCCGATCGCCCGAATGTGGGCGGATCGGGACGTTTCCGCAAGGCGGATCCGAGTCAGGCGGCCACGTGGACCTCGTCGGGGATGTTCTTCGTCGAGATCCGCTTGCTGAAGACGTAGTAGCTCCAGCTCTGGTAGGCGATCACGATGGGAACGAAGATCACCGCTGCCCAGGTCATGATGGTCAGCGTGGTGGGCGACGACGCGGCCGACAGCATCGTGAGGCGCTCGGCCACGGCGATGGTCTCGTTCTGGGCGAAGCCCAGGTTGCCGTACATCTTCAGGAAGATCCCGACGAACAGCGCCACCACGGTGATGCCGGTGGAGATGAAGCCCCAGCCGTCACGGCCCTTGGTGATCAGCAGCGTCCCCGCCACGATCGCGATGATCGCGACCGCCCCGGCCACCCAGGCGAAGATCGAGAAGTCGCCGAACTCGGAGGTGGCCGGCCAGAAGATGTTCTGCCCGATCACGAACAGCGCGACGAGCGCCGCGGCCAGCCAGCCGACCTTCGACGCGAACGCCTTGGCCCGGTCGTGGATGATGCCGCTGGTCTTCAGTGCCAGGAACATCGAACCGTGCACCAGGAACAGCACCACGAGCAGCACGCCGCCGAGCAGGGCGAACGGCCCGAAGAGGCCCCAGAAGGTGCCGTCGAACAGCGGCGCCGGCCCCACGGGGGTGTCGACGGTGGCCTGCGGCAGACCCACGACGAAGTTGGCGAAGCCCACACCGAGCACCAGCGACGGGATGAAGGAGCCGATGGTGGCGAACCAGTCGAGCATCGAGCGGTACTTCGAGTCGTGGTGCTTCGAGCGGTACTCGAACGCCACGCCACGCAGGATCAGCCCGACGAGCACGAGCAGGAGCGGCAGGTACAACGCGGAGAACGTCGTCGCGTACCAGCCGGGGAAGGCGGCGAACATCGCGCCGCCCGCGGTCAGCAGCCACACCTCGTTGCCGTCCCACAGGGGGCCGATGGTGTTGACGATGACGCGCTTCTCCTTCTCGTTCTTGCCGAACACGGGGATGAGCATGGCCACGCCGAAGTCGAAGCCTTCGAGGAAGAAGAAGCCGATCCAGAGGACGGCGACCAGGACGAACCAGACGGCCACGAGGATCGGGGTCTGAACGGTGGTTTCAAGCAGATTCAACATGTCTCAACCTGTCAGTAAGCGAAGCTCATCGGGGCGTCGGCATCCGTCTGTACCTCGACGGGGGCGACCTCTGGGAGACCGGCCTTCGCGTACTTGAGGAACAGCCACACCTCGAGGACGGCCAGGCCGCCGTAGAGGAGGGTGAACACGATCATGGAGAACAGCACCTCGCCCGCCGAGACGGAGGCGGAGACGCCTGCCTGGGTGGGCAGCACGCCGGCGACCAGCCACGGCTGGCGGCCCATCTCGGTGAAGATCCAGCCGAACGAGTTGGAGAACAGCGGCAGCAGCGGCATGGCGAACATGAGCAGCGTCCAGAGCAGGCTGTACTTCGGCAGGCGGTCCTTGCGCACGCTCCATAGGGTGAAGGCCGCGATCGCGATGCCGATGAAGCCCAGGCCGATCATGAGCCGGAAGGTCCAGTAGGACACGGCCACGTTGGGCATGGGGTCCACCTCGTAGTTGGCCTGGAGTTCGGCCGCGTACTGGGTCTGGAGCGTGGTCTTGGTCTCGTCGAAGCGCTGGAAGCCGTTGGCGGCGTACTCGTCGCGCAGGTTGTTGATGCCCTTGACCGTTTCGTGGCCCGAGAGGGTGGACAGCAGGCCGGGGATCTTGATGGCGAAGACTTCCTCCGTGCCCTCCAGGTTGCCGATCGTCACTATGGAGAACGAGGCGTTCTCCTCCGTGTAGAACAGTCCCTCGGCGGCGGCCATCTTCATGGGCTGCACCTCGGTCATGATCTTGGACTGGAGGTCGCCGGTGAAGATGACACCGACGGAGGCCACGAGCAGCACCCAGGCGCCGAACTTGGTGGCGAACCGGTAGGCCTGCGTGTCGCCGGCCTTGGCCTCGCCGTCGCGGTTGATCCTGGCCAGGTGCCAGCCGCCGATGGCGGCCAGCAGGCCGCCGGCCACCATGTAGGCAGCGAAGATGACGTGGGGGAACGTGACGAGGAACACCGGGTTGGTCAGCACCTGGAGGAAGCCGTCGACGCCGTCGAGTTCGGCGCGGCCGTTGTTGAAGATGGTGCCCACGGGGTGCTGCATCCACGAGTTCGCCGCGAGGATGAACACCGCCGACAGCATGGTGCCGAACGCGGCCATGTAGATGGCCATGAGGTGCAGCCACTTGGGGAGCTTGTCCCAGCCGAAGATCCACAGGCCCAGGAACGTGGACTCGAGGAAGAAGGCCAGCAGCGCCTCGAGCGCGAGCGGCGCCCCGAAGACGTCGCCGACGAAGCGCGAGTACTCGGACCAGTTCATGCCGAACTGGAACTCCTGCACGATGCCGGTCACGACACCCAACGCGAAGTTGATCAGGAAGAGCTTGCCGAAGAATTTGGTGAGGCGCAGGTAGGCGTCCTTGCCGGTGCGCACCCACAGTGTCTGGAGGACGGCCACGAGCATGGACATGGCGATCGTGATGGGGACGAAGAGATAGTGGTAGACGGTGGTGATCCCGAATTGCCACCGTGCGAGAATCACAGGATCCATGGCCGCACGGTACTACTTTGCGTCGTACTTCGACAACCTGTCGCTAAAACTGGGGCGAGTAGCGCCTATGCTTGGCCCATGTCATCCAGGGGTGAACTCGAGCAGCGTGTGATGGAGGTGCTCTGGGCCGCACAAGCGCCCATGAGTGTCGCCGACGTGCACGCCAAGCTCTCCGAAGAGCGGGAGCTCGCGTACACGACTGTGATGACCGTGCTCGACCGTCTGGCGAAGAAGGAACTGGTGGACCGCGAGCTGGTCGCCCGCGCATGGCAGTACACGCCGCGCAGCACGCAGGCAGAGGTCATCGCCGCAGACATGCTGCGCCAGATCGACGGCGTCGAGAGCTCCGTCCGCGTGGACGCGTTGAGGCTGCTGATGGGGTACCTGCCCGACGACGAGCGCACCGCGCTGGAACGCCCCGTCGAACTCGTCTAAGTCCTATTCCCCGACGCCGCTACCGCGTTGGTCGAGCAACTCCCTCTTGTGCGCCAGCGTCGCGTCGAGATCCGCCAGGAGCGCTGCCCGCTTCGCCTCCACGTCCGCGACGGCGGTCTCCCGCACGTCCTGCGGCTCGGCCTGGGTGCGGATCCGGGCCGCGTCCTCGGACACTTCGAGGCTGTTGTCGATCGCGTCGCGCACGGTCTCCTCGGTGTCGGCGAAATCCTCGGCCAGCGCCTCGGTGCTCATGGTCTCCGCCAGGCGGGCGCGTTCCCGCTCCGGCGTCCACCCCTCCTCGGGCTCCGGCCAGCGCAGGTTCATGTCGATGAGGGTGCGCAGCAGGATCTCGGTGACCGCCAACCGGGAGTACCACTTCCGGTCCGCCGGCAACACCATCCACGGCGCGTAGCCGGTGCTGGTGAGGCGGAAGACGTCCGCGTAGGCCTCCTGGAACTCGTCCCACTTGGCTCGGGTGTCGAGGTCGCCGGGGTTGTACTTCCACCGCTTGTCCGGCCGGTCGATGCGCTCCATCAGTCGCTTGGCCTGCTCGTCCTTCGAGACCATCATGGCGAACTTCAACACCACGGTGTCGTCGTCGACGAGCTTCTGCTCCCACTCGTTGATCTCGTCGTAGCGCTTGGACCAGACGTCCTCCTCCACGATGCCGTCCACGCGCACGACGAGCACGTCCTCGTAGTGGGAGCGGTCGAACAGCCCGATGAGGCCGGGCGGGGGCAGAGCCTTCTCGACGCGCCACAGGTAGTGGTTGGCGCGCTCCTCCTCGGTGGGGACCCCGAAGCTGGTGAGCCGGATGCCTTGGGGGTCGAACAGCCCGAAGACGTGGCGGGCGATGCCGCCCTTGCCCGCGGTGTCGAGGCCCTGCACCACGACGAGGATCTTCTTCGTGCCGCCGGAGCGACCGTGGGCGAAGAACCGTTCCTGGAGCTCGTTCAGCAGCTTCTCGTTGCCGGCGATGTACTCCTCGGCGTCGTCTTTGCTGCCCTCCCAGCCCGGGGTGGAGTTGCGGTCGAACGTGGCCAGGTCGAAATCGGGTGTGACCCGCAGCGCGTACCGGGGGTCCTGGCTCCAGAGATCGGTCATGGGGAGTCCTTTCGGGAGGATGACCCATTCTTGCGCGCTGAGGGCCGCTATGGGGGCTATCGCGGGCCCCGGGATGCCAAATCCAGATCTGGGGTCATGAGTGACACCGAATCTGGATTTGGGCGTCTCCCTGGGTTCGTCAGACGTCGGCCGTCAGGCGGATCTCGTTGCGCCACGGGTCGAGCACCGTGAGGGTGCGCCCGTCGTGCGACCCGGTGAAGCCTGCGGCCCGCAGCCGCTCGTCGGCCTTGGCGACCTCGTCGACGGTGGGCACGAGGATGTCCACGACGCCCATGCCCAGCGTGTTGGTGCGGGGGCCGGCGCCGGCGGAGTTCCACACGTTCATCGCCATGTGGTGGTGGTAGCCGCCGGCGGACACGAACAGCGCCTGGCCGCCGAGCAGGAACGTCTGGTTGAACCCCAGTGCGTCGACGTAGAACTTCTGGGCCGACGCCACGTCGCCCACCTGAAGGTGCACGTGGCCCAGCTCGCCCGCCTGGCTGGTGGGCTGGTCCGTGAGGTGGGTGCGCACGAACTTCTCGGGGTCGATGTAGAGGGTGCTCATCTGCACCTGGTCGCCGATCCAGGTCCACTCGTCGCGGGGGCGGTCGTGGTAGAGCTCGACGCCGTTGCCCTCCGGGTCTGTGAAGTAGAACGCCTGCGACACCAGGTGGTCGCCCGTGCCGGCATAGGTCTCGGGGTACTTGGTGTACATCGACACCAGGGTGCGGGCCAGGTCCGGCAGCTCGTTGTACAGCACGGCTGTATGGAACAGGCCGGCGGCGCTACGCGGCGCGGAGCGCAGGTCGCGGGATTCGGTGAGGCGGACGATGGGGGTCTGACCCAGGCCGAGCGTCACGGCGCCGGGCTCGTCCGAGAGCGGGACGAGGCCCACGCCGTCGGTGTAGAAGGCGAGCTGCTGCTTCAGGTCGCGGACGCGCAGCTCGAGGCGGCCCATGCGCGTTTCGGGTGCGAGAGTCATGCCTCCAGTATACGGTTGAAAGTTAAACTAATCAAGTCGCGGTGGGGCTTCAAACCCAGCACTGGCTATCACTGCTGCGCTCAGCGCTGACTTTGAGGCCAAGGACGGCGTCAAACCCAGCAGTCGCCCGAGACGTCCTCCGAGGCACGGGTTGCCGAGGAGGTCCTCAGCCTGATGCCGTGCCCCGTGAGCTGCCACCCCCAGGCCTGGGCCGCCGCCAGTGCTTTCGTTATCGCGGACGTTCTCGCTCCCTGGGCCAGCCCGCAGCGGCAGGTTGGGGGAGAGTGCATGGCTCCCCGGGCTCACGTCAGCCGAGGTAGGTGCCCCAGTGCCATCCGTCGACGCTGGCGAGCTTGCCGCGCCAAAGCAGGTTCCCCTCCGGAGGGAGCGGAGAGCCGGAACCGAAGTAGGCAGCGTCCATGAGGTGGATCTCGTCTCCCGGCGCGGCTCGTTCGGGGTCTTCTTCCGTTGGCGCGAAGGTCCTTTCAATGGCTGCCGCTACGAGTTCCAGTCCTCCGCCGGCGACGTTGCTCTGGCGCAGTTGCTGCGCGGCCAACGTCGCCCATTGCCTGACTCCGATGAGCGTGCCCGTGATGATCTCCCCCTGGACGCTGAGGGTGATGCTCAGCGCGCAATCGGCATCTGCACTATTGAACGTGCGCACCAGAGCGAGCAGCAGTGGGTCGGTGCGGGCTGCGGCTGTACCAGTGTGGGCGAGATCTCTGCTTGCCACATCGGCTTCGCGGGTGGTGGTTGTCTCCGTCATTGTTGTTTCCTTGTCTTGGAGGGATGCTGTTGGCGAACGTGAAGGACGGCGAGGAAGCCCGGTGTTGAAACGCACGCTGGGTACCTCACTTTCCCCACGGCGTGGGAGAGCGCCGCCTCAAACGGGTTGCCAGATTGCGGCTGTTCTCGCGACGAGGTCGTCGAGGTGGCTGAAGTCTGCAGGCCGGTCCACAGGTTCATGCCCCGTGACGACGGCCTCGGTGCCTTCCGGTTCGGCGGTGTCGGGTTCATCTGGGCAGGGTGGTGCCTTGGTGGAGGTGAGGTGTTCGCGTAGGAGGTGCCTTCGGTGTTGCCTGGGTCTCCGGGCCGGATCGACATGCCGGGGTGGGGTGAACCACGGCTTTCCGGTGTCCGGGTCGAGGTGGACCTGCCATTGTGATTCGGCTGATTGGTGTGGGTCTGGTTCGACCAGCCGGTGGTGGTGTGCACACAACAGCACTGCGTTGGTGATCGACGATTCTCCGCCTGCCCACCAGGGGACGATGTGGTGGGCTTCGCAGGCCCGTGGTGTGGCGGTGCAGCCGGGGAACGCGCAGCCTCCGTCGCGCAGTGCGAGGGCTGTGCGGATCCCGGTGGGGAACAGGCGGTGTTTGCGGCCGACGTCCAGGGGTTGGGAGTGGGTGCCGAGTACGACGGGGATCAGATCCGCATCGCAGGCCAGGTGGCGGGCGTCGGCGGCGGATAGGCCGCCCTGGCTGTGGCCGCCGAGGACGTCGACGCGGCCCAGCCCGGTGAGCAGGGTGTCGTAGTTGACGGTGATGTGGACCTGGGGCCGGTCTCCGCCGTGGGCGGGTAGCTTCCCGGTGGCGGCCGCGGTCTGCACCAGGATCATCAACGCGTCGGCGCGCCGCACTGCGGGCCCGGAGGGTTCATCCGAGTCGCGGTACGACGACGCCGGCGGCGCCACCGCGTCCAACTGCGCGGCGAGGAGTTCTACCTGGGCGGTGGGGAGCTGGCCGCTGAACCGCGAGGACCCGTGATGATCCGGGGTGATGATCAGGAACCGGCTGCGGTGGGCGGCGCGGTCTTGGGCGTCGAGCCTCTTCTTGTCTTCGGCTTCGGCGCCGTCGGGGTCGATCACCCGGAACACGTGACTGGCCAGCTCCCGCAACTCGTCCGGGCCGAGGTTGTGAACCTCCGCCAGCACCGATTCCTGGCACTTCACCAACTCCGCACGTGTTACGGCGTTGGGGAGCTTTCGGAGCCCGGAGATGATCGCTTCGGCCTGCGCCAACGAGAGCTCCCCGTCGTTCAACGCGGACGCGATGAGCGGGAAGCGTTCCCCGAGATCCATGGCGAGCTTCAGTGATGCGGTGGCCTGCGCGGTGGTGGTGCGCACCGACTGCCGCACCCGCTCCACCAATGCGTCGTCGGCTGCCAGGCGTGCGTCGTGCAGCAGCCGCAGCCGGGCACCCGCGGCCTGCGCCTGAAACTCGTCCAGCAATGCCGCGAGCTGGGCGCGACGCTGGACGTCGGCTGCCGGGTCCAGGCCCAGCGAGCCGATGTCCTGCCACAGGGCAGCCATGCCCTGCAGCAACACCTCGCGCGTCTCGTTCATACGTACCATTAAATAAGAACGCACTGACAAAATCGCTCGAGCCAGCGTCCCGCCCCGAAAACCACCCCAAAGGGTGGGCGCAGTTTAGAACGAAGGAACCCCCGGACCCGTGGGGCCCTGGGTCAGGCCCCCCGTGCCCGGGGGTTCCGGCGCTCGCCGGCGCTGCGCGGATCTACCCGTCAGTCCTCGATCGCCGCCGCGAACTGCGACTGATACAGGTCGTAATACGCACCCTCGGCTGCCAGCAGTTCGTGGTGGTCGCCCTTCTCGACGATGGCCCCGTCCTCCATCACGAGGATGAGGTCTGCGTCGCGAATGGTGGACAACCGGTGGGCGATCACGAACGACGTGCGCCCGGTCCGCAGCGCGGCCATGGCGTGCTGCAGCAGCAGCTCGGTGCGCGTGTCCACGGAGCTGGTGGCCTCGTCGAGGATGAGCAGCGCAGGGTCGGCCAGGAACGCCCTGGCGATCGTGATGAGCTGCTTCTCGCCCGCCGAGACGTTCGAGCCCTCCTCGTCGATCACCGTGTCGTAACCGTCCGGCAGCGAGTGCACGAAGCGGTCGACGAACGTGGCCTTGGCGGCCTCGATGATCTCGTCCGGGGTGGCGTCCGGGCGGCCGTAGGCGATGTTGTCCCGGATCGTCCCGCCGAACAGCCAGGTGTCCTGCAGCACCATGCCGATGTTCCGGCGCACCTCGCCGCGCGGGAGCATGGCGATGTCCACGCCGTCGATGGTGATGCGGCCGCTGTCGAGGTCGTAGAACCGCATGATGAGGTTGACCAACGTGGTCTTGCCGGCTCCGGTGGGGCCGACGATGGCGACGGTTTGGCCGGGCTCGGCGGCCAGGTTGAGGTCGCGGATCAGCGGCTTGTCGGGGGAGTACGAGAAGTCGACGTGCTCGAACTCGATGCGGCCCGTCACGTTGCCGGGCGCTCCCGCCTGGCCTGCGCTCTGCGCCTGGCCGGACTCGGCGAACGTGTCGAGCCCGGTCATCTCTTCGGCGTCCAGCAGTTCGAAGACGCGCTCCGCGGAGGCGACGCCCGACTGCATGAGGTTGGCCATCGACGCCACCTGGGTCAGCGGCTGCGTGAACTGGCGGCTGTACTGGATGAACGCCTGCACGTCGCCGATGTTCATCTGGCCAGTCGCGACCCTCAGGCCACCGAGCACCGCGATCACCACGTAGTTGAGGTTCCCGACGAAGAACATCAGCGGCATGATGATGCCGGAGATGAACTGGGCACCGAAGCCGGCCTTGTACAGCTCATCGTTGCGTTCGGCGAAGACCGCCTCGACCTCCTTCTGGCGGCCGAACACCTTCACCAGCGCGTGGCCCGTGAACGCCTCTTCGATGTGGGCGTTGAGCTCACCCGTCGACTTCCAGTTCTGCGCGAACAGCTTCTGGGAGCGCTTGCCGATGATGGCGGTGATGAGCACGGCGACGGGGATGCTGACGAGGGCGACGAGCGCCAGCGTCGGCGAGATCCAGAACATCATGATCAGCACGCCGACGACCATCAGCAGCGAGTTGAGCAGCTGCGACAGCGTCTGCTGCAGCGTCTGCGACACGTTGTCGATGTCGTTGGTGACGCGGCTGAGCACCTCGCCGCGGGGCTGCTTGTCGAAGTAGCGCAGCGGCAGCCTGTCCAGCTTGGCGGAGACGCGCTGGCGCATGTCGTAGATGGTGCGCTGCACGGCGCCGTTGAGGATCCAGCCCTGGAGGTAGGAGAACGCGAACGAAGCAACGTACAACGCCAGCACCAGCATCAGGATGCTGCCGATGGCGCCGAAGTCGATGCCTTCTCCGGGGACGAAGTTGAGGTTGCGGAGTAGGTCGGCGAACTCGGTCTGCCCCTGTGCCTCGGCGCCCTGGATGATCTGTTCCTTGGTGGCGGTGGCCGGGAACTGCTTGCCGACGATGCCCTCGAGCATCTTGTCGGTGGCCAGGCCCAGGATCTTCGGGCCGACCACGCCGAGCGCGACGGAGAGGGTGCCCAGCGCGATGGCGGTGATGATCCAGGCGCGCTCGGGCCGGAGGTGGCGCAGCAGTCGCCGCGCGGACACGCCGAAGTTGGCGGCCTTCTCTCCGGTGCCCATGCCGTGGCCGCCAGGGCCCATCTGGCGGCCGGGGCCGTGCTTGGGGCGCTCGTTGGCCTTGACGGGCAGGGCCATGTCGTCGTCGGGGTTCTGGGTGGTGGTCGTGTCGGTCATCAGGCCGCCTCCTCCGCGCTGAACTGGGATTCGACGATCTCTTGATACGTCGGGTTGCTCTCGAGGAGCTCTTCGTGGGTGCCCCGGCCGACGATCTGCCCGTGGTCCATGACCAGGATCTCGTCGGCGGAGGTGATGGTGGAGATGCGCTGGGCGACCACGAGCACCGACGATTCGCGCGTCACCGGCGCCAGAGCGGCGCGGAGCCGGGCGTCGGTGGCGACGTCGAGGGCCGAGAACGAGTCGTCGAACACGTAGACGCCGGGCTTCTTCACCAACGCGCGGGCGATGGCCAGACGCTGGCGCTGGCCACCTGAGACGTTGGTGCCGCCCTGGACGATGTTCGACTCGAGCTGCCCGTCGCGTTCACGGACGAAATCCGCGGCCTGGGCGACGGTGAGCGCCTCCCACAGTTCGTCGTCGGTGGCGTCCGGCTTGCCATAGCGCAGGTTGCTGCCCACCGTGCCGGTGAACAGGTACGGCTTCTGGGGGATGAGGCCGATGCGGGCCCAGAGGTCGTCTGGGTCGTAGTCGCGCACGTCCACGCCGTCGACGAGGACGCGGCCTCCCGTCGCGTCGAACAGGCGGGGGATGAGGTTGATCAGAGTGGACTTGCCGGCGCCGGTGGAGCCGATGATGGCCGTGGTCTTGCCGGGGGTGAGCGTGAAGGAGACGTCCTTGAGGACGGGGGCCTCGGCGCCCGGGTAGGCGAAGCTCACGCCATCGAAGACGACGTTGCCGCGCACCATGGTCGCCTGCTGCGGTTCGGCGGGCGGGGCGACGGAGGACTCGGTGTCGAGGACCTCCATGATGCGGTCAGCGGAGACGGCGGCGCGGGGCGCCATCACCAGCAGCATGGTGGTCATCATCACGGAGATGAGGATCTGCATGAGGTAGGCGATGAAGGCGGTGAGCTGGCCGATCTGGATGTCGCCGGATTCGATGCGGTGCGCGCCGAACCACATCACGCCCACCGTCGAGATGTTCATGATGAAGCCGACGAAGGGGAAGAGGAAGGCCATGAGGCGACCCACCTTGGTGGTGACGTCCACCAGTTCGGCGTTGGTCTTCTCGAAGCGGACGGCCTCGTGGGGCTCGCGGACGAACGCGCGCACGACGCGGATGCCGGTGATCTGCTCGCGCAGCACGCGGTTCAGGGAGTCGATGCGCTTCTGCATCTTCTCGAACAGCGGCCCCATGTTGACGATGAGCACGACGATGCCGATGCCGAGGATGACGACGGCGGCCAGGATGATCCAGGACAGCCCGGCGTCTTCACGCAGCGCCATGAACACGCCGCCCACCATGGTGATGGGTGCCGAGACCAGCATGACCGCGGTCATGAGGACCAGCATCTGCACCTGCTGCACGTCGTTGGTGTTGCGCGTGATCAGCGACGGGGCGCCGAACTTGTTGAGCTCCTGCGTGGAGAAGCTCAGCGCGCGGTTGAAGATTGCGGTGCGGACGTCGCGGCCGAACTGCATGGCCGCGTTCGCGCCGGCCCAGACCGCGCCGATCTGCGCGGCGCCCTGAACGGCGGAGAGGAGCAGCATGATGCCGCCGGTGCCCCAGATGAAGCCGGGGTCGCCCTTCACGACGCCCTCATCGATGATGCGGGCGTTGAGGGTGGGGAGGTAGAGGCTCATGATGGTGGCGATGGTCTGCAGCACGATCACGATGGAGAGGAGGCCCCAGTAGGGGCGGATGTAGCGGTTGATGAGCCGCGCCAGGCGGGAGAGCATTAGTTGGCCTTTCGGGCGCCGGTGAGGGCGAGGGAGGCGAGGGTTTCGGGGGTGAGGGCTGCGGAGCCGTGCGTGTAGTTGAACACGTGGCCCAGTGCGATGGTGCGCAGGAACTCGACGTAGGCCTGCGGCTCGATCGAGAGTTCGTCGATGTGGGGTTCGAGCTGTTCCATCAGCCAGGCCTCGAGTTCGTCGCGGCGAGCCTCGAGTTCGTCGCGGAGGCAGGCCCCGCCGTCGGACTCCTGGCTGTGGTGGACGGTGTGGAGGAGGTTGCGGACGTCGGCCATGCGCCGGGTGAGGATGGCGATGGCTGCGTGCGACTTCGAGAGGAGGGTGTCGCCTGGTTCGACGGCGGCGATGTCCCGCTGCAGACGTGCAGCTGAGAGCGCCTCACGCGTGGTGGCGGCGATGAGGTCGGGGAGCGAGGTGAAGGCACGGAAGATGGTGCCCTCAGCCACGCCGGCGGCCTCGGCCACCTGCTTGGTGGTGAGGGAGGGGCCGTGTTGGAGGAGGAGGGGGAGGGTCGCCTCGACGAGGGAGGCGCGTCGCTCCTGTGGGGGCATGGGTGTCGCGCGGGTCACGGATCGAGTGTAGTGAGTGAGAGCTCACTCAGCAACATTCCCGGCAGGCGGAAATCGGTCCCTGCAGTGGTAAAACCGTGAGAGGACCGCCATCGCGTCTGCAGTGTCCGCAGGCTGTGGAAGGCCTGCCGTCGCGTTGCCGACGTGTGGCTCTATACCTCCGACACCGTTCTCGGCAGCGGAGACCCGGTTCCTCGAGTTCATCGAGGAATGGGGCACCTGATGCGTGGCGATCGTGAAGCTGTGGTGCGACGCTTGGGCGGAGTTCGTTCGGGTCCTGCAGTTCGACGGCGAGATCCACCCGGGTCGGGTGCACCATGAACGCGACCCGGGCGGTCAACGCAGATCCGTAGGCTGTGAAGGCCCGTTGACACTTCCCCCGACGAGCAGGCTGCGCTCAAGTGTGTGTACCTCGCTGTGTGGCGCACAACCCGCCGGCGCGACGAGCAGGATGGACACAGCGCTGGCAGGGCGCCCTCAACGCGTTCGAGATCAACTTCGACGGGCGGCTCTCCACCGGCCGTCGCTACTGAAGAAGGCAACCATGAGTTACACCGAAGACATGGCAAACCCTGACCAGATGAAGTGAGCAGCCACCGTGGAATCCTTGCAGTTCACCTCGCGCCGCTCTCTCGCTCTGAAGCGGCGAAACCTGGCGTGCCACAAGGATGACATCTGCCCTCCGCGGAGCTACTCTGAACCCAAGGAGTTTGCCCCAAGGAGGAACATGAGCCGATACGCGCCCCGAGGTGAGAACCTTCTGGTGTCCTCCAACTTCATCCGCGCGGTGCGGGAGTCTGGATACCTCAGCATCTCCACAAGCCTCGCTGAGTTGGTCGACAACTCTCTCCAAGCATCGGCCTCGGAAGTGGCAATTTCGATCACTCGTGAACACGCAGATGCGCTTCCCGAGATCGTGGTCGAAGACAACGGGGTTGGCATGTCCAAGACTACTTTGGAACTCTGCCTGCGCTTCGGCGGTTCGTCCCGCTTCGACGCACGCCAATCGTTCGGACGGTTTGGAATGGGTCTCCCTTCAGCGAGCCTCAGCCAAGCACGTCGCGTCGAAGTCACGGCTTGGCGCGATGGCGGATACGAACGCACAGTAGCTCTCGACGTGGATGCCATCGCCGGGGGAACCGATGCTACGCTCGTCGCGCAACGCGGTCCCCGTAGCACTGGCGCGTCGGGGTGCCGCGTCCACTGGATGCAGTGCGACCGGATAGAGTATCGGCGTCTGGTCTGGCTTGAGCGGTCACTGCACCGTGATCTAGGTCGGATGTACCGTCGCTTCATTGCCTCTGGTTTGCATTTGACGATCAACGGCACGCCGGTCGAAGCGGTCGACCCGACCATGCTGACCACCGAGGTCGAGGGAGCATCGGCGCGCCTCGCCTTCGAGGAACTCCACTACGAGTTGGAGATCGCCGGCGGCGGTACTGCCATGGTGTCTGTCCGATTCACCGTGCTCCCGGTCGAGCACTGGCACCACCTCGACAACGTCACCAAGCGTCGGCTCGGCATCGTGGGCAGTGGGGGCGTCTCGATCCTGCGCGCTGGACGAGAGATCGCCAGTGGCTGGTACCTGATGGGGGGGAAACGCAAGGAGAACTACGACGACTGGTGGAGGTGCGAAATCGAGTTCGACCCGCGCCTTGATGAGCAATTCGGCATCACGATCAACAAGCAAGGTATCCGGCCCTCGGCGACGCTCCGCGAGGCCATGGAACCAGAGTTGGAATCGATCGCCCGGATGCTCAACGCCCGCGTGCGTCAGGCCTTCGAGGAGGTGAAGTTCCAGACAGCCGCCGAGGCCTCCTGCCGAATCGCTGCAGCAGCCGACCCTGACCTGCCTGTGATTCCGTCCGGGGGATGCAGTGGCGCGATCCAGTATCGGCTGGCGTCGGAGGCACTACCCATGGAGGCGATGTTCCACTCGGCGCTCGCGGACCGGACGCTCGTCCTGACCATGAATGCCGACCACCCAGCGTTTGCAGCGCTCTACCAACCGTTGCTAGCTGGCGAGGGCGAGGCTGCAGCCGAACATCGCACCTCGCTGGAGTTGTTCTTGCTCTCTTTCGCTCGAAGTGCGGTGCAGTTGGAGCGTGCCGGACAGCCGCTGCACGATCTTGTCCAGGTCTGGAGCAATAACTACGGACGGATGCTGCAGAAGTCATGACCGACGGCGACGACAAGTCTGTCTCCCTCACGCTTCCGGTGGGTGCCACTGGCACCGAGCGACGCGGCTTCTCCAACCTGTGCACGCTGTTGTCACGGGCGCAGTCCGACGCCGAGAAGCCGCTGGACCACACCTTCTGGCTCACCGCTGCGGGGCTCACGGACCTGTACAGCAAGCCGACGCTGGCTGCTGCCGCGCACGCGGTCATCGACCTAGTTGACCAGGGATGGACGGTCCAGGTCGACAAGTACGTCCCACTGTTGAGCCCGCCCGATACCCACCCTGATCGGGACACCGAGAAGGCCCGCATCCGGCGGCAGGAGCACTTGCGTCGTGACGCGCAGCTCAGGCAGCCGAGCGTTCGCCGCTTCGTGCAAAGCATGGAACGCAGTCACCAGCATGGCGGCGAACTTGTGTCGGTCTTCAACCTGATGCGTGACGGCCGCGAACTCGCCGACGCGTTGGCCGCGAACCCCGCGGCCGACACCATCCAGCCATACGTGCAGATCGTCGACAGCGCCAGCACCTGTGAACTGACCGGCTTCAAGCTGCACGACATTTGGCGCTACTTCCGCCACACCTGGTCCAACGCCTACTCGACGGTGCCGGGACGGTCCATGCCCATCCTGATCCGGGATGCGGCGACCGAGTACCACGCCGTGATCGGGCTGGCGGCCATCTCCAGCCCCGTTGTCCAGATTGCCGAGCGCGACAACTGGATGGGCTGGGACACCAAGCAGTTCGTGGCTGCGATCGAGGCCGAGCCGACGGACGAGGTCGCTCAGTGGCTCGCGAGGCGGATCGCCACCCAGCGTGACGAGATCTATAAAGATGACCTGCTGCGCGATGGCGTGCTGCAGCCACGCGACCTGAAGCACCCCCACCCGGATGTCGTGGCTCGCCTCAAGGCGGATGCTGAACGGCACCGCGCCAAGCACCACCGCGCGGCTGTGATCCGCGAGGTCCGCAACATCAACACGGATGCCTGGGTGGAACGGGCCGAGACGCACCTGTTCCGGTCGAAGCGATCCGCATTGCTCGCTGAGACGCTGGAGATCCAGTCACTGATCGGCGGGTACCTCGGTCTGGCGCCCACCGCCGTGGAGCTTCGCAAGGCGCTGGCCGACTCAAAGGCGAAGACTCAGATCGGGCGACTGGCACGACGTGCTCGAGGGGAGCGGGTCGGCACGGTTGTCGCGGACCTAACGGTTTGCGGTGCCATCGCGCCGTACAACGTACTCGCGGCGGGCAAGTTGGTCGGCGCCCTCGCCGTGTCTCCGACGGTGCTCGCGGCCTACCGCGCCAAGTACGCGCGTCCCAGCGAGATCGCCTCGGCGATGGCGGGGCGGCCGATCACCAGGGAGGCGCGGTTGTCATTCGTCGGCACGACGTCGCTCTATGGCACAGGCTCCAGTCAGTACAACCGGCTGTTCTGGCCCGCCTCAGCGATGGGCGGTCCTGAGGATCAGCGCATGGGCTTCTACGAGTTGGGTCGTTCGCGGTCGTTCGGCACGTCGCAGTTTTCCGACCCTACCGTCGATGCGCTGGTGCGACTCTGCGAGCACAGCGGTGGACTGGTGCGTGTCAACAGCCTGTTCGGTGAAGGCGTAAGCCCGCGCCTGCGCAAGGTGCGGCTAGGCCTGGCGGCACTGGGTTGGCCAACAAACGAACTCCTGAAGCACGGCCGCGAGCGCATCCTCTACGGTGTCCCACTTGTCGAAAACGTTCGCGACTACTCGCTCGGCATCGTCAAGGAGCCGAACTATTTGCTGGACCCAGAGCCTGCCGACCGGGGTGAGAAAGTAGCTGCTTGGTGGTTTGAACGATGGGCCAAGCGGCGCGCGGCGCAGGAACACTTGCAGGAGTCTATGCGAACTAACCGCCTGGTGCGGCCCGTGCGTCATGGGGCGCGGGTGCCGCTGCCCGGCGATGACGAATAGCTGCCGGTCAACCCGCTTCGGAGCGCCATCCGCCAGTCGTAGCGGCTACTCGGTCATTTCGAGGACTTCGGAAACGCTAGCGACCGCGGCAATGAGCGCGTCCTCCTCATCCGCATCCACCACCCGCCGGGCGCCGATGATGCGGATCTCGCGGTCCATTGTGACGGCGTAGGACGGTGTTGGTGTCCGTACCAGTACCTCGCTGTTGGTACCGGCCTCTCTGAGAACGAAGCTCTTGACGCCGTGCTCCCGCACGACGGTGCCGGTCAGGTCGTACCAGGCTCCCTCCGCCACCTCGACCGTCGGCACAGTGCGGCTGGCCCAGTAGGTATCGCACAGCCCACGGACGCTGCACAAGCCACAGTGGTCGGCAACGATGGCAGCCGGAGGTTCTCCGATGGCGGCAGCATCAGCGGCGTCGATCCGGGCCGACACCTGACTACGAAGCTTGGTCAGGTCCTCAGCCGTCGGCACTGCTGCCGCGACGTCATGACTTGGATACGCCACGACCAGCCTCGTCACCGGGAGTCCGTCGGGGTTGACCATGTCGTCCTCACTCCAGAGCAACGCATAAAGCTGGAGTTGGTCGTGATGAACTGGGTCTACAACGCCTGTCTTGAAGTCGGTGATTTGGGCGCCATCGGCATCGACGCTGAGCAGATCGATTCGTCCCTGCAGACGAAGCGACCCCGCCACCAGTTCCTTCTCCAGGTGATCACCAGGCTGCGCTGGATATCGCACGGCCGGGTCGCTCTGAGGCGTGCCCGCCCGAGATGCAGCCGATGGTCGGAGTTCCATGCGGTTCAGGTATGTCTGGATCTGTTCACGCGCTTGGGGCATCCAATCCGTGAGTCCGCGAGTGAGTTTTTCGCGGCGGTCGCTGCTGAGGCGGGGATTTCCGTCAAACTGTGCGAGTTGATCGGCGAGCACCTCCTCCGCGACCTTCGTGTAGCCGCCGAGTTCACGCAGAACAGCCACGGCTTCAGCTGAGCGAGTTGACGTGTAGCCCGCCTTGACCAGCGCCTTGAGGATGATTTCCAGTGCCCCATGAACCACATTGCCGCGGATCGCTGGTGGAATGGGCATGCGTGGATACCCATTTTGCTCCCACAGATCCGGGTAGTTCGCCCGTGAGAGTGCGTAGCGACGAGGGCACCCCTCAACGTCCCTGAGCGAGGAATAGCTCCACATTGCGGGCGCCCCGGCAAGGAACGCTCGTCTCGAGGCGACCCCCGTCTCGTACACCCTCGGTTCAGTCAGCTCAGCCACTTGAGTACCTGCTGGCTCGCCACGGGCAGATTGCGCATCACGACCATGTCATCGATCGGGTACACGGGGACGCCGCCGAGTTCCTTGGCGTCCCAGAGTTCCTGAGTCGGCGGCAGGTCCCGGGTGAGCGGGCTCTGGATGTAGAAGATGCGATCCTTGCCCTTGCCGCGGGCCAACAGCGGTGCCGTGATCGTGCCCAGGCCATCGATATCAACCGGTTCGTTCTTCAGGAACTGGAGGCCGTTGATATCGCGGCTGTCGAGGTCCGCGAGCAGCTTGTCGATCGACTGACTCACCCGAACGTCGTCGAGGCTCGGCATCGTGCCGTCGAGCACGTACCGCAGGAGGGCCGCCCCGACCTTGCGGTCCAGCAGCCCGTGCTCGAAGCGGTTCCGGAAGCTTCGCAGGCACCGGTAGCAGGAGGCATCACAGTCCGCCGGGCAGGTCTCCAGTCGCTCCAGCGCCTCCTTGAAGATCGAGAGTCCATAGCCGTGCACACGACGCGTGAAGCCCGCGCCACCTGCCAGCGTGTCGTAGAGGTAGATCTCCGCCTCAAGTCCATGGTTACCGGCCGGCGTCAGCGCTGGCCGATACTCGGCCTGCAACTCGCTCGCGTCCACGTCGAGTTCGCCGGTCGCCGCGATCGTGAGGGCTTCCGCGATCGTCCGTAGCGCCACCTGAGTCGAGAGCAATTCCGGGCGCAGAGTGAGCGGCGCCTCGACTTTGAGGCGGACGAGAAGCACGTCCGAGATGAAGTCGGTGCCCAGCACCAGTCCGCGCGTCGAGGCCGAGCCCTGGCAGTCCGGCTCGCGCTCGTCCGGGTAGGGCTTGGGGTGGGTTCCAGACACGACACCGGTTGCGCCCTTGGTCGGCTCGATGAGACCGCACCGGGTGCAGTAGGTGTAGCCCTCCCCGCGAGGTCCTGTGTTGGTGACCAGAAGTGTGTCGCGGCGGTAGGTCTGCTCCAGACGGTCAGTGACGTGATCCCACGCCTCGGCATCCTCGGGACCTTCCGCTACCAACTTGGCGCGCGTCGCGTAGCTGTTTGCGGGGGCATCATCTGGGCTGGTGCCGGGCTCGTCGTTGGCACGGTGAGCGAAGCCAGGCGGGCGCATCCAGTTCATCGCCTTGCCGAACTTGTCGACCGTTCCGCACGCGGGACAGTCACGCTCCTCACCGCGCTCTGCCTGGTCATACGGGAAATGCTTGGCGTAGTGGCAGACCTGGCACTCGAAGTAGAGCCACTTGCCGCGCCATGCCTGGAATCGTTCCTTGTGCATCGGAGCGTAGATCGCCCCGCAGGTCCACTCCTTGTTGTCGATCCAGACGGCCTTGCCAGGCGCATATTGGCTGAGCGCGATGGAAAGCCCCTGGCTCGGGGCGTACCGGAACTCGGTGTGGAACGGCTCAGACTTGTCGCGATCGAAGACGTGGAAGGCGACGACATCCGTCGGGAAGGCGTATCGCGGCAGTACGCCCTTGTAGAGCAGGCGATCGAGAAGGTTTGTCTGACTGCGCGGCTCGCTAGGAAGCTCCGCGCCGTCCTCGCCTGAATCGCCCTCCTCCACTTGCTCGTCAGCAGGAGCGGCGTCGCCTTCCTCCGGTTCCGGGAGCTTGCCGTCAGGCTCTAGGTCCAGGGCCTTGTCGATCTCGCTGAGGGCCTTGCTGACCATCTCCTCGAGGGTCCTTTGGCGATCCTCCGGCTTGAGCTCCGAGGGCAGCCAAGAGTCCACATCCCGGGTGAGATCAGACTCATTCTGGGTCAGCCACTCCTCGAAGTCGGCGCGGTTGAGCGGCGAGGTCGTGCCGACGAAGCTCCGCACCGTGCCGAGCACCTCGAACAGCTGCGGCTGGT
The DNA here is from genome assembly GCF_054552775.1 of Tessaracoccus zhenghani. Taxonomy (NCBI): domain Bacteria; kingdom Bacillati; phylum Actinomycetota; class Actinomycetes; order Propionibacteriales; family Propionibacteriaceae; genus Tessaracoccus; species Tessaracoccus zhenghani. Next base: position 1,933,170 of record NZ_CM137275.1, on the reverse strand, counting down.
CTTCGGGGTCGATCTGCGGTAGCCGCGCCTGGTTGTAGCGCTGGAGCAGGTATGCGATGACATGACGACGGGCGATCTCGTTGTTGTCCAATGTCAGGATCGGGTCGTCCACCTCGCCGCGAATCATGAGATCTGGATTGCGGAAGTAGTGGTCATCGTGGGTATCGGCACTGCCGAACGCCACGACGGTAGCGACCGCGTTGCCACGACGTCCGGCCCGACCAGCTCGCTGCTGGTAGTTGGCTCGCGACGGCGGCATGTTGCGGAGCGCGACACCGGACAGGCTGCCGATGTCGATACCGACCTCCATTGTGGTCGTGCATGAGAGCACATCGATGGCCGCTCGCTCCTGTTCGCCCGGCCGAGGCAATTCGACGTTGACGTCCTGGAACAGAAGCTCGTACTCCTCCGCTCGGGAGAAGACCGCGTCGGACTGCGCCGCGTTGAGCTGTGCCGTGTGCTCGGCCGCGATGATGCTCATGACCGGCTTGTCGGGGGCCTTCAGGGCGCGCTCAGCGCTCTTCCGGTAGTAGCCCTTGCGCGCCTGGAAGACCTCGTCCGTCTCGGGATCGAGTGTGCGCACCTTATCGGCGCCACAGCTCAAGCACTTGGGGGATCCAGGGAACGGGCGCTGCGTGAATCTGCATCGCTCGCAGTAGCCCCACAGTCCTCCGATATCCAGCGAGACATTGCCCGCTAGCAACCGGTACTTGGTGCCCTGCATCGCGCAGAACTTCGGCAGGATCGTCGGCAGCCACGAGTCCTTGAAGACCTTCTTAGCAGCCGGGGTGCCCAGCCACCGCTCGACCGTCTGGAACTTGCCTGAGTGCGGCTTGACGCCGCCCTTCTGCCGCCACCATTCTTGGGTCATCCCCGTGAACCAGATGCCGCGTGCCGGGGTGGCCCACTGCGCCAGCCACAGACGAAGGAGCGCCAGCCGCTCATCGTGTGTGGAAGCCACGCCCGGAATGACCGGCAGATTGGCGAGAAGTTCGTCTGTCAGGCTTGCCTTCTCGCGCAGCGATGCCAGGCCGAGCGACGTCAGGCCGTAATACTTGTCCGTCAGCGTGGCGTACATGGCGCGCAGCAAGGCCTGAGGCGGCTGGGCAGTCAGGGTGAGCAGGTCGATCATGGCGTCGCCATCGCCCGTCAGAGCTCCCTTATCAACAGCCTCGCCTACGTCGCGCACGACGTGAAGGGACTCGGCCTGTCGCAGCTCAGGGCGCAGTCGCACCTTGAGTTGCTTGGCGCCAACCATGACCGCCAGGTAGAGGCGCTCCAGACTGAGCCGTGCGTCGATACCTGGCTGAGCGGCAAGGTCGGTCCAGCCCTTGAGGATGAGCGGGCGAATCACGTCGCGCATCGAATATGCCTGCAGGTTGGGCGCGAGACGAGCGGCGACCTGGCGCGAGTCGGAGAACGCCAGCACTTTGCGACCCCGAAGCGGGGCGAAATCCGAGTAGGGAGCGCTCGGCGGCTGGACCTCGATCTGCCGGCTCACCAGCGCCTGGAACGGTTGATCTCCCTTGGTTTGGTGGTCCTGAACGGAGGAACGTCCGAAGCCTGCCATCTGGCCGCAGACGCCGCACGGCTTGAATTCGCCGTTGGCCTCGGCCTGATCGTCGGTGTCGTCACCATCGTCGCTGGTAACGGTTTCGCCCGCCCGGAGCTTCGGGAGGAACACGACGCGGCTGCGCGTTGGCGGGTGGTCGGTCCGGAGCCGACCAGTGACGAGATCGATCTCGGCCACGTCCACCTGGCCCGCGGAGGGCTCCTCAAGGAGGAGGTCCAGCGGGAACAGTTCGGGGATCGAACCACTCGTGGTGTGGAACGCACCGCCTGGCTCATGCCACAAGAAGTCCGGGTCCTGCAGGTTGTCGGTGTACGCCCGCGCGTAGGCCGACCCGCAGTGACGGCACGTGTAGAATTCGAACACCCGAGCACCGCAGTCACAGGTTGCCTGGGGCTGGGCGTAGAGCTTGCCGATGGGGCCGAGGCCAGGTGGCAGCTCGCTGCGGTCGAACGCGTCGCACTCGGGATCGATACAGGCCCACAGCCCGGGAAGACCCCGGAAGAAGGCATGCACGCGGCACGGGAGCAGGCCAGCCTCATCGGGTGTCTTTCGGGCTGCGCTGCCGAGCGCAACCAGCGTGGTCACGGCCTTGTCCGCCTGCTCCGCATCGACACCCGGGAAGACTACCTGCCCCAACTCACTGACCGGTTGTGCCTTCTGCATCGTCTCGTTGACGAGCAGATTCATCGGGCCGTACGAGTTCAGCGCTTCGTCCAGCAGCACGCCGATCCCTCGGTCTTGGTCGGTGACACCGCGCTCATTGAGCAGACCAGTGACGGCAGCCGTGCGCTCCGCGTCAGAGTCGCCCGCGTAGAAGTCCTCCAGCGGGACTCCCGCGAGCAAGGAGGCATCGGATTGCGACCCCGCAGCAGCACCGCCGCGAAGGGCCCACTGGCTCGTTACGGTGCGGAAGTCGTCGGGGTCCTTCCCGGTCAGCTGGGCGGCAAAGCCGCGCGCGTACTCCGGGGTCGTGAAAGAGGCGCTGGTGGTGATGACCTGCAGACGGTCCGGTGTGATGCCGAGCCGCGAACGCAGCCGGCGCAGCAGGAGTGCCACCTCGGCACCAGCCGCCCCCCGATAGAGGTGCGCCTCGTCGACCACCAGGAGGAACTTCTCTTCGGGGTTGTCGGCCAGCCACTGACGGGTGTGGTCGAAGACCGGCCGCTCCAGCGGCCGCATAAGCATGTACTCCAGCATCGAGTAGTTGGTGATGAGCACGTCCGGTGGCGCTGCCAGCACCTCGTGCCTCGTCAGCAGTTCTGGGTCATTGGGCTGCATGACGGCGCGGATGAACTCATCGGTCTTGGGGTCCTTCCAGCGCGAACCCTTTGGCCCGAACCACTTCTTTAGATCGGGCTTGGCGGGCCACTTGCCGCGCTGCTCCAGCTTCGCCTTGAGGGCCTTCGCCTGCACGTGCCCCGGCGCGCTCGGGTCGGCAGCCTGGCCGATCAGGAGCAGGTAGAAATCCTCGATCGAGCCGAGCCGCTGCTGGTCCTTCTTGACGGTCCGGACGCCCGGGTAGAGCGTGCGGCTGGTGTAGCGAGCGAACCGCGCCGGACGTCCGGCCCATGCGTTGAATCGCGTCGTGACGCGTGGGTCACCAAGGAGCAGACGGAGGCGACCGAGTTGGTCGTTCACCAGTGCGTTCATCGGGTAGAGGATCAGGGTTCGGACGGCCGGAGCGGTGAACGACGTCGGTCGGTGTGCCGCCTCCGTCGCCAGCTTGGCGAGCATGGGGAGCAAGAACGACTCGGTTTTTCCGGAACCGGTACCTGTTGTGATGGCCAGGCTCTTGCCGTCCCGAGAGGTCCACTCCAGTGCCTCGGCCTGGTGGGTGTAAGGCGGGTCGTAAAGCAGTCGGTCGAGATCTCCCATCTTCTGGGTGAGCATCCCGAACAAGGCGTGGATCTGTGGGTCGACATCGAGTTCACCGAACCGTCGGTTCGTCTGGTAGCGCGGAGTGCTCTCGATGTACGGGGCCCTGAACAGCACGCCTTCCGAAGTCAGGAGTTGGCGGCGCTGCTCAATGACCATCGGGTGACCCACGTGGTAGGTCGCCTCGATGTAGTCGCGCAGGGCGGCCTGGATCTCATCGATCGTCTCCGCGATGGTTGGCGTTTGAGTCGTCACTGCTCTCCTCCTTATAGGTCATCCAAAGCATGTTATTCAGGAACTTCGTCACGTCGTCTCCTGCCCTAGGTAGCAGCCGGAACGAGAATAGGGCGCCTGGGGTCTTGCCGAGTGTGAGCCCGGCGAGTTGCACGTAGCGCTCAGCGAATCCAGGGAGCGGCGAAAAGAAGTCGAGGATGGCGTCTTCTCGGGCGCCCGGCCTGATGCGGAACTGTTGCGGTGTGCCCCTCATCGCGTCGACTGCCGCTTGGTAGCGCCACGCCTCATCGCGGCCGGGTAGCCACGGATCGGTCAAAGGGAACTCCATGAGGCGTATCGGCTGCCCAGCCTCGAATCGGACCAGACACCACAGATCAGCGCCGTAGGACTGCGGCCGACGCGCGACATAGTCACCCGTGTCGGTTGCGGCGGGACTACGCCAACGTCCTCGGTAGTAGCCAACCTTCGCGGCAGGGTCGAGCAGTTGGAGGCCGCTGAGCTCACCTGCTTCGGGAGCGAGGGTTAGGCGGGCTCGGTGCCGTTCGACCAGATCCGTGGGAGGCTCAGCGCTGGGGCTCGCCACCCATCGCTCTCTGGGCACCGGTTGCAGTCCATGTGAGCGCAGGTCGGTCTCGCAGTCGGCGGCGTCGAGCGTCAGCACGCGGGTGTGCCCCTCGTACTCGATGGCTGCCGCCAACTCGTCGCTGATAATGGGTGCGCCGAAGGGGCGCGCGCCCAAGAGAAGATAGGAGCCCGGCGCTCGCTCGATGAAGGACGGCGGCGCCAAGTACAACAACCGTGTCGATCGATCCCGCTCTAGGCGCAACTCCAGGAGGTCTCCCGATGCAATCAATTGATCGAGCACATCGACGACCTCGTCTCTCCGCAGGTCGTTCGGGTGGATGGGCCGCAGAGCACCTAGCACGGCGTCGACAAGCCTGCTAGGGCTGGTCGGGCACATAAACGACGCTGCCCGCCGCAGTGAAGCCGCGACACACTCAGCGGACGGCAGGCCAACGGCGTCCGGATCCAGCCCTAGCGTCTCGACTGCGAGGCGGGATGCTGAGTCTGCGGTCAAAGTGGTGACTTTCATCAGAAGCTCCACTCCGCGTCTTCGGCGTCGTTGAGTGCCCGCGTGCCGAGGACCGCGAACCTTGCTGCTCGGTACAGCACCGGCGCCTTGAACACTCGGTCGAGGATGAGGACTGCCTCGCTCGATTCCCACTCGGTGACGTAACCGGGGCGCCCAGCCAACGTCAAGAGAAAACGCGGCACCGATGGCCGCCCCTCGAACCCATATCCCGCGAGGTGTGGGCCGATGACGTCATGGAATCCGACAAGTAGTTGCTCGGGCTTCAGCCACTTGTAGAGGTTTCGAGCAACGGCCGAGGCAAACGACCTGTGCTCTCTTGAGGAGCCGACTGCGTCCACCATCCCCTCGAGGTGGTCACAATGGTCCCGGGCGCTAGTGAGCTTCCGCTCGATCGCCGCCCATTCATTCCCGCCAATGAGAGTCCCGATGGCTCGCGTGATGGCGTCGCTGACGGTCTGAATCTGGTAGGCAGCGAACGCGTCGGCTGGGAGTTCGGCACTGATCCAGCGCTGGTGACCTTCCACCAGCCGGAGAACTTCCCGGGATGTTCGCATTCTCGCCGTGACGATTGGTCGTGCCGGGGGCAAGCGAATCAGGGCGTTGGGGTCGGTCGGTAAGATGGCGGCAGCGACTTCGTCGCCAGTTGTAGCGATGCTCAGTCCGCCGCGCGGGGGCACGATCAACACCTCGGCCGGATCCTTACGGACAGCCGTCAGAGGCGCCTCAACGTCATAGAATTCAAGGCTGGTGGCTCCTCCGTCCGTTCGGTCCACAAGAGCGGCTAAAACCTGGCCGTCGTGATTCCGAGTGAAGCGCCACCTAAGCGGCTGGAATCCTCGTTCACAGGTCAGGGTGGCGAAGCCGATGCCGTCGCGAACCACAGTGACAACGCAGGATTCGGCACCGTCGTAGGCGCCAGTAAACCGCGCATCGGTGCGGATCGACTTGGCGGCCAAGCGCCAGTCGGCCTCTTCCACTGGCAGGCGAACGGTGCGGCGGAGTCCAGCGAGAGGTTCGTTATCGCCACTCAGCAGGTTCACGTTGAGTTCAACCTCAGCGCCAAGGGGCCCGTCGACCGTAACCACTGCCCGCTGGTCCCACAACTCTGCCATTGTCGGGCGGTTGGGGGTGGCGAGCAGACGTATGCCCTCACCTGCAGCGCCCCCTTCGGGTCGAACCCGAGGGTCGCGGATAGTGGCGACGAGGGTGCCAGAGGCCAGCGAGCGGTCAGCCTCGTCCAGGAGCGTCACATCTAGTTGGTGGCTCCCCACAGACAGGCCCTCAAGCGTGAATAGAAGTTCAGCCTCCCCTGGAGCCCAGTCGAAGACGTACGGCGACCCGCCGACAACAACTCGAGCACGGTTCGGAACAAGGTCGGAACGGACTCCTAGCATTGCGGGCTCTCCCGCCAGCCACTCGACCTCGCCCTCACCGTCCCATGAACTGGCGACCAGGCCCACTGGCCGAATCCCCACATGCGAGACAACCGAGATTCCAGCAGCAAGGAGGGCAGCCTCCTCGTCGTCGCAGAGTTGCGGCGGGACGAGGAATTCGTACGCCTTGACACCGGAAACCTCGAGGTGAGCTTCCTCGCACCAAGGCACTCTCGGGGCGACCGCACTTTCTGAGCCGATCAGAACGTAGTGGTGTCCCGGTCGGACGAACTTGCCCCTGACCTCGACCGCGAGACCTGGGGTGTGACATCGAAACAGCCACCACGGTCCCTTCGTGATGGCGCACAGGGCCGCCAAGAAGGCGTTAGTTCCAGCGTCGCCGCGCTCTAGCTGGAGGAATGGCTCATCGGGGCGGGGCCAGCGGGCGAGGCGCACCTCTTGTCCCGGGTAGAGCAATCCACTCGGCGGGATCGGTCGTCCCCCTCCGTCCACAGTGGCTCGAGACATCCGAAGCTGGGTGTGGATTTCATCTCCGGAGGGCACGAGCGCAGAAAGGTCAGGTAGTTCTGCGAAGGCAGCCCAGCCGTTCACGTACCTCAAGAAGAGCCGGGGGTCGGTCGCGCGGGGCAGGCCCTTTGAAGGCTCTCCAGCAGCCGGTGATCGATCTCCTGATCGGAATCCACGCACCAGACGCGCTGAGCCTCGGGCGGACTTGAGCCAGTGGCGAGTCCGTGACTCCTGGGAAAGGCTCTCCACGATGCGCGCAAGCGTAGAGGGAGACAGGTACGGGGTCGGTTCGCGATCACCGGAGAGGAGTGCGACGGCAACCTGGCCGACCAACGCCGTGTTCTGGCAAAAGACTCGGAAGCGCTCGGGGTAACCCGACGCGCGACGAGCCAACCGCGTGCCGAGACCCTCCGGATCGTCGAGCAGGTCGGAGGTGAGTGCGCCACGGAACTCAAACAGCAGGTGCGCTAGGTGCCGCTGAAGATAGGTAGGCAGAACGGCATGGGTTATGGGCCAGGCGATGATCGTGAATTGGTTCGCCCATGCTCCAGCCGGACGGGCGCCACGGAACTGCTGATGAAACCGCATGAACCAATCTCGTATTGTTGAACGCTCGTTGCTCGTCCAACGAGGCGTCAGCGACGAAAACGTGGTCCAGTACTCCTCGCCCGCATATCCATAGCCCATCTCAGCGGCGTATACAACGAACGGCAACCAGGAAGCCTGGTAGTGGGCGAGGTGGCAACGCCGAATTGCCTCACGTACCGCCTCCTTGAGAAGCGCAAGGTCGTCGTGAGACAAATCGTGCTCAAGTGCGAAGACTGGCGCGCTGATGCCGAGTTGATAACGGGAGTCGCGAAGATTGCCAAAGTGGACGGCGAGCGTCTCGTGTAAGTGCTGCAGCAACTCCACGGTGTCGCTGGCCGCGATATCTCGCATCGCGCATCCCCCTACTGCTCTCGTGCTGCTCTCGCGCTAGCTACGCGCACCAGTGTGATGGATAGACCCGACAGTTTCAGGCGATCCAGTAATTCATGCAGATTCAGATAGATCCCTCCGGCGCCGAGCGCCTCCGTTGTCATCGGTGTGACTCACTTTCCAGACCGATCACGACGTCAGGCCCCGGGGGAGTCTGCGTCTTTTCCCGCAGGCGTGTCATCGAGGAAGTTGAACGTTGTGTCGATCAGCACGCCTTGGATCCTTCGCTAGCACGATCGTTGCGCTTACCAGTCTTGTAGACGGACGCGGGCGTCCATGAGGATCGCCCACGTGTAAGCCGAGCCTTGGCGATCCTTGATGTCGCTCGGGCGCGGCGTCGGCATCCTCTCCAGCGCCTTGGCGAAGTTGGTGCGTGACAGACCACGGTTGATCTCTTTCCCGTCACGCGTAACGCGGAGATACTGGCCCGGAACGCGGTAGGTGAATTCCAGGCCCGTGATCGTCATGAAGACCTCGCCCGCATGCGCTTCAATGCGACGCCAGACCCGTGTGATGTCGGTCATCTCTCCATCATCGCGGCTGGTTGACCGTCAGGCGCCGATTGGCTGGATATGCCGCAGGAGCGTGCGGAAGTCCGACGGCGAGACGATCCTCATGCCTAGCTCCTGAGCTGATGCCAACTTCTGGCCGAGCATGGAGCCGTCGGTCACCAACATCGCCGTCTTCTTGTTCACCCCGCTCATCACCAGCACCCCGGCCTTTTCGCAGAGTTCCTCGAGGATCGTGCGCTCCTCATCGTCGCAGCCCGTGAAGACCACCCGGTCACCCACGCATAGCGGTGCCCCCAGCGACCACCAATCGGGGAGGGGCGCCAGACCTTCGCTGAGCAGCTCGATCCGGCTCTGCTCGGCCTTCTTGAGGAGACCAGGGATCAGCTTCTCTCCAACGTCGAGGATGGAAGCGAGCTTCTTCAACTCGGCTCGCTCGGCCTGGGACACCCTGCCGTCGTGCAGCGCCTCGTGCGCCAAGGCCAGCATGAAGGCCCGGTTGGCTGCGGCGATGGTGTCGTCGTCGAAGCCGAACGCCTCGGCGAGGTCGGCGAGATCCGACTCCTCCTCCGCCGTCAGCACACCGTCGTCCAACACTTCAGCAAGCTTCTCGAGGTACGCGATGGTCGACGGCTGGGCGCCCTGCTCCAGTGCTCGCTCCAACGAGAACGTCGAGACCAACTGGGCCAACGCTGCGGACTTCGGCTTGGGTGGGAGCTTCATCCAGCGCGGCGCGTCATCGGTAGGCGCAACGTAGGGAATGGGCGGTTGCGTGGGGCCAGCCGGCCAGCGCACCTGGTAGGCGCGGCGGATGATGGCCAGATCTTCGGGGCGCGGCGAGGGCGCCAGTTGTGGGTTGAGGTAGCAGCGGAGCAGACCGGCCGCAGCGCGGGCGTCGCCCAACGCCGAGTGTGCGTTGGCCAGCTGCACCCCCGTGTGCTGGCAGCAATCGGAGAGAGTCCGTCGGTGCAGATGCGGAAGGTAATAGTGCGACGCCTCCAGGGTGCAGAAGGCTTCGACGGCGGGCATGGACCAGCCGGCCCTGTGGTACTCCTCGCGGAGGAAGGCCAGATCGAATGACGCGTTGTGCGCGACCACTGCGGCGCCAGCCAGGCGCTGGGCAACGGTGGGCGCCACATCACGGAAGAACGGAGCGGAGGCCACTTCATGCTGACGGATGCCATGAATGTGTGTTGGGCCCACTGGCCCCTCCGGGTTGAAGCGGGTGACAAACTCGTCGACCACGGCCCCGTTCGGAGCCACCGTCACCATGGCCAACTCGACGACGCGGTGCCTCTGCGGCGACAGGCCGGATGTCTCCACATCCACCACCACAAAGCGCTCCGCCGGCGGAGGGCCGAAGAGCCGGGCGGAAGCAAAAGGTGGCCTCGTCTCGCATGCCATCTCCTTCGACGATCCCGATACCAGCCCAAGAATGTTGCGAAGCAGCCCCATGATTCCCCTTTTCGAAGTCTGCGATCGAAGTGACTCTAAGGGGCGTCGCTGACAAGACGACGAGGGGGTCCGAGTAGGACGGGGGAGGCGCTTGCAGTTCTGCGACGTGCAGGTCATCGAGGACGCCCAACTCAAAGCGATCAATAAGAGTGAGCGATTGGAGGAGCGTCGGAGTAGTGCCCATTCCCAGAGTTACTGTCCGGGGACACACCGTCCGGTTCCTATGACAGGAGAAACCGTGAAATCGCGAAACTTCAGGCGCGGATGGCGAGGCATCGTGGCCTCTACCGCAGCCCTCCTCCTTCTGATCCCGCAGTCCGGCGGAGCCTCGGCCGCCGAGCCCGTCGACGTGGCCCGCACAGGCACCCCGACGGCTGCCTCCGAGTTCCCTGACCCGCGCTTCGTCGTCGAGCACGTCAACGACGGCGACCTGGCCACGCGATGGGGCTCCAACTACGCCCACGGCCTTCCCGAGTACCCGGACATCGGCTACGACCCGTCGAACGACTGGGTCCAGATTGAGCTCGCCTCGCCGTCGCCCGTGGGCAGGGTCGTCCTCGACTGGGAAACAGCACGTCCAGACCGCTATGTGATCCAGACGTCGAGCGATGGCCAATCCTGGACGAATGTCCAAGAAGTCAGCAACCCCGCTGTTGGCGTGAACGTGCATGAGATGACCATCACGGACCCGGTCTTGTTCGTCCGTGTCCAGACCCTCGTGCTGAGCAGTCCCTGGGGGCTCTCCCTGTGGTCGTTCGAGATCTGGGACTCGCCCGGGTCAGTCATCCCTGAACCTGATCCCGATGACTGGGAGTACGGCGTCGACGTGGCCCGCACCGGAATTGCGGAGGCAGCCTCCGTCTACACGGGGCTTCCGGAACAGCGCGCCGCCCGGCTGGCCATCGATGGCAACTCGTCCTCCCGCTGGGGCTCCGACTACCCGCGCGACGGCATCATCGAACCCCCGGCCAGCGATCACGATCCCAGCAGCGACTGGATCCAGGTCCAACTGGCCGAACCGTCACCTGTCTGGAGCGTTGTCCTGAACTGGGAGTTCGCCCGCCCCAGCCAGTTCGCCCTGCAGGTGTCGAACGACGGCGAAAACTGGACGACCGTGCGTGAGGTCAAGAGCACCCCGATCATCGGCGTGACGGAGTACGTCCTCGGTGTGGTCGAGCCCGTGTCGTTCGTCCGCATGCAAGGCGTCGCAACGGCGACTCAGTACGGGTACTCCCTGTGGGACTTCGAGATCTGGTCCGGTCCTGAGGCGCCGCTGCCGCCTCCTGCGCCGGGCGGCGTCGTCGTGCCTGCGCCGGTGTCACTGACAGAAGGCGAGGGTGCTCCCTTTGAGCTGGCGCAGGAATCGCGCATCGTCGCCAGTGGGAACGCTGCGGTTGAGGCGGAGCTGTTGGCTCAAGCACTCCGGCCCGCAACAGGCTTCCCCCTGCCCGTCGTGGCAGCAGAAACGGGTCGCCACGACATCACGCTGGTCTTGGGAGATGAGGAGGCCCCGACAGGATCCGATCTCGCCGCCCAGGAGGGCTACACCATGTCCGCCTCGGCCGCCGGAGTGCGGATTGGAGCCGCGACCGGTCATGGCCTCTTCAATGCTGGGCGGACGCTGCTGCAGCTACTGCCGGCAGAGATCGTCGGAGCCACCGTGCGCCCTGGGCCATGGCTCATCGACGCGGTGGAGATCGTCGACTACCCCCGCTTCGGTCACCGCGGTGTGATGCTCGACCCGGCTCGCAACTTCATCGAAGTGCAGGGAGTCCTTGATGTGATCGATGAACTTGCCGCGATGAAGGGCAACCGTCTCCACATGCACCTCAGCGATGACCAAGGCTGGCGCATCGAAATCGATTCGTGGCCGCGACTGACCGAGGTCGGCGGACCGATGTCGATGCCGGGTGGGCGCTCCGGCTTCTACACGAAGGAGCAGTTCCAGCAGATCGTGGAGTACGCCGATCAGCGGCATATCGTCGTGACACCAGAGATCGACGTACCGGGCCACTCGTCAGCCGCCATTGCGGCCTACCCGGAACTGGCCTGCGGCTCCTCGGGCACCCTGTGCCCCACGGCGCCGATCGTCGCCGAGTTCATCGACGACGTGATCGGCGAGATCGCACCGCTCACCAACAGCGACATGTTCCACATCGGTGGCGACGAGTCCATCTCGGGCGAGCCCTACATCCAGTTCATCAAGCTGGTCGAGGGAATCGTCAGATCCCACGATCTGCGGATGGTCGGTTGGACACCGGTGCCGATGGCGGGGCTGGAGCCGGATTCGATCCACCAGTACTGGCGCGACCAGAGCTTCGAGATGGAGCCGGAGTGGTTCGACAACGCCAACGACGTCATCCTTTCGCCCACCGCGGAGGTCTACCTCGATTACCCGTACCCCCAGTTCGACTCCTTGAGCACGCACGATTGGGACCCGTACACGGTGGTGGACGACTATCGCCTCGCGCCCTTGTCTGACTGGGGCCTCAAGGAGGAGAACATCATCGGCATTGAGGGCCCGGCGTGGGGTGAGAACAACAGCGGCGGGATCGTCGATGTCCAGCACAAGGTGTTCCCCAGGCTGGCGGCGGTGCTTGACCTCGCGTGGTCGCCGAGGGAACTGACGACGGATTCGCGTTCCTTCCTCGAACGACTCGCCGTGCAAGGGGCTCGGTGGCAGTTCGCGGGCACCAACTTCTGGCCTGATCCCGATGTCGCGTGGCAGCACCGGCTTGCGGGCACTGTCCATCCACTGGGTGCCGACGGCGTGGTGAGTGGGGCGATGGCGACCTTCGCCACACCCACCATCCCCATTGGGCAACTCAGCGCGTCGATCGACTGGGGCGACGGCACGTCGTCGGCGGGTGAGCTTGCTGGAAGTGTGGCTGCGGGAAAGCTGGGGAACTCGCTCTACGAGGTCCTCGGCAGTCACACGTACATGGGGGCCGGTCCTTGGCAGGGTGAGGTCCAGCTCGATGGTCCTGATGGCCAGGCCTGGACCGCGACGTTCACCGTGGGTGCAGAGGTCAGCTGCTCGGTCCTGCGGCCAACCGTGATCATCGGGGGCGTCGACACGGGAGTGGTGAACACCGAGACCCCCGACGGATGTCTGGATGAGCTCATCGACGAGCACGGCGAGTACCCCACTCACGGGCACTTCGTCATGCACGTGAATCAGGTGCTCGATAGCCTCGGCGGACTGAGCGGCTCCGACCGGGGCAAGCTGGTGCGAGTGGCTGCTGCTTCCGGAGTGGGGAAGTAGGTATTGTCCCACTTTCCCGACGGGCCCTGAACACGCATCAGCTGGATCAGGGCCCGTCGGGAGCATCACACGACAGGTTGGCCCACAGTGCCTGACCGCTGAGCCCGGTGTGTAAGGGGTGGTCAAAGGTGCCGTGCTGGCTGCAGGTATCGTCCTCCTCGACGCTGCAGCACAACGAGGAGCACAGCATGGGTACGCCACAGACCTGGGCCGAACTAGACGCCCGGCCGATCCCCACCTGGTACCAACAGGCCAAGTTCGGGATCTTCATCCATTGGGGCATCTTCTCGGTACCCGCCTGGCGCACCCTCTCCGACGATCTGTTCGGCGGCTACGCCGAGTGGTACTACGCCTCCGTGTACGGGCCGTTCCGCAACCAGGACGGCGACTACCACGCCCGCACCTACGGCGCAGACCATGTGTACCGCGACTTCGCCAACGACTTCACCGCCGCAGACTTCGACCCCGCCGCCTGGGCCGCCCTCTTCAAGCGCGCCGGGGCCCGCTACGTCGTCCTCACGTCCAAGCACCACGAGGGCTTCTGCCTGTGGCCCACCGACAACCCGCACAAGCGAGGGTGGAACGCGGGCGAGGTGGGCCCGCGCCGCGACCTCGTCGGCGACCTCACCGGCGCCGTCCGCGCCGAGGGCATGAAGATGGGCCTCTACTACTCGATGCCCGAGTGGGAGACCCACCCCAGCCACCGCTGCGACGGCGGCTACTTCATCCCGGAGCGCGACGTCCAGCGGTTCGGCATGGACCCCGCCCGCTACCCAGAGGAGATCCTCCACCCGCAGTGGAAGGAGCTCAACGAGCGCTACCAGCCGTCGGTGATCTTCACCGACGGCGGCGAATGGGACCTCGGCGAGGACTACACGCGCTCGCGCGAACTGCTCACCTGGCTCTACACGGAGGCGCCCAACCGCGACGACGTCGTGGTCAATGACCGCATGCACGTCGGGATGCCCGGCACCCACGGCGACTACTACTCCACCGAATACAACGACGTCGAGGCCTACGGCGCCGTCCACCCGTGGGAGGAGAGCCGCGGCATCGGCAAGTCTTACGGCTACAACCGCGCCGAGACCCTCACCGACTACGCGACGGCCGCCGAGTTGCTGGATCTCCTCGTGCGCACGGTGGGCCTCGGCGGAAACCTGCTGCTCAACGTCGGGCCCAGAGCCGACGGCACCATCCCCGAGATCCAGGCCCAGCGGCTCGAGGAGATCGGCGACTGGCTCGGATCCTGCGGCGACGCCATCTACGACACGACGCCGCTCTTCCTGCCGCTCCCCGACGGCGCCTACGCCGTCGAGCGCGACGGCCACGTCTACCTGTTGGCCACGACGGAGGGCCCGGCCGCCGTCGAACTCCCGTGGGCTGTCACGGGCGCCACGGACCTCGCATCAGGAGAGACCCTTGCCATCGAGGAGAACACCATCACGCTCCCGACGGGGCGCGACCTTCCCTGCGCCGTGGCCTGCGAGGTCAACCGCTAGTCGGAGCCCACCTCGTCGACCTGGGGTGCCGGGCGGGCGCCCTCCAGCCACTTGCGCGTGGTGCGGACGTGGCTCATCGCGAGCAGCCGGGCGACGGAGGGGTCGCGGTCTTTGATGGCTTGGGCCAGCTCCACGTGCTCGTCGTCGCTGAGCGCCTTGAGTGCGGGCCCGACGTCCTTGGCCTCGAGGATGCGGTAGTGACGGCCGCGCTGGCGCATGACGGACAGGATCGCGCCGATGAGCTCGTCGCCGGCGCACTCGCCGATGAGTTCATGGAACTCGGAGTCGACCTGCTGCGCCTCCAACGACGGTTCCGTGTCGGCGAGCTGAAGAGCCAGGGCGAGCAGGCGGTCGGCCTGCTCGTCGCTCCGCTTCGCCGCAGCCTTGGCCGCGATGTGGCCCTCGAGCACCTCTCGCAGCTCGAAAAGCTCAAGGTAGCGGTCCAGCGGCAGCAGCGGCACGACCATCTCCAGACCCGCCATGATGTCGCGGGCGCTCATGGCCGACACCGAGGCGCCGGCCCCGGGCTTGGCCGTCAGCACACCGGCTACCACGAGCATCTTCTGCGCCTCCCGCACCGAGCTGCGGGACACGCCGAAACGGTCGCACAGCTCCTGCTCGCTGGGCAGGGGATCGCCCGGGCTCAGCTCGCCCTTGGAGATCATCCGACACAGGCCCTCACGTGCCACATCTACCGCGCTCATGCGCCCCTCGTTCCCTCGCTATCTAACGATTGTCAGACAATGCATCCAGAAAATCCAGGAAACTGTTCACTTTTATGGGTCGCCATGTCATAGTTGTCCGACAGGAGGCAGCATGACGATGGAGTTGGCCGAAGGGTCCCTCAGCGGAGAAACGCGCGACCCGTTGACGTGGTTGCTGGACCCTGCCCTCCGCCACCTGAACCACGGCTCCTTCGGCGCCGTTCCTGAAGCCGTGGCCCAGGAGCAGGACAGGCTGCGCCGCATCGTTGAGGCCGACCCCGTCTCGTGGTTCTCCACGCTCGCGGAGAGGGTGGGCGAGGCGCGACACCAGATGGCCCAACTCATCGGCGCCCCCACAGACCGAACCGCCTTCGTCCTCAACGCCTCCGCCGGAGCCTCGGTGGTCTACGACGCCCTGGACTCGCGCGGCCCCGTCGACATCATGACCACGAACCACGGCTACGGCGCGGTGTCGATGGGCGCGCAGCGGCTTGCCGCCCGCACCGGCGGCACCGCCACCACGGTGGAGGTGCCCCTGAACGCGACCGCCGCCGAGGTGCGCGCCCTCCTGGCCGATGCCATGGAGCGGCATCGCCCCACACTGCTGGTCATCGACCAGGTCACCTCGGCCACCGCCCGCGCGTTCCCCACCGCCGAGATCTGCCGCGACGCCCGCGGGATGGGGGTGCTCACCCTCGTCGACGGCGCCCATACGCCCGGCGTGCTGGCCCACCCCATCGAAGAGGAAGCCGACTTCTGGGTGGGCAACCTCCACAAGTTCGCTTGCTCCCCGCGCGGCACGGCCCTGCTCGTCTCCCGCGGCGACGGCCAGGAACTGTTCCCCAGCATCGACTCCTGGGGCGCGCCCTTCCCGTTCCCGGAGCGCTTCGACAGCCAGGGCACCCTGGACCTCACCCAGTGGCTCGTGGCGCCCTTCGCCTGGCAGTACCTCGCCACCCAGGTGGGCTGGGACGAGATCCGGGTCACCTCGCAGCGCGTGCTGGACAGCGGCGTCGAGATCGTCGCCCGCGCGCTGGACGGACTGGTCGACGAGCCCGTCCCCGACGTCGGGCAGCCCGTCGGCCCCATGCGACTCCTGGGCCTCCCGCGGCCGCTGGCCACCACTCGGGAACTCGCCGACGCGCTGCGCGTGCCGTTCATCAGTGCCACCGGCTGCGTGGTCGCCTTCACCAGCTTCGACGGCCGCGGTTACCTGCGGCTGTCCGCCCACCTCTACAACACCGTCGAGGACTACCAAGAACTGGCCACGGTGGGGATCCCCCTACTCCACCGCTGGTCACTCAACCAGGATCAGGGAAACAACTGACCCCTCGCAATCGCTCAAGGAGGAGCAATGAAGAGAAAGATCACTTCGATGGCCGCGGTGGCCATCATGTCGTCGCTGGCCCTGACGGCCTGCGGCGGCGGCGCCGACGGAGGCGAAACGCAAGGCTCCGATTCGGGTGGCGACGTGACGCTGCAGATGGTCGAGAGCCTGTCCAGCCCCGGCCGCACCGAGCTGCTGAAGTCCATGCTGGCCGAGTTCGAAGAGGCCAACCCCGGCATCAAGGTGCAGCTGGTCACCCCGCCCACCGAGCAGGCGGACCAGAAGATCCAGCAGATGCTCCAGGCCGGCTCCGGCGTCGACGTGCTCGAGGTGCGCGACCTCACCGAGGGCCCCTTCAGCAACAACAACTGGCTCTACGACATGTCCGGCGACCTGAAGGACTGGGACGGCATGGAGGCGCTGACGCCCAACGCCCAGCTGGTCGCCAACCGCGCCGACGGCAAGTCGTACTACATCCCTTACGGCTTCTACGGCCTGAGCCTCTTCTACCGCACCGACCTCGTCAAGGAAGCCGGCTTCGATGGCCCGCCGAAGTCGTGGGAGGAGCTCGTCGAGCAGGCTGCCGCGATCCAGGACCCGTCGCAGAACCGCTACGGCTACGCCTTCCGCGGCGGCAAGAACTCCAACGGTCAGCTGCTGGCCATCATGGAGGCCTATAACGGCGACAACCTCGACCCGGCCAACGCGTTCAAGGTGAAGAGCGGCGACACCATCTTCACCACCCCCGAATCGCAGGCTGCTGCCGACAAGTACATCGAACTGTTCAAGACCGGCTCTCCCGAATCCTCCATCGCGTGGGGCTACCCCGAGATGGTGCAGGGATTCACCAACGGCTCCACCGCCTTCCTCCTGCAGGACCCCGAGGTCATCGCGGCCGTCAACGAGTCCTCGCTCACCGAGGACCAGTGGAACGTCGCGCCCAACCCGGTCGGCCCCACAGGCAAGGCCGCGTGGGTCGTCGCGACGGCGGGCTGGGGCGTCGCCGAATCCAGCGAGCACAAGGAAGAGGCCGTGGCCCTCGTCGAGTGGCTCTCCGGCGAAGTCTCGACGCGCTTCGCCAAGGAGAACAGCCTGGTCCCCATCCAGCAGAACGCCGACGAGGATCCCTTCTTCAGCACCGGCCCCTGGGCCGCGTACGTCGAGATGAGCGCGAACCCAGACACCTACCTCGCGGTCAGCGAACCCCGCGGTGTCGCCTGGTGGCTCGAATGGGCCACCAAGTCCGAGAAGGACCTTCAGGAAGTGCTCCTCGGCAACAAGACCACCACGGAACTGCTCGCGGACTGGGACGAGTACTGGACCCAGAAGTGGAACGGCTGATCCTTCGTGTCGACCAGAAGAACCGATGAGCGCGTGGCGGGGGTGAACGGCCCCCGCCACGCGCCGAGGCGCGTTTTCTCGGTCAAGAAGGGGCTCCAGGTCCTCGGCTTCCTGGCGCCGGCCATCGTCTTCGTGGGTGTCTTCACCTACCTGCCCATGCTGATCGGCAGCCAGATGGCCTTCCGCCGCTGGAGCATGTGGGACCTGACCGATACGCCCTTCGTCGGGTTCGAGAACTTCGTCACGGTGCTGACGCACTCGAACTTCCCGCGGGTGATGTGGAACTCCCTCATCTGGGTGGTCGGGTCGCTTGTGCCGCAGTTCCTGCTGGGGTTCCTGATCGCGCTGGGGCTCAGGAAGAAGTTCCGCTTCCGTGGCCTGTACCAGGCGGTGGTCTTCTACCCGTGGGCCGTGTCCGGCTTCCTCATCGGCATCCTGTTCCGCTGGATGTTCAACTCCGAGTTCGGCGTCGTCAACGACCTGCTGATGCGCGTCGGCCTCGTGTCCACCCCGGTGCCCTGGCTGGCCAAGCCGGAACTCGCCATGACCTCGGTGATCATCGCGAACATCTGGTACGGCGTCACGTTCTTCGCCATCATGATCCTCGCGGCCCTCCAATCGGTGCCCGATGAGTTGTACGAAGCTGCTGCGCTCGACGGTGCGGGCAGGTTCAGGACCCTCTTCCAGGTGACCATCCCCACCATCCGTTCCACCCTGGTGCTGACGGTGCTCCTGCGCGTCATCTGGATCTTCAACTTCCCCGACATCATCTACGCGATGACCGGCGGCGGTCCGGCTGACCGGACACAGATCGTCACCACGTGGATGATCCAGTACACCCAGCAGGGCGACTACGGCGTCGCCTCGGCCCTGGGCTTCATCGTGATGGCGGTGCTCGTGACCTTCACCGGCTTCTACCTGCTTCTCCTGAACCGGACGGGGCGCGCCCGATGATCAACAAGGACCCCTTCCTGCTCAAGGCCTTCCGCGGGATCGGCCTTTCGGCGTGGTTGCTGATCACGCTCTTCCCGCTGTACTGGATCCTGCTGACCTCGTTCAAGCCGGCCAGTCAGATCGCGGAATATCCCGTGAGGTACTGGCCGCGGGAGTTCTCGCTGGAGAACTACACGGGGCTCTTCGAGAAGGCCCAGTTCGGGTCGTACCTTCTCAACAGCATCATCGTGTCGGCGTCCGCTGCTCTGGTGGCGACCCTGATCGCTTTGCTGAGCGGGTTTGTGCTCTCCCGCTTCACCTTCCGGGGCAAGGGCGCGGTCATGCTGGCGTTCCTGGTGACCCAGATGATCCCGGCGTTCATCGCGCTGGGCCCGCTGTACCAGATGTTCACGCAGCTGGGTCTGGTCGACAGCCGCTTCGGCCTGAGCCTGGTGTACACCGCCATGACCATCCCGTTCGCGTCGATCATGCTGCGCGGGTTCTTCGACAACGTGCCCGACAGCCTCGAGGAAGCCGCCATGGTGGACGGCTGCTCACGGTTCAGCGCGCTGTGGAGGGTGGTCGTCCCGGTGATGACGCCCGGCATCATCGCCACCTTCATCTTCAACTTCGTCAACTCCTGGAACGAACTGTTCCTCTCGGTGACGCTCATCAACACCGACAATCGCAAGACCATCCCTACGGCCCTCAACGGCTTCATCTCCAGCTTCAACATCGAGTGGGGCCCGATGTCGGCGGCCGCCGTCCTCACCATCCTGCCCACCATGGTGCTGTTCGCCTTCGCCAGCCGCTGGATCGTCGCGGGTCTGACGCAGGGCGCCACGAAGGGCTGACGCAACTCCAGAGAAGGAAGTGATGCCGCATGGACGGCGCCACGCTTGAAACGATCCAACAGAGAATCCTGTGGCTGTCCACGGCGATGATCGAGCACGCCAATCACGTGCGCCCCAACCTCGACCACCTCAAGGTGGGAGGCCATCAGGCCTCGTGCGCGTCGATGGTGACGCTGATGACGGCGCTGTACCTGCACCACCTCGACGCGGACGACTTCGTGGCGGTCAAGCCGCACGGCAGCCCGGTGCTGCACTCCATCCAGTACCTGCTGGGGGACTTGGACCGGTCGTATCTCACGCGGCTGCGCGATTTCGGCGGCCTGCAGGCGTATCCGTCGCGCACCAAGGACCCGGACCGGGTGGACTTCTCCACCGGGTCGGTCGGGCTCGGGCCGGCGGCGACGATCTTCGCCGCCTCCACGCGCAACTACGTCAATGCCCACTTCGGTGAGCGCCCGGAGTCGCGGTTCGTGGCGCTGCTCGGCGACGCCGAGTTGGACGAGGGCAACGTGTGGGAAGCCGTGCACGACCCCGCGTCGAACCGGCTGGGGCAGGTGACCTGGCTGGTTGACTTCAACCGGCAGAGCCTCGACCGGATTGTCCCCGACATGCGCATCAGCCCTTGGCACGCGGCGTTCGAGGCGCACGGTTGGCAGACGATCCAGCTGAAGTACGGACGGCGGTTCCGCCGGTTCGTGGAGGAACACGACGGGGAGCCGCTGCGCGACTGGATCGACGGCATGCCCAACGAGAGGTACCAGTCGCTGTTCGGGCTGGAGCCGGCCGCGCTGCGCTCCCGGTTCCTCGACGGGGCGCCGCGCCACGTGGTCGACCTGCTGGCACAGGAGGACGACGCGTCTGTCGCGGCGCTGGTGACCGACCTGGGGGGGCACGACCTGCCCAGCGTCATCGAGGCGCTCGAGCAGGCCGACGCCGACCCCGAGCGGCCGTCGGTGATCTTCGCCTACACCCACAAGGGGTGGGGTCTGCCCATCCAAGGCAACGCCCGCAACCACGCCGCCGTCCTCTCCAGCGAACAGGTGGAGGAGCTGCGGGTCGAGCTGGGCATCCCGGCCGACGACTGGTGGGCGGGGTTCCCCGCCGGTTCGGCCGAGGCGGAGCTGCTCGCGGAGCGCGCGGCCCACCTGCGCCGATCGCTGCCGGCGGTGCATTCCACCCCTCGTGTTCCGACGAGCACCGGTCCACGCACGAGCCGCGCGGTCAGCACGCAGGAGGCGTTCGGCCGGATCCTCACTGACCTCGCCCGCGACGACGGGCTGCGTCGGTTCCTCGTCACCACCTCGCCCGACGTGGCGACCTCGACGAACCTGGCCGGTTGGATCAACAAGGCCGGGGTGTTTGCCGAGCATGAGCGGCAGGTGTGGTCGCACGACCCCATGCTCCGGTGGCGCGAAGGCCCCGCGGGCCAGCACATCGAGCTGGGCATCTCGGAGATGAATTTCTTCCTGCTCCTGTCCCAGCTCGGCTTGGCCGGTCACTTCTCCGGGCAACGACTTCTGCCGATCGGCACGGTGTACGACCCCTTCGTCTGCCGCGGGCTCGACGCGCTCATCTACGCCGTCTACTCAGGAGCGTCGTTCATCTTCGCGGGCACTCCTGCCGGAGTGACGTTGGCACCCGAAGGTGGCGCCCACCAGTCAACGATCACCGCATCCATCGGGATGGAACTGCCCGGGCTGACCCTCCATGAACCGGCGTTCGTGAAGCCGCTCGACTGGCTGGTGTGCGACGCCGCCAACCGCGTTCTCGCCGCGGACGGGAAGACCGCCGACGCGGCGTACTTCAGGCTCAGCACGCGGCCACTCGAACAGGGCGCCTTCGAGGCGGCCGAGCAGCGGCTTGGCACTGCTGTCATCCAGCGGCAGGTGCTGGCGGGCGCCTACCTGCTGCGCGACTCGCGCACGGGCCAGGACAGCACCGGCCCCGCCGTCGCGTTGGTGGGGACCGGAGCCGTCATGCCCGAGGTGCTCGCCGCCGCGGAGGAGCTCACAGACGAGGGGATTCGCGTCGACGTCGTCGACGTCACCAGCCCGGGTCGCCTCTATCGCGCGTGGCGCAGCGGGATCGCCGAGGGGGTGCGAACTGCGCGCGTGCCGGATCTACCCGGCGCCTTGCGGGCAGTGTTCCCGGACCGCCGCCCCGTCGTGACCGTGCAGGACGCCTCCAGCCACGCCCTGTCGTGGCTGGGCGGAGCCCTCGGGGTCCCTGCGGCGTCGCTGGGCGTCGACGGGTTCGGCCAGAGCGGCTCGATCGACGCGCTCTACCGGGAGAATCACCTAGACGCCGGCTCGATCGTCAACGGAGCGTTGGGCGTGCTGGGCCTCTGAGTCCGGCTCACCAGGCGGTGGCGATGCTGACCGCCAGAATGGCCACCGCCACCATCGCGCAGCCCAGTTCCACCAGCATCCCCATCCCCAACGCCTTGACGGTCGTCCAGCTGGTGGCCAGCGCCATGCGGAAGTCGCGTAGCCGGTACCACTCGGCCAGCAGGAGGCCGAGTACGAAGCCGATCGGGAGGCCCAGGCCGGGAAGCACGAAGACGCCGATGACGCCGGCGACGACACCGATGACGACGGGCCACTTGGGCACCTGACGCTGTTGGAGCGAGCGGCCGGTCAGCATCCAGCTGCTGAGGGCACCGAAGATCAGTAGCAATGCGGCGAAGCCGAACGCGATCCATCCCCAGGACGAGCCGCCCCAGATCGCCCACACCAGTGCGCCGATGCCGATGGCGAGGCTGCCGGGCAGGACGGGCACCACGATCCCCATGAGCCCGACGAGGGCAAGGACGCCGGCGGCGAGCGCGGCGATCATCTCTGCAGTCATCTCGCAAGACTATGTCCCGGCGCGTGCACCTGCTGGCTTCGCGCCCCGGGGCGCGAGCCTTCCCGCTGCCCTCAGCCGGCGGTTCCCATGCTCCTCGATGCGACCCGAGGCGCCGCCACGTACAGAGCCAGGCCCAGCGCAACCCAGGTGGCCAGCGTCAGCAGCGCCCATCCGCCGCCCGCGCCGTCGAAGTAGGCGACGGCGCGCACCAACGTGCCGGCCGCACCGGGGGGCAGGAGTTGCCCCAGAGTCGCCACGCCGGCGGGCAGCCACACCGCGCTGGTGGCGATGCCCGCGAACGGGTTGCCGATGAACATCATCGTCATGGCCGCGACGGTGAAACCCTTCGCGCCCAGGGCGTCGTTGAGCGCGGCCAAGGGCACGGCCAGGGCCGCGATGCCGAGCGCGATCGCCGCACCCACGGACCAGACCGACCCGTCGATGCTCCCAAAGGCGTAGCGCAGCACGGTCGAGACGACGAACCCGCCCACCAGCGAAAAGCCCAGCAACCCCAGCAGGACCAGGCGCCGGTGCCCGGGCAGGAGTTTGCGGAACGCGACGGCGGGCACGATCCCGCCGAACACCAAGGGGAAGGCGAGGCCGCCGATGCCCGCGCCGATGGGGTCGCCGTCGGGAAGGGGGACGACATCGTCGACGGTGGCTGCCAGGCCCAGTTGTGCGGCGACTGCGCTGCCGGTGGCGGCGACGGTGCCGGAGATCGCGGTGGATCCGGCGCTGGCGACGGCGACCCGGGCAGACCCGCCACGGGTGAGATCGAGCCCGCCCAGCACCTCCTTGGAGCGGATGGCTTCGTCCAGTTCCGCGCTGGAGCTGAGTTGCTCGACGAGGTACCCGCCCGGCGCGTGCTCCTCCAACGCCGCGGCGATCGCGTCGACGGTGGGTCCCTCCGCGACCACCCCCAGCGGGAGGTCACGGGGGCCTGACTTCAGCGTCGGCATGATGAACAGCAGCAGGAGGCCGACGAGGATGACGGAGAGGCCGGCGGTGAGGCCGAACCAGCGGATGGCTCGCGCGCGCCTGCGCAGCGTGGGACGGATGGGGGCTTCGGTGGTGACGGGCATGCGTTCCTTGCGTTATGGAGGAAAATCCTCCGTTTACGGAGAAGTTTCCTCCGGATAGGATGACGAAGTCAAAACCAGGGAGGTGAAGGCGGTCATGAGGGCAGACGCGTTGGCACGGCGGCGCCGCATCCTCGACGAGGCACGTCACCTGTTCGCCGGGCAGGGAGTCGCCGTTCCGCTGGAGGCCGTGGCGCACTCAGCGGAGGTGGGCATCGCGACGCTGTACCGCAACTACCCAGACCGCGACGCGCTCGTCACCGCCGTGATGCTCGACCTGCTGGCGGACATCGACGCCGCCGTCGCCGACGCAGCGGAGGGGCTGGACGCAGACCCGGAGGCGACGTGGGTCGGGCTGGTGAACCGCCTCGTCGCCCTGGAGGTCGGGGCATTGACCCACGCCTTGTCCGGGCAGGGCACAGACCTCCCGGCTGAAGTGACCGAGGCGCAGGAGCGCTCCCTCGCCGGCGTCTCGGCTGTGTTGAAGGCGCTGAGCGACAGGCGGGCGCTGAACTCAGACCTGAGCGCGGTCGAGTTCATCGCGGCCATCGCCATCCTGACGCGCCCCCAGCCCGAAGCGATCCACCGGGCCGCGCCCGGCGTCGTCGCCCGCCTCGTGGCCGCGTTCGTCGCCTCCACCCGCCCGTAGGTCGTAGCTCAGCGGCTCAACCGAGCCACGTGGTGCTCCGGCGGGCAAGCTCGAACACCTTCTCGACGGTGTGCTGAGGGAGTCGCTCCGGCAAGCGCCGGAGGTGCCTCACCAGGCGGCTGCGGTTGATGACGGTGACGTCCTCGGGTGCCGCCTTCACGACGAAGGTGTCGGCGTTCACCGGCACGACCATGCCGCGCACGGCGACGGCGAAGCCCGCGGCCTTCCCGAGGAGCTTGGCTGCCCTGCTGGCCTCGTGGCGCGAGTTGCGGATATAGGGCTGGCGCACGCCGTTGACCATGAACGTGTTGCCGCCCACCCATACCTTCATCCCGGCGTGGTTCTTCGAATTGATGGTGAAGACGCCCGCTGGACCGATCAGTAGGTGGTCGATGTCTGAGTCCTTCGTTCCCACCGGGATCGAGTGAAGGAAGCGCCATCGTGGATCCGCCTTCCGCAATCTCTCGAGCTCAGCGGCCACCAGCCGCTCACCGATGGCACCCCGCTCCCACGGCGAGCGCGCGTGCTTCCCAAGAAGGATGCTTCGCAGGATGGTGGCGCGCTGGCCGACCGCGTGGGCGGCCTCGATCTGTGCCTGGAGCGATACGCCCGGTGTGTTGTGGATGAGGTCGAGGACGGGAGTGGGCTTGCTGGGGACTGCCCCGACGGCCCGTCCCGGGGGGCGGGATGCGGTGAACGCCGCGGGATCCTTCGGCCTCGCCGGCGGCTTCGTCGATTGGCTCGGCTCGGCACTTGGGCGGCGCCAATAGCCAACGGCCGCCTCGAGTTCCGCGGAGAGCTCCGGTGACTCTGGGTGCAGCGTGTGGGCATCCATGTCCTGATAACCCAGCTGCACCCCGTCACTGGAGCGAATCACGTATAAGCGATCTTTACCGAAGTGCTTCCACCGCTTGAAATTGAACGCGGTCGACGACTTGTCCCCCATGGGCCGAGGCTAGCCGCGATCCCTCCGGGCCGCGGCCAGCCCGCCAGAATCAGGCGCTCTGCGCCTCGGAGATGTCCAGGTACACCTGTGCACCCATCTCCCTGAACTCCCGCGACTTCGCCGCCATGCCCGACTCCGCGTCGACACCGGAACCGAACCGGGCCCTGATGTCGCCGCTGATCTTCATCGAGCAGAACTTCGGCCCACACATCGAGCAGAAGTGCGCCGTCTTCGCCGGCTCCGCGGGCAGGGTCTCGTCGTGGAACGCGATGGCGGTGTCCGGGTCGAGCGACAGCGCGAACTGGTCGTGCCACCGGAACTCGAACCGCGCCTTGCTCAAGGCGTCGTCGCGGACCTGCGCCCCGGGGTGTCCCTTGGCGACATCGGCGGCGTGGGCCGCAATCTTGTACGTGATGACGCCGGTCTTCACGTCGTCGCGGTTCGGCAGCCCCAGGTGTTCCTTGGGGGTGACGTAACAGAGCATCGCGGTGCCGTGCATGGCGATCACTGCGGCCCCGATGGCGGAGGTGATGTGGTCGTACCCCGGGGCGATGTCGGTGACCAGCGGCCCCAGCGTGTAGAACGGCGCGCCGTGGCACCAGTCCTGCTCGAGGCGTACGTTCTCCTCCACGAGGTTCAGCGGGATGTGGCCGGGGCCCTCCACCATTACCTGCACGTCGTACTCCCAGGCCCGCTTCGTCAGCTCGGCGAGGGTGCGCAGCTCGGCGAACTGAGCCTCGTCGTTCGCGTCGGCGATGGAGCCGGGCCGCAGCCCGTCGCCCAGGCTGAACGAGATGTCGTAGGCCGCGAAGATCTCGCACAGTTCGTCGAAGTGCTCGTAGAGGAACGACTCCCGGTGGTGAGCAAGCATCCAGCCGGCCATGATCGACCCACCCCGGCTGACGATGCCCGTGACGCGATCAGCCGTCAGCGGCACGTACCTCAAGAGGACGCCGGCGTGGACGGTCATGTAGTCGACGCCCTGCTCGGCCTGCTCGATGACCGTGTCCCGGTACACCTTCCATGTGAGCTCCTCGGCCTTGCCGTCCACCTTCTCCAGCGCCTGGTAGAGCGGCACGGTACCGATGGGCACGGGGCTGTTGCGGACGATCCATTCGCGCGTGGTGTGAATGTCATCACCGGTGGAGAGGTCCATGACTGTGTCGGCGCCCCAGCGGGTAGCCCACGTCAGCTTGTCCACCTCCTCCGCGATGGAACTGGTGACGGCGGAGTTGCCGATGTTGGCGTTGACCTTCGTCAGGAACGCCCTGCCGATGATCATCGGTTCGGCCTCAGGGTGGTTGATGTTGGCGGGGATGATCGCTCGGCCGGACGCCACCTCTTCCACCACCTTCTCGACGGCGACGCCCTCGCGCAGCGCCACGTAACGCATCTCCGGGGTGACGACGCCATTGCGGGCATAGTGCAGCTGCGTCACCCTCTTGCCGGGTATGGCTCGGATGGGCTCCTGCCTGCGGCCGCGCCATTCATCGGAGGCCGCGCCACGACGCACGGCCGCCCGGCCGTCGTCGGCCAGGTCGGTGGAGCGCGCCGAATGGAGTTCAGTGTCACCTCGCCCGGCAATCCACTCCCGGCGCTTCGGGGCAAGCCCTTCCACAGGATCGACGGTGGGGCCACACGTGCGGTAGACGTGCACGTCGGCATTGGGGACGTCACCAGGGGAGTCCGCCAAGCTGATGGCGGTGACCGGGACGTGGATGTCGCCATCGGAGATGGTGACGGCACGATGCTGCGGATGGATTTCCATCTGACTCTCTTCCTTCGCCGGCATGACCCGGACAGGTTCGACGGTCGCAAGCGGCATCAGCTTGATCTCAGCCCGTGCCCGGGCACCCGTGGGGTGTCTGAAGCCAACCACAGCGGGAGCTCACCGCCACCGACGTCTCATGGCGAACGCTCCGCACTCGCCTCGTGGGAGCACAAGCCCCTGTCAGGACGACATCGCCTCGCGACTCGACGCGACGCGCAGCCGGCAGGCGAGCCCAGCCCTACACCGATTTTGACTTCTCCGCAGAGTCTGTCTAGTATTGGTCTTCGCGCAAGCGACTGCTGAACAAGCAAAACCCCCAGTCACATGGGAATTCATGCTTATTTGCGGCTGATCCACCCAGATCAAGCGATTTGACACGGGGAGGCCAACAAGTAAAGTTCTGCGGGTTGCCCAAGCGGCAAATACAACTCAACGGAACAAGCCAAACCGGCCGATTTGACAGGCTGGAACACGGCAAGTAAAGTTGATCGAGTTGCCCCAAGCGGGAATCGCACGGAAAATGGTGTGGTTGAAGCGCGGGTCGCACCCGAAACTTGAGAACTCAACAGTGTGCTTTAAGTCAATGCCAAATACATGCACTGGCAAGGCTTTTCGGAGTCTTGTCGTGCGAACCCGTCTCCCAGCTTTGGTTGGGGATGGATTCCTTTGAATTAATATTGATTAAAGTCCAGTTTTTTGGATTTTGTCGGTATCAAACTAGTTGACAGTTGAGCAGGTGCCTTTTGGGGTGTCTGTACTGATAATTTTCAACGGAGAGTTTGATCCTGGCTCAGGACGAACGCTGGCGGCGTGCTTAACACATGCAAGTCGAACGGTAAGGCCCTTTCGGGGGTACACGAGTGGCGAACGGGTGAGTAACACGTGAGTAACCTGCCCTTGACTTTGGGATAACTCCTGGAAACAGGTGCTAATACCGGATACCAGCCTGCACGGCATCGTGTTGGTTTGAAAGCTCCGGCGGTCAAGGATGGACTCGCGGCCTATCAGCTTGTTGGTGAGGTAGTGGCTCACCAAGGCTTCGACGGGTAGCCGGCCTGAGAGGGTGACCGGCCACATTGGGACTGAGATACGGCCCAAACTCCTACGGGAGGCAGCAGTGGGGAATATTGCACAATGGACGCAAGTCTGATGCAGCAACGCCGCGTGCGGGATGACGGCCTTCGGGTTGTAAACCGCTTTCAGCAGGGACGAAGCGAGAGTGACGGTACCTGCAGAAGAAGCACCGGCTAACTACGTGCCAGCAGCCGCGGTGATACGTAGGGTGCGAGCGTTGTCCGGATTTATTGGGCGTAAAGAGCTTGTAGGCGGTTTGTTGCGTCGGTAGTGAAAACTCAGGGCTTAACCCTGAGCCTGCTTCCGATACGGGCAGACTTGAGGAAGGTAGGGGAGAATGGAATTCCTGGTGAAGCGGTGGAATGCGTAGATATCAGGAGGAACACCAGTGGCGAAGGCGGTTCTCTGGACCTTTCCTGACGCTGAGAAGCGAAAGCGTGGGGAGCAAACAGGCTTAGATACCCTGGTAGTCCACGCCGTAAACGGTGGGTACTAGGTGTGGGGTTCATTCCACGAACTCCGTGCCGCAGCTAACGCATTAAGTACCCCGCCTGGGGAGTACGGCCGCAAGGCTAAAACTCAAAGGAATTGACGGGGCCCCGCACAAGCGGCGGAGCATGCGGATTAATTCGATGCAACGCGAAGAACCTTACCTGGGTTTGACATATGCCGGAAACATCTAGAGATAGGTGCCCCTTTATGGTCGGTTTACAGGTGGTGCATGGCTGTCGTCAGCTCGTGTCGTGAGATGTTGGGTTAAGTCCCGCAACGAGCGCAACCCTCGTCCTATGTTGCCAGCGGGTAATGCCGGGGACTCATAGGAGACCGCCGGGGTCAACTCGGAGGAAGGTGGGGATGACGTCAAGTCATCATGCCCCTTATGTCCAGGGCTTCACGCATGCTACAATGGCCGGTACAAAGAGCTGCGAACCTGCAAGGGTGAGCGAATCTCAAAAAGCCGGTCTCAGTTCGGATTGGGGTCTGCAACTCGACCCCATGAAGTCGGAGTCGCTAGTAATCGCAGATCAGCAACGCTGCGGTGAATACGTTCCCGGGGCTTGTACACACCGCCCGTCAAGTCATGAAAGTCGGTAACACCCGAAGCCGGTGGCCTAACCCCTTGTGGGAGGGAGCCGTCGAAGGTGGGACCGGTAATTAGGACTAAGTCGTAACAAGGTAGCCGTACCGGAAGGTGCGGCTGGATCACCTCCTTTCTAAGGAGCCTGTAGCAGCACGGTTTTTGACTGTGGTGCTCATGGTCGTGTTCTGGGACAGGTGTTTCCAGCGCGGCCGGCACCGGAATGTGGAACATTGACTTTTGAAGTTCGGAGGAAGTCGTTTCTCGTCAGTACAGCCTGGGTCCTTGTGGTCTGGGAGTGGAAATTCGGGGGATGGTTGGTGTCGGGCTAAGCACGCTGTTGGGTCCTGAAGGGTCGGTTGTTTGTGCAACGCCTTCTAGCGGACCATGGTGGCAGTCGCCTTTCGGGGTGGTTGTTGTCCTGGGCTCGCCCGTATTTTGAGAACTTCACAGTGGACGCGAGCATCTTTGTAGATTTTTTGACAAGCTACTAAGTGCGATCGGTGGATGCCTTGGCACCAAGAGCCGATGAAGGACGTTGTAACCTGCGATAAGCCATGGGGAGCTGGTAAACGAGCTTTGATCCGTGGATTTCCGAATAGGGAAACCTTGAAATACCGGAGTCATGTCCGGCAACCTCTGCCTGAATATATAGGGCAGTTGGAGGGAACGTGGGGAAGTGAAACATCTCAGTACCCACAGGAAGAGAAAACAATAGTGATTCCGTTAGTAGTGGCGAGCGAACGCGGAAGAGGCCAAACCTCGTGTGTGTGATAGCTGACAGGCGTTGCATGCGGGGTGTTGTGGGGCCGTTCTGGTTGCGCTGTCGAGCAGCCACAGAGTAAAAAATGATCAGTGAAGTTGAAGTGTCTGTGAATGGCACAGCAGAGAAGGTAAGACTCCTGTAGGCGTAAGTTGATCACTCTGGAGCGTCACCCCAAGTAATGCGGAACCCCTGAAATTCCGCATGAATCTGGCGGGACCATCCGCTAAGCCTAAATACTCCTTGGTGACCGATAGCGGACAAGTACCGTGAGGGAAAGGTGAAAAGTACCCCGGGAGGGGAGTGAAATAGTACCTGAAACCGATCGCATACAATCCGTCGGAGCCTTTCGGGGTGACGGCGTGCCTTTTGAAGAATGAGCCTGCGAGTTAGTGGTACGTGGCGAGGTTAACCCGTGTGGGGAAGCCGTAGCGAAAGCAAGTCCTAATAGGGCGTTTTTAGTCGCGTGCTCTAGACCCGAAGCGAAGTGATCTATCCATGGCCAGGTTGAAGCGACGGTAAGACGTCGTGGAGGACCGAACTCACTTGGGTTGAAAACCGAGGAGATGAGCTGTGGATAGGGGTGAAAGGCCAATCAAACTTCGTGATAGCTGGTTCTCCCCGAAATGCATTTAGGTGCAGCGTCGCATGTTTCTTACCGGAGGTAGAGCACTGAATGGTCTAGGGGGCCCACAAGCTTACCGAAATCAGTCAAACTCCGAATGCCGGTAAGTGAGAGTGCGGCAGTGAGACTGTGGGGGATAAGCTTCATAGTCGAGAGGGAAACAGCCCAGATCATCAGCTAAGGCCCCTAAGCGATAACTAAGTGGAAAAGGATGTGGAGTTGCGGAGACAACCAGGAGGTTGGCTTGGAAGCAGCCACCCTTGAAAGAGTGCGTAATAGCTCACTGGTCAAGTGATTCTGCGCCGACAATTTAGCGGGGCTCAAGTTATCCGCCGAAGCTATGGCATTCACACGTTTAAACCGTAAGGTTGTGTGGATGGGTAGGGGAGCGTCGTGTGCGCAGTGAAGCGGCGGGGTGACCCAGCCGTGGAGAGCACACGAGTGAGAATGCAGGCATGAGTAGCGAAAGACGGGTGAGAAACCCGTCCGCCGAATATCCAAGGGTTCCAGGGTCAAGCTAATCTGCCCTGGGTAAGTCGGGACCTAAGGCGAGGCCGACAGGCGTAGTCGATGGACAACGGGTTGATATTCCCGTACCGGCGAAATATCGCCCCTGCCGAACTGGATGATGCTAAGCACGCGAGGTGTGGTGATGTCTTCGGACGGATCTTCACTGAGTCTGTGACCCAAGTTCATAGTAGGCAAGCTGCGGAGGGACGCAGGAAGGTAGCTCTTCTCGGTTTTGGATATACCGGGTCAAGTGTGTAGGGCGAGACGTAGGCAAATCCGCGTTTCATTAAGCCTGAGACATGATGTGTCGGCAACTTTGGTTGTCGTAAGAGTGATCCTATGCTGCCTAGAAAAGCTTCGTGAGCGAGATATTAGCCGCCCGTACCCCAAACCGACACAGGTGGATAGGTAGAGAATACTAAGGCGATCGAGAGAATCGTGGTGAAGGAACTCGGCAAAATACCCCCGTAACTTCGGAATAAGGGGGACCTGATGCGTATTAGAATTTACTTCGAAAGCGTTGAGGGTCGCAGAGACCAGGCCCAAGCGACTGTTTACTAAAAACATAGGTGCGTGCTAAGTCGTAAGACGATGTATACGCACTGACTCCTGCCCGGTGCTGGAAGGTTAAGGGGAAGGGTTAGCCTCACGGCGAAGCTTAGAACTTAAGCCCCAGTAAACGGCGGTGGTAACTATAACCATCCTAAGGTAGCGAAATTCCTTGTCGGGTAAGTTCCGACCTGCACGAATGGAGTAACGACTTGGGCGCTGTCTCCACCACGAACTCGGCGAAATTGCATTACGAGTAAAGATGCTCGTTACGCGCAGCAGGACGGAAAGACCCCGGGACCTTTACTATAGTTTGGTATTGGTGATCGGTGTGACTTGTGTAGGATAGGTGGGAGACTTTGAAGCTTGGACGCCAGTTCAGGTGGAGTCATCGTTGAAATACCACTCTGGTCACTCTGGTTATCTAACCTAGGTCCATTATCTGGATCAGGGACAGTGCCTGATGGGTAGTTTGACTGGGGCGGTCGCCTCCCAAAAGGTAACGGAGGCGCCCAAAGGTTCCCTCAGCCTGGTTGGCAATCAGGTTTCGAGTGTAAGTGCACAAGGGAGCTTGACTGCGAGAGAGACATCTCGAGCAGGGACGAAAGTCGGGACTAGTGATCTTCTGGTGGCACATGGAAGCGCCAGGACTCAACGGATAAAAGGTACCCCGGGGATAACAGGCTGATCTTGCCCGAGCGTCCATAGCGACGGCATGGTTTGGCACCTCGATGTCGGCTCGTCGCATCCTGGGGCTGGAGTCGGTCCCAAGGGTTGGGCTGTTCGCCCATTAAAGCGGCACGCGAGCTGGGTTTAGAACGTCGTGAGACAGTTCGGTCCCTATCCGCTGCGCGCGTAGGAGTCTTGAGAAGAGCTGACCTTAGTACGAGAGGACCGGGTCGGACTAACCTCTGGTGTGCCAGTTGTTTACCAAAAGCACGGCTGGTTGGCTACGTTGGGACGTGATAACCGCTGAAAGCATCTAAGCGGGAAGCACACTTCAAGATGAGGACTCCCACAGAATAATCTGGTAAGGCCCCTTGTAGACCACGAGGTGATAGGTCGGATGTGGAAGCACAGCAATGTGCGGAGCTGACCGATACTAATAGGCCGAGGGCTTGTCTTTCTACAAAGATGCTACGCGTCCACTGTGAGGTTCCCGAGATACGGTCGGGGACACACAACTCAACACAGACTTGAGCAAGGTGTATCCGAACGCTATTTCCC
The DNA here is from genome assembly GCF_054552775.1 of Tessaracoccus zhenghani. Classification (NCBI taxonomy): domain Bacteria; kingdom Bacillati; phylum Actinomycetota; class Actinomycetes; order Propionibacteriales; family Propionibacteriaceae; genus Tessaracoccus; species Tessaracoccus zhenghani. Next base: position 1,900,511 of record NZ_CM137275.1, on the reverse strand, counting down.
ATAGTGTTACGGTGGCCATAGCGAGAGGGAAACACCCGGTCCCATCCCGAACCCGGAAGTTAAGCCTCTCTGCGCCGATGGTACTGCGAGGGGGACCTCGTGGGAGACTAGGACGCCGCCGGACTTCTTTATAGCAAACCCCCCGAACCTCGTTCGGGGGGTTTGTTGCATTTACAACCCCTTTTGCAGCGCCCTCAGCGGGGTCGCCGCTGTCGGGCGTACGGTATCGGTAGCATTTCGACAGACTCCACGTCTCACCCGCTACCGGAAGCTTGTGTCCATGAAGAGACTCGTTCTCGGGCTCGCCCTGATGCTGACCGCCTGCGGGGCCACGGCGCCTTCCGCCTCTCCTTCCGGTGCCGCGACGCCCACGCCGGCACCCCCGTCTCCCACTGCCACGGTAGTTATCCTGGCGTCGCCGGTCTTCTAGGAAACTATTGATGACATGGCAGCGAAGTCGGATGCCATGGTCTCGGTGCGGATCGTCGGATCGCGCGGCGAGATGGTGCTCCCCGACTACAGTTTCGACGACCCACTCATCAACCCTTACGCAGGCACCACGAATACGCCGTCCCCAGCCGAACTCAAGGAACTGGGGACCCCGACGACGGTCTACCAAGCTGTGGTCACGCAGGCATTCGCGGGCAACCTCAAGACCGGCGAGGAGATTGAGATCCTCGAAGTGGGTGGTGTGGTGGGCGGTGTGGCCTACGAAATGGCTGGCAGGCCTGATCTGCCGAGCGACCTGCCCGATCTGCTCTTCCTCGCGGAGGCCGGGAAGCACGGGAGCTATGTGACCGCAGGCACGGCTCAGGGCCGGTTCAAGGAGGTGGGTCCGGGCCAGTACCGGAGCATGGATCCCGCGCTTCCCCACCTGGCGCTGAACTCCGCGAGTGAGATGGCACGTGTGAAACGCGTCATCGAGTCCTGATGCGTACCGCGGGCATGGGCTGTTCTTCGAAGGAATGTCGTGACATATTTGGAACCCGCCAGGTAGACTGGGTACCCGAGCAGGCGCACCGTAGCGCGGACTCCCTGAGGAGGGACTGACATGAGTGCCATTACCGTTTCCCGCAAACTTGGATCGTACGGTGGGCGAATCGCTGAGCGGGTAGCCCAGGAGCTGGGCTGGAAGTTCGCGGACCGCCCCTTCGTCGATCGCGTCATCAGTGAGTTCGGACTGATCAGGCTCTCGGAGCTCTACGACAAGCCCCCGACATTGCTCGACCTGTTCAACGAGAACACCTCGCAGACCATCGACTGGATGAACAAGACGCTGGTGACCTTGGCCGCCAAGTACGACGTCGTCATCCTGGGGCGCGGCGGCTTCGCCGTGCTGAAGGGGCACTCCGACGTGTTCAACGTGCTCGTAACGGCGCCGGACGAGGACCGGGTCAGGCGCGTCATGGAAGACAACCGGGTGTCCCGGGGCGTCGCCGGGGAGCTGGTCGAGCGCGATGTCGACACGAAGACCCGCTTCGTCCGCCGCTACTACGGGGAGAACTGGGCAGCAGAGGACAGCTATGACCTGGTGGTGGACACCTCCCAGGTGAACGAGGACGAGGCCGTGCGGCGGATCATCGACTCTGCCCGCGATTGGTTCGGCTCCAACGGCGGTCCCAAGATCGCCGAGGTGGGCGTCGACCCGATCCTGCTACAGACCATCGAGCAGCGCTTCGAGGAGGAAGTCCCCCTCTACAAGGACTAGGACCTCGTGGCGTGACCGCAGAAGTCCGTGGACAGCAGGTTGCCGCGCTGCAGGACCGGTTCGTGCTCCGGGTTGTCGTATCTTGGGATTCATGAGTCAGCACCCCGGCCGCCGCGGCTTCTATTTCGCGCCGCAGTGCGCCAAGTGCGGCCTGAGCACGGGGGTCTTCGAGGTGCTCGGGCCAGGCGACATGCCGGAGCGCTGGGGATGCTGGGATGCCCGCTCCCAGCAGTTGCACTCCAACCGGACGGACACCGACGGCTGGCGGATGATGATGCAGGCCGGCGGGCTGGACAACGGTGTGGTGGGTGAGGCCATCGAACTGGACGACGACAGCGCCGCAGCGCTCCACCGTCGGTTGTCCGAGGGTGACGTCGAGGCTCTGGAGTCCGTGAGCGACGACCTGCTCGGCCACTGTGTGGAGTGTGGTGCGTTCTACTGCCACCTGCACTGGCGAGCGGAGCGTTGCCCGGGAGGACACCAGCGCGCGCAGGCGTGATCTACTCGGAACCGTTGGCCTGCTTCCATTCGTAGAAGGCCAGGCTCAACTCGCCCTTGACTTCGTCATCCGTGGGGTGTGAGCCGTTCGTGCCCAGATTCCAATAGCCGAGCTGATGGCCATCTGCTTTGCGAGCGACGTAGAGGCGGTCATGTCCGAAATTGCGCCACCGTCGGAATGTGAAGGAATCCGTCTCCATCGGTTCCTGGGTGGGACCGGGTTGCTGCGACCGCGGTGCGCATTCTGTCTGTGGGGCGGCCTTCGTCAACCAGGTCTGAGGTTTGCGTGCTTCGTCGAATATCGCGATCACCGTCTCCTGGGGGAGGGCGGGCCGACAGGAGTAGAAGTAGCCTGCGAGGTGCTCGCACGGGATCACCCACACGTCACCCGGCTGCTCACGGACCTCCAGCGCCCGGGCCTTCACCGGAACGATCACACCAACCACGGGGATGGGCCTGCCCAGTGCTCTGGCCAAGAGCCGTGCGGCGCGCTGAGATTCGTGCCTGCTGTTGCGCACATAGGGCTGTCGGTACCCGTTCACCATGAAGGTCCCACCGGCCACCCACAGCTTCCCGCCCGCGTGATGCTTGGTGTTGATGGTGAACACTCCGCCGGGGCCGATGAGCAGGTGGTCGATGTCGGCACCGTTCTGGCCGACGGGGATGGAGTGGAGATAGCCCCAGCGCGGGTCGAGCTCGCGAAGCCGGATCAACTCGTGCGCCACAACCTGCTCGCCCACCCTGCCGATCTCCCAGGGCGACGGGGCGGCAGCAGGACCATAGGGTTGCTGCACGAATGGGCCCGTCGCCTCGGCCGCGCGCGCCGCCTGAGCCTGGGCCGACAGCCGTGAGCCCGCCGTCGAGTAGAGCAGGTCAACCGTGGGATCAGGTGGAGGGGCGCCAGCGGGTGCCCAATCGCTGTAACTGGGCCGTTGGCTGCCGCGGGATTGGCTGATGCCTTGCCCGTCGAAAGCAAAATCCGGTGCTGACCGTGTTTCCCCCATGGGCAGGACCCTAGCCAGGAACAGGCGTGCGCGCTCCAGGATCCACGCTCTTGGGTGAGCAGTTGCCTATAGGTTGGCAGGTCCGGAGGCGAGCGCGGCGCGGACCGTCTCCTGGAGTTCCCTCCAACTCACGGCGAACTTCTCCACGCCCTCGTCTTCCAGCACCTGGAAGACGTCAGCGAGGTCCACGCCCGCGTCGGAAATCTCCAGGAGGACCCGGCGACCCTCCTCCTCGGTGCCTTCCATGGGGCGACCGACGACGCCGTGGTCCGCGAAGGCCTCGAGGGTCTTCTCGGGCATGGTGTTCACCACGCCGCGGGCGACCAGCTCGCTGACGTACATCGTGTCAGGGTAGGACGGGTCCTTCGTGCTCGTGGAGGCCCAGAGGGGTCGCTGCGGGTTGGCACCCTTCGCCTTCAGCGCGGCGAACCTTTCGGAGCCGAAGACCTCTTCGTAGGCGCCGAGGGCGACCTGGGCGTTGGCGATGGCGGCCTTGCCCTTCAGCTCTTCGTGGCCCAGCTTCTCCAGCCGGGCGTCGATCTCGGCGTCGACCCTGGAGATGAAGTACGACGCGACGGAGTGGATCTTGCTGAGGTCGCGCCCGGCCGCGTCGGCGGTCTCGAGGCCGGTGAGGTAGGCGTCCATCACCTCGCGGTACCGGCCCTCGTCGAAGATGAGGGTCACGTTCACGGAGATGCCGCGCCCGATCGACTCCGCGATGGCGGGGACACCCGCGCTGGTCGCCGGAATCTTCACGAGGAGATTCTCGCGGCCCACGGTGTCGTAAAGTTCCTGGACCTGGGTGACGGTGGCGTCGGTGTCGTGGGCCAGGTCCGGGGTGACCTCGATGGAGACGCGACCGTCGAACCCGTGGCTGGAGGCGTAGATGTCGCGGAAGAGGTCTGCGGCGTCGCGGACGTCGGTGGTGGTGGCCAGACGGATGGCCTCGTCGACATCGGTGAGATCCGCGAGCTGTTCGGCGTACGCCTCGCCGTCGCTGAGGGCCTTGGCGAAGATGGTGGGGTTCGTGGTCACCCCGACGACGTGTTTCGTCGCGATGAGTTCGGCGAGGTTGCCCGTGGTGAGGCGGTCGCGCGAGAGGTCGTCGAGCCAGATGGAAACTCCGGCGTCTGTCAGGGACTTGAGACGGTCTGTCATGGGGAACCCTTCTCCTGGAGTGGTGACTCGAGCCTATGTCGCGCTGCGGTGCACCTGTCGAGGTGCGCCGGATTCGTTAGTCTGGCAACGACCGCAACGGTGCGGTCGAGAGCTGGAGGGTACGAACATGGCGGATGTGGTCGTGGTGGGGTCGGCGAACGTCGACCATGTCGTCGAGATCGACCACCGGCCCGACGGCGGGGAGACCATCCTCGGCTCAGACCTCGCGTTCACCCCGGGCGGCAAGGGCGCGAACCAGGCGGTCGCCGCAGCGCTGGTGGGCGGTCGGGTGGCGTTCCTCGGCTGCGTCGGCACGGACTCCACCGGCGACCTGCTGATCGGCTCGCTGGCAGGGGCCGGCGTCGAACTGGCTGGGATGTCGCGGGTGGAGGCGCCCACCGGGGTCGCCATCATCATGTTGACCCCGGACGGCGAGAACTCGATCATCGTGGCGCCCGGCGCCAACCGCTGGGTGACCCCGGAGTTTGTGGCCTCGCACGCGGACCTGCTGGCTGAGGCCACCGTCGTGGTGGCACAGCTGGAGATCCCGATGGAATCGGTGGTGGAGGCGGTGTGGCACGCGCCGAACGCGCGCCTGGTCCTGAACGCCGCGCCGGCCCGGGAGTTGCCCGCCGAGCTGCTCGCCGAATGTGACCCTTTGGTGGTCAACGAGTCCGAGGCCGCGTTCCTCCTGGGCGTGGAACCCGACGACGGGGCCCAGCTCGCCCGGGGCCTGCTGGCCCGGGGCGCCCGGTCTGCCGTGGTGACGATGGGCGGTGCGGGGGCGTTCGTGGCTGAGGGGTCGTCGGAGCCCGTGCACATCGCGGCCGCCGTGGTGGAGGCGGTGGACACCACCGGCGCCGGCGACGCATTCGTCGGTGCGTTGGCGGTGCGGTTGGCGGAGGGGTCAGGCTTGGCGGAGGCGGCGTCGTTCGCTGCGCAGGTGGCGGGTGTCGCCGTAACGCGACGGGGGGCTCAGGCGTCCTACCCCCGGCGTGACGAGGTGCCGCCAACCGCGTAGTTGTGGGACCCCGCCGGTAGGGTGCTGGCGTGTGGAAATCAGCGGTGGGCGGCGTCGGCGCATTCCTGACGGTCAAGACGGTGTTCATCGCTGCCCTGGCCGCTGTGGTGGGCGCCTTCCCGCTCGCCCAATTGACGGCCGGTGACGCGGGGTGGTACCTGAGGATCGCCGGGGAGGGGTACCCGGAGGCGGTCCCGGGTGGGTTCGCGTTCTTCCCGCTGTTGCCTGGGCTCACCAACATCGCGCTGGCCCTCGGGGTGCCGGGCGAGTTGGCGCTGTTGGCAGCAGCGTGGCTGGGCTCGGTGGTGGCGGTCATCGGGATCCAGCGGGTGGGCCATGAACTCGGCTCGGGCGCCGTCGGATTCTGGTTGGCGTTCTGCTGGGCCGTGGCGCCTCGGTCAGAGCTCCAGGCGATGGGTTTCGCCGAGGGCTGGGTGGCGGCTTTTGTGGCGTGGGGAATCTGGGCGATGCTGACCCGCCGATCCTTCCTCGCCGGGATCATGGGACTGCTCGCCGGACTGACCCACGTGTCAGGCCTGCCGTACCTGGCGACGCTGTGGCTGTGGTGGCTGGCGGGCGTGGGCGGCAGCCGGCGGGAACGTGGCTGGCGGTCCAAGGTGCGCCTCGACCGGCTGGGCGCCGCCCTCCTGGGCTCTTTGGGGCTCGGGTTGTACTGGCTGTACGTCGGTTACCGCATGGGTGCGGCGAGCGGCTTCCCGGAGATGTTCGCGGGCCGTAATGGCGGGCTAGGGTCGCCTCTGGACGGGCTGGTGCGGGTGTGGGGAGTGCTCACGGGTCAGGCCGACGGCGTGACGTGGGGCGGTGCCGGAACGGATGCGGTTGCTGTGGCCGTGGCAGTGGTGCTCGTGCTGGTGCTGATCTACATGAGGGAGCACTGGCTGGTGATCGTCCCGGCGGCGCTGGCAGTGGTACTCGCGCTGATGCAGGGGCGGGTCGAGGGGATGGGGGCGCTGCTGCTGCCGTGGTTCGCGCTGTGGTTGCCACTGGCGCGGTTGTTCGCCCGGGTGTCGCCGTGGGTGATGGTTCCCGTCGCGCTTGCGCTCACCGTCGGCTCTGCGATGTGGGGGATCGACGGGGCGATGTACCGCTGGTCGCCGTAAGTTATCCACAGCTTCGCTGATAGGGAGGGCAAGTGACCCCCGGCGTTGTTTAGATGGGGCTCGGATTGTGGATCGGAGTTCTTCATGAGGCTGTGTGTGGCCGCCGTTGCCGGCGCTGCGTTGCTGGTTGGGTGTACGGCCGGGGCGGTGGAGTCGCCGGAGCCTGAGGTCGAGCGGACGATGGTGTCCGCTTCGCCGTCGATGTCGCCGAGTGTGAGTGTGTCGCCGAGTGCCAGCCCGAGTCCGTCGCCGACGACGTTTGAGTCGTACCCGGGTGAACTGCCGACGGAGGATACGGAGTCGGCGGCCATCATTGCTGGCTGGCAGGAGTATCAGCGAGTCCTGGCCAAGTACCTCGCCGATCCAGAGGGTTACACGGACTTCTCGGAGACGCAATACGTCACGACGGGTGACCAGAGCAACCACATTCTCCGAGATGTCGAACTCCATAGGGAGAACAAAATCCGAAGTCTCGGCGGCATCGCGTTTGCCGGCCTCACGTTGGGGGATGTCACCGAAACACCTGGAGGCGCCCGACAAGCAGAGCTGAGCTATTGCTTGGACCGCAGTGGCATGAAGGTCGAAACCTATTCCGGGGATGAGTACCCGACGTCAGAACTGGCCCCTCGGTTCAGGGAGACGGCCGTGATGGAGGAGGGGGCCGACGGAGTGTGGCGCGTCTCCCTGATCCGAAACGATCAGGACGAGGAATGCTGATTCGACTCGTCGAGGTCTTAACGCTGCTGCTCCTGCTCCTGATGTCCGCCCTGGTACCGATCTCTGCTCACGCGGAGGAACCTGCTCCGGAGTGCGGGGCTGTCAACCATCTTGGCCTGTGCCTCTACGAAGTGGAGGGGGAGGGCGTCTCTTCCGGTAACGCTGGCCGCGAGGAAGGCGAAGCCGAAGCGCCCAAAGGAACCCGAGAGTGCACATGGGGCGGCAGGTCCGTCGAGTGCGTAACCCCGATGGGAACCTGGAGCGCTCTCGCCTCGGCGTGGTGCCGCAAGGCCGAACCGCAGCCCCCGCTATCGGATCCCGCGTGGGGTGGACGCACTGAAGGCGCCGTCTACGTTTGTACGCGTCCAGGCGGAGATCTCGTGCCCGATCCACGCATGGTGGCTACGCGGTGGTTGCCGGCGCCGCCGGAGGCGGTGCAGGTGGATCCGCGGGAGGTTGCGCTGCGCCTGTTGGCGCGGCTGGACCTCGAGGCCGTCGAACTGGGGATGTTCCCGCGCGGCGACAACGATGTGCGCCTGAGTTTTGTGGGATGGCAGAACTGGATGTGGGCCGAGTCGCCGTCGGAGAAGCAGTGGGGGCCGATCACCTCGTCGGATTCGGTCAGCGGTGTGACGGTGACCCTGCGGGCCGAGGTGGAGCGCGTCGACTGGGACATGGGCGACGGCACCACCGTGACATGCGGGAAGGGCACGCCGTGGTCGGCGGTTCGGACCCAGGGTGGAAAGAACGTGAAGTCGCCCGACTGCGGGCACATGTACGAGGAGATGGGGACCTACGAGGTGACGGCGACATCGCACTGGGCGGTCAGTTGGAGCGGCGCCGGCCGCTCGGGCATGTTGCCGTTCACGCTGTCGCGCAGTGCTGACTACCTCGTCGGGGAATACCAGGCCGTCAACACGAAACGCTGACCAGGTCTCGCGTCTCCGTGGCCCTCGGTTTGTCAGCCGGCGCGTGGGGCGGTGAATCAAGCGCTTTCAAGGTGACTTCAAGCCCATTTCGATTGTGTGTTGACATTGGTCTTCCGTTGGGCATAGCCTTCTCTCTGGATACGCAATTGAAAGGAGAGGTCCCATGTTGAAGTTCACTACCGCGCACCGCCTGCGCCGTGCCAACGGGGCTGCCTCCTTTGCGGGTTCCCAGAACGCCTGACGCGTTCACAACCCCTTCTGACACCCTCGTTTACTGAGGGTCTGCGGCGCGCCCGCGTCGTTGCGGGCCGTCAATACCCCCTTTGCTGATGATTATCGGCATGCCATTTTCCTGTGCATTCTCGCACCCAAAAGAGAAATGAAACCATCTGATGAACACGCTCCTAGCGGAACGAATACCCGTACTCAATGACCATCTACTCGAGCATTCTGAGCGTCGGCTGGGCCTAGCTGAACGCGTCGCGATGCGCATCGGCCTCTGGATGCTTCTCTGGAGCATCAGGTACGAGCGAAACGAGCGGCACCCTGACGAGCGACTCGTCAACCAGGAACACCTCGACCGTGAATCTCGCGAACAGCACTATGTATCACTCCTGGGCCTCAACCGCCCCTACTGAAGCCGACGGCACAGCTGTCGGAGAGCACCCGACCCCCGGGTGGACTGGAATCACACAGTTCGCCCGGGGCAACGGATGCTCAACCCACAATTCTCTATAGCCACCCGCGCTCAGCGTGAGAATCTGCACCGCGGATGGTGCTTGCTGGCCGGCGTACCGGGAGCGGTAGCGGCCCGGTTCAGGAGGCCGTGCGACGGAGTACCGCGAACCCGTCCCAGCCCTTGGTGCCCACGGTCTGAATGGCTGCCACGTCTAGCCTCGGGTCCGCGCCGGCAGTAGTCAGGGCAGCGCGGACGCCACGGGAGTCGTCGTCGTCCGGGTTGAGCACTTTGCCGCCCCGTGCGACGTTGTCGATCACGATCAGCGCGCCCGGGCGGGTGAGCGCAATCGAGCGCTCCAGATACGTGGGCAGCGACGCCTTGTCCGCGTCGATGAACACGAGATCGAACGGCTCGACCTGCAACTCGACCAATCTCTCCGACGAGCGCGCCGCAGGGCCGCACATGATGTCGACCCAGGCGCTGACCCCCGCTGCATCGAGGTTCCGACGGGCCACGTCGGCGTTGCTGCGCTCGAGTTCGAGGCTGACCACGCGGCCCGTGGGCCCCACGGCCCGCGCTAGCCAGATCGTCGAGTAGCCCGCCAGCGTGCCGAACTCCAGGACCCGCCTGGCGCCGGAGGCGGAGGCGAGGATATGGAGGAGGCGGCCCATGGACGGCGAGACCTCGATGCCTGGCCGCGTCACCTCGGTGGACGTGCGGGCGGCGATGAGGGCGTCGTCCTCGCCAGCGAGCGGTGCGAGGAGGGCATCGAAAGCCTCGGGCGTCGGGTTGTCGGCCATCCAGCGAGCGTAGTGCCCCTTCTGGCTCACGAAACGGGCGGGTTCTCGCTCAGGCTGCGGAGCTCGTCGGCGAGGTTGGCGCGGGCCGGGCTTTCCCAGAGGTCGCGGGCGAGTTCCGTGTGGAAGAGCGGGTCCTTGGCCAGGAGATGGCGCAGCACCTGGGAGCGTCCCTGGCGCCAGGCCTCATCGTCGACATGGGCGTAATCGAGGCGCACGTCGCGGACGTAGACGTGGTAGCGGCCGGGGATCTGGCCGAGGATGCTGAGGTCGGCGTCAGAGAGAGTCGCCTCGCGCTCGTCGCCGGGGGAGTGCGTCGCGGTCATGCGGATGAGCCGGCCGACTGCAGCGACGTCTGCCGCGCTGAGCAGGCCCGCGAGCGAATCCTCCGCCAGCTGGGCGGAGGCCTCCTCGTCCTGGCCGGGGACGCCGTCGTAGATCGCGTCGTGGAACCAGGCCGCGAGGATGACGACGGGGTCGGTGCAACCGAGGTCGCCGAGCGCCATCAGCACGTGGGCAAGATGGCGGACGTCGTGGTAGTGGCGGTCCGGTTGCTGCCACCGGGCGAGCAACTCATCGCGCAGGTCGTCCGGGAGACCGAGGTAGCTCCACGACCGGTGGGCGACGGCCAGGGCTTCCGCCCGCGTCGGCGACTTCTGGGGCTTGCGCACCCGCAGCCCGCTGGCGCTGAGTGCCCGGATGAGCTCCATCTCGCCGACGGGCTGAGCTCCCTGGGCGACGAGGTCGTCGTAGCCGGAAGCGGGGACGTCGTAGTGGTCGTGATCGAAGGCCCGCGGCGGGAGCCCCGCCGAGCGGGCGAAGGTGTGGAGCTCATCGAGGGAGGTGTCAGACACGAGGTGCGCGAAGACGGTGCCGTGCGCGGGCCAGCGCGGGGGATCGATCAGGACTGCCATCTACCTAGTCTGCCTCTCGGCGCCGTCTCTGGGACAGGATCGGCGCTGCCCACTGCGTGGGTCGGACCGCCGGCGAGCGGTCTACGCGGTGGCGGTGCGCAGGTCGAGGCCGAGATCCAGGACACGGGGCGAGTGGGTCAGCGCGCCGATGGAGATGTAGTCGACGCCCGTCGCTGCGACGGCGTGGGCCGACTCCAGGGTCAGGCCGCCGCTCGCCTCGGTCTTCACGCCGGCCGGTCGGCAGATCTCGACGGCGGCACGCATCGTGTCGGGGGCCATGTTGTCGAGGAGGACGAGTTCGGCGCCGACCTCCACTGCCTCGCGGACCTGCTCCAGCGTGTCGCACTCCACCTCGACGGAGATGTCGGGCGCGGCGTGCTTCACCGCACGGAACGCGGCCTCCACCGAGCCCGCAGCAGCGACATGGTTGTCCTTGATGAGAGCGGCATCGCCGAGCGCCATCCGGTGGTTCACGCCCCCGCCGTCAACGACGGCGGCCTTCTGCAGCGCCCGCAGGCCGGGGACGGTCTTGCGGGTGTCGCGGATCTTGGCGTCGGTGTCGGCGACGGCCTCGACCCAGCGGGAGGTGGCGGTGGCCACGCCGGACAACTGCCCCAGGAAGTTCAGGAGCGTGCGCTCGGCCGTGAGCAGGGTCTGCACCGGGCCGGAGATGCGCAGGACCACGTCGCCGGGGGCCACGTGGGTGCCGTCCGGCGCGACGACCTCGGCCGAGGCGCTGGAACCAACCCGGTCGGCCAGCGTCGTGAGCGCGACGAGGGCGGCGTCGATCCCCGAGATGACGCCCGTCTCGCGGCTGACGACCTCGGCGACACCCTGCGCTTCAGCGGGCACCGTCGTGAGGGTGGTCACGTCCGGCCCGTAGCGGAGGTCCTCGTCGAGGGCGATGTCGACGAGGCGCTGCAGTTCGGCCTGGGCCTCGGTGGTCGTCTCCTGCCGGGTGGTCATGCGGCGGTCCTTTCGACGGTGGTGAGGGGTTCGGCGCTGCAGTTGAGCGCGCCGTGGGTGAGGGTGACGAGGAGGCGGTGCGCCTCAGCCCGCCCGGGGAAGTCGGCGCGGCGGTGCGCGCCCCGGGACTCCTGGCGGGCGAGGGCTGCCGTCGCGATCGCCACGGCGACCGTATGGAGGTTGGTGGCGGTGAGGGAACGGTCGGTCAGGGTGTCGGTGGACGGGGCTGCCCCGAGGTCGCGGAGCAGTGCGGCCAGGCCGTCGGCGGTGCGGGCGACGAAGGCGTGGCGCTGCATGGCGGCGCGGAGCGCGGGCGTCGACGAGGGGTCGATGAGGCGCGGCTCGGTGCTGACGCCCACCCGCTCAGTCGCCACTCCGCGGTGCGAGGTGGGCCCGACCGGAGCGGCGGCCAGCCGCCGGCCCAGGCGGTCGCCCATGACCAGGGCCTCAGTCAGCGAGTTGGACGCCAGGCGATTCGCGCCGTGCAGGCCGGTGGCGGCGACCTCCCCGACGGCGAAGAACCCCGGCACGCTGGTCTCGCCGTCGAGCGTGGCCGCGACGCCGCCACACGAGTAGTGCGCGGCGGGATGCACGGGGATGGGCTCGGTCACGGGGTCGACGCCCCGTTCCCGGCAGAGCGCCAGGATGCCCGGGAAGTGCGCCTCCCACGTGGCGGCCCCGAAGTGGGTGGCGTCGAGGAACGCGTGGGCCTGGCCGGTGGCGGTGAGGTGCGCGACGATCGCCGCGGAGACCACGTCGCGGGGAGCCAGGTCCTGAAGGGGATGGACACCAGCCATGATGCGGCGGCCCGACGAGTCCACCAGGAATGCGCCCTCGCCCCGAACGGCCTCGCTGATCAGCACCCCGCGGGCGGTGGCCGCCTCGTCCGCGAGGACGGTGGGATGGAACTGGACGAACTCGATGTCGCGCACGGCCGCGCCGGCGCGCAGGGCCGCGGCCACGCCATCGCCCGTGGCCACAGTCGGGTTGGAGGTGACGGGCCACAGTTGGCCGATGCCGCCGGTGGCGAGCACGACGGCGTCGGCGCGAATGTCGAAGGGCTCATCACCGAGCGCGCGGATGCCGACGGCGCGGCCGTCCTCTGTCAGGATGTCGACGAGCCGGGTGTCCTCCAGGATGCGGACGGAACTGCCCTCCAGCGCGCGCGACAGCACCGCCCAGAGCGCGCGTTCGATCTCGGCGCCGGTGGCGTCGCCGTCGGCGTGGATGATGCGCCGGTGGGAGTGGCCGCCCTCGAGGTGCAGGTCCAGTTCCCCATCCGGCGTGCGGTCGAACTTCGCGCCCAGCTCGATGAGCCGCGTGATGGAGCCGGGGGCGGAGGTGACCAGGTCACGGACGACGGTCTCGTCGCAGAGGCCGACCCCGGCGGTGAGGGTGTCGGCGATGTGGGCCTCGAAGGAGTCGCCCGCGTTCCAGACCGCCGCGAGGCCGCCCTGGGCCCAGCCGGTGGCCGAATCGGTGACACCCGCCCGCGTGACGGTGATGGTGTCGACGCCCGCCGCGGCGAGGTGGAGCAGCGTGGACAGGCCGGCGGCGCCGGTGCCCACCACCACGACCCGCGCGCGCATCACTCGCCCGAGCCGGGGTTGCCGATCGCGATCATGCGCTCCACCGCCTGGCGGGCCTTGAGCGCGATCTCGGGCGCCACGTCGACCTCGTACGCCGCCGTGGTGGCCGGGTCGCCGAGACAGGCCTCGAGCTTCTCCGGCGTGATCAACTTCATGTACGGGCACGACGCCTGGGCGTTCACGGGGCGGAAATCCGTCGTCGGGTTGGCCTTGCGGAGCTGGTGCAGCATGCCGATCTCCGTGGCCACGAGCACCTGGCTACGCGTTTCGTTGCGCGCCATGTCGAGCATGCCGCCCGTCGACAACACATGGGTGCGGCCCTCCGGCAGTTCGCCGGATTCCGCCAGCCACAGGGCCGAGGTGGTGCAGCCGCATTCCGGATGCACGTAGAGGCCCGCGTCGGGATTGCTGCGGACGGCGTCGATGAGGTTCGACGGAGAGATGTCGGCGTGCACGTGGCACTCGCCGAGCCACACCTGGATGTTCTTCCGGCCGGTGGCGCGGCGCACGTGGGCGCCCAGGAACTGATCCGGGAGGAACAGGATCTCGCGGTCCTCCGGGATGCTGCGCACGACCTCGACCGCGTTGGAGGACGTGCAACAGATGTCGGTGAGCGCCTTCACCTCCGCCGTCGTGTTGACGTAGGAGATGACGGCGGCGTCAGGGTGTTCGGCCTTCCAGGCGCGGAGCTGGCCGGCGTTGATGGTGTCGGCCAGCGAGCAGCCGGCGTTCTGGTCCGGGATCAGGACGCGCTTGGCGGGGGAGAGGATCTTCGCGGTCTCGGCCATGAAGTGCACGCCGGCGAACACGATGGTCTCGGCATCGACGGTGGCGGCCAGCCGGCTGAGGGCGAGGGAGTCGCCAACGTGGTGCGCCACGTCCTGGATGATGCCGGACTGGTAGTTGTGCGCCAGGATCACCGCGTCGCGCTCGACGGCCAACGCGTGGACGCGCTCCCGCCACTCCGCGACTTCGTCTGCGGTCCACTGCTCCCAGGTGCGGTTCAGGGTGAGCGTCATGGCGGGTGTCCCTCCGTGGGTTTTCGTCTCTCAGGCGGAAACTTGCGTCACTGTAGCATGCGGCCATGACCAGCAGCCAAATCCGCGACTCCGCCGGGGTAGCCCTCTACCGCCACGAGGCAATCGGCGCGGTGCTGCAGGTGCGCGGCGGAGGCCCCGACGCGAGGCTGTGCGTGCTGACGGCGATCCGGGGCTCGGCGCCTTTCGCCGGCGCGCCCGCGCTGCCGTCGGGGCCGGTGGAGCCGGGCGAGACCCTGGAGGCATCGGTGCTGCGGCACCTGGCGGCGAAGGTCGATATCGCCGGGTTGGCGCACCTGGAGCAGTTGGGCACCAGTTCCGATCCCTCGCGGGACCCGGCGCAGCGCACCATCGGGACGAGCTACCTCGGGCTGGTGGCTGCGGGCGCCGAGCCGGAGCTACCGGAGAACGCCGCCTGGGTGGACGTCGACGGCGTGGGGGAGATGGCCTTCGACCACCGGTTCGTCGTGGCGCACGCCGTGCGTCGGCTGAGGGCCAAGTTGTCGTACACGAATATCGGTTTCGCGCTGATGCCGGAGGAGTTCACGATCGCAGAGCTGCGCTCCGTGTACGTGGCGGCGCTGGGTCACGACGTCGCGCCCACGAACCTGCAGCGGGTGCTGACGCGGCGTGGGCAACTGGAATCGACGGGCGAGCTGACCGTCTCAGGCGCGAAGGGCGGCCGGCCCGCGCGGGTGTTCCGCTTCGTTGACAGGGAACTGGTGGTGACCGACCCGTTCGCGGTGTTGCGGCCGGAGTGAGGGTGGACGCTCAGCAGGCCGAATCGCGCCAGGCCTCGATGAAGGTGGCCATGTCGCCCAACTCCTCCTGCGCGATCCCGTGGCCGAGGCCAGGGTACAGGTGCACGGTGGGGGTGGAGTGTTCCGGCAGCCACTGCGCGGTGTGGTCGATGAGCTCCTCTGCGAAGACCGTGTCGAGCGAGCCCCGGCCCCAGAAGACCGGCGGGCGCAGTTCGCCCAACCGGGCGTCGCCGTCGGAGCCGAACGGCGACACCACGCCGCTCAGGGCGAGCACCGCGTCGAACCGCTCCGGGCCCTGACGCAGCGCCTCCAGCGCGACGGAGGCGCCCTGCGAGAAGCCGAGCAGGGCCACCGACGGTGCGGTGCCGGCCTCCGCGTCGATCCAGCGCCGGACCGCGGCGGCGGCGTCGGCGATGACCTCGTGGGTGTTGCCCAGCGTGCCCATCGGGAACCAGGCGCGCCCGGGCATGGGCGCCGGCGGGGCGCCGGGAGCGGCCAGCGAGGCCACCGCGATGCCGCCGGGGAGGTAGGGAACCAGGCTGAACAGGTCCTCCTCGTTGGAGCCGAAGCCGTGCAGGAGCACCAGCAGCGGAAGACCCGCCCGCTGCTCCGTGGACCACAGCGTGAGGGCGGGATCGATCATCAGCTGGTCGGTCATGGATTCCATCCTGTCAGGCGGGGAAAGTCAGCGAACGACGTCGTAGAGGAGGCGGGCGAACTGGCCGTGCGCCTGCGCCGAGACCAGCCGGAGGCGGTCCGACTCCAGGCGCCGCGGTAGGAGCGGCGCGCCGCCGGTGAGGGCGACGGGGGCGACCGACAGCGCGATCTGGTCCAGCAGCCCGGCGTCGAGGAACTGGCCGGCCAGGTCACCGCCGCCGACCACCCAGATGTCGCCGTCGCCGGCCGCCTCACGCATGGCCCCGATGTGGTCGGTCACCGCACCGGAAACGAAGCGGACGTCCGCGCCCTCTGGCCGGGGCAGGCGGCGCGTGGTGAAGACGAAGGCGGGCCGCGACCCGTGGAAGTCCTGCCACTTCTCTGGGTGGTGCAGGATGTCGTCATGGTCGAGCAACCACTGGTACGTGGTGGAACCTTCCACCAGGACGGTGGCTCCGTCCGGGAACAGGCCCTCGTCGGGGTGGTCGCCGCCGTCGACCGCAAAGAGCCAGTCCAGCGAATTGTGCTCGTCGGCGATCCAGCCGTTGATGCTGGTGGCGGTGTCGAAGAGGATCCTGCCCATGGCTCAGCCCGCGTGCATGGGTTCCGGATCCGAGAAGCGCTGCTCCGTGCCGGGCGTGCCGTCGTCGCGCACCCAGGCGACGGCGAGCTCGTCCTTGGTGCCGAAGCGCACGAGGTGGCGGCCCACGACCTGCTCCAGCCGCTCGATGGCCTCCGCGTCGGGGCCGAAGACCTGCAGGACGAGGGTGTCGGTCTCCGCGGTGAGTTCGGCGCGGCCCAGGTCACCCAGTTGCACCCAGCCGGATTCGGTCTCCGCGGACCACTCGCCGCCTGCGCGGCGCCCCAGGTGGCCGACCAGTTGCTTCCCGTACCGGGCCGGGCGCTCCGTCGTGACGGACGCGACGCTGCTCATGCCTGCGGGTGCCGAGTTAGGTTCACCTAAGTTCATGCTCCCAGGCTAGCGTCAGACCGAAGCTCGTTCCACGAGTTCCATGTCGAGGACGACGCTGCGGGCCTTCTTGCCGTCGATCATCTCCATGGCCAACTGGGTGGCCAGCCTGCCCTGCAGGTTCATGGGCTGCCTGATGGTGGTCAGCGGTGGAGCGGTGGAAGCGGCCAGGCTGTGGTCGTCGAAGCCGATCACCGACACGTCGCCGGGGACGGACCGGCCGGCCAGGGAGAGCGCCCGGAGCGCGCCGGCGGCGATGCGGTCTGAGGCGGCGAGCACGCCGTCGATGGCAGGGTCGCGCTCTAGGAGCGTGCGCATGCTGTCGAAGCCGGAGGCCTCGTCCCAGCCTGTCCATACCGCGAGTTCCGGGTCGAAGACCCCGCTCATCGCGGCCCGGTATCCCAGCAGGCGGTCCACTGCCGCGGGGTTGTCCTGCGGGCCGTTGATGACGGCGACTCGACGGCGGCCACGGGCCATCATCCGGTCCCCGGCGAGCTGGGCGCCGGCCACGTCATCCGCGTAGACGCTCGCGAAGACCCCCAGGTAGGGGTGGCCCTCCACCTGGCCGCAGAGCACGACGGGGAGCGTGCCCTCCCGCAGCGCCTCGAGCATGTCGCCGCCGACATACGGCGAGATGGAGATCACGGCGTCCACCGCGCGGCGTTCGAAGTGGCGCAGGGCGCGCTTGTGCTCCGCGTCGGACCAGGCCTGCAGTAGCACCGGCATGGTGGAAGTCTCGGCCAGGCCTTCGGTGATCCCGCGCAGCACGGTGAGGAACGGCGGGTCGCTGAAGAACTCGTCGAGGGGCTCAGTGACAAGGATCGCGATGGTTTCCGAGCGGCCGACGGCTAGGGCCCGGCCCATCTTGTTCATCACGAATCCGGTCTCGCGCACCGCTTCGCGCACCCGCTCCTTGGTGGCCGGCGTGACCTGGGCGGAGTCGTTGAGGGCGCGTGAGGCCGTGGCCCGCGACACTCCGGCCACCCGGGCGACGTCGCCGATGGTGGCGCGTTTGATCGAGTCCAACTCCGGCCCCCTCCTGTCCTTCGGTGCAGCCTATTCTCGCACCAGTCTGGCCGACGGCGCGCCAAGAAAAGAAACCGGTTTCATTTAGGGCCCCCCGGGTGGCGCTCGCGTGGTGGTTGTGTATATTGTCTAAATGAAACCGGTTACATCGCAGGAGAATGCCGGCTCTCGAGCAAAGGAGATCGAGTCCAATGACCGACCCACGTGACTGGGAGAACCCCTCCCTCACGGGGCGCAACAGGCTCCGGGCCCGCGCCTACTTCTTCGGCTACGCCACCGAAGAGGACGCCGCCACCCGAGACCGCACCCGTTCGCGCGGCTTCGTCAGCATGTCTGGCGACTGGCAGTTCCGGTTGTTCGACAACCCGCTGCGGATCCCCGCTGCCTTCACGTCCGCCCACCAGCCCGGGTGGGACACCGTCACCGTGCCCCACCTGTGGCAGCTCGACGGCTACGGCCACCTCCAGTACACCGATGAGGGCTACCCGTTCCCATCGAGCAGCCCCACACCGTCGCGTCGGCCGGGATCCGGTACGCACCGGGCAGCCCGAGGAACGTGCAGGTCACGGCGATGCCGATGAGCTGCACGACCGTGAGGGAGATGGCGTCCATGCTGCGGGACCAGCGGTCCAGCATCACGATGTGGAGCGCGTACGGGGTGGCCCCGACGAGCGTGAGGGACTCGCCGACGCCGCCGGAGCCCACGCCGGACAGGCTGAGGATCGCCAGCCCCACCACCGCGATGCCGACGGCGACCCAGGTGATGCGGGTGAGCCGCGCCTTGAAGGCGATCCACAGGATGATGGGCGTCAGGACCACGTAGGTGCCGGTGATGAAGCCGGAGACGGACGCGTCGGTGTGTTGCAGGCCGACGGTCTGCACGATCTGCGCGAGCCCGTACAGCCCACCCAGCGCCAGGCCGATCTGCCATTGCTGGGCCGTCAGCCCGCGGAGTCGCCGCCAGAACACGACGGCGGGGATGACTGCGCCGATGGAGAACCGGGCCGCCAGGAAATCGATGGGATCGATCCTGTCGACGGCGTCCTTGATGATGAAGAACGTCGAGCCCCAGATCGCGGTGACGACGAGGATGGCCACAGTGGCCAGCGACGCCCTGCTCCCTCGTGTGCCCACGGTTGTTCCTCCTCGAATGAAACCGGTTACATGCTAGGCGACGACGTGAGCCGATGCAACCGGTTTCATTTTCGGCGTGCTCCGGCGGGGCCGGGTTTCGGGAGGGCTTAGCGCTCGGAGGAGGGACGCAGCAGCGGGTACAGGATGGTCTCGCGGATCCCGACGCCGGTCAGCATCATGATCAGGCGGTCCACGCCCAGGCCGAGGCCGCCCATCGGCGGGACGCCGTACTCGAGCGCCTCGATGAAGTCCTGGTCGTACTCCATGGCTTCATGGTCGCCCGCGGCGGCCAGCTTCGACTGCGTCATCAGCACATCGCGCTGGATGACCGGGTCCACCAGCTCGGTGTAACCGGTGCCCAGTTCGACGCCGCCGATGATCAGGTCCCAGGCTTCGACCTTGCCCGCGTCGCTGCGGTGTCGGCGGGCCAACGGTTGGGCGATCGAGGGGTAGTCGTAGACGAAGGTGGGCTGCAGCAGGCCGGGTTCGACGAGTTCGCCGAACAGCTCCATCACCATCTTGTCCGCGGCCCACGCCTTGTCGTACTCGACCTCATGAGCGTCGGCGAACCTGTGCAGCACCTCGGCCGGGGTCTCAACAGTGATCTCCTCGCCCAGCCGCTCGGAGAGCGCGGGGAAGACCGACAGCCAGCTCCACTCGCCGTCGAGGTCGATGACGCCCTTCGGCGTCTCGAACTGCCGCGAGCCGACGGCGTCTGCCGAGGCCAGGATGATGTCTTGGATGAGTAGTGCGATGGTGCCTTGGTCCCCCCAGGCCTGGTACGCCTCGAGCATGGTGAACTCCGCTGAGTGCGTTGAGTCGATGCCCTCGTTGCGGAACACACGGCCGATCTCGAACACCCTGTCCGCACCGCCAACCATGGTCCGCTTCAGGTGGAGTTCCAGCGCGATGCGCATGGTCATGCGGATGTCGAACGCGTTGATGTGGGTCTCGAAGGGACGCGCCGCGGCGCCGCCGTGAATGAGCTGCAGGATGGGGGTCTCGACCTCCATGTAGCCCTGCCCGTACAGCGTCTCCCGGATGGCCCGCGTGATGGCCGAGCGCTTGCGCACCATCTCACGCGCATCGTCGCGGACGATGAGGTCCACGTAGCGACGGCGGACCCGCGACTCCTCGGACAGGTCCTTGTGCATGACGGGCAACGGGCGCAGCGCTTTGGCGGCCATCCGCCACTCGCTGACCATGATCGACAACTCGCCGCGCTTCGAGACGATGACGCGGCCGGTGACCCAGACGAAGTCGCCGAGGTCTGCGGTGTGCTTCCACTCCGCGAGCGCCTCTTCGCCCACCTCCGCCAGCGACAGCATGATCTGGAGCCGCTCGCCGTTCTCCTCCGGCGTGAAGCCGTCCTGCAGCGTGGCGAACGCCAGCTTGCCGGTGTTGCGGATGAACACGACGCGGCCGCCGGTGGTCACGACGTCCTGGGTCTCCTCGCCGGCCTCCATGTGGCCCCACTGGGCGCGGATGTCACGCAGGGTGTGGCTTCGGGTCAGATCTGCGGGGTAGGCCTCGATCCCCTGTTCCAGCAGGCGGGCGCGCTTCTCCTTGCGGACGACGGTTTGCTCGGAGTCGGTGGGCTGCACGTCAGGGGTCTCAGTCACGCGCGTCATCCTACCGTCGCGGGTGCGGGACGCCACTTTCGCCGGGGCCGCAGCTAGGCTGGCGGAATGAGCCAGCCCCCGCAAGGCCACGGACAGCCGCAGATGCCTGCTCCGCTCCCATCAGGCGAGCCCACCCGCGCCCTACCCCGCGTCGTGCCCGGCCCCCGTCCCCGCCCGGTGAGCCCGCAGCCTGTCGTGCCCGCCTCCGGAAGCGCGGTGCCGGTGCCGCCGGAGCCGATTTCGCCGGTGGCGCAGCGGGACACAGACCCGCGGCGGCCGCGTTTCGTCACCTATGACCTGCCGCTGTCCACCACGGATTCGCTACCGGGGCGGGAGATCGCGGCGAGCCTCGGGATTGTCATCGGCATCGCCACCCGCCCGCGGGACCTGGCGCACAACCCTGAGATGGCCTTCATCAACACCTCCGCGCGGCAGGATGCCATCGGCGCCCTGGTGCAACAGGCGCAGGAGGCCGGGGCGGACGCGGTGGTGGGAGTGCATTTCGACGGCGGCAAGATCAGCGACACCGTGAGCGAGTTGGCGGCCTACGGCACCGCGGTGCGGCTGCGTCAGGAGTAAAGGGGTCAGGCCCACACGACGGCGACACCGTCGGCCCGGGCCTCGAAGGCCACCTGCGACAGGTTTGTCACGTGCCAGTGGGCGCCGAGTTCGTCCTCCGTGTGGTGCGTCAGCACGCCCAGCACGGAGCAACCGGCTCCACGGCCACCCACCACGCCGGCGGGAGCGTCCTCCACCACGAGGCAACGCTCAGCGGGGAACCCCAGGCGCCGGGCGGCGAGCTCGAACGACTCCGGCGCCGGCTTGCCCAACACCACCTCGTCACGCGTCACCACCACCGACGGACGGGGCAGCGCGGTGGCGACCATGCGGGAATCAAGCAACGGCGCCGAACAGGACGTGGCGATAGCTGCCCGCTCGGCCGGCACTGACTGCAGCGCCTCAAGGGCGCCGGGCAGGGCGATCACATCAGCGACGTCCTCGATCTCCAGTTCCTCGATGCGGGCGTGCGCCTCGTCGAATCTGTCGGCGGGGAGGAGGGCGCGCACCATGACGTCGCTGGGGAGGCCGGTGAACTGGCTGTGGTGACGGGGTTCCACGCCGAACTCCGTGGCCCACGTGGAGGCGGCGCGCACGATGGCCGCGGTGGAATCTGCGAGGGTGCCGTCGAAATCGAAGATGACGGCGTCGAAGACGCCGAGGGTGCGGGTCACTTCCAGAGCGTCATGCCGGAGAAGCCGACGACGATCAGGATGAGCCCGATGGCGACGTTCCAGTCACCGATGGAGCGCATGAAGCCGATGTCCTGGCCCGCGAGGTTGTAGACAACCATCCACGCGACGCCCAGGAGCCCGATGGGGATGAACACGCCCGGTACCCAGTTGCGCCCGCCTGGGGCGAGACGCGCGGTTTCGGCGCGCTGCTCAGCGAGTTCAGACAGGCGCTTGCGCTTCTGCTTGTCAGCAGCCTGCTTGCGAACCTTGGATTCCGCCACGATGTCTCCTTCTACGATCTCGCCTAGCCTAATTGACGCCGGCGACAATGCCCACATCTGCGCGCTCATGATGGACGACGGCGGGCTCGGGCCCTCGTCGATGCCCCCGCGCCACGTACTCTGGGCGCATGAAACTGTGGCCGGTGCTGAGGGAGCGGGTCTCCGCCGTGCGCACCGTCATGGCGCGCAACCAGCTGCGCTCCCGGTCGCCGCGGGGCCGCACCACCACCATCCTGGTGTGTGTCATCGCCGGTCTGATGATGACGGTGGCTGCCATCGCTGCGCGCGGCACGGACCTGCGCAGCGACCGCACCGCCGACATGCGTGACCTGATCATCAGCCAGAGCCGGCGCAACGAGGAGCTGCGCACGCAGGTCGACGCGCTCCAGGCAGAGGTGAACGAGCTCACCAGCCGGCAGGGCTCGGGTGACTTCACCTCGGAACTGGTCTTCGCGGAGCGCGAGGCGAGCATGGTGGCGGTCACGGGTCCGGGTATCCGGGTGACGCTCACGGACGCACCCGCCGACGTGCGGCCCCCCGGAGTGGACGACGATGCGCTCGTGGTGCATCAGCAGGACATCCAGGCTGTGGTCAACGCGCTCTGGGCCGGTGGCGCCGAGGCGATGACCATCCAGGGACAGCGGGTGATCGCGACCACTGGCATCAAGTGTGTGGGCAACACCGTCGTGCTCCACGGCATCCCCTATGCCCCGCCGTATGTGATCGAGGCCATCGGCGACCGCACCCAGATGCAGGCCGCGCTCGACGAGTCTCCCGCGGTGTCGGTGTACCGGCAGTACGTGGAGGCCTACCGGCTGGGCTACTCGGTGGAGGGCGTGGGAACGCTGGAACTGCCGGCGTTCAGTGGGTCCACGGGCGTGCGGTTCGCCCGCCCGAACTGATGGCACAGCGAACGGCGCGGGCCGCGGCCACCGCCACGGCCCGCGCCGACTCGCAGAAGGTCAGCTGCACGCCGGCATGCTCACTGACGTCCAGCTGGCGGTCTGGCTGGGCTTCGCCGTCGCCGCCACAGACAGGGAGCCGGCGGCCAGTGACGGCTGCCCCGCCAGCGTGACCCTGGTCGTCTGACCGGCTGCCAACGTCACGTTCCGGACCCCGGAGACCGACGAGAGCCGCACTGCCTGCCGCTCGTCCGTCGGGTTCGACACCTCGACGACGACACCGGATTCGCAGTTCGCCGACACCACCGAGGCGTCCATCGGCTGTGCCCCGGTGTGGACGCTGGGGGTGAGGGGAGTGGCGACCACGGAGACGAATCGTGCCGTGCCACCCTCGCTCACCAGCGACAGGCCGAGCGATCCGGGATCAGGGAAGACCTGGCTGGTGATCGTCCGGAGGCCACCCTCGGCGAACGCCTCGACCGATGCCCGGTCGACGTAGACCGTGAACGTCACGGTGCCGTCCGGGTTGACCAACGGTGCCGAGTCGACGGCGGCGAACTGCGAGTGGAAGCCCGTCGCGCCGGAGCGGGTCCGGTCCACCACCAGCCGGTTGGTCTTCGCGTCGATGCCCACCAGCGTGCCTTCGCCGCTGTCGGTCCCGAAGGCGGTGTCGGTGCGTACGGCGACCCCCGCGAACGAGGCGTCCCGCGGCTCGACGGTCACGTCGAGCTTGAACGCATCCGACGCCCACGGCAGCGCGACGACCGAATCGTCCACCGCCACGTTCGTGCGCCGCAGCCGTTCAGAAGGCACCTCGAGCGAGGACGCTTCGCGCACCGGCACCTGGCGCAGCGCGTAGGAACCGTCGACGAGCTCGAGCGTGACCTCGCGCGGCAGCGTGTTGGCGCTGCGCCACGGGGCCGTGGGGATGGCGTTGGCGTAGCGCCAGTCGTTCACCCATCCGATCATGATGCGGCGTCCGTCCTGGACGTTGGCGAAGGAGATGGCCGCGTAGTGGTCCGGGCCCCAGTCCAGCCAGTCGTAGGTCTCGACGCGGCGGGGCTGCGGGGCGTCCGCGGCCACGATGTCGTCGACCAGGATGTGGCCCCACCCGAACCGGTTGTTGTCCACGATGAGGAGCTGGGCCTCCTGGCCGGCGAACTCGGCGACGTCCCACGCCACCCAGTCGAGCAGCTCCGAATCGCGCCCGGTCGCGGTGCGCACGACCTCGCCGTCGACCACGAGGTTGACGGTGGTCTCGGAGGAACGGGGTACGGCCGGCTCGTCGCCGATGACCACGTGATCGAGCGTCAGGTGGCCCCAGCCGCCGCCGACCTCGTCGACGATGCGCAACGCGGCGTCGCGGCCGCGGAACTCCGCGATGTCCCAGCTGGTCCACTGCAGCGCGCCGGCGTCCTGGCCTCCCGCGGTGCGCACCACCTCGCCGTCGACGATGAGCTGTACGGCCAGGCCCGGCCGCTCGCGACCGCCGCCGACCAGGAAGGAGAGGTGGTCGTCGTCGATCGGGAACGACGGCGAGGTCAGGGTGCCGGTGTTGTCGTCGCCCTTGGGGCCACCCTCCCACGTGTTGATGCGGGCGTCGCCCAGGTAGTAGTCACCGCCGGCGTAGGCCGGGCTGTCGGTGGCCGCGAGGTCGCCGGTGCCCACCCAGCCCAGGTCGGCCAGGCTGCCGCCGTCGCGCAGGCCTTCGAAGCCGTTCCAGAGCGCTGTGCCGGCAGGGGGCTCATTGCCGAGCTGGCCACCGTCGACGCGCGGGTGGTTGCCGCCGCCCACCAACAGGTTGAGCCAGGGTTCCTCGACCCTGAACGGCGCTGAGGTCATCGTGCCGACCGGCCAGTCCCAGCCGACGAAGCTGTTGACCAGCCGGTCGCCGCGGTGCCCGTTGATGGCCTGCTGGTCCCGCCAGGCGCCGGGCTGGGGGCCGTCGCCGAAGGGGCCGTTGAACTCGTTGCCCGGGTCGTTGGCGACGGTCCACCCGGAATCCGCCCACGTCCCGAACTCGAAGTCCTCGACGACGGTGCCGGGCACCACCTCGTCACCCGAGACGACGTTCTGGGCGGTGTAGGTCAC
The DNA here is from genome assembly GCF_054552775.1 of Tessaracoccus zhenghani. Taxonomy (NCBI): domain Bacteria; kingdom Bacillati; phylum Actinomycetota; class Actinomycetes; order Propionibacteriales; family Propionibacteriaceae; genus Tessaracoccus; species Tessaracoccus zhenghani. Next base: position 1,875,697 of record NZ_CM137275.1, on the reverse strand, counting down.
GCCGTCGAAGTCGCCGACGAAGTACTGGGCACCTGAGCCGCCCGCGGGGGATCCGGGGTTGAGGTTGACCACCATGACCCATTTGGTCTCGTCGGTGCCGTCGACCGTCAGCGGGAACAGGTCTGGCACCTCCCAGATGCCGCCGGTGGCATTGGCCGGGCCGAAGGTGGAGAGGTAGGTCCACTCGAGCAGGTCGTCGGAGCGGTAGAGCACCACCTGGTGGTCGAGCGCCTCGACGGCGACCATCACCCAGTACGACTCGCCGGTCTCCGGCGATGTGTAGCGGCTCACCTTCGGGTCGCGGAAGTTCTGCGAGCCCCGGTCCAGCACGGGGTTGCCCGCATACTTCTCCCAGGTGTAGCCGCCGTCGAGCGAGAAGGCCACCGATTGTGCCTGGATGCCCGCCAGCGTGGGATGTGCGCCGGTGTAGGCGCTGGTGTAGTGCGCCACCAGCGGCGGGTTGTCGGTGGTGCCGAGGCCGCTGGTGTTCTCCGTGTCGACCACGATGGAGCCGGAGAAGATGTCCTCGACCGACTGCCCCTCGCCGTTGAACGTCTGGGCGATGGCCAGCGGCTGCTCGCTCCAGTGCAGGAGGTCCGGGCTGGTGGCGTGGCCCCACGACATGTTGCCCCACGTGTCCGCGGAGGGGTTGTGCTGGTAGTAGAGGTGCCAGACGCCGTCGTGGTGGACGAGCCCGTTCGGGTCGTTCATCCAGTTGCGTTCCGGCGTGTAGTGGTAGGCCGGGCGGTAGGGCTCCTGCCCGGCCGTGTCGTCGGCTGCAGCAGGGAGTCCGACGGCGGCGCCGAGCGCCACCGTGAGGGCGATTCCTGCCCTGGTCAGTCGTTCCATTGGTTGTTTCCCTTCTGGTGACAACGTTGTCATGGCAGAGGCTAACAAAGGGTGGGGTCACCTTGATCGTTAGTTCGCCGTTCATGAGATTTGACGGCAAAATGACTCGCATGTTCCCCAACTCCTCCCGCCCCACGATGCGTGACGTCGCCCGCGCGTCAGGAGTGGCCATCAAGACCGTCTCCCGCGTCATGAACGGCGAGCCGAACGTCGCGTCCGCCACGGCGGAGCGCGTGCTCCGCGCGGCGGACGAGATGGGCTACGTGGTGCACCAGCAGGCCTCGGACCTGCGTCGCCGCGACGGGGGCGTGGGGGCGATCGGGTTGCTGCTGTCGAGTGTGGGCAACGCCTTCGACTCGCACCTGCACCGAGCGGTGGAGCGGGTCGCCAACGACCACGGGATGATGACGCTGGCGGCCAGCACGCAGGACGACCCGGACGTCGAACTCGCGCGCCTGCGCGGTTTCGTGGCGCGCCGGCTCGACGGGCTGATCGTGCTCACCGTGCGCGAGGACCACTCGCTGCTGGCCCGTGAACTCGAGCGCGGCTGGCCCGTCGTCTTCGCTGACCGCCCGGCTCCCGACGTCGACTGTGATTCCGTGACCTCCGACAACGCCGGCGGCGTCCGGGCGGCCGTCCAGCACGTGCGCGGGTACGGGCACACCAGGATCGCCTTCCTGTCCAACCTGCAGGTGATCAGCACCTCGAGGGAACGCACCGCGTGCTTCCGCGAGGCCACCCGTGACCTTCCGGACTGCACCGTGACGACGGACCTGGGAGACGAGGCGGCCGTGATCGCCGCCATCGAGCGACTCATGGGATCCGACGCGCCGCCGACAGCCATCCTGTCCGGCCGCAACGACATCACGATCGCCACCGTCCGGGCGCTGCAGCGGTTGGGTCTGGAACGCTCCGTCGCGCTGGTGGGCTTCGACGACATCCCGCTGGCCGACCTGGTGCGACCGGGCATCACGGTCATCGCGCAGGACCCCGACGCGCTGGGAGAGCTGGCGGCCACCCGGCTGATCGCCCGCGTCCGGGGGGAGAGCCTGAGCCCGGAGCAGGTGGTGGTGCCGACGCGCCTCATCGTCCGGGGCTCCGGCGAGATCACAGCCGGGCGTTCCTGACCATGGGCTCCGCGCCGTCGAGCCGTCGGCTCAGAGGCGCGCGGCGGGCTTCGTGTGGCGCGTGGCGCCGGTGATGGCAGAGAGCACGTTCTCGTAGGTTGCCTCGTCCACCGCGAACGAGCCGTTGTTGCGGCCGTGGCGCAGCACCTCGATGCGGTCCGCCACGGAGCGCACGTCCGCCAGGTTGTGGCTGATGAGGATGACGCCGAGGTTCAGCTCCCGGAGTCGCTCCACGTGGCTCAACACCTCTGCCGTCTGGCCCACCGACAGCGACGCCGTGGGCTCGTCCAGGATCACCAGCCGCGGGTCTGTGACGAGGGTGCGCGCGATGGCCACGCACTGCCTCTGCCCGGCCGAGAGCTGGTGGAGGGGGACGCTCAAGTCCGGGATGCGGCTGCTGAGCTGGTCCAGGTACTGGCGGGCTAGGAGCTCCATGCGTGACTCGTCCAGCAGCCCGTCGCTGCGGGTCAGTTCGCGGCCGAGGAAGATGTTCGACGGCACGTCCAGGCTCTCCACCAGCGCGAACTCCTGGAACACCGTCGCGATGCCGAGCGCGATGGCAGCCTTGGCCGATGCGATGGCCACCGGCCGGCCTGCCAGCCGGACCTGCCCCGCGTCGGGCTGGTAGACGCCCGCGACGATGCGGGCGAGGGTGGACTTGCCGGCCGCGTTGTCGCCGACGAGGCCGACCACCTCGCCCGCGCGGACCGTGAGGTCCACGTCGACCAACGCCTGCACGCCGCCGAAGGTCTTGTGCACGGATCTGAGCTCCAACAGCGGTTCAGCCACGTTGTTCCCCTCCCGAAGATGTTTCCAGCACAGACGTCAAGGACATCATGTCGAAGACGCGGGCGACGACGCCGAGGGTTTCCGCTTCCTGCCCGAGCTGCCCCGGCACCAGGAGGGAGCCCGCGTCGGCGAGGAGTGGTCTGGCGCCCAGGGCGTCGAGCATGGGCCCCAGCAGCACGTCGGCGGCCTGGGCCAGCGGCCCGCCCACGGCGATGCGGTCCGGCCCGACGGTGGTGGCCATGTCTGCGAGCGCGGCACCGATCGCGGCCCCCGCGTCGGCGACGACCTGCCGGCAGCCCCTGTCGCCCGAGTTCGCCGCCGCCACCATGTCGCGCAGCGACAGGGGGCCGTGGCTGATCCGGACCAACTCGCGCAGGGCCTCGATCGACACGACGGTGTTCAGGCAGCCGCGGGCACCGCAACGGCAGATGGCCCCGTCCGGAGCGACCCGGACGTGACCGAGCCCCGCCGCGGGAGCCGAACCCGGGCGCAGCACGGCACCCCCGAGCACGATCGTGGAATCCGTCACCTCACCCACGCGCACGTACACGCCGCACGCCGCGCCGCGCAAGGCCCCGATGCGGGCCTCCGCGAGGGCGGCGGCGTCGGTCTCGCGCTCCACCAGGACGGGCCGGTGCAGTCGCCGCTCGATGACGTCGGCCACGTCGACGTCGTCCCACGTCGGCAGGCCGACGACGGCGCCGCCGCGGTTGGCGGACGGCATCGCGACGCCGATCCCCACCAGCTCTCCCACCGCGAGCCCGCGTTGATCGGCGAGTTCCGCGGCCAGCATCGCGGCGCGGTCCAGGGTGGTGTCGAAGCGATGCTCCGGCGGCAGCGGCAGGTGCTGCCGGGCCACCTGGGTGTAGCCGGCGTCGACCAGCGACATCTCGAGCGCGCGTGGGCGGATGTGGATGCCCAGGGCGAGGGAGGTGACGCGCGCCAGCGTGACGAGCTGGGCGCGGCGTCCGGAGCGCGTCGTCGCTGACGTCTCGACGGCGCCGGCCGCGAGCAACTGCTTCACGATGTTGGAGACGGTGGCGGGGGAGAGGCCCGTGGCGGCAGCGAGCTCGACCTGGGTGAGCTGGCCGTAGAGCTTCACCGCCTCGAGGATGCGGGCGCTGTTCGCCTCGCGTAGCGAGGCCTGGGAGCCGGGCGCTCCGCTGCTTTCCCTCATGCGGCAACCCTAGCAGCGCATCAAGGCTTGAACGCAGTATCACGAAACGGTAACGGTTGAGTTCAAGGCTTGACGTCAATGGTGGAGGCCCGTACATTTATGACATCGTTGACATAGAGGACAGCGACAGTCGAAGGAGACGTAGATGACCGCTGAGCAACTGCTGCTCGAGATGCGCAACATCACGAAGGTGTTCCCCGGCGTGAAGGCGCTCGACGACGTCACCATGTCCGTGCGTCGCGCCGACATCCACGCCATCTGCGGGGAGAACGGTGCCGGGAAGTCCACCCTCATGAAGGTGCTGTCCGGGGTCTACCCACATGGCACGTACGAGGGCGAGATCCTGCTCGAGGGGGAGGAGATGCGCTTCAACGGCATCAAGTCCTCCGAGGAGCACGGCGTCGTGATCATCCACCAGGAGCTGGCCCTCATCCCGGAACTGTCCATCACCGAGAACATCTTCCTCGGCTCAGAGGTGATGCGCGGAGGGCTGATCGACTGGGAGGCGGCCCGCAGGCAGGCCGTCGACCTCCTGGCCCGCGTCGGCCTGGACATCAGCCCCGACACCCAGGTCAAGACGCTCGGCGTCGGCCAGCAGCAGCTGGTGGAGATCGCCAAGGCCCTGTCCAAGAACGTCCGGGTCCTCATCCTCGATGAGCCCACCTCGGCGCTCAACGAGGACGACTCCGCGCACCTTCTGGACCTCATGCGCGGGCTCAAAGCCCGCGGCATCACCTGCCTGATGATCTCCCACAAGCTCAACGAGATCGCCGCGGTCGCCGACGCCGTCACCGTCATCCGCGACGGCCGCACCGTCGAGACCTACGACGTGGTGGCCGGGCAGGTCGACGAGGACCGCATCATCCGCGCCATGGTGGGCCGCTCGCTCGAGAACCGCTACCCGCACCGGACCCCGAAGATCGGTGAGACCCTCGCCGAGGTGCGCGGCTGGAACGTCGAACACCCCAGCGTCCCCGGCCGCCTCGTCGTCAAGGACGCCAACTTCACGGTGGCGCGTGGCGAGGTGGTGGGCTTCGCCGGCCTCATGGGCGCCGGGCGCACCGAACTGGCGCGCAGCATCTTCGGCCACTCGTACGGCACCTACCGCTCCGGCGAACTGCTCATCGGCGGCAGGCCGGTGCACGCGAACACCGTCCAGAAGGCCATCGCCGCCGGCATCGCCTACGTCACCGAGGACCGCAAGAACCTGGGCCTCAACCTCAGCGACGACATCAAGGCCACCGTCGTCTCGGCCAACCTCAACGGCATCGTGCGACGGTTCCTGCTGCAGCCGCGCCTCGAGGCCGAGGTGGCTGAACGGTACCGGCGCGAGCTGCGGATCAAGAGCTCTTCGGTCGACGTCGGCGTGGCCACGCTTTCGGGCGGCAACCAGCAGAAGGTGGTGCTCAGCAAGTGGATGTACTCCTCACCCGAGCTGCTCATCCTCGACGAACCGACGCGGGGCATCGACGTCGGTGCCAAGTACGAGATCTACAAACTCATCCATCAACTCGCCGATGAAGGCAAGGGCGTGATCGTCATCTCCTCGGAGCTGCCCGAACTGCTCGGCATCTGCGACCGGATCTACACGATCTGCGAAGGCCGGATCACCGGCGACCTCCCGGCGTCCGAGGCGGATCAGGAAACCCTGATGCGCCGGATGACCACCACGTCCACCGCGCCGGCGGCCCCGGCTCTCTCCGCCTGACGGCGCAGTCACCATGGAAGATCGAACCATCATGAAAGCTCTCAAGCAGGTCTTTGGAGGCAAGCTCCAGCAGTACACGATGGCATTGGCGCTGATCGCGCTCGTCGTCGTCTTCAACGTCATCTCTGGCGGCCGGATGCTGACCTCGTCCAACTTCCAGAACCTCATCTCGGGCAACGCCTACGTGCTGATCCTGGCCATCGGCATGGTCATGGTCATCGTCATCGGACAGATCGACCTCTCGGTCGGCTCGGTGGCCGGCTTCGTCGGGATGAGCGTGGCCATCTCCATCGCCCAGTACGGCTTCCCCTGGTGGGCGGGCCTCCTGCTCGGCCTCGTCCTCGGCGTGCTCGTGGGCATGTGGCACGGCTTCTGGCTGGCCAAGATGGGCATCCCCGGGTTCATCACCACCTTGGCGGGCATGATGATCTTCCGCGGTCTGGTGATCTGGATGTCGCACTCCATCTCCGTGCCGGTGCCCGCGCAGTTCTCCTACCTCGGCGCAGGCTACCTGCCCGAGTGGGGCCCGGCCTGGACCGGTCTGAACAACTCGACGCTGCTGCTCGGGCTCCTCGCGCTGGCCTGGTTCGCGTACAGCGAGGTCAACCGACGCCGCCACGCCAAGGCCCGCGGCTCCGAGATCCCGCTGTGGGTCACCGGCACCCGCGTGGTCCTGATCGCAGCCGTCATCGGCTACGTCACGTGGCTGTTCGGCAGCGGCCGCCCCGGCACGTCGTTCCCCATCCCCGGCCTGATCCTCGTCGTGCTCGTGATCATCTACCACACCATCACGCAGCGCACCCGCTTCGGCCGCCACATCTACGCCGTCGGCGGCAACAAGGCTGCGGCCGCGCTCTCGGGCGTCAACACCCAGCGCACCTACTTCCTCGTCATGACCAACATGAGCTTCCTCGCGGCCGTCGCGGGCATCCTGTTCATCGGTCGCTCCACCGCCGCGGGCCCCTCCGACGGAACCATGTGGGAACTCGACGCCATCGCCGCGGTCTTCATCGGCGGCGCCGCTGTCTCCGGTGGTATCGGCACCGTCGTCGGCTCGATGGTCGGTGGCCTGGTCATGGCCGTCCTGAACTCCGGACTCATGCTCATGGGCGTGGGCGCGGACCAGACGCAGGTCATCAAGGGCCTCGTCCTTCTGGCCGCCGTCGCCTTCGACGTGCACAACAAGAACCAGGGCAAGCCGTCGATCATCGGCACGCTGATGCGCAACGTCGGAAAGAAGCCCGACGTCGCGGAGGTCCCCGCCGGGACGCCCGAGGCCCAGCAGCTGGCAGGTACCCCCGAGGTCCCCGTCGAAGGCCCGGCGACCGACACCAAGGCCACCATTCCGTCCTGATCCCGGCCGACACCGGCACCCCTTGTCACCCCCCTTTACCGGCATTCCGCCACCCCACCCCTGGGCGATGCTGCCCAAAATCTCCGAAAGGAACACCACCATGAAGTTGAAGCGCACAGCCGCAGTCGTGGCAGCACTTCTGATCTCCTCCCTCAGCCTGACGGCCTGCGGCGGCGGACGGGGCGGCGACGCCACGGCGGCCGGCGACGGCACCACCCCGGCCGCCGGTGAGGCCAGCACCGCCGGCACCGAGGGCGGCTTCCCGGCCGACGCCACCATCGGCGTGGCCCTCCCGTGGCTGGGCACCCAGAACTGGAAGGAAGCCGAGACCATGTTCGAGGCGCAGCTCACGGAGGCCGGGTTCACGCCCCTCATCCAGAGCGCCGACCAGAAGGTGCCGCAACAGCAGCAGCAGATCGAGGCCCTCATCGAGCAGGGTGCCAAGGTCATCGTCGTCGGCCCGGTCGACGGCACCCAACTGGGCTCCGTGCTGACCAAGGCACACGACGCTGGAGTCGCCGTCATCGGCTACGACCGGCTCATCGAGAACACCGACGCCGTCGACGCGGTCGTGCAGTTCGGCTCGGTCCGCACGGGTGAACTGCAGGGCGAGTCGCTCCTCGAAGGCTTGGAGGCCACGGGCCCCGGCCCTTACAACATCGAACTCTTCGGCGGCGGCCCGGCCGATCCCAACGCCCCGAACTTCTTCAAGGGCGCCATGAGCGTGCTGCAGCCCAAGATCGACGACGGGACGCTCGTCGTCGTGTCCGGCCAGACCGACTTCACCCAGGTCGCCACGCAGGACTGGGACAACGCCAAGGCACAGTCGCGCATGGATTCCCTGCTCTCAGGCTTCTACTCCGACAAGGAGATCCACGGCGTCCTCTCGCCGAATGACGGCATCGCCCGCGCCATCCTGACCTCGGTGAAGCAGGCCGGTCAGTCGAGGATCCCGGTGGTCGACGGACTGGACGCCGAGAACGAGTCGATCGTCTCCATCGCCAAGGGCGAGCAGTACTCCACCGTCGCCAAGCCGACTGACGCGTTGGTCGCCAAGACGGTCGAGCTGATCACGGCCCTCCAGTCGGGAGCAGGCCTCCCTGCCGCCGATACCCAGGAGAACAACGGCACCAAGGACGTCGACATCTACCAGCTCGACCCCGTCGTCGTCACCAAGGCCAACGCCGCCGAGGTCTTCGCCAACGACGCTGACCGCATGAAGCTCTTCGAGGACAACCTGGCCTGACCAGACTCGTGAGAGCCGACCGCGCGTCGTGGCCGCTCGACTGAATGGGAGAAGCCGCCCGGATCCGTCAGGATCCGGGCGGCTTCCGCGTGCTCTTGGTCAGCGGCTCAGGTCCGCCGTGACCAGGGGCGAGAGCCCCGCGGCGCGGGCGGGGGCGTCGGTGTCGCCGCACTCCGTGAGCCAGTTGGCCAGCATCTGGTAACCGCCTTCGGTGAGGACCGACTCCGGGTGGAACTGCACGGCCTCGACGGCGAGCTCGCGGTGCCGCACCGCCATGATGACGCCGCTCTCGGTCCGCGCGGTGACCTCCAGGACCTCTGGAACCGAGTCCTCCATGATGGCCAGCGAGTGGTAGCGGGTGGTGGTGACGGGCGAGGGCAGCCCCTTGAACACGCCCGTGCCCTCATGGAACACGGGTGAAGTCTTGCCGTGGAGCTGCTCGGGCGCTCGGTCCACGACGCCGCCGAACGCGACGCCGATCGCCTGCAGGCCCAGGCAGACGCCGAAGATGGGCTTCACGCCGCTGAGGGTGCGCACCACGTCGATGCAGACGCCGGCGGCTTCAGGCGTGCCGGGGCCGGGGGAGATCAGGATGCCGTCGAAGCTCTCGTGCCAGCGCTCGTCCGCGAAGCGGGGGTCGTCGTTGCGCCACACCTCGACCTCCGCGCCGATCTGGGCGAGGTAGGACACGATGTTGTAGACGAACGAATCGTAATTGTCGATGACGAGGATGCGGGCCACTGAGCCATTGTGCCACCGCGGGCGCGGTGTGGCCCCGCCTCTCCACCGGCACGTACCCACGGCAGGAGAACGGTAAACGTCCACCAGGTGGGGTGACCCCCCTCTTTTCGAGGGGGGTACCTGCATCTGGCGGACGTCTATCGGGTGCGGCCGGCTACGGCGTCGGTGATGCCGCCGGGCTGGAGGCTGCCGGGGGCTCCGAGGCGGGGGCCTTGGCGACCTTCACCTCGAAGGGCTGGTTCCGCGGCCACGGCTCATCCCACACGGCCTCCTGCTCGAAGACGACTCCGGGCACCTGCGCAGTCGACTCCTCCTCCACCACTGTGATGGTGAAGCCACGTTCCGCGGCGGCGGCGGTGGCGTCGGCCTGGTTCAGGCCGGTCAGGCGCGGAACGATCGAGTTGCCCGTCGCCACATACAGCGTGATGGGCGTGTCGATGGCGACTGCGGTGCCCGGGGCCGGTTCGGTCTTGATGACGTCGCCCAGGTTGGCCTGCGGGCCCTCCTCCCTGGGATCGGCCTGCACGGCCTCCTGGATGTTGGTGAAACCGCTGGCGGTCAGCAGGTCCACGGCGGCGTCGTAGTTGATACCCGTGACCGTCTCCGGGATGGTGCGGGTCTCGACGCCGGTGGACACGAACAGCGTCACCTCGGAGCCGGGTTCCAGTTCCACATCGGCGACAGGGTCGGTCTCCACGACCTGTCCACGGTCGTCGGCGGTGCCGGGGCGCTCCTCGACGACGGGCTGGAGTTCGGCGTTGCGTACCACGTTCTCCGCCTGGGCGCGGTTCATGCCGATCACGTCCGGCATGAGCGCCAGTTCCACCGTCGGGCTCTCCGACGGCGAGGGGGACGGGCTGGGCGTGGGCGACTCGGTACTGGGCGACGGCGACGGCGAGAGCGACACCGACGGCGTGGGCGACGGCGTGGTCTCCGTGGGGCCGGGCGGGTTGAGCAGCATCAGGAGGCCGATGATCAGGCCGATGACCACGAGCCCGCCCACGACGGCCAGCACGATCATGCCGGTGCGGGAGCGGGGCTCGTCCTCTTCGTCGGCGAGGTGCTCGATGGGCACCATCGGCGGTGGCGCCACCGCCGAGTTCGTGGAGGCGACGGTGGGGTCTGCGGGCATCACGCCGCGGCGGGCGGTCGTCGTCATGGGGTCAGAGGGGATCACCTGCGTGGGCACGTCCGCTGGAGCGGCGGCCAACACCGGCTGGCCGCTGAGGGAGCGCAGGATGTCCTCGCGCATCTCCGAGGCGTCCTGGTACCGGTCCCTCGGGTCCTTCGACAGCGACTTCAGGACGATGGCGTCCATCTCCGGCGTGACTTCAGGGTCGATCTGCGACGGTGGGACGGGCTGTTCGCGGACGTGCTGGTAGGCGACGCTCACCGGCGAGTCGCCCTTGAACAACGGCTGCGAGGTCAGCAGTTCGTAGAGGAGGCAACCGACGGAGTAGATGTCGGAGCGGTTGTCGACCTTCTCGCCGCGCGCCTGCTCCGGCGACAGGTACTGGGCGGTGCCGATCACGGCGGCGGTCTGCGTCATGGTGGCAGACGTGTCCGCCACGGCGCGCGCGATGCCGAAGTCCATCACCTTGACGGTGCCGTTGGACGTCATCATGACGTTGGCCGGCTTGATGTCGCGGTGGATGATCCCGGCGCGGTGCGAGTACGCCAGTGCGTCCAGCACGCCGGCGGTGAACTCCAACGCGCGCTCGGGTACGAGTTTGCGCCCTCCGCGCAGCACGTCACGCAGCGTGACGCCCTCCACGAGTTCCATCACGATGTAGGGCACCGACACGTTCGAGATGGTGTCGAGCTGCTCGCCGGTGTCGTAGACGGCGACGATGTTGGGGTGGTTCAGCCCCGCGGCCGACTGGGCCTCCCGACGGAACCGGGCCTGGAACGTCGGGTCGCTGGCCAGGTCGACGCGTAGCCGCTTGATCGCGACGTCACGTTCCAGCCGCACGTCCCGCGCGCGCCACACCTCGGCCATGCCACCTCGACCAATGACTTGATCGAGTTCGTAGCGGTTGCCGAGCAGGGCTCCTCGCTCTGTCATCGCACCCGGTCCTTTCGGTTTGTCACGCACCATCTTGAAGCATGCACATGAGAGAAGTCTGAGAAGTTCACCGCAGGGCCTCCACAACAGCCTTGAAGATGGGGGCGGCCAGGCGGCCGCCGGAGATGTCGTCGCGCTCCACGTCGGCGTTCTCGATGAACGACACGACGGCGACCTTCGGGTCTTCGGCGTACCCCACGAACCAGGCGTACGGCGGGCGGTCCGGGGACGTCTGGGCGGTGCCCGTCTTGCCGCCCACGACGACGCCGTCGATCTGCGCGGGCCGCCCGGTGCCGTCCTCCACGGTGGCCACCATCATGTCGCGCAGGTGCTGCGCCGTGGACTCCGAGATGGGGCGGCCCAGCGACGACGGCTGGGTGGCGGTGAGCACGGTGAGGTCGCGGTTGGTGACGGTGGAGACCAGGTGGGGGCGCATCATCTCCCCGCCGTTGGCGATGGCGGCCGCCACCTGCACGATCTGTAGCGGGGAGGCGGCCACGTCGAACTGGCCGATGGCGGTCAGCGCGGTCTGGGCCTCGTCAATCTCCGTGGGGAAGCGGGAGGTGGCTGCCGAGATGTCGATGGTCTGGTCCTGGTTGAACCCGAACTTCTCCGCCATCTCGATCATCTTCTCGGCGCCCAGCTCCAGCCCGATGTTGCCGAAGGCGGTGTTGCACGACGTCTTCATGGCCTGCTCGAGGGTGACCGTGGTGCCGCCGCAGTTGGTGGAGTTGCCCATCGACCGCGAGGAGTTGGGAAGCCGCAGCGACGCGGGCGCGTCGACCTCCGTTGAGGGCACCATGCCGTCCTCGAGGGCGGCCGCCGCGGTGATCAGCTTAAAGGTCGACCCCGGGGGGTAGACCTCGCGCGTTGCCCGGTTCTTCAGCGGTTCCTCGGGGGCGTTGAGCAGTGCTGACCAGGCGTCGCGCTCCGCGGCGAGGTCCACCGTCGCGAGGCTGTTGGGGTCGTAGGTGGGCGTGGAGACCAGGGCCAGGATGGCGCCGGTGGTGTAGTCCATGGCGACGACGGCGCCGCGCTGGTTGCCGAGCGCGGCCACCGCCGCCGCCTGGGCGGCGGGGTTCAGCGTGGTGGACAGGTTCGCGCCGCGCCCCTGCCTGCCGCTGAGGATGTCGACCACCCGGCTCGCCGCCTGTGACGTCGACGTGCCGGCGAGTTGCTGGTTGTAGCTCTGCTCGAGCCCGGAACGGGCGTAGTCGTAGGAGTACCACCCGGTCACCGAGCTCCACAGCTCAGGGGCGGGGTAGGTGCGCACGTAGGGGAACCGGCCGGAGCGCTCCACCGACTGCGCGATGGGCGTGTTGCCCACCAGGATGGTGCCGCGGTTGCGGGAGAACTCCGCGTCGCGGACACGGCGGTTGCGGCCGTCCTCGTTGAGCGAGTCCGTCCGCACCACGGAGATCCAGGTGAGGTTGACCAACAGCGCGGCCAGCAGGAGTGCCACGAAGGAGGCGACCTTGCGAATGGGTCCGTTCACCGGTGGATCACCGCCGTCGCGTCGTCGAGGGACGAGGCCTCGAGCTGGGCGACATCCTGCGGCGCCGCAGTGGCGGCCTGGGGCTGCCGGCTCCGGTGCGAGATGACCATCAGGATGCCGATGATGATCCAGTTGGCGATCAGCGACGAGCCGCCCTGCGACATGAACGGCGTGGTGAGACCGGTCAGCGGCAGCAGGCGCGTGACGCCTCCGATGATGACGAAGACCTGCAGCGCGAACACGAAGCTGAGGCCGGCGGCGAGCATCTTTCCGAAACCGTCCGGCGAGGTCACGGCGGTCTTGAAGCCGCGGGCGATCAGGAGCGCGTAGGCCAGGATGACGGCCATCAGGCCGACCACGCCCAGTTCCTCGCCGATGGCGGCGGCGATCATGTCCGACTTCGCCAGCGGGGTGAGCCCGGGGCGGCCGAGCCCCCAGCCGCGGCCGAACAGCCCGCCCCAGCCCAGGCCGAACTGGGCGGAGATGATCTGGAGGTTCCGGTCGTAGTCGGAGAACGGGTCCAGCCACGCGTTGACGCGGCGCGGCACGTGGCTGGTGAAGTTGTAGGCCGCGATGCCGGCGGCGACGAACGCGAGCCCGGCGATGATCGGCCACGCCGGCCGCTCCGTCGCGATGTAGATCATCACGGTGAACAGGCCGAAGAACAGCAGTGAGGTGCCCAGGTCGTTCTGGAACACCATGACGGCCAGCGACGCGAGCCACATCACGGCGATGGGGCCGAGGTCTCTGGCGCGCGGGAAGTCGATGCCGAGGAAGCGCTTGCCGGCCAGGGCCAGGAGGTCGCGCTTCTCGTAGAAGTAGGCGGCGAACGCGATGGCCAGCATGATCTTGGCGATCTCGGCCGGCTGGAACGAGTAGCCGAACACGCGGATCCAGATCCGCGCGCCGCCCGACGCGTGGCCGATGAACGGCGCCAGCGGCAGCAGCAGCAGGATCAGGCCGCCGATGAACAGCAGGTACGGGTAGCGCTGGAGGCGGCGGTGGTCGCGCAGCAGGAAGACGACCAGCGCGAAGAGCACCAGCCCGAGTGTCGTCCAGACGAGCTGCATCGTCGAATCCGTGCGGACCGGCTCAGGGATCTGGTCGATGCGGTAGATCATGGCCAGGCCGAGGCCGTTGAGGAGGAAGACCGTGGGCAGGATCACGGGGTCTGCGTAGGGCAGCTTGAAGCGCACCACCAGGTGCGTCGCCAGCCCGAGGCCGTACCAGAGCGCGGCCGTCAACGGCATGGTGGTGGGCAGCTCACCGTAGAGGTTGAGGTTGGTGATGACCCAGCCGGCGAACCCGAAGCTCTGCGCCAGCACGAGCAGCAGCAGCTCGACGTTGCGCCGCTTCTTGTAGACGATGACCTCATCCGCCACCTGGGGCATCACCTGCGCCTGCGCGGACATCAGCAGTCCTCCAGGTCGGCCTCTTCGCCCGGGGCCGGCTCCAGCGTGGCCAACTCCTCGCCGAGGGTGGGCGTCTCCAGGGGTTCAGGGGTGTGGGGCGCCAGCAGCGGGGGGACGTGCGCGGTGATCGGCGACCCGGGCGACGTGGTCTGCAGCGGGTCCCCGGGCAGGCCCGGTCCCTCTTCTACCGGCTCAGGCGACTCATCGGCCGGCCCTGGCGATGCCGATTCCTGCGGCTCAGGAGATGGGGACGCGGGAGGGTTCTCGCGCTCCTGGCGACGCTCCTCGCGGATGGCGACGCAGTTGTCCGCCAGTTCCCGCAGGGTCCCGACGGTGCGTTCCGCCGCCTCGACGGAGCCCACCGTGATGGACGCCTCGACCTCGCCGCGGAAGAAGCGCGGAAGGTTGTCCACCGGGATGTCGGTGCGTTCCACCAGGTTGTGCAGCTCGACGCCCAGCACGTTGCCGGGCACGCCGTTGAAGACGGCGACCTGCCCGTCGTCGGCCGAGACGAAGTACCGGCTGGAGACGTACGAGGAGGTGGCCCACCAGCCGCCGGCCACCACCAGCGCGATCGCGAGGAAGGTGGCGATGATGCCCGGCCAGCGGGGCTTGTCCTCCGTGGGCGCGTAGCGGGCGGCCTCTTCGGCGTCGTGCTCCACCTGCACGTCCGACGGCGTGGTGGGGTAGCCGTGACCAGTGTGCAGCGCCGCGGGGCCGCCGGTGCGGGGGATCTCCACCTCGACGGCGGAGCCCACCAGCAGGGCCGGGGTGGCGTCGAGTTCCGGATCGGCCTCGACGACCTCGCCCAGGACGATGGTGATGTTGTCGTGGCCGCCGTTGTCGTTGGCGAAACGGGCCAGCGTGGCCACCGCGTCGTTGAGGTCCTGGCCTCGCAGCACCTCCTCGATGACGTCGTCGTCGACGAGGCCGCTGAGCCCGTCGGAACAGAACATGAGGCGGTCACCCAGCTGCGCCTCGTGCACCATGAGGTCCGGTTCGAAGTGCACCTGCCCGTTGAGCACCTTGAGGATGAGGGAGCGGTGGGGGTGGGTGGCCGCCTGTTCGGGCGTGATCTTGCCCTCGTCGATCAGCGACTGCACCCAGGAGTGGTCGTGCGTCAGCTGGGTGAGGGTGCCTTCGCGGAGGAGGTAGCCGCGGGAGTCGCCGATGTGGGCCAGTCCGAACTCTGTCCCGTTGAACAGGGCGCCGCAGAAAGTGGTGCCCATGCCGTCGAGTTCGAGGTTGGATTCGATGAGGTCTGTGAGTTTGGTGTTGGACCGGGCGATCATGCCGGCGATCCGCGAGAGGAGCTCCTCACCGTCCGCCGCGCGCACCTCGTCGTGCACGTCTGAGCGGGCCGCCTCCGTGGAGGCCACGGCGGAAGCCAGGTCCCCTGCTGCCGCGCCGCCCATGCCGTCTGCCACCAGCAGCATGGTGGGGGAGGCGTAGCCGGCGTCCTGGTTGTTCTTCCGGATGCGGCCGACCTCTGAGTGGGCGGTGAAGCGGAGGCTGAAGGTCACTAGATCTCCAGTCGCATGAGGGTCTTGCCGATGCGCACCACATCGCCGACGGTGACCCTGGTGGGCTCAGTGACGAGCTTGCCATTGACATAGGTGCCGTTGGTGGACTGCAGATCCGAGATCACCCACGTGGTGGCGTCCTTCTGCACCAGTTGCGCGTGCCGGGCGGAGGCGTAGTCGTCGTCGAGCAGCAGCGTGGAATCCGCGGCCCGCCCGAGGTTGATCGTGGGCTCCACCGGCACGGAGGCGCCCTGCTGCGGGCCGGCCGTGACCGCGAAGCGGGTGGGCAGCTTGGAGCGGTTCTTGCCGCGGCCCCGGTCTGCGGGGATGGCGCTCAGCGAGGACACGGGCACGCGACGGCCGAACATGTCCGTGCGCACCACGTTGGCCACGAAGAGGATGAACAGCCAGAGCAGGCCGAGGAAGGCGATCTTGATCGCCGCGATCACGAGATCCGACACTCAGGTCTCCGAAGGCGTGTGGACCAACATTCTGGTGTTCCCGATCTCGATGCGGGTGCCTTCTCCGATCCTCGTCTTACTGATGCGGCTGCCGTTGACGTGCACGCCGTTGGTGGAACCCAGGTCTTCGATGGTGATGACGGGGTGCTGCGGGTCTCCGGCGACGCTGATGAGCGCGTGGCGGCGGGAGACTCCTGGGTCGTTGAGGCGCAGGTCCGCCTCGTTCCCGCGACCGATGAGGATGCCGGGGGCGATCAGGGGGTGGCGCACGCCGTTGACCTCCAGTACGAGGCGGCCGGGGCGCGGCGATTCCTTGCGGGTCTCCGGCGCGATGGCTTCGGAGGCGACGGTGAACTGGCCCGTCGGCAGGGACGTGTCCAGTTCGTAGTCGATGGAGATGGGGCCGTTGAAGACGTACTGTCTGTCTGCCGCATGGTCGCGGATGGAGGGCAGGATCTCGGCGTTGAGGGTCTTGGAGTAGGGCGCGAGCCTGTCGTAGTCGCCCTGGGACAGGCCGATGGTGAAGGCGTTGGGCACCAGGCGCTTGTCGCGGGAGAGGAGCTTGGCTTCGGCGTCCAGCTCACGCTGGATCCCCGCGACGATCTCGACGGGGTGCACATAGCCCTTGAAGGCCCGTGCGAAGACCTTGCCAACGGCGGATTCGATCCGCTTCTCAGCCTTGTCGAAGACTCCCATGCGCCTCCTTCCCGAGTCGTCCGGACGCAACGGTACCCGCGCAGTCTACCCTCAGGGATGAGGCCACTTCGATTCACGCAGGGTGTTTGCTGACGCCCGCTTCATTCCTGCCCCGCGGTGGTGGCCCCCGGTGGTTCGGGTCACGAGCCGGTGGGACGGGCCCAGGGGAACGTGTCGATGTGCTGGCTGAAGGCCCGCAGGATGGCCGCAGACCCCTCCAGGGCGGACAGCGACTCGTGGGCGATCCGCGATTCCACGCGGTCTGCCACCGCCCGCACCTCGGGCGAGGTGCGCAGCGATTCCATCAGCTCGTCGCGCACCATGTTCCACAGCCAGTCGCGCTGTTGGTCGAGGCGCCGCGCCTGCAGCGAGCCCTCCTCCTCCAGTTCGTTGCGGTGCGCGACCACCGCGTCCCAGAGCGTGTCCAGGCCTTCCCCGGTGTACGACGAACAGGTCAGCACCGGAGCCCGGCGCTTCTCGTTGTCGCTGGTGATGAGCTTCATCGCGATGCTGAGTTCCCGCGCGGCGACCCTCGCCGCCTGCTCGTTGTCGCCGTCGGCCTTCGTGATGGCGATCACGTCGGCCAGCTCCAGGATGCCGCGCTTGATGCCCTGCAACTGGTCTCCGGTGCGCGCCACCTGCAGCATGAGGAAGGTGTCGACCATGCCGTGCACGGCCACCTCGCTCTGCCCCACGCCCACCGTCTCGACCAGCACCACGTCGTAGCCGGCGGCCTCGAGCACCAGCATCGATTCGCGGGTGGCCCGCGCGACGCCGCCCAGGTGCCCGGCCGAGGGCGAGGGCCGGATGAAGGTGTTGTCGTGCTGGGCCAGCTCCGCCATCCGGGTGCGGTCGCCCAGGATGGAGCCGCCGGTGCGCGACGACGACGGGTCCACCGCCAGCACCGCCACCTTGTGCTCCCGCTCCTCGATGAGTTTGACGCCCATGGCGTTGATGAACGTCGACTTCCCGGCGCCGGGTACGCCGGAGATGCCGACGCGGAACGCACGACCTGTCAGGGGCGCGATCTTCTGCAGCAGTTCATGGGCCTGTTCGCGGTGCGCGGGCTTGAGTGACTCGACGAGCGTGATCGCCCGCGCGATGTGCCCGCGGGACCCTTCGACGATGCCCTGAGCCAGATCTTCGACACTCACCTTGCGCATGATGCTGACCCTATCGCGTGGGGTTTTCCCGCTTCCGGGTGCCTCCGGGGATCGGGGCCCCGGTGGCTGTGCCGCGAACCCGCCCTTTGTTACCGTCACCCCCATGAAACGCCTCGGACGCATGCTGGCCGTGCTGACTCTCGTCTGCCTCCCGATGCTCTGGGCGACCCCCGCCTGGGCCGATGACGAATACATCAGCCATCTCGACGTCACCTACGACATCCAGCGCGACGGCACCGTCGACGTCCGCTACGAGGTCCAGTGGCACTTCCCGGTGAAGGACCGCCACGGCATCATCCTCGACTTCGCCACCCGCGAACCATGGGATCAGGACTACAGCCAGGACGTGCTCTACGACATCACCGACGTCTCCGTGTCGAGCCCCAGCGGGGCCCCCGCCGGCTTCACCCAGACGACGCGGGGTGCAGGTTCCACCGAGGCGGTGAGCCTGCGCATCGGCGACCCCGACGTCGAGCTCGGCACCAGGGACGCCACCTACGTCGTCGAGTACACGATGGCCGGTGCGCTGCGCACCTTCGAGGGTGCGCCCCAACTGTTCTGGGACGTCAACAGCCCGGACCTCCCGCAGGTGCGGAAGTTCACGGCGACGGTCACCGGCCCCGAGGGTGTCGCGCGGGCGCGGTGCCTCGTCGGTAGCGAGGAGTGCCAGTCCGCCGTCGACGACGGGGTGGCCAGCTTCTCGCACGACGGTGGGCGGGGCGTGACCAGCGTGGTGGCCGAGCTCCCACCCGGGTCCGTGACCCGCGCGGAACCGGTGCTGGAGCCGAAGCGTCTCATCGGCCACGAACTGCGTGGGCTGTACAGCACCGTGGAGGTGCTCCCCGACGGCTCCGCCGAGGTGCAGCAGCGCCTCGAGTTCATGTTCCCCGCCGACGCCTCGGAGCGGATCCAGCTGGACTTCGTGGTCAGGGCGCCGTGGTCTGAGGACCTCGACCAGGTCATCGACATCTCCGACGTGCGCATCCGGGACGAACAGGGGGGGGGGAGGTGACCCCCGAGGTCTGGCGCTCGGATTCGGCGCAGAGCACGCTCGTGGGCTGGCTCACGTTCCGGGCCGACAACCCGGGCGCCCAGCAGGTGCTCAGGACCTTCCACCTCTCGTACCGGATCGCCGGGGCGGTCGCCGTCGAGGGCGACACCGCCCGCCTCCGCGTGCCCATCGTCCACAGCGGCACGTACGACCTCAGCGGCGCCACCGCCGTGTGGCGCCTCCCGGCCGCCCCCGAGGGGACCGCCTGCCTAGACCTGAGCTACTACCGGGAGGGCCCCGGCCGGCCCTGCGAGTTCCCTGCGCAGGTCGACGGCGCCACGGTGACAGCCGGCCTCGACCTGCTCGGCAACGAGTACCCGCCGCTGGTCACCGACTTCGCGCTGCCGGCCGCTGCCTTCACCTCGACCGTGCCGCTGGAGCCCAGCCTCGACGCCGCCCGGAACGAGCGCCGCACCGCCGGCACGCTGCTCGGCCTGGGCGGCGGGGGCGCGGTGATCGCGGCGGGGGCTGCGGCCGCGCTGGTCGGACGTCGCCGCGATGAGAGGTACGCGACGGTGGCGCCCGGCCTCGTCGGCGCGCCCGGCGTCGTCCGCGCTGTGCGACGCAACGAGGACGTCCCGGTCCGCTTCCACCCACCGGAGATCCAGCCGCGCCAGGCGGGCCTGCTGCTGGACCGCCAGTTCAAGCCCGTGCACCTGGCCGCCACGCTGGTGCAGCTGGCGGTGCGGAACCTGGTGGTGCTCGACTCGAAGCCGCTCATGGTGCAGCGCGTCGACGGCTCCGGCGAGGGAGCCTCAGGAACGGAGTGGCGGGTGCTCCTCCACGCGACGGACAGCCGGGAGAAGTTGCCGGCCAAGAATGCCCGGCAGATGCGCCAGATCATGGAGGAGGCCGCCGAGCACGAGATTGCGACGTCGGGATGGTTCCAGCCCTATGCGCCCACCAAGCGGGGGCTGCTGGTGTTCTTCCTGCCGTTGTTGCCGGCGGTGCTGTTCACCGCGTACGCACTGCTCGTGGACAATCCGCTGCCCGACGGCGGCTTCCGCATCGGGCTGGGGCTGTTCATCGGCGGCGTGGCGGGCGCGATCCTCGGGAAGAGGCTGCTGCCCAAGGCGATCCTGTCGGCGGACGGCACCGCGCTCCGCGACCAGCTGGAGGGCTTCCGGAAGTACATCAACACCGCCGAGGCCAAGCAGCTCAACTTCGAGGCGGACCGCGACATCTACCGCCGCTACCTGCCCTGGGCGGTGGTGTTGGGACTCACGGAGAGGTGGACCGCCGTGTGCCGCGAGTGGGCCGCGCAGGGCAGGATCGACGAGGTCGACACGTCGTTCTGGGTGGGCTCCGCGTCGTTCGCGGATTTTGACAGGGAGATGAGCCGCTTCAGCCGCGAGGTCACCAGCGCCTCCGCGCCGCCCGCGTCGAGTGGTAGCTCGGGGGGATCCTCCGGCTTCTCGTCGGGCAGCAGCGGCGGCGGCGGAGGCGGCGGCACCAGCGGCAGCAGCTGGTGAGGCGCCGCTACTGGTTGCGGGCGGCGTAGCGCTCCTCGGTGGCCTCTTTCATGGGCCGCCACCACGCTTCGTTGTCCTCGTACCAGGTGATGGTGTCGTCGAGCCCCTCGGCGAAGTCCGTGTACCGCGGCTCCCAACCCAGTTCGTCGCGGAGCTTGCCTGCGTCGATCGCGTAGCGCAGATCGTGGCCGGGGCGGTCTGTCACGTGGTCGTACCAGTCGGGGGCGTGGCCCATGAGTTGCAGGATGAGCTCCACCACTTCGCGGTTGCTCTTCTCGTTGTTGGCACCGATGAGGTACGTCTCGCCCACCCGGCCCTTCGTCAGGACGGCCCAGACGGCCGAGTTGTGGTCGTCGACGTGCAGCCAGTCGCGCACGTGGTCGCCGGACCCGTAGAGCTTGGGCCGGTGGCCGGTGATGAGGTTGGTGACCTGGCGGGCGATGAATTTCTCCACGTGCTGGCGGGGGCCGTAGTTGTTCGACGACGTGGACACCGTCGCCTCCACACCGAAGGACCGCACCCAGGCGCGAACCAGGTGGTCGCTGGCGGCCTTGGAGGCCGAATAGGGCGACGACGGCCGGTACGCGCTCTCCGGAGTGAACCGCTCCGCCGATCCCAGGGGCAGGTCCCCGAACACCTCGTCGGTGGAGATGTGGTGCAGCCGCTTGTTGAACAGGCGTACGGCCTGCAGCACGTGGTAGGTGCCCACGATGTTGGTGTCGATGAACGCGCCGGGACCTTCCAGCGAGTTGTCGTTGTGGGATTCCGCTGCGAAATGGACGACGGCGTCGCTGGCCTCGACCAGGTCGTTGACCAGCCCGGGGGCGGTGATGGAGCCCGTGACCAGCTCGAACCGGTGCGGGGGCAGCCCGGCGAGGCTGGCGGGATTGCCGGCGTAGGTGAGGGCATCGAGGACCACGACGGAGGCATCTGTGTGCTGGATGACCCAGTGCACGAAGTTGCTGCCGATGAATCCCGCACCGCCGGTGACGAGCACTGTGGTCATGGGCTCAGCGTAGCGGCCGCCGTTCGGCCGGGTTCTGAGTGCGGTGAAGAACGCGGCGATAAAGTGGCGGCGTCGAACAAACGCGGGAGAGGATCTCCATGGGCAGGATTCTGGTGTTGAGCGGCGTGGGTCCGTACGCGGACCCCTGGCACCCGTTCGAGCGGACAACGCCGGCGGTCGCTGAGGTGCTGCGGGACGCCGGCCACGCGGTCGAGGTGCGCGAGACCGTCGCCGGCTCGATGCTCGACCTGGCCTCCTTCGACCTGCTGGTCGTCAACGCCGGCGGCGGGATCGCCGACGAGCCGGAGTCGCCGTCGGCAGAGTTCGACGACGACCTCGGCGCGCTGGGGGAATACCTGGACGCAGGCGGACGTGCGCTCAGCATCCACACCTCCAACGGAGCCTTCCGGCAGCAGCCGAAGTGGCGGGCGGCCGTCGGCGGGAACTGGGGACCGGACTCGTGGCACCCGGAGATCTCCGACGCGACGTTCGAACCGGCCGCCGGCGCCGAGACGCACCCGGTGTGGGCGGGTCTGGACGCCGTCGAGGTGTTCGACGAGAAGTACTCACGCCTCGACATCGACGAGGGTGTCACGCCGTTGGTTCAGCACACGCTGGAGGGACGCGACGAGGTGATGGGCTGGGCGGTCCGTGGCCAGGTGGTCTTCGACGGCCTGGGCCACGACGAGTTGTCCTACGAGTCTGCGTCGCGTCGGCAGCTGTTGCTCAACGAGGTCGCCTGGCTGCTGCGCACGTAGTCGTCCAGGCAGCACGAAACCCCCCGAGCGTGGTGCTCGGGGGGTTCGCTGTGCTCAGTCTGCGAGGCGCTCGTTCAGCTTCGTCAGCAGGTCGATCGCTGCCTCGGGGATGATCGTGCCGGGCGGGTAGATCGCGTCGGCGCCGCTTTCGCGGAGCTCGTCGAAGTCCTGCGCGGGGATCACGCCACCGACGACCACCATGATGTCGCTGCGGCCGAGCTTGTCCAGCTCCTTGCGCAGCTCAGGCACCAGGGTGAGGTGGCCGGCTGCCAGCGAGGAGGCGCCCACCACGTGGACGTCGGACTCGACGGCCTGGCGTGCGGTCTCCTCGGGGGTCTGGAACAGCGGGCCTACGTCGACGTCCATGCCGAGATCGGCATAGGCGGTGGCGATGACCTTCTGGCCACGGTCGTGGCCGTCCTGGCCCATCTTCGCGATGAGGATGCGCGGGCGTCGGCCTTCCTTGGTCTCGAACTCCTCGACCAGGGCGCGCGCCTTCTCCACCGCCTCGTTGTTGCCGGTTTCCTTGCTGTACACACCAGAGATCGTACGGATCTGCGCGGTGTAGCGCCCGTAAACCTTCTCCAGCGCGTCGGAGATCTCGCCCAGCGACGCCTTGGCGCGGGCCGCGTCGATCGCCACCTTCAGCAGGTTGCGATCAGGGTCCGTCGAATCCGGGTTGGCTGCGACCCAGGTGAGGCGCTCCAGCATCTCCTGCGTGACAGTCTCGTCGCGCTCGGCGCGTAGCTGCTCGAGCTTGGCGATCTGCGCACCACGCACCGCACGGTTGTCGACCTTCAGCACCTCAAGCGCGTCCTCGGTGTCGAGGTTGTACTTGTTGACGCCGATGACCGGCTGGCGGCCGGAGTCGATGCGCGCCTGGGTGCGGGCAGCCGCCTCCTCGATGCGCATCTTCGGGATGCCCTGCTCGATGGCCTTGGCCATACCGCCGGCCTGCTCCACCTCCTGGATCCGTTCCCAGGCGCGACGCGCGAGCTGCTCGGTGAGCTTCTCGACGTACGCGGAGCCGGCCCACGGGTCGACCGTCTGGGTGGTCTTGGATTCCTGCTGGAGGAACAGCTGGGTGTTGCGGGCGATGCGGGCGGAGAAGTCCGTCGGCAGCGCGATGGCCTCGTCGAGCGCGTTGGTGTGCAGCGACTGGGTGTGGCCCTGCGTCGCGGCCATGGCCTCGATGCAGGTGCGGCCCACGTTGTTGTACACGTCCTGCGCGGTCAGCGACCAGCCGGAGGTCTGCGAGTGCGTCCGCAGGGACATCGACTTCGGGTTCTTCGGCCCGAAGTCGCGCACCAGACGCGCCCACAGCATGCGGGCGGCGCGCATCTTGGCGACCTCCATGAAGAAGTTCATGCCCACCGCCCAGAAGAAGGACAGGCGGGGTGCGAACTGGTCCACGTTGAGGCCCACCGATTCGCCGGCGCGGATGTACTCCACGCCGTCGGCCAGGGTGTAGGCCATCTCGATGTCGGCCGTCGCGCCGGCCTCCTGCATGTGGTAACCCGAAATGGAGATCGAGTTGAACCGCGGCATGTTGTTGGAGGTGTAGGCGAAGATGTCGGCGATGATCTGCATCGACGGCGACGGCGGGTAGATGTAGGTGTTGCGGACCATGAACTCCTTCAGAATGTCGTTCTGAATGGTTCCGGCCAGCTGCTCGGGCTTGACGCCCTGCTCCTCGGCGGCGACGACGTACAGCGCCAGCACGGGAAGCACCGCACCGTTCATCGTCATCGACACCGACATCTGGTCCAGCGGGATGCCGTCGAACAGCTGCCGCATGTCGAGGATCGAGTCGACGGCGACACCGGCCATGCCCACGTCGCCGGCCACGCGCGGGTGGTCGGAGTCGTAGCCACGGTGGGTGGCGAGGTCGAACGCGATGGACAGGCCCTTCTGGCCGGCCGCGAGGTTGCGGCGGTAGAAGGCGTTGGACTCCTCAGCGGTGGAGAAGCCCGCGTACTGGCGCACGGTCCAGGGCTGGTTGACGTACATCGTGGCGTAGGGCCCGCGCAGGAACGGCGGGATGCCCGGCGCGGTCTCGAGGAAGTCGAGCTGGTCCAGGTCCGCGCCGCGGAACAGCGGCGGCACCAGGATGTGCTCCGGCGTCTGCCATCCGGCGGAGTGGCCGACCTCGTGGTTGATCGCGTCAAAGGTCTCCTCCGCGTTGGCCGGCACGGCCGACGCGAAGTCGATATCGGTAAAGCGGGGGATAGTCACTTCTCAGCTCCCAACTGGTCGAGGGTGGTGGTGAGCAGCTCGACCACGTTCATGCCGTCGAACACGTTGCCGTCGACGGCGGTCTCTCCGCCCTCGCCCAGCTCCTTGATCTGTCCTGCGACGAGCACTGTCTGCGCGCCGGCGGCCCGGAGGGCCTCAGCGACGGCGACACCCTGATCGGCGTAGACCTTGGCGGAGGAACACAGCACCGCAACGGTGGTGCCCTGCTCCTTCAACTGACGCGCGAAGTCCTCCGGCGAGCTGCCCTCGGCCAGCGGCGTGTCGATGCCGCCGACGTGGAACAGGTTGCCGGTGAAGCCTTCGCGGGCGCCGAAGTCGCGACGCTGGCCCAGGCAGGCCAACAGGACCTTCGGGGCGTTGCCCGCTGCGCGGGCCTTGTTGGCGCGGTCGCGGAGGTTCTCGAAGTCCTGCGAGTCGCGCACCAGCTTCAGTCCGCCCAACTCGGGGGCGGCAGGGCGGGGCTTGGCCTCGACCGGCTTCTCCGCGTGGTTGGGGAACATCGACACACCGGTCAGCGGGAGCTTGCGGGTGGCGAGCAGCTTCTTGCGGGACGCGTTGAGCTCGTCGAGCTGCGCCGCCACCGTGCCATCGGCCAGGGCCTTGGCGAAGCCGTCGGCCTCGAGCGCCTGGAAGACTGCCCAGGCCTTCTCGCTCATCTGGCGGGTCATCGACTCGACGAACCAGGCGCCGCCGGCCGGGTCGTTGACGCGGCCCACGTTGGATTCCTCGGCGAGGAGGATCTGCGTGTTGCGGGCGGTCCGGCGGGAGAACTCCGACGGGAGGCCCCATGCGGTGTCGAACGGCTGGACCGTCTGCACCTCGGCGCCACCGACAGCCGCCGCGAACGACGACATGGTGCCGCGCAGCAGGTTGACGTAGGCGTCGTCGCGGGACAGTTGACGCTCCGACGTGACGGCGTGCTGGACGGCTCCGCGCTTGGTGTCGGTAACGCCGAGCACCTCGCCGACGCGGTTCCACACGCCGCGGAGGGCCCGCAGCCGCGAGATGGTCGCGAACTGGTCCGTGGTGGCGGAGACGCGGAAGAGGATGGCGTCGAAGGCATCGTCGACGGTGAGCCCGGCGTCGGTCAGCGCGCGGACGTACTCGACGCCCACCGCGGCCGCATAGGCCAGCTCGTGCACGTCGCCGGCGCCGGCATTGTGGTAGATGGTGGCGTCCACGACCACCGGGCGCACGCCGGGGAACGGCTCGGCCAGGTCGACGGCGTCCTTGAGGACGCTGAGGTCGGGTTCGGTGCCGGCCAGGGCGGCCGCACCGATGGGATCGATGCCGAAGTTACCGGTGAAGGAGGAGTTGTCCTTGTCGGACGCCTCGAACACGGCGGCCAGCGCCCTGGCCGCCTCCAGTTGTTGGGTCTTCGAGGTGAGGTAGACCGGCGCGAGGTCCAGGAGGACGTCGGAGAGCACGGCTGAGAGGTCTTCAGGCTGGATCGCGTCGGGGTCGACGCGGAGGTAGACGGCGGTGCCACCGCGCTCCAGGTCCTGCAAGATGAAGCGGCGGGTCTCCGCCGCGTCGGGGTCCTCGTGGAGCTGGGCGACGTGCCAGGCATCCATGCTTCCGTCTCGCACGGTCGTGCCACGCACGAACGGGGCGACGCCGGGGAAGCCCAGGTCGTCCGTGCCGTCGCTCTTCACGTACAGCGGCTTGATGGTCAGGCCGTCGACGGTGGTGCTGGTCAGACGCTTGTACGCCTGTTCAATGTTCAGCTCCGTCCCTTCGGGGCGCCTGCGGTTGAGGACCTTCAGGACCTCCTTCTCCCAGTCCGCCTGGGAAGGAGTATCGAAGTCCGCGGCCAGGCTGAGATCGGCCGCACTGGTGGCTTGATCGCTCATAGCTCTCCGTCTTTCTAGGGGGTGAAACCCACAACTCAAACCGTAGACCAGCGCTTTTCACTCATAACCCGAGGCCAGAGATTGAACGAGAATCGGTGCGGCTAAAATTGCAGGGATTTTTCTGCCGGATCGGCGCAGCTGCGGAGGGATGTGGCAAAATTCTCCCTCCGGATGCGGCGCCAGTGGCTCAGCGTCCCCGGTCGGCGCGGACCGGGGCGCGGTCCCCGCGGATGGAGGCCACCATGTCCAGCACCCGCCGGGTGGCCCGCACGTCGTGCGCGCGGAACACCGTCGCCCCTTGCCAGGCCGAGATTGCGGTTGCCGCCAGCGTGCCTTCGAGGCGTTCGTCGGCGG
This sequence comes from Tessaracoccus zhenghani, assembly GCF_054552775.1. Classification (NCBI taxonomy): domain Bacteria; kingdom Bacillati; phylum Actinomycetota; class Actinomycetes; order Propionibacteriales; family Propionibacteriaceae; genus Tessaracoccus; species Tessaracoccus zhenghani. Next base: position 1,849,141 of record NZ_CM137275.1, on the reverse strand, counting down.
GCAGGTCGAGGGTCTCGCCCACGAAGTCCTTCCGGGAGATCGCCTGGAGGACGGGGTAGCCCAGGGCGACGATGCGGTGGGTGTTGGCCACCAGTGCCAGCGAGTTGAGCGTCGTCTTGCCGAAGTCGAGCGTGGGGTCGATGAGGATGCGCTCCCGGGGAAGCCCCGCCTCTTCCGCGCGACGTGCGCCCTCCCGCAAACCGTCCAGGACGTGCTCGACGACGGCGTCGCCGGGGCCGTAGTCGACGCTGGTGGGATCCGTGCGCGGCGGGAGCCCGCCCGTATGGGAGATGACGTACCCGGCGCCGGTCTCGGCGGCGACGTGGACGAGGTCGGCGTCGGCCCCCGCCCAGGTGTCGTTGATGAGGTCCACCAGGCCGGCGCACGCCTGGGCGACCTCGGTGCGCCAGGTGTCGACGGAGGTGAGCACCGGGAGTGCACGCAGCGCCTCGAGCACCGGTAGCACGCGCTGGATCTCCTCGGTGCCGGTGACCCACTCGCCTTCCTGACCCGCACGGACGCCGCCGATGTCGATGATGTCCACGCCCTCGTCGATCATCTGCTTGGCGCGTTCGACGGCTGCGGTGGTGTCGGCGTAGCGGGCTGCGGTGTAGAAGGAATCGCTGTTGCGGTTGATGATGCCCATGACGGCTGGGCGGGACGCATCGAAGCGCCGGCCTCCGAGGACGAGGGGCGCAGGCGAGGAGAACATGGCGCCGAGTCTAGGCGTGCAGCGCGACGGCGGTCATGGGTTCCACGGTGACCTTGACCTTCCCGTCCTTCACCTCGAAGGTGCAGTTCTCGGGAACCAGAGCGTCGCAGTACGTGCCGTCGGGGAGGTTGGTGGTCAGCTCCGGCTCGATGGCCTTGGTGGAGTTCCCGTTGATCGCGATCAGGCCGAGGTCACCGCGGTCGAAGGCGACGGCGTAGCCCTCCTGCCACAGGTTCTCCGGTTCTGCATCGCCCACGACGGCGGCCCACTCCACCAGCCCCGCGTAGCTGCGGTGGAGACAGAGCCAGGTGCCCGGTTCGGGCTTGTCCGTGGGCGTCGGCTGGGCGCACTCGGTGTCGGTGACCACGCCGTCGGACTGGGGCGCGCCGGCGTCGCGGTCCGTGAAGGCGTACCCGCTGTAGAGCACCGGGGTGCCGTACGGCACCGCCAGCAGCAGGATGTTGGCCAGGTGGTACTTCTCCGGGTCCTTGTAGGACAGCGTCTGGCGGTTGCGTTCGGTGTCGTGGTTGGTGACGAACGTGTACGCCTGCTCGGCCGGCACCTCGCCGTCGCGGACCTCGAGGGCCCGGTGGACGGCGCCGCCGGGGACGATGCCGGCGATGTCCTTGGCGAACTGGAACGCGAACACCGAGCCGGCGTCGAGGTAGTCCTCCGGCTGGATGGGTTCGCCGGAGCCGCGGATGACCTCCGAGATGATGAGGGGGTCGCCGTCGAGGGAGTCGACGATGGCCCGCACGTCGCGGGCGGGAAGGTGCTTGGCGGCGTCGATGCGGAAGCCGTCGACGCCGAGGCTCAGGAGGTCGTCGAGGTAGGCCGAGATCTTCTGCTGGACCGCGGGCTCTCCCGTCCGGAGGTCCGCGAGGTTACTGAGCTCGCACTCCTGGATCTCCTGCTGGTCGAGGTAGTTCTCGATGTCGCCTGAGGGTGTGGCGCAGTCGTGGAAGTCCGCCTCGGTGTAGAGCCCGGGGTAGTCGTAGTGCGTGAACGCGCTGCCGGCGACGCCGGTGCCGCCGTCGATGCCGGCCATGTGGTTGATGACCGCGTCGGCGATCACCTTGACCCCGACTTCGTGGCAGTCCGTCACCATCTGTTGGAACTCGGTGCGGGTGCCCAGCTTGGACTCGATCCGGTAGCTCACCGGCTGGTAGGAGGTCCACCACTGCTCACCTTCGATGTGTTCCTGGGCGGGGGAGAGGAGCACGAAGCTGAACTTGCCGGGGCCTAGCACGTCGGTGCACTCGCGGGCGACCGACTTCCAGTTCCACTGGAACAGCTGCACCCCGACGTGGGGTGTGGCCGGCGCCGGAGCCACCGAGGTCGTCGTCGACGGTGTGGTGTCCGAGGGCGCTTCGGAGGCAGGCGAACAGGCGCTGAATGCAAGGGTCGCAGTGAGGAGGATGCCGAGGACGCGTCGCATGGGGTCGATTATCGCCCACCCTGCCGCCGCCGAACCCCGGTCCCAGGCAGCGACGGCGAGCTCAGGCGAGCGGCGGCCGTAGGATGCGAGGGTGATGCACGCCCCCACCACCCGCTACGGCGTGATCCAGGCCGCCTACTGGAGCGGCTTCTGCATGGTGCTGCTCTTCGCCAGCGCCTACCTTCTCGACGCGGGGCTGACCAACTCCCAGATCGGCTTGGTGATCGCCGCCGGAGGCGCGCTGTCAGCGGTGCTGCAGCCCGTCGTGGCCGGGGCTGCGGACAGGTCGCGACGCGTGCCGCTCCGCATGTGGGCCGCTGCCCTCTCGGCGTTGCTGGTGGCCGTGGGGGCGATCCTCCTCATCCCCGGGCTGCACTGGTTGCTCACCGCCGTGTTCTTCGGCCTGTTGGTGCTCACCGTGCAGCTGTTGCAGCCCCTGGTCAACGCCCTGGGGATCGCGGCGATGGCGCGCGGCGTGAGGCTGAACTTCGGGGTGGCGCGGGCGGCGGGCTCCGGCGTCTTCGCGCTCGTGTCGGTGGGGGCCGGCTGGGTCGTGGCCGTGGCCGGAAGCGTGATGGTGCCGCTCCTGATCATCGCGTTCCAGATCGCCTTCCTCGTGGCGACGGTGACCTTCGTGCACCGGGGCGGGATCGCCGTTGTGTCGGGAGCCCCCGACGCACCGGTGGCGGCGCCCACCCAGCCGATGACGCGCGCCCGGTGGCAGCGCTTCTTCGTCCTGCTGGCGGGCATCACGGTGCTCATGACCTCCCACGCGATGATCAACAACTACATGCTGCAGGTCATGCGCCACCACGGCGGTGACACCGGCGAGATGGGCACCGCCGTGATGATCGCGGCGCTGATGGAACTGCCCGTGATGGTGCTCTGGGGCAGGGTGATGGGCCGCTGGTCGCCGGGACGCCTCCTGCAGTTGTCCGGCGTCTTCTTCGTGGTGAAGACGGCGCTGACCTGGCTCGCGCCCAGCGTGCTGGGCATCTACGGGGCACAGACGCTTCAGATCGGCGCCTTCGCGGCGATGGTGATGGCCTCGGTGTACTACGTGGAGCGGATGCTGCCGGCGCGCGACCGGATCAAGGGCCAGGCCTACATGACCATGACGGCGACCGCTGGCTCGGTGGTGGGCTCGCTGCTGGGCGGCCTGCTGCTGGATGCGAGCGGGGTGCCGCTGATGTTGCTGGTGGGCACCGGGATCGCCGCAGTGGGCGGGGCGCTCACGCTCGTCTCGGCGGAGTCGCGGCTCTGAGCTTCGCGTCGGGCGAAGTCTTCGGTTTCTCTGGAGGCGGCCGGCTCAGAGGCCGTCCGTCACCTCGGTCGGGGAGGTCTGCAACTGCGTCAGGCGTTCGTTGACCTGGGCCAGCACCTCGGCGGTCTCCGCGTTCAGCGACTTCATCGCCTTGCGGCGGGTGGCGCCGCTGTTGGCGTGCCACGCCAGTTCACCGCGCATCCGCAGCGCCTGGGCCTGTCGTCGCCAACCGGTGGGCTCCACAGCTTGGGGGAAGGTCTCGGAGACGGCCTCGGCGGCCACCTCGATCGCGTTGAGCTTGGCCTCGAAGCGGAGCTTCGGGTTCTCCGAGTTCGTGGCCTCCTTCAGCTTGGCCACGGCACCGTCGATGCTCTCGGAGATCTGGGGGTTGTCGCGCAGCGCGGACAGCAGCGTGGCTGTCGCGGCGATGACGCCGGAGGCCGTGGTCACGATGAGGCGGATTTTGCTCATGCCGGACATTTTACGGTGGCGCCCCAACTGCCGGTTCCGGATCTTGCGGACGCGCGCTCGGCCCTCATCGACCCAGCGCGAAGTACGCTTCTCGGATGGCGAACGAGCAGCCCAGGCCCGACGACATCGGGCGCGACCAGGAACCGCCCCACAAGCGGCTGGACCGGCACTGGAACGAGCTTCTCCAGGAGTTGCGGGTCACGCAGGGGGGCGTGCAGATTCTCGCCGGCCTGCTCTACACGCTGCCGTTCCAGGCCCGGTTCGAGGCCGTCGACCAGGCGCAACGCTGGGTCTACCTCGGGGCCGTGTCGTTCGCCACGCTGAGCGCTGCGCTGCTGATCGCGCCGGTGGCCTTCCACCGGGCGCTGTTCCGCCGTCGGCTCCGGCAGAACCTCATCCGGGTCTCCGCCACCGTCACCAAGCTGGGCCTGGCGCTGCTCGCGCTGTCGCTGACCCTGGTGTCGGTGCTGGTGTTCAGTGTGGTGGCGGGCTGGGTGGCCGCGGCCGTCAGCGGCGGGGTCGCCGTCCTCTTCTTCTCCGTGGTGTGGTTGGCATTGCCGCTGGGCTGGTCCAGGGGTTCGCCCGAGAAGGAGGGCGAGCCGAAGGTCTAGGCCAGCACCGTCTGGTCGTAGGAGTACATCGACGCCCGGTACACGTGCATGCCGAATTCGACGGCGCGGTGCTGCTCGTCGTAGGCCGTGCGCTGCATCGTCAGGAGCGCGCTGCCCGCAGGTTCGTTCAACAGCCGGCCCTCCTCCGCGGTGGCCAGCCTGGCGCCGATCTGCTGGTAGCCGACGGTCACCTTGATGTCGCGCTCCCTCAGGCAGGCGTAGAAGCCCTTCTCCTCGAGTTCCTCGCGGTTGGGGGCGATGGTGGCGGGCAACCAGTTCTGCATCACGGCGAGCGGCTCGTCGCGGAGCATGCGCAGGCGCTTGAAGTAGACCACCTCCGTGCCGGGATCGAGGTTGAGCGCGGCCGCGACCCCGGGCGTCGACGATTCCTGCAGCCACGACAGCACGGTGGTGCTGGGGTCCACGCCGGACTTCTCGAGGTCGTCGTTGAGGGAGGTCAGCGACATGGGGCGGTGCACGCGCATGGGGGTGACCTGGGTGCCGGCGCCCCGTCGACGCACGATGAGACCCCGGTTGGTGAGGGTCTCCATCGCGCGCCGGGCGGTGGGCCGCGAGACGCGGAGGCGTGCGGCCATGGAGACCTCGTCCTCCAGGCGGGTGCCCGGCGCGATCTCGCCCGTCTCGATGAGGCTGGCGAGGGGTTCGGCGATCTGCGCGTGCAGTGGGACCGTGCTGTCGCGGTCGATCGTGATGTCCACTACGTATGGTTTGGTGCTCGGCATGGTGCGTCCGACCCTGCTTCCCGTGATTCCCCTGGGGCAGCCCGCCGTTGGGCTGGTTGATGACAGTCTAGATGCAGCGACGTATTAAGACGCGAATATGTGCTGATCTTTGTCCGGTGACATGAGCGTCCACGCGGCTGCGTCCACCGCTCAGGGGCGTCATTGTCAGTTGGTGGCAGCCACGGTGAAGTCGCCCCAGCGTTCGATCCGCCAGCCGTCCGCCGTCGAACCGTTCAGCACGATCCATTGGGTGTTCTTCAGCGGCGGTGCGTTGTCGAAGCCGAACTCCGGGTCCTGCCAGATGGCCCACACGCGCAGGGCGGCACCGTGGCTGACGAGCGCGACGTGGTCATCGCCCGCCTGCTCCATCGCCGCGACGGCGTTGCTGAAGCGGGTCATGAACTCGCGGGCGGTCTCGCCACCCTCCAGGCCGATGTCCATGTTCTCCGGGTGCCACGTGTTGAGGATCCCCACGTACGCGGTCCAGTCGGTGTTCATCTCCTCGACGCCGGCCGCAATCTCGTGGATGCCGTCGATGATGATGGGCTCCAGGCCCCTGGCCTCCGCCAAGGGTGCGGCGGTCTGCTGCGCGCGGATCAGCGTGGAGGCGTACAGCACGTCGATCTTCTCGTCCGCAATCGCCTCGACGAGGGCCTCAGCCTGCGCCAGACCGGTCTCGTTGAGCGGGGCGCCGGGGTGGGCGGTGTCGAGCTGACGGTTGACGTTGGAATCGGTCTCCCCGTGACGAATCAGGATCAGGCGCATGAGCCGAAGCCTAGCCAGCCGGGCAGCGACCCTGAAATTGCGGAGGGGTCAGGGCAACCGGGGGACGTCGCCCCGAAGACCGGTGGAGGTCACGATGGTGTCGGCCTGGCCGCCGCTGTGGGTGATGTTGTGCTCGTCGTGCACCGTCAGTTGCGTGCGGTGGTGCCGCAGGGCCGTGGCGACGCGGGGGCGGTAGCGCTCGAGTTCCACCCAGACGTCGGCCTTCGAACGGTCGGCCGTCAGGGAGGCGTAGGGGATCCCGAGCTCGTCGGCCGCCGCCCTGGTCAGGTGGTGCAGGCGGACGTGGTCCGGGTGGCCGTAGCCGCCGTCGGCGTCGTAGCTGACGGCAAGGTCGGCGTTGGAGCGGCGCAGGAACGCGGCGATGTCGGCCACCGCCTCGGCCTCGTCCGCGGCGAAGAGTGAGCGAGCGTCCGCGGTGTCGCCCGGGCCCGCCACCGTGTCGTTGATCCACTGCATCCCCGAATCGAGGTAGCGGCGCGGCTCTTCCCCCGCCGCGCGGGCCGGGGGCATCCCGAGATACGCGTGCGCCGCCACACCGAGCTCGTCGATCGCGCCAGCGAGCTCCGCCTCACGGCGCCGTTCGAGTTCCGGCGTGCCGGCCAGGACGGACAGGGGGCCGGGCACCACGCCGCCCATCTCGCCGCGCGTGGCGGTGAGCAGGGAGACCTTCACCCCTTCGTCGGCCAGGTGGGCGATGAGGGCACCGGAGGCCAGCGTCTCGTCGTCGGGATGCGCGTGCACGAAGGTGACCCGCTTGACGCACCGTTCCGCCAGCACCCGGCGGTAGTTGTCGACGGTGTGCTGGGCCGTGTGCGCCCACGTCATCTTCTCCGCGCGTTCGCGGCCGGTGCGGCCGAGCTTGTCGCGCCCGGCCGCGTCACGCAGCAGCGGGCGGAGGGCCGCGGCCCAGTCGTGCGGATTGTGGGTGGGCAGCAGCAGGCCGGTGTGGGTGTTGCAGATGGCCTCGGTCAGGCCGCCCGCAGCCGCGGCGAGGACAGGGATGCCGGAGGCCGACGCCTCCAGCGCGACCAGGCCGAACGTCTCGGAGTGCGACGGGACGAGCAGCACGGAGGCGTGGCGCATGATCTGGGCGAAGGACTCGCGGTCCTGGCCGGGCAGGAAGGTGACCCTGCCCTCCAGCCCGAGTTCCGACACCAGTGAGTGGAGTTCGGCCTCGTAGACGGCGAAATCAGCCGACACCTGGCCCACGACGACCAGGCTGGGCCGCTCGTCGGCCGGCAGGAGCGCCAGCGTGCGGATGGCGATGTCCGGTGCTTTGAGGGGCTGAAGCCGGGCGGCGAAGAGGAGGTAACCGGGATCCACGCCAGGGGCGGGCGTCCAGGTGTCGCCGGGGGTGGCGGGGTGGAAGAGGCTGATGTCGACGCCGGGCTGCACGATCGCGACGCGCTCCGGGTCAGCCTGGCAACGCCCGATCACGACGGCGGCCTCGTGGTGTGAGACGGCCAGGATCAGGTCGGATTCCCGCGCGCACTGGACCTCGCCGTCGAGCCGCGCCGGCGACTCCGGCGGCTCGCCGTCGCGCAGTGGGGAGTTGGGATGCGCGGCGACGGAGTGGTAGGTCATCACGTGCGGGACGCCGGCCGCCCGGGCCAGGGGGATGGCCGCGACGCCGGACATCCAGTGGTGCGAGTGGACCAGGTCGAAGCGTCCTGCGGCCAGGAGGGGTTCCAGGTTGCTGCGGAATGAGTCGATGTACTGGTCGATCTCGCTCTTCGGCAGCGGCCGCGCCGGGCCGGCCGTCACGTGGTGCAGGATGATGCCGTCGTCCAGCGTGTCGACGTCGGGCTGCTCCGCCGACGAGCGGCGGGTGAAGAACTCGACGTCGACGCCCGCCGTCTTCTGCAGGGCGGTGGCGAGGGCGCGGATGAGCACGTTCATCCCCCGGCGTCCGCGGTGCCCGCCCGCTCGGCCGGTGAGGTGTGCATGGAGATGAAGGCGACCCGCATGGAGCGAGCCTACTGCCGGCGCGCCCCCAGGTCCTCCGCAGCGGCGACCACCGCGTCGATGAGCGCGCGGTCCTGGGCCAGATCCGGCGCCACGAAGCCGACGACGCGGGATGCGGCCTCGGGGAGCTCACCGGCGGCCAGGGAGAGCACCACGTCTGCCTGGGCGTCCTTCACCGGGGCGCCCAGGCCACGCAGGTGCAGCAGCCACGCGGCGACGGCCTTCACCGCGGCCACTGGCATCTCACCGCGGCCGCGCCAGGCGCGCAGCGTCGGGGCGATCCGCACCGGCAACTTCAGCGAACCGTCGGAGGCGATCTGCGCCAGCAGATGCCGGATGTTGGGCTTCTGGTAGCGCTCGACGAGGGCCCGGGCGTAGTCCTCCCACGGCACCTGGAGGCCGGGGCCGGCTTCGTTCCACCACGTCAACACCCATTCGCGCAGGACGGGGTGTGCGATGCCCTCGGCGACGGTCTCGACGCCCAGGATGGGGCCTGCATACGCCAGCAACGAGTGGGAACCGTTCAACATCCACAGCTTGCGCTGCTCGTAGGGTTCCACGTCGGTCACGAGCTGCGCGCCGGCCGACTCCCAGTCGGGGCGGCCCGCGGGAAACTCGCCCGAGATGACCCATTCGGAGAACGGCTCGGTGGGCACGGGGGAGGCGTCGGAGTAGCCCTGCGTCTCCGCCACGAGCCGCACCTCGGCCTCCGTGGTGGCCGGCGTGATGCGGTCCACCATGCAGGTGGCCCATGCCACGTTCTCGTCCATCCACCCCACGAGGGTGGGGTCCACCTGCTGGGCGGCGTCCCGCACGACCTGCCCGAAGGCGGTGCCGTTGTCCGGGATGTTGTCGCACGGCAGCACGGTGAGTGCGCCCGAGCCGGCGGCGCGGCGGCCCAGCAGACCGGCCAGGATGCGCGCCGGGGGAGTGGAGATGTCCAGTTCCGCGATGGAGTCGACGCTCACCCGGCCCTCCTCCACCAGCGTCTTCAGCGCCGCGAGGTCGGCGGCCACCGCCTCATCGGCGACATCGAGGGCCCCGGACGGCAGCCGGTAGTAGCCGGCCTCGGTCACCGTCGAGGTCACGACGGCGAGCCCGGGCGAGGCGAAGTAGTCCATCAGCGCGCGGAAATCCGACGCCGGGTGCACGGCCACGACCGACGAGATGACCTCGAAGTGGTCACCGTCGGCGCCCTGGGTGACGAGCGTGTAGAGCCCGTCCTGCGGGGTGAGCAGGTCCGACATTGTGGGCCGACGCCCAGTGAAGGCCGCGATCCCCCATTCGGCGGCGTCCGAGGCGTGTTCGGTGTACCAGGCCTGGTGGGCGCGGGTGAAGTTGCCGAGGCCGAGGTGGACCATGCGGACGGGGGCGGCGGGGCGGCCGAAATCGGCGCGGGTGAGCGTGGTCACAGCTTGAACACCTTCTTGGGCTGGGTCGAGGTGAGGTCGACGATGGTTTCGAGGGCCTCGTCCATCGCCAGCCGGTGTTCGGCGACGAGGGTGGCGAGGAAGGCGGAGTCGACACGGCGCGAGACGTCGTGCCGGGCGGGGATGGAGCAGAACGCTCGGGTGTCGTCGATGAAGCCGGAGGTCTTGGCGAAGCCGGCGTAGCCGGTGACGGAGCGACGGAACCGCATGATGGCGTCGGCCTCGTCGATGAACCACCAGGGGGCGCCGACGAACAGGCCGCGGTACCAGCCGGCCAGCGGCGCGAGTTCGCGCGAGAACGCGGTCTCGTCCATGGTGAAGACCACCAGATGGAAGCCCTCGGCATTGCCGTAGGCATCGAGCATGGGCTGCAGCGCACGGGTGAATTCGACGGCGTGCGGGACATCCCCGCCGACGTCGGCTCCGAAGCGCTCGAAGGTCGCCGAGTCGTGGTTGCGGTGGACGGCCGGGTGCAGCGTCATGACGAGCCCGTCGTCGACGGCGAGCCTGGCCTGGTCGTTGATCATGTGGCGCCGCAGGGCGTCACCGTCGGGCGGGGTGATCGTCCCGGCCAGCGCCTCGCGGAAAAGCCGCTCGGCCTCGGCGTCAGAGAGGCGCTGGGTGCCGGCGTCGGCGTGCGAGTGGTCGGTGGAGACCGCCCCGTTGTCCTTGAAGAACTGGCGGCGCACCCGCATGGCCTCGACGTGGGCGGCGTACCCGTCGATCTCCACGTCGGTCACGGCCGCCAGGTTCTGCGTCAGCGTGCGCCAGGTGGGGCGGGCCGGCTCGAGGTACTGGTCCGGCCGGAAGGTCGGCACGACGCGGCCGTCCCACGTGGGGTCAGCCACCAGGCGCTGGTGCGCGTCGAGCGGGCTGCAGGGGTCGTCGGTGGTGGCCATGGCCTCGATGTTGAACCGCTTGTACAGCGCGCGCGGCCGGTACTCGTCGCGCGTGAGGCAGCCGGCGATCTGGTCGTAGATCTGATCCGCGGTCTCTGCGGAGGGCCGCACCTTGACGTCGAACACGTCGTGGAACTCGGACTCGAACCAGAACTGCACCGGGGTGCCGCGCAGCACCTTCCAGTTCTCGCACAGCTTCCGGAAGGCGCCGCGCGACTGCTCCTCGCTCAGCTCGGTGCCGACGGGGACGCCCAGGTCCGCGAGGTCCACGCCGCCGGCGGCATGCAGCATCCGGTTGGTGTAGTGGTCTGGCGTCAGCAGCAGCGACGTCGGGTCCGAGAACGGCTCGTCGTCGGCCAGCCATTCGGCGGGCACGTGCCCGTGGGGGGAGACGATCGGGGCATCGGCGACGGTGCGGTACAGCTCGCGCGCGATGTCGCGGGTGCCCGGGTCCGCCGGGAGGAGCCGGTCGGCGTGCGGGGCGAGGGGGGTGGGGGACATGGGTTCTACTTACATTTCGGCGGTGAATACAGGGGGATGGGGCGGCACGATGCCGGTGGAGTCGCGCGCGATGAGATCCATCGGCACCACGATGGTGTCGATGGTGGGCGCGTTGCGGTGCTTGAGTTGGCTGAGCAGCGCGCGGGCGGCGCGGGCGCCGATCAGGCTGGGCTGCGGCGACACCGTCGTCAGGGTGGGAGTGGTGAGCACCGAGGAGATGGAGTTGTCGATGCCGACCACGGAGACGTCCTGCGGCAGGCTCAGCCCGTAGCTCTGTGCGGCCTTCATGAAGCCGATGGCCATGATGTCGTTGAAGGCGATGACGGCGGTGGTGGGGTGCTCGCGCCACACCTTGGCCGCGTCCACGCCGCCCTGGATCGACGGCGTGCACGGGCCCACGCGGCGCAACTGGAGGCTGAGTTCGTGGCAGGCCTCCGTCGCTGCGCGCCAGCGCACGCCGTTGGCCCACGAGGCCTCAGGGCCCGCCAGGTACGTGATGCGGGTGTGCCCCAGCCCGGCCAGGTGCTCCACCGCGCGCCGGATCCCGCGGCCGGAATCCGGTACCACCGACGGCAGGCCGGCGATGATCCGGTTGGTGGCCACCACCGGGATCCGCTTCACGATCTGGGTGATCGCCGAATCCGTGAGGCGGGAGGCCGACAACACCAGGCCGTCGAGCAGCGGCAGCACAGCCTGGATGGCCTGGTATTCGGTGTGCCCGTCCTCCTGTGAGTCCATCAGCAGCACCGTGTATCCGGCCTGCGCCGCCTCCTGCTGGAAGCCCCGCATGATGTGGGCGTAGACGGGGTTGGTGACGTCCGCCACCACCAGGCCGAGGGCCTTCTTCGCGACGCCCTGCTCTGGGTGCTGCACCGGTTTGGTGCGGTAGCCCAGCTTCGTGGCGGCGGCGTGGATCTGTTCACTGGTCTCGGCGTTCACGCGGCCGGGCCTCGAGAACGCTCGTGACACCGTCGACGCCGACACCCCGGCCTCCAACGCCACGTCGTAGATCGTGACCTGCTTGCGGCGCTTCTTCGGCTCACTCATGGTGTTGCTCCGGCCAGGGGGCTCCGGGGTGCAGACCCTGCGCCCAGGCGACTGCGTGGGCCCGCCCCAGCGCCACCCGCTCGGCGACCCCGAGGGCCTCAGCCAGCGCCTGCACGTCGACGAACTCGGCGGTGGCCTGCTGGATGGGGCTGCCCTCCCCGTCGCCGGAGAGCTTGATCCGCACTTGGTGGCCGTCGATGTCGACCGGTCGCCACGTCCGCTGCAGCACCCGGCGGTGCGACGGGTGGGCGATGCGCACCCCGATGGTCGATGTGTGCGTGACAAGGGCCTCGACCACGGCGCCGGTGTCGGCCTTCGACGCCAACGCGGTCACGGTGTGGGCCGGGCGGCCCTTCTTCATGATGATGGGAGTCAGCCAGGCGTCGACGGCGCCGGCGTCGAGCAGGCGGTCGAGGACCGCGGGCCAGAGCCGCGGGTCCAGGTCGTCGACGTTGGCGGCGATCTCCTGCACCTCGAACGGGGTCTCGTCCCGTGGCGCGATGCGTGGGGCGGTGCCGAGCAGTACGCGCACCACACCGGGGAGGTCCTTGCGGACGCGGGTGCCGGCGCCGGTGCCCACGCCGTCGAGGGTCATGGTGGGTAGGGCCTCCACCTGGCTGCAGAGGGCGCGGATCAGCGCCATGCCGGTGGGGGTGGTCAGTTCACCGGCCTCTGGCGGGCCGCCGGCCTCGACCTGCCAGCCCCTGGCGAGTGCCACGACGGCGGGCGGCGGCACGGTGAGCAGCCCGTGCTGCGTGCGGACGCTGCCGGTGCCCACCGCGACGACGGAGCTGGAGGCGTCCTTCACGCCTAGGGTGCGGACGGCTTCGGCGACGCCCACGATGTCGCCGATGGAGTCGAGCGCGCCCACCTCGTGGAAGTGGACCTCCTCGACGGTGGTGCCGTGCACGGCGGCCTCGGCCTCGGCCAGGGGGCGGAACGCGGCGAGGGCGAGGCTGCGGGTGACGGCCGGGATGCCGTCGGCGGAGAGCAGGCGCTGGATGTCGCTCAGGTGGCGGGCCGGCGGGTCGGGCTCGTCGGCGATGACGTCGACCTTCAACGCGTCGAACGGGCCGCGGCGCACCCGTCGGGTCTGCAGGTGCAGCTTCCCTGGGGCGACGAGATCGAGGACCGCGGCGACCGAGCCGGCGTCGGCCCCGGCGTCGATGAGGGCGGCGAGCAACATGTCGCCGGCAGCGCCCTGGGACGCGTCGATCCACAGGCGACGGGTGCGCTCCGGTGACGGGGCCACCTGCGTCGGCCGCACCCTCGTGCCGGAGGGGACGGAGTCGCCGTCTGCGGTGGTCACGTGGGGATGGTGATGGTGGTGGGAGTGGCTCCCACCAGTGGGGATGTCATGCATGATGCCTCCCGGGCGCCGCGATCTGGGCAGCCAAGTGGCCCGCCCCGTAGCCGTTGTCGATGTTGACGACGCCCACGCCGGGGGCGCAGGAGTTCAACATGCTCAACAGCGCCGCGACCCCCTCGAACGCGGCCCCGTAGCCCACCGAGGTCGGCACCGCGACGACGGGGCAGGCCACCAGACCGGCCACGACGGGCACCAGGGCGGCGTCCATCCCCGCGGCGAGCACGATGACGTCGGCCTCGCGGAGTTCGTCGAGACGGGCGATGACTCTGGTCAGGCCCGCCACGCCGACGTCGACCACTTCGGTGACCTCGCGCCCGAGGTAGCGGGCCGTCAGCGCCGCCTCACGGGCGACGGGCAGGTCCGAGGTGCCGGCGCAGACGACGACGACGCGACCGCCGCTGGGCGCCGGGGGTTCGCCCGGCCAGGCGGCCAGGGAGGCGGTGTCGTCGATGAAGACGCCGGGCAGTTCGTCGCGGATGGCGGTGAGCTGCTCAGGTGTGGCGCGGGTGAACAGGACGGTGCCCAGTTCCTGGTCGGTCTGCTCCGACTTCTGCCGCCACGCGCGGGCGATGGCGTGCACCTGGGCCAGTGTCTTGCCCATGCAGAACACGGCCTCCGGGTAGCCGCGGCGGCGGAAGCGGTCGAAGTCGAGGGTGGCGATGTCCATCACAGGGCCTCCGGGCGGCGGTTGAGCAGGGTGAGGGTGAAGGTCCCGGACTGGATGCCGCCCAGGTCGAGCGTGGCGTGCTGGAAACCCGCCGCCTTGACGCGGCTCAGAAGCTCCTGGCGCACGGCGGTGTCGGCGATGAGGTGGAACTCGTCCGCGGGCACCTCGATGCGGGCGATGCTGCCGTGGTGACGCACCCGGCAGTCGGAGAATCCGGCGGCGAGCACGGCGTCCTCCGCCAGGTCGATGGCCGTCAGCTTCTCCGCGCTGACCGGTTCCCCGTGCGGGATCCGGCTGGCGAGGCAGGGGGCCGCGGGTTTCAGGGCGCTGGCCAGGCCGAGTTCGACGGCGACTGCGCGGACGTCGGCCTTGCTGGCGCCGGCGTCGGCGAGGGGATGGAGGACGCGGTGCTCGGCGGCCGCCCGGCTGCCGGGACGGTCCGGCCGGGAGGCGTCGTCGGCGTTCTCGCCGTAGGCGATGGCCGTCAGCTGCAGTGCGACGGCCACACGGGTGTCGAGCACCGTGAACAACTCGTCCTTGCAGTGGTAGCAGCGGTCCACCGGGTTGGCGGCGTAGTCGGCGTTGGCGAGCTCGTTGGTGGCGACCTCCACCAGGGGCAGCCCGAGCTGCTCCGCCTGGCGGTGGGCGAGCCGTCGCTCCCGCTTGGCCAACGACGGCGACACTCCCAGCAGCAGCACCGTGTTCGCCTCGCCGACGGCGCGGGCGGTGAGGGCCGCCAGCACGGTGGAGTCGACTCCGCCCGAGTAGGCGACACCGACGCGGATGCGGTTCGCGCCGGGCTCGGCCAGCGAGGCGGCCACACCGTCGGCGACCCATTGGAGACTGCGCGGCAACGGCGCGTGGAGGTCGATGGGCTGCATGGCGGCCGTCAGTTGCCCTGCTCGGAGCGCAGCTGGTGCCAGCGCTTGCGCACGTCGTAGGCGGCCGACTTGGGCAGCCGGTCGCGGGTGACCATGCCCTTCTTGTTGCCACCCACGCGCATGATGCCGGGGGTGGTCTGGAAGTCAGCGAAGTTCCACATCTGCTCGCCGACCACCTCGGGGTAGTCGTCGAACACCCGGTGGAACATGGCGAGCATGTCCACCTGGTACTCCTCGGACCAGGGGCGGCGGTGGAAGTCGCGCAACCCGTTGAGGGTGTCGGGGCCGTATTCGGTGAACAGGATGGGCTTGCCGGGGGCGAGGGTGAGCCACCCGTCGAGTTCTTCACGGAGGTGCTTCTCCGCGAGTTCGAGGTTGCCGTTGTCCCAGTACCAGCCGTAGTACCGGTTGAGCATGACGACGTCGTAGAGGTCTGCCACCTTCTCCTTGTCCGGCGTGGACAGCTGCACGTTGACGTAGCCGACGGGGCGGCTGGGGTCCGCGTCGCGCGTGGCGGCTACGAGCGGCTCGAAGTAGGCGCGGCTCGCGTCCGACCAGGTCTCGGGCTCGTTGGCGATCGACCACAGCACGACGCTGGGGTGGTTCTTGTCGCGCGCGATGAGCTCGCGGATGTGCGCCTCGTGGACGCGCCGGGTCTCGTCGTTGATGGTCTCAGGGGAGAACGTGGAGCGTGGCTTGCCGTCGCCGAAGATGCCGCCCGAGAGGCCCTGGTTCATGCCGACGGCGGCGGTCTCGTCGATGACGACGAAGCCCATCCGGTCGGCGTGGTCCATGACCTCCTCGGCGTACGGGTAGTGCGAGGTGCGGAAGGAGTTGGCGCCCTGCCAGGCCATGAGTTCGAAGTCGTGCACCATGAGCGCGTCGTCGTGGCCCTTGCCGCGCACCAGGTTGTCCTCGTGCCGGCCGTAGCCGCGGAAGTAGAATGTCCGGCCGTTGATGAGGAACTGCGAGTCCTTCACCTCGACGGTGCGGATGCCGAACGGCTGGGGGTAGACGTCCTCGCCGGCGGTGACCTCCAGCGTGTAGAGGTAGCCGCGGCCGGGTTCCCAGAGCTCGGCGTCCTCGACGCGGACCCGGCCGGCGGCCCCCGCTGCGCTGCCGACCTCCACGCCAGCGGCGTCCAGGACGCGCACCGACACCTGGGTGGCCGCCGCTTCCGCCGGTCCCTGAGTTGCATCCGCGACCTCGACGGCGTAGTCCACGACGCCGGCCCTGCCGTCGATCCCCGTGGTGATGGTCACGTCGGTCACCGCCAGTTGGGGGCGCGTGTAGAGCAACACGCTGCGGTGCAGGCCGGCGTAGTTGTAGAAGTCGTGGAAGTAGTACTGGGTGGCGTTGCCCAGCTCGTCCACGGACACGAAGCCCGGCGGGATGCTCTGCCAGCTGAGGCGGTTGTCGACGGCGACGGTGAGCCGGAACTGTCGCCCGGCGAGATCCGTGACGTCGGCCTCGAACGGCAGGTAGCCGCCCACGTGGGAGGCCACCTCGTCGTCGTTGACCCAGACGCGGGCCTCGTGCGAGGCCGAGCCGAAGCGGAGGAACAACCGCTCGCCGTCCGCGAGGCGGGGCACCGTGACGGTGCGCTGGTACCAGACCCAGCCGACGTGGTCGCGGACCGCGGATTCGGTGGTGATGTCGTTGTACGACGCCGGCACCGGCATGGGGCGCGGCTGCTCCAGGGGCCCGGCGAACCAGCGCTGCTCGATGCCGCTGTTCTGCGTGTCGACCGAGAAGTCCCACACACCGTCGAGCGACGTGATGGTGCGGGAGAGGGAGGTACGGGCGCCCAACATGTGAGCTCCTTTGCTTGAGGGTCCGGGTCAGTGCCTCAATTCAACCCGCGGCAACTTTGCCTTCCTCCAGATTGCCATAAGTTGCAGTGCCCGGGAATGGCTCGACACCCCACAGTGGTGGTTGAACTGTCAAGTTGACAGGAGTGCAACAGGCGGCAACTTTGAGGTGGCCAGCGACTCGAATGAGACATTTACTTCATCAACCTATGGGAGCAGATCGGTGCGGTACCGAACTGCACTGGCCTCGGCAGCACGGGTGCTGCCTCGTCGAGGAGACGGAAACAAATGTCCATCAGCACTCAGAACCGGACGGTTCGCCCCTTCGGGTGGCGCGACAAGATCGGCTACCTCTTCGGTGACTTCGGCAACGACTTCACCTTCATGCTCCAAATGATGTTCTTCATGGTGTTCTACACCGACGTGATGGGGCATCAACCCGGCCCATGTCGGTCTGCTGTTCCTGCTGGCCCGCCTCCTGGACGCCTTCACCGATGTGGGCATGGGGCGCCTCGTCGACGTGCTCAAGCCCTCGTCGAGCGGCCGCTTCAAGTCCTGGATCCTCCGCATCGCCATCCCCGTCGCCCTGGCCGGCGCGATGATGTTCATGCCGTTCGCCGTCGACGCGAGTTACGCGATGCGCGTGCTCTACATGATCGTCACCTACATCGTGTGGGGTTCGGTCTTCTACACGATGATCAACATCCCCTACGGCTCGATGGCCGCGGTCATCTCCAACAAGCCCGAGCACCGCGCGTCGCTGTCGGTGTTCCGCTCCGTGGGCGCCCAGCTCGCCTTCCTGCTGATCTCCGCCGTGCTCCCCCAGGTGGTGTTCGTGGAGAATGCCAACGGCGTCGACCAGCTCGACCCCACCCGGATGGCGCTGGCCGCCGTCGCCTGTGCCATCGCCGCAGTCGCCTGTTATGCATTGTGCTACTTCAACGTCGAGGAGCGCGTCCAGTCCATCCTCAAGCCCAAGGACCAGCAGGCCTCGTTCGGTCAGATGCTCGGCACCCTCACGAAGAACCGCCCCCTGATCGCGCTGGTCGTCGGCGCCATCGTCTTCCTCATCGGCAACCAGATCGCCTCCACCACCACCGCGTACCTGTGGAAGGACTACTCCAACAACGGCGGCATGATGTCGACCGCGCAGATCGTCGCCATCGCCCCTGTCTTCATCATCGCGCTGGTCGCCACCCGCCTGGCCATGAAGTTCGGCAAGAAGGAGATGATCGGCACGATGCTCGCCGTCTCCGGGCTGCTCTCCATCGTCATGTGGATCATGAAGATCTCGAACCCGTGGCTGTTCATCGCACTGTTCTTCGTCCTCTCCATCGGCGTGGCGATGTACAACACCCTCGTCTGGGCGGTCATCACCGACGTCCTCGACTACCAGGAGATCCAGACCGGCGAGCGCGACGACGGCACCGTGTACGCCATCTACAGCTGGAGCCGCAAGCTGGGTCAGGCCGCCGCCGGCTACGTCGTCGGCTGGGCCGTGGGTTCCGTCGGCTACAGCTCCGAGGCCGCGCAGGCAGGGGTCCAGCAGTCGTTGGAGACCAAGAACGGCATCTACCTGCTGTTCCTCCTGGTGCCGGGCATCCTGTACCTGATCACCTCCGCCATCATGCTCTTCTGGTACCCGCTCGGCCGCAGGCAGGTCATGGACAACTTCCAGACGCTGCAGGCCCGCGCCTCCGCTGTGGAGCCCGATTCGGCTCAGTCGGTCGACCCGGCCGCCGCCGACGTCATCCCGGCCGCCAGCGGTGTGACCCACGGCGAGACCGGCGCCCGCCGCGGCAACATCGCCAACGATCCGCGCGAGTGACCTCTGTTCCCTCGGCACGGCCCCCGCACTCCTGGTGCGGGGGCCGTTTCGCTGCCGTCCGGGTGTCGAACTCGACACAACGCTTCCGGAGCCCGCGTCGTGACGATTCTGGAACCGTCCGGGGTGCCACATCTGTCACTACGACGGGGGGTCGAGGTGACGTGTCGGTCACCGGGCACTCTCGATTCCGCGGCCCGCCTGGCCGCACAGTTCGCGCAGGACAGCCCGGTGCCTGACCCCGGGTGTCGCCTCCAGTTACTTGAGGACCCGCTCGGGGGTTGTCAGTCCTTTCGCCAGTGCGCGCGCGACTGCCGAGACGGCGTCGTTCTCCGTCGTCTCGTCCGCGATGTCCAGCAGCGTGACCTCGACGCTGGTCCGACGGAGGCTCAGCGCACCGTGCCGGGTGGCGCGGCGGAACCTGATCTGCCATCGGTCGAGATCAAAGTCGGCCCGGGCCTTGGGCGCCCAGACGGTGACCTTCGACGGGGCGTCGCGCACCGCGTCGTGCAGGTGGCCCGAGGCGAGCCCGCCCACCACGGCCTCGCTGCCGCCGCGCAGCAGCCCCGCCCACGCTGCGGCCGCGAACGACGGTGGGCCAAGGAGGTGGAGACCGGGCGCAACCGGGGTCCACTCCTGCGCCATGCGGGCGATGATGCGTCGGCTCAGCCCGCCGTCGAGTAGTTGCCGGGTGCTGACGACCTGGGCCTGTTCGCCGATCTGCTTGAGGAACGGGTCTGGGATGTTCTTGCGTGCATACACGGGTCCAGCCTGGAACGGGAGCCGAGGGCGGGGAAGGGGCCTGGGCCAACGGACAACACCTGACTGGAAACGGACAACACCTGGTGGGCGTCGGACAACACTTCGAGCGTTGATTGGCCGTCCAGCGGGGCGTCCAACGCGTGGTGGCGGCCTGAGCTGGTCTGGTGACAGCAATGCGTGGACGACGCGGGTGCTGAAGGCCAATGCCAGCTCGATGGTTGGCGGTGCTGATGGGACGGTGGCAGAAGTCGCAAGACGGCTCGACCCGCCGTCGGAGTGTCGGTTCCAGCACCGACGTCGGTGCGAGATTTCGCACTACGCGGCGCGCCTGCGCAGTACTGCGAGATCTGGCACCGTGCTCGTTCGCCAAGGACGGCCAAGCTGGCCGGGCGGGCGTGGTTGGCGCCGACCTGCCGTGTTGACTGCCTTGCTCAGCGTCACCATCCTCGGCCTCGGCTTCCAGCGGGTGAGCGACGACGGCCCCAGCTGGTCGGGAGTCACCCGTTGACCGGCTGCGGGTCGTCCGTGGCCGCGGTGGATGGCAGCAATGCGCGGACGACGCGGTGGTGGCGGCCGGTAGGGCGCCTGGGGGTTGACGGTGATGTACGGACGGGGGCAAGAGTCGCAAGACGGGTCGGCCCGCCGTCGTAGTGGCGGTTCCAGCACAGACTTCGGTGCGGGATCTCGCACTACGCGACGTGTCCGGGCCGTAGTGCGGGATCTGGCACCGCGTCTTCGCGGGCCCGATCTCCCGTCTCAGGCGGGGAGCCTGCCCCTCTGCTCCTCAGTCCGGTGCAGCAGTTCGCCGGCGTTGGGCACCACGAGCGTGTCCGGGTCTGCCGACATCGCCTCCAGGTCCACGTCGGCCGGGTCCAGGTAGTTCAGCGAGATCTTCTCCACCACCTCGCGCGGGATGCCCGTGGCCAACGTCACGGTCACGCGGTTGGTCTCGACCCCGGTGGCCGGGTCGTAGTCGCCCAGGCCGCGCAGGTGCGTCGAGTGTGCCAGTTCGCCCCACGGGTGGTTCTTGAACCGCTCCCACTGCCCGACGAAGTACTGCCGGTTGTGGTAGCCGATCTCCTCGACGCCCGGGTGCATCACGGACACGTCCTTGATGTGCGGTGCGTAGATGATCAACTCGCCGCCGTCGGTGACGACGGGCTCCATCTTGTAGAAGCCCTTCGCGCCCGTCCACATGTCCTCGTACATCTGCGGGATCACGGAGACCACCCGCTTGTACGCCTTTGGCACGTATTTCACGTGCACCTGGCTGGACACCTCGGCGCAGGCCTCCCAGGAGGAGCGGGTGTCGCCGAAGGCCATGAACTGCAGGTCGTCGGAGCCGGGCTTGACGATCATGCCGAGCAGCAGCTTCGTCGACGGGACGAGCGCGGCCGCCGCGTCGATCATCTGCCGCACGGGGGTGATGCCGACGGATCCGATCATCTCGTAGCTGGTGATCAGGGCGCCCACCCAGTGGGACATGTCGATGACGTCGTGGCCGGAGAGTCCGGGGAAGAAGTACTTGTTGCCACCGGAGATGCCCACCACCTCGTGGGGAAGGACAGGGCCGAGCACCAGCGAGATGTCGGTGTCGACGACCATCTTGTTGACGAGCACCGTCATGTCGCGGTCAGTCAGGCGGCCGTCGGTCAGCTCGCCGATGCGCGCGGCCGGGATGGTGCCGAGGTGGGCGAAGGTGTCGTGGTTGCGCCAGTCGTGGTTGTGGATCTCCCAACCGGGGTAGGTCTCCTCGAACCGTCCCGGCGCCGAGCCCATGAGCCGGCCGATGGCCTCGTCGCCCATGTAGTCGTGGGTGCCCAGCGCGATGACCACGCGGACGTCCTTCGGGCGCTGGCCGAGGGCCTCGTGGATGACCTTGGCCACCATGTCGACGGGGGCGTGGCGCGTGCCGTCCGGCACGACGAGGGTGACGCGCTTGCCGTCGAAGTCGTAGCGACGCAGCTCATCGAGGACGAACGTGCGGATCTGCTCCTCGGTGAGGACCTGGTCTGGGCCTCCGACGGTTGCAGCGTCGGGCACTCCGGGATACAGCTTCGTCATGGGACCACCCTACGTCCGGCCGGTCGTCCCGCACCTGGGGCGTGGGACGGCTCAGCGGCTTCATTCATCGCTGGACACGCGCGTTGCCCTCCCAGATGGACCAAACCTGCGCCTCATCCATGGGGGAGCCGTAGTCGTTGAGGGACGTGGCAGCGAGGGCCCCCGTCGCCCAGCCGAACTGCATGCACTTCTCCGCGGGCCAACCGCGCAGCAGGCCGTGGAGGACGCCGCCGATAGAGCCGTCGCCGCCGCCGATGCGGTCGAGAACGTCGATGTCGCGGAGGTGGGCGACGTGGAACTCACCCTCGCCCCAGAGCACCATGCCCCAGCGGTGGTGGTTGGCGGAGATGACCTCGCGCAGCGACGTGCCGATGAACGAGGCGCGGGGGTACCGCTCGGAGATGCGGGCGATCATGGCCTTGAAGCTGCCGATCTCGTCGGCGATGTCCTCGCCGCCGGCCTCCGGGCCGGGAATGCCCAGGCACAGCTGGAAGTCCTCCTCATTGCCGTAGAGGATGTCGCAGAGCTGGGCGATCTCGTGGAAGGCCCTGTGCAGTTCGTCCTCGCGACCCTTCCAGAACGACGCCCGGAAGTTGAGGTCGAAGCTGATCGCCGTGCCGTGCTCGCGGGCCTTCTTGGCCAGCTCCACGCAGAACGTCGAGGTCTGGGGAGACAGCGCCGCCACCAGGCCGGACAGGTGCAGGATCTTCACGCCCTCGTCGCGGAACAGCTTGTCCAGGTCGTAGTCGGCGACCTTCAGGTCCAGTCCCACCTCGCCGGCGCGGTCGTTCCAGACGCGCGGCGCGCGGCCGCCGAACCCGGCGTCGGCGATGTTGAACTGGTGGCGGTTGCCCCAGGCGTCGCCCTGCGGCACCTCAGGGCCTTCGTAGGCCATGCCGCGGGCGCGCAGATCCGCCTTGATGAACGCCGAGATGGGGGAGCCGTCGACGAACCTGGTGAGCACCTTGACCGGCAGGCCAAGATGGGACGCCACGGAGGCGACGTTGGTCTCGGCCGAGGTGGCCTGCATCAGGTAGCGGCTCGAGGAGTGCACCGGCTGCCGGTTCTCCGGCGTGATCCGCACACCCATGGAGGTTGGCACCACAAGTGCCCACTTCGCATCTTCCCGTAGCTGCATGTCAGCTCACCACTTCCTGACGCTCGTCGGTTGCCCACAGGGTGTGGAAGCTGCCCTCGTCGTCGACGCGCTTGTAGGTGTGGGCGCCGAAGTAGTCGCGCTGACCCTGGATGAGCGCGGCGGGCAGGCGGGGGCTGCGCACCCCGTCGTAGTAGGACAGCGACGACGAGAAGACCGGGGCCGGCACGCCGTGCAGGGCCGACAGGCTCACCACGCGGCGCCACGACGGGAGCGCGGCCACCACCTTGTCGTAGAAGTACTTGTCGGCGATGAGCAGCGGCAGATCCGGGTTGCCCTCGTAGGCGCGGGTGACCTCCCCGAGGAAGCGGGCCCGGATGATGCAGCCGGCGCGCCAGATGCGGGCCATGTCGCCGAGGCTGATGTCCCAGTCGTATTCGGCGGCGGCGGCCTGGATCAGGTTGAAGCCCTGGCTGTAGGCCACCAGTTTCGACGCGTACAGCGCCTGGCGGACGTCCTCGATGAAGGCGTCGCTGTCCTCGATGTACCAGCCGGCGGCCTCGGACGCGAAGCCGTGTGCGCCCTCGCGCTGGACGGGCGACGACGACAACCCGCGGGCGAAGGTCGCTTCGCCGATGCCGGTGACCGGCACCCCCAGCGTGAGTGCGGTCTGGGTGGTCCAGGCGCCGGTGCCCTTCTGGCCGGCCGCGTCGACGATGACGTCGACCAGCGGCGTTTCGGTGCGGGCGTCGACCTGGCGCAGCACCTCGACGGAGACCTCCATCAGGTAGGAATCGAGGTCGCCCTTGTTCCACTCCTCGAAGATGTCGGCGATCTCCGCGGGGCTGAGGCCCAGCGCGCGGCGGAGGAGGTCGTAGGCCTCGCCGATGACCTGCATGTCGGCGTACTCGATGCCGTTGTGGACCATCTTGACGAAGTGGCCGGCGCCGTCCGCGCCCACGTGGGTGCAGCAGGGTTCGCCGTCGACATGAGCGGAGATGGATTCCAGCATGGGGCCGAGGCGGCGGTAGGACTCCTCCGAGCCGCCGGGCATGATCGACGGGCCGAGCAGCGCGCCCTCCTCGCCGCCGGAGACGCCGCAGCCGACGAAGTGCAGCCCGCGCTCGCGGAGCGCAGCCTCACGGCGGCGTGTGTCGGAGAACAGCGCGTTGCCACAGTCAACGATGATGTCGCCCTCGTCCATGCGGGAGGCGAGCTCCTCGATGACGGCGTCGGTGGCGGGGCCGGCCTGAACCATGATGATCGCGACGCGGGGCGACGTGAGGGAGGCCACGAAGTCGTCCATCGACTCGCCTGGGATGAACGTACCCTCGTCGCCGTGTTGGGCCATCACGGCCTCGGTCTTGGCGGCGGTGCGGTTGTGGATGGCCACCTTGTGGCCGTGGCGGGCGAGGTTGCGCGCCAGGTTGGATCCCATGACGCCCATGCCGGTGACGCCGATGTCAGCGCTGGACGGGGTGGGGGTGGCGAGTGCCATCGGGTTCTCCTTCTACGGTGTGTGGCTCCAGCATGTCGCGTGGTGGTGGTGGCGCCGGAGGTGTTGCAGCAAGTTGCCACCGCCCGGCCGCGTGGGGTGGCGGGGGCGACCACTGGCCGACAACTCTGGTGGAGTTGACACCGTAACCCACAGCAACGGAGCGAAGACCGACTCGTGGCGGATCTCACAGCGCAACGAGGGGGTCTTCGCGCGCTTCTTCGACGGAACCTATCGCGGCGAGTACCAGGACGCACTGGTGGCCGAATACGAGTCGCTCCTCCCCGCCACCCCGCCCTGGCGCACCAACTCCCGGTGCCGGCCGACCCCGAGTCAAACCCCGGGGATATCCAACTGAAGTAGGGGTTGCAACCAGACGTTGGCCTGATGCGGCCCAACTGATTTCTGGTGAAGGATGAGGTCCATGACGACTGTTGAGACCTCCGACGTGCACACTGGGCAGGGGAGAACTGTC
Organism: Tessaracoccus zhenghani; assembly: GCF_054552775.1. Lineage (NCBI taxonomy): Bacteria > Bacillati > Actinomycetota > Actinomycetes > Propionibacteriales > Propionibacteriaceae > Tessaracoccus > Tessaracoccus zhenghani. Next base: position 1,824,829 of record NZ_CM137275.1, on the reverse strand, counting down.
CCGATGCAAGGGGAGGTCATGGAGCCGCTGGAACACGAGGACGTCACAACGCCGGCGGATCCGGCGCGAGCCAAACGGCTGAAGAGGCTGATCCACGTGTTGACCCTCATCGGCCTCGCCGGCGTCATCACCCTCATCGTCCTGGGGTTCTCCAGCGGGGTGCTGACGTCGGTGGCGTCCCTGCGTGAGTTCGTCGACGGCTTCGGGCTCCTCGCCCCCGTGGCCTTCATCCTCATCGGGTCGCTCGAGTCCGTCGTGCCGGTGATCCCGGGTTCCGGCGCCATCATCTCGGCGCCCATCATCTTCGGCCAGATCGAGGGCACCCTCTGGGCGTACCTCACCACCGTGCTGGGTTCCACCCTGGTGTTCTTCGTCTCGCGCCACGTCGGCCGCGACATGGTCGTCGCCCGTTTCTCGCAGCGCACACTGGAGCGGTACGGCAAATGGCTGGACCATCCAAAGTTCATGAAGTATTTCGCTATCGCGATTGCCCTTCCACTGGCCCCTGACGACGTACTGTGTTACATGGCTGGGCTCACCAACATGCGGTGGCGCACCTACCTGCTCATCATCTTCCTGTGCAAGCCGTGGGGAGTGGTGCTCTACACAACAGGCGTTATGACCATTCTGAAGGTGGTGTTCCCATGGCTGGGTCTCTAGTGCCAGCAGCGGAGACGCACCCCGACGCAGGTCTGCGGGTCTGTCTCTACTCGGGAGCCGGCCGGCTCATGGAACGCAGCGGCGTCGGATCCGCCATGCGGCATCAGGCGAAGATGCTGCTCAATCTGGGTTCGCAACTGGTGAAGCTGTGGAAGCGGCCCGACATCGTGCAGCTCAACACCATCTTCCCGGATTCCGTGCTCGTCGGCGTTCTCGCCAGGGCGTTGGGGATCCCCGTCGTCGTGTTCGCGCATTCCACCAGGGAGGACTTCGAACAGTCCTGGGTGGGCGCGCGAACCTTCGCGCCGCTGTTCGAGAAGTGGCTGGGCGTCGTGTACCGCCGCGGCGACGTCGTGGTCACCCCCACGCCCTATTCGCGCGGCATCATCGAGAATTACCGGATCACCGCGCCCATCCGCGTGCTCACCAACGGCGTCGACACGCGCTTCTTCTCCGGTGGCGCGGAGGCCCGCACGCGGTTCCGCGCGCGGCACCGCATCGCGTCGGATCGCCACGTGGTGCTGAGCGTCGGGCACCTGATGGTGCGCAAGGGCATCCTCGAGTACATCGATCTCGCCCGCTCCATGCCGGAGGCGGACTTCTACTGGGCGGGCACCGCACCCAATGCCGCGATGACGCCGGATGTGCGGGCCGCGTTGGCCCACCCGCCGTCGAACCTCCACCTGCTGGGCCACATCCCGCCGGACGAGGTGCGCGACGCCTACGCAGGGGCGGACCTCTTCTGCTTCATGTCGCACGAGGAGACCCAGGGCATCGTCGTGCTGGAAGCGCTGTCCAGCGGTGTACCTGTGCTGGTGCGCGACATCCCCGTGTACGACGGTTGGCTCCACGAGGTGGCCGTGCACCGCGCGTCCACCACCCGCGAGTTCGAGACGACGGCGCGGGCCGTCCTCTCCGGCGAGGCGCCGGACCTGACCGAGGCCGGGCGGTTGCTGGCGGCCCAGCATGACCTGCTCGAGGTGTCCACGGACCTGGCTGCGGTGCACCGGGACCTGCTCGAGCGACGCCCGGGCCACCGTCGCGCCATCGGTGCCTGACCTGAGTGCTCCGTGAGCGCGGGCAATAGGCTGGGGCTGAGAACCCGTCAGTGGTGACGGGCGGCTAGGAGGGCCCCATGAAGACTCATCGGCTCGGCACGACGGACCTTGAGGTTCCCGCTGTCGTCACCGGCGTGATGCGCATCCAGGACAAGACCGACGACGAGATCCGCGCGTTGTACACCGCCTCCCGCGAGGCGGGGATCAACTTCTTCGACCACGCCGACATCTACGGCTCGGCGCCCTACCACGGGTGCGAGAAGCGGTTCGCGGAGGCGCTGCGCCTCAGCGCGGCGGAGCGCGGGGAGATCATCCTGCAGACGAAGGCCGGGATCAACAAGGACGGCCCCTTCTTCGACTTCTCCTACGAGCACCTCGTGCGCCAGATCGACGATTCGCTGACCGCCCTGGAGACGGACTACCTCGACGTGTTCCTCCTCCACCGTCCGGACGCGCTGGTGGAACCCGAGGAGGTCGCCCGGGCGCTCGATGAGGCGGTGACCGCCGGCAAGGTCCGGCACGTGGGCGTCTCCAACCACACCCCGAACCAGATCGAGCTGCTGAAGCGATACGTGCGTCAACCCCTCGTCGCGAACCAGTTGCAGCTGTCGATCACGCACGCGCCCATCGTCGCGCAGGGCGTGGCGGCCAACATGGTGGACGTGAAGCAGTCGGTGAGCCTGGACCTGGGCATCCTCGACTACTGCCGCCTCCATGACATCACCGTCCAGGCGTGGTCGCCGTTCCAGGCTGCATTCTTCAACGGCGTGTTCCTCGGCAACGCCGACTACCCGGAGCTCAACGCCGTCATCGACCGGTTGGCTGCCAAGTACGGGGTCGCGCCGGAGGGTATCGCCACCGCCTGGATCACCCGCCACCCGGCCAACATCCAGGTTGTGCTGGGCACGACCACTCCCGAGCGCGTCACAAAGGCAGCCGCCGGGGCAGACGTCGAGCTCACCCGCCCCGAGTGGTACGAGCTGTTCAGGGCCGCCGGGTACCTCGTCCCGTGATGCCGCGGTGCCCCCTGGCTGTCGCCGTTTTGTGCGCCGCGGCGAGGGGGTGCTAAGGTTTGACGTCGGGTCGAGAGACCCGGATGCGCGCGTGGCGGAATGGCAGACGCGCCGGCTTCAGGTGCCGGTGCCCGCAAGGGCGTGGAGGTTCAACTCCTCTCGCGCGCACCACCAGCAACAGATGAGAAATCCCCAGCCAGCTACCCTGGCTGGGGATTTCCTGTCTATAGCGACGCAGCCTGGAGCGACGCAGCCTGTCGCGACGCAGCGCGATGTGGTCAGGGTCAGAGTTGGACCGTGCCGTGTTCACCCTGGTCTGGTCGCTTGCCCGTGACAGCGGCCTTGGCCAACCCGATCAGCGTCGCCACCTGGCTGCCGCCGTCCCAGTACTCGGCGGTGTTGACGTTCACCTCGAGGATGACGTTGGCCGGGTCTTCGGCATCTCCGGCGTACGCCTCCTGGATGCGGTTCCACAGTTCGCGCTTCTTGGCCGTGTCGCGTTCGACCCGACCAGTGCCCGACATCGACACGTAGGCGCTGCCATCCATGATCGAAAGGTTCACCTGCTGCCCGTCGGACTGGGTCGAGACGTCGTTGTCGCCCTGTGTGATGAAACGAAAGACCGACTCCTCCCGCTCCGCGATGGTCATGGGGCGGCTCATGAGCGCGCCGTCGGCGTCGCGCGTGGTGACCATCACGAAGCGCCGGCCCTTGATGAGGTCGTCGAGATGAGCGGCGTGCTCCGCCGGAGTCGTGTGCTTATCCATGGAGCGACTGTAAACGTTGAACAAACCTGACACAAGGGATGGCGCAGTCGTCCTTGAACAGATGGCATGGGTACGCAGCGGCGTAGTAGCAGGGGCGGTCCTGGGCCGTTGCGCGGAACGGTGCATGGGGGGACGCGGGATGACAGAATCAGCCCACGGGCTGACGCGCGGCCCGGGGTCCTGGGGAGGCCGACGTGGTGGTCGCAATTCTGTTGTGCCTGGGTTCCACCTGGGGCATCGTCACGGGCGTGGTCCAGCATAGGACGGCGCGGATCATTGTCTCGACGATGGTGCTCATCCTCGTGATCGCCGGGTGGATCTACTTCTCCCTGAACCCGTACTGACTGGTCACTCCCCGGGGCGGACGATCCCGTGCTCATAGGCCAGGACGACAGCCTGGACGCGATCCCGGAGCCCGAGTTTCTGCAACACCCGCGCGACGTGCGTCTTCACGGTCTGGATGCCGACGAACAGCGTTTCGGCGATTTCCGCATTCGACTTCCCCCGGGCGATGAGGGTCAGCACCTCGGTCTCCCGCTCGGTGAGCAAGTGGTATCCCGGCGGCGGGCCCGCGTGTCCTGTGCGCGTGAACTGTTCGATCAGCCGCCTGGTGATGCTGGGCGCCAGGAGTTCCTCTCCCCGGGCAACGGCGCGCACGCCCGAGAGGAGCTGGTCTGTGGGTGCGTCCTTGAGCAGGAAGCCGCTGGCGCCGGCGACGAGCGAGTCGTAGACGAGTTGGGACCGGTCGAAGGTGGTGAGCATGACGACGCGGACGCCCGTGGTGGCGGTGATGATCGCTCGTGTTGCGTCGATGCCGTCGACCTTCGGCATCCGAATGTCCATGAGCACCAGGTCCGGGCGGAGCGTGCGCGCCAGGTCTATCGCCTCCCGCCCGTCCGCCGCCTCAGCGACAACGTCGAGGTCATCTTCCGCGGAGAGGATCATCCTCAGGCCGGTGCGGACGAGTTCCTGGTCGTCAGCCAGCAGGATGGTGGTCATGGGTTCTCCTGAGGGATGGTGGCCGCGACGCGAAAGCCGCCCCCGGCGGTGGGGCCGGTGTCGAGCGTTCCTCCGGCCGCCGCGATGGCCGCGGCGAGCCCCTTCAGTCCCGTGCCCGTGCCGGTACCGGGGAGCGCGTTGCCGGTGTGCTCAGCGCCGCCGTCGAGGACCTCGAGCATGATCGCCCCTGGGAGTCTCCTGACGCGCACCTGCGCCGTCGCTCCGGCGGCGTGGCGGGCGACGTTGATGATCGCCTCGCGGACGATACGGTGCGCGAGGACGGCGGCGGCGCCGGCGGGCACGGGGTCCGCGCTCACCGTGACGTCGACGCCGGCTCGTCGGCCGATGGCGGCGAGGCGGGCCGGGTCCAGGGGTGCCGCGCGGGATTCGATGGTTTCGAGGCCGTTCTTCAGCTCGTCGAGACTCTGCGCCGCGACCTGTGCGATGAGGCTCAGCGTGGCATCCTGGCCGGATCCCTGCCGCTGCCGTGCGCCCGCATGCAGGCAGACGACGGTCATCCCATGTGCGACGGTGTCGTGCAGCGTGCTGGCCAACGCCTCGCGCTCCCGCGCGACAGCGAGCCGGACCGCCGCGCCCCGCCCGCGTTCGAGCGCTTCCACCACCTCCCGTGTCCGGCGCAGCCGTTCCTGCCATCCGCTGACGATTCGGCCCAGTAGGAGCGCGCTGAGCGACCACAGAAGCACGGGCCCAACGCCCTCTCCAGGGCCGACGAGCTCGATCGCGACCACACCGGCGGCGGTGATCGCCCCGCCCAGCAGCAACCGGCGCGCCGGGCACCATGCGCCGATGCTGTAGAAGAGGGCCGAAAGCAGAGCGATGCCCGTGACGAGGGAGGAGATCGGCGTCAGCCACGCGCTCATCAGTACCCCGAGCGCCGAGGAGACGGCAGCCGCGAGGATGGGGTGGGTCCGGCGCCAGACGAGGGGCGTGCATACGGCGGCAGCCCCGACGACATCTACCCAGAGGAGCGGGCCCCGCGCGTCGGAGGTCAACGCCACCTCGACCCCCATCGCGACGGCCAGCGCGGCTGCCATCAGGGCGTCCGAGGGAGACCAGTCGGTCCGGGGCGCCGTGGGCTCCGGCTCCGGCACGTCCGCCGCCGTCGGGGTCTCCTCGCGCATGGAGCCGACCGCGTCGCGCAGCAGGTCAAGTACTTGGCGCGCCTGGCGCTCGAGCACGGGCAACGCGGTGCGGTCACCGCCGCGGAGTGCGCCTTCGGCCCTGAGCGCGATCCCGGCGATCCGCTCGGCCAGGTCCGCGTGCACCTCGGCTTGCACCCCGTTGAGCACGTCCAGCCGCGCCGCCTCGACGTCGATGCGCTGTTGCTCCTCCAACTCCGCCTGGAGCCGAGCGAGCCGACCGACGTGCAGCGCGCGGGCCTTGACGGCGGCCCCGGCGAGCGCGGGACCCCCGACGAGTACCGCGAAGAACACGAGGTCGTCGAGCCAATGGAACCCGTCGCCGAGGGCCTGGTTGGCGAGCACCAGCAGGCTGGTACTCAGCACGACGCTGCCAGCGGCCTCCAGGCGCGGCAACCAGGCACCGGCCGTGTACCCCGCGAGGATCGCGATGAGGAGCGTGGGCCCGTCGAGATACCAGTCGAAGCCGTTCCAGGCGGCCAAGAGAGACACCGGTCCGCAGCAGACGAACAGTGTGGCCGCAATGACCCTGCGTGTCACGAAACCGAGTTTAGTCACCGCAATCTCATCACACGTCACTCTCCGGAGGGATGACGGTACTGCCCTGCCTGAGCGAGCGTTGAACCCATGAATGCACACCGACTCGCGCTATGGGCCGCCGTCGCGGCCGTCATCATCTGGGCACTCAAGGCTGCTGCGATCGGCATCGCCGGCGGACCTGGCAGGAGCCCTCTCGAAGACCCGCTCTTCTTCGGCGGGCTGCTGGCGTTCGTCATCGCCGTTGTCGCACTCGTCGCCGCAGCAACCGGCGGCGCCCGCAGGTGGATCCGCGTGCTGTTCTTCGTCGGCGTAGTGGTCGCCGGCGCGGTCCTGACCTTCGCCGTCGGAGCAATCGTGGAGGCAGTAGGCGGGCAGGACGGCAGCGCTCATTGGCTCTGGGGCGAGGTGAACCTCTGGGTATCTGCGCTGGTGGTCCTGACCGCTTCCGCCGTGCTGGTCCGCGGTCGCCCGCGGTCCCGCTGGGCTTGACCTGCCACCGGTACCCGGGTCAGCGAGCGCCGTCAGGCCAGTGGGCCGAGCAGGTAGCTCTTCAGCGTCGGCTGCGCGACTTCGCTCTGGCCGTGCTGGCCGGTGAACTGTGCCGTCGCGTCCGTGCCGCACAGCGGCTCGATCCGCTCGGGGCCGCCCGGGTGCTGCGGGATCCAACTGGTGACGTCGTAGGCGTTGCCATCGACGGCGATCCAGCAGTCGGCGGACGTGCTGTGGGCCGCCACGTCGGCCATCGTGTAGGCGCTCTGCCCAGGTGCCGCAGCCCTCACCGCCACGCCGGACCAGGCCGCCGTCGCGCCCGAGTGGCCGGTGAGGGTCACCAGCACCAGCACCACGATCGCCAGCGCGGAGACCACCCAGCCGAACACGCCCCGCGTTGACGCCACGTCGGCCTTGCGAACGCGCCAGAGCCAGGCCCCGCCCACCAGCAGCAGCACCACGGAGGCCAGGGCGGTCCACATGCCCAGTTCTGAGTGGGCGACGGGGAGGCCAACCTTCGCGGCCAGGTCGTCGCCGGTTCCCCAGGCCGCGACCGCACCCAGAGCGCCGAGGGCAACGAGACCCAGCACGGCGATGGCGAACCGGGGGCGCCAGGCGGGCTTCAGTGTGAGCGCGATGATGGCGAGCGCCGACAGCGGCAACAGGACCACGGGCAGGTGCACGAACAGTGGGTGGGCCGGCAGCCCGAGGATGTCTTCCAGCATGGTGAAGAGACTAGATGTCGCGAAGGGCGGAGCAGAAGGTGTCGCACCTGGGCGTTCGCTGTGAGGTGCGGGGGCATGCGCAACCGCTGGGCCTTGGAGCAATCCAACGCCCGGCGGTATCGCATCTTCCTACTCGACGCGCACAGGGCGACCACTGCGAGCCGATTCCTCGGCCGCCTCGGCCAGCACGAGGGCCTCGATGCCGTCACCGATGGTCGGCGACACCTCGCCGCCCTCGTTGATCGCGTCGATGAAGGACGCCAGCTCGTCGCGGTACGCGTCGGCGTAGCGCTCCAGGAAGTAGTCCAGGTATGGGTCCTGGGCCGCGCTGAAGTCCTTCTTGTTCACGGTCAACGACGTGGGGCGCAGGTTGTCGACGAACAGCGAACCGTCCGCACCGTGCACCTCCATCCGCTGGTCGTAGCCGGCGGCGCAGTGGCGGTTGTTGGTGATCGACGCCACGGCACCGTCGACGCTGCGCAGCACGACGACCGCGCCGTCGAAGTCGCCGGTGTCCGCCAGTTCGGGGATGTTGTTCTGTCCGAACGCGGTGACCTCGGCGATGTCGCCCATGAAGAACCGGGCCTGGTCGAAGTCGTGGATGGTGCAGTCCTTGAAGATGCCGCCCGACTGCGCGATGTAGCTCGCCGGGGGAGCGGCGGGATCACGCGATTGGATGGTCATCTGCTCGACGCGGCCGATCTCTCCGGCGGCGACGAGATCGTGCGCCTTCTTGATCGACGGGTCGTAGCGACGCTGGAAGCCCACCATCACCGGCGGGTGCTGGAAGGTGGCCAGATCGGCCTCCAGTTCGCGCGCCTGCGCGACCGACGAAGCAACCGGCTTCTCGCAGAGCACGGCCTTGCCGGCCCGCGCCGCGGCAAGGACCTGCTCGGCGTGCAGCGGGGTGGGCGAGCCGATGATCACGGCGTCCACCTCAGGATCCGCGAACACCTCGGCGGCGTCCTTCACGGCCCGTGCGCCATGCGCGGCGGCGAGATCCTCTGCCGCGGTGCCGAACGGATCCGACACGAGCACGAGCTCGGCGCGGGGGTGCGACGCGATCGCCTGGGCGTGCACCCGGCCGATGCGGCCGGCGCCGATGATGGCTACGCGGAGCAACTTGTCTGTCATGTACCCACTCCTCAGGGGGCTGGAACGATGATGTCGCGGACGAGAGCGTCGAGATCGGCGTCTGCCGCGAGGAACTGGCGGAGGGTCTTGCGGGTGGGGCCGAAGTCCTCGAACTCCTCGGGCGTCATCCCGTCGACCTCGTAGGCGCGGCGGAAGTCCTCGATCTTCAGCAGCTCGTTGAGGTGCTCCTGCTTGACGGGCTCGTCCATGCGGGGGACGGTCTCATATCCGGACTCGTTGATGGTCTTCTGCCACTTGAACGGCGGGGAGACCACCACGTCGCCGCCCACGAACTCAGCCCAGTGGTTGACGTTGCGGAACGCGGCGGACAGGACGCGCGAGCGGTAGCAGCGCTCCTGGAAGATCTTGTAGGCACGCTTCATGCACGCGACGCCGGCCCAATCGAGGGCCTCCGGGTCCACGGAGAGTCCCTCGCGCTCGGCGGCTTCCTTGAGCCAGTCGTCGAGGCGTCCCACCATGATGGTGACGACGGGGCCCATCTCGGAGATGTCATGGCCCTCGGCCTCGCGGCGCTTCAGGCCGCGCTCGATGGCTTCTCCCGCCTGCACCGCCTGGGGTACGGAGAAGGAGACGGTCACGTTGATGGACACGCCGCGGTAGCTGGCCTCTTCGATGGCCTCCAGGCCGGTCTTGGTGGCCGGGATCTTCACGACGATGTTGTCGGCGAGCTCATGGAACTCCACGGCCTGGTCCGCGAGCGCCTGGGCGTCGCGGTGGAGGCGCGGGTCGGTCTGTACCGACAGGCGGCCGTTGCGGCCGTTGTGCTCCCTGAAGATCGGCTCGAGCAGCGCGGCTGCTTCGACGGACATGTCCTTGACGGCCTGCCAACCGATCTGCGACTCGCCCCAGGTGGGGTGCTCGGCCGCGATGGCCTCGATGCGCGGACGCCACTCATCGAGGTGCTGCTTGATGGTGGTGTAGGCGATCACCGGGTTGCATGTGGCCCCGACCCCGCCGAACGCGATGGACTGCTTCAGCTCATCGAGATCCGAGGAATCGTTCCACAGGGACGTGGGGGTGGTCTGCGCTGCGGCCAGTAGCGGGCCGGGGGTGTAGTCAGTCATCTGGCTCCTGCTTTCACGGAGAGCGGCGGCGTCGCCGTACATGACCTCAGTTAATCGCATTGTCTATGCATAGTCAAGACATTGTCAGAACATTCGCCTCAGGACGTGAACAACGTGAACTGGAACGAGTACAGCGAGGGGCGGTAGACGTGGTTGCCCAGTTCGACGGCACGGCCCTCGGCCGTGCGGCCCACCCGGTGCATCGTCAGCAGCGGCGCGCCCTTGTCCTCGCCGAGGAGCTCCGCCTCTTCAGCCGTGGCGCCGCGGGCGCCGACCGACTGCTGCGCCGCCGCGATCAGCACGTCGCGCTTCAGCAAACACTGGTAGAGGCCGTGCTCGCCCAGTTCCTGCCAGGTGGGGGCGATGTCGAGCGGGATGAGGTTGGTGAGGATGGCCAGGGGGTGGTCGTCGGCGTAGCGCAGGCGGCTGACTTCGAGCAGTCCCTCGCCGGCCTTCATGCCGAGCTTCTCGGCCTCGTCGGCGGTCGCCTCGCGCACCTGGTAGTGGAGCACCTTGGTGGAGGGGGAGAAGCCGGCCTCCACGAGGTCCTCGTTGAGGGAGGAGAGCTTCATGGGGCGGTGCACGTGGGGCGGGGCGACGCGGGTGCCGACGCCGCGTCGGCGGGTCAGCAGGCCCTTGGCGACCAGTTCCTGGAGAGCGCGGCGCGCCGTCGGGCGGGCGACGTCGAGGCGCTGGGCCATCGAGACCTCGTCCTCGATGCGCGCGCCTGCTGCGAGTTCACCGGAGAGGATGGCCGCCTCGATGGGTTGGGCGATCTGGTCATACAGGGGACGATCCGAGTTGCGGTCGATTGTGATGTCCGGGGTGTAGGTCTCGTCCATGCATACTCCTTGACCTGGCCGACTTTGGCAGCGGTGTGAACCGCCAGAGCGGTATTGCGACCAGATCATACTCCGGAGGCGCGCGTCTCGAATGTGTGCACAAAGAGTTGACCACGGTGTTCCAGTCGGGCAGACTGAGGGCCGACGAAGGAGGTCATCACTGTGGATGGCGAACACGTGCCCGAGATTCTCGTGGTGGGGCGCTGCAGCGTCGACGTGTATCCGCTCGAGGTCGGGGTCCACCTTGAGGATGTGAGCGTTTTCCGGAAGTTCCTCGGCGGTTCCGCCACCAACGTCGCGGTCGCGGCGGCGCGCTACGGCCGCACCGTCACGGCGCTCACCGGCGTGGGCGACGACCCGTTCGGCCGTTTCATCATCGCTGAGCTGGGTCGGCGGGGTGTGGACGCCTCGCACGTGGTGACCAATCCCGCGTTCAACACTCCCGTGACATTCTGCGCGATCTTTCCGCCGGACAACTTCCCGCTCTACTTCTATCGCGCGCCGACCGCACCGGATCTCGAGTTGCGTCCGGAAGATCTGCCGGCCGACCTCGCCGACTACCGCATCCTCTGGATGACCGCCAGTGGCCTGTCGGTTGAGCCTTCACGTCAGACCCACCGAACCCTGGCCCGCACGGAGCGCAGCGGGATGCTGGTGTTCGACCTGGATTACCGCGCCCGTTTCTGGGACGACGAGGTGACCGCCTCGGGGCACATCAGCTCCATGCTGGAACACGCCGACGTCGCGATCGGCAATCTCGAGGAGTGTCGCATCGCGGTGGGTGAGACGGACCCGGAGCGAGCCGCCGACGCGCTGCTCGACCGGGGCGTCGACATCGCCATCGTCAAGCAGGGCCCCGTCGGCACTTTCGCCAAGTCCCGCACCCAGAGCACCTTCGTGCCGGCCAACCGGATCGAGGTCGTCAACGGCCTCGGCGCCGGCGACGCGTTCGGTGGCGCGGTGTGCCACGGCCTCCTCAACGGCTGGGAACTGCCGCAGCTCATCCGGTTCGCCTCCGCGGCCGGCGCCATCGTGGCGTCCAAGCTCGAGACCGCCCCCGCCATGCCGGACCAGGCTGAGGTCGAGGAAATGCTGGCCCGCCACCCGGAAACCGACGCACGGGGGCAGGCGTGATCACCTTCGACGACCTCACTGACCTGCGCTTCACGCGCCCCGACGCAGTGGCTGCGGCCCTCGCTGCCCGCGCGCCCGGCGTCATGCCGGCACCGGGGGAGAAGCTGCTGGTCATCGCGGCAGATCACCCGGGCCGCGGCGCCCTCAAGGCCGGCAGCGACGAGTTGGCCATGGCGTCGCGCCGCGTGCTCCTCGAACGGTGCGCCGTGGCGATCGCCCGGCCCGGCGTCGGCGGGTTCCTCGGCACCCCGGACCTCATCGAGGAACTCGCCCTCCTCGGCGCCCTCGAGGGCAAGCTGGTGTTCGGCTCCATGAACCGCTCCGGCCTGGCCGGCTCCGCGTTCGAGGTGGACGACCGCATCACCGGCTACACCGCGCCCAGCATCGAGCAGGCGGGCCTCGACGGGGGCAAACTCCTCCTGCGCATCGACCTGCAGGATCCGGCCACCCCTGCCATGCTGGAACAGGCCGCGCGCGCCGTCGACGACCTGGCCGCGGCGGGGCGCATCGCGATGCTGGAACCCTTCATCAGCCGCCGCGTGGAGGGTCAACTCACCAACGACCTGTCGCCCGACGAAGTCATCCGCGCCATCAGCGTGGCCTCCGCGTTGGGCCACACCTCGGCGCGCACCTGGCTGAAGCTGCCGTGCGTGGCGGACATGGACCGCGTGCTGGAGTCCACCACGCTGCCGGTCCTGCTGCTGGGCGGCCCGGTCCCGGAGCAGATGGACGAAACCGTCCACGCCTGGGCCAACTCACTGCGCAATCCCAGCGTGAAGGGGCTCGTCATCGGGCGCGCCCTGCTCTTCCCCCGCGACGGTGATGTGGCCGGCGCGGTCGACCGACTCGTGGAGGTTCTGTGAACGACAACGCCAAGTACGTCATCCCTGCGGGGGAAACTGCCCATGGCAACTTCGAGACGGACGTGACCGCGCAGCGCGCCGGCTGGGAGTGGTGTTCGATCCGCGTGCTCGGGCTGCCGGCCGGGGCCGCGCAGACCGTCGACACCGGCGGCGAGGAGATCCTGGTGCTGCCGCTCAGCGGATCCTGCACCGTGAAGGTCGACGGTGAGACACACCGCCTGGAGGGCCGCGGCGAGGTCTGGACCGAGATCACCGACTACCTGTACGTTCCGCGCGGCAAGACCGCCGTCATCCACAGCGAGCAGGGCGGCCGGTTCGCGCTGCCCGGGTCGAAGGCCACCAAGGACCTCCCCGTCGTGTACTGCCCGTCGTCGCAGGTCATCACGACGCTGCGCGGCACCGGCAACTGCTCGCGGCAGGTCAACAACTACGCGTTGGGCAACCCGCTGGAGACGTCCCACCTGCTGGCGTGCGAGGTGCTGACGCCCGGCGGCAACTGGTCCAGCTACCCGCCCCACAAGCACGACGAACACACTCAGGACGAACGCGTCCTCGAGGAGATCTACTACTACGAGGTGCGCCCCGGCCGAGACGGTTCGAAGGGGATGGCGCTCCAGCGCATCTACCCGTCGCCCGGCAAGCCCATCGACGTGTGCACCGAGGTCAACTCCCGCGACGTCGTGGTGATGCCGTTCGGCTACCACGGCCCGTCGGTCGCCGCCCCCGGCTATGACCTGTACTACCTCAACGTCATGGCCGGTCCCTCGGAGGACTCCACCTGGCTGATGACCGACGACCCCCATTACACATGGATCCGTCAGGCCTGGGAAGAGTCCGAGGTCGACCCCCGTCTCCCCATGACCCCCCTCAATCCCCAGGAGTGAGCATGACCACCACCGTTCGCCTTACCGTCGGGCAGGCTGTTGTCCGATTCCTCGTCAACCAGTTCTCGGAATCCGACGGCGTGGAGCGCCGCCTGATCGCCGGCGCCTTCGGCATCTTCGGCCACGGCAATGTCGCCGGCATGGGCCAAGCGTTGCTCCAGAACGACCTCGACCCGGAACCCGACGGCGGTGAGATGCCCTACATCATGCCCCGCAACGAGCAGGGCATGGTCAACGCCGCCGCCGCGTACGCCAAGTCCACCAACCGCACGCAGACATGGATGTGCACCTCGTCCATCGGCCCTGGCGCGCTGAACATGGTGACCGGCGCCGCCGTCGCCACCACCAACCGGCTGCCCGTGCTGCTGTTCCCCTCGGACCAGTTCGCCACCCGCGCGCCGGATCCGGTGCTGCAGCAGGTAGAGGACCCGGTGTCGCCGCTAACGGCGGCCACCGACGCCTTCCGGCCCGTGTCGCGGTTCTTCGACCGAGTCACACGCCCCGAACAACTCATCCCGTCGCTGATGCAGGCCATGCGCGTGCTGACCGATCCGGCCGAAACGGGAGCCGTCACCGTCGCCCTGCCCCAAGACGTGCAGGCCGAAGCCTACGACTTCCCGGTGGAGTTCTTCGCCAAGCGGGTCTGGCGGATCCGCCGTCCTGCGCCGGAGAGGGTCGCCATCGAGCGCGCCGCCGAGATCATCCGCGGCGCCAAGCGCCCGCTCATCGTCTCCGGGGGTGGCACGATCTACTCCGGGGCCAGCGACGTGCTACGTGCCTTCGCCTCGGCCACCGGCATCCCGGTGTCGGACACCCAAGCCGGCAAGGGTGCGATCGACGCCGACCACGAGTGCTCCGTGGGCGGGGTGGGCTCCACCGGCGCCGAGTCGGCCAACGAACTGGCGCGCGGGGCGGACGTGGTGATCGGCATCGGCACCCGCTACTCCGACTTCACCACCGCGTCGCACACCGCGTTCCGCAACCCGCACCTCCGGTTCGTCAACATCAACGTCGGCGCCTTCGACGCGGCCAAGCACGCCGCCGAGATGGTGGTGGCCGATGCGCGCGAGGCCCTGGTGGCCCTGAGCGAGGCGCTCGAAGGCTACCGGGTCGACGAGGCGTACTCCGCCGAGGTCGCCCGCCTGCGTGACGAGTGGGCCACCACCACGGACGAGTGCGTCAACGTCGGCCATCAGCCGCAGCCCGCCCAGATCGAGGTCTTCGGCGCGCTCAACGAGATGATGGGCGAGAACGACGTCGTGATCAACGCGGCCGGCTCCATGCCCGGCGACCTCCAGTCGCTGTGGCGCGCCAAGACCCCCGTGCAGTACCACGTGGAGTATGCGTTCAGCACCATGGGCTACGAGATCCCCGCCGCGATGGGCGTCAAGCTCGCGCTGCCGGACAGCGAAGTGGTGGCCATCGTCGGCGACGGCACGTACCAGATGCTGCCGATGGAACTGGCCACCATCGTGCAGGAGGGCCTCAAGGTCATCCTGGTCCTGTTGCAGAACCACGGGTTCGCGTCCATCGGCGCGCTGTCCGAATCGCACGGCTCGCAGCGCTTCGGCACCCGGTACCGCAAGGGCTCGGTGCCGCACAACCGGGACGGTGACCTGCTCCCCGTCGACATCGCCACCAACGCCGAGAGCTGGGGCGTCACAGTGTTGCGGGTGAAGACCATGGAGGAATTCCGCGCCGCCTACCGCGAGGCCGAAGCCATGGACCGCGCCGTGATGATCTACATCGAGACGGCCCTCATCGGCCCCAACCCGCCCAGCAGCAGCTGGTGGGACGTGCCGATCGCCGAGGTGTCGCGCATCTCCTCGACGCAGGAGGCCCGCGCCCGCTACGAAACCAACCGCGCCCCCCAGCGCCACTACCTCTGACCGAGAAATAGGAGAACCATGAAGATCGCCGGTGCCCCCATCAGCTGGGGCGTATGCGAGGTCCCCGGGTGGGGCTACCAGATGAGCCCCCAGCGGGTGCTCACCGAGATGAAGGAGATCGGCCTCACCGCCACGGAGTTCGGCCCGCAGGGCTGGCTGCCGATCGACGCCGAGGAGCGCGCTGCCGCGGTGCGCGAGTTCGGCCTCAAGCCGGTGGGCTCCTTCTTCCTCGCCGTCATGCACGACCCCGAATTCGATCCCATCCCGCAGGTCAACCAGGAGCTCGACGCGTTCGAGGCGGCCGGGGGCGAGTTCCTCATCCTCGCCGCAGATTCCGGCAGCGAGGGCTACGACGACCGTCCTGTCCTGGACGAGACCGGCTGGCAGACGCTGTTCGGCAACCTCTCGCGCATCACCGAGGTGTGCGCCGCCCGCGGCGTGACCGCCTGCATCCACCCCCATTGGGGCACGATGGTGCAGAACCTCGACGAGGTGGAGCGCGTGCTGGACAACTCGACGGTGGGCCTGTGCCTCGACACCGGTCACCTGAGCGCCGGCGGCGCGGACGTCGTCGACCTGGTGCGCCGTTACGCCGACCGCGTCGACATTGTGCATGCAAAAGATATCCGCAAGGACCTCACGGACCGACTCCTCACTGGCGAGCTCAGCTGGAGCGAGGGCATCAAGGCCGGCATGTTCACTCCCATCGGCCAGGGCGACATCGACTTCTCCGCCATCGTCGCCCTCCTCGACGAGGCCGGCTTCGACGGCTACTACGTGCTCGAGCAGGACATCATGCTCGACGAGGAGCCCCCGGCAGACGGTGGCCCCGTGGCCAACGCGAAGGCCTCACTGGACGCGCTGTCCGCCCTCGCAAGCTGACTCTGCCGGCTCCGGTCTGCGCCCTTTCGCCCCTATGAGACACGAGCAGGTGAATGCGTTATTGTCTAGACAAGACAGGCAAATTCTCAGTAAATGTCTTGACATGACTCATGGTGAGTGTCAGACTTCTCGCAGATGGCTGGCTGACGCAAGGGAGCGGTAATGGCCGAAGAGTTCAGCTTGGAGATGCTCGACATCACCAAGACATTCCCCGGGGTGGTGGCGCTCAACGGTGTCGACCTGCGGGTTCGGAAGGGCGAGGTGATGGCGCTCATGGGGGAGAACGGCGCCGGCAAGTCGACGCTCATGAAGGTGCTCAACGGCATCTATCGTGCGGACTCCGGGAGCGTTTACCTCAACGGTCACGAAGTGAACTTCGCGGGTCCACACGAAGCGATGGCGGCAGGCCTCGCAATGGTGCATCAAGAACTCCTGACGGTGCCCGACATGAGCGTGGCCGAGAACGTTTTCGTCGGGCGCGAGTTGGCCCTTGGCGGCCGGATGTCTCCGGTGGTGGACCTCGGCAGGATGAGGCGGGAAGTGAGGGCCGTCTTCGAGGAAATCGGGATCAATATTGACCCGGCACGCTTGATGCGCACTCTTAGCGTCGCCCAGATGCAGCTTGTTGAGATTGCACGCGCAATTTCCATGAATGCCAGTGTCATTGTCCTTGATGAGCCCACCTCTGCGATCACGGAGACCGAAGCCGAGCTGCTCTTCTCCCAGGTTGAGAAGCTGAAGGCAAAGGGGGTCAGCTTCGTCTACATCTCACACAAGATGGATGAGATCTTTCGCATCGCTGATGCCATCACCGTGCTGCGTGACGGACAGCTCGTCGGTTCCTACCAGGCAGGGGAACTGGATGACGACAAGCTCATCACTCTCATGGTGGATCGCGAGCTCGATGAGATGTTCCCGGATCGGTCCACTGAAATCGGCGGGGTCGTCCTCGAACTCGACTGCATCTCATCCGATCGCGCCGTGGATGTGTCCCTCGGCGTGCGGTCAGGTGAAGTGTTGGGCCTCGCCGGCCTCGTCGGCGCTGGCCGATCTGAGCTCATGGAGGCGGTCGTCGGCATCCGTCCGGTCACGGCCGGTGAGATCCGCATTGATGGCGACCCGCGACGCATCGCCCATCCAGCGGACGCCGTCAAGGAGGGCATCGCCTTCGTCACCGAGGATCGGAAGGGCACCGGTCTGAACCTCATTGCGTCAGTCGCGGAGAACATCGCGACGGTGGCCTTGAAGAAGTTCTCACGGGCTGGCGTGGTGAGTCGCAATGCCCAGCGCGATGCCGCCGTCAAAGCCGTCGACCGGCTCAGGGTCAAGACTCCGAACGTGCAGACGCCTGTGCTTAACCTCAGTGGCGGCAATCAGCAGAAGGTGGTGCTCGCCAAGTGGCTCGAGAGTGATCCGAAGGTCATCATCCTCGATGAACCGACGCGAGGGATCGATGTGGGGGCCAAGCAGGAGATCTACAGGCTCATCAACCTGCTTGTAGCCAACGGCCTGGCGGTGATCATGATCTCGTCCGAGATGAATGAACTGATTGGCATGGCTGATCGGATAGCGGTCATGTGCGAAGGGCGCCTGACGGGGCAACTCACCAAGGGCGAGTTCGACTCCGAACGGATTCTGGCGCTCGCCTCTAAGTTCGTCAGCACCGAGGCTGCGGCTTCGGAAACCCTCATCGACAACGAATAAGACCTGAAGGATCGCATCGTGGCAATCAAGGGAAGTGTTGTGAACTACCTCCGGGATTTCGGCATCCTGGTGGTACTGGTGCTGCTGATCGCCTTTTTCATGGTGATCTCACCCGAAGGTTTTGCTCAGCCTGGGAACCTCATCAATGTGGTCCGACAAGCGGCCATCAACGGGATCATCGCCACCGGCATGATGTTCGTGATCATCTCCGGAGGCATTGACCTATCGTCCGGGTCGACGGTGGCCTTGGCGGGGGTGGTGTCAGCCACGATGGCCATCTCCGGCCTGCCGCTGAGCGTGGCAATTTTCGGCGGGCTGCTGGCTGGCGCCGGCGTCGGCTTCGTCAATGGCTTCGGCGTCGCATATCTAGGCCTGCCAGCCTTCATCATCACGCTGGCCACCATGACGGGTGTCAGAGGGTTGGCGCTCATCCTCAGCGGCGGCGCACCGGCCTTCGGGTTGCCCCCTGAGTTCGCCAACATCGCCTCCAGCGTGTTGTTTTCCGGCGTGCCCATCCTCGTGCTCTATTTCGTCCTCGTCATCGTCGGTGCCGGCTTTGTGCTCAACCGCACCATCTTCGGCCGCCGCGTCTACACGATCGGCGGGAACGAGGAGGCAGCCATCGTCTCTGGCATCCGCACGAAGCGCTACCTACTGGGTGTCTATACCTTAGCCGGCACCCTGGCCGGTTTCGCCGGCATCCTCGTGGCCTCCCGCACCATGCAGGGCTCGCCGACGGCCGGCGTCGGCTATGAGCTTGATGCCATCGCCGCCGTCGTCATCGGTGGCGTCAGTATGAGCGGCGGCTCCGGCAAGTGGTACGGCACCCTCATTGGTGCGCTGCTCATCGCGGTCATGAGCAGTGGCCTCGACATCCTCGGCGTCGATTCCAACTATCAGGCCATCATCAAGGGCGCCATCATCGCGATCGCTGTCTACTTCGATCAGCGCAGCAAGAACCTTATCTCCAAGTAACTCGCTCAACTCCGCTCCGGAAGGACCAACCATGCGCAAGCTCATCCAACTGATCATCGGGGTCGTGATGGTGGCACTGTTCGCCGCCTGCACCCCGGCCACCGAAATCAATCAGCCCGGGACAGACTCCTCATCGCCTGCGGGCTCCGAGACCAACGGCGGCGGAACGGCCACCGAGTCCAAGGAGATCGCCCTGTTCATGACCCACATGAGCAACGAATTCACCATCACCCTCTCCAATGCCGTGAAGGCTCAGGTTGAAGAGCGCGGGTACACGTTCCGCGTCTACGATGCCCAGAAGGATGCCGAACGGCAGCAGACGCAGATCGAGCAGGCTGTCGGGCTCGGCGTCGGGGCGATCGTGATTGAGCCCGTCTCCGTCGACGGCGTCGTGCCGGCTGTCAGGGCGGCCAATCAGGCCGGCGTGAACATCATCATCGTCAACCAGCGCATCAGTGAGCCCGACTTGGCCGCCGCATACATCGGTGCTGACGCCGTCAAGACGGGCCGGATCGTGATGGAGCAGGTTGCGGAGGATTTGGGGAATGAAGGCGACCTCGCCCTCCTGCTCGGCCCCATGGGTTCTGATGGTCAGGTCGGTCGTTCCGCAGGTTTCCAGGAGGTCATCGATGCCAACGAAGGCTTCCAGGTCGTGTTCGACGGCGCCGCCAACTGGGAGACCGCGCCGGCCCTCACGATGGTCGAGAACTGGCTCAACTCGGGCAAGAACGTCGACGCCATTGTGTCGCAAAATGACGGCATGGCCATCGGTGCCGCACAGGCTGTGCAGGATGCCGGTCTGGGGGACAAGGTCAAGATCTACGGCGTCGACGCCACGTCAGAGGGTCTGCAGGCCGTCATTGACGGCAGGATGACCGCCACCATCGGCCAAGGCACCTCCGAGCAGGGCCGCCTGGCTGCTGACGCAGCGGCTGATCTCATCGAGGGTAAGGACGTCGAGGCCGAGACCATCGTTGAGAACGAGGTGTTTACGCAGGAGAACGCCCAGGAGGCGCTTGACGCCATAAAGAACGCTGGCTGAGTGTTCGTTTCGCAGACCGTCGCTGGCGTCGCAGACAGTTCACTGTCTGCGACGCCAGCTCCGGTCTACGACCTCGGCCGAGTGTCTCCGACGAGGGATGCTGCTGGGCAGGTCCGCTTTGTGTAGGCAAAATAGTGCAGCTCCGGAGCGCAAGAATTCTTGTACCGCGCGGCAGATAGTGCTAATGTACTAACAAATGGGCGCAGGTGCCCGTCACCCGGAAGGTTGAGCCATGACTGAGACCATCACCCACTGGATCGGCGGAGCCCCGTACGAGGGCTCGCCCACACACCGCATCCCCGTGGAGAACCCGGCAACCGGTGAGGTGACCGGTGAGCTGCTCGCCGCGTCGCTCGCCGACATCGACCATGCCGTCGAGGTTGCCCGCGAAGCGCAGAAGAGCTGGGCCGCGACCTCGCTGGCCAAGCGCACCGCCATCATGTTCAAGATGCGCGAGCTCGTGCTTGCGAACCAGGACGAGCTGGCCAAGGCCATCGTGGCCCAGCACGGCAAGGACTACGGCGACGCGATCGGCGAGATCCAGCGCGGCCGCGAAACCCTCGACTTCGCCTGCGGCATCAACACTGCCCTCAAGGGCGACCACTCCTACGACATCTCCTCCGGCGTGGACATCCACAGCATCCGCCAGCCCGTCGGGGTCGTCGCGGGCGTGTGCCCCTTCAACTTCCCGGTCATGGTCCCGATGTGGATGCACCCCATCGCCATCGCCACCGGCAACGCCTTCATCCTGAAGCCCGCCACCCCGACGCCCACCGCGTCGCTGGTCGTGGCCCGGCTCTACAAGGAGGCCGGCCTCCCCGACGGGGTCTTCAACGTCGTCGCCGGCGACGTCGAGACCGTCACAGGTCTGCTCGAGCACAAGGGCATCGACGCCATCTCCTTCGTGGGCTCCACCCCGGTGGCCCACATCATCCAGGAGAAGGCCACCCTGGCAGGCAAGCGCGTCCAGGCGCTCGGCGGCGCGAACAACCACGCCATCGTCATGCCCGACGCGGACCTCGAGTTCGCCGCCCAGCACATCTCCGCTGCGGCCTTCGGTGCCGCCGGTGAGCGGTGCATGGCGCTGCCGGTCGTCGTCGCCGTCGGCGGTGTGGAGGACAAGCTCGCCGAGCTGGTCAAGGCCAACGGCGCCAAGATCAAGGTGGGCTTCGGGCTCGACGAGGGCGTCCAGATGGGCCCCGTCATCACCCGCAAGGCGCAGGAGCGCATCAAGGGCCTCATCACCGACGCCGAGGAGCGTGGCGCCGAGGTGGTGCTCGACGGCCGCGACCTCACCGTCGACGGCTACGAGGATGGCTTCTGGGTTGGTCCCACCGTCCTGAAGAACGTCCCGCTGGATGCCCCGGCGTACCACCAGGAGATCTTCGGCCCTGTGCTCACCATCGTGGTGGCGGACAGCTACCACGAGGCCATCGAGATCGTGAACGGTTCCCCGTTCGGTAACGGCGCCGCGATCTTCACCAACGACGGTGGTGTCGCCCGCCGCTTCGAACTCGACGTGCAGGCCGGCATGGTGGGCATCAACGTGCCGATCCCGACCCCCGTCGCCTACTACTCATTCGGTGGCTGGAAGGATTCGCTGCTCGGCGACCACCACATCCACGGCCCCGAGGGCGTGTCCTTCTACACGCGCCTGAAGGCTGTCACCAGCCGCTGGCCCTCCGAGCGTACTTTCGAAGCGACCATGTCCTTCAAGCGCGAAGAGTGAGCTCGTCCACCACCTAGACAACGAAAGAGCCCGGTACCTGTGCCGGGCTCTTTCGTCAACGTATACCCACCGACATCAAGGAGGATGCCGTGACTATTTCTGTGGCCGTCATCGGAGCCGGCATGGCCGGCAAAGCCCACGCAGCCGCGTATCGCGTCGCGCCCACCCTGTACCAGTCCACCCTGCCGCCGATCCGGTTCAAGACCATCGCCGACATCAACGCAGAGCTCGGCGAGGCCACCGCCCGTCGCTACGGCTACGAAGAGTCGGTCACGGACTGGCGCGCCATCGCCGATGACCCGGAGATCGACGTCGTCAGCGTCGTCATCGCCAACAGCCTCCACCTCGAGGTGGTCCGCGGGCTGCTCGAGGCCGGAAAACACGTGCTGTGTGAGAAGCCGCTCAGCGACACACTCGAATCGGGCCGCGAGATGGCCCGCTTGGCCCGCGAGGCCAGCTCCGTGGCCCGCATCGGGCTCACCTACCGCCGCACCCCCGGCGTGGCCGCGATCCAGCGCTGGATCGCCGACGGCACCCTGGGCCGCCCGCTGCACTTCAGCGGTCGGTACTGGTGTGACTACTCCTGCTCGCCGAAGGCGCCCATGAGCTGGCGCTACAAGGGGCCGATGGGCTCCGGCGCGCTGGGTGATGTCGGCAGCCACCTGACCTACATCGCAGAGTTCCTCGGCGGCCCGGTCCAAGCCGTGTCCGGTGGGGTCATGAGCACCGTCATCACAGAGCGGCCGCTTCCGCTGCGCGCCACGGTGGGCCACGCGCACGTCGAGGTCTCGGACCAGACAGAACCCGTCGAGAACGACGACTACGCCACCTTCAGCGCGCACCTGCGCGACTGCGACGCCAGCCTGGAGGTCTCCCGCGTGGCGGCCGGTTACCCGAACGGCCTCAACTTCGAGGTGTTCTGCGAGAACGGCGCGGCCAGCTACCACCAGGACACCCCCTCGCAGGTGCGCCTGTACCTGCACGACGACAGGCCGGGCACCAACGGGTACCGCACCGTGAACCTCGGCTCGGACCACCCCTACGTGCAGGGCGGTATGCCCATGGACGTCTCCGGTGTCGGCTTCGGGCAGAACGAGGGCTTCGCCTTCCAGGCGCGTGCCTTCCTGGAGGAGGTGGCGGGGCTCCCCGAGGCGGAGTCGCTGCCGCGGAACGCGACGTTCGACGACGGCGTCCACAACATGGAGATCCTCGCGGCCGTGGCTGAATCGGCCGCCGACAACGGAAAGAAGGTGACGCTGTGAGACTCGGTGTCTACAACGCAGTCCTCCACGACCGCTCGCTCGAAGAGGCGCTGGCGGTCATCGCCGGCTGCGGCCTGGAGGGGATCGAGGTAAACTCCGGCGGGTTCCTGCCCCCGGTGCACATCCCCGACATTGCCGAGATCGCCGTCGACCCGGCTGCGGCGAAGAAGTACCTCGCACGCTTCGACGGCACCGGTGTCGTCCTGGCGGGCCTCAACTGCAACGGCAACCCGTTGCACCCCAACGCCACCATCGGGGACAAGCACGCCGAAGACATCCGCGTGTCGATCCGGGCGGCGGCGGCCCTGGGCCAGAACCGGGTCGTGACCATGTCCGGCCTTCCCGGCGGGGAGCCCGGCGCCACGCTGCCGAACTGGATCGTCAACGCGTGGAACTCCGCCTCGCTCGACGTGCTCGACCACCA
Organism: Tessaracoccus zhenghani; assembly: GCF_054552775.1. NCBI lineage: Bacteria > Bacillati > Actinomycetota > Actinomycetes > Propionibacteriales > Propionibacteriaceae > Tessaracoccus > Tessaracoccus zhenghani. Next base: position 1,801,569 of record NZ_CM137275.1, on the reverse strand, counting down.
GTGGGAGATCGCAGCGCCCTTCTGGGCCGAGATCGACAAGCTGGCGGGGGACCACGGCGTGAAGGTCGCCCTGGAACTGCACCCCCAGAACCTGGTGTTCAACGCCCGCGACGTCCGCAAGCTCGTGGACCTCATCGACGCCAAGCACATCGGCGTGGAGTTGGACGCCTCGCACCTCTTCTGGCAGCAGGCCGACCCCATCGCCGTCGCCCGCGACCTCGGCCCCCTGATCTACCAGGCGGCAGCCAAGGACGTGCGGATCAACACCCGCCACGCCGCGCTCAACGGCGTGCTGGACAACGGCTTCCGCCGCCTGCGCGAGGACGAGGACCGCACCAACCTGGGTGGCGACGAGTGGGCCAACGAGTGGCCCAAGGATTCGTCGTGGGACTTCGTGGCGCTGGGCAAGGGCCACGACGTGGAGTACTGGGCCGAGTTCATCTCCGCCCTCCACGAGATCGATCCCGACATGTGGCTCAACATCGAACACGAGGACACCGAGCTCGGGCGGGTGGAGGGCCTCGAGGCCGCCGCCGAGGTGCTCATCGACGCCAAGGACCGGTGGGCATCCCGTCGGGCATGACCCCCAGAGACCAGGAAGGCCCGGAGCATCAGCTCCGGGCCTTTCTCGTGTTGTGGGTGACTAGCGGTTCTTGCGCTCGTCGATGATGATGGCGACCACGATGATGGCGCCCTTGACGACCATCTGCATGAACGGGGAGACGTTCATCAGGTCCAGGCCGTTGTTGATCACCCCGATGATCAGGGCGCCGACGATCACGCCCCAGACGGTGCCCACACCGCCGGAGAACGAGGTGCCGCCGATGACGGTGGCGGTGATGGCGTCGAGCTCGATGGTCATGCCCAACTGCGGGTTACCGGAACCGATGCGGGCGGCCAGAATGAGGCCGGCGAGACCTGAGAGCGTACCGATCAGCGCGTAGATGTAGAACTGCGCCTTGTCGATGTTGATGCCGGAGACCCGGGCGGCCTGGTCGTTGCCACCGATGGCGTAGACGTGGCGGCCGAAGCGGGTGCGGTTGAGCACCACCCAGATGATGCCAGCGCACAGCGCCAGCAGGTACACCGGGATGGGGATGCCCAGGAAGCGGCCCTGGCCCAGCCAGTTGAAGCCGTCGGCCAGCTGCGAGATGGGGCGTCCGCCGGTGTAGATCAGGGCGACGCCGCGGGCGGCAGTCAACATGCCCAGCGTGGCGATGAACGGGGGGATCCGGAACACTGCGACGAGGCCGCCGGTGACGGCGCCCACCAGGGTGCCCACCAGCAGGCCGGCGAGGATCGGCACGATGACCGGAAGCGCCGGGAGATTCTCGAAGAACGGCAGTGCAGCGGTGCGCTCCTGCGCCAGCGAGGCGGCGATCACTGCCGACAGGCCCACGATCGCCCCGACGGAGAGATCGATGCCCTTCGTGATGATCGCGAACATCATGCCCAGCGCGATGATCCCGATGGGGGCGACCTGGACGATGACGTTCAGGAGGTTGTCGATGCGCAGGAAGCTGCCACCGGTGATGATGGCGAGCACGACCACGAACCCGATGAGGATCAGGAGGATCGCATATGTGTTGAAGAATCCCTTGGTGTCGAACTTGGGTCTCGACTTGATGGAGGCTTCAGAGGACATGCTGTGGAGTCCTTTCTAGGCGGCGGCGTTGCCGCCGGTGGCGAGGTGCATGATGGATTCTTGAGTTGCTTCTTCGCGGCTCAGTTCGCCGGAGAGGCGGCCCTCGTGCATGACGAGGATGCGATCACTCATACCGAGGATCTCAGGCAGTTCGGAGGACACCATGATCACGGCCTTGCCCTGCTGCGCCAGCATGGACATCAGGTGGTGGATCTGGCTCTTGGCGCCGACGTCGATACCGCGGGTGGGTTCATCGATCATCAGAATGTCGGGTTCAGTCAGGAGCCAGCGTGAGATCAGCGCCTTCTGCTGGTTACCACCGGACAGATTCTGGATGCGCTGGCTGAGCGACGGTGTCTTCACCGACAGTTGTTCCCGCTGCTGCTGACACGCCCTCTGCACCCTGCGGGTCTGCATGAAGCCGTAGCGTGAGAATGTAGTCAGGGCGGCCACGGACATGTTGTCGCGGACCGACAGCACGCCCATGATGCCGTTCAGCTTGCGGTCCTCGGTAAGGAGCCCGATGTTCGCGGCGATGGCGTCCTTCGGCTGACGGATCTTCACCGGTTTGCCGTGGACGAGGATCTCGCCACTCTCGGCCGGCTGCATGCCGAAGATGGTCTCCAGCACTTCCGTCCGTCCAGCGCCCATGAGGCCGGCGATGCCCAGGATCTCACCGCGGCGCAGTTGGAAGGAGACATCCTTCACCAGGGCGCCGCGCTCCAGGTTGCGCACCTCCAGGACCACTTCGCCGATCTCGGTGTCGAGCTTGGGGAAGAGGTTGGTGAGTTCGCGGCCCACCATCATCGTGATGAGTTGGTCCCGGTCCAGTTCGGAGGCAGGCTTCGTTGCCACGTGCCTGCCGTCGCGGAAGATCGTGACGTCGTCGGAGATCGTGAAGACCTCGTCCATCTTGTGGGTGATGTAGATGATCGCCACCCCGGATTCGCGGAGGCGCCGGACCATGCCGTGCAGGTGCTCCACCTCGCGTTCGGGGATGGCGGAGGTGGGTTCGTCCATGATGATGATCTGCGAGTCGTAGCTGATCGCCTTGGCGATCTCCACCATCTGCTGGCGGGCGACGGTGAGCTTCTTCATGCGGGTGCGGGGCGGGATATCCATGTCCCACTCGTCCAGCAGCGCCTGCGTCTTGCGCACCATCTCTTCGGGGTCCACCAGCCCGAACCTGTTGCGGGGTTCGCGCCCCAGCCAGATGTTCTCTGCCACCGTCATCTCCGGTACTGGAGACAGTTCCTGGTGGATCATCGAGATGCCGTTGTTCAGGCCGTCGCGGGTGGAGGTGAACTCCTTGAGCTCACCGTTGATCTTCACGGTGCCGGCATCGGGCTGGTACATGCCGATGAGCACTTTCATCAGAGTGGACTTGCCAGCGCCGTTCTCGCCCATCAGGGCGTGCACGGTGCCGCGTCGCACCACCACGCTCACGTCGTCGAGCGCGACGACTCCGGGAAACGTTTTACGGATTCCCTCCATCTCAAGGATCACGTCATTCGTCATATGTCTCTCCTGCCCTCGTTGGCTGGTGCGGGAATGGAGGTGGGGGCCGCCGGTTCCGACGTCCCCCACCGTTTCAGATCACTTGAACTCGTTGATGTTCTCCGGAGTCACCAGCAGGTAGGGGACATCGATCACCGAAGGAACGGCGTCGCCGTTGTAGAGGCGGATGGCGGTGTCCACACCGCCGGCGCCCTGACCCTTGGCGTCCTGGAACACGGTGACCTCGAGTTCACCGGCCTCCATCGCGACGAGCGCGTCGCTGGTGGCGTCCACGCCCCCGATGACCACGTCCTCGAGCTGGCCGGCGGCCTTGAGTGCCTGGATGGCGCCGAGCGCCATCTCGTCGTTGTTGGAGCAGATGATGTCGATCTGGTCGCCGGACTGGATCCAGTTCTCCGTGATGGAGAGGCCCTTGTCGCGGTACCAGTTGCCGGCCTGCTCGCGGATGAGCTTCAGGCCCTCATGCTCGTCGATGACGTCCTTGCAGCCCTGCGTGCGCATCTGAGCCGCTTCCTGTGACGGGTCGCCCTGCAGGATGGCGACGTTGCCTTCCCAGTTGATGAGTTCGCCGAGAGCCTCCATCTGGAGCTGGCCGGCGATCAGCGAGTTGGAACCCACGTAGGGGATGTCGGCCGGCAGCGCGGCTGGGCGGCGGTTCACGTAGACCAGCGGGATGTCGGCGGCGGTGGCGGCCGAGGTGATCGGATCCGTGGCGTCGGTGTCCTGGGGGAGGACGATGATCGCGTCCATGTCCTGGCTGATGAAGTTCTCGATCTGGCTCAGCTGCATGTCCGCACGCTCCTGAGCGGAAACGACGACCAACTCGACGCCGGCCTCCTCGGCGCGCGCCGTCATGCCGTCGGCCACGGTCTGGAGGAACTGGTCCAGGATGGGGAAGGCGGCACCGATCTTCAGCTTCTTGCCGTCCTTGGGCTTGACGACTTCACTGGGCTGGTACTCCTCGGTGGCGCCGCTGCTGGGCTGTTCGCTGGAGCCGGCGGACTCGTTGGTGGTGCCACCGTTGGCGGTGGTCTCTTCAGGCGTGCCTGCGGTGGTGCCGCAGGCGGTCAGAGTGAAGGCCACCGCAGCTGCGATGCCTACCTTGAGAAGTCGCGTCATTGTTGTTCCTACTTTCGTCGGGGTGCGACCTTGCACCCGGATCAGTGGTTGCCGGTTGGCGCAGCCGCCGGCACTGAACTCAGCGTGCTGGAATCCGGCTGGTTTGTCAAGACAATTACTGGATCGTTATGAACATGGAATGTTCTGTGTCAGCGGGACAGCTCCGCCTCGATACGCTCCCTCATGCGCACGTGGATGGCGTCGGCCTCCTCTTCCCAACCGAAGACGCAGACGGACAGGGCGCCGTCGTAGTCCGTGTCGCGGAGGTGACCGAACGCGTCCTCCCACGGCACTTCGCCGTGGCCGATCTCGTTGTGCTGGTGGATCCTCGCATCGACGCCGGGTGGGTTGATGATGTAGCGGTTGCCGACGTTGGCCAGATGGTTGTACACGTCCGCGACGTGCACGTGCGCCAGGCGGTCGCCCGCGTACTCCATGAGCGAGCGCACGTCAGTGCTGCCCTGGCCGAGGTAGAACATGTGCGGCAGGCAGAACTGGTAGTTGAACCAGGGTTTGTTCACGCCCCGCACGATCTGCACCGCTCTGTCGTTGGTCTCCACGAAGTCGTACGGATGTGCTTCGACGGCACACTCCTGCCCCCGCTTCTCGAAGAACGGAATGAGCTCCTCCATGGATCGGTAGAACTGGCCCTCGCTGATCAGCGGCTGGTTCGGGTCACCCGAGTACTCCGTCGCGATGAGGGGCACCTCGAGGTCCTCAGCGATCTCGAGGAGCCGTTTCCAGTTGCGCACCTGGTGCTGGCGTTCCATCTCGTTGGGCGAGGCCCAGTTGAACACCGGGTTGAGCGACCAGATCCGCACGCCCGTTTCGACCATTGCCTTCTTGACCCGGGCGATCTCGGCGTCGTCCACCTTGGGGTAGTGGTGCCATTCGTGGAAGTCGGCGCGAGGGGAGAGCTCGATGTACTCGTACCCGAGGTCGGCCGCCTTCCGGAGCTCCTCCGCGACGGTGAGGTGGGGGTGGTACATCGAGGGATCGAGCAGGATCTTGACCATGGGTGCCTCCTCAGGCGTAGAAGTCGGGCTTCGGCATCATGGCGATGTCGACATCGCCGTCTGCAGTGAGCGCGCGCACGCCGGCGTCGCAGACGACCGCGGCGGCATAGCCGTCCCAGCTCGTGGAGCCGGTGTGGCGGTCCTGGGCCACTGCCGTGATCCATTCCTGCACCTCGGTGACGAAGGCGGCATCGAAGCGTTGGTTGTGGTCCATCGTGAGACGGTTGCGCCGGCCATGGGCATCGGCGCGTTGAACCAGCTCCTGGTCGCCCAACCGCACAGCGCCTGTCTCCCCGACCAGTTCACACTGGATGTCGTAGCCGTACTGGCAGTTGACGAACACCTCGTCGTCGACCCGCACGCCGGATTCTGTGGTGAGGATGAGGACCAGCGGATCCTGCAGGTGTTCGAAGCGCAGCGACGTCTTCTTCGGCTTGTCCACGCGGGCGGAGACGAACTCCTCGCCCAACAGCCAGCGCATGGTGTCGATCTCGTGGATCGCGGTGTCGTTGATGGCCATGTCCCAGGTGTAGAAGTCCGGCACCGTGGGGTTGCGGTGCGCGCAGTGCACCATCAGCGCCTCGCCCACCTCGCCGTCGTCCAGGATGCGCTTCAGCTCGCGGTACGAGGCATCGAAGCGGCGCATGAATCCGACGGTGACCAGCTTCTTGCCGGCCTCCTGTTCGGCCGCCATGATCTCCGCACATTCCTCGGCGGTGGGGGCGAGGGGTTTCTCGCAGAACACGTACTTGCCGGCGCGGATCGCGGCGATCACATCCGGCTTGTGGGCCGGGCCGTGGCTCGTGATCATGACAGCGTCGACCTCGGGGGAGTCGATCAGATCCTCCGCCGAGGCGAAGGCGATGCCGCCGATCTCTTCGGCGACAGCGCGGGCGTTCTCCGCGTTGACGTCGGAGACCGCGACGACGCGGCCGCCGGAGATCACGGTATGGATGCGCTCGATGTGGGCCCGGCCCATGCCGCCGGGCCCGATCATGCCGATGCGAAGGGTCATGTCAGCTCACTTCTGGCCGAGGCCGATGGAGGCCAAGTACTCGCGCACCTTGATGGCGTTGGGCAGGGGGTAGGCGGGGTCACACCCGTACATGTCCTGTTCGCAGATCACGTACAGGTCCTTGTCCAGGTCGGCCAGCGCCTCGATCAGCGTGGGCATGTCCGGCTCGCCCTCCGGGGGAGGCACGGAACAGCCGGCCTTCACGGCCTTGACGAACGGCCAGTCCTCGTCGTGGGCCTGCTTGACGATCTTCGGATCCATGGCCTTGATGTGCACGTACTGGATGCGGTCGGGGTAGCTCTTGATGAGGTCGATGTTGTCCGCCATGCCGTAGACGATGTGGCCGGTGTCGAGGCAGAAGCCGACGTACTCCGGGTCGGTGGCCTGGAAGATGCGGTCGATGTCCTCGCGGGTCTCGATGTGCGAGTCGCCGTGGGGATGCAGCACCAACTGCAACCCGTAGTCGTCCTTCATCATCCGCCCGAGGCGGTTGGCGTTGTTCACGTAGAGGTCCCACGCGGCACCGTCGAGATGCCGGACGTCGGTGAAGGCGCCGGTGTGCTCGTCGCGGAACATGGGTGGCAGGTGGACGACGTACTCGGCGCCCACCGCGGCATGGGTCTCGCCGACGCGGCGGAAGAGGTCTTCGGTGGTCGCCCAGGCTTCAGCCTGGTGCAGGACGCCCCAGGCGGTGCCGGCGACGACCGTGAAACCGCGCTTGGCCATCTCCTCTGCGAGGCGCTTGGGCTCGGTCGGGAAGTAGCCGAAGGGGCCCGTCTCCATGATCGAGAAGCCGGCCTCCGCCATTTCGTCGAGAGCCTTCTCCCAGGGGATCTGGTGGGGATCCTCCGGGAACCAGACGCCCCACTGGTCGGGGCACACGCCGACGGCGAGCTTCGAGTAACGGGGGTCGGTGTCACGAACCTTGGATTGACGTTCCACGGCGGTCCTCTCGGGATGGCACTACATTGGGCTCACGCTCAGGCTAGAGCCCTTCTTATGTACTGTCAATAGTCGGCCCCACCCAGCGCTGGGATGCCATTGCGCAGATCAAGCGGTCTGCTATGTTATGACAACATACGTAGTGCTCCAGGGGCACGTTCTGAAGGGTGGGTCCAATGGCGGATCGCAGCATCGGTGTGGGAGTTATCGGTCTCGGGTGGATGGGGCGGCTGCATTCGCGCAGCTACCGCGCCCTCGCGGAGAAGTTCCCTGAGCTCGGCGCCACGGTTCGGCTGGTGAGCGCGTGTGACGCGCAGCCCGAGACGCGGAAGGCCGCTGTGGACGGCATGGGATTCCAGCGGGCGGTGGAGGACTACCGCGAGGTGATCGCCGACCCCGAGGTGGAGGTCGTGTCCATCTGCTCGCCCAACTTCCTCCATCGCGAGATCGCCCTCGCCGCGGCCGCCGCCGGCAAGCCGTTCTGGATCGAGAAGCCGATGGGCACCAACGCCGCGCAGTCGCGCGACATCGCCGAGGCCGCGCGTGCCGCCGGGGTGGTGACCGCCGTCGGCTTCAACTACCGCCACACGCCGGCCATCGAGCGGGCCCGCGAACTGATCCGCGGCGGCCGTCTCGGCCGGATCACCAACGTGCGCTGTTGGCTGATCGCCGACTACGCCTCGTCGCCGGACGGGCCGCTCACCTGGCGCGACAGCCGTGAATACGGCGGCAGCGGTGTCATCGGCGACCTGATGAGCCACGGCGTCGACCTCGTGCAGTACCTGGTGGGGCGCATCGAATCGGTGACCGCAGCCACCGGGCAGTTCATCACCGAGCGCCCCATCCCGCTCAAGGCCGGCGTCGGGCACAGCGGCTGGGAGGTCAGCGACAAGAAGGGTCCCGTGGAGAACGAGGACTGGATCGCGATGATCGGTCGCCTGGAGGGCGGGGCCCTGGCCACGCTCGAGGCCAGCCGTGTGGCCACCGGCCCGCGAGCCGAGTACATCGTCGAGGTGTACGGTTCCGACGGTTCGGTGCGCTGGAACTTCGAACACCTCAACGACCTGCTGGTGGCCGTGGGACGTGGTCAGGAGTTCACCGGCTACACGCACGTCATGGCGGGGCACGATTTCCCGCGCTTCGGCAACTTCCAGCCCTCCCCTGGTACGTCGATGGGCTTCGACGACCTGAAGGTCGTCGAGGCGTCCCAGTTCATCGGGTCGGTGCTCACCGGCCAGCAGTTGGCCCCGTCGGTCTATGACGGGCTGGCGGCCGCTGAGATCGACGAAGCCGCCATGGCGTCGGCCGCCGACGGCCGGTGGCACGACGTGCCCTCGGTCGACGGCGTGACGTACAACCGTTAACGCAGTAGGTACAGCGACGAGATGATCGTCAGCCCGATGACCAGTCGGGTGAAGAGGCGCTGATCCAGGCGCCGGATCCAGCGGCGGCCCGCGAAGGCGCCGAGGAGGACCACCGGCGCCAGGATCGCGAGCATGGGGAGTGTCTCCACCCGGAACAGGCCGAGGCCGATGGAGAACGGCAGCTTCGCCACGTTGATGGCGAAGAAGAACCAGGCCTGCGTGGCGATGAAGCGCATGACGTCGAAGCGCGCCGCCACGAAGTAGAGCGTCATCACCGGGCCGCCCGCATTGGCGGCCATGCTGGTGAACCCGCCCAGTGCGCCGTAGAGGCCGCGGACATGGGGATTGGCCAGCGTGTCATCGCTGCTCAGGACGCCGCGGCGCATCAGGTACAGGGTCAACGCGGTGAGGGTCAGCAGGATGACTCCGATGGAGCGGCGCATCACGGTGTCGTCGCTGAAGGCGAGCAGTGCTGCGCCCAGCACGAGGCCCACCACGACCGACGGCGCCAGGCGCCGCAGCGCCCGGAAGTCGACGTTGTGGCGGTAGACGTACACGGCCAGCAGGTCCCCGACGAGCAGGAGCGCCAGGAGCGCTGCCGTCGATTCCCTGGCCGGGAGGACCGCTGCGAAGACGGCCACCGAGATGATGGCTGCTCCTGGAACGGCCGTCTTCGCGACGCCGATCAACAGCGCTGCGGCCACGAGGGCGGCCCAACTCAACGGGGCCAGATCAACCATATGGGAGAGCCTACTGGCACGCAGAGCATGTGTGTACATGGTGACCACGCCCGAGGGGTGGGACGTCGCCGAAGCCGCGAATCAGTTGAATCGTACGCCATAAGGGTGAATGAGAACGTTAGCATTTACCCTTGACGTACGTTAACATTGCTCATACAATTGCCCAGCAACGTGTTGACCAGTCTGGGCAACATCGGTATCACTGGCCCCTCCTGGCTGGGTGACGGCAACTGGGCGCTGGTGTCGCTGATCATGATGTCGCTGTGGCAGGGCATCGGCTACAACATCGTGGTGCTGGCCGCAGGCCTCAACAACATCAACCCCTCGGTGATGGAGGCCGCCAGGATCGACGGCACCACCGCGTGGAGCCGCTTCTGGCGGGTCACGTTCCCCATGCTGTCCCCGTCGCTGTTCTTCGCCTCGGTGATGACGGTCATCGGCGGTTTCAAGGTGTTCACGCAGCCCTACATGCTGACCAAGGGCGGCCCCGGCGACACCACCAACACCATCGTCCTGTACCTCTACCGCGCCGGTTTCTCCTACGACCGCCTCGGGTTCGCGTCGGCCATGGCGTGGGTGCTGTTCGTCATCATCATGCTGTTTACCGCCCTGCAGTTCCTAGGGCAGAAGAAGTGGGTGAGCTACGATGCCTGACGCCTTGACAAGGGAAGAAACCCTCCGGGTCGCCGAAGCGAGCAACAGGGCGCGCCGTGTGCGCCCCACGAAGATCATCAGCAAGGTGCTACTCGCGATGTTCGGCTTCGTGTTCTTCGTGCCGTTTCTCTGGATGTTCATCAGCTCCATCAAACCCAGCCAGGAAGTGCTGTTGGGCGGGGCCGACCTGGTGGGCTCCGAGGTGCGGTGGAGCAACTATGGGGAGGTCTTCACGGCCATCCCGTTCGCTCGAATCCTGCTCAACACGTTCTTCATCGCCGGCATGGGCGCGCTGATCGCAGTGACCGTCTCGGTGCTCAGCGCGTTCGCGTTCGCCCGCCTGCAGTTCAAGGGCCGCAACCAGTTGTTCGCCGTGTTCATCGCCACGCTGATGCTGCCCATCGAGGTGCTCGTCATCCCGCTGTTCATCGGGGCCAACGAGTTCGGTGCTGTCAACACCTATTCGATGATCATCCTGCCCTTCGCGTTCGGCGCGTTCGGCACCTTTCTGCTGCGCCAGTTCCTGCTGTCGCTGCCCCCGGATTACGAAGAGGCCGCGCGGATCGACGGCGCCAGCCAGATCCAACTGTTGTGGCACGTGATCGTGCCGCTGCTGCGCGGACCCATCGCCATCGTCGCGGCGTTCGCCTTCATCGACTACTGGAACGCCTTCCTGTGGCCGCTGATCATCATCACTGATCCGGCCAAGGCCCCGCTGCAGTTGGGTCTGTCCATGTTCTCGGGCGAGCGCGGCACCGACTGGGGTCCGCTGATGGCGGCCTGCTCCGTCGCCGTGGCGTTTTCTCTCATCATTGTTTTCCTCATGCAGCGCCAGCTGTCCCGAGGCATGAATATCGGAGGTTTCGGTGGTCGATGACCAAGAGCGCTGGGAGGCGCTGAATGACAGGGCAACGCCGGAGTGGTTCCGGCGCGCCAAGCTGGGCTTCTTCGTCCACTGGGGGCCGTACTCGGTGCCGGCGTGGGCGGAACCGACGGGCGAGCTGGGCGGCGCCACCTGGGGCGACTCCGTGCTCCTCGACGCGGGAGCCGCGGCCTATTCCGTTGCGGCTGAACTGCCCGACGGGCGCCTCGGCGTGATCTGGGAGGCGGGCGACTACGCCGCGCTGCAATTCATGGCCCTCAGCCGCGCCGAGGTGGGGCTCGACGGGGGAGCGGTCAGCGTCGTCCCCGTGGAGAGCCCCGGCGGCAGCGCGGCACCGCCAGAGGTCGCGCCCGACGGTTCCTGACCCCTGGTGGTCACCCATCAGCGCACCGAGATGTGAACGTGGTCGTAGTGGTTCGCGGACACGGAACCGCGGTCCGACATCGGCCGCCAGCCGTCGCCGGCGCGCTGCGCCGTCCAGATCTGCTGTTCGTAGATGACCTCGATGATGCCCAACTCGCCGGCGTTGGCGCGGGCCCAGCGGGCGATGTCCCAGCCGTACTCACCGCTGACCATGACGTCGATCGCCTGGCCGCTGCCGTGGTAGCTGTCGGTGTCGCCGGGGCGGTACCCGCCGTAGGAGGTGACTCGCGGGAACTCGGCACACACCACCCGCAGCACGTTGGCGGTGCGGTTGGTGAGGTTGCGCTCCAGGCCGGAGGCCTGCTCGCACACCGCGGCGGGTGCTGCGGCCGCAGAGCTGGAACCCGAACCCGAGGCGGCCTCCTGCACGGCCTCGACGGTGGGCTTGCTGTCGGTGAGGAACGTGCCCTTGATCCAGCCGGCCTCCCCGTCGAGCGACACCTGCCGCCAGCCGTCCACCTCCCAGGCCGTCGTCGCGACCTCGGCGGCTTCAGCCAGCGAGGACCGCACATCGAACTCCGTGCCGGGGCCGGTGCGTACGTTCACGGCCGCGGTGACGAACAGCGTGCTGGACGCCTCGCCCAGGGCGGTGTAGTCGACGGCGGGCTCCTCGACGACCTCCGCCACCGGCTCTGCCGACTCGGCCGCGGCAGGGGCGGACTCGGCGACACCGGCCACCTCGCCGGAGGCCGCCTCGCCGGAGATCGCTTTGGCCGGCGCCGGGGCGGGGGCGGGGGTGCTGGGCGTCACCACGGCAGTGGGCGTCGGCAACGCGGGATTCGCGGCAGCGGCGGCAGCAGTGTCGAGCGGCTCCAGGGAGGGCGACGGCGAGGCCGACGGCGACAACTCCGGCCTGGCCTGACTCCGGGACACCCCGAGGTTGGCCACCGGGCGCGCAGACTGCACCGTCTCCGTGCTGTCAGCCGGCTGTCCCAACCAGAACACACCCGCGGCCAGCCCGCCGACCGTCAGCATGGCGAGCGGCGCCATGGCGAAGCGCACCGCCCTGCCTCGTCCCCGGGTGAGGCCGGCCGCCGTGCGGGCGTCGGTGACTGTCTGGAGCTCGCCTGCATCGTCGTGCACTGCTGCGTCGTCGGCTGCGGCCCTTCGTGGTGTTCCCATACCTTCGTCTTTCCTGAGAATGCCTTAAGATTTTCTCAGAATAGGTCGTGCTTGAGTGGAATCCAAGCTGAGAGACATCGACTCCAGTCAATGCCGGAAGGTCAGTTCTCCGGGTCCGTCACGAGGCGGCGCTCCAGCGCTATGAAGGAGCTGCAGCGGTCCCGCAGCTGCGACAACGAGCCGCCGTCGAACGCGTCGCCCAGCAACGTCTGGTCCACCCCGACGGCGGGGGAGCCGGCCTTGAACCATTCGCCCGCCGCGTACGCCCCGATCCCGCCCATGGGGATGACCCGGTCGACGACGCCCAGCTCCTTCAGCCGGGCGGCCATGGCGTGACCCACCACGTCCGCGGGGTAGAGGAGGGCGCCGTTGGACAGCTGCAGCGCAGCCCGCACCTCGCGCGGGGTCATCGCGGAGCACCAGCATTCGAGCCCGCGCTCGTCGGCCGCGTCGGCGACATCGCTGTCAGCCACGTCCGAGAACACGAAGGCGGCGCCCGCGTCGGCCGAGCGGTGCACGTCAGCGCTCGACGACACCCTCAGCGCGCCGAAGACGGCCCGCGCGCCGAAGATCGTCGTCACGTCCGTGAAGGCCGCCGCGCCGGCCGGCAGGGCGAACCGCGAGAACCCCTCCTGGATGAGCACCTCGATGACGCCGACGAAGTCGTCAAGCGACGCATCAGGCAGGCACACCACAATTCCACGCAGATTCATGGCGACCATCTTGCCGTACGCCCGTCGTCGCCCGAACCGGCGACCCTATCGCGGCGCCCCGGCTTGGGCCTAGGCTTCCGCGCATGAGCCTCAACCTCAGCCGCGCGCAGCGTCTCGACGAACTGCCCTACACCCGCAAGCACAGCAAGCTGCTCTTCGGCTCCGGCATCGGCTGGGCCCTGGACGCGATGGACATCGGGCTCATCTCCTTCATCATGGCCGCGCTGGCGTCGGAGTGGGGGCTGGGTTCCGGGCAGCTGTCCATGCTGGCCTCCATCGGCTTCGTCGGGATGGCGGTGGGCGCCTCGCTGGGCGGGCTGCTGGCAGACAGGATCGGCCGCCGCCAGGTCTTCGCGCTCACGTTGCTGATCTACGGCATCGCGACGGGGATCTCGGCCCTGTCCACCGGCCTGGTGATGCTGATCGTCCTGCGCTTCATCGTCGGAGTCGGCCTCGGCGCAGAACTTCCGGTGGCGTCCACCCTCGTCAGCGAGTTCGCGCCGCGCAGGATCCGCGGCCGCGTCGTGGTGGCGCTCGAGTCGTTCTGGGCCATCGGCTGGCTGGGCGCCGCCACCATCGGCTATTTCGTCGTGCCGTCCGAGAACGGTTGGCGGTGGGCGCTCGCGTTGGGCGCGGTGCCGGCCGCCTACGCGCTGTTCGTCCGCTTCGGGCTGCCCGAATCCGTCCGTTTCCTGGAGGCGAAGGGCCGGCACGCGGAGGCGGAGCAGGCGGTGCGCGAGTTCGAGGACGCCGCGGGCGTCACCGTCGACGAGCGTGACAAGGCCCCCGATGCCCCGGTGACCGCAGGGGCGAAGGTGACGAAGAAGGAGCTCTTCGGCGATCGCTTCCGCCGGCGCACCGTCGCGCTGTGGCTGGTGTGGTTCGGGATCAACTTCTCCTATTACGGCGCCTTCATCTGGCTGCCGACGCTGCTCTTCGAGGGCGGCATGACGCTGGTCCGCTCGTTCGAGTTCACGCTGTACATGACGCTGGCGCAGCTTCCCGGTTACCTCGTCGCGGCCATCCTGATCGAGGTGTGGGGTCGCCGCCCCACGCTGGTCACGTTCCTCGGCGGCTCCGTCGTCGGCGCCCTCGCCTTCGGCATGGCGCCCGCCATCGCAGAGTCGCTGGCGCCGGGCAACACTTCTGCCGCCTATGCCATCACGCTGGCCGCCGGCTGCACCTTGAGCTTCTTCAACCTCGGTGCCTGGGGCGCCCTCTACGCCATCACGCCGGAGGTGTATCCGACGGCGGTGCGGGCCAGCGGTGCGGGTGCGGCCACGGCGTTCGGCAGGATCGCGGCCATGGCCGCGCCGTTGCTGGTGCCCGTGATCGTGGGCGCCGCGGGCCGGCCCACCCTGTTCATGGTGCTGGGCGCCATGTTCGCCATGGCCATGGTGGCCGCGTGGTTCCTCCCCGAATACACCGACAAGGCGCTCGAAGAGGCCTGACCACGCGGACTCCGCGCCCCCACGGGGCGCCGCCACTCATTGGTCCGGGTCGACCTGTGGCAGCTTGGCGTAGGAGTCTGCTCCGTAGCTGTTGAAGTAGTGCTCCATGGTGTCGGTGGACAGCGCCTTGGCCAGCATCTCCAGGCGACCCTGGTCCACCACGTCGACCGACTGCCCGTCGATCGTCGCGAACCCGCGGATGGGTGCCTGCAGCATCCGCACCCCGTCGGCGCCGAAGATCCGCAGCTGCGTGCCCAGGTTCGTGACGTACCCGTTGGTCATCTGGTCGTCCACCGTGAGCGTGTCCGCCACCTGCCCCACCACGTCGTTGAACCGCGCCGGGTTGGTGATCGTGTCCGGCGTCGCCAGCTTGCGGATGATGGCCTTGACCACGGTGCGCTGCCGGTAGGCGCGGTCGAGGTCGCCGTTGGGCAGCGACTTGCGCTCCCGGACGTAGGTCAGTGCGCGCTCGCCCTCCAGGCTGATCTCGCCCTCCTCGAAGCGGTTCGGGCCCTGCCCCGAGGGCCACGGGTTGTGGACGGTCACGCCGCCGACGGCCTCGGTGAGGTTGACGAACCCCTCGAAGTCGATGACCACGGTGTGGTCCATCCGCACGTCCAGCAGGCTCTCGAGCGTGCGCACCGTCAGCGGCGCGCCGCCCCACGCGTAGGCGGCGTTGATCTTGGCCTCGCCCCGCTCGGGGACCTCCACCCACATGTCGCGGGGGAAGGAGATGAGGTAGACGTGCTCGCGGTCGCCCGAGACGTGGGCCACCATGAGCGAATCGGAACGGCCGGTCTCACCCTCCCTGGAATCCGAGCCCATGAGCACGAAGTTGACCGGCGCGGTGGCCTCCGGCTTGTCCGGATTGGGGGCGGCGGGGGAGGGGCGGCCCACATACTCCGACGGCGTGAGCCCCGGGTCGCGCTCGATGCTGTCCAGTGCCACCCAGCCCCGGCCGACGTAGAACGCCACGACCAGGGCGGGGATGAGCAGCACGAGGATGCACACCATGAACAACACGAACAGCGGGCCGCGCCGCTTCTTCGCGCGGCCCGCGTCGTCGTCGGTGCCCTGGTCGGGGGTCTCGTCGCCGTACTGGTCATCCTCGAAGAGCGCTCGCTTCATGCCCCTCATTGTGGCCGGTGTCCGGCAGGGGACCAACTGCACCCTCGCGTCTGTGTGACGCCCCGGCGGGACGCCGACCGGGGGAGCGTTCTAGGCTGGGCCCATGAACACTCCGGTAGACGCCACTGCCACAGAGGCCTGGGCAGACCTTCGCATCCTCAAGGACGCTCTCGTCCCCGACCTGCGCCACTGGTTCGAAGCTGATCCGCATCGCGCCGAGGAACTCACCTTCGACCTGGCAGACCTCCGGGTGGACCTCTCCAAGAACCTCATCACCGAAGACGTCGTGGGCGCGCTGGTGCGCCTCGCTGAGCAGGTCAACCTGCCCGAGCGTCGTGACGCGATGTTCAACGGCGAGCGCATCAACGTCACCGAGAACCGCGCCGTGCTCCACACCGCCCTGCGCCTGCCGGCAGATGCCGAGCTCACCGTCGACGGGCAGGACGTCGTGGCAGACGTGCACGAGGTCCTCGGGCGCATGTACGCGTTCGCGGACCAGGTCCGCTCGGGCGAGTGGAAGGGCGTCACCGGCAAGCGGATCGAGACGGTGGTCAACATCGGCATCGGCGGCTCAGACCTGGGCCCCGTGATGGTCTATGAGGCCCTGTTGCCGTACAAGCAGGACGGCCTGGAGTGCCGCTTCATCTCCAACATCGACCCCAACGACTGCTACGAGCAGGTCAAGGACCTCGATCCCGCCACGACGCTGTTCATCGTGGCGTCGAAGACCTTCACCACCCTGGAGACCCTCACCAACGCCCGCATGGCCCGCGACTGGCTCCTGCACGCGCTCGTCGCCGACGGGGCCATCGACGATTCCGATGAGGCCCGGGCCGGCGCGATCGCCAGGCACTTCGTCGCGGTCTCGACGGCGCTGGACAAGGTGGCCGACTTCGGCATCGACCCTGCCAACGCGTTCGGCTTCTGGGACTGGGTGGGCGGCCGGTACTCGGTGGACTCCGCCGTCGGCCTGCCGGTGGCGATCGCGATCGGGCCGGACGGGTTCCGTGATTTCCTGGCCGGCTTCCACTCCGTCGACACGCACTTCCGCACCGCGCCTGCCGAGCGCAACGTGCCGCTGCTGATGGGCCTGATCAACGTCTGGTACGTCAACTTCTTCGACGCGCACAGCCACGCGGTGCTGCCCTACGCCCAGTACCTGCACAGGTTCGCGGCCTACCTGCAGCAGCTCACCATGGAATCCAACGGAAAGTCCGTGCGTTGGGACGGCAGCCCCGTCACCACGGAGACCGGGGAGATCTTCTGGGGCGAGCCGGGCACCAACGGCCAGCACGCGTTCTACCAGCTGATCCACCAGGGCACCCGCATCATCCCGGCAGATTTCATCGCGGTGGCCAACCCGGCGCACCCCGTCAAGGACGGCGAAACCGACGTCCACGGGCTCTTCCTGGCCAACTTCTTCGCGCAGACGGCCGCGCTGGCGTTCGGCAAGACCGCCGAGGAGGTCCGTGCGGAGGGCACGGCGGAGGAGATCGTGCCCGCCCGCGTGTTCGAGGGCAACAAGCCCACCACCTCGATCATGGCGCCGGCGCTCACCCCGTCGGTGGTCGGCCAGCTCATCGCCCTCTACGAGCACATCACGTTCGTCCAGGGCGTCGTGTGGGGCATCGACTCGTTCGACCAGTGGGGCGTCGAGCTCGGCAAGAAGCTCGCCCTGGAGATCGCCCCGGCGGTCTTCGGCGACGCCGAGGCGCTGGCCCAGCAGGATCCGTCAACGCAGTCCCTCGTCAGCTGGTACCTACAGAACCGTGACTGAACCGCAGCCCTCCACCCGGCCTCGACGGTGGCGCACCGCGCTGATCGCCGTCGGGGTGGTCGCCCTGCTGGGGGCGCTTCCGGTGGTGCTGAGCGCGGGGAGGGTGGCGTTCATCGCGTCCGGTCACGTGCACACGGTGCAGGACGTGCCGGAGCGGCCCGTGGGCATGGTGCTCGGCGCCAAGGCTGACCCCTCCGGGCCGTCGGCGTTCCTCGCCGCTCGGCTCGACGTGGCGCTGCGCTTGTTCCAGGAGGGCAAGATCCGCGCCGTGCTGGTCACCGGCGACGGCGGGCCGGGGTCGAACAACGAGCCGCTCATCATGCGCCGGTACCTGGAGGAGCGGGGCGTGCCGGCGGACCGGATCGTCGAGGACCCGGCAGGCTTCGATACCTACGACTCGTGCGTGCGGGCCCGCGACGTGTTCGGCGTGGCGGAGATGACCGTCATCACGCAGGACTACCACCTGGGCCGCACCATCGCGATCTGCCGCGAGGTGGGCGTCGACACCGTGGGTGTCGGCGACACCACCATGCT
This sequence comes from Tessaracoccus zhenghani, assembly GCF_054552775.1. Lineage (NCBI taxonomy): Bacteria > Bacillati > Actinomycetota > Actinomycetes > Propionibacteriales > Propionibacteriaceae > Tessaracoccus > Tessaracoccus zhenghani. Next base: position 1,783,525 of record NZ_CM137275.1, on the reverse strand, counting down.
CGGCCGCTTCCCGTACAACTGGGTCAAGGGCTGGGTCCGCGAGTTCCCGGCGAACCTCAAGATGGAGTGGGACCTCCTCACCGGGCGGCGCCCACAGGCGGACGCGCCGGACCCGTCGCTGCTGGCCGCCGCCCAGTCCTGAATCTGGCGCCGGGCCGCGTGCCGCTGTCCGTCGGTGGCAGGGGCGGTGTTACCGTCTTAACCGCAAGCCCCCACTTCCCCGGAAGGTGCTCACCGTGAAGAGACTGTTCGCCCTGATGTTCGTCGTCGCCGTTGCGCTCGCAGGGCTGGTCGCCCCGCGTGCGGAGGCAGACGAGGCGTCGCAGAAGGCCAACGTCGCCGACATCGCCGCCATGGTCGATGCGCACAACGCCATCCGGGTGTCCAAGGGACTCACACCGTTGAGGTTCGTGCCGAAGGTGGCCGCGGCCATCGCGCAGGACTGGGCCATCTCCATGCGGAAGGCCGGCAAGATCTCCCACAACGACGACTTCCGCTGGGACGGGGCCGAGGCCTGGGGCGAGAACGTCGGCTGGAACGTCGGCTATACCAATCCTGTCCAGACGATGATGGACGACTGGATGGCCTCGGACAGCCATCGCGCCAACATCCTGGAGGCGTCCTACACCCACATCGCCGTGGGCCTGGTGCGCTCCGAATCCGAGATCTTCGCCGCGGTGAACTTCTACAAGGAGCCGCTGATCGACGCCGGCACCGCCTATGACTCGGGAACGCAGTGGCTGACCGCCGTGCAGCAGAACATCACCGCGGTCAACCCGGCGAAGGCCGACGATGTCTACTCCAAGACCGGCACCTACGCCTACAACAACCGCCTGTGGAAGGTGGCCTGCGAGCCGTATTCCCAGACGCAGCGCTGCCGCACGGACATCTGGGCCACCGTCATCTCCTACAAGAGCGGCAACTACCAGCGCAGCACCGGCTGGGCCTTCAACAACCTGACCTACCAGCCGTCGGCGCGCAGCCTGTGGGCGGGCAACCCGTTGGCCACCAAGGGCGACCACGTCATCAGCGGCCGCAAGTGGCGCACCGACTGCGACTCTGCAGCCACCGGCCGCAACGGTTGCCGCTCCTACATCCAGACTCCTGTCGTCACCGCCACGGCCAAGGCCGGCGGCGGCTACACCTTCACGTCGAAGGTCGACTACGTCTTCAACAACATCGTCCGCTTCAAGTAACACTCCGCAGTGGTGCGCGGCCCCGCGGGGGTCTAGTGTGACGCCGTGCTCAACGCGCTACGTCGGCTGTCCCCGGTGCGGGCGATCTTCGTCGCCTTCACGACGGCGGCCTGGGTGGGGATCGGCCTCCTCATGCTCCCGATCTCCAAGCGGGGCGCCGGCGGCGCCTCGCTGATCGAGGCCATCTTCACCGCCACCTCCGCCATCTGCGTCACGGGCCTCACCATCGTGGACACGGCGTCCTACTGGACGCCGTTCGGGCAGGTGGTCATCCTCGCCCTGATCCAGATCGGTGGCTTCGGCGTCATGACGCTGGCCACCCTGATCGGCCTGACGGTGCTGGGCAAGCTGTCGCTGCGCTCACGCCTCACCGCCGCCGTCGAGAGCCACATGGAGGGCCCGGGTGGGGTGCCCCATGTGCTGGGCGGCATCATGAAGACCACCTTCGCGATCGAGGCGGTGACGGCCCTGCTGCTGACGCTGCGGTTCTGGCTGGGGTACGGGCACAGCCTGCCCGAGGCGGCGTGGCGCGGGCTCTTCCACTCGGTGTCGGCGTTCAACAACGCGGGCTTCGCGCTGTTCGCGGACAACCTGATGGGCTTCGTGGCCGACCCCTGGCTCCTGCTGCCGATGGCGGGCGCCACCATCCTGGGCGGCCTCGGCTTCCCCGTGCTGCAGCAGCTGTGGCGCCACCACGCCGACCTCCTCGCGTGGACCATGAACACCCGCATCGTGGTGATCATGACGCCGCTGCTACTGGTGGGCGGCACCGTCTTCATCACAGGGCTGGAATGGACCAACCCCGGCACGCTCGGCCCCCTGGCGTGGGACGACAAGCTGCTGGCCGGCTTCTTCCAGTCGGTGCAGACCCGCACCGCCGGCTTCAACTCGATCGACATCGGCGCCATGCACGCCGTCACGCTGTTCGGGATGGACGTACTGATGTTCATCGGCACCGGCCCTGCCGGCACGGGCGGCGGCATCAAGGTGACCACGTTCGCCGTCCTCTTCTTCATCATCTGGACGGAGGTGCGCGGCGACACCGCCGTCCACATCTTCGGCAAACGCCTCTCGCGCGCCGTGCACCGGCAGGCCATCTCCGTCGCGCTGTTGGCGGTGGCGCTGGTGGTGCTCGCCACCATGACCGTCCTGCTGCTGAGCCCCTTCCGCCTGGACGACGTCCTCTTCGAGGTCATCTCGGCTTTCGGCACGGTGGGACTGTCCACCGGCATCACCGCGCAGTTGGATGGCGGGTCGCAGTTGGTGCTGTGCTTCCTCATGTACGTCGGCCGCCTCGGCCCGATCACGTTCGCCTCTGCGCTCGCCCTGAGCCCCCGCAAGCGGCTCTACGAACTCCCCAAGGAAAGGCCGATCATTGGTTAATCTGCGCCCCCTCAAGAGGCCGGGTAACGTGCCCCTGGCCGACAGCATCGTCATCATCGGGCTGGGCCGGTTCGGCCAGTCGCTCGCGCTCGAACTTATGAACGACGGGGCCGACGTCCTGGCCATCGACCGCGACGAAGACCTGGTCCAGCAGTTCAACGGCAGGATCACCCACGCGGTGCTGGCGGACGCCACCCGCGAGGATGTGCTGCGGCAGCTGGGGATCCACGAGGCCACGCACGCCGTCGTCGCCATCGGCGACTCCGTCGAGGCCAGCCTGCTCACCAGCTCGCTGCTCATCGGCTTCGGCATCCCGCATGTCTGGGCCAAGGCCGTCTCGGACGCCCACGGCCGCATCCTGGAGCAGATCGGCGTACACCACGTCGTCCATCCGGAGCGGGAGAGCGGCGTGCGCGTGGCCCACCAGGTGCGCGCCCAGCTGAAGGATTACATCGATCTGGGTGGCGGCTACGCGCTGGTGCGCACCACCGCGCCCGCAGCCGTGCTGGGCAAGCCGCTGCGCGAGGTGCACGTCCGCTCCGAGTTCGGGGTGACCGTCATCGCCTCGAAGCGCGCGGACGGGCGGTGGGTGGACGTCTCAGGCGACTCCGTGTTGTCGGCCGAGGACGAGATCCTCGTCACCGGCCCCATCGAGAAGGCCGAGCGCTTCCACCTGACCTGAGCCGGTCGTCGGCTCACCAGGTGGAGACGCTGCGCCCCATGCCGTAGTAGGTCCAGCCCGCGTCGGCCCAGTCGTGTGGGTTCAGCACGTTGCGGCCGTCGATGATGTTGGGCGTCTTGACCAGGTCGATGAGCGACGCGGGGTCCAGATCCACGTACTCGCGCCACGGGGTCAGCAGCATGACGACGTCGGCTCCTGTGACGGCCTCCTCGACCGTTTCGGGGACGTTGAGCTCCGGCTGGCGCTGCCGCAGCGTGTGGGCGGCTGCGGGGTCGACGACGGCCAGTTCCGCGCCGCGGGCCCAGAGCCGGCCGGCGATGTCGAGGGCGGGGGAGTCGCGCAGGTCGTCGGTGTCCGGCTTGAAGGTGATGCCCAGCACGGCGATCTTCTTGCCGACGAGGCGGCCCCCGACGGCCTCCTCGGCCAGGTTGACGGCGTGGTCGCGGCGGCGCAGGTTGATGGTGTCCACCTCGCGCAGGAACGTGAGCGCCTCGTCGACGCCCAGCTCACCGGCGCGGGCCATGAAGGCGCGGATGTCCTTGGGCAGGCAGCCGCCGCCGAAGCCGATGCCCGCCTGGAGGAACTTCTTGCCGATGCGGTCGTCGTGCCCGATGGCCTCGGCCAGCCGCGTGACGTCGCCGCCGGTGGCGTCGCACAACTCAGCCATGGAGTTGATGAACGAGATCTTGGTGGCGAGGAAGCTGTTGGCCGCCACCTTCACCAGCTCCGCTGTGGGGTAGTTGGACAGGATGAGAGGGGTGCCCGCGGCCAGCGGGATGGCGTAGCACTCGTCGAGGAGGGCCTTGGCGCGGTGGCCGCTCTCCTTGTCCTCGGACAGGCCGTAGACGATGCGGTCCGGCGTCAGGGTGTCGCCCACCGCGTAGCCCTCGCGGAGGAACTCCGGGTTCCAGGCCAGGAGGATGTCCTTGCCTGACGCGGTGAGCTTCGCGGCGATGCCCTCGGAGGTGCCCACGGGCACCGTCGACTTGCCCGCCACCAGCACGGGTTGTCCGTCCTCGGGCACGACGGCGTGCTCGAGGATGGTGTCGACGGCCTGGTTGACGTAGGTGAGGTCTGCCCCGAGCCTGCCCTGGAGCTGCGGCGTGCCCACGCCGATGAAGTGGATCTGGGCGTCGGCGATCGCCGAGGCGTCCGTGGTGAAGCGCAGCCGGCCGGTGGACACGTGTTTGAGGAGCAGTTCCGGGAGCCCTGGCTCATGGAACGGCGCGATCCCCTGGGAGAGTTTCGCGATCCTCGCCTCGTCCACGTCCAGGCCCACCACATCGTGGCCCAACTCGGCCATGCAGGCCGCGTGGACAGCTCCCAGGTAACCGCAACCGATCACAGAAATACGCATGGCCCACAGATTAGCCAGGAATCGGGGGTGGAGGTGCGCGCCCCGTGCGTGCTGCGGGATGATGGGGGAGCACAAACTCTTTCCGGAGGTCACAGTGGATCCCATCGTCAACGCCCGCACCGCCGTCGAGCAGGGCCGGGCCTCGCTCGGCATCGAGTTCGGCTCCACCCGCATCAAGGCCGTGCTCATCGGCCCGGACCTGCAGCCCATCGCCACCGGCGGCCACGAATGGCGCTCCACGTTGGCAGACGGCGTGTGGACCTACAGCCTCGACGACGTGTGGTCGGGCGTGCAGGCCGCCTACGCGGACCTGGCCGCAGCGGTGCGCCAGGCGGCCGGGGTCGAGCTGAAGCAGGTGAAGGCGCTGGGCGTCTCGGCGATGATGCACGGCTACCTGCCGTTCGACGCCGACGGCCATTTGCTCACCCCGTTCCGCACCTGGCAGAACACCATGACGCAGGACGCGTCGGCGGAGCTCACGCAGCTGTTCCAGCACAACATCCCGCAGCGGTGGAGCGTGGCCCACCTGCAGCAGGCCATCCTGCGCGGCGAGGAACACGTCGGGTCCATCGACTTCCTCACGACCCTGGCCGGCTACGTCCACTGGAGGCTGACGGGCCAACGGGTGCTGGGCGTCGGCGACGCCAGCGGCATGTTCCCCATCGACGTCGCCACCGGCGCCTTCCATGAGCGGATGCTCGGGCAGTTCGACGAACTGGTCGCAGATCGTGGCTATGGCTGGAAGATCGGCGACATCCTGCCCGCCGTGCTGAGCGCCGGTCAGGACGCCGGAACGCTCACCGACGAGGGCGCGCGCCTGCTGGATCCCACCGGCGCGCTGCAGCCCGGGGCGCCCATGGCGCCGCCGGAGGGCGACGCGGGCACCGGCATGGTGGCCACCAACGCCGTCGCTCAGCGGACGGGCAACGTCTCAGCGGGCACCTCGATCTTCGCGATGGTCGTGCTCGAGGGCGAACTGAAGGCCCTGCACGAGGAGATCGACCTGGTCACGACGCCTGCGGGGGACCTGGTGGCCATGGCGCACTGCAACAACGGAGCGGTGGACCTTGCGGCCTGGGTGTCGCTGTTCGGGGAGGCGCTGGCAGCCTGTGGCGCCGAGGTGGACACGAACACCCTGTTCGAGTCGCTGTACCGCGCGGCCCTCAACGGCAGCCCCGACGGCGGGGGGATGCTCGCCTACAACTACCTGGCCGGCGAGCACGTCGTCGGCATGGAGGAGGGTCGTCCGCTGTTCGTGCGGCACCCCTCCAGCGCGTTCAATCTGGCCAACTTTATGCGCACCCACCTGTTCTCCACGTTCGGCGCGCTGCGCGTCGGGATGGACGTGCTGCTGAAGGACGAGGGCGTGCGGCTCGATTCGCTGTTCGCCCACGGCGGGCTCTTCAAGACGGAGGGCGTCGCGCAGGGCTTCCTGGCCGCAGCCATGAACACCCCGGTGTCGGTCGGCGAGGTCGCCGGTGAGGGCGGTGCCTGGGGCATGGCACTGCTGGCCGCGTTCCTCGACGCGGGCGACGTGAGCCTGGCGGACTGGTTGGCCACGAAGGTCTTCGCCGGGGCCGAGATCTCGACGATGGACCCGGACCCCCGCGACGTCGAGGGCTTCAACCAGTTCATGGAGCGCTACCGTCGGGGCCTCGCCATCGAGCGAGCCGCGGTCGACGCCAGCTGATCTCGCCGGGCTCCGTTGAGGCCGGCACTCGGGGTGGGGCCCCGGTTCCGCAGGGTCTCATCGGGGCCCGCCCCACCCAACCCGGTCGGGCCCCATCAGCCCCCGCTCATTGCGCGCCGGTGCGGCCGAACGGCCGTCGGTTGGGACTGCTTCACGTCAGGTGAAACAATGGCCCTCATGCAGTCTCTCCCCGCGCTCCTGGACGCGCGTCTCCGTGAGGTCACCGGCGTCGACCCCGAGATGCGTCCCGCCACCAAGCCGCAGTTCGGTCACTTCCAGTCCAACGTCGCGTTGCGGCTGGCCAAGCAGCAGGGTCGGCCGCCGCGCGAGGTCGCGGCGGAGATCGTGGCCAAGCTCGACGTCGACGACCTGTGCGAGCCCCTGGAGATCGCGGGCCCCGGCTTCATCAACTTCCGGATGCGCTCCGACGTCCTCGCGGCGGCTGTGTCGTCGCTGCTGGAGGACCCCCACGGCGGCATCAACCCCGCCAACCACCCGCAGCGCGTGGTCATCGACTACTCGGCGCCCAACGTGGCCAAGACGATGCACGTGGGCCACCTGCGCACCACCATCATCGGCGACTGCTTCAACCGCGTCCTCTCCGCGCTCGGTCACACAGTGATCCCGCAGAACCACATCGGCGACTGGGGCACCCAGTTCGGCATGCTCATCGAGCAGGTCCTCGACGAGGGGCTCGACGTCTCCGCGCTGAGCCTCGACGAGGCGGATGCGCTCTACAAGCGCGCCGCCGCCCGGTTCAAGGAGGACGCCGAGTTCGCCACGCGTGCCCGCGCCCGCGTCGCCGTGTTCCAGGGGGGTGACGAGCAGTCGCTGAGCATCTGGCAGCAGCTCGTGGACATCTCCAAGCCCGCCTTCAACGAGGCCTACCGCCGTCTGGGTGTGAAGCTCACCGACGACGACCTCGCCGGCGAATCCACCTACAACGCCGACCTCCCCGTCCTCGTCAAGGAGCTTGAGGAGAGCGGGGTCGCCGTGGTCGACGACGGCGCCCTCTGCGTGTTCGTCGACGGCTTCGAGGCGCCCCTGATCGTGCGCAAGTCCGACGGCGGCTACGGCTACGCCACCACGGACCTGGCCGCGATCCGTCGCCGCGTGAACGAACTGCACGCCGACCGGATCATCTACGTCACGGACCTGCGCCAGGCGGGTCACTTCGCGCAGGTCTTCGCGGCCGCGCGCAAGGCGGGCTTCCTGCCCGGCGATGTCACCGCGCAGCACGTCGGCTACGGCATGGTGCTCGGCACCGACGGCCGCCCCTTCAAGACCCGCGACGGCTCCGCCGCCACCCTGGGCTCCCTGCTCGACGCGGCCGAGGAGGTCGCGGCGCCGAACATCGCGCTGGCCGCGATCAAGTACGCCGATCTCTCCAACGGCCTGCAGAAGGACTACACCTTCGACGCCGAGCGCATGGTGCAGACCACCGGCGACACCGGCCCCTACCTGCAATACGCCCACGCCCGGGTCAACCAGATCCTGCGCAAGGCCGAGGCCGAGGACATCCACTGGGGTTCGGTCACCGTGCTCGAGGAGCCGGCCGAACAGCAGCTCGCGCTGCTGCTGAGCGGGTTCGGCGAGACGGTCGACGAGGTGGCCCACCACCTGCAGCCCCACAAGCTCTGCGCCTACCTCTACGACCTCGCCGGCGCGCTCGCGTCGTTCTACGAGGCGTGCCCGGTGCTGAAGTCCGAGGGTGACGTGCGAGCGTCGCGCCTCGCCCTGTGCGCGGCGACGAAGCAGGTGCTGGCCAAGGGCCTCGACCTGATCGGCATCGACGCGCCGGACCGGATGTGACCCACCGGGAGGTCGCGCCGCTCCCGCGTACCTGACGCGGATCGCGGGTTCCGGGGGGCATCGCTGCGTGTTAGGTTGCCTCGTGGGTTCACGAGAGGCAGCAAGACCCGGCACCTTCGGCCGCGTCCTGGGCACCACGGCGGCGGCCATGCTGGGCACCGCCTTCATCTGGTTCGGCATCACCTTCTGGGCCTACCTCGAGACCAGGTCCGTGCTCGCGACATCGTTCCTCGGCGGCGCCTACATGCTGGGCATGGCGGTGATGGGCGTACCGTTCGGCACCCTGGTGGACCGGCACCACAAGCACAAGGTGATGGTGGCCTCCGCCGTCGGAACCGCTCTGGTGTTCCTCCTGGCCGTGGCCGTCTATCTCCTGACGCCGCCCGAGGTCCTCGTCGACCTGGGGCGGCCGTGGTTCTGGGTGTTCTGCCTCCTGGTGCTCTCCGGGGCCATGCTCGCCAGCATCCGCTCCATCGCGCTGGCCACCTGCGTGACCATCCTCGTGGAGTCCGACAGGCGCGCCAACGCCAACGGCCTGGTGGGCACCGTCAACGGCATGACCATGATGGTCACGGGGATCTTCTCCGGCCTGGCCATCGGACAGCTGGGGCTGTTCTGGACGCTGATGATCTCCCTGGCCATCGTGCTGGTCTCCCTGGTGCACCTCCTGACCATCCGGATCCCGGAGCCGGAGATCGTGCACGCCAAAGGGGCGCCGAAGGCCGTGGACTTCAAGGGCGCGTGGCTCGCCGTCGCCGCCGTCCCGGGGCTGATGGGGCTGATCTTGTTCTCCACCTTCAACAACTTCCTGGGCGGCGTCTTCATGGGCCTGCTCGACCCGTACGGCCTGGAACTGGTGTCCGTGGAATGGTGGGGCATCCTGTTCGGCCTGTCGGGCGTCGGCTTCCTGATCGGCGGCGGCATCATCGCCAGGAAGGGCCTGGGCCGGCTCCCGCTGCGCACGCTGCTGTTCGCCAGCCTGGCCATGTGGGTCATCGCCGGGGCGTTCACCATCCGCGATTCCGTCGTGCTCCTGGTGGCGGGCCTGGTGACCTACATGGCGCTGATGCCGTTCATCGAGGGCGCCGAGCAGACCCTGCTGCAACAGGTGGTGCCGCTGGCCAAGCAGGGCCGGGTGTTCGGGTTCGCGCAGGCCGTCGAGGTGTCCGCGGCCCCGATCAGCGCCTTCATCATCGGGCCGATGGCCCAGTTCTGGCTGATTCCCTACGCGGAGTCGCCCGCCGGGCGGCGACAGTGGGGCTGGTTGCTGGGGCACGGCGACGCGCGGGGCATCGCGTTGGTGTTCGTGATCGTCAGCATCGGCGGCCTGATCCTGACGACGCTGGTCTTCTTCACGCGCACCTACCGACGGCTCAATGCCACGTACGAGGCGGGCGACGTCAACCTCGGCGTTGCCACCCCAGGAGCATCACACCCCGTCCCCGGTCCGGACCCGCTGGGCAAGGGGCACAGCGAGTCCTGACGGCGTCAGTGCGGCTTGGCGAGGAGGTCCGGGTTCTCCACGGCGTCCTGCGCGGCGATGGCCGCACCGATGATGCCGGCGCGGTTGCGGAGCTTGGCCGGGATGATCTCCGTGGTGAGCTTGAGTTGCGGGCCGAACTTGTCCCAGTCGCGGCTCACGCCGCCGCCGACGACGAACAGATCCGGCGACAGCAACATCTCCAGGCGCGAGTAGTAGGGCTGCAGGCGCTCCTCGGTCCAGACCTGGTAGGACAGGCCCTCCTTGTCCTTGACCGACGAGGCGGCCAGCGTCTCCGCGTCCTTGCCCATCATCTCGATGTGGCCCAGCTCTGCGTTGGGGATCAGCACGCCGCGGTAGATGATCGCGGTGCCGATGCCGGTGCCGAGCGTGGTCAGGATGACGAGACCGGGGTGACCCTTGGCGGCGCCGAAGTGCACCTCGGCCAGACCGGCGGCGTCGGCGTCGTTGACCAACGTGATCTTGCGGCCGAGCTTGTCCTCGAGGAACTGGTCGGCCTGCAAGCCGGCCCACTTCTGATCGAGGTTCGCGATGAACGGGATGCGGCCGTGCACCACGGGGGCCGGGATGGTGATGCCAACGGGGCCGTCACCGATCTGCTCCTTGAACTCCTCGATGATGTCGACCATGACGGCTGCGACGTTCTTCGGGGTGGACTTCTCCGGCGTGGGGATGCGCTTGCGGTCCGTCAGGAAGTCGCCCGCTGCCAGGTCGACGGGTGCGCCTTTGATGCCGGAGCCGCCAACATCGATGCCAAGGATGATGCTCATGACGCACAAGCGTAGCGGAGCTTGGCACGATCAAATGGGGCGCACCCGGATTGCTGGGACTCAGGCGGTGGCGCGGGCCATGCGGGCGCGGGCGACCTGTTCGTCGAAGACCCGCCGGGCGTCGGCCTCGTCGAGGTGGTAGAGCTTCTGAGTGACCGGGCCGTCGGTGGTGTGGACGTGCACGTGCGCCAGTCTCAGGCGGCGCTGCAGGGGGCCCTGGTGGATACTCGCCGACTGCATCCGCCGGTGCGGCACGATGCTGATGACCCGCTCGAGCAACCCGTGCTGCGTCACGACGACGTGCTCGCCGATGCCCCAGGTGTGGCTGCTGAAGTTGAACGGCGTGAGCCAGCGGGCCCGTTCCGGCTGGGGGTGCGCCTGCACCTGGGTGAGGTCCACCTCGGGCCACAGGGCGCGCAGCACCGTGAGCACGTCGTCCCAGGTCCCGTAGGGGAGGACGACGGCGTTGGTCTGCCGGTTCTCATCGCCGGACGGCTCGCCGTAGCCCAGCACCGTCACCGTCATCTGGTAGAGCCCGGTGGCGCGCTGGAGGAGGTCCTGCTTGATGGCCACGCCCTGGATGCGGTTGGGGCGCAGCCCCTGGCTGGTGGTGCTCAGGGCACCGCGCGTGAGCCGCAGCGCGCCGTCGCTGCGCGTCATGCGGAAGTTCCAGTTGCGGCCGGTCTGGTTCCAGATCCAGCCGCCGATGCCCAGTGCCGCCGCGAGCATGGTGACCGGTGTCTGGGCGAGGAGCGCGAAGACCACCAGGATGCCGCCGCCCACCACTGCAGCCCCGGTGCCCAGCGACACGAGTGCGCCCAGCAGCAGGTTGCCGGCCGGCACCGCCACCACCAGGTCCTCCCCGGCCTGGGGGAGTTGCGCCGGGGGCCGGCCGCCCAGGGTGGGCGCGACGTCGGCCGGATACCTCGGGGCGGCGACGGGTGTGTGGGCCCGCCGCATCCGCGCGACGAGGTGCTCGCGCATCGACTCCGCGCGGCCGCGGGAGAGGAACGCCAGGTCCACACCGCCGGCGCCGCCGACATCGATGTGCACCTTGGCCAACCCCATGAGCCGCGCTATGAGCGGTTGGGAGACCTCGACTGACTGCACCTTGGTGTAGTCCACCTTCGTGGACGTCTCGGAGAGGAAACGTCGCTCCACGCGGAACTCGTCGTCGTCGGCGATGAAGGTGGTGGTGCGCCAGGTGAAGATCCCCGAGACGCCCGCGATCAGCGCCACGAGGAGCAGACCGCCGCCGATGAACAGGGCACTGCTGCCGAAGCCCGAGGAGCCTTCGAGGATCTCGCGCGTGAGGAAGTAGCCGCCCGCCACCAGCGCGATCCCGCCGCGGGCGAGGCCCGTGAGGGGATGGGGACGCTCGATGATCTTGGCGCGGGGGGCCTGCGGCTCGAACGGGTGGGGCGGCGGGAAGGCCGTCGGACCGGGCTGCTGCACCGGGGTGTCGTCGTGGGGGACGATCGGCGGAGGCGGAGCAAAGGACGGCGCCACCACCGGATCTGCCGCCTCGACGCGGTCCGCCGGATCCGGGGGAGGCAGGGGCGGGAGGAAATCAGGCCCGTGGGTCATCAGATCCCGGCCTGCTGCTGCTCGCCGCGGGCGATCAGGCGGTCGCGCAGAGCGGCCGCGTCAGCGGCGGGGAGACCAGGGATGGTGACGGTGCCGCTGGTGGACGACGTGATCATCTGAACGGTGGCAAGGCCGAACAACCGGTCGAGCGGCCCGGACTGGACCTGGACGAGTTGCATGCGGCCGTAGGGCACGCACTGCAGGCTCCGGCTCCAGAGGCCGCGTGTGAGGTAGACGTCCTCGTCGCGTTCGGCGTAACCCCACCGTCGGAAGACCCGCGGCGCGCGGATCATCCGCCACGCGATCACCACCACCGCCAGGGCGAAGAAGGACCAGCGCATCCAACTGGTGCCCCACAGGAGCACGGGCACCGCGAGAAACGCGAAGAAGAACCCCCATCCCAGCGGGATGAGGATCATTTTCTGGGTCAGGTAGTTACCGGAGAGACGCTGCCAGGGGGTGCCGGGCGGGTCGAACAGGTCATTCATCAACGGGTGAACCTCTGGTATTTGCGGACGCGGGTCGTGTCAGGGCCCAACACGGTCACTTCGCCCATGATGAAGGTGCCGACGAGCCGCAGCCGGATACCGTCCGGGTGGGGCACGGCACCGTCCACCTTCGATTCGCCCATGATCATGTTCAACCGGGACAGGTCCACGGAAACGCCCTCGGGCACGCGGATGCTGATCTCGCCCATGAGCCCGCCGACGTTGATGGTGGTGTCGCGGCTCTCGAAGGCCGCGCCCACCAGGTCGATCCTGGCATCACCCAGCCACGAGTTGATCGTCACGTTGGACGCGATCGTGTGGAGTTGGCCGGGTTTGAACGTCGACATCACGGCGTTGCCGCCGGTGAACGCGTCGATCCCCGGCACCGCGGGCGGCCCGGCGAACTGGGCGGGCACCGGCCTGCGGTCCGGCGACCCCGCCGGGGTGGGGGCCGAATACGGCTCCACGACGGGCTGGGGCTGCGGGGCCACCAGATCGGTCGTCAGGGGGGTGAGGTCGCCGAAGGTCTTGGCGTCGTAGGCCTTGGCGATGCGGTCCGCGTGTTCGTCGAACGTCAACCGGCCGTCGGCGTAGGCGTTGTTCAGCAACTGCGCCACCAACTCACGGTCCTGGTCCGCGCACCGCAGTTCCTGCAGCCGGTTCTGTTCGATCGACATGGATCCACTGTAGGTCGTCTACCCGTCCCGCCGACAGCCGGGCGGGCCGCATCCCGGGTCGGTTCAGGGATGCCACGGATGGCCGGGGGCTGCGGGCGCGGAACGGCACACGGGCGGGGCCCCGCCGCTCTAGGGTGGGCACATGGCAAAGCGCATCGGGATTCTGACGGCAGGCGGCGACTCGCCCGGCTTGAACGCGGCCATCCGCGGCTTCGGCAAGGCTGCGATCGGGCAGCACGGCATGGAGCTGCTCGGCTTCCGATCCGGGCTGAAGGGCCTCGTCGAGAACAACTTCCAGGTGCTCGACTCGGACGCGCTGTCGGGCATCCTCACCATCGGCGGCACCATCCTCGGCACCTCGCGGGACAAGCCGCACAAGATGGTGATCGACGGCGAGGTCCGCGACATGACGTCCACGATCGTCGAGAACTACGAGAAGAACGACCTCGACGGCCTCGTGTGCATCGGGGGCGGCGGCACGGCCAAGAACGCAAAGCGCCTCGCCGCGGCGGGGCTCAACGTCATCCACCTGCCGAAGACCATCGACAACGACATCGCGCACACCGAGACCAGCTTCGGCTTCTCCACGGCGCTGGGCATCGCGACGGAGGCCGTGGACAGGCTGCACTCCACAGCCCACTCGCACCACCGCATCATCGTCGTGGAGATCATGGGCCACAAGGCCGGCTGGCTCGCGCTGGGCGCAGGCATCGCCGGCGGGGCCGACGTCATCCTGATCCCGGAGATCCCGTACTCGGTGGAGGCGGTGGCGGAATCGGTCCACCGGCGGGCCGCCTCGGGCCGCAACTTCTCCGTCATCGCGCTGGCCGAGGGCGCCCGCGACGAGAAGGACTCGGCGGACCTGGCCGCTGCGGAGGTGCTGCGCAAGCACGCCTCCACCGCGGAGGCGAAGGCGGCCGCAGACAAGCACCGCGACGCCGTGGTGGCGAGCCACCGCAACAACGCCTTCAAGCTGGCCGAATCGCTCGAGCAGATCACCGGGCTGGAGTCGCGCGTGACCATCCTGGGGTACGTGCAGCGCGGTGGCATCCCGGACGCCAACGACAGGGTGCTGGGCACCCTGCTGGGATCTGCCGGGGCGGATCTCGTGGCGGAAGGCACCTTCGGTATCACGGTCGCTTCGCAGTGCGGCGCGGCGGTGCCCGTCCCGCTGGAGGACGTCGCCGGCAACCTGAAGACCGTGCCCGTGGACCACGAGTGGGTCCGCGCCGCGCGCGGGGTCGGCACCAACCTGGGAGACTGAGTGGCCACGAGGGTGGGACGCCGCCGGCCCCGGTGGGTCGTGGTGGGCGTGGTGCTCGCCATCGTGGTGTCGATGGTGCTGGCGGGCTATCTCTACGTGCGGCCGCTGCTGCGGACGGGCACGGGCTACGCGGCGCACAGCCTGTGCGCGGTCACCGAGGTCGCGGGGCGCACCGACGCGTCGGAGGACCTGCCGCCCAACCCGCTGGTGCCCTTCCTGACGCAGTTCAAGAACGGCGGCTACGCCTACGTCAACGTCCTCGGACTGTTCGCGGGCCAGACCGCCTACTACACGGAGGGCCTGGGCTGCACGCTGTCGCCGCGGCGCCCCCTCTTCCCGACCCCCGAGGCGCTGCCGCCCACCTCCCTGCTGACGGACGAGCCCGCCCTCGACGCCTCCCTGGACGAGGCGATCGGCCGCGCGTTCGGCGACGGGCTGTCCGACGACGAGGCGGGGGCGCTGGGCACCCGTGCCATCGTGGTGGTGAAGGACGGCGTCATCGTGGGCGAGCGCTACGCCGACGGCTTCACGGCGAACACGCCCCAGCTCGGCTGGTCGATGACCAAGTCCGTGACGAACCTCGTGACGGGGCGGGCGGTGATGCAGGGGGCGGTGGCCCTCGACGACGCCAACCTGCTCCCGGAGTGGACGGATGTGCGCGCTGGGATCACCGTCGACCAGTTGCTGCGGATGACCAGCGGGCTGGAATGGGACGAGGAGTACGACCTGGGCACGCCCATCACGGAGATGCTGTTCAACTCCGACGACATGGCTGCCTACGTCGCCGGGCAGCCTGCGGCGCACGAGCCGGGGACGTTCCAGCAGTACTCGTCGGGGTCGACGACCCTGGTGTGTTCGGTCCTGAACGATCGTCTGGGGGCGGGCCCGACCATGCCACGCGAACAGTTGTTCGCCCCGCTCGGGTTGGCCTCAGCGGTGCTGGAACCGGACGCGGCCGGCACGCCGGTGTGCGGGTCCTACCTGTGGGCCACGCCACGCGACTGGGCCCGGATCGGCCAGTTTGTGCTGGACGACGGCGTGGTCGACGATGTCCGGTTGCTGCCGGAGGGCTGGGTCAAGGAGTCCACCACCGTCGTGCCGCTGACCGGCGCCGACACCGGGGAGTACGCCACGGAGGAGGCGGGTTACGCGTCGTCGTGGTGGACGAACCTGCGCGGCGACGGGACCCTGGCACACCCGGACCTCCCCGAGGACCTGTTCTGGGCGCAGGGCCACGACGGCCAGCGGATGTATGTCGCGCCCAGCCTGGACCTGGTGGTGGTGCGGATGGGGTTCACGCCCGAGTCGCGCGACCTGGGGCTCGCCGAGCTGATCCGGGCCGCCGCCGACGCCTCCTGAGGGACGCCCGGGCGAGACCGGGCGGTCAGCTCAAGGGCGGGTCGCCTGCGCGAGCAGTTCGATGATGTGGCGGTAGGTCTGCCCGGTGGCGCGGGTCATCGCGAGTTCGCAGGTGCGGTTGGTGGACGCGTACGCGGCGAACTGCCGCCCTCCGAGTTCCTCGGCCATCTCCCGCGTCGCCGACTCCGTCAGCTCGGGGTGCAACACCCCCCGGTCGCCGGCCCAGCCGCAGCAGGCCCAGCTGTCCGGCACCACCACGTCGTCGCTGATGGCGTTGGCGATGGCCAGCAGGTGCTCGTTGATCCCCATCCGGGTGGACGCGCACGTGGGGTGCAGCGCGATGGAGTCGATGGGGTGGGTGACTTTGAGGTGGGGGAGGAGGTGCTCCGCGGTGAACTGGACGAGGTCGAGGACCTCGATGTCGTGTCCCTCGGCCATCTCCTGGAGCGCGAGGGCGCAGCTGGAGGCGTCTATCACGATGGGCAGGCTGGCGCCGTCGGGGCCGTGCACGTCGATGCCCTTGAGGGTCTTGGCCGTCATGATCTCGTAGCCCTCGACAAGACCCTTGGCCTTCCAGGGGGCGCCGCAGCACAGGTCTGTGGCGTCGATCAGCGAGACGGAGACGTCCGCCCGGTTGGAGACGTCGCGGAACGCCTGGAACGTGCCCTGCCCGGCGGGGGCGAGGACGGTCTGGAGGCAGCTGGGGAAGTACGCGGCCACCCCGTAGATCCGGCCGCGGTCCTTCCTGCTCGGCCTGCGCTTCAGGCCGGCTCCGCGTGGCAGGTCCTCGTCGTAGCCGGGGACGGCCTCCTCGCCGAGCCGGCGTCGGCCGGCGCTGGTGACGGCCAGGGCGAGCGGGGTGGTGGTTTTGGCCATGGTGAGGGCCGCGGAGCCCATCCGGGTGGCCAGCCCCCAGTGTTTCGCCGCCGACGTCCAGGCGGTCTTCTCCACGCCCTGCGCGAGTTCCTGGCGCTGGTGACGTACGAGGTCGCCGACGTTGATGCCGAGGGGGCACGCCACCGAGCACATTCCGTCGACGGCGCAGGTCTCGATGGCGGCGTAGAGGTAGTCGTCGGTGATCTGGTCGAGCAGTTCGTGGTCCGACTGGCGGGCGGCCAGTTCGCGGCGCAGCACGATGCGCTGGCGGGGGGTGATCGTCAGGTCGCGCGAGGGGCACACCGATTCGCAGTAGCCGCACTCGATGCAGGAGTCCACCTCCGGCTCGATGGTGGGCATGAGCTTGAGGTTGCGCAGGTGCTCGTCGGGGTCGTCGGAGATGATGACGCCGGGGTTCATGATGCCCGCCGGGTCGAAGAGGTGCTTGATCTCGCGCATCACCTCGTACAGCTCGTCGCCGTACTGGGCGTTGACGAACGGCGCCATGGCGCGCCCCGTGCCGTGCTCCGCCTTGAGGACGCCTCCGCGGCGCAACACCTCGCGCACCAGGCTGCGGGTGAACTTCCGGTAGCGCAGCAGACCGGCGGGCTGATTGAAGCGTTCGCTGAGCAGGAAGTGGATGTTGCCGTCACGCGCATGGGCGAACAGGGGCACGTTGTCGATGCCGTAGCCGTGCTTGTCGAACAGCACGTCGAGGGCCTTGCACATGTCTGCGAAGTTCTCGAGCGGCAGGCTCAGGTCCTCCAGCAGGGTGGTGGTGCCCGAGGCACGCGCGCCGGCCACCAGGGCGTAGAGGCCCCGGCGCAGTTCGATGAGCGCGTTGCGCTGCGTGGGATCTGTGGTGAGTTCGACGACGTCCACTGCGTTCAGTTCGCCCAGCGCCTTCTCCGCCCGGGCGACGCGCTCCGCGAGGTTCTCCGCGGAGGTGTCGTGGAGCTCGACGAGCAGCACCGCCTGCGTGGTGAGGTCCGCGTCGCGGATGATCGAAGGCGCGGTGGGCTGCTCGCGCACGACGCGCAGCGCCGCCACGTCCATCAATTCGATCGCCTCGAACCCGTGTTCCACCAGGCCCTGGGCGGCGGTGGCCGCGGCGTCGAGGTTGGGGAACACCGCCAGCGCCGCCGCCGAGTGGCTGTAGCGCGGCACGGTGCGGAACGTGGCCTCCGCGACGAACCCCAGCGTGCCCTCGGAGCCGACGAGGAGGTGGGGGATGATGTCGACGGGGCGGTGGAACTCCAGCAGCGCGTTGATGCCGTAACCCATGGTGTTCTTGATGCTGAAGAGGCGGTTGATCTCGGCGATGGACGTGGGGTTGGTGCGCAACCGGTTGCGCAGCATGTGGAGCCCGCCGATCAGCTTGGTCTCCTCCAGCCGGAGAGTGATGTCGGCCGTGGGATCAGCGGTGTCGACGATGCGTCCGCTTGGCAGGACGAACACCATCGACTCGAGCGTGTGATAGGCCGTCTCGTGGTTGCCGGCCAGCATGCCGCTGGAATTGTTGGCGATGATGCCGCCGATGGTGCACGCCACCTCGCTGGTGGGGTCCGGCCCCATCCGCCGGCCGTACGGCGCGAGCCGCGCGTTGACCGCCGCGAGAGTGGCTCCGGCTCCGGCGCGGACCCGTTCGCCGCCGTCGAGGACCTCCACCCCGCGGAAGTGTTTGCGCACATCGACCAGCACTCCGTCGGTCACCGACTGCCCGCACAGGCTGGTGCCGCCTGAGCGGAACGTGATGGGCTGACGGATGAAGGAGGCCTCCGCCATCAGGTCTGAGACGTCCTCCACGCTGGTGGGGGTGACGACGGCGGCCGGCGTCAACAGGAAATGTGACGCGTCGTGGGCCATGGCCAGGCGCGTGATGGCGCGCTCATCCCGTTTGAGGTGGGGCTGTGCGTCAGTCACGGCTCCAAGCCTACTCATGTCCTGCCAATTTCGGGGTGCTGCGGACGGGGGCTGGATGCCTGCTAGTCTTGGGTTCGCAAACGCGGGCGTAGCTCAATGGTAGAGCGTCAGCTTCCCAAGCTGAACACGCGGGTTCGATTCCCGTCGCCCGCTCCATTGCTGCCCGGAGCTATTCGTCGGCAGCTTCCACCAGGGCCTCGCGCTGATCCGTCACCCGGTCCTCCACCTTGCTGAACAGCCAGGACGCGATGACGCCCACCACCAGGAGCACGACGGCGAAGAGCACCGCGTTGGTGAAGCTCAGGTCTGCGGCGCGCAGCCCCTCGGCGGAGAAGGCGGGGAAGACCACCGTCGGGAAGATGGCGAGCGAGGAACCGACCACCATGCCCAGGATGAAGTGGTACATGCCCGCGTAGTGGCGGTCGAAGGCCCACGCTGCGGCCTTGGCGAAGATCAGCACGCAGACGATGAGGCCCAGCGCGAGCGGGATGACCGTGCCCAGGTCCAGCGCCTTGATGCCGCTGGCCATCTTGTCGTAGAGGCCGAAGTAGATGAGGAAGTTCGAGGGGCTCATGCCGGGGACGATGAGGCCCAGGCCGATCAGGGCGCCGGAGCCGAACCAGGCGGGGATGCTGGGCTCCACGTGCAGGAGTTCGCCGGACTGGCCGCCCACCAGCATCAGCGCGAAGATCGCGGCGGCGGAGACCGCCATGATGATGAGGTGTTTGGTGCTGCGCCCGCGCTTGCCGGCCTGGTAGTAGAGCGACGGGAATGTGCCGATGACGAAGCCGATGAACAGGCACACGAACTGCGCGGCGTACTTGCCGAAGGCCGCCTCGACCACGACGGCGAAGCCGAGGATGCCGAGCCCGACGCCGATGCCGACGGGGATGAAGAACAACACGTTGCGCAGGAAGTTGCGGCGCGGATTGGCGAGGAAGCGGATCAGCGGGTCGTAGAGCTTGAAGATCACCGCGAGCACGCCACCGGACAGGCCTGGCAGGATCGCGCCGACGCCGACGGCGATGCCCTTGAGGAGCCGGGCCATCCAGCGACCGAAGGAATCCGGCTGGAGAACGGGGGACGCGTCAGTGTCGCGGTGCTCCGACTCGACGGGGGTCTCGCTCATGCAGATCGTGCTTTCTCTCGAGTGCGCCTCCACTGTAGACCGGGCCGCACGCTCGGGTTAATTTCCGCACGGGGTCTTGCGCAGCCGTCGTCCCAGTGCCAAGGTGTTTTCCATGATGATGAGGCTCTGAGCGCGCGGGTTTTCCCAGGCGTTGTCGCTGTGTGTGCCGATGTGTTTTCGCGGCCCCGGGCAACGCCGCTGCTGCCTTTCCCGACGACCTCATCGCACTCTCTTCAGGACTCATCATGAACATCTTTGAAATCCCTCTGCCCGAACTGGCCTCCGACCCCGACTGGGCGGACCACAAGCGGCTCGAAACCGAATGCAACCGCGAGATCATCGGCGGGCCCGAGTGGGACGTCGATCCGGAGGCGGATCTCGTCTCCGCCAGGGCCGAGAAGGAATGGGCCACCCGGTGGTTCCTGGCCCGCGACGCCGAAGTCGCCGCGGGGTGGGCGCGCACGGCCCGCAACATGGTGGACCAGCCGGAGCTGGCCTACGTCACGCTGTACGTCACCCCGTCCCACCGTGGGACCGGGTTGGGGCAGGCGCTGGCCGACACGGTGCGCGAGGTGCTCGTGGCCGAGGGCGTCACCATGTTCCAGGTGTGGATCACCACGCCCATCGTCGACGAGCCGCTGAGGCCGTCGTCGGGCTTCGGCGGAGTGGACCCCGGCCACGGGGGAGTGAAGCTGGCGCTGGCGAACGGGCTGAAGCTCAAGCAGGCGGAGCGCGTCAGCCGGTACGACTTCGCCCGGCCTCTCGTCGATCCCGCCGAGGCGCTGGCCGAGGCGCAGGGGGTGGCGGGTGCCGAGTACGAGGTGGTCACCGTCGAAGGGCCGATGCCCGAGGGAATGTTGGCGGGCTACGCGGTTCTGATGGAGCGGATGGCGGTGGATCCCCCGCAGGGTGAGCTCACCGTCGTGGAACGCAGATGGGACGCCGAGCGAGTCCGACAGGCCGAGGCGGTAAGGCTGTTGACGGACCGGATCTACCGGGCCGTGGTGCGGCACCTGCCCACCGGCGACCTCGTGGCGTTGAGCGAGATGCACGTGGACCGGGCCAATCCGCTGGCCTTCGTGGACCAGTGGGACACGATCGTGCTGCCGGACCACCGGGGCCACCGGTTGGGCATGCTCGTGAAGGCCGCCAACCTCATCCAGGTGCGCGACAAGGAGCCCAACGCCCGGGCGATCCTGACGTGGAACGCCGAGGAGAACCGCCACATGCTGCAGGTCAACGAGGCGCTGGGCTTCTACCCGGTCTACGCCGAGGGCGGCTTCGAGGCCAGCGTGGCGGAAGCTGTGGACAACGGTGAATCGGTGGCCTGACCGGCCACAGTGCTGCCATGGAACATGGCACTGAAATTCGCAGGGAGATTCCTGCCACATCGCCCGTAAACAGCCCGATGTGGCAGAAATCTCCCTCCAGATTCCGATGACCCAACTCGTCATTTCCCGTGCCGACCTCCTGGCCAAGGAATGGACGGGTAAGAACATCGAAGCGGCCGTGTCGGCGGGCACCCTGACCAGGGTGGCCCACGGCTGGTACGCCCACCCCACTGCGGAATCCTGGCTGATCGCGGCTGTGCGGGTGGGCGGTCGGCTGGGCTGCCTGTCTGGCTGCAAGCATCACGGACTTTGGACCCCTTCTCATCCGAAGCCGCACATCGTCGTGGGGAAGGGGGTCACGGTGGGGCGGGCAGGTTGGCACCGCCACACCGCGGCGCTTCCGGGACAGGCGGTCTTCCCCGTCAAGGACTGTCTGGCTCAGGTCATCCGGCACCACAGCCCGGAAGAGGCGCTGATGGTGCTGGAATCTGCAGCCCACAAGGAACTGATCACCCGCACCGAAGCGGAGCTGCTGATCGCCGATGCCCCGGCGCGGAAGCAGCGGGTGCTGAAGTTCTTCAGCCCGCTGGCGGAATCCGGCTCCGAGACCCGGGTGCGGCTCTGGCTGCAGCAGCAACGGATCCCGGTGCAGGCCCAGGTATGGATCGCGGGTGTGGGGAGAGTCGATCTCCTTGTGGGCAGGTCCCTCGTCCTGGAGTGCGACAGCGCGGAGTTCCACGAGTACCGCGACGAGGACTACGAGCGCTACCTCGGCCTGCGTGACCTCGGCTACACGCCCGTGGGGTTGGCCTTCAACCAGGTGCACCACTCCTGGGAGGCCACGAAGCTCTCCTTGCAGGCGGAACTGCGTTCCGGCCTGCATCTGCGACCGCCCAGCCCGAGGTGACCGGGAAACGGAGGGAGATTCCTGCCACATCGTCCGCTTATGGCCCGATGTGGCAGAAACCTCCCTCTGAATTTTCAGCGGTCGGTGGTCAGCAGTGCCGTGACCTCAGCGGCGGAGTCCACAACCACCTCGGCCCCGCCGGCGAGCAGCTCTTCGCGGGTCGCGGCGCCGGTGGTGATGCCCATCGGCCGCATCCCGGCCGCGATGGCCATGGTCATGTCGCTCACGGCGTCGCCCACGTACCAAGTGCCCTCAGCCTGGACCTCGAGGCGCTCGAGGCCCAGCAGCGCCGAATCCGGCGCGGGCTTGCCGTGCTCGACGTCCTCGGTGGTGACCAAGGCGTCGATGAGGTGGCTCAACTCCGTGATGTCGAGCAGGTGGATGGCCGAGGCGGTGCCCTTCGCCGTCACCACGCCGATGCGGTAGCCCGCCAGACGCAGGTCCTCCAACATCTCCCGCACGCCGGGGAGGACCAGCTGGGAACCGGCGGCGTTGACCGCGAGGTGGAGGGCGTCGCGGTACTCCACGATGATGCGGTTCAACCGCTCCGGGTCGTCGGCGAACGTGTGCAACTCGCCCATCGCGAACTCGATGGGGCGGCCGATCAGCGGGTAGACGTCGCGCGGGACGCACTCGATGCCGTGAGCATTGAGCGCCCCGGCGATGTACTCGGCGATGAGCGGCACGGTGTCGGCGAGCGTGCCGTCGAGGTCGAAGAGAACAGCGCGGGTCATGAGGACAACCCTAGCCACCGCATCGCGTGGTCAACTGCCGGTTCGGCACGGTTGACCTTTGTCCGCGCACCAGGCGTCGGATCAGAGGCTGGTGAGCAACTCCTGCATCTCGGTGATCTCAGCCCGCTGGTCGTCGATGATCTTCTGCGCCAACGAGAGAGCATCGGGGTTCTGGCCCTCAGCCAACTGCTGCTCGGCCATCCCGATCGCCCCCTGGTGGTGGGCGACCATGGCCTCGAGGAACGCCTGATCGAACTCGGCGCCGGACAGTGCGTCGAGCTGAGTCATCATCTCCTCCTGGGTCATCCCGTCCATGTCCATGCCACCCATGTCCATGCCGCCGTGGTCGTCGGGGGAGACGTCTTCGCCCCAAGCGCCCAACCAGGTGGTCATCTCGTCGATCTCGGGTCCTTGGGCTGCGGAGATCCGCTTGGCGAGTTCGACGACCTCGGCGTTTTCGGCCCGTTCGATGGCCAGCTCAGACATCTCAATGGCACCCTCGTGATGGATGATCATCATCTGAGTGAAGGTGATGTCCTGCTCGTTGTGGTCCGCGGCGACGTCTGACGAGGCGCTCGCAGACGCTGACTCCGTGGCCCTGGATGTAACTGTGGGGGAGGCAGAGGCTGCCGGAGAGGTCGTGGCGCTCTGGTCTGCGCAGGCTGCCAGGGTGGCTGTGAGGGCCAGCCCGGCCACGGTGGCGGTGATCCGCTTCGTACGTGACATGTGTTGGTGCTCCGTTCCTGGCCGACGGGGATCGCCGGACTCCCCTCGAGGCTATTCACCCTCAGCTCGGGAACCAACCCGCGGAGGGTCAAGAATCGATCAAGACACGCTGTGGTTCTGGCGCGGTGGCGGCGGGGCCGGGGCGGGGGAAGGCTCGGCACGGGCAACCTGTTCGATCCCCGCTCGGCTTGTGGCCAGGTGGGGATCGCGTGACGAGGTGACCTTCCGGTCAGGAGGAGTGGTGGTGCTCCATGCCGGAGAATCCCTGGTGCATGCCGGGGTTGTGGGTGCCGTCGAGGCCCATCTCTGACTGGGCCATCATGCGGACGTGGTCGGCGAACTCGCGGCCAGTGGGTTCGACTGCTCCGGCGGAGGTGGTGGTCATAGCGACGACTGCCGCGGCTGCGGCGGCGATGGCGGCGATCCTGCGCTTGGTGATCATGGTGGTCTCCCTCATTCAGGTGCCGGTCCTTCCGGCTGATACGTCCACTGTTCCTCGACAATGTATGGATCTGCTCAACTTTCCCCTCGGCTTCGATCAAGAAGCATGGCCGGCCGCTGGACATGGATCTCGTGTGGCTCAGCAGGCGAGCCCAGCGGGCTTCGCCACGACAGGGCCGCGGTTGACGCACACCCCGATGCCGCGGGCCTTCAGCCCGTCGCGCATCGCCCTCAGCGTGGGCCCGTTGAACGCGTACCACTTCATGTGCATCAGCACGCTGTCGCCGGGCCGGGCCGAGGTGACGACGGTGTTGATCAGCTGCTCGCTGGTGCGGCCCCGGTAGTCCAAGGTGTCGAGGTTCCACAGCCAGATCTTCATCCCGACGGCGGCGTAGGCCCGCTTCACGGTGTCGGTGTTGTAGGAACCACCGGGTGGCCGGCCGTAGGTGGTCACCACGCCCGGAGCGCCCAGCTCGTGGACGACCTGCGAATAGGTCAGCGTCGTCAGGTTGGGGTGGGTGATCGAGTGGTTGAACACGTAGTGGCCCTTGGAACGGGCGTAGGCGGCGTCGAACCGTCCGGCGCTGATGCAGTTGCCCGTCGGGAACAGCACCAGCGCGATGCCCAAGTCCGTGGCCGCGCTGACGGTGGTCTTGAAGGCCGACAGCGACGTGGGACAGTCATCGAACGTGAGAGTCACCCGGTTCGTCGCGTTGGGGCCCTTGTTGATGTTGTAGGCGCTCGGTGCAGGCACGGACGGCGCCTGCGTCGCGGGCGGCCGGTACCAGTAGAGAGTGGCGAGATCCGGGCGGATCGTGCCGAACTGCACGATGTTGTTGAACACGAACTGCCGCCCGTTCCACAGGTAGGAACGGCAGCCGTTGCGGCCGGTGGTGGCCGTTTCGCATTCGGTCCACCAGGTGCGCCCGTTGATGTGGTGCTCGCCCGGGGTGGCCAGGGGATTGCCGGTCCACAGGCTCCTCGGTGACGGCAGGTACGTGAGGTTGTTGAACGTCCACACGCCGCCCACCTTGAGCTGCGACGTGCAGCGCGCGGTCTGCGAGTAGGGCTCGCACCAGGTGCGCCATTGACGTCCGGCGCTGATGTGTACCCCCGGCGTGGTGTAGACGTCGAAGGCCTGGGCCGGGGGCGCCGCCACCCAGCCCGCCGCGACCAACGCAACAGTCAGCGCAGCCATGATCCACCTCGAGATGTGCCGCATCAGAATCCCCCTGTTTCCAACCGGCTCGGGCGGCGTCGCCCGGGTCTTGAAAACAATGTACGCCCGGGTGTGCCCGGGGTGAAGAGTCCGCGAAACCGAATGTCACAAGGGGAAACGCGGCGACGGGGCCACGCGGATCAACCGCGTGGCCCCGTCGTCAAAGGGATGTGATCAGCCGGGGATCACGTCACCGGCAGGCCACTCCTGCTTGATGAACTCGGCCACCTCGTCCGAGTGCAGCAGCTCGTCGAGCTTGGCGACACCCGGGTTGGTGTTGTCCGTGCGCCACGCGAGGATGTTGGCGTACGGGTTGCCCTCGACGGCTTCGATGGCGATCGCGTCATCGGCGTTCAGACCCGCGTTGAGGATGAAGTTGCCGTTGATCAGCGCCGCGTCGACCTTCGGGTCCTCGAGCTGTTGCACGACGACCTCGGGCTGCGCCTCCTCGAACTTCAGTCCCTTCGGGTTCTGCTCGTCGGAAATGGTCAGCGCGGTGGTGTCCTCGGCGATGTCCTGCAGCAGGCCGGCCTCTTCGAGGAGCTTCAGGCCGCGGTACTGGTTCGACGGGTCGTTGGTCAGCGCGATGACGCCACCGTCGGGCACCTGGTCCGCCGATTCGTGCCTGTCCGAGAACAGGGCGAAGGGCTCGATGTGGACGCCCTCGCCGTGCTCGAACTCGAAGCCCTTCTCAGCCACCTGGTTGTCGAAGTACGGCACGTGCTGGAAGTAGTTGGCGTCGAGTTCACCCGACGCGAGCGCCTCGTTGGGCAGCACGTAGTCGTCGAACTCCTGGATCTCCAGTTCGATGCCTGCCTCGGCAGCCAGGTTCTCCTTGACGAATTCGAGGATCTTGGCGTGCGGCACGGGGCTGGCACCGACGACGACCTTGGTGGGGTTCGCCGAGTCGAGCGAGGCGTCGGCTCCGGGCGTGGCGGCGTCAGAGCCACAGGCCGTCATGGCCATGACGGTTGCCAACGAGGCAGCGACGGCGGTGAGGATCTTGCGCATAGGTCTTTCTCCTTAGCTACTGGGCCGACAACAAGTCGGCCATCTTCCTTACTGTGGCCCCGAAGGGCCGCCCGCCTGACGGCGGGAGTCTGTGGGGTGGGTCAGCGGTGGTCGATCTTCTTGGTGACGGCCTCGCCGGCCATCTGGATGACCTGGACCAGTACCACCAGGATGACGACGGTGACGATCATCACGTCCGCCTGGTAGCGCTGGAACCCGTAGTTGTAGGCCAACCGGCCCAGGCCGCCGCCCCCGATGAGGCCGGCCATGGCCGAGTAGCCGACGATGGTGACCACCGTGGTGGTGATCGACGCGACGAGCGCGGGCATGGCCTCGGGGATCAGCACCTTGGCGACCGACTGCAGTTTCGTCGAGCCCATGGCGTGGGCGGCGTCCAGTTTGCCGACGTGCACGTCGCGCAGCGACGTCTCAACCAGCCGCGCGAAGAACGGGATGGCGGCGATGGCCAGCGACACGGATGCGGCGATGGGGCCCAGCGAAGTGCCCACGAGCCAGCGCGTGAACGGGATGAGCGCCACCATCAGGATGGCGTAGGGCAGCGACCGGGTGATGTTGACCAGGATGGGCGACAGTGCGAAGTTGAGCGCCCGGTTCTCCGCGAGCCCGCCGCGCTGGGTGACGAACAGCACCACGCCCAGGGGGAGGCCGATGAGGACGGTGGCGATGCTGGAGATGCCCACCATCTGGATGGTCTCGACGAACGCGGGGAGCAGCGCCTTCTGCAGCGCGGGGTTGTTGAACCAGGTGTCGAGGAGGATCATGCGATGGGTTCCTCCTGACGGATCTCGGTGGTGAGGCGGGCGTCGGCACCCAGCAGTTTCAGCTCGTCGACGACGCGGTTGGCGTCGGCGCCGTGGGGCACCGCGAGCCGGAGATGGGAGAACGTGGTGCCGGCGAGCTGCTCCACCGAGCCGGCGACGATCGCGAGGTCCGCGCCGACGGCGCCGGAGGTGTGGGCGATCATCGGCAGGGCGGCGCGGTCACCGCTGGCCAGCACGTCGACGAGAGTCGCGTCGCTGGCCTCGACGGGGGAGTGCGGCGGGATGCCGAGCAGCGCCTGGCTGAGCCTGCCGCTGAGGCGCTGGACGACGTGCGTGAGCGGCCCGGATTCGACGATCCGGCCGGCTTCGAGGAGCGAGACGGAGTCACAGATCTTCTTGACGACGTGCATCTCGTGCGTGATCACGAGGACGGCCAGGTCCTGGGGGCTGCGGTCGCGCAGCGACACGATGAGGTCGAGGATCTCGTCCGTCGTGCGCGGATCCAGCGCCGAGGTGGGCTCGTCGAAGAGCAGCACGTCGGGATCTGTGGCCAGGGCCCGGGCGATGCCGACCCGCTGCCGCATGCCGCCGGACAGTTGTGCCGGGTAGGCGTTGCCCGCGTCGGAGAGGCCGACGAGCCGCAGCAGCTCCTGGGCCTTCTCGCGACGCTGCTCGCGGCCCACGCCGATGAGCTCGAGCGGGTAGGCGACGTTGGCCAGGATGGTGCGCGAATCGAAGAGGTTGGCCTGCTGGAAGACGAGCCCGATGCGACGACGGGCGGTGCGCAGCGCGTCGGAGCGGGCAGCGGTGAGGTCCACGCCGTTGATCTCCACGGTGCCGGACGACGGCCGGTCCAGCAGGGTGAGGCAACGCACCAGGGTGGACTTGCCTGCGCCCGAGTGCCCGATCACGCCGTGGATGGACCCGGCGGGGACGGTGAGCGACACTCCGTCGAGGGCGCGCACTTCACGCTTGCCCTGGTGGTAGACCTTCCGCAGGTCTGTGACGGTGATCATGGACTCTCCTGTGCTTCAGCACAGTCATTCAACCACTCGCCGGCCCGGCGCTCCGAATCGGCCGGCCCCTTGTTCACCACCGGCGTACCGGCTGCCTAAGCTGGACAGATGAGCCGCACGGTGGTCTTCGTCCATGGCCTTCGCACCTCGTCGACCATGTGGGACCCCCAGGTGGAGCGGCTCCGCGAACGCGGCTGGACCTGCATCAGCCCGGATCTGCCGGGGCACGGAAGCCGTCGCGACGAGACCTTCACCTCTCAGAGCGCCCTCGACACCATCAGGGCCGCCCTGCTCGAAGCGTCGACGGCGGGGCCGGCTCACCTGGTGGGCTGTTCGCTGGGCGGCATGCTGGCGATCCACGCCGCCGCCCGCTTCCCTGAAGTGGTCCGCTCGCTCGTGGCGGCCGGGTGCTCCACCCAGCCGGGACGGCGCAGCGCCGCGTTCTACGGCCGGCTGATCGGCTGGACGGACCGGGCGGGCGAGGCGCCACTGCGCCGCGTGCTGGGCCCGGCGGGCGCGGAGGCCTATCTGCGGCGGGGCCGTGCCGATCTGGCTGCGGTGGCGGCGGGGGTGCGGGCGGCGGCGCAGTTCGACCTGCTCGCCGACCTGGCCTCCATCGGCGCCCCCGTGACCATCCTCAACGGTCGGTTCGACCAGTTCCGGGGGCAGGAGCGGCGTTTCGCGCGCGCGGCCCGGCGTGGTCGGCTGGTGGTGTTGGGCTACGGCACCCACATGGTGAACCTCACGCACCCCGGCCCGTACACGGACCGGCTCGAGCGCCTGCTGCTGGAGGCTGAGGCGGCGTCCTGATGGCCGCTCAGTAGTGGTTGCCCACCTCGCGTCCGACGGTGCGGAAGGTGGACTCGTCGAGGATGGCGCCCACACGGCGCACGGTATCCGGATCGATGCGGATGATCCGGTTGACCCGCACCTCGCTGGGGCGGCGCTGCGAATCCCAGTCGCCGGCGCCGATGTCCAGCCAGTATCGGCCGGCGCGCGCTTCCTGCTCCTCATCGCGGTCGTGGTCCTGACTGGTGATCTGCAACCCCAGGAGCCAGGGGCCGTCGTGCCCGATCAGCAGCACGGGGCGGTCCTTGCCGCGGCTGTGGTCCTCCTCGTAGGGCACCCAGGTCCAGACGATCTCGCCCGGGTCCGGACGGCCGTCCAGATGGGGGGCGTAGCTGATCTCCGGCATCTGCGTGAAGTCCCCCGGGTAGTCGCCCGAGGGTTCCTCCCTGCGCCGCTCCTGCGGCGATTCGTTCTGCTTGAAGCGCGCGCGGGTGCGGGGTCCACCGCTGGGGGCGTCCTGCGGGCGCCGGAGCGAGCGGGTGGCCGCGTCGCGGAGCACGCGGAAGAGACCGTTGAGGAGCGAGTTGGCCATGCTGGGGAGTCTATAAGTCAGCGGAACCGGGCGAGCCGGCCGTAGTGGATCTCACCGGGCCGGCGGTACGGGGCGGGCGGGGTGGCGCGCACCTGCGTCCAGTGCCGGAAGTAGCGGGTGACGGGCGGCAGGAACAGCAGGCCGGCGCCAACCACCGTCAGGGCGACGGGCACCGCGGCGTACCAATGGGTGATCGCCATGAAGCCGCCCATCAGCGCAGCCGCGACGAGGCCGGCCCAGCGCGCCCAGCGCCACCCGTTCCAGGCCTGGAAACCGGCGATGCCAGCGGCCCCCGCGGCCAGTGCGAGAGCGGCCGCCAGCGCGACCTCCAGCGTCAGCGACAACCACGTGCCCGGTGCCGGATCCGTCCACGCGATGAGCCACGCGGAGTTGGCGTAGCTGGCCGGGTGCGCCGCCATCCACCAGTGCCAGGCGTAGGCGCCCAGGGCCGAGGCGACGGCGAGGTAGAGCAGCACCGACGCGACCGCGAGCACGACGGGGCGCCGGGGCTCGCCCGTGCGCCTGCTGAGCGGCACGCCGCCCTGCAGTTCCTCCAGCGGCGGGAGGGTCGCGATCTGCTTGGTGGTGTCCATCGCCGCCAAGACTACAAGCCGTCCGGCCCCGGTGGCAGAGGCATACTTGAGCCATGCACGACCACGACTGGGACGAGACCTACAGCCACTCAGAGGCCATGTGGTCCGGCAACCCCAACGCGGCGCTGGTGGCGGAGGCCTCGAAGCTCTCCCCGGGGCTGGCCCTGGACGTCGGCTCGGGCGAGGGCGCCGACGCCATCTGGCTCGAGCAGCAGGGGTGGGAGGTCGTCGGGCTGGAGCCGTCGTCGGTGGCCATCGAGCGTGCCACCAGGGCCATGAAGGCCGCCGGCGTCGAGGTGGAGTGGGTGCACGGCGAGCTCGGCTCCGCCTTCCTGCCGCACGCCGAGTACGACCTGGTCACCGCCAGCTACGTCCCGCTGTTCACGGATGCGCACACGGCCGGTCTCCTCACGAGCCTGGTAGCGCCCGGCGGACACCTCGTGGTCGTGCACCACGCAGATTTCGACACCCAGGTGCACGAGGACCATCCCGCCTACGGCAGGGAACTCCTCAGCCCGGAACTGATCTCCGAACGACTGCCCGACGGGTGGAGCGTCATCACCCTCGACAACCGCGAGCGTTCCGTCACCCACGGGGCCGGTGCCCAGCACCGCGACGACGTGGTGCTGGTGGCGCAGCGGCTCAACTGAGCGGCGGCGGCTCAACCGGTCTCGGCGACGGCCGCCTCGGCCGGCGACACGTCCGGGCGCAGCCGCATCATCACCGGCTGCCGCAGCACCCCGTCGGGCGTGACGTTGAGGTAGCGCACCTCGACGCACAGCATGGGTTCCACCCAGTGCGTGCGACGGACTGCCGGGTCTGAGGGGACGGGATCGAAGGGCGGGGTGGGGCGTTCGGTCGTGCGGAGGACCTCGAGCAACATGTCCTTCTCCGCGTGGCTCAGCCCGGAGCCCACGCGGCCGAGTGAGTACAGCACCGCTTCGGTCTCGAACGTCGCCTCGTCAGCCGGGTGGCCGATCCACACCGCGCCCAGCCGTGCCGGGTTGGTGGTCTCCGGGAGCCAACCGCCGATCACTCCCACCAGTTCGGTGCGGTGCGGAGTCTTCACCCAGTGCGCGGTCCGTGCCCCGGGAAGATAGACGGACTCGGCCCGTTTGCTGATCACGCCCTCGAGCCCGGCGTCGCGGGTGGCCCGGGCGAGCGCCTCGCCGTCGTCGTGCTGGTCCGACAACTGCCAGTGCGGCCGGGTGAGGTCGAGCTCCTCCAGCCGTGCGCGCCGTTCTGCCAGCGGCAGCCGGGTCAGGTCCTCGCCGGCGAGCTTCAGCAGGTCGAACGCGACGAACGTGACGGGCCGCTCGGCGGACCACCTGGCCGCCCGCGCCGCGTTGCGCACGTGCATCCGCGGTTGGATGGCGTGGAACGACGGCACGCCGTCGCTGTTCAGCGCGATGAGTTCGCCGTCGATGATGAGGCCGTCAGGTAGGCCGCGGGCGCCCGCTACCACCTCGGGGTAGGCGATGGTGATCTGCCCCTCGGTGCGGTTGTACAGGATCAGTTCCCCGCCACGGGTCTCGGCGATCGAGCGCACGCCGTCCCACTTGATCTCGTGGACCCAGCCCGGCCCGACGGGTGGCACCCCGGGCGTGGCGGTGGGGGTGGCGAGCATGGGACGCATCGGCCCATTGTCCCCTCTGTCAGGCGCGGGCGCCCCACTGGACGCGATTCTGATCGAGCGCGCGGCGGTCGTCGTCCGTGGGCGGCTTGACGAGGAGCCGGGGCGGGAAGGTGCCCTCGTGCAGGGAGAAGAGATGCGGGCACAGCACCAGTGCGTCGCCGAGGCTCACGCCGAGCGGCTCCTGGTCACCGTCGCGGAAGAAGACCACCAGGTCCGTGCGCGGGATGCTGGTCACGTCGTCGGCGGTCACCGCGAGGGTCTCCCAGCGGCCGGAGCGCTCGATCTGCAGCATCGACGACGGGAACGACCCGCCGGCCTGGAGCCGCTCGCGTTGCTCGGCGTGCTGCTGGGCGTGGATGTCGGCGCGCAGCCGGGTCAGTCTCTGCTCCGCTGGGTGCCCCGCTGGTGGCAGCCACTCGCGCCACGCGTGGTCCGCCTGCACGTGGGGCAGTGGGCACACCTCCTTGTGGCTGCCGTGCACCGACTCCAGCACGTCCAGGAACTCCGGCCAGTGCAGGGTGTCGGTGTCCAGCAGGAAGAGGTCCTCGCGGGAGGCGGGCACCGCTGCCCATTCCGAGCCGGTGACGCTCTCCATCTGGGTGAGCGCCGCCTCCATGGTCTGGAGGTCCGCGAACCAGGCGGAGTCGTTGCCCTCGGTGGCGTGCACGACGAGGATCGAATTGTCCTCGACGACGGGGGCGAGACCGAACTGCTCAGCCATGTCGCGCAGGTTCAACACCGCGCGGGCCGCGCGGTTCACGGCCTCCTCCGCGGTGTCGCCGGCGAGTTGGTCCTCGCTGATGGGCATGACGGCGGTGGGTAGGTCGAAGGCGAGCCCGACGCCGATGTAGTCGGTGAGGGGGAAGGTCAGGGCCGGGCTGGCCTCCGGCCTGGTGAAGTAGTCGGCGCTGCGCACCAGGGGGATGGCGTCGTCGAGGCTGTGTTCCTCGTCTAGCGTGGTCTGGACGGTGACCAGGAGCTTGTCCAGTGACGCATGGAAGCGCATGAGGGCGTCCTCGTCCGACTCGCCGGGATCAGGCTCGGCGAGTTGCGGGTTGCAGATGATGTCTTCACCAGTGAGCAGCGTGAGCGTGACCATTCCCGGATGCTCGCTGCTGGGCGCGGCGGCTACCACCAGTGGGTGGGCCAGTGCCGCCGCAACGGCGTCGTCGAGTTCCATCCTTCGACAGTACCCGTGACCCGCCCCCTCACCGCCACACCCGTACGGTGGCGGTGCGCCTTTTCAGGCGATTTTGCGCAGGGCCAGTTCGGTGAAGAGCCTGGCACCGTCCGCCAGCACGGCGTCGTCGAAGAGGGCGTAGGCGGAGTGGTTGAACGGTGCGCTGGCGGGGTCCAGATCCGGCGGGCAGGCCGACAGGCCGATGAAGCAGCCCGGCGCCTCCTCCAGCAGGCGCGAGAAGTCCTCTGCGCCGGCGAGCGGCTTCTCCCAGCGCAGGTGGCGCTCCGAGCCGAAGAGGTCTGTCACCGCTGCGGCCACGGCGTCGGCCTCCGCGTCGTCGTTGACCGTGACGGGGTACTGCTCGACCAGGGAGAACTCGCCCGTGACGCCGTGCGCAGCGGCGATGCCCTCCACCACCTGGGGGATGATCTCGATGAGCTTGGCCCGCACTCCGGTGTCGAAGGTGCGCAGCGTCGCCTCGAGGCGGCCGTCCTCCGGGATGACGTTGGCGATGGTGCCGGCCTGCAGCAACCCGACGGTGACCACGACGGGGTTCTGCACGTCGAAGCGGCGGGTGACCATGGTGTTCAGCGCGGTGGTGATCTCCGCCAGCGCCGGCACCGGGTCTGCCGCGAGCTGCGGGGTGGAGCCATGACCGCCGCGACCCACCACCCGGACCCGGGCGACGTCCGAGCTGGCCATGACGGTGCCGGGCTTGGTGCTGAAGGTGCCATGGGGGTCCAGCGCGGACCACACGTGGATGGCGTAGACCCAGTCCGGCCGCGACCCTGCCACGTCGAGGAGGCCCTCCTCCAGCATGTAGCGGCAGCCGTCAACGCCCTCCTCACCCGGCTGGAACATGAAGACCACGTCGCCGGCGAGGTCCGCCCGGCGGGCGGAGAGTTCGTGGGCGGCGCCGATGAGCATCGCCATGTGCAGGTCGTGCCCGCAGGCGTGCATGTTGCCGTTGGCCGACGCGTACTCCAGGCCGGTCAACTCCTCGACGGGCAGCGCGTCCATGTCCGCCCGCAGCAGCACGACGGGGCGCTTGCCCTGCGTCGGTTTCCCGCCGCGCAGCACGCCCACGACGCTGGTCACGGACTCGCCCAGGGTGATCTCCAGCGGCAGCCCCTCCAACGCGCTGAGGACGCGGGCCTGGGTCTGGGGGAGCTGCAGGCCCACCTCGGGGATCTGATGGAATTCGCGGCGTAGGGCAACCAGGTCGATCATGGCCCTATTCATACCAGTCGCGGCGGACGGCCGCCCCGCGTCAGCCCGTGAAGAAGGCCTTGATGCCGCCCAGCATCATCTGGACCGCGAGGATCACCAGGATCATTCCCATCAACCGCTCGATGGCGATGAGGGTCTTGTCGCCGACGACCCGGCGCAGGAAGCCCGAGAGGTAGAGGATCCCGGCGGTCACCGACCACGCCAGGATCAGCGCCCCCAGGAAGATCGGCCAATCTGCCGGGTTCTGCGAGATGAGCACGACCTCGACGGCCAGCAGCGACGGCCCGGCGACATAGGGCACGGCCAGCGGGACGATGAACGGCTCGTCGTCGGTGTGGGGCTCTCGCAGGTTCCGCTCGGCGGTGGGGAACACCATCCGGATGGCGATGAGCAACAGGATCACTCCACCGGCTGTTTCGAGCGCGGCGTTGCCGATGTTGAGCAGGTCCAGCAGGCTCCCCCCCGCGAACAGGAAGGCCACCATGACGGCCAGGGCGATGAGGAGTTCGCGCAGGATCACCCACTGTCGCCGTTCCTCCGGGGTGTTGCGCAGTGCGGTCAGGAAGAGGGGCACGTTGCCCAACGGGTCCATGACCAGGAAGAACGTCAAGGCGGCGGAAAGCACGGGGTGGGGGCTCCTTTCAGGGCGCGACGCTGCTCAGCCTGCCAGAGTCCGGCCGCCCGCGTGGGGGCGGGTGGCGACGCAGGTTCAGAGCCCGCCACAGAGCCCCGCCACGATCCGGCGTCGCCGGCCCACAGAAAAGGGCACCGGGGGTGGAAACCCACCCCCGGTGCCCGTGCGGCTGTCAGCTCACTGAGCCATGGTGCCCGTCTCGAGGAAGCGCACGTGCCAGCCCAGCGCGGTGGCCAGGTCGTGCGGCGTGTGCATGCCGTTGGCCTTCTTCTCCGCGAGCTTCACGTATTCACGCAGCGGCTCCTTGAAATCCGGGTGCGCGCAGTTGTCGATGATCGCCTTGGCGCGCAGCCGCGGGGCGAGCCCACGCAGATCCGCCAGGCCCTGCTCGGTGATGATCACCTGGACGTCGTGCTCGGTGTGGTCCACGTGGTTGACCATCGGCACGATGCACGAGATGGCGCCGCCCTTGGCCGTCGAGGGGGTGACGAACGACGAGATCCAACCGTTGCGGGTGAAGTCGCCGGAGCCGCCGATGCCGTTCTGCATGCGCGAGCCCATCACGTGGGTGGAGTTCACGTTGCCGTAGATGTCGGCCTCGATCATGCCGTTGCAGGCGATGACGCCCATGCGACGGATGGCTTCGGGGTGGTTCGACACGTCCTGCGGGCGCAGCACGATCTTCTTGGCGTAGTGCGCGGCGTTGTCGTTCATCTTCTCCGCGGCCTTCGGCGACAGCGAGAAGGCCGTCGCGGAGGCGACGCTGAGCTTGCCTGAATCCAGCAGATCCACCATGCCGTCCTGGATCACCTCGGTGTACGAGGTGAGGTTCTCGAACGGGCCCTCGAGCAGGCCCTGGAGCACGGCGTTGGCGATGTTGCCGACGCCGGACTGCAGCGGGAGCAGGTTCTCCGGCAGACGGCCGACCTTGACCTCGTGGCCGAGGAAATCCAGGAAGTTGCCGGCGATGGCGCGGGAGTCGTCGTCGAGGTGCTTGAACGGCGTGTTGCGGTCCGGCGAGTTCGTCACGACGATCGCGATGACCTTCTCCGGGTCCACCGTGAGGTACTTGCCGCCGATGCGGTCGCCCGGGTTCTGGATGGGCAGCGGGACGCGGTTCGGAGGCAGGGCGCCGATGGGGTAGTAGATGTCGTGCATGCCGAAGAGACCCTCGGACTGCCACTCGTTGACCTCGATGATGACCTTGTCGGCGTGCTCGAGGTAGGTGCGGTTCATGCCCACCGAGGACGACGGGATGAGGTCGCCGTTCTCGGTGATGGCGGTCACCTCGATGACTGCCGCGTTGAGCTTGCCCAGGAAGCCCTGGGAGACCTGGGGGCCCATGTGGGACAGGTGGATGTCCTGGTAGTAGGACACGCCGGAGTTGATGGTGTTACGCATGTCGGGATCCGACTGGTACGGGGCGCGGTAGGAGATGCCGCCTGTGCGGGCGAGGGCGCCGTCGAGTTCAGGGGCCGTGGAGGCGCCGGTCCAGACGCCGATCTTGAACTCTTCGCCGCGGTTGTGCGCGGCGTCGATGATGGCGGCGAGCGCCTCGGGGAACGCCTTCGGGTAACCGGAACCGGTGAACCCTGAGAAGCCCATGTTCCATCCGTTTTCGACGAGGGCGGCGGCGTCGTGGGCCGACATCACCTTGTTCTTGAACGCCTCGTATCGGATGCGACCTGACATCTGTCCTCCTTGAAGAATTTCGGTGGCGTGGCCCACCATACCGGCTGACGTTTCCCCGGGGCTGTCGGGGCGAAATTGGACGGCGGAGCGGCGGCGGACCGGTCTGTGCATGGCGTAGGACTACAACGTGTCCGAATCGTTATCGCATCGGCTTGACTTCGCAGTCCAATTGTTTTTAGTCTCATGACGAAACAAAAGTGAGGGCGCCATCGATGACGCGTCTCACTTCAATCGAGTGCGGCGAAGGGGCCGCACCGGAAGGGAAGAGTCACGCATGGCACTGTCACGTCGAAACCTCTTGACCATGTCTGCCGCGGCGCTCGCCGTGGGCACGCTGGCAGCCTGCAGCAGCGAGCGTGGTGGGGGCGCCAGCCCGGCACCCGCAGACGGCAGCGAAGCTGCCCCCAGCACCAGCACCAGCGCCCCCGCAGCCGGCGGCCTCATCGGCATCGTCATGCCCACCAAGAGCCTCGAGCGGTGGAATCGCGACGGTGCCCACCTCGAGGGCCTGCTCCAGGACATGGGCTACGAAACCAGCCTCCAGTACGCCGACAACAAGCAGGACCAGCAGAACAACCAGCTTCAGAACATGATCAACGACGGCGCCAAGGTCGTCGTGGTCGCCTCCATCGACGGCACAGCGATGGGCCCGGTCCTCCAGCAGGCCGCCGACGCCGGCGTCAAGGTGCTCGCCTACGACCGACTCATCAACGGCACCGAGAACGTCGACTACTACGCCACGTTCGACAACTACAAGGTCGGCCAGCTGCAGGGTCAGTACGTCCT
Organism: Tessaracoccus zhenghani; assembly: GCF_054552775.1. Classification (NCBI taxonomy): domain Bacteria; kingdom Bacillati; phylum Actinomycetota; class Actinomycetes; order Propionibacteriales; family Propionibacteriaceae; genus Tessaracoccus; species Tessaracoccus zhenghani. Next base: position 1,746,532 of record NZ_CM137275.1, on the reverse strand, counting down.
CGACCACATGGACGAGTACAAGAACGAGGACGGCTCGATCAACCTCGAGCCCTTCGCCGGATCCCCCGACGACAACAACGTCCGCTTCTTCTTCGGCGGCGCGTGGGACCTGATCGGCCCCAAGGTGCAGAGCGGCGAGCTCACCGTGCCGTCGGGCAAGGCTCCCGCCGATTCCGAGGGATGGGCCTCCATCGGTATCCAGAACTGGGCCTCCTCGGGCGCTCAGTCCGAGATGGAGAACCGCCTCAACTCCTTCTACGGTGACGGCAAGAAGGTCAACATCGTGCTGTCCCCGAACGACTCGCTCGCCCTGGGCATCCAGCAGGCGCTCGAAGGTGCCGGCTATGAGCCGGGCGTCGACTGGCCCCTGCTGACCGGCCAGGACGCAGACCTTGCCAACGTGCAGGCCATGGTGCAGGGCAAGCAGACCATGAGCGTCTGGAAGGACACCCGCATGCTCGGCGAGCAGGTGGCCACGATGGTCGACCAGATCGTCAAGGGCGAAGAGGTCGCGGTCAATGACAGCGAAACCTACGACAACGGCGTCAAGGTCGTGCCCACGTTCCTGATCGACCCGGTCGTCGTCACCAAGGAGAACATCCAGGAACAGCTGGTCGATTCGGAGTTCTACTCGGCGTCGGACGTCGGTCTCTGAGACACGTGACCCGGAGAGGAGGAGTGCAACAGTGACAGACCCGATTCTGGAAATGCGGAGCATCGGGAAGGCCTTCGGCCCTGTGCAGGCCCTGCAGGACGTGACCCTCACGGTCATGCCCGGCGAGATCCGCGCGATCTGTGGTGAGAACGGCGCCGGCAAGTCGACGCTGATGAACATCCTCTCCGGGCTCTACCCCCACGGCACGTACGGGGGGGAGATCTGGTACCAGGGCTCAGAGGCGAAGTTCCGATCGCTGCGCGACAGTGAGGCCGAGGGCATCGTCATCATCCATCAGGAACTCGGGCTCTCTCCCTACCTGTCGATCGCCGAGAACATCTTCCTCGGCAACGAGCGCTCCAGGCTCGGCGTCATCGACTGGGACGAGACGAACAGCCGGGCCAGGGAACTCCTGGACCGGGTGGGCCTGAGCGAAAAGGTGGAGACCCGCGTCCTGGACATCGGCGTGGGCAAGCAGCAGCTCGTCGAGATCGCCAAGGCACTGTCCAAGGAGGTCAAGCTCCTGATCCTGGACGAGCCCACCGCCGCGCTGAACGACGAGGACTCGGCCCACCTGCTGGGCCTCATGCGGCAACTGCGTGCGGAGGGGGTCACCCAGATCATCATCTCCCACAAGCTCAATGAGGTCATGGCCATCGCCGACAACATCACCGTCATCCGTGACGGTTCGGTCGTCGAGACGATGTCGAACGAGGAGGGTGCGGGGGACCGGGCGACCGAGGCCCGCATCATCCGCTCCATGGTGGGTCGGCCGCTGGACCACCGTTTCCCCCCGCGCGAACCGCAGATCGGAGAGGAGCTGCTCAGCCTGGAGGACTGGACCGTCCATCACCCGGAAGACCCTCAGCGCGTCGTCGTCGACGGCGCCTCGTTGACGGTCAGCCGTGGCGAGATCGTGGGTATCGCCGGGCTGATGGGCGCAGGACGCACGGAACTGGCCATGAGCCTGTTCGGTCACCAGTACGGCTCCCGCATCTCCGGCAAGGTCATCAAGGACGGCAAGGAGATCCGCACGGACACCGTGCCGCGCGCCATCGACCACGGCCTGGCCTACGTCAGCGAGGACCGCAAGCAGTACGGGCTCAACCTGATCGCGGAGATCCGGCACAACATCAGCGGCGCGGCGCTGGAGAAGATCAGCAGGCGTGGCGTGCTCAACAAGACCAGGGAGAACGCCGTCGCGCGCGACTTCCGCACCAAGATGCGGATCCGTTCCTCGGGGATCCAGCAGCTGGTGGGCAACCTGTCTGGCGGCAACCAGCAGAAGGTGTCCTTGAGCAAGTGGGTCTTCTCGGATCCCGACGTGCTGATCCTCGACGAACCGACGCGCGGCATTGATGTCGGCGCGAAGTACGAGATCTACGAAATCATCAACGAGCTCGCGGCGAGCGGGAAGGCGATCGTCGTGATCTCCTCCGAGTTGCCTGAGCTCCTCGGTCTGTGCGACCGCATCTATGCGCTCAGCGAAGGGCGCATCACCGGGCAGTTGCCCAGAGGAGAGGCGACCCAGGAGTCGTTGATGGAACTTATGACCATGGAGGCAGCGCGAGCATGAGCGAAGCAGTAACAACCAAGCCGGACCGGGCGGCGGAGACCCCACCGCGCGTGTTCAACGTGGGCGCCAGCCTACGTCAGTACGGCATCTTCCTGGCGCTGGTGCTGATCGTCCTGCTGTTCCAGGTACTGACCGACGGCCGGCTGCTGCAGCCCAACAACGTCACCAGCCTCGTGCAGCAGAACGCCTATGTGCTGATCCTTGCCGTCGGCATGTTGATGATCATCGTCGCCGGCCACATCGACCTGTCCGTCGGCTCGGTCGTCGCCGCGGTGGGCGGCGTGATCGGCGTCCTGATGATCGACTTCGGCTGGAGCACGTGGCTCACAGTCATCGTCGCCCTGGTCATCGGCGGCCTGATCGGAGCGTGGCAGGGCTTCTGGGTGGCCTACGTGGGCGTCCCGGCCTTCATCGTGACGCTCGGCGGCATGATGATCTTCCGCGGCGCGGCACTGGTCCTCGTCGGCTACACCCGTTCCGGTTTCGAGAACAACTTCATCGCCATCTCCAACCGCGGCGTCGCGGGCCTCACTGGATACGTCGGGATGCTCGACGCCCTCACCCTCATCGTGGGTGTCATCGGTATCCTCGCAGTCCTGTTCTACTCCATCCGCAGGCGGCGCGCGCTGCAGAAGCGGAGCCTCGACGTGGAACCCGGCGTGCTGTTCTGGTCGAAGTTGGTGGGCCTCTCCGTCGCCATCGGACTGTCCACCTACTGGATCGCCCGCTCCGCCCTGGCGCTGCCGTACGTCCTGGTCATCGTGGGTGTCGCGGTGTTCCTCTACGCCTGGCTGATGGACTCGACCGTGTTCGGCCGCCACATCTACGCCATAGGAGGCAACCTCGCCGCCGCGAAGCTCTCGGGCATCAACACGAAGAAGGTCAACTTCTGGCTGTTCGTGAACATGGGCGTCCTCGGCGGTCTGGCCGCCGTCGTCGTCACCTCTCGTGCAGGCGCCGCGGCTGCGGCGGCGGGCACCGGCTACGAACTCGACGTCATCGCGGCCTGCTTCATCGGTGGGGCTGCCGTCACCGGCGGTATCGGCCGCGTGTCCGGCGCCGTGATCGGTGCGCTGATCATGGGCGTGCTCAACATGGGCCTCTCCATCATGGGCGTCGACCCGTCGTGGCAGCAGATCATCAAGGGCCTCGTGCTGACGCTGGCCGTGGCCTTCGACCTTCTCAACAAGTCCCGCGCCGCCGGCCGCGCCGGATAATTTCTCCCGACCCAGGAAAGTGAAGAACATGAACCGCACACCAACCCCTGAAGACAAGTTCTCCTTCGGCCTCTGGACCGTCGGTTGGACCGGCACGGACCCCTTCGGCGGCAACACCCGCCCCGCCTTCGACCCGTGGGAATACGCCGAGAAGCTCGCCGAACTCGGCGCGTGGGGCATCACGTTCCACGACGACGACGTCTTCCCGTTCGGCTCCACCGACGAGGAGCGCGCCTCCCGCGTGGGCCGCCTCAAGGACGCCGCAGACAAGGCCGGGCTGGTCATCGAGATGGTCACCACCAACACCTTCTCGCACCCCGTCTTCAAGGACGGCGGGCTGACCGCCAATGACCGGTCCGTGCGTCGCTTCGGCCTGCGCAAGGTGCTGAAGAACGTGGACCTGGCCGCCGAGCTCGGTGCCAGCACGTTCGTCATGTGGGGCGGCCGTGAGGGCACCGAGTACGAGTCCTCGAAGGACCTCTACGCGGCCCATGCCCGCTACGCCGAGGGCCTCGACACCGTCGCGGGCTACATCAAGCAGCAGGGTTACGACCTGCGCATCGCGCTCGAGCCCAAGCCGAACGAGCCGCGCGGCGACATCTTCCTGCCCACCATCGGGCACGCGCTGGCTCTCATCGCGACGCTCGACAACGGCGACATCGTGGGCCTCAACCCTGAGGTCGGCCACGAGCAGATGGCCAACCTCAACTACACCCACGGGCTGGCCCAGGCGCTGCACTCGAACAAGCTGTTCCACATCGACCTCAACGGCCAGCGCGGCCTGAAGTACGACCAGGACCTCGTGTTCGGCCACGGAGACCTCATCAGCGCCTTCTTCACCGTCGACCTCCTGGTCAACGGCTTCCCGTTCTCGCCGGAGGCGCCCCGCTACGAAGGGCCCGTCCACTTCGACTACAAGCCGTCGCGTACCGAGGGTGTCCAGGGCATCTGGGATTCCGCCAAGGCGAACATGGAGATGTACCTCATGCTGGCCGAGAAGGCGAAGGCCTTCCGCGCCGATCCGGCCGTGCAGGCCCTCATGAAGGAAGCCAGCATCGACGAGCTGGGCCAGCCCACGTTGGCCGAGGGGGAGTCGATCGCCGACTTCCTGGCGGCTGAGGAGCAGTTCGACGCCGACGAGAAGGGCGCCCGCGAGTACCGCTTCGTGGAGCTCTACCAGGCGGCGCTGCGCCACCTCGTGAGCTGAACCTGACGGGAACCGTCGATGGCAGCGCCTGAGCCGTGGAGGCTCAGGCGCTGTTCTGTGTCCAGAGGGGCGCCTTGGGCCGTCGCCGCGACGGTGCCGCTCAGCGGTTGAAGGCGAAGGCGGCCACCGCGTCGAGCCTGGCGAACGGGATGGCGACATCCGCGGCCGCGGCCGTGATGGGCTTGGCGCAGTAGGCGACGGAGAGGCCGGCCGCGTCGAACATGTCGATGTCGTTGGCGCCGTCGCCCACGGCCACCGTCATGTCGGGGTCGATGGAGTGGGCGTGGGCGAAGCGCAGGAGGTCGCGGGCCTTCTGTTCGCGGTTGACGACGGTGCCGATCACGCGGCCGGTGAGCCGCTCCACGCCGTCGACGGTCTCGGTCTCGAGTTCGTTGGCGTGGAAGAAGTCCAACCGGAGGCGCTCAGCGAGGGGGCCGACGAGCTGCGTGAACCCGCCGGAGGTGACGCCCACCTTCGCCCCGACGGCGCGCGCGGCGCGGATGAGGTCCTCGGCGCCCGGCGACAGCGTCATGGCCGGCGCCACGTCTTCGAACACCGAGACGGGCAATCCCCCCAGGGTGGCGACGCGCTCGCGGAGGGACGCGGTGAAGTCGAGTTCGCCGCGCATGGCCCGCTCGGTGATCTCCGCCACCTTCTCGCCCGCGCCCGCATGGTGGGCCAGCAGGTCCACGGCCTCCGTCGTCGTGAGCGTGGAATCCACGTCCATCAGCAGCAGCTGTGCCGGCTGCGCGGCAAGCGGCCTGGTGAGTACCCCGACGGCGACCTTGCCCGCGACGGCGCGGAGCGCCTGGCGCAACTGCTCCGGCTCGTCATGGCGGGCGTAGACGTTGATCCGCTGCCCGTAGGCCGTGCGGTCCACGGTCCTGGAGATCGGGTCGGGGATGCAGGCGAGGAGCGACTCAGGGATGGGGCCCACGGCCGCCAGCGTCACGCGGATGTCCATGGACCCCAACTTTAGAGGGGGTTTGCACCGCCGTCGTCCGGCGCCCAGCGGCCAGCCGGCCCCCCAAGCAGAATGAAGTTGTGCAGCGGAGTAGCTGCACAACTTCACTCGGCCTCGGCTGGGATGCCCGAGCGGGCCGGGGCGTCAGTTGGGTGCGGCGATGGGGGTCACCGCCACCTTTGTCTCCTGGCCGCCACGCAGCAGGGTGATCTCCATCTCCTCACCCACGCGTCCGGCCCGCACCAGGGCGACGAGCGACTCGGTGGAGCTGACGGGCTGGCCGTCCACCTGGGTGATCTGGTCGCCCACGGCGATGCCGGCCTGCTCAGCGGGGGAGCCGGGCACGACCTGGACGATCTCGGCGCCCAGCGGGCCGTAGCTCTGCACGTCGCTCGCGCTCACGCCCAGCTGCGGGTGCTCCGCCCGGCCGGTGGCGATCAGTTGCTCGGCCACGTACTGCACCTGGTCCGAGCCGATTGCGAACCCGATGCCGATGTTGCCGGCCTGGTTCTGCCCGGGCGACGGGATGGAGGCGATCGACGACGTGATCCCCACCAGTTCGCCGGCGCTGTTGACCAGCGCACCACCCGAGTTGCCCGGGTTGATGGCGGCGTTGGTCTGGATGGCGGCGGTCACCACCACGCTGTCGGAGGTCTGCTGCGCCACGGTCTCGTTCGACACGGCTCGCGTGGTCACCGGGCGGTTCAGCGCGGAGACGATGCCGGTGGTCACGGTGTCCGCCAGCCCCAGCGGGTTGCCGATGGCCATCACGGGGTCGCCCACGACGAGTTTCCGGGAGTCGCCGTAACCCATCACGGCGAGGTCTACCGGCGGGTCGATCATCTTGATCACGGCGAGGTCCGTCGACGGGTCGAAGCCCACGGCCTCAGCCTGGTAGGCGGTGTTGCCGAGCAGCACGGTGATCTGCGCGCCGGTGCCTGCGCTGGCGACCACGTGGTTGTTGGTGGCGATGTGGCCGTCGCCGTCGATCACGACGCCCGAGCCCTGGCTGCCCCCGTCGCCACCGGTCACCTGGATGGCCACGACCGATTTCGACGCCACCTCCGCCACGGCACTCCAGTCGGGGTTCGTGGGGTCGCCCTGTACCACCGTGGTCTGCTGGCCGCCCGACGCGTCCTCGGTGGTCTCCGTCGAGGGGCCGGCGCTCGGCGTCGTCGACGTGATGCCGGGGGCCGCGGCGTCCTCAGCGGCGTAGCGCGAGGCGACGAATCCCGTGCCGCCGCCGACGCCGGCCGCGAGCATCGCGATGGCGAGCACGCCCGCCACCTGGGCGCCGCCGCGCTTCTGCGGGGGCCGCGTCGAGGTGCTGGTGGCCCCCGACTGCTGGTAGCTGGGGTACGCGGGCCTGGGCGGGTAGGCCGACTGCTGGAAGGAGGGACCCGACTGCTGGTAGGTGGGCCGCGGCGGGTACTGCTGCTGGGGCTGGACGGGCTGCTGCTGAGAAGGCTGCGGGTGCGCCGGGGGCTGCCACTGCTGAGGAGGGCGGTTCATCGGATCCGGCTGCTGGTTCTGCTCGTTGCTCATCTGGGCTCCTTGGTGGGTACGCGCCTAGATAACCCGTCCAGTCTATGTGATTCCTGTGAGGTTTCTTTGTGTCAGCTTCGGACCTATGCGGGTCACCGACCCGACGAGGTGACCGTGACGGTGTAGTGCCTGTCCTGCGCGACGACCCGGGTGCGCCCGAGCGTCTCGTTGAGGGCCCGGCGGTACGGCAGGTGCGAGTTGTACACGCACCACAGCTGGCCGCCGGGCTTCAGCACCCGTCGGGCGTCCACGAACATGTCGAGCGTGTCGCTGGAGTCCTTCGCCGTGCCCTGATGGAACGGCGGATTGGTGACCAGCGCGTCGACGCTCTGGTCGGCGTAGCCGTCGAGCCCGTCGCCCCAGGTGGCGTCCACCTGGAAGCCGTTGACCTCCGCGGCGACGGAGGTGCCGGCCACGGCCGACCAGCTCACGTCGCGGGCCAGCACCGTGTCGACGCCCTCCTTGGCCAGCCACATCGCCACGGACCCGTTGCCGCAGCCCCAGTCCAGGACGGTGTCGGCCTCGAGCGGGGCGTGGTCGCCGCCGCCGGCCAGCGCCATGAGCAGCAGGCGGGTGCCGGGGTCCACCTTCGTGCCGCCGAACGTCGCACCGTAGGCGGCGACTGCGTAGCCCAGGTCTTCATGCTGGCGCACCTTCGGCCAGTCGGATTCCAGGCCCTGCGGCCCCCAGGCGCGCAGCACCCGCGACTTCGAGCGGCCCAGCGAGGCCGCCACGGCCACGAAGTGCTTGGCGAGCACCTCGTTCATCGTGTGGTTCATGTGCCGGATGCGCGCACCGCCCAGGTACGTCACGTCCGGGGCGCCCTGCACCACGGCCGCGTGGTGGTCCAGCGCCGAGAGGCTCTTGGGGAGGCGGGCGAGCGCCAGGTCGACGCCGCCGAGGTCGTCGGGGTTGGCCACCAGGTACTCCGGGGCCACCGACGCGGCGTCGCGCCAGTCGTCGCAGAAGACCCGCACGTCATCGGCGATGGTGAGCGCGTCCTCCACGAGCGCGGGCGCGTCCAGGATGGCTATCGCTCCGGCCTCCTTGGGGGCCTCGTCCCAGATCAGGTCGTCCACGGCGTCTCTCATGCGTTCACCCTAGACTCACCGGCGTGATTCTTCATCTGGTGCGGCACGGGCAGTCCGCCTGGAACCTGGAGCGCCGGCTCCAGGGCCAGACCCCCGACGTGCCGCTGACCGAGCAGGGCCATGCCGAGGCCGCGTCGGTCGCCGAGCTGCTCGCCGGCAGGCCGGTCTCCGCCATCTGGTCCTCGGACCAGGTGCGCGCGCTGCAGACCGCCGACGCCGTGTCCCGCGCGCTGGGCGTGCCCGTCCAGGCGACACCGGCGCTCCGCGAGCAGGGCCTCGGCCGGCTCGAGGGGCTCAGCTACGACGACCTCATCGAGGAGCCGGTGCCCGACGGCGTCCACATCTCGGAGGTGCGCTGGGGCGGCGGCGAATCGGTGCGCGACGTGCACGAGCGCCTCACGATCTTCATGGCGGGGCTGCCGGACGTCGACGGTGAGGTGGTGCTCGTCTCGCACGGCGACACGCTGCGGATCCTGCTCGCAGTGCTCGACGGCCGGGACCACCGCAGCGTCGAATGGCACGAGTTCGGCAACGGCGAGGTCCGCACCCACAACCTGGCCCGATAGCCTTCCCCCGTGATCTCCAGAGCTCTCGGCCTCGCTCTCGGCGTGCTCGCCGACCAGATCGTCGGCGACCCCCGGCGCCACCACCCGGTGGCCTGGTTCGGCTCCTTCGCCGCCCGGGCCGAAGGCGCCCTCTACGACGACACCGTCGCCGCCGGGGCGGTCTACACGACGGCGACGGTGGCGCCCGTCGTGGCGCTGGGGGCCGCGGCCGAGCGGCTCACCCGCCGGCACCCCGTGCTCCACACCGCTGCCACGGCGCTCGCCACCTGGGCCGTGCTCGGCGCCCGCAGCCTCACCCGCGAGGGCGACACGATGGCCGACAGCCTGGAGATCGGCGACCTCGCCCGCGCCCGCGCGCAGCTGCCCAACCTCTGCGGCCGCGACGCCGCCCAGCTCGACGCGCCGGAACTGGCCCGCGCCACCGTCGAATCCATGGCGGAGAACACGGCGGATTCCGCCGTCGCCTCGCTGTTCTGGGGAGCCCTGCTGGGCGTCCCCGGCCTGCTGGCGCACCGGGCCGTCAACACGCTCGACGCCATGGTGGGGCGCCGCGACGAGCGCTACGGCCGCTTCGGCACGGCGTCGGCGAAGCTGGACGACGCCTTGGACCTCCTGCCGGCACGCCTCACCGGGGTGCTGGGTGCGGCGCTCGCTCCCGCGGTCGGCGGCTGGGCCCGGCGCGCCTGGGCCATCACGCTGCGCGACGCGGGCAACCACCCCTCGCCCAACGGCGGTTGGTGCGAGGCCGCCTGGGCCGGCGCCATCGGCGTGCAGTTGGGCGGGCGCAACGTGTACGCCAATCGCGTGGAGGAGCGGGGGCGGCTCGGCGACGGGCCCCGACCGGGCGCGTGTGAGGTGCGCAAGGCGGCGCAGCTGGTCACGCTCGTGACCGGCGCGGCGACGGCTCTGGCGGCGGGGTTCGCCCTGCTGAGGAGGGGGCGGCGATGAGTTTCCTGGTGGCGGGCACGTCGTCGGATGCGGGGAAGTCGCTGATCACCGCCGGGCTGTGCCGAGCGGCGCGGCGGCGGGGCATCGACGTGGTGCCGTTCAAGGCCCAGAACATGAGCAACAACTCCATGGTGGTGGCCGACGGCGAGATCGGCCGCGCGCAATACCTGCAGGCCATCGCGGCCGGGGTCACGCCGTCGACCGCGATGAATCCAGTGCTGCTGAAGCCGGGCAGCGACCGGCGCGCGCACGTCATCCTCCGCGGCCAACCAGCGGGCGAACTGCGGGCGGGGGAGTACGCCACCGGACGGCGGCTCTTGGCGCAAGCCGCGCATGACGCGTACCGCGAGCTCGCGGCCCGGCACGACCTGGTGATCTGCGAGGGCGCCGGCTCCCCGGCCGAGATCAACCTCCGCGCGGGCGACTACACCAACATGGGCCTGGCCAGGGCCTTCACCCTGCCCGTGCTGCTCGTCGGCGACATCGACCGCGGCGGCGTCCTCGCCTCCATCTACGGCACCTGGGCCCTGCTCGACACCGAGGACCGGGCGCTCCTGGCCGGCTACCTCATCAACAAGTTCCGCGGCGACCAGGCCGTCCTGGACCCGGGGCTGGACGAACTCACCCGCCGGTGCGGCCTGCCCAACTTCGGCGTGGTGCCGTGGCTGCCTGGCATGTGGGTCGACGGCGAGGACGCCTTGGAGGTGGCCCGGTGGCGCGGCGAGGAGAAGGCCGACGGCGGGCTCACCGTCGCCGTGATCCGGATGCCGCGCATCTCCAACGCGACGGACGTGGACGCCCTGGCTGCGGAACCGGGGGTGCACGTGAGCGTGACGACGAATCCCGCAGAGGTGGCCGCGGCGGACCTGGCGGTGCTGCCGGGGTCGCGGGCCACGCTGCACGACCTGGCGTGGCTGCGCGAGACCGGCCTGGCCGAGGCGGTGACCGCGAGGGCGGCGGGCGGGCGGCCGGTGCTGGGGATCTGCGGCGGGTTCCAGATGCTGGCCCGCGCCATCGTCGACCCGGTGGAGAGCGGCGACGACACCCCCGTGCCGGGTCTGGGGCTCCTCCCGGTGGACGTGCGGTTCGAGGCGGAGAAGGTGTTGGGCCGGCCGAAGGGTCAGTGGCGCGGGATTCCAGTGGAGGGCTACGAGATCCACCACGGCCGAATGCGCCCCTCGCCCGGGGGCGAGGAGTTCCTCGGCGGCGTCCGCGTCGGGCAGACGTGGGGCACCATGTGGCACGGCGCGCTGGAGTCAGACGACTTTCGCCGGGCCTGGCTCGCCGTCGTGGCCCAGGCCGCGGGGCGTGACTGGACGCCGTCGGCCGCGCCCGGGTTCGCGCAGCGGCGCGAAATGATGCTCGAAGCGGTGGCCGACGCGCTGGAGGAACACGCGGACGTGGAGCGCATCCTGTCGTTCGGCTGACCCCGCCGTCGGCGCCGGAAGGGGGTCTGCGAGGATGACTGCCAACGCGCAGAGCGTCAGAGGAACCCGGTGTGAATCCGGGGCGGTCCCGCCACTGTGAGCCCTAACGGGTGAGTCAGGAACTCTGTCTGCGCGGCCACTTTGTCCGGGCGAGCGAACCCACAGGAGGCCACGGTGTCCACCGTCCCCACCCCTGCCCCACGACGTCTGATCGGCGTCGGTGTCGGCCCAGGAGATCCCACTCTCACCACCATCAAAGCTGCGCTGGCGCTGAGGGCGGCCGACGTCGTCCTCGTCCCCGCGACGGAGGCCTCCGGCGACGGTCCGGGCCGCGCTGAGCTGATCGTCGCGGAGGTCGCGCCCGACGCGCGGATCCGGCGCATCCCGTTCTCCATGGCGGACCGAAGCGGCGTCTCGGACAGGCGGAAGGAGGCGTGGCTCACCTCCGCGTCGGCCGCGCTGGAGGAATTCGACGGCGGGGCCCAGCGCGTGGCCTTCGCCACCGTCGGCGATCCGTCGGTGTACTCGACGTTCTCGTACCTGGCGGCGCACGTCGTGGAGTCGCGGCAGGGCGTCGAGGTGGAGGTGATTCCCGGGATCACAGCGATGCAGGCGCTGGCCGCGGAGTCGAAGACGCCGCTCGTGGAGGGGCAGGAGATCCTGGCGCTGGTTCCGGTCACCGTCGGCCTCGACCGGGTGCGGGAGTTGTTGGGAGCCGCCGACACCGTGGTCGCCTACAAGGGTGGCCGGAAGCTACCCGAACTGGTGCGCGTGCTCCGGGAGGAGGGGCGCGACGCCGTGCTGGGCGTCAACGTGTCCCTCGAGGGGCAGCGACTCGTGGCGCTGGACGACCTGACCGACGACGAACGGGCACCCTACTTCTCCACCGTGCTGAGCGCGCCGCGCCGCACGGGGACGGGCGGTGCGCTGTGAGCGGCAAGGTTGTGTTCGTCGGCGCCGGTCCGGGCGCCGCTGATCTCATCACGCTGCGCGGGGCGCGCGTGATCGGGGAGGCCGACATCGTCATCTGGGCGTCCTCGCTGGTGCATCCCGACATCGTCGCAGGCGTGAAACCGGGGGCCGAGGTCATCGATTCCGCTTCCGCCTCGCTGGAGGACATCGCGCCCCTCTACGAGCGGGCCCGCGACGAGGGGCTCACCGTCGCCAGGGTGCACACCGGCGACCCCTCCATCTACGGCGCCACCGCGGAGCAGCGCGACCTGATCCGCGAACTGGGGCTCGACTTCGAATCCGTGCCCGGCATCTCCGCCTTCTCGGCCGCGGCCGCGCGCATGGAGGTGGAGATCACGGTGCCGGAGGTGTCGCAGTCGCTGATCCTCACCAGGCTGGAGGGCGGCCGCACGCCGATGCCCCCGAAGGAGACAGTGCGCTCGTTCGCCGCGCACGGCGCCACCATGGCGCTGTACCTGTCCGCGGCGCGCAACAAGGTGCTGCAGGACGAGCTCCTGGCGGGCGGCTACCCGCCGGAGACCCCGTGCATCGTCGGGTACCGCGTGACCTGGCCCGACGAGATGATGCTGCGCTGCGCACTCGACGAACTCTCGGCGACGATGCGCGAGCACAAGCTGTGGAAGCACACCGTCGTCCTGGTGGGCCCGGCGCTGGCTGAAGGACCGCTCAGTACCCGCTCGCATCTCTACCATCCCGGGTTCCGGCACGAGTACCGCGCGGCCGAACCCCAGGCGCAGGCAGACCTGCGCGCCCACGGCACGCGGGGCGTCACGGAGGAACTGTCATGATCCACGTCCACGGGTACCTGGGGCAGCTCGCCCCGGAGACGGTTGCGCTGGCCGAGCGGGCGGCGCTGGTGGTCGGCGGCCGGCGGCACCTGGAGGCCCTGGGTGTGGAGGAGCCGCGCCGGGTGGTGCTCGGCGCGCTGACCCCGGCGCTGGAGCGGCTGCGCTCCCTGCCGGACGGCGCCGACGCGCTGGTGATCGCCAGCGGCGACCCCGGCTTCCACGGCATCGTGCGCCGGCTCCGTGCCGACGGCTTCGAGCTCTCGGTGCGGCCGGCGGTGAGTTCCGTGGCGGCCGCCTTCGCCGCCGTCGCGCTGCCCTGGGATGACGCCGTCGTGGTCTCCGCCCACGGGCGCCCCATCGACGACGCCGTGGCCGCGGCGCGCAGGCACCCGAAGGTCGCGGTGCTCACCGGGCCGGGTACCGGCCTGCGCGAGATCGCGGTGGCGCTCGCCCCTGGCGAGGGGTTGCGCTTCGTCGTCGCCGAACGGCTGGGGGAAGCCGACGAACGGGTGCGCTGGTTCTCGCCCGAGGAGGCGCTGACGGCAGACGTGGCGGAGCCCAACGTCGTGATCATCCTCGACGGCCCGGGCGTCCGCCGTTCGACCGTTCCGGCGCTCAGCGCTGGGGCCGGCTCAGGGCGCGGCGACGGCTCAGGGAACGTCATCGGTCAGATCACCAACTCGGCGGCGGCCCGACGGCACGCCGACGCCATCGACGGCATCGTCGGAGCCACGCTCCGCTTCGACGGCCCGGCCCGCGAAGCGCTGGCGGCCGCCTGGCAGCGGTGCGATCTCATCGTCAGCCACCTCGCCCTGGGAGCGACCTCGCGCATCATCGCGCCGTTGCTGCGGGACAAGAAGACCGACCCCGCCGTGGTCGTCGTCGACGAGGCCGGCCGGTTCGCCGTCCCGCTGGTGGGCGGGCATGCGGGCGGCGCCAACGACCTCGCCCGGCGGATCGCCGAGGCCACAGGCGCCACGCCGGTGCTGACCACCGCCACCGACGCGCTGAACATCCCCGCCCTGGACACCCTGGGCTGGGCCTACTCCGGCGACGTCGCGGCCGTCACCCGGGCCATCATCGACGGCGGGCCGGCGCTCGTGGAGAAGCGGCAGCCGTGGCCGCTGCCGCCGCTGCCGGCCAACGTGTCAGAGAACGCCGAACGCCCCGTCGCCCGCATCCTCGTCACGGACCACACGCTGGTTGAGACTGAAACAGTCCCCACCGTCGTGTTGCATCCCCCCAGCCTCGTGGTGGGCATGGGCTGCAACAAGGGCACCTCCGCCGAGCACCTCCGCGGACTCCTCGAGGCGACCCTCGCTGAGCACAGCCTGGCCCTCGAGTCGGTGACCGCGCTCACCACCATCGACGCCAAGGCCGGCGAGCTCGGGCTGATCCAGCTCGCCCATCAGTTGGGCGTCAAGCTCCTCGACTACCCGGCCGCGGAACTGGCCGTCTTCGACGTGCCGACGCCCAGCCAGTACGCGCTGGAGCACGTCGGCACGCCGTCGGTCTCGGAGGCCTCTGTGATGGCGCGCGGCGCCCGCCTCATCGTGCCCAAGCAGAAGACCCAGGACGCCACGTGCGCCGTCGGCCGTATCCCCGCGCGGGGGCGGCTCAGCGTCGTGGGGCTCGGCCCCGGGGTCCGCGACCTCCTCACGCCCCGCGCGAAGCAGCGTCTCCAGCAGGCCACCTACGTCGTCGGGTACGCCCCGTACGTCAAGCAGATCCGCGACCTCATCCGCCCCGGCGCCCGCATCATGGCCACGAAGATGGGCACCGAGGAGGAGCGCACGGCCTCGGCGATCGACGCGGCCCGGGCCGGCGAGAACGTCGCACTGGTCTGCGGCGGCGACCCGGCGATCTACGCGATGGCCAGCCCCGTGCTGGAGCAGGGCACCGACGGCGTGGACGTCGACGTCGTGCCCGGCGTGACCGCCTCGCTCGCGGTTTCCGCCATCCTTGGCGCGCCGCTGGGCCACGACCATGCCACCATCTCGTTGTCCGACCTGCACACCCCCTGGGAGTCCATTGAGCGGCGCCTCCACGGCGCCTCCGTCGGCGACTTCGTCACGGTCCTCTACAACCCGCGCTCCCGCAAGCGGGTGGCGCATCTCCCGCGGGCCCTGGAGATCCTCGGCGAGCACCGCCCACCCGACACCCCTGTGGCGGTGGTCCAGCAGGCGGAGCGCCCTCGACAGAAGGTCATCCTGAGTACGCTGGCGGAGTTCCGGCCCGAGTGGGTGGACATGAATTCCCTTGTCGTGGTGGGCTCGTCGTCGACGAAGTACGTCACGTCCGGCGGGGGGCGCCAGCTGATGGTCACCCCGCGGGATTACACCTGGATGGATCCGGCGGTTCCAGAGGGGCAGGGAATACACCGGACAGGGTCGGTGGTTCTGGAAGAGCAGGGCGCCGCGAACGAGCTGCAGGCTCACCAAGGACCGGCGCCCGAACTACACCCCAAGGACAACGCATGAGGACCCCCCTGTTGATCGCGGCCCACGGCACGCGGCTCGAAGCGGGAGTGGAGGCGTGCCTGGAACTCGCCCAGTTGGTGCGCGAGAGGGTGCCTGGCGTGCCGGTCAACGTGGGGTTCGTCGAACTCACTGAGCCGTCCATCACCGCAGCCCTCACCCAGGCACTGGAGCAGCATGGGCCGCGCGCGGTCGTCGTCCCGCTGATGCTGGGCACCGGCGGGCACGTGCGCTCCGATATCCCGGAGTTCATTGCGGAGGCTCGCTCGGCGGTGCCCGGGGCGCACGTGGACTACGCGGCGCATCTGGGCCCGCATCCGCGCCTGATGGAGGCCGTCGAGGGCCGGCTCCACGCGGCCCGCGGCGATTGGGCACCTGCCGAGACCAGCGTGGTGTTCGTGGGCCGTGGCGCCCTGGTGCCGGACGCGAACGCCGATCACGTGCGCCTGGCCCGCATGCTGCTGGAGCGGGGGGAGTGGGCCGACGTCGAACCGGCGTTCATCCAGGTCACCCGCCCGTCGCTGCCCACCGCCCTGGATCGTTCGTACGCGGCGGGGGCACGCCGCATCGTGGTGATGGGGCACTGGCTGTTCCCCGGCATGCTCAGCACCTGGACGCAGCGGCAGACCGACGAATGGGCCGCCGCCCACCCAGATGCCGAGGTGCGGGTGGCCGATGTGATCGGGGCGTGCGCGGAACTGGCCGACGTGGTGGTGGAGCGCTACCTGGAGATGCTGCCGGAGGCGCCGCCGCATGGGTCGCCCACCTATCTGGCGGGGCTGTTGCTGCGCAACCGAGACGTGCTGGTGCTGGGCGGTGGCAAGGTCGCGGAGCGCCGCGTGCCCCGGCTGCTGGAGGCCGGGGCGCGGCTGAGGGTGGTGGCGCCCCATCTGACGCCCGCGCTGCGGACGCTCGCTGAGGAGGGCCGGTTCGAATGGACCCGGCGGGCGTTCCTCGATTCCGACCTGGGCGACGCCTGGTACATCCTCGCCGCCACCGATGACCCGACGGCGAACCGCGCCGCCTCCCAGATGGCCGAGGCGCACCACCGGTTCTGCGTGCGGGCCGACGACGCACGGGCCGGCACCGCGTGGACGCCGGCAACGGCGGACGCCCACGGGCTGACGGTCGCGGTGATCGGCAACCGGGACCCGCGCCTGTCCCGCGCGGTACGCGACGCGGTGGTGGCCATCGTCGCGGACCCCGACTCCTGAGCGTCGTGTCCTGAGCCAGCCCTAGCTCAGCGGGCGGGTTGCCAGATTGCGGCGGTGCGGGCGATGAGTTCGTCGAGCTTGCTGAAGTCAGGGGGCTCGGATTCGTCTGGACAGGGTGGTGCCATGGTGGAGGTGACGAGGTGTTCGCGCAGGAGGTGCCTGCGGTGTTGCCTGGGTCTGCGCGCCGGATCGACATGTCGGGGTGGGGTGAACCATGCCCTTCCGGTGTCCGGGTCGAGGTGGACCTGCCACTGCGATTCGGGTGACTGTTGTGGGTCTGGCTCGACCAGCCGGTGATGGTGCGGGCAGAGGAGAACGCCGTTGGCGAGTGAGGATTCTCCGCCTGCCCACCAGGGGACGATGTGGTGCGCGTCACACGAGGCCGGTGTGGCGGTGCAGTGGGGGAACGCGCAGCCCCCGTCCCGCAGCATCAGGGCAGCGCGGATGGCGGGGGTGAACAACCGATGCTCGCGGCCGACGTCGAGGGGCTGGGAGTCGCTGCCGAGCACCATGGGGATCACGCCCGCGTCGCAGGAGAGGCGTCGGGCTTCGCCTGCGGTGAGGCCGTCGACGTCGAGGCCCGGCAACCCGACCGTTCCCAGCCCGGTGGTGAGGGTGTCGAGTTTCATGGTGATGTGGACCCGCGGCCGGTCTCCGCCATGAGCAGGCAGGTCACCGCCAGCGGCGGCGGCCTGGACCAGCAGTACCAGGGCGTCGGCGCGTCGAGCGTCCGGCCCGGGCGTTTCGCCCGCGTCCGCGTAGGAGGAGGCCGACGGCAGCAACGCCTCCAGTTGCGCGGCCAACAACGCGGCATCTGCCACCGGCAGCAGGCCGGTGATCCGGATCGAGCCGTGATGGTCCGGTGACAGCCGCAGAAACCTTCCCCTGCGCGCGGCCCGCTCTTCGGCCGCCAGACGCTTCGCGTCGTCAGACTCCGCCAGGTCAGGATCAATCACCTCGACCAGCCGCGACGCCAACTCCCGCAACTCCGAAGGCCCCAGCGTGTCCACGTGTTCAAGCACCGACTTCTGGCACTCCACCAGATCGGCCCGGGTCAACCGGCCGGGCAGCTTCCGCAGCCCGGAGACGATCGCCTCGGCCTGCGCCAGCGAGATCTCCCCGTCGTTCAACGCCGCGGCGATCAGCGGGAAGCGTTCCCCGAGATCCAGCGCCAGTTTCAGCGAGGCGGTGGCCT
Organism: Tessaracoccus zhenghani; assembly: GCF_054552775.1. NCBI lineage: Bacteria > Bacillati > Actinomycetota > Actinomycetes > Propionibacteriales > Propionibacteriaceae > Tessaracoccus > Tessaracoccus zhenghani. Next base: position 1,728,690 of record NZ_CM137275.1, on the reverse strand, counting down.
GGGCTGTGGTGGTGCGCACGGACTGGCGGACGTCTTCGACGACTGCGTCGGCGGCGGAGAGCCGGGCTTCGTGCAGGAGGTGGAGACGCAGCCCGGCCAGTTGGGCCTCGGCCTCGGTAACGGTGTGCACCATGGTGGCCAACCGTTCTGCGGCCGGTGAATCAGTGCGGAGTGAGCCTGCGGCGTCCCAGAGCGCAGCGATACCCTGCTGCATCAGTTCCCGCGCCTCGCTCATGTGAACTATTCTAAGGGAACACACGGTCTAAAACAAGGGAAAACGCGTTGTCAGAAGCAACTTGTGCTAGCACTGACCTCTGACAATTTCCGTCGTCACGTGGCCGATCACGGGCGGGTGGGCATCGCGGTCGGCGTCGGGATCCTTCGACCAGCCGCAGGCGGCTGACTCAGCCGTCGAGACCCGCCCGCCGCAACAGATAGGTGTCGAACATCCACCCCTTGCGGGCCGCCGCTTCGGCCCGCACCCGGGTGATCTCCTCCCGGACGTCGGCCAACGGGCCGCTGAGGAGGATCTCATCCGGCGTGCCCAGGTACGCGCCCCAGTAGATGTCGATCCCGGCGGGATCGATCGTCGCGAAGGTCTGCTTACCGTCGAGCATCACGACGACGTCGTCCACGCCGTCGGGCAGCCCGTCGGACAGGAGCCGCGCTGGGCTGATCTGCACGGCCCTGCCCTGCCGGTTGAGCGGGATGCGGTGCCGCGCCGCCAGCGCCAGCACGCAACTGATCCCTGGGAGCACGCGGACCGAGAACGGTTCGACGGCGGCCTCCGCGATGCGCTCGACGATGGCCAGCGTCGACTCGTACAGGCTGGGGTCGCCCCACACCAGGAAGCCGCCGGTCTCGCCGGCGCCGAGCGCCCCGTCGATGGCGGCGCCCCACTGCTCGAAGCGCTGCTGCCGCCACCGGGTCACAGCGGCGGGATAGTCGGGCGTGCTGCGCCAGGGCCGGGGCGGGTCTGTCAACTCCACCACGCGCACACCGGGAAGATCAGATCCCCGGTGCCGGGCCACCAGATCACGCCGGAACGCGACGGGCTCCTCGTACTCGTCCTCCTTGACCACCACGAACAGGACGTCGAGTTCGCGGATCGCCGCGACCGCTTCGAGCGTGAGCCAGTTCGGGTCGCCCGCGCCGATGCCGATCAGCGCCACCTCGCGGCCCATCAGCCCTCCTGCCGGGACGTGTTGGTCAACTCGTCCACGCTGGCGATCGCGTTGACCGCGGCCACCGTCAACGCCGAGCCGCCGCGTCGGCCGTGCACCACCAGGTACTCCAGGCCGAGGCTGTTGGCGGCCAGCGCCGCCTTCGATTCCGCGGCGCCCACGAAACCCACCGGGATGCCCACCACGGCGGCGGGTCGGAGCCCGGTTTCTGCCACCATCTCGAGCAGCCGGAAGAGCGCGGTGGGGGCGTTTCCAATGGCGACGACGGCGCCGTCGAGGCGGGGCAGCCACAGGTCGATGGCGGCCATCGTCTTGGTCATGCCCTTGTCAGCGGCCAGTTGGGCCAGTGCTGGGTCCTTGATGTGGCAGATCACCTCGTTGTCGCGCGGGAGACGCGAGCGGATGATGCCGGTGGCGACCATCGACGAGTCGCAGAAGATGGGCGCCCCGGCCCGCAGCGCGGCGTTGGCCGCTGCGACGACCCCCGGCGTGAAGTCCACGTCGTCGGCGAGGTCGGTGGCCGCGCTGGCGTGCACCATGCGCACCACGACGCGGCTGATGTCCTCGGGGAAGCGCTCCAGGTTGGTCTCCTCCCGGATGATGCGGAAGCTTTCGCGGTAGATCTCGGAGCCGTCGGTGAGGTAGTCGTAGGTCACGCCGACACCGTAGTGCACCCCCCGGCGGTCCTCGGGAGGGGTGTCTGGTTGGATGGGGACACAACACAAAACCCCCCGTGAGGAGACCAGGAAGCCGGAACAAGCCGGCACGGTCGCGCCACTGTGAACCGCCCAGCCGGGCGGAGAGTCAGGAACTGGATCCCCACCACCCGATCGCCGGGACGCGACATCCCGGCCGAAAGGAATCCCCATGCACATCGCAGAGGGGATGCTGCCACCGCTGCATTGCGCAGCCTGGTTCGCAGCGTCCGCACCGTTCGTGATCCACGGCGCCGTCGCCGTGGTGCGGAGTTCACGCGAGCGTCCAGAGAACAAACTGCTCATCGCCGCCGTCGGTGCCTTCACGTTGGTGCTGAGCGCGCTCAAGCTGCCATCGGTGACCGGTTCGTCGTCGCATCCCACCGGTACCGGGTTGGGGGCCGCGGTGTTCGGCCCGCCCGTGATGGCGCTCATCGGCACGCTGGTGCTGCTCTTCCAGGCGCTGCTGTTGGCGCACGGGGGCCTCACGACACTCGGCGCCAACGTCTTCTCCTTCGCGGTGGCCGGCCCGTGGGCCGCCTACGGCGCCTTCCGCCTCGTCCGGGCCCTGCGCCCGCCGGCATGGCTGCCGGTGTGCTGCGCCATGTTCGTGGCCAACCTCACCACGTACCTGGTCACCTCCGCGCAGTTGGCGCTGGCGTACCCCGACGCTGCGGGCGGCTTCGCTGCAGCCTTCGCCAAGTTCGCCACGGTGTTCGCGCTCACGCAGATCCCCCTCGCCGCGGCAGAGGGAGTGCTGGGCGTCCTGGTTTTCGGGTTTCTGGCGCGCGCCGCGCGCCCCGAACTGGTGCGCCTGGGCCTGCTCAGCGAGGGCGCCCATGTCTAGGGGTAGGTTCCGCACCTGGGAGCTGGTCACCGTCATCGCCCTCATCGCCGCGCTGGTGGTGGGCTACCTCCTCGCGGTGGTCCTCGCTCCCGACGGCGCCACTTTCGAGGGAACGGATGCGACGGTGGGGGCGATGCTCCCCGCCGAGCCCTGGGCAGAGCCCCTCTTCTCGCCCGCCAGCTACGGGCCGGAGGTGGAGGCCGGCCTCTTCGCCATCCAGGCGGCTGTCGGGGGAGTCGTTCTCGGCTTCCTGCTGGGCCGCCTGACCCGTCGCGTCCCTCCCGACGCTACGGAGGAGTAGGGCCATGGCGCACTTGGCGACGGTCGACGACGCGGCCTGGGGGTCGCCGTGGCGCGCGCGTCCCGTCGGCATCAGGGTGGCGTTGTCGCTCGCCCTGGTCCTCACGGCGCTGGTGACCCCGGCCTGGCCCGGGTCCGCGCTGGTGGCTGCGGTCGCCGTCGCGCTGATGCTGGGTTCCGCGCGGATCCGGGCCTCCCTCGTGGCGCTTGTCACGGTGCCGCCGGTGGTCTTCATCGCCGTGGGGGTCCTTCCGCTCGCCGTGCAGGTGGGCGGCGCTGCCGTGCTCTCGTGGGCGCCCGACGGCGGGGCCAGGGCGCTGGATGTGCTGGCACATGGCGTCGCGGGCACGCTCGCCCTGCTGCTGCTGGTCACCACCACGACCATGGTGGACCTGCTCGCCTGGTGTCGCGGGTTGCGCATCCCGGCACCGCTGCTGGAGATCGCCGAGCTGATGTACCGGCTGGTGTTCGTGCTGCTGAGCACCGCCGTCGCTCTTCAGCAGGCGCAGCAGGCCAGACTGTCCGCCGACGCCCCGTTCACCCGCCGGCTGCGCTACGCCGCCGACGCCACCGGCACCGTCCTGCTGCGCACCTGGGACCGCGCCACGCGCCTGCAGCACGGCCTGGCGCTGCGCGGCTACGAGGAGGACCTGCCGACCCTGCGGCCCGCCCCGGGCGCTGCCGGGCTGAGCGTGCTGCGCGACGCCGCGCTCGTCGTCGGCATCTGGCTCGCCGTCTGGGCGGTGGCGTGATGCTGGTTGCCGAGGAGATCACGGTCGCCTACCCGGACCGGCCCGTGCTGTCCGGCGCGTCCATCCAGGTGGGGCGCGGGAAGGTGGCGCTGCTCGGCGCCAACGGGTCCGGGAAGACCACGCTCTTGCACGCGTTGGCCGGGGCCCTGGAACTGCGCTCCGGCAGGGTGCTCCTCGACGATCAGCCGCTGCAGCGGTCGCGCGCCGGGTTGCGCGCCCACCGTCGCCGCGTGCAGCTCGTGCTGCAGGACCCCGACGACCAGTTGTTCTCCGCCGACGTGCGCCAGGACGTGTCGTTCGGGCCGCTGAACCTGGGGCTGTCCGAGACCGACGCCGCAGTGCGGGTGGACGAGACGCTGCGGCAACTGGGCATCGCGCACCTCGCCGCGCGGCCGACGCATCGCCTCAGCTACGGCGAGCGGAAGCGGGTGGCGCTCGCGGGCGCCGTCGCGATGCGGCCCGACTACCTGTTGCTGGACGAACCCACCGCGGGCCTCGACCCCGAGGGCGTCCACGAACTGCTCGCGGCCCTGGACGGCCTCGACGCCGGGATCCTGCTGGCCACGCACCATGTGGCGTTCGCGCTGGCCTGGGCCGACGAGGTCGCCGTGGTGGTGGACGGCCGGGTGCGGCAGGGGCCGGTGTCGCTGCTGAACGACGCTGCGCTGCTGACCGCCGCCCGGCTGCACCGCCCGTGGCCGCTGGAGCTCGCCGGCCGCCTAGGGTTGGCCGGCACCCCCAGACACCTCGACGACGTCACCGCACTGCTGGAGGCACGATGATCAACGACCCGCACTGCACCGTCCTCGGCCGCACCCCCGGCCTGCCGGAGGAGGTCTTCGAGCACGACGGGCTGATCACGAAGCGGACGCTGCGCGCGGGCGCGCTCGCGCACCTGCGGCCGATGCCGGGTGAACTGTTGTGGGACCTGGGCGCCGGCGCCGGGTCGGTGGGCATCGAGTGGTGCCGCGCGGCGGAAGGCTGCCGCTGCGTCGCTGTGGAACGGGTCGACCGGCGGGCTGACCGGGCGGAGGCCAACGCCAGGCGGTTGGCGCCGTCCGGGAGCTACACGCTGGTCCGGGGCGCCGTCGAGGACGCGCTCGCCGAGCTGCCGGACCCCGACGCCGTGTTCATCGGCGGCGGCGCGACGCCCGCCCTGGTGGAACAGGCCATCGGCAGGCTGCCGGAGGGCGGCCGGATCGTCGTGCACGGCGTGACCGTGGAGGCCGAAGAGGTGTGCGTCGCGGCCCATCGACGGTGGGGCGGCGCGCTGGCGAGGGTCGGCGTCGAGCACGCCGAGCCGATCGGTCGCCTGCTGGGCTGGACCCCGGCGCGCACCGTCGTGACGTGGGCGCTGCAGCGATGAGCACGAAGGAACTGCGCAACCGGCCCGTCCTCGCCGTCCACACGGGCGACGGGAAGGGCAAGACCACCGCCGCCGTCGGCATGGCCCTGCGCGCCTGGGCCCAGGGCTGGAGCGTGGGCGTGTACCAGTTCGTGAAGTCGGCCAAGTGGCGCACCGGGGAGCAGGCGGCGTTCGCGGCGCTGCCCGGCGACGTCACGTGGGAGAGGATGGGCACCGGCTGGAGCTGGTCGCGGGCCCACACCGCCTCTGACCCGGAGACCGGGGCGCGCGAAGGATGGGCACGGATCCGCGAAGGCATCGCCCAGGAGCGACACCGCTTCTGGTTGCTGGACGAGTTCACCTACCCCATCGCCTGGGGCTGGGTGGACCTCGGCGAGGTGCTCACCGTGCTCCACGAGCGCCCGGGCACGCAGCACGTGGTCATCACCGGCCGACGGTGCCCACAGCCGCTCATCGACGCTGCGGATCTCGTCACCGAGATGGTGCCCGTGAAGCATCCCTTCACGCAGGGCCAGCGCGGGCAGGCGGGCATCGAATGGTGAGCCGGATCGTGGTGGCCGCGCCGTCGTCGGGCAGCGGGAAGACCACCGTCGCGACGGGCCTGATGGCGGCCCTCCGGGCGCGCGGGCTGACGGTGTCGCCGTTCAAGGTGGGCCCGGATTACATCGACCCCGGTTACCACGGCCTCGCCACCGGGCGGCCCGGGCGCAACCTGGATCCGGTGCTGTGCGGCGAGGAGTTGATCGCGCCGCTGTTCAGGCACGGGGCCGAAGGGGCCGATGTCGCCGTGGTGGAGGGCGTGATGGGCCTCTTCGACGGTCGCCTGGGCACGGGGGGTGAGGGGTCGACGGCCCATGTCGCGAGGCTGCTCGACGCCCCCGTCGTGCTGGTGGTCGACGCCCGGCACACCTCGCGCACCGTCGGCGCGGTGGCGTTGGGGATGGCGCGCTTCGACCCTGCAATCCGCGTGGCGGGGGTGATCCTCAACCAGGTGGGCAGTGACCGCCACGCGACGGAGGCCCGGGCCGCCGTCGAGGAGGTGGGCCTGCCGGTGCTCGGCGTGCTGCCGCGCAACCTCGAGATCGAGGCGCCGTCGCGGCACCTCGGCCTGGTGCCGGCGGCGGAGCGCGACGACGCGAAGATCGCCGCCATGGGCGAGGCCGTGGCCGCGCACGTCGACCTCGACGCGGTGCTGGCGGTGGCCAGGACCGCAGCACCCCTGGGCGTGGTGCCGTGGCGCCCGGATCCGGGCTGCGTCGTGGAGGGCACGCCCACCATCGCCGTGGCGGGGGGCCGGGCCTTCACTTTCCGCTATCCCGAGACCGACGAGCTGCTCGCCGCCGCGGGTTGCCGCGTCGTCGAGTTCGACCCCCTCCTCGACGACTCCCTCCCTGCAGGGACGCGTGGGCTCTGGCTGGGCGGCGGTTTCCCCGAGATGTATGCCGCCGAGTTGGCGGCCAATGCCACCCTGATGGGGGAGATCCGCGACTCCGTCCGCTCAGGCCTCCCCACGGTCGCCGAATGTGCCGGGTTGCTGTACCTCTGCCGAAGCCTCGACGGCGTCCCCATGGCAGGTGCGATCGAGGCGGACGCGGCGATGGCACCCCGGCTCACCCTCGGGTACCGCACTGCCACCACGGAGCGCGCCTCGCTGCTGGGCCGCCCGGGGGAGGGGATCACCGGCCACGAGTTCCACCGCACCCGGCTCCTCAACCGTCCAGCCGCCGGTCCCGCCTGGCTGCTCCCGGACCCCGACGGCGTTGCCACCGCCACGCTGCACGCGTCCTACCTCCACGTCCACTGGGCCGGCCACCCGCAACTCGCGGCCCGCTTCGCCGAGGCGGTGGGCGCATGACGGACCTGTGGCACCACGGCGACAAGGATCTCGCGCCGGGGCTCATCGACTTCGCCGTCAACGTCCGTCAGCCCCGCACCCCGGCGTGGCTGGTGGAGGCCATCATGCGCGACGCCGACTGGGCCGCCTACCCGGACCCGGAACCCGCCAGGCTGGCCATCGCGGAGCACCACGGCGTCGACCCCGCGATGGTGCTCCCGACGGCAGGCTCCGCCGAGGCCTTCACCCTCATCGCCCGCGCCGTCACCGGCTCCTCCCTGATCGTGCATCCGCAGTTCACCGAACCCGAGGCCGCTCTGCTGGCCGCCGGCCGCACACCCCAGCGCCACGTACTGACCCCCGAGAGCGACTTTCAACTCGACCCCGGCGTCGTGCCGCCGGCCGACCTGATCGTGGTGGGCAACCCCACCAACCCGACGGCGGTGCTGCACTCCGGGGCTGACCTGGCCGCGCTGCGCGCCGGGGTGCTGGTGGTGGACGAGGCCTTCCTCGACGCCGTGCCCGGCGAACCCGAGACGCTCATCGCGCCCAGCATGCCCGGGCGGCTGGTGCTGCGGTCGCTCACCAAGACCTGGGCGCTGGCCGGTCTCCGCGCGGGTTACGTCGTCGGTGACCCCGCCCTCATCGAGGCGCTCGAGCGTCAGCAGCCGCCGTGGTCCGTCTCAACCCCGGCCATCCGGGCCACGCTCGCCTGCCTCACCCCGCGCGCCCAGGCGGAGGCGGCCGGGCTCGCGCGGGACGCCGCTGCCCATCGTCGCGACCTCGTCATGCGCCTCACGGATCTCGGCCTCTACCCTGTGCCGGGGGCCGCCCCGTTCGTGCTGGTCGACACCGTGAGCAATTGGACGGGGTCACGGCGCGACACGCCGAGGAAAGCACCCCAAACCTCCGACGACCCCATCCCATTGCTCATGGAAGGGCCACGTCGAGCGCTGGCTCAGCGAGGCTTCGCCGTGCGGCGCGGGGAGACCTTCCCCGGCCTCGGTCCCACCTGGCTGCGCCTCGCCGTTCGAACACCCGGCGTGCACGCGCAGTTGGTGGCCGCCCTGCGTCAGGTGGCGGTGGGCCGGTGACGGACCCACGCCAAGGCGTCCTCGACGCTCGCCACCTCGTCGGCCCGCGGCAGGTCGGGCCGCCGCAGCACGATCACCTCGGCCCCGTACTCCTCGGCGACGGTCAGCTTGGCCTCAGTGGCCGCGCCTCCCGAGTCCTTGGTCACCACCACGCCGATCCCGTACCGGCGGAACAACTCCCGCTCGCCGTCAACGGTGAATGGCCCGCGGACAGTCAGCACCTCCCAGCCCGCCGGAAGGGTCTGGGAGGGAGCCTCCGCCACCCGCGCGACCACGCGATGCCCCGCCAGCGCCGGCACATAGTCGACGGTGTGCTGCCGCCCCACGGTGAGCAGCACCGTCCGCTCGCCCTCGGCAGCCGCAGCCGCGGCCTCGGCGTGCGAATCCACCCAGCGCCACGTCGCTGCGAGGGGGTGCCCGCCCCAGCCGGGCCGCACCACACGCAGCAGCGGCACCCCTGCCCGGGCGCAGGCGGCCACCGCGTTGGCCGACATGGTGGCGGCGAACGGATGCGTCGCATCCAGCACCGCCTCGACGCGGTGCTCCCGCAGGTGCGACACCAAGCCCTCGGCGCCGCCGAAGCCGCCGCGCCGGGTGTCGCCCACCGTCAAGGGGTCCTCCGTCCGTCCGGCCAACGAGAGCACGGCCCCGCCTCCTAGCGCGGCCGCCAACCGGCGCCCCTCCGCGGTGCCGCCCAGAATCAAGATCACCCCACCATCCAACCCGAAGGAAACCCATGTCGCTGCTCGACACCACACTCGCCGCCATCCAGCCCGTCTCCGCGGAGGCGTTGGCCGCCGCTGAGGAACGCCAGAACCAGCTGACCAAGCCGCCCGGCAGCCTCGGCCATCTGGAGACGGTGGGCAACCGGCTGGCCGCCATCGCCGGCGTCTGCCCGCCCCCCGTCCCGGAGCCCGCCGTGATCGGCCTCTTCGCCGGCGACCACGGTGTCTGCGCGCAGGGTGTCAGCCCCTGGCCCCAGGAGGTCACGGTGCAGATGATGCTCAACATAGGAGCCGGCGGCGCGGCCATCAACGCCCTCGCCCGCCAGGCCGGGGCCACCGTCTGGGTCACCAACGTCGGCGTCGCCAACGATGCGCCCGAGCACCCCGCCATCCGGAACCGCCGCGTGCGCCCCGGCACCGCCGACTTCACGGAGGGACCCGCCATGACGCTTCACGAGGCCCGCGCCGCGGTCGAGGTGGGCATCGAGACAGCCCTCGAGGCCATCGACGGCGGGGCGAAGTGCCTGCTCACCGGCGAGATGGGCATCGGCAACACCACGCCCTCGAGCGCCCTGATCTCCGTGTTCACCGGCACCGGCGCCGCCACTGTCACCGGCCGCGGTGCAGGCGCCGACGACGAGATGCTGAACCGCAAGGTGGACGTCATCGAGCGCGGCATCGCGCTCCACCGCCCCGACTCCACTGACGCGCTGGGCACCGTCGCCGCCATCGGCGGGCTCGAGCAGGCCGCCATCGCAGGGTTCATCCTGGGCGCCGCCTCGCGCAGGGTCCCGGTCATCCTCGACGGTGTCATCGCGTGCTCCGCGGCGTGCGTCGCGGTCGCCTTCAACGACGACGTGCGCGGCTACCTCGTCTCCGGCCACGCCGGCGCCGAGCCGGGCATCCAGGCCGCCGTCACGCACCTCGGGCTCCGCCCGCTCGTCGACCTCGGCCTCCGCCTCGGCGAAGGGTCCGGCGCCGCCGTCGCCCTGCCCATGGTCCAGGCGGCCGCCCGTATCCTGAGCGAGATGGCGACCTTCGCCAGCGCAGGCGTCTCGGAGGGCTGATGCAGTTCACAGGTGGTGGCACCGCGTTGGTGCTGGGTGGGGCCCGATCGGGCAAGTCGACCTGGGCCGAGGCCCAGTTCGCGGGAGTCGCCGACGTGGAGTACGTGGCCACCTCCGAGCTGCGCGACGGCGACACCGAGTGGGCGCACCGCGTGGCCCTCCACCGTGAGCGCAGGCCCGGCACCTGGCGCACCACGGAGACCCTCGACATCGGCGCCGTCCTCGGGGCCGACGACGAGGCGCCGGTCCTGGTGGACTGCGTCGCCGTCTGGTTCGACCGCGTCCTCCTCGAGGCCGGGGCCTGGGACGACGCGCCCGGCTGGCGCGACACCGTCGCGGCCCGGACACAGTCCCTCGTCGAGGCGGTGCGCGCCACCCGCCGCAGCGTCATCCTCGTCAGCAACGAGGTGGGTCTGGGCGTGGTGCCCGCCACCGCCTCCGGTCGCCTCTACCGCGACGAGTTGGGCCGCCTCAACGCCAGCCTTGCGACGGCCGTCGACGAGGTCTGGTTCTGCGTGGCCGGCATCGCGAAGCGGTGGGCATGAATCCGCTCGGCGCGGCCACGGGGCTGTTCACCATCATCCCCGTGCGCGCGTTCGAGGTGGACCGCAGGCTCGCTGCCCGCGCCATGGCCGCCTTCCCCTGGCTGGGGCTGCTGATCGGCGCCGCTGGGGGAGCGGTCGTGTTCGGCGCCTGGCACCTCGCCGGCCCGTTCCTGGGGGCCATGCTCGGCCTTGCGCTCCTCGCCGGAGTCACCGGCGCGATGCACCTCGACGGGGTGGCCGACACCGCCGACGGTCTCGGCTCCCGCCGCCCACCGGCGGAGGCGCTGGTGATCATGCGCCGCTCCGACATCGGGCCGATGGGGGTGGCCACCCTCGTCCTCGTGCTGCTGATCGACGCTGCCGCGCTCGCCTCCATGCCCACTCCCTTGCTGGGCGGGGTGGCGCTGGCGGCCGCGGCCGCCGCGGGTCGGCTGGGCATCACCGTGGCGAGCGTCTCGAAACTCTCGGCCCGGCAGCAGGGTTTCGGGGCGCTCTTCGTTGGCGTCACGAAGTTCAGGACCGCGGCGATCACCCTGGTCGCCGTCGCCGGCGTCGTCCTCGGTGGTGCCTGGTGGGCCGGCGGCTACCAGACGCTGCTCGCCGCAGCGATCGGCCTGGCGGCCGCGGCTCTCGTCGGCGCGCTCTGGGGCCGGCACCTCCTGACCCGGCTGGGGGGCTGGACGGGCGACACCTTCGGCTCGCTGATCGAGGTCATCCAGACGGTGTTCCTCGTGGCGTTCGCGCTGGCCGCCTGAGGTCGATCGCGTCCACCTCTGTCAGCGGCCCTGCCACGTCCGCCGCGTCGTAGCGCAGCAGGCTGAGCCGGGTCACGGGCAGCGTGATCGACGGCGACTCCCACCCGGCGGCCCGCCCGGCCAACTCGCTCAGCGGCGCCGACACCGCGTACAGCCCGATGGTCACGTGCGGCACGTACGGCCGCCGTCGGTCCTCCCGGAGCGCCCCGGCCACGGCCTGCAGCTCGGGTGCCTCCGCGCGCAGGTACGGCACCATCTGGAACGTGTCCCAGCCGCCGATCCGCACCTCGAACGGCGCCAGGCCCAACGCCTCGACGGCGGCCCGGTCCGCGTCGATCCGCTCGGGGGTATACGGCTCATCCTCCGGGGTGGCGCCGGGCTTCGGCACCGGCCCGCCGTAGCCGACGGTGATGTGGGGCTGGCGGTCATAGCGCGGCAGCAGCACGTCGGCCCAGTGGGCGCGGGCGGAGTCGACGGCGGCGCGCACGTCGTCGACGTCAGCCAGCACGGCCCAGATCAGGGCGTGGTCCGCGCCGCCGCGCCACTGGGTGAAGTCGCGGTCGTGGCACGCGATGGAGTGCAGCGTCACTTCGGCGGTTCGCCGCCCTGCGGCCAGTTGCCCTTGAGGAGCTCGGCGCCCCGCACCAGGTCCTCCAGTCCCCGGGCGAGATCCAGTGCGGGGGTGCCGTGCAGGGCCCCGTCGAGGTCGCGGCCCAGCTGGGAGGTGGCCCGGTTCACCTGCGCGATCGCCCGGCGCGTGCGGGCGAACAGGTGCCCCGCATCCCCGGCGACCAGCACGTCGACCTGGGCGGCGGCGGCCTTCAGGGACTCCGCGCAGAGGAAGAAGGTGGCGCGGTGCAGGAGCGCGGCCTGGCCGAGGTACTCCGCCGACGCGCGCGTCACCGCCGCGTACTCCTGCAGCGCGTTGGCCTGCGTGTCCGCCGACGTGCGGTACGCCTGGGCGGCCTCTCCCTGCCAGGTGCCGCAATCCTGCAGCTCCTGGGCGGTGCGCCGGGCCTCGTCGAGGTGGTCCGCCTGCGCCAGCACCTCACCCTGCTGCGTCTCCAGCCGGGTGGGGACGGGGGAATGGGGGTTCAGCCGGCTGTTCACTGCGCTGCGCAGCTCGCCCACCGCTTCCTCGAGATCCGCCCTGGCTGCTCGTTCGCCGTCTGCCACGAGGTAGCCGATGATCGTCTGCATCTCCGGGTGCTGACGGGCGATCTCCGCGACGGCCTCGCGGCTCTGCTTCAGATCCGCGTCCAGCACCCGTTGAGCCGAGCGTTGCAGCCCCCAGGTGGCGTCGCGCACGGCGTCGAAGTCCGCCTTCGGGGCGGTGGCGTTGGCGTCCTGCTGGCGCAGCAGGCTTGCCTGCACCTGTGCCAGCCTCATCACGAGCGTCCGGGTGGTCATGCGTCCAGCCCTTCCGTGCGGCGCAGTTCGGCGACTCCCTCGTCGTCGACGCGGCCGTACCGGGCCGCCGTCACGTGCAGCCGCTCGGCCATCGCCTCGAACTCCTCCACGGCGCCGGTGCGCCATGAGTCCAGCTGTTGGCTGAGGGAGTGCTGCGCCTGCTGGGCGTCATTGAACAGCCCCATGCCCGCCTCGGGATGCCGCGACAATCCGGCGACCTGCTCGGCAAGCCCTGACCAGCGCTCTCCCAGCCCGTGCAACTGCGTGGGGTCTGCCTCGAACCCGTCGAGCGGTTCCGACGCCGGCGCCACCGCCACCGCACGCCCGAGAGCTGCGGTCTCACCGGCCACCATCGCCAGCCCCGCCACCTCGCCGGCCTGCTCGACGGGGGGCGCAACCTCCGCTGCCGCCGCGGGTTCGACACCGGGGCCGCCGCCGCTTGCGAGGGGAGCGGGCCCTGCGCCGCCGGCAATGCCGCCGGCACCGGTGCCGCCGCCCGCTCCGCCGCTCTGGCGCGGGAGGGCCGTGGCGTCGCCGGGGACGCCCGCTGCCGCCGGTGCTGACGCGGGGACGGACAGCGGGCCGGCAGCCGGGTCCGCCAGCCGCCCGCCGGCGCCGAGGCCGCCTGCGGAGGCGGCGGCACCACCGGCCGCGCCGCCGGCGCCGCCCATCATCATGGGAGGCATCATCCCGGGGGAGCCGCCGCCGGCCATGCCGGCCTGGGCCCCGCGGTGGGGGTTGATGCTGGCCTCGAGGAGGTCTGCGGCGGCGAGGAGGTCGTCGTCCTCAGCACGGACGCCGCCCACCTGGGAGCGGGTCACGCGGAACGCGAGCTGATCCCAGAGTTCTTCGTCGCTGCTCATGCTGGGTCCCTTCCCGTCAGCATCCGGCGCAGGCCGGCCATCAGAATCTCGTGCTCGCGCGTGATGGCGGCCAGTTCGCCGGCGGTATCGGCGGGGGGAGCGTAGCGGGCATAGGCCTGCTGCGCGAGCCTCAGCACACCGTCGTTGATCTCGCGGACGTCCGCCTCGTCCAGCCAGTCCTCGTCGAACTCGACGGCCACCAGGTGGCCCTGTTCGTCAAGCCGCACCCCCAGGGCGCCCTCCTGGACCACGCTCACTGGTTCCGACGCAGCGGTCGGCTGCTCGAGGTGCCGCTGGGCCGCGGCCTGCCAGCGTCGGTTGACGTTCTCCAACGCCAACTGGAACGTGGTGAAAGGATCCGGGCCGAAGCGCCAGAGGCCGGAGAAGTCCACGCCGTCGAGATCCGGCTCCGGCAGCTCCTCCGGCTCCGCGATGCGGATCCGCGCGGCGGCCAGCACCGCCGCGAACGCGCTGCCGAGGGTGCGGTGTTCGCCCAGTTTGCGGTGCCAGATGGGGGAGACCGAAACCCTGGTCAGGCGGCCGTCCTCGAACCACAGCCGCACGATCCGCTGGGGGTCTGCGATGGAGTTGGCGGCGTCCTCCTCCGCCACCTCGTCTGAAGGGTCGGCGACGTGGACCGGCGCGAGCGGGTCGAAGTCGTCATCCAGGAGGCGGTCCATGGGCCCAGCTTGCCAAACTTCGAGGTCATTCGGTGACCAGCGCGTAGGCAGGGATCCGTCTTCAGCCACCCAGTACACCAGGGGCACCCCACGCCGCGGGTCTCAGCGCAGGCGTCGCAGCGTGAGTGCGGTGTCGATGGCGGCGTGGGCGGCTTCGTATCCTTTGTCCTCTACTGAGTCTGCGAGTCCGGCTCGGGCGAGGGCCTGTTCTTCGGTGTCGCAGGTCAGGAGACCGAAGCCGACGGGGGTGGCGTGGTCGAGTGCGACTCGGGTGAGTCCGTCGGTGGCGGCCGAGCACACGTAGTCGAAGTGGGGGGTGCCGCCGCGGATGACGACGCCGAGTGCGACGACGGCATCGTGGGTGCGGGCCACCGCGTCGGCGGCGATCGGCAGCTCGAAGCTGCCGGGGACACGGACCACCGTCGGTTCGGTGCCCGCCTCGGTGCAGGCGCGGAGCGAGCCGGCCAGGAGACCGTCCATCACTTCCTTGTGCCAGCTGGCTGCGACGATGGCGACGGTGAGGCCGCGGGCGTCGATGTCGAGCGTTTCTGGTGCGCCGTGTCTGCTCATGTCAATGCTCTTCTCTGCTCGGTCGGAAGGCCGGGGATCAGGTGTCCCATGCGATCGCGTTTGGTGGTCAGGTAGTCGAGGTTGTGAGCCCCTGGCGGGACGACGATGGAGACACGTCCGGCGACGTTGGTGCCCAGCCTCTGGAGTGCAGTGACCTTAGTGGGGTTGTTGGTCATCAGGCGGACGGCGTCGACACCGAGGTCGCGGATGATCTGCGCGGCCAGGGTATAGCGGCGCGCGTCGATGGGCAGCCCTTGGTCGGTGTTGGCGTCGACGGTGTCCCGGCCGGTCTCCTGGAGGGCGTAGGCGTTGATCTTGGCCACCAGGCCGATGCCGCGACCTTCGTGCCCGCGCAGGTAGACCAGCAGGCCGCGGCCTTCTGCCGCGATCCTGGCCATGGCGAGGTCCAGTTGCGGTCCGCAGTCGCAGCGGATGCTGCCGAACACGTCGCCGGTGAGGCATTCGGAGTGCACGCGGGTCAGGACCGGTTCGGGGCCGGTGATCTCGCCGAGCGCCAAGGCCACCTGTTCCTCTCCGTCGAGTCTGCTGCGGTAGCCGACTGCGCGGAAGTCGCCGTGGCGGGTGGGGAGCAGGGCCTCGGTGACACGCTCGACGAGCTGCTCGGCCCGCTCGCGGTGCGCGGCGAGGTCGTCGATGGAAATCATCGCGAGGCCGTGTTCGTCGGCGAAATCGCGGAGCTGTTGGCCGCGTTTCATGGTGCCGTCGTCGTTGACGATCTCCACCAGGACGCCGACGGGGTGCAGCCCGGCGAGCCTGGCCAGGTCGACGGCGGCCTCGGTGTGTCCGCGGCGGGCCAGCACTCCGCCCTCGCGGTAGCGCAGCGGGAACACGTGGCCAGGGCGGGTTAGATCGGCGGGTTGCGTGTCGGGATCTGCCAGGACCTGGACGGTGTGGGCGCGGTCGGCGGCGCTGATTCCGGTGCCGACGCCGTGGCGGGCGTCGACGGTGACGGTGAAGGCGGTGCGGTACTGGTCGTTGTTGTCTCGGGTCATCAGCGGAATCTGCATGCGGTCCAGCAGATCTCCGGGCATGGGAGCGCAGATCACGCCGCTCGAGTGCCGGATGGTGAAGGCCATCAGCTCGGCGGTGGCCTTCTCGGCGGCGAAGATGATGTCGCCCTCGTTCTCGCGGGACTCGTCATCGACGACCACCACGGCCCGGCCAACGGCGACGTCGGCGATCGCCCGCTCGATGGTGTCCAGGCGGATCATCGCGTGACCAGCCGCTCGACGTATTTGGCGATGATATCGACCTCCAGGTTGACCGGGTCGCCCACCTGCCGCAGGCCCAGCGTGGTGCGGGCGAGCGTCTCCGGGATCAGGCCGACGGTGAATGTCCCAGCGTCGTCGTCGACCGAGATCACCGTGAGGCTGGTGCCGTCCACGGCGATCGATCCCTTCGCCACCACGTAGCGGGCCAGCTCTGTGGGCAGCGAGAACGTGACGGTGTCCCAGTGCTCGCTCGGCTCGCGGGACACCACGTGGCAGGTGCCGTCGACATGGCCCTGGACGATGTGGCCGCCGAGTCGTGCGGTGGCGGTGACCGGGCGTTCGAGGTTGACCGGGCTGCCAGGCGCGAGGGATCCGAGGGAGGTCTTGTCGAGGGTCTCCTGCATCAGATCGGCGGTGAACGTGGGTCCGTCGAGGGCGACGACGGTCAGGCAGCAGCCGTTGACCGAGATCGAGTCGCCCGGGGTCGCGTCGCTCGTGACCAAAGGCCCGGTGATCGTCAGGCGCAGCGCGTCAGGGTAGGGCTCCAGGGCCACCACGTGGCCCAGTTCTTCGATGATTCCGGTGAACATCATTCTCCTTGGAGGGGGGCGGGAGGGGTCGGTTGCAGGGTGAGCCGCAGATTGGGCGGGTCGCCAGGGTCGAGCGGCGGGAGCAGGGTGGCCTCGGTGAGGCTCAGGTGCAGAGCGTCGGTGATGGTGGTGATACCGAGGTCGCCGATCACGGGCGTTCCCGCTCCCAGCAGGGTGGGTGCGAGGTAGGCCACCACCTCGTCGATCAGGTCCTCGCGCAGGAACGCGGCCGCCAGGGTGGGGCCGCCTTCGAGTAGCACGTGCCGTCGCTGAAGGCGGTGCAACTCGGCGAGGGCGGCCCGTGGGTCGCGGGTGCGCAGATGCACCGTCTCAGCAGCCGTGTCGAGCACTCGACTTCCCGGTTTCGGGTCGCGAAACCCCATGACGGCACGCAGCGGCTGGGTCCGGAGCGGGGCGCCGTCGGGGTCGCGGACCGTGAGGTGCGGGTCGTCGACGGCCACGGTGCCGGTCCCGGCGAGGATGACGTCGCAGCGTGCGCGAAGCAGGTGCGCGTCCGCACGCGCGGCGCGGGAGGACACCCAGCGCGAGCTGCCGTCCTCGGCGGCCGTGTGCCCGTCCAGGGTCGCGGCGAACTTCCACGTGACATAGGGCCGGCCTCGGGTGACGGCGACTGTCCACCGGCGGTTCACCTCGGCCGCTTCGTCAGCGAGCACCCCGCCCTCGACGTCCAGGCCAGCGTCGCGCAGCCGCCCGGCGCCGCCGGCGGCCTCCGGGTTGGGATCGGCCTGTGCGAACACCACCCGACGCACCCCGGCCGCGATCAGCGCCTCGGTGCACGGTCCGGTGCGGCCCGTGTGGTTGCACGGCTCGAGCGTCACGACGGCGGTCGCGCCCCTCGCGCGATCACCGGCTGCCGCGAGCGCGTCGACCTCAGCGTGCGGCGTGCCCGCGCCGCGGTGGTGGCCCTCGGCGATGGGCCGACCCTCAGGCGCCAGCAGTACGCAGCCCACGCGCGGATTCGGCCCGATCGGCGCATCGTCGGCGACGGCCAAACCGAGGGCGCGTCGCATCGCGGCCAGTTCCGCCGGTGATTCGGTCACGGCGCCCCCACTTCCCTTATCGGGCGCGCTCGGGGGCAACACGATCAGGCGGCAGGTACGCTGCCGCTGACCGTAGCGTGCGCTTCCCATCCGGACTTTGACCGTCGGTCCAGGATTTCCACCTGATCAACCGGCCAACAAGTTGGCCGGGTCGCGGACTATCACCGCCGGTGCGGAATTTCACCGCCCCCAGAGCACGCATACGTGTATCTGCCGCTAAGGATGCATCCGCGATCCGCGATAGTCAATTTCGGGACCGTCGACCGTGGTGACGCCGTAGAAGAGCGCAGCCTGCTGGAGGGACAACTATTCGGGGCAAGGATGGTTGCTGGCTTGGGGGTGGATGGTGACGCCCATGACGGAACTCATTTTGCGGCGTCGGGGTGCGAGATTCGGTCCTGCGCCCGCTCGGTAATTGATACGAGGGCCCCCATGAAGCCCCGCACTCCAAAAAGACTCGGGGAACATTTGGGGCACGAATCGCGTTTCGGACACAGTTCTGAACTAGAAACAGCGATTCCCGCCCTGGTCAGGGCGGGAATCGCAGTGGCGGAGGATACGAGATTCGAACTCGTGAGGGCGTTAACCCAACCCGCTTTCCAAGCGAGCGCCATAGGCCTCTAGGCGAATCCTCCAGGGAGAAACTTACCGGAGTTGCGCGCTTGGCCTCAAATCGGCCGAAAAGCAGCGACGGCGCGCCCGGGGTGGGCGCGCCGTCGAAGTGCCTGGGGAAGGGTGGATCAGTTGTAGACGATCACCTTGTCGCCCACGCGGGCGATGTCGAAGAAGCGCTCCATCTGAGCGTAGTCACGCACGTTGACGCACCCACCGGAGCCGCCGCTGTAGCCCACGCGGGCGAAGTTGGCGGAGTAGTGGATGGCGATGCCGCCGTCGAAGAACAGCGCGAACGGCATCTCCACCTTGTAGATGCTGGAGAAGTGGTCACGCGACTTCCAGCCGATCTTGAAGGCGCCGTTGCGGGTGGGAGTGGCGGTCCTACCGAAGCGCACGTCGACGATGGTCTGCACCTTGCCGTTGATCACCCAGGCCATCTTGTTCTGGTCCTTCGAGACGCAGAACGCGCGGCCGGTCATGCAGCGCTGGTCCAGCCGGAAGCCGGACTGCACGAGCGGCTGCGTGACGACGGGCACCGGGGCGGTGGGGTACGGCACGCCGGCCGGGCGCGGGTTGCTGGCGGGGATGCTCTTGACCCACGGGCTGTACTGGCTGTCGAACTTGACGATGCCGTTGAACACCCAATCGGTCTTCTGCGTCACCTGGCCGGTGGCCACCGATGCGGTGGTGGCGACGGCGTAGCTGCGGCAGGCGCCGCGGCCGGTGGCTGCGGTGTCGCACTCGGAGCGCCACTTGCGGCCGTCCGTGGCGGTCCACTCGCCGGTGCTGCCCAACGGGTTGTTGGCCCACACGGAGCGCGGGGACGGCAGGTAGGTCAGGTTGTTGAACACCCACGCGTTCTGCGTGAACCACTGGCCGTCCTTCTGGAAGACCGTGGAGGCGTAGATGCTGGTGCGGCACCGCACTGTCGTCGAGGAGTACATCTCGCACTGGGTGTACCAGTAGCGGCCGGCCACCAGGTGGTAGCCCGGGGTGACGTAGACGGCCTGCTCGGGTGTCAGCTTCGGCTGCACCGTGGGCGTGGGCGTGGGCGTGGGCGTCGGGGTGGGTGTGGGTGTGGGGGAGGCCGCCAGCGGTGGCAGTTCCCCCGGCGGGGTGGGGTTGATTTCTTCAGCGGTCGCGAACGGTGCGACCAGTGTCATCGCCAAGGCAGCGACTGCGACCCCCAACAGCTTCTTACGCATTTCGAGCTTCCTCCCAGGCAAACATCGTTGCCAATCGTAAACGGCGCCGCGGTCATTTCCTAACCCCGGGCGGCCAGGGCCTTCATCGACTAATACGCGGTGGCCGGCCAGAAGGTTGCAGAGCCGGCGGAGGATTTTCCGCCCGAGCGTCAGAGCACCATCGCCGCGACCCAGCCGGCGGCCAGGAGGGGCAGGTTGAAGTGCAGGAAGGTGGGGATGACGGTGTCGCGGATGTGGTCGTGCTGGCCGTCGGCGTTGAGGCCGGCCGTGGGGCCCAGCGTCGAGTCCGACGCGGGCGAGCCGGCGTCTCCGAGGGCGCCTGCGGTGCCGATGATCGAGACGGTCGCCAGCGGTGAGAAGCCCAACGCCAGGCAGAGCGGCACATAGATGGCGGCGATGATGGGCAGCGTCGAGAACGAGCTGCCGATGCCCATGGTCACGAGCAGGCCGACGAGCAGCATGGCGAACGCGGCCATGCCGCGGTTGTCGCCGAAGAGTTCCGAGGTGCCCTCGACGAGCGGGCCGATCTCGCCCGTGGCCTGCATGACGGCCGCGAAGCCCTGCGCCGAGATCATGATGAAACCGATGAGCGCCATCATCTTCATGCCGCCGGTGAACACGTGCTCGGCGTCGGTGAACTTCACGGCGCCGGTGACCACGAAGATGCAGAGACCCACCAGCGCCCCAACGAGCAGCGAGTCCGCGGCCGAGTCGATCAGCGTCAGCCAGGTCTGGATGGCGAAGCAGGCGACGATCGCCACCAGCGCGATGAAGACCTTCTTCCTGTCGATCACCTTCGGCGACTCCACGTCCACGACGGCGGTCGTGTCGTAGCCCCGCGGCCTGCGGTAGGTGACGCCGACGGCGAGGGCCAGGCCGATGACCATGCCGAGCGCCGGGATCCACATGGCCTGCATGACCGGCACGTCGCTCACGTCGAGCCCGGACTTGTTGATGTTGCCGTAGAGGATGTCGTACAGGAAGATCTTGCCGAAGCCGATGGGCAGGAACATGTAGGTGGTGACCAGACCGAACGTCAGCACGCACGCCATGGCGCGGCGGTCGAGCCGCAGCCGGTTCATGACCACCAGGAGCGGGGGGATCAGCAGCGGGATGAACGCGATGTGCACGGGGATCAGGTTCTGGCTCATGATCGCCATCGCCAGCACGCCGGTGAGCATGCCCCACTTTGCCCAGGCAACCACCTTCTGCGAGGTGGACATGTCGGCGCTGTCGAGCTTGGCGATGAACCAGTTCGCGAGCAGCTGCGGTAGGCCGGAGTGCGCCACGGCCATGGCGAACGCGCCCAGCAGCGCGTAGCTGAGCGCGATCTTCGCGCCGCCGGCGAGGCCGTCCTGGAAGGCCACCATCGTCGCCTCGAGGCCTAACCCGGCGGTCAGGCCGCCGATGAGTGCGCCGAGGAACAGCGCCAGGACCACATGGACGCGCAGTACCGACAGGATCAGCATCACGAGGACGGACAGCACGACGGCGTTCATGGGCAGCCTTCGGGGGCTAGGTGACAGGGGGCCGGGGAGAATCTTAAGTGCCAGGTGCCTCCGGCGCCGCACCGGGTCAGGCGTCGAGTTCCGCCAGCGCTGCCAGCAACTGCTGCGACGGCGCGAGGTGGCCCACCTTGTCGCCGTGGCCCAGCACGGGCTCGGGGTCGAGCGCTTCGAGGGCCGCCGTCGTGTGGCCGAGCGCCTTCAGGACCGCGACCGCCACGGGCACGGTGCCGCGGTGGCGACCGTCGGTGATCTTGATGGCGATTCCCGTGCCGTCGGGCAGGCCGAGCGCCAGGGTGCCCTCTGCGCCGGCCTTGCAGATGAGGCCGGGGACCTCACGGTGGTAGACGACCTCGTCGCGCCGGGTGCCCGACGCGAACTCGGGGTGGGCGCGGAAAGCGTCTGCCAGCCGCCGCTCGGGGCCATCCGTCGCGCCGGCGAGCTTCCCGAAGGCGCGCGCCAGCCCGGTGAGGCTGGTGGGGAAGGCGGGGGCGCCGCAACCGTCGACGACGGGGTCGCCCACCGGCGCACCGGTCTGGACCGCCAACTCCTCGCGGATGGCCACCTGGAGGGGATGGTCCGGGTTCCGGTACGTGTCGGTGGGCCAGCCGGCGCGCACGCAGGTGCGCAACATGGCCGAGTGTTTCCCGGAGCAGTTGTGGGCGATCGCCTCCGCGCCCCTGCCCTGTGCGAGCCAGGCGTCGAGGGGGACGCGGGAGGGGAAGGCGAGCGTGGTCTGCAGGTGCGCGGGGGAGAGGCCGGCGCCCTCGAGGACGCGGTGGGCGCCGTCGACATGGATGGGCTCGCCGTCATGCGAGGCGCCCGCGAGCGCGAGCTCGGAGCCTTCGACGTCGAGCCCGTGGCGCAGCATGGCCACGGCTTGGATGGGTTTGACCGCTGAGCGGGCGAGGAACGGGGTGGAGGCGTCCCCCAGCGCGAGGCGCACGCCGTCGGGGCCGGTGATGGCGACCGCCCCGTGGTGGATCGCTTCGAGGTACGGGCCGCGCCACACCTCGGCGAGCGCGGGATCGAGACTGCTGACCATTCCGCCACCCTGCCACCGCCGCCGGAAAGACCCCAAATCCAGATTCGTGGTGCCGGACGGGACCGAATCCAGATCCGGGGCGTCGGGCCGCCGCGCGGGGAAGGCCCCAAATCCAGATTCGGGGCACCGGACCGCCCCACATCTGGATTCGGGGGAAACCGCCGAAGTGAAGCGCCGGTCAGGATGGGGTAGAGTGATCCAAGGTTCCTCGCGCGGCGGTAACTCGCCCAACTCCCCCAGGGTCGGAAGGCAGCAAGGGCAAGTGAGCTCTTCCGGGTGCGCGAGGGGCCCTTTTTTTTGCCCGGTGAATGTCCGGAGGCTGCAATAGGGTGGGAATCGTGGACGACGAGTACATCGAAGAAGACGAGTACGCCCCCATCGCTGATGAGGGTCCCGGCTCCGAGCCCATGGACGGGCCCAGCCTGTTCGACGATGAGCCGGCGCCCGGTGCCATCCCTGAGCAGACGGGCCCCAGCCTCTTCGCGGAGGTGGAGCCGGACGTGGAGCCTGAGCTGCCGGCCGTGACGCACGTGCCGCCGTCGAAGCTCGACCACAGCCCGCGCATCGAGGCTCCCGCGGCACCGCTGGCGCTCTACCGCCGCTACCGTCCGGATTCGTTCGCTGACGTGATCGGCCAGGAGCACGTCACCGTCCCCCTGCAACGCGCCCTGAAGAACAACCGCGTCAACCACGCCTACCTGTTCTCCGGCCCCCGAGGCTGCGGCAAGACCACCTCGGCGCGCATCCTGGCGCGCTGCCTCAACTGCGTGGAGGGCCCCACGGACACCCCGTGCGGGATCTGCCAGTCCTGCGTGGACCTCGCCCGCGGTGGCCCCGGGTCCATCGACGTGATCGAGATCGACGCGGCCTCGCACGGTGGCGTCGACGACGCACGTGACCTGCGCGAGCGCGCCTACTTCGCGCCTGTGGCCAGCCGCTACAAGATCTACATCGTCGACGAGGCCCACATGGTCACGACGGCGGGCTTCAACGCGCTGCTCAAGCTCGTGGAGGAGCCGCCGCCGCACGCCAAGTTCATCTTCGCCACGACGGAGCCGGAGAAGGTCATCGGCACCATCCGCTCCCGCACGCACCACTACCCGTTCCGGCTGGTGCCGCCGAAGGTGCTGAGTGACTACCTGGCCAGCATCTGTGACGCCGAGGGCGTGGCGGTGGACCGCACCGCGCTCCCGCTCGTGGTGCGCGCAGGCGCCGGTTCGGTACGCGATTCGCTGTCGGTGCTGGACCAGTTGCTCGGCGGGGCCAACGAGGAGGGCGTCAGCTACTCGCAGGCCGCCGCGCTCCTGGGCTACACGCCGGATGCGCTGCTCGACGACATCATGGACGCCTTCGCCGCCGGCGATTCCGCAGGTGTCTTCCACACCATCGACAAGGTCATCGAGGTGGGCCAGGACCCCCGGCGCTTCGCCGAAGACCTGCTGCGCCGGCTCCGTGACCTGGTGATCCTCGCCGCCGTGCCGGAGGCCGCCACCAACGGCCTGCTCGAAGTGGCGGCAGATCAGGCGCAGCGCCTCGCCACGCAGGTGGCGGGGATGGGCTCGGGCGAGCTGACGCGCGCCGCAGAAGTGATCGCCACCGGCCTCACGGAGATGCGCGGCACGACGGCGCCCCGGCTCCACTTGGAGTTGATGTGCGCCCGCGTCCTGCTGCCCGGTGCGGACGCCGACGAACGCGGCCTGCACGCCCGGATGGACAGGCTCGAGCGCCGCGTCGGAATGATGGGCAGCGGCGAGGCAGCCCCCGTCGAAGACTGGCAGGACACCGGTGCGGCCCGCCCGCGCCAGCCCGAGCGGCCGCGCGCGGCGGAGCATGAGCGGCAGCGCCCAGCACCGGCGCCCGCACCCGCCGAGGACGCGGCGGTCTCTGAACAGCAGCGGCCCACGCCCGAGCAGCCCGCCCAACGTCCCGCTCCAGCCCAACGTCCCGCGGCCGAGCAGCGCCCGGCCCCCGAGCAGCGCCCGGCCCCCGAGCAGCGACCGGCTCCTGAGCAGCGGCCCGCCCCGCAGCCGGAGGCCGCCCCGGAGCCTGCCGTGCAGCAGCGGCGCCCCGCTTCCCAGGGACAACTCACCGCTGCCGAGCTGCGGCGGGTCTGGCCCAACGTGCTCGACGAGGTCAAGCGCCGCCGTCGGTTCACGTTCATGCTGCTCAGCAACCACGCCCAGGTGGTCGACATCACCGACGGCGCCCTCGTGCTCGGCTTCGATGCGCCCGGCCCCCGGGAGAACTTCGGTTCCGGCGGCAGCGCCGATGTGCTGGCGGACGCGCTCATCGAGGTGATCGGCGTCGAGCTGCGCATCCAGTCGGTGCTGGCCAGCGGCGAGCAGGATGCCCGCCCGGCGCAGCGGCCCCAGGGCGCACCCGTCGCCCCGGTGGAGCCTGAGCCGCACCCGGAGCCGCAGGAGCGCGACCGCATGGAGCCGCCCCCGCCGTCGGAGCAGGTGTCGGCGGACGACGCGGTGCTCGACGCGGGCCACAACGCTGAGGAACTGCTCAGCACTGCGTTCGGCGCCGAGGTCATCTCGGTGCGGGATGCCGACGACGACTGATCCCGGCCATCCGGCAGGGCTTCTATGCTTGTAACCGACCCCCACTCAGGAGTGACACATGTTTGGTGACTTTGACATCAACGCGCTGATGCAGCAGGCGCAGAAGCTGCAGACAGACCTGCAGGCGGCGCAGGAGGAACTGGGCAACCAGTCGTTCACCGGCACCGCCGGCGGCGGGCTCGTCAGCGTCACCCTGAGCGGCAAGGGCGACATGCAGGAGGTCGAGATCCAGCCCGCCGCGGTGGATCCCGACGACATCGAGACGCTGCAGGCCCTCATCGTGGCCGCGTTCCGCTCCGCCAGGGCAGAGGTGGACGCCGCCACGGCCGCCACGCTTCCCGAACTCCCCACCATGCCCGGCATGCCGGGCTTCGGGGGCTGAGTGTACGAAGGCGCAATCCAGGAACTGATCGATGAGCTGAGCAGGCTGCCGGGCATCGGTCCGCGCAGCGCGCAGCGCATCGCGTTCCACCTCCTCGATGCACCTGAGGAGGACGTCTACGCGCTTGCCGACACGCTCCGGAGGGTCAAGCAGCTCGCCCGCTTCTGCGAGGTGTGTTTCAACGTTTCGCAGGAGGAGCGCTGCCGCATCTGCCGCGATCCCCGGCGCGACCGCTCGCAGTTGTGCGTCGTGGAGGAATCCAAGGACGTGGTGGCCATCGAGCGCACCAACGAGTTCCGGGGGCTCTACCACGTGCTGGGCGGATCCATCTCGCCCATCGAGGGCCGCGGCCCGGCAGACCTCCACACCCGCGAGTTGTTCCAGCGCCTCGCCGACGGCGAGGTGCAGGAGGTCATCCTCGCCACGGATCCCGACACCCAGGGCGAGGCCACCGCGTCGTACCTGAGCCGCATGCTCAATGATTTCGGTGTCCGCGTGACCAGGCCGGCGTCCGGCCTACCCGTCGGCGGAGACCTGGAATACGCGGACCAGGCAACGCTGAGCAGGGCGTTCGAGGGCCGCCGCATCCTCATCGAACGGCACGCACCAGCCGGGTGACGAAGGCTATGGACCTGCCCCACCCGTCGGCTTAGGCTGCTCAGTGAGCCACCGGGCTCACGATGAGAAGGGCCAACGATGACCGACACCACTCTCAAGGGCGCGCCCATCTGGGTCGAGCTCTACGCGCAGGACCTCCCCAGGGCCCAGGCCTTCTACGGCAGCCTGTTCGGCTGGCGGTTCGACAACTCCGGCGAGGAGTACGGCAATTACCACATGATCATGCGCGGTGACGAGGTCGTCGGCGGCGCCATGGTGCAGCAGCCCGAGATGGGCATCCCCACCTGGTGCGTCTACCTCAGCTCAGACGACATCCGCGCCATGACGGAGCGGGCCAGGCAGGCGGGCGGCGAGATCCACGTCGAGCCCATGGAGATCCCCGGGCAGGGCACGATGGCGTTCCTCAGCGACTCCACCGGGGCCGCCCTCGGTGCCTGGCAGAGCGACACCGTCGCCATCCAGGCGAAGGACAAGCCGGGCGCCCCCGTCTGGTTCGAACTCATGACCGGCAACTACGACGAGGCGCTGACGTTCTACCGCGACGTCTTCCAGTGGGACGTGCAGCCCGTGGGCGACCAGGGGATGGAGTGGCGGTACGCCACCAACGGCAAGGGCGACGACGCGGTGGCCGGCCTGTGCGACGCCTCGGAGTTCGTCCCCTCCAAGGTGCCCGTGTCCTACTGGCGCGTCTACTTCTCGGTGGCGGACACCGACGAGGCGATCGGCAGGATCCAGGAACTGGGTGGCCGGCTCGTCGACGGGCCGATGGATTCTCCCAACGGTCGGGTGGCCACCGTGGAGGACGACCAGGGCGTCCAGTTCCAGATCGTCGACTGAGCGCGGCCTTCAGCGGAACGTGAGTTCGCGGTTCGTGGAGGAGGCGCGACGGCGGGCCCGTGCCAGGCGCCGGCGCAGGCCGCCGTCGGCCAGGTAGGAGGCGACGGCGCGTTGCAGCAACAGTGGGGGAGCGGCGCCCGTCGCGTCGGCCGCGCCGACGATCTCGGCATGCCACGACGCCGGCGCCACCAGGTAACCGGTGCCCACGCCCCGTCCGATCACCGCCGCGAACGTGCCCAGGTGGGCCACGACGGTGGGGTCTAGGCTCCACAGCGTGGGCAGCGGCGGGCCCAGGTGGCGGCGTTCGGAGTCGAAGTCGTCCTCCACCAGCACCACGCCCTCGTCGCGCGCCCAGGCGATCATGGCCTGCCGGTGGCGGGCGGACAGCGCCCCGCCGTCGGGGTACTGGTGGTTGGGTGTGACGATCGCCAGGTCGATGGGGGAGCGGCGGTGGGCGCGGCTCAGCGCCTCCAGGTGCGGGCCCGCCGCGCCGACGGGCAGCGCCGCGGTGTCCACGGCCGAATGTTCCAGCAGTCGCCGCAGGCCCGGGAAGCCGGGCGACTCGACGGCGACCCGCGGGCGCCTGCCCGCCCTCCTCGCCGCCACCGCGAGCAGCAACGACAGCCCGGAGCGCGCACCGGACGTCACAGTGATGCCGTCCGCCTCCACCACCACGCCGCGCATGTGGCGCAGGTGTTCGGCCACCGCTTCCGCCAATGCGGGGACCGGCTCGTCCGTCACGGCTCGCCGCCAGGCACTGCGCCAGGCGGCGTCGTCGGGCCAGGCCCCGCCGTCGGAGCCCGTGAGCAATTGGATGGGGTCACGGTTGGTTTCGGGCCGTTTTCCGGCGTGTCGGGGCGATGACCCCATCCACTTGCTCACGGTGGGGGCCGAAACCGAGCGCAGGTCAGGGTTGACGACGGTGCCGGAGCGGTCGCGGGCCACGAGGTATTCCTCGGCGACGAGTTGGTCGTAGGCAGCCGCGACGGTGCCGCGCGAGACACCCAGGGCGACGGCGGCCGCGCGCGTCGACGGCACCGCCTCGCCCGGGAGCAGGGAGCCAAGGGCGACGAAGTCGCGGATGCCGGCCGCCACCTGCACGGGCAGCGGTGCGGCCCCGGGGGAGCGATCCAGCAGGAGCTCCCGGAACGCGTCGATGTGCATGGCCGCAGCCTACCCACTGGCCCATCGTTTCGTTCGCCGCAACGAGCTCCGTCGGTCCAGACCGCTGGGCCGCCGACGCAGGCTCGGCGCGCCCGGACGGTTGGCCCAGTCGTCCACAACTGTTCACTCACCGGTCACCTTGGACGACCGGATTCTGCCCATCTGGTCCGATGGGATAGCTGTGCCCGATCGCCTACCACCCAAGGGGTTTCGAATGAAGCGTCTACTTCCCATGCTCGGCCACACGCGCGGCAACCGCTCGCCCATCACCTGCGAACTGAAGTGCGGCAACGCCTGTTCGCACCCCGAGCCGAACACCACTGGGAACGAGTCGTTCCGCGACATCGTTTCGGCCGTGTTCTCCCGCCGTGCCGCACTGGGCGGCGCCGCAGGCATCACCGGCGCGCTCGTCGTGTCGCACGTCACGGCCGGTACCGCCGCCGCGGACAACGGCGTGCTTCCGCAGGGCGGCGGGAAGCTCCCCTTCGAGGCCATCGCCCCGGTGCCGCGCTCCGTCGACACCGTCACCGTCCCCCGCGGCTACCGCTGGGACCCGATCATCCGGTGGGGCGACCCGATCTTCGCCGACGCCCCGGATTTCGACATCGAGAACCAGACCGGCGTCGCGCAGGCCCAGCAGTTCGGCTACAACTGCGACTATCTCAACGTCATCTCTGACGGCGGCAACGACCGCTCGGGCTACCTCGTGTGCAACCACGAATACACCAACGAAGGCATCATGTTCTCCGACGCCTTCCGCACCGGAAACGCCAAGGAGGTCGTCGATATCGCCCTGGCCGCCCACGGATTCTCGGTGGTCGACCTGCGGCGCGACAAGCAGGGTCAGCCCTGGACGTACGTGCGAGCCGGCCGTCGCAACCGGCGCATCACCGGCTTCACGACGTTCTCGGTCTCCGGCCCCGCCGCCGGCTCAGACTTGCTGAAGACCGCCGACGACCCCACCGGCACCCTCGTCGAGGGCACCCTCAACAACTGCGCCGGCGGCACGACCCCGTGGGGCACCGTCCTCTCCGGCGAGGAGAACTTCAACCAGTACTTCCGCGGCAACGGCTCGGCCGAGCACGCGCGCTACGGCATCGGCTCGGGCGCCACCGGCCGCGGCTGGGAGACGGTCTACCCCCGCTTCGACCTCCGCAACGAGGAGTACGCGAACGAGGGCAACCGCTTCGGCTGGATCGTCGAGATCGACCCGGAGGATCCCTCCTCCACCCCGGTCAAGCACACCGCTCTGGGCCGCTTCAAGCACGAGGCCGGCACCTGCGTCATCGCGCCGTCGGGCCAGGCCGTCGTCTACTCCGGCGACGACGAGCGCCACGACTACGTCTACAAGTTCGTGTCGTCGCGCACCTTCATCGAGGGCGACAAGCAGCACAACATGCGCCTGCTCGAGGACGGCACGCTCTACGTGGCGCGCTACCACGGCAACTCGCTCGAGGCGGAGATCACCGGCGACGGCGACCTCCCGGCCGACGGCTCCTTCGACGGCTACGGCGAGTGGGTCCCGCTGGTACGCGGCACCGAGTCGCTGGTGCCCGGTATGACCACGGAGCAGGTGCTCGTCTTCACCCGCCTCGCCGCGGACCGCGTCGGCGCCACCAAGATGGACCGGCCCGAGGACCTCGAGACCAACCCGGTTTCCGGCACGGTCTACCTGGCGCTCACCAACAACTCGCGCCGCACCGCCGTCGACGAGGCCAACCCGCTGACCGCGAACCGCGACGGCCACATCGTCGAGATGGTCGAGGACGGCAACGACCACGCTGCCGAGAAGTTCAGCTGGAACATCCTGATGCTCTGCGGGGACCCCCGCACCTCGACCCGCACCTACTTCTCGGGCTACCCGGCCGACAAGGTGTCGCCGATCTCGTGCCCCGACAACATCGCCTTCGACTCCCTGGGTAACCTCTGGATCTCCACTGACGGTCAGCCCGGCACGTTGGGCCTCTGCGATGCCCTGCACAAGGTCACCGTCGACGGCCCGAACCGCGGCCGCGTCGAGCAGTTCCTCGCCGTGCCATCGGCCTCCGAGACCTGCGGCCCCGTCATCCATGACCGCGACGATTCGGTCTTCGTCGCCGTGCAGCATCCGGGTGAGGACGGCAGGTGGGGCGCCCACACCTCGCTGTGGCCGGACCAGCTCTCGGCCGGCGGCCCCGTCCAGGTGGGCGACAAGGTGGCGGCACCCCGCCCCTCCGTCGTCCAGGTGACCCGCACCTCGGGCAACCGTTCCGCCAAGATCAAGTGACACCCACCTGAGGGGGCGGGCCGCTCCGGCGGCCCGCCCCTTTCGCATCCCCACTAGCGTGGGGTCCGTGATCCCAGCTCCGTTCCGCGCACTGGTCGCCGGTCGCCCGGCCGACGTGCTCGGTGCGCGCCCCGTCGACGGCGACACCTGGCTGGCCCGGCTCCCCAAGCTGATCGACGAGCACCTGGCCCGCTGGGACCTCACGCCCGACGGCGACCCGTGGCACGGCGAGAACGCGCTGGTGCTGCCGGTGCTCCACGACGGGCAGCCCGCCGTCGTGAAGGTGGGCTGGCCGCACCACGAGGCCGATCTCGAGCACCTGGCCCTGCGGCTCTGGGCCGGCCACGGCGCCGTCCGGCTCATCGCCGCCAACCCGGCGGCCGACGCGCTGCTGCTGGAACGCCTCGACGCCTCCCGTCCGCTCACCTCAGCCTCCGTCCTGGATTCCTGCGAGACCATCGGAGGACTCTTCCGCAGCCTCGACCGCGAGGGTTCGCCGCAGTTCCCGAGGGTCGCCGACAAGGCCAGACGGTGGCGCGGCCAGCTGGCCGAGGCCGACCGCGCCCTTCCCCGACGCCTCGCGGAGCAGGCACTCAGCACGCTCGACGACCTCCTCGCCGCCCCCCTCCCCGGCCGGCTGGTGCACGAGGACCTCCACGACGCCAACGTGCTCGCGCCCCTGGACCCGGCACGCGGCGACTGGCTCGCGATCGACCCCAAGCCCGTCGTCGGGGAGTGGGCCTATGCCGTGGCCCCGGTGGTGTGGAACCGCGCCGACGTGGCGGCCCGCGCGCACAACCTGCGGGCCCATGTGCGGCTGCGCGCCGACGTCGTGGCCGATGCCGCGGGGCTCGACCTCGACCGCGCCTACGCCTGGACCTTCGTCCGGCTCGTGCTCAACGCCGTCTGGGCGGCCGGGTACGCGCCGGCCTCCGACGACTTCCGCGGCCGGATGATCACCCTGGCCAAAGCCTTCGCCGATCCGCCCGACTGATGCGGTTTGTCCGGGGCAGGTTGTAGGTTTCTGGGGTGCCTACTCCAGTGATCTCCGCCCGCGGGCTGACGAAGCGCTACGGCAGTTTCACGGCCGTGGACGGTATCGACTTCGACATCGCGCCCGGTGAGTCGTTCGGGTTCCTCGGGCCCAACGGCGCCGGCAAGTCCACCACCATGCGCATGATCGCGGCCACATCCACCCGCTCCGACGGCGAACTCAGCGTGCTGGGCCTGGACACCAACCGGCACGGCCCGGAGATCCGCGCGCAGTTGGGCATCGTGCCCCAAGGTGACCTCCTCGACGAGGAACTGCGCGTCATCGACAACCTCTACGTCTACGGCCGCTATTTCGGGCTGCCTCGCGCCTACGTCAGGGCACGGGCCGAGGAGCTCCTCGACTTCGCGCAGCTCCGCGAGAAGCGCACCGCAAGGGTCGACGGGCTCTCCGGCGGCATGAAGCGCCGCCTCACCATCGCCCGCGGCCTGATCAACAACCCCAAGGTGATGCTGCTCGACGAGCCCACCACCGGCCTGGACCCGCAGGCCCGCCACGTGCTCTGGGACCGTCTCTTCCGGCTGAAGGAGGAGGGCGTCACGCTGGTGGTGACCACACACTTCATGGACGAGGCGGAGCAGTTGTGTGACCGGCTCGTCGTGATCGACAAGGGCAGGATCGTCGCCGAGGGTTCGCCGCAGCAGCTCATCAGGCAGTACTCCACCCGCGAGGTGCTGGAGGTCCGCTTCGGTTCGGCGCGCAACCAGGCGGCCGCGGGACAGCTCGACGGGATCGGCGAGCGGCAGGAACTCCTCCCGGACAGGGTGCTGATCTACGCCGACAACGGAGAACACGCGCTGCAGTCCGTCGTCGAGCGGGGGCTGGAGCCCGTCACCTCGCTGGTGCGCAGGTCGTCGCTGGAGGACGTGTTCCTCCGCCTCACAGGCAGGAGCCTGATCGAATGAGCCTCACCACGGACAAGCCTGTGATCGACACCCGGCTCACGGCAGACCACCGCGTCGTCGCCCGCATGGGTTGGTGGGCGGTGGTGGAGCAGTGGGTGATGCACATGCGCGCCTACCTGGCCACGCTGCTGCTGACCGGGATCGGGTCACCGTTCATCTACCTCCTGGGCCTCGGCGCCGGGCTGGGGGTCCTCGTCGACGACGGCAAGGGCATCGAGGGCGTGCCGTACCTCACGTTCGTCGCGCCGGCGCTGGTGCTGGCCAGCGCGATGCAGGTGGCCTCGCAGGAGAACACCTTCGGCGTGTTCGGCGGCTTCAAGTGGACCAACCTGTTCAACGCCATGCGGTTGACCCCCATCACGCCTGGCCAGATGGCGGGCGGCTTCCAGGCTGCGGTCATGGTGCGCGTCCTCCCCATGATCGGGTTCTACCTGGTGGCGCTGCTCGTGTTCGGCATCGGCCGGTGGTGGGGCGTGCTGCTGCTGTTGCCCATCGGGCTGCTGCTCGCCGTGGCGGTGGGCTTCAGCGTGATGGCGTGGGTCTCGACGCAGAAGGATGAACGCGGCCAGTTGAGCTTCATCGAGCGGTTCATCATCGTGCCGCTGACCCTGTTCTCCGGCACCTACTTCCCGCTGGAGACGCTGCCCGGCTACCTGCAACCCATCGGCTGGGTGTCGCCGCTGTGGCACGCCGCGGAACTGGGCCGAACCGCCCTCTACGGCGCGCCCCTGACGGTGGGCATGGGCCTGATCCACGTCGGCTTCCTGGCCGTCATGGCCGTCGTCGGCGGGCTGCTGTCCGTGCGCCACTTCCGCAGGAGGTTGGATCAGTGAGCACAGATTCCCTCGCCCGGCAGGCGCGGGTGCCGAGGGCGCTGCGCGGCATCTACCGCGGCAACACCCGCTCGGTGGTCGCCCGCGGCATGAAGGTGATCGCCCGCAACAACTACCTCGTCGTGCTGTCGGGGTTCTTCGAGCCGGTGTTCTACCTGCTGTCCATGGGCCTCGGCCTCGGAGCACTGATCGGTGGCGTCGAGTTCTACGGCCGCGAGGTGCCCTACGCGGCCTACATCGCACCGTCGCTGATGGCGGTCTCGGCCATGAACGGCGCGCTGTACGACTCCACCACCAACGTGTTCTTCCGGATGCGCTACGGCAAGTTGTACGAGCAGATGCTCTCGACGTCGCTGGGCCCCATGGACGTGGCGCTCGGCGAGATCTTCATGGCGCTGTTCCGCGGGCTCCTCTACGCCAGCGGGTTCATGGTGGTCACCACGCTGCTCGGCCTCAACCTCTCGTGGACGGCGCTGCTGGCCATCCCCGCGGCGCTGGTCGTGGCCTGCGGTTTCGCCTCCGTGGGCCTCGCGGCGACGAGCTACATGACGTCGTTCCAGCACCTCGACCTGGTGTTCTTCGTGATGCTGCCGATGTTCCTGCTCTCGGCCACGTTCTTCCCCATCACCGTCTACCCGGAGGCGGTGCAGTGGGTGATCATGGCCCTGCCGCTCTGGCACGGGGTGGACATGATCCGCCAGTTGACGACGGGCCTGATCCAGCCGTCGATGTGGGCGCACCTCGGCTACTTCGCGGTGATGATCCTCATCGGGGTCACCGTCGCCACCAAGAGGCTCAGGGCCCTTTTCCTCCGCTGACCTCAGGGCCTCCCGGGCAGCAGCTGATCGATGCGCTCGACGATGTAGGTGGGGCGGTTGCCCTCCGGCTGGGCGAGCACGTCGTCCACGGTTGACTCGCCCGTGAGCACCAGCGCTGAGGCCATGCCGGTGTCGATGGCCATCTGGATGTCGGTCATCAGCCGGTCGCCCACCATCAGCGCGCGGCTCGGATCCACGCCCGTGCCACCCAGCGCCGCCTCCAGCATCAGCGCCGACGGTTTGCCCAGCGACACCTGGCACTTCGCCCCGGTGCAGGACTCGATGGCTGCAGTGATCGCGGCGCAGTCCGGTTCGCCGCGGCCACCGGGGAAGGGGCAGAACCGGTCCGGGTTGGTCTGGATCAGGAACGCCCGCTTGTGGAACCAGATGGCGTCGAAGGCGATCTGCAGCTTGCGGTAGTCGAACGTGCGGTCGTACGAGGCCACCACGATGTCCACCTCCGCCGGATCCTCCGTGAGCCTGAAGCCCGCCTCCCGCAGCGCGCGCTGCAGCGGCTCTTCCCCGATGACGAACAGCGCGGCCTCCGGATGGTGATCCAGTAGCCACCGCGTCGTGGTCACCACGGTGTTGGCGATGTCCTCGAGGGGCGTGGGCAGGCCGAGGCGCTCCAGCTTCTCCTGGTACTGGTGCGGATCCTTGGTGGGGTTGTTGGACAGGAACTTCACGGTGCGGCCGTTGGCGCGCAGTTCCTCGATGAGCCGGGCCGCGCCGGGGAGCAGGTCGTCACCCAGATAGATGGTGCCGTCGAGGTCGAAGACGTAGGCGTCGTACCACTGGGTGGGGGAGGTGAGCATCATGGCGGCCTTCCGGTTTGGCTACCCTCCACCCTGCCAGCAGCCCGGACGACATCGGGCGGGATTAGGCCGGAGCTTTGCAGACCCTTCGCAGAACCCCGCATCAATGGGGCTCGATCTGCGGCCGGATTGGTCGTAGCGTCGCACTATCGACATCACGCGCACAGCAGCGCGACACGCAAAGGAGCACTTCATGGCGACGATCGCAGTTCTCGGGGCCGGCATCATGGCCAGCGCGCTGGCCACCCCGCTGGCCGATAACGGGCACTCGATGCGACTGGTGGGCACTCACCTGGACCGCGACATCATCGACTCCATCAAGGCCACCGGCATCCACCCCAACCTGGGCCTGAAGCTGCCGGAGGGCACCACCGCCTACCAGCTCGAGGAGGCCGCGGACGCGTTCGACGGCGTGGATCTCGTGATGAGCGGCGTCAACTCGTTCGGCGTCCAGTGGGCCGGACAGCAACTGGCCGAGTTGCTCCGCCCCGGGATGCACGTCATCGCGCTGGCCAAGGGCATGCAGGCCGATGAGGAGGGCAACCTCACCATCCTCCCGCGGGTCCTCGCCGGCGAGATCCCCGAGGACCTCCGCAACCAGCTCACCTTCTCCGCCATCGCCGGCCCGTCGATCGCCGGTGAGGTGGCCGTGCACCGCCACACATCTGTCGTGTTCACCGGCGACAACGCCGAGGTGCTCCAGATGTGGCGCGAGCTCTTCGCCACCGACTACTACCATGTGTGGACCAACACCGATTTCGTGGGTGTCGAGGTCTGCGCCGCCACCAAGAACTGCTACGCCTTCGGCGCCGGCTTCATGAGCGGCATCCTCGACGCCATGGGCGAGGCCGCCGGAGACCGCTACGTCAACTTCAATTACGGCGCCGCCCTCTTCGGCCAGGCCTCCATCGAGATGATCCAGTTCATGGATCTGCTCGGCGGCAAGCCCACCACCCCGCTGGGCCTCCCCGGCATCGGGGACTGCTTCGTCACCTCCATGGGCGGCCGCAACGTCAAGTGCGGACGCCTCGTTGGCAGCGGCATGACCTTCAGCGAGGCCCGCGGCCAGATGCCCGGCGTCACCCTCGAAGGCGCCGCCGCCATCAAGGTGATCGGCGAGGCCATGGTCAAGCTCACCGAGCGCGGC
Source organism: Tessaracoccus zhenghani (assembly GCF_054552775.1). Taxonomy (NCBI): domain Bacteria; kingdom Bacillati; phylum Actinomycetota; class Actinomycetes; order Propionibacteriales; family Propionibacteriaceae; genus Tessaracoccus; species Tessaracoccus zhenghani. The sequence goes on along the minus strand of NZ_CM137275.1, from coordinate 1,693,347 downwards.
GTCGTCGCGCCCGAGAAGTTCCCGCTGCTGCGCCACCTCTATGAGGTGGTCGGCCTTGACCAGCAGGTCAACGTCCCCTGGGATGCCTTCTTCGGCACCGACGGCTCCGGCAGCTGACGTCCCTCGATACACCTCGCGAGCACAGGCACACTGCGGTGACACCCGGCGACTCGCGAGGCACTCGGGACTCAGCAACCCATTCACACGACACCGACAAAGGAGTTAGGTCATGAACAGGCAGGCACGCATCTTGGCGCTGTTGGAGGCAGCGCGCCACGTGCCTGCCGACGACCTCGCCGCCGAGCTGGACATCAGCCGGCGCACCGTCGCCAGCGAAGTGGCCACGCTGCAGGACCTCCTCGGCACCTCCGCCTCCATCTCCCTGACCGACGGCCGCTACCGCCTGATGATCGCCGACCCGCACCGCTACCGCGCCGTGCGCACCTCCGTCGACGATGACATCTCGTTCAACAACCCTGATGTCCGGGCGTCCTACATCGTGGCCAGGCTCTTCCGTGCCCTCACCCCCGTTCGCACGGAAGAGCTGGCCGCGGCCATGGCGGTGGGTCGCACCACCGTGGTGACCGATCTCGTGCGGGTCCGGGAACTCCTCGCCGACGACGACCTCGCCGTCGCGGGACGGCCCAACGTGGGCCTCACCATCGAGGGCCCCGAACTGCAGCAACGCCTGCACGTGCTGCGCCGTCACTTCCCCATGGCCTACCCGGCCGACGACCTGCAGCAACGCGTCGAACAGATTGTGCGGCGGCGGGCTGAGGAGGTGGGCCTGGAGAAGGTCTACGCCCTGGAACTGGCCCGCTGGGCGACGGTGAGCGTGGACCGCACGCGCCAGGCCCGGCCCATCGAGTACCTCCCCGCCCGCTACTCAGGCCTCACCGCGGCTCCCGCGCACGAGCTGGCCACCGACGTCGCCGACAGGCTGGCCGAGGCCTTCAACCTTGAGCTGGACGAGGCCGAACGCATCTTCCTCACCCTCCCCATCGCGGGGATGCGGGCACCCGGAGACGCAGAGGTCGCCGCCCGGCTCAGCGGCCCAGCCGCCGCTGACGCCCAGGAGTTGGTCGACGACGTGCTCACCACGGTGCGTGCCGAGATGGACATCAATCTCACCGGCACTGCTTTCCTCGCCGAGTTCTCGCGCCACCTGGCCTACATGCTCAACCGGATGCGCTACCGGATCTGGGTGGACGACACCGACGTGGCCGACGTGCGCGGCGAGTTCCCCGTCGCCTATCAGATGGCCACCGTCGCCTCCCGGGTGATCGAGCGGCGCATGGGCCTGCCGGTCGAGGACGCTGAACTGGGGTTCCTCGCCACCTACTTCCAGGTGTTCCTCGAGGCCCGTGAGCGCACAGCTGCGTATCTGCGGGTGGTGATCGTCGGCACCACGGGCCGCACCAGCGCGGAACTCGTCCGCCTGCAGTTGGCCAAGGTGCTGCCGAACTCCACGCAGTTCGATCTTCTCGCCCGCGCCGACGCCACACCCGAAGCGCTCCGCGGCGCGGACCTGGTGGTGGTGGCCGGCGAAGCCGACCTCGAGACCACCGCCCCCGTCCTGCACGTGACCCGCGTGCTGGACCGCAAGGCGCTGGCCCGCCAGCTGGAGCGGCTGAAGCTGCGCATCCCCATGAACGTCGACGCCGGCGGCGCTTCCGTGCTCGCCGGCGCCCTCGACGAACAGCACTTCTTCGCGCTTCCCGGTGGCACCGGGTACGAGGATGCCGTCGAGTTCATGGCCGGCCACCTCGAGGCCCGCGGCCTGGTGGAGAAGGGTTTCGGCGAACGGATCCGCGAGCGTGAGGCCCGCGCCCAGACGCAACTCGACCCCTGGGTCGGTTTCCCCCACGCAACCCTGGAGGGCCAGGAGCACATCATGCTCGCCGTCGGCGTCATTCCCCGCGAGGCGGACGACGACGGGGTGCGGCTCATCGTCCTGCTCGGCGTGCCCGCCGATTCCACCCACAGCGAGGACGTGCTGGTCCAGGTCTACGACGAGGTGCTCAGGCTGGGCGCCCGCCGCGACCTCATCGGCCAACTCTGCCAGCTGACCACCTTCGAAGACTTCTACTACTTCCTCGAGAAGAACCCCACCACAGAGAGGTGATCGGGACATGTTCTGGATCTTCATCGCCGCGATCGGGATCGCCTGGGTCGCCCAGTCGTTCCTGTCGTTCAAACAGACCAAGGCCTTCACTGAGCTGTTCGTCAGCCTGCGCAAGAAGGGCAGGGTCGCGATGGGCAAGTTCAGCGGCGGTGTCGTCGCCGGCTCGATCGTGATGTTCGTGCTCGACGACGACGACCGCGTCGTCGAGGGTCACCGGCTCAACGGCATCACGGTGTTGGCCAGGTTCAAGGAGTTCGGCCTCTACAACGGGCGCTTCATGTCCATGGTGGAGCCCCGCGAGGCCACCCGCTACGGCACATCCGTGGTCAGGGCCGTGGCCAACGCCCGCGACAACTACCGCGTGGTCGTCGACGGTGGGGTCCCCGCAGAGCCGCCGTCCGCCGTCGGACGTGCGCTCGACAAGCTTCCCGGCATCAAGCCGAAGAAGAAGACGCTGCCCAGCCCCGCCGCCGTTGTGCCCGCGGCGCCTGCGCAGAAGATCGTCGTCACCCGACGGGCGAAGCAACCCGCCTGACGCTGGTTGAGCCTGGGAGCTCTGCCGACGCTGGTTGAGCCTGCGAGCTCTTCCGACGCTGGTTCAGCCTGCGAGCTCTGCGAGCAGTGTCGAAACCTGCGGCTCAACCAACGTCAACCAACCGGGGCATCAGCCCCACAACCCGCCCCCTAGAAAGGAGCTGAGGTGGAATACCTCGTACGAGCCGCGGAGTGGTTCGTCGGACTCTTCAGCACAGGCGCAGAAGTGTTTCTGTCCTGGATGTCCGGCATCGTCCCGCTGGTGCTCATGTTGCTTGTTGCGATGAACGCACTGATCGCCCTCATCGGTGAGGAGCGCATCGACAGGTTCGCGCAGAAAGCCGGTAAGAACGTCATCAGCCGTTACCTGCTGCTGCCGTGGATCGGTGCGTTCTTCCTGACGAACCCCGCGTGTTTCACGCTGGGCCGTTTCCTCCCCGAGCGCTACAAGCCGGGCTACTACGCGTCGGTGGCCCAGATGGTGCACACCAACAACGGCCTGTTCCCCCACAACAACCCCGGCGAACTGTTCGTCTGGATGGGCATCGCCCAGGGCATCATCACCCTCGGCCTGCCCACCGGCGACCTCGCCATCCGCTACCTCCTGCTGGGCGCCGTGCTCAACTTCATCGGCGGCTGGGTGACGGACTTCACCACGAAGTTCGTCTCCAAGCAGCAGGGCGTCGTCCTGCCCAAGGAGGTCCACTCCAATGTCTGAGTACCGCTCCATCACCATCACCCGCGGCCCCAGCGGTTACGGTGGCCCCCTGACCCTCACCCCTGACGCCAAGCGCAACAAGATCGTCTACATCATCGGCGGCGGTCAGCGCCCCGAGGTGGTCGACAGGATCGCCGAGCTGACGGGCGCTGAGCCGGTCAACGGTTTCAACACCTCCGTGCCGGACGACGAGCACTTCGTCGCCGTCATCGACTGTGGCGGCTCCCTGCGTTGCGGCCTCTACCCGAAGAAGAACATCCCCACCGTCAACGTGGTGCCGACAGGCAAGTCCGGGCCCCTGGCCCAGTTCATCCACGAGGGCATCTACGTCTCGGCAGTTGGCGCCGCACAGGTGCAGCCGGCCGACGATGCCGCGCTCGCGGCCGTCGCAGCCTCTGAGGCGGAGGCCACCACGGGCGTGGGAGCCACCGAGGCTGCCGCCAGCACGGGAGCGACGATCCCCACCCGCGAGGACGGGCGGCCCATGAAGCTCACCGAGCAGATGGCACAGAAGCGGAAGAAGAACCTGCTCGAGACCATCGGCCTGGGTGCGGGTCGCGTCATCTCGGTGTTCTACCAGGCCGGCCGCAACGCCGTGCAGATGATGATCAACACGATCCTGCCGTTCATGGCGTTCGTCGCGATGTTGATCGGCATCATCCAGGCCTCCGGACTGGGCACCTGGTTCTCCAACCTGCTCACCCCGCTGGCCGGCACCGGCTGGGGCCTGATGATCCTGGGCTTCATCTGCTCGCTGCCGTTCCTGTCTCCGTTGCTCGGCCCTGGCGCCGTCATCGCGCAGATCATCGGCACGCTCATCGGCGTGGAGATCGGCAAGGGCAACATCCCGCCGCACCTCGCGCTGCCCGCACTGTTCGCCATCAACACGCAGAACGCGTGTGACTTCATCCCGGTGGGCATGGGCCTCGGCGAGGCCAAGCCCGAAACCATCCAGGTGGGCGTGCCCGCAGTGCTGTACTCGCGGTTCCTCAACGGTGTGCCGCGCGTTGCCATAGCGTGGTTGGCCAGCATCGGCCTGTACTCCACCACTTCTTAACCCGAAAGGAACTGATCATGGGATACACCACCACCGTCGTCGAGGTCGGCCCCGACGCCCCCGTCTTCCTCGAAGAGAAGATGGCCATCACCTTCTCAGGGGAGGCGCCGGAGGCGCTGCGCTCGTACTGCTTCCTGATCGATGACGCCGAGCTCACCGGCAGCCTCGCCGTCGGGATGCCCGTGCGGATCGGGAACCAGGCCTGGACGCTCACCGCGCTGGGCGAGCTCGCGGAGAAGAACCTTCGCGACCTCGGCCACGTGACCCTCATCTTCGACGGTGAGGCGGAGCCGCGCATGCCGGGGGCCATCCATCTGGGCGGGGTCGCCGAGACCCCCGCCCTGACCCTCGGCGCCGAGGTGGTGTTCGGCAGTGACCAGTGACACTCTGCGTGATGCACTCTCCCGCGCCACCGACACGGTGGCTGCGGCCGTAGGGCGCGGAGTTCTCGCCGAGAGTGGGCGGCTGATCGCCGCCCACCTCGGGGCCGGCCCGCACCTCATCGTCGCCGACGAGAACACCTGGGCGGTGGCGGGGGAGGCGCTGTCCGAGTCGCTGCGTGATGCGGGGTGTGAGCTGGCTGAGCCGCGGATCTTCCCCGGCCAGCCCGTGCTCTACGCCTCCATCGAGAACGCGGTGGTCATCGAGCGGGCCATCCGCGAGCGGGGCGCCAGCCCCATCGCGCTCGGCTCCGGCACCATCAACGACCTGGTCAAGCTCGCCGCTTTCGAGGTGGGCCGCGATTACGCCTGCGTCGGAACGGCCGCCTCCATGGACGGCTACACGGGCGCGGGCGCTCCCATGACCGAGAACGGGGTCAAGGCCACCCGCAACTGCAAGGCCCCCGTCGTGGTCATCATGGACCTCGACGTGGTGGCCGCCGCCCCACCCACGATGACAGCCTCCGGCTACGGCGACCTCGTGGCGAAGATCCCCGGCGGCGCCGACTGGATCCTGGCCGATTACACCGGCATCGAGCCCATCGACGCGGATGTGTGGGACATGGTCCAGTCCGGCGTCGGCACCGCGCTGGCCCGGCCGGACGACCTGGCAGCCGGCAATGCCGATGCCTTCGACGGACTCGTGGAAGGCCTGTGCCTGTCCGGCCTGGCGATGCAGGCCTACGGCGGCACCCGCCCGGCATCGGGTGCGGAGCACTACTTCAGCCATCTGTGGGAGATCGAAGGCCTTGGCGCTGAGCGCACGCCCCCGCTGTCGCACGGGTTCAAGGTGGCCATCGGCTCGCTGGCCATGTGCGCCTTCTACGAGGCGCTGCTGGCCCGCGACCTCGCTGATCTCGATCTCCCCGCCATCGCGGCGGCCCGCGCCCCGTGGGATGAGATCGAAGCCGACATCCGCAGCCGGTTCGACGGTGCGCTCGCCGATCACGCCACCCGTGAGACCCGCGAGAAGTATGCCGCCGGAGACGATCTCGTCGCCCGGCTGCAGCCGCTGATCGACCAGTGGCCCGCCGCCGTCGAGAAGCTGCGCGCCCAACTGGTCACCACCGCCGAGCTCAGCGACATGCTGCGCCGCGCCGGCGCCCCCTCCCGGCCTGAGGACATCGGCCTGACCCGCGACGACGTGCGGGCCATGTTCCCCAAGGCCATGTACTACCGCTCCCGCTACACCGCGCTCGACGTGGCGTGGGAGCTCGGCATCTTCGACGAACTGGTCGCAGATGTCTTCGACACGATCTGGAAGTGAGAGTAGAGATGCCCAGCCGCGAAGTTGCCATCGGATCCTCCGTCGGGCTGCACGCCCGCCCCGCCAACCTGTTCGTGCAGGAGGTGAACAAGCTCGGCCTGTCCGTGACGCTCCAGAAGGAGGGCCGCCCGCCCGTCGACGCGCGTAGCCTGCTCGGCATCATGACGCTGGGCGTCAAGCACGGCGAAGTGGTCACCCTGGCCGCCGAGGGTGAGGGTGCCGATGCTGCCCTCGACGCGCTCGTCGAGTTCCTCAAGATCGACCACGACGCCACGGACGCATGAGCATCCAGGGCATCGGGGTGAGCCCCGGGGCGGCGGTGGGACCCGCCGTCGTCGTCTCGACGGTGAAGATCACCCCGCCCGGAGAGCGCGTCGATGACCCGGCACTGGCGGAGGCCTCCGTCTCCAAGGCGCTCGAGGCGGTGGCTCAGGACATGGACGCCCGGGTTGCCACTGCCCCGGAATCCGCCCGGCCGGTGCTGGAGGCCACGGCCACCATGGCGCGCGACCCCGGCCTGCTCTCGGCCGCGTCCATGCAGATCGCGGAGGGCCACGGCCCGGTCGACGCCCTGTACCGCGCGGTCGAACAGTACTGCGAGATGCTCGCCGGCCTCGGCGGCTACATGGCAGAGCGGCAGGACGACCTGCGCGACGTGTTCCAGCGCGCAGGCGCCCGCCTCATGGGCCTGCCCGCGCCCGGCGTGCCGGCGCTGACCACGCCGTCGGTGCTGGTCGCCTTCGACCTGGCCCCGGCGGACACCGCCACGCTCGACCCGGAGAAGGTGCTCGGCATCGTCACCGAGGGCGGGGGAGTCACCTCCCACACCGCCATCCTCGCAGCGCAACTGGGCATCCCCGCCGTGGTGCAGGCGCCCGGTGTGATGGTGTCGCGTCCGGCCACCGTCGGTCTCGATGGCGCCACCGGTGAGGTCGTCCTCGAGCCGTCCGACGAGGTGGCCGCCGCCCTGATGGAGCGCAACGAGCGCAGGCTCGCGCTGCAGTCCATGGCTCAGGGGCCAGGAGCCACCAGGGACGGGCATGCGGTGCAGATCCTCGCCAACATCGGCACGGTCGACGACGCATTGCGTGCCGCACTGGCAGACGTCGAGGGGTCGGGCCTGTTCCGCTCCGAGTTCCTGTTCCTGGACCGGGCCGAGGCCCCGTCGGTGGAGGAGCAGACCGCCACCTACACGCGTGTGTTCGAGGCGTTCGGCCGCCGCAAGGTGGTGGTGCGCACGCTCGACGCCGGAGCGGATAAACCGCTCGCCTTCGCCGACCTGGGCGAGGAAGAGAACCCGGCCCTCGGCGTGCGCGGACTCCGGTTGCAGCGGGCCCGCGAGGACCTGCTCGATGATCAGCTCACTGCACTCGCCCGCGCCCGCGAAGCAACCGGCGCCGACGTGTGGGTGATGGCACCGATGGTGGCGACGGCGGAGGAGGCCTCGTGGTTCACCGCCCGCTGCCGTGAGGTGGGGTTGCCCAAGGCGGGCACCATGGTGGAGGTTCCCGCCGCCGCCGTGCGCTCATCTGACGTGTTGTCGGCGTGCGACTTCGCGTCGATCGGCACCAACGACCTGTCTCAGTACCTCTTCGCTGCCGACCGGATGGACGGCCGCCTGGCCGGCCTGCTCAACGGGTGGCAGCCGGCCCTGTGGGAACTGATCGTCATGACGGTGCGCGGTGCAGGGGACAAGCCCGTCGGTATCTGCGGCGAGGTGGGCGGCGACCCGCTGCTCGCTCTGGTCGCCGCCGGCGCCGGGATCTCGTCGCTGTCGATGGCCGTGGGCCGCGTGGGCGCCGTGAAGGCGTCGCTGGCGCGCCACGACCTGGCGCAGTGCCGGGAGATGCTCGACGCGGTGCTCGCCTCGCCGTCGCCCGCCGAGGCACGGGAGGCGGTGCTTGTCCTGGTTGACGAGGAGATCCGCAGCCTCGTCGGCTGAGCTGGTCCCTGAGCGTCGCGGGCGAGGAACGAAGCCACCGACGACGAAGGGCGCCCGTAGCGTGATCGTGATCTTGACCACAGTGGTTGAGGTGTCGGATCGGCTGCGGGCGCCCTTCGTCGTCCGCTGGCTCGCAAGCTCGCGGGCGGACGCTCAGGGACCAACGTCGGGCCTTGCCCGCAAGGCGTAGCGTGGATGACACAACATCATCCGTGGAGGCGAAAGCATGTCGGCACCGGCGTACACCAGGGCTGCGCAGGACGTGGCAACAGAGGTCTCGGTCGACCCCCAGCAGGGCCTGAGCGCCCAGGAGGCCAGGGAGAGGCTCGAGAAGCACGGGCCCAACGAGCTCCGGGGCGCCGTCCGGGACCCCGCCTGGAAGCGGTTCCTCCAGCAGTTCACAGACCCGCTGGTCTACCTCCTGCTGGCCGCCATCGTCATCTCGATCGTGGCGTGGTTCGCCGAAGGCGCCACGGGGGTGCCGATCGACGCCCTCGTCATCGCGCTGATCGTCGTGGCCAACGCCGTGCTCGGCTTCGTGCAGGAGAACAAGGCCGAGGACGCCGTCGCGGCGCTGTCCGACATGACGGCCACGCACGCGACGGTGCTGCGCGACGGCAAGCTCACCGACGTGGCCTCCGCCGACATCGTGCCCGGCGACGTCCTGGTGCTCTCCGAGGGCGACGCGGTGGGCGCCGACGCGCGGCTGTTCACATCGTCGTCCCTGCGGGTGCAGGAGGCCTCGCTGACCGGCGAATCCGAGGCGGTGGAGAAGAACACCGAGACCCTCGACGGGGAGGCTCCGCTCGGTGACCGCCGCAACATGGTCTACAAGGGCACCGCCGTGGCCCGTGGAGTGGGCCGCGCGGTGGTCACCGGCACCGGCATGGACACCGAGATGGGCCGCATCGCCACCCTGCTCGACGAGACCGAGGACGAGCCCTCGCCGCTGCAGCAGGAGATCGCCGGCATCTCCAAGATGCTCGGCCTGCTGGTGATCATCATCGCCGTGGTGGTGATGGCCGCCGTCGCGCTGGTCAACGGCGTCTCCAACCTCAGCGAGGGCGTCGAGATCCTGCTGATGGGCGTCTCGCTGGCGGTGGCCGCCGTGCCCGAGGGGCTGCCGGCCATCCTGTCCCTGGTGCTCGCCATCGGCGTGCAGGTGCTGGCGCGCCGCAACGCGGTGATGAAGGACCTCCACTCCGTCGAAACCCTCGGCTCCGTGTCCGTGATCTGCTCGGACAAGACCGGCACGCTCACCAGGAATGAAATGACCCTGCGCGAGGTGGTCACCGCCTCCGGTCGCGTGAAGCTGGGCGGCACCGGCTACGCCCCCGAGGGCGACGTGGAGGTCGACGGCGGTGACGAGGCCGCCGCGGAGGCCCGCCGCCTGCTCGCCTCCGGCGTGCTCGCCAACAACGCGCAGCTCGATCAGGACGAGGACGGCACCTGGAGCATCCAGGGCGATCCCACCGAGGCCGCGTTCCTGGTGGCCCAGCACAAGCTCGACGGCGTGGCCGAGCGCGTCGGCTGGTTCGAGCGCGACGCGGAGGCGCCCTTCGATTCCGAGCGCAAGATGATGTCGGTCCTCGGCCACCGCGAGGAGCACAAGCGCGTCTTTTCCAAGGGCGCGCCCGACGTGCTGCTGGAGCGTTGCGTCAAGGAGCAGGTGGGCCGCGGCCAGCGCCCGCTCACCGACGAGCGCCGCGACGAGCTCTCCCGCACCGTCGTGGAGCTGAGCGAGCAGGGCTACCGCACGCTGGGTGTGGCCTGGCGGCCCGCCGACGACGAGGACCCGGACACGTTCGACGAGAGCGCGGAGCGCGATCTCGTGTGGGTGGGCGTGGTGGGCATCATCGACCCGCCCCGCGACGAAGCCGCCGAGGCCATCACGCAGGCGCACCGGGCGGGCATCAAGACCGTCATGATCACCGGCGACCATCCCGTCACCGCGGCCCGCATCGCGCAGGATCTGGGGATCACGGAGGGGGACCCCTCGATACGTTCCCTCGTTCCTCGGGAACACTCGGGGACCGGAGGGGCTGTCACCGGGCGGGAGCTGGAGGGCCTCTCCGACGAGGAGCTCACCGAGGTTGTGCGCCGCACGAACGTCTACGCCCGGGTCTCGCCCGAGCACAAGCTGCGCATCGTCGACGCGCTGCAGGCAGACAGGCAGATCGTCTCGATGACCGGCGACGGCGTCAACGACGCCCCGGCGCTGAAGTCCGCAGACATCGGCATCGCGATGGGCATCACCGGCACCGAGGTGACCAAGGAAGCCGGGGAGATGATCCTCGGCGACGACAACTACTCCACCATCGTTGCCGCGGTGCGGCAGGGCCGCGTGATCTTCGACAACATCAAGAAGTTCATCCGCTACCTGCTCAGCTCCAACATGGGCGAGGTGGCCACCGTGTTCCTCGGCGTCGTGCTGGGTTCGGTCATCGGCCTGGCGGATCCGGGCAACCCCGGCGCCACCGTCGTGCCGCTGCTGGCCACGCAGATCCTGTGGATCAACCTCGTCACGGATTCCGGCCCGGCTCTCGCCATGGGTGTGGACCCGGAGATCGACAACGTGATGGACCGCAAACCGCGCGCCTATGACGACCGGATCATCGACCGGCACATGTGGACCCGCATCATCGGCATCGGCCTGGTGATGGGCGTGATCAGCCTGCTGATCTACGACCTGACGCTCCCCGGCGGGCTCGTCGGCGGATTGGAGCATCTCGCGCCGGCCGACGAGCAGCTCGCCGTCGCCCGCACCACGGTGTTCACCGCGCTGGTGATGATGCAGCTGTTCAACGCGCTGAACTCCCGCTCCGACATGGGCAGCGCCTTCAGCCACCTGTTCACCAACGCGTGGCTGTGGGTGTCGCTGCTCGGGGCCGCTCTGGCGCAGGTCGCCGTCGTGCAGGTGCCGTTCCTGCAGCACGCGTTCGGCACCACGTCGCTCGACCTGGCCCACTGGGCGGTGGCCGTGGGCGCAGGCGTCGCTGTCCTGGTCTACGAGGAGATCGTCAAGGTCATCAGGCGCGCGGCAGCGAGGTGATCAGCGCCTCCATCGTGTCCATCACCGCGAGGGACTCGTCCCACGGCATCCACTCGGATTCGACGCGGCCCTCGGCCACCATGGTGGCGAAATGGGCGGCCTCGTAGGCCAGCCCCTCGTGCTCGAGCAGCGTGGGCTGCTCGCTCAGCTGGGTCTCGCCGTCGACGGTGCGCAGGGTGAACCGCTGCGGGCCGTAGAAGAAGGTGGGCACGTCGACGGTGGCCTTCGTGCCCGCAATGAAGGCGCGGGTGGGCGTGAGCGCCTTGCATGTGGTGTTGATGAGCGCGTTCGCGTTCGGGCTAGCCTCGAAGCCGTCGAAGACGGCGGAGATCTGCCGGTCGACGCCGGTGAAGGCCCGCGTGCCGAGCGACAGCGCACGGCCCGGGGAGCCGAGCGCGAAGTGCATGAAGGAGACGGGGTAGACGCCGAGATCGAGCATCGCGCCGCCGGCTTTGGAAGGGTCGAACAGCCGCGACTCCGGGTCGTCGGCGAACCACTGGCCGTGGTCGGCGAAGACGGTCTCGATCTCGCCGAGCGCGCCGTCGGCCAACAGCTGGCGGATGACATCCATGTGGGGGATGAACCGCGTCCACATGGCTTCCATCACGGCGACGCCGGCGTCGCGGGCTGTGTCCATGAGCTCGCGGGCCTGGGCTGCGGTCTCGGTGAAGGCCTTCTCCACCAGCACGTGCTTGCCTGCCTCGATGGCCAGCTTCGCGTTGGCCAGGTGCTCGCTGTGGGGCGTGGCGACGTAGACGATGTCGACATCAGGGTCTGCTACCAGGGCCTCGTAGGTGTCGTGCGCGCAGGGCGCCTGGAACCGGGCCGCGAACTCGTCGGCCCTGCTCTGGGTTCTGGAGCCGACGGCGGTCAGCCGCTGCTGCGTGTGCGTGTGCGCGGCGTCGAAGAACCGTTCGGCGATCCAGCCGGTGCCCAGCACCCCCCAGCGCAGCGGGGGAGCGGTCATTGGGTCCGGGACACGGGAAGTGGGCAGCGTGATCATGGGCCCCATTATGGCTGGGAGGTGAGGGCCCCGTCGCAGATGGTGGCGACGACCTCCATGGCACGCAGGGCAGCGGCAGTGGCAACAGGCGACCCATGGTCCGCCAGCGGATCCGTGCGGAGGAGCACCACGTCGCCCGGACCGCCGACGCTGATGCGCCGGCCGTCGACGGACGCGGCAAGGGCCTCGCGCGCGGTCAGCGACTCCTCCGGCTGCACCGCCGGCCGGTCGTCGCCGCTGCGGTGCACCGCGGCGGCGATGCCGAGCCACGGATCCGGCGGCGACACCGGCGCGTCGGAACCCAATGCGAGAGTGGCGCCGGCATCGAGCAATGACTTCACCAGGAACGTCCGGTCCGCGCGGTCGCCCCACCAGCGCTCGGACATGTCCCGGTCGTCGACGAGGTGGTGCGGCTGCATGCTGGCCGTCAACCCCAATCGCGAGAATCGCGGCACGTCCTCGCGGCGCAGCAACTGCGCGTGCTCGATCGAGCCGGCCGCGCCGGTGGCCTCGAAGGCGTCGAGGGCCGCCTGGTTCGCGCGGTCGCCGATGGCGTGCACGGCCAGGGCCAGGCCGGCGGCGCGGGCCCGTCCGAGGAGCCCCTCCAACTCGTCGCCCGCCACGTTGACCACCCCGCAGGCGTGGGGGTCGTCGGCGGCCAGGCCCAGGTACGGCTCGCAGCACCACGCAGTACGCGTGCCCAGCGACCCGTCGGTGATGATCTTCAACGGTCCCATCGTGATCAATCCGTCGCCACCAGGCAGCGTGTCGCCGGTCCGCCAGCCGGCTGCGAGGACCTCGTCCAGTTGCGGAGGATAGACGCCGGCGCGCACGCGCAGCCGGCGGATCCCGGCGGCCACGCGGCGGGGCCAGTGGCGGAAGGCGTCGGCGAACTCCAGGTCCACGATGCCCACCAGCCCGCGCGACGCCAGGTACCCGACGGCGGCGCCCTCCTCCTCAACGGTTGCGGCCTGCTCCGGCATCGCCGTCAGCCGGGCCAGCGTGGCGAACCATTCGTTCTCCTTCATGGGGTCCGGGCGGGCTGCGACCCCCAGGCGCTCCAGTGCAGCCGAGTTCAGCCAGCCGTTGTGCGCGTCGCCGGAGATCAGTACGACGGGCTGGGATCCGGACACCGCGTCCAGTTCCGCGACGGTGCCCACGCGTTCCCACGCCGCGGACCGGTAGCCGAACCCCACCGCGATGCGGTCGTCGTCGCGACGCATCTCCAGGGCCTGCGCCACCCTGGCGCAGACCTCCTCCGGGCCCGCGGTGCCGGCGAGGCCGATCCACGTGGTGGAGCGGGCCCACTGGCCGAAGTGCACGTGCTTGTCCCACAGCCCGGGGATCAGCCAGCAGCCCGAGGCGTCGACGACCTCCTCGCCCCGGACGGGCAGATCCGGCCCCACCTCGGTGACCACGCCGTCGCGGATCCGCACGTCGACGGCCCGCTCGCCCTCCCCGTCGAGACCGACTACCAGACCACCACTCACCAGCACAGAACCGCTCACCCATGCACCGTCTCACTCAAGAGAATGCGTTGTCAACGGCGGTTCAGAGGGCCTCGCGAACCGTCCTCGGATCAGGGTTGACCAGCACCTCGCCGTCGACCACGACGGTGGGGACGGTCTCATCACCGTTGTTGACGCTGCGGACGAATGCCGCCGCGTCCGGGTCCTGCCAGATGTTGATCCACGTGACCTTCTTCGCATCGCTCCCGAGGCCGCCCCGGAGTCTCTGGCAGAAGATGCAGCCTGGCCGCCAGTAGGCCACGACGCGGCGCTGCTCGGCGGGCAGCGCCATGACGTCGGCGTGCCGCTTGGTGCGGCCGCCGGAGAACGGGCTCATCCACCAGGCGAGGAGAATCACGCACACCGCCAGCAGTGCGCTGACGGCGGTCACCTTCCAGCCCTCGATGGAGAAGGCGAACGCCAGACCGGCGATGAGGACGATGAGCCACGTGAACCGCTGCATGGCCCCAGGTTAGGCGAGGTCGCGCCCGGCCGAGGCGGCGGCTCTGTCAGGGTCGCCCTCAGCGCCGATGACGGCACGGTGATGGGGGCAATGATGAGTTCTTGGTTCAAGCTCCTTCTCGCGGCAGTGCTGGTGGTCGTGCCGGCACTCCTCGGGCCAGCCGGGCCTGCGCATGCAGAGGTCGATGTTTACACCACCGAGGGCATCCACGTGGTCAACGGGCGGGAATGGCGCACCGCTTGCGAACCGTATTCCCGGACCACCCGGTGCCGCACGGAGATCAAGGCCACCGTGATCACCTACGCGCACCTCGACGACGGTGCGAAGCGCACGTTCACGCGCACTACAGGCTGGGCCTTCAACAACCTCACCTACCTCCCCGCATCACGGAAGCTCTGGGGCTCCAACCCGCTCGCCAACCCGGGCAACTGGACGGCCGCGGACGGCCGCGTCGTCACCCAGACCGCGGGGGAGCGTGCCGCCGGCGTCTACGGCTGGCAGGACCAGTGGGTCTTCAACAACATCGTCCGCTTCACCGACGACCGCACGGTGGCTGAGGTGCCGATCGGGATCCCCACCGTCACCGCGTCGCCCGAGCCGACCCAGCCCGTGGACGAGGTCACCTTCGCTGACCGCTCCCTGACCAACTGCGTCCGGGCGCAGACGGGGCACGACCGGATCCTGCGCTCGGAGGTGGAGGGGCTGATCACCCTGAAATGCGCCACGGCCAACGGATATACCGTCCAGGACCTCGGAGGCATCGAGGTGGCCAGGGATCTCGCGGAACTCGACATCCAGGGACGGCGCTACACCGCCGGGGCCCTCTCGTTGGATCCCCTGACCTCGCTGTCGACGTTGACGAGCCTCAATCTGTACCAGGTCCCGCTGGCCGACCTGTCCGACCTGAACGCGCTCCGCGGGCTCGAGCATCTACTCATCGGCGGCCCCGACGCCCCGGTGACCGGCTTGAAGGCCTCCGACGTGACCGACCTCGATCGCCTTGAGACGTTCATGGCCATGAACGCGGGCCTGACCGGCGCCTCGTTCGTCACGGAGCTGCCGCTGCTGGTGGCAATCAATCTGGACGACAACGAGATCACCGACGTCTCCCCGTTCGCGGCTCTGGAGAACCTGACGTTCCTGTCCCTGAAGAACAACCCGGTCACCGACTGGTCGCCGCTGGACCAGAAGGTGGCAGACGGGCTCGAGATCGTCCGCTGATCCCCCGCACGACGATCGCCGGCACCGCCCGAACGGGGCGATGCCGGCGATCGTTGCTCAGCGGGCAGGTCGGTGCAGGTTCATCACCACATCGAGCTGGGCGCGCGCCCGACGGCGACCTCCAGGTGACGCAGTTCGTCGACCAGTTCGCGCGGGAGACGCCAGCCGAAGCTGTCGAACCAGCGTCCGATGCGCGGGACCTCGTCGTGCCATTCCTGCGGGCGGTAGCTGATCACGGCCTCCAGGTCCTCGTCGGAGATGTCGAGTCCGTCGACGTCGAGCGACTCCTTCGTGGGGACGAAGCCGGTGGGGGTCTCCACGGCGTCGGCCTTGCCGTCGACGCGCTCGGCGATCCACTTCAGCACGCGGGAGTTCTCGCCGAACCCGGGCCACATGAAGCGGCCGTCCCCGTCGCGGCGGAACCAGTTGACATAGAACACCTTCGGCAGCTTGGCCTCGTCGGCCTTCTTGCCGATGTTGATCCAGTGCTGCACGTAATCGGCCACGTGGTAGCCGATGAACGGCAGCATCGCCATGGGGTCGCGGCGCAGCACGCCGACCGCACCCTTCGCCGCAGCGGTGGTCTCCGAGGAACAGGTGGCGCCCATGAAGACGCCGTGCTTCCAGTTGCGCGACTGCGTCACCAGCGGGATGGTGTTCTCCCGACGGCCGCCGAAGACGATCGCGTCGATCGGCACACCCTGCGGGTTGTGGTAGTCGTCCGCCAGGATGGGGCACTGCTCAATAGGCGTGCAGAAGCGGCTGTTGGGGTGCGCCGCCTTCTCGTCCTTGCGGCCACCCTCCGGACCGGTCGAGCCGCTCCAGGGGCGACCCTTCCAGTCAGTGATGTTCTCGGGCTTGTCCTTGGTCATGCCCTCCCACCACACGTCGCCGTCGGCGGTGAGGCCGACGTTGGTGAAGATCGAGTTGCCCTTGGCGATGGTGCGCATCGCGTTGGGGTTGGTCTCGTAGCTGGTGCCGGGAGCCACGCCGAAGAAGCCGGTCTCCGGGTTGGTGGCGTACAGCCGGCCGTCCTCACCGAAGCGGAGCCAGGCGATGTCGTCGCCCAGGGTCTCGACCTTCCAGCCGGGGACCGTCGGTTCGAGCATGGCCAGGTTGGTCTTGCCACAGGCCGACGGGAACGCGGCCGCGATGTGGTACTTGCGTCCCTCGGGGGAGATGAGCCGCAGGATCAGCATGTGCTCGGCCATCCAGCCCTCGTCGCGCGCCATGACGGAGGCGATGCGCAGCGAGTAGCACTTCTTGCCCAGCAGCGAGTTGCCGCCGTAGCCGGAGCCGTAGGACCAGATCATCCGCTCGTCGGGGAAGTGGATGATGTACTTGGTCTCCGAGCAGGGCCATGGCACGTCCTGCTCGCCCTCCTCGAGGGGCAGGCCAACCGAGTGAAGGCAGGGGACGAAGTCGGCCTGGGTGTCCGTCATCGCCTTGAGCGGCTCGGCGCCCATCCGGGTCATGATCCGCATCGACAACGCCACGTAGGCGGAGTCGGAGACCTCAACGCCGAACTTCGGGTCATCGGCCTCGATGTGGCCCATGCAGAACGGGATGACGTACAGGGTGCGCCCGCGCATGCAGCCGTCGTAGAGGCCCTTCATCACGCGCTTCATCTCGGCCGGGGCCATCCAGTTGTTGGTGGGACCGGCGTTGCGCTCGTCCTCGGAGCAGATGAACGTCTGGTCCTCAACGCGGGCCACGTCGTCCGGGTCCGTGCGAGCGTAGATCGAGTTGGGTAGCTTCTCGTCGTTGAGGCGGATGACAGTGCCCGCCTCTTCGAGGACGCGGACCAGATGGTCGTACTCCGCGTCGGAACCATCGCAGTAATGGATGGCGTCGGGCTGGCACAGCTCGACAACTTCATCGAGCCATGCCACCAGCTTCGGGTGGGTGGGTGCCTCGCCCGTGGCGGGGAGGTCCGCTCGTGTTTTCCGGTGAACTTGGGTGGCGGTTGTCATGGGACCCCTTCGTTGCGGTGGAATCACGCATCTCCGTTGAGCGCTTCCATTTCCACCATAGCCAGACATTTTCATCCATTGCTACTTGATGGGACTTTGTCTCACGCTGCTACAGTGCTGGGGTGCGAACGGCAGTTATCCTGACGGGCGTGCTCGCGTGTGCAGCTGCACTGGGCGGGTGTTCCCCCGAACCGGCCGCGCCGTCCCCCACGGCGCCGGCGGTTGACATGACCACGCCCGGCGCCACTGAACCACCGCCCACGGCGGAGACGGAGATCGTGGCGTCGGAGTCAGCTTCGCCCAGTGAATCCGCGTCGGCCAGCGAGTCCGCCCCGCCTCCCACCGCAGAGTCGACGACCAGCCTGTCCCCGGTCGAACAGCCCCCGCAGGAGGGCGGCCCCTGGACGAAGCTGGACCTGACGCTGCGCTCGGGTGCCGACATCATCAAGGCCACCGAACTGCCGGAGTCGCTGCGCGCGTTCCTCACCAGCCGCGTCGGCGTCGAGGACGAGACCGGTTGCGTCACCGAGGAGGTCATCCTCCACGGCATTCACTCCGACGGCTTCGCCTATGGCACTGAGGAGTCGAACTGCGCGGGCGGCGAAGTGGTGTGGGGCATCACCGACAACCAGTGGCACTACATCGTTCAGTTCGGCGACCCCGTGCCCTGCGCGGACCTCGCCTACAACGGCATCCCCGCAGGCGCCCCGGGCCTGCGTTGTCTGGGCGACGACGGTTCGGCCCGGGACTTCTGATGAGGGCCACCTGGTTCGCGGCCCCGGCCGCGGCGCTGCTGCTGTTGCCCGCGTGCGCCCCGGATTCCATGGTGTCGTCGGCCGTGTCGGCCAGGCAGTTGGCCCCGTCGTTCGGTGTCCCCAAGGATGCCGCCGATGAAGAGCTCCCGGAGGAGGTCGTTGCCGCGGAGAAGCAGGCCGAGGCCGCCGCCGAGGTGGACGAGGTCATGTCGAGGGCGGCTGCGCGCTCCAGCGAGCTCACCTCGATGCAGTCGGCTGGGGCGGGTCCGGACTTCCAACCCACCAACGGGTGGGAGGACCGCCACATCCACAATGTCGCCTACTCGCAGCTCCACCTGCTTGAGGAGGCGTCACCGGCGTTCCGCGACTACGCGGAGAACGCGATGACGTCCGCCGGTACGGACGGCTGCACCGTGCTGGGCCTCAGCGTGATGAGCAAGCACCAGGACGGCTTCATCCTCGGCACGATCAGCACGGACTGTGGTGGTGGCCAGGCGATCTGGGGAGAGGACGGCGAGACGCGCCAGTGGCATCTCCTGACGGTGCTCCAGGCGACGCCGGACTGCGCGGAGCTCACCGGGTTGGAACTGCCCACCGGAGTGGGCCTCGTCTGCAACGACGATCAGGGCAAGCTCGCAGTCTACTGAGCCGCTCCGCGGGCCGCGGCGGACCACCAGCCCCGGGAACCATAAAAGCCTGAACCCAGAGGGTTCAGGCTAGTCCGATGTCCTGAGACATCACATGGTCGGGGTGACAGGATTTGAACCTGCGGCCTCGTCGTCCCGAACGACGCGCGCTACCAAGCTGCGCCACACCCCGATGGCTCTTTGAGCCAAGGAACAGATTAGCGCACGGCGGGCCCGGGTGCGAATTCACGGTTGCCCACGGGACCGCGAGCGTCAGTCCGTATCCGGCCGGGGAACCAGAGTGAGCAGCGTCACCTCTGGGCGGCATGCGAACCGGTACGGCGCGAAGGGGGAGGTGCCCAATCCCGCGGACACGTGGAGGTGCGCGGTGTGGCCCGCGGAGGTGTGGGTGGACAGGCCCTTGACGCGGGCCGTGTCGAGGTCGCAGTTGGTGATCAGCGCGCCGTAGCCCGGCACGCAGACCTGGCCGCCGTGGGTGTGGCCGGCGAAGATCAGGTCCATGCCGTCCGCGGTCATGGCGTCCAGCAGCCTCAGGTACGGCGCGTGGGTCACGCCGATGTTGAGCGCTGCGCCCGGCTCCGGCGGCCCGCCGACGGCGGGGTAGTCGTCGCGGCGCAGGTGGGCGTCGTCCGTGCCCCGGAAGGCCAGCCGATGCCCCGCGACCTCCAGCACGGCGCGGCCCTGGGTGAGGTTCACCCAGCCCAGCTCCTCGAGACGGTCGGCGAGCTCGGCTGTGGGTAGCGGGCGAGGCTCCGGCTGCTTGTGGCCGTTCGACGACCCGTGTGTGAGGTACCTCAGCGGGTTGCGGAACTGTGGCGCGAAGTAGTCATTGGACCCGAAGACGAACACGCCGGGGATGCCGCGCAGGGGCTCCAGCGACGCCATCAGGGCAGGGATGGCCCTGGCTTGAGAGATGTTGTCGCCGGTGCTGACCACGAGGTCCGGCTCCAGCCCAGCCAGGGCGGCGATGAACTCCTGCTTCCCGCGCTGGGAGTCCATGAGATGGAAGTCCGACACGTGAAGCACGCGGAGCTCTGTGGAGCTCTTCGGCAGCACGTCGAGTTGCACCCGGCGCACGGTGTACAGGCTCCGTTCGACGAGGCCCCAGCCGAAGCAGGCGGCGCCCAGGCCGGCCAGGCCGCCGAGGGTCTTGGTGGCGGCGCGCATCAGTCGCCGTCGTCCCCGCCCTGGCCCGGAGGGCCACCCGGCTGCTGGCCGGGAGGTGCTGCCGGAGGAGCGGCGGGCGCAGCGGGGGCAGCGGGGGCCGTCGCCGCGGGCTCAGTGACCACGGGCTTCGGCGCAGGCTTCGGCGCGGGTTCCGGACCGGCTGAGACCCGCAGCGTGATGGTGGAGAACTTCACGGCCTGGTCAGAGGGCGTGATGCCGAGGAAGGCGCCCTTGCGGCGGCTCGAGTACTCCCGCTGGGTGCGGGTGGTGAAGCCGGCCGCCTCGATGGTCTCCTTGGCCTCGTTGTAGCCCATGCCCTTCACGTCGGGCACCGGCACCAGCTGGCCCTCGAGGATGGTCTTGGTGGGTTCGGTGAACTTCGTCTTGGGCTTGTCCGCGAGCGCCGAGGTCATGGCGGCCTTCCAGATCTGGCCCGCGTCGCCGCCACCGGATCCCTCCAGGTACGTGCCGCTGGCGGGCATGGTGCCCTTGACCGTCTGCGTGTTGGTCTTCCACCACGGGTTAGCGGTGTCGACGCCGATCATGGCGACGCCCGCCATCTCCGGGGTGTAGCCGGCGTACCAGACCGCCTTGTTCTCGTTGGTGGTACCGGTCTTGCCAGCCTCGTCGCGACCGTCGCGCAGCGCCGCCCGGCGACCGGTGCCGTTCATGGCCACGCCCTGGAGCAGGTAGTTGACGCCGTCGGCGATCTCCGGCCGGATGACCTGTTCACAGTTGGCCGAGGGCACCTCGAGCTTCTTGCCCTCCTTGGTCGTGACCGACTGCAGGATGATGGGGGTGCAGTGGATGCCGCGGTTGGCGAACGTGGCGTAGGCCTCGGCCATGGACAGCGGCGTGATGTAGGCGGTGCCCAGCGTGAACGACGGGAACGAGGCCTGGGAGCTCATGGGGTCACCGTTGGCGAGCTTCACGCCCACCTTCTCGGCCATCGTGGTGGTGTTACAGATCCCCACCGCCTGGATGAGCTGCGTGAAGTACGTGTTGACCGACGACTCGGCTGCCTTGCGCATGTCGATGGTGCCGTAGCCCCTGTCGTAGTTGCTGACCGGACGGTCCGCACGGGTCGTGAACGGACCCTCACAGTTGGTGAAGGTCTCGCCGTCGATCTCGAGTTCCTTGGGGGCGTCGTACTTCTGGTCCGGAGTCATGCCCAGGTCCAGCGCGGCCGCCATGGTGAAGGCCTTGAATGTGGAGCCCGCCTGGAAGCCTTCGATGCCGCCCATGGAGCCTTCGACGTTGATGTTCTTGAACGTCTCGCCCACGGCCTCGTCCGGTCCCATCTTGGGGCGTGACTGAGCCATCGCCACGATCAGGCCGGTGCTGGGCTGCACCAGCACGGAGGAGCCCCACACTGGGTCGAGCGGCGCGATCAGGGAGGCGACAGCCGCCTCAGCGGCGAGCTGGGCCTCGGCGTCGATCAGCGTGTGGATGGTGAGCCCACCGCGGTTGAGCATGTTGCGGCGCTCTTCCTCCGTCTCGCCCATGCTCGGCATCGTCATCAGCGTGCGCTGCACGTAGTCACACAGGAAAGGGAACTGGGAGGCGACGCAGCCGTTGGGGAGGCGCTTGATCTTCGACGGATCGAACGTCGTCTCCTTGGCGGCTGCGGCCTCCGCCTTGGTGACGAGCTTGAGCTCGGCCATGCGGTTCAGCACGGTGTCGCGCCGGTTGATGGCGCGCTGCGTGTACTTGGTGGGGTTGGTCTGCACGGGGTTCTGGACCAGGCCGGCCAACATCGCCGACTGCGCCAGGTCCAGGTCCTTGGCTGAGACCTGGAAGTAGTGCTGGGCCGCGGCCTCCACGCCGTAGGCGCCGTCGCCGTAGTAGGCGATGTTGAGGTAGCGCTCGAGGATCTCGTCCTTGGCGAGCTTCTCCTCGACGGCCATGGCGTAGCGCATCTCGACGATCTTGCGCTCGAGGGACACCTCGGTGGCCTTGCGGACACCTTCCTGGTCGTTGTTCATCGACGCGGTCTCGACGCGCACGAGCTTCACGTACTGCTGGGTCAGCGTCGACGCGCCCTGGGTGTCGCCGGTCAGCGTCTTCACGGCCGCACGGCCGAAGCCCTGGAAGTCGATAGCGCCGTGCTCGTAGAAGCGGTGGTCCTCGATGGCGATCTGCGCCTGCTGCATGAACAGCGAGATGTCCTCGAGCGGCACGTAGATGCGGTTCTCGTCGAAGAACGTGGCCAACACCTTGCCGTCGCCCATCAGGACGCGCGATCGCTCGGACTGCGGCGGGGTCTCGAACTCGGCCGGCAACTGCTCCAGCGATTCGGCAGCCATCTTCACGCCGTTGCCGGCGAGAGCGGTCATCGGCACGGCCAGCCCTGCGAGCAGGAGGCCCGACAGGAGTGATACCGCGAAGAACATCAGGAGGGAATAGCCCTTCTGGCCCAGGGAGGCAGACTTCATACGGCGCATTCTACGTGAGAGGGTCCAAAACCCCTTTGTCAGACGTTTCAATGGCCGCTGGCATGGGCGGTAACCCGAACCCCCCTGTTGCAAACGCCATGACATGCGCTACGGTCGATGCACAGGACGAAACTGCGCAAGGGAGGGCAGCTGATGTCGCTCGCCGAGGTTAGTGAATGGACGCTCCAGGCCAAATGCCGGGACATGGCGGACGCACTCTTTCCAGAAGGTAAAGATCAGAAACGGGCTCGTTCAGTCTGCGTCGGATGCCCGGTCCGATCTGAGTGTCTCGCGGAGGCGCTCGACAACCGGATTGAATGGGGTGTCTGGGGGGGAATGACCGAACGTGAGCGTCGAGCACTGCTGAGACAGCGACCCGACATCGACTCGTGGTTCGACGTGCTCGTCAACTACACCAACGGCACGGGCTTCACGGTCGTGCCGGTGGACCACCTCTGAAGCACTAGAGAGAGGCGGCGGGTGGATCACTCCACCCGCCGCTTCCACACCCATCAGTCAGTCCCGCAGGAAACGCGAGGGCACGTCTGCCACCCGGCCCCGGTCCCACGGAAGTGCCCATCCGGCCAGGTCCAGAACCCAGTCAACGAGGTGCCCGGTGAGGCCCCAGATGAACTGGTCGCCCACCACGAACGACGGGCCCATGAACCCGCTGGGGTGGCGTCCCATCACGCGTGTCTCCGGGGCCGCCAGTTCCGAAACCCGGTAGTGGTGCACCTCAGCCACCTCGCGTGGGTCCACGACGCTGAGCTCGTCCCCACCCGGCCACGCGCCCACCACGGTGGTGACGTCGTAGCGCGATGCCGGCACCCACAGCGCCGGCAATTGTCCTAACACCGTGACCTGCGTGGGGTCGAGTCCGATCTCCTCGCGCGCCTCCCTGAGCGCGGTGTCCGCACGGTCGACGTCCGTGTCGTCGACGGCGCCCCCCGGCAGTGCGATCTGCCCGGCGTGCCGGCGCATGGTGGTGGCCCGGGTGATGAAGGTCAGCGACGGGTCGCCGTCGTCCGTGAACAGGGCCAGAACGGCTGCTGAGCGTTCGCCGCGCGGCGTGCGGTCGATCCCGATGTGGCGGGCCTCCTGGGGTTGCGCCAGCGCGCCGCGGAGGCGGCCGAAGACGCGCTCGATGCTCATGAGACCCCCAGGTACCGGGCGGCCAGGTCCTGCAACTGTTTGGTGGATTCGATGGGCCCGGCGTGGACCCCGGCGATCTTCCCGTCGGCGTCGATGAAGTATGTCGACGGGATGCCAGGGATCTTGAGAGGCACCTGCAGCGTCTTGTCCTGGTCCGTCACGTGGGGGTAGAACCAGCCGACGAGGCCGGCGAACTCGATGGCCCAATCGGGGAGGGGGTCGTTGTAGTCGACTCCGAGGAAGGCGACGCCGTCGAGTTCGGCAAGGCCCTCACGAAGGAAGGGCGCCTCCTCGCGGCAGGGGCCGCACCACTGGGCCCACACGTTGATGATGGTGGGCGTGCGCTCCAGGCCGGCCAGGTTGACGGTCTTGTCGCTGCCCAGGCAGGTCAGTTGGGTGTGGGGGAGCCCGCCGTCGACCTGCCCGGCGGCCGGATCCGTGTCCGGGCAGTCAGGCAGCCCGTACTCGACGCGCAGCGCCGCGAGATCCGGCGGCGGCGTGGCGGGCGCGGTGGGGGTGGTGCTCTGGCCGGGCGTGCACGCGGCGAGCAACAGAGCCGCGCCGAGCGCGGCGATGGCAGACCTGATCCTCATCGTGCTGCGAGATTACCCCACGGCGGCAGGGCCTCAGCCCGTCGCCGCCAACGGTGCGACGTCAGTTCCTCGGCTCGCGGATGAGCCTGGCGGCCTTGGCCGGATCCTGTTCGCCGATGTCGCGGCTGGGGCACCATTCGGCGACGGGGCAGGCTCCGCAGGCCGGGCGCCGGGCGTGGCAACACCGTCGACCGTGCCAGATGACGCGGTGACAGAGCATCACCCATTCCTCCGGAGGGAACAGGGCCCCGACCGAGCGCTCCACAACGTCCGGCTTGGTGTTGTCCACCCAGCCGAAGCGGTTGGCCAGGCGGATGAGGTGGGTGTCGGGGGTGACACCGGGCACGCCGAACGCGTTGCCCAGCACCACATTGGCGGTCTTGCGCCCCACTCCCGGCAGCGAGACGAGTTCCTCGAGTGTGCCCGGCACCTCGCCGTCGAATTCATCGACGATGCGCCGGCTCAGCCCGATGATGGCGGTGGTCTTGTTCCGGTAGAACCCGACAGGTCCGATGATGACCTCAACCTCTTCCCTGTCCGCCTCCGCGAGCGCCGTGGCGTCGGGGAAGCGTCGGAAGAGGTCTGCGGTCACCGCGTTGACCCGGCGGTCCGTCGACTGCGCCGACAACACCGTGGCGACGAGCAGCTCGAACGGGGTGCGGAAATCCAGCTCGCACCGAGCGTCGGGGTAGGCCTCGGCGAGCGTCTCGTTGATGATCGCCGGCTGGTCCACCTCAGACCTCGACGACGAGTTCGACCTCCACGGCCGAATCCAGCGGGAGCACCGCCACGCCCACCGCGCTGCGCACGTGGACGCCGGACTCGCCGAAGATGTCACCGAGCAGGTTCGAGGCGCCGTTGGCGACGGCGGGCTGCGCCGTGAAGCCGGGCTCGCTGGCCACGAAGACCACCACCTTCAGCACGCGGCGGATGTTGTCGACACCACCGGCGAGATCTGCGGCGGCCGCCACGGCGTTGAGCGCCGCGGTGCGGGCTGCCGCCGCGGCGTCGTCGGGCGACACCGCGCCCCCCGCCTTGCCGACGGCGACGAGTTCACCGTCGACGAACGGCAGTTGGCCGGAGGTCCAGATCTGGTTGCCCACCCGGGTGGCCGGTACGTAGGCAGCGACGGGAGCGGCTACCGGCGGCAGTTCGATGCCGAGTGCGGTCAGGCGCTCGGAGGCGGGCATCAGGCCTCCTGGATGGGCCGCTTGAAGTAACCGACCAGCGTGTCCGGATTGGGGCCGGGGGCGAGCTGGATCAGTTCCCAGCCATCCGAGCCGAAGTTGTTGAGCAGCTGCTGAGCGACGTGCGACAGGACGGGCGCGACGAAGTATTCCCACTTGATCATGGGAGACAAGGTACTACGGACGGCCGAACGACTTCTCGAGGTCTGCGTCGCGGAATTGGGGGAGGTCCTCGGAGCGGATCACGACGTCGGTGTCCTTCGTGCGGGAGGCGACGGCGTCGACCACCGCGTCGAGCGTCATCCGGGCCTCGGAGATGGTGGCCTCCGGCATTTTCACGTCCCGGAACTTGCCGCGGCCCAGCGTGAACAGGACGGCGGCCACGAGCAGTGAGAACAGGACGCTGACCAGGAAACCCAGCGTGATCGCGGGGAACGGCCCCATGGAGGTGAGTGCGTTGAGAAGCAGGCCGACACCCAGGGCGATCAGGATGACCAGCATCCAGATGGCGTGCAGGGCGAAGACGGCGGCACCGGCGAAGAACCCGGCGCCCACGCCTGCGGCTTTGGCGGCGGGCTTGATCTCGGCGGAGGCGAGCTCGGACGTCTTCGAGACGAACTCGGAGAGCGAGTCCTTGATGTCGACCAACGGGTGGCGGGGCTCAGCGGGCATTGGATGCTCCTTTCGCAGCTCACAGCCTAGTACCGCATAGATCACAGTGGGATGGCCAGGCCGCTATCGGGTAATTCGACGGGGCCGGTCAGTTCCTCGTGGCTGACCCAGGCGCGCCAGCACAGCAGTTGGTAGGGCAGCCGCAGGTTCTCGCCGGGGCGTACCGCCCCGTCGAACAGGTCGACGACCTGGCCGATGAGGGTGTCGAGCTGGCTCTGGTCGAGGTTGCCGGCCAGCGGCTGCCTGCGCACCATGGCGATGAGGTCGTCGCGGCTGACGGCCTGCCAGATCCGGAACGCGCGGCGCTCCACCTCTGGGAAGTACTTGGAGCGGCCCAGGACGTCGAGGCTCTGGTGGCCGTAGTCGCCCTTCATGGCCATGGGGTCGTAGCGGCGCAGCAGCGCCGCGAGGCGCCGCACCCAGGGCACCGAGTCGTCGCGCACGAGGTAGGAGGCGCTAACGCACCCGCCACTGCGCAGCACGCGGGCCAGTTGGGGGAGGGCTTGGTCAAGGTTGTAGCGGTGCAGGCTCTGGTGCGCGAAGACCACTTCGAACTGCAGCGGATCCGTCGGCACCGCCTCCGGCCGCGCCAGCAGCGGCGTGACCCGCGTGAGCTCGGCAAGCCGCACGTGGACGGCGGGGCTGTCGGTCAGCGCGAACAGGGTGTGCCCGGCGGCCGAGAGCCGGCGCGTGAGATGCGTGTCGCCGGCCAGGACCAGCCCGCGCACGTCCTGCCACACGGAGAGCCAGGTGAGGGCCTCGTCGGGCAGGGTGATGCTCATGCCGTCCTTCCGCGTAGCTGATGTGGTGGGGCCAGCCTAGCTGGCGGGTTGTGCGTCACGACGGAGGATGCCGCGCCGGGGAAGGTTATCCACAACGGGGCACATCCGTCGAAATTCGGCCCGCCCGTTGACCACAGTGGTGGGCATGGAACCCTACGTTCTGCTCTGCTCCCGGGACCCGGCCGTCATCGAGGCGGTGGAGGTCTCGGCGGCCGCTTTCGAGGTGCCGCTGCGCGTGGCCCACCACCCTGACGAGGTGCGGTTGGCCTGGCCGGAGGCGGCCCTGCGGCTGGTGTCCACAGAGGTCGCCACGCGCTGGACGGGCGTCGCGCCCGGGCAGGCCCACCTCGTCGGCGACTCGCCGCGGGAGTTGGCGCGCTGCTCCGCCGCGCTCGCGTTGCCGGTGCTGCCGCTGCCTGACCACGGTGGTCACCTGGCGGAGGCCATCTCGACGGCGGTGCGCGCGGACGCGGTGCGGGCCACGGTCGTGGCGCTGGTGGGCGCCTCCGGCGGTCTGGGCGTGAGCACGCTGGCGGCCTCGCTGGCGCTGGTGGCGGCGGCACAGCGGATGCGCGCGGCGTGCGTGGACCTGGCGCAGGCGGGCGGCGGGCTGGACCTCATCGTCGGAGCGGAGATCGTCGACGGCGTGCGGTGGCCAGACCTGAGTCACGCGCGGGGCGAATTGGGAGATCTCATCGGCGGGTTGCCCATGGCCGAGGGGGCAGCGTTCCTGGCGCAGGGCCGGGAGTCGCCCTCCGCGCCACCGGCGGCGGCGGTGGCGGCCGCCGTCGGCTCGCTGGCCCGCTCCGCAGACCTCGTGGTCATCGATGCCGGCCGTGAGGCGCCGCAGGTGGAGCCGGACCGGACGCTGCTCGTCGTCGGCGCGGACGTGAGGTCCGTCGCCTCAGCGCGGATGCTGGTCGAGGGCCGGTCCGTGCAGCCCGCTGCGGTGGTGGTCCGGCGTGGGCCCGGCCGGTCCATCCCCGCGGAGGTCGTCTCGCGCGCGCTGGGCCTTCCCTGCCTGGCGGCCATCCCACACGACAAGGCGGTGGTCCGGTTGGTTGAGCTGGGGCTGTCGCCTGTCAGCACGGCTGCGCGCCGGTACCGCAGAGCGGTTGCGGCCCTGCTGGCGGAGGTGCGCGGTGGCTGAGGTGCAACTCGATGTGCTCCAGACCCGCCTGGCCGGGCTGGGCCGCACCCACACCCCGGTGGACGTGGCGACCGCGCTGCGCGGGATGGGCGTCATCGTGACCGATGCGGTGGTGCACGACGTGCTCGCCCAGCTGCGGCGCAACAGCGTCGGGGCCGGCCCGCTCGACGACCTGCTGGCCGAGCCCGGGGTCTCTGATGTGGTGGTCAACGGCCCCCGCGAGGTGTTCGTGGACCGCGGCCGGGGGTTGGAGCGCGCTGAGGTGCGCTTCGTGGACGACGAACAGGTGCGCAGGCTCGCCATCCGGTTGGCGGCCGCCGCCGGGCGACGACTCGATGACTCGTCGCCCTTCGTCGACGGGCGGCTGCCGGGCGGGGTGCGGCTGCATGCGGTGCTCGCGCCGGTGGCGGCTCCGGGCACCTGCCTGTCGCTGCGGGTGCCGGCCCGCCGGAGCTTCTCGGTGGCAGACCTCGTGGCCGCCGGTTCGTTGCCGCCGGAGGGCGAGCGCCTGCTGCAGGCCGTGGTGGCGGCACGGTTGCCCTTCCTGATCTCCGGTGGCACCGGCACAGGGAAAACCACGCTGCTCTCCGCCCTGCTGGCGTTGGTGCCCGGTGAGGAGCGCCTGGTCGTGGTGGAGGATGCGCGGGAACTGGTGCCGGATCATCCGCACTGTGTGCGGCTCGAGGGCCGGCCGGCGAACGCCGAGGGGACAGGTGCCCTCACGCTCACCACGCTGGTGCGGCAGGCGCTGCGGATGCGCCCGGACCGCGTCGTGCTGGGCGAGGTGCGCGGTGCCGAACTGACGGACCTGCTGACCGCGTTGAACACCGGGCATGAAGGGGGCTGCGGCACGGTGCACGCCAACTCGGTGCAGGACGTGCCCGCCCGGTTGGAAGCCCTCGCGGCACTGGGTGGGCTGGGGCGCGAGGCGTGTCACGCCCAGGTGGCCGCGGCGCTACGGCTGGTGATCCATCTCCGGCGGAGCCGCTCAGGTGCCCGGGCGGTGGATCAGATCGGGCTGTTCAGGCGGGGCGCCGACGGCCGGGTCGAGATCGCGCCGGCGGCGTCCTTCGCCGGGGGACGGGTGCGCTACGAGGGGGAGGCCGGCGCCGAACTGACCAGGCTGGTGGGATGGTGACCGGCGCTGCGCTGGTGGCCGCCCTCTCCGCGGCGGCGCTGATCGGGCCGGCCCCCGGGTTGCGTCGCCTGGCGCCGCGCCGCCGTCGCCTGCCCACGCGGGTGTCGCCGTGGGTGGTGCTCGGGGTGCTCGCCGTGGTCGGGGCGGCGGGGGCGCTGGGGTTCCGGGCGGTCGGCTGGATGGCGGTGGGCGCCATCGCGTTCGGCACCAGCGGCTGGCTGGTGGCGAGCGTGCGGCGTCGACGCAGCGCCTCCCGGCGGGCCGGCGAGTGCGCCGCGGCCGCCCGCGTGTTGAGTTCCCTGCTGCGCTCCGGCCAGATCCCCACCGTGGCGCTTGCCGAGGCGGCTCGGGACTCGCCTGTCCTCGCCCCTGCTGCCGCGGCCGCCGCGTTGGGCTCGGATGTCGGGGCGGAGTTGGAGCGGGTTGCCTCCGTCCCCGGTCAGGGCGGGATGCGGTCCGTCGCCTCCGCGTGGCGGGTGAGCGAGAGGAGTGGGGCCCCGGTGGCGGACGTCCTGTCGTCGGTGTCAGAGAATCTGCGGCGCCAACGGCAACTGCAGGCCGTGATCGAGGCCGAGCTGGCTGCAGCGCGCGCGAGTGGCCACATCATGGCCGCGCTGCCCTTCCTGGCCGTCGGCCTGGGCTTCGCAGCCGGCGCAGACCCACTGGAATTCCTGTTCGGCGGCGTCATCGGTCAGGTGCTGGTGCTCACGGCGGTGACCTTGACGGCCGCCGGGGTGTTGTGGATCGACAAGCTCGCGCAGGGAAGGAGGGAGGTCAGGTGAACCAGTTACTCATGGCCGCCCTGGCTGCGTTCCTGGCGGTGCTGGTGGCGATGCCCGCGCCGGCTGCGGCGCTGGAGCGGCTCCGGGCACGGCCCGAACGGAGGGTCCCTGCGTGGCTGGAGGGCAGGGAGGGGGCCCTGCCGCTGCGTCAACGGGCGCTCCTGGGCCTGGCCATGGGCGCTCTCCTGATGCTGGCCCTCGACGGGATGCTCGCAATGGCGGGTGGCTTGGTGGTCGGTCTGGGGTCGGTGGTGTTGCTGGGGTACCGCGCGCCACGGCCGGACACGGGGGAACTGGCGGCGGAGCTCCCGGACGCCCTGGGGTTCCTCCGCGTCTGCCTGGAAGCGGGCCAACCCATGTCGGCCGCAGTGGAGGCGGTCGCGGACGTGTCACCACCCGCCACGCAGAAGCTGTTACGGGAGGTGGCGGCGCAGCTCGCGCTCGGCCGGGCAGGGCCTGAGGCGTGGGCACGGCTGCGGCAGCACCCGGTCTGGGGGCAGCCGGCGGCGGACATCGCCCGGGCCGAGCGATCCGGGGCGTCCCTCTCCGGCGTGCTCAGGGTGCACGCCGAGGACGCCCGGCAGGACTTCCGTGATCGGTCGCTCAAGGCTGCCCGGACGGTGGGGGTCCGGTCGGTCGTGCCCCTGATGGCGTGCTTCCTGCCCGCCTTCATGCTGGTCGGAGTGGTTCCCATCATCGCCGGGCTGATCCAGAACTTCTTCTCGGGTTGAATCGACACGGCGGTCGATTCAGAAATTGTGGGTGGCGGCTGGCACAGTTGAGGGGTGACGTTTTCCTGGGTGCTGGGCCGCGACGAGGTGACCGCTGTTTCGCAGCGCGACGCCTCCTCTGGCGTGCCCACGGCGTGGCCCAGTTGGCTGCCGGTCAAGGCCGCAGAACAGATCGCCGCAGCGGGCATCGACGCACCCTGGCGGCACCAGGTGGAATTCGCGGACGCCCTGTTCCACGGCGAGCACAGCATCGTGTGCACGCCCACCGGCTCCGGCAAGTCGCTCGGCTACCTCATGCCCATCATCACCGGCGCCGTGCACGGCAAGGTGGGCGTCAGCGTGGATTCGATGCGTGCCCGGCTCACCGGCCCTCGGCACACCGCGCTGTACATCTCGCCCACCAAAGCGCTGGCGCACGACCAGGCCCGGGCGGCGGCGGCACTCGGGCCCCAGACCTGGCGCATCACCCCGCTCGACGGTGACTCGGACGAGGCCGAGCGGCGCTTCGCCAGAGACCACGCCAGCTTCATCCTGACCAATCCGGACATGCTGCACTTCTCCATGCTGCCCAACCACCAGCGGTGGTCGAGGTTCCTGGGCTCGCTGCGCTACATCGTCGTCGACGAGGCCCATCGCTATCAGGGCATCTTCGGGGCGCACGTGGCGCAAGTGCTGCGCAGGTTGCGGCGGATCGCGGCGCAGTACGGGGCAGACCCCGTCGTCGCGCTGTCGTCGGCCACGGCGCCCAACGCCGGGGAGTTCGCGGAGACCCTCATCGGGTCCGGCCCGGTGAAGGTGGTCGACGAGGACTCGTCGCCGTCGGGCCGCCGCACGGTGGCGCTGTGGCGGCCGGAGAAGTCGCTGCGCGACGACACAGCCCGCCTGCTGGCGGGGCTGACGGACGAGGGCAGGCAGGTGATCGCGTTCGTGCCCTCCCGCCAGGGTGCCGAACTGGTCTCCCTGGCTGCGCAGGAGGTGGCGCGCGAGCCCACCAGGGTCGCCTCCTACCGCGGCGGCTACCTGGCCTATGACCGGCGCGAACTCGAGGCAGCCCTGCACAGCGGCGAGCTGCGGGGGTTGGCCTCCACCAATGCGCTGGAACTCGGCGTCGACGTCGCCGGGATGGATGCGGTGCTGGTGTCCGGCTATCCGGGCAAACTCGCGTCTTTCTGGCAGCAGGCGGGCCGCGCGGGGCGCCGCGGCCAGGACGCCCTCGTGGTGCTCCTCGCCCGGGAGAACCCGCTGGACGTCTACCTCCTCGAGCATCCGGAACTGATCTTCGACGCGCCCGTCGAGCGGGCGGTGCTGCACCCCGAGAACCCCCGGGTGCTCGGGCCCCACCTCGCCGCAGCCGCCCAGGAACTGCCGCTGTCAGCAGACGACGAGCGGTGGTTCGGCCCCACCACTTCCATGGTGGCTGACGCGCTGGCGCAGCAGGGGGTGCTGCGCAACCGCGCCGGCCGCTACTTCTGGACGAGGCCGGACCGGGCTGTCGACTTCATCGACCTGCGCGCCATCGGGGAGCGCCCCGTCGACATCATCGAGCGCGACACCGGCCGGGTGGTCGGCGTGGTGGACATGGCGGCCGCAGACCGCACCGTCCACCCCGGCGCGGTGTACCTCCACCAAGGCGAAACGTTCCTCGTCGATGAACTGGACCGCGAGGAGCACCAGGCATTCGTCGTCCAGGGCAGGCCGAGGTACTACACGCAACCGCAGTCGTCGTTCGACATCGAGATCCTCCGCGAGGTGGACCGCAAGCGGCTGGGCGTCACTGAGGTCTGCCGGGGTGACGTGCGGCTGGATTCCCAGGTGCTGGCCTACCTCCGGCGCGACGAGGTGACCCATGAAGTGTGGGACACCACCGCCCTGGAGATGCCGCGGCACCGGATGACCACGCAGGCGGTGTGGTGGACGGTCCCGGCGCACCTCGCCGGCCGCCTGGGCTGGGCTGAACTCCAGATGGGCGCAGCCGCCCACGCCATGGAGCACACCGCCATCGGGCTCCTGCCGGCGTTCGCGCCGTGCGACCGGTGGGACATCGGTGGCGTCAGCACCGCCCTGCACCCGGACACCGGCCTCTGCACGATCTTCGTGCACGACGGAATGACGGGTGGCTCCGGCTTCGCGTACCGGGGCTACGAGGTCATCGGGGAGTGGCTGGCAGCCACCTTCGAGCGCCTCACCCGGTGCGGCTGCGCCGAGGGCTGCCCTGCCTGCGTGGTGTCGCCCAAGTGTGGCAACGCCAACCAGGTGCTGAACAAGCCGGATGCGGCCGAGCTGCTCGGGCTGCTGCTCGACGCGGAGTCTAGGGCGATCACCCGTTGTCCACAGCCCGCGGTGTTGTCCGCCTGACTAATCCACACACGCGGGTTGACGCGGTGATTCAGGGTGCCCTTTTCCGATCAATGGGGGTGAGACCGGCCGAAAGGCGGCCGACCTCGGGAAAGGAACCTCCATGTCCAACCTCGTGCTCCACCCCCAGCGTAGGACACAGCTGCGCCGCCTCACTGAGCGGGGCCTCACCACCGTCGAGTACGCCATCGGCCTGCTCGCCGCCGCCACCGTCGCCATCCTCTTGGTCCGGGTCTTCTCCGACAACGCGTTCTTCCAGGTGCTCTTCGACTGGGTCACCGGCGTCTTCGGCAAGGTGCTGCAGGGCGACTTCAACATCTCCGATCTGCTCAAGGTCGGAGGGTGATCCGAGGAGGGAGGACCCGGCGGGGTGAACAGGGGATGGTCGCCGTCGAGCTCTGCGTCGGGTTGCTGCTCGCCGTGGTCCTCACCGTTGGCCTGGTCGGGGCCTCCCTCCTCGGAGTGGCCCAGGCAACGGCCGCCGAGGCCAGCGCCCAGCTGGCCCGGCAGGCCGCCCGGGGTGACGACGAAGCCTTCGCCGAAGCCAGGGCCCGGGTGCCGAAAGGCGCACGCATAGAGGTGGTCAGGGAGCACCTCGGGGTCCAGGCCAGCGTGACGCTGCCGGTGCCCGTTCTGAGGCTGGGCGTCGTCGACGTCTCGGCCCGGGCCTGGGCCGCCTACGAACCGGGGATCGGGCCGTGAGCCGCCACACCGAGCGCGGTTCGGCAGGGGTGCTGCTGACGATGGGGATGAGCCTGGCACTCCTGGCGTCGTTCACCGTGGCTGGGGTCCTGATCGCGTGGTTCTCGGCGGCCAGGCACGCCGAACAGGCGGCCGAGCTCGCCGCCCTCGCAGCGGTGTCGGCGTCGGTCCAGGGCGCTGACCCCTGCTCCGCGGCGGGCGAGGCTGCGGTCCGCAACGGGGTCTCGGTCGCGGAGTGCGCCGTGCGGGGCGGCGGCCGGCACGTCGTCGTCGAGATCGCGGTCCGTGCCCCCTTGGAGCCGGCCCTGCCTGGTGCGCCACGGACCTTTCTGCGCAGCGCCACCGCGGGAACGTGACCGCCTCCAGCACCGCCTCCGGCGTGCCAATAGGCTGACGGCATGACTTATGTTGCAGCGGAAGACCGTTATGACTCCATGCCGTACCGGCGGCTCGGCACCTCCGGCCTGAAACTGCCCGCGATCTCGCTGGGCCTGTGGCACAACTTCGGAGACGACAAGCCGCTCCAGACGCAGCGCGACATCCTGAGGCGCGCCTTCGACCGCGGCGTGACGCACTTCGACCTCGCGAACAACTACGGCCCGCCCTACGGCTCCTCGGAGACGAACTTCGGCCGCCACTTCGCCGAGGACTTCAAGCGGTACCGCGGTGAACTGGTCATCTCCTCGAAGGCCGGCTGGGACATGTGGCCCGGCCCCTACGGCTTCGGCGGCTCGCGCAAGTACCTCGTCGCGTCCTGCGACGACTCGCTGGCGCGCATGGGTCTCGATTACGTCGACATCTTCTACCACCACCGCCCTGACCCGGACACCCCCGTCGAGGAGACCATGCAGGCCCTGGACTTCATCGTCCGCTCCGGCCGCGCCCTGTACGCCGGGATCTCTTCGTACTCGGCGGAGTTGACAGCCAAGGCCCAGCAGATCGCGCGTGAACTCGGCACGCCGCTGGTCATCCATCAGCCGTCGTACTCCATCCTCAACCGCTGGGTTGAGGACGGCGAGCCCAGCCTCCTGCAGTCCGCGGCCGCCAACGGCATGGGCGTCATCGCCTTCTCGCCGCTGGCGCAGGGGATGCTCACCGACCGTTACCTCGACGGCATCCCGGCTGATTCCCGCGCCGCCGCGGGGAAGTCGCTCGACGAGGGGCTGCTGAACGAGAAGAACCTCGAACACCTCCGCGCGCTGAATGGGATCGCCGAGGGCCGCGGGCAGTCGTTGGCCCAGATGGCCATCGCCTGGGTGCTCCGCGACCAGGGCGAAGCGTCCGTCACCTCCGCGCTGCTGGGCGCCTCGTCGGTGCGCCAGCTCGACGCGAATCTCGACGCCCTCACCAACCTGGCCTTCACCGAGGACGAGCTCTCGGCGATCGACGAGCACTCCGGAGTGGGAGGCATCAACCTCTGGCAGGGAGCCACCGACTCCGTGTGACGGAACAAGGCAGCGCTCGTCTTCGCCCAGTGCAGAAGCGCCCGCGGCAGGGATCCGTCCCCGTCGCGGGCGCTCCAGTTCAGGCCTACGGCACCTGCGGGATGTCCACCGGCTGGTTGAACTCGGAGTACTCCGTGATGACCGTCGCCTCCATGATCGTCATTTCCTGCTTCACCAGGCGCAGTTGGTCATCGAGCCACCAGGTGGTGGGGATCCCTTCCGTCCCGGGCGCCGCGGAGGGCACCAGCGCCCCCAGATCCAGCACCACGGTGAACTTCCGCTCGTCCTTGTCCACGAGTTCGATGGATTCGACGAGGCCACGGAGGGTCTCGGCATCGAGGGTGGGCTTGGTCCCCTCAGCCGAGTCGGGGATCTGCTGCTCCTGCCAGGCCCCGCCGTCGGTCCGCGTATAGGCGGTGGTGCCCTCCGTGACCGACTCCACCTTCTTCCCGGCGGCCTCGAGCACCGTGTAGGTGCGGGGATTGGTCGGGTCCGTGCTGTCGACGTACGTGACGGTTTCGGAGCCTGGGACCGACGTCGAGGTGGTCATCTTCAT
This sequence comes from Tessaracoccus zhenghani, assembly GCF_054552775.1. Taxonomy (NCBI): domain Bacteria; kingdom Bacillati; phylum Actinomycetota; class Actinomycetes; order Propionibacteriales; family Propionibacteriaceae; genus Tessaracoccus; species Tessaracoccus zhenghani. The sequence continues at coordinate 1,657,795 of NZ_CM137275.1, read as the reverse complement.
CGTCGTGATCGACTCCTGCACCGGGCGGTACAGGTCGAGGAAGGCCTCCGTGTCCACGGGGCCTTCGTCCCAGGGGAGCTCGCCGGACGCCTCTTCGGGGGGCGACTCCTCCTCGCTCGGCTCGGCAGCGGGCGAATCCTCCTGCGTCGGCGTCGCCTCGGCGGAGGTCTCGACCGCAGTGCTCTTCGAGCCGCCTGCTCCGGTCTCCTGGGCCGTTGCGGTGGAGCTGGCCGGGGCCTGCGTCTGGGGGGTCTCCGCGGTTCCGCTGCAGGCGCTGACCCCCAATGCTGCCGCCGCAATGGCGGCGATCACTACGTTCCTTTTCAGTGCCATGCGCCCATGGTCGCAACCGGGAGGGTCAGGCCGACAGGCCTCGTCGATGGCGATTCGTCCGACGCCGCCCTGCCTAAGATGTCGCCATGGCCATCGACACCGCCGCGCTCCGCGACCAGCTCACCGCCGCCCGCTACACCTCAGATGCGGTGGTCGACCGGATCGGTGAGGATGGCCAGGCGGGGCTGGGGCGCAACTGCACCGTGCCGGCCTACGTGGCGCTCGGCGCCGCCGCAGACCCGCAGGCCGCGCTGATCAGGCTCTTCATCCTCCAACAGGCGGTGCCGCGCGAGGCGGTGGCCGCTGCGGTCGATGTGGACGCCCTGCTGGAGGAGGGTTTCGTGCGGGCGGACGCGGATTCGGTCCGCGCCGTCGTGGACATCCGCCCCTACGGCTCGCCCGACGACGGAGCGTCCGGATGGGTGGTGGCCGACCCCACCCCGGGCCTCGACCACGGGATGTCGCCTATCCGCCCTGACTACGTGCTGGGAGTGTCGCCCGCGTCCACCACGCTCGCACAGCTGACCATGCGCACGCCTGTGGACACCGCGTTGGACCTCGGCACCGGCTGTGGGGTGCAGTCGCTGCATCTCAGCCGGCACGCCGGCCGGGTGGTCGCCACGGACGTCAACGAGCGCGCCCTTGAACTGGCGAGGGTGACCGCCGGGCTGGGCGGTGTCGAGGTGGACTACCGCAACGGATCCCTCTACGAGCCGGTGGCGGGGGAGCGGTTCGACCTCATCGTGTCGAACCCGCCGTTCGTCATGAGTCCGCCCACCGACGAGGCCGACACCCTCACCTACCGGGAGGCGAACTTCGAGGGCGACTCCCTCGTCGAGACCCTGATCCGCGGTGCCGCGGACCACCTCAATCCCGGGGGGTCGCTCCAACTGCTGACCAACTGGGCCGTGACCGATGAACCGTGGGAGGAGCGGCTCGGCGCCTGGATCCCGGACACCTGTGACGCCTGGATCATCGAGCGGGAGCGCTTGGACGTGTTCTCCTACATCGAGATGTGGCTCACCGACGCAGGGCTGGCGGGTACGGACCGGTGGAGGGAGGCCTACGACGAGTGGCTGACCTACTTCGAGCGCCTGGGCGTGCGCAGCATCGGGATGGGATGGGTGCTCGTCACCAGGGCGGAGCGGGCCGAGCCGTACCGCCGTTTCGAGAGCTGGCCGCACGCTGTCGCCCAGCCGGTGGGAGACGTCTTCGCCCGGCATCTTGCCGCCGTCGACGCGTTCCAGCTACCGACCGCGGAGCTGTTGGCCGCCCGGCCCCGGCTCGTCGACGTCGAGCAGGAGACCATCGGCCGGCCGGGAGCCGAAGACCCCGAGCACGTCGTGTTCCGCCAACGGGTGGGGCTGCTGCGCGCCATCAAGGCCGACACCGCCCTGGCCGCCGCCCTCGGCGCGCTCGACGGCGAGTTGACCGTTGGCCAGGTGGTGGCCGCCGTCGCGCAGGTCCTCGACCTCAACGCTGCGGAGCTGGCCGCCGCGCTGCTTCCAGAGATCCGTCAGGCCCTCCTCGACCAGATGCTGATCCTCGCCGACGATGGTTCCCACGCGATATAGGTTGCATCGCTGACTAGATAGATATACGATCTAGTCATGGTACCTGCAACTCCCTGGCCGTCGAGTTGGCTCAAGGGCTTCCTCGAAGTGGCCGTTCTTGCGATCATCGCCGAGGGCGAGACCTACGGCTACGAGATCACCAGCCGCCTGAACGACGCCGGCTTCGGCACCGTCAAGGGCGGCACCCTCTATCCCATCCTCGGCCGCCTCGAAGAGGCCGGGTGCGTCGACACCGACTGGCGCGCCGGTGATTCCGGCCCCGGCCGCAAGTACTACCGGCTCACCGCCGACGGCGCGGCGGACCTCCGCAACCGCGCGGACACCTGGCGTGCCTTCTCCCACAACCTCTCCGCCCTCCTGAAGGAGCACTCATGAACGCCACCGACTACATCGACGACCTCGCTCTCGAACTGCGCCTGCTCGACGTCCCCGGCGACCGGATCGGGGAGATCCTGGCCGAAGTGGAGTCCCACGTCGCCGAGACGGGGGAGGATCCCGTCGAGGCCTTCGGCCCCGTCAAGGCGTATGCGGCCGAACGGGCGAGCGCCACCGGGGTCGCCGTCGCGGATCAATCCGCTCCCTTCCTGATGCGCCTCTTCCGGGGACAGGTCTTGTTCGCCCTCGCCGGTTTCGGCTACACCGCGGTGGCCGGCTGGTTCCTCGTCAGCGGCGTCCTGGCGCTCTTCTCCGACGGGACGGAGCTGCCGTTCGGCATGCCCGTCTGGGCGTCGCTGACGCTGGGCGTGGTCCTGCTGGCGGCCTGGGGTGGCTGGTTCCTGCGACTCTCCAAGAAGGAGCGCATCATCGACCCGCGCACCGGTGCCGAAGTGCAGTGGGACGCCAAGGGCAGACGTCGCCGCGGCTAGGGGTTCGAGTGCCCGAAGCGGGCAAGCTTGACAGCTCAGGCTATTGTTCCTCACGAGTTTCCCCGTTGTTAAAGGACAGATCTGCATGTCAAGCAAGCGTCTCGTGATTGTCGAGTCGCCGACCAAGGCGACCAAGATCGCCGGTTACCTCGGCGGCGACTACATCGTGGAGTCGAGCCGTGGTCACGTGCGCGATCTCCCCACGAAGGCCGCCGAGGTGCCCGCCAAGTACAAGGGCGAGGCCTGGGCGCGCACCGGGGTCAACGTCGACGACGACTTCCACGCCATCTACGTCGTCTCGCCGGACAAGAAGGCGACCATCCGGGACCTGAAGGCCAAGCTCAAGGACGTCGACGAACTCTTCCTGGCAACGGATGGTGATCGCGAGGGCGAGGCCATCGCGTGGCACCTCATGGAGGAGCTCAAGCCCAAGGTGCCGGTCAAGCGGATGGTGTTCCACGAGATCACCAAGTCCGCCATCGAGGAGGCCGTCCGCAACCCCCGCGAGATCGATGTCGACCTCGTGGACGCGCAGGAAACCCGCCGCATCCTCGACCGCCTGTACGGCTACGAGGTGTCGCCGGTGCTGTGGAAGAAGGTCATGCCGAAGCTGTCGGCCGGCCGCGTGCAGTCGGTCGCCACCCGCCTCATCGTCAACCGCGAACGCGAGCGCATCGCGTTCGTCCCCGCGTCCTACTGGGACCTGGACCTCACGCTCGACGGCGGCCCGGACACGGACCCCCGCAACTTCCCCGCCCGCCTCGTCGAGGTGGGTGGCGCGAAGGTGGCGCAGGGCCGCGACTTCAACGCCGACGGCGAACTCACCGCCGGCAACGCGCTGGTGCTCGACGAGGCCTCGGCCAAGGCGCTGGCTGGGGCGCTGTCCGACGGTGACCTCCGCGTCGCCTCCGTCGAGGCCAAGCCCTACACCCGCCGCCCCTACGAGCCCTTCCGCACCACCACGCTGCAGCAGGAGGCCGGCCGCAAGCTGGGCTTCTCGTCGCAGCGCGCTATGTCGGTGGCGCAGGAACTCTACGAAAAGGGCTTCATCACCTACATGCGAACCGATTCGGTGTCGCTCTCGGGTGAGGCCATCACCGCCGCCCGCAAGGCGGTGCGCGCGCTGTTCGGCGAGCGGTTCCTCCCCGACAAGCCCCGCGTCTACGCCTCGAAGGTCAAGAATGCGCAGGAGGCGCACGAGGCGATCCGTCCCGCCGGTGATTCGTTCCGCCACCCGGACGACACCGGTCTCTCGGGCGACGCCTACCGCCTCTACCAGCTGGTCTGGCGGCGCACCCTGGCCTCCCAGATGGCCGACGCCCGCGGCGAGTCCGTCTCGATCAGGATCGACGCCACCATCGGCGCCACCACGGTCGCCGACGCCGAGACCACCTCGGCCGGCATCGTCGCCTCGGGCCGCACCATCACCTTCCCCGGCTTCCTCAAGGCCTACGTGCAGGGCGTCGACGATGAGTCGACTTCCGACGACGCGCAGTCGCGCCTCCCGGTGCTCACCGAGGGGCAGGAGCTGGCCGTCGCCAAGGCCGAGCCCGCGGGCCACGAGACCCGCCCCCCGTCGCGCTACACCGAGCCGTCGCTGGTGGCCAAGCTGGAGGAACTGGAGATCGGCCGCCCGTCGACCTACGCCTCCATCATCCGCACCATCACCGCGCGTGACTACGTCTTCAAGAAGGGCTCGGCCCTGGTGCCGACGTGGTTGGCGTTCGCCGTCACCCGGCTGCTCGAGGAACACTTCACCGAACTGGTGGACTACGCCTTCACCGCCGAACTGGAGGACCAGCTCGACGAGATCGCCTCCGGCAAGGCGCAGCGACTCCAGGTGCTCACGGATTTCTACCGCGGCGCCGAAGGCGACACCCATCACGGCCTCGAATCCCTCGTGAGCGAGCTCGGCGACATCGACGCCCGCGCCCTGTCCACCTTCCCGCTGAAGGATTCCGGCATCGACGTACGGGTCGGCCGCTACGGCACCTACGTGGAGGCCTCTGACGGCCGCCGCGCCAACGTGCCGGAGGAGCTGGCGCCGGACGAGCTCACCGTCGCCGTCGCCGAGGAGCTGCTCACCCAGCCACTCGACGAGGAGCGCGAGCTCGGCGTCGACGAGGCGTCCGGCCTCATGATCGTGGCGAAGAACGGCCGCTTCGGCCCGTACGTCACCGAGGTGCTGCCCGAGGACGCCCCGAAGTCCAAGAAGCCGCGGACCGGCTCGCTGTTCAAGTCGATGTCGCTGGACTCGCTCGACCTGCCCACCGCCCTCAAGCTCCTCAGCCTGCCCCGCACCGTCGGCAAGGACGAGGAGGGCAACGAGATCACCGCCCAGAACGGACGCTACGGCCCGTACCTGAAGCGCGGCACGGATTCGCGGTCGCTGACCACCGAGGACCAGATCTTCGAGATCACGCTCGAGGAGGCGCTGGCCATCTATGCCCAGCCGAAGACGCGCGGACGCGCCGCCGCGGCCGCCCCGCTGGCGGAGTTCGGCGCAGACCCGGTATCCGGCAAGCCTGTGGTGCTGAAGTCCGGCCGGTTCGGGCCCTACGTCACCGACGGCGAGACCAACGCCACCCTGCGCCGTGACGACGCGCCCGAGGCCATCACCCCGGAACGCGCCTTCGAACTGATCGCTGAGAAGCGGGCCAAGGGCCCGTCGACCCGTCCTGCGCGCAAGACGACCACGCGCAAGACGACCACCCGCAAGGCAGCCCCCAAGAAGTAGTTAGGCTGACAGCCATGGCGAAGAAGGGCACGCCCAAGGGCGCGATCCGGTTCGAGGTCCCGTTCACCTCGGAACCACCACAATTCACCTCCACCGCGGTCGGGTTGGAGCGCCTCGTGCGCAGGCCCTCGGCGAGTTTCGTGATGGACAGCACCATCATCGACGCGCCGGACGGTCGCCTGCTGAGGGCCGGCGTCGTCGTCGCCCACCGCGTGGTGGCCGGGACCGGCCAGTGGTACCTCGCCGCCCCCGCGTGGGAACCGCACCTGCCCAGCGAGCAGGCGGAGCCCGTGTCCGGCAGCGGCGACCTCCCGGAACGGTTCGCCCGCCTCGTGAAGCCGTTCGTGCGCGGCGCGACGCTCGGGCCCATCGCGGCCATGACGTGCGAGCGCGACGAGTGGTTCCTTCGCGACGCGGACAACGCGACCGCCGCCATCGTCCGCGACGACAAGGTCCAGGTGCGCCGCGACGGTGTGCTCAGCTCCGAATACCGCGAGGTCACGTTCACGCCCAGCGAGGCCCTGACCGGTCAGCAGCGCGAGTTCCTGCTCAGCGCCGCCCAGGCCGGGGGGTCCACGCTGGTGACGGACTTCCCCCACCTCCAGCAGCGGCTGGGCGCCCCCGCCACAGGCCTCACCGGGTTCCCCAAGCCCCGCGAACTGTGGCGCGACGCGTCCCTCGAGGAGTTCGTCGCCGCGCTCTTCGCCGGGCACCTGGGCCACATCGTGCGGGCAGACCTCGACAGACGCACCGGCGACCCCGACGAGGTGGGCGCGCTGAACCACCGGTTGTGGGAGTTCGGACGTGACCTCCGGGGCCTCGCGACCGTGCTCGAACCCGCTTGGCGGGAGAGCGTCGAGAGCGGGCTCACCGGCCTGCCCTTCGCCTCGGCCAGGGACATCGAGCAGCCCACGTTGCACGCGATCGACGCGCTGGTCACCGGGGCCCGGGCGCCCAGGCTGGGCGACCTGTCGCATCAGCCGGCCGCGAAACTGCTGTTCGAGCGTGCCGAGCAGGCCACGTTCATCCTGGCCGACCGTTGCCGCAGCCTCACGCCCGCGTCGCCGGATGAGGCCTGGCAGGCGGCCCTGCGGGCGGCCGAGCAGCTGGAGGTGGCAGCCAACGTGCTGGCCCCGATGATGCCCAAGATGATGGGCAAGATGCTGCGTTCGCTCGACGAGGTGCTCGACGAACTGCGGAGGGCGTCCAAGGGCCTCCGCAGCGGAACCCCCGAACTCGACGGGCTGTCGCCGTCTCAGGCCTACCAGTTGGGCCTCGACTACGAGCGGACCCGGGGCGGGGCGGCGCTGCGTCGACGCGACTTCATCCAGCGCTGGCCCGAGCGGGTGGCCGAGGCGCGGAAGCTGCTGGCGAAGGCCAGGAAGAAGCAGGCGAAGCAGTTGAAGAAGCCCCCCTCATGAGCGGACTGTTCATCGTGTTCGAGGGCGGCGACCGGGTGGGCAAGTCCACGCAGGTTCGGCGCCTGCAGTCGTGGTTGATGACCCGGGGCCTGCCGCACATCGTGACGCGCGAACCGGGGGGCACCGAACTCGGCGCCACCCTGCGCCGACTGGTGCTGGACCCCGCATCCGGCGACGTCGACCACCGCGCGGAGGCGCTGATCTACGCGGCGGACAAGGCGCAGCACGTGCACGAGGTGATCCGCCCGGCGCTGGAGCGCGGCGAGGTGGTGGTCTGCGACCGCTACGTGGACTCGATGATCGCGTACCAGGGTGCGGGCCGGGACCTCGCGCTGGGCGAGGTCGCCGATATCGCCTGGTGGGCCGTGGGCGGTCTACGGCCGGACCTCACGATCCTCCTCGACGCCGATCCCGACGACGCGGTGTCGATCAAGCAGGACAAGGACCGCCTCGAGAGCGCGGGCCTGGAGTTCCATCGCAGGGTGCGCCGGCACCTCCTCGCGCTGGCCGCCGAGCGGCCCGAGGAGTACTTCGTGATGAAGGCGTTGGAGGGCAGGGACCTCATGGCCGCCAAGATCGCGGGCCGCGTCGAGTCGCTCCTCGCCGGCTGAGACGTTTCCCGGCCGCGCATGCGGCTGACAGCAAGATATTCCGCGTTCCGCGTGCAGCGAAACCGGGGGATTCGATGTTAAGAAGCGCCGATGTAGCTGCTTGACTCTCCGCATGTTCGACTCCGCCGCCGAGAGCGCACCGACGTCTCCCACGCCTGTCGTCCTGATGCGCACCACCAGCGCCATGTGTCTGGGCTAGCCGCTCCCGCACGCCCACACCACCCCAGACACAACAAAGGCACCTCATGCTCAACTTCGTCCTGCTCGCCCTCGTCGGCCTGGCCGCCCAACTCGTCGACGGCTCCCTCGGTATGGCCTACGGGGTCACGTCGACCACGCTCCTGCTGGCCATCGGCACCAACCCGGCCATGGCCTCGGCCACCGTCCACCTCGCCGAGATCGGCACCACCCTGGCCTCAGGCATCTCGCACCACCGCTTCGGCAACGTCGACTGGCAGGTGGTGCTGCGCATCGGCGTCCCGGGCGCCATCGGCGCGTTCGCGGGTGCGACGTTCCTCTCCCGGCTCTCGACGGAGGCCGCAGCGCCGCTGATGGCCATCATCCTGCTGGTGCTCGGCGCCTACGTCCTGGTGCGCTTCACGTTCTTCGGGATCTCCACCCGCAAGCTCGGCCAGCGGCTGCCGACGAAGTTCCTCGCGCCGCTGGGCCTGTTCGCAGGGTTCGTCGACGCGACCGGCGGCGGTGGCTGGGGTCCCGTCGGGACCCCGGCGCTGCTGGCGTCGGGGCACATGGAGCCGCGCAAGGTGATCGGCACCATCGACGCCTCGGAGTTCCTGATCGCGATCGCCGCCTCGGTCGGATTCCTCCTCGGCCTGGGCGGCGGCGCGATCGTGCCGTGGATGGCGGGGGCGCTGCTCCTCGGAGGGCTGATCGCCGCGCCGATCGCCGCCTGGCTCGTCCGGCACCTGCCGCCCCGCGTGCTGGGCGCGGCGGCCGGCGCGACCATCGTGCTGGTCAACGCCCGCTCGCTCGTCCGAAGCTTCGGTGTGCCGGAGGGCCTACATTTGCCGGCCTACCTCCTGGTGTTCGCGTTGGGTGCGGCCGCCGTCGGCTGGTCGTTGCGGGCGCACCTGCGGGCCCGGCGCGTCGAGCAGTCCCGCGTGGCCGGTGAGGTCGCTGAGGGTGATGCTGTCACCGCCTGATGGCAGGATGAACCCCATGGGTGATGTGTTCTCTGAGCTGATCGGGCAGGAGCGGGCGGTGGCCACGCTGCGCCGCGCCGTCGACGGGCACCGGCACGCCATGACGCACGCCTGGCTGTTCGTCGGTCCTCCCGGGTCCGGTCGGTCCAACGCGGCGAAGGCCTTCGCCGCCGCCCTGCAGTGCCCGCGCGGTGGCTGCGGTGAGTGTCAGGAGTGCCGCACCACGCTCTCGGGCGCCCACCCGGATGTCACGCTGTTGCGCACGGAGCAGTTGTCCATCGGTGTCGACGAGGTGCGGGCGCTCGTGGGCCGCGCCAACATGGCTCCGGTCAAGCGGCGCCACCAGATCGTCGTGGTAGAGGACGCAGACAGGGTCACCGAGCGCGGCGCGGATGCGTTGCTCAAGGGCCTGGAGGAACCGGCTCCCCGCACGGTGTTCCTGCTGTGCGCGCCCAACCCGGACGACGTGATCGTGACCATCCGCTCCCGCTGCCGCACCATCAAGCTGGCCACCCCCAGCGACGAGGCGGTCACCCGGCTCCTGGTGGAGCGCGACGGCATTTCGCCGGCGCTCGCCGCCCACGCCGCCCGCGCGGCCCAGGGCCACGTCGGCCGGGCGCGCATGCTGGCGCGCTCAGAGACCGCCCGCATCCGTCGTCATGAGATCCTCACGCTGCCCGGCAAGCTCACCTCCGTCTCGGCCTGCCTGACCGCCGCGGAGAACCTCGTGGCCGCCGCGAAGGAGGAGGCTGAGCAGACCACCACGGAACTCGATGCCAAGGAGATGGCTGCGCTGCAGGAGGCCCTCGGCATCGGGGGGCGGGGGAGCGCCAAGCCGCGCAACGCCCAGGCCGCCATCCGGGAACTGGAGGACCAGCAGAAGATGCGGGGCAAGCGTCTGCAGCGCGACTCGTTCGACCGGGTGTTGACGGAACTGACCGGCTACTACCGCGACGTGCTGGCCGCCCAGACCGCGCCGGGGGTGCCGCTGGTCAACGCGGACCTGGCGGACGAGATCGAGCCCGTCGCGCGCCGCTCCACGCCCGAACAGACGGTGCATGCCTTGGACGCCATCCTGCAGGCGCGCACCGCACTGGAAGGCAACGTCGCCCCGCTGCTCGCGCTGGAGTCGCTCCTGATCAGCTTGTCGCTCGCGCGCCGGAGTTGAGCCGGACGGGCGTGTCACCCCGGGCAGGGGCTCCAGTCGGTGCCAAGATGAAAATCAAGACTGCCCAGGGATAGGAACAGCCGATGTCCAACAATGATTGGGTCCAGGAAGGCACGCCGCACGACAGTGCGGAGTGGACGGAAGAGGCCGACGACTACGGTGTGCCCGTCGAGCCCACCGAGTGGGACGACTACTCGTCGGAGCAGGCCATGCCGGCGCCCAATCCTCCCGCGCAGCCGGAGACACCAGAGCAGCCGGTGCTCCCGGAAACGCCGGAGGACGGGGCGAGCCACGAGTCGGTCGCGGAGCGCTCCAGCCTGCCCACCGCCCCGGATCCGGACGACGCGGTTGCCGGTGAGGACCAGCCTGTGTCCACCGTCGAACTGGGGGAGACGCCCGAGGAGATCACCGGCGCCGCCGCCCAGGACGACGACGTGCCGGGCACCGCCACGGTGTTCGAGGACGACCGCCCGGTCGACACCGCCGACGAAGACCTCACGCGTGAGGTGTCGGAGTGGATCGACGATGAGCGCCTCGGCGACACCGGCGCCACCATCGTCGACGACAACGAACTGCCCGAGGCGCAGACCGGCACCGAGACCCACGACGACGAGTACCTGGACGACGAGCGCCCCGGCGACACCGGCGCCACCAGGGTCGACGACGACGAGCCCACCACCGTCCGCAGCCCGGAGGAGTCGAGCTTCGGCCGCCCCTCGGGCGACGCTGACGCCACGACGTCGCTGGCCGCCGTCGCGGCCGCCACGGGCGGCGCCGCGGGCGCGAGCGCCGGTGGCCTCGCCGCGCCCGGGATGGCGGGCCTGTACCGCACGGACGCCGACGAGACCCAGGTGCTCGACACGACGGCGGAGCGCCGCAGCCTCGCGGACGAGGCCGCGGAGGAAGAGGCCCGCGCCGCAGCACTGCGCGCCGAGAAGGAGGAGCGCGACCGCCGCCTCGGCATGGTGCAGACCTCCCAGGCGAACGCGGAGCGCGAAATGCGTCCCCGCCGCAGGGGCGTCGGCGGCTTCGGCAGCTTCGGCCTGTTCGTGCTGCGCCTCATCACGGCCGGCGTCCTCGGCATCCTGGCGTACCAGGTGCTGTACAGCATCGACGACACCGCGGACTTCCTCGCCGGCCAGCCCCTGATTCCCGAGCCCCGTCTGGTGGCCTGGATCGTCGGGTTCACCCTCGCGGCGATGGCCGTGATGCTCGTGATCGGGCTGGGCGTGCGGGTCGTGGGCGTCCTCCTGACGGCGCTCGCCGTCGCCACCCTCGTACTGGTCCGGTGGGGCAGCTTCAGCCCGTTCGTCGAGGGCATGGAAGGGTTCCTCGGCGACAAGGACCTGCTGCTCGCGGGCATCGGCGTGCTGTTCCTGTCGCTCGGCGGCGGCCGGTTCGGCATCGACGGCGCCATCCACCGCAGCCGTGAGGATGCACGTGAGGCGCGCCGGAGCTGACGCCCTGACCGCCTGACACTGTCAGCGTCCCCGCGAGGTCCTCCTCGCGGGGACGCCCCCGTTCCGGCGGATTGAGCCGTTGGTTAGGCTATGCGCATGACTCGGGTGATGGCGGTGGCGTTCGAGCGCCACGGCCAACTGCATTACCTGGACCCAGGAGAGCGCGACTACACGGTCGGCGACTGGGTCCGGTACCCCACTGCCGACGGTGTGGAGGTGGCCCAGTGCGTGTGGGCACCTGAAGACGTGGAGTTCGCCGACGGTGACCTCCCGCGCTGCGCAGGCCCGGCGTCGAAAGCGGATATGGAGCGCGACGAGCGCAACCGACTGCTCCGCGCCAACGCGAACACGGTGGCCCGGGAGTTGATCGCCAAGCGGCGGCTGCCGATGAAGGTGGTCGGCATCGACTTCCTCGACCGTTCGGCCGAGTATGACCGCGTCGTCGCGATCTACTACACCGCCCCGCACCGGGTGGATTTCCGCCAACTGCTGGGCGACCTCGCCCGGGCGCTGGACGCCCGGATAGATCTGCGGCAGATCGGCTCACGGGACGCCGCCAGGGTGTTGGGCGGCATCGGCCAGTGCGGCCGGGACCTCTGCTGCGCCACCTTCCTGGAGGACTTCGAGCCGGTCTCGATGCGGCTGGCGAAGCTGCAGGGGCTGCCGGCGAACCCGCTGCAGATCTCCGGCGCGTGCGGGCGGCTGCTGTGCTGTTTGACGTATGAGCATCCGCTGTACGTGGATTTCCTGCGGAAGGCCCCGTCGATCGGCGACCAGGTGACCACGGACGACGGAGCAGGCGGCCTCGTGGTGGGACACGACGTGCCGTCCAACGCCGTGACGGTGCGTCGGCCCACGGGCGAGGTCGTGCGCTGTCCGCTGGAGTCGGTATGTTCGACGGCGCGGGCGCGTAGGGAACGCGTGGCGGGAAAGGTTGTTGATGAGTAGGTCGGTCAAGGTCGCCCAGATGATCCTGGCGATGATCGCGCTGGCCCTCGTCGGTGCCCTGTTCCTCGGCGGCATGGTCGGCGGCCGCAGCCGCGACACGCCCGCCTCACCCACCAGGCCAGGCACCGTGACGCCCTCGCCGGTGCCCTCCGGTTCCCGGATGCCGGGAGTTCCGGAGAAGGCCATCTCCGAGCAGCCCACGATGCCCCCGGTGGACAACGCGAACGCGGATCGGCAACTCGACTACCAGGCCGAGGGCCAGCCCAGCGTCGACTTCCTGGACGGGCTGGGCGGCTACGGCGAGTACGCCACCCAGACGGTCGAGTGGGAGGAATGCGGCGAGGGCGGCCGCGCCCAGTGCGCCACCGTACTGGCCCCCCTCGACTGGGAGGACCCCGAAGGCGACGCGATCGAACTCGCGATAACGAGGGTGCCCGGCGGGGACTCCTCGCGTGGCCCGCTGTTCGTCAACCCGGGCGGGCCCGGGTTCGGTGGCCAGGACATGGCGATCTCGCTGGCCGGCCGCTGGCAGAACTACGACACCTACGGCTGGGATCCGCGCGGCACCGGCGGGTCGACGCACGTGGTGTGCGGCACGTTCAAGGAGACCGAGCAGATGGTGCTGCTCGACGGCAGCCCCGATGACACCGCGGAGGACAAGGCGCTGCGCCAGGGCTCCATCGACTTCGCGCAGCAGTGCCGCGACGGTTCCGGGAAGTTGCTCGACCACCTCACCACCATCGACGTGGTGCGCGACCTCGACCTGCTCCGCCACCTCTCCGGCGCGCCCAAGCTGAACTACCTGGGCGTGTCCTACGGCACCTACGTGGGAGCCATGTACGCCCAGTTGTTCCCGGATACCACCGGTCGGCTGGTGCTCGACGCCGCCGTCGAGATCACGGATCGCGAACCCACGCCCCAGGTGGCCGGGTTCGAACTGGCCCTGAACAACTTCATCGACTGGTGCGCCGGCTCAGACCTCTGTGATCTGGGCCACGACGCCGGCGCCATCCGGGCCGACATCGAGAGCATGTTGACCGGTCTGGACCAGAGGCCCCTGGAGGTCAACGGGAGGCAGTTGACGCAGACGCTGGCGGCGCTGGGCATCGCGGTGCTGCTGTACGAGGACGACCAGGCCTACCGCTCCCTGGCGCAGTACATCGGAGAGGCCATCGCCGGCGATGGCGAGTCGCTGCTCATGTTGGCGGACCTGTACAACGGCCGCGCGCCGGACAGCTACGGCACCCCGCTGTACGCCTTCCCCGCGATGGGCTGCGTCGACGGGGTGGATGAGGGCGCCGCCGCAGTGCTCCCCGCGTGGAAGGAGACGTTCTCCGTCGCGCCGGTGATGGCGCCGAACATGGGCACGTCGTATGCCTGCGAGTTCTGGACGGCGGGCTCGGCTCCGCAACTGGAGATCACCGGCCCGGGTGCGCCCCCCATTCTCGTGGTGGGCACGACGGGCGACTCGGCCACGCCGTATGAACAGGCCGTGTCCATGGCCGAGCAACTGGAGTCGGGCGCGCTGCTCACGCTCGAGGGTGCCGGTCACGGTGCGGTCACCGGCGACAACACCTGCATCCGCGATGCGGTCAACGAGTTCCTGTACGACGGGGTGGTCCCGGACGAGGGGACGCGCTGCTCCTAGCCGGTTGGCACAAGGTGCCCGTGGTTCTGTATAGTTCCGTCTTGCTGCCGCCCTAGCTCAGTCGGTAGAGCGACGCTCTCGTAAAGCGTAGGTCACGGGTTCGATTCCCGTGGGCGGCTCCAACCAGGCCCCCGGTCCCCGACCGGGGGCCTGAGCCTTTGTGGCCGCGACGCGTCGGTGGGGGTGAGCGAAGTCCCATGGCCGACCCAGGAGGATCGGGCCACCGGTCGCCTTGTAGTCTGGTGTCTGCGTTTCGGGAACGAGCCCAAGACGTCCGGTAGAGGAGGAAACTCGTGTTCGACTGCGCCATCATCGGGGCTGGCCTTGCAGGGCTGGTGGCCGCACAGCATCTTGTGGATCGAGGGCTGAGTGTCACCGTGCTCGAGGCTCGCAACCGCGTCGGCGGGCGCGTGGAGAACAAGACCCTCCCCGATGGGAGCTACGTCGAACTGGGTGGCCAGTGGATCGGCCCCGGATTCGACTCGCTCCTCGAGATCATCGACGACCTCGGCCTCGAGGTCATCGGGCTGCCCGCCGAGGGCAATCTCATCATCCGTCTCCGCGGGCAGGCCCTGGCCGTGCCGTCGTCGGAGGACGAACCGGCCCTCACTCCGTTCGAGGTCTCAGACCTGGGGCAGGGCCTGCTGCGCCTGCGCCGCCTCGCCGAGCGTTTCCGTTCCGACAACGCCTGGCGCAAGGCCAACGACGCCTGGCTGAACCAGGCCCTCCGTCGCTGGATCACCACCAACCTGCGCACGCAGGGGGCGCAGCGTCGCTTCTCGGAGGTCTACTCCGCCGCGTTCGGCCCCATGCCGAAGGACTGCACGCTGCTGGAGGGCCTCATCCAGGTCAACTCCGGCCCGGACCTCGAAACCATGCTCGCCAGCAACGGTGGCCTCCACCAGCGTCGCGTCCAAGGCGGCATGGCGACGGTGGCTGAGGCCCTCGCCGCCAGGCTCGGTGACGTCGTCCGGCTGGGCGCCGAAGTGGTGAAGGTGGAGCACGGCCCCCTGTCCGCCACCCTCCACCTCGCCGACGGTGAGGTCATCGAGGCCAAGCAGGTCATCTCCACCCTGCCTCCCCGTCTCGCGATGTCGCTCGAGCATGAGCCGCCGCTGCCGGCGTGGCGCGGCGAAGCGGCCGACAAGGTCGCTCCGGGCAACGTGATCAAGGCCTTCCTGATCTACGACACCCCCTTCTGGCGCGAACGCGGCCTCAGCGGGCAGTCCTCCGCCGATGAGGGCGCCGTCCGCGTCACCTTCGACACGACGGCCGTGGGCGCCTCCAAGGGACACCTCATGGGCTTCTTCGAGGGCGCAGACGCGGATTCGCTGTCGCGTCGTTCCATCACCCTGCGTGAGCGCGCCTTCACGGATTCCGTGGTGCGCAGCTTTGGGCAGGAGGCGGCAGAGCCGCTCACCTACATCGAGCGCGACTGGGCCACAGAGAAGTTCACCGGCGGTTGCCACGGTGCCCACTTCTCGCCCGGCGTCTGGACCACCAACGGGCCGGTGCTGGCAGAACCCGACGGCGTGCTGCACTGGGCGGGCGCGGAGTACTCCACCCGCTTCAACGGCTACATGGAGGGTGCGGTGCGCAGCGGCCGCGAGGTCGCCGCCGTGGTGGCACGCAACCTGGCCTGACTGTCCCCGCCACCGGGAATACTGGGGCGCATGGCATCCACGCTCGGCAGAAGCCGCCTTGTCGCCCAGGGGCTGATCACCCGTCCCTACCCGTCCCCGGTTGATGCCCTCACCGCGTTCGGCGCCATGCAGGGCCAGGACCTGCCGGGCGTGCTGGCGTCGGCGGCGCTGCGCACCCCGTCGAACTCGGTCGACGACGTGCTGACAGCCCTCAACGAGGCCCAGATCGTGCGGGGTTACCCCATGCGCGGCACTGTGTTCCTGATGCCCGCGGCGGACGCGGCCTGGATCACTCAACTGTGCTCGTGGCCCTCCATCCGGGCGGCGGACAGGCGCAAGCAGCAGCTCGAACTGGACCAGCAGCAGCTGGGCCGTGCGCGCGACCTCGCCGTCGGGTTGCTGGGGGAGCCCTTCTCCCGGGCGGAGTTGTTCGAGCTCTGGGATGAGCACGGCCTGCGCACCAAAGGGGGGCGCGGGTACCACCTGTTGTTCCACCTCATCGCCGAGGGGACCGTCGTCTACGGGCCGTGGAACGGCACGGAGCAGGACGTGGTGTTGGCCGACGCCTGGCTGCCGCGGGGCACAGATCTGGAGGGCCGCTTCAACGGCGACCACGACGCGGCCACCGCAGAATTCCTGCGCCGCTACCTCACCACCCACGGGCCGGCCACGGTGCGCGACTTCGCGTGGTGGACCAAGTTGACGCTGGCCCAGATCCGGCGGGGCCTGGCGCTCATCGTCGGCGAGTTTGAGACCGACGGGGCGGAGGAGCCCAGCTACTGGCGTCCTGGGCTCCTGGAGGAGTCACGGGAACTGGGCCGGGCCACGTCAGCGCCACTGCTGCTGCCCGGTTTCGATGAGTTCGTCCTCGGCTACCAGGACCGCCTGTTCGCCATGACCGCCGACCACCACCAGCGGCTGGTCCCCGGCAACAACGGGGTGTTCAGGCGTTCGGTGGTGATCGGCGGCACGGTGGTGGGCGTGTGGACGAGGAGCGGTCGTCCGGGGAAGCGGCAGTTCGAGATCGATGCGTTCACCGACATCACGCCGGCGACGGCCTCCAGGCTCGAGAAGCAGTTCGCCGCGTTCCCCTTCGTGACCGGCTAGACGGCGGCCGCGCCGCTCTCGCCGGTGCGGATGCGGACCACCTCGTCGACCATGGTGGACCACACCTTCCCGTCGCCGACGGAGCCGGTGCGGGCGGATTCGGTGATCACCCCGATCACCGCCTCGGCCTCGGCGTCCTCGACGAGCACCTCGATCTTCACCTTGGTGATGAAGTCGATCGTGTACTCCGCGCCGCGGTAGAACTCCTTGTGCCCACGCTGCCGGGCGTAGCCCGAGCATTCGGTGACGGTCATTCCGGCGACGCCGTGGTGCGCCAGGGCGATCTGGACGGCGGTGAGCATGGTGGGCTGGACGATGGCGGTGACGAGCCTCATGAACGGGCATCCTCTCGGACAGGAACGATCAGCGTCTGCTTGACGCCGTAGGTGGAGTAGCCGACGTGGCTGAGGTCGTAGCCGGTCTCCGCGTGCACGGCGGTGTCGATGCCGTGGGTCTCGGCGGACTCCGGGACGCGCAGCCCCATCACCCGGTCCAGGACCTTGGCGATGGCGTACGTCACGGCGAAGGAGTAGACCAGCACCACGGTGGCGCCCAGCGTCTGCCGCCACAGTTGGTCGACCCCTCCGCCGTAGAGCAGGCCGGCCGTTTCGGCCGGGGAGGCCGGGTCTGCCAGCAGGCCGATGGCCAGGGTGCCCACGAGGCCGCCGACGAGGTGGACGCCCACCACGTCGAGCGAGTCGTCGTAGCCCAGGCGGTTCTTCAGGCTGATGGCGTAGGCGCAGGCCACGCCGGCCAGCAGGCCGATGATGAGGGCGCCCAGCGGGCTGACTGAATCCGCGGCCGGCGTGATGCCGACCAGGCCGGCCACGATGCCCGACGCGGCGCCGAGCGAGGTGGCGTGGCCGTCGCGGAGCCGCTCCACCAGGAGCCAGCCCAGCATCGCCGCCGCAGCGCCCGCCAGGGTGTTGACCCAGGCGACGCCGGCCAGCGTGCCGGCGCTCAGCGCCGAGCCTGCGTTGAACCCGAACCAGCCGAACCACAGCAGCCCGGCGCCCAGCATCACCAGGGTGAGGTTGTGTGGGCGCATCGGCACGCTGCCGAAGCCCAGTCGCGGCCCCAGCACGAGGGCCAGTGCCAGCGCGGCCGCGCCGGCGTTGATGTGGATGGCGGTGCCGCCGGCGAAGTCCATGGCCTGGATGGAGTTGGCGATGAACCCACCCTCGGCGCTGACGCTCTCGTCGAAGCTGAAGACCCAGTGCGCTGCGGGGAAGTAGACCAGCAGCGCCCACACAGCCGAGAACACGAGCCAGGCGGAGAACTTCATCCGGTCGGCCACCGCGCCCGAGATCAGTGCCACCGCGATGATCGCGAACGCGCCCTGGAAGCCGGCGAAGACGGCCGTCGGGATGGTGCCGACGACAGCATCAGGCGACATCAGCCCGTTCAGGAAGGCGTACTCGAACGGGTTGCCGAGCAGGCCGCCGCCGATGTCGTTGCCGAACGACATCGAGAAGCCGACGACGATCCACAGGACCCCGACGACCCCCATGGTGGCGATCGACATCATGAGCATGTTGAGGACGGACTTGGCTCTGACCATGCCGCCGTAGAAGAACGCCAGGGCAGGCGTCATGAGGAGCACCAGCGCTGCGCTGATGAGGACCCAGGCTGTGTCGCCGGTATCAATTTCGAGGAGTTCCATGTCAACGAATCCTCGTGGGGGCACATTTCGGCTGTGGGCACCGCAGGGTAACGAACGCGTTAGCGATCCGGGCCCAGGGTTTCAACCTGGGGTCGCGGTTGTTGCGACAGCGTTACTTCAGCGGCGCTCGAGGTGATCGAGCCGCACGTGGCCGAAGTCGCCGTCGGCGAGCTCCGCCCAGCTCCCGTCGAAGGAGAACGCGGAGTAGGAGGAGGTGGGGAAGTGGCACTGGGCGTCGTCGGCGGCCGCCCGGTTGCTGGCATAGGCCAGCTCGGCCACGAGGCTGGGGATGGTGGGGGCGTGGCCGACCACCAGGAGCGCCTGCACGTCGTCGTCGGTCTCGGAGATCCGTTGGATGATCGTCTCGGTGCCCTGGTGGTAGAGGGCGTCCTGGAACTCGGCCGGGACGTCCAGGCCGAGTGCCGCGAAGGTCTGACGGGTGCGCTCCGCGGCCGAGACCAGCGCGTGGTCGACGCCGAGGGCACGCAGTTCGACGCCCGCCTCCTGCGCCTGTTGGATGCCGCGCGGGGTCAGGCGCCTGGCCTTGTCGCCGTGGACGTTGGTGGGCTCGGTGTGGGCGTGCCGCATCAGGACCAGTCGTCTCATCCGGCCACTCTACGCCCGGAAGAACGAGGGAGATTCCTGCCACATCGGCCCTGTACGGCGCGATGTGGCAGAAACCTCCCGGCGGAGATCAGCGCTTGACGGCGACGATGAGGTCGCGCTTGATGGCGGAGTCGACGCGGTGCGCGAAGCGCTCCCAGGCGCCACCGGCCTGCACCGTGAGGCCGTTGGAGGTGAGCAGGTGCGCGAGGTCCTCCCGGGAGAGGCCGAAGGTGTTCCAGGACAGCCCCAGCGCGCCGCCGTGCATCAACTGCCCGGCCCACACCGGGATGGCCTCCTTCAGGAGCCCGGCGGGGGAGCGGTCGCGCTTGCCGGACACGCCGCGGACGTCTGTGGTGGAGCCGTGCGCGATGCCGTAGGGGGCGTCGGCCACGATCGCGTCGAAGCGCTTCTTGCCGAACAGGGCGGCTGAATCCCTGGTGTCGCCGGTGAATGCCGTGAGAATGCTCTTGCCCTCGGGGGTGGTGATCTCCGCGTCGAAGCGCTTGCCCACGTTCTTGCCCTCGCGCCGCACCGGGGTGGTGTCGGCGACATGCTTGATCCGGCTGCGGCGAAGATACGTCTTGTAGAAGGACGCCATCATCTCGAAGGCCTTGGCGTCGCCCTCCACGCCGAACGCGTCGTGACCCAGCAGCAGTGCCATGGAGAGGGTGGTGCCGCGCCCCGCCAGGGGGTCGAGGACCTGCCGGGGCCCCGTCGGTTCGCGGGTGATCGCGGCCAGCGTCACGCTCAGCAGCAGCTGGGTGAACTGCTCGTTGGTCTTGCCCTGGTACTTCGGGATGGTGACGAGGTCGTCGTCGAACAGGAACGGCCGGGGCATCGCCACGGGACGCAGAAGGCCCTCAGGCGTGGCGTCCTCGAAGAGGGCGAACGCCGCCGACTGCCGTGCGACGGTGGCCAACTGCCCCTCGTTCAGCTCAGGCGCCTGGAACGCCAGGTAGCCGACGCCCGCGATGTCCTGCTCTTCGATCTCCGTGGCGAACGGCGCGGTGATCTCGAGCTCCGCGGCGGTCAGCGGCCCGGATTCGCCGGCGTAGACACGGTTGGCAGACGGGGTGCGCAGCATCAGATAACGGGGCATCTGGTCAGTTTCCCACAAACCCCAGGCGTTATCCTTGCCAGCTATGGCTGCAGGAATGGTGGACACATGGTGGGCGAGGGCTGCGGCGGTCTTCGCGGGCGGCGCGCTCGGCACGGGGCTGCGTCTGGGCCTCCTCAACCTCATCGGGCATGAGGTGATCGCCCTGGCCGCCATCAACCTGCTCGGTTGTTTCGCGCTCGGCCTCATCTCGGGCCTCTACCGCCGCAAGGTCACCCTGGTGCGGCTGTTCCTCGCCGTCGGCGGGGTGGCGTCGTTCACGTCCTGGTCCACGCTGGCCGTGCAGTCGCTGTCCGTGGGTGGCGTGCTCACCGCGGTGCTGGAGACGGCCTTCGGCGTGTTCGCGGCGGGGATGGGCCACCTCGCCGGGTGGCGGAGCACGGTGCGGGAGCACAGGTGATCTGGTTCATCTGCCTGGCCGGAGGCTTCGGTGCTGTGGCCCGGGCCGGCGTCGACGTCATCGTCGCCCGGCGCTGGGCACCCTGGAAGGCGACGCTGGGGGTCAACCTCGTCGGGTCCTTCATCCTGGGCGCCGCGTCCGTGCACCTCTCGGGAAGTTGGCTGGCGGTGGTGGGCACCGGGTTCTGCGGTGCCTTCACGACGTTCTCGTCAGCTTGCTGGCAGGCCGCCCGCGAGTTCGGCCGCAGGCGGCCCGAGATCGCCGTCGGTTACTCGCTGGTCACCATCGCAGGCTGTCTCTTGGCCGCCTGGACGGGGACGCTGACCGGCTGACTAGGCCAGGTTGACGTGGTGGTGCTCGTAGGGCGTGCCCTTGGCGCGCTCGAACGACGCGTGCACCTCGGCTTCGGCCTCTGCGCGGCTGGTCCAGGTGGCGCCTTCGACCGACTTGCCAGGCTCCAGGTCCTTGTACACCGAGAAGAAGTGCTCGATCTCGAGCAGCATGTGCTCCGGCACTGAAGCGAGATCGGTGATGTTGGCACGGCGGGTGTCCGCAGTGGCCACGCACAGCACCTTGTCGTCGCCGCCCATCTCATCCGTCATGCGGAACATCGCCACGGCGTAGCACTCGATGAGGCAGCCGGGGAAGGTGGGATCAGCACCGATGACCATGGCGTCGAGCGGGTCGCCGTCGAGGCCCAGCGTGCCCTCCACGAACCCGTAGTCATAGGGGTACTGCGTCGAGGTGAACAGCACGCGGTCCAGACGGAGGCGGCCGGTGTTGTGGTCCATCTCGTACTTGTTCTTGGTGCCCTTGGGGATCTCCACAGTGACGTCGAACAGGACCCGACGGCTGGGATCGATCGGCCGCAGACCAACAGGCGCGTCTTCGCTCACTTGGGCACTCCTATGATTGGTGTCGTTGCCCGCGCATCGTTGCGGGTCCCTGCAGGATACCCCTTTGGAGGTCGGTGTGCGGAGCCGTGGACGCGTCGCGGAGTGGGTGATCACCTGGCTCGTGGTTGGTGTACTGCTCGCCGGCGGCTTCCTGATCTCCGTGTTCCACCGGGAAGCGCTGGCGGTCACGGGCCTCACCCGCGACGGGGCCCCCGCCACCGTCAGCCCCACCCTCTTCGCCCCACCCAGCACCCCGGAGGCGCCGCCCGCTAAGTCCCCCACGCCGCCCCCGGCCGGCACCGGGCTGGTCGCTGCAGTGGAGCTGCCGGCCCCCGGCGTGCTGCCGGACCGCGCCGCGCTCGAGGCGAAGATCGGCGCCCTGGACACCTCCAAGCTCGTCCCGGCCGAGGGCGGTGAGCCCGTGGTGATCGGCTACGAGGTGATCGATGTCGCCAGCGGCGAAGTGGTGGCTGCGGCGCAGGAGAAGACCCCGCTCATCCCCGCGTCGAACACCAAGACGCTGACGGCGCTGGCCGTGATGAACGCGTTCGAGGGCTCTGAGACGTTCGCAACACGGGTCGTCCAGCCGGCCCCCGGTCAGCTGGTGCTGGTCGGTGGGGGCGACCCCATGCTGCGCAGCATCGCCAACGCGGAGGGCGCCTACCCCCAGCTGCCCACCACCGAGGAACTGGCCAAGCGCACCGTCGCGGCCCTGCGCGCCGCCGGGGTGACGTCGGTCACGCTCGGCTACGACGAATCGCACTTCGCCGGCCCGGGCTGGAACGAGACCTGGCCGGAGAACTACCGCGACCAGGTCACGGCCATCTCGGCCCTGTGGATCGACGAGGGGCGCGGCCCCAGGGGCGGCCCGCGAAGTCTCACCCCCGCCCTGTCGGCGGCCACCACGTTCGCCGCTCAGCTGAGCGCCCTGGGGGTCGCCGTGACCGGTGCCCCGGTCGCCGCGCCCGGCTCCGGCGACGCCGAGGAGATCGCCCGGATCGAGTCCCTGCCGGTGCACATCCTCGTGGAACAGTTCATGCAGCGCTCCAACAACTCCTTCACCGAGGTGATGGGTCACCAGTTGGCGGTCACGACGGGGCACCCGGCCACGTTCGCCGGCTCGGTGGCAGCCATCCAGGAGCAGCTCACGCAACTGGGGATCTGGGATGAGGGCACCGTCCTGCACGACGCCTCGGGCCTTTCGCGGGGCAACCGCTTCACCCCGAACATGCTCGCGGCGGCCCTGGCCACGCTCGCGTCGGAGCCCCGGCTCTCCGTCATCCTCGACGGGCTGCCCACCGCAGGGGTCACCGGCACCCTCGCCGAGAGGTTCGCGGACCCCGTCTCGCGCCCGGCCCGCGGCATCGCCCGGGCCAAGACCGGCTCTTTGTCGCTGGTGGCCACTCTCGGCGGCACCACTCTCACTGCGGACGACCGGCTCCTGGCCTTCGCCTTCTTCATCAACGGCACGCCGGATGGCTTCGCCGCGCGGGTCTGGACGGACCAGGCCACCGGCACCCTCGCGTCGTGCGGCTGCTGATGGAACACGCCCCGAGCATCAACTGGCGCCTGGCCCACAAGGTCGCGGCGTTGCGCCCCGACGACCTCCCGGACCTCACCTCCCGGGAACTCACCCGCCTCGTCGCGGACCTCCGCGTGACCGCGCGGCGCGCGGGCGAGATCGCGGCGAAGCACCTGGGTCTGCAGGCGGTGGGCGCCACCCGCATCCGCGTCGTCGACTGGGACGGCTGGGGGAGGGGCGTGCGCGGCATGGTGGACGGCGCCGTGGCCGAACTCGGCCTCGGACCCGCCGACGCCGGTATCGCGGCACGGGGCACCGCGGTGCGCAACGGCCTGCTGATCGGCGTGGGGATGCGGGCGGTCAGCCGCCGGCTGCTGGGGCAGTACGACGCCTTCACCGGCTCGGACACCCTCTACCTGGTGGCGCCCACGATCGTCGCCCACGAACGCTCGCACCGCTTCACCCCTGCCCACTTCCGGATGTGGGTGGCGCTCCATGAGCAGACCCACGCCCTGCAGTTCCGGTTGGCGCCGTGGCTGCGTGACCACGTGGCCGAACGGATGCGCCTGGTGGTCCACGACGAGGTGCCGCTCGGCGAGGGCCTGCTCCGGTGGGCCCGCACGCGGGACGCCTCCGCCCTCCTGACCTCTGCCGACGCGGCCACCGCGATGGCCGAGCTCACGGCGACGATGACGTTCCTCGAAGGCCACGCGGACTACACCTCGGACTACGCCGGGCGGCGCCACGCGCCCACCATCCCCGGCATGCGCCGGGCGTTCGCGAGGCCGGAGCGGGCGGGGCTGCTCGCCCGGCTGTCGAAGTCCCTGGACAAGAACGCCCAGTACCGCGACGGGCTCGAGTTCTGTCTGCGCGTACAGCGGCTGAAGAACCGCGCCGCCTTGAAGCGGGCCTTCGAACGGCCCGACAACCTGCCCACCGCGGAGGAGATCTCTGATCCGGCGCTCTGGCTGAAGCGGGTCCATGGCTAGGCGCGAGCTCGGCCAGGCCGCGCTGCGCGTCGCGCACGCCGTCCATGCCGTGCTGCCGGAGGCGGCCGTCGTCGGGTGCTCCGGTGGGGCAGACTCGCTGGCCTTGGCGCTCGGCGCCCAGTGGGCGGCGCGGCAGCGGGGCAGCAGCGTCAGGGCAGTGGTCGTGGACCACGGTCTCCAGGCGGGGTCCTCCGAGGTCGCGGTCAGGGTGGCTTCGCTGCTCGACGATCGGGGGATCGCGGCAGAGGTGGTGCGCGTCACGGTGGACGGGTCCGACGGTGGGCTGGAGGCCGCCGCCCGGGAGGCCCGGCTGGGGGCGCTCACCGCCGCCGGCCTGCCGGTGCTGCTCGGCCACACGCTCGACGACCAGGCCGAGACGGTGCTGTTGGGCCTCCTGCGCGGCTCGGGTACGCGGTCGCTCTCGGGGATGGCCGCCTCCACCTCCTTCGCCGCAGCCCCGTCCGCCCCGGGGGGCGACGCCCGGGCCGTGACCCTCCTGCGGCCGCTGCTCGGGCTCCGGCGCGCGGACACGGAAGCCGCCTGTCGCGACTGGGACGTGACGCCCTGGGAGGACCCCATGAACGACGACCCCAGGTTCGCCAGGGTCGCCTTCCGGCAGCACCTCACGGAGTTGAGGCGGGCCGTCGGCCGCGACCTCGCGCCGTCCTTGGCGCGCACTGCGCAGCTCGCCCGCGCGGATGCCGACCTGCTCGACGAACTGGCCGCCCGGGCGGTGCCGGTCGACGGCGACCTCACCGTCGACGACCTCGCCCCCCTGCCAGACGCGCTGCGCTGGCGGGTACTGCACCGTTGGCTGGCCCGGGTGTCGCCCACGGTGGAATTCCAGCACGTGCTCGCCGTCGACGCGCTCGTCACGGACTGGCGCGGTCAGGGGGCCCTCGCCGTCCCGGGTGGCCAGGTGCTGAGGGTCGGACACCTGCTCACCGTGCGATAGGCTCGTCCTCGTGGATGCTGCAGACGTTTCAGGCGACCTCGAGAAGGTCCTCTTCACCAACGACGAGATCCAGGCCCGCGTGGCCGAGATCGCCGCCCAGATCGACGCCGACTATGTGGGTCGCAACCTGCTGTTGGTGGGGGTGCTGAACGGCGCGGTGATGGTCATGAGTGATCTGCAGCGCGCGATGCGCAGCCACGTGGAGATGGACTGGATGGCCGTGTCCAGCTACGGCGCAGGCACACAGTCCTCCGGTGTCGTGCGCATCCTGAAGGACCTCAACGCCGACCTCGAGGGCCGCGACGTCATCGTGGTGGAGGACATCATCGACACCGGCCTGACCCTCAGCTACCTGATGAGCAACCTGGCCACCCGCAACCCCGCGAGCCTCGAGATCATGACGATGTTCCGCAAGCCCGACGCCGCCCAGATGGACGTCGACGTCAAGTACGTGGGCTTCGAGATCCCCAATGAATTCGTCGTCGGCTACGGCCTCGACTACGCCGGCCGGTACCGCAACCTGCGCGACGTCGGCACGCTCGCGCCCCACATCTACGCCTGAGCCTGCGCCCCGTCCGCTCTCAGCGGAGCCGGAGGTCTTGCGGCCGCTGGTAATGTGATCGTGCGCCCGCGTCAACTCAGGGCGCGTCCTTAACGCCGCCAGAGAGCTGACCCTAAGTTGCAGAGATTTTTCAAGAGCCCGTTCGCCTGGATTCTCATCAGCATCGTGTTCCTCATGCTGGGGATGCAGATGATCAGTTCAGTTACCGGCTACCAGACGGTCCCCACTTCGGAGACCCTGGAACTGCTCGCCGGCGACACGAAGCTGACCGAAGTCATCCTGGTGGACGGCGAACAGCAGATCCAGGTCACGGACCACACCGGTAAGAAGACGCAGTCCCAGTGGGTGGGCAACCAGGTCGACGACGTGGTGCCGCTGCTCGAGAAGCGTGCCGAGGACGGCACCATCGACAAGTGGACCGGCCGCAACCCCACGCCCGGCCTGCTGCAGATGTTCCTCTACACGGGCCTGCCGTTCCTCATCATCATCCTGGTCTTCTTCTGGCTGATGCGCTCCATGTCCGGCGGCGGCGCAGGCGGACCGCTGTCCTTCGGCAAGTCGAAGGCGAAGCTGGTGTCCAAGGACACGCCCAAGACCACGTTCGGCGATGTCGCCGGCGCTGACGAGGCCGTCGAGGAACTGGAAGAGATCAAGGAGTTCCTGGCGGAGCCCGCGAAGTTCCAGAAGCTGGGCGCCAAGATCCCCAAGGGCGTACTGCTCTACGGCCCGCCCGGCACCGGCAAGACCCTCCTCGCGCGAGCGGTCGCGGGGGAGGCGAACGTGCCCTTCTTCTCCATCTCCGGCTCTGATTTCGTCGAGATGTTCGTCGGCGTGGGCGCCTCCCGCGTGCGTGACCTGTTCAACCAGGCCAAGGAGAACGCCCCTGCCATCATCTTCATCGACGAGATCGACGCCGTCGGCCGGCACCGCGGTGCCGGCATGGGCGGGGGCCACGACGAACGCGAGCAGACGCTCAACCAGCTGCTGGTCGAGATGGACGGCTTCGACGTGCGCGGCGGTGTGATCCTCATCGCCGCCACCAACCGGCCCGACGTGCTCGACCCGGCGCTGTTGCGCCCCGGCCGTTTCGACCGCCAGATCGGCGTCGACGCCCCGGACGCCGACGGACGCGCCAAGATCCTCCAGGTCCACGCCAAGGGCAAGCCGCTCGCCAGCGACGTGGACCTCGTGTCCATCGCCCGCCGCACCCCCGGCTTCTCCGGCGCGGACCTGGCCAACGTGCTCAACGAGGCGGCGCTGCTGGCTGCCCGCATGAACGAGGAGATGATCCGCCAGCCCATGCTGGACGAGGCCATCGACCGCGTGATCGCAGGCCCCCAGAAGCGCACCCGCCTCATGGACGACCGCGAACGCCTCATCACGGCCTACCACGAGGGCGGCCACGCCCTGGTCGCCGCGGCCATGCCGGGCAACGACCCGGTGCAGAAGGTCACCATCCTTCCCCGCGGCCGCGCGCTGGGCTACACGATGGTCATGCCGGACGAGGACAAGTACTCCCGCACCCGCGGCGAACTGCTCGACCAGATGGCCTACATGATGGGTGGCCGCGCCGCGGAGGAACTCATCTTCCACGACCCGACGACGGGCGCCGCCAACGACATCGAGAAGGCCACCAAGGTGGCCCGCGCGATGGTGATGCAGTACGGCATGAGCGAGCGCGTCGGCTCCGTCAAGCTGGGCGGCGGCGACTCGGAGCCGTTCATGGGCATGCGCGGCACGGATTCCAGCCAGGAGTTCTCGCAGCACATGGCCGCGATCGTCGACGAGGAGGTGGCCAAGCTGATCCACACCGCGCACCAGGAGGCGTTCGACGTGCTCGTGGAGAACCGAGCGGTCCTCGACGAACTCGTGCGTCAACTGTTCGCCAAGGAGACGCTGAACCGCAAGGAGGTCGACGAGGTGTTCAAGGGGCTCGCCAGGCGCGACAAGCGTCCCGCCTGGACTGGCTCCGATCTCCGCGTCCCGTCCACCGAACCCCCGGTCGAGGTGCCCCCCGCACCGGAACCGCTCCCCGAACAGCCCACGAAGCTGCCGCTGCCCGAGACAGGTCCCTCCCCGTGGGGGCCCCCCACCGCACCCCCGAGCCACTGATGGCCGTGGACCAGCCGCGCGCCGCGGCCGCCATCCGGGAACTGCTCATCGCCCTCGGCGAGGATCCCGACAGGGAGGGGCTGCTGGAGACCCCTGACCGGGTCGCCCGCGCCTGGGGGGAGCTGAGCGCCGGATACCGCGCTGACGTGACCGAGATCCTCGGCACCACGTTCGACATCTCCCACGACGAGATGATCCTGGTGAAGGACATCGAGCTCGTGAGCCTCTGTGAACACCACCTCCTGCCGTTCACCGGCGTGGCGCACGTGGGCTACATCCCGTCGACCGACGGCCGGGTGACGGGCCTGTCCAAGATCGCCCGCCTCGTCGAGATGTACGGCCGTCGCCTCCAGGTGCAGGAACGCCTCACGTCGCAGATCGCCGAGGCCCTCGTCGAGCACCTCGGTGTGCGGGGCGTCATCGTCGTGATCGAGGCCGAGCACACCTGTATGACCATGCGGGGCGTGCGCAAGCCGGGCTCGCGCACGGTGACTTCGGCGGTGCGCGGCCTGTTGCGCGACCCTGCCACCAGGGCGGAGGCCATGAGCCTGATCATCGGGCGGTGACCTGATGACACTCGTGATGGGCATCCTCAACGTGACGCCCGATTCGTTCTCCGACGGCGGCGCCTACCTGGACGCGGATGTCGCCATCACCCACGCCCGGGCCATGCTGGCCGCCGGGGCGTCCATGATCGACGTCGGCGGCGAGTCGACGCGCCCGGGCTCGGCCCGGGTGGGTCTGCGGGAAGAACTGGGCAGGGTGGTGCCGATCGTGGCCGCGCTCGCAGCGGACGGCATCACCGTCTCCGTCGACACCATGCGCGCCAAGGTGGCCTCGGCCGCCATCGACGCCGGTGCCCGCATCATCAACGACGTCTCCGGTGGCTTGGCGGACCCGGACATGCTCGGGGTGGTGGCCCAGTCGTCGGCGGATTTCGTGCTCATGCACTGGCGCGACCATTCCGCCCGGTTCCAGTCCACCGCGCAGTACGGCGACGTGGTCGCCGATGTGCTGGGCGAACTCCTCGGGCAGCGCGACAAGGCCCTCGAGGCGGGCATCCCCGAAGGCCGGATCATCCTGGATCCTGGCCTGGGATTCTCGAAGACGTGGGACCACAACTGGACACTGCTGCGCCACCTCGACCGGTTCCAGGGACTGGGGCACCGGGTGCTGGTAGGCGCCTCCCGCAAAGCCTTCCTCGGTGAACTGCTCGGCGGCCGCGAACCGTTGGGCCGCGACGGCGCGACGGCGGCCGTGTCGTTCTGGTCCGCGCTCCACGGGGTGTGGGCGGTGCGCACCCATGACGTCGGTGGGCAGGCCGACGCCATCGCCGTCGCCCGTCGACTGGACCGCGAAGCTCCCCTCGGGAAAGAGGTCCGGTAAGGTGCCAGTGGAAGCTAAGGGGGACCCCGTCATCGACCGAATCACGCTCACCGGGCTCACGGCCACCGGCTTTCACGGTGTCTTCCCGCAGGAACGCCGCGAGGGTCAACCCTTCGTCGTCGACGTCGAACTGGAGTTGACCGTTGACACCGTCAGCGACCAACTGGCCAACACCGTGAACTACGCCGAGATCGCCGCAGATGTCGAAGCCGTCGTCACCGGCGAACCGCGAAATCTCATTGAGACCGTCGCAGGCGAGATTGCGGACAGGTGCCTCAGCCATGGGAGAGTGGACCGGGTCACGGTTACGGTGCACAAGCCCAAGGCCCCCATCAACCAGACCTTCACGGACGTATCCGTCACGATCAGCAGGAGCAGACATGTCTAACGGCCCCTTCGAAATCGATGTCGACACCCTCGGCAACCTGCGCCCCATCTCCAAGGTGGTGCTCAGCCTGGGTTCGAACCTCGGTGACTCGGCCGCAATCCTCCAGGAAGCAGTTGATTTCCTCGCGGAGACGCCTGACCTGATCCTCGTCGATGTGTCGCCCGTCTACCAGAGCGAACTGGTGGGGGAGGGCCCGGACCAGAGCGATTTCCTCAACATGGTGGTGGTGGCCGAGTCCACCCTCGAGCCGCTCACCATCCTGGACCGCTGCCTGGCGATCGAGGAGAACTTCGGCCGCAGCCGCGAGGTCCGCAACGGCCCCCGCACGCTCGACATCGACATCATCATGGTGGGCAAGCGCATCTCCGAGGGAGACATCGAGCTGCCCCACCCCCGCGCCCACGAGCGCGCCTTCGTCCTCGTTCCGTGGCACGACGTGGACCCGAACGGCGAGATCGCAGGTCACGGCCCCATCGCTGAGCTGCTGGACGACATCGATGTCAGCGTGCTCACGCCACGCCGCGACATCACGATCCAAGCCAACACTGGCTTTTGAGCAGCAGGGAACCCAGGCCGAAGCTGGGGTTGACCACACCTCGCCAGGCCGTCGTGTCTGTCCTGTCCGGGGCGGTGATCTTCGCCCTAGTCATCCTCGGGTTCGAGGCCGCCGGCCATTTCCCACCTGTGGTGCCCTGGTCCGTGCCCATCATGCTGGTCGGCCTAGCCCTGGCCGTGGCCATCTACAGCAGGGCCCTGCCCAAGCGGATCGAGGAGAAGCGCCTCGTGCCGCAGGAGGGCCTGGCCGCCCTCGCCGTCGGCAAGTCGATGATCATGACCGGTGCGTTGTTCGCCGGTGGGCACATCGTCTACGTGATGCGCTACCTCTCCCAGCTGGACGCGGCATTGCCGTCGGCCCGCGTGATCCAGGGCAGCGCCACCATCGCCGCCGCCCTCCTCCTGGCCGGCGCCGGCGCGCTGTTGGAGCGGGCGTGCGTCATCCACGACGACGACGATGACGAGGACAAGCCCGACGGCTCCTCGCCCTCGCCGGCCTGAAATAGCAGCCTGCGGCGCGACGCACTGGGAAACACCGCAACATGCCCGTTTCAATACACGGGTGTTTGTTCGAGCGTACCTACAATGGGCGCCATGGTTGGTCGTCGCGCAGCTCACAAGTCCTCAGAGCGCACTATTGCACTCACAATTCTCGCCGTCGGCACCGTTGTCTCGCTCGCCTCGATGGCGGGCAACGTCTGGCTCGTGCGTGCGGGGGTCATCGTCGCTGTCCTCATGGCGGTCGCTGCGGTCTACGTGGTGTGGCGTCAGCTCAGCTTCGAGCGGGTGCTGCACTCAGAGGAACTCAAGCATGAGGTGGATCTGCGCTCGCAACAGGCGGACCGGCACCACGCCGAATCCGTCGCGATGATCGAGCGGTACAACGCCCGTGCAGACAACCTCAAGGCGGTCATCGCGAAGCTGCGTGGCCAGCTGGGAGCCGCCAAGTCGGAGCTCAGCTCCATGCGCGGCAACAGCGTCTGGCTGCGTGCCGAGGTGGCGGAGCGGCAGGCCCGCATCGTCGCCCTGGAGAAGCGCATCGCGGACCTGGAGGCGGAGCGCGCCGAGCGTCAGGCCGAGAACACCGCCAACATCGTCGAACTCCCCAGCCGCGCGCTGCATCCCAGCATCGACGACATCTGGGGCGAGGACGAGCACCCCACCATGGTGGACATCGCCAAGCTCAACCTCGACGTACTGCCGGACCTGCGCAGGCACGCCTGAGAGGCGCAGCCCCGCCCTACTTGTCCAGATCCCCGATGGAGTAGCCCAATGAGGCTATGACGTCGGGGATCTGTGCTGTGGTGGCGCCCTCGAGGGCCTTTCCCAGCGCCGAGACGTTGGCGAACGACGGTGTGCGCAGCGCCACCCGCCAGGGCGTCTGCCCGCCCCGCGAGTTCATCAGGCACGAGGCGATTCCCCACGGTGCCTCGATGTCAGTGCTGTGCTGACCCTCCGGCACCCGGAGGCGACGAGAGAGTTTGATGTTGACCTCTCCAGGCGTCTGGGCGGCCAGGGCGAGGGCCACGCGGATCATGTCGACGGAGGTCCCCACCTCGTCGATCAGCACCCCGAGGCGGGCCTCGGCGTCGCCGGCGGTGCGGGTGTGGACGGGGCGGAAGACGCTCCCGTAAGCGAGGTAGCCGTCGGCTCGCCGATCCGGGTCGAATCCGGCGGCCCGTGCCACCGGGCCGGTCAACCCGAATCCGAGGCACGCGGACTGGTCGAGAATACCCAGACCGGAGAACCGGCTGGTCCGGTCGAGGATCGCGCGGAGGTCTGCAGAGAGCCGGGCAACGTCGTCCAACAGTTCGTCCAGGGTGGCGAGCCATCCGTCGGGGGCATCTGTGGCGAGGCCGCCCACCCGGTTCAGCATGGGGTGGACCCGGTTGCCGGTCCAGGCGAGGAAGCGGCTGCGGATCTCCTCGACCACCCGCCACAGACGCTCATTCGGCTCCGTGCCGGATGACAAATAGCTGAGAAATGAAAGGTGGGAGTGAATGCGGGCCAATTCCGCGAGGAGGGTGCGGAGAATGATTGCCCGCGGCGGCGCGCTGAGGCGCATCGCATTCTCCAGCGTGAGGGTCAGCGACAATTCACCGCTGAATGCCGCGAGCCAATCGTGCCTGTCCCCGAGCATGATCATGGCCCGGTAATCCCGTACCTCGAAGAGCTTCTCCGCGCCCCGGTGGCCGTAACCGCTGGTCACATCTGCGGCGACGATACGATCGGCCTCCGTATCCACGGCGAGCGTGATCAGGCCGGCGCTCGTGGGGTGGCGTGGACCCAGGGTGATCGGTTGGTGGTCAGGGAATGCGAGCCCGCCAACGCTGTATCTCGTGGAATTCACCGTGGCACCCTCTATTCATAGACCCGACCGAAGCGCTAATCTGCTGGCTATCCTAGCTTTCACCGGATACACTAATAAGGAGATTTCAATGGCCCGACTGGTCCGCGTGGTTCACATCGACGACTTCGACGGCGCCGAGGGGGCTAAGCCGGTGGAATTCTCTATCGGTGGAGACGCTTACACGATCGATCTCACGCCTGAAAACGAAGAGGCGCTGCGGGAACTGCTCGCCCCCTACATCGCCAAGGCGGACAAGGTCGGCCGTCGGCGTGCCTCCTCCGGTCGCGGTGGTGCCAAGAAGGTGACCAACTCGGACGTGCGCGACTGGGCTCGCGCCAACGGGTACAAGGTCTCCGACCGTGGCCGGATCGCAGCCGACATCGTCGCCGCGTACGAAGCCGCCAACTGATCTCCCGGCGGATTACCACCGCCGGGCACCTTGGTCCATCCGCGGCTCTGTTCGCCGCGGGAGAAGCGTAGGACCTTTGTTCCTCTCCAAGCGTTAGTAAGCTTGAGACTCAAGTTGCCTCCGTGCGCGTCGCGCGGCAACGGGAAGGGAAGAAGTTCTTATGTTCGAACGGTTCACGGACCGAGCCCGCCGCGTGATAGTGCTGGCGCAGGACGAGGCTAAGCTGCTCAACCACAACTTCATCGGCACGGAGCACATTCTGCTCGGCCTCATCCACGAGGGCGAGGGCGTGGCTGCCAAGGCTCTGGAATCGCTGGGCATCGCCCTCGAAGCCGTGCGTGACCAGGTCGAGGAGATCATCGGCCAGGGTCAGCAGGTGCCGACGGGGCACATCCCGTTCACGCCGCGCGCCAAGAAGGTGCTCGAGCTCTCGCTCCGCGAGGCTCTGCAGATGAACCACAACTACATCGGTACCGAGCACATCCTGCTCGGCCTCATCCGCGAAGGCGAAGGTGTGGCCGCCCAGGTGCTGATCAAGCTCGGTGCGGATCTCAGCCGCGTGCGCAACACCGTGCTCCAGCTCATCACCGGCTACCAGGGACGCGAGTCCTCCATGTCCGGTGCGCCCGAGACCGGCGCGGAGAAGTCCAGCTCGCAGGTGCTGGACCAGTTCGGCCGCAACCTCACGCAGGCTGCGCGCGAGAACCAGCTGGACCCGGTGATCGGCCGCGTGCACGAGATCGAGCGCGTCATGACGGTGCTCAGCCGCCGCACCAAGAACAACCCGGTGCTGATCGGTGAGCCCGGCGTCGGCAAGACCGCCGTCGTCGAGGGTCTGGCCCAGGCAATCGTCCGTGGTGACGTGCCGGAGACGCTGCGCGACAAGCAGATCTACACGCTGGATCTGGGTGCGCTGGTCGCCGGCTCCCGCTACCGCGGTGACTTCGAGGAACGCCTGAAGAAGGTGCTCAAGGAGATCAAGACCCGCGGCGACATCATGCTGTTCATCGACGAGATCCACACGCTCGTCGGCGCCGGCGCGGCCGAGGGTGCCATCGACGCAGCGTCGATCCTGAAGCCCATGCTGGCGCGCGGTGAGCTGCAGACCATCGGTGCCACCACACTCGACGAGTACCGCAAGCACATCGAGAAGGACGCCGCGCTGGAGCGCCGGTTCCAGCCCATCCAGGTTGCCGAGCCCTCCGTCGCGCTGACCATCGACATCCTCAAGGGTCTGCGCGACCGCTACGAGGCCCACCACCGCATCACGATCACCGACGAGGCCCTGGCGGCCGCGGCCACCATGGCGGACCGCTACATCCAGGACAGGTTCCTGCCGGACAAGGCCATCGACCTGATCGACGAGGCCGGCGCGCGCCTGCGTATCCAGCGGATGACCGCCCCACCGGACCTGCGTGAGTTCGACGAGATGATCGCTGCCAACAAGAGGGAGAAGGACTCCGCGATCGACGCGCAGGACTTCGAGAAGGCAGCCCGTCTCCGCGACGAGGAGCAGAAGCTCCGGGCGCAGCGTGCGGAGAAGGAGGAGGCCTGGAAGCAGGGCGATTCGGACATCCCCGCCGTCGTCGGTGAGGAGGAGATCGCGGTGGTGCTCTCCGGCTCCACCGGCATCCCGGTGTTCAAGCTGACGGAGGAGGAGTCCCAGCGGCTGCTTCGCATGGAGGACGAGATCGGCAAGCGGATCATCGGCCAGAGCGACGCGGTGCACGCACTGTCGCGCTCCATCCGACGCACCCGCGCAGGCCTCAAGGACCCGAAGCGTCCCAGCGGCTCGTTCATCTTCGCCGGCCCCTCGGGCGTCGGCAAGACCGAGCTGACCAAGGCGCTCACGGAGTTCCTGTTCGGCGACGAGGACGCGCTCATCACGCTCGACATGTCTGAATACTCCGAGAAGCACACCGCCTCCCGGATGTTCGGCTCGCCCCCCGGCTACGTCGGCTACGAGGAGGGCGGCCAGCTCACGGAGAAGGTGCGCCGCAAGCCGTTCTCCGTCGTGCTGTTCGACGAGATCGAGAAGGCCCACCCGGACATCTTCAACTCGCTCCTGCAGATCCTCGACGAGGGTCGCCTCACGGACGCGCAGGGCAGGGTCGTGGACTTCAAGAACACGGTCATCGTGATGACGACGAACCTCGGTTCGCGCGACATCTCGAAGTCGGTCAACCTGGGATTCTCCCGGGCCGACGACCATGGCTCGAGCTACGAGAAGATGAAGAACAAGGTGTCGGACGAGCTCAAGCAGCACTTCCGCCCCGAGTTCCTCAACCGCGTGGACGAGATCGTCGTGTTCCACCAGCTTCCGCAGGAGGACATCGAGCGGATCGTCGACCTGATGGTCGCCCAGATCGAGGGCCGCCTGAAGGACAAGGACATGGGCATCGAGCTCACGTCCGCGGCCAAGACGCTGATCGCCAAGCGGGGCTTCGACCCCGTGCTGGGTGCCCGCCCGCTGCGTCGTGCCCTGCAGCGCGACATCGAGGACATCCTCGCCGAGAAGATTCTCTTCGGTGACCTGATCGCCGGTCAGATCGTCCTGGTGGATGTCGCGGAAGAGGGATCGGAACTGCCGTTCTCGTTCACCGGCGTCGCCAAGTCCGCCGTCGAGGAACTGGAACCGGCGAAGACCGCGGAGTAAGCGTCCGCACAGACGACGTGGGGTGGGTCCGAAAGGGCCCACCCCACGCTGCGTTCCTGCCCGCCTCACGGGGGCGGGATGATGCCCACCCGCACGGCGGCGACGGCGGCCTCGGCCCGCCCGCGTACCCCGAGCTTGCGGTAGATGGCACTGGTGTGGTGCATCACGGTCTTCGGCGAGAGGACCAGCCGCTCGGCGATCTCCTTGTTGCGGTGACCGCTCACCAGGAGGCGTAGCACGTCGCGCTCGCGGGCGGTCAGCTCGC
The DNA here is from genome assembly GCF_054552775.1 of Tessaracoccus zhenghani. Taxonomy (NCBI): domain Bacteria; kingdom Bacillati; phylum Actinomycetota; class Actinomycetes; order Propionibacteriales; family Propionibacteriaceae; genus Tessaracoccus; species Tessaracoccus zhenghani. The sequence continues at coordinate 1,622,285 of NZ_CM137275.1, read as the reverse complement.
TCGGCGGTGAGAAGGCGGGTGCCTCCGCGGCACCGGGGTTCGCGATCCGCAGCACGTAATCGACCGCCTCCGCCGCGGCGCTCTCCAGTGAGAGGTACGTGCCCTCCTCGGCGCATCGGTCGAACTCGTTCTCGCCCAACGAGGCACTGGCCATCGCCACGGCCTCGTAGTACTGGGTCTGCAGCACCGAGGGGAGCGCGCCGAGGATGAGTTCGTTCCACTGGAGCAGCGAGCCGTGCAACCGGGCCGCAACCCTGGGGTGCCCCATCCGGGCGGCCAGCCGCAGCGTCAGCAGCACGTGGGGTACCAGGGCGTTGCCGTTGCGGTTACGGGCGACGAGCCGGTAGCGCGCGATGAGCCAGGGCGCGGAGCTGGCCGGGTCTGCCGTAGAGAGCGCCTGAACCGCCAGGAGGACCAGAGTGAAGGACTCCAGGCGCCGGTCTCCCAGGTCGCGGGCGAGCGCCAGGGCCCGTCGCAGCGCCGGCAGGCCGCCGGGAGAATCAGGTGTGGTCGAGGGCAGCCGCCCGAGCAGCAGGGCGCTGTAGATCATCGCCTTCTGGTCCCCGGCCTGTTCGGCCCGCTGCCAGGCGGACATGGCGATGTCGGTGGCACCCTTGTGGTCGCCGAGCACGTGGCGGATGGTGGCGACACCGAACTCGAAGCGGGCCCGCCAGCCGTCCAGTCCGAGGCGCGTCGCGATCTCGAGACCGTCAGCGGCGGCCTTGCCGGCGCGGTCGTAGTCGCGCAGCACCCCCAGGGTCAGGACTTCGGCCAGGCGCGGGAACAGCAGGTCCTCAGGACGCCCCAGGGCCTCCGCTATCGCCACCCCCGTGTTGAGGTTCTTCTGGATGCGTGGCACCCGTTGGACCGCGTCGGAGGTGAACGACTCGATGAGGGCCAGCCACGTGAAACCGTCGAGCTTCACCTCCAGGGGAGTGTCGGCCCTCTTCAGGAGGCGGTACAGGACGTCGCCGATGATGTCCTCGTCGCCCCGGCGGTCCGCCTCCGGCAGCAGGTCGACGGCGAGCCGCGCCGCCATCGGCGGGTTGACCGCCTCCAGCTCGTGGACGGCCCCCCTGGCGGCATCGTAGGTGGAGGCCAGCAGAGCGATGGCCGACAGGTCGTCGCCGCCTGAACGGTGGAGGGCCGCCTGCCGGGCGATGGCTGCGTACTGCTCGGGGCCCACCGGCGCGCCGTCCTCCGACGACGCCCGGGGCGGTTGTCGGTGGTCCACCGGGCCGAGGGAGAGGGACGCGAGAAGGCCGCCGCCGAGGCGGTGCTGGGACACAGCGAGCACGGTCACGCCTTCGCGTTCCGCGGCGGCCGCGGTCTGGGCCTCGCGGCCAGCGAGGTTCTCGGCGTGGTGTGCGACGAGGAGTTCCGGCTCCCACATGGAGGACCGCCCTGGTGCCGAGGTTCGGCGGGCCGGGAGCCTGCGCATCGCGGTGAGGACCCGAGCCAGTGCCTGATCGGCGTCGAGCGTGGTCAGGTCGACGTGGGAGGGCTCGCGGTACTGGCTGGTCAACCGCTGCAGGGCCCCCAGGATGAGGGTGGAACGGTCAGCTGCTGCGCCTCCGCTGACGCACACCACCCCCGGCGACAGCCGCGCGAGGACGGCGACCAGCCGATCTGCCATCTGTGGTGACATGCCCCCGCACCTTCCGCGCCCATCCGGCACCGTTCGGGCCAATCTTATCCCCGGGTACCGCTGCGGGGGCAGGGGCCCGAAACTAATTTACGCGTGCGGCGGTGCCGGTTGCGGCGTCCACCATCGCCCGAGCGGCGTCCACCACGGAGGGAATCAGCTTCTCAGGCGGAAATCCCTGATCAATCTGCACGAACGCCGCCTGGAGGATGCCTCGGGTCAGCGCGACGTTGAGCCGGACCAGGTCAGGGTCTTTCAGCAGCGCGCGCCAGGCGCTGATGAGCGAGGCGCGCAGCACGGTGTGGGCCTGGTCCGCGATGGCGGAGGTGACCTTGGAGGCGCCCGGCTGCTGGGCCATCTGCATGAGCCACCCGTGACCGCTGCTGGCGGCCTCCTCGAGGTTGGCCCGCACCCAGGCGACAACCTGGTCCCCGGGGTCCGTCACTTCGGCGACGGCATCACCGACCGTCTTGGACCACAGGGGGAGGTAGCGGGCCACGACCATGCCGCGCAGGTCGTCGATGCTGTCCACGTAGCGGTAGATGCTGTTGCGCGCGATGCCCGCGTCCTGCGTCACCTTCCCAGCGGTGAGGGGTAGCCCGGCGCGGAGCAGCGCCTCGGCTGCGTCGAGGAGTTTGACCTCAACCTGCGCGCGGTGCTCCGCGACGGAGGCAGCGGCGATCTTCGGCATGGCGACATTGTGTCACGCCGGAACGATCGCGCCCCCGACCAGGGTCACCCGAACTGAGAGCGTGTCGAGTTTCGACGGCGAGGCCACCGTCGCGGTCTGGCCGTCGGGCAACAGCACCTTCACCTCGACGTCGTCGATGGTGAGCGTCTGGTCGACGACCGCCAGCTCGAGACCGTGCGGATCCAACTGGAGCGAGGCGGGGCCGATGCCCAGCAGCTCGCCCGTGGCCAGGCTGCCCGTCCAGCCCAGGCGGCGCGCCTCGGCCTCGACGACGAACGCGCGGTAGCCCAGGAAGGCGGCGACCTGCCTGCTGTGCGGCCGCTCCCGCAGGATCTCGGGGGAGGCCAGCTGGAGCAGCCGGCCCTCGTCGAGCACGGCCACGAAGTCCGCGATGGTGTACGCCTCCTGGTGGTCGTGGGTGACGTAGACGGCGGTGGTGTGGGTCTCGCGCAGGATCCTGGCGAGGTCGTCGGCCAGCCGGCGGCGCAGACCGGTGTCGAGCGCGGAGAGGGGCTCGTCGAGGAGGAGGGCCCGTGGCGACGGGGCCAACGAGCGGGCCAGCGCCACCCGCTGGGCCTGGCCTCCGGACAGTTCGGTGGGCCGGCGGCTGCCGTAGCCTGCCAGGCCGACGAGTTCGAGCATCTCCTCCACGCGCTCGTACTGCTCCGGCTTGGGGAGTCTGCCCAGGCCGTAGGCGATGTTGCGGGCCACGTTCATTGTCGGGAACAGTTGGCCGTCCTGGAACACCAGGCCGAAGTTGCGCTTGTGCACCTTCACGGGGGCGAGGTCCTCGCCGTCCCAGAGGATGGCCCCCGACGAGAGGGGTTGCAGGCCGGCGATGGCCCGCAGCAGCGTCGACTTGCCGGATCCGGACGCGCCCAGCAGCGCCACGATCGTGCCCGGCTCCACCCGGAGCGACACGTCGTCGACGGCGACCGTGCGGCCGTAACGGACCGACACATCGTGTACTTCCAGACCGGTCACCACGCGGCCACCTCCTTCGGCCGCAGGCGTTCGGCGGCGGCCATCGTGATCCCTGCCAATCCTGCCAGCACCACGGAGGCGGCCAGCGCCACGCCGTAGTTCTCTGCGCCCGGGCGGCCGAACAGCCGGAAGATCAACACAGGCAGCGTCGGGTTGTCCGGCCGGGCCAGGAAACTCGTGGCACCGAACTCACCCAGCGAGGTGGCGAAGGCGAACCCCACCGCCAGGCCCACCGCCCGGCCGAGATGGGGCAGCTCGATGCGGCGCACCACCTGCCAGGGCGTGGAGCCCAGCGTGGCCGCGGCCTCGAGTTGGCGGGGGTCGATGGCGCGCAGGGTGGGCAGCAGTGTGCGGACCACGAGCGGCAGGGCGACGACGGCCTGGGCCACGGGGATGAGCACGATGCTGGAGCGGAGGTCCAGCGGCGGCCGGTTCAGCGTGATCAGATAGCCGAAGCCCACGGTGACGGCGGACACGCCCAGCGGCAGCAGGAACAGCGACTCCACCACGGCCAGTGCGGATCTGCCCGCCGCGCGTCGGGGTCGCCTGGAGGCGACGAGCGCCACGAGCAGCCCGAGGGTCACGGCGATGGCCGTCGCTGCGATGGCTGTGACCAGTGAGGTGCGGAGTGCTGCCCACACGCTCACTCCGGCGCCGCCCTCGGCGGCGAGTTGCAGGTAGTTGACGACGGTGAACCCACCGTCGCGGTGCAGTGAGCGCCACGCGAGGTTGGCGAGGGGGAGGCCGAGCAGCGCCACGGCCACGGCCAGCGTCAGGCCGAGCGCCGGACCGTCGCGGCGCAGGGAGAGGCCGCGCTCCGAGTCGACGTCGGGTTGCAGCCTCAGGGCGCGGGTCATGCGGGCCTGGGCGCGGCCGCTCAGCCAGAGAGCGGCGGACACGATGACGAGCTGGGTGATCGACAGGGCGGCGGCCGACGGCAGGTCGAGGAGTTGCGTGGTGAGGAACCAGATCTCGGTCTCGATGGTGCGGTAGCGGGTCTGGCCCAGCACCATCACAATGCCGTAGCTGGAGGCGCTGAACAGGAACACCAGGGATGCGCCGGAGACAATCGCCGGCGTCAGGGCCGGCAGCGTCACGGTGCGCAGTGTGCGGAGGGGAGAGGCGCCCAGCGTGCCGGCGGCCTGGGCCAGGCGCGGGTCGAGGCGCGCCCAGAGGGTGCCCACCGTGCGCACGATCACGGAGTAGTTGAAGAACACCATCGCGGCGAGGATGGCGGCCGGGGTGCCGGCCAGGCCGAGCCAGCCGAGCAGCCCGTCGGGGCGCAGCAATGAGCCGAATGCGACGCCCACCACCACCGTGGGCAGCACGAAGGGGATGGTGATGAGGGCGCGCAAGGTGTCGCGGCCGCGGAACCGGCAGCGGTAGAGGAGGTAGGCGCCCGGCAACCCGAGCACCAGACACAGCAGCGTGGAGGCGGTGGCCGTGCCGAGGGTGAACCAGATGGCCCCCCAGGTGCGGCGGGAGCCGAAGACTGAACTGAAACCCTCGAGCGTCCATGAGGTGTCGTCGTGGAAGCCCCGCAGCACGAGCGCGGCGGCGGGCCACGCGAAGAAGAGCGTCAGGAAGGCGGCCGGAACGAGCGCCGTCAGCGCCCATCCCAGCCGCCAACCCAGGGTCGATCTCACCCCATGGCCTCGGTCCAGTCACGGATCCACTGGTCGCGGTTCGCGTCGATCTCTTCGGGGGAGACCTCCACCGGCGACGGTGCCAGCGGCGCGAAGCGGGCCCACTCCTCGGGCAGTTCGGTGTCGGTCGCCGCAGGGTACATGTACATCTCGGTGGGGAACACGCTCTGCACCTCGGGGCTGAGCAGGAAGTCGACGAAGGCGCGGGCGCCTTCCTCGTTCTGGGCGCCCGCGAGGACGCCGGCGTACTCGACCTGGCGGAAGCACGTGTCCAGCAGCGCTTCGGTGGTGGATTCGTCCCCGTCCACTGTGTACGCGGGGGAGGTGGCGTAGCTCAGCACCAGCGGGCGGGGCCCTGCGCCGTCGGCGCCCGAGAAGTCCGTGTAGTAGGCCTCGGTCCAACCCGAGGCGACCTTCAGGCCGTTGTCCGCCAGGGCGGACCAGTAGTCGAGCCAGCCGTCGCCCTTCTCGCCGATGGTGGCGAGCAGGAAGGCCAGGCCCGGCGAGGAGGACGCCGGGTGGGTCACGACGAGGAGGTCCTTGTATTCGGGTTTGAGGAGGTCGTCGAGGGTGGCCGGGATGGTCAGGTCGTGCTCGGCGAACCAGCGCTTGTCGGCGTTGATGCACACGTCGCCGAAGTCGATGGGCGTGAGGCCCTCGGTGGCCATGGCCCTGGCCTCCTCCGGGAGGGCCTCTGACTCGTAACCGGAGAGGACACCCTCCTCCGCGGCGCGCGAGGCGTAGGTGTTGTCGATGCCGAACACCACGTCGCCGAGCGGCGAGTCCTTCGTGAGGATGAGCTGGTTGACCAGGGTGCCGCTGTCGCCGGGCTGGACGTAGGTCACGTCCAGGCCGGATTCCTCGGCGAACCGGGCCTTGAGGTCGTCCGGCAGGCTGAACGAATCGTGGGTCACCACCGTCAAGGTCGACGACGAGGTGAGCGCCTCGGACGTCTCGCGCGCGGGGCCTTCCGTGCCCCCCGGGGTGGCCGCTCCGCCGCAGGCCGCCAGCGCCAGCACGGCGGCGGCCGCGATGGCAGAGTGTACGAAGAACTTCATGTCCGCTCCTTCAAGAGGAGGGCTCGGCGGATGCCGAGGAGAATTCCCAACTCCCTACGCCGGTGCTAACCGGATCAGGTTTGAGGGTCTGCGGCCTCCCGCACTCTCAGCGCCCCGGTGGCGCTCCCCTGTGTTCGGCGTCCACCTTAGCGCAGTCCGGGAAGTGCTCTCCAGGGGGTTCGCGGCTGACGGGCGTCTGTCAGGAACCGCTGGAGTCCGTGATCCGCAGCAGGGCGTCGCGGATCTGGCGCGCACGGCGTGGGCCGATCCCGTCGATCTCCATCAACTGCGACACGGAGGCGCCGAACATCTCCTGCAGGGTGTACCTGCCCACCAGCTTCGACACCATCGGCGCCGGTAACCGGCCCACCCGGGAGAGGAGTCGCACGCCGCGCGTCTCCAGGCTCTGTTCCAGGTTGGCGTTCGCCCCGAACCCCAGCCGCTCCGCCACCAGGCCGCCGCTGAAGAGTTCCTCGGGAGAGAAGTTGTGCAGGGCCAGCAGGTCGAATTCCGAGGGGTCCGACAGGTTGTGCGCGTAGTCCTCCGTCAGCAGATCCGCGACCCCCTCGAAGTGGCTGGCCAGTTCCGTGTGCTGCAGCGCGACCATCCTCCCCTCGACCCCGAGGATGTCCACATGGAACTGCATCTCCGTGGACAACCTGCGGGTGAGTTCCAGGCGGTGCGCGACGTGGGTGAGGTCGCGCAGGGTGACCTGCTCGCCGATCTCGAGCAGCGTGAACTGCTCCATCTGGTCTGTGAGCCGCGTGACGACGCGCGACAGAGTGGCCAGCGTCTGGTTCGCCCGGCTGATCACCTGGGGCACGGTCTCGACGGGATGGCGCCGGCCCCCCAGGAAGAGGGAGACGGTGCTCATAGAGGCCGATACGGTGACCACCGGCACGCCGGCAGACTGGGCCGTGCGGTCCGCCGACCGGTGCCTGGTGCCCGTCTCGGCCGTGGGAAGATCGCCCTCCGGCACGAGGTGCACGCCGGCGGCCACGATGCGGCTGAGGTCGTTGGAGAGGATGATCGCCCCGTCGAGCTTCGCGAGTTCGCGGAGATTCTGCTCGGTGCAGTCGACGCCGAGTTGGAAGCCGCCCGAGCACACCTGCTGGACCCTCGTGTTGTTGCCGAGCACGATGAGGGCGCCGGTGCGGCCGAGCAGGATGCGATCCAGGCCCCCGCGCAGCTGGGTGCCCGGCGCGAGCAACCGCAGATAGCGGCGGATGGCGGACCTTGGCACCTGGACTCCTTACGTCGGGGTCAGTCTACGGGGCGTCGTCGTACAGCTTGCGGCGCCTGTCACGGCGCTTGACGCGTCGGACCGGGGGCCGGTCCTCGAAGAGGATCCCGACCACCATGACGAGGCCCCCGATGGCGGCGATGAGGAAGAAGATCGCGCCCAGCGCGGGGTAGCCCAGTAGGTGGGGCCCGACGTCGGCGACCATCAGCAGGGCGGCCGCCACCGTGATCGCGGCCAGGATCAGCGCGACCGACACCCGGTTGGCCACCTGGTGCAGCACCATGTGGAGCCGGTCCTCGTCGACGGCGTTGATGTTGAAGCTCAACTCGCCCTCGGCGAGGGAGTCGAGGATGCGGTTCGCGCGGCGGGGGAGCCGCTCGATGAACTCCTTGCCCTCCAGCCCGCTCAGCAGCGTCTGGCCGGCGCTCGGGCTGAAACCGGCGCGGAGGATGGTGGAGACGTTGGCGCGGATGGCCTCGATGGGCGTGAAGCCGGGATCCAGGTGCTGCGTGGCCTGATCCAGGTTCAGCAGCGCCTTGCCCACCATCGTCATCTCCGCGGGAGGACGGAGTCCGTGTTCCCCTGAGAGCCGGGCCAGTTCCATCAGCACGGTGCCCGCCTGGAGATCCGGGCCCATGGCGAGCGTGGTGGACACGAGGTGGGTGACGGAGTCACGGAAGGCCGCCGCATCGTAGTCCTCCAGCGGGTGGCCCATCCCGGCCAGCACCATGGCCGCGGCCTCGCCGTCGGCGTCGCCGATGGCCACGAGCAGCTTCACCAGCGACGTCCGGACCCGCGCGGGCAGACGCACCACCATGCCCACGTCGAGGATGGCGATGCGGTGGTCCGGGGTGAGGAACAGGTTGCCGGGGTGGGGATCCGCGTGGAGGATGCCGTCCACCAGCATGGCCTTCAGCATGAAGTGGAACAGCGAACCCGCCAGCGCCGGGCCGTCGACGTCGAGCAGTTCGATCCTGCCGACGTCGGTGATCTTCTTCCCGGGCATCAACTCGAGCGTGAGCACCTCGTCTGTGGAGTAGTCGTCGATGGGGGTGGGCACCACGAGGTCGCGTTCGTCCTCGGCGAGGTCCGCGAACAGGCGCAGGTTCGCCGCCTCCTTGCGGTAGTCCAGCTCGTCGGCCATGGAGCGCCGGAACTGGGCCAGCATCCGCGCGGCACCGAGGCGGGGGCCGACGGGTGTGTTGTGGTCCACGAAATCTGCCAGGCCTGCGAGGGAATCCAGGTCGTTGCGCACCCGGTCGCGCACGCCGGGGCGCAACACCTTCACGACGACGTCGCGGCCGGACTTCGTCACCCCCCGGTGCACCTGCGCGAGGGAGGCGGCGGCGATCGGCACGTCGTCGAACTCCGAGAACATCGCGTTCACGGACGCGCCCAGCGACTCTTCGATGCGCGCGCGAATCTGTTCGACGGGCACCACTTCGACGTCGTCCTGCAACCGGCTGAGCTCGTCGGTGTAGACGGCGGGCAGCAGGTCACGCCGCGTGGACAGGAGTTGCCCGAACTTGATGAAGGTGGGGCCCATCTCCTCGAGCGACCGCGTGAAGTTGCGCGCGTCCTCAGCCGTCTTGTTGCTGTCCGGCGAGTCACCAGGGATCTCGGAGCTCTGCGTGCTGAAGGCGCCCATGTGGCGCACCAGCAGCGTGCCCAACCTGGTGATCATGGCCATGTCCGGCATCGTTGCTCCCTGTCCCTGGTTCTGCCCACAGCGTAGTCGACCCCGGTTTCGCCGGTTGACCTTCACGCGACGTGAGGCTTTACGTTCTGAGGCATGACACGAAATGCCCAGACCCTGATCAATCAGCTCGATTCCCCCGTCGGCACCGACCGTCGCATGGCCGCGCTGGCTCTCGGGTCCATCAAGGACCCGGCCGTCGTCCCGGCGCTGCTGGCGCACCTGAAGACGGAGACCGACGGACGCGTGCGGGAGGACCTCACGTGGGCCGTGGTGCAGCACGCCGACGAGGCTAACGACGAGATCCTCGCCATGCTGCAGAGCGACTCCGAGCACGTCCGTTTCACCGGGGCCCACGTGGTGAGCAAGGTGGGCAACCCGGAGCACTTCGAGCACGTCCGTGGGCTGGTGGCGGACCCGCACAAGGACGTCGCGCTCAAGGCGTACCGGGCCGCTGCCAACACGGGCGGCCATTTGGCCGCCGGTGACCTGGCCGCCCGCTTGGGCGACGGCGACGACTGGCAACGCGACGCGCTGAGTGACGCCTTCCGCAAGCTCGGCCAGGGCGGTGTGGCCGCACTGGTGGCACGGCTGACCGACGAGTCGACGGCCGTGCGTGAGCACGCCGCCGAGGCGCTCGGCTACGTCGGCGGACCCGAGGCGGACAGCGCCGCTGAAGCCCTGGAGAAGGCCACGGCCGACGAGGACGCCGACGTGCGGCTCGCCGCCGTCTCCGCGCTCGGTCAACTGGGCTACGCCTCTGACGAAGCACTGGCCCGCGTGGCTGAGGGCGACGACCGCTCGCTCGCGGCCGTCGCGCGTCGCTTCCTCGAGGAGCGGGTGCACAACCCCTCCTGAGCTCCAGTGGCGGCCGGGGCCCGTCGGTCAATCCGACAGGCCCCGGTCAGCCGCCGAGATGCTTGGGCTGGACGGGTGTGAACGGCACCGCGCCGAGGTCGTCGGTGCCGTCCTCGTCGATGTCATCGTCAAGGTTGTCGTCGTCCGCATCCAGGACGGTGCCGGTGTCGGAATCGATCGCCGGATCGTCTTCGAGTTCGTCGGCGATCTCCTCGTCCGAGCGGCGGGGGTCCTCCGCTCCCGTGTCCGGGTCCTGCGCCTTCACGCCGGGGAGGGGAGTGATGTCCTCTGGGAGCTGGCCGCTGCCGTGGTACTGGTCGCTGTTCATTGCCGTCCTCCTGTTTCGGGTGATCGACGCTACCAGCCGGGGCGCTCAATCGGCGGTCAGCGGCGACGCGACGTGGGGCGGCGGGCTAGGACGACCCGAGCAACCGCCGCGCCACCAACCGGGTGCGATCGTCTGTCGACGAGGCCTCCTCCCGGATGGCGGCGGCCGCCTCGGGTTCGGGTCGTTCGCCCAGCGCCAGCAGGGCGGCCAGGCGCACCTCGGGGTCCGCGTCGTGCAGCGCGGCGATGAGCACCGGCACGTCGGCCGGGTCCGAGTGACCCGCGAGGGCCTCGATGGCGTGCAAGCGCGCGACGGCCGAAGCGTCGACGGCTGCGTCCCTGAGCAACCATCCAGCTTCGGGGATGCGCCCGAGGCTCCGGGTCACCTCCTCACGCACCGCGCCGCGCTCATCGGAGAGCAACGGCACCAGCAGCTTCGCTGCGGCCTCGCCGCCGACCTGTCCCAGCCCGAAGGCAGCCCTGGCGGCGACCTCCTCGGAGTCGTCGTGCGCGAGCTCTCCCAGCGTGGCGATCCCCACCGGGTCGCGGAGTTTGCCCAGGACGTGGGCCAGTGACCGGCGGGCCTGCTCGTCACCGTCTCCGAGCGACGCGATGGCGTTCATCACGACGGCGCCGCGGTGCACCAGCGCCCAGGTGGCCGCCTCCCTGACGCCCGGCTCCGGATCTGAGCGGAGCCTCTCCACGAGGTCTTCGACGGCGGCCGCCCCCTGCTCGGTGAGCGCGGCCCGGAACCGCACATTGGGGTCCTCGTGCTGGAGTTGTTCGCCCAGCGACAGCACGTCGAGCACGTCGTCCCACCCGGTCTGCGCGGCTGCCCGCAGCCGCTGGAGCCGGGCCAGCCGTTCCTGCTCCTCGCCGATGCGCGCCTCGACGGCCACGATGTGCCGGCCGATCAGTTCAGCCGCGTCCGTTCCCGGGTCGTCCAGCACCTGCCGCACCTCGTCCAGGCTGAGGCCCAGCGACTTGAGGTGCTGAACGGCCAGCAGCCGCTCCATGTCTTCCGGCGAGTAGAGCCGGTAATCAGAGTAGGAACGGCCGCTTGGCACCAGCAGGCCGAGCTCGTCGTAGTGCCGCAACGTGCGGTGCGTCAGGCCGGTGAGGCGTGACACCTCGCCGATGCGGAGCCACTCAGTCACGGCCGGCCAGCTCGGTCAGAGCCCCGAGGATGATGTCGAGGTGGGTGTCGATGCTGTCCGCTGCCGTCCTGGCCGCCGCGTCGCCGCGGCCGTACGGGTCCGGCACGTCATCAGCGGTGTCCGAGGTGCGGTGCCTCCAGAGGTGCTCCGTGACTCCGCTGAGGGTGGCGGACTCCGGCAGGGTGGCGAGTTCCCGGGCGATGTGCCCGATGACGAACACCTTGCGGCCCAGCGCCGGCCAACTGTCGAGAATGTAGCGACGGTGGTCTGCGGCCATCGCGATCACCAGGTCTGCCTCTTCGAGCATGGCCCGGGTCAGTTGCTGGGCGCGGTGGGTGGAGGAGTCGCCGTCCACGATACGTGCCGCCATGGGCGGGTCGATCTCATGCCCGACGAGGGCCTGGATCCCTGCCGAGAGGAAGCGGAGACCCGGCACCCTGCGCGCCCGGGCGACGACATCTGCATAGGCCGAGCGGCAGATGTTGGCCGTGCAGACGAACATGACCGTGTAGGGCCTGCCCGGCATCCTTGCCGCTGCTGTAGCGGCCTCCCCGGTGGCCTGCAGCGGTGCGGGCTTGGCCCCGTGCACCTTGTCGATGAGGCCCAGCCACGCGTTGTCCGGTGTGAAGCCGGTGGCCTTGATCTTGTCGAGCCGCAGCAGGGCGGGGGATGGGGCATCGGCAACAGCCGAACTGTGCACCAGAGCCGGATCTGCGCCGACGATCTGGAACACCCGCTGCGCCGCCTGCGCCCAGCTCACCGACCGGCCGTCACCGGTCAGGTTGTAGACGCCGGGAGCGGCCACCGTCCGGACGAGGTGGATGATTCCCGCCGCGAGGTTGTCCGTGAAGGTCAACCGGCCGAAGTGATCTCCCAGCACGGTGACGGGCTGATGGTGCCGGGCCCGGGCGGTCATGTCGCGGAGGAACCCCTCATCCGGGTCCATCACCCAGCCGGTCCGGATGATCAGGTGGCGGGGGACCGTCGCGGCGATCAGTTCGCCGGCCGCCAGCGCCTGCCCGTGCGGATGACCGAGGTCCAGCGCGTCGGTTTCACCGTGCTCCGGACCCGGGCCTTGCAGTGCCCCGTCGTCCGAGAGGTGTACGTAGCGCAGCCGGTGCGTGCGGGCGATCTCCGCGAGCCGGTGTGCCCGGACGGCGGCGGACGACCACGTCTCTTCGCGCTCGAACTGGTCCGGGAGCCCGGTGGGGAGTCTGCCGGCTGCCCCGATGATGGTGTCGAACGCCCAGAGGTCGATGGGGGCAGCTCCAGCATCGAAGGCGGAGGAGGGCAGGCCCACGGCTTGAGGGAGTTGGCGGGCCAGGGCCCTGCCCAACGAGGTGTCGGTGCCGACGACCAGCGTGCGTCGTGGGGGCATCGGCGGGGCGTCCTGCAGTAGCGGCAGCGACGCGTCGCGCTGGGCGACGAGCGCGCGGTCCCGTGAGATCGGCCACGGGATGTTCAGCGCCGGGTCGAAGAGGTTCGCGGTGGCGGACTGCTTGCGCGCATCGGGGGTCCAGTGGTGCTCCAACAGGTAGGAGAACGTGGTGCCGTCCTCCAGGACCTGGTGGGCGTTGGCCACCCCGCGCGGCACGAACACGGCCACCGAGGTGTCCAGGTCACAGTAGAAGGTGCGGCCGAAGGACTCGCCGGGCCGGAGATCCACCCAGGCGCCCATGGCGCGTCCGCTGGTGAGCGTGATGAGCCTGCCCCATGGCTCGGCGTGGAAGCCGCGCGTGACGCCGCGGTCCACGGTGTGCGTGACGTTCTGCTGCACCGGCCCGAAATCCGGCAACCCGGCCGCACCGAAGGACCCCCGGTGCCAGTTCTCCTTGAACCACCCGTCGTCGTTGTACTGCACGTTCAGGTGCAGTACCAACAGCCCCGGGATGGAGGTGGTGGTCTTCACGTGTTGCTGCCCTCCGTCTGCTGTCTGCGCCCTCGTATCCTAAGCCGCGCCGCGCGGTGGCGGCGTGCGCATCCTGTCACCGCGGCAAAATCGCCCAACGGGGCCGGGCGAGGTCAGGGCCGCCGGAGATCCAGTACCCCCAGGGCGTCTGCCAGAGTGGGAACCTCGACCACGCGCAGGTTCCCGAGCTTCGGCACCCGGGCCGTGACGTCGCGCGAGCCGGTGGGGATGATGGCCAATTCGAAGCCGAGCCGGCCCGCCTCTGCCAGGCGACGCTCGGCACCCGGCACCCTGCGGAGGTCTCCGGCCAGGCCCACCTCGCCTAGGGCCAGGAGCCGTTTGGGGTAGTGCCTGTCCAGGGCGGCTGATGCGATGGCCACTGCCGCGGCGAGGTCTGCCGAAGGGTCCGTGACCCGGGCTCCGCCCACCGTCGAGGCGTAGACGTCGAGCGCCGACAGCGGCAGCTTGACCTTGCGCTCGAGGACGGCCAGCACCATGGCGATGCGGGAGCCGTCGAGCCCGTGCGTGGTGCGGCGCGGCGACGACTGCGGCGAGGGGGCGATGAGCGCCTGGATCTCCGCCAGCAACGGACGCCGGCCTTCGAGCGTGACGGTGACGCAGGTGCCGGGCACCGGCTCATTGTGGGCGGTGGTGAACAGCCCGGACGGGTCCGGCACCTCGACGATGCCGTTCTCGCTCATCTCGAAGCAGCCCACCTCATCTGCGGGGCCGTAGCGGTTCTTCGTGGCCCGCACCATGCGGAAACCTGAATGGCGGTCCCCTTCGAAGGTGAGCACCACGTCCACCAGGTGCTCCAGCGTGCGGGGACCGGCGATGCCGCCGTCCTTCGTGACGTGCCCGACGATGATCGCCGCCATGTTCTCACGCTTGGCGACGCGGGCGATGGCGGCGGTGATCTCGCGGACCTGGCTGGGGCCGCCCGGCGCGCCGTCCGCGTCCGCGGCAGAGATGGTCTGCACCGAGTCCAGCACCAGCAGGGAGGGGCGCACCTGTTCCATGTGGCCCAGCACCGTGCCGAGGTCTGTCTCCGAGGCGAGGTACAGCTCGTCGTCGACGGCGCCGGTGCGTTCAGCGCGTAGCCGCACCTGGGACGCGGACTCCTCGCCGGAGATGTAGAGGGTCTTCTCACCGGAGCGGGCCCACTTGGCGGCGACGTCGAGCAGGAGCGTGGATTTGCCGACACCGGGCTCGCCTGCCAACAGGACGACCGCACCGGGAACGAGGCCGTCACCCAGCACGCGGTCCAGTTCGGCGATGGTGGTCAGCTTGCGCTGGGCCGAATCCGTGGGCACCTGCGAGATGGGCACCGCCTGCTGCATGGGCACGGAGGAGGCCACCGCGCGCAGCCGTGGCGCCCCCCGCTCGACCACCGTGCCCCAGGCCTGGCATTCGCCGCAGCGGCCGACCCAGCGCACGGACGTCCAGCCGCACTCGGTGCAGTTGTAGGTGTCCTGTTTCTTCGCCACGCGCTTGAGCCTAGGTCACGGCGCAGACAAAGTCGGACGAGCCGTCGTCGATGGCGCCACGAGTTAGATGGTGACGGTGCCCTTGGAGGGGGTGTCGAACGTGACGGAGTTGAGGCCGGGGGTGCCGTTGGGCGACACCAGGTCCAGCTTGATGCCGTCGATCTGGTCCGCGACGTCCACGCCCAGCCATTCGGAGAGGCGGTCCGCCGAGCCCGAGATCTGCAGTTCCTTCAATGCGCAGTCGCCGTGGAGGGCGGCGGGGCGGAGCGAATCGTCCGACTTCCATTCGAGGAAGTAGGGGAGCTGCGGATCGGCGATGAGCCCGCGGATGCCGATCTGGACCCACTCGAGCCGGCGGCCGTCGGGGAACAGGCGTGAGCCGGGCACTGCGGAGCGGTCGAGGCGCTTCTCGTAGGGGGAGATGTCGTTGACGCTCAGTACCCAGCCGAGCCAGCCGCCGCCCATTTCGGAGCGGGCGCGGACGGCTTGGCCGAAGGCGGCCTTGTCCGCTGCGGGGTGGTCGAGCACCTCGACCACCTCGATGTAGCGGGCGTCCGCCAAGGGGATGATGTGGTTGCGCGTACCGAACCGGGGGTGGAAACCGCCGTCCTTGTATTCGGTGCCCAGTGCGTCAGCCAGTCGTTCAGCCTCACCCTTGAGACCTGCGGGACCGGTTGCGAAGATCAAATGGTCGACGTGCATACCGACATTCTTCCCCTCGTGGGGGCGAAACGACTAATCGGGGCTTGCCGGGCGGCTATCGGCGTGGTGTCGGCGATCGCGATCCCACGGGTCAACCGGCGGGATCTGTGTGCGCGGTAGGGTGGCGATGTGACCCAGTCGAAGGTTCTCTTGTCGACCACTTCCGTGTATCCGGAAGCCTCCGCCAGCGCATTCGAGTTGGCGGCTGCGCTCGGGTACGACGGCATCGAACTGATGGTCGGCGTCGACGCCCTGTCCACAGACATCGCGGCTGTGGAGAAACTGGCGAACTACCACGGCGTGCCGGTGCTGTCGGTGCACGCGCCCACCCTGCTGATTACCCAGGGCACCTGGGGCTCCGACGCGTGGGGCAAACTCAAGCGATCCGGCGAGGCGGTGCAGCACCTGGGCGGCGACATCGTCGTGGTGCACCCCCCCTTCCGCTGGCAGCGTGAGTACGGTGCCGGCTTCGTGGACGGCATCAAGCGGCTCAACGCCGAGGGGGGCGTGAAGTTCTGCGTGGAGAACATGTTCCCCTGGCGTACGCCTGCAGGTCCGATGCAGACCTACCTGCCCGGCTGGGATCCCACGCCCTATGACTATGACCACCTGACCTTGGACCTGTCCCATGCCTCCACCTCGCAGCGTCAGTCGATGGACTTCGTGCACGCCTGGGGAGACAGGCTGGCCAACGTGCACTTCACGGACGGTCGCGGGTCCTTCAAGGACGAACACCTGCTTCCCGGCGAGGGGGACCAGAACGCCTGGGGCGTCCTGGCTGAGATCGTGCGTGCCGGGTACACGGGGCACATCGTGCTCGAGGTGTCGACGCGCCGCGCCCGCTCGCGCCACGAACGCGAGGACCTCTTGGGCGGGGCCCTGCAGACCGTGCGCGACACGCTCGCCAAGGCGCAGGCCGGGGCCCACTGATATGTCGCGGCTCCACAGCGCAGTGCGCTCCGTGATCCGGTCTCGGTGGGTTCAGGGTGCCGCCCTCAGTAGCGGCGTGGCCGAGGAATTCGCCAGCGCGTACGTGGTGCCCGCCGAGGCCGACGCCATCGCGGTGGCCCGTAAGCTGAAGAAGCAGGGCCTCGAGATCTCGTTGGCCTACCTGCCCACCAGCGACGACGAGTCGGAGTCGCCGGGCCGGATCCTCGAGACACTCGAGCATCTGGGGGACCTCGCCCGGGGCGCTGAACTGTCGGTCAAGCCGTCGTCCCTCGGCCTCCGCGACGACCGCGTGGCAGCAGCAGCGGTGCTGGACGGGTTGTGCCGGGCCGCAGATGACGCCGGGGCCCTGATCACGCTGGAGATGCAGGGGGCAGACAAGTACCAGCCCACGCTGGACCTCTGGCAGCGGGCCCGGTTGGACCACCCCCTCCTCGGCATCACGTTGCCGGCCGACATCCGACGCGCCGAGCGTGACCTGGCCACAGCTGCCGGTGCCGGTGCCCGCGTGCGGCTGTGCGTCGGCTCCTACCCCGTGCCGCCGTCGATGGGCTACCGCAGGGAGCGCGACAAGCAGCTTGCCCTGGTGCGCTGCCTCCGCGTCGCCATGGAATCGGGTTCCTACGCCATGCTGGCCTCGCATGACCCCACGCTGATCGCCATCGCCCAGGACCTTGCGCGCCGCAACGCCATCCCCCGCGACGGGTTCGAGTTCCAGATGTTCTACGGCGTGCGGCCGCTGGAACAGCGTCGCCTGACGGACATCGGCTTCACGTCGCGCACCTATGTCCCCTTCGGGCCGGGCTGGTTCGAGTACCTGACCACCCGCATCGCCGCCCGCCCCCGCACAGCGTTCAGCTACCTGCGCGCGGTGGCCGACAAGAGTTGAGGCCATGACAGTCACGTCCGTTCCCCGCCCGGGGCTCCAGCGCCTGCGCACCGAGATCGTGGTGGTGCTGCTCATCTCGCTCGGCCAGTCCGCGGTCTACGCACTGCTGTCGATCATCAACAAGCTCACCCGCCCGGAGCCGCTGGCGCAGCAGGTGACGCGGATGAACACGTCCACCACACCGGACCGGCCCTGGCTCGACCTCGCGTACCAGTTGGCCGGCCTCATCTTCCCGCTGATGCCCGTGGTGCTCGTCCTGTTTCTGCTGGCCGTGCACCACCGCCCGGCCGAGGGGCCCTGGCGCGTGATGGGTTTCGACCTCCGCAGACCCGGCTTCGACGTGGCGTGGGGTCTCGGCGTGTTCGCCGTCATCGGCGTGGCGGGCCTGGCCTTCTTCATCTTCGCCTTCCAGATCGGCATCAACACCCAGGTCCAACCGGCGAACCTGGCGGACAACTGGTGGACGGTGCCCATGCTGCTGGCCAGGGCGGTGATGAACGGCGTGCTCGAAGAGGTCGTGATGGTGGGCTACCTGTTCACCCGATGGGCCCAGCGAGGCGGCCAGATGTGGGTCATCCTCGTGGTGAGCGCCGTGATCAGGGGCGGGTACCACCTCTACCAGGGCTTCGGCGGCTTCATCGGCAACCTGGTCATGGGCCTGGTCTTCGGCTGGCTCTACCTGAAGATCACGCGGGTCATGCCGCTGGTGGTCGTGCACACGTTGCTGGACATCGTCGCCTTCCTCGGTGCACCGCTGCTGCCCGTGGTGATGGGGTGGGTCGGCCTCTGAGGTCAGCCTTCCGGTTTGACGGTGCCCATCGTCAAGGGCGCCACATCCAGCAGCGAAATCGGGTTGGCTGTTCACTGCTGGCTTTGATGCCAAGGACGGCGCCAAACCCAGCACTGAGTCTGGAACCTGAAGCCCGCCATTTCCAGCTTGTGCCCGTGCGGACGAGCGCGTTCTGCCCCAGCCGTCCACAGCCACTCGCCGACCATGGCGACGTCGGCATCGGCGGTTACAATGCGCCCATGCGTGTTGGAATTTTTGGTGCCACGGGGCAGGTCGGCGGAGTCCTTCGTACCCTGCTCGAGGAGCGCAACTATCCCGTCGATGAGATCCGTTACTTCGCCTCCGAGCGGTCCGCCGGCCGGACGCTGCCCTGGAAGGGCGAGGAGATCATCGTGGAGGACATGGCGAAGGCAGACTTCGCCGGTCTCGATGTTGCCCTGTTCTCTGCGGGAGGCTCCACCTCCAAGGCGTACGCCGAGAAGGTCGCCGCAGCGGGCGCCACCGTCGTCGACAACTCGAGCGCCTGGCGCCTCGACGAGCGCGTGCCGCTGATCGTCTCCGAGGTGAACCCGGAGGACGTCGACAAGGCCGAACTCGGCATCATCGCCAACCCCAACTGCACCACCATGGCGGCCATGCCGGTGCTCAAGGCCCTCCACGACGCGGCGGGCCTCGCCGCGCTGCAGGTGACCACGTTCCAGGCCGTCTCCGGCTCCGGCGTCGCCGGGGTGGAGGCGCTCGCGGGCCAACTCGGCCAGATCGAGGACCCCACCGTGCTCGCGCACGACGGCTCGCAGTTCCAGCCCACCAGCACCGGCCCGTACGTCGCCCCCATCGCGTTCAACGTGGTGGCGTTGGCGGGCAACCTCGTCGACGACGGTGAGGGCGAGACGGATGAGGAGAAGAAGCTGCGCAACGAGTCGCGCAAGATCCTCCATCTCCCTGACCTGCTCGTCGCCGGCACCTGCGTGCGGGTGCCCGTGTTCACCGGTCACTCGCTCAGCGTCCACGCCCGTTTCGACCGCGACATCACCCCGGACGAGGCGCGCGCCGTGCTGGCGGAAGCCGCCGGTGTCGAACTTTCCGACGTGCCCACGCCGCTGGCCGCCGCGGGCGGCGACACGTCGCTGGTGGGCCGCATCCGTCAGGACCGCAGCATCGAGGGCAACAAGGGCCTCGTGCTGTTCATCAGCAACGACAACCTGCGCAAGGGCGCCGCGCTGAACACCATCCAGATCGCAGAACTGCTCGTCAAATGATCGCGGTCATCGGCGCCGGGGCCATGGGGGAGGCCCTCATCGCCGGCTGGCTGGCTTCTGGCATCCCCAGCTCCGACATCGTGATCGTCGACGCCTACGAGCCGCGCGTGCAGGAGCTCGAGGAGCGCCACGGCGTGACCGGGGTGTCGCTCGCGGAGGCTGCGCAGGCAGACACCGTCGTCCTGGCGGTCAAACCGCACCAGATCGACGGCATCCTGAAGGTGCTGAAGGACGACCTGGCAGGGGAGAGCCTGGTGGTCTCCATCGCCGCCGGCGTGACCCTCGCAGCGCTGGAGAGCGCCGTGCCGGGGCGCGCAGTCATCCGCGTCATGCCGAACACACCCGCGCTGGTGGGCAAGGGGATGGCCGGTGTCGTCCGCGGCAACCAGGCCACCGTGGAGCACGTCGAGCGGGTCCGTGGGCTCCTCGACGCCGTGGGCCGCGCCGTCGTGATCGACGAGAAGCAGTTGGACGCGCTGACCGCATTGTCGGGCTCCGGTCCCGCCTACCTCTTCTATGTCGCCGAGGCCATGATCGAAGGCGGGGTGCACCAGGGGCTCACCCGCGCGGAGGCCACCGAGCTGGTGACGCAGACGTTCGTCGGATCGGCCGCAATGCTGGCTGAAACCGGCAAGTCGGCCACCCAACTGCGTGAGATGGTCACGTCGCCGGCAGGCACCACAGCAGCCGCCCTGCGCTCGCTCGACGACCACGGCGTGCGCGCCGCGTTCCTCGACGCCATCGAGGCGTGCCGCACCCGCGGCATCGAGATGGGCAAGAGCTAGTCACTGACCGTGCCCGCGCGGGAGCGGGATTGGTTGAACCTGCCCGGTGCAGGTTAAGATTGAGAGTCTGACCGTCCGCAGGACAGTCGATACGTCCGTAGTACAACCCCGGCTAGAAAGGCACACAGTGGGTTCTGTCATCAAGAAGCGCCGTAAGCGCATGTCGAAGAAGAAGCACCGCAAGCTGCTGAAGCGCACTCGTATTCAGCGTCGCCGCGCCGGTAAGTAGTGACTCCACCCTCCCGGGTACTGCTGTTGACCCGCGACGGTTGCCACCTCTGTGTGGAAGCCGAAGCCGTCATCCGCAGAACCTGTGAGGATATGGGAGTGGGCTGGCGCGTCATTGATGTCGACACCCACGAACATCTTCGGGCGCGGTTTACAGACCACGTCCCGGTGACCTTCGTGGATCAGGAGCTGCACGGCTACTGGTTCGTCGACGAGAAGGCGTTGCGTGCGGCGCTGGTTACCAGCGCGCCTCAGCTCACCTCCGCAGACTGGACCCCCTGAAGGCCTAAGAACGGAAAATCCTCGACGTGACCAGCTCCTTGGAACCAACCTCCCCGGCCTCCCCGCCGGAGTTTGAACCAACTGGAGGTTCTGTGACCTTCGTCGGCTCTGGCCCCGGAGACCTGGGCCTGTTGACGATGAGCGGGTCCCGCGCCCTCCGGATGGCGGATCTGGTCATCATCGACGAGGACGACGACGAGGAACCGGTCAGTCATCTCGTCCCCGCTCACGCAGAACTCCGGTTCGCGGGTGGCGACGACGAGGTCACGGCCATTCTCAGTGCGGTCGCCAAGGGGCGAAAGGTCGTCCGTCTCCACGGAGGAGACTTCTTCACCGACGCCGACGCAGGTGGGGTGCTGCCGGAAGTTCTCCAGGCCGCAGGTCTGCGCGTCAACGTCGTGCCGGGCATCAACCGGTGGAGCGCCGCCCTGTCGTTCGGTGCCGTTGCGGCGACGTCGTCGTTCGCTGCTCTCGACGCCACGCTCGAGGTGCCGGACATCAACAGATGGCCCGCCGCCGAGACGCTGATCGTGCGCGCCACCGGCGAATCCGCCGGCCGGCTGGCCGAGCAGGCCATCCAGCGCTACGGCGCCGACGGCTCCTGCCTCTCGCTCACGGGCGTGGGCAGCACTGGCCAGGTCAGCGAACTGCTCACCTGGGCCGAGGTGGACAGCTCGGACGCAGACGAGTGCTTCTTCATCGTCGGCCCCGGCATCGAGGAATCCCGCCGCCAGCGTTACGCCTGGTTCGAGGGCAAGCCCCTGTTCGACTGGCGGGTGGTCGCCCCCAGCACCAAGGACCCGCTCGATCCCCTCGTCGAGGAACTCGCCCACTACGGCGCCTCCACGGAGATCGTGGCGACCATGACCATTGAGCCGCCCCGCACCGAGCAGGCCATGGAACGCGCCGTTCGCGGCCTCGTCGACGGTCGCTACCTGTGGGTCGTGTTCACCTCGCCCCATGCCGTGGGCGCCATCGCCGAGCGGCTCGACGAGTACGGCCTGGACTCACGCGCGCTCTCCGGAATCAACCTCGCCGCCGTCGGTCGCGGCACTGTCGAGGCGCTCACCAGGCTGGGCATCAAGGCGGACCTCGTCCCCGTGGTGGAGAACACCACCGGCGCCCTCGCCCATGAGTTCCCGGCCTACGACGACCTCATCGACCCGCTGGACCGGGTACTCGTGCCCAGCGCCGACGTTTCCGTCGAGCCCCTCCTCGTCGGGCTGAGCAAGCTCGGCTGGGAAGTGGAAGAGGTCACCGCCTACCGCACCGTCCGTGCAGCGCCTCCCGCGCCGGAGGTGCGCGAGGACATCAAGACCGGCAACTTCGACGCCGTCGTCTTCACGTCCGCCACCGCGGTCCGCAACATGATCGGCATCGCGGGTAAGCCCCACGCCGCCACCGTCGTGGCCGCCATCGGGCCGGCAACTGCCGCCGCCTGCGAGATCCACGGGCTCCGCGTCGACGTGACCGCCGACGCTCCCACGTTCGAGTCGCTGGCCGAGTCGCTCGCCCGTTTCGCAGACCGCCGCAGGCAGGACCAGATCGACGCCGGGCTGCCGCTCACGAAGCCCTCGCAACGGAAGCGGCGTCGCCGGCGCAAGCCCGTTGAAGCCACTGCGTAGGCTCTCCCCATGACCACAGCTACGGTGCACGTCATGCGGCACGGCCAGGTGCACAACCCGGACGGGTTGCTCTACGGCAGACTCCCCGGCTTCGGCCTCTCAGAACTCGGCCACCAGATGGCCGCCCGCATGGCCGACCACTGGCGCGACGTGCCGTTGACGCACCTGCGCACCTCCCCGCTGCAGCGCGCCAAGGAGACCCTGGCGCCCACGGCGGCGCTGTTCCCGCAGCTCGAGGTGGTCGAGGACGAGCGGGTCATCGAGGCCGACAACAAGTTCGAGGGCAAGTCCTTCGGCCGCGACAACCGCGCCCTGCGGGACCCCAGGATGTTCTGGCACATGCGCAACCCCCTCCTTCCCAGCTGGGGTGAGCCGTACACGGAGATCGCCAAGCGGATGGCCGCCGCCATCCAGGACGCGGCCGTCGCCGCCGGTGACGGCGGTCAGGCCCTCGTCGTGAGCCACCAGCTGTCCATCTGGATCGCGCGGATGGCCGCGGAGGGCCGCCGCTTCGCCCACGACCCGCGGAAGCGGCAGTGCACGCTCTGCTCCGTGACCAGCTTCACCCTCCGCGACGGCCGGGTGACCGCCGTCGACTACGCGGAGCCCGCCGCAGACCTCCTGCCGGTCAAGGCCGGCCGCAGGTGGAGGGTGGGCACGTGACCCGACTGGTCGCCGGGCTCGCCGCTGCCGCGCTCCTCTTGAGCGCCTGTTCCACGGCAGAGGACGAAGGCGCCGGGGGCACGGCCGGTTTCGTCGGGGGCGACGGCAGCGTGACCATCATCGCGCCGGAGGAACGCTCCGAGGCCCCGGTGCTGGAAGGCGAGACGCTCGACGGGGAGACGCTCTCGACGGCGGACTTCGCCGGGCAGCCACTGATCATCAACGTATGGGGATCCTGGTGCGCCCCGTGCCGCGCGGAGGCCCCCGAGCTGGTGAAGAGTTCCGAAGAACTCGAGGGCACGGCCAATTTCCTCGGCATCAACACCCGCGACACCGTTGCCGCCGCCCTGGCGTTCGAGCGCTCGTTCGGCATCGGGTACCCGTCGCTCCACGACCCCGACGGCGTCCTCCTGCTGGAATTCGCCCAGCTGCCGCCCAAGGCCATCCCCAGCACGGTGGTCATCGACGCGGAGGGCCGCGTCGCCGCACGCGTGCTCGGAGAGGTCAGCGCATCGACCTTGAAAGGCATCGTGGAGGACGTGAACGCCTCGTGATCCTGTTGGAGAGTTGGGTGCAGACGGCCCTCGGGTCGTCGATGCTGCTCGCCATCCCTGTCGCGGTGCTCGCCGGCCTGGTGTCCTTCGCCTCCCCGTGCGTGCTCCCGTTGCTGCCCGGCTACCTCAGTTACGCGTCGGGGTTGGGGGCCAGCGAGATCGCCGACGGCACGGCGAAGAAGCGGTTGCTGCTGTTCGGCACCCTCGGCTTCATCCTCGGTTTCTCCGTGGTCTTCGTGCTCACCGGGGCGCTGATCGGCGGCATCGGTGGCGCGCTCCTCAGCAACTCCTCGCTCATCACGATCGTGCTCGGTTTCATCATCCTGGTGCTGGGCGCCGCGTTCGCCGGCTTCCTCCCCATGCCGCGCATGTGGACGCCCAGCGTGACGCCGAAGATGGGGGTGTGGGCCTCGCCGTTCCTCGGCATGGTGTTCGGCCTGGGCTGGACGCCCTGCATCGGACCCGCGCTGTCTGTGGTGCTCACCATGGCGCTCAATGAGGGCTCCGCCACGCGCGGCGGCATCCTGGCTTTCTTCTACGCCCTGGGCCTCGGCCTGCCGTTCGTCGCCTTCGCGCTGGCCTTCACGACCCTGGCGCCGCGGCTGAACTGGATGAAGCGCAACCAACGTCTGATGCAGCGCATCGGGGGCATCGTCATGATGCTGGTGGGCGTCGCGATGATCACCGGCCTCTGGGACATGCTGATGGTGGTGCTCCGACAGTGGGCCGCCAACTTCGGGACGATCCTGTGAACCGGCGCAACCCCGTCACGGAGACACTGAGGTGGGCCTGGGGTCAGCTCACGAGCATGCGCACGGCGCTGCTGCTGTTGTTCCTCCTGGCCATCGCCGCCATCCCGGGCTCGATCATCCCGCAGCGCAACACCGAACCCATCGAGGTCATCGACTTCAAGGCCGCCAACCCCTTCTGGGACCGCATCCTCGAGCCGCTGGGCTTCTACGACATCTACACCTCGGCGGTGTTCTCGGCCGTCTACCTCCTGCTGTTCGCCTCGCTCATCGGCTGCATCATCCCGCGCGTGACGAAGTACTGGCGCGCGGTGCGCAAACCCCCGCCGAACGTGCCGGCCCGCATCGAGCGGCTGCCGGTGACGGCACGCGCAGCCCTTGCCCCGACGGCGTCCGCGGGCCAGGCCCCCGAGGCGCGGGCGGAGGCGTGGCTGGAGTCCAAGCGGTACCGCACCCGGGTGACCGACGCGGGCGTCAGCGCCGAACGCGGCTACCTGCGCGAGTTCGGGAACCTCACCTTCCACCTGTCCCTCCTGGCCGTGCTCGTGGGGCTGGCCTGGTCCAACCTGTGGGGCTTTTCCGGCAGCGCGATCGTCGTCGAGGGCCGCGGCTTCTCCAACGTCATCACGCAGTACGACGACTTCACCTCCGGTGGTTTCCTCGACACGGACCACCTGGAGCGCTTCAGCGTCACCATCGACGAGTTCCATGCCGAGTTCGAGACGGGAGACGTGCAGCGCGGCGCCGCCCGGGTCTTCGACGCCGACGTCACGCTCTCGGATTCCCAGGGCACGCGCCCCGTGCAGATGACGGTCAACGAACCGCTCATCACGGCCGGCGGCACCCAGGTGAACCTGCAGGCCCACGGCTACGCCCCCATCTTCACCGTGACGGACGGCAACGGCGACGTGGCCTTCAGCGGCCCCGTCGTGTTCCTGCCCCAGGACGGCAACTTCTCCTCCGCCGGCGTCATCAAGGTGCCGGACGCGCGCCCCCAGCGCCTGGCGTTCGAGGCGTGGTTCCTCCCCACTGCGGTGCTGGACGAGACCGGTCCCCATTCGGTGTTCCCGGATGCGCTCAACCCGGAGGTCTTCCTCAACGCGTGGTTCGGTGAGCCCGCCGTCGAGACCGGCGCGCCGGAGAACGTGTACGTCCTCAACAGCGAGGGCATGCAGCAGGTGCCGGGCGATGACGGGCAGGTGCTGAGCGCCCGGATGTTGCCCGGCGCGCACATGTCATTGCCGGACGACCTCGGTTCCGTGAGTTTCGACGGCTACAAGCGGTGGGTGCGCCTCCAGGTCAGTGAGACCCCCGGCAACGTGCTCACCCTCATCGCCATCTCGGTGGGCGTCATCGGCCTCACGCTTAGCTTGTACATCCGGCCCCGGCGGCTGTTCGTGCGCATCGCCGACGGTGAGGTCATCGTCGGCGGCCTCGACCGTACCGACACGGCAACAGGCCTCGACGAGGAGGTGGCCGCCCTGCTGGGGGCGGTGACCGGCGAACCGGGGCACAATGGTGGGGCCGCGCCCCACCCCGACAACGAGGAGCCCGTTGCATGACGACCCTGTCCGAGTGGTCCTACACCCTGATGGTCTATGCCGCGGTGGTGTACCTCATCGCGTTCGCCGCGCACACCGTCGAATGGTCCTCCGCGCGCGGACAGTCCCCGGTGCGTCCCCTCGACGGTTCTGAGGACGGTGCCCGCACCCGCGTGGACCTGTTCGGCCGGCTCGGTCTGATCTTCACCGTGGTGGCCGCACTGATGCAGGTTTCGGCCGTCGTGCTGCGGGGCGTGGCGGCCGGGCGTCCGCCGTGGGGCAACATGTACGAGTTCATCACCTCGACGATGGCCTTCGCTGCGGTCCTGTACCTCGTGGTGGCCCTGAAGTGGGGGATGCGCTGGCTCGGGTTGGGCATGACGCTGCTGTTCACCGTCGGGGTCGGACTGGCCGTCACGCAGTGGTACGTCGAGGTCGCGCCGCTCGTGCCGGCGCTGCACAGCGTCTGGTTCGTCATCCACATCGTGGCCGCGGCCATCGCCGGAGCGGCTTTCAACGTGGGGGCGCTCGCCTCGATCCTCTACCTGCTCCGGGAACGCGCCGAGAGCCGGGCCCAGGCGGGGCAGGGTGAAATCCGGGGCTACCTGGCGAAGGTGCCGTCGTCCGCGAAGCTCGACCTCCTCTCCTACCGGCTGCACGCGTTCGCCGTGCCCCTCTGGACGTTCACCATCGTGGCCGGCTCCATCTGGGCGCAGTACGCCTGGGGACGGTTCTGGAACTGGGACCCCAAGGAGACGTGGTCGTTCATCACGTGGGTGGTGTACGTGGCCTACCTGCACGCCCGCGCGACGGCGGGCTGGCGTGGCCGCCCGGTCGCGATCATCGCGGTCATCGGCGTGTTCGCCTTCTGGTTCAACTTCGTGGGCGTCAATCTGCTGTTCAGTGGGTTGCACTCGTACGCCGGTATCTGACCCGTGGCGGGCGACGAGGCGGAAGACTGGCTCCCCAGGCTGTACGAGGAGGAAGGGCCGACCCTGCACCGGCTCTGCGTCCTCCTCGGTGCCGAGGACCGGTCCGCCACCATCGTGCGTAGCGCGCTGCTGGCGCTGCAGCGCCGGTCCAACCGGCTCATCGACCCCGTCGAGCGGGTCTACTTCGTGCAGGAACACGTCGTGCATCTGGCGCGCGCCACGCGGCCTGCGCTGCAGCCCCTGCACCTGCCGCAGGTGGATGAGCCCCGGCAGGACGAGATCCTCCGCGCCGTGTCGGCCATGGCTCCGCGCACCGCGGAGCTCCTCATCGTCAGCCATTACCTCTCGGTGTTCGGCCCGGACCTGGCCGGCATCATGCGGCTCTCGGTGCGCGGCGCGAACGTCAAGCTCGAGGGGGCGCTCGAACAACTGCGTGCCAGGGTCGGTGCGCCGACGCTCGGCAGCCAGCCCGGTGTGATCGAGTCACTCTCCCAGGAGTTGACGGCCGCGCTG
This sequence comes from Tessaracoccus zhenghani, assembly GCF_054552775.1. Classification (NCBI taxonomy): domain Bacteria; kingdom Bacillati; phylum Actinomycetota; class Actinomycetes; order Propionibacteriales; family Propionibacteriaceae; genus Tessaracoccus; species Tessaracoccus zhenghani. The sequence goes on along the minus strand of NZ_CM137275.1, from coordinate 1,595,124 downwards.
CGCTCCGCGGCCCGCGTCACCGCGGTGCCGGAGACGGACATGCTCGAGGGTGAACTGGAGCACATCTCCGAAGACCGCGGCACCAGGTTCCGGCCGCGTGCAGTGGTGGTGTTGACAGTGCTCGCCGTCCTCGTCGGGATCGTGCTGGCCGCGTTGATGCGCGACGACATCGGCACCACCGTCGAACCCGCCGCTGAACCGGTGGTCACACCGACGGCGGTGGAGTCGCGGTCGATCAACGCCACGGTGCGCAACACGCCGCTGTACTACGTGGCCAGCGACTGGCGGCTCTACCGGGAACTGCGCGATCTGCCCTCCACCGGGAACCTGGTGCGGGCGGCGCTCAACTCGCTGCTGGGCCTCGTGCCGATGGACCCGGACTACCGCACCGTCTGGAGTGCCGGGAAGCTGCTGAGCGCCGAGATCCACGGCGACGAGCTGGTCGTGGACCTGTCGGCGGAGGCCTACGAGGGCCTGACGTCACCCGTGGCCATCGCCCGCGCGCGTGACCAGGTGATCTACACGGCCTCCGAGCTGGTGGGCAACCCGCGGCTGAAGGTGTTCTTCCGCTCCGACGGTGGCACCCCGCCCGAGGGCTTCGACGATCCCGAGGGGTACGGGCGCACCGGTCTGGCCCCGATGCCGGCGGTGTGGATCAGTTCACCCCGCAACCGGGCGACCCTGAGCGCGGGGCAGGCCTCGATCATCGGGACCGTGAAGGAGGGCGTGGGTGTGCCCGTCGTCCGGATCACGGATCAGGATTCGGGCGAGGTCATCCTCGAGACCACCGCTCAGACCACGGCCGGCGTCAACGTCGAGGGCTGGCGGGTGTGGACGGTGACCACCTCACTGCCGAAGGGCAGCCTCGACATCACCGTGACCGTCCTCGACGGCGATCCGCCGACCGAGGTCAAGGAGAACAAGGCCGTCACGGTCTCCTAACGCGACGAGGTGACGACGTCGGCGAGCTGCGTCTGCAGGCCCGTCGGGACCAGGCGGGTGGCGAACGCCATCACCCGGTTCACGGTGCCGTCCACGACGAACGGTCGGTGCTTCCGCAGCGCGTCGAACGTCACCGTCGCCACCTGTTCCGGGGCGCGGCGGTTGCGCATCATGTTCTCGTCGCCGCCCCGGGCCCAGAACCCGGTCTCGGTCGCCCCTGGACAGCTGGCGATGACCCGCACGCCGGTGGGCTTGAGCTCGCGCCACAGCGCGACGCTGAATCGCAGGACGTACGCCTTGCTCGCCGCGTAGGCGGCCATGTTGGGCGTCGCCTGGAACGCCGCGGTGGAGGCGACGTTGACGATGGCGCCCCGCCCGCGCTCCAGCATCCCCGGCAGGACGGCGTGCGTGAGGTCCGTGAGCGCGACGATGTTGAGTTCCAACATGTCGGTGGTGCCCTCGGGGTCTGAGGCGGCGAACCGGCCGAGCTGGGCGAAGCCGGCGTTGTTCACCAGGTGGCCCACCTTGGCCGCACGGACCTCCTCGACGAACGCGCGCCGCGCCTCACGGTGCGTCAGGTCCACTGTCGAGATACGGGTGGCGACGCCGTACTCGGACTCCAGCCGGCGGGCGACATCCTGCATCTGCTCCTCGCTGCGGGCAGCGAGCCAGACGTCGCTGCCCTCGGCGGCGAGGCGTTCGGCGAACGCCACCCCCAGCCCTGTCGATCCTCCGGTAACCACAGACCACGTGTTGCTCATGGCCTTTACCTTACGCATGGAACAATGGGCGCCATGCAGCATTTCGATCTCGTGGTCATCGGTTCCGGCTCTGGAAACTCCCTCATCGATGAACGGTTCGACAAGTGGAACATCGCACTCATCGACCGGGACGAGACGTTCGGCGGCACCTGCCTCAATCGCGGCTGCATCCCCACCAAGATGTTCGTGCTGCCGGCAGACCTGGCGGCCTCGCCGCATGAGGCCGCCCGCCTCGGGGTGGACCTGGAGTACAAGGGTTCAGACTGGGCGGCCATCCGCGACCGCATCTTCGGCCGCATCGACCCCATCTCCGCCGGCGGCCTCGACTGGCGGATGCGGTCGCCGAACGTGACCGTCTTCCGTGACGAGGCGCGCTTCATCGGCGAGCGCACCCTCCAGGTGGGGGATGTCCAGATCAGCGCGGACCGTATCGTGCTGGCCACGGGTTCGCGGCCCCGCATGGTGGACGTGCCGGGCATCGACGACATCCGCAGCAGCCTCTACACCTCAGACACCATCATGCGGGTCGACGAGCGCCCCAAGCGTCTGGTGATCCTCGGCGGTGGCTTCATCGCGGCTGAGTTCGCGCACGTGTTCGCCTCGCTCGGCACGAAGGTCACGCTGATCAACCGCTCGGAGGTGCTGTTGCGCGGCGCGGACCGCGAGATCTCGGAGCAGTTCGCCCACAAGCTGGGCCGGCGCGTGCAGCTGCGCCTCAACCAGGCGCTGTCGTCCTTCGAGCGCAGCGCCGACGGCGGGGTCACCGTAGTCACCACAGACCGCAACGGCATCGAGTACGAGTACTACGCCGACGCCGTGCTGGTGGCCGTCGGACGGGAGCGCAACTCCGATGCCCTGGACCCGGCCGCCGGGGGAGTGGAGATGCGCGCCTTCGGCCAGATCCGGGTGGACGCGCAGCAGCGCACCAGCGCCGAGGGCGTGTGGGCGCTGGGCGATGTCTCGTCGGACTACCTGCTCAAGCACGTGGCCAACGCGGAGATGCGCACGGTGCAGCACAACCTCCTGCACCCGGAGCGCCCCATCGAGACGGACCACCGCTACGTCCCCTACGCCGTCTTCACAGACCCGCAGGTGGCGGCCGTCGGCGCCACGGAGGAGCAGCTCAAGGACTGGGGCACCCCGTATGTCGCCGCCCGCCAGCGCTACGGCGACGTGGCGTACGGCTGGGCGCTCGAGGACGAGGGGCACTTCGTCAAGCTGCTCGCAGATCCGGGGAGCCGGCGGCTGCTGGGAGCCCACATCATCGGCCCCCAGGCGCCCACCCTCATCCAGCCCCTCATCCAGGCGATGAGCTTCGGCCTGCGGGTCGACGAGATGGCCCGCGGCCAGTACTGGATCCACCCCGCGCTGCCGGAGGTGGTGGAGAACGCGCTGCTCGGCCTGCTCTCCGCCCAGCGGCATGCGGAGCAGCACAAGTGAGGCGCATCCTGGCAGCGGTGGGGGTGGCGGCGCTCGGGCTGACCGGCTGCGCCACAGAACCGCTGATCCCGCCGCAGTACCGCACGGCTGAGCCGGCCCTGGAGTCGGCGCAGTCCGCCCCCGTCGCGGACGGCGGGACAACCACACAGGAACTGATCTCGCCCGAGGCGGCGCCCGCCGACGAGTGCCGCGCGCTGGCGGAGGAGCTGTCGCTGGAGCAGCAGGTGGGCCAGCTGTTCATGGTCGGCGTCGACACCGGCGGGCTTGACCCGACGACGCGCTCGGCCATCTCGGATTCCCGCATCGGGTCGGTGGTGCTGCTGGGCAACTCCACGGCGGGCACCAGCCAGCTGCGGAAGCTGACGGCGGAACTCGGCAGCCTCGGCACCGCGCAGCTACCGCTCCTCGTCGCGGTGGACCAGGAGGGCGGCGCGGTCCAGCGGCTGAAGGGCTCGGGCTTCGACGCCATCCCGTCGGCACGCGACCAGGGCGCCCTGCCCGCGTCCGAACTGCGCGACGCAGCGGCCGGCTGGGCAGAGGAACTCCATGCGGCAGGGGTCCGCTACGACCTGGCCCCCGTCGCGGACGTGGTGCCCGAGGGCAAGCGCTCGTCGAACGAGCCCATCGGCAAGCTGAAGCGAGATTTCGGTGCCGATCCTGAAGCTGTCTCTGATTCGGTGGTGGGGTTCATCGAAGGCATGCGGTCAGCCGGGATCGCCACCTCGGTCAAGCACTTCCCGGGCCTGGGTGAGGTCACCACGAACACGGACCACGGCGCCGCGCAGGACACCGACACAACCCGGGATTCGCCGAACCTCGAGCCGTTCCGTGCCGCCGTCGAGGCGGGGGTGGATTCGGTCATGGTGTCGTCGGCCGTGTTCGAGGAGATCGATCCGGACAACGAGGGCGTGTTCTCGCAGATCGTCATCACGGAACTGCTGCGCGGGGAACTGGGCTTCGACGGTGTGGTGATCGCCGACGACCTCGGCGCCGCCGCCGCCGTGAAGGCCGTGAAGCCGGGGGAGCGCGCGGTCCGGTTCTTCGACGCCGGCGGTGACCTCGTGATCAACGCCAACCCGTCGATCATGCGCGACATGGTGACAGCCACCCTGGAAGCGGCGGGCGACGACGAGTCGTTCGCGGCTCAGGTGCTGGATTCCACCAGCCGCGTGCTGCGGCTCAAGTCGGCCGTCGGGCTGGTGGACTGCGCCTGAGTGTCGGGCTTACCGCCTGTCAGCGCGCGCAGTGCGTAGAGAATGGCCGCGAGATCCACGACCTCCTGCGTGAGCGCCCCCGCCACGGGCGGGATGTACCCGAACGCGGCCACGACCATCAGGCCCAGCGACAGGACGATCCCGATCCAGATCGCGGTCAGCGCCACGCGATAGGTGTGCCGGCCGATCTCAACGGCGCGCACCACCCGGTGCACGTCGTCGCGCACGATGACGGCGTCCGCCGATTCGCTGGCGGCCGTGGAGCCGCGGGCGCCCATGGCGATGCCGACATCCGCCATGGCGAGCACGGGGGCGTCGTTGACGCCGTCGCCCACCATGATCACGGGGCCGGGCATCGCGCGGATCCGCTCCACCTTCTCTGCGGGCAGTAGTTCAGCGTGCACGTGCCCGATCCCGGCCTGATCGGCGAGGGTCCCGGCGGTGTCCTGGTTGTCACCGGTGAGCATCGCGATCTTCTCGAAACCTAGCCCCCTCAATTGCTCGACGGTCAGGGCCGCGTTCTCCCGGAGCCGGTCCGCCAGCAGGAGGGTGCCGGCGAAGCGACCGTCGACGGCGACCGCGACGGAGGTCTGGCCGGCGCCCAGCGGCACGGAGTGGGCGGCGGGGTCCTCGGCGCGCACGAAGGCGAGTTTGCCGATGACGACGCGCCGGCCGTCGATGCGCGCCCGCACGCCGTTGGTGGCGATCTCCTCCGCGTCGTGGGTGCTGCTGAGCGCCAGGCCACGCTCCCGGGCGGCCCGGATCACGCCTTTGGCGAGGACGTGCGACGAGTACTGCTCCGCGGACGCAGCTAGCCTCAGCAGTTCCTCCGGCGAGGTGCCGTTGGCGGTGATCACGTCGACGAGTTCGGGCTCGCCGTGTGAGAGGGTGCCGGTCTTGTCGAAGGCGATCGACTTCGCCCTGGCGAGGGCCTCAAGGGTGGCGCCGCCCTTGACGATGATGCCGGAGCGCGCGGAGGCGCTCATGCCGCCCATGAAGGCGACGGGTGCGGCGATGAGCAGGGGGCACGGGGTGGCGAGGACCAGGACGGAGGCGAAGCGGACGGGGTCGCCGGAGAGCCACCAGGCGAGGCCCGCCAGCACCAGCGAGATGAGGGTGAAGGGGATGGCGTAGCGGTCGGCGAGACGCACGGTGGGGGCCTTGGCGTCCTCCGCCTGCTGCACGAGCGCGATGATCTGCTGGTACTGCGACGACGCCGCGTCGGCGGTGGCCCGGATGCGGACCGCGCGCTGGGTGTTGAGCGAGCCCGAGAGGACGGGGTCGCCGAGGGTCTTCGCGACGGGCAGCGATTCGCCGGTGAGCGATGACTCGTCGAAGGTCGCCTCATCGGTGAGGAGGTCGCCGTCGACGGGCACCACCTGGGAGGGCTTGACGAGCAGCAGGTCGCCGGGGCGGACTTCGTCGACCGGGATGTCGGTGACGGCGGCGGTCGGTTCCTCGGAAGCCAGGCGGTGGGCGGTCACGGGGGCGCGCTTGAGGAGCGCGTCGAGGTCGCGGGTGGCCCGGGCCGCGGCGAAGTCCTCCAGCGCCTCGCCGCCGGTCAGCATCAGCACCACGATCATCGCCGCGATGTATTCCCCCACGCCGATGGCCGCTGCCATGGCGACGACGGCGAGGATGTCGAGGCCGTAGTGCCCCCGTGCGATGTCCCTGGCCATGCCCACGGCGGTGAGGGCGACGATGAAGACCACGTAGCCGGTGCCGATCCACTGGGCGGCGACGCCCTGCCCGGCGAAGTGGAGCGCGAGCACCGTAACCAGGGCGGTCAGGGTGGCCGCCACGAGTGGGTAACGCCTGATGAAGCCAGCCATGACGCCAGTCTTCGCCATTCGAACGGCTTCTTCAATCAAGGTGAGGCTCACCTACCGGGGGTACCGGCCCGTGGCGTCACCCGGTGTCCAGGTGCCGAACGAGTAGTCTCGACCCCATGCTGCGTTGCTCGATGGAGTGGTCGCGCGCCGACCTCCCCGCCTGGGGCACCGCCGCGCGCGCCACCTTCTATGTCTGCCTGGAGATCCCCGGCCCCTGGGGCCCGCTCGCCGCGACGGGCGCCCGCCTGCTGGATCCCGCGGTGGGCGCGGAACTGGAGGACACCATCACAGGGCTGGGCGGCCGCTTCATCTTGATCCGGCACCCGGAGCGCCGCACGATCGGGACGGATCCCCTCGCCGTGCTCCTGTCCGGAGGATTCGACGACGGTGGCTGGCTGCGCCGCTCGGAGGTCTCGGATCCCACCGAGCTGCTCGAAATGATCCGAGCCTGGGGTGGCGCCGGTGTGCCGGAAGGCCGCGACGGCGGTGCCGCCATGCTGGTGTGCAGCCACGCCCGGCGCGACCAGTGCTGCGCCCTGGCAGGCCGTCCCATCCTGGCGGCGCTCACCAGAGAGGTGGGTCCCGAATCCATCTGGGAGGCCTCCCACCTGGGCGGGCACCGCTTCGCCCCCACCATGCTGCTGCTGCCCACCGGCCAGGTCCTCGGGCGGCTCAATGCGGTGGCAGCGGTGAGCGCCTACCGCGCGGCCGAGAGCAAGGCGTTGTGGCCGGGCGGTGCTCGCAAGGACCGGGGCCGCTCCCACCTCCCGCCGGAGCAGCAGGCCGCTGAGGCCTGGGCGCTGGCCGAGTTCGGACGCCGCGACGAGACCCCGCACCCGGATACGGCGGGCATCTCGCTCATGCCTGTCCCCGCCGTCGACCTCTCCAGCGAACTGATCGACGACGGCGCCGCCGTGCGCGTGCGGCTGCGGGGCTGGGAGATCACGGTGGACGTGCACCGCGTCACGACGGACGGCGCGGCCCCCTTCAGTTGCGGTAAGCCTGCCGAGCCGCTCTACTACTGGCGCGTCGAGCCCCGCCTCCCGGCATGAGTTCCCGCCGGTCGATCACCGCTCTGCTGCTGAGCAACACCTTCGGGGGGATCGGGGTGGCGTCAGGCATCGCCGTCGGGGCCCTGCTGGTCGCCTCCATGGGCGGCGATCACCTGGCCGGCACCGGTCAGGCGGTCAGCATCTTCGGCGCGGCGGTGCTGGCGGTGCCGTTGGCCAATCTGGCGGTGCGACGGGGCCGTCGGCTCGCGCTGGTCCTGGGCTACGTGATCGCGGCGGCGGGTGCTGTGGTCGTCCTGATCGGCGCCTGGCTGGGTTCGCTGTTGCTCGTCCTCGCGGGGCTCGTGGCGTTCGGCGCTGCGCAGGCGACAAACCTGCAGTCGCGCTACGCGGCGGCAGACCTGGCAAGCCCGGACCGTCGGGCCACCCTGATGTCCATCGTGCTGTGGGCGACGACGATCGGCTCAGTGGTGGGGCCGAATTTGAGCGGCGCCGGTGCGGCGCTCGGGTCGGGCATCCGGCTACCGGAACTCGCGGGGCCTTACCTGTTCAGCGTCGCCGGCTTCGCCCTGGCGGGGGTGGCCATCGTGGCGCTCTACCGCAGCAACCGGCCCTCCGTCGCGCCGGCGGTGACGACGGTGACGGCGGCAGTGGCGGTTCCGGCCTCCAAGACTGGCGCCGTGGCGGCACTGAGGTGGGCCGCCACGCACCCCGTGGCGCGGTTCGCGGTGCTGCTCATCGTCGTGGGGCACGCCGTGATGGTGGGCGTCATGTCGATGACCCCCGTGCATCTCGGGCACGAGGGGCACGGGCTGTCCGCCATCGGCCTGGTGATCAGCCTCCACATCATGGGGATGTACGCGCTGAGCCCCGTCGTCGGCTGGCTCGCCGACCGCTTCGGCGCCATGAGCACCGCTGCCGTCGGCCTGCTGCTCCTGGCGTCGACGGCCGGGATCATCCTCGTCGCCCCGAAGTCCTTCCCGCTGGTCACGGTGGCGCTGGTCCTGTTGGGCGTCGGCTGGTCGTTCACGATGATCTCCGGTTCCGCGCTGCTGGCGCGCACGAACTCCGGCGACATGCGCGTGCCCCTCCAGGGCGCCACCGATGCCTTGATGAACTACGCGGGCGCGGCTGCCGCGCTCATCGGCGGCCCCGTTCTGGCCTGGCTGGGGTATGGGGGCCTCGCGCTGGTCGCTGCGGTGCTGATCCTGCCGGCCGGCGGCATGGGCTGGGTGGCGCGTCGCTCCCGGACCCGGGTCGCGTCGTCCGCTGCCGCGGCGAAGCGCTGACGCACGGGGGAGACGCCAAATCTTGATTCGGGGTCGCGGACGGACCCACATCACGATTCGGTCCAATCTGGCTCCGGTTGGCGATGGACCCCGAATCAAGATTCGAGGTCGCGGACCGCGCCAGATCCAGATTCGGGAACTCCCCGACGGCGGGTTCAGGCTGCGCGAAGCGTATGCAGGTCGCACGCCGCCCTGCAGGGGCGGGCTCGCCCCGGCCAGCCCAGCTTCCGCAGACCGTCCTCGAGCTGCGCTGCCGTGCGGCACGCCTGCTTCGTGGACGAGTTCCAGCCGTAGTGAAGAGTGTCTTCGTCGTTGTGGATCTTGTGGGCGTTGTCCCTGTACCAGTCTCTACTTGCGTCTGTATGGTCGCGGCGACCATCCAGTTCGAACCGAAGCCTGAACTCTGGCCAATGGCCATCTGAGCGACCGTGCTCGCTCTTCGGCTGGAGTATCGGTTCCGGCAGCCCGTGCGCCGCGATCACCGAGCGACTGAAGTGCCATTCGAGGGCCGATTCGATGCCTCGGGCGGCATGCTGGCAAAGATCGTGCAGGTGCCGACGATGCGCGTTGCGACCCCGCGCCTTCAGGGCTTCGAGAAGACGACTGGCCGTGGTTCTCCCATTGGTGAAACTCCGTACGACGGCGTCAGTCAGGTCATCCTGGGCAGCGTGGTCCGCCATATCCAGTAGGCTTTCCTCCACACGCGTCCGGGGGACGGTTCCGGTCGTGGTGCGTTCTCCGCGCCTGAGCAGGATCGACCACTCGCCCAAGGCGAGATTGGCCCGGCTTTCGGCGCTCCACACGGTAACCAGCTCTGGGGGATCGCGGAGGATCTCGTCCAGGTAGAGCGCCGCTGCGCCGCCCACGGAGGCGGAGTCCCCACCAGCCAGGAGGCCGGCCCAGACGGCCGACTTCCAGGTGGGTCGCTCCGTGCAGTACAAGCCGTACATGAGACGGGTCCATGGTCCGGTCAAGCGACGAATGACAGTACGGCTGAGGCCACCGTCGAGCATTTGCCTCGTGGTGAGCATGCCGGCCTGTTGCCTGGCGAGGGAGACCAGGTTGATGGGCAGAGACTGACGCGGGTACATGTGCCGACGCTCGCATGCAGGGTGGCTCGTTGTCTGTACCTGGGCTGCAACGGACAACACCAGGAGGTGGAGGGACAACACCTGGCGCCCGTTGGACAACACCGTGGCCCACTCGGACAACACTGCAGCACACTGCCGCGCACCTCCGTGGCGTCCGTCGTCGGCTCCCCGGGGGTGATGGCGTAACCATCGCGAGCGACCGGCGGGTGGTCCCGGAGGACCTGGATCTGGATCTGGGGTGCCGGACGACCTCGAATCTAGATTTGGGGTGTGCGGCGTCGCTCCTGGCCGAAGGCAGGAAGCAACTGCATCTGGATCTGTGGTGCCGGACGACCCCGAATCTAGATTTGGCGGCACCGACGCCGACCCCAGACGGGAAACGGCGCCGCCAGAGGCGACGCCGTCACTCGGTGGTTCCCAGGCTCAGCCGAAGCGGCCGGTGATGTAGTCCTCCGTGGCCTTCTGCTCCGGGTTGTGGAAGATCTTCTCCGTCGGGCCCATCTCGATGAGCTCGCCCGGCTGGCCGTGGGCCTTCAGGTTGAAGAAGGCCGTCCGGTCGGACACCCGAGCAGCCTGCTGCATGTTGTGCGTGACGATGACGACGGTGTAGTCCTCCTTGAGGTCCTTGATCAGGTCCTCGATGGCCAGGGTCGAGATGGGGTCGAGCGCGGAGCAGGGTTCGTCCATCAGCAGCACGTCAGGCTCGACGGCGATGGCGCGGGCGATGCACAGACGCTGCTGCTGGCCACCGGAGAGGCTCGAGCCGGGACGCTCAAGGCGGTCCTTGACCTCGTTCCACAGGTTGGCGCCGCGCAGCGACTTCTCGACGAGTTCGTCGGCGTCCTTGCGGGAGATGCGCGCGTTGTTCAGGCGGACGCCGGCCAGGATGTTCTCCTTGATTGACATCGTGGGGAACGGGTTGGGGCGCTGGAACACCATGCCCACCTGGCGACGCACGCGCACCGGGTCCACGTTGGCGGCGTACAGGTCCACGCCGTCGAGGAGTACCTGGCCGTCGACGTAGGCGCCGGGGATGACCTCGTGCATGCGGTTCAGCGAGCGCAGCACGGTGGACTTGCCGCAGCCGGACGACCCGATGAACGCGGTGACCGCGCGGGGCTCGATGGTCATGTTGACCGACTTCACGGCATGGAACTTGCCGTAATAGATGTCAAGGTCTTTGATCTCAATACGCTTGGACATTTCCAGGTTCCTTAACTCAGCGTCCGGCCTTGGGGGCGAACTTCCAGGCGATGAATCGCCCGATGGCGTTCAGTCCCATAACGATCAGAATGAGGGTGAGCGCGCCGGCCCATGCACGTGCATGGTACGCCGCCGTATCAATGCCGGGCGCGTACATGTACTGGTTGTACACGAACACCGGCAGGGTGGCCATGGGGTTGTCGAAGGGGTCGAGGTTCATCGACGACGTGATGGAGGCCGTGACCAGCAGCGGCGCGGTCTCGCCGATGACGCGGGCGATGGCCAGCACGACACCGGTGACGATGCCCGCGATCGAGGTGGGGAGGACCACCTTCACGATGGTGCGCCACTTCGGCACACCCAGGGCGTAGGAGGCTTCGCGCAGTTCGTTGGGGACGATCCGCAGCATCTCCTCGGTGGAACGCACCACCGTCGGGATCATGAGGACCGACAACGCGACGGCACCCGACATGCCGGACTTGTGGCCGGCGCCGAAGACCATGGAGAACAACGTGTAGGCGAACAGGCCCGCGACGATGGACGGAATGCCCGTCATGACGTCGACGAAGAATCGGATCGCGGCCCCGAGCTTGCCGTTGCCGGCATATTCGACGAGGAAGATCGCCGTCATCAGGCCCACGGGCACCGAGATCAGCGTGGCGATGCCAGTCACGATCAGCGTGCCCCAGATGGCGTGGACGGCGCCGCCGCCCTCCCCGAGGATGTTGCGCATCGACCAGGAGAAGAAGACGCCGTCGAAGCGGGCCAGACCGTTGGCCACCGTGCCCCAGACCAGGGAGACCAGCGGGGTCAGCGCGATCAGGAAGAACCCCGTCACGACGTACTTCGCGAGGCGGTCCTTGGCCCGGCGGCCGCCCTCGACGGCGCTGGAGAGCACGAACATCGCCAGCAGGAACAGCACGGCGGCCACCGCGACCACACTGGCGATGTTGGCCGACTTCAGGAGCGCCAACAGGCCCGCGGCGACGGCCACGGACACGACGAGCGCCGCGACGCCCGTGTACGCGGGGAGGCTGCCGTGTGTCAGGGGGGTGGGCTTCGGCGTCACGTTCGTCTTCGGGGACGGTGCGGTCTGTGTCGTGCTCATCAGTTGGCTCCCGAGAATTCCTTGCGGCGGTTGATGATCCACCGCGCGGTCATGTTGACGATCAGGGTGATGATGAACAGCACCAGGCCGGTTGCGATGAGCTCGTTGCGGCCGATGTCGTGCGCCTCGGGGAAGGACTGCGCGATATTGGCCGCGATGGTGTTGGGGTTCTGGCTGGTGAGGAGCTTGAAGCTGATGATGCCCGAGCCTGACAGCACCATGGCGACGGCCATCGTCTCACCGAGCGCACGGCCGAGGCCGAGCATGCAGGCCGACACGATGCCCGGCATGCCGAACGGGATCACGGCCTGCTTGATCATCTCCCAGCGGGTGGCTCCGAGCGCCAACGAAGCCTCCTCATGGAGCTTCGGCGTCTGCAGGAACACCTCCCGGGAGATGGCGGTGATGATCGGCAGGATCATGACGGCCAGCACGACGGAGGCGGTGAAGATGGTGCGGCCGGTGCCGGACACCTGGCCGCTGAACAGCGGGATCCAGCCGGCGTTCTCGTTGAGCCAGAGGAACAGCGGGCGCATGGCCGGCGCCAGCACCGCGATGCCCCACAGGCCGAAGACGACGGACGGCACGGCGGCCAGCAGGTCGATGATGTAGCCGAACGACGAGGCCACCCGCTTGGGCGCGTAGTGCGTGAGGAACAGCGCGATACCGACGGCGACAGGGACGGCCATCACCATGGCCAGCAGGGCGGACCACATCGTGCCGAAGGCGTACGGGGCGACGTAGGACCAGAAGCTCTGACCGCGCCCGAACTGGAACGTCTCGGGGTCTGCCAGGAGTGCCGGCAGCGCCAGACCCACGAGGAAGGCGGCCACGGCGGCCAGGATGACGAGGATCAGGACGCCCGATCCGGTGGACAGACCCCGGAAGAAGGAATCGCCGAAACGCTTCTTGCTGCGGGTGAGCGAATGGGACTCGGACTCGGGTCCGGTGTCTGTCTGCGGGGCTTCGGGGGCTTCCGTTGCCGACATGGGCGCTCCTGAATCGAAACGAGAGTAGCGGTTTGCAGATTACACGCCCCTGAGCGTGCAAAGTCGCGTCACCCGTTTCGGGCGACGCGACTTCGCATCGATCAGAGGCTGATGATCACTGGATGGAGTCGATCGAGGCGGTGACCTGCTCGGACAGCGCGGCGGAGAGCGGCGCGGAACCGGCGCGCTCGGCGGAGGCCGACTGGCCCTCTTCCGAAGCGATGTAGGTGGCGTAGGCCTTCACGAGCTCAGCCTTGGCGTCGTCCTGGTAATCCTGGCAGGCGATCAGGTACGACACGAGCACGATGGGGTAGCCCTCGGCCTCGCGGTCGACCTTGATGGCCATGTCGTTCTCGGCGCGGCCATCTTCCACCGGCGAGTTCTCGACGATGGCGGCGGCGGCCTCAGTGGTGGGGCCGTGGAACGACCCGTCCCTGCCGAGCTTGGCGGTGGAGAAGTCGCCGGCCTGCGAGGCATCGACATAACCGATGGTGCCGACACCGCCGGAGACGGCGGAGACAACACCCTGGGTCTGAGCGGCGGCCTCGCCACCCTCGTACGGCCAGTCACCGGACTTCTCGGCGTCCCACACGCTGGGGGCAGCGGCGGCGAGGTAGTCGGTGAAGTTCTCGGTGGTGCCCGAGGTGTCGGAGCGGTGCACGGCGGTGATGTCGAGGTCGGGGAGTTCGACGCCCTCGTTCAGCGCGGCGATCTTCTCGTCGTTCCACTTGGTGATGTCGCCCTTGAAGATGGCAGCCAGCGTGTCGGCGTCCAGGTTCAGGTCCGTGACACCCTCGACGTTGAAGACAACGGCGATGGGGGAGATGTAGACGGGCAGGTTGATCGGCTTGTCGACGCACTGCGAGAAGGTGTTCTCGTCGATCTCTTCCTGCTTGAAGGCCCGGTCGGAGCCGGCGAAGTCCGCGCCGCCGCCGATGAAGGCTTCGCGCCCGGCGCCGGAGCCCTCGGGGGAGTAGTTGATGGTGACGCCCTCGTTAGCGGTCTGGAAGCCGGCGATCCAGGTCTGCTGGGCGACTTCCTGCGCCGAGGCGCCGATGCCCGAGAGGGTGCCCTCGAGGTTCGAGGCGGGGGCGGCCGCTTCCGTGCTGGCGGTTTCTTCGGTGCCAGCCGATTCGGAGGCGCTGGCTGCGGGGGTGTTCTCCGCGGGAGCGTTGGTGGTGCCCTCGTTGGCGGCGCAGGCCGACAGGAGGAGGGCGGCCGAGAGGCCGGCAGCGGCGGTCAGGCGGATCTTCATTTCGGGATACCTTCCGAGACGGGAATGGGCCGCAAGTTGGCCCTGGAACTGAACGAACTGTGTGTTCCTGCATGTGAACGTAGGACGACCAGGTAACCGAATGGTCCGGGTTTGGTTAACAGATGATGAACGGCGGACGAGTTCTCGCCCCGCCCGGGGTTTTCTCGGGTATTTGTGACGGGAGCGTTACCCCCCGGGCATCCCAGGACAGAGATCCGGGCTCAGGCCGTCGGCTTGTGCACTTCGATGGCGACGAGGCCACCGTCGTCGTCCCGGTGTACGACGACGACCTCGCCCACGACCATGGGCTTGGCCTTGATCCCCAGACCCTCGAACATCGCCGGTAGCACGGGGCGGTGCCCACAGAGCGCGGTGGGCGCCGTGGTGCGCTTGAAGAGGCGGGCGACGAAGCGGCGGACCTCCCTCGGATGCACCGTGCCCTCCTCTTCGGTGAGCACGTCCTCCGTGACGATCTCCAGCCCGCGCTGATCCGCGTAGGGGCGCAACGTCTGCACGCACCTGGTGGAGGAGGAACTCACCAGGTTCTCGACGCCGTAGGCGCCGAACAACTGGGCCAGATCCCTGGCCTGGCGCCGGCCGCGCCCCGTGAGACGACGCTCCTGGTCCGGCCCGCTCCAGTCCTTGCGGAGCATGGCCTTGCCGTGGCGCACCAGCAGCAGGGGGGTGGTGCGCGGCTTCAGCAGCGCCGTCGACAACAGGCGCCGCTCGTCGGCGTAGGTGAGGGTGCGCATGGCCTTGTCGATCCGGGCCCAGCGGATCTTGTCGACCTCGCGGTTGGGTTCGAAGGGATGCTCCGCCAGCACCTCGGCGCGCCAGTACTGGACGGCCTTGAGCCCCTTGGAGAGTTTGTACTCGATGGGGGGCAGCCGCAGCCCCAGCCGGACGGCGACCCCGGCCTCTTCGAACACCTCGCGCACCGCCGTCCGGGGTGCGAGCTCGTCGACGGTGCCCTTGCCCTTCGGCAGTGACCAGTCGTCGTAGGCCGGGCGGTGGATCATCAGCACCTCGACGTCGTCGCCGGTGCCCCTCAGCACGACGGCACCCGCCGCGCGGATGGCGACGCGGCGGCTCATCGGGTCGAGCGCCGGGCCGCGGTCTGCTGGATGAGCCATTCCTGGATGTCTCTCAACGGGGAGCCGTCCGGCCCGGTGGTGTGCGCCGTCCACGTCGAATCGTTGAGTTCCCAGTGCACGGTGCCCGGGTCGAACGCCATCGCGAAGAGTTCGTCGATGTGGCGCAGATGCGCCGGGTTGCTGAGCCCGACGATGGCCTCCACACGGCGGTCCAGGTTGCGGTGCATGAGGTCTGCCGAGCCGATGCCCACGATGGGCTGGCCGCCCCCCACGAACGAATAGATGCGGGAGTGCTCGAGGAACCTGCCCAGGATGGACCGGACCCTGATGTTCTCGCTCAGGCCGGGGACTCCCGGCCGGATCGTGCAGATGCCGCGCACCCACATGTCCACCGGCACGCCGGCCTGCGACGCGCGGTAGAGGCCATCGATGATGGCCTCGTCGACGATGGAGTTGACCTTGATCTTGATGCCCGACGGCAGGCCGCGTCGCTGATTGGCGATCTCGCCGTCGATGTAGTCCAGCAACCCGCGCCGGATGCCGTCCGGGGCCACCAGCAGGCGGCGGTAGTGCGTCTCCTGCGTCATGCCCGAGAGGTGGTTGAAGAGCCGCGCCAGGTCGTCGGTGATGATGGGGTGCGCCGTCAGCAGACCCATGTCCTCATAGAGGCGGGCGGTCTTCGGGTTGTAGTTGCCGGTGCCGATGTGGGCGTAGCGGCGCAGGCCGTCTGCCTCCTCCCGCACCACCAGCGACAGCTTGCAGTGGGTCTTCAGCCCGAGCATGCCGTAGACCACATGGACACCGGCCTTCTCCAGCTTCCGCGCCCAGCCGATGTTGTTCTGCTCGTCGAAGCGGGCCTTGATCTCGACGATGGCCAGGACCTGCTTGCCCATCTCGGCCGCCTCGATGAGGGCGTCGACGATGGGGGAGTCGCCGGAGGTGCGGTACAGCGTCTGCTTGATGGCGAGCACCGCGGGATCAGCCGCCGCCTGCTCGATGAAGCGCTGCACCGAGGTGGCGAACGAGTCGTACGGATGCTGCACCAGCACGTCGCGCAGCTTCAGCGCCTTGAACATGTCCGCGGGGCTGGCGCTCTCCACCTCCGCCAGGTCCGGGTGCGTGATGGGCAGGAAGTTGGGGTACTTGAGGTCTTCCCGGTTGGAGTCGTCCAGCGAGAACAGGCCCGTGAGGTCCAGCGGCGCCTGCAGCCGGTAGACCTCGTTGGCGTTGATGTCGAGCTCGCTGATGAGCATGTCGAGCATCTTCTCGTCGATGTCGTCCTCGACCTCGAGGCGGACCGGAGGGCGACCGACCTTGCGTCGCAGCAGTTCCTTCTCCAGGGCGAACAGGAGGTTCTCGGCGTCGTCCTCCTCCACCTCGATGTCCTCGTTCCGGGTGACCCGGAAGGTGGTGTGGGACAGCACCTGCATGCCGCTGAACAACTGCCCGAGATGGCGGGAGATGATCTCCTCCAGCGGCAGGTAGCGGCCCTCCGCGAGGCGGACGAAGCGCGACAGCACCGGCGGCACCTTCACGCGGGCGAACTGCCTGGTGCCCGTGACGGGGTTGCGCAGCAGCACCGCCAGGTTCAGTGAGAGGCCCGAGATGTAGGGGAAGGGGTGCGACGGGTCCACGGCGAGGGGGGTGAGCACGGGGAAGATCCGCTCGGCGAACAGCGCCCGCATCGCGTCCTTCTCGTTGGCCGTGAGTTCCTCCCACTTGAGGATCTCCACGCCCTCGGCGCGCAGCGCGGGGCGGACGTCCTTCTGGAACACCAACGACTGCTCGTTCACCAGGCGACCCACCTTGGCGAGCAGTTCGGCGTGCAGTTCGCCGGGCATCTTGCCAAGCACTGTGGGGACGGCCACGCCGGCCGCGATGCGGCGCTTCAGGCCCGCGACGCGCACCATGAAGAACTCGTCCAGGTTCGACGAGAAGATCGCCAGGAACTTGGCGCGCTCGATCAGCGGGACGCGGAGCGCGTCCTTGGCCTGGTCCAGGACGCGGTTGTTGAAAGCCAGCCAGCTCAGTTCACGGTCGAGGTAGCGGTCTGCCGGCAACCGTGCGTCGTCGGTGGCGTCGATGGCGGGATCGCTCATGCAGGGGTCCTCTCGGCGTGGAAGCTCGTGTCGGTCTGGACGATCTCGAAGCCCGCCTTGCGGTACATGTCCACCACGCGCTCCTGGCTGCCCTCGACATAGAGCTGGATGCGGTCGTCGCCCTGCTGTGCGAGGTGGTGGAGACCGGCGGCCAGCAGGACGCGACCCAGGCCCCTGCCCTCGTGCTCCGGCGCGACGGCCATCACGTAGACCTCCCCGAGGCCGCCGCCATGGCGCTTGGTCCAGTGGAAGCCCACCACGGCGCCGTCCTGACGGGCGACGAACAGGCCGTGGGGATCGAACCACGGCTGGCGGGTGAGGTCGTCGAACTCCGCGACGGTGAGCCGGCCCTGCTCGGGATGGTGGGCGAACGCGGCGGCGTTGACGGCGACCAGTTGTTCCCGGTCTGCAGGGGTGAAGGTGTCGAGGGTGTAGCCCTCAGGTAGGGAGCCGGTGACCGGCTGCGAGTAGTCGGCGCGGGATTCCATGCGGAGCAGGGACCGGACCGGCTGCATGCCGACGCGGGTGGCGAGTTGGGGCGCGCCGGGCAGCGTCCCGAAGGCCCATGCCGACGACTCGGGGTGGGCCCGCAGCGCCTCCGTCAGGAGCTCGGTGCCGATGCCCTCACGACGGTGGTCCGGATGGACGCCCACGAGCAGCGTGCCGTCGCGCTCGTCGCAGACGACGAAGCCGTACGGGTCCTTGCGCTTGCCCATGAAGAAGAAGTCGGCCTCGCGCACGCCGTCGATGCCGAGCGAGCCCGACTCGTTGACCGGGGAGATGCCGTCATGCTCAGTGATCGCGTCGACGAGGCCGCGCAGGGCGTCGCGCATCGTCGGTGTCAGCGTCGTCAAGCTAACCAGCACGGTGAGCCTCCCTCGCACTGGCGAAGCGGTAACCAACGTTGCGCACAGTGCCGATGTAGTAGTCGAATTGGCCGAGCTTAGCCCGAAGCCGGCGCACGTGGACATCCACGGTGCGGGTGCCGCCGTAGTAGTCGTACCCCCACACCTGGCTGACCAGGGTCTCCCTCGACAGCACGCGGCCGGGGTGCTGCATCAGGTAGCGCAACAGTTCGAACTCCGTGTAGGTCAGGTCGAGCGGTGCCCCGTCGAGAGTGGCGGTGTAGGCGGCACCGTCCACGCGGATGGGCCCGGCCACCAGCAGATCGGGGTCTGCGCTGGAGCGGGTGAGCACCCGGATGCGCGCGTCGATCTCGGCCGGCTCGCTGCCCGCGGCCACGAAGTCGTTGAAGCCCCAGTCCGGCGACAGCACGGCAAGGCCGGACAGCGCCACGATCAGCAGCACCGGGGCGTTCCCGCCGCGCGACAGCGCCTGGCAGGTGGAGCGGGCGCCCGCGAGGTCCACGGTGCCGTCCACCACGACGACATCAGCGCCCTCCGCGTCGATCAACGCCTGGGCGGCCGACGTTACGGTGGTGATCTGGTGGCTCAGCAGTGCCAGTTCCGGAGGCGTTTCCTTGGAGGAGACGAACACGATGTTGCTCATGGCTGCCCTCCTTCCGCGCTCCGCGGGACGACCTCATCCTAGTGGTACGTCGCCCCCCGCGATACGCACGTTCCGGGGGCGGCCTGAGCTCCACCGCTACCATGTTGCCCATGACGCAGGACCTTCCGGACGATCTGTTCCGGCAAGGGGCCGAGGAAGGGCCCGAGGAGGCGCGCCGGGAACCGGAGCGGTCCCACGCGCCCGAGCGGTCGTCGGTCAAGACGGTCCCGCTGGGGCAGGACGGGATTTCGCTGCGCATGCTGGCCGGCATCCTGGTGCTCGCAGTGCTGCTGGCCTTCGCCGTCGGGCGACTGTTCTTCTTCCGCAGCAACCAGGATCCGATGGTGACCGTGAGCCCTGCGCCGCTGCCCACCGCGACGACCTCCGCCCCACCCAGCACCGCGGGCGTGCCGTATTCGGACGCCGTCGTGGTCGCCAACGTGTTGGCGGCCGAGGGGCAGTGCCTGGAGGGAGGCACGCGGGACACGCCGGCGATGCTGATCGACGACGACTCGGGCACCCTGTGGCGCTGCAACGGCGAGGGTGTGGGGGAGCAGGTGACGTTCACGTTCAGCGGGCGCCGGCCCCTCGTCGGCGTGCGCGTGGTCAACGGCAACACCGCCTGGTCCGACCGCTACCTGACGGAGCGGCGCATCCTCAGCATCAGGTGGGAGTTCGACGACGGGTCCTTCTTCGTGCAGGGCCTGGCGGCGAACAACCGCAACCCGCAGGAGGTGCGCTTCCCGCCGTTGGCCGCCACGGGCGTGACCATGACGGTGCTGGACGCCACGGCTCCAGGAGACGGCGAGGCCAACGCCGACGCCGTGTCGCTCAGCTCGGTGGAGTTCCTCACCCCGGCCTGAACCGGCTCACTCCCAGTTCTTCGTGTCCATCGTGATGGTCACCGGGCCGTCGTTGACGGAGCTGACGAGCATGTGGGCGCCGAAGCGGCCCCGCGCCACCGTCGCGCCCAACGACTCCAACTGCCGGCAGAGCTCCTCGACGAGCGGCTCGCTCACGCCGCCGCCTGCCGCGCGGCTCCAGGACGGCCGGCGCCCCTTCCGCGTCGAGGCGTAGAGGGTGAACTGGCTGACGACCAGCAGGGGTGCGTCGATGTCGCTGGCCGACTGTTCGTCGGCGAGGATCCGCAGCGACCAGATCTTGCGGGCAAGCGCTGCCGCGTCGTCGGAGGTGTCGTCGTGGCCGACGCCCGCCAGGACGAGCAGACCGGGGCGCTCGAGCGCACCGACCAACTCGCCGTCGACCTTCACGGAGGCCTCGAGCACCCTGGTCACCACAACACGCATGGTGCCCATTGTGGCTGCTTCGTATACTGGCCCGCATGTCGACCGAACCGCAGATGAATATTGACATCGAGGTCCCTGAGGGGCTCAATCCCGCACTGACGGCGCTGGGCTGGATGGTCGGTCGCTGGGAAGGCACCGGCCACGGCACGGACCATGAGGGCAACGGCTTCCAGTTCGAACAGCGCATGGAGTTCCAGCACAACGGGGACGACTACCTCTACTACATCTCACAGACTTTCCTGCTCGACGCAGACCCCGCCGAGCAGCAGGAGGCCGTGCACGGTATCGGCCGGGCCACCAAGGTGCTCGGCATGGAGACCGGGTTCTGGCGCCCGAAGCCCGACGCCTCCGTCGAGGTGGAACTGGCCAACTCCGAGGGCTGGACCGAGATCCTGATCGGCAAGATCCAGGTGACCCGCATCGACATGACCACAGACGCGGTGGTGCGCGGCGAGTCCGCCGCCGTCGAGCACATGTCCGGACAGCGGCTGTACGGCAAGGTCGAGGGAGACCTCATGTACGCGCTCGACCGCTCCACCACCGCCCACGACCTGCGCCCGCACATGTGGGCCCGCCTGAAGAGGGTCTGATGGCCGCCGTCGCCATGGATGAGGGCCTCGACGCGGGGCTGATCTGGCACTTCGGGAACCCCGTCGCAGAGGCCCGCTCGCTCGCCTCGGGCGAGGGTGTCGTGGACCTGCGCAACCGCGAGGTCGTCGAGATCTCCGGCGCGGACCGCCTCACCTGGCTGCATTCCATCACCACGCAACACCTGTCCGGCCTGGGGGCGGGGCAGTCAACCACGGCGCTGATCCTGTCTCCCACGGGGCACATCGAGCACGTGCTCTACGGCATCGACGACGGCACCAGCTTCCTCGCCTGGACCGAACCGGGCAGGGCCGAAGCGCTGGTGAAGTTCCTCGACTCCATGCGGTTCGTGATGCGCGTGGAGGTCACCCGGCGCACGGACCTGCGCCTCGCCTGGGTCGGGCACAGGGTGCCACTGGATCCCCGGTGGCGCGTCCGCGACTCCGACGTCGGCGGGCTGGACGTCTTCCTCCCGGTGGACGCAGAGGTGGAGCCCACCGTCGGCACCTGGGCGTTCGACGCCCTGCGCGTGGCCGCCGGTGTGCCGCGCTTCTTCGTCGACACGGACCACAAGACCATCCCGAACGAGATCGGCCTGGTCGGCACGCACCTCAACAAGGGCTGTTACCGCGGGCAGGAGACGGTCGCCCGCGTGCACACGCTGGGCCGGCCGCCCCGGCGGCTGGTGCAGCTGCACCTGGACGGTTCACTGTCGCAGCTGCCGGAACAGGGCTCCCCTGTTGAATACGGCGGCCGCACCGTCGGCTTCGTGGGCTCGTCGGCCCGCCACCACGAACTGGGCCCCATCGCCCTTGCTCTGGTGAAGCGCAACGTTCCTGTCGACGCGGAACTGCTGGCCGACGGAATCGCCGCGGCCCAGGAGATGCTGGTGGACCCGGAGGTCGGCCTGCACATCCGGCCCGTGCTCGGCTGACGCCGCCGCCAACGACACACACCCCCATGCTCGGCATCAGCCGAGCGTGGGGGTGTCGCGTTCGGGTCAGTTCAGCGCGGCCAGCGCGGCCTGGTAATCCGGCTCCTGGCCGATCTCCGGCACCTGCTCGGTGTAGACGACCTTGCCGTGCTCGTCGATCACGATGACGGAGCGCGAGAGCAGGCCCTTGAGCGCGCCGGTCTCCAGCGTGACGCCGTAGTTCTCGCCGAAGTCGGTGCGAAAATCGGAGGCGACCACGACGTTGTCGATGCCCTCAGACTCGCAGAACCGGGCGTGCGCGAACGGTAGGTCGCGCGAGACGTTCAGGACGGTGGCGCCCTCGAGGCCGGCTGCGCTCTCGTTGAAGGTGCGAAGCGAGGTGGCGCACACTCCGGTGTCGAGCGACGGGAAGATGCTGATGAGCAGCTTCCTGCCGGCGAAGTCGGACAGCCGGACCTCGGCGAGGTCGGTGCCGGTGACCACGAAATCCGGGGCGGTGGAGCCGACTGCGGGCAGTTCGCCTACGGTACGGACGGGGTTTCCTTTGTGGGTGATATCAGCCATGCCCCGATCCTTGCCCATGCAACCAAACGGCGACCGGTGCGTCTCGTCCCCTGTCGGCGAACAGGGGTGGTCGCGCGTGTGTTCGCCCTCTGTTCACCCGGAAGTGGTTGGATCCTGCTATGAGTCAATCGAGCCTGCGCGAATACATCGACCAACTCCTCGCGGATGGTTTCGCCGTCACTGATGTGCACGGCGAGGACCCATACCTCATCGACCCGCTCGGACAGGCCGTCGAGACCTGGCGCGACCGCTACCCGTACGACGTCCTCCTGGGGCGCAACGAGTACGAGATCGAGAAGCGGCAGCTGCAGATCGAACTGTTGAAGTTCCAGTATTCGGCGCAGGACCGCGGCACCAAGCACGTCGTCCTGTTCGAAGGCCGCGACGCGGCGGGCAAGGGTGGCGCCATCAAGCGATTCACCGAGCACCTCAATCCCCGCTACGCCCGCACCGTGGCACTGGGCGTGCCCACGGAACGGGAGAGGGGCCAGTGGTACTTCCAGCGCTACATCCAGCATCTCCCGACGGCGGGCGAGATCGTGATGTTCGACCGCTCCTGGTACAACCGGGCAGGCGTGGAGCGCGTGATGGGGTTCTGTTCGGACCAGGAATACGACACCTTCGTGCGGCAGGCGCCGTTGTTCGAGGAGATGCTCATCGAGGCCGGCACCACGGTGACGAAACTGTGGTTCTCCGTCACGCAGCGCGAGCAGCGCACGCGCTTCGCCATCCGTCAGATCGATCCCGTGCGGCAGTGGAAGTTGTCGCCGATGGACCTGGAGTCGCTGGGCCGGTGGGACGACTACACGGCCGCGAAGAACGCGATGCTGAAGCACACCGACACGGCGATCGCCCCCTGGTACCGCATCAAGTCCAACGACAAGAAGCGCGCCCGGCTCAACGCCATGCGCCTGTTCCTCGGCCTGCACGACTACGACGGCAAGGACCCCTCGGTCATCAAGCCGGTCGACCCGCTGATCGTGACCATGGGCCGCAAGAACCGGATGGCCGAGGAGCCAGAGGAGCACGAGGACTGAGCCTCGGGCTAGCAGCCCGTGACCGCCCGGATGGCGTCGGCGAGCGGCCGGAGGTCGTTGTTGATCACCCGCTGGGAGTTCGCGGACTCCGAGATGGACTCCCGCTCCGCGATCTCCGCGTTGCTCAGCCCGTCGAGCAGGCCCAGCAGGGACCCGACGGTGGCCCCCCGGAGCCGGGCGAGGTGCGCGTCGATGAGCCCCACCGTCGAGGGCAGGACCGACGGGGGCTCAAGGCCCACGATGGCCGTCCGGGTTCCCCGGTAGCCGGCGTCAGAAGCCTTGGCGCGCACGGCGTCGACCGCCTCCCGGGCGCGCCACCAGGCGGTGCCGTCCTGAATGCCCCGCTCTTCGTCGATCACCTTCACCTCGCCCACGCCGAGGCCCACGCGCAGGTCCACCTCCGGCGCCAGGGTCAGGCGCAGGAAGTAGGCCGCCCGTAGCGCCTCCTCCAATGAGGCGTAGATGCCCTGCAGTTCGTCGCCGACGGTGAACCGCAGGGCGTCCAGCGCCGACACCCGCCTGTTGGTGTCGTCGACGGCGGACAGCAGGGCACGGTGACGTTGCGCGCGGGATTCACCGCGGGAGCCGACGACGTCGAAGAGGACGCCGACCACGTTAGACCAAGCCTTCATTTGTGCCATATGAAGATATTAGCTTAAGAACGGCGAAGTGAAGGTCCCGTGCAGCGATCAGATCAGCGCAGCACGCCCGGCTCAACCACCTCGGTGACAGCGGCGTAGGCCCTGCGCATCGGGCAAGTGCCCCATCTTCCGGCCCCCGGGTGTCGGTGTCGCCGTGTAGCGTCTGACGCGTGCTGGATCTGCTGATGAAGGGTGCCGTCCTGGTGGCGGGCGGAGCGTTCGCGCTGCTCGGCAACGGGGTGATCCGTTGGCTGCTGCGCCGCATCGACCAGGTTGCCCGCAGGGTGGAAGACGATCTGGAACAGACCCGGAGGAATCTGGGCCTGGTGGCGGCCCAGCAGGAACTGCCCGGCGGGCGGTGGGTGGGCATCCTCGAGCGCATCGCCATCTACTGCTGCCTCGTGGCGGGGTTCCCGGAGGGCATCGCCATCGTGCTCGCGGTCAAGGGGCTCGGGCGTTACGCGGACCTCAAGACCACCTCTGCGTCCGGCACTTCCCGTAAGGGTGAGTTGTTCATCATCGGCACCTTCGCCAGCGTGCTGTGGGCCGCGCTGTGGGCGGGCATCGCCTACGGGGTGGTGCGGTTGTGGTGACGGACCCGCTCCCGGAGGAGGTGGCGGCGGAGCTGCTGGCCCGCTGGCGCGAACCCCACCGTCGCTACCACGGCGTCTCGCACCTCGCCGACGGGCTGGAGGCCCTTGAGCTGCTGGGGGCCGGTGACCTCGAGCGTCTGGCCTACTGGTGCCACGACGCGGTGCACACCAACACCTCCCCCCAGGACGAACTGGCCTCGGCAGAGGTGGCCCGCGCTCTCCTCGCACCGCACCTGACTCCCACTGAGGTGGATGAGGTGTGCCGGCTGGTGTTGATCACGATTTCCCACGCGCCCACAGCCGGGGACCAGCGGGCCGCCCGCGTCGCGGATGCGGATCTGCACGGTCTGGGGCTCACCTGGGAGCGGTACCTGGC
This sequence comes from Tessaracoccus zhenghani, assembly GCF_054552775.1. NCBI lineage: Bacteria > Bacillati > Actinomycetota > Actinomycetes > Propionibacteriales > Propionibacteriaceae > Tessaracoccus > Tessaracoccus zhenghani. Next base: position 1,570,248 of record NZ_CM137275.1, on the reverse strand, counting down.
CAACGTGCAGGCGATCAGGGCGGAGCTCCCGGGGCTGCCTCCGGCGCAGTGGCGGGCCCGCCGTCGGGCCTTCGCCCAGCGCATGCTGGAGCGGCCCCGTATTTTCGCCACGGAGCTTGGCCTGGAGCGGTGGGAGGGCTCCGCGCGGGCCAATCTTGAGCGTGAACTGGCCGGAGAATCCTTGTAAATGACCCTCCTGCCGTCGTACCGTAGATGCACACGGTTTTCCACCGTCGGCGGAGTGTTTGCCTAGCGGCAACGTGGCCGCAACATGGACGCCGGGCGTGCAGATCCCCCCAAGGCACGCCCGGCGTTCTACGTGTCCGGGCTAGTTCTTCTTCTGGCGGTTGCGCTCGCGCTGACGCTCGTTGCCGTTGAGGACCACCTTGCGGATGCGCACGACGGCCGGGGTGACCTCGAGGCACTCGTCGGCCGCGCAGAACTCCAGTTGCTGTTCCATCGACATCTGCTTGGCGGGGATCAGCCGCTCGAGCTCGTCACCGGTGGAGGAGCGCACGTTGGTGAGCTTCTTCTCCTTGGTGGGGTTGACGTCCATGTCCTCGGGACGCGGGTTCTCGCCCACGATCATGCCCTCGTACACCTCCGCGCCGGGGGAGACGAACAGCGTGCCGCGCTCCTGCAGGTTGAACAGCGCGTACGACGTGACCGAGCCGGTGCGGTCCGCAACCAGCGAGCCTGTGGGGCGGGTGCGGAAGTCGCCGGCCCAGGGCTCGTAGCCCTCGGCGACGTGGTTCATGATGCCGGTACCGCGCGTCTCGGTGAGGAACTCGGTACGGAAGCCGATCAGGCCGCGTGCCGGGACGATGAACTCGAGGCGGACCCAGCCGGTGCCGTGGTTGACCAGCTGTTCCATGCGGCCGCGGCGCAGCCCCATGAGCTGGGACACAGTGCCGACGAACTCTTCGGGGATGTCGACGGTGAGGCGCTCGATCGGCTCGTGGACCTTGCCGTTGATGACCTGGGTGACCACCTGGGGCTTGCCCACGGTGAGCTCGAAGTTCTCGCGGCGCATCATCTCGACGAGGATGGCGAGCTGCAGTTCGCCTCGGCCCTGGACCTCCCAGGTGTCGGGACGCTCGGTGGGCGAGACGCGGATGGAGACGTTGCCGATGAGTTCCTGGTCCAGGCGGGCCTTGAGGAGGCGGGCCGTCAGGTTCTTGCCGGACTTGCCGGCGAGCGGCGACGTGTTGATGCCGATGGTCATGGAGATCGACGGCTGGTCGACCGCGATGAGCGGCAGCGGCTTGGGGTTCTCCGGATCCGAAAGGGTCTCGCCGATCATGATGTCCGGGATGCCGGCGATGGCGACGATGTCGCCCGGGCCGGCGCTCTCCGCGGGCACCCGGTCGAGGGCCTCGGTGCGCAGCAGTTCGGTGAGCTTGACGTTCTGGATGGTGCCGTCGGTCTTGCACCAGGCCACCTGCTGGCCGCGCTTCAGTTCACCGGCGACGACGCGCAGCAGCGCGAGGCGACCCAGGTACGGAGAGGCGTCGAGGTTGGTGACGTGCGCCTGCAGCGTGGCGCCCTCTTCGTATTCGGGGGCGGGGATGGTGTCGAACAGGGTGTCGAACAGCGGTTCCAGGTTGGGGCTGTCGGGCATGGTGCCGTCCGCCGGCTGGGTCGTCGACGCGCGGCCCGCCTTGGCGGAGGCGAAGACGATGGGGAAGTCGAGGCCATCGGCCGCGTCGTCGTCGAGCAGGTCGATGAACAGGTCGTAGGTCTCTTCGACGACGGCGGAGATGCGGGCGTCCGCGCGGTCCACCTTGTTGACCACCACAATGATCGGGAGCTTCTTCGCGAGCGCCTTGCGCAGGACGAAGCGGGTCTGGGGGAGCGGACCCTCAGAGGCGTCCACGAGAAGGATCACACCGTCGACCATCTCGAGGCCGCGCTCGACCTCACCGCCGAAGTCGGCGTGGCCGGGCGTGTCGATGATGTTGATGATGGTGTCCTCGCCGTTGGGACGGCGGTGGTGCACGGCGGTGTTCTTCGCGAGGATGGTGATGCCCTTCTCGCGCTCGAGGTCCATCGAGTCCATCACCCGGTTGTTGACGTCCGAGCCTTCCCGGAAAGCACCCGACTGCCACAGCATGGCATCGACGAGGGTGGTCTTTCCGTGGTCGACGTGGGCGATGATCGCCACGTTACGCAGATCGGAACGTTGGGGCATGGGGGTCTCCCAGAGATAGAAGGCGGAGGGCCGCGGGAAAGTGTACGGCCCGCAAGCGGCCACGGAGAAAAAGGCCCACACTGGTGGCATGCCGCGACGCTTCGACTTCCAGGTTACCTTCGACTGCGCTGACCCCCTGGCGCTCGGCCAATTCTGGTGCGAGGTGCTGGGCTACGTGCGTGAGGCGCCGCCGGAATTCGACACCTGGGAGGAACAGCTCGTCGCCTGGGGTGTGCCCCGGGACCAGTGGAACTCGATCAACGCGATCATCGACCCGGACGGCGTGCGCCCGAGGGTCTTCTTCCAACGGGTGCCGGAGGGCAAGGTGGTCAAGAACCGGCTCCATCTCGACGTGCGGGTCGCGCCCGGGCAGGTGGGGGCCGACCGGATGGAGGTGCTGGAAGCGGAGTGCGGGCGGCTCGTCGGCCTCGGCGCCAGACGGGTGCGGCGGGAGGAACCTGCGCCCGACAACGGGGAGGCGGGCTGGATCGTGATGCAGGACCCCGAGGGCAACGAGTTCTGCCTCGACTGACGCAACTGACGTGTCGGCCCGCATACGCGACGTAGCTCCATGGTGTCGCCGGTCGGCGGGGAGCAGGCTGGAGGTACCAGTGAGGTGCATGAGCAAACGTCTGAGCATCGGTGCTGGACGCCGGGGCGTCGCCGGGGACCGACGCGGAGTGCCTTCGGGGTGCTGTGACGCGGGCTGTGTAGGCTGTCGCCATGAGCGAGACGCACCCCAATCTCATGGCATCCGACGTCGTGGTCCACCTGCCCGAGGACCCCGCTCTCGAAGCGATCGTGGAGCGGGGCAGCGGGGGCTTCCTCGACGTCGTGGCGTCGCATCCTGAGAGCTCGCTCTGCTGGGCACTGCTCGCCGAGACCTGCCTGGCTGAAGGCGACCTGGGCAACGACATCGCCGCCTATGCCTACGCCCGCACCGGCTACCACCGCGGGCTGGACCTGCTGCGTCGCAACGGTTGGAAGGGCAGCGGTCAGATCCCCTGGGCGCACGAGCCCAACCGGGGCTTCCTCCGGGCGTTGTACGCGCTGAGCGTTGCGGCGGGTCGGATCGGTGAAGCCCAGGAACAGGACCGTTGCGCGCAGTTCCTGCGTGACTCGTCCGAAGAGGCGTACCAGGCGCTCGCCACCGAGCCTGCCTGAAGGCTCAGCCTGCGAAGTCGGACTCGATCAGACGCACCAGTGCGTCGACGGCTTCCTGCGCCTGAGCGCCGGTGGCCTCGATGAAGAGGGAGTCGCCCATCCGGGCGTCCAGCGTGGCGAGCCCGATGCTGCTCGTGGCGGGAACCGGGCCGATGACGCCCTTGCTGACCAGGACCTGGGCGTCGAACTGACGGGCCTTTGCGACGAACATCGCAGCCGGCCGGGCGTGGAGCCCTGCCTCGTTCACCAACCGCGCCTCACCGCGCGCCTGCGCCGATCGGTTCGATTCGGGGGCCGCACTCACCTGTTCCGGGGTGCCGAGGTGGGCCTGCTTCGGGCCCATCGCCGCCACGCACTCGGCCTCCACCTCGTCGATGCCGGCTCCGCTGGCCACCTTGATCACCCCGGCCATGATGCCCTCGACGAAGGGCGCGGCGAGGAGGCGGATGTCGTGGCCGCCGAAGCCGTAGAGCTCGATACCCAGCTCCGCGCTCATCACGGCGGACCCGATGTCGACGAAGATCACCACGCCGTCGCCCTGGTCCACCTCTGAGATCGCAGAAGTCACCGCCGTCGCGTCCGTGCCGATGCCGCCGTCGAAGGTGCCGGCCGCCAGGGCAATGGGCGGCGGGTCGTCGTGGACCATCTGCAGCGCGAGGTCGACGGCCGCCTCAGCGAGCCGCCGCGAGTGGGAGACGACGACGATGCCGACAGCCATCAGGCCTGCACCACGTGCGACAACGCGTCCCAGAGGTAGGTGGCCGAGGCTGCTCCCGGGTCCATGTGGCCGGCCGAGCGTTCACCGAGGTAGCTGGCCCTGCCCTTGCGGGCGACCAGCGGGACGGTCGCGTCACGACCGGCGGCCGAGGCCTCCTGTGCCGATTCGATGGCGTCCTTCAGGGTGGCGCCCTCGTCCAGCGCGGCGTCGAGGGCGTCGATGGCCGGCAGCAGCGCGTCGACCATCGTCTTGTCCTCGAGCTCCGTCTTCCCGCGGGCGATCAGGCCGTCGATGCCGGAGCGCAGGGCCTTCGCGAAGTCTGCCGCGCCTAGCGTGACGACCTGGCCCGTGGCCATGCCCATCTTCATGAACAGCGTGCCGTAGAGCGGGCCGGCGGTGCCGCCGACCGTGCTGACCAGCGTCATCCCCGCCTTCTTCAACAGCGCATCGATGCTGTTGGCCTCGTCCAGCGTGGTCACGACGGCCGCGGTGCCGCGGGCCATGTTGGCACCGTGGTCTGCGTCACCGATGGCCGAATCCAGATCGGTCAGGTAGATCTTGTTCTCGTCGACGATCTGCGCGAACCGGCGCAGCCACTCCGCGAGGTCGTCGAGGGTCAGTTCGTTCTCGCTCACAGGCCCCACCGTAGCCCGGCGGTCCGCACTGGCGCGTCCCACAGGCCGATGATGTCGTCATCTGCACGCAGCAGAGTGAGCGAACAGCCGGCCATGTCCAGGCTGGTGATGTAGTTGCCCACCAGGTTGCGCTCGACGCGGACGCCGGCCTCGCCCAGCAGGTCGATGACTTCGCCGTACATCAGGTACAGCTCGATGAGCGGGGTGCCGCCCATGCCGTTGAGCATGGCGATGACCGGGGCGCCGGTGAAGTCGAGGTCGTGCAGGATGGGCTCCACCAGTTGCCTGGCCACGGACTTCGCGTCGCCGATGGGCTCGCGGTGCCGCCCCGGCTCACCGTGGATGCCGATGCCGATCTCCATCTGGTCTTCCGGGAGGTCGAACGTGGGCCGGCCAGCGGCGGGGACGGTGCAGGACGTGAGCGCCATGCCCATCGAACGGCCGTTGTCGGCGACCTTCTGCGCCAGGTCCTTCACTGCCGCCAGGTCGCGGCCCTCCTCGGCTGCGGCGCCGACGATCTTCTCCAGCAGCACCGTCGTGCCGACACCGCGGCGACCCGCCGTGTAGAGGGAGTCCTGCACCGCCACGTCGTCGGCCACGATGACCGTCTCGACGGTGATCCCCGCGTCGGCGGCGAGCTCGGCCGCCATCTCGAAGTTCATGATGTCGCCGGTGTAGTTCTTCACGATGTGCAGCACGCCCGCCCCGCCGTCGACAGTGGTGGTCGCCACGAGCATCTGGTCCGGGGTGGGGGAGGTGAAGATCTCACCGGCGCACGCGGCGTCGAGCATGCCGAACCCGACGAAGCCGCCGTGCATCGGCTCGTGGCCGGAACCGCCGCCGGAAATGAGGGCGACCTTGCCCTGGTCCTTCTGCTGGGCGCGGTAGACGATGCGGTTGTCGTGATCCACGCGGACTTCCGGATCTGAGGCCTCGACGCCCTTCAGAGCATTCCGGACGACGTCGTCAGGGGAATTGATCAATTTCTTCATCACGCTACTCCTGCGTCTTTGCACGGCGCGCGTGCGCGCGTCAGGTTCTATTCTTCCATCCGTGCGCAATCGGTGGGGGCTCTGTGCCCAACCTTTCGCCGCCCTTTGAGGAGCGCCGCGTGGGGTCCACCCTGGAGGGGTAGACTGCGGTGGCACGGCCCCAAGCGACGCGCGGGGCCATCTCTATGTACGAATGGGAGTAGCCAGATGCCGAGTGTGGTGGTTGTCGGAGCGCAATGGGGCGACGAGGGCAAGGGCAAGGCGACGGACCAGCTGGGCGACAGGGTGGATCTCTGTGTGCGCTACTCCGGCGGCAACAACGCCGGACACACGCTGGTGGTGGGCGGCGAGAAGTTCGTCCTGCACCTGCTGCCGTCCGGCATCCTGAACCCCGGAACCACGACGGTGATCGGCAACGGCGTCGTCGTCGACCTCGACGTCCTGGCCGGTGAACTGCGCGTGCTGAAGGACCGCGGCGTCGACGTGCCGCACCCCTACGTGTCGGCCAACGCGCACATCATCACCGAGTACCACAAGGTGATCGACAAGGTGACCGAGCGCTTCCTCGGCAAGCGCCGCATCGGCACCACCGGCCGCGGCGTCGGCCCCTGCTACTCCGACAAGGTCAACCGCCTCGGCATCCGCATCCAGGACATCCTGGACGAGTCCATCCTGCGGCAGAAGATCGAAGCCTCGCTCGACCAGAAGAACCAGCTGCTGGTCAAGGTGTACAACCGCCGCCCGATCATGCCGGAGGAGATCGTCGAGTCGCTGCTCGCGCACGCCGACACCATCCGGCCCTACATCATCGACTCCGGCCGCTTCGTCAACGATGCGCTCGACGAGGGCAAGGTCGTGCTGTTCGAGGGCGCCCAGGCGCACCACCTCGACGTCGACCAGGGCACCTACCCGTACGTGACCTCGTCGAACCCCACGGCGGCCGGTGCCACCACGGGCGGCGGCGTCGGCCCCACGCGGATCGACCGAACCGTCGGCATCGCGAAGGCCTACACCACCCGTGTCGGCGAGGGCCCGTTCCCCACCGAACTGTTCGACGAGGACGGGGAGAAGCTGCGCGAGATCGGCGGCGAGTTCGGCGCCACCACCGGACGCCCCCGTCGCTGCGGCTGGTTCGACGCACTGCTGGTGGAGCAGGCCTGCAAGATCAACGGCTTCACCGACGTGTTCCTCACCAAGCTCGACATCCTCAGCGGCTGGGACAAGATCCCCGTGTGTGTCGCCTACGAGGTCGACGGCGTGCGCCACGACGTCATGCCGATGACGCAGTCCGAGTTCCACCACGCCAAGCCCGTCTACGAATACCTCGACGGCTGGCACGAGGACATCTCAGGCGCCCGCACGTTCGACGAGCTGCCGGTCAAGGCACAGGAGTACGTCAAGCGCCTCGAACACCTCATCGGCGTGCGCATCAGCGGCATCGGGGTGGGGCCGGGCCGCGAGCAGTCGGTCGCCATCCACAACCTGATCTGACGTGCGGGTTCGTCCCCTGGTCATTGCGCTCATCGCGCTGATCACCGTGTTCATGATCGGCACGGTGATCATCGCCGTGACCCAGGAGAGCATCGGCTGGGACTGGTGGTGGGCCGTGCCCCTCGGCGGCGCGTTCATCGCGGTGATCGTCGGGTTCCGCCTGGTGATCCAGCGCTCCCAGGAAGCGGCCGACCGTGCGGACGCCGAGTACGACGCCCAGCACCCTGGAGACGCCCCCTAGCAGCCGGGCCGTCGCCCGGAATTGTCCGAGTGTCCTAATAGCGTCGTTCCCAACCGGATGAGGGGGAGCGACCATGCATCAGCGGATCAGCGCCGAGCGGGGCACGTGGACGGCTATCGAGGCTGGGCTCTACGCCACCCACCTGCTGGCGCAGGGGGATCGACGGTGGGCCCGGGCCAAACTGGAACGGGTGACCGAGGCGGGGGCCGAGGCCAAGAGGCGGGTGATCGAACGCCACCTGCCCTTGGTGCTGCGGGTGGCTGGCGCGTCGGGGAACGGCCGGCTGCCGTCGGAGGACCGGGCCCAGGAAGCCGCCGCAGCGCTGGTCCGCGCCGTCGAGAAGTTCGACCACACACTGGGCACCACGTTCGCCGCGTATGCCCTCTGGTGGCTCGCGCAGACGGTGAGGCGCGCCGAAGCCGACCAGGGGGGCCTCATCCGCATCCCGGTCCACACGGATGCGGTGTACCGACGCGCGGCGGGCCTCTTCGCCGCCCAGGGCAGCGGCTCTTGGCGCCGGTTCACCGAGGACAACCGGGAGTTCCTGGAATCGGAGGGGATCAACCCGGAGATGATCAGGTGGCTGGCGGAGCTACGCACCCCCGTCGGCCTGGAATTCTGCGAGGACGGGCTGGGCGCAGACTGGCTCGGCGGGGTGCTCGTGGACGAGACGGCCGGGGTCGGCGAGGCGCTCGAGGGGGAGTGGCTGCGCCGCGTGCTCCTGGACCCGCTCGTCTTCAGCGATGCGCGCGCCGTGGACGTGCTGGGCCGCCGGTTCGGGTTCTGCGGGGAGCCGCAGACCCTGGAGGAGATCGGCCGGGCCTACGGCGTGGGCCGCGAGCGGATCCGGCAGATCGAGAAGGTCGCGATCGGCGAGCTGCGGGCCTGCGTGAGCCTGCGGGACGGGTGCGTCCATGTCGCCTGGCCGGTGGTGGAGCCCACCCGTGGCACCTCTCGGGGTGGTGATCGTGACCCGTCAGATGCGTAGGGTCGGACAATCAACCATCCGAGGAGGGGCCGTGCAGCCGAGAATGAAATGGATCGTGATCGCCCTGGCGGTCGGGGCCGCCCTGTTCGGCCTCGGGTTCATCATCGCCGCCACCAGCGAGGGCGGCTTCCCGTGGAACTGGTGGTGGGTCATCCCCGTGGGAGCCACAGCTCTGGTGGCCTGGTTCGGCATGCGGATCGGCACCCAGAAGCACATCGAAGAAGACGTCGAGCACGAGCCCATCGCCGACGACGAACATCCGCCTGCGCTCTGATCTCACGGTAGCCCACTAGGCTGTCGCGGGTGAAGATCCTCCTGCTGGGCTCGGGCGGCCGCGAACATGCGCTCGGCCGCGCCCTCGTCGCTGATCCCTCCGTCACCGAGCTGCACGCCGTGCCAGGCAACCCCGGGCTCGCCGCCATCGCCACGCTCCACTCCGCGGACCCCGCGGACCCCGAAGCGGTGCTGGACCTCGCGCGACGGCTCGCCATCGACCTCGTCGTGATCGGCCCCGAGGCGCCGCTGGTGGCCGGAGTCGCGGATGCGTTGCGCGCCGAAGGCATCGACGCGTTCGGCCCCGGGAGAGAGGCGGCGGTCCTCGAAGGCTCCAAGGCGTTCGCGAAGGAGGTCATGCGCGCAGCAGGCGTGCCGACGGCCGATGCGCGCGTCTGCACCACCCGCGACGAGTACGAAGCGGCGTTGGATGAGTTCGGCGCCCCCTACGTCGTGAAGAACGACGGCCTCGCGGCCGGGAAGGGCGTCGTCGTCACCAACGACCGCGACGAGGCCCTCGCGCACGCGGAGAGCTGCGGGCGCGTCGTGATCGAAGACTTCCTCGACGGCCCCGAAGCCTCGCTGTTCGCCATCTGCGACGGCGAACGGGCGCTGCCCCTGCTGCCCGCCCAGGACTACAAGCGGGTGGGCGACAACGACGCCGGCCCCAACACCGGCGGAATGGGCGCATACTGCCCGCTGCCGTGGGCCCAGCCCGGCCTCACCCAGCAGGTGATGGACGAGGTCATCAACCCCACCCTCGCCGAGATGCGTCGACGCGGTACGCCCTTCGTCGGGCTGCTCTACGCGGGCCTGGCCCTCACGTCGAAGGGGCTGCGCATCGTCGAATTCAACGTCCGCTTCGGTGACCCGGAAACCCAGGCGGTTCTGGCCCTGCTGAAGACCCCGCTGGCCGGGGTGCTCCGGGCCGCGGCCCGCGGTGAGCTCGACACCGTGGGAGAGCTCGAGTGGCGCGACGGTGCCGCGTTGGTCGTCGTGCAGGCCGCGGCCGGGTATCCGGGCGTCCCGTCTCCCGGCGGTGCGATCAACCTGCCTTACGACGAGACGGATGCCTACGTGCTGCACGCCGGAACCCGCCTCGACGGCGACCAGTTGGTCGCGGCCGGCGGGCGCGTGCTGGGCGTGGTGGGCAGAGGCGCCGACGTGGACGAGGCCCGCGCCAACGCCTACGGACTCCTGGGTCGCATCGACTACGCCGACGGGTTCAACCGCACAGACATCGGCATCCCGCACTGATCACTTCTGGCGCTGATCGTCTCCCGCGCTGATCGGCCGCGTCCGCCTCCGCTAGCATGAGGCGATTTTGTAAGCGACCAAGGGGGACGTCAGTGACGACGCGTCGGCACCTACTTCTCGGCATGCTCGGCGGCACCGCTGCACTGGCGGGCTGCGCCACGGATCAACAGCCCACCGTCGAGTCGCCGACCCCCAGCCCCTCGCCGTCGAAGAAGGCGTCGCCGAAGCCGTCGCCCTCGCCCAGCCCGTCGCCTGCCCCGGTGACACGCGCGCCCCTCACCTGGCTGCCGGTGGAGGACGCCGCGACGCTGCTCGGCCCCGCCGTCGCGGTCAAGGTGCCCAACCTCAAGCAGGAGAACCCCCAGACCGCCGGCTTCGCCGACGCGGACATGTGGTTCTGCCAGCCCAACGGCGATTCCTACACGCGCCTCGTGCCGGTGTTCCACAGCAGGTACCCCGCGGCAGTCGGCCCCATCCGCTCCATGCGCCCGGTCGACGTCCCGCTGCTGAGCCCCATGGGCCCGGTGCTGGGCAACACCGGGGCGGCGGAATGGGTGATGAACTACGTCAAGGCCCACGACGAGCACCTCGAGCGGATGACCTACCTCGAGTGGCGCGACAAGGGCGCCTACAGCGTGGACCGGTCACGGATCTACAAGGCCAACGGCAAGAGCCAGTTCGACCGGGCGATCATGGCCCACCCCGCGGAGATGGCCCGGCTCGCCGAACGCATGACGGCGCCGCCCCCGGCCGACTACCTCCCCTTCGTGGCAGACCCCGCGCAGTCGTCAGCGACCGCGGGCAGCGCCGGTCACAGGGTGGAGGTGCCCTACGGCCGCGACTTCGCCATGAGCTACGAGTACGACCCCGGCAGCCGGCAGTACGCCCGCACGCAGCCCTGGGGACCGCACATCGTCGAGGGTGACATCCAATTGGTCTGCGACAACGTGCTCATCATCCAGGCCGCCTGGCGGATGGACAAGATCTGGAAGGGCGGCGGCGCGGCCGACCCCGTCGTCGACATCGTCGACAACAGCGGTCCGTTCTTCTACCTCCAAGGCGGCAAGGCCGTCACGGGAACCTGGGCGAAGGGCGCCATCGCGGAGAAGTTCACCTTCACGGTCGCCGGCGGCAGACCCCTGGCGATGGCGCCCGGACGCACCTGGGTGGAGTTGCCCCACACTCAGTCCGAGATCGCGATCAGCTGACTTTGCGCAACTCCTCCGCTTCGGCGACGGGAGCCTCAGCCTGCATCATCGGCGGCACGGCCCTGCGCGGATGGACGAGCCATTCCTCCGGCACGCCCAGACCCTCCGCCAGCGCCAGCGACTGCGGGCGCAACTCACCGCACAACGCATCGACGGTGGACGTGATCGTCTTGCTGCGCCTGGCGTCGAACACCTCGTGCTCGAGGAACCAGGCCCGGTTCGTCTCGATGGTGGCCAGCGCGTGCAGGTCACACACCTTGATCAGCAACGCCTTGACGTAGTCGTCGCCGCACTCCTCGATGCCCGCGATGAAGGCCTCCAGGACCACGCGGTCGACGTGGGCCTTGGCCGCCTCGATCATGTGCGGCTGGCAGGCGTTGATCGCCTCGAACGACTTGGCCCTGCCCGCCGCGCGCATGCGCTGGGCGAGGCCCTCGACCATGTGGCGCTCGCGGTACTCGAACATCTCGACGTGCCAACCTCGGGCCCGCAGTTGCTCTGCCTCCGGCTTGCGCTTCGCCGTCGCCACCAGCCTGTCGATGGCCGAACGGGCTGTGGTCCGCTCCAGGAAGCGGCCGCCCAGGAGCTTGGCCGTCTTTTGCGCGGTGCCGGCCAGGTCCATGTCGCCCCAGGTGGACTTGTAGTCCAGCAGCAGCGCCTTGGCCACCAGTTGCAGGAGCACGGTGTTGTCACCCTCGAACGTGGCGAAGATGTCGGCGTCCTGGCGGGCGAGTGTGATGCCGTTGTCCGACATGTAGCCGGCGCCGCCGCTGGCCTCGCGGCACTCCTGCAACGTGTCGTTGGCCCAGCGGGTCAGCACGGCCTTCATCCCGGCTGCCCGCGTCTCGAGTTCGCGGGCGGCCTGCGGATCCGAGCCGTCGGCCTCCATGATCCGCTGCAGTTGCAGCGACACCTCGTTCTGCGCGAAGCCGTAGGCGTAGGCGCGTGCCACGTCCGGCAGCAGCCTGCGCTGGTGCTGCAGGTAGTCCATCAGCAGGATCTCCTCGCCCAGACCCGGCTGGCGGAACTGGCGGCGGCGGTTGGCGTAGCGCACCGCGATGCTCAGCGCCTTGCGGGTGGCCGACGCGGCGCCGCCCCCCACGCAGATGCGGCCGCGCACCAGGGTGCCCAGCATCGTGAAGAAGCGCGCGTTCTGCGACTCGATCGGCGAGTGGTAGTCGCCGTTCTCGTCGACGCCGCCGTAGCGGTCCAGCAGCATCCGGCGCGGCACGCGCACGTGCTCGAACATGAGGGTGCCGTTGTCGACGCCCAGGAGGCCGCCCTTGTGGCCGTGGTCGCCGATGGTGACGCCGGGCATGGGGTCGCCCTGCTCGTCGCGGATGGGCACGAGCGCCACGTGGACGCCATGGTGCACGTCGTTGACCCACAGCTGGCCGAAGACCGCGGCCATGCGGCCGTCCCGGGCGACGTTGCCGATGTAGGCCTTCGCCGCCGTCGGGCTGGGGGAGTGGACGACCAGTTCGCCGGTCTCCGCGTCCCAGGTGATGGAGGTCTCGATGGACTGCACGTCCGAGCCGTGGCCCAGTTCCGTCATGGCGAAGCAACCGGGAAGGGACGCGTCGATCGCGCCCGGCAGGAACGTCTCGTGGTGCCACTGGGTACCGAGGTTGGTGATGGCGCCGCCGAACAGGCCGTGCTGGACGCCGGACTTGATGGTGAGGGAGAGGTCCCCCATGGCCATCATCTCGAAGTTGGCCACTGATTCGGCCGAGGTGCCGGTGCCGCCCTGCGCGGCGGGGAAGCCGGCGGTCACGAACTCGCGCTGGGCCAGCCGCTTGAGCCTGTCCAACGTCCACTCGCGGGCCTCTTCGATGCTGAGGTCGGTGTCGCGGACCACGTCGTCTGCGCTCACCTCGTTACGCCAACGCTGCTTCAGCGCATGGAACGGACCGTCCAGGGCACGTCGCAGGCCTTCGCCGGTGGGGGTGATGGTCATGGGGTGTCACTCCTTTGTGTCTTTTGTGCTTCGAAAGCCGGGGTGAAGAACTGGTTGATGTAGGCCACGACGTCGGCTCTGGGGCGGCGCAGATTGGTGACGATCCACCGGTCTGCCACGGCCCAGATGTAACCGACGGCGCCGTGGGCCCAGATGTTGGCGGGGTCCTCGTCGAGCCCCTCGCGCCGTAACCAGGCACGCATCGCCTCCGCGACCTGGTCGCCGATCCGGGCGGTGATGGAGCCCACCGGGTCTGACGTGGGCGTGTCGCCCGTGGGTCGCGAGGTCACGAACAGGTACAGGTTGCGGTCGCGTTCCACCACGGCGAGGTAGGCGTCGGCCACCTGCGAGACGAGCTCTGCCGGGTGCATGTGCTCGCCCTTCTCCAGCGGCAACTTCCGCAGGATGAACGTGTGCACCGACGCGACGACGGCCTGGTACAGCCCGGCCTTGTCGCCGAAGTGCCGGTACAACACCGTCTTGGAGGTCTGCGCCATGGCGGCGATCTCATCCATGCCGACGCCCGGGCCGTGCTTGCGGATCGCTTTTACGGCGCCCTCCACCAGCGTCTGCCGACGCTCGGTGTTGTGCTGCTCCCAGCGGGCGGCGCGACCGTCGACGATCTGCTCAACCTTGTTCATGTAACTCACGGTACCCGAAACTCCGCGTACCTGCTACCCTCGGTCACACATAATGTTTCCGCGCTCCGGAGGATCCCTCATGAACTCACGCACTGCGGTGGTGGTCGGCGGTAACCGCACCCCGTTCGTCAAGGCCGGCGGCAAGTACGCCGCGGCCTCCGCTCAGGACCTGCTCACGGCCGCCCTCGACGGCCTGGTCGCCCGCTTCGGGCTGGCCGGGCAGAAGGTCGACGAGGTGGTGGCCGGGGCCGTCCTGAAGCACACCCGCGACTTCAACCTCACCCGCGAGGCGGTGCTCGGCTCGGCACTGTCGCCGTTGACGCCGGCGTGCGACCTCCAGCAGGCCTGCGCAACCGGCCTGGAGGCCGTCGTCTACGCCTCGAACAAGATCCGGCTCGGCCAGGCCGACGTGGCGATCGCCGGCGGTGTCGACTCCGCCTCGGATGCGCCCATCGTCGTCACTGAACCGCTGCGTCGGGCTCTGCTCGCCCTGAACCGGGCGAGGAACGTACCCGAGAAACTGGCCGCGCTGAGCAAGCTGCGCCCGGCGGACCTGATGCCGGTGCCGCCCGCCGTCGTGGAGCCCCGCACCGGGCTCAGCATGGGCGAGTCCCAGGCGATGACCACCACCAAGTGGGGCGTCAGTCGCGAAGAGCAGGACGAACTGGCCTACCAGTCGCACCAGCGGCTCGCCGGGGCCTGGGACGAGGGCTTCTTCGACGACCTCGTCACCCCCTATCTGAATGTCGCGAAGGACGGCATCCTGCGGCCCGAGACCACCATGGACGCGCTGGGCAAGCTGCGCACCGTGTTCGGCAGGGACAACGCCACCATGACGGCCGGCAACTCCACGGCACTCACCGACGGTGCCGCGCTGGTGCTGCTCGCGGAGGAGGAACATGCCCGGGCCAAGGGGTGGCCGGTGCTGGCGAAGGTCGTCGATGCGCAGGTCGCCGCGTCGGATTACGTGACCGGCTCCGAGGACCTCCTGATGGCCCCCGCCCGGGCCATCCCGGAACTGCTGAAGCGCAACGGGCTCACGCTGCAGGACTTCGACCTCTACGAGTTCCACGAGGCGTTCGCATCCACCGTGGTGGCCACCCTCAAGTCGCTCGAGGAGCAGGGGCTGGGCGAAGTGGACCGCGCCAAGCTGAACGTGAAGGGGTCGTCGCTGGCCACGGGGCATCCGTTCGCCGCCACCGGCGGCCGGATCGCCGCCTCGCTCGCGAAGATGCTGGCAGCCAAGGGGCCCGGCTCGCGCGGGCTGATCTCGATCTGCGCGGCCGGTGGCCAGGGCATCGTCGCCATTCTGGAGGCCTGACATGGACATCCTCGAAATGATCTACGGCACGCCCGCCGGAAAGTTCGTCGCCGGCAAGCTGGGCGTGTCAGAACCCCCCGCCCTGCGTCGTGGCCGCACCATGCCGACGGGCGAGGTGCTGCTGGGTGAACTCGACGGCGGCGGCATCGCCCGCGAAACGCTCGCGCTGTTGGGCGTGACGCCAGGGGAGCCGCTGCTGGACGTGGCCGACAACCGGACCAAGGACGAGAAGGGGCGCGCCCAGGCGCCGCGCTATCCCCAACGACCGGGTGCCCTCGTCGTCGACGCGACGGGGCTGCGGGAGATCGCCCAGCTGGAAGGTCTGCGCCAGTTGCTGCGCCCCGTCATGCGCGGGCTGGAACCCTCCGGGCGCGTCATCCTCCTCGCCACCGATGCCTCGGAGGTCGAGGGCCTCGAGGCGAAGACCGTGGCCCAGGCGATCGACGGCATCAACCGCACCGTCGGTAAGGAACTGCGGGGCGGCGCCACGTCCAACCTGGTGTTCCTGCGCGGTGGGGCGTCTGCCTCGGACCTCGCGTCGACGATGTCGTTCCTGCTGGAGGGCCGCTCGGCGTTCGTCTCCGGCCAGGCGTGGCGCGTCGGGCCGGCGAAGATCGCCCATGACGTGACGGACCGGCCGTTCGCGGACCGCATCGTCGTGGTGACGGGCGCCGCCCGGGGCATCGGTGCGGCGATCGCACGCACCTTTGCCCGCGACGGCGCCCTGGTGGTCGCCGTCGACATCCCCGGTGCCGGCGACGCGCTGGCCAAGGTCGCCAACGAGGTGCACGGCTCCGCGCTGCAGCTCGACATCACGGTTCCCGACGCGGGGGCCCGCATCGCTGCGCATGTCGCCTCCCGGTACCCGGGCCGCGAAATCTGGGCCGTCGTCCACAACGCGGGCATCACCCGCGACAGGATGCTCGCCAACCTCGACGAGAAACTGTGGGGCTCCGTCCTCGACGTGAATCTCGCCGCCGAGATGCGTATCAACGAGTACCTCCTGAACAACGACGTGCCCGGCGGGCTCAGCGAGGAGGCCCGAATCGTCGGGATCGCCTCCACCTCCGGTGTCGCCGGTAACAAGGGCCAGACCAACTACGCGGCCTCGAAGGCAGGCGTCATGGGCCTGGTGTGGGCGATGCGCGACGAACTCAAGGACCGGCCCATCACGACCAACGCGGTAGCTCCGGGTTTCATCGAAACGGAGATGACCGCGGCCATCCCGTTCCTGCAGCGCGAGATCTTCCGCCGCACCAACTCGCTGAGCCAGGGTGGTCAGCCCGTCGATGTCGCCGAGACGCTCGCCTACCTCTGCGGCCCCGCCTCCGGCGGAGTCGACGGCCAGGTCCTCCGGGTGTGTGGCCAGAACCTCGTGGGGGCGTGAGCCATGGGACGCGATGTGATTGAGCTGCGGGAACTGCCCGACGTCAACAAGTTGCTGCTCAAGGCCCTGACCGGTGCGGTGACCAAGAAGGGCCGACGCGCCCAACTGCCGGACCGATCCTTCCTGGTGATGGACCACCAGCAGGACGTGGCGCGGCTCGCCCAGTACTGCCGGGTCACCGGCTTCTCCCTCCGCGACGAGGTGCCGGCCACGTGGCTGCACGTGCAGACGTTCCCGCTCCAGGCGGCGCTGATGGCGCAGGACGACTTCCCGTTCTCCCTGGCCGGGCTCGTGCACGTGACCAACACGATGCGTCTCCACCGGGCGGTCCGGGTGGGGGAGCGCCTGAGGATGTCGGTGCGGACGGAGAACCTGGCGCCCCATGCGAAGGGCGCGGCGTTCGACATGGTCGGCGAGATCCATGCGAGCGACGAACTGGTGTGGAGCGGCACCTCCAACTATCTGGCCACCGGCGCGAAGGTCGACGGCGAACCAGGGAAGTCGGTGCGCCTGCCTGCGCCCACGACGGCGCCGTCGCAACTGTGGCGGCTGCCCGCGGATCTCGGCCGCCAGTATGCCAGGGTCTCCGGTGACTCGAACCCCATCCACCTGTACCCGCTCACGGCGAGGCTCTTCGGCTTCCCGCGCCCGATCATCCACGGCATGTGGACGCATGCGCGGGCGGTGGCCGCATTGGGAGGTCGCCTGCCGGAGGCGTACGAAGTGCAGGTGCAGTTCGCCAAACCCATCATGTTGCCCGGCAAGGTGGGCTTCACCGCCGCGGGTCACGACGGCGCCTCCACCTTCGCCGTGGTGAACAAAGAGGGCAAGCCCCACCTCGTGGGAGCGCTCACCGCGCGGTGACATAGCTGGAGCGTGCGAGACAGGCACACGTCGCCCCCTGCCGGGCACGGTGCCTGTTTTTCGCGCGGTCAAAATGTCCGAAGGTGCCCGGACGATAGGATTACGCGCCATGAGCGTCCCCAATGTGCTGGCCAACCGTTACGCATCGACGCAGATGCGCCAGATCTGGGCCCCGGAGGCCAAGATCATCTCCGAACGGAAGCTGTGGCTCGCCGTGCTCCGCGCCCAGCGCGACCTCGGCGTCGACTTCGGCGGTGCTGACGCCGACGAAGTGATCGCGGCCTACGAGAGCGTCGTCGACCAGGTGGATCTGGCTTCCATCGATGAGCGCGAGCGCGTCACCCGCCACGATGTGAAGGCCCGCATCGAGGAATTCAACGCGCTCGCCGGGTTCGAGCACATCCACAAGGGCATGACCTCGCGCGACCTCACCGAGAACATCGAGCAACTGCAGGTGCTCGAATCGCTGAGGGTGGTACGCGTCCGCGTCGTCGCCACGCTCTCCGAGCTCGCCCGCCTGGCCACGCAGTACGCCGACCAGCCACTCACAGGCCGCTCGCACAACGTCGCCGCGCAACTCACCACGCTCGGCAAGCGGTTCGCCACCGCCGCCGACGAACTGCTCGTCTCGCTCGACCGGCTCGACAACCTGATCGCCCGCTACCCGGCCCGCGGTATCAAGGGCCCCGTCGGGACGGCGCAGGACATGCTGGACCTTCTCGGGGGCGACGCCGACAAGCTGGCCGAGCTGGAACGCCGCATCGCTGAGGAACTCGGCTTCGGCGCGGTGTTCACCTCCACCGGTCAGGTCTACCCGCGCTCCCTGGACTACGACGCGGTGAGCGCCCTCGCACAGATCGCCGCCGCTCCCTCGAATGTAGCCACGACCATCCGCCTGATGGCAGGCATCGAACTGGTCACCGAGGGGTTCAAGGAGGGCCAGGTCGGCTCGTCGGCCATGCCCCACAAGATGAACACCCGCTCCTGCGAGCGCGTCAACGGCCTCGCGGTCATCCTGCGCGGCTACGTGTCGATGCTCGGTGAGCTCGCCGGCGACCAGTGGAACGAGGGCGACGTGTCCTGCTCCGTGGTGCGCCGCGTCGCGCTGCCCGACGCGTTCTTCGCCCTCGACGGGCTGTTCGAGACCTTCCTCACGGTGCTGGCCGACTTCGGCGCCTTCCCGGCTGTCATCGAGGCCGAACTCGAGCGCTACCTGCCCTTCCTCACCACCACCAAGGTGCTGATGGCGGCGGTGCGCAAGGGCGTCGGCCGCGAGGTGGCGCACGAGGCGATCAAGGAGCACGCCGTCGCCGTGGCGCTGGATCTGCGCGAGGGCGCGCGCACCAACGACCTGCTCGACAGGCTGGCCTCCGACGACAGGCTCGGCCTCACGCGCGACGAACTGGGCGGGCTCGTGGGCAGCCCCCTCGAGTTGGCCGGCACGGCCCAGGCGCAGGTGGCGCGCGTCGTCGCCCGGGTGGCGGAGATCGTCGAGGCTGATCCCGAGGCCGCGGCCTACCGCCCGGGATCCGTGCTCTGAGTTGTCCACAGCCTGACCGCAGCACCGGACACGGTGACCCGGGAGACCTGTTCAATGGCGGCATGCGTCGCAGAAACGAGAGAGGGCTGTCGCTGTCCGTCTGGACAGCGGTGGCCCTCCCCGCGTTCATCGTCACCGTCGGCCTCGGGGTGGACTTCGCCGGACACGCCGCGGCCGAGCAGGAGGCCCGGGAGATCGCGGCCCAGGCAGCCCGCGCCGCCACGCATCAGGTGTCGCTGACGGACGCCGGCGTCAGGCTGGACATCGCGGCCGGCAAGCGCGAGGCCCTCGGTTTCGCCCAGGCAGCCGGCTACACCGCGGACGTCCGGCTCACGCAGGCCTCGGGCGCTCAGGTCACGGTGCGGGGCACCTATGACACCGTGTTCCTCGGCCTCATCGGCATCCACGGCATCGCCGTCGAGGGCGGGGGTACCGCACGGGGCGTACCCGTGACGCGTAGTTGAACGATTGACATGTTCGCTGGAGGCGATGTGGGGAATGACGTGGGCCCCCTGGGAGGTTGTGGGCGGGTGACAAGGCCCCAGAGAAGGACCCCCCATGACTGATGTGGCAGCGCGGCCCAAGCGCGTACAGGTGACCGGCGCGTGGGCGGACGGCGACAAGACCCCGCTCAACCCGAACGAGGTACTCAAGCAGGCCGACGACGGCCTGAACGTCCGCCAGCGGATCATCGACGTGTACTCGAAGCAGGGTTTCGCGTCGATCCCCGGCGACGACCTCCGGGGCCGCATGCGGTGGTGGGGCCTCTACACGCAGCGCAAGGAGGGCATCGACGGTGGCCAGACGGCCACGCTGGCGCCCGAGGAGCTCGACGCTGAATTCTTCATGATGCGCGTGCGCTCCGACGGCGGCGCCCTGTCCAACGATCAGCTGCGGGTGATCGCCGGCATCTCCTCCGAGTTCGCGCGCGATACCGCGGACATCTCGGACCGCCAGAACATCCAGCTCCACTGGATCCGCATCGAGGACGTCCCTGAAATCTGGGAGCGTCTCGAAGCGGTGGGGCTCTCCACCATCGAGGCCTGCGGCGACGTGCCGCGAGTGATCCTCGGCTCCCCGGTGGCGGGGATCGCGGCGAACGAACTGGTCGACGGCACCCCCGCCGTGCGGGAGATCCTGGAGCGCTACATCGGCAACCCGGAGTTCTCCAACCTGCCGCGCAAGTTCAAGACAGCCATCTCCGGCAACACCACGCTCGACATCGTGCATGAGGCCAACGACATCTCGTTCGTCGGCGTGGTGCACCCGCAGCACGGGCCGGGCTTCGACCTGTGGGTGGGCGGCGGACTGTCCGTCAACCCGATCTTCGCGCAGCGGCTGGGCGCATGGGTGCCGCTGCACGAGATCCCCGACGTGTGGGCCGGCGTCACGTCGATCTTCCGCGACTACGGCTATCGCCGCCTCCGCAACAAGGCACGCCTCAAGTTCCTCATGGCGGACTGGGGCCCGGAGAAGTTCCGGCAGGTGCTGGAGGACGAGTACCTCCACCGCCGCCTCGTGGACGGTCCGGCCCCGGACGTGTCGCAGGCACGCCGTGACCACATCGGCATCCACCCGCAGAACGACGGGCTGTTCTGGGTGGGCGTGGCCCCCATCGCCGGCCGCGTCTCCGGCACGCGCCTCAAGCGCATCGCCGACCTGGCGTCGCAGTACGGGTCCGGGCGCGTCCGCCTCACCCCGCACCAGAAGTTGCTGGTGCTCGACGTCCCCCTGGAGAACACGGAGGCCCTCGTCGCGGCGCTCAACCCACTCGACCTGCAGGCGCGCCCCTCTGAGTTCCGCCGGGGTGTGATGGCCTGCACCGGGATCGAGTTCTGCAAGCTGGCGCTCGTCGAGACCAAGGCCCGGGCACGCACCGTCGTCGAGGAACTCGAGGCTCGGCTGCCGGACTTCGACGTGCCGTTCACCATCCACGTCAACGGGTGCCCGAACGCCTGCGCCCGCACTCAGGTGGCGGACGTCGGCCTCAAGGGCATGGTGCAGCAGGACGCCGACGGCAACCTGACGGAGATCTTCCAGGTGCACCTGGGCGGCGGCCTGGGCTTCGAGCCCCAGCTCGCGCGCAAGACGCGGGCGCTGAAGGTCGCGGCCGAAGACCTGCCGGAGTACATCGAGCGGCTCGCTCGCACCTTCCTCGCGCAGCGGATCGACGGGGAATCCTTCCGTCAGTGGGCGCACCGCGCGGAGGAGGACGACCTCCGATGACCCTCATCGACACCGCGGCTGAGGCGCAGGCGCGTTTCACGGGGCTGGAGGCCGATGAGCGGTATCAGGGGCACCTCGGGCGGGTGGCGCTCAGCCGCGAGGTGCTCAGCTGGGCGGCCGACACGTTCGGCTCCGACGTGACGGCCGCCTCGTCCATGGGCGACGAGGTGCTCGTCGAGCTGATCGCCCAGAGCGCCCCGTCGCTCGACGTGTTCTTCCTCGACACGGGCTTCCACTTCCCGGAAACCCTCGAGACGCGCGACCACTACGCCGGCCGGGTCCGGCTGCGGACGGTCCTGCCGCTGCTCACCGTCGACGAGCAGGCTGCCCAGCACGGGCCACGGCTCTTCGAGTCCAACCCCGATCGCTGCTGCGCGATCCGCAAGGTCGAGCCCCTGGAGCGCGCCATCAGTGGGCACAGTGCATGGGTGACGGGGATGCGCCGCGTCGACGCGCCCACCCGTACCGACATCACGCTCGTCGGTTGGGATGCCAAGCGCGCCATGATCAAGATCAACCCCATCGCGGCGTGGACGGACGACGACGTCGACCGGTTCGCCTTCGAGGAGGACGTCCACCTCAACCCGCTGCGCCAGAAGGGCTACCCGTCCATCGGTTGTCAGCCCTGCACCCGGCCGGTCGCGGCCGGCGAGGATCCCCGGGCCGGCCGATGGTCGGGCAAGAACAAGACGGAATGCGGACTACACACATGAGCTACATCCTGAGCCACCTGGAACACCTCGAATCAGAGGCCATCCACATCTTCCGCGAGGTCGCGGGCGAGTTCGAACGCCCCGTGATCCTCTTCAGCGGCGGCAAAGATTCCGTCGTCATGCTGCACCTGGCGCTCAAGGCGTTCGCGCCCGCCCCGCTGCCGTTCTCGCTGCTGCACGTCGACACCGGGCACAACTTCCCGGAGGTGCTTGACTACCGTGACCGCACCGTCGAGCGCGTCGGCGCCAGGCTCCACGTGGCCAGCGTGCAGGACTACATCGACGACGGCAGGCTCCGTGAGCGCGCCGACGGTACCCGCAACCCGCTGCAGACAGTGCCGCTGCTCGACGCCATTGAGAAGGGCCGGTTCGACGCCGTCTTCGGGGGCGGCCGCCGCGACGAGGAGAAGGCCCGGGCCAAGGAGCGCGTCTTCTCGCTGCGCGACTCGTTCGGCGCCTGGGACCCCCGTCGGCAGCGGCCCGAACTCTGGGACCTGTACAACGGCCGGCATGCGCCGGGCGAACACGTGCGGGTGTTCCCGCTGTCCAACTGGACGGAGCTGGACGTCTGGCGCTACATCGAGCGGGAGCAGATCGAACTGCCCAGCCTGTACTACGCCCACCGACGCGAACTGTTCCAGCGTGACGGCATGTGGCTCGCGCCAGGCGATTGGGGCGGCCCGACCAACGGGGAGACGCTCGAGACCCGCACGGTGCGCTACCGCACCGTCGGCGACATGAGTTGCACCGGCGCCGTCGAATCCGATGCCCGCGAGGTGTCGGACGTCATCCTCGAGGTGGCTGCCTCGCGGATCACGGAACGCGGCGCCACGCGTGCCGACGACCGCCTCTCCGAGGCTGCGATGGAAGACCGTAAGAAGCAGGGGTATTTCTGATGAGCACGCACGACCTTCTCCGTCTGGCCACCGCGGGCTCCGTCGACGACGGTAAGTCCACGCTCGTGGGCCGGCTGTTGTACGACACCAAATCCGTGCTGGCGGACCAGCTCGACGCCGTGGACCGGGTGTCCCGCGAGCGCGGGCTCGAGGGACCGGACCTGGCGCTGCTGACCGACGGTCTGCGCGCCGAGCGCGAACAGGGCATCACCATAGACGTGGCGTACCGCTATTTCTCGACGGCCAATCGCTCCTACGTACTCGCCGACACCCCCGGCCACGTGCAGTACACGCGCAACATGGTCACCGGCGCCTCGACGGCAGAGCTGGCGCTGATCCTGGTGGACGCGCGGCACGGCGTCGTCGAACAGACGCGTCGGCACCTCGCGGTGACGGGGCTGCTGGGAGTGCGGCACGTCGCGATCGCGGTGAACAAAATGGACCTCGTCGACTGGGATGAATCCCGCTTCACCGAGATCGTCGCTGATGCCCGCACGGTGGCCGCGCGCTTCGACATCCAGAACGTGCTCGCGGTGCCGCTCTCGGCGCTGCGGGGCGACAACGTGGTGGAGCGCTCCGCCAACACACCCTGGTACTCGGGCCCGACGTTGCTCGAGCACCTCGAGGCGGTGCCCGTGGGCACAAACCCGGCCACCCAGCCGCTGCGGCTGCCCGTGCAGGCCGTGCTCCGCCCGCAATCGGACGGGCATCGCGATTACCGCGGCTACGCGGGACGCATCTCCGCCGGCATCGTCCGGGTGGGCGAAGAGATCGCCGTGCTGCCCTCTGGCCGCCGCTCGCGCGTCGTCGGCATCGACCAGGGTCAGGCCGACGGCACGGTGCGCGAGCTCACTGAGGCCTTCGCGCCGCAGTCGGTGACGGTCAGGTTGGCAGATGACATCGACATCTCGCGCGGCGACCTGCTCGCCTCTGCGGAAGAGCCCGGGCACGTCACCCGCACCGTCAGCGGCATGGTGTGCGTGCTCTCCGAGCGTCCGGTGCGCCCCCGCGACCGCGTGCTGCTGCGGGCCGGCACCCGCACCGTCCGCGCGTTGGTGGAGGAGATCCTGGACCAGCTCGACATCGAGGCCGTCGAATACACCCGCGCCCCTCAGCAGTTGGAGCTCAACGACATCGGCCGCGTCCGCATCCGGCTGGCCGATGACCTGCCCATCGACGACTACCACGAGCTGCGGCGCACCGGAGCGTTCCTGTTGATCGACGAAGCCGACGGTGCCACGATGGCCGCCGGGATGGCAGACGCCCCGGACCGCTACGCGGGGGCGGAGATCTGATGGACATCGTGCTCATCGCGCACGGCTCGCCGGACCCGCGCCACGCGGCCGCCATCGAGCGGATCGCCGACGCCGTGCGGCTGCGCCAGCCGGGCCGCGAGGTGCACACGTCGTACCTGGACCACCACGGCCCGACGATCGATGACGTGGCCCACGCACTGCAGGGCCGGCCCGCCGTCGCGGCCCCCGTGCTGCTGACCAAGGCCTACCACGCGAGGGTCGACATCCCGGCCGCCGTGGCGGCGCTCGGGGCGCACGGTTCCCCGGTGACGCCCACGCCGCCCCTCGGCCCGGACTCTCGCCTGCTCGCGGCCTGCGAGGAGGCGCTCGCTGCGGCCGGTGTGCCGCCGGAACCGGACACCGCGGTGCTGGTGTTCGTCGCAGGATCCTCCGACCGCCCCGCCGTGACTGCGGTGGCCGAGACCATCGCCGCCTCGCCCCGGCTGGGTTGGGGCCGCTGGGCCGTGGCGGCGCTCGACGGTGGGGACGCCGTCGAAGAGGTCGTCCCGCGCCTGCGCGACGAGGCGTCGCGGGTGGTCGCGGTGAGCTTCATGGTGGCGGAGGGCATCCTGCGCGACCGCATGGTCGACCGGTGCGCAGCGCTCGGCATCGACATGGTGCCCGGTGCCATCGGCGACACCGGGGCCTTCGCGGATCTCCTGGTGGCGCGCGTGAACGGCGACCACACCGTCACTGTGCCGCGGCACGCGGATCCGGCGGCGCCAGCGCTGGTCGCCTGACTGGGCCTCGGCGCGCCCTCAGGCGATTCTGAAGAATGCCTGGCAGATCTCCGGCATGGGCACGCCGGTCGTCGGGTCCTCGTGGTGGACATTGGCAGCCCACACAACCCCTAGACGGCGCACATGCGCGGCGGGCTGGGAGCCGGGGGCATGACGGGCGGTGCGGAGAACAGGGCGCTGATCGAAGAGGACTTCGATCAGGCGCAGGGCGACGGCGCGGGGATTGGTACGCTCACCCGGTGAGTCAGTACGGGCACCTCCTCAACCTCCCCCTCCTGCACGCGGGCAAGGTCCGCGAGTTGTACGAAGCGGACGGCCGCATCCTGATGGTCGCCACGGACAACATCTCGGCCTACGACCACGTGCTGAGCACGCTCATCCCCGACAAGGGCGCGATCCTGACCCAGTTGTCGCTGTGGTGGTTCGCCCAGCTCACGGACCTCGTCGAGAACCACGTCGTCTCGACGGAGGTACCCGAGGCGGTTGCCGGCCGCGCCACGCTGGTGGAGTCGCTGGACATGGTCGAGGTGGAGTGCGTTGCGCGCGGCTACCTCACCGGGTCCGGATGGACGGAGTACCAGGAGTCGCGCACGGTGTGCGGGGTGCCGCTGCCCGAGGGCCTGCGCGACGGCGACAAGCTGCCCGAGCCCATCTTCACGCCGGCCATCAAGGCGCCGATGGGGGAGCACGACATGAACGTCGACTACGCCACCATCGCCGGCATCCACGGCGAGGAGCTCGCTGCACAGCTGCGCGACCTCACGCTGCGGATCTACTCGCGGGCAGCCGAGATCGCCGCAGAGCGCGGCATCATCCTGGCCGACACCAAGTTCGAGTTCGGCCGCCGCCCCGACGGCACGCTGGTGCTGGCCGACGAGGTGCTCACCCCGGATTCGTCGCGCTTCTGGGACGCCGCCCTCTGGGCGCCGGGCGAGTCGTTGCCCAGCTTCGACAAGCAGTACGTGCGTGACTGGCTGGCGAAGGAATCCGGCTGGGACAGGGCCTCCGACACCCCGCCGCCGGCACTGCCCGAGCACGTGGTCGACGCCACCCGCAGCCGTTACCTCGAGGCCTACCGCCGGTTGACGGGCGAGGACTTCACGGCGGCCTGACATGACACCTGGCCAGGACATCGACCGCTCGGACGCCGTGGACCGCGCCTGGGTCCACGAGGCCATCCGCAAGGTGGAGGCCGACGCGAACCGCTCCGCGGAGACGCATCTGCTCAGGCTGCCACTGCGCGCCTATCCCGGCGTCGACATCTACCTCAAGGACGAATCGACGCATCCGACGGGTTCGCTCAAGCACCGGTTGGCGCGCTCGCTGTTCCTCTTCGCGCTGTGCAACGGGCAGATCCATGAGCACACCACCGTCATCGAATCCTCCAGCGGCTCCACGGCCGTCAGCGAGGCCTACTTCGCGCGGCTGCTGGGGCTGAAGTTCATCGCCGTCATCCCGCGTTCCACCAGTGGGGAGAAGATCGGCCTCATCGAACGCGCCGGCGGCACCTGCCACCTCGTCGACGACCCGACGGCCATCTCCGACGAGGCCGCCCGCCTCGCCAGCGAGACCGGGGGGCACTACCTCGACCAGTTCACGCACGCCGAGCGGGTCACGGACTGGCGGGGCAACAACAACATCGCCGATTCGATCTTCTCCCAACTGGAGCTTGAGCGTCATCCCATCCCGTCGTGGGTCGTGGTGAGCGCCGGCACCGGCGGTACGGCCGCCACCATCGGGCGGTACGTGCGCTACCGCCGTCACCACACCCGCCTCGCGGTGGCGGACCCGGACTTCTCCGCGTTCCTGCCCGGCTGGCGCGACGGCGACCCTGGCGTGCACACGGACCGCGGCTCGCGCATCGAGGGCATCGGCCGCAGCCGGGTGGAACCGAGCTTCGTGCCAGGGGTCGTCGACCGCATGATCGCCGTGCCGGACGGAGCCTCCGTGGCGATGGCCCAGGCCGTCGCCGGTGTGCTGGGCCGCACCGTCGGGCCCTCCACCGGCACCAACCTGTGGGCCGCGCTGCAGATCGCGCGCCAGATGCACGAGGCGGGGGAGAACGGCAGCATCGTGTCGCTGATCTGTGACTCCGGCGAGCGCTACGCGGCCACCTACGGTCACGACTCATGGCTGGCCGAGCACGGAATCGACCCGGCGCCCCACCGGCAGCAGGCCGAGGATCTCCTCGGTCAGTCAGGCCCCGCCTGAGCGCCGGCCGCGTAGAGTCCAGCCATGGCTATCCGCATGGTTGCACTCCTCGACGGCACGATCATCGACCCCTCCCAACCCATTGTCCGCGCCGACGACCAGGGCGTCGTCCGGGGCGACGGGGTGTTTGACGCCCTGCTTGCGGTCGACGGGGCCGCGCTCCATGTCGAGGAGCACCTCGCGCGGCTGGCGAGGTCCGCCGAGATCCTGCACCTGCCTGCGCCGGATGCCGCCGGTTACCGGCGGGCGATCGAGGCGGTCGTGCGGGCCTGGGACTGGCAGGCCGACCGGGAAGCGGTGCTGCGCCTCATCATGACCCGCGGGGCCGAGGGCATCGAGGAGCCCAACGGCTGGGTGATGGCAGCCCCCATGGACGAGCGCACGTTGCGCGAGCGCCGCGACGGCGTGCGCGTCCTGATGCTCGACCGGGGCTTTGAAGGCTCCGGCATCGTCGACCTGCCATGGCTGCTGCCCGGCGCCAAGTCCCTGAGTTACGGCATCAACATGGCCGCGCGCCGCTACGCCATCGCCAACGGCGCCGACGACGTCATCTTCATCACCCCGTCGGGCACCATCCTCGAGGGCCCAACCTCCAGCGTCGTGCTGGACCTCGACGGGGTGCTGACCACTCCGCCGCTCGAGGGCATCCTGCGCTCCATCACGATCGCCGAACTCCTCGACGAGGCACCCGCCGCAGGGCTCAGTGTGGAAGTGAAGCCCATCACCGTCGACGACCTCTTCCGGGCCCGGGGTGCCTGGCTGTTGTCCAGCGGCCGGCTGGCCGCGCGCATCACGCAGGCCGATGGCCGTGAGCTGCCCGTGTCGCCGCTCCACGACGACGTGTGCCGCCTGCTGAAGATGCCCGGCTACTCCTCGTAGCAGCCCGACGACCGGCGGACCACCAGCACGGGTTCCAGCACCACCCTCTGGTGCTCGTGCCCGGGATGGGTCACGTGGTCGATCAGCAGTCGCGCAGCGGTCTCGCTCATGTCGCGGGGGGCTGACGCACCGAGGTGAGCGGCACGATCCAGTTCGCGGCGAAGGGCGGCAGCAGCAGGGTGTTGGCGCCGACGTCGGAGAGGATCACCACGTCGTAGGCGTCGAGTTCCTCCAAGGTGAGGGGGAAATCCGTGGCGACGTCGTGGGAGCGCAGGTGGGTCACCTCGTGCCCGCCTCCGCCAGCGCCACGAGCAGTTCAGCGCAGCCGATGTGGACCTGCGTATGGGGGAAGACGTCGTAGCCCTTGTGGTCGTCCACGGCGCTGACCCAGGACTCGCCCGCCACTAACACCCTGCTCTTGTTGCCTCCGCTCGTCATTGAACTGGCTCTCAGGCTAGCGGAGACACGTAGAGTCGGAGGGGTGCTGGTTCCCCGCGACATCCTCTTCACCCACCTCGGTGCCGACGCCCTGGCGGCCCTCGACCTCGTGGCCCGAGAGGCCCGGGGGCTGCTGGGCGCCCACCTCACGGTCGACCGCGAACCGGGGCCGGTGACCCTGCGGATCACGGAGGTGGAGGCGTACGCGGGGCCGCACGACCCGGCCTCGCACGCCTACCGCGGCCCCAACCCGCGCAACGCGGCGATGTTCGGCCCGCCCTGGCACGCCTACGTCTACCGGCACATGGGGCTCCACACCTGCTTCAACATCAAGGTGGGACCGGAGGGCACGGCCACCGGTGTGCTGGTGCGCGCCGGGGAGGTCGTCGAGGGAGTGGACATAGCGCGTGCCCGCCGCTCCGCGAAGGGGCGGACCCGCACCGATCACGACCTCGCCGCGGGCCCGGCCAGGCTCACCGTGGCCATGGGCATCACCCTCGCAGATACCGGGGCGCCGCTCGACGGCTCCACCGGCCTGCTCCTCAGCCCTCGCACCGGCCCCGCGCCCGTGACAGTGTCCGGTCCGCGCGTGGGCATCAGCGTGGCCACGGATTACCCGCTGCGGTTCTCCATCGCTGACGACCCCACCGTCTCCCGCGGGCGCGCCTAGTCCGGCCCCCTGGCCGATCCTGATCCCCTACGGGTGAACACCGAATGCCTGTCGGGTGGGACGACTCTGGGTCTTTGGGTGAGGGGGTCCATGATGACCTTCCACTGATCGGATCGCCGGTACCTGTCCGGTTCGACCTGGGAGTGGTGGAAGGGACACAACAACGCCAGGTTTCGGAGCGAGGTGGCACCGCCGGCCCACCAGGGGATCACGTGGTGGGCCTCGCATGAGGCGTCGGGTTTGCAGCAACCGGGGAAGATGCAGCCCTTGTCGCGGATTGTCAACGCCCGTCGCATCGCGGGGGTCACCAGCCGCTGCGCCTGGCCCACGTCCAGCACCTCGGAGCGGCCGCCCAGGACGGCGGGCATCACGTCGGCGTCACACAGCAGCCGCCGCAGGTCCCCTGCCGTGACCTGCTTCCCCTCAGGCAGGAGCCGGGCTTCCTCCGCGTGCCCCCGCAGTTCCTGGAGCGTCATCTCAACGACAACTCGTGGCCGGTCTCCGGAGGTGACCGGCCCCTCTCTGTGGTCGGCGATCAGGGCGAGGAGTGCGTCGGCGCGACGCTGCCCGGGGGTCCGGTTCAGGTCCAGCACCCGCTGGGACCGGATTGCCGAGGCGCTGGCCCTGGCCCCTGCCAGCCCGGCCAACCGGCGGCGCTGGGCGCGGCGATCACGCTCGACGTAGCCCTCCACCAGTTTCAACAGTGGCACGGCCTCGAGTTCTGGTAGGCAGCCGTGGAACTTCACCGCACCCGCACCGTCGTCCGCGTAGTCGAAATACCGCCTGGCCCTGGCACGCTCCGCCTGGGCTGCCAAGTGCTCCTGCGCCGACTCCCGTGAGGGGAGCAGTTCCGGTGCCACCTCCGCCAGCACCAAGGGCGCGATGTCCCTCAATTTGCGTGGTGTGGCGCCGATCTCCAGAGCCCTGCCGACGTAGGCCTCTTCGACCTTGCGCTGAATCTCCACCGGCAACTCGGGGAGTGTGGCCATGCCCTTGGCCACCGCGGCGGCCTGCTTCGGTGAGATATCGCCGGCCAGGGCGGCGTCGCGCACGGGTTCGTGTCTGCTGATCTCCGCCGCCTGAAACACCTGACCCGCTGCATCGCGCGAATCCAGGCCCTCCGTCGTGGAGATCAACGCGGTCAGTTCCGTGCCGGTTGCCTCCCGCGCAGACCTGCGGCGGTCCACCTCGCTGGTCACGGTCGATGCCAAGGCGGAGAACCGGTCCGCCAGGTTGCGGGCCAATTGCATCAGCCCCACCAACTCCGCCGCGGTCAACCCCTCGCGCTCGCTGTGATCGATCGACGACAACGCCTCCCGGGCGACCTCCAGGGCCCCCTGAGTGCTGCGTCGATTAACATGCATGTTCTAAAAGATAGAGCCCCGGGGGATCTTCACAAGGGCTACCGATGCAGCTGTGGATAACTCCAGGAGCTGCTAGGACTGGAAGGCCACGATCCGTTCGATCGCCTCAGCGATGGCCGGGGCCCCGGCCGCGAACGACAGCCGGACGGTGCGGTCACCGAGCACGGTGTCGAAATCCCGGCCGGGCGTCACTGCGACCCCGGCCGCCTCGAGCAGCGCCGAGGCGTACGCCCGAGAGTCGGCCCAATGCTCCAATTGGGGACCCAGGTCCGCGTAGTAGTAGAAGGCGCCGTCCGCCGGCGCGGCCACGCCCCAGTTCAGCCGGTCCTCCGCGGCCAGCAGCAGGCCGCGGGCCTCTGCGAAACCGGCGACGGCGGCGTCGCACTGCGCATAGGACTCGTCGGTGAACGCCTCGAGCGCCGCGTACTGCGCCGGGGCCGGCGGGCACAGGGCGAGGTTGCCGGCCAGCGCGTCAACCGCGTCGGCCAGACCGGCAGGCAGCAACAACCATCCGATGCGCCAGCCCGTCATGCCCCAGTACTTCGAGAATGAACTCACCACGACGGCGTCCTCGCTCAGTTCCCAGGCGGAGGTGCCGCGGTGGCCGCCGACGGGGTACGTCACGCCGTGGTAGATCTCATCGCTGATCAACCGCACGCCTTCGGCCCGGCACCAGTCCACCAGGGCCGCCAGTTCGTCGCGGCTGACCATGGTCCCGGTGGGGTTGGCAGGGGAGGCGAGGATCAGCCCCTGCAACGCCCGTTCAGCGTGTGCTGCGGCGAGCTGCTCGACGGTCGGCTGGAAGCGCACGTCGGGGCCGCTCTCGATGTCGACCACCTCGCACCCGAGCGACGTGAGGATGTTGCGGTAGGCCGGGTAGCCCGGGCGCGCCAGTGCCACCCGGTCACCGGCCTCGAACGCGGCCAGGAAGGTCAGGAGGAAGCCTCCCGATGAACCCGTGGTGACTGCCACCTGGGCAGGGTCGATGTCCAGCCCGTACCAGCGTCGGTAGTGCTCTGCGAGGGCCACGCGCAGGGGCCAGATGCCCAGCGCCGAGGTGTACCCGAACACCCGCCCCGAAGCATGGAGCGTTGCCGCGGCGCGATTGACGGCCGCCGGCGCACCGCCCGCGGGTTCGCCGGCGCAGAGGGAGATCACGTCGCGGCCGGCGGCGCGCATCGTGGCGACCTGGTCCAGGACGGTCATCACCTCGAACGGCGGCACTGCGGAACGACGGGAAGGCATGCAGCAGAGCGTATCGCGCGGGGATTCTAGGCTGTTATTGTTGATAATCGGTGGATTTCCACCCGTGTCGATTCTTGGGGGGCAAGATGACCACATCCGAAGGTGCAGTTGTGTTGGCGGTGCCGCAGTTCCTGGAACTGTTGGCCTCTGGGGAAGAAGGCCGGCTCGCGCTCAGCCTGCTGGGTATGACGCCGGAGGATCTCCCGCTGTCGCCGGCCGTCTCCACGAACAGCGCCCGAGGGCTGGAACGCCAGCTGGCCTCGACGGTGGCGGCAGCCACCGAGCACCTGCAGGTCATCGCGCCGCTGGGCGAGACCCAATCGATCTTCGCCTTCCGGTACGAGGATTCGTGCGCCGTGTTCCTGATGGGCCAGGAGGAGACGCTCGGGCTCAACTGTTCGGTCACTGAGGCCGGAGAGCTTGTGGACCGCACCATCGAGAAACTCCTGACGGCCCGGGTCGACTGGAGCGTCTGTTGGCATTCGGACGACGCGCTGCACCAGGTCGACGTCAACCCGGACGGCACCGTCGCGGGTGAACCGCAGGTGAGCCTGGAAGAGCTGGTGGCGGCCTTCGCCGCCTGACCCTGTCCGCAGAAAGGGATAGGGTGCTGCCCAGACAGGTGGCGAACTGGGTGCAAATCCCAGGCTGACCCGCAACCGTGACCGGAGTCCCGCACTCCGGCGAGCCGGACCAAAACCTGTTCCAGGAATCAGTAATCGCCGCGGATAGCGAGCTGCGTCCGGTGCGGCTCTGCTGCCCTGGTCACGCTCGTCGCGAGAAGGACAGGCAGCATGAAACACGCCACCATCATCAAACGCGCCCTCGTGGGCGCCCTCACCCTCGCCATGGGGCTCTCGCTCTCACCGGTCGCCCGGGCCGACACCGAGTTCACCTTCACGGACACGGACGTGCTCGAATGCATCTACGACGACAACGTCTGGGTCCTCGTCGACCCCGGGGCCGGTGAACTCCTGGGCGGCTGCGCGACGGAATTCGCCACCGGTTCAGCCGCACTTGCCTGAGCCGGTTTCACGGTGGACAACCCGTCGTTCGTGAAGGTCATCAACGGCATCCGGGCCGATTTCGTGCTCGACGGGCAGTGGTGGACCTACTGGCACCGGCACTGGAGTGACGACTCCGGCTGGGGAAGCTGGACGCTCTCCGACCTGGGTGCGAGTAGCTACACCCCCGAGCCCGGGAGCGTGGAGGGCTGGTCGGTGTCGCCGTCGTCGGTGTTCGGCGGGGTTGCTCCGCGGTGGGCGGGTTACGCGCCCGGGGAACTGCCGGATCCCGCGCCCTTCGCCCCGGTGATCGAGGCCCAGCCGGTGGATGTGGTCACCGAGACCGGGTACGACGCGCGGTTCACCGTAGCGGTGAAGGCACGGCCCACGCCTGTCATCACCTGGGAGTCCTCCACCGACGGCGTCGCCTGGGTCCCCGTCGACGGCGCCACAGGCGCCACCCTCACGCTCGCCTCCGTCGCGTTGGCCGATGACGGCCGCCAGGTGCGTGCAGTGGCAACGAACGAGGCCGGGACGCTGCGCAGTGAGCCTGCAGGCCTGGCCGTGACCGACCCGACGGCGGTGGAGGTGCCGGACGCGAAGTTCCGTCTGTGCCTGACCGACCGGCTCGGGATCGCGGCTGACAAGCCACTCTCGCAGAAGCTCCTGACCGGGCTGACCGGCGAACTGACCTGCGCCGCGTCGAAGTACCGCACCATTACGGACGTCACCGGCGCCGAGCACCTCACCGGGATCTCGTCGCTGTCGTTCAGCGGACACAAGGTGGCGGACCTGACGCCCCTGAGCGGGCTCAAGAACCTCGAGACGCTCACCCTGACGGGCAACGCGCTGACCGACGTCTCGGCGCTGGCCGGCCTCACGGGGCTGACCTCCCTGTGGCTGGCGACCAATCAGATCACAGACGTCACGCCGCTGGCTGGGCTGACCGATCTGACCTCGCTCATGCTGAATTCCAACGCAGTCTCCGATGCCGGCGCACTGTCATCCCTGCTGCGGCTGAAGACCGTGGGCCTCAGCCGTAACCAGTTGACCAGCGTCAGCAACCTGGTGAGCGACTCGATCGGCGACCTGACCATCGACGCCAACTCCATCGCCGAGCTGGACCTCTCCGGGATGCCCAACCTCACCCGGGTGGTAGCGCACGACAACGGCTTCTCCTCGCTCGAGTCGCTGCGCGGGCTCACGTCGTTGCAGACCTTCGCCGCCCAGGGCAACCAGATCTCCGATCTGGCTCCGCTCAGCGGGTTGCCTTCCTTGGCGTCGCTGCTGGTGTCGAAAAACAAGATCTCGGACGTCACGCCGCTGGCGGCCTTCGAGTCGCTCACCTCCCTCGACCTGAGCAGCAACGCCATCGTCGACCTCAGCCCGCTGCAGGACCTCGTGGTCACGGATGCCAGCAAGGTACGGGCGCGCTACCAGAGCGTGGAGCAGCAGGTGGACACCGGCCGAGCCGTGAACGCGACGTCCATCACGCACCTCGATGGGTCGGACGTGGCCCTGACGCTGCCCGCCACCGTCAGCCGCACTGTCGGCGGGCGGCTGGTGTTCGAGGAGCCGGGGGCGTACACGCTCACCTGGAACAGCACGGTGACCGGCCGGGGTACCTTCGCGGGCTCCGTGCTCGTGACGGCCGCTGACCCGGTACCCGTCCCCACGCCCACCGTCACCGCCACCGCCGTCGTCACTGAGACCGCCATGCCGGTGCCGGCGCCCACCGTGACCGCCACGGCGGTGGTCACGCACACCGTGCAGGCGACGGCTGGGCGCACCGCCCCCTACACGCGGCCCGGGCTCCACGACGTAGGTGGTCGCCGCTGGTACACCGACTGCGAGACCTACTCGGTCACGGAACGCTGCCGCACCGACATCTGGGCCACCACCGTGACCCAGATGGACGGCCGGTACGAGGTGCGCCAGGGCTGGGCCTTCAACAACCTCACCTACCTCCCTGTGGAACGCGCGGTCTGGGAGGGCAACCCCCTCGCAGCCACCGGTGAATGGCGGGCCTCCGACGGCCGTGACTGGCGAACCGAGTGCGACACGGCCGCCACAGGCCATGGCGCCTGCCGCTCCTACGTCCGGGCGACGGCGGTGTCGGCCAAGCCCGGACCCGCCGGGGCCTACCGGTTCGAGCAGCACACCGGTTGGCGCCTGAACAACATCGTGTTGTTCAGCTGATCAGACACAGGACGTGGGCGGCTCGGAGAGACACTTCGGGCCGCCCAGCCCGTTTCCGGTACGATTGCCCCCATGCCACGCGTCGTTGTCAACGTCATGCCCAAGCCCGAGATCCTGGATCCTCAGGGCAAGGCCGTCACCGGTGCCCTGCAGCGGCTGGGCTTCCACGGGATGTCCGTGCGGCAGGGCAAGCGCTTCGAGATCGAGGTTGACGGCGACGTCACCCCCGAGATGCTCGCGCAGATCGGTAAGGCCGCAGAGACCCTGCTGGCCAACACGGTCATCGAATCCTTCGATGTGGTGACCGACTGATGACCCGCATCGGCGTCGTCACCTTCCCGGGGTCGCTCGACGACCACGACGCGCTGCGCGCTGTGCAACTCACCGGCGCCGAGGCCGTCCCGCTGTGGCACGGCTCGGATTCGATCGACGGCGTGGACGCGATCATCCTGCCCGGCGGCTTCTCCTACGGCGACTACCTGCGCTGTGGCGCCATCGCCCGCTTCAGCCCGATCATGGACACCATCATCGACGCCGCGAACAAGGGCATGCCCGTTCTCGGCATCTGCAACGGTTTCCAGCTCCTCTGCGAGGCGCACCTGCTCGAGGGCGCCATGATCCGCAACGCCGGCCAGCAGTTCATCTGCCGCGACGAGCGTCTGCGCGTCGAGACCATCGACACCGTCTGGACCGCCGCCTTCACCAAGGGCGACGAGATCACCATCGTGCTGAAGAACGGCGAGGGCAACTACCAGGCCACGCCCGAAACGCTGCGCAAGCTCGAGGACAACGACCAGGTCGTCTTCCGGTACCTGGACAACCCCAACGGCTCCGCCAATGACATCGCCGGCATCACCAACGAGCGCGGCAACGTCGTCGGTCTCATGCCGCACCCGGAGCACAACGTCGAGCCGCTCACGTCGCCCACCACGGACGGCGCGAGGTTCTTCGAGTCGGTCATCGGGTTCCTCGGCGCCCGCGTCTGACGCTTTCGGCTGCATAGCCCCACCCCGGGGATGGCGCCCAGTTCCGGCTGTGTCAGACTGCTCGGAACCGGGCGGGGGTCCCGGTGATTGGGGAAATGACATGTCCATGCGCAAAATTCTCGCGGGGATCGCCGCAGCCGTCATAGCGACGGCGGGGCTACTGGTCCCGACGCCCGCACAGGCCACCACGGGCGACGTGTACTCAACGCCCGGTGTGCAACTCATCAACGACCGCTACTGGCAGACGTCGTGCTCCAACTACTCGGCGACCATCATCCGGTGCACCACGGACATCTTCGCCACCAAGGTCTTCATGGAGAACGGCCAGTGGTACAAGCAGAACACCTGGGCCTTCAACAACCTCGCCTACCTCCCCTCGGCACGCCAGGCGTGGGCATCGAACCCGCTGGGCAACACCGGCTCCTGGACCTCGACGGACGGCCGCACGTGGCGCACCGAGTGTGACACCGCGGCCACCGGCTGGGGCGCGTGCCGCAACTACATCGTCGCCACCGTCGCCTCGGAGGCCGGGGGAGTCGTGAAGCAGGAGACCAAGGAGGTCTTCAACTCGATGGTGCGCTTCTCCACCTCCACGGTACCCGCCGTGACGACGATCCCGGCCCCGGCACCGTACCTGGCGCCGCCGGCTCCGGGCCCCAAGCAACTCCTCAGCGCAGCTGCCGCGCCCAGGCCAGCGGCGATCGCGGCTCCCGTCACGGTGGCCCCGGCGCCGACGTCGGGGTCCGCCTCGCCGAATGGCTGGAACTGCCCGTCGGCATATCCCATCAAGGGCAACGCGAACTCGATGATCTACCACATGCCCGATCAGCGCTACTACAGCCGCACGCAGCCCGAGGAGTGCTTCGCAACGCGTAGCGCGGCAGAGGCGGCCGGGTACCGGGCAGCCAAGGTGTGAGCGGCACCCTGTCGGATAGCTCTGACTGACCCTACTCGCCGCGGGTCAACAACCGCCCGGCCGGGCGCCGCGCGGCATACGGCGCTGACGCAGCGCCTCTTCCGCGTCGGCACGTTGCAGGTGCCGACGGCGCCCTGGGGCTGGTAGTTCGTCAGGCGTGGCCTTTTCGCTGGGGGAGCGGCGTCAACATCGACATCGCGAACTCTCGTCCGACCTCGCGCAGGAGCCTCGCCGCCTCGCGCATGCTCTCCTCCGGGCTGGTGGCCCGATCGGTGAGCGCGTAGAGAGCGGTGAATCCTGCTTGCTGCCATTGGTCGTCGTCGAGCAGGGACCTGCCGCACACGATCACGGCGGGCACCCCGACCTTCCTGGCGGCGGCGAGCACGCCCATCGGGGCCTTGCCTCCCAGGGACTGCTCGTCCAGGCTGCCCTCGCCGGTGATGGCGAGATCCGCCCCGACCAATGCCTGAGGCACGCCCACGAGCTCGGCCACGAGTTCGGCCCCCGGTCGTGATTCAGCCCCGAGCCCAGCGAGGGCCGCGAAGCCGACCCCACCGGCCGCGCCCGCGCCCGGGAGCAGATCCACTCCTGGCGGAAGCCCGATGGCCTCGCCGAGGAGGTTCGCCCAGCGCCCCAAGGCGTCGTCGATGACGGGGATGGCGTCCGGGGTCAGGCCCTTCTGGGGCCCGAACACGGCAGCGGCGCCTCTGGGTCCGCAGAGCGGGTTGTCCACGTCGTTGGCCAGCACGAAACGCGTGGCGGCCAGCCGCGGGTCGAGCCCGGAGGCGTCGACCAGTGCGAGGTCGGCCACCGGACCGCCACCGGGACCCACTGGGGAGCCATCGGCGGCAAGGAGCCGGACCCCGAGGGCTTCCAACATGCCTGCGCCACCGTCGGTGGAGCCGGAGCCGCCCACGCCGAGGACGATGGTGCTGGCCCCGGCATCGAGTGCTTCGCGCACCAGTTCTCCGGTGCCGAACGACGAGGCCCGGAGACCATCGCGTTCAGCTGCGGGGATGAGTTCGAGGCCGGAGGCCGCCGCCATCTCGATGACGGCCTCCGAGTCGCGAAGTGCCCAGTGGGCGTTGACTCCGTGGCCGAGTGGGCCGTGCACCGTGGCGGTGCGCCGCTCGTAACCGGCCGAGATGGCCGCCTCGACCGTGCCCTCCCCGCCGTCGGCGACGGGGAGGGACACGATCTCTGCGCCTTCACCCATCACGTCGCGGATACCCGCGGCGATGGCCTCGACAACCTCATCCGCAGCCAGGGAACCCTTGAATTTGTCGGGGGCGATGACGACCAACACGAAGGCCTCCTCAGTCGCCGGCGGGCGACGGTCCGCGGGTCTCGATGTCGGACTCGAGCTCCGTCATCTGGACGTCGATACGCAGGTGGATGAGGACCGGGTCATGAGGGGTCTCCTTAGTGGGTGCGACTGTCGTCGTCGTGGATGGTCCGGCTGGGGGGAGTGGCTCAGCTCTTGCCGGCCAGGTCCTGCGCGAGCTTCAGCAGAGCCGAGTGGTCCAGCGATCCGTACCCGCGCTGGCGGGCGGAGTTCATGAGCTGGGCGACGATCGCGCCGACGGGGAGGATGACCCC
Source organism: Tessaracoccus zhenghani (assembly GCF_054552775.1). NCBI lineage: Bacteria > Bacillati > Actinomycetota > Actinomycetes > Propionibacteriales > Propionibacteriaceae > Tessaracoccus > Tessaracoccus zhenghani. The sequence continues at coordinate 1,531,999 of NZ_CM137275.1, read as the reverse complement.
CGCCTCGCGGGCCGCAGAGGTGACGATTCCGAGGTCCTTGTGGTGCAGGTCGATGCGGAACCCGGGAGCGAACTCGCCCTTGATCATCGAGGCGGCCTTGCGGTCGAGGATGCGGTTCCCGGCGAGGCCCCCGGCGAGTACCTGAACGGCGGCTTCGAGGTCGACGCCGTGGGCCTCGAGGAAGACGAGCGACTCGGCCACGAGCTGGATGGTGCCGGCCACGATGAGCTGGTTGGCAGCCTTGACCGTCTGGCCGCTACCGGCCGGGCCGACGTGCACGATGGTGGTACCGACGGCCTCGAGCACGGGGCGGGCCTCCTCCAACACGCCCGAGTCGCCGCCCACCATGATCGACAGGCTGCCCTCGACCGCACCGGCCTCGCCGCCCGACACGGGGGCGTCGATGGCGCGGATGCCGGCTTCGGTGGCCTGTTGCGCGAGGCGCTGGGCGACGTCTGGGCGGATGGTGGATGTGTCGATCCAGATGGCGCCCCGCTTCGCGTTGGCGAACACTCCCTCGTCACCGGTCACCACGGCCTCGACGTCGGGAGAATCCGGCACCATCGTGATGATGACGTCGGCGTCCTTCACTGCCTCGGCGACGGACGTGGCGCCCTGGCCGCCTTCGGCGGCGAACTGCTGCACCTTCCCTGGGCTGCGGTTGAAGGCGACGACGGGGTGGCCCGCCTTGACGAGGTTCCTTGCCATGGGGAGCCCCATGATGCCCAGGCCGATGAATGCGATGTTGGTCATGAGAACGCCTTTCGAAGAATGGGTGGGAGCGGGTCAGATGCCGGGGAGGACTCCCTGGCCGACGAAGGCGAAGGGCTCGTCGGGCAGCTTGTACTCAAGGCCGATGTAGCCGTCGTAGCCGAGTTCCTTCGAGCGTTCGAGCCAGGTGGCCAGCGGGAGGCTGCCGGTGCCGGGGGCGCCCCGGCCGGGGAAGTCGGCGATCTGGATGTGGCCAAAGTCGGCTGCGTGGTCCTCGATCACGGCGGCGACGTCGTCATTGTTGGCGGCGAGGTGGAAGAAGTCGGCGAGCAGCTTGACGTTGTCACGACCCACTTCGGCGATGACGGCGAGCACATCGGCGGCGGTCTTCAGGCGGTAGCCCTCGGCACCCGACACGGGCTCAACGAGCACGGTGCCACCGATCCGGTCGACGGCGTCCGCAGCTTTGCGGAGCATCGCTACGGCGTGCGCGTCCTGTTCGTCCGGGGTGTAGGCGTCGTCGCGTAGGCCGTAGAGCGCGTTGAAGGCGCGGCAGCCGGTGCGCTCCCCGATGCCGGCGACCACGTCCAGGTTGGCGACGAACTCATCCTCTCGGCCCGGGAGCGACACGAGGCCACGCTCACCCCGTGCCATGTCCCCGGCGTTGAAGTTGAGGCCGGTGAGTTGCACGCCCGCGTTGCGCAGCGAGGCCTCGAAGGCCCCGATCTCGGCTGCCTGCGGGATGGAGGTGGCGAAGGGCCACCAGAACTCGACCGCATCGAATCCCGCGTCCCGTGCTGCCTGCGCGCGCTCGAGCAGCGGCAGCCCGGTCAGGAGGATGGAGCAGTTCACGGTGTAGGACATGAGACATCCTCGTCTTTCGCCATGGAAGTATCCCTTACTTCTAGGGAAACCCTAACCGCACCCCCGAACCTGAAGTACCCCCTGTCACCGGGCCGATCCCACTGGACGATCCTGCTCCACACCGGAGGCGCACGCCGAGGTGGCGCGATGCTCACGTCTAGACTCAGGCTCCATGTCGTCTGCGAACCTCAGCCAGCAGGAAACCGCCCATCGTGCCGCCACCCTCGAGGTGCACGCGTACCACGTCGAGGTCGACGTGCGGGACGCGGTCGATCCGGCGCACCACGACTTCCCCGTCGCGGCGCTCCTCACCCTCACCGCGGCCGAGGGCGAGACGTGGCTCGATTTCCTCGGCGAAGTGGACAGTCTGCTCTTCGACGGCGAGCCGCAACCCGTGCAGTATGACGGCGCCCGGCTCCGCCTCACCGACCTGCCGGTGGGTCGTCGCTGCGAGGTGCTGGTCGGGGCGCGCGCCCGCTATTCCCGCACGGGGGAGGGCCTGCACCGCTTCGTGGACCCGGTGGACGGCGAGACCTACCTGTACACGCAGTACGAACCCGCCGACGCGCGGCGCGTCTTCCCCACCATGGAGCAGCCCGATGTGCGGGCCCCCTTCACCTTCTCGCTCACCGGTCCGGCTGGTTGGTGGTTCGGCTCCAACCAGCCCGAAGCGAACCGGACGCCGGTCTCCGACGGCGTGGTGCGGGTCGATTTCGAGCCCACGGCCACGCTGTCGACGTACATCACCTGCCTCTGCGCGGGCCCGTACCACCGGGTGACCGCGGCGTGGACCGGTGCTCCGCTGGGCGCTCGCCAACCCACGGGCCCGTCAGGAACCCGGGAACTCGAACTCGGGCTGCTCTGCCGCAGGAGCCTCGTGCAGCACCTGGACGCCGAGGAACTGTTCCGCGTCACCAGGGCCGGCCTCGACTGGTTCACCGAGAACTTCGGCCCGTACCCGTGGGGCACCAAGTACGACCAGATCTTCGTGCCCGAATACAACCTCGGCGCCATGGAGAACCCGGGGCTGGTCACGTTCACCGAGCAGTACCTCTTCCGCTCCACTCCCACGCCGGCGCAGTTGCAGGGGCGCGCCAACACCGTGCTGCACGAGATGAGCCACATGTGGTTCGGCGACCTCGTCACCCCGCGCTGGTGGGGAGACCTGTGGCTGAAGGAATCCTTCGCCGAGTTCATGGGCACCCACGTCTCCGTCGAGGCCGCGGGCTTCGACGAGGGCTGGGTCAACTTCGCCACCCAGCGCAAGGTGGGCGCCTACCTCGCCGATTCCATGCCCACCACCCATCCCGTGGTCGCCGACATCCCGGACCTCGAGGCGGCCAAGACCAACTTCGACCGCATCACCTACTCCAAGGGCGCCTCCGCTCTCACGCAGCTGGTGCACTTCGTCGGCCTCCCCGCGTTCCTCGCGGGATCGCGTCGCTACTTCACGGCGCATGCCTTCTCCTCCGCCACGCTGGCGGACTTCATCGACGCGTTGGCCGCAGAGACCGACCGGGACCTGAGCACCTGGAGCGCTGCCTGGCTGCAGACCTCCGGCCACGACACCCTGAGCGCCACCGTCCTGGCCGAGCCGGACGACGGCACCGTGCGCGAACTCGTCGTGCACCGCGACTTCTTCGGCGCCGGCGACACCGACGCGTGCCGGCCCCACGCCACCACGGTGGGCCTCTACCGCCTGGTGGGTGACCGGTTGGAGCTCGACAGCCGCCACGACGTGGTGCTCACCGCCGGTGAAACGCCCGTGGCCGCCGCCGTCGGCCGGCCGCTGCCGGACGCCGTGCTGCTCAACGACCTGGATCACACCTTCGCCCGGGTCGCCCTCGACGAGACGTCGCGCGGCTACCTGCTGGGCCACGTCGGCGACCTCGAGCCGCTTCCGCGGGCCGTCGCCTGGACCGCGCTGTGGCAGGACGTCCGCGCCGGTCACCTGGAGACGGGCGCCTTCGTCGCGTCGGTGCTGGGGGCTGGCGAGAGGCAGACCGGCGTGCTCGCCTCGCTGCTCGAGCGCGCCTTCATCGCGGTGTCGCGGTACAGCACCGACCCGCGCCTGGCCGAGCAGTGGCGCGACGGTGCCCGCGCGGCCACCGGGGCCGCCGAGGCCGGCTCCCCGGAGCAGTTGCTATGGGCCCGCGCGTACCTCCGCGCGGCCGCGCTGGCCGCCCAGGACGTGCGGTGGGTGCTCGACGGTGGGATCGACGGGCTCGAACTCTCGCCGGATCTCACCTGGCTGGCGTGGCAGAGCCTCTCGACGCAGGGCGCCGCCACCGATGCCGAACTCGATGCCGCGTTGGCGGCCGACGACACCGCGGCCGGGCGCACGGCGCGCCTGTGGGCCTGGGCTTCGCGCCCGGAGGCGGCGGTGAAGGAGGAGGCGTGGCGCCGGGCGCACGCCGTCGGCGGGGAGACCAACGACGCCGTCGACGCCCTGCTGGCCGGCTTCACGGCACCCGGCCAACGGGAACTGAGGGAACCGTACGCGGGACGGTACTTCGCCTCGCTTGAGGAGGTGTGGCGCGACCACCCCATCGAGATCGCCATGCGGCTCGTGCGGGGCGGGTTCCCGGAGGGCGGGCACGCGGCGGGCCGTGACTGGCTCGCCTCGCACCCCGACGCCCCGGCGACCTTGGTGCGACTCGTCCGCGAGGAGATCCACGAGGACGAGATCGCCACCTCGGTCAGGGGTCAGCGCTTACCGCGGCCCTGATGGCGTGCGGGATGTCCACGAGGCCGCCGCCCTGGCGGTGCACCGGTTCGGCCAGCCCATCTTGGGGCAAGAAGCCTCAGATGAAGGGGTCAGCAGTGGTGGTGAGCAGCGTCCGGACCTCGTACGGATCCAACCTGGGAATGTCCACGACTACTTCGTCGTGGAGAAGGAATGGGTCATCATGCAGGACGAGGAGGTCAGTCTCTCCCCTTGCCGATCGGCACAGGCGGGTCTTCCACCCCTGGGGGTCAGGACGTCGTCGCTGAGCACGCGAGGCGGTTCCGAGCGCGGCGCGGTAGATTGTCCCCGTGGTAGACACCGTTGAGAATGCCTTCCAGAGCCCCGACGTCGAGCAGCCGTACGCTGCGCTCGGCGTCAAGGACGACGAATACCAGATGATCCGTGACATCCTCGGCCGGCGCCCCACGTCGGCGGAACTGGCGATGTATTCGGTGATGTGGTCCGAACACTGCTCGTACAAGTCGTCGAAGGTGCACCTGAAGAAGTTCGGCACCCTGTCCCAGGAGACCCCGCGGGGACCGCTCCTGGCGGGCATCGGCGAGAACGCCGGCGTCGTCGACATCGGTCAGGGCTACGCCGTCACGTTCAAGGCGGAGTCCCACAACCACCCGTCGTTCGTCGAGCCGTACCAGGGCGCCGCCACCGGCGTCGGCGGCATCGTCCGCGACATCCTGGCCATGGGCGCGCGTCCCATCGGCGTGATGGATTCGCTGCGCTTCGGCCCCCTCGACGCCGACGACACCCGGCGGGTGCTGCCCGGCGTCGTCTCCGGCGTCGGCGGCTACGGCAACTGCCTCGGCCTGCCCAACATCGGCGGCGAGGTCCAGTTCGACACCTCCTACCTGGGCAACCCGCTGGTCAACGCCCTCTGCGTGGGCGTCCTGCGCCACGAGGACCTCCACCTGGCGCACGCCTCCGGTGTCGGCAACCAGGTGATCCTGTTCGGTGCGGCCACGGGCGGCGACGGCATCGGCGGCGCGTCAATCCTCGCGTCGGAGACGTTCGACGAGGACGGCCCGGCGAAGCGCCCCAGCGTCCAGGTGGGCGACCCGTTCATGGAGAAGCTGCTGATCGAGTGCACCCTGGAGCTGTTCCAGGCGGGCATCATCAACGGCATCCAGGACTTCGGCGCCGCAGGCATCTCCTGCGCCACCTCGGAACTGGCCTCCGCCGGCGACGGCGGCATGTTCGTCAACCTCAACCTGGTGCCGCTGCGTGACCCCAACCTCGCTCCTGAGGAGATCCTCATGAGCGAGTCGCAGGAGCGCATGATGGCCGTGGTCGAGCCCGGCAACGTCGAGCGGTTCATGGAGATCTGCCGCAAGTGGGACGTCCAGGCCACCGTCGTGGGAGAGGTCATCGAGGGTGACCGCCTGCTGATCGAATGGAACGGCGAGACCATCGTCGACGTCGATCCCAAGACTGTCGCGCACGAGGGCCCGGTCTACGAGCGCCCGTACCACCGCCCCGAGTGGCTGGACGACGTGCAGGCGGACCGCGCCGAGGACCTGCCGCGCGACAACACCGCCGAGGGCCTGCGCACCGCGCTGCTCCGGGTGCTGGCGCACGGCAACGTGGCGGACAAGACGTGGGTCACGCAGCAGTACGACCGCTACGTGCGCGGCAACACCATCCTGGCGCAGCCGGAGAACTCGGGAATGCTGCGCATCGACGAGGAGACCGGCCTGGGCATCGCGCTCGCGCTGGACGCCAACTCGCGTTTCACCTACCTCAACCCGTACCTGGGCGCCCAGCATTCGCTGGCCGAGGCCTACCGCAACGTGGCGGTCACCGGCGCGGAACCGGTGGCTATCACGGACTGCCTGAACTTCGGCTCGCCGGAGGACCCGGAGGTCATGTGGACCTTCGCGGAGGCCATCCTGGGTCTGGTCGACGCCTGCCGCGAGCTGGGCATCCCTGTCACCGGCGGCAACGTGTCGCTGTACAACCAGACGGCGGAGGAGCCCATCCTCCCCACGCCCACCGTCGGCGTGCTCGGCGTGATCGACGACGTGGCCACCCGCATCCGCGCGTCGTTCACGCATCCCGGTGATTCCATCCTGCTGCTCGGCGAGACCGGCGAGGAACTTTCCGGCTCCATCTGGGAGGCGGCCGCGCACGACGGCCACCTGGGCGGCCTGCCGCCGGTGGTCAAGCTGGGCGCCGAGATGGCACTGGCCAAGGTCATGGGCGAGGCCGCCAGGCGCGGCCTGCTCTCGTCGGCGCACGACCTGAGCGAGGGCGGCCTGGGGGTGGCGCTCGCGGAGTCGGCGTTCAAGGGTGGCACCGGTTTCGCGGTGACGCTGCCCGAGGGCGACCCCACCGTCGAGTTGTTCGCGGAGTCCGCGGCGCGCGCGATCGTGTCGCTGGCCGGCGGCGACGTCGCCGACTTCGAGGCGCTCTGCGCCGAGCACGGCGTGCCGGTGCAGCGCCTGGGCGAGGTCACGGAGGGTGACGAGTTCGAGTTCGTCGGTCAGTTCACGGTGTCGGCTGAGGAGGCGAGGAGCGTTTGGCTCTCGCCGATTCCCGCTGCGATGGCCTAGGCCGCAACTCGCCGAGTTCGCGCGCGAACTCCCACGCCTCTTCCACGTCCTCCATGGTGGCGCCGGGGCGCTTCGTCGATCCGTACTCGGTGGCGTTGCGCACCAGGCGCAACCACTCGAAACCGAAGGTGTCGAACCCCTCGAGCAGGATGCCCGCGGCCTGACCGGTGGCCGCGTGCGAGCCGGCGGATTTCGCCCGGAGCCCGTGTTCCAGCAGCAGCGCCGTGAGTTCCTTGCGGATGGCGTCATAGGCCAGTGAGAAGGCGCCGGCCACGTCCGTGTGCCCGATCATCCGCGAACTGGCCAGGTGTGCCCGCGCCTGCTCGCGCAGGGTGGCCACCTGCTGGGGGTCCCGCGCCACGGACTCGACGCGGCGCTCTTTGATGAGGTCTGCCAGGGCCGAGCGCGACATGCTGCCAGCTTACGACAGCGTCAGTGGCACGAGTGGGCCGGAGCGGACGGTCTTGGCGAAGCCCGTGGTGGGCTGGTGCCACTCCTCCGCGGGGAGCACCGTCAGGTTGACGTCGCGGCGCAGGAGCCCGGTCGCCTCGGCCTGCACTCGGCTCGCCGAGCGGCGGGACACGGCGCCGATCACCAGCACGTCGACGTCCTCGGGGTACGGGCCGGGGTCGCCCAACCGGCGCGCGGCCCAGGACCCGTAGAGGTAGGCCTCCTCCACGCCCTTCAGCCGTGACAGCAGGGACGGCAGCACCGCGGGGGGTCCGTAGGTGAGCGTCAGCATCTCGGTGAGCGACGGCGTGAGCGGATGCGCGGGATCCGCCCGGACCAGCCGGGCCCGCCCGATGCGGCGCTCGCGGATGATGCCGGCCTCGGCCAGCCGCTCCACCTCCGTGTGCACCGTGCTGAGCCCCGCGTCGAGGAGGCGGGAGAGGTCGGTGAGCGTGTACTCCTTCTCCGGGTGCAGGAACAGCGCGGCCAGCAGTTCCCCCTGGAGGTCCGTGCGCAGGAGCGGCGCGATCATCGGGGGCCGTTGTTTCATGCAAACAGAATACATCTTCGGCTCACGCGGAAGTAGTAGTCTGGGCCCATGAGCCTGCATGACCGCGTCAACGTTGTACTGCCGTCCGTCCTCGCCGACCTCGAGCGTCTCATCGCCATCCCCTCGATCTCGTCGGTGCCCCAGCACGATGATGACGTACTGACAGCCGCGGAGATGGTGGCCGAACTGCTGCGCGAGGCGGGGTGCCCCCAGGTGGAGTTCCTCGAGGCCGGCGGCAAGCCGGCCGTCTACGGTCATTTCCCGGCGCCCGAGGGGCAGCCCACAGTGCTGCTGTACGCCCACTACGACGTCCAGCCCATCGGGGATCCCGAGGCGTGGACCACGCCGGCGTTCAGCGCGTCGGAGCGCAACGGCCGCCTGTACGCGCGCGGGTCCGCGGACGACAAGGCGGGCGTCGCGCTTCATCTGGCCGCGCTGCGCGCCTTCGAGGGCAAGCCCCCGGTGGGCGTGAAGGTCTTCATCGAGGGCGAGGAGGAGATCGGCTCCCCGTCGATGCAGCAACTCCTGGACACCTTCGGCGCACAACTGGCCGCCGATGTCTTCATCATCGCGGATTCCATGAACTGGACGGTGGGCCAGCCGGCGCTCACTACCACGCTGCGCGGCCTCATCGACGCGGTGGTCACGGTCTCCACGCTCGAATCTGGCGTGCACTCCGGCCAATGGGGCGGCCTCGCGCCAGACGCGCTGACCACCCTGTGCCGGGTGCTGGCCACCCTGCACGACGACAAGGGCAACGTCGCCATCGAGGGGCTGGCCGTCGACCCCGAGCCCACCATTGATTACGAGGACGACGCACAGCTCCGTGCGGAGGCGGGCATCCTCGACGGCGTGCAGTGGATCGGCGAGGGCAAGGCCTCGGCGCGCATGTGGACGAAGCCTGCCTGCTCCGTGCTGGCCATCGACGCCACGTCCGTCAAGGACGCGTCGAACACGCTCATCGCGTCGGCCCGCGCCAAGGTGAGCGTCCGCCTCGCCCCGGGCGACGACCCCGTCGCCGCGGACCGGGCGCTGCGCGAGCACCTGATCAGGCACACCCCCTGGGGGGCCCAGATCGACATCCAGTCGGAGCGCGGGGGAGCGGGCAGCCGCACCTCGCTCGACGACGAGCGAGCCCGCTCCGCCGTTGCCGCCATCCGCGAGGCGTTCGGTGTCGAGCCCGTGGAGATGGGCATCGGCGGCTCCATCCCGATCGTCGGTGAGTTCGCCAGCCGCAACGAGGGCGCGCTGGTGCTGGTCACCGCCGTGGTGGATCCCACCTCGCGGATGCACGGCACCGACGAGTCCCTGGACCTGGGCGACTTCGCCAAAGCTGCGCTGGCGGAAACCCTCCTCCTGCAGAAGCTCTCAACCGGCGATCTTGGCTAGTTCCTCGTCCATCTGGGCGCGGTTCAGGGTGCCGGCGCGGACAGACCGCACGCTGCCGTCCGCGTCGATGAAGAAGTGCATAGGCACGCCGCGCACCTGGTACTGGGCCGAGACCTGCGTGGTGGGGTCCACGAGGTGCGTGTACGACAGCCCGAGTTTCTCGGCGTAGGGCGCGACGTCGCGCGTGGTCTCGCCCAGGTACACGGCCAGCACCTCGACGTCGTCGTGGGCCAGATGGGCTGCCTGGACGTCGGGGTTCTCCGCCCGGCAGGAGGCGCACCACGTCGCGTTGAACATCAGCCACACCGGCCTGCCCTCGTAATCGGAGAGCCGCACGGCAGCTTCGTCGATGGTGAGGGCGGCGAAGTCGGCGGCGCTCTCGCCGACCCTCGGGGCGCGGCCGCCACCTTCGGCGACTGTCACCTCGCTCACGGCGCCCTCGGCGGTGCCGCCGCGAAGCAGCCAGACCCCGCCCAGGATCAGAGCGGTGGTGAGCACGAGCACCACGACGGAGACGATGCGGTTGTTACCCATACGAGTGCAGCCCGCCGAAGAAGTGGTTGCCGAAGTAGGCGAACAGCACCATGGCGAAGCCGATGACCAGCAACCACGCGGCCTTCTTCCCGCGCCAGTTCCGCACCACACGGGCGTGCAGGTAGCCGCCGTAGATCAGCCACGTCACGAACGCTGCGGTCTCCTTCGGGTCCCAGCCCCAGTAACGACCCCAGGCGGTGTCGGCCCAGATCGCGCCCAGCACGATCATGATCGTGATGAGCGGGAACGTGAGCGCCGCGGCGCGGTAGCCGATGTCGTCCAGGGTGTCCTGGCCGGGCAGCCAGCGCGCCTTGACCTTCGGGCGCACCAGCCAGAGGACAGCGGCGGCGAACGAGACGCAGGCGGTGCCGTAGGAAATCACAGCGAACCCGACGTGCAGCGTCAGCATCACCGAGTTCTGCAGTGCCGGCACCAGCGGATTGACGGTCGCGTCGAGGTTCATCGCGTAGACCATCATCCCGAGCGACACCGGCAGCACCGCCAGCGACAGGGCGCGGAGCCGGTAGAGCCACTCGAACACCAGATAGGCCAGCAGGATGCCCCAGGCGAAGGCCACGGCGAACTCGTGCTGGTTGGAGAACGGGCCGTGGCCCGTCACCGACATGCGGATGCCGATGTAGGCCGTCAGCAGCAGCAGCGACATGACCGTGAACGCGGTGCCGTACCACGCCAGGCCGTGGCTGCCCGTGCGGGCGGTGTCGGCCTGCGGCGTGACCCCGTAGTCCGCGTAATCGGGCGCTGGCAGGCCACCGACGGTGGGCCCGCCGCTACCCACGAGTTCCCGCGACGTGGCAGCCTCGGCCCGCTCGAGGGCCCGTTTCTTCGAGGTGACGGCGCCGATGTTCAGCAGGAGCGCCAACCCGGCCACGATGACCGCGCCCGTCAGGCAGTACTCAGCGAGTTCCATCATGGCTTCGGTGCCCTTCCGGTGGTGATCTCAGAGACGACGCGCGTGAATTCGCGCTCGAACAGGACGTCGACCTTCTCCGACGACGCGACGCGCACGCAACTGCCGTCGCCGTCGGGGGTGATGCGCACCCAGATGCGCCGGTGCCGCAGCATGAAGGTCAGGAACATGCCGAACACCATCAGCGCCGATCCTGCCCAGACCCACGCGGTGCCCGGGTCGGAGCGCACCGTGATACCGGTGAACTGGATCTCGCGCTCGAACGTGAATGTGAGCCCACCAGCCTCCACGGGCGCACCTTGCGCGGCGGGCAGGACGGCCAGCGGCTCGTCGGCGCCCTCGGGGTAGACCTCGAAGACGGCCTCGCCGGCGGGGATCGTCGACCCCGAGCGGCCCGACGCGGGGGTGACGACGATGACTTCGAGGCCCTTGTCGGGGATCTCGAAGCGGCCGAGCGCGTTGCTGCCGTCGCGGCTGGTCCACTGCAGCGGCACGCCGCCGATGAACAGGGTGGTGTCGCCTTCGGCCACGAGGATCATCGTCGCGATGCCGAAGCTGGCCTGGTGGTACTTGACGCCGTCGAAGCGCAGCGGCTCGTTGACCCGCACCTCGCGCTGCTCTGCGACCGGGACGCCGTCCTCGTGCACCACCAGGTGCGAGACGTAGTCGACGGGGCGGCCGTCCTCGCTGTAGGCGTCATGGAAGGAGACGGCCTCCACCTCGTAGCCGGTGCCGTTGCCGACGGCGACCTTCGTCCCGACGGGGACGTTGAGGTGGGTGTCGAGTCCCCAGAACGCGCTCACTACGAAACCCATCAGGATGATGACGAAGCTCGCATGGGCGATCGCGGTGCCGAAGGGCCCCCAGCGGAACCGGTCGGCGTAGAGGTTCAGGCCGGGGCCGCGGTCGTCGTCGAGCACCCGGAAGCGCCGGCCCCGTAGCGCCCTGCGGGCCACCGCCTCCACCCGCTCCGGCGCGACGGGGATGGTGCGCCCGGCGCGGTAGCGGGCGTGGCTGAAGAAGCCCTCGGTCACGTGCAGGTGGGGACGCGTGGCGCGCTTCCACAGCATGGGGACCCGGTGGGTGGTGCAGGCGATGATCGACAGGGCCAGCAGGGCCACGACGGCGAGGAAGGGCACCGACCGGTACATGTTGAAGAAGCCGAGGAAGTGGAGGACATCGGTCCAGCCCCCGAAGCGTGGGCGGACGGAGTCGAGCCACTGCTGCGCCGAGGCAGGGTCATCCAGCACGCTGCCTGGCGCCTGCGCCACCAGGGTGCCGAGGAGGGTGAGGAAGGCCATGGCCAGGATGATGGCGAGGCCGACGACCTTGTTGTGCAGGAACCGGTAGACGGAGCGGAACGGCCCTTCGCGGCGCCCCCTCGGCGCGTCCTCGGGCTCATCACCGAGCACGAGCGGGTCCTCGGGGGCGCTCAGGGGTCGGTCGTCGAGCTGGCTCATGGGCTATCCCTGCGGCAGGTGGTTTCGGATGACGTCGGCCTGCGGGAAATCTGGTTCGATCTCGAGCACCCGCTCCCAGGCGTCGCGGGCCTTCTGTTCGTCGGCCGGCTCCTTCGACATGTAGAGGAAGCCGAGGTTGTAGATTGCTTCGACCCGCTCGGCGTCGAGGTCGGCGGCCGCCAGCCACTGTTCCTCGGCGCCCACCGGGTCGCCGGATTCCAGCAGGAGGACGCCCAGCTCGAGCCGGGCGTCGATGTCCGACGGGGTGGCCCGCACCTGGGCGGTCAACTCCGCCACCCGCTGCACATCGACCGAACGCGAGGCCGCCTCGCCCAGCTGCGTCTGTTGCGGGGCGGTTGCGGGCTCTGCGGGGGGCCGACCGAGGAACCAGACGCCGAAGATGATGGCGAAGACGGTCGCCGCCATCAGTAGCGGCTTGGCCCACGTGTCGATCAGGCGTCGAAAGCGGGGGCGCGGCACACCCTTCGCTGCAGCGGCCGGTTCCCCGCCGGCCCGCAGGACCCTTTGTTGTTCCTCCGCCCACGGGCGGACCTCGTCCGGGGCGGTGTCGAGGAACTCGAGGATGTCAGTTGTCTTCACCGGCGATCAGCTCCTCGTACTGCCTGGTGACGTCGCTCGGACCCAAGTCGGCCACCGGCACGCCGGTCAGGACGATCTGGCCCTTGCGGGACGCGTCGAGCGAGTCGCCCAGGATGCGGTGGATGTAGGCGGGGGCGTGGAACCCGTTGGAGTTCTCCGAGTAGACGTAGTCGAGGTAGAAGCTGGCCTTCTTCTGCAGTTCCTGGGCCTCGGCTATCCGCGCGGCGTCCACGCCGTCGCTCTGCGCCCGCTTGATCCCGTCGATGAGGTCGACGAGCGCGTCGAAGGCTTGGTTGCGGGAATGGAGGTAGCGGTCCTGGATGTTCTCCACCCGCGTCGTCATCTCCTCGCCGCTCTCGTTGTGGCAGGTGCCGCAGGAGGCGTTGGCGTCGAACAGGGGGCTCTGCAGGTGGTGGTCCGACACCTTTTGCGCACCGTTGCGCACGTAGGGCATGTGGCAGTCAGCGCAGCTGACGCCGGACGCGGCGTGGATGCCGTTGGACCAGATGTCGAACTCGGGGTGCTGGGCCTTCAGCATTTCGGCGTCGGTCTCCTTGTGCACCCAGTCGACGTGGCCGTCCTCCTCGTAGTACTCCCAGATGTCGTCGATGTCAATGCCCTTGGTCCAGGGGAAGACGAGCTCCTTGGTGTCCTTCTCGAAGTAGTACTCGACGTGGCACTGGGCGCAGGTGTAGCTGCGCATCTCCTGTGCCGTGGCGTCCCTGTTGACGTCGTAGTCCTCGATGCCCTCGGAGGCCTTGAGTGCCTTGATGCCCTCCTCGAAGGCGGGGCGGGTGATGCGCAGCTGCATGGTGTCGGGGTCGTGGCAGTCGAGGCAGGCGACCGGGTGGTCCACCATGTCGCTCGCCTCGGCGTAGGACATGGAGTTCATCTTCGCGAAGCCGGCGTTTCGGTCGCCGTCGCCCAGCTCGTCCATGAGCGCGACGGTGGAGGCGTGGCAGTTGAGGCAGGTCCCCGGCTGGTCGAAGTCCTGGACGCGCAGCGTGTGGCGCTGGTCCTCGAGCATGTAGGCGTGGCCCCGCGCGTGGCGGTAGTCGGTCGCGAACGCGTAGCCGGCCCACATGGTGACCAGACGGGGGTCCTCTTCGAGGCGGCTCGAGGAGATCTCGGTGCGCGGGTCGCCGTCGACGTCCTGGGCGACGGGGTGGCTGCCGCCCCACTTCGTCGGGCCCATCTCTGCCGTCTTCAGGTAATCCTGGTACTGCACCGGGAAGTTCTGGCCCCAGACCGCAGGATCGACGGTGGTCTCCTCCAGTTCCACCACCTTGGTGAACGGCGCCTGGGCTTCGGTCTGGCGCTCCATGATGGTGATCAGCAGTGCGGTCAGCCCGAACGTGGCCACCGCCACCACGGCGATGGCGACGATCCACTTACCGGAGTCCGCCCACAGTCTCTTCTGGCGAGGTTGGTGTGCACTGGTGCTCATGATCCCTACTTGTGTCCGACGTCGGAATGGCACTGGGTGCAGGTGACCTGCTGTCCCTCGGCCCTGGTGAGGTGGATCTCGTCCACGTAATCGGCGTGGCAGTACAGGCACGCGTTGTTCGTGACCTTCAGGTTCGACTCACGGATCTCGATGTTCTCCGGATACCACCCAGTGGTGAACTTCAGCGCGTGCCAGAAGCCGTTCTCGCCCTTGACCAGCCACTTGTGCACCTGGTTGTCGTGGGGGGCGTGGCAGTCGTTGCAGCCCGCCACAGCGCTGTGGCTACTGGCTTTCCACCCGTCCCACTGACTCTCCATCGCGTGGCAGTTGATGCAGGTCTCGGGGTTGTTGCTCAGGTAGGAGGCGCCCTTCGCGTAGCCGAAGGTGAAGAGGCCCACTCCGAACAGGGATCCGATGACGAAGATGATGAGGGCGCGCAGGATGTTGGGGGCGGTCAACCAGGTGCTGATGCCGGGCCGGGCCACGCTGCTCGCCTCCTCGACGACGGTGGGTGGAGTTACGGGGACTCTACTACGTTATGTAGTGCAAGGGTCCGGCGGGCAAAAATACCTGTCAGCCGACATCCTCGACGTAGAAGCGGCCCTCGACCAGATGCGTGTGGAGGGCCGCGGGCAGCCACGTAAGCGAGTCCTCCGGCAGGTCGTCGACGGCGAACCATCCCACCTCGGACGTCGCCTCGCCCGGCGCCAGGTCGCCGTGCCACACGGTCGACTCGAAGAAGAAGTTGAAGCCCTGCGCCCGGGTGGCGCCGTAGGGCACGTCGAAGCGTTGCAGGCCGACGTGGGACAGGTCCCCGGCGTCGACGGTGGCCCCGATCTCCTCGCACGCCTCCCGTGCCGCGGCGACGACGGCGGGCTCACCGTCCTCGATGTGGCCGCCGGGCAGGTTCCACAGCCCGTCGGCCAGCACGGTGCCGCTGCGCCGTGCCAGCAGCACGCGGTCCACGTCGTCCCTCAGAATCACCCAGGCGATCAGATCCATGGTGGTAACTCAACCATGTCGGGTAGCGTGACGGTGTTGTTCTTCAGCGAGGAGGAATCGTGGTCCGCATCGAGCGTGATTCATTGGGGGAGCGTGAGATCCCGGATGACGTCTACTGGGGCATCAACACGCTGCGGGCAGTGGAGAACTTCTACATCAGCCGTCGCCAGATCATGGTGTACCCGGACCTGATCGTCGCCTACGCCCAGGTGAAGCAGGCCGCGGCGAGAGCCAACCGCGACATCGGGGTGCTCGACGCGGAGCGCGCCGACCTCATCGACAGGGCGGCCCAGGACATCGTCGACGGCGAACTCCACGACCAGTTCGTCGTCGGTGTCATCCAGGGCGGGGCCGGCACCTCGACCAACATGAACTTCAACGAGGTGATCGCCAACCGCGCGCTGGAGCTGGCCGGGAGGCCGTTCGGCGACTACGACTACATCTCGCCCAATGACCACGTGAACCGCTCGCAGTCCACCAACGACACCTACCCGACGGCGGTGAAGCTCAGCCTCGTCTACGCCATGGAGCGGCTCAGTCAGGAGATGAGGCTGCTGCGAAACTCTTTCGCCTCCAAGGGCCGCGAGTTCAAGGACGTGCTGAAGGTGGGGCGCACCCAGCTGCAGGACGCGGTGCCCATGACGGTGGGTCAGGAGTTCCGTGGGTTCTCCACCACCCTGGGCGAGGACATCGACCGCATCCAGGACGTCCTGCCGCTGCTGGAGGAGATGAACCTGGGCGCCACGGCCATCGGCACGGGCATCACGGCGCCCGACGGCTACGCCAAGGCGGTGATCGGGCACCTGCGCGTGATCACGGGACACCCCGAACTCCACAACGGCCCGGACCTGATCGAGGCCACCAGCGACACCGGCGTGTTCATCTCCGCGTCGTCGGTGATGAAGCGCGCCGCGATGAAGCTCAGCAAGATCTGCAGCGATCTCCGGCTGCTCAGCTCGGGGCCGCAGGCGGGCTTCGGGGAGATCAACCTCCCGCCCGTGCAGGCCGGCAGCTCGATCATGCCGGGCAAGGTGAACCCGGTGATCCCGGAGGCGGTCAACCAAGTGGCGTTCGTGATCGCGGGCGCCGACATCACCGTGTCCTTCGCGGCCGAGGCCGGGCAGCTCCAGCTCAACGCGTTCGAGCCCGTCATGGCGCACGTGCTGCTGCAGAACTGCACCTGGCTGCGCCGCGCTGTGCGCACGCTGCGGATCAACTGCGTCGACGGCATCACCGTCAACCGCGAGAGCCTGGACAAGCAGGTGTCGACGTCCGTCGGCGTGGTCACGGCGCTGATGCCGAAGCTGGGCTACCTGCATGCCAGCAAGATCGCCAAGGAGGCCCTCGCGAGCGGGCGCTCGATCCGGGAACTGGTGCTGGCGGAGGGCAACCTCACCGCGGAGGAGATCGACGACGCCCTAGACCCGGCGGACCTTTCCGGCGGGCTCTTCGACACGGGCCGCCTGCCGGCGATGACGCCGGAACTCATCGCGCAGATGGAGGAGAAGCTCGACGCGGCCGACCGCCGCGACCAGTCCTAACCCACCCGCGTGCGGGCCGCGTCGTACTCGGCCGCGAGGCGGTCGACCAGTTCGGCGACCGTCGGGATGTCATGGATGCCCGCCACCCCGTGGCCGGCGGACCAGATGTCGCGCCACGCCGTGTACTCGTCGCGGGTCTCGTCACCGGCCGCAGCGAGGCTCGCGGCGAGGAAGTTCGCAGGGATGGAGCTGACCTCGGGCGTATAGACGATGTCGGCGGCTCCGGCCTCGACGATCAGCCTGCGGTAGTCGTCCGAGGCGCGCGACTCCGCGGTGGCGACGAAGCGGGTGCCCATGTACGCGAGGTCCGCCCCGAGCGCCTGCGCGGCGAGCACGTCGGCCCCACTGGTGATGCCGCCGGCCAGTGCGACGATGCCGTCGAACCATGGCCGCACGGATGCCATGAGTGCGAACGGATTGGTGGTGCCCGCATGGCCGCCGGCTCCGGCCGAGACGAGGATCAGGCCGTCCACCCCCGCGTCGGCCGCCTTCTGCGCGTGCCGGAGCGTGGTCACGTCGTGCAGCACGAGCCCGCCGTAGGAGTGCACCGCCTCCACGACGTCAGGCACCGCGCCCAGCGACGTGATGACGACCGGCACCCTGTGGGAGACGACGGCCTCGAGGTCGGCGGTCAGCCGGGTGTTGGTGGCATGGACGATGAGGTTCACCGCGTAGGGCGCGTCCGAGGCGGTGAGTGCGCCGTCGATCCGTTCGAGCCAGCTGACGAGCCCCTCCGTGGTGCGCTGGTTGAGCGCCGGGAACGCGCCGAGCACGCCCGCGCGGCAGGCTGCGATGACCAGTTCCGGGCCGGAGACCAGGAACAACGGAGCGGCGACCACGGGCAGGCGGAGTCTGCGGGCGAGTGGTTCTGGGAGCGGCATGGGGCCTCCTAGCGACGTTGCCGGGGTGCCCCACCCTAGCCGCCTCCAGTGTCGTCCGTATGGACGACTGTACGGACGTCGCGGACAGTGGTGGAGTATGACCAGAGTCGGGCGCATATGGGGGGTCCTTCTCGTGAAGGGTGATGTCCCTGGCCATTTGGGGGAGACCAGGGGCATCATCCTCCTTTTCGCGTTATTGTGAACCCGTGGCGCTGGAGACGACGGAGCCGCCGGACGTTGACCGCCGGCAGGGTCGGCCGCAGGAGGTTCTGCGGCCTTGGCCGCGCGGAGGCGGGGCGTCACGTGAGAGGCCGATCGAAGTCGCCGTCGCGATCATCGCGATCCTCGGCATGCCCAAGCTCGTCGGAGGCATCTCCCAGGACGACCCCACGTACCTCCTCACCGGCGTGGGGATCCTCTTCGTCGCTCACGTCCTCGTCGCCATCGACTGCCTGTGGTTCCGGAGGCTCGGCTGGCTCATCGTCGGCCTCACCGTCGTCGCCACCGCCATCATCGTCGTCGGCCAACTGGGGGAAGGCCTCGCGGTGCCCGGTCACTGGCGCACCGACGCGTGGTTCGGCACGTTGCTCACCTACGGCATCGTGCTGCGCCACAACAAGCCTCAACTCGTGGTCCTCGCCGGTACCTTCGTGCTCGGCCTGGCCGTCGTCGTGGGCACCCAGCAGCTCGAATGGAGGCCGCAGGTCCGCAGCCTCGCCTACACGCTCAGTGGGCTCGGCGTCCTCGTGGTGGCCCGCCTGATCACGATCGCCATCACCGAGGAATACCTCGCCAGCCGGCAGTTGCGCGCCGAACAGGAGCAGGAGGCGGGGGAGTCGGCCGCCCGCGCAGAGGCCCTCGCCGGTCTGCGGCGCGAGATGCATGATTCGCTGCTGCACGCCCTGCAGCGCATGGGCGCGACGTGGAGTGCAGCCAGCGCCGACGAGGTGCGCGCGTCCTGTGAGGAGGCCCGCCAGAGACTCGCCCAGATGCCGGAGCCGCTCACAGACGACAAGCCCGTCGACGTGTGTGCCATGCTGCACCGCTCACTGAAGCCCCGCAGGCAGGTCATCACCTGCGAACCGGAGACCCTCCTCGTCCCGCTCTCCGTTGCCCAGGCCCTGGTCGGCGCCACGAGGGAGGCCGTCCGCAACGCCTTGAAGCACACGTCGGGCATCCCGGAGGTTCTGTTGGTCCAGCGCGGCGGAACGGTGCGTGTGACCGTGACCGACGAGGGGCCGGGATTCGACGTGATGGCACCGCGCGGGCAGTCCCTGGGCCTCGAAGGCTCCGTGGTGCAGCGCGTAGCGGCCATCGGGGGCGAGGCGCGCGTGCATTCCGGGGCCAACGGGACGACGGTCGAGATGCAGTGGCCGGCGCCGCCTCCCGAGCCGGGCGGCCTGGGGGAGCGGGCCCGCCGCCTGATCTCCTGGTGCCCCTTTCCGCTGGTCGCGGCCAGCGCCCTGCACATCCTGACCCTGGAGTGGCCCGGCGCGGCCTTCCCCATGGCCATCACGGTCATCGTCGCCCTGCTGATCGCGGTGGGCGCCGTCGCGGTGCGCGGGGGCGGCCTGGCGCCGTGGCAGTCGGCGGTGCTGTGCGGCGTCGGCATGATCACGTTCATCGTCAATTACGCCGCCGTCCAGGGCGGACCGAGCACCGACTGGGACCTGTGGGCACCGTCGCTGGTGTCGGCGCTCCTGATCATCGGCCTGCCCGGCCAGCCCGTCAGGGTGGCGGTGCCGTTGGCCGGAGTCGTGGTGGTGGGCGCGGTCACCACCAGTTGGCTCACGCTCGGTTGGCAGGCCACGATCGGCTCGCACTTCGGCGGCATCCTCGCCGTGCTTCTCTACACGATCGTGACGCTGGTATTGGTGTTCGGGGCGCAGGCGGTGTCGCGGCACCTGCATGTCACCCGACGTCTCGCCGCCGCCGCGGAACTCCGCGCCCAGGCGGCGCAGGTGCGCGACGGGGTCTGGCACGGCTGGCTCGCGCGCGCCGAGAAACTCACCGGCGCCTTCCTCGGAGAGATCGCCGACGGCAGTCGCGACCCCTTCGCCCCGGAGACGCGTGCGCGTGCGGCCCGCCTCGGCGCCCGCATGCGCGATGAACTGCGCCTGTGGCCGGGTCCACTGCGCCTCGCCTCGGAACTCGACAGGCTCCGCGGTGCGGGGTGGGATGCCCGGCTGCTGACCGGCGACGTCGGCTCGATGTCGGACGATCTCGCTGAGCTGCTCGGGCACCTGGGGCGGCCCGGCGAGGATCAGGCCCAGTTGCTGGTTTCAGCCGAGGAGGGCACCGCCACCGTGACGGCGACCCCCGCCGTCGCCATGGCGGAGCATTCACCCCTGCAACGCTGGGTCAGCGTTGCTGACCCGGATTTCACCCAGTTCAGAACCGGCAAGGAGAGTTGACGTGGCTCAGCCTGTACCCATCCGGGTTGTCGTCCTCGACGACCACGAGTTCATTCTGCGTTCGCTGGGCGACCTGCCCCAGCTCGCAGGGGGCGACCTCGAGATGGTGGGCTCCTACACGGAGCCGTCGGCCATGCTCGCCGATCTGGACAGCATCAGCCCGGACGTCGCCGTCGTGGACCTCTTCCTCGACGGCCGGATCTCCGGACACGAAACGATCGAGGCGCTCACCGCCCGCAACGTGTGGAGCATCGCCTTCACCGCGGAGCACCGCAGGGTGCCGGTCATGCTGGCCATGCAGGCGGGTGCCCGGGGGCTGGTGCTGAAATCGGACCCCGCCCAGGTGCTGGTCCAGGCGATCCGCGATGTCGCCGACGGGGGATGGTCGCAGAGCAGCGTCATGGCCGCCACGCTCCTCCAAGAGGCCGAGAGCGTCCCCAGCCTCTCGCCGCAGGAACTGCAGTGCCTCCGGCTGGCGGGGGAGGGTGTGCCGGTGAAGGCCATCGGCCGGCAGTTCGACCCGCCGATCTCTCTCAGTTCGGTGAAGACCTACCTGACGCGGGCCTACGAGAAGTACGCCGCCGTCGGTCGTGAGGTGGGCAACACCACGCAGGCGGCGCTGGAGACGGCCGGCGACGGTTGGTTCGATGTGTGAGGCGCTACGCGTCCAGGTCCTGCTCGATCATCGTGGCGATCTGCTCGACCGCAGCGACGTTGTCTGAGGTGACCGTCACCTGGTGGCCCTTCTCGGCCCCCAACGTCATGATCAGCAATGAGGATGCGGCATCCACCGATTCGCCCCCCGTGGACAGCGTGATGTCGTCGTCGAACTCCCCGGCGGCGGCGGCGATGAGGGCTGCGGGGCGGGCATGCAGGCCCACCGTCGACCCCACGGTCACAGTCTTGCTCGGCACGAGCGGCTCCTTTCACGGCCCAGGCGCGACTTTGCGCGGACTCCCGCCCCAGCATAGCCATGTGGCCGAAGGGGAAGTACATTGACAGCGTCGACCCTGGAGGTGGGAGGACCATGACTGACGTCGTGCGCGGCACTGGAGTCGTTGCCGGAGTGGTGAAGGCGCCCGTGGTGTGGAAGCGGCCGAACCTGACGCCTCCCGCGCCGCTCTACGCGCTTGCCGCGGACCACCGCGAGGCGGCCGCTGAGGAATTGATGCAGGCCGTGCAGAGCGTCTCTGCCGGGTACGAGGAGCGGGCCCGTCGGGCCGATGGAGCCGCGGCGAAGGTGCTCACGGCTACCGCTCAACTCGCCAGCGACCGCGGCTGGGTGCGGCCCGCGCTGAAGGCCATCGCCGCCGGCGTGCCGGCCTCCACCGCCGCCATCAACGCCATCGAATCCATCGCCGCGACGTTCCGGCGCCTGGGCGGGGTGATGGCGGAGCGGGTCTCAGACCTGGGCGACATCCGCGACCGGGTGGTGTCGAGGCTGTCCGGCCAGCCGGAGCCCGGGGTGCCGACGCCGGAGCGGCCCTCCATCCTGCTCGCCGACGACCTGTCGCCGGCCGACACCGCAGATCTCGACCTCGATCTCATCATCGCCATCGCCACCCGTCTCGGCGGGCCCACGAGCCACACCGCCATCATCGCCAGGCAGCGGGGCCTGCCCTGCGTCGTGGGCGTCACGGACCTGGAGTCCATCGCCGACGGTGACGTGGTGCTGCTCGACGGCGCCGCCGGTACCCTCTCCAGGCGGCTCTCGGAGCTGGACGCCGACGCGCTCGTCGCGGCCGACCTGCGCCGGCGCGCCGTCATCGACGGGTGGACGGGCCCGGCTGCCACTGCCGACGGCACCGCCGTCCAGTTGCTGGCCAACGTCGCTGACGGCGCCGCCGCCCGCGCCGCGGCGACCGGCCCGGTGAGCGGAGTCGGCCTCTACCGGACGGAACTGGGGTTCCTCAACTCCCTCACCGAGCCACCGGTCGCGCAGCAGGCCGACACGTACGCCCAGGTGCTCAACGCGTTCCCGGGGCGCAAGGTCGTCCTGCGCACCCTCGACGCGGGCACGGACAAGCCCGTGCCCTTCGCCTCCTTGCCCCACGAGCCGAACCCCGCCCTCGGCATCCGCGGGCACCGGCTCGCGATGTCGCAACCGGGCCTGGTCCGGCGGCAGCTGGACGCCATCGCACTCGCCGCCCGGGGTCGCGAGCCGAGGCCCTGGGTGATGGCACCGATGATCGCCACCGTCGACGAGGCGCGCGGATTCGCCCGCGAATGCCGGCAGCGGGACCTCGTCGCCGGGATCATGGTCGAAGTGCCCGCCGTCGCGCTGCTGGCCGAGGAGATCCTGCGGGAAGTGGATTTCGTGTCGATCGGCACCAACGACCTCGCCCAGTACGTGATGGCGGCGGACCGCCTCGCACCGGAGTTGGCCCATCTGACCAACCCCTGGCAGCCGGGTGTCCTGCGGCTGGTGAAGATGACCGCCGATGCCGGCCAGCGGGTGGGGAAGCCGGTGGGGGTGTGCGGCGAGGCGGCGGCGGATCCCGCCCTGGCCTGTGTGTTGGTGGGGATGGGCATCACCAGCCTGTCGATGGCGGCGGCGGCCGTGCCAGGAGTGGGTGTGCAGTTGGCGAAGGTCTCCGTCGAGAAGTGCCGCCGCGCAGCCGAAGCGGTGCTCAAAGCACCGACCGCCACTGACGCGAGGTCAGCGGCGGTCGGGGAGCTGCAACTGGTTTGACGGTTGGCGTCACTCGGCGGTGAGCCAGGCGGACGCGTCCGTCGGCAGCACGCCGTCGTCGAGGGGAGTGCTGGAGAGCAGCACGCGATAACCCTCGGGCAGCGGCGCCGTCTCGCCCAGTACGTTGGTCATGACCCTGACGCGCCCGTTGTCGAAGGCGACGACGTGCTCGCCCGCGTGCACCCAGTCGAGCGAACCGGAACCGAGGCCCAGCTCCTTCCGCAGTGCCAGGGCGGAATGGTAGAGCTCCCAGGTGGACCCCTCCACCCCCACCTGCTGGTCGACGGCGAGGCTGCGGTACTCGGGTGGCTGCGGCAGCCAGCGCGCGCCGTTGGGCGAGAAGCCCAACGCCCCCCTGTCCGCTTCCCACGGCATGGGGATGCGGCAGCCGTCGCGGCCCACCCGGGTGAATTCCGAGCGGAACCACGTGGGGTCCTGACGCAGTTCGTCGGGGAGCGTGGTGTGCTCGGGCAGGCCGAGCTCCTCGCCCTGGTAGAGGTAGGCGGAGCCCGGCAGGCCCAACATCAGCAGCGCGGCCGCCCGGGCGCGCCGGAGGCCCACCTCGTTGTCGGGTTGCTCGTCCTCGGAGCCGAGGCCCTCATGACTGGAGCCGGGGTCTGCCAGGCCGAACCGGCTGACGCTGCGCACCACGTCGTGGTTGTTCAGCACCCAGGTGGTGGGCGCACCCACCTCCGCGTCGGCCGCGCGGGTCCGCGCGATCTTGGTGCGGTACTCCTCGGCATCCCACCGGCTGTCCAGGAACTGGAAGTTGAAGGCCGTGTGCATCTCGTCTGGGCGCAGGTACAGCGCGAGCCTGTCCGGGTCTGAGACCCAGGCCTCCGCGACCAGGCTGCGGTCGCCGTCGTACTCGTCAAGGATGCGGCGCCAGCGGCGGTAGATGTCGTGCACGCCGTCCTGGTCCCACATGGGGCCGCTGAGGCCGTCGAGCATGGCCTGCTCCTCGTCCCAGTCCGGCAGGCCGTGCTCCTTGACGAGGGCGTGGGCGACGTCGACGCGGAAACCGTCGACGCCCTTGTCCAGCCAGAACCGCAGGATCTCGTCGAAGCCCTGGCGGACCTCTTCGTTGCTCCAGTTGAGGTCCGGCTGCTTCACGTCGAAGAGGTGGAGGTACCACTGGGTGCGTTCACCGTTGCCGGCCGCGTCGCTCACCCGCGTCCAGGCCGGGCCGCCGAAGACGGACTTCCAGTTGTTCGGGGGCAGTTCGCCGTTCTCCCCGAGGCCGTCCACGAAGTGGTAGCGGCCGCGTTCCAGGGAGCCGGGCCCGCTGGCCAGCGCCTGGCGGAACCACTTGTGTTCGTCCGAGGTGTGGTTCGGGACGAGGTCCACGAGCACCCGGATGTCGAGCTCGTGCGAACGCTCGATCAGCCGTTCGGCGTCCGTGATGTCGCCGAAGAGCGGGTCGACGCTGAAGTAGTCGGCCACGTCGTAGCCGGCATCCGACATGGGGGAGGTGTAGAACGGCGACAACCACACGGCGTCGACGCCCAGTTGGCGCAGGTACGGCAACCGGTCGATGATGCCGGGCAGGTCTCCGTAACCGTCGCCGGTGGAGTCTGCGAACGAGCGAGGATAGATCTGGTAAATGACGGCGTCGCGCCACCACTCAGTTGCCATGGTGAGGTCCTGTTGATTGTCGGATGATGAGATCGGGATGGAAGAACATCTCGGTTGAATCTGTGGGGAGACCCCGGATCGCGCTCATCAATGCGCCGACGGCGGCCTGGCAGAGAGCGGCCACCGGCTGACGCACCGTGGTGAGCCCGGGAGACGTGAAAGCCATCACTGGCGAGTCATCGTAGCCGACCACCGAAACGTGGCGGGGGACGTCGAGGCCCCGGGCGTGCGCCTCGCGGATGGCGCCCAGCGCCATGAGGTCCGAGCCGCAGATGATGGCGGTATGGCCGGCCTCCAAGAGGCGCGCGGCGGCGGACTGCCCGCCCTCGACGCTGAAGATGGTGGACACGATGCTGCCGCGCGACAGGCCGTGGGCGAGGAACGCGTCGATCTTGCGCTGGGCCGGAAGGTACCGCTGTTGACCGACGGCGAGCCCGATCTTCACGTGCCCGAACTGGCGCAGGTGGGCCAGGGACATGGCCACGGCCTCCGCGTCGGAGGTGGAGAAGAACGATCCGTCGATGTTCGGGTCATGGGCGTTGATGAAGACCGCGGGCACTCCCGCGGAGATGAGCCGCTGGTAGTGGTCGTGCCCGACGAGCTTGTCGGCGAGGGTTCCGGACACCGAGATGATGCCGGAGATCTCCACGCCCAGCAGGGCGTCGAGGTAGGCGACCTCCGTGGTGGCTCCGGGGCCGGCGGTGCAGAGGATCATGTGCCGGCCGGCCGCCGATAGTTGCAGGGAGAGTTCGGCGGCGAAGGCAGCGAACCCCGGGTTGCCGAGCTCGGGGACCATCACGGCGATGAACCCGTCGTCCGCACCGGCGCGCTGGTCGTCGACGAAGTAGCCGAGCGCCTCGATGGAGGACAGCACCGTCCGGCGCGTGGCCTCTGCCACGCCTGGTTTCCCGTTCAGGACCCGGGACACCGTGGCGGTCGACACTCCGGCGGCCCGAGCGAGGTCCGCGAGTTTTGCGCCCTGGGGGATCACGTTGCCTCCTCTCCGTTGAAAAGACGTGCGCGTTGCAACTGATCAGTTGCCGCCCATCCTGCAACACTTTGCAACCCGTTGCAAGCTCTTTGCAGAAACTGGTCCGGCGCGCGGAATCCCCGCCATGAGCGACGGAAACGGCGTCCGGGGTGTGGGGCTTCGGTGACGTAGCCGACGTCACCCTGTTCGTTATCGACTTGTTACGCAAGGGGGTTGCAAACTTTGCAAAAACCGTTACTATCGTATTCAGCGGGTCAGCACCGAGGCGACCCGACCCAAACCAAGGAGAACCCACATGCGCAAGAGCCTCCTCGCCGTTGCCGCGGCCGGGCTTTCGCTGACGCTCGTCGCCTGTGGCGGCGGCAACGGCGCCACGACGACCACTGAGCCCCCTGCCGAAGAGACCGCCGGCAGCGCCAGCCCCTCGACCGAGGCTTCGGCCTCGGCGGACGCGAGCACCGAATCCACTCCCGCCGAAGCGACCGGCACGCTGACCGTCTGGGTCGACGAGACCCGCATCGAAGGCTTCAAGGCCCTCGGCGAGACGTTCCAGACCTCCACCGGCGTCACCCTGGACGTCGTCCAGAAGCCGTCGCAGGACATCAAGACCGACTTCATCGCGCAGGCCCCCACGGGCCAGGGTCCCGACCTCATCGTCGGCGCGCACGACTGGACCGGCGACCTCGTCAAGAACGGCGTCATCTCTCCAGTCGAGCTCGGTGACAAGGCCGACGCCTTCGCCGACGTCTCGCTCCGCGCGTTCACCAACGCCGGCCAGACCTACGGCGTCCCCTACGCCGTCGAGAACATCGCGCTGGTGCGAAACAACGCCATGGTGCAGGACACCCCCGCCACGTTCGACGAGCTGATCGCCCAGGGCAAGACCGCCGAAGGCGCCGAGTTCCCCGTCGTGATCCAGCAGGGCCCGGACGGTGACGCGTACCACCTGTACCCGATCCAGACCTCGTTCGGCGCACCGGTGTTCACGACCGACGAGAACGGCGACTACACCGCTGAGCTCGGCATGGAAGGCCCCGAGGGGCTTGCCTTCGCCGAGTACCTGAAGAAGCTGGCCGACGAGGGCGTCGTCTCCGTCTCCATGGGCGGCGACCAGGCCAAGCAGGCCTTCCTCGACAGCAAGACCCCGTACATGATCACCGGCCCCTGGTGGACCACCGAGTTCGCGGCCGCTGACATGGACATCTCTGTCCTCCCTGTCCCCTCGGCCGGCGGCCAGCCCGCCGCCCCGTTCGTGGGCGTCCAGGGCGTGTTCCTCTCCTCGCAGTCCGAGAACGCCATCCTCGCGGGTCAGTTCATCGACTACATGGCCACCAAGGAAGCCCAGGACGTGCTCTTCGAGGACGGCGGCCGTCTGCCGGCACTGACCGAGTCCGCCGACGCCGTCTCCGACGAACTGCTCGCCGGCTTCGGCGAGGCGGGCAAGGACGGCCAGCCCATGCCGGCCATCCCGGAGATGGGCGCCGTGTGGCAGTTCTGGGGCGGTGCTGAGGTCAGCATCATCAACGGCCAGGCCGCTCCGGCCGAAGCCTGGAACGCCATGAACGCCAACATCAAGGAAGCTTTCGGCGCCGTCGAAGGCTGATAACACCTGATCGGGGGGCCGCGCCGTACGCCGGCGCGGCCCCTTTTCCACGCCCGGAGCGATCCGTACCCCTATAGTCACTATCAATCCCGCAACGAAGCGAAGGTGGATCAACTGTGAGCAGCTCGACAGACCCGTCGCCGCGGCTCTCCCACGCGCGCGACATCTCGCGCCCGGGCTTCTATGTGAAGCTCGTCCTGATGATGCTGGTCAACGCCCTTGGCCTGTACGGCATCCTGGCCAGTTACGGCCAGCAGGAATGGGGAGTCCTCATTTTCCTGGCCCTGGCCCTCATCGTCGTCGACTACGTGTACTTCACGAAGCGTGCAGTCCCCGCGAAGTACCTCGTGCCGGGCCTGCTGTTCCTGATCGTGTTCCAGATCTATGTGATGGCCAACACGGCCTACGTGGCCTTCACCAACTACGGCGATGGCCACAACGACGCCAAGGCCCCCGCGATCACGCAGATCATGAAGACGGCCGACCGCCGCGTCGAGGGCACCCAGACCTATCCCGTCACCGTGCTGGAGCGCGAAGGCGAGGTGGCGTTCGCCGTCGTGCAGGACGGCGTGGCCAAGGTGGGCGACACCGATACCCCGCTCGAGGAGATTGCCGACGCGGTGGTCGACGGTGACAGGGTCACCGAGGTGCCGGGCGCCGACGTGCTCACGCTCGCCGAGATCCAGCAACGCCAACGCGACGTGCTCGACCTGCGCGTGTCGATGACGGACAACCCCGACGACGGGTGGTTGCGCACCGACAACGCCGCCATGGCCTATGTAGCGAAGTCGTTGCTGACCTATGACGAGGCGGCCGACACTTTCACGGATCCCGACGGCAAGGTCTACACGGCTGACGAGAGCCAGGGCCTGTTCGTCGCCGAGGACGGCTCGACGCTGACGCCCGGCTGGCGGGTCACCGTCGGCTTCGACAACTTCACCACGATGTTCACCGACGGCCGCCTGGCCGGACCGTTCTTCGCAGCGCTGGGCTGGACGTTCGCCTTCGCCATCCTGTCGGTGCTCACCACCTTCGCCTTCGGCATGATGCTGGCAGTGGTCTTCAACGATCCCCGGATCAAGGGCCGCACCCTCTACCGGGCCCTGTTCATCCTTCCCTACGCCTTCCCCGGCTTCCTCGCGGCGCTGGTCTGGCGCGGCATGTTGAACCGCGACTTCGGCTTCATCAACGAGGTGCTGCTGGGAGGGGCGGCCATCCCGTGGTTGACGGACGGCACCATGGCGAAGCTGGCCATCCTGGGCGTGAACCTCTGGTTGGGCTTCCCGTACATGTTCCTGGTGGCCACCGGAGCGCTGCAGTCCATTCCCGGTGAGCTCACCGAGGCCGCGGTGGTGGACGGCGCGGGTCCGCTGCGCCGGTTCTGGTCGATCACCCTGCCCCTGCTGCTGGTGTCGGTCGCTCCGCTGCTGATCGCGAGCTTCGCGTTCAACTTCAACAACTTCTCGCTGATCTTCATGTTGACCGGCGGTGGGCCCAACTATGCGGGCGCACCGTGGCCGATCGGTGAGACCGACATCCTCATCTCGATGGTCTACGCCATCGCGTTCGAGGGCGGCAACCGGATGTTCGGCCTGGCCAGCGCGATGTCGATCCTCATCTTCGTGGTGGTCGGCTTCATCTCGTGGCTGGGCTTCCGCCAGACCCGCAAGCTTGAGGAGATCATGTGATGGCCAGGAAGCTAGCCAACGGTGACAACGACACCCGCCTGCGCGGCGGCCGCTGGTGGGGCCAAGTGGGGTGGAAGCACATCCTCGCCCTGGTGGTGATCGCCTACTGCCTGTTCCCGATCCTCTACGTGCTGTCGGCCTCACTCAACCCGGGCGGCACCCTGACGGGCTCCAACCGGCTGTTCCGAGCGTTCAGCAGCGTGCACTACGAGCGCCTGTTCACCACGGACTTCACGAAGTGGATGATCAACTCGTTCTTCGTCAGTTCGGTGACCGCCATCGGCACCGTGCTGATGGGCGCGGCCGCGGCCTACGCCTTCAGTCGCTTCCGGTTCAGAGGTCGCCGTGGCGGGCTGACGGCGCTGCTGATCATCCAGATGTTCCCGCAGATGCTGGCCTTCATCGCCATCTTTCTGCTGGCGCTGACCCTCGGCGAGATCTTCCCGATCCTCGGCATCGGCTCGCACCTGCAGCTCATCGCCATCTACCTGGGCGGCGCGCTGGGCGCCAACACCTTCCTGATGTACGGCTTCTTCAACACCATCCCGATGGACATCGACGAGGCCGCCAAGATCGACGGAGCCACGCATGCCCAGGTGTTCTGGGGCATCATCATGCGGCTGGTGACGCCCATCCTCGCGGTGGTGGGCCTGCTCAGCTTCGTCGGCTCCTACGGTGAGTTCATCCTGGCCAAGGTCATCCTGGCCCGCCCGGAGAACTACACGCTGGCGGTGGGCCTGTACGTCTGGGGTTCCGATGAGCGAAACGCCCCGTGGGGGCTGTTCGCGGCGGGCGCGGTCATCGCCGCCATCCCGATCATCCTGCTGTTCATGTACCTCCAGAAGTACATCGTCTCCGGCCTGACGGCAGGTGGCGTGAAGGGCTGACGCCACAGGTCCCCGTCGACCTCTCGCCCAGGAAGCGAGGCGCAGAAGGCCTAGGCGTCGACGCTGAGCGCTGCCCGGCAGACCCGTGGGCCCACCTCGAGGTGGCCCACGGTGAACCGGGAGCCCTCGGTGATGCCGTCCAGCAGGCCCTGGTGCACGGAGCAGACCAGCGGCAGCTGGTCGACATCGATGACCTCGCGGAACGGGCAGCGGGTGAACGTCAGCGAGTCCTCCGTGGTCAGCACGCCGAAGCCACGCTGGCTGAGGTGGGCTTTGAGGCCCTCGACATCCAGCGCCTCGGGGTCCCGGGACCGTGCGCCCCAACTCTTGCCGGCGTGCCGGGCCCTTTCGGGGCCGTCGCTCTCCGGGGCGACGAACTCGCCCAGCAGAGCGTTGGCCAGTTCCAGGAGGTGCGTGTTGCCGATGGTGGGGGACTCGCTGGTGGCGGAGTAGAGCAGCGGTGGGCGGCCGGTGCGGCCGCTGGGCTGCGTGGAGCGCTCCGCGAAACCGGAGTCGACCAGGGCGTCGAGGTGGAACCTGGCCGAGTTCTTGTGCAGGTCCAGTTGCTGGGCCACTGCGCCCACGGTCAATGGCCCGCTGGCCGACTGCAGGAGTGACAGAACGCGGGTACGAGTGGGACCTAGGCCGTGCATCCAACCATTTAAACACAGCGTTGCAGGGCATTTGCACGAGGGGTGTGGTGAAAGTCCGGGTAGCATGCGGGACATGCTGGTTGACGGATATGGACGTACGGCGCGTGATCTGCGCGTCTCGCTCACTGACCGTTGTAACCTGCGCTGTACCTACTGCATGCCCGCAGAGGGCCTGCTCTGGCAGCCCGTCGAGGAGACCCTCACCGACGACGAGGTGTCGCGGGTCATCAAGGTCGCCGTCGAGCGGCTCGGAGTGACCCGCATCCGGTTCACGGGAGGTGAGCCCCTGTTGCGTGCCGGCCTCGAGCGCATCGTCGCGGTGGCCGCCACGCTGACACCCAGACCGGAACTGGCGCTGACCACCAACGGCCTCGGCCTCGACAAGCGCGTCGACGGGCTCGTCTCTGCAGGGCTGGACCGGGTCAACATCTCCCTGGACTCACTGGATCGGGAACGCTACGCGCAGCTCGCGCGGCGCGACCGGCTCCCAGACGTGCTCGCCGGCATCGAAGCCGCGCAACGCGCCGGTCTGGAGCCGGTGAAGATCAACGCCGTCATCATGCGCGGGGCGAACGAGCCCGACATCGTGCCGCTCGCCCAGTTCTGCCTGGAGCGCGGCTACCAGTTGCGCTTCATCGAGCAGATGCCGCTCGGCCCCAAGGGGGAGTGGGACCGCGACGCCATGGTCACCGCCGCCCAGATCCTCGGTGCCTTGGAGGAGCAGTTCGACCTCAGCCCCGCGGAAGAGCCGCGCGGTGCGGCGCCGGCGCAGCTGTGGCGGGTCGCGGCCGACGACGCGCAGCCCGGTGGGCTCGTCGGCGTGATCGCCTCGGTCACGCACCCCTTCTGCGGCGACTGCGACCGCACCCGCATCACCTCGGACGGCCACGTACGCACCTGTCTGTTCTCCCGCACGGAGACGGACCTGCGCGCCATCCTGCGCGATGGCGGCTCCGACGACGACCTCGTCGCCGCCTGGACCGGCGCCCACCGCACCAAGCCGAAGGCCCACGGGATCGACGAGGTGGATTTTGTCCAGCCAGACCGCACGATGAGCGCCATCGGCGGTTGACAGTAGGGAGATGAATCTGTGGAGGTCCGGTTCTTCGCCGGCGCTGCCGAAGCGGCAGGCGCCGACAGCCGAATCATCGAGGCCCGCGGCCTGACCGCGGACCAGGTGGTGAGCCAACTCGCCGAGGGCAATGAACGCCTGGCCAAGGTGCTCAACGTGAGCGCCCTGCTGGCAGACGGCACCCGCATCACGGACCGCAGCACGGACCTCTCAGAGGTCCAGTCGCTGGACGTGCTGCCGCCCTTCGCCGGGGGATGAGCCGGTGATCGCCGCCATCGTGCTGGGCGGTGGCCGATCGGCCCGCATGGGCACGGACAAACTGGCCCTGGAGCTCGACGGCGCCACCTTGCTGGCGCGCACCTGCTCGGCCGCAGCCGGCGTCGCCGCGCGCGTGGTGGTGGCGGGTCACGAGCAGCCCGGGCTCGACGTCGAGTTCGCGCTGGAGGACCCGCCCTACGGGGGTCCGGTGGCGGGCATCGTGGCCGGGCTGCTGGCCCTGGACACACCACCCGGGAACGACCCGGTGGACTCGGTGGTCATCTTGGCGGGGGACCTGGCCAACCCCGACGCGGTCGTCGACCTCCTGGCCGTGGCACAGCTGGGAAAGGACGGTGTGGTGCTGGTCGATGCCGAGGGGTGGCGCCAGTACCTCGCGGGCCGCTACCGCCTCGACGCGCTGCGTCGGGCGGTCGACGACGTGGGAGAGGTGCGTGACCTCTCCGTGCGGCGTTTCCTGGGCGGCCTGGACGTCGCCGAGTTGCCCGCGCCGCCGTCGGTCACGGCAGACCTGGACACCCCGGATCAGTTCGCTCAAGCAGGCCGGTTGCTCTACGACACGCCGTAAGACATAATTTCGAAAATGTCGAACAAACGGGCCCCGATGCAGGCAGACTGTGGCGCATGAGTACAGATTCCGCGCGCCTTGACGGCCCCGCCTCTGACGCCCTCCTCAAACTCGGGCGGTACTTCACTCAATGGGAGACCACAGACGATGATCGGGCCGTGTTCCGCGAGGGCGGACGCCAAGGCGACGTGTTCTACCGCGACAGGTGGAGCCATGACAAGGTGGTGCGCTCGACGCACGGCGTGAACTGCACCGGATCCTGCTCGTGGAAGGTCTACGTCAAGGACGGCATCATCACGTGGGAGGCCCAGCAGACCGACTATCCCACCACGGGTCCTGACCGCCCCGAGTACGAGCCGCGCGGCTGCCCCCGCGGCGCCGCGTTCTCCTGGTACACCTACTCCCCGACGCGGGTGCGCTACCCGTACGGCCGCGGCGTCCTCATCGAGATGTACCGCGAGGCCAAGAAGCGGCTCGGCGACCCGGTGGAGGCGTTCCGCGAGATCTCGACGGACCCCGCCAAGCGCCGCCGCTACCAGCAGGCCCGCGGCAAGGGTGGCCTCGTGCGGATCAGCTGGGACGAGGCGCTCGAGATCGCCGCCGCCAGCTACGTCAACACCATCAAGAACTACGGCCCTGACCGGGTGGTGTCGTTCTCACCCATCCCGGCGATGAGCCAGGTCAGCCACGCCATCGGCACGCGCTTCACGCACCTCATCGGCGGCGCCATGACGAGCTTCTACGACTGGTACGCCGACCTTCCCGTCGCGTCGCCCCAGGTCTTCGGCGACCAGACCGACGTGCCGGAATCCGGCGACTGGTGGGACGCCACCTACCTCATGATGTGGGGCTCCAACGTGCCGGTCACCCGCACGCCGGACGCGCACTGGATGGCCGAGGTCCGCTACCGCGGCACGAAGGTGGTCACCGTCGCCCCGGACTACGCGGACAACGTGAAGTTCGCCGACGAGTGGCTCCCCGCCCAGGCGGGCACCGACGCCGCCCTGGCGATGGCGATGGGCCACGTGATGCTCAAGGAGAACTTCGTCGACCGCCAGGTGCCCTACTTCCAGGACTACGTGAAGCAGTACACGGACCTGGGCATGCTGATCACGCTGGTGGAGCACCCGAACGGCCACGGCCTGACCGCCGGCAAGTTCCTCACCGCGGCAGACCTGCCCGAGCACGCCGACAAGCCGGACGCGGCCTTCAAGACCGTCATGTGGGACCAGGCCGCCGCCGGGCCGGCCGTGCCGAACGGCTCGATGGGCTTCCGCTACAACGAGGACGGCGCCGGCCAGTGGAACCTGGAGTTGGGCAGCATCGACCCGGCCCTGTCGCTCCTCGGCCAGGACGGCACCCAGGGCGTCGAAGTGGCCCTGCCCGTCTTCGAGGACCCGAAGGGTGTGGGCTCCATCATCCGCCGAGGCGTCCCCGCACGGAAGGTCGGTGACCACCTGGTCACCACCGTCTTCGACCTGATGCTCGCCCAGTACGGCGTCGGCCGCGACGGCCTGCCCGGCACCTGGGCGAAGGGTTACGACGACGTCGACTCGCCCTACACCCCGGCGTGGCAGGCCGAGATCACCAGCGTGCCCGCCGAGGCCTGCATCCGCACGGCCCGCGAGTTCGCGCAGAACTCCGAGGAATCCAAGGGCCGCACGATGATCATCATCGGGGCCGGCATCTGTCACTGGTTCCACGCCGACACCACCTACCGCTCGATCATGGCGCTGCTCATGCTCACCGGGTGTATCGGCAAGAACGGCGGCGGCTGGGCCCACTACGTCGGCCAGGAGAAGTGCCGCCCCATGACGGGCTGGTTCAACATGGCCAACGCCATGGACTGGTCGCGCCCGCCGCGCACCATGATCGGCACCGCCTACTGGTACATGCACACCGACCAGTGGCGCACCGACGGCTTCTCCGCAGACCGGATCAAGTCGCCGCTGTCCACCGGCAGCCTCGACGGCGTGCACACCGCTGATGCGGTGGCGCTGTCGCACCGGCTGGGCTGGATGCCGTTCTACCCGCAGTTCGACGCGAACCCGCTGGACCTGGCGGACGAGGCGCAGGCCGCCGTCGACCGGGGTGAGGCCGCCAGCGTGCAGGACTACGTGGCCGCGAAACTGAAGTCCGGTGAGATCAAGAGCTCCGTGGAGGACATCGACGCGCCCCAGAACTGGCCGCGCACCATGATCCTGTGGCGCTCGAACCTGTTCGGCTCCTCCGCCAAGGGCAACGAGTACTTCCTCAAGCACCTGCTCGGCACCCACAACAACGTGATGGAGAACCAGCACGGGGCAGACCTCCGTCCCGAGGTGGTGAAGTGGCACGACGAGGCCCCGGAGGGCAAGCTCGACCTGCTCATCACCGCTGACTTCCGCATGACCAGCTCCACCCTGTTGAGCGACATCGTGTTCCCGGCCGCCACCTGGTACGAGAAGTACGACCTGTCCAGCACCGACATGCATCCCTACGTGCACGCGTTCACCCCGGCGATCGACCCGCCGTGGGAGACGAAATCGGACTTCGACGTGTTCGCTGAGCTCGCCATCAAGTTCTCCGAGATGGCCAAGGGGCGCCTCGACACCCGCCGGGACCTGGTCGCGGTGGCGATGCAGCACGACACCCCCGGCCAGCTGGCCCAGCCGGGCGGCACGGTGCCGGACTGGCGGGGCACGGATCTTCCGGCCGTGCCCGGCAGGAACCTGCCCATCCTGCAGGTGGTGGAGCGCGACTACACGGCGATCGCCGACAAGCTGCTCACCGTCGGCCCCTTGGCCGAGGAGCTGGGCTTCACGGTCAAGAACATCACCTACGACGTCTCGCACCAGGTGGGCGAGCTCGGCAAGCTGCACGGTGTCTACCCCTCGGGCCCGGCCGCCGGTCGCCCGGCGATCAACACCGACAAGCGCCTGGCAGAAGCCATCCTGATGTTCTCCGGCACCACCAACGGCGAACTGGCGACGCAGGGCTTCCGCACCTTGGAGAAGAAGACCGGCCGCCGCCTGGCAGACCTGTCGGAGGGCCTCGAAGAGCGCCGGATCACCTTCGCCCAGACCCAGCAGGCCCCGCAGCCCGTCATCACCTCCCCGGAGTGGTCCGGCTCGGAGACCGGTGGCCGCCGCTACGCCGCGTTCACCATCAACGTGGAGCGGCTCAAGCCGTGGCACACCCTCTCGGGCCGCATGCACTTCTTCCTCGACCACGACTGGATGACGGACGCGGGCGAGAACCTGCCGACCTTCCGGCCCCCGCTCGACATGACGGCCGCCTATGGCGAGCCTGAACTTGGCCCCACCGGGGAGAAGCAGATCACTCTGCGCTACCTCACGGTGCACAACAAGTGGTCCATCCACTCCGAGTACCAGGACAACCTCCTGATGCTGAGCCTGGGCAGAGGCGGTCCACAGGCCTGGTTGAGCGTGGCCGACGCGGCGTCGATCGGCGTCCGGGACAACGACTGGATCGAGCTCACCAACGCCAATGGCGTGTTCGTGGCCCGCGCCGTCGTCACCCCGAAACTGCCCGACGGCGTGGCCTATGTGCAGCACGCGCAGGAACGCACCATCGACGTGCCGAAGTCGGAGGCCACCGGCCGCCGCGGCGGCATCCACAACTCGGTGACCCGCATCCTGCTCAAGGCGACGCACCTCATCGGCGGATACGCGCACCAGGCGTACGCCTTCAACTACATCGGCCCCACCGGCGTCCAGCGCGACATCGTGTCGACGGTGCGCCGCCGCTCGCAGGAGGTTCAGTACTGATGGCAAAGCAGCGACGTGTCATGGCCCAGGTGGCCATGGTGATGAACCTGGACAAGTGCATCGGGTGCCACACGTGTTCCGTGACGTGCAAGCAGGCGTGGACCAACCGCGCCGGCACCGAGTACGTCTGGTTCAACAACGTGGAGACCCGCCCGGGCCTCGGCTACCCCAGGCAGTACGAGGACCAGGAGAAGTGGCAGGGCGGCTGGGTCCGCACCAAGTCGGGCCGGCTGAAGCTGCGCTCGGGCGGCAGGTTCAAGAAGCTCCTGAGCATCTTCGCCTCGCCCGTGCAGCCTGAACTGGGCGACTACTACGAGCCGTGGACCTACGACTACGAGAACCTCATCCAGGCCCCGCTCGGCGACGACTTCCCGGTTGCGCGCCCCAAGTCGCTGATCACCGGCGACAACATGGCGATCTCGGCCTCGGCCAACTGGGACGACTCGCTGGGCGGCATCAGCGAGACGATCGACCAGGACCCCATCGTGCGCAAACTGCGCGAAGAGGCGAACCAGGAGATCAAGGCGGAGTACGAGAAGACCTTCATGTTCTTCGTGCCCCGCATCTGCGAGCACTGCCTCAACCCGTCCTGCATGGCCGCTTGCCCGTCGGGCGCCATCTACAAGCGTGCGGAAGACGGCATCGTGCTGGTGGACCAGGACAAGTGCCGCGGCTGGCGCCAGTGCATCACCGGTTGCCCGTACAAGAAGATCTACTTCAACCACCGCTCCGGCAAGGCCGAGAAGTGCACCATGTGCTACCCCCGCCTGGAAGTGGGGCTGCCGACGGTGTGCTCCGAGACCTGCGTGGGGCGCCTGCGCTACATCGGCATCATCCTCTACGACCCGGACATGGTCACCAAGGCCGCGCTCGCCGATGACAAGGACCTCTACGAGGCCCAGCTCGACCTGATGCTGGACCCGAAGGACCCCGAGGTCATCCGCGACGCCAAGGCCAACGGCATCCCGTCGGACTGGCTGGAGGCCGCCCAGCGTTCCCCTGTCTACGCGCTGATCAAGCACTTCAAGGTCGCGCTGCCGCTGCACCCGGAGTACCGGACCATGCCGATGGTCTGGTACGTGCCGCCGCTGTCGCCGGTGGTGGACCTGCTGAAGGCGCAGGGCCACGACTCCGAGGCGGGCGGCAACCTGTTCGGCGCCATCGACACGCTGCGCATCCCCGTGGAGTACCTGGCGGAACTGTTCACCGCGGGCGACGCCGACGTGGTCACCCTGGTGCTGCAGAAGCTGGCGGCCATGCGCTCGTACATGCGTGACGTGACGCTCGGCCGCGAGCGGCAGCCGGAGTTGGCGCACGCCGTCGGCATGGAGCCCAAGGCGCTGGAGCAGATGTACCGGTTGCTGGCCATCGCGAAGTACGACGAGCGCTACGTCATCCCCAAGGCGCACCGGGAGGACGCCCACAACCTGGAGGAGATGGGCTGCTCGCTCGACTTCGAAGGCGGACCGGGCGCCGGTGGCGAGGGGCCGTTCGGCTCGTCGTCCGGGCGTCCCATCCCCGTGGCCATCGAGAGCTTCGCCTCGGCGAAGGCCCGCCAGACGGACCCGGGGGCGGTGTGATGAGCGCCGTCATCTTCCAGGCCGCCGGCCTGCTGCTGACGTACCCCGATGAGGAGCTCCTGAGCCGCCTCGACCTCGTGGAGGAGGCGGTGGGGCAGACCCGCGCCGCCGCCGACTTCGCGCCGACGATCGCCCACCTGCGCTCCATGCCGTTGATGGAATTGCAGTCCTGGCACGTCCAGGAGTTCGACCTGTCCCGCCGCCACGCGCTCCACCTGACGTACTGGACCGACGGCGACACCCGCCGTCGCGGGGAGGTGCTGGCCGCGATCAAGCAGACCTACCGCGACTCCGGCCTGCTCGTCGACCTCGACGGCGAACTGCCGGATTTCCTGCCGATGGTGCTCGAATTCGCCGCGGTCGGGAATCCCGAGCTGGGCGTCGCACTGCTCAACAAGTTCCGGGCTTCGCTCGAACTGCTGCGCATCGGCCTGGCTGAGGACAAGCTGCCCCAGACAGGGCTGCTGGCCGCCATCTGCGCCGAGTTGGGCGGCGCCTCGCCGCAGTCGCGCGCCGAGGTGCGCGACCTCATGGCCGGACCGCCTGCTGAAACCGTCGGCCTGGAGCAGACCCTCCTGCCATATCCCACGATGCAAGGAGCCGCACGATGAAATTCCTGCTCTGGGGCGTGCTGCCCTACGTCGTTCTCTTCGTCCTGGTGGGCGGCCTGATCTGGCGCTACAAGTTCGACCAGTTCGGCTGGACCACCCGATCGTCGCAGATGTACGAGTCCAAGCTCCTCAAGGTCGCCTCCCCGCTGTTCCACTTCGCGCTGATCGCCGTGCTCATGGGCCACCTCGTGGGCCTGTTGATCCCCAAGGTGTTCACGGACTGGGTCGGCCTCGACCAGCACTCGTACCACCTGGGTGCCTACTACGGCGGCGGTCTCGCCGGCCTGGCGCTCGTCGTCGGCCTGGCCCTGCTGATCTGGCGTCGTCGGCGCACCGGCTCGGTGTTCGCGGCCACCACCTGGAACGACAAGATCATGTATCTGGTCCTCGCCACGGTCATCGGCCTGGGCATGGTCGCCACCCTCACCGGCGACCGGTTCGCCGACGGCACCGAACACAACTACCGCGAGACCGTCTCCATCTGGTTCCGCTCACTGTTCGTCCTCCAGCCCGACGTGGACGCGATGGCCGCTTCCACCTGGCAGTTCCAGACGCACGTGGTCATCGGCCTGCTGCTGTTCGCCATCACGCCGTTCACCCGGTTGGTGCACGCCTTCTCAGCACCGTTCCACTACCTGTTCCGTCCCTACATCGTGTACCGCACCCGCGACACCTCGCCGCGCCACTCCGCCACCCGCACGGGTCGCGGATGGGATCCGGTGGGGACCCGTGACAACGAGAAAACCCGCCGCTAGGACCCCCGTTGACCAAACACCTCATCGAGGTCGCGCCCATCCACGACACCGGCAAGGGCGCAGGCCGGGTACTCACGATGTCCACCATCGCATTCACCCTGATGTTCGCCGTGTGGCTCATGTTCGGCATCCTCGGCATCCCCATCCAGAAGGAACTGGGGATCTCGGACGAAGAACTCAGCTGGATCGCCGCCTTGGCCGTCCTCAACGGGTCGATGTGGCGGCTGCCCGCGGGCATCATCGCCGACCGCATCGGCGGCCGTAAGGTCACGCTCTTCCTGCTGTTCGCCTGTGCCGTCCCCGCCTATCTGGTCTCGCTCGCGGACAACTACACGATGCTCCTGGTCCTGGCGTTCCTCGTGGGCTTCGCGGGCAACCTCTTCTCCGTGGGCACCACCTGGAACTCCGCGTGGCACTCGAAGAGCCGCCAGGGTCTCGCGCTGGGCGTGTTCGGGGCCGGCAACGTCGGCGCGTCGGTCACCAAATTCATCGGCCCCGTCCTGATCACCACCACAGCCGGCTCCACCTTCTTCCTGGGCATCCAGGGTGGGTGGCGGCTCATCCCCGTGATCTACGCGGTGCTGCTTGTCATCACGGGCGTCGCCACGTGGCTGATCGTGCCGCGCGTGGATCGCGCCCCCGGCACCGCGAAGCCCGTCTCCGAGATGCTCAAGCCGCTCAGTAACGTGCGCGTGTGGCGCTTCAGCGTCTACTACGTGGCCGTGTTCGGCGCCTACGTGGCGTTGTCGGCGTGGCTGCCGAAGTACTACGTGGACAACTTCGACGTCGACCTCGCCGTCGCGGGCCTGCTGACGGCCACCTTCATCTTCCCGGCGTCGCTGCTGCGGCCCGTCGGCGGCTGGATGAGCGACCGGTGGGGCGCCCGCAAGGTCATGTACTGGACGTTCGCCCTGATGCTGGTCACCAGCGGCATCCTCATGATGCCCAACGGCCACATCACCATCGTGCATCCCGACGGTGCCCAGACCCAGCACCTGCACTACTCCATGCAACTGCCCTGGTTCGTCCTCGTGGTGTTCCTGCTGGGCTGTGCCATGGGCTTCGGCAAGGCGGCGGTGTTCAAGCACATCCCCGAGTACTTCCCGGAGAACGTCGGCTCGGTCGGCGGGCTCGTCGGCACGCTCGGCGGCCTGGGCGGCTTCATCCTGCCGCCCCTGTTCGCCTACTCGAAGACGTGGTCCGGGTTCCCGAGCAGCACGTTCTTCGTCATCTTCGTCCTCACGGTGATCTGCGCCGCCTGGATGCACATCACCATCGTCCGGATGCTCCATGAGGAGACCCCGCAACTCGCCGGCACGATCGAACGCCCCATGGAGGAGGCCACGCAATGAGTACAAAGCTGGAGACGAAGGGCGACTGGCTCGTCTCGTGGGACCCCGAGGACGAGTCCAAGTGGGACAAGAAGCTCGCCTGGAACACGTTGACGGTGTCGACGTTCACGCTCACCCTGTGTTTCGTGGCGTGGTTCCTGCCGAGCGCCATCATCCCCAAGCTGAACGCGCTGGGCTTCACCTTCACCAAGGCGCAGCTGTACTGGATGGCCTCGATGCCGGGCCTCTCCGGTGGCCTCCTGCGTCTGGTCTGGATGGTGCTCCCGCCCAAGATCGGCACCCGCAAGATGGTGGTGCTCACCACCCTGCTGCTGATCCTGCCGGTCCTCGGCTGGGGCTTCGAAGTGACCAACCCCGACGTGCCCTATTGGCGCCTCATGGGGCTGGCGTTCCTGGCCGGTATCGGCGGCGGCGCCTTCTCCGGCTTCATGCCGTCGACCTCCTACTTCTTCCCCAAGCGCATGCAGGGCACCGCGCTGGGCCTGCAGGCCGGGATCGGCAACTTCGGTGTCTCGCTCGTGCAGCTGCTGACGCCCTGGCTCATTTCGTTCGGCATGTTCACGTTCCTGGGTTCGCAGCAGATGGCGGTCTCCGGTGAGCAGCCGGTCACCATCTGGTACCAGAACTCGGCGCTGGTCTACCTCCCCTTCATCATCGCGGGCGCCATCTGGGCCTACATCGTCCTGAAGTCCGTGCCGGTCAAGGCCAACATCAAGCAGCAGTTCGACATCTTCAACAACCCGGACACCTGGCTGATGACGCTGCTCTACATCATGACCTTCGGCACGTTCTCGGGCCTGTCGGCGCAGTTCGGCCTGCTGATGGCCAACCTCTACGGTGCCGCGAACCCGCAGATCGTGGAGGGCGCCGGTGCCGCTGCGCAGGTGCTCATCGAGGGCTATTCGGTGCCGGATCCGGTGAAGTTCGTCTTCCTCGGCCCGCTGGTGGGGGCCGGTGCGCGCATCCTGTTCTCACCGCTCACGGACCGCATGGGCGGTGCGGTCTGGACCCTCGTGTCCGGCATCGGCATCTTCGTGTCCATCCTCATCACCATCCCGTCGTTGACGCCGGACTACTCCAGCGCGGAGGCCCTTCAGGGCTCGTTCAACCTGTTCCTCTGGGGCATGCTGGCGATCTTCCTGTTCTCCGGGATCGGCAACGCGTCCACGTTCAAGCAGATGCCGATGATCTTCGAGCGACGCCAGGCGGGCGGTGTGATCGGCTGGACGGGCGCCATCGCCGCGTTCGGGCCGTTCCTGTTCGGCGTGGGCCTCACCATCATGTCGCCCACGACGTTCTACATCATCGGCGCCGTCTTCGCGGTGATGTGCATCGGCATCGCCTGGGTTCGTTACGCGCGGCCCGGTGCCCCGAAGCCCAGCTGAGCCGGCACGGTGACCCTGCGAGGGGAGCGAGGGAAACGATCGA
Source organism: Tessaracoccus zhenghani (assembly GCF_054552775.1). Lineage (NCBI taxonomy): Bacteria > Bacillati > Actinomycetota > Actinomycetes > Propionibacteriales > Propionibacteriaceae > Tessaracoccus > Tessaracoccus zhenghani. The sequence continues at coordinate 1,490,375 of NZ_CM137275.1, read as the reverse complement.
AGGACATACCATGGCAGCCATGATCCGAACCGCTGGCGTGACCTCCACAGACGTCGACACCGGCGCGCTCCTCTCGGCCGTGAACGACGACCGGGCCGGCGCCGTGGTCTCGTTCGCCGGGGTGGTCCGCGACCACGATCACGGCAAGGCCGTCACGGGCATCGAGTACGTCGGGCACCCGTCGGCGGACCAGGTGATGCGTCAGGTGGTGGAGGAGTTCGTGGGTCGCGACGGCGTGCACGCCATCGCCGCCCAGCACCGCGTCGGTCACCTCGACATCGGGGGAGTGGCGCTGTTCGTCGCCGTCGCGGCCTCGCACCGCAAGCAGGCGTTCGAGTGCGCGTCGGACCTCGTGGACCGGGTCAAGGAGAGCCTCCCCATCTGGAAGAAGCAGTTCCTCGCGGACGGCACGCACGAGTGGTCCGAATGCCCGTGACGCCGGCACCGCTCACGGAGGAACAACTCGAGCGCTACGTCCGCAACATCGACGTGGTGGGCATGGGCGTTCAAGGGCAGCAGAGGCTCCTGTCGTCGTCGGTGCTGGTGATCGGCGCCGGGGGCCTGGGGTCCGCGGCGCTGCCGTACCTGGCCGCCGCCGGCGTCGGCCGGATCGGAGTCGTCGACGGCGACCACGTGGAACTCAAGAACATGCAGCGCCAGGTGCTGCACACCGAACTGGGCCGCAACAAGGCCGCCTCGGGCGCCGAGCGGCTGCGGGCGCTGAACCCGGACGTCACCGTCGAGGAGTTCCCCGAGTACATCGATCTCGAGCGGGCCAAGGAACTGTTCACCGGGTTCGACCTGGTGATGGACTGCTGTGACACCTTCGGCGCCAAGTTCCTCATCTCCGACGCCGCGGAGGCCGTGGGCGCACGCCTCGTGTGGGCCACCGCGGTGGGCATGCAGGGCCAGTGTTCCGTCTTCGGCGTCCCTGATGCGCACGGGGACAGGCTGTACCTGCGCGACCTCATCCCCGTCGAGCCGGCCGAGGGCGACTATCCCAAGGCCACCGACATCGGCGTGCTCGGGGCCATGGTGGGCCAGATCGGCGCCCTACAGGCCACCGAGGCCGTGAAGCTGTTGGCCGGCTACGGCGAACCGCTGGTCGGGCGGGTGATGGTGCTCGACGCGGCCCGCGGCCGTTGGGCTGTGCTCCCGCTGAGAAGGGCCGCCTGATGTTGAGCGTTGAGGACTACCTCGCGCGCGTCGTCAGCCTGGCCACCGTGGTGCCTGCGGAGGACGTGGCGGTGTCCGACGGCGTCGGCCGCGTGCTGGCCGAGGGACTCTCCGCGCGGTTCGCCGTGCCGCCCTTCGACAACTCGGCGATGGACGGTTTCGCTGTCCGGGCCGCAGACCTCTCGGCCGGCGTGCGGCTGAGGGTGATCGGCGACGTGCCCGCCGGCGCCTCGTGGGCCCCCACCGTCGGCGCGGCGGAGTGCGCGCGGATCATGACGGGGGCGCCACTGCCGCCCGGGGCCGATTCCGTGGTGCCGGTGGAACTGACGGACCAGCCCATGGGCGACGCGCCCCTGCCGGAGTGGGTCGTCGTGCACGAGACCGTCGACGCGGGGAGGCACGTGCGCCACAGGGGCGAGGACGTGCCGGTCGGCCAGTTGGTGCTGCCCGCGGGAACTGTGTGGAGTGCGGAGGCCACGGCGGCCGCCGCGTCGATCGGTTACGGGAGCGTGCCGCTGCGTCGTCGCCCCCGGGTGGCGGTGCTGGCCACGGGAGACGAACTCGTCGCGCCGGGTGAAGAACTGGGCTTCGGCCAGATCCCGGATTCCAATTCCTATCTGCTCGAGGCGCTGGTGTCGCGCTTCGGCGGCGACGTCGTCCTGAGGCGCGCCGTCGGCGACGACACAGCCCAGTTCCGCGCGGCGCTCGACGAGGCGCTCGCCGCGGATGTCGTGGTCACGACGGGCGGCGTCTCCGTGGGGGCCTTCGAGGTGGTGCGCCAGGTGGTGGAAGGCGACATCGAGTTCGTCCGGGTGAACATGCAGCCGGGGAAACCGCAGGCCAGCGGGCTGTTGCGAGCCGCGGACGGCAGGGGCGTGCCCTTCCTGGGCCTCCCAGGCAACCCCGTCAGTACCTGGGTCTCCGCCTGGCTGTTCCTCCGTCCGCTCCTGGCCGAGCTCACCGGAGCGGCGAAGAAGCCCCTCACCCTCCAGTTGCCGGTGCGCGAGACCTGGCGCAAATCCTCCAGCCGCCGCCAGTACATCCCGGTGCGGCTCGTCGACGGGGGAGTCGCCCCCTCCCACGGGCTGGGCTCCGGCTCGCACCTGATCGCGTCACTGCACCGTGCCGACGGCATGGCGATGGTGCCTGAGGACCGGGAGTCGCCTGGGGAGACCGTCGAGGTGCTGATCACCCGCTGAAGTCATCTCCGGACGGGGGGTCCTCGGCAGGGTAGGTGACGGTCGCGCCGTCGGTTTGAGCCCCGGGGGTCAGGGTGGCGGGGTCTGCCTTGGCGGGCGACATGATGTGCCGCACGTCGTCGCCGAGCGCCAGGAGGTGGTCCGCGATGATCCGGCGGTGGCACCGCCACCAGACCGCCTCGGAACACATCACGGTGGGTCGGCGGGGCCCGAGCGCCCGGAACTGCTGCAACGCCCGCCCGAAATCCTCGCCCATGGCCCAGTCCGCGTAGTTGTGGAAGCTCTGGTTGCGCCACATCCCGTTGGCCGAGGGGTCCACCGTCTTCGACTTGTTCCGGCGCCCACCCAGGTCCTCGATCCGCAGGTACTCGATGCCGCGCTCCGGGAGGGAGGTGGCGAGCGCCTCGCTGTTGAAGTGCGGGAACTTGCGCGACCCGGGCAGGCTGCGCACATCGGCCAGCACGCCCACCTCGTGGGCGGCGAGCAGGTCGATGAACTCCTCGATACTGCGGTCTGAATGTCCGACGGTGAACAACGGCATCCACCAAGGCTAGGCGCTCGGGCCCCCATCCGGTCCGCAGCCCGCACGGTAGGTTTGGCGCATGGAATTCACCCACCTCGACGGTCAGGGCCAGGCCTTCATGGTCGACGTCACCGCCAAGCAGCCGACGGTCCGCTCGGCCACCGCGGTCGCCACCGTGCGCACCTCGCCCGAGGTTGTGGAGGCGCTGCGGTCCGGTACGGTGCCGAAGGGCGACGTGCTCGCCGTCGCCCGCGTCGCCGGCATCGCCGCGGCGAAGAAGACGCCCGACCTGCTGCCGCTGGCGCACGTCATCGGGGTGCACGGCTGCACGGTGGAGCTCGAGATCACCGACGGCGGCGTGGACATCACCGCCACCGTGCGCACGGCTGACCGCACCGGCGTCGAGATGGAGGCCCTCACCTCGGTCACCGTCGCGGCCCTGGCGATCGTCGACATGGTGAAGGGCGTGGACCGCAGCGCGGAGATCGTCTCGGCGAAGATCACAGCCAAGAGCGGTGGCCGCTCAGGCGACTGGGTGCGCCCCTAGGGCTGCGACGGGGGCGCGCTCATGTCGTGGTCCGCGCCGTCGAGCTGGTCGACGATATGACCCAACAGGGGGCCCACCACGGCCATGGTGTCGCGAACGCCGCCGCGTGACCCCGGCGCGTTGATGATCAACGCCCGCTTCGCGTCGGGGAGGGCCAGCACGCCCGCCACGCCGCGGCTCAAGAGCGCCAGGGGCTGCCTCTCGGCGCCCCGGCGGCGGACCTCCTCCATCAGCCCGGGCACCTCGTAGGCGATGAGGTCGCGGGTGATCTCGACGGTGATGTCCGTGGGGCTGACCCCGGTACCCCCGCTGGTGACGACCACGCGGGCACCCGCGTCCACCGCACTGGCGACGGCGAGCCGGATCTGCTCAGGATCGTCAGGCACGATCACCGGATCCGGCGTGTCGAACCCCGCTTCCCTCAGGGCGAGGACGGCCACGGGGCCGGAGCGGTCCTCGTAGACATCGGCGAAGGCGCGGTCCGAGCAGGTGATCACGGCGGCGGGATGGCTCATGGATTCCAGCCTAGGCGATAGGTTGTGGAGGACGGCGTTGGCGACGAGGCGAGGAGGGGTGCCATGCGTTGGGTGCTCGGCCTCGCACTGGCCGCCTCGGCCCTGACCGGGTGCGCGCCCACCTCCGGGGGCCCGCTGCGGGTCTTCGCCGCAGCCTCGCTCCATCAGGTGCTCCCGCAACTCGAGCCGGATGCCGACTACTCATTCGACGGGTCCTCCGGCCTCGTCGACCAGATCGCCGGTGGCGCACGGGCCGATGTGTTCGCCTCTGCGGACAGGAACACCATGGACCGCGCGGTCAGGGAGGGACTCATCGACGGCGAGCCCGTGATGTTCGCGACGAACCACCTCGTCCTGGTGGTGCCAACCGGCAACCCTGGCGGCGTGACGGGGTTCGACGCCTCGCTCGACGGTGTGAAGCTGGTGGTCTGTGCCGAGGAGGTGCCCTGCGGCGCCGCCAGCCGGCGGTTGGCCGATTCGAATGGCGTGGCGCTGAGCCCCGTGTCGGAAGAGACCAAGGTCACCGACGTGCTCGGCAAGGTGGCTTCGGGCGAAGCGGACGCCGGGCTGGTCTACGCCACCGATGCGGCCACCTCCGAGGCCGTCGAGATCCTCCCGGTGCCCGGGGCGGAGCAGGATCCCACCACGTACTGGGTGGCCGTGCTGAAGGGCGCCGCCCGCCCCGAAGCTGCGCGTGCCTACGCGGAAAGGCTCGCGGGTCAGTGGGGCGCACAACTGCAGGGCTTCGGGTTCGGTTCGCCGTCATGAACGTCCCACGGTGGGCCTGGCTGCCGTTCGGCGTCGCGGTGGCCCTCCTGGCCGTCCCGCTCCTGGCGCTCGTCATCCGCGCTCCCTGGGGGCGCCTCCCCGAACTCCTGGCCTCGGAACGCGCGATGGACGCGCTCACGCTGAGCCTCGCCACGTGCGTCGTCTCGACCCTGATCGTGCTGGTCATCGGCACCCCCACGGCGCTGGTGCTCGCCCGCTCCAGGGCCGCCTGGGCGCGGTGGGTGCGCACCCTGGTGACGGTGCCCATGGTGCTGCCGCCCGTGGTGGCCGGCCTGGCGCTGCTGATCACGCTCGGGCGCCGGGGGCTGATCGGTCAGCACCTGTCGGTGCTCGGGATCGAGATCGGCTTCACCACGGCGGCCGTGATCGTGGCGCAGACCTTCGTGGCGCTGCCGTTCCTGGTGGTCTCCCTGGAGGGCGCCTTCCGCGCCGCCGGCGGCGACTACGAACGGGCCGCGTCCTACCTCGGCGCCAGCCCCTCCCGCTCCTTCTTCACCGTGACGCTGCCCATGCTGGCGCCGGCCGTCGGCTCCGGCACCGCGCTCGCCTTCGCCAGGGCGCTGGGGGAGTTCGGCGCCACGCTGACCTTCGCAGGCTCCCTGCAGGGCGTCACCCGCACGCTGCCGCTCGAGATCTACCTCCTCCGCGAGGGCGACACTGACCTGGCGCTCGCGCTCGCCGTCGTGCTGCTGGCCGTCGCCGCGCTGGTGGTGGGCCTCTCGCACGGGCTGAGGAGCATGCATGACTGACGCGGTGCGCATCGAGGCGACGGTGGCCGCACGCGGCCTGGACCTCGCCGTCGGCATCCCTGAGGGCGGGACCGTCGCAGTGGTCGGGCCCAACGGCGCCGGCAAATCGAGCCTCATCCACCTCATCGCCGGGAGCCTGGCCCCGGATACCGGCTCCGTGACGATGCTCGGCCGCACGGTGTCGGCACCCGGCCGAATGCTGCCCGCGCACCGTCGCAGGCTGGGGTACCTGGAGCAGCGCGCCCTGCTGTTCCCGCACCTGACGGTGCTCGAGAACGTCGCCTACGGGCCGCGCTCCCGTGGCGCGTCGAAGGTTGAGGCGCAGGAGCGCGCGGCGCGGGAACTGGCGGAGATCGGGCTGGGGGAACTCGGGCAGCGGCGGCCGGCGCAACTGTCCGGGGGCCAGGCGCAGCGCGTGGCGCTGGCCCGGGCCCTGGCCATCGATCCCGACGTGATGCTGCTCGACGAACCCTTCGCGGCGCTCGACGCCACGGTCACTCCCGAACTCCGGCGACTGTTGCGCGCCCGGCTGCGCGGGCTGACCACCGTGCTGGTGACCCACGACTTCCTCGACGTGGTGTCGCTGGCGGACCACGTCATCGAGCTGGGAAAGGGTTCCGTCGTGGGGGGCGGCGCCGTCGAGGACGTGGCGCAGGGGCCGTCGTCGGAGTTTCTGGCCCACTTCGTGGGGCTCAACCTGCTGCGCGGGGTCATCGACGACGACGGGGCCCTGGCGCTGGGCGAGGGGGTCGCCGTGGCCGGGCTCGCGGAGCACGGGTTGACCCGCGGCGAGGCGCGGGCCGTCTTCCCTCCCACGGCGGTGTCCGTCTTCCGTACCGCTCCGCACGGGAGCCCGCGCAACGTGCTGCCAGCGGTGGTGGAACTGGTGGAGGACCGGTGGCCGGTGCAGCGCGTGATCCTGCGCGTGGCGGGGCACCGCCTGGCCGCTGACCTCACCCCGGAAGCCGTCCGGGAGATGGCGCTGGCGCCGGGGGACCGGGTGCTGGCGGTCCTCAAGGCGACCCAGGTTGCGTTGTATCAGGGCTGATCGCGATGACAGCGCCCAGGCGCTCGGGCGGTAGTCTTGGCGGGTGATCAGCAATGACGATCCCCGCGACTACGAGGGTCCAAAGGAAGAGTGCGGCGTCTTCGGCGTCTTCGCGCCAGAGGAAGATGTCGCCCAGCTGACCTTCTACGGGCTGTTCGCCCTGCAGCACCGCGGACAGGAATCGGCGGGCATCGCGGCCAGCACCGGCAACCGCATCATGGTGTTCAAGGACATGGGGCTGGTGTCCCAGGTGTTCGACGAATCCACCCTGAAATCGCTGCCGGGCCGCCTCGCCATCGGCCACACCCGTTACTCGACGCACGGCGCCAGCGAGTGGAACAACGCCCAGCCCACGTTTCGCGCCACGCCCCACGGCGGCCTCGCTCTGGCCCACAACGGCAACCTCACCAACACCGAGGAACTCGAGGAGTGGCTGCACGAGATCGCGCCCGCGGAATCCGTGCCGCACAAGAACCGCGTCATGGACTCCACCAGCGACACCGCGCTGATCTCGGCACTGATCGCCAGTTTCGACGAGGGCGGCCTGGAAGCGGCCGCGCTCAAGGTGCTGCCGCGCCTCCGGGGCGCCTACTGCCTGTCGTTCATGAACGAGACCACCCTGTACGCGGCGCGTGACCCGCACGGCATGCGGCCGCTGGTCATCGGTCGGCTGCAGGGCGGCTGGGTGATCGCCTCGGAGACCGCGGCGCTGGACATCGTCGGCGCCACCTTCGTACGCGAGGTGGATCCTGGCGAGTTCATCTCCATCGACGAGCGTGGCCTGCGGTCGCAGCGGTTCGCCGCGCCGGATCCGAAGGGCTGCATCTTCGAGTACGTCTACCTGGCCCGCCCGGACACGACCATCGCCGGCCGCAACGTGCACTCGGTGCGCGTCAACATCGGCCGCAAGCTGGCCGAGGAACACCCCGTGGACGCTGACCTCGTGATCCCGGTGCCGGATTCGGGTACCCCGTCGGCCATCGGCTATGCGCAGGGCTCAGGCATCCCCTACGGGCAGGGCCTGGTCAAGAACGCCTACGTGGGCCGCACGTTCATCCAGCCGACGCAGACCATCCGGCAACTGGGCATCCGCCTCAAGCTCAACCCGTTGCGCGACGTCATCGCCGGCAAGCGCCTCGTCGTGGTGGACGATTCCATCGTGCGCGGTAACACGCAGCGCGCCCTGGTGCGGATGCTCCGCGAAGCCGGCGCCGCAGAGGTGCACGTGCGCATCTCGTCGCCGCCGGTGGAGTGGCCGTGCTTCTTCGGCATCGACTTCGCCACCCGTGCAGAACTGCTGGCCCCCGGCCTTTCGCTGGAAGAGATCCGCCGCTCCATCGGCGCCGATACGCTCGGCTACATCTCGCTCGAGGGGCTCACGGACGCCACCACCGTGCCGGCGGACAACCTGTGTCGCGCCTGCTTCGACGGCAAGTACCCCGTGGCCATCCCACGCGCACAGGCCAAGCTGCTGAACCTGGAGGAAATGTGAACCAGAGTGCCTACGCCGCCGCCGGCGTCGACATCGAGGCCGGAGACCGCGCCGTCGAACTCATGAAGGCCCACGTGGCCCGCACCAACCGGCACGAGGTGCTGGGTGGCCTCGGCGGGTTCGCCGGCTTCTTCGACGCCGCCGCGTTCAAGAAGTACGACCACCCGGTGCTGGCCACGTCCACGGACGGTGTGGGCACCAAGGTCGCCATCGCGCAGGCCATGGACAAGCACGACACCATCGGGTTCGACCTGATCGGCATGCTCGTCGACGACCTGGTGGTCGCCGGCGCCGAGCCGCTGTTCGTGACCGACTACATCGCCTGCGGTCAGGTGGTGCCGGAGCGCATCGCCGCCATCGTGCAGGGCATCGCCGACGCGTGCGTCGCCGCCGGCTGCGCCCTCATCGGCGGCGAGACCGCCGAACACCCCGGCCTGCTCAGCCCCCACGAGTACGACATCGCGGGTGCCACCACCGGCGTCGTGGAGAAGTCCAAGATCCTCGGCGCGCACCGCGTGCGCGTGGGCGACGCGGTCATCGCCATGGCCTCCTCCGGTCTCCACTCCAACGGCTACTCGCTGGTGCGCCACGTCCTGCTGGAGCAGGCTGGCTGGAACCTTGACCGCCACGTCGACGACCTCGGCCGCACGCTCGGCGAGGAACTGCTCGAGCCCACCAAGGTGTACGCGCTCGACGTGCTGGACCTCATCCGCAACGTCGAGGTGCACGCCATGAGCCACGTCACCGGCGGCGGCCTGGCCAACAACCTGGCCCGCGTGATGCCCACGGACATGACGGCCGTGCTGCAGCGCTCCAGCTGGACCCCGCCGTCGATCTTCCGCCTCGTGCAGGAGGTGGGGGAGATCTCGCAGCCGGACATCGACGCCACGCTGAACATGGGCGTGGGCATGGTCGCGATGCTGCCGCAGAGCGAGGTCGACGCCGCGCTGAGGCTGCTGAACGGCCGTGGCGTCCCGTCCTGGGTGCTGGGCGAGGTCGAAGCCGTGGAAGGCCCCGGCGCCGCCGTCCTCGTCTGACCCCCGCTGCGTATCTGACCGACGCGCGACGAGGTGGGCCGCCTCCCGCGGGGGCATAAGCCCCACCGGGGTCAGGGGCCGGTATCCGCCCTGCGATCATCGGAGCATGAGCTCAGCCCTCGGCCCCACTCTGGCCAGCATCGTGCCCATCCTCCTGCTGATCGCGCTGGGCGTCCTGCTGCGCCGGCTCAACGTCCTCGACGCCACCACCGTCGAGGGTCTCAAGCGGTTCGTGCTGAACGTCGTCCTGCCGGCCGTGCTGTTCCTCGCCTTCCTGGGCCTGGAGTTCCAGCGCGAGTACGTCGCCCTGATCATCCTGGTGCCGCTGTTGTGCGTGCTGCTGCTCGGGGCCGGGAAGCTTGTCACCGGCTGGCTGAAGGTGCCGCCGGTCGGCACCTTCCTGTTCACCGGGTTCGAGTTCGGCATGGTGGGCCTCGCGCTGTTCACCGCCGCCTACGGCCTGGAGCGGGCGCCGGTGGCCGCCATCGTCGGCCTTGGGCACGAGTTCTTCATCTGGTTCGTCTTCGTCACGCTGCTGAAGCGGCAGAGCGACGGGGCCTCGTCGCTGGCGGAGACCGTGCGTTCCTTCGCCACGTCGCCCGTCATCATCGCGATCGCGCTCGGCCTGGCGCTCAACGCGCTCGGACTCAGGCCCACCCTGGAGGCGAACCCGTTCTCCGGCGCGCTGCTGGCGGCGGCCGGCTACCTGGCCGCCATGATCGTGCCGTTGATCCTGGTCATCGTCGGCTTCGGCGCCCGGCTCACCCTCGGCGGAGTGCGGGAGGCGGCGGGGTTCGTGGCCGTCCGCTTCCTGGTCTGCCTGGTCCTGGCCGTCGTGGTCTCGCTGTTCGTGGTGGGGCGGTGGCTCGGGCTGGGGGTGCCGGTGCAGGCCGCGGTGTTCATGCTGCTGATCCTGCCGCCGCCGTTCATCGTGCCCCTGTACCTGCCGCCGCGGCGGTCGGCGGAGATCACGTTCGCCAACAACGTGTTGAGCCTGTACACGCTGGTCAGCGTGGCGGCCTTCGTGGCCTACGTGGTGGTCGTCGGCTGACCGGCGAGCACCCCGTCGAGCAGTTCGACGACCCTGTCGGCCCGCTGCCGCAGCAACGGGTCATGGGTGGACACCACCGTCGCGATGCCCAATTCGTGGGTGAGTTCCACGATGAGGTCCATGATGGTGGCTGCGGTGTCTGAATCGAGCTGACCGGTGGGTTCGTCGGCGATCAGGATGTGAGGGCGGGCGACGAGGGCGCGGGCGACGCCCACCCGCTGCTGCTGACCGCCACTGAGCTCGTGGGGCCGCTGCTTGGCGTGCCGGGCGAGGCCCACCCGCTCCAACATCGCCGCGACCCGCTCGGTGCGCTGCGCCGCAGGGACGTTGGCCAGCCGCAGCGGCACCTCGACGTTCTCCGCCGCAGACAACACGGGGATCAGCCCGAAGGTCTGGAAGACGTACCCGATCCGCTCCCGGCGGGTGGCCAGCACCTCGCTCTCCGGCAGCTCCGACAGGACCCGCCCGTCGTCGAGCACCACGCGGCCGCCGGTAGGCCGGTCCAGGCCGCCCAGCAGGTTCAACAGCGTGGTCTTGCCGGAGCCGGACGGGCCGGTGACGACGGTGAGTTCGCCGGCGTGCACCTCGATGCTGACGCCGTCGAGGGCGTGCACCTCCGTGTCGCCCGCGCCGAAGGTGCGGCGCAGGTCAACGCCAGCGATCCGTGCTGTGGTGGTCATGCGTCCTCCTCAGGGGCCGAACGGCGGGCGCGCGAGCCATTGGGCCAGACCCCGACGTGGCCGGTCTCGCGGGTAATGCGCACCCTGTCGTGCAGCCCGAGTTCCTCGACGTGTGCCGGCGGCAGCTGCAGCCGGCCGGAACGGTCGATCACGGTGTACTCCTCGGCGACCTCGCGGGCCACCCCGTCGGGGCCGATCTCCGTGCGGCGCAGCACCTCGGTGGAGGTGCGGCCGTCGCGGATCTGGACGGTGCGCGCCACGTGGTCGCTGACCATCGGGTCGTGGGTCACGATCAGCACCGTGGTGCCCAGCTCCGTGGCCGCCGCGCGCATCAGGTCGAGGACCTCGGCTGAATTCACCTCGTCCAGCTCGCCGGTGGGCTCGTCCGCCAGCAGCACGTCGGGGGAGTTGGCCAGTGCGGTGGCGATGGCCACGCGCTGCTGTTGGCCGCCCGACAGCTGCCGGGGGACGCGGTTGGCGCAGTCGGCCACGCCCAGCAGCTCGAGCAGTTGCAGCGCCCGCCCCCGCCGCTGGGAGCGCCCGGCGATCACCATGGGCATCGTCACGTTCTCCGCGCCAGTGAGGAACGGCAGCAGGTTGCGGGAGGTCTGCTGGAAGACGAAGCCCACGCTGTGCCGACGGAAGTCGATGCGTTGCCGCCTGCCCATCGCGGTGAGGTCATGCCCGGCGACCCGGGCCCGGCCGCCGGTGGGCCGGTCGAGACCGGAGAGGATGTTGAGCAGCGTGGACTTGCCGGAGCCGGAGGCGCCGACCACCGCGACCACCTCGCCGGGGTCCACGGTGAGGCTGAGCCCCTGCAGGGCCTGGACCTCGACGCCCTCCGTCGTGTGGATGCGAACGAGGTCCTCGCACCAGATGTCTGGGCCGTGGTGACTGCGGGTGATGGTGTCGTTCATCGTTCCTCTCCGATGCGGAGTTCCTGTGCGAGATTGGTTCGGCCCACGAGCCAGGCGGTGGCGGCGATGGCCACGGCCACGGTGAGGGTCAACAGGGCGCCGACGCCGCCGAGCAGCGCCGGGTCGAGGTGCAGCGGGGGCGGCTGGGAGCCGCCGGTGAGGCTGCGGAAGTCCAGGGTGGCGAGCAGCAGCGCCGCCAGGGCGATGCCGACCCCCACACCCAGGAGGAGGCCGAGCAGAGCGCTGGGCGCGATCTCCCAGGCCGTCAGCGCCCGGAGTTCCCGTCGCCCCATGCCGAGCGTCCGCAGGACGGCGCCGAGCCGGGTGCGTGCCCGGGTGGCCATCAGCTGCGAACCCAGCAGGGTGAGCGTCAGCAGGGTGGCGGTGGCTGCCGTGAGGGCGGCGAAGGTGGTGGTGAGCCCGGACACGGTGGGCGTCTCACGGATGGCGCGGAGTTCCTCGTCGGCGACGGTGATGCGCGCGTTGCCCACCACCTCGCCGATCCGTGCGCGGGCGGCCCGGGAATCGGTGCCGGGCGCCAAGGACACCAACGCCAGGGTGGCGGGCGGCAGGGGTTGGCCCTCGGCCCAGCGCTCTGCACTCATCATCGCCCAGGCGGCTCCGGTCCGGACGCCCGGCGGCGCCGGCAACGTGTCGAGCACCGTCACGTCCCCGATGCCCTCCAGCCGAGCGACGCCGGCCTTCACCGGCACGGAGTCGCCGAGCACGATCCCCGGCGCACCCTCCCAGGCGAACATCCCCGCAGGGAGGGCAGACCCGAACGGTGACGCCGCGTAGGCGTCCTCGATGGCCGGCTCCGCCAGCCACAGCCGCACCCGGGTCTCGCCGCCCTGGCTGAGGCGGTGGTTGGAGCCGGCGTCGTGGATGCGGGCGACGGCGAGCACACCGTCGACGCGCTGCAGTTCCGCGAGCATCTCGTCGGTGATCCGGGGGCCGCTGATGTGCACCGACGAGCCGTTGGCCTCCCACGTGGCGCGCTCGGTGCCGGCGATGACGGAGCCGAGCAGGGTGGCGCTGAGAACCGCGATGGTGGTGCCCATGACAACCGTGAACACCGGCGTCAGGCCGCCCGCCGGATCCCGGTGGGCGCGCACCGAGCCGAGGAACCCGGCGACCCCCCGCCCCGGCCGGAGCCATCGGGCCGCCACCCGCAGAGGGAGGGGATAGAGCCGGAGCGCGAGCAGGCAGGCTGCCACGGTGAGGAGGACCGGTGTGGCGGTGGCGAGGAGGTCCAGGCCCCCGGTGGGGGTGTCGCCGCGGCTGAGCAGGGCCCAGAGGCCGGCGGCGCCGGAGATGACGGTCAGGACCTCCGCGACGACGCGCCACCGGCCGGGCCGCAGGGTGAGGTCGGCACGGATGCTGGCGGGACCGATGTGCCTGGCAGCCCAGGACAGGGTGAGGGCGGCTGCCGCCCCGATGAGCAGCGTGGCGGCCCACCCCCAGGGTGAGTTGCCACCCGGCGTCACGGCCTCCCCCAGCAGGTGACCGAGCACCGCCGCGGGCACGCCCAGCAGCAGCCCTTCGAGGCTGAGCAACGAGCGCAACTGGTGCCAGGACAGGCCGCGTGCCGTGACGAGTTCGACGGTGCCCCGCCGTCGTTCGATGACCAGTTGGGCGGCCAGCACCAGGAGGGCGAGCCCCACTGCGAGCGGCCCGACCGCGGCCACGGCTACGGCCGCACGGGTGACGTCCTGCTGGGCGGCGACCGAGGTCAGCGCCCCACCCAGTTCGGACTCCAGCCGGAACTGGGTGGGGGACGGGCCGTCGGACTCCGGGTCCGCGGGCAGCACCGGGTGGCGCTGCGCCAGCAGGCCGGTCAGTTGCGCTCGCAGCTCGCGGACGTCCACGTCGGCGAGGCCGGCGGTATCGACGCCGAACCAGGCGTGCATCGTGAGCGTCTCCGTGACGCCGGGGCCCAGCTTCTCGACCGGGATGCCGCTGGAGAGGTAGGACGGCGGGAGGAAGAGGCCGGTGACCAGGCGGGTACCGAGATTCGCGTCCTGCTGCTCGACGATGGTGCGGGCGTAGGGGATGTGCTCCCAGCGGGTGTCCCGCTCATCGAGTGGGCGGAACGTGCCGCTCAGGGTCACCGACTCGTTGATCTGCTCACCGATCTCCCAGCCCAGGCGCTCAGCCACTTCCGCCAGCGCCGCGACCTTCTGGGGGCCCGTGGGTGTGGCACCCTCCGGGCCCTCGGTGGTTGGCCGCGGGGAGGGCCAGGAACCGGCCACCAGTTGTGCGTGCTCGGCCAGGTCAGGGTCGACGAAGAACAGGAAGCGCGCCTCGAAGTAGCCCGTGGCCGTGGGCGGCGCCACGGTCAGGTCGGACGGCACCTCCGCCATGAACTGGGGCGCCGCCAGGAGCGAGCGCAGGGGCTCCGGCTGGGCACCCCTGAGGGTCTCGAGCGACTCCCGATGCGGTTCCCATGGGTCCTGGAGGCCCGCAACCGGGGAGTTCATGGTGTCCTGTGCCCAGGTGCCGGCGACATCGCCTTGGAGGGCAGAGAGGCCGGAGAGCGTCTGGGCGAGTTGACGGTCGTCGAGGTTCGCCATCAGGCGTGGGGTGGCGGTGGTGAGTGCCGCGATGATCAGCACGCTCAGCGCGAGCAGCAGAGCGGGCCAGCGCTCCGAGGAGAACTGCCGCCACAGGAGTTTCAGCGCGGTCACCGGACCTCCTCCCGGTACTCCGGGTCCAGCGCCTGACGCTGCACAGTGCGTCCCACCAGCCAGAGGATGAGCAGCAACGCCACGGCGCCCGCGCCGAGCAGGGCCGCCCAGGGGAGGACCTCTGCGGTCAGGGGGCTGCGGTAGCCGGGGCCGGCCGGCTGGGCGGCCTGCACGAGGGGGTCGACGACGAGCCACGCCACCGCGACGCCCGAGGCGATGCCGGCCAGCGTGGCGATGACGAGCAGCCCGCCGGACTCAAGCGTGCGGCTGCGCCGCTGCGCGCGGGGCGTCATGCCGAGCGCCCGGAGCACCGCCACCTCGGAGCGCCTGGCCGCCAGCTGGGTGGCGGCCGCGGCCGCGAGGCCGGTGAGGGACAGGAGGAGCGCGCACCCGGCGGCGATCCAGAGCGAGCGGGCCGCCGTCGCCGTGCGGCTGGGCGTCTCGTCCGGCGTGCGGAGGGCCGAGATGCCGGGGAACTGCGCCGCGGCGGCCCGGACCGCGCTGGGGTCACCATCGAGAGTGGCCCAGAGCTCCGAGGGCCAGCGAAACGCGTTGGCGGTGGTGGCGAGGTGGGCCGACACCGCGCCGGAATCTGCAAGGACACCGAGCTCGGTGGTGAGGCCCGGCAGGGCCGGTGTCACGGCCGCGACGATGGCGGGAATGCGACGGCCGAACGCGGCGAGGTCGAGGGCGTCTCCGGGGCCGAGCGTGGTGGCGTCGCCGAGTTCCGTGGTGATGGCGACAGGCACGGGTGCGGGCTGGGCGGGAGCCGCCCCCGCCATCACGCCCTGGGGGTCGTGCCCCTCGAAGGAGACGTTGGCCCCGAAGGTGATCAGTGGCAGCGCCGGACTGGTCTCGACGCGCCAGACCTCGCCACGGGCGTCGACGGTGGCCTGGGGCACGGGTGGCTTGTTGCTGACGGGGTTGTGGAAGGTCTGCGTCGTGCCGTCCTCGAAGGTCACGGTGTCGGTGCGCGGTTCCCAGGCGGGTGCCACGGCCGCCAGGGCCTCCCGGTAGGGCCCGGCCAACTCCTCGGTGACGGCCAGGTCCGAGGTCCAGTCCCCCACCCCGCCGAGGGGCACGCCGTCGGCACTGAGCGTGATCTCCAGCCGCGTGCTGCGGTCCGCGTGGTCATCGGGTGGGCCGACGAGTTGGACGCTGTCCACCACGACCGCACCATCCTGCGGGAGGGCGATGTCGGCGGCGGCGGTGCCCACGAGGTCGTTCCAGAAGGGCCGGTCCCCCGGAGGGGTGGCGCCGTCGGGGTCCGACTGGTTGATCGAGACGGACGGCCCGTTGACAGTGCGGCTCACCCCGGTGGTCACGTCCCGCAGCGTGAGGCGCAGGGAGTAGGACGAGGTCCGCGAGACGCGGTCCAGGTAGTCCTCCGTCCACACCTGGGCGAGGAACTCGGCCTCCTGGGGCGGAAGGTCCGCGGCGCTTGCGCGGTTGAACTCGTCCGCCCGGTCGAAGTACTCCTGCTGCCACTCATCGAGGTACACCCGGCCGTCCAACTGGGCGTGCAGGGTGGTGGCGCCGTCGGGGACGGTGAGGGGCTCGACGCCCTCGACGCGACCCGGGAGCTCGGGGAACGCCAGGCCGGCCGGGAGCGTGGCCACCTCCGACAGGCGGTCCAGGGGCCCTGCGAGGACAGCGACGGGGGTGTCGCCGACCCTGCCGGAGTCGTCGAGCCAGACGGGTACCGAGGCGGACACCCCGTCGACAGCCGCGAGGTCTGGAAGCTGCAGACCCTGGGTGCCGGCGTCGAGGCTGGAGAGCGTGGCGCGCAGGGGGGCGCCCGTGACGAGCATGGTCAGGTCGCGGTGGGTGGTGGCCGCGGTGCCGGCATAGAGCGACGCGAAGGTCGCCGTGCCGGTGGCCAGGATGGTGAGTGTCACCGGCACCGCGTGCACCAGCAGGCCGCGGGCCAGTTGCGCGGCGGCGAGCCAGGCAGAGGTCTCGGCCAACCTGCCCGCCGCCTCGACGAGCCTCGTGATGGGGCCGAGGGCTGCGAGGCCCAGGACGGCCGCGGCAGCCAGGAGGAAGGCGGGGGCCAGTGCCGGCAGGAACTGCAGGCTGTCCGCTCCGCGGAGTTGCCACGTGGTGAGGGCGGCGGCCGCGAACACCACCACCAGCGCCGCTGCGCCCGCCACGGCCCGCACCCTGTCTGCAGGCAGCCGTCCCGTCAGGGAGGACGTGGCGCGGATGGTCACGGTCCAGAGCGCCACGACGGTGAGCAGGAGGCTGCCCGCTCCGCCCAGCAACACGATGTCGAACTGCGCCGTGTTGCGCGATGTCAGCCACAGCAGCCCCAGCGCGATGGCGGAGCCGAGTGCTACCCCCACCACGGCCACCAGGGTGGACTCGGCCAGCCCTGTGACGAGGAGTTGGCGGCGGGCAGCGCCGCGGGCGGCGAGCAGTTCATGCTCCCGCTGTCGGGTGGCGGCGAGGAGCCCCGAGACCTGCACCAGGCCGACGGCGGCCACCAGCAGCAGCACGCTCACCGGCACGATGCCGAAGGCGCGGCCCACCTCCCAGTCGCGGGAGGCCCGCTCCGCCGTCGACGCCAAGTCGCCGTCGACGACGATGCCCCGCCCCGTGACGTCGGCCCCGGCCACCAGCGCCTTGGCGCGGTCGGCCCCGGCGGCCAACACGTCGAGTGCCTCGGGCGTGATGCGCTCCGCATCCGGGACCACGGACCACCGGATGAACGGGTTGCCGCCCGTCAGAACCGAGCGGTCCACGATGAGCGGACCCACCGAAGCGGGGTCCGCGCCGTCCATGACGAGGGGGTCGCCGAACCAGAGCGGCGAGGACGGTTCCGAGGCCTCCCAGAGGGCGGTGATCCTGAGGTTGTGGCCGTCGACCGTCAGCGTGTCTCCCGTGGAGAGCCCCAGCTCGGCGGCCGCCCCGGAATGGAGCGCGGCCTCGTCCGCAGCAGAGGGCCAGGCGCCCCTGTTGACACTCAGCAGGCCGGGGGAGAGGTGTTCGCCGGACCACAGCGTCACCCGCTGGGCGGCCTCGCCGCCGTCCACGGTGGGGCGACGCGGCTCGGACACGTGGGTGGTGTGGACAGTGACGGGCGCGGGGGAGAAGCCTTCGGTGAGCGCGCTGCGCGCCACCCCGTCCTGGGCCCTGGGATCCGGGCCGAGGCGGGTCTGGGCCTGGACGGCCCCGGCGCCCGGTGCGGCGGTGGAGAGGGCGGCGCGCGCAGCGTCGGTGGCCAGCGTGCCGGCCTGCCCGACGACGAAGGCGAGGATCGCCGTGGTGACGGTGACCAGGGCCAACAGCGTCGCCAGCAGGAGCGATGAGGCGCGGGCACGGCGTGCAGCCCAGCCCCACCACGTCGTCATTCGGTGAGCCTAGTCCCAAGGGCCCGGGCGTGAATCGGTGACCCTCGATTCGTCAATAGTTGACGTTTCAAGTAAGTGTCGCTAGAGTAGTAGCATCTTCAACAACCGGTGAGTGATGAGCTCGCCCCAATCCCGGGAGAACCCCATGACTGCACTCACCGCCCTGTCCGGCAACTACGTCATCGACAACAGCCACACCGAGATCGGCTGGACCGCCCGTCACGCCATGGTCACCAAGGTGCGCGGCTCGTTCACCGACTTTGAGGGCACGGCCGCCACCGGTGCCAACCTGGAAGACGCCAAGATCAACGTGGTCATCCAGGCCTCGTCCATCGACACCGGCAACGCGGACCGCGACGGTCACCTCCGCTCCGGCGACTTCTTCGACGTCGAGACCTACCCCACCATCCGCTTCACCTCCACCAAGGTGACCGCGGCCGGCGAGGGCCTGGACGTCGAGGGCAACCTCACCATCAAGGACGTCACCCGCGAGGTGAGCATCCCCTTCGAGTACGACGGTGTCGCCGTCGACCCCTTCGGTAACGAGCGCGTGGGCCTCAGCGGCTCCGTCCAGGTCAACCGCAGGGACTTCGGCCTCGTCTGGAACGCGGCCCTCGAGACCGGCGGCGTGCTGGTCTCCGAGAACGTGAACCTCGTCTTCGAGGTCTCCGCCATCAAGCAGGCCGACGAGGCCGCTGTTGAGGCCGAGGCCGTGGCCGAGCCCGTCGTCGAGGCCGAGCCCGTTGTCGAGGCCAAGCCGCTCGTCGAGACCTCCGCGCCGGCCCGCGCCGCCCAGCCGCAGGCCACCGCCCCCGCCACCGCCCAGCAGGGTGGGTTCATGGGCTGGCTGAAGCGCGTCTTCGGCTGAATCACTTCACCACTGGGGTGGTGAACACAGGGGCGGGTCCGTGAGGGCCCGCCCCTTTCGGCAATCCTGTGCCGACGGAGTACCGCCGCCGCCGCTGACCCCACACTTTCAGGTATTGGGTGGGCCAGCATTGGCGACTAGCGTGGAGGACCCCGAACATAGGAGATGAACATGTCCGAACTGTCCGGCAAGAAGGTCGCCTTCCTCCTCACCGATGGGTACGAGGATTCGGAGCTGACCAGCCCCTGGGAGGCCCTCGCCAGCGCGGGCGCCGAACTGATCCTCGTCGCCCCGGAAAGCGGCGAGGTCAAGGGCAAGAAGGGGCACACCCAGAAGGTGGACGCCGCTGTCGCCGACGTCGACGCCGCAGACTTCCACGCATTGGTGCTGCCCGGTGGCGTCGTGAACGCGGACCACCTGAGGATGGAGGAGGCGGCCGTGAAGTTCACGCGCGACTTCTTCGACCAGCACAAGCCGGTGGGCGTCATCTGCCACGGCGGCTGGATCCTGACCGACGCAGACGTGGTCAAGGGCCGCAGGCTCACCTCCTACGGCAGCCTGAAGACGGACCTGCGCAACGCCGGCGCCGAGTGGGTGGACGAGGAGGTGGTGGTGGACCAAGGGCTGGTCTCCAGCCGCACCCCCGACGATCTGCCGGCGTTCAACGCGAAGTTGGTCGAGGAGTTCGCCGAGGGTCGCCACTAGGGTCAGACGGCCTGAGGCCGCCGTCGCCACGCGCGAAGCGCCCCGCAGCACGAGGCTGCGGGGCGCTTGTGGTTGGTGGCTACTTCACCTCGAGCGCGGTGATGGCCGCGATCAGTGCCTCCGTGGCCGAGTTCACCTCGCCCTGGGTGCGGTTGCTGCGGAGCACTGCGTTGGCCTTGCCGCGGGTGCTGGTGACCGCCCCGAGCGTGGCGCCCTTGTAGTTCTTGCCGCGCAGGTCCAGGCTGTCGGCCCAGGTGATGGCGCCGGTCAGCCTCGACTCGTCGATGATGGGCTTCTTGACACCCAGCCACCCTTCCGGATCCGCAACCGCGTCAGCGGAGAGCTTCTCGGACCAGTCCATGTTGAACAACTGGGGGTTGTGGGTGGCACGCCAGTTCAGGTAGTCGGTCAGACCCCAGAACGTCACGCGGTCCATGTCCTGTGAGTACTTCTTGTAGACAGCGAAGTACTCGGCGTAGCGCTGCGCCTGGATGGCTTCCAGTTCCATCCGGTTCTCGATCTTGCCCACCCAGTAGGTGAAGCCGTCCTTGTAGAAGCGGTCTGCCACGCTCGGGTCGTTCAGGTCTGCGTAGTTGGCCGGGTCGGAGCCCTCGGGCTCGGCGTTCCACGCCTCCCAGACCTGGAGGTCCAGTTCGCTCACGTTGGCCGTGAAGCCGGCCTCGATGATCATTTGCAGGGAGCGTTCCACGGAGGCGTGGTTCGAGCAGGCGCCCGGCTGCCATTCCTCGGCTGCCTCGTCCACCAGCTCAGGGAGCCGGGTCAGGTCGGAGCAGGCGAACGCCGGGGTCTGGTTGATGTAGTTGTGCGACTGCAGGCCGATGGTCTCGATCAGCTGGCGCGGGTCGTCGGGGTACTCGGCCGCGTAGCGCTGGTTGAGTTCCGTGGCCATGGCGATGATGGCCTTGCCCTTGCCCTCGGACTGGAAGACGTTGAAGTCGTTGTACTCCAGCTTGGTCTCGGGGCCGTACTTGCGGGCGAACACGAAGGCGTCGTAGATGAAGTCGCCGGGTGACTCACCTGCCGCCACGTCCATGTCTGTTTTGTAGGCGGTGTACCAGCCGGAGCGGGCGTAGTCACCGGGGCCGCCGCGGAGGAAGTCCTCCCAGTTCTGCGTCTCGGGGTCGAACGTGTCGAGTCCATCCCTGAAGGCCTCGTTCACCACGTCCCAGGAGACGACGCGGCCCTTGAAGTGGGTGAGCACCTCCTTGATGTAGCGCTCCATGTTGGCGCGGGCCTGGTCTCGGGTGCCCTGGAAGAGCTTGCTGGGGGACTGGCTGTGCCACACCAGCACGTGGCCGTGCACCTTGATGTCCCTCGCGAGGGACTCGTTCACGAAGTAGTCGGCCTCGTCGAACGTGAAGTCCCATGTGCCCGTATCGAGGTTGATGTTGGCGTTGGGGAGCAGTTGGTCCGGCTTCATGATGTTCTCGGCCGTCATGACGTTGTAGTGCCGATCCACCTGGGCCCAGTTCGGGGTGTCCTCCTGGTAGGTCTGGCGGCCGGAGTAGATGTTGCCCACGTTGAAGTAGTCCGCGTAGGTCTCCTTCAGCGAGGGGATGGGGGTATCAGCGACGTCGGCGGGGGCCCCTTGGGCGGGCACGGCGTAGCTGACGGTGGCGAGTGCTGCTGCGAGACCCGCGCCGATCCAGCGGGCCGCGACTCGGCGGCGATGACGAGACAACATTGCTTCCTCTCGTGGGTGGCGGGGCGACATCGTGGGCATCATCCGTGATGCCCGGTCGCCCCGCCTATTTTGGTGCGTCACCAAACTTAATAAGACCTTAAGTTGGTCCTCGGATCAGCGTCAAGGGCGCCGGGGGTTTTCGATAACGTTTTTTCCAGGGGCTTTGCCCTCCGGTAGCAGCAACAGTGCCCCGCAGCCTGGGGCTGCGGGGCACTGTGTGCCCGATGCGTGGGCGGGGATCAGAGCGAGTCGATGACCTCGTTCATGGTGGCGCTGGGGCGCATCACCGCCGTTGTCTTCGCCGGATCGGGACGGTAGTAGCCGCCGATGTCGGCCGGCTTGCCCTGCACCCCGAGCAGGTCGGAGATGATCTGCTCCTCCTTCGACGCCAGCGCCTCGGCGACCGGCTTGAAGGTCTGCGCCAGCTCCGCGTCGTCGGTCTGGGTGGCGAGTTCCTCGGCCCAGTAGCGGGCCAGCCAGTAGTGCGAGCCGCGGTTGTCGATCCCGCCGATGCGACGCGTGGGGGACTTGTCGTTGTCCAGGAACGTGCCGGTGGCCCTGTCGAGCGTGGCGGCCAGGACGGCCGCGCGGGCATTGTCCTCGGTCTGGGCCAGGTGCTCGAACGAGGCGGCCAGCGCCAGGAACTCACCCAGCGAATCCCAGCGAAGGTAGTCCTCAGCCACGAGCTGCTGCACGTGCTTGGGGGCAGAACCGCCGGCGCCCGTTTCGAACAGGCCGCCGCCCGCCATCAGCGGCACGACCGAGAGCATCTTGGCCGAGGTGCCCAGCTCCAGGATGGGGAACAGGTCCGTCAGGTAGTCGCGCAGCACATTGCCGGTGACCGAGATGGTGTTCTCGCCACGGCGGATCCGCTCGATGGTGTACTTCGTCGCCTCGACGGGGCTCATGATCTCGATGGTCAGCCCGTCCGTGTCGTGGTCTGCCAGGTAGGTGCGGACCTTCTCGATGAGGTTGCGGTCGTGGGCCCGCTCCGGGTCGAGCCAGAACACGGCCGGCCAGCCGGTGATCCGCGCGCGGGTCACGGCCAGCTTCACCCAGTCCTGGATGGGGGCGTCCTTGGCCTGGCAGGCGCGCCAGATGTCGCCCGCGGCCACGTCGTGGCTCATCAGGACGTCGCCGGCCGAGTTCACCACCTCGACGACGCCGTCGGACTGGATCTCGAAGGTCTTGTCGTGCGAGCCGTACTCCTCTGCCTTCTGCGCCATCAGCCCCACGTTGGGCACGGTCCCCATGGTGGAGGGGTCGAAGGCGCCGTTCTCGCGGCAGTCCTCGATCACGGCCTGGTAGACGCCGGCGTAGGACGAATCAGGCAGGACGGCGAGCGTGTCGCCCTCGCCGCCGTCGGGGCCCCACATGTGGCCGGAGGTGCGGATCATCGCGGGCATCGAGGCGTCGACGATGACGTCCGAGGGGACGTGCAGGTTGGTGATGCCCTTGTCGGAGTTCACCATCGCCAGCGTCGGGCCGTCCGCGATGCCCTGCTCGAAGGCCGCCTTGATCTCGGCGCCGTTGGGCAGGTTGTCCAGGCCGGCGTAGATCGCGCCCAGCCCGTCGTTGGCCGAGAGGCCCGCGGCCGCGAGGTCTGCGCCGTACTTCTCGAAGACCTCGGGGAAGAACGCCTTGATGACGTGGCCGAAGATGATCGGGTCCGACACCTTCATCATGGTGGCCTTCAGGTGGACGGAGAAGAGCACGTCCTGCTCCTTGGCGCGGGCGACCTGCTCCGTGAGGAACGCGTCGAGGGCGGCGGCGCGCAGCACCGTGGCGTCGACCACTTCACCCTCCAGCACCTTCAGGCCGTCCTTCAGGACGGTCTCGGTGCCGTCGGCGGCGCGGTGACGGATGGTCAGGGTGTCTGCGGAGGGCAGCACGACGGACTGCTCGTTGTGGCGGAAGTCGTCGGCGTCCATGGTGGCCACGGAGGTCTTGGAGTCGCGGCTCCACGCGCCCATGCGGTGCGGGTTCTTCTTGGCGTAGTTCTTCACGGACTCCGGGGCGCGGCGGTCCGAGTTGCCCTCGCGGAGCACGGGGTTGACGGCCGAGCCCATGACCTTGCCGTAGCGGGCGCGGATGTCGCGCTCCTCGTCGGTCTGGGGGTCCTCCGGGAAGTCCGGGATGGCGTAGCCCAGGCCCTGCAGTTCGGCGATGGCCGCCTTCAACTGGGGGAGCGAGGCGGAGACGTTGGGCAGCTTGATGATGTTGGCATCCGGGGTCTTCGCGAGCTCTCCGAGCTCTGCCAGCGAATCATCCACCTTCTCCTCGAGGCGATCCGGGAACTGTGCCAGGATCCGGCCCGCCAACGAGATGTCCCGGGTCTCGATGTCGACGCCGGCCTGGCCGGCGAAAGCGTTGACGATCGGGAGGAACGAGTACGTGGCGAGGAGGGGGGCCTCATCAGTGAGGGTGTAAATGATCTTGCCCATGCGAAGGAACTCCTTGAGTCGGGATGCGCCTCCTCAGCTTAGCCATCGGGCGAGTTGTTCGTCGGCCGCGAACAGGGGATGAGCGAGACGACGCCTTCTTTGGAGTAAATCGAACGATTAGGTAGCCTGTACCCACGAGTTAGTGACCAGATCCGCGGCAAGCACGCGATGAACAAAGCAAGGGGGTCGACCCGATATGGGGCGCGGCCGTGCAAAGGCGAAGCAGACCAAGGTCGCCCGTGAGCTGAAGTACCGTTCAATCCAGACGGATTTCTCGTCTCTGGAACGGGAGCTGCGCGGGGATGTTGTCGACGAAGTTTACGAGGACGATGACACCAGCGAGACCGAGGACCCTGACCCCTACGCCGAGTTGGCAGCCGAATATGAGGCTTTCAACGACGATGAGGATTACGACGGCCTCGACGAGCGTCGTTCTTCCTGACAGACACTGACGTGTTCGACTGGGTGCCCGACACCGAGTTGCCGGGCTACGAGCAGCGCTCGATAGCCCTCAGTGATGAACCAACGTACGCCCTGGAACCGAAAGGTTCCCTGGTGGCAACAATTGTGCGCCGCGGCGCGCCCGTCTCCGGGCGCGCCGTGTTGTACGTCCACGGCTGGAACGACTACTTCTTCCAGACCCATCTCGCGGACGCGATGCACGACCTGGGCCATGACTTCTATGCCCTCGACCTGCGTCGGTACGGGCGATCGCTGCGTCCGGGCCTGCTGGCCGGCTACATCGCGGACCTCGCCGACTACTTCGTGGAGCTCGACGCCGCCGTCGACATCGTGCGGGCCGAGGGGCACGACGAGATCGTATTGATGGGGCACTCCACCGGGGGCCTGACCTCCGCCCTGTTCGCCCATGAGCGGCCCGGCACATTCACTGGCCTGATCCTGAACGCCCCCTGGCTGGAGACCTACGGCAACACGCTGCTGAGGCCCGCAGTGACGGCGGCGCGCGCCGTCGCCCCCACGACGGTGCTGCCGCTGGGGGACTCGGGCTTCTACCGCCGCTCGGTGGCCGCCTCCGAGGACGGCGAGTGGACCTACAACCTCAACCTCAAGGGCGATCCGGCGTTCCGGGCCCGCTTCGGGTGGCTGGCCGCCATCACCAACGGCCACGCCCGCGTCGCGGAGGGCCTGCACGTCGACTGCCCGGTGCTGGTGGCCATCTCGGAGCGGTCGTTCTTCAGCAGGGTGTGGGGCGAGGAGCAGCAGCTGGCCGACATCGTGCTCGACGTCGAACTCATCGCGGCGCGCGCTCCGAAATTGGGCAACAGCGTGACCATCATCCGCGTGCCCGACGCCATGCACGACCTGACGCTGTCGTCTGAGCGGGTCCGTGCCGTCGTCTTCGAGGAATTCGGCCGCTTCATCCGCTGCTACGCGCAGCGCTGAGGAACCAGGGAAAGCAGAAACCCCCACGCTGGGCGAGGGGGTTTGTGGCCAGGGCCGGGATCGAACCGGCGACCTTCCACTTTTCAGGCGGACGCTCGTACCAACTGAGCTACCTGGCCGGCTTGGCCTGGCGTTTCCGCCATACCAGCGACCCCGACGGGACTCGAACCCGCGACCTCCGCCGTGACAGGGCGGCGCGCTAACCAACTGCGCTACGGGGCCAATTTCTTGACCTTGGACCGGTTTCCCGGCCCTGCTGGCTTGCACCAGCCCGGTAACTATAGCGTGACATCCTCGCGGTTGTCACATCGGGCGAACCCGTTGTCATTACCTGTTTGCAGCCGAACCGAAGCTCAGCTGCATCGCATCCCCAACGGGATTCGAACCCGTGCTACCGCCGTGAAAGGGCGGGGTCCTAGGCCGCTAGACGATGGGGACCTAGCTCGAAGAAGTTTAGAGACTCCGAGCCGTTCAGGCAAACCGCGGGCGAACGCCGGCGGTTGCTACTCACCCGTACGTGTTGATGTGCACGTGGTCGTAGTGGTTGGCCGTGTCGCTGCCGCGGGAGGCCATGGCGCGCCAGCCCTCGCTGTTGCGGGCCACGGACCAGATCTTCTGGCCGAAGATGATGTAGTTGATGTTGAATTTCTTCGCGTTGGCGCGGTAGTAGTTCGCGATCTCCCAGCCGAGGGCCTGGTTGCTCTTGTAGCTCGGGATCATCACGTCCACGGCGCGGCCGGCCGGGTGGTCCGGCGTCACGTCGCGACGCCAGCCGTACTGCGTCTTGATCTGCGGGAAGCGTGCCCAGACGTCCCAGGCGATGGCCTGCACGTTGGCGTTGGTCTTGTCGAGGCCGGAGGAGTAGCCCTTGTTGATGTCGCCGCTGTTGCCGCCCGAGGCGCCGCCTGTGGCCGGAGGGGTGTTGGCGACGTAGCGGGCCGTGACCCAACGCAGCTCGCCGTTGTGCACGATCTGCGCGCGGCCGTTCTCGACGATGCCGGTGACCTGCAGTTCCGCGCCGCGCTGGATCTCGCCGTTGTACTTGGCGCCCGTGCTCGCCGCCCAGATGTTCAGCAGGGTGGTGGCGTACCGGGTCGACGTCTTGGGCAGGTCTGGCGCTGAAGGCGACGCTGCCTTCAGCGGGATCTGGGTGAGGTACTGGGCGTTGACCCAGCGCACGGCGCCGTTGTGGATGACCTGGGCCATGCCGTTGGAGGTCTTGCCGGTGGTGTCGAAGATCGTGCCGCTCGGGGCGTCGCCGTAGTTGATGTAATCGCTCTTGGGGGAGGAGCGCACCATCAGCGCCACGCTGCTGCGGGCCTTGCCGGTGGCCATGGGGAGGGAGGAGAGGGCTGAGGCGGCGGTGTCGCTCAGGTAACGCGCGGCGGCCCAGTAGGTGGTGCCCTTGTAGGTGACCTGGGCGAACTCGCCGCTGACGGTTCCGGTCAGCTCCAGGCGCACGGCGCGTTCGACGCGGGCGCCGATGGGGTCGTCGGTGGAGGGGCCCTTGCGCAGGTTGAGGGCGGTGGTCGAGTAGACAGTCCCCTTGCTGCCCTGGCTGGTGCCGTTCGCGATGGCGGAGGTGGGAGCGCCGGCGAGGACGCTGCTGCCCTGGATGTAGGCGGTGGCGATGTAGGCCGTCGTGCCGTTGAAGGAGACCTCGGTCCAGCCGTCCTTCGAGCCCTGCGCGGGCAGGCTGTCGCCCTTGTTCAGCACTGCGAGGCTCGCGCTGGAGGCGCTGGGCTCCGTGCGCACGTGGACGCGTGTCTTCGCGGTCACCTCGCCATTGGCGGTGGCTGCGGGGCCGAGCGCCAATCCGCCGAGTCCCTGCGCCAGGACGGCGATTCCGACCGCGGCCGCGCTGAGCCTCAGGCTCTTCAGTGCCTTGTTCACGTCTCTCCTCGTCGTCGCTGGGGGCGGGAGGACGTGCCGCTTCCCCGGACCGGAAATTGGTCCCGGCACGTCCGCCGGTGCGATGGACATTAGGAAGGAAACGCGTTGTCAGACAATGGAACTTGAGAGTTTCCTTAGAGGCGGCAAGGCGACACGCCGGGTGCATGATGAGAAACACACCGACGTAGTTTCCATGGGCTTTCATGCCCGACTCAGGGTTGGCTACGGGTTCCGCCGGAGACGGTGCCAGATCTGGTAACTGAGGGTTTGGTGAGAAGTGTCAGAAGCTTCAGGAAGAACCTGACTCAAGTGCAGCTTGAGGTTCGACCATGAGGTTGAGGCTTGAGGTTGAGGTTCGGATCAGGGCCGCGCCGAGCCGGGCTCCACCCACGCCCTGCTCGCGGTGCTCGACCAGTGCCGGGCAGCGCCCAGGGCGGACTCTGGCACGTAGCCGGCCTGGAGATCCGCCCTGCCGAGTTCCTCAGCGCCGGTGAGTTCGGCCAGCCGCCGACGGTCCCGCCTGTCGGCCACCGCGGCCACCACCGGCATGCTGAGGGCGCGGCGGTTCGCGGCGAGCGTGGCCAGGACCTCCGGATGGAAGCCGGCGGCCACCACGACGAGGGGGTCGCCCTCGCGCGCCCACTTCAGCGGCGCGAGGAGTTCCCGCATGGAGCTGAGTTCACCGTCGACGATCAGCAGCCGGGGGTCATCGTAGGAGGCGCCCTCGGGGTTGGTGGCGAAATCCGGATGGGCATGGCCGAAACCGAAGCCCTCGCCCTGCCGGGGGAGGTCGCGGGTGTGCCCGGCGGCGGGCGACGGGAGGTCGTCGATCTCGTCCTGCGTGATGTAGCGCGGCACGTGGGTGTCCACCTGGGGATGTCCGCGTCGGGGTGCGGGTTCGCCGGCGCCGGTGAGGCGTCGACTCTGCCTGCGGTCGAGCAGCACGGCTCCGGCGAGGATGAGGACACCCACGCCGACGACAACGACGAACCAGAGCCAGGAAGGCATGTCCCCAAGCGTGCCATGCCGGAGTGGCGCTATTCTGTTTAGGCCCCTATAGCTCAGTCGGCAGAGCAGTGGACTTTTAATCCATGGGTCGTGGGTTCGATCCCCACTGGGGGCACCAGCGCTCGGTGACACCAGCACTTGGGAACACCAGCGCGGCGCCCGGCGGCTGTCGCGTAGCTTAGGTGTCATGGCAGTACACCTGGAAACAGAGATCAAGTTCGAGCTGGGGGAGGACGGTTCGGTCCCTCCGCTGGAAGGGCTCGTCCGCCTCGGGGCCGTCCACGAGTACCGTCAGCGGGCCGTCTACTACGACACGGTCGACTTCCTCCTGACCAGGCACTCCATCACCCTGCGCCGGAGAACCGGCGGCAGCGACGACGGTTGGCACCTCAAGCTTCCCGTCGGCCCCCGGTCGCGCCGGGAGGTCCACGCGGATCTCGAGGATGCGCCCGGCCACCTGCGGGTGCCCACCGTACTGCGCGCTGCGGTCGCGGCGGCCCTCGGCGCCGATCGGTCCGCTGACCCCGACGACGCGCTGGTCCCGCTGTCCTTCCTCGCCACCCATCGCACCGAGACAGAGCTGCTCGGCCCGGAAGGCGCCCTCCTCGCCAGCCTGTCCGACGACCGCGTCAGCGCCCGGCCCTCTGGGCTGTCGATGCGCGAGGTCGAGGTCGAGCTCGTCGACGGCGGCGAAGAACTGCTCGCCGCGGTCGAAGAGCGGTTCGCCGAGCACGGCGTCGAGCGCTCGGAATCCCCGTCCAAGGTGGTGTGGTCCCTCGGCGGCCTGCCCCGGCGCGTCGAGAAGGGCCGGGGGCCTCGTCGTGCGGGACCTGCGGCGGTGCTGGTGCACTCCTACCTCCGCCGGGAGGTGGCCGCCGTAGTCGGGCGCGAGGATGCGATGCGGGCGGATGAGGAGGACGCCGTGCACCAGGGCAGGATCGCGGTGCGGCGCCTGCGGAGCGCGCTGCGCACGTTCCGGAGGCTGTTCCGGCGCGCGCTCTCGGACCCCCTGCGCGACGAACTGTCCTGGCTCGGCGACATCCTCGGCGCCGCCCGCGACGCGGAGGTCATGCGCGAGCACCTTGGCGGTGCGCTCGACGAGCTACCCGCCGGTCTGGTCAGAGGCCCGGTGCACGAACGGCTGCGGCACGAGGTGGTGTCCCGGCACGGCTCCGGTCACGACGCGCTGGTGGCGGCGCTGAACTCGCAGCGCTATCTTGCGCTCGTGGACTCGCTCCTGGATTTCCTGGGTGACACGCCGTGGCGGGGGCGGGCCGCGAAGCCGGCGCGCAGGGTCTTGCCGCCGCTCATCCGCACTGCGGTGCGCCGGGCTGGGCGCGGTAGGGATGCGGCGGCGCACGCCGAGGGTGACGCCCAGCTGCACCTGTTGCACGAGGCACGCAAGCGCGCCAAGGCAGTGCGCTATGCCTATGAGGCCGTGGCTCCCTCGTTCGGCGACCGCGCAGGCGAGTCAGCCGCGGAGTGGGAGGCCGCCACGGATGCGCTGGGCCTGCTGCAGGACTCCTCCGTGGCCACCCGGTGGCTGACGGAAGTAGCTGCGGCGGCGGAGGCCGCGGGAGAGCCGTGCTTCACCTACGGCGTGCTCGCCGGCATCGAGTACGCCCGCCAGAGCGGCGACCTCAGGGAGGAAGGCGAACGGGCCCTCGACCGGGCGCTCCGCCGTTAGGGTGTGCGCATGCCGGATCCCCTGGGTGCCTACCGACGAAGCGGCGCGGACCTCCCCTTCGGGTTCCCGGAGCGGGCCCATGGCGTCGCCATGGAGGGCCACTTCTGGCGGTTCACGCACGCCGAGTCCGGCCGCGTGCTCATCGCGCTGATCGGCGTCCAGCAGACTGCGGCCGGGCCATGGGCCCTGTGCGGGATCGGCACCTCCGGCGGCTTCTGGCGCCAGGCAGTGGTCGAGGGTGCCGAATGCCGACGGCTCGGGCCGGGCGCCCGCACCCTGGACGGCCGCTTCTTCGGCGACGACACCAGGGTCGCCGTCGATCTCGGCCCGGATGCCCGGCTCGACGTCACGATCAGCGGGCAGCGGCGCTGGCCGCACCGCCTCTTCGGGGGCTCCAGCTACTTCCAGAGCGTGCCCGCGCTCAACCAGTACTGGCACCCCTGGCTCCTGGGGGGCACGGCCGACGGAGGGGCCGTCGTGGATGGCGAACGCTGGGACCTCTCGGGCGCCGCCGTGTACGGGGAGAAGAACTGGGGACGGGCGGGCTTCCCCGGTTCGTGGTGGTGGGGGCAGGCGCACGCTTTCGCCGAGGAGGAGGTCTGCGTGGCGTTCGCCGGCGGCGAGGTCCACTCCGGCCCGCTGCGCACGGAGGTGACGGGGCTGGTGGTCCGCCTGCCCGACGGCTCGGTGCTGCGGCTCGGCAACCCGGTGACGTCCCCCGTCCGGGCCACCACCAGCGCCTCCCACTGGCGACTCCGGGCCCGTTCGGCCCGCTGGCAGGTGAACCTTGATGCCGAGGCCGAACCCGCCCAGGCGTTGGTGCTTCCCGTCCCCCTCGTCGAGGAGCGCCGCGGCACCCCGGGGGCCCTCGAACAGCTGGCCGGGCGGATGGCCGTCACGGTCCGACGCGACGGCCGCGTCGTGTGGGCCGGCGAGTCAGGCGTGGCCGGCCTCGAGCACGGCGGGCTGGCGCGGGCAGAGGCGGAGGCCGCGCGCAGGGGAGGCTAGAGGCTGAGCCAGGGTGGATCGATCGACGGCGGTACGACCCGCCGCTCCCACTCAAGCCACCAGCTGTCCGCGCCCGCCGGCATGGGGGTGGAGTGGGCTGAGCGGACCAGGTCGCGCAGCTCCACCTTGGCGCTGCGCAGCCGCTGGACGTCGCGCTTCAAGGGCAGTTCAAGGCTGAGGAAGTGGTCCTCCAACTGCACGATCCGCATCCGCAGTTCGATGATGCGCCGGTGCCGGGCCTCTTCGTCCGGGCCGAGCCTCAGGTGCATCTCTGCGGCCCGCAACCAGCCGTAGGCCTCGTTGATCGCGATCAGCCCCGGATGCACGGTCATGGCGTCGTGCACGCTCAGCTCCGGATGGACCACCTCGGCGCCGGTGGAGTGGGCGTAGGCGAGCTCGTCGCGGCCGGCCTCGTCGATGAGGATCTCGGTGGAGCGCATCACCACGGCGAACAGGTCCACGTCGGTCATCGCGGGGCGCCGTTGGACGCCCTGGCTCTGGGAACTCAGCACGTAGTTGCGCGCCCCGCCCAGGTGGCCGATGGCGAGCTCGGCGGGCAGGTTCTCCCGGGCCCCGCCGTCGACGTAGGTCTCGCCGCCGATCGGCACCGGCCGGAAGACCGCCGGGATGGAGCAGGAGGCCAGCACGCCCACCCCCAGGTCGTGGTGCGTGTCGTCGTACGGCTCGTTCCAGCGGCTCACCAACTGGCCGTCCTCCGTCATGAACCGGAGCTCACCGGATTCCAGCCCCACCATCGCGATGCGCAGCGTCATGCCGGACCCGGCCACCCGGTCGGGGACGAACATCTCGTCGTGCAGGAGCTGGGCGAGCACCGGGCCGGGCCGGTACATCGAACGGGTGCGCTCCAGCCCGGACGCGACGGCATTGAGGTCGCTGAGCCTCAGCCGGCTCAGGGCGCCGGCCATGGCGCCGAGCGTGGCCAACGACCAGTCGGAACGGAGTTCCTCGTCGGGCTGGAGCGCCAGCTCGAGCGGGTCAGGTCCCTCGATCGGCGACGGGGGAGTCACCGGGGTCTGGTGCTGGGGGCGCAGGAAGGGGAAGTGCAGCAGCGGTTGGCGCGGCTTCGGGGGTTCAGGCCGCGGCGGCTTCATCAGGTCCAACAGGGTGGGCGCCTGGCGCTCCGCCGTCGACAACCACGGACGGGGCGTGAACATGTCGCTCTGCTCCCGCATCCCGTTCCAGATGGACCGCAGCCGGGTGAGGTAGCCGTACTGCTCGTCCCTGTCGCGGCCCTGTGCCAGCGAGCTGGCGATGATCGACCCGGCGGAGGTGCCGACGAAGATCGTCGGCGTGAACCGTTCGTCGTGCTGGTACAGGTAGTCGAGCGCGCCCAATTGGAAGCTGGCCCTGGAGCCGCCCCCCGAGAGCGTGCACGTCACGACCTCCGGTTGCGGATCCTTCGCGAAGAACGGAAGCCCGAACCAGCCTTTAACTGCCATGGCCCCAGGTTACTGGCCTCAGTTCAGCGCGATGTCGAGGGCCTTCCAATCGATGCCCTCCGGCGACAACGCCAGCACCGACGCCAGGAGACCCTGGCGGGCGGCGCGGACTGCGAGGTCCTCCGCGTTGACGAGGATGTCGTCGAAGAACGTCCCCGCGGCCCGCACCACCGGGGCGGTGTGCGTCACCACCTCGGCGATGGGCTGCTCGGCGATGCCCGCCCCGACCGCCTCGACGGCCTCCTTGAGGGCCACCTCAGCGGGTTCGGTCAGGCGCGCCGCGTCGTAGCCGGCCGCAACACCGTCGGGCAGGATGCGGGTGATGCGCACGTTGGTGGACACGAGGTCACGCAGCGCCTGGTCCGACTGCGCCCCGGCGAGTTCGCCCAGCAGGCGGGCGGCGCGCCCGGGCGCGTCAGCCGCGGGCAGGATCGCCGTCACGAGGTCTGCCGAGGTGCCCTCGTCGCGCAGCAGCTGCGCGAAGCGGCCGATGGTGAACTCCAGGGCGGATTCGACGGCGTCCGGGGCCACGTCGACGCCCTGCTCAGCCAGCCGTGCGACGGCGTCCTCGAGCCCGGCCCGCACGGTGAGGCGTTCCAGCGGGGTGCCGGCCGATTCGCGCAGGATGCGCACGACGCCGAGGGCGGCGCGACGCAGGCCGAACGGGTCTGAGGAGCCGGTGGGCTTGGCGCCGAGCGCGAACATGGCGGCGAGTAGGTCGAAGCGGTCGCCCAGCGCCAGCAGCGCACCGGGGACGGAGGCGGGCACGGCGTCGGCGGAGGTGTGCGGCTGCTCCATCTCGAACAGCGCGTCCGCCACCGCCTGGGCCTCGCCCTTGCGGACGGCGTACTCGCGGGCGATGAAGCCGGCCAGCGAGCTCATCTCGACCACCATCTGGGTGGCCAGGTCGAACTTGGCGAGCTGCCCGGCGCGCGTCAGGGTCTCGCGGTCCGTGCCGTCGATGCCGAGCCGGTCCGCCAGCCTGGCGGCGACGTCGGCGATGCGGCGGGCGCGCATGCCCACCGAACCGAGGCGGTCCTCGAAGGTGAGCTTGTCCAGGCCGGGCACGAAGCCGTCCACGCCTTCTGCGGCGAGGTCGGCGTTCCAGAAGAACAGCGCGTCCTCGTAGCGGGCGCGGATGACGGATTCGTTGCCGGCGCGCACCACGTCGTCGTCGCACAGGCCGTTGGCCATGGTGACGAAGTGCGCGACGAGCCTGCCGTCGCGGTAGATGGGGAGGTACCGCTGGTGCTTGCGCATGACGGCGGTCAGGATCTGCTCGGGCAGGTCGAGGTAGCGCTCGTCGAAGGTGCCCAGCACACCCCGGGGGTCCTCCACGAGGTTGGTGATCTCGTCGATGACGGAGGACTCGGCGTCGACGTCGATGGTGCCGCCCACGCCCCGGGCGAGGTCCTCCGCCTGGCTGACGACGGAGGCGCGGCGGTCCTCGGAGCTGAGCAGGATGGAGCCTTGCTGGATGGTGGGCAGCAGTTCTGCGGCGGTGGCCACCTCGACGAACCCGACGAGGGCGCCGTCGGAGCGCCTGCCGCTCTCCTGGCCCTGGACCGCGCGCTGGAGGTAGGTGGTGCGGCCCGCCGTCAGCCCCGAGACGTTGACCGGGACGACGGTGTCGCCCCAGAGCACGACCAGCCAGCGGATGGCGCGGGAGAACGACAGGTTCGCGTCGTTCCAGCGCATGTTCTTCTCGGCGCGCAGGCCGCCGATGATCGAGGAGATCGCCTCGGCGGCCACGTCCACGACGTGGCGGCCGTCGACCTTCACCGACACCGCGGCGTGTTCGTTGCCGCCGATCTCGGCGCGTACGATCTGGTCCGCCGTGACACCCTGGCCGCGCATGAAGCCCTCGAGCGGCTTGGTGGGGTTGCCGTCGGCGTCGAACGCGGCGCTCCACTTGGGGCCCTTGCGCAGCTGCTCGGCGTCGGGCTCGCGGGCGGCCACGCCGTCGACCACTGCGACGATGCGGCGGGGGGTGCCCTGGACCGTGATGTCGCCGTGGCTCAGGCGCGTGGCGGCGAGCTTTTCAGTGAGCGCGGTGCGCACGGCCTCGATGGTCTGCGGCACGACGTGCGGCGGGAGTTCCTCGACGCCGATCTCGAAGGCCAGCGTCTGGGGGGCGTCGCCAAGCGTGCCCGTGTCGACGGCGGGCGCGGCCTGCTCCTCGACGGCGGCCTCGCGCAGCAGCGGGAAGCCGAGCTCCTCGCGGCGCTCGATCCACAGGGCGGCGGTGTCGCGCATGAGGCGGCGCATCGTCGCGAACGCCTTGGCGCGCTCGGTGGTGGAGATCGCGCCGCGGGCGTCCATGACGTTGAACGCGTGGCTCGACTTCAGGATGTAGCCGTGCGCCGGCACGGGGAGGCGGGCCGCCACCATGCGGGTGGCCTCGGCCACGTAGGTCTCGTACAGGCGACGGTTGGCGTCGACGTCGGCGTCGTCCAGGTAGTAGCGGCTCATCTCGTACTCCTGCTGGCCGAAGGCCTCGCCGTACGTGACGGGGCGGCCGTCCGCGGCGATGGAGTAGACGATGTCCTTGAAGTGCGTCACGCCCTGCTGTGCCATCAGGATGCGTTCGACGCCGTAGGTGAGCTCCACCGGGATGGGGTCGAGGTTCTGCCCGCCCACCTGCTGGAAGTAGGTGAACTGGGTGATCTCCATCCCGTCGAGCCAGACCTCCCAGCCGAGTCCCCAGGCGCCGATGGCGGGCTGCTGCCAGTTGTCCTCGACGAAGCGCACGTCGTGGGCGGACAGGTCGATGCCGAGCGCCTCGAGCGAGCCGAGGTACAGCTCCTGCGGGTTGCCGGGCTCCGGTTTCAGGATCACCTGGAACTGGGTGTGCATCTGCAGGCGGTTGGGGTTCTCGCCGTAGCGGGAATCATCCGGGCGCACCGAAGGCTCCACGTACGCCACGTCCCACGGCTCAGGCCCGAGCACGCGCAGCACGGTGGCGGGGTTCATCGTTCCGGCACCGACCTCACTGTTGAACGGTTGCCAGGTCAGGCACCCCTTCGAGGTCCAGTAGTCGGAAAGACGGCGGAGGGCATCTTGCATGGTCAGCACCCCGTCATGCTATCGACTTCGCGCCCGGGAATCCCATCCGGGTTTCGCCCGGTGGTCGGGCCCCGCCCCCTGGGCCGTGAGCAATTGGATGGGGTCATCGCCGCGACGCGCCGGGAAACGTCGTTACCGAAGCCGTGACCACATCCAATTGCTCGTGGGGAATCACCGGAACCACAGCTAGCCTGCAGGCATGAAGGTTGTGATCCCCAGCAGTTACCCCGGCCAGGCGCCGCAGTTGGAGGGCGCGGAGGTCGTCGTCGTGCCGCACGACGAGGCGGTGCCCGACGCGCATCTCGACGCCGACGTGCTCGTCGTGTGGGGGCAGCCCCAGACGGTGCTCGACGACGCCGCCCGGCGGATGAGCGGCCTCCGGCTGGTGCAGGGCCTGGCGGCCGGTGCGGACAGCGTGCTGGCGGCGGGGTTCGACGATGACGTGGTGCTCGCCAACGGCGTCGGGCTGCACGACGACAATGTCGCTGAACACATCCTGGCCCTGACGCTGGCGCTGGTGCGTTTCCTGCCGTTGGCGCTGGTCAGGAAGAGTGAGCGCCACTGGGACCACCACCTGGGCGGTGCGGTGTCTGCCCGCGGGGACGACGGCCGCGTCGTGAGCCTGCGCGGGGCGAAGGTGACGGTCTGGGGCTTCGGGTCGATCGGGGCCACCGTCGCGCCGTTGCTGAAGTCGTTGGGCGCGGAGGTGACCGGTGTCGCCAGGAGCGCGGGTGAGCGGCACGGGTTCCCGGTGGTCGCCGATGAGGGACTCGACGAGGTGCTCGCGGACACCGACGTGCTGGTCATGATCCTGCCCAGCCTGGAATCGACGGCGAAGGCGCTGGGCGCAGAGCGATTGGTGGCCCTCAAGGACGGCGCGCTGCTGGTCAACGTGGGGCGTGGCACCACCGTCGACGAGGAGGCGCTCGTGGCGGCGCTGCGCTCGGGTCGCCTGGCCGCTGCAGCGCTCGATGTGACGGCGGTGGAGCCGTTGCCCGCGGCGTCGCCGTTGTGGGACGAGCCGAACGTGCTGATCACCCCCCACATCGCCAGCGACCGGCCCACCGGTGCCTCGGAGTTCGTGGCGCGGCAGGTGAGCGCGCTGGCGACGGGCGGTCAGCTGCGCAACGTCCTGCGCTGAGTGCGGGGCTTTTTGGGTTTGACCCGCCAGAAGGGCCACCATTGACTCGTGCTTTCCTCTCCCACGCAGCGCGTTGACCTGACCAGGTTCGCGTGGCTGTCCATCGCCGCCGCCCTGCTCACCATCGTGTTGAAGATGGGGGCGTGGTGGGTCACCGGCTCGGTGGGTCTGCTGTCCGACGCGGCCGAATCCGTGGTGAACCTCGTGGCGGCGTTCGTGGCGTTGTACGTGCTGAAGCTCGCGGCCCGGCCCGCGGACAAGAACCACCACTTCGGCCACACGAAGGCGGAGTACTTTTCGTCGGGCGTCGAGGGCGTCCTGATCTTCATCGCCGCCGCGGCGATCCTGGTGTTCGGCATCCAGCGGCTGATGGACCCGCGGCCCATCGAGGAGGTGGGCCTCGGCCTGGGCATCTCGGTGGTGGCGGCCCTCGTCAACGGGGGCGTCGCGTTCGTCCTGATGCGCGCCGGGAAGAAGCACAACTCGATCACCTTGCGCGCCGACGCCAAGCACCTCTACACCGACCTCATCACCACGGCCGGCGTCATCGTCGGCATCCTGCTTGTGGGCCTCACCGGCTGGGACTGGCTCGACCCGGTGATCGCCATCCTCGTTGGCCTCAACATCCTGTGGACCGGTTGGCGGCTGGTCATGGAGTCGTCCTCCGGGCTCATGGACGAGTCGCTGCCCAAGGAGACCAACACCAGGCTGCGCGCCATCCTGGACGAGCACACCAACGAGCACGTGCAGTTCCACGCCTTCCGCACCCGCGTGTCGGGGGCCCGTGCCTTCATGGAGATGCACATGCTCGTCCCTGGGAGTTGGACGGTGCAGGAGGGCCACGACGCCATGGAGGACCTGGTCGACCTCATTCAGGACGAGTTCCCCGACCTTCGCGTGCTGGGCCACCTTGAGCCCATCGAGGACCCTCGCAGCTACCAGGACGAATTCCTCATCTGATCCGAGGGGCGGCCGAGCTGCCGCCGCGAGGTGCCGTCGGCTAGAGGCGACGGGCCGGGCCGCCGGGGCGGGTGACGATCGTCGAGGCGGTCTCGGCGACCTCGGGGTACTCGGCCACATAGGCAGCCAGCCACCTGTCGGCGAAGGCCTCAGCCTCGTCGGTCTTGACCAGGGCCCAGACGGAGCCGCCGAAGCCGGCGCCGAAGCCTGCCGAGGCGGCCGCGCCCAGCTCGCGGGCGAGCCGCTGGAGGCGGTTGGTCTCGGGGATCTGGTTGCCCAACTGCTCGTCAGCGTTGCGCTGCGAGAGGTCGGCGGCGCGGCCGAAGGCCTCCAGGTCGCCGGCCTGCAGGGCCTTCAGCGCCTGGGGGATGGCGACCTCTGATTCGGTGACGAAGGCCGTCAGGCGCCTGGTGAGGCCCTCGTCCGAGGCCGCGATCGCGCGCAGCCCCTCGAGGGCGTCGTCGTCGGACGCCAGCGCGTCTGCGAGGACGGCGTCCTCGCGGCCGGTGGCGTCGTTCCACGCCTCAGCCAGTTCGCGCGCCCGCAACGAGGCGTTGTTGTACGACTCCAGCGCCGCCCCGGTCTTCTCGGCCAGCACGCCCGAGACCGCCACGACGAACGACCACTCCTCGGGAAGCGCGACCGAGGCGCCCTCCTCGATGGGGCAGAACGTGAACTCGGTCAGGCTGCCCTCGTGGCAGCAGAGCATCGCTGTGTGGTCTTCCGAGCCGCCGAAGGTGCCCACGCCGCGCGTGCCGGCGAGGGTGCCGAAGGTCAGCCCGTTCTCCATCGTGGCCATGTAGCCGGCCAGGTCGATGTCGGAGTGGATGTTGGCCTTCCACTCCTCGCGCTCCCGGATGTCGTTGTGGTCCACCACGGCCAGCGCCACCGCCACTACGAGCGCCGACGACGAACTCATGCCCGAGGCCAGCGGCAGGTTGGAGTCGATCACGACGCGGGCGGGCTTCAGCTCGCCGAAATTCAGGAACAGCCTGTCGAGCGTCGCCTGGACGTAGTTGCCCCAGTGGCCCTTCGGCAGGCCCGACGGTGACCCGGGCGTGAGCGTCAGTTCACCGGGGACGGCCGTCGTCGAGGCGTAGAAGCCTTCGTCCGCGTCCTCCAGCGTGATGGTGATGCCGCGGTCCACGGCAGCCAGCAGCGACCGGCCGCCGGCGTAGTCGGTGTGCTTGCCGAGGACCTCGAGGCGGCCGGGGACGAACCACTTCACAGACGGGCCCCGCGGTCACCCAGGGCTTCGACGACGGAGGCGATGTCGCCGCGGTTGCTCATGTCGAGCACGCCGGCGTCGGCCTTCACGACGGCGTACGGGTCGCCGTCCTCGATGGCGCGGCGCACCGCGTCGGTGATTTCGTACTCGCCGCGCGCCGACAGCGGGATGGCCTTGGCCGCCGCGAAGATGGCCGGAGTGCACAGCCAGCAGTTCATGGAGATGACCGCATCGTCGCCGAGGCGCTCGATGGTCTCCTGGTCCGGCTTCTCCACCAACTCGGCCAGGTTCCCCTCGTCATCGGCGGTGGCCAGCGCGAAGGCGGCGATGCGCTCCGGTGCGATGTTGGACTTGGTGAGCATCCCGTTGCGGGTGAAGCCCACGAGGGCGGAGCCGGGGACGTCCTTCAGCAGGGTGAGGGCCTCTGCGGGGTAGTAGTTGTCCGAATTGATCACCAGCACGCGGTCGTCGCCGGCGAACTCCTCCGCGGCGAGCACGGCGTTGGCGGTGCCGAGCGGCTCCTCCTGGACGGCGTAGGAGACGGTGATGCGCTCCTTGGCCACGTCGTCGTAGTACTCGCGGATCATGTCGTGCTCCGGGCCGATCACCAGACAGATGTCGGTGAAGTCGGCGTCGGCCAGCGCGGAGATCACATGGTCGAGGAACGGACGCCCGACGGAGATCATCGCCTTGACGCCCGCGTCGGCCGCCTTGGACTGCTCTTCGCTGAGGTCGACACCCTCAGCTTCCTTGCGCATGCGCGAACCCAGCCCGCGGGCCAGAATGACTGCCTTGTGAGGTGCCTCATAGCTCATGGCACCCACCCTATTGCCCGCCGCGGGTGGGACGCGAAGTGGTCAGCCGATGTGGTGAACCGCCGTGCGCAGAATCAGGGCCATCGACACGGCTCCCGGGTCGATGATGCCCACCGACCGGTCTGCGTTCAGCGCGGCCCTGCCGCGGCGGGCCACCATGTCGACGGTGGCGTCGCGCCCGGCCTCGGCGGCCGCGGCCGCCTTCTCCAGGGCATCCGCGACATTCTCGCCTTCGGCGGCCGACGCGTCGAGGGAGGCGGACGCGGGGGCCAGCGCGTCGATCATCGTCTTGTCGCCCGGTTCTGCCTTGCCGCGCGCCTGAACTCCGCGGAGCGCCTCCCGCAGCGCGAGGGCGAGGCCGGGGGTGGTCAGCGACGGGTCCCAGTGGGCGCCGGCACGGAGGAAGAACGTGCCGAACAACGGCCCGGAGGCGCCGCCCACGTTCTGCACCAGCGCCATGCCGACCTGGCGCAGCGCCTCGGCGGCATGGAGTTGGGCGCTGAGGTCGAGGTTCTCGGCGGCCGCGAAACCGCGCACCATGTTCGTGCCGTGATCGCCATCGCCCAGGGCGCGGTCGAGTTCATCCAGCCCATCGATGCGGGCAACGAATTCGCGCGAGCATTCCAGCAGCCACTCGGCCACCACCATCACTCCGGCTCCCACGTGCGTCCTCCTCAGACGAGACAACGGGCGAGATTGTACGCCCACAAGGTGAACGCGCGATGTCAGCGCAGGCCGCGCAGGAAATCTTCGTCGTCATCGGGGGCCCGATGATCGCGGACCTGCGGGTGATTCTTCAGCGGCCTGCCCAGGACGAGCCACGACACCGGCCCCACGATGGGCAGCGCTATGACGGCGAAGGCCCAGAGCCAGCGGGGCATGGCCCGGACCTGGTAACCGCGGGATTGCGCGACCTCGACCACGCAGTAGATGGTGAGCATCACCACCGCGATGATGAGGAGGATCCTGGGCATGCGCCTAAGTCTACGTCGTCCAGGCCGGAGCGCGGTTTAGGGTGACGGGATGCACACCATCAGCGCCCGGGTCCGCGACCTCCTTGACGGCGGCCCCGGCCTGTGGCTCGCCCCCGGCAGCGGCACCGCGCCGGACGGGTGCGCCGTCGTGGCGACCTCCGGCTCGACCGGCGACGCGAAGCTCGTGGTGCTGCACCGCGCCGCGCTCCTGGCAGCGGCGCGCGCCGCCGAGGAGCGCCTCGGATTCCCCGCCACCTGGCACCTGACGCTCGCGCCTCACTACGTGGCCGGGCTCATGGTGCTCGTGCGCGGCCACCTGGGCGACGGGGTGCGCACCGCGTCCGCCGACCTCACGGACCTCGATCCGGCGCCCGGACGCAACTGCCTCTCGATCGTGGCCACCCAGCTGTACCGCGCCCTCGAGTCGCCCGCGCTGAGCGCGATGCTGGGCCGGTTCGACGCCGTCCTCGTCGGGGGCGCCGCGCTGCGTCCCGAACTGCGCGCCAGGGCCGAGGCGGCCGGCATCCGGGTGATCGAGACCTACGGGATGAGCGAGACCTGCGGCGGGGTGGTGTGGGACGGCGTCCCGCTGCCCGGCGTCAGGGCCACTGTGGGGGAGCGCGGCCGGATCGAGATCGGCGGACCCACCGTGTTTGAGGGCTACCTCGGCCACCCCGCCGGACGGGGGACCGTGCTGACCAACGACCGTGGCCACTGGGCCGACGGGAAACTGGTCGTCGACGGCCGCTTCGACGATGTCGTCATCAGCGGCGGCGTCAACGTCGACCTCGCAGCGGTGCGCCGCGCCGTCGCGGCCCTGGACCCGGAGACCGACGTGCTCGCCGTCGACGACCCCGAATGGGGCGCGCGCATCGTGCTGTTCGCCACCCGGGGCACGCTGGAAACCTGGCGGGACACCCTGCGCGGCTCGCTCCCGCCCGCGGCGCTGCCCCGGCAACTGGTCACCGTCGAGACGTTGCCGCGCACCGGCGGCGGTAAACCGGACCGGCGAATCCTCCTAGGATTGGTCAAATCATGAACGACTCCCTCTCCGTCTGGGTGGCCGGTGCGCGCCCCCGCACCCTCCCCGCCGCCGTCGCCCCCATCCTGGCGGGATCCGCCTCCGCCGCCGCCCTCGGCAGGTACCACTGGGGCATCGCGGCCCTCTGCCTCGTGGTGGCCCTGGCGCTGCAGGTGGGCGTCAACTACGCCAACGACTACTCCGACGGCGTGCGTGGCACCGACGACGACCGGGTGGGCCCCACCCGCATCACCGCCTCCGGCCTGGCGTCGCCCGCCGCAGTGAAGCGGGCCGCGTTCCTCTCGTTCGGAGTGGCTGCCCTGGCCGGGTTGGGCGTCGTGGCGTGGAGCGGTCACTGGTGGCTGCTGGTCGTGGGGGCTCTCGCCATCGTCGCCGCCTGGTTCTACACCGGCGGCCAGCGGCCCTACGGCTACCTGGGGCTGGGCGAGCTCATGGTGTTCGTGTTCTTCGGCCTGGTGGCCACCGTGGGTACCGCCTACGTGATCTCCGACGCCGCGCCGTGGCACGCGTGGCTGGCAGGCGCAGCGGTGGGCGCGCTCGCCGCCGGCATCCTGGTGGCCAACAACCTGCGCGACATCCCCACGGACCGGATCGCCGGCAAGATGACGCTGCCCGCGCGGTTGGGCGACCGCAACAGCCGCCTCTTCTACGCCGCCCTTGTCGGGCTCACCGTCGCCGCCGTCGTCGGCTTCGCTGCGCTGACCACGTGGTGGGCCCTGGTGGCGCTCCTGGCCGTGGGCCTGCTCGTCGAGCCCCTGCGCCGCATCCTCGGGGGAGCCAACGGCCGGGGACTCATCCCCGTGATCCAGTCCACCGGCTTCGCCGAGATCGGCATCGGCCTGGGGCTGCTCGTCGGGACCTACCTGGCATGAGGCTCTTCGTCTACGACATCCCCCTCACCGTCCGGTTCCGCGGCATCAGCCACCGCAGCGGGGTCCTGTTCGAGGGTCCGGCGGGCTGGGCCGAGTGGAGTCCCTTCCCGGAGTACGACGACGCGGAGGCCGCCGCCTGGCTCCGCGCGGCCATGGAGATGGCCGAGGAGGGGTACCCGGCGCCGGTGCGCGACACCGTGCCCGTCAACGGCATCGTCCCGGGCCTCCCGCCGGAGCAGGCCGCGGCCCGCGCGGTGGCGTCCGGCTGCAGCACGATCAAGATCAAGGTGGCGGCCTCGGGGGAGCGGATCGACGACGACATCGCCCGGGTCGCCGCGGTGCACGCCGCACTGCCGGGGGCCAAGCTCCGCGTGGACGCCAACGGCGGCTGGAGCCTCGAGGAGGCGGCCGCCGCCCTCAGGGAACTGGACCCGTTCGGGCTCGAGTACGCGGAACAGCCCTGCGCCACCGTCGAGGAACTGGCCGCGCTGCGGCGGCTCGACCTGGGCACGCCCATCGCCGCCGACGAATCCATCCGCCGCGCAGGCGACCCGCTCAGGGTGAAGCGGGCCGGGGCTGCCGACATCGCCATGCTCAAGGTGCAGCCGCTGGGCGGCGTGCGCGCCTGCCTGCGGCTCGCCGAGGAACTGGCCATGCCCGTGGTGGTGTCCAGCGCCGTGGAGACCTCCGTCGGCCTCCGGGCGGGGCTGGCCCTGGCTGCCGCGCTGCCCGAGCTGCCCCACGCCTGCGGTTTGGAGACCGCCCGCCTCCTCGACGGCGACGTCACGGCGAGCCCGCTCCACCCGGTCGACGGCGTGCTCCCGGTGCGGCCGGTGGTCGTGGACCCCGCGTTGCTCGAGCGGTACGCGGCCGGCCCGGAACTCACCCGCTTCTGGTTGGATCGGTGGAGGAGGGTCTCATGAGCAGCATCCGGTTGGGCAGCACGATCGTCGACTCCCTCCTCAGCATGGGGGTGCGCGACGTCGTGCTCGCGCCCGGCTCCCGCAGCGCGGCCCTGGCGCTCGCCGTCGAGCGCGCCGACCGCGCCGGGGTGCTCCGGCTGCACGTCCGCATCGACGAGCGGGTGGCCTCGTTCACCGCGTTGGGCCTGGCCAAGGCCGGTCAGCGCCCCGTCGTTGTCATGACCACGTCCGGCACCGCCGTCGCGAACCTGGCCCCCGCGGCCATGGAGGCGCGGGCCGCCGGCATCCCGCTGGTCTTCATCACGGCAGACCGACCCGCGCATTTCGTGGGCACCGGCGCGAGCCAGACGGCAGACCAGGCGGGGGCCCTCGGGCCGGCCGCGCTGGGCGTCGTCCGGTTGTCGTCCGAATCCGGTGACGAGGCGGCCTGGGCCGCCGGCGTGCACCGCGCTGTGGTGCTCGCGGCCGGCTACCGCACGCGCCGGCCGGGGCCCGTGCAGCTGAACGTCGAGTTCGCCGCCCCGGTGGTGGGCCCGTTGCCGGCACCAGGGCAGTGGCCGCTGTTGGTGAGCCCCAGCCTGCCCGGGCAGGTCTACCGGGTTGAGGCCGGCCTGCGCACCGTCGTGCTGGCCGGCGACGCCCCGCCCGACGTCGGTGCCGAGGCCAGGAGGGTGGCCGAAACGGCTGGGGCGCCGCTCTTCGCCGAACCCAGCTCCAACGCCCGGGGAGGTGGCTGCGCCATCGCCGGCTACCGCGACCTCCTGGGCACGCTGGGCGCCGAGATCGAACGGGTGGTGGTGTTCGGTCACCCCACCCTGTCGCGGCCGGTGGTCGCCCTGATGGCCCGCGCCGACGTCGAACTCATCGTGGTGACCTCCGCGGCCGACTGGACCGATCCCGGGCATCGCGCGGTCGTCATCGCGGACTCGGTCGCGATCCCGGAACAGGAGGAGTCCTGGCTGGCCCGCTGGCGCGCGGCCGACGCGGCGGGCGTCGGCGAGGGCTTCACCCAGCGCCACGTCGCCAGCGCCGTGCTCGCGGCGCTGGACGGTGGGCACGACCTCATGCTCGGTTCCAGCTCGATCATCCGCGCCGCAGACGTGCTCCCGGTGGGTGACGACGCCCCGCGGGTCTACGCCAACCGCGGCGTGGCGGGCATCGACGGGACCATCGCCACCGCCACGGGCATCGCGCTGGCGGACCACCGCCCCACCACTGTGCTGGTCGGTGACCTCACGGTGCAGCACGACCTGGGGGCCCTCGTCCGACCCACCCTCGAACCGTGGCCGGGCCTTCGCGTCGTGGTCGCCGATGACGACGGCGGCTCGATCTTCCACACGCTCGAGCAGGGCGCGCCGGACTACGCCGACAGCTTCGAACGGGTGTTCGGCACGCC
The DNA here is from genome assembly GCF_054552775.1 of Tessaracoccus zhenghani. Lineage (NCBI taxonomy): Bacteria > Bacillati > Actinomycetota > Actinomycetes > Propionibacteriales > Propionibacteriaceae > Tessaracoccus > Tessaracoccus zhenghani. Next base: position 1,446,013 of record NZ_CM137275.1, on the reverse strand, counting down.
CCAGGGGGTGGATCTGGTGGCCGTGGCCACTGCCATGGGGTGGCGGGCGGTGCGCGTGGCCGATCAGCCCTCGCTGGAGGAGGCGCTCGCCTCGGACGCCGAGTTCATCGTGGCGGGGGTCCCGAGGCCCTGACCGCCGTCGTGGGCGGTGAGCCAGTTGCGCACGGCCAACGTGGCGCGCACGTCGTCCTCGTTGTAGTCGAGCACCCGCCGCCGCGCAGAGCTGCGGGCCTCCACGGTGCCGCCCTTGACCGCCTGCGCGAACCACGTCTGCGACGCGAGGCCGCCGGGCTCATCGTCGCGCCAGTGGAAGCCGACGCCGCGGCTGGCGACGACCTTCAACCCGAGCCCGTCGACGCCCACGAAGTTGTCGCGGACGAAGCCGAACAGGTCTGTGAAGTGGTCCTTGATGAGTTCCACGGCCGCGAGCAGCGCGGGGTTTGCGCTGCGTTCCGCGAGCCGTCGCAGGTGCACGGTCTCGTAGTCGCTGTAATGGAACACCCTGAGCCCCGGATGACGCGCCACCATGTCCAGCAGCCACTGGGCGAACTCCGCCGCCACGGCCGTCTCCGCGTCCTGGGTGAGTTGCTCGAAGCGGCTGAAGTGCTGGAACCGCGAGCCCCCAGCGTCGGTCACCAGGACACCCCAGAGGTACACGGTGCCGTCGTCGGCGGTCTCGATGTCGAGGTCCACCTCGACGGGGGCGCGCGGCACCCCGATGGCCTCGGTGCTCACGCGCTCCAGCTCCACGCCGCTGGCCAGCATCCTGGCACGGCGGGCCGCCTGGCGCAGGCGGTGTTCGGAGCGGTCGCGGTGACCCGTGAGCGGCAGGTACCGGGGGAGGATGGCGTCGATGTCCGCCTCCGCCAGTTCCGCGACGGTCTTGATGCCCAGCCCCAGCAGCGTCTGGAGTTCGCGCACGTCGAGCGGCGCCTTGGAGATGCGCAGCGAGAGGTCGTCGTCGTCGATCAGCGGGCGGCACACCTGCCACCAGGCGCACCACTCGCACTCCTTGATGCGGATGGGCCGCACCACCGGCGCGGGGTCATCCACGCCCGTGCGCTCACGCGCATGCTCGGCCACGTAGACGCGGAAGCCGTGCTCGTGGTCGTAGCGCTCGAGCGCCGAGCGCAGCTTGTGGCCCGCGGTCTTCGAATAGGTCCGGATGAACTTGGTGGTGAGGTCCACCCAGGTGGCCGACGGCTCCGAACCGGCGGCCCGGTCGTCGCCCACGACGGCTGCCAGCGGGGAGGAGGATGCGAAGCCGCAGGATTCCAGCAGCCGCCAGTGGTGTGCCAGTTCCAGCAGCACACCTTCTCGGTAGCCGCGATAGCGCAGGTCAGGGAGGGCCTGCAGGGTGCCGATGGCGTCGATGGTGGAGACCTGCAGCTGCGTGGCGCCCACCTGCTTTTCGCGCACCCGGTACGGCTTGACCTTCAGCGGCCAGTAGCCGGGCGTCCCCGCCTCGGTGTCCCTGCCGCGCACCAGCGCGTCCGGTCGGCCGCTGCGGTGGCCGTCGAGATCCATGGGTAGCACGCCGCCGAGGATCAGCGGCGCCCCTGCGCCCATCGCCTCGAGCGCGGCCTTGAGCCGCTCCTCCCACGAGGCGCCCTCCGCGTGGAGCCTGCGGAGGTCCACGACGCCCTGGGTGCGGGCGGCCAGCCGATTGAGCACCCCGTCGCGGAAATCCGAGCCGCCCTGGAACGATTCGCGCAGCGACTCGTCATGCGGCTGTGCCGGCTGGGGGACCGTGGGGTCGAACGTGTGGAACGTCTTCACCGGGCAACTGCGGGCGGCGTAGGCGTCCAGCACGAAACTGTTCATCAACGCTTCCAGCCCCGGTGCAGCGCCACGATGCCGGCGGCATGGTCCTGCCATTCCACGCTCTGCCAGCCGGCCTCGCGCATGAGGTCTGCCAGCCCCTGCTGATCCGGCCAGGCGAGGATGGACTCCGCCAGGTAGCCGTAGGCCACCGGATTGCTGGACAGCTTGGCGATGCGGGGCAGCGCGGCCACGAGGTAGTTGGTGTAGACGTGCCGGAAGGCCCGGTTGGTGGGGGTGGAGAACTCCGCGATGACCACGCGGCCGCCGGGCTTGGTGACCCGGTACATCTCCTTCAGCGCGTCCAGCGTGCGTTCGACGTTGCGCAGCCCGTAGGAGATGGTGACGGCGTCGAACGTGTCGTCCGGGAACGGCAGGGCCACCGCGTCGCCCGCCACGAAGTCGAGGCCGGGCTGCTGCCGTCTGCCCTGGGCCAGCATGCCCAGAGAGATGTCGCTGGGCACCACGTAGGCGCCGTGCGCCGCGAGGACGGCCGACGACGTGCCGGTGCCCGCCGCGAGGTCCAGGATGCGCTGCCCGGGCTGCGGGTCCACCGCCTCCACCGTGGCGCGGCGCCACCTCCTCACCTGACCCATGCTCAGCACGTCGTTGAACAGGTCATAGCGTTTGGCGACACCGTCGAACATGGCGGCGACGTCACCGCGCCGCTTGTCAAGGGTTGCTCGGCTGCCGGGCTCACTCTGCATTGGTTCACCTTATCGCTGCCCACCGACGGATGCAGGGACGCCGGTTCGCCCCGGTTGCGGCGATGGTGGACAATGGCGGACGTGGCTAAGAATGACGTCGTACTCCAGGTGGACAACCTCAAGAAGGGCTACGGCCCGGTAACCATCGTGGAGGGCTTCTCCATGAAGGTGCGGGCCGGTGAAGCCGTCGCGCTCACGGGGCGCAACGGCGCCGGCAAGTCGACGGTGCTGCGCTGCCTCGTCGGCGCGGACAGGCCGGATGAGGGCACCGTCATGGTCAACGGGATCAAGGTGTCGGAGACCAACCCGATCATCCGCCGCGATGTGGCCACCGTCATCGACGACCTCGACTTCTTCCCGGACCTCTCCGTCGTGGAACACCTCGACCTGCTCGCCCGTGCGCACGGGCTCGAGCACCCTGACGACCTCGTCGACGAGGTGCTCGAGGAGGTGCAGCTCGTGCCGCAGGCCGGCCAGCTCCCCTCCACCCTGTCGTCGGGCCAGCGGCGTCGCCTGGCGCTGGCCACCGCCTTCGTCCGCCCGAGGCAGCTGCTGGTGCTCGACGAGCCAGAGCAGCGCCTCGACGTGGAAGGTGTCGCCTGGCTGGGCCAGCGGCTGAAGGCCGACATCGCCGGCGGCCTGGCGATCGTGCTGGCGAGCCATGAGCCCTCGCTCCTCGAGGCCATCGGCGCGCGCACCATCCGGCTGGGGGTCTGAGCCTTGAGCACCGCGCACGACCACTTCGACGGCCTGGGGGTCGTCGACGAGAAGCAGCTCAAGCTGCTGATGAAGGACTGGCGACGCGGGCGCGCCGACCGCAGCCTCTGGCAGGCGCTGTCCGACGGCTACGTCATGGTGTTCTCCATCGTGCTGATCGGCGCCATGGTGATCTCCTCGATCGTCCGCGCCCAGCAGGTGGTGGCGATCTGTGACACCGCCGGCTGTCTCGCCGCCCGCGGCCTGCTGCCCTGGGCCTCGGTCGCCGGCATCCTGGCGTCGACGCTGGTGTTGTCGCGCATGTTCGGCCCCGTCGTCGCCTCCGCCGCTGAAGGTTTCTGGCTCATGGACGGCCCCACGGACCGACGGCGGCTGCTGGCCGGCCGCCTGGTCGCGGCCATCGTCCTGGCGCTCGTCGTCGGCGGGCTGCTGGGGGCGTTGATCGCCGCGCTGACGGGATCACCGCTGCCGGAAGTGGGCATCTGGGCGCTGGCCGGGGGCTTCGGCTCCGCAGGCCTGCTCGCGTTCGCCGCGGCCGAGCAGGGGCTCGACCGTCGCTGGGTCGTGACCGTGCTGCAGTGGATGATCGGCGTCATCGCCATCGGCACCCTCGTCCTGCTGGTCTTCGGCGCCGCCGGCTGGATCGACCTGGGCGGGGCCCATCTCATCGCCGTCGAACTCGCCTACATCGTGGCGGGCGTCGGCCTCCTGCTGGTCCTCGTGGCCGGCTTCGTGGCCTACCGCAGGCTCCGCGGGGTCCGTCGTAACCGCCTCACCGCCGGCGGGTCGCTGCTGAGCGGGCTGCAGGGTGCGGCGTTCGCGCTCGAATTCGCCCTGATCCGAGACATCCTCATCGAGGCCAAGGCCCGCGAAAAGGGTCACGTGAAGCCCACCCGCGGCGCCGGCTCCGGCATGACCGCCCTGGTCATGCGCGACGTGCAGCGCCTCTGGCGCCAGCCCATGCGGCTGGTCACGCTGGCGGCCACCGTCGTGGTGCCCTATGCGGTGCAGGCGTTGGGCCTGGCCACCCTGAACCCGCCGTTGTCGGCGCTGGTGCTGGTGGCGGCGCTGATCCCGTTCATGAACTCGCTGCGCGTGCTGACCCGCACCAGGGGCCTGCAGCGCTGCTTCCCGTTCGACCCGGGCAAGGTCAAGCAGGCCGCGATGGTCGTCCCTGGAGTCCTCGCCCTGCTGTGGGCCGTCGCCACGCTGCCTGCGTTCATGGGCGTGGGCGGCGGCGTCACCGTCGAGCCCGTCGCCGCGGCCTCCGCCGCCGTGGTCACCGGCATTGCCGGCTTCCTCGGCGCGGTGCGGTGGGTCTCGGCCCGCCCGCCGGACTACTCCGGACCCATCATGTCCACCGGTTTCGGCGCCATGCCACCCGGCCTGATGTTCTCGCTGCTGCGCGGCCTCGACATGGTGGCGCTCGTCACCCTGCCCATCGTGCTGGGCTGGCCCGTGTGGATTTCGCTGGTCGTCGGCCTCATCGCGTTCATGATCCTGCGCAGCGGTCTTGACCGCGAGCAGCTCATGGAGCAGCAGGAGGAGCAGAAGCGCGAACTCGCCGAGGAACGCCGTCGCCGCGAGGGAACGGCCGCACCGAAGGCGAAGATCAAGGTCCAGCGCAACCGCTGACCGCGCGAGGGGGAGTGTGCGCGCCGTGGGTCAGGCCGCGGCGCGCTTCACCGTTCAGGAGCCGTTGAGACCGAGGGCCTGCAGCATCGGCACGAACTTCGCGCCGGTCTCGGCCAGTTCGGATTCGGGCGAGGAATCTGCCACGATGCCCGCCCCGGCGAACAACTGGATCTCGTTGGGGGTCTCGGGCCTCATCTGGCCGCCGCGCAACGCGATGGCCCATTCCCCGTCGCCGTGGGTGTCCACCCACCCGACGGGCCCGGCGTACCGGCCGCGGTCCAGGGATTCGAGCTCTGAGATCACGTCGAGCGCCAGGTGCGTCGGGGTCCCGCACACTGCGGCACTCGGGTGCAGCGCGGCGGCCAGTGTCATGGCGCTGGCCGCCCCGTCGACCACCCCGGTGATGTCGGTGGCCAAGTGCATCACGTTGGGGAGCTTCAGCACTGAGGGGGCTTCGGGCACGTTCATCGCGTTGCAGTAGGGCGCCAGCGCCCTCGCCACGGATTCGACGGCGAACTCGTGCTCGGAGATGTCCTTGCTGGATTTCGCGAGGCGTGCGGCGAGCCTGATCGGGTCCGCATCCTCGTCGTCGCCCCAGACGGTGCCGGCCAGCACGCGCGACGTGACGAGTCCACCCTCACGGCGGACGAGCAGCTCCGGGGTGGCGCCGATCATGCCGTCCACCAGGTACGCCCAGGTCATGGGGTAGGTGGCCATCAGTTCGCGCAGCACGAACCGCAGGTCGAGCGGGCTGTCGGCACGGGCGATGAGGTCGCGGGCGAGCACCACCTTGTGAACCTCGCCCTTGCGGATCAGCGACACCACCGCTGCCACGATGTCGGTCCAGGCGTGGTCGGCCATGGAACCGCCCAACGAGGTCACGCCTGCCGGGGGCCGGACGGGCTCACCGGGGGAGGGGAGGGTGGCGTTGCCGCGGGCCGGGCCGAGCTTGGTGATCCAGCTGAGCCCGCCGCGCCTGCCGATGATCACCTCGGGGACGGTGAGGACCGAGCGCTCCTCGGACCTGTCGGGGTCGAAGGCGAAGGTGCCCACCGCGACGGGACCGGTGCCGAATTCGCCGAGCACCTCGGAGTCGTGGTCGATCTGGCCGGAGATCTCCTCCCACCAGACGTCGGCGGCGTCCAGCCGGTCGGTTTCGAACCGGGCCACTTCGCCCAGTGCCACAAAGCCGTCGCCGCGGCGCAGGAACGCCGTCGATGGCCCGGTCTCCGGGAGGAATCTCTCCAGGGCCCCGGGGTCGTCGATCGCGACAGTGGTCGCACGCATCCGAGCGCTCCCGAAGTCCAGAATCACCCTCGCGAGCATAGCCGCGACGCTCGCCTGAGGCCATCCAGGCGCCGATATTGGGACCGCCGTCCACAGGCCGGGGAGGGGTGTCTGCGACGCTCGGCCGGTCCCGTAATTTAGCAAGCCCGTCGTGACCAAATACCCAAGTCAGCAGGCGGTTCGCAGTGTAGGCCGCAGTCGGGGCCTTGGTTGGCCGAAATGTCCCGGCACCCCTAGACTGACTCGGTAATCACCGTCGTAGTCGACAGGAGTGTGTATGTCGTTCGCCAACTCTGGCACGGCCCGCCCCACCCACGAATCGGACGTCATCGTCGTCGGAGCCGGACCGGGCGGATCAGCGACAGCCACCTACCTCGCACGGCACGGGCTCTCCGTCACGCTGCTCGAGAAGTCTCATTTCCCCCGGGAGAAGGTGTGTGGCGACGGCCTCACGCCCCGCGCCACCCGCGCCCTCACCCGGCTGGGGATCGACACCTCTGAAGAGGCCGGCTGGATCCACAACAAGGGTCTTCGGGTGCACGGCGGCCATGTCAAGCCGTTCGAGTTGCTGTGGCCTGAACTGACCGACTTCCCGCCCTACGGCGTGCAGCGTCCCCGCTCGGATTTCGACGACCTCCTGGCCCGCCACGCGGTGGCCGCGGGGGCCGAACTCATCGAGGGCGCCAACGTGACCAACGCCGTGCTGGACGACCACACCGGTCGCATCACCGGCGTCGAGACCAAGGACGGCCGCGTCTTCAAGGCCCCCTACGTCGTCGCCGCTGACGGCAACTCCGCGCGGCTGGCCATCTCGATGGGCATCAACAAGATCGACAGCCGCCCCATGGGTGTCGCTGTGCGCACGTACTACACGAGCCCGCAGAGCAACGACGAGTTCCTCGAGTCGCACCTGCAGCTCTGGGACGGCGAGCCCGGTAAGTCCACGCTGCTCCCCGGCTACGGCTGGATCTTCCCGATGGGCGACGGCACCTGCAACGTCGGCCTCGGGGTCCTCAGCACGTCGAAGGGCTTCGGGCAGACCAACTACCGCGACCTGCTGAAGCGGTGGCTGGCCGGCACCCCGGAGGAGTGGGGCTACCGCGACGAGAACATGGTGGGCAAGGTGAGCAGCGCTGCGCTGCCGATGGCGTTCAACCGTCAGCCGCACTACGGCCGCGGGCTCGTGCTCGTCGGCGACGCCGGCGGCATGGTCAGCCCCTTCAACGGTGAAGGCATCGCCTACGCCATGGAGGCCGGCGAACTGGCGGCCCAGGCCTTGGCCGAAGCGAAGTCGCGCGGTGTCGGCACCGCCTCCGCGGAGCGGGCCATGCAGGCCTACCCCGCCGCGCTGAAGGACAGCCTGGGTGGTTACTATCGCCTGGGAATGATCTTCACCAAGCTCATCGGTGACCCGCGGATCATGTACATCTGCACCCGATACGGTCTACCCCGGCCCATGCTCATGCGCTTCGTGATGAAGCTCCTGGCCAACCTGACCGATTCCCGTGACGGGGACGCGATGGACCGGATCATTAACACCTTGTGCAAGGTCGCTCCGTCGGCCTGATCGGAAGGAAACAACGATGAACCCCTATATCCCCATCGTCGGCATGGTGCTGCTCGCCACCGTGTTCGTCGTGGTATCCATGGGGCTGAGCCTGGTCGTCGGACCGGCTCGGTACAACCGTGCAAAGTACGACAGCTACGAGTGCGGCATCCAGCCCACCCCGCAGCCGATCGGCGGCGGCCGGTTCCCGGTCAAGTACTACATCACGGCGATGATGTTCATCGTGTTCGACATCGAAGTGGTGTTCCTGCTCCCGTGGGCGGTCGCCTACAACCAGCTCAGCATGTTCGCGATCATCGCCATGATCGTGTTCATCGTGCTGTTCTTCATCCCTTACATCTACGTCCTGCGCCGCAACGGCCTCGACTGGGAATGATCGGAGATAAACATGGGTATCGAAGACAAGATTCCTAGCGGCATCCTGCTGACCACGTTCGAGGGCGTCTTCGGCTGGGTCCGGAAGGCCTCGTTCTGGCCCGCGACGATGGGCCTCGCCTGCTGCGCGATCGAGATGATGGCCTTCGGCACGCCGCGCTACGACTCCGGTCGGTGGGGTCAGGAAGTCTTCCGCGCCTCGCCGCGCCAGGCTGACCTGATGATCGTCTCCGGCCGCGTGTCGCAGAAGATGGCGCCGGTCATCCGCCAGGTGTACGACCAGATGCCCAACCCCAAGTGGGTCATCTCCATGGGCGCCTGCGCCTCCTCCGGCGGCATGTTCAACAACTACTCGATCGTCCAGGGCTGTGACCACTTCCTGCCCGTCGACATGTACGTGCCCGGCTGCCCGCCGCGCCCAGACATGCTGATCGAGGCGATGTTCAAGCTGCGCGAGAAGGTGCAGAAGCACCCGATCGGCGCCAACATGGACCGTTGGGTCGAGGACACCGAGCAGGCCGCGCTGGCCGCGCCCGCGAAGGTCGAGATGAAGGGTCTCATGCGATGAGCGACGACCAGACTCCTGAGGAGAACCTTCCCGCCACCTCGGGCCTCCCCGCCCAGCAGCCCATCTTCACCAGCAAGGCGGGCATGTGGTCCCGCGGTGCCGGCGACACCTCCGGCTACGGCGGCCTCACCCGCGGCCTCAGCATGCCGGGCCGCACCGAGCCGCCGTTCGACGACCCGTCGGACGCCGTCTACGGCCGGGCCCTGGAACTGCTGCCCGAGGAACTCGGCGGCGCCCGTGTGCTGTTCGACCGCGGTGAGCTCACGATCTACGTTCCGCGCGAGCACCTCGCCGCCGTCGCCCGGACCTTCCGCGACGACGCGTTCCTGCGCTTCGAGGTCTGCGTGTCCGTCTCGGGCGTGCACTACCCGAACGAAAAGGGCGCGGAACTGCACTCCGTGTACCACCTGCTGAGCTACACCCACAACCGTCGGGTCCGGCTCGAGGTCACCTGTCCGGACGAAGATCCCCACATCCCGTCGGTCGTGGCCACCTACCCCATGGTGGATTACCACGAGCGTGAGACCTGGGACATGTTCGGCATCATCTTCGACGGCCACCCGTCGCTCACCCGCATCCTCATGCCGGACGACTGGAAGGGCCACCCGCAGCGCAAGGATTACCCGCTGGGTGGCGTCGACGTCGAGTACAAGGGCGCCAAGGTGCCCGCTCCCGACAACAGGAGGACCTACTCGTGACCCACACCCACGCAACCACCGAAGACGTCTTCGCCGGCACCAGCGAGGAGAAGGTCGATCGCGTCTACCTGGCTCAGGGCGGCGACTGGACCGACATCGCGGCCGAGCAGGCCGAACGTGGTGACGAGACCATCGTCGTCAACATGGGCCCACAGCACCCGTCGACGCACGGCGTGCTGCGCCTGATCCTCGAGATGGACGGCGAGACCGTCAAGTCCATCCGCCCCGGCATCGGCTTCCTGCACACGGGCATCGAGAAGAACGCGGAGTACAAGACGTGGGTCCAGGGCGTGACCTACGTGACGCGCATGGATTATGTCGCGCCGCTGTTCAACGAGGCCGTCTACTGCCTGGCCGTCGAGAAGCTGCTCGGTATCACCGACGACATCCCGGAGCGCGCCAGCGTCATCCGCGTGCTCATGATGGAGCTCAACCGCATCGCCTCACACCTGGTCGCCATGGGCACCGGCGGCATGGAGATCGGCGCGCTGACGGTCATGACCATCGCGTTCCGTGAGCGCGAGATGATCCTGGACTTCTTCGAGGCCATTTCGGGCCTGCGCATGAACCACGCGTTCATCCGCCCCGGAGGCGTGGCCAACGACCTGCCCGAGGATGGCATCAGCCAGCTGCGCACCATCGTGGACTGGCTCAAGAAGCACCTGCCGGAGTACGCCGCCTTCTGCAACGAGAACCCCATCTTCATCGGCCGCCAGTCCGGCGTCGGCGTGATGGACCTCACCGCGGCCACGATGATGGGCATGTCCGGCCCGCCGCTGCGCGCCACCGGCTACGCCTGGGACCTGCGCAAGACGCAGCCCTACTGCGGCTACGAGACCTACGACTTCGACGTCGTGACCTGGGATTCGGACGACGCCTACGGCCGTTTCCGGATCCGGCTGCAGGAGTGCTGGGAGTCCCTCAAGATCGTCGAGCAGTGCATCGACCGCCTCGAGCGCACGCACGGCCAGCCGGTCATGGTGGCAGACCCGAAGATCGCCTGGCCCGCTCAGCTGTCGCTGGGCGCCGACGGTCAGGGCAACAGCAACGAGCACATCAAGCACATCATGGGCGAGTCCATGGAAGCGCTCATCCACCACTTCAAGATCGTCACCGAGGGCTTCCGGGTCCCGGTGGGGCAGGTCTACCAGGCCATCGAATCCCCCAAGGGCGAACTCGCGTGCCACGTCGTCTCCGACGGCGGCACACGCCCCTACCGGGTGCACTTCCGCGATCCCGGTTTCAACCATCTGCAGTCGATCCCGATGATGTGCGAGGGCGGAATGATGTCCGACGTCGTCGTCTCGCTCGCCAGCCTTGACCCCGTACTTGGAGGTGTGGACCGATGAGCGGCCACTTTGCCAGCCACTTCCCAGATTCCGGTTCGGTGGACTACACCGACCAGTCGTCCCAGATCGACGACGGCACCATCGCCGAACTGCGCGAACTGGCGGCCCGCTACCCGCAGCCTCGTTCCGCACTCCTGCCGATGCTCCACCTCGTCCAGTCGGTCGACGGCCGGATCAGCCCCCGGGGCATCGAAGTGTGCGCCGACGTGCTGGGCATCAGCACGGCGCAGGTCTCCGGCGTCGCGACGTTCTACACCATGTACAAGCGCCGCCCCGCCGGCAAGCAGCACGTCGGCGTCTGCACCACCGCTCTCTGCGCGGTGATGGGCGGCGACATCCTGCTCGACCGGGCCAAGAAGCGCCTCGGCATCGACGAGGGTGAGACCACCCCGGACGGCCAGATCTCGCTGGAGCGCCTCGAGTGCAACGCGGCGTGCGACTTCGCCCCCGTGATGATGGTCAACTGGGAGTTCTTCGACAACATGACCCCGGAGAAGGCCGACGACCTGCTGGAGAAGCTGCAGAAGGACGAGGAGGTCGTCTCCTCCCGTGGCGCGACCATCACGTCCTGGCGCGAAGCCGAGCGCGTCCTCGCCGGGTTCCCCGACGGCCGGGCCGACGAAGGGCCCTCCGCAGGTCACGCCTCGCTGGCCGGTGTCGACATCGCCCGTGAGAACGACTGGAAGGCCCCGGCCGCTGACGCGAAGCCGGCCGCCGCCGAGCAGGAGGCCGCACAGTGACCGACCTGCTCACCCCCGTCCTCAGCGAACAGTGGGGCGCACCCAACTCCTGGAAGCTCGCCCGCTACGAGGCCACAGGTGGCTACCGCGCGATGCGCAAGGCCCTGGCCATGCAGCCCGCAGACCTCATCTCGCTCGTCAAGGACGCCAACCTCCGCGGCCGCGGTGGCGCAGGCTTCCCGACGGGCATGAAGTGGTCCTTCGTCCCGCAGGACAATCCCAACCCGAAGTACCTCGTGGTCAACGCCGACGAGTCGGAGCCGGGCACCTGCAAGGACATCCCGCTCATGATGGCCACGCCGCACACGCTGGTCGAAGGCGTCATCATCTCGTCGTACGCGATCAACTGCCACACCGCGTTCATCTACTGCCGCGGTGAGGTCCTGCACGTCATCCGCCGCCTTCAGCAGGCCGTCCGTGAGGCCTACGCGGCCGGCTACCTGGGCAAGAACATCATGGGCACCGGCTACGACCTCGACGTGATCGTGCACGCCGGCGCCGGCGCCTACATCTGCGGCGAGGAGACGGCGCTGCTGGACTCCCTCGAGGGTCGACGCGGCCAGCCCCGCCTCCGCCCGCCGTTCCCCGCCGTCGCAGGTCTGTACGCCTCCCCGACGGTGGTCAACAACGTGGAGTCCATCGCCTCGGTGCCGGCCATCATCAACAACGGGGCTGACTGGTTCCAGTCGATGGGCACCGAGAAGTCCAAGGGCTTCACGCTGTACTCGCTGTCGGGCCACATCAAGACGCCCGGCCAGTTCGAGGCCCCGATGGGCATCACGCTGCGCGAGCTCATCGAGCTCGGCGGCGGCATGCGCGACGGCCACGAACTGAAGTTCTTCACCCCCGGCGGTTCCTCGACGCCGATCCTGACGCCGGAACACCTCGACCTCCCCATGGACTACGAATCCATGGCGGCGGCCGGTTCGATGCTCGGCACCAAGGCACTGCAGATCTTCGACGACACCACCTCCGTGGTGCGCACGACGCTGCGCTTCGTCGAGTTCTACAAGCATGAGAGCTGCGGCAAGTGCACCCCGTGTCGTGAAGGCACCTGGTGGCTCGTCCAGCTCCTGATGAAGTTCGAAGCCGGCACCGCCCGCGAGGGCGACGTCGACAAGCTCCTCGACATCTGCGACAACATCGGTGGCCGCTCGTTCTGCGCGCTGGCCGACGGTGCGGTGGCAGCGGTGACCAGTGCCGTGCGGCACTTCCGCTCCGAGTTCGAGCAGGGCTACCACACTCCCGCCTGGGAAGTGTTCCCGTATGAGAAGAGCGCACTGTTCGCCGCGGAAGGAGACGTGCGATGACCGTCGACGCCAAGACGACCTCGGGTGAGGTGGCTCCGAAGCCCGACCTGGTCACCCTGACCATCGACGGCACGGAGGTGAGCGTCCCCAAGGGCACGCTGATCATCCGCGCCGCCGAGATGATCGGCACCGCCATCCCGCGCTTCTGCGACCACCCGCTGCTGGACCCGGTGGGCGCCTGCCGCCAGTGCATGGTCGACATCCCCGACGCCGGCAACGGCCGAGGGTTCCCCAAGCCCCAGGCCTCCTGCACCATGCCGGTGGCCGAGGGCATGAAGGTCAACACCCAGCGCACCTCGCCCGTCGCCGAGAAGGCGCAGCGCGGCATGCTGGAGTTCCTGCTGATCAACCACCCGCTCGACTGCCCCGTCTGCGACAAGGGCGGCGAGTGCCCCCTGCAGAACCAGGCACTGGCCAACGGCCCCGGTGAGAGCCGCTTCGAGGGCTTGAAGCGCACCTTCCCCAAGCCCGTGGCCATCTCCGCGCAGATCCTGCTGGACCGCGAACGCTGCGTGCTGTGTGCGCGCTGCACGCGCTTCTCCGAACAGATCTCCGGTGACCCCTTCATCGCCCTGGTGGAGCGCGGTGCGCTGCAGCAGGTCGGTACCTACGAGCAGGACCCGTACGACTCGTACTTCTCCGGCAACGTGGTGCAGATCTGCCCCGTCGGCGCCCTCACATCCGCCGCCTACCGCTTCCAGGCGCGTCCCTTCGACCTCGTGTCGAAGGTCACCACCTGTGAGCACTGCGCGTCCGGCTGTGAACTGCGCACGGACCAGCGTCACCACCAGGTCAAGCGTCGCCTCGCGGGCGACAAGCCTGAGGTCAACGAGGAGTGGAGCTGCGACAAGGGCCGCTTCGGCTTCATGTACGGCCGCGGCGACGACCGCATCACCCGCCCGCTCGTGCGCCGCGGGGGAGTGCTGGAGCCCGCGTCGTGGCCTGAGGCCATCGACGCCGCGGTCCAGGGTCTCCGCGCCGCCGGCTCCGCCGTCGGTGTCCAGACCGGTGGTCGGCTGAGCGTCGAGGCGTCCTACGCCTACGGCAAGTTCGCCCGTGCTGTGCTGGGCACCAACAACGTGGACTTCCGCTCGCGTCCCGCCTCTGCCGAAGAGGCAGACTTCCTCGCGGCCCGCGTGGCCGGCAGGGGAGTCGACGAGGCCGTCACCTACGCGGATCTGGACGCCGCCAAGCACGTCGTGCTGGTGAGCTTCGAGCCTGAGGACGAGTCGCCCATCGTGTTCCTCCGCCTCCGCAAGGCGGTCCGCAAGGGGCACCTGAAGGTCACCACCCTCGCGCCGTTCGTCTCCCGGGGCTCCGACAAGCTGTCCGCCACCCTCGTGCCCACAGCCCCCGGCCGTGAAGCCGAGGCGCTGGACGCACTGACGGACCTCGACGCAGGCTCGGTCATCCTCGTCGGCGAACGCGCCGCGGTCCTCCCCGGCGTGCTGAGCGCCGCCGCCGCGAAGGCGGACGCCACCGGCGCCCGCCTGGCCTGGATCCCCCGTCGCGCAGGCGACGTCGGGGCCATCGAGGCCGGCTGCCTGCCGGGCCTGCTGCCCGGTGGTCGCCCGGTGGCAGACCCCGCCGCTCGCGTCGATGTCGCCTCCCACTGGGGCGTCGGCTCGCTGCCCGCTGAGGCCGGTCTGTCGGCCGATGAGCAGTTCACTGCGCTGGCCCAGGGCACGCTCAAGGCCCTGGTGGTCGCCGGTGTGGACCCGCACGACCTGGGAGACCCGGCCACCGCGCTGGCCGGTCTCGAGGCCGCGCAGTTCGTGGTCAGCATCGAGCAGCGCGCCAGCGCCGTCACCTCCCGCGCCGACGTGGTCTTCCCGGCCGCCCTCCTCGAGGAGCAGTCGGGCCACTTCCTGAACTGGGAGCACCGCCACGGCCGCGTCAACGTGATCGTCAAGCAGCCGGTGTCGCCGATGACCGACATCCGCATCCTGGCCGCCCTGGCTGATGCCCTCGGCTCGACGCTCGGCTTCCGCGCCCCGAAGCAGGCCTACACCGACCTCACGGAACTCGGTGCCTGGGACGGCGACCGCCCGGCGGCTCCCGCCGTCGCGACGGCCCCCGCCCATGCCGGTCCGGTCGTCGCGGGATGGCGCGAGCTGCTCGACGCCTCCCAGGGCAACGACTACGAACTGGCGCTGCGTGCCACCGCACGTCCGCCGGTCGCCCGGGTCTCCGCCGCCACCGCTGAGCGGCTCGGTCTGACCGAGGTCGCCACCGTGGAGGCAGCGGGCAGCAGCCTGGTGCTGCCGGTCGACATCGTCCCCGGCATGGTCGACGACGTCGTCTGGGTGCCCGTCAACCCCGGCCTGGGGGAGCGACTCGTCGCCGCCCCCGGTTCGCCGGTCCGCGTCACGGCCGTCACCGTCGTCGAAGGAGCAACGGCATGAACATCTTCATGAACGATCCCTGGTGGTTGATCCTGATCAAGGTGGTGGCGCTCTTCGTCGTCCTCCTCGTCTGGACGATCTTCAACGTGTGGTACGAGCGTCGCCTCGTCGGCAAGATGCAGCACCGCCTCGGCCCCATCATGAACGGCCCCTTCGGCCTCGGCCAGGCGCTCGCAGACGGTATGAAGGCCCTCATCAAGGAGGACTTCCGCCCGAAGAACGCCGACAAGTGGCTGTTCAATATCGCCCCCGTGCTCACCGCGGTAGCCGCCTTCACCTGCTGGACGGTCATCCCGTTCGGTGGGCAGGTGACGATGTTCGGCGTCGAGACCCGCCTCCAGCTCACGGACCTGCCGGTCGCTGCGGTGTTCATCCTGGCCTCGGCCTCGATCGGCATCTACGGCATCGTGCTGGCGGGCTGGGCCGGCAACTCCACCTACTCCTTCCTCGGCTCCATCCGTTCGACGGCGCAGATGATCTCCTACGAGATCTCGATGGGCCTGTCCATGGTCGCCGTGTTCCTGATGGCCGGCTCGATGTCCACCTCGGAGATCGTCGAATCGCAGCGCATCCCGCTGCAGCTCGTCGTGCCGTTCACCGACATCGCCCTGCCGCTCGGGCTGCAGACCTGGTATTTCCTGCTGCTGATCCCGTCGTTCATCATCTACGCCATCGCCATGGTGGGCGAGACCAACCGCGCACCGTTCGACCTGCCCGAGTGTGAGTCGGAACTCGTCTCCGGTTACCTCACGGAGTACTCCGGCTTCCGCTACGCGCTGTACTTCCTCGCGGAGTACATCAACATGGCGACCGTCTCTGCGGTCTGCACGACACTGTTCCTCGGCGGCTACCTGCCGATCTGGCCGCTGAACAACATCGAGTTCTTCAACAACCCGTGGTTCGGCCCGATCTTCTTCATGCTGAAGGTGCAGTTCCTGATCTCGGTGTTCGTCTGGCTGCGTGGCACTCTCCCTCGCCTCCGCTACGACCAGTTCATGGGTCTCGGCTGGAAGGTGCTGATCGAGATCTCGCTGATCTGGATCATCGTGGTGGCCCTGGTCGCCAACACCCAGTTCCGCAACGCCACCCTCGGCCTCGGCCTCGCGCTGCTCATCGTCCTGTGGTGGCTGTTCGGGGGCAAGGACCCGGTGGCCGAACTGCCGGAGCAACGCCCGGTCGTCGAAGAGGTCTACGACCCCTTCGCCGGCGGCTACCCAGTGCCCCCGATGCCCGGGCAGATGCTGCCCGAGCTCGCAGGCGTCGTGCGCGGACCCGCGCAGGACCAGACCATGGCCGAGGTCACCGCAGAAGGGAAGGAAGCCTGATGGGCATCTTCGATCCGTGGGCCGGCTTCGGCATCACGCTCAACACCATCTTCCGCAAGACGTTCACGCAGTCGTACCCGCACAAGAAGGGCGCGGAGAAGGTCACCATGCCGCGCTTCCACGGCCGACACCAGCTCAACCGCTGGCCGGACGGCCTGGAGAAGTGCGTCGGTTGCGAACTGTGTGCCTGGGCCTGCCCGGCGGACGCCATCTACGTGGAGGGCGCCGACAACACCGACGACGCCCGCTACTCGCCGGGCGAACGCTACGGCCACGTCTACCAGATCAACTACCTGCGCTGTATCTTCTGCGGCCTCTGCATCGAAGCCTGCCCCACTCGGGCGCTGACGATGACCAATGAGTTCAAGATCTCCGACGACACGCGGCTGAGCCTGATCTACGAAAAGGAAGACCTGCTCGCGCCGCTGCTGACCGGCATGGAGCAGCCGCCGCACCCCCGTCGCCTCGGCGCGGACGAGCGCGACTACTTCCTGGGGCTGCCCGCGACGGGCACCCCCGACACCCGCACCGGCTCGACGACCACAGGAGCGGCCAAATGATCCCCATGATCCCGCTGGTGACAGCCGGTGAGGTCGCCTTCTGGGTGTGCGCGCCCATCGCGGTGATCTGCGCCCTGATCTTCCTGCTGTCGCGCAAGCCCATCCACTCGGCCATCGCGATGGCCGGCGTGATGGTGGCGATCGCGGTCCTCTACGCGGCCCAGGACGCGCCCTTCCTGTTCGTCATCCAGATCGTCGTCTACACGGGCGCCATCCTGATGATGTTCCTGTTCGTCGTCATGCTGATCGGCGTGGACTCGCTCGACTCGGTCGTCGAAACGCTGAAGGGCCACCGCATCGCCGCCTCGCTGGTGGCGCTGGGCATCGGCATCCTGATGATCTCCGCCGTCGGTCAGTTCACCGTCGGTGGGCAGCCCGCCGGCCTGGCGGCGGCCAACGCCGAGTACGGCGGCAACATCCCGTCGCTGGCCAACAAGCTGTTCGGTGAGTACGTGTTCCTCTTCGAGGCGAGCGCGGCCCTCCTGATCACGGCCGCGGTCGGCGCGATGGTGCTGGCCCACGGCGAGCTCCTCAGCAAGAAGGTCAGCCAGGTGGAGTCCGCTGAACTCCGCAAGCGCGCCTACGCCGAGCTCGGCGAGCACCCCGGCCCGCTGCCCAACTCGGGTGTGTTCGCCCGGCACAACGCCATCTCCATCCCGGCGCTGCTCCCGGACGGGTCCATCGCCGAGAAGTCCGTCTCGCGCACACTCACCATGCGTGGCGTGGTGGTCGACGTGGACGAACTGCGCGCACCCACCTCCTCCGCCTACCAGGCGCTCGAGGGTCGCACGCTTGAGATCGAAGGAGACGACGAATGAGCCCCGAGGGTTACCTGATCCTCTCGGCGATCCTTTTCGCCATCGGCATCGCAGGGTTCCTGCTGCGCCGCAACGCGATCATCGCCTTTCTGAGCATCGAACTGATGCTCAATGCCACGAACCTCGCATTCGTCGCATTCGCCCGATTCCACGGGAACCTCGACGGACTCGTCGCGGCGTTCTTCGTGATGGTCGTGGCAGCCGCTGAAGTTGTGGTCGGCCTGGCGATCATCGTCGCCGTGTACCGGTCCCGTCGCTCGGCCTCCGTCGACAACGCCAACCTGATGAAGCTGTAAGGGGACTACGAGCGTGCAACTTCTTGAATCCGTCTCCGCCCTGTCGAGCACCGGCCTGATGGTCTGGCTGCTGGTGGCCATCCCGCTGGCTTCGGCCGCCTTCCTGCTGCTGGCAGGCCGGGCGACCAACGCCTGGGGCCACTGGCTCGGAACCCTGGCACCCATCGCGTCGTTCGCCATCGGCCTGGTGCTGTTCCTGCAACTCCTCGGGGCGTCCCCCGACGACCGCGCCGTCAACGTCCAGCTGTACGAGTGGATCGCCACCGGCAACTGGTCGGTCGGCGTCGGCTTCCTGGCAGACCAGCTGTCGATCCTGTTCGTCCTGCTGGTCACCGGCGTCGGCTCGCTGATCCACATCTACTCGATCGGGTACATGGAGCACGACGAGCGTCGCCGTCGCTTCTTCGCCTACCTGAACCTGTTCATCGCCGCCATGTTGCTCCTGGTGCTCGCGGACAACTACCTGGTGCTGTTCGTCGGTTGGGAAGGCGTGGGCCTCGCGTCCTACCTCCTGATCAGCTTCTGGGCCCACCGCCCCTCGGCGTCGGCCGCCGGCAACAAGGCCTTCATCGTCAACCGCGTCGGCGACCTCGGGTTGTCGATGGCGATCTTCACGATGCTGGCAATGTTCGGCTCGGTGCGCTTCGAGGACGTCAACGCGGGGGTCGCGAACCTGACGCCCGTCTGGGTCACGCTCATCGGTTTCTTCCTGCTGCTCGGCGCGTGCGGTAAATCCGCCCAGGTGCCACTGCAGTCCTGGCTGCTGGACGCGATGGAGGGCCCCACTCCGGTGTCGGCCCTCATCCATGCTGCGACCATGGTCACCGCCGGCGTCTACCTGGTCGTGCGCTCGCACGTCATCTACGAGGCGGCGCCGATCGCCACGACGGCGGTCGCCATCGTCGGCACGGTCACGCTGCTCTTCGGTGCCTGGATCGGTACGTCGAAGGACGACATCAAGAAGGTCCTCGCGGGCTCGACGATGTCGCAGATCGGCTACATGATGCTCGCCGCGGGCCTCGGCCCCATCGGCGCCTCGTTCGCGATCTTCCACCTGATCACGCACGGCTTCTTCAAGGCCAACATGTTCCTGGGCGCCGGCTCCGTCATGCACGGCATGCACGACGACGTGAACATGCGTCACTTCGGTGCCCTGGCCCGCCCCATGCGGATCACCTTCCTGACCTTCGGGATCGGCTACCTCGCCATCATCGGCTTCCCGTTCCTCTCGGGCTTCTACTCGAAGGACCACATCATCGAGGCCGCCTTCGAGCAGAACGTGATCTACGGCGTGCTGGCCCTGCTCGGCGCCGGCATCACGGCGTACTACATGACACGCCTGATGATGATGACGTTCTTCGGCAAGAAGCGCTGGGAGGACGGCGTCGAGCCGCATGAGTCGCCGCTCGTCATGACGGTGCCCCTCATCGTGCTGGCGCTGTTGTCCATCGTGGCCGGCGTCCTCATGAACGGCTGGATCCAGGACTGGCTGGCCCCGGCCACCGGCCAGGAGCCGCACAACACCCCGCTGATCCACTTCACCACCATCGGCATCCTGACGCTGGCGGTGGTCGTCGTCGGTGTCGCGATCGGTTGGTTCCTGCACAAGGGGGACATCCCGCGCGAAGCGCCGGAGACGAAGAACCCGCTCGTGCACGCGGGCCGCCACGACCTGTACGGCGACGCCTTCAACGAGCACGCCATCATCCGCCCCACCAAGGGTCTGGCAGCCGGCATCGGCGCCTTCGACCACGGTGTCGCGGACGGCGCGGTCATGGGTTCCGCCGCGGTCGCGACCGGAGCGGGTGAATGGTTCCGCAAACTGCAGAACGGCTACGTCCGCAGCTACGGGCTGACCGCAGGGGTGGGCCTCCTGGCCCTCGCCGTCGTCGTTGTCATCGGGCAGCTGGGCTAAGGAGTAACTGAGAAATGACAATGGCATTCCCTCTTCTGACGGTCCTCGGCCTGGTGCCCATCGTCGGCGCGATCGTGCTGTTCTTCGTGAAGGGTCACGTCGGCAAGCTCGTCGGCTACGGCTTCGCGGTCACCACTCTGGTGCTCGGTGTCCTGGCGTTCATCCTGCACACGCAGGACGCCGTGTTGGCCGAGGACGTCTCCTGGATCTCCTCGATCGGCGCGCGCTACGCGCTGGACCTGGACGGGATGGGCGCCATCCTGGTGCTGATGACCGTCCTCATCGTGCCGGTGGTGCTGCTCGCCGAATGGCACACGGGCGATGAGCCCACCTCCCGCTGGGGCGGCTCCACGTTCTTCGCCCTCGCGCTGCTGCTGCAGGGCTTCGCGCTGTTCGTGTTCATGGCCTCGGACATCCTGCTGTTCTACGTGGCCTTCGAGGCGACGCTGATCCCGACGTACTTCCTCATCGGTGGCTACGGCGGCCCCCGTCGCAGCGCCGCCGCGGTCAAGTTCCTGATCTACTCCCTGGCCGGTGGCCTGGTCATGCTGGTCGCGGTGGCGGGCGTCTACGCCGTCACGGCGGCGGCCGGCTCGCCGAGCTTCCTGATCGGCGACCTCGTCGGGCTCGACATCGACACGTCCATGGGCCGCTGGCTCTTCGCGGGCTTCTTCTTCGCCTTCGCGGTGAAGGCGCCGCTGGCCGGGCTGCACACGTGGCTGCCTGATTCGGCCGAGCAGGCCACGCCGGGCACCTCGACGCTGCTCGTGGGCATCCTGGACAAGATCGGCACCTTCGGGATGATCAAGATCTGCCTCCAGGCGTTCCCCGAGGCCAGCCAGTGGGCCACCCCGGTGATCCTCATCTGGGCGATCGTGTCCATGTTCTACGGCGCCCTCATGGCGTTCGGCGCCAAGGACCTGCTGCGCCTGGTGTCCTACACCTCGATCAGCCACTTCGGCCTGATGGTGTTCGGCATCTTCGCGCTGACCAGCCAGTCCATGAGTGGCTCGATCTACTACATGCTGAACCACGGGCTGTCGACCGCCGCGCTGTTCCTCGTCGTCGGGTTCATGATCCGACGCCGCGGTTCCGCAGACATCGACGCCTACGGCGGCGTGCAGAAGGTGGCCCCGGTGCTCTCCGGTGTACTGCTGCTCGCGGGTCTCTCCGCACTGTCGCTGCCGGGCTTCGGCAACTTCGTCGCCGAGTTCCTGGTGCTCGCCGGTTCCTGGCAGCGTTACCCCATCCACATCGCGTTCCTGGTGCTGGCCATGGTGCTGGCCGCCGTGTACGTGCTGCGGATGTACAAGACCACGATGACCGGCCCGGTGACCGAGCAGGTCGCCAGCCATGTCACCACCGATCTCACGCTCCGCGAGAAGGCCGTCGTTGCGCCGCTCATCGCCCTGCTGCTGCTGTTCGGCTTCTTCCCGAAGCCCGTGCTGTCAGTGGCGGACGACGCTGCTCAGGGCACGATGGCGACCGTCGGCGTGACCGATCCCGCCCCGCAGGCTGAGGAAGGCAACTGATGATCAACCTCTTGGAGACGCCGATCCCCGCTCCCACGCTGGAGTGGATGCTGCTGACGCCGCTGTTCATCCTGCTCGGTGTGGGTGCCCTGGGCGTCCTGCTCGAGGGCTTCGTGCCCCGGCACCTCCGCCAGCCGGTGCAGGCGGGTCTGGCCGCGATCGGCATCCTCGCGTCGCTCGGGGTGACCATCCTCAACTGGGTGCAGGAAACACCTTCGCTGGCCGCCATGGGGCTGCTCGCGATCGACGGCCCGACCTACGTCTTCTGGACGCTGCTGCTGGTCGTCGGGCTGGCCGGGGTGGCGCTCTTCGCCGAGCGCCGCGTCGGTGGGGGAGTGTCGGCGTTCGCGTCGTCGGCCGCCACCGTGCCCGGCTCGCCGCTCGAGCGGGAGGCGGACCGCCTCCGTCGTGAGCACACCGAGGTCTTCCCGCTGCTGGTGTTCGCGCTGTTCGGCATGCTGCTGTTCTCGTCCACCAACAACCTGCTGGTGCTGTTCGTGGCCGTCGAGATCCTGTCGCTGCCGCTGTACCTGCTCACCGGCATGGCCCGCCGCCGTCGCCTGCTGAGCCAGGAAGCTGCCCTCAAGTACTTCCTCCTCGGCTCCATCGCCTCGGCGATCATGCTCTACGGCATCTCGTTGCTGTACGGCTACTCCGGCGCCCTGACGCTGGCCGGGATCGCAGACGCGGTCACCGCCGGGACCGGCTCGAAGTGGCTGCTGCTCGGCGGCATGCTGCTGGCATCGGTGGGCCTGCTGTTCAAGATGGGCGCAGTGCCGTTCCACTCGTGGACCCCGGACGCCTACATGGGCGCGCCCACCCCGGTGACGGGCTTCATGGCGGTGGCCACCAAGACCGCCGCCGTGGCCGCTCTGCTGCGCGTGTACTACGTCGCACTCGGCGGACTCGCCTGGGACTGGCAGCTGCTGTTCTCCGTCGTCGCGGTCGTCACGATGCTGGTGGGTGCCACCGCGGCACTCGCGCAGACCGACATCAAGCGCCTGCTTGCCTACTCCTCGATCGCACACGCCGGCTTCATCCTGGTGGGCGTCGTCGGGGCGGTGCAGGCCGGCGACAACGTGTCGGTGGCGTCCGTGGCCGCCGTCGCGTTCTACCTGCTGACCTACGGCGTGGCCACGCTGGGTGCCTTCGCCATCGTCATGATGGTGCGCCGCGCGGGCGGTGAGGCCAACGGCCTCGAGTCCTGGAAGGGCCTCGGGAGGCGCAGCCCGCTCATCGCAGCCCTCATGACCCTGTTCATGCTGAGCTTCGCCGGCATCCCGCTGACCGCGGGCTTCGTCGGCAAGCTGACCGTGTTCGCGTCTGCGTGGGAGGGCGGCTACGGCTGGCTCGTCCTGGTCGCCGTGGTGATGAGCGTCATCGCCGCGTTCTTCTACCTCAAGGTCGTTGTGGCCATGTGGTTCCAGGACGCCGACGAGGCGACCGTGGGCGTGGTCGAGTCCCCGTCTGCCGGGACGTGGGTTGTGCTCGTGGTCACAGGTCTGGCTACGCTGGTCCTCGGCCTCGTGCCGGGCGGCGTGCTCAGCCTGGTTGCCGGTGCCGCACAGTTCATTCGCTGACCCTAGGAGACCCACAGTGGGCAACGACCGGCTCGACGCACGCTTGACCGTGCTCCTCGACGAGTTCGAGGGCAACCTGGTCGAGAGCGCCGTGGCCAGTTCGCCGTTCGTGACCGAGGCTGCCCGCCACATCATCGCGGCGGGCGGCAAGCGGTTCCGTCCGCTGTTGGTCTTCCTCTCCTCCCACTTCGGCGGAGAATCGGACCACGACGACCTCATGCGGGCCGCCATGGTCATGGAGCTCACCCACGTGGCGAGCCTCTACCACGACGACGTCATGGACGTCGCGGACCTGCGCCGCGGCGCCCCGTCGGCCAACCGGCTGTGGGGCAACTCCGTGGCCATCCTCGTGGGCGACTTCCTGTTCGCCCGCGCCTCCACCACGGTTGCCGAGCTCGGTGTCGACTACGTCATGCTGCAGGCAGAGACGTTCTCGCGCCTGGTGCAGGGCCAGATCGCCGAGACCAAGGGCCCCGGCGGGGGCGAGGACCCGCTGGCCCACTACATCCAGGTCATCGCGGACAAGACCGGCTCGCTGATCGCCGCGTCGGCCCGCTTCGGCGGCATGGTGTCCGGCGCCTCCGACGAGGTGCTCACCGCGCTGACGAACTTCGGCGAGGAGATCGGGCTGGTGTTCCAGCTCTCGGACGACCTCATCGACATCACCTCCACCAGCACCGGCAAGACGCCCGGTACGGACCTGCGCGAGGGCGTCCCCACGCTGCCGGTCCTCATGCTGCGGGCGGAGAAGGATGCGGCGGACGCGGACCTGCTCGCCCTGATCGACGGCGACCTCAGCTCCGACGAGGACCTGGAGGCCGCGCTCGAGGGGCTCAAGGCCCACCCCGTCATGGGCCGCGCGAAGGCCGAGGTCGAGCGTCACGCCGACATCGCCCGCGCCCACCTCGCGCCACTGCCCGAGGGCGAGGCGAAGGACGCGCTACTGCAGGTGTGCACGGACCTCGTCGAGCGCACCTCCTAGGCCACGCCCGGCTCGCCGCCCGACGAGGCGGGGCCTAACGGCCGTCCGGGTAGAGTGAGGCGGTTGATTCCCCCAACCTCTTGGAGTGATGCCTCGTGGTGCTGCGCGCGCCGGGTATGCCGCTGATCCTGCTGACCGCCTCCGTGGCGTTCGCCGGCTTTGCGCTGTTGTTGCCCATCTCCCCGCTGTGGGCCGCTCGGGGCGGCGCGGCGGAGTTCGGCTCCGGCATGGCCACCACGGTCCTGATGGCCACCACCGTCCTCACCCAGCTGCAGGTCAACCGCTGGCTGGCCAGGTGGGGCTGGACCCGCACCCTGTCGCTGGGCCTCCTGGCGCTGGGGATCCCCGCCGCACTCCAGGCGATCAGCCCGGACCTGTGGGTGGTGCTCGGCACCAACGCCCTGCGCGGCGTCGGCTTCGGCGTCATCACGGTGTGCGGCGCCACCGCCGTCGCACTCCTGACCCCTCCCGAGGTGCGTGGCCGGGGCGTCGGCCTCTACGGCCTCGCCATCTCCATCCCGCAGCTGGTACTGATGTCGGTGGCGCCCCTGCTGGCCGACGTGATCGGCGTGCGCTGGACGCTCGTCCTCGGCCTGCTGCCGCTGGTCGCCCTCCTGTGGGTGGCGGAACTCGGGCGGCAGATCTCCCGGCAGACGGCGGGCGACCCGGGGGCGTCCTCGGCGGGCGCGCCGCTGCTGCGCGTCCTCCCGTTGATCTGGATGCCCGTGGCCGCCCTGCTGTTGGTGACGGCCTCCGGGGGTGCGGTGCTGACGTTCGCGCCGCAGCTGGTCAGCGACCCCCTCGTGGCAATGACGGTCCTGCTCGCCGTGACCGGGTTGGCCGCCGTGGGGCGCTACCTGGTCGGGGGGCTGAGCGACCGCTACGGCACCAGGCCGTTCATCTGGTCGCTGCTCGGGGTGGCCGCGCTGGGCGTGGCGGGCATCGCGGCTTCGCTCCGGTGGGGGCAGCCCGCGTGGATGATCGTCGGCGCCGCCCTGCTGGGCGTGGCCTACGGTGCGCTGCAGACGGTGACGCTGGTGCGCTCGTTCGTGGAGGCGGGGGAGGAGAACCGTACCTCCACCTCGGTGATCTGGAACGTGGGCTTCGACGTCGGCACCGGCGTCGGCGCCATGGCGATCGGTGCGCTGGCCGGCGGGTTCGGCTTCGCCCAGGCCTTCGTCTTCACCGCTGCGGCAGTGGCGCTGGCGGCGGTCGCCATCGCATTGCGCGAGCGCCTCCCCTGACTGCCCGGATCAGATGAGGGCTCAGGCCGATTCGCGGACGATGAGATCGGGATGCAGGATCCTGGGTTCCGGGATCACCCCGGTCTGGAGCTGCTGGATCAGCAGCTCGGCGGCGGCGGCAAGCGCGAAACCGGAGTTTGTGACAGTCGTGAGGGAGGGCCTCGCATAGGCGGCCAGGCTGATGTCGTCGAAGCCCACCACGCGCAGGTCGTCCGGAACCCGGACGCCGTGCTCCGCGAGCGATTCCAGCACCCCCAGCGCCATGAGGTCTGAGGAGACGAAGAGCCCGTCGAGCTTCACCGCACCGGTGGCGATCTCGAGCCCTGCGGAGAGGCCGGAGTCACGGTCGAAGTCGCCATTCCAGATGCCGCCGGCCGCCTTGCCGTGCTCGGCGAGCTCGGTGCGCCAACCCTGGAACCTGTCGCGGGCGCCCACCATGTCCAGCGGGCCGGTGACGATGCCGATGGTCGAGCAGCCCTGCTCAATCAGGTGCCGGGTGGCGAGCCGGCCGCCCAGCACGTTGTCCAGGTCGCTGTAGGCGACATTGACGGCGCCGCTGAACGGACGCCCCACCAGCACGGTGGGCACGCCCGCAGCCACGGCGGTCTCCACCACGCCGTCGGACCCGTGGTGGGACACCACGACGATGCCGTCGGCCAGGCGGGAGCGCAGGTAATGGCGCACCCGCTGCGTCTGCCCCTGCGGGTCTCCCATCAGGAGGACCAGCTGGTAGTCGGCGCCGGTGAGCACGGAGTTGATGCCGCCGATGGCGGCCTGGAAGAAGGGGTCCTCGAACACCGTGCGCGTGGGTTCGGGCACGACGACGGCGATCGACATGGTTCGGCGCGTCACCAGGCTGCGGGCCGCGGCGTTGGGGACGTAGCTCAGGCGGGCCATCGCCTCCTCGACGGCGGAGCGGCGCTCCTCCGACACCTTGGCGGGCTCGATGATGGCGCGGGAAGCGGTCGCCCGCGACACGCCGGCGAGGCGTGCCACGTCTTCGAGTGTCGGCGGGCGACCGTTGAGACTCATCTCATCCTTCTTACGGCTTGGCCAGTTCGCGTGAACGGATCATGTCAGCGTACCAACGGGCAGAGGCCTTGGGCGTGCGCACCTGGGTGTCGTAATCGACGTGGACGATGCCGAAGCGCTTCTCGTAGCCCCAGGCCCATTCGAAGTTGTCCAGCAACGACCAGGCGAGGTAGCCCCGGACGTCGGCCCCGGCCTCGATGGCGTCGTGGACGGCACCGATGTGCTGGTAGAGGTAGTCGCTGCGGTCGGCGTCGGCCACGAACCCGTCGGCGTCCGGCACGTCGTTGAAGGCGGCCCCGTTCTCGGTCACGACCAGGTGGGCGCCGTGCGGGGCGGCCCAGTCGCGGCTCAGGCGCACCAGCACGTCGGTGAAGTCCGGCGCGTAGATCTCCCAGCCCATGGCCGTCAGGGGGACGTCGCGGCTGACGCCCGTGGTGTCGCCGGTACGTGGGTGCGGCGAGCCGGGGGAGTCGACGTCGGCTCCCGGGACAGCGGCGGTGGTCTCACCGTTGTAGAAGTTGATGCCGAGCACGTCGATGGGCTGGGAGATGATCTCCAGGTCCCCGTCGAGGATCAGCTCCGCGGGCCAGAGGTCGCCCATGTCG
Organism: Tessaracoccus zhenghani; assembly: GCF_054552775.1. NCBI lineage: Bacteria > Bacillati > Actinomycetota > Actinomycetes > Propionibacteriales > Propionibacteriaceae > Tessaracoccus > Tessaracoccus zhenghani. The sequence goes on along the minus strand of NZ_CM137275.1, from coordinate 1,418,945 downwards.
GCGATGAGGTCTGCCGGGTACTGCGCCGTGAAGAGCGGGTCCAGCCAGATGCGGTTGCGCAGGGCGTCGTGCCGCCGGGCGGCGTCGCGGTCGGCGGCGCTGTCCGGGTCTGCCGGGTGGTGGATGCTGGGGTTGATGGTGATCCCCACCTGCTTCGGCTGTGCGAGACCGAGCTCACGCAGCCGCGTCACGGCCAGCCCGTGCCCCAGGAGGAGGTGGTGGGCCGCGGCCAGTGCCTCGCGTCCGTCCTGGTGGCCCGGGGCGTGCTCGCCGTTCGCGTAGCCCAGGAACGCGGAGCACCAGGGCTCGTTGAGCGTGGTCCAGATGTCGACCCGGTCGCCCAAGGCGCGGTACATCACCTCGGCGTAGTCGGCGAACCGGTGGGCGGTGTCGCGGTTGGTCCAGCCGCCCCTGTCCTGCTCGTACTGGGGCAGGTCCCAGTGGTACAGGGTCAGCCACGGCTTGATGCCATCGGCCAGGAGCTCGTCCACGAGCCGCGAGTAGAAGTCGAGACCCTTCTGGTTGACCTCACCGGGGGCGGGCACCACGCGGGGCCAGGCCGTCGAGAACCGGTAGGCCTGGAGCCCCAGTTCCTTCATGAGGGCGACGTCCTGCGGCATGCGGTGGTAGTGGTCGCACGCCACCTCACCGGTGTCGCCGCCGACGACCTTGCCCGGGGTGGCACAGAACGTGTCCCAGATGGACGGCACGCGACCGTCCTCGGTGCTGGCGCCCTCGATCTGGAACGCTGCCGTGGCTGCGCCGAAGATGAAGTCGGGGGTAAAGGTGACGGGGGTCATCCCTTCACTGCTCCTTCCATGACGCCGGCGACGAGCCGACGTCCTGTGATGATGAAAACGATGATGAGCGGCACGGTGGAGATGACCACGCCGGCCATGATGAGGGAGTAGTCCTTGAAGTAGCTGGACTGCAGCAGCTGCAACGCCACGGGGAGCGTGGGGTTGCTGGCATCGAGGACGATGAACGGCCAGAAGAAGTTGGTCCATTGGGCCACGAAGGTGAACAGGGCGAGCATCGCGGCCGCCGGCATCGCGGCAGGGAGCGCGACGTGGCGGAACGTGCTGATCATGGAGCAGCCGTCGACGCGGGCCGCTTCGATCAGCTCGTAGGGCAGCGCCTGGCTCAGGTACTGGGTCATCCAGAACACGCCGAAAGCGGTGACGATGTTGGGGATGATGACGGCGGCGAGGCTGCCCGTGAGCCCCAGTTCACTCATGACGATGAACAGCGGGACGATGCCCAGCTGCATCGGCACGGCCATGGTGGCGATGACGAAGATCAGCAGCGGCCCCCTGCCGCGGAAGCGCAGTTTGGCGAACGCGTAGCCCGCCAGCGTCGAGAAGATCACGAGGAACACCGACGTGACCGTCGAGACGATGACGCTGTTGGTGAAGGCCCGCCAGAAGTTGATGTCGGAGTTGAGTACCCGGTTGAGGTTCTCGATGAGGTTGCCCTGCGGCAGCAGGGGCGGGATGGGGTTGCGGGCGATGGTGGCCGCGTCGGAACTCGCCAGCTGGATGGCGTAGTACAGGGGGTAGATGGAGATGAGCAGCACCAGCGTCAGGGTCGCGTACGTGCCCCACCCGGCCCGGCGCCTGCCGGAGACCAGCCCCAGCTTGCGGCGTGCGTAGCGGGCCGCGCCCTTGCCCGCGGTCTGTTCGATCATGGGTGTCGAATGCATCACACGGCCTCCTTGGTGCGCTGCCTGGCCTTGCGGCCCTCGGAACTGGAGATGCGGCTGGTCAGCCAGAAGTTGATCACGCCGATGACGATGATGATGAGGAACAGCAGCCACGCCACCGCGGAGGCCCGGCCGAAGCTGCGTTGCGGCCCCCAGCCCAGTTCGTAGAGGTACATGGTCAGCGTCTGCCACTGCCGGTCCGCGCCGCCCTGACCCAGCTGGTCGAACATGCGCGGCTCGTCGAAGATCTGCAGGCCACCGATGGTGGAGGTGATGATGACGAAGATCATCGTGGGACGCAGCGACGGCAGCGTCACGGAGAAGAACTGCTGGACCCGGTTGGCCCCGTCGACGACGGCGGCCTCATAGAGCTCGCGCGGCACGGCCTGCATGGCGGCCAGGAAGATCAGCGTGTTGTAGCCGGTCCACCGGAAGTTCACCATCGTCGCGATCGCCACGTGGGCGGCGAAGCTGTCGGAGTGCCAGCCCACGGGGTTCATCCCGATCTGGCCGAGCAGGGTGTTGATCAGGCCGGAGCTGTCCGCGAAGAGCTTGGAGAAGATCAGGGAGACCGCCACCGGTGCCACCACGTAGGGCAGGAGGACGCCCATGCGCCACAGGGTCTTGGACCGCAGGTTGGCGTCGAGCATCCACGCGATGAAGATCGCCGCGATGAGCTGGGGCACGGACGACAGCAGGAAGATCGAGAACGTGTTGCGCAGCGCGTTGTAGAAGCGCGGTTGCTGCAGGACGTCGATGAAGTTCTGCAGCCCGACGAAGTCTCCCTGGCCGCCGATCAGGTGCCAGTCGTGCACGGAGACCCAGGCGGTGTAGATGAGGGGGTAGAGCCCCACGATCGCGAAGAGGATGAAGAAGGGGCTGATGTACAGGTAGGGCGAGTACTTGACGTCCCAGCGGTTCGCCCGCTGCCGCCAGGTGGTCATGGATGGCATTCGCAGTTCCTTGGGTGTGTGGTGGGCCCGGCGGAGCGCCGGGCCCACCCAGTCGGGGGATCAGTTGAGGCCGAGGGCCTCGTAGGCTTCGATGGCCTTGTCCCACGACGACGCCGCGTCGTCGGTGCCGGACTCGACGCGGTTCAGCGCATCGGTGACGGTGGCGCGGATCGAGAAGTAGTTCGGTCCCTTGAAGGGGGTGACGTCGACGGCGGCCGCACGGTTGGCGAGGATCTCGCCGGTGGGGGCGCCGTTGAAGAACTCGTTGGTCTGGCCGAGGAGCTCTTCACTGTCCAGGGCGTCGACCTGCGAGGGGAAGGTGCCCTTCGACATGAAAGCCTTGATCTGCTGCTCGGGGGCCGTCAGCCACGCCGCGAGCTCGCGGGCGGCCTCGGGGTTGGCCGACTGCTCGGGAACGGTCAGGAACGAGCCGCCCCAGTTGCCGCCGCCGCCGGGGAACACGTCAGCCACGTCCCAGCCGGTCACGCCGGCCGCGTTGCCCTCGATGACGCCCATCATCCAGCCGGGGCACAGCATCGTGGCGAAGCCGTCGTTCTGGAAGGCCGCGGTCCAGTCCTCACTCCACTGGGCGTACCCGGCGGAGAGGTCGTCGGCCTTGGCCTGCATGATCTGGTCGTAGATGGCCTTGATCTCGGTGTTCTCGCCCAGCGGGATGGGCGTGCCGTCCTCGTTCTCGAAGGGGGTGGCGACCTGGTTGACCATGCCCTGGAAGGTGGCGTCGGAGGAGTCGTACCAGGCGGCGTCGGACTTGGCGACGAAGTCCTTGCCGACGTTGAAGTAGGTGTCCCAGTCGCCCTCGAGGAGGTCGGCGACCGCTTCACGGTCCGACGGCAGGCCGGCGGCCTCGAAGAGGTCCGAGCGGTAGCACACGGCCTCGGGGCCGATGTCGGTGCCGTAGCCGATCAGCTGGCCGTCGGCGGTGGTGGCGGAGGCTTCCTTCCAGTCGAGCCAGCGGCCCTCGACGTCGTCGTTCTTGAGATCGACGAACTTATCGGCGTACTGCATCAGTTCGGGCAGCCAGTCGACCTCGACGGCTTCGATGTCGGAGAGGCCGGAGCCGGCGGCCAGGCGGGTGTTGAGGTTGTCGCGGGCCTCATCGGTGGTGGCGGCCTTCTTGTGCTCGATCTTCACGTTGGGGTGCTCATCCATGTAGTCCTGGAAGAGATCCTCGTAGCCGAATTCATTGAACGTGGCCACGCGCAGGGTGATCTGCTCGTCGCTGCTGGCTCCGGTCTCGTTGTCGGCAGGCTCCGCGCTGGCGGAACAGGCGGTGAGCCCGATGGCCAGCGCACTGACCAGGGCGATGGAACGCTTCTTCACTATGACTCCTTCGTCAATGTCCGTGCGCTCCGTGGGAGCGCTCTCATGGAGCAACTGTCATCGTTCGCGCGCCGTACGTCAAGCTGAAGCGGGGTTCTGTTATCAAATCGAGACATGAGAGCGATCTCAAACTGCGCGAAATGGCATTGACAAGGGTAAACGCAAAAAGGGCTGGAGCGCCATGATCAGCGCTCCAGCCCTCTCCTCCGAGATCACCAGATGGTGACGCGGTCCTCAGGGGCGAGCCAGAGAGCGTCGTCGTCGCTGACCTCGAAGGCGCCGTAGAAGGCGTCGAGGTTGCGCACGATCTGATTGCAGCGGAACTCGTTGGGGGAGTGCGGGTCTGTCGCCAACAGGACCTTCATGGCTTCGGGGCGCCGCTTGCCGCGCCAGGCCTGCGCCCAGCCGGTGAAGAAGCGCTGGGCCGGGGTCAGGCCGTCAACCGCCTCGCCATGGGGCTCGCCGCCGGCCAGCAGCCAGGCGTCGTAGGCGATACCCAGGCCGCCGAGGTCGCCGATGTTCTCCCCGACGGTGAGCCTGCCGTTGACGCCGGCGCCCTCGATGCCTTCCGGGATGAGGCCCTCATACTGACCGATCAGCCGCTCGGCGAGCGCCTCGAAGGCCTCCCGGTCTGCGGGCTGCCACCAGTCACGCAGGCGGCCGTCGCCGTCGCAGGTGCTGCCCTTGTCGTCGAAGCCGTGCCCGATCTCGTGGCCGATGACCGCGCCGATGGCGCCGTAGTTGACCGCGTCGTCCGCGTCGGCGTTGAAGAAGGGCGGCTGCAGGATTGCGGCCGGGAACACGATCTCGTTGCGGAGCGGGTGGTAGTAGGCGTTGACCGTCTGCGGGAACATCTGCCACTCGTCGCGGTCCACCGGCCCACCGATGCGCTCCAGGGTGTAGTCCAGCTCGAAGGAGTTGGCGGCGAGCACGTTGGCGACCAGGTCGTCGGCGGTGACCGGCAGCGCCGAGTAGTCGCGCCACTTCACCGGGTAACCGATCTTGGGAGTGAACTTGCTGAGTTTGCGCAGCGCCTCGGCCCGCGTCTCCTCGGTCATCCAGGTCAGCTTCGTGATGGAGTTCGCGTAGGCCCTCATCAGGTTGCCCACGAGCTCGTCCATGGCGGCCTTCGCCTCGGGCTTGAAGTGGCGCTCCACGTAGAGGCGGCCGACGGCTTCACCGAGCACGCCCTCCACCAGGGCGAGGCCGCGCTTCCAGCGGGGGCGCTGCTCCTCGTTGCCTGCCAGCGTCTTCTCGTAGAAGTCGAAGCGGGCCTCGACGAAGTCCTCGGACAGGTAGGCCGACAGCCCCGAAAGGGCCTTCCACCGTGCCCACGACCGCCACGTGTCGAGGGGTGCCGACACCAGCACCGGGGCCACCCCCTCGAGGAACGACGGCTGGCTGACGATCAGTTCAGCCAGCTTCCCGCGAGGGATCTCGGCGCCTTCGAGGAACGCGTCCCAGTCGAACCCCGGCGTGGCAGAGATGACGTCCTCCAGCGACGTGGGGTTGTACATCGCCCGCAGGTCGCGGCACCGGACCCTGTCCCAGTGGTGTGACGCGATCTCGGTCTCGACGGCGAGGACGGCCTGGGCCTGCTGCTCGGGCAGCTCGAAGCCGGCCAGTTCGAAGACCCGCGTCAGGTGCGCCAGGTACTTCTCCCGGATTTCGCCGTGCTCCTCCAGGCGGTAGTAGGCCTCGTCGGGCAGCCCCAGGCCACCCTGGGAGGCGAACACGGCGTAGCGGCTGGGGTCTCCCGGGTCTGATTCCTCGTAGAGGTGCACCAAGGGGCTCAACCCATGGCGCAGCGACCAGCCGAGGTGCCGGGCCAGGGCGACGGGCGAGTCGATCGCGTCGATCGTGTCCAGGATGGGGCGCACCGGCTCGATGCCGAGCGCCTCGATGCGGTCCGTGTCCATGAAGGAGGCGTAGAGCGCGGCGATGCGGCCCTCGTCGCTGGTGGGGTCGCTCTGCTGCTGCTCCTCCACGATCGCGCGCACGTCCAGTTCTGCGGCGTTGCGCAGGTCCACGAAACCGCCGGCCGAGGATTGGTCAGGCTCGATGGTGGCCGTCCGCAGCCAGGTTCCGTTGACATGGCGGAAGAGATCGTCCTGTGGACGCACGGCGGGGTCGGAATGTTCGAAGTCGATCGCAGGGGTCATGGCGGCCACCCTACCGTCGCTATCCGGTGCTCCAGGTCACCTCGATGGCCGACGGATCGCGGCCCAGCATGGAGGCGCGCACGTCGGCGGAGATCGTCGGTGTGGGGTGCGAGGCGGACCCGTTGCTGTAGGTGATGTCGAGCGCGGTGGCCAGCCGCAGCCGGATCAGGGCCACGCTCTGGTCGTCTGCCACCAGGGTGGGGGAAACATCGGACCAGGGGTTGTTGGTCAGGCGCCATCTCGCAGAGGAGACCGTCGCGCCACCGGCTGCTTCCGCCTGGTTGGGACACCCGGCCGGAGCGATGCTCGGAGTGCTGAAGCAGGCGTTGAGGGAGGCCCTGGCGGCCCCGATCAGCGCGTCCCGGCCCGCCTCTGTGAGCTCGGGCGTGATGTTGACCTTCACGGCGTCGGCCCGGGACGGGGAGGCCACCTGCAGCACGCTGGTCTCGGTGAAATCGAGGAAGGGCAGCCCAGTGGAGACCTCGTAGGTGCCGGGCACCACCTCGTAGGTGAGCGACGGGTCGATCCGCTGATCGTTGACCAGCACCGGGAGGTTCTGTCCGCCGGCGAGCACGAACTCTGCAGTGACGGTGGTCTGCGCCAAGCGGTACCTGCCGTTGTCCAGCAGGTTGAGCGAGATGGTGGTCTCGAACGGCTGGCCCGCGATGAGGTAGCGCACCGGGACGTCGGTGGCCGTCAGGCTGTCCGACAGGATCTCGACATCGGTAATGGGGCTCAGTTCGCGGGAGCGGGCGTAGACGTCCGCGTTCAGCAGCGCCTGCGAGCCGTTGCCGCCGGTGTCGCCCATCGCCAGCGCGCGGCCGAGGTCGCCGGTGGAGAGTGCCTCGAAATACTCCGAGACGATCTCCTGCGGCGTCTGTGCCGTGACCTCCGAGATGCTCGCCGTCGGGCTGGGCAGGGAGACGATCGTGTCAGGATCATCGGCGACCGGCCTGAAGTGGTTCACGTAGAGGAAACCGGTGAGTACACCGACGGCGAGGATCAGCGCCATCCCCCACACGAACGCCCGCACGGGGAAGGGTCGCCGGACGGCGGCGTCCCCAGGGGGAGGCGCGACGAAGCGGCTGTGGTTCCGGGTGCGGGTGAGCACGGACTGCATGCCGACGGCGTCGAACGTGTCCGGAGCGGGGGGCGGCGCCTCGTCGCCGGTCATGGGGCGGGTGGGCGTCGTGGGTGACGTGGGGCCGTCGGGAGGCATCGGCTGATGCAAACCCGGCTGCCGGTCTGTCATCGCGTCTCTGCCTCCCAGGTATCTGGCCCGGCGAGTACCGCGGCCAGCGCTGCCTCGGTGTCTTCGGCCTTGGCGGTACCGATCTGGTCCCGGACGAGGTCATCATAACTGGGGCGCTCAACGCGCCTGAAGATGCCGATGGGGGCCTGCCGGAGCACGCCCGGTTCCGTGAGGCGCGACAGTGCGAACGCCAGCGTGGGGTCCTGGCGCGTCTCGTCGTGCACGACGATGCTGGCCTGGTCCACCTCCGCGGTGCGGACCACCTTGAGGTCGCCGTCGACTCCCCGGGCAACCGCCAGTTCCCCGTTGCCGAACGTGATGGGCTCGCCGTGCACCAGCTTGATCAGCAGACCGTCCGGGCCCTTCAACGTGGAGAAGGCGTCGTCGTTGAAGATGGGGCAGTTCTGGTAGATCTCCACCAGCGACGTGCCGCGGTGGTTGGCCGCCGCCGTCAGCACCTCGGACAGGTGGGCGCGGTCCGAATCGATGGTGCGGGCCACGAAGGTCGCTTCGGCGCCGAGCGCGAGCGTGACGGGGTTGAACGGCGTGTCCACCGAGCCGTACGGTGTCGACTTGGTGAGCTTGCCGAGCTCCGAGGTGGGGGAGTACTGGCCCTTGGTGAGGCCGTAGATCCGGTTGTTGAACAGCAGGATGGTGAGGTTCACGTTGCGGCGCAGCGTGTGGATCAGGTGGTTGCCGCCGATGGAGAGGGCGTCGCCGTCTCCCGTCACGACCCAGACGTTGAGATCCGGCCGTGTCATGGCGACGCCCGTTGCGATGGCCGGCGCGCGCCCGTGGATGGAGTGCATGCCGTAGGAGTCCACGTAGTACGGGAACCGCGACGAACAGCCGATGCCCGAGATGATGACGGTGTTCTCCCGCTTGATGCCGAGCGTGGCCATCATGGACTGGAAGGTCGACAGCACGGCGTAGTCGCCACAGCCGGGGCACCAGCGCACCTCCTGATCGGAGGTGAAGTCCTTCTTGCTGAGCGGTTCGACGCTCAGCGGAACTCCGACGAGACCCGACATCAGTTGTCCTCCTTGGTGGTGGCGTCGATCTCCGCGCACAGGTCGACTTCGAGCTCGGTGAGCGAGATCGGGAGCCCGCGGACGCGCGAGTAACGGGTGATGGCCTTGGCGTACCGGGCCTGCAACACGACGGCGAGTTGACCGAGGTTCATCTCGGGCACCACGACCTTGTCGTAGCGGTGCAGGATGTCGCCCAGGTTGTCCGGCATGGGGTTGAGGTGACGCAGGTGGGCGAGCGCGACCTTGCGTCCGGAGAGGCGGACGCGCCGTGCGGCCGCGGTGATGGGGCCGTAGGTCGAACCCCAGCCCAACACGAGAACGCGGGCGTCGCCGGTGGGGTCGTCGACGACGAGGTCCGGGATGTCGCGGGCGATGCCCCGCAACTTCGCCCGGCGCGTGAGCGTCATGGCCTCGTGGTTGTCCGGGTCGTAGGAGATGTTGCCCGTGCCCTCGGACTTCTCGAGGCCGCCGATGCGGTGCTCCAGGCCGGGGGTACCTGGCACGGCCCACGCGCGGGCGAGGGTTTCGGGATCACGCGCGTAGGGCAGGAATGCATCCTTGCCCGAGGCGTCGGTGCCGTTGAGTTCGGTGGCGAAGCCCGGTTCGATGGGCTCGATCTCGCTGAGGTCCGGCAGCCTCCAGGGTTCCGCGCCGTTGGCGAGGTACCCGTCGGACAGCATGATGACCGGTGTGCGGTACTTCACCGCGATGCGGCAGGCCTCCAGCGCCGTGTCGAAGCAGTCCGTCGAGGACTTTGCGGCCAGCACGGGCAGCGGCGACTCGCCGTTGCGGCCGTACATCGCCTGCAGCAGGTCCGCCTGCTCGGTCTTGGTGGGCATGCCCGTGGACGGGCCGGAGCGCTGCACGTTGACGACGACGAGCGGGAGCTCGGTCATCACCGCCAGACCGATGGTTTCAGCCTTCAGCGCCATGCCGGGGCCCGACGTCGTGGTGACGCCCAGGGAGCCGGCGAACGACGCGCCCAGCGCGGCGCCGACGGCGGCGATCTCGTCCTCCGCCTGGAAGGTCATGACGCCCAGGTCCTTGCGGCGCGACAGTTCGTGCAGGATGTCCGACGCGGGGGTGATGGGGTAGGACCCCAGGAAGAGCTGCAGGCCCGCCTTGTGGGCGCCCGTGATGAGGCCGTAGGCCGTGGCCATGTTGCCCGACACCTGGCGGTAGCGACCGGCGGCGACCGGTGCCGGGGCGATGGTGTAGTTGACCTCGAACGCCTCCGTGGTCTCGCCGTAGGCGTGACCGGCCTTGAAGGCCGCGATGTTGGCGTCGCGGATGTCCGGTTTGGAGGCGAACTTCTCGCTGAGGAACCGGAGGGTGCCGTCGACGGGGCGCGAGTAGAGCCAGCTCAGCAGGCCCAGGGCGAACATGTTCTTGGTGCGCGAGGCGTCCTTGCGGGTCAGCCCGAATCCCTCGACAGCGCCGGTGGCCAGGCCGGTGAGGTCCAGCGAGTGCACGGAGTAATTGGTGAGGCTGCCGTCCTCGAGCGGGTTGGTCTGCCACCCGATTTTCTTGAGGTTGCGGGCCGTGAAGTCTGCCGTGTCGACGATGATGACGCCGCCCGTGGGCAGGTCCTTCAGGTTCGCCTTCAAGGCCGCAGGGTTCATCGCGACGAGCACGTCCGGCCGGTCACCCGGGGTGACGATGTCGAAGTTGGCGAAGTGCAGCTGGAAGCTGGACACCCCGTGCAGCGTGCCCTGCGGCGCGCGGATCTCCGCCGGGAAGTTGGGCAGCGTCGCGATGTCGTTGCCGAACGCGGCCGTTTCGGCCGTGAAGCGGTCTCCGGTGAGCTGCATGCCGTCGCCGGAGTCACCGGCGAAACGGATGACCACCCGGTCGAGCGAGAGCTGGTCTGCCACTGTCTGTTCCCTCTTGTCGTGTCGCAGGAGACGAATCGTCTCCGGTCAGAGTTTAGACCCGGTGTTTCGCGGGTCCCTCAGCGCATAACACCGGGCGGCACCCGATTAGTCCCGATCGCTCGGGAGAATCCCCGTTCAGCTGTCAGGGGACACGGCGGCGAACAGTGCCATGGCCGACTGCGAACTGGCCTTGTGGTTGTACATGCTCGTCTCCAGGCCGACGATCGCGGCCAGCTCGTTGTCGTCGTCGATCAGCTGCAGCCCGGCGTAGACGTGGCCGCCGGCCCGTGCGGGGAGCCCGTACCGGACGGTCTGAGGGCTGGCGGCGGCGCACTTGCTCCAGTCTCCGATCCCGCAGAGGCCGTGACCTTCCGCCACGAGCGACGCGGCCATGTGGTGCCAGACCAGCTTGCCGTTGTCGGCCAGGGGGCAGAAGTAGGAGTGCCAGCCCGACGGCGACACCCGCCCCCGGAACTCCGGCTTCGTCACGATGCAGCCGCGTCCGGCGTCCTGGTAATCGCGGAACTGGAAGGACTGCCGCACCGGGAGAAGGGCGGGGGTGGCCAGGTTCTGCACCCAGAGGGTCTTGTCGGCGCCCCCGGCCGGGCTCGGGAAGAGCGACTGTGACACGACGGCCGGATTGACCGAGCGCGGCGGCAGCCACGGCGGCTCCTTCTGGGTCTCGGGGACCATCGAGCGGCCGGCCGCCGGGGCCTTCGTCGAGCCGAACATGAACCCGAGCGCGTTGACGCTGCCCTGGTGCGTGTGGGCGGCGAGGCGCAGTTCGCTGTGGGCGGCGCCGGGGGCGCTGGTGTCGAGGTAGGTCTCCGTGGTGAACGAGTTGTTCCAGAACAACCGGAGGCGGTTGCCGCCCGAGTGGTCGTAGGTGCCGTAGCGCACGGTGGGCTTCGCCGTGAAGGACCGGGCCGCCCGCACGTCGCAGGTGCCGGCGGGCAACGCGGGCAGCCCCATGCGGGTGCGGTCGGCGTTGTCCTGGGCGCTGACAGTGCAGCCGGTGGGGCGGTTGCCGATGGAGGTGCGGAAGGCGCCGTAATCGGACTCGCGCGCCATGTCCCAGGTGAACGACCAGTGGCTCTCCCTGAACGTGCCCACTTGGCCGCCCGGGTCGAGCTCGACCTGGCTGAGCCGGCCGGTGCCGCGTGCCTGGCCGCCCTCGTTCGGGTCGGTGATGATCGTGCCGAGCGTGAAGAACCGCCGGCCGTGCAGGAAGGCCGGCGCCTGCCGGATCTGGTCCGCCTCCAGGTCCACCTTCATCGACCCCGGCGTGACGCGGACGATGTTGTTGAACATCCACTGGTTGACGGCCTCGACCCGGCCGCCCACGGAGGTGTAGCCGGTGCCGTGGATGTAGCTGCGGCAGCCGTCCTTGCCGGTGGCCGCGGTGCCGCACTCGGTGCGCCACCTGCGGCCGCCCTCCGTCCACTCGCCGGGGTTGGCCAGGGGGTTGGCGCCCCACAGCTTGTGCGCAACGGGCTTGTAGGTGAGGTTGTTGAAGGCCCAGCCGTTGGCCTGGCTGAAGCGCCCCGCCGCGTCGCGGGTGATCTGCGTGGCGAAGATCTCCGTGCGGCAGCGGTCGATCGTCGGTGAGTACGCGGCACACGTCGTCTTCCAGTGGCGACCGTTGAGCGTGTGGGTGCCGGGAGTGGTGTACACATCGAGCGCGGCCGCTTCGGGGGCTTGCGAGACGGTGGGGAGCAGCACGCCGCCCACTGCCATGAGCGTGACCAGCACGACGGTCTTCAGGCGGTTCATCAGGTTCTTCTCCCCAGGGGCTCTCGCGACGCTTTCCCCGATCACGGAACCCAAGGCCCTTGTCAGTCTTGAATCAGCCCCAGGATGTCTGCCGCGCTCATGGGGGCCGCCGTGTCTGAACCGGAGCCCACCACGTCGTCGAACAGGGCGCGCTTGCGTTCCTGCAGCGCCACCACCTTCTCCTCGATGGTGCCCTCCGCGACGAGCCGGTAGACGTTGACGAGCTTGTCCTGCCCGATGCGGTGCGTCCGGTCGATGGCCTGCGCCTCCGCGGCGGGGTTCCACCACGGGTCCAGGATGAAGACGTAGTCCGCCTCCGTCAGGGTGAGGCCGAAGCCGCCGGCCTTCAGGCTGATCAGGAACAGGGAAGCTTCACCGCCGCGGAAGGCGGAGATCCGCTCCGCCCGGTTGCGGGTGCTGCCGTCGAGGTACTCGTAGCTGATCTTCTCGGCGTCGAGTCTCTCCCGCACCAACCCCAGGAACCCGGTGAACTGCGAGAAAACCAAGGCCCGGTGACCCTCGGAGAGGGCCTCGTCGAGCAGGTCGAGCAGGGCGTCGATCTTGGCGGAGACGGCCGGGTAGTCGCCGTCGACCAGGACGGGCGAGAGGCTCAGCTGGCGCAGCAGGGTGAGCGAGCGCAGGATGGTGATGCGGTTGCGCTGCAGGTCTCCCACCAGGCCGAGGATCTTCTGTCGTTCGCGGGCCAGGTGCTTGTCGTAGATCCGTCGGTGCGCCGGGGCGAGTTGCACCGGCACCAACTGCTCCTGCTTGTCCGGCAGTTCCTCCGCGACGGCGGCCTTGGTGCGCCGCAGGATCAGCGGGCGCGTCCGGCGGTGGAGCCGGGCCAGGGTGTCGCGGTTCCCGTTCTCGATGGGCTTGCGGTAGGCGACGGTGAACGCCTTCGGATCCGGGAACAGCCCGGGGGCGGCGATCGACAGCAGCGACCACAGGTCCATCAGGTTGTTCTCCAGCGGCGTGCCGGTGAGGGCGACCTTCAGGCGTGCCCGTAGCCGGCGGACGGCCTTGTACGCCTTCGACATGTGGTTCTTCACGAACTGCGCCTCGTCGAGCAGCACCGCGGACCACTCCAGGTCCCGGTAGGCCTCCTCCTCGAGCCGCAACAGTGTGTAGGAGGTCACGACGAGGTCTGCCCCCTCGATGGCCTCCGACAGCTGGGTGCCACGTCGGGCGTGGGTCTCCGTGATGGGCACCACTGTGAGGCCGGGGGCGAACCGCTCCGCCTCCGCCACCCAGGTGCCGATGACGGAGGTGGGGGCCACGACGAGCGCGGGGTGCGTCAGCTCTCCCCGCTCGTGCACCGACTGCAGGAAGGCGAGCGACTGGAGGGTCTTGCCCAGGCCCATCTCGTCGGCGAGGATGCCGCCCAGCCGCGTCTGCCACAGGAACGTGAGCCAGCGGAAACCGGTGTCCTGGTAGGGGCGCAGCTCCGCGTCGAGGCCCCTCGGGAGGTCCACGGGGGGAAGCGATTCGGGGTCCAGCAGACCCTGCACCGACTGCCGCCACGCGGCGGACTGCTCTGCGACGACGCCGAGCGAGACCAGCTCGTCCCAGAGGCCGGCGTGTTCGGGCCGCAGGCGGATGGTGTCGCCGTCGTGCTCGACGAGCAGCCTCGCCTCGTCGAGGAGTTCGCGGAGCTGGACCAGCTCCGGCACGTCCAACGAGAACCAGACGCCCGAATCGAGGACGAGATGGTCGTCGCCGGCCGTGAGGGCCGCCAGCAGTTCGGCCAGCGGCACGGGCTCGCCGCCGACGGTGACGTTGACACCCAGGTCGAACCAGTCGCCCTTCTCCGACTCGGTGACGTTGAGCTCGATGTCCGGTTGGTCGTCAGCCTCGCGGTAGGTGCGGGCGCTGCCCGTGGACTCAACTTCGACAGCCGGGTGCGCCTGCAGGTCCGGGAGGGTGTCGCTGACGAACCCGATGAGCGGCCGCCCGGTGAGGGTGGTGGGTTCAGGGCGCCGCTGGGAGAGCGGCTGCAACCAGGGACTCGCCGCCAGCGGGAGCAGCTTCGCCTCGGCCGCGTAGTCGCGGGGGTGCGGTTCCGACGCGCGGGCCTGCAGCGGCACGTCGACGACGGTGGTGCCGATGCGGTATCGGAAGCCCCACTGCAGGGTGGCAGCGTCCGGGGAGAACTCGGCACGGAGGAGCAGCTTCGGCGGTTCAGGCTCAGGGAGTTGCACGTCCTCGGCGAGCTTCACCCGGAGCCGGCGGCGCAACTGCGGCAGGAAGCCGGCGGAGAACGCCGCCTCCTCTGCTTCGGGGACGGTGATGGAGCCGTGCGCGAACACCCGCTGCTCCGACAGGTCCAGCGGGCGCGACAGCGCGCCCAGGACCAATTCGCCCTCACGCGGGAACGACACGCCGTGCGCCGGGCGACCCAGCAGCGCCCGGCCGGTCACCTCGACGGTGTCCTCGCCGTCGTGCACGGCCGGGACCAGCCTCAGGCCGCCGTCGTCGCGGCGCAGCAGCAGCGTTGGCTCGAAGGGCTGGGCCGAGACCACCGGCGGCGCCATCGTGCGGCCCGAGGCCGCCGTACCCGGGATGAACTCGATGCCGGCGGCGGAGGCGCGGCGCAGGGCCTCCCAGACGCCCGGGTTGAGGTCGTTGAACGCGAGCACCTGCGGCACCCAGTTGCCGCCGCCCCTGGACAGGTCGCGTGATTCGAGGACGGCCCGGACGGCCTCGAGGTGGGACGGTTCCAGGTTCCCCGGGTCCCTGATGATCTCGGCCCAGCCGACACCGGAGCGGACCCAGTTGCCGCGGGCGCCCAACCGGGCGGGGGCGATGCCGAGCTCCGCGCCGTCCTCGCTGAAGACCAACGCCATCGGCGAGCCGTCCGCCACGGTTGGCTGATCCATCAGCGGCTGCAGCAGCGCCCGCCAGGACACCTGGGGGCGGGTGAGCGCCGGGGTGCGCATGCTGAGGATGAGAGCCACCGCGTGTTTGCAGTTGGCGCGCATGGGGCAGCTGCACGTGGCGGTGAGCACGCCGCGGTTGAGCGCGACGCTCGTCTGGTACTGCCGGAAGTTGCTACCGCGCACCTGCGCAGTGGCCAGCACACCGGCCGTCTGGATGTTGGAGACCCGCCCCAGGTTGGCATAGTGCGCCCCGCGCGCCACCGTCGGTGCGCCGAAGTGAAGAGTGAGGTCCGCGTCGGTCAGTCGCGGGACCCAGTCCGGGTAGGTCGTCGTCATTGCTCGGGCGAGTCTAGCTGCCCGAGCCGACAGTGCCGTATCGCACTAGACTCTCGGCATGCTCATGGCGCGCGACTGGTTCGGGGACGGCGACATCTTCGTCGTCGACGTCCCGCTGGCCTGCTGCGCGCTCGAATCGCAGTCAGCGGCCGGTTCGCGCCCCGTCGTCGACACCGCGTCCATCCCCGACGGGGCCAGGATCGTGGTCACGCTCTCCGGCACGATCACCGCGCCGATGGTCCCGGCCATCCGGCACGCGCTCGACCAGGTGCCGGGCGCCACGGTGGTCGCCTTCGGCGCCTGCGCCTGCGTCGGCGGGCCCTACTGGGATTCGTACGCCGTCGTGAAGGGCGGTGAGGAGCTGGTGCCCGTGGACCACTTCATCGCCGGCTGCCCACCGCCGCCGTCCGCGCTCGACGAGTACCTGGCGGGCCTGCGTGGCTGAGTACCAGATCCCGGTGGAGGAGTGGGCCGACGAGGCGGCGGCCGCCCGCCGCGCCGGGTTCAGCCTGCTGATCAACCTCACCGCCGTCGATGAACTGGGCCGCTCGGACGAGATCCGGGTCATCCTCACGCTCGAGAACCCGGTCACCCGCGGCCGCGCGGACCTGGTGACGCGCACCCCCCGCACGGATGCGCACCTCCCGGACGTGGCGACGGTCTTCCCCGGGGCCGCCTGGCTGCAGCGCCAGGTGCACGACTTCTTCGGCGTCACCTTCGACGGCGGCGACAACCGCCCCCTGATCCACCACGCGGGCGGCGCCCCCCTGCGCAAGGACGTCCTGCTCGCGCCGCGCCAGGCCAAGCCCTGGCCCGGTGCCGTCGAGCCGGGCTCCTCCGAGCCGGGCCGCCGCAAACTGCTGCCACCAGGAGTGGAGGGCGCCCGATGATCCACGGCTCCATCGACCTCATCGAGGACCGCTGCACCTCCTGCATGATCTGCGCCCGGGAGTGCCCCACGTGGTGCATCACGCTCACCTCGCACCAGGAGCAGACGCTGCCCGCGCCCGGCGCCCGCCCACGCACCCACAACGTTCTCGACACCTTCGCCATCGACTGGTCCCTGTGCATGTACTGCGGCGTGTGCATCGAGCAGTGCCCCACCGACGCGCTCGTGTGGGGCGGGGCGCACGTGCCTTCGGCAGACCGCCTGGTGGACCTGCTGCACCACCGCGAGCAACTGGCCCCCGGTGCGACGCACGGGTGAGATTGCCCGGGGCGCGTGGTCAGATCTGAGGCAGGCCGCCGCCACGCGTGGCGTCTGGTTCGGTTTCCTCGGCAGCCTCGGCATCCTCATCGGCTCGCTGAGCCCCGCGTACCTCCCGCAGGCCTCGCCCATCTGGGACGTGCTGCGGGCCTGGCGCATCGAAGGGCCCACCACCCGCTGGTTCGGCACCATCGCCACGCTGTTGGGCCTCATGCTGATGCTCGAGGCGTGGTTCAGGCTCCGGCCGGCCCGCCGTCGGGCCATGGGGCAGCCGCAACTGCGGCACTGGGCGGTGCTGGCCATCGTGTCGCTGCCGCTGCTGTTCGGCCCACCGGTCTTCTCGCACGACGCCTACTCCTACGCCGCCCACGGCTGGCTGCTCCACAACCAGCTGAACCCCTACGCCGTCGGCCCCGGCATCCTGCCCGGCTACTACGCCGACCAGGTCGCGTGGGTGTGGCGCGGCACGACGGCGCCGTACGGCCCGCTGTCGCTGTGGATGAGCCAGGGGCTCGTCAACCTGGCGGCGTTCGACCCGTACCTCTCGGCCGTGCTGATGCGGATCCCCGCGCTGGTGGGCGTGGTGCTGATCGGCCTGATGGTGCCGCGGATCGCGGAGCGGGTGGGCGTCGATCCCGCCATGGCCAGCTGGTTCGCCGTGCTCAACCCGATCCTGGTCATCGACTTCATCGGCGGGGCGCACAACGACTCCCACATGACAGGCCTGATGCTGCTGGGCATCTGGGTCACCCTGAAATGGCGACACTGGTGGCTCGGCGCCCTCATCTTGGGCCTGGCCGCGGCCATCAAGCAGCCCGCGTTCCTCGTCTCGGTCGCGCTGCCCTTCCTGGTGCACCCCTGGGCGTCGTGGCGGTGGCGGCCGACGGTGTGGGCGGCCCTGAAGGCGACGGCCTCGCTCGCCATCTCAGTGGCGGTCTTCGCGGGATTCTCGCTGGTGTCGGGGCTCGGCTTCGGCTGGGTCAACGCCATCAACGTGCCCGGCATGGTGGACACGGTGTCGCCCTTCACCGTCGCCGGTTTCATCGTGCAGTACCCGGTGACCTGGGCGGGCCTGGACCCCACCGGCCGCGCCGTCATCACGGTGTTCCGCGGCATCGGCGCCGTGGCGGCCGTGGCGGGCATCGGCTGGTTCGCGTGGCGGCACCTGGGCAAGCGGCCGCTGCACTTCATCAGCTATTCGTTCCTGTGGTTCGCCTTCTGCGCCCCGGCCATCCACTCCTGGTACCTGCTGTGGGGAGCCGTGCTCCTGCCGGTGACCCGCCCGTCCTCACGGGCGCTGCGCTGGGCGATCGTCGCCACCGTGATCCTGCTGGGGTTCAACGCGATGAACTTCGGCATCCGCAACGGGCTGTGGATGATGGTGCTGATCCTGTTCGGGGCGTCCTACTGGGCGGTGCACACCCACGAGCTGCGCCAACCCATCACAAAGAGTAGTCAGCCAGCACCGGAGAGTGGTCGCTGATCCGCTCCTCGTAGGTGGCCTCCCGGCCCACCCAGGCCCGGGTCGCCCGCGCGGCCAGGCCGGGGGAGGCCAGGTGGTAGTCGATGCGCCAGCCGGCGTCGGTGGTCCAGGACTGGCCGCGCCACGACCACCAGCTGTAGGGGCCGTCGGTGTCCGGGTGCAGGCGTCGCACGACGTCGACGAGGCTGCGCGGGCTCAGCAGGGCGTCGAGCCACTCGCGCTCCTCTGGCAGGAAGCCCTCGGACTTCTGATTGGTGCGCCAGGTCTTCAGGTCGTGGCGCGTGTGGGCGATGTTGAAGTCACCCATCACCAGGAACTCGCGGCCCTGCCCCGCCGCTTCCCGCCGCGACGTGGTCAGCACCCGGGCGAGCCCGCGCATGAAGCGCATCTTGCGCTGGTACTTCTCCTCGCCGTCCTCCTCGTAGGGCCACGCGGAGCCCTTCGGGAGGTACAGCGACGCCACCCGCAGCGGGGCGTCGGACAGGTCGACCTCGACGTAGCGGCCCTCGCCGGCGAACGACGCCAGATCGCGGCTGATGATCCGCTCCACGTCGACCTCCTCCGGCTCGCCGTCCGGGGCCACCGTCGTGGCCGACTCCGAGAGGGCCCGCACGTGGGCAGGCTTCTCCCGGGTGAGCACCGCCACGCCGTTGCGCCCGGCGAGTTGCCCCGCGTCGAGCGTCACGTGGTAGCCGGCGAACGCCTCCAAGGGGAGGTCGCCGACGCGGCAGCGCACCTCCTGCAGGGCGATGACGTCGGCCCCGGCACCGTCCCAGTAGGTTCGGAAGCCGCGGCGCAGCGCCGCACGGATGCCGTTGACGTTGTGGGTGCCGATGCGCATGGTGCCGAAGCTTAGCCTCAGCGGTAGTTGACGAACTGCACGGCGAAGTCGAAGTCCGCTTCCTTGATCAGCTGCTGCACGGCCTGCAGGTCGTCGCGACTCTTGGACGAGACGCGCAGTTCCTCGCCCTGGATCTGGGTCTTGACGCCGCGCGGCCCTTCGTCCCGGATGAGCTTGGAGACCTTCTTGGCGTCCTCCTGTTTGATGCCCTCGCGGGTGGTGGCGGTGATCTTCCACAGCTTGCCGGAGACGCGCGGGTCGCCGGTCTCCAGCGCCTTGAGGCTGACGCCGCGCCGCAACAGCTTGGTCTGGAACACGTCGAGGATGGCCTTGACCCGTTCCTCGGAGTTCGCCTCCATCTCGATGGCCTCGCCGGACCAGGCGATCTTCGCCTCGACGTTCTTGAAGTCGAAGCGCTGGCCAACCTCCTTGGCCGCCTGGTTGAGGGCGTTGTCCACCTCCTGGCGGTCCACCTTGCTGACGACGTCGAATGAGCTGTCCGCAGCCATGTCTCTCCTGGGTTCGGTCGGTGATCGGTCCTCACATTGTGCCAGCACGGACTCCCCCGGAGGCGCTTTGTACCTGCCGGATTCCTCCTGCTAGAGTTGTGCGTCGCCGGGTCAAACCGGTGAATGGCAAGTTGCCCGAGCGGCCAAAGGGAGCGGTCTGTAAAACCGTCGGCGTAGCCTACGTTGGTTCGAATCCAACACTTGCCACCAGGCCCCGAATCGGATTGATTCGGGGCCTTATTCGTGTTTTCGCACCTAGTGTGTGATGCGCAAGCCCCACTGAGAAAGGTGCCCACGATGGCCACTCCCCACATCGCCTGCGAACCCGGCGACATCGCCCCCCTGGTGATCATGCCCGGTGACCCGAAGCGCGCCGAGCGGATCGCCCGCGACCACATGGAGGACGTCCGGCTGGTCTCCGACGTGCGCGGCATCGGGGCCTGGACCGGAACGTTCGACGGCGTGCCCGTCACCGCCATGGCCTCCGGCATGGGTGTGCCCTCGCTCTCGATCTACGCCAACGAGCTGTACTCGCAGTTCGGGGTGGAGCGCATCTGCCGGGTGGGCACCTGCGGCGGTATCTCGTCGAAGGTGAAGGTGAAGGACGTCATCGTGGCGGTCTCCGCCCACACCAACTCGAGCGTTGCCACCATCGACGTGCCAGGCGTGAGCCTGTCGCTGGCCGCCAGCTACGACATGCTGCGCGGCGCCGTGGACCAGGCCCGGGGCGCCGGCCGGACGGTGCACGTCGGATCGGTCTACACCAGCGACTTCTTCTACTCCTCGCGGATGGACATCATCCCCACGCTCGACAAGCTGGGAACTCTCGGCGTCGAGATGGAGGCGGCCGGCCTGTACGCCTGCGCCGCCGCGCACGGCAAGGAGGCGCTCGCAGTGCTCACCGTGTCGGACCATCTCAAGGACGGCTCGGGCGACCTCACGGCCGAAGAACGCGAGACCATGTTCACGGACTCGCTGCAGGCCGCCGTCGCGGCGCTGCGCGCCTGAGTCAGGCCTTCGACGCTGCGACGGCCTCCTCGAACTCCTCGACCACCTCGGGCGCCGGGGGAGCCGTCAGCAGCGACACCACCACCGCCACCAGCAGGTTCGCCAGGAAGCCGGGCACGATCTCGTAGAGCGTGCTGCTGAGGGCCTCCGTCCGGCCCCAGACGAAGGCGACGACGGCGCCGGTCACCATGCCCCACAGCGCTCCCTGTGAGGTGAGGCGCTTCCAGAACAGGCTCAGGATGATCGTCGGTCCGAAGCTGGCCCCGAACCCGGCCCAGGCGAACGCGACGAGCAACAACACCGCCGGGTTGTCGTCGTTGATGGCCAGCAGGAGCGCGATGACGGAGACGGCCAGCACGCCGAGGCGGCCCGCGACGACCTCCTGACTCTTGGTCATCGTCCGCTTCGTGACCAGCTTGTAGAGGTCCTCGATGACGGCAGAGGAGCACACCACGAGCTGCGACGACAGCGTGGACATGATGGCGGCCAGCACGGCAGCCAGGACGAGGCCGGCCAGGAACGGGTGGAACACCTCGGAGGACAGGACGAGGAAGACCTGCTCGGGGTCCTTGGAGACGAACTCGTTGGGGTGCTGGTTGAAGTAGGCGATGCCGACCAGCGCGGTGGCGCAGGCGCCCACGAGGCCGAGCGCCATCCAGGTGACACCGATGCGGCGGGCGACCTTGGTCTCCCGGGCGGAGCGAATGGCCATGAAGCGCACGATGATGTGGGGCTGGCCGAAGTAGCCCAGGCCCCACGCGGCCGCGGAGAGGCCGCCGATCAGCGTGCCGCCCGCGCTGAGGCTGAGGCGCGGCACCCCGTCCTGCGCCTCGACCGCTCGGATGCCCGCCATCACCTCGTCGGGCCCGCCCACCGCGATGAGGCCGATGACCGGCACCACCAGGAGCGCCACGAACATCAGGATGCCCTGGACGACGTCGGTGTACGTTGCGCCCAGGAAGCCGCCGAACAGGGTGTAGGTGATGACCACGCCGGAGACGATCAGCATGCCCAGCAGGTAGGGCTGGCCGAAGGTGGACTCCACGAACTTGCCTCCGGCCACCATGCCGGAGGAGACGTAGAAGGTGAAGAACACCAGGATGATCAGGCTGGCGGCGACGCGCATGACGGGGGAGTCGTGGCGGAAGCGGTGCTGGAAGAACGACGGGATGGTGATCGAGTTGCGGGCGATCTCCGTGTAGCTGCGCAGGCGCGGCGCGACGAGCAGCCAGTTCAACCACGCGCCGACCGTGAGGCCGATGGCGATCCACGCCTGGAACAGACCGGCGGCGTACAGGGCACCGGGCAGGCCCATCATCAGCCAGCCGGACATGTCCGAGGCGCCGGCCGAAAGGGCCGCCACCGCGGGGGACAGCCGTCGGCCACCCAGCATGTAGTCGTCCAGGTCCTCCACCTGCTTGGTGGCCCGGTACCCGATGTAGAGCATGCCGGTCATGTACAGGGCCATCGCTGTCAGTTGCCAGATCATGGCCCGAAGCCTAAATGGCGGGGGTCCCGCAGATCGACCGAAAACCCCGATCGGACGGGTCTCAGGAAGGAGAACCCCCGATTTGTGCTCTCCGAATTGGGTGATGTACTGTTGGTCGTCGGCTGGCCCCTATAGCTCAGTAGGCAGAGCGTCTCCATGGTAAGGAGAAGGTCTGCGGTTCGATTCCGCATGGGGGCTCTGTTCTTTCCCTGCTCCACCAGGGAAAGAACTCCTGACGGGGTAGCTCAGTCGGTAGAGCAAGCGGCTCATAATCGCTGTGTCGCGGGTTCGATTCCCGCCCTCGTCACCACATTGTCAGCAGAGAACACGCGCTACGCGCCGCAAGCTAAGGAAGATCATGGCTAAGAAGTCCGGGGATGTCCGCCCGATCATCACGCTCGCCTGCACCGAATGCAAGGAGCGCAATTACGTGACGAAGAAGAACCGTCGTAACACGCCGGACCGTCTCGAACTCAAGAAGTTCTGCCCGCGCTGCCGCACCCACCAGGCACACCGCGAAACCCGCTGAACCCCACCGCTCACCACAACGGCCGCTCCCGTCCAGGGAGCGGCCGTTGTCGTTGGTGGGCGGTAACCTTACGCGCATGCCGATTTCCGCCGAACACGTGGGCCGCCGTTACCCGGCCGCTCCGCCGTACGTGGTCAGCCGCGCCAAGATCGCCGAATTCGCTTCAGCCGTGCGCGATGACAACCCCGCCTACTCGGGCGAGGACCCCATCGCCCCACCCACCTTCGCCGCGGTCATCGCGGCCCAGGCCTGGGCCGCGATGTTCGGCGACGAGGAGCTCGGTCTGGCGCTCAACCGCACCATGCACACGGACCAGAGTTTCGCCTTCCACCGCCCGCTGCGCCCCGGTGACGCCGTGGTGGCCAAACTGAGCATCGAGAAGGTGCGTAACCGGGGCAACCTGGAGATGATCACCGTGCTGGTGGACCTCACCGTCGACGGTGAAGCTGTCTGCGAGGCGCGCTCCACCCTGATGCACACGCGCCCCCGGGAGGACAGCGATGAGTGAGGTCACCGTCGGCACCGAGCTGCCCGAACTCAGGGTCGGGGTCTCCCGCTCCACCGTGGTGCGCTACTCAGGCGCCTCCACGGATTTCAACGAGATCCACTTCTCCGACCGCCATGCGCGGGCCATCGGGCTGCCGGGCGTCGTCGCCCACGGCATGTGGACCATGGGCGCCGGCCTGAAGATCGTCACGGACTGGGTGGGGGACCCGGCAAGAGTCCTCAGCTACTTCGTCCGCTTCACCCGTCCGGTCGTCGTCCCGGACACCGACGAGGGCACCGAGGTGGTCTACGCGGCCAAGGTCACCGAGGTGGCAGACGGGGTGGCGAAGCTCGCCATCACCGCCACCTGTGCCGACGACGCGGTGCTGGGCGCCGCGCGCGCCGAGGTGCGTCTTGACTGAGCCCGGGGGAGAGGCCGCGTCCTGCAGCCTGGACCGCGTCGCGATCGACACCCACGCCCCGCCCATCCCGGATTCCCCGCTGCTGGCCCGCCACACGACGCTGCGCGTCGGTGGCCCGGCCCAGCGGTTCCTCGTGGCCCGCACCGAGCGCGAACTCATTGACATCGTGACGGACTGTGACCGCCGCGCTGAGCCGGTCCTTGTCCTCGGCGGCGGCTCCAACCTGCTCGTCAGCGACGCCGGCTTCCCCGGCACCGTCGTGCGGCTGGGCACCACCGGCATCACCGCCGACGTCTCAGACTGCGGGGGAGCGGCGGTCCGCGTCGCGGCGGGTGAGAACTGGGACACCTTCGTGGCCCACGCCGTCGCCAACGAATGGAGCGGCATCGAGATGCTGTCCGGCATCCCCGGCAGCGTGGGCGCCACCCCCATCCAGAACGTCGGCGCCTACGGCTCCGACGTCGCGGAGACCATCACCTCTGTGCGCACCTGGGACAGGAAGGAACGCACGCAGCGCACCTTCCCCCTCACGGACTGCGGCTTCGGCTACCGCACCTCCCGCTTCAAGCGTGAGCCCGGCCGCTACCTTGTCCTGGAGGTGGGGTTCCAGTTCCGGTTGGGCTCGCTCGGGGCACCCATCCGCTACGCGGAGCTCGCGGGCCGCCTCGACACCGCGCCGGGCGGTCGCGTCGACGCCACCCGCGTCCGCGAGACCGTACTGGCAATCCGCCGCTCCAAGGGCATGGTGCTCGACGAGGCGGATCACGATTCCTGGAGCGCGGGCTCCTTCTTCACCAACCCCGTCCTCGGCGAGAACGAAGCGGCGGCGCTGCCTCCTGAGGCCCCGCGGTTCCCGGACGCGGACGGCCGGGTCAAGACCAGCGCTGCGTGGCTGATCCAGCACGCCGGCTTCGCGAAGGGCCATGGCGACGGCCAGGCCAGGCTCTCAGGCAAACACGTGCTGGCGCTGACGAACCGTGGCTCGGCCACCGCCGCAGACCTGGTGGCGCTCGCCGCCGAGGTCCGCGACGGCGTGGCAGAGCGTTTCGGGATCCGTCTGGTGCCGGAGGTCAACCTCGTGGGAACGGCGTTGCCCGACCTCAAGTGACGCTTGAGATATTTCCGGGCGACGTGTCCCTGCCATTAGCCTCCTCCCCGGAGGGTGATTGCAGATGAAACGATGGCTCAAGCTGGCGGCGGTGGCAGTAGTGCTCGCCATCGTGGCCGTCCCGATGCTCCAGCGGCAGCAGGAAGCGGCGGGCAGCCCGGCCAGCGACTTCATCGCGAAGCTGGTCAAGGACGCCCAGCAGACCGAACGGGAATTCGGTATTCCCGCGTCGGTGACCATCGGCATGGCCGCCTTGGAGTCGGGTTGGGGCGAGTCGAAAATGGCTGGGCAGCTGACCGTAGACGGGGTGGTCTACAACGTGAACACCCTGTTCAACATCAAGTGCACCTCCACGCCTTCGCCGTACCAGACGGGTTGCGTCCCGGTCCGTACCGCCGAGTACACCCGCTCCGACGGCACCAAGTACTACATCGTGGCGGATTTCCGCACCTACGCGAGCTGGCTCGACTCGACGCGGGACTACGCCCGCCTGCTGAGCACCGCCACGCGTTACGCCGCGGCCTTTCAGTACGTCGACTACCCGGATCAGTTCGTCACCGAGGTGTGGAAGGGCGGTTACGCGACGGACCCGAAGTACCCCGAAAAGGTCATCGGCATCATGCGCAGCCACAACCTGTACCAGTACAACCTGCGTGGCCAGGGCCCCGGCTACCCGGAGGGCATGGACCCCGACGGCCCCACGCCGCCGGTCACTACCGTGGACCCGTACACGATGTTCCCCCAACTTCTCGTCGGCAGCCGCGGCGACGCCGTGCGCTCGCTGCAGCGGCTGCTGAACACGCTCGAGGCCGGCATCGGTGTCGACGGCATCTACGGCTCGCAGACGACGGCCGCCGTCAGCGCGTTCCAGCGGGCCCAGAAGCTCACCGTGACCGGCAAGATGGACGACGCCACGTGGCAGGCGCTGCTGCCGGAGCTCGCATCCGGGGCGAAGGGGGAGGGCGTCCGCGTCCTCCAGACCCAGCTGCAGCTCAAGGGCGGCAGTGTCGCCGTCACGGGCACCTTCGACGCCGCCACGGACAAGGCGCTGCGCTCCTTCCAGCAGCTGCACCGCATCGAGGGCAGCGGCCACTCGAGCTACGCCACCTGGGCCCGCCTCCTCGGCTGAGAGCCCCGCGTCACGCCGCGATCAGGGCGGCGGCCGCGACGTAGCCGGCGGCGAACGCGTGCGCGGCCAACTGCAGTGCCTCGCGCCCCGGCAGGAACGCCCCGTGGTGGAGGCCGACGCCGTCCACGTGGCCGGTGCCGATGAAGCACATGACGGAGGCGGCTTCGCGGCCGTACTCCGCGAAGTCGTCCGAGCCGCAGGACCGGAACGGCGTCTCCGCGACCGTCAGCCCCAGGCCGCGCAGCAGCGGATCGATGCGTTTCACCAGCCCGGGGTCGTTGAGCAGTGCCGGGCCGCCCCGCACAAAGCGCGTCGTCGCCTGCCCACCGCGTGATTCCGCGACCGCCGACGCCAGCCGTGCCACGGCCTCGTGCAGCAGCGCGCGGTCCGCCTCCGAATAGGTACGGATGGAGCCCTGGCAGCTGGCCTGGTCCGCGATGACGTTGTGCGCGGTGCCGCCGGCGATCTGACCCACCGAGATCACCGTGGGATGCGTGGGATTGATGATGCGGCCGGGCAGGCTCTGCAGTTCGCCGATGATGGTGGCCAACGCGCTGATGGGGTCCACGGCGACATGGGGGTACGCGCCGTGCCCCGGACGGCCCCGCACCACGATCTCGAACGAGTCGTAGGCGGCGTTGACCGCGCCGGCCCCCGTGGAGACGACGCCCCGGTCCACCTGCGGCTGCAGATGCACACCGATCATCGCCTCGATCTCCTGCTCGTCCAGCAGGCCGGAGCGCACGACGTCGCCGGCGCCGGGCGGGGTCACCTCCTCCCGCGGCTGAAGCACGGGCACGAGGCCGACAGGCAGGTCGAGGCTGCGGGCTGCGGTCGTCAGTGCCCAGAGCGCCGCCATGTGCACGTCGTGGCCGCAGGCGTGCGCCACGCCGGGGCGCCGTGATTCCCACTCCACGCCGGTGGCCTCCATGACCGGGAGGGCATCCAGCTCGGCGCGCAGCCCGACGGCCGGGCCGTCGGGGCCCAGCCGGGCCCAGGCCCCCGTCCCCGCCACGGGCGTCCAGTCGAGCCAGCCCATGGCCCGCACCAGCCGGTCACGGGTGGGTCCCTCCTCGCCGCTGATGTAGGGCTCAGCGTGGATGGCGCGCCTGAGGGCGGCCGCGTCGGGCAGTACGCCGTCGACGGCGGCAGTCAGCTCCTCGAGCAGGCTCATAGCTGCCAAGGCTACCGAAGAAGACATTGTGCTGGGAGTGCCAGCGAACCCGTGCGGGCGCCCGGCGCGGTCAGCCCGTGACGTCGGACGCGGGGCGGCCTGAGGCTACGGCGCGGGCCATCAGTTCGATGGTGGGGGCGGCGTGGGAGAAGAAGCCGTAGTAGCCCTCGCACAGATAGTTCTGGCCGGGCTCGCCGTCGGCCAAGGTGGCGAAGCGGTCCTTGGGGCAGCCTCCGTGGCAGGCCCAGCGCACCGGGCAACGGCGACACTGCTCAGTCAGCGAGGTTCTCTTCGACCGCCCGAATTCGCGCTGCTCTGGGAGCTGGAGGTACTGCTGGAACCCGCCGTCGGCGACGTTGCCCAGCTTGTAACCCGGCTCGACGTAGTGGTCGCAGCTGTAGACGTCGCCGTTGTGTTCGACGGCCAGCGCGGTGCCGCACTCAGGGGAGTGGACGCACAGCGAATACTGCCCGAAGCGGGCGGCGAGCATCACGTCGAAGTGCTGGACGAAGACCCTGCCGACGTCGGCCTTGAGCCACTCGTCAAAGACCTCGCTCAGGAACCGGCCCCACTGGCCGGGGCCGACCGAGCGGTCCGTGACGTCGTCGCCCTGCTGGAGGTACAGCAACCTCTTGCCGTCGGGGGCCTCGTAGCCGGCCCGCTCGACGATGGGGATGAACTGCAGGAAGGTCGCGCCCAGCACGTCGCGGAAGTAGCGGTAGACCTCGGCCCCGTGGTCGCCGTTGGCGGAGTTCACCGTGCACAGGATGTTGGTCTCGACGCCGTGCTTGCGGAGGAACTCCCATCCGCGGATGACCTGGGCGTGGGTGCCGCGGCCGGCCTTGTTGACGCGGTGCGCGTCGTGGAGGTGCTGCGGGCCGTCGACCGACAGACCGACCAGGAAGTTCTCCTCGGCCAGGAACCGGCACCATTCATCGTCGAGTAGCGTGCCGTTGGTCTGGATGGACTGCTGCACCCGCTGGCCCGGGCGCTGGTAACGCCGGGTGAGCTCGACGGCCGTCCGGTAGAAGTCGAGGCCCCGCAGAGTGGGCTCGCCGCCCTGCCAGGCGAGCGTGACCTCGCCATCCGGCTGGCCCCCCAGGAATTCCCGGATGAAGGTGTCCAACTGCTCCGGCGACATCCACTGCCGTTTGTCCTCGTCGTACAGCAGGTCCTTCGACAGGAAGAAGCAGTACGTGCAGTCGAGATTGCAGGCAGCCCCTGTCGGTTTGCTGACGACGCTGAAGGGGATCGGGATCACCCCGCAACCCTACTGGGGGGTCGTCGCAAGGGGCGTCGGAAGCGTCTGCCGACCGGGTAGTGTGGCCCGGTGCTTCCTGCCGAGTCCCCCCGCCGATATGCGTTGGCCGCGGCACACCCGAAGCGCGCAGACGTGTTGCGCTTCCTCCCGTACATCCGGCCGTTCGCGCCGCAGTTCATCACGTCGTTCGCCCTGGCTCCGCTCCAGGTGCTGGCCAGCGTCGCCATCCCGTTGCTGCTCGGCGCCGTCGTCGACGGGCCCATCCGCAGCGGCGACGTCGTCGGGGTGCTCTGGTACTCGTTGGCGCTGCTGGGAGTGGGGGCCTTCGAGGCGCTCATGAGCTTTGT
Source organism: Tessaracoccus zhenghani (assembly GCF_054552775.1). Taxonomy (NCBI): domain Bacteria; kingdom Bacillati; phylum Actinomycetota; class Actinomycetes; order Propionibacteriales; family Propionibacteriaceae; genus Tessaracoccus; species Tessaracoccus zhenghani. The sequence continues at coordinate 1,390,649 of NZ_CM137275.1, read as the reverse complement.
GCGCCGGTGGATCATGTCGCGCGCCACGTCGCATATCGAGGCCAACATCCGCCTCGACCTCTTCGACCAGTTGCAGCGCCTCCCACTGGGCTTCCACAAGGCGTGGGAATCCGGCCAACTGCTCAGCCGCATCATGAGCGACCTCGGCCTGCTGCGCCGCTTCATGTCCTTCGGCCTGGTGATGCTGGCGATGAGCTCGCTGCACATCGTCGTGGTGGTCGGGATCATGGTGGTCACGCTCTGGCAGGTGGGCGTGGCGGTACTGATCTCGGTCATCCCCGTCGTCGTCGCAGTGTTCGCGCTCATGGGCCGCTTCGGCCGCATCTCGCGGCGGGTGCAGGACCAGACGGGCGACGTGGCCTCGGCAGCCGAGGAGTCGCTGCACGGGGTGCGCGTCATCCGTTCGTTCGGCCGCACCCGTCATTCGTTCGAGGCCTTCGACAAGCGCGCCGCCGCGCTCGCCGAGAGCGGGGTGCAGCGCATGAACCTGGCCTCCGTGCTCTGGACGCTGCTGGAGATCTTCCCCTCGGTCCTGTTGTTGATCGTCCTGTTCGGCGTGAGCTACGGGGTGTCCGAGGGCGGGCTCAGCCTCGGCGCGGCCGTCACGTTCGTGACGCTGCTGCTGTCCCTGGCGTGGCCGGTGGGCAGCCTCGGCTTCCTGCTCTCCTTCGCCCGTGAGGCGGCGACGGCGGCCAACCGCGTCGCGGAGGTGTTCGACGCGCCGGTCACGATCGTCAGCGGCGACAAGACGATCGCGGAGCCGCGCGGGCACCTGCAGCTGCGCGGAGTCACCTTCCAGTTCCCCGACGCCGAGGAACCCACCCTGCGTGACCTGGACCTGGACATCGCGCCGGGGGAGACCGTGGCGCTGGTGGGCGGCACCGGCTCCGGCAAGTCCACCCTCGTCTCGCTCATCCCGCGCCTTGTCGACGTCACCGGCGGCCAGATCCTGCTCGACGGCGTGGACCTGCGCGACCTGGACCTGCGGCAGTTGCGCAGCCTCATCGGCACCGCCTTCGAGGACCCCATCCTGTTCTCCATGTCTGCCCGCGAGAACCTCACGCTCGGCCGTCCCGACGCCACTGAGGAGGAGATCACCGAAGCAGTGCGCGTGGCCCGCGCGGAGTTCGTCCACGACCTTCCCTGGGGCCTCGACACGCGTCTGGGCGAGCAGGGGCTCAGCCTCTCCGGGGGCCAGCGACAACGGCTGGCGCTGGCCCGTGCCATCCTCGTCCAGCCCCGCGTGCTCGTGCTCGACGACACCCTCAGCGCCCTCGACATCCACACCGAGGCAGAGGTGGAGGAGGCCCTCATGTCCACCCTGGTCGGGGTCACCGGGGTCGTCGTGGCGCACCGCGCGTCCACCGTCCTCCTGGCGGACCGGGTGGCGATGTTGGTCGAGGGGCGCATCGCCCACACCGGCACGCACAGCGAACTGCTGGCCACCGTGCCGGAGTACCGCGAACTGCTCTCGGCCGATTACGCCATCTCGATGGAAGGCGACAACGGTGAGCACTGAGCCGCAGCACCCCGATGACCCGAACGTCGCGTGGCGGGGGGTCAAGCAGGAGATCGACGAGGAACGTGACTCGTCCGCAGGCCTGCGCGCCCCGTCGCGTCGGCTACTCGCCACCCTCGTGCGCCCATGGCGCACCTGGCTGCTGCTCCTCGTCGGCGTCGTGGTCGTCGAGGCGGCCGCCCGTCTGGTCGTGCCGGTGCTCGTGCGCGACGTGCTCGACGACGGGCTCACCGACGACAGCGTGCTGCTCCCCACCCTGGGCCTGATGGCGGTCGCCATCGTCGTCCAGGTGGCAGCGCGCGTCACCTTCCTGCGCAGCTCCGGCCGGATCGGCAACGCCATCCTGCTGGACCTGCGCCGCCGCCTCTACAAGAAGTTCCAGCGGCTCAGCATCCGCTTCCATGACCGCTACACCTCCGGACGCGCCGTGTCGCGCATGACCAGCGACGTCGAGGCCGTGCAGGAACTCGTGCTGCAGGGCCTCGACGTGGTGATCATCGCCGCGCTGACCATCCTCGGTTCCAGCGTCATCATGCTGAGCCTCGACTGGCGCCTGGCCCTCGTCGCCTTCCTCAGCTACCCGCCGCTCCTGCTGCTCATGCGGTGGTTCGCCGGCGCCTCCACCCGCGCATTCCGCGCCGTACGCACGCAGTCGGCCATCGTCATCGTGCAGTTCATCGAGACCATGACCGGCATCAAGGCCGTCCAGGCGTTCCGCCGCGAGCCCCGCGCCGGCGAGATCTTCGAGGACGTCGCGCTGACCTACCGCGACTCCAACGTGCGCGCCATGCGCATCTTCGCCCGCGCCATGCCTGGGATCCAGTTCATCGGCAACCTCGGCATCGTGCTCGTGGTGCTCGCCGGCGGCTACCTCGCGGTGGGGGGAAGCGTCTCGATCGGCACCATGGCCGCCTTCGTGCTGTACCTGCGCATGTTCTTCGACCCCATGCAGGACCTCAGCCAGTTCATCTCCACCCTGCAGTCGGCGCTCACCGCGCTGGAGAAGATCTCCAGCGTGATGGACGAGGATGACGACGTGGCAGACCCCGAGCACCCGGTCGCGCTGCCGGACGTCAGGGGAGCGGTGAGCCTCCACGGCGTGGACTTCTCCTACGTGGAGGACGCCCCGGTGCTGCCGGGCCTCGACCTGGACATCCCGGCCGGGCAGACCGTCGCCCTCGTGGGCACCACCGGCGCGGGCAAGACCACCATCGCCAAGCTCATCGCCAGGTTCTACGACCCGCAGGCGGGGGCCGTGCGGCTCGACGGCGTCGACGTGCGTGACCTCGACGACGCCACCCTGCGCCGGCACGTCACGCTGCTCACCCAGGAGAACTTCATCTTCGCCGGCACCATCGCCGACAACATCGCCTTCGGCCGCCCTGGAGCCACGCGAGACGAGGTGGTCGCGGCGGCCCGCTCTGTCGGTGCCCACACGTTCATCGAGGCCATGCCGAACGGGTTCGCCACCGACACCGGCAAGCGCGGCTCGCGGTTGTCCGCCGGCCAGCGCCAGCTCGTCGCCTTCGCCCGCGTCGTCCTGGCAGACCCGCGGGTGCTGATCCTCGACGAGGCCACCAGCTCGCTTGACATCCCCACCGAACGCCTCGTCCAGGCGGCGCTGTCGACGATCCTGGCCGACCGGACCGCCATCATCATCGCCCACCGGCTCTCGACGGTGGAGATCGCCGACAGGGTGCTGGTGCTCAGCCACGGCCGCATCGTCGAGGACGGCACGCCGGTGGAACTGATCGCCGGCGGAGGCCGCTACGCCGACCTCCACGCCGCCTGGTTGGCGTCGCTGGCCTAGCCGCCGGGTCGCCGATGCGGGGGTTTGGGGCTGAGCGCGCTACTGTGGACGCAGCACCCGGATGTTCTGCTCCGGGGAAACTCTGATCTTTTTCTTTGATGCCATCGCGCTGCGGATGAGATTTCCGCGCCGGGCAGAACCGCTGCATCGCCCTATCGGGAGAACCCCTTTGACTTCTCAGTCCTTCGGCGCGCTTGGCGTGCCCGCACAGCTTGCTGCCGTCCTCGAGGATCGCGGCATCACCGTCCCCACCCCCATCCAGGCCGCCACGCTGCCGGACTCGCTCCTGGGCCGCGACGTCCTCGGCCGCGGCCGCACCGGCTCCGGCAAGACGTACGCGTTCCTGCTCCCCATGGTCGCCCGGCTGATGGCGAGCGGCACCCGCCGCACGCCCAAGCGCCCCCGCGCCCTCATCCTGGCGCCCACCCGCGAACTGGCCAACCAGATCGACGAGGCCCTCGCCCCGCTGGCAGCCGTCGCCGGGCTCACCTCGCGCACCGTCTTCGGCGGCGTGAAGGAGCGTCCCCAGGTGGTCGCCCTGACGAAGGGCGTCGACGTGGTCGTCGCCTGCCCCGGACGCCTGGAGAGCCTCATCGAGATGGGCCACGTGAGCCTCGGCTCCGTCGAGGTCACCATCCTCGACGAGGCAGATCACATGGCGGACCTCGGCTTCCTGCCGTCGGTGCGCCGTCTGCTGTCGGCCACCCCGTCGAACGGCCAGCGGATGCTGTTCTCCGCGACCCTCGACAAGGCCGTGGACACGCTCGTGAAGCAGTTCCTGCACCAGCCCAAGACCCACGAGGCCGATTCCGCGGATTCGCCCGTCCCGACCCTGCACCACCACGTGCTGCACGTCAGCGACCAGCAGCACCTCCCGGTCCTGGTGAACCTCACCGCGGCGCCCGGCCGCACGGTGGTGTTCACCCGCACCAAGCGCCGCGCGACGAAGCTCGCCCGCCAACTCAATGCCGCCGGCGTACCCGCCGTCGAGATGCAGGGCAACATGAGCCAGAACGACCGTGAGCGCTCCATGCACGCGTTCCAGTCCGGGACCGCCCAGACCCTGGTCGCCACCGACGTGGCCGCCCGCGGCATCCACGTCGACGACGTTGCCCTGGTCATCCACGCCGACCCCCCGGTCGAGCACAAGGCCTACACCCACCGCTCCGGCCGCACGGCGCGCGCCGGGGCCGAGGGCACCGTCGTGACCCTCATGCTGGACGCACAGCGCGGCGACGTGCGTGACCTGACCCGCAAGGCAGGGGTCAAGCCCACTCTCACGCGCGCCGACGAGCGGCACCCCGTGCTGCTGGAGATCGCGCCCGGGGAGCGCGAGTACCCCGGCGGCATCACCAAGGCCAAGCCCCAGCAACAACAGCAGCGCGGCGGCAACGGCGGCGGGCGTCGCCGTGCCGCGAGCGGCGACCAGCAGCCGTCCGGCCAGAGTTCCCGCAGCGGGGAGCAGTCTCGATCCCAGCGCGAGCGCAGCGGGGAACAGCCCCGTGCGCAGCGCAGGCGCAGCGGGGAACAGCCGCGCTCACAGCGTGACGGGGGTGGCCGTCGCACCGAGGGCCAGCCGCGCGCGGGTGGCGCCGCAGCATTCTCCGCCGCCGGCGGCGGGCGTCGTCGCGGCCGCTGATCCGGCCCACCCCGCCGGGAAGTACCAGAGCCTCTGACCTCGAGTCGGATGTCGTCCGCGGGCGTGGCACCGTATGTTGGCCTCATGCCAGCAGCCCACGCCCGTCCCGACAGTGTCGCGTGGGGACTCCTCGCAGACCGGATCGCGCTCGGCGTCGCGGTGGTCCTCGGGGCGCCCACCGTCCTCCTCTACGCGTTCGCCAGCCCCGCCCCTGACCGGGCCATCGGGGCGCTGTTCATGGTCGCTGTGCTCGTCATCGCCCGTCGCCAGCCGGGCACCTCGCTCGGCATCTTCTGGGCGGGCAGCCTCTTCCTGCTGATGGTGGGTAACGAACCCCTGCCGCTGCTCGTCCAGATAGTCGCCGGCGCATGGCTGGCCTACACCGCCACGCGGTTCGGGTCCCGCGCCACCGTCATCGTCTCCGGCGTCTCGTTGGCGCTCGGGGCGCTCATCGCGGGCACCCTCCTCGGGCAGGAGTTCTTCTGGGGCCACCAGTACTTCGGGCTGGGTGGCACCGCGTTCGCCTTCGGGCTCGTGGCGTCCTTCCTCGGTGCGCCCTGGTTGCTGGGTCTGCGGCAACGCTCCACGGCGCAGGTCCGCGCGCAACAGACCCGGGCAGAGGACGCCGAGTGGCAGCGCACCCGGGCCATCGAGGCGCAACAGCACGCCGTCCTGGAAGAGCAGCGCCTCACCAGGGTCGCCGCGGCCGAGGCCGCCAACGCCAGGCTCGCTCGCGACGTCCACGACGTCGTCGGGCATTCCCTGGCCGTGATCCTGATGCAGGCCGAATCAGCGCAATACCTGACCAACACCCAGGACCTGCACGAATCCATGAACAACATCGCCGTGTGCGCCCGCCGCTCCCTCGGGGAGATCCGCGAGGTGCTGCACGCGGCCCGCGGCGACCACCCGTCGGTGCCCGCCCCTCCCGGTGGCCTGGGCGCCCTGCTGGACAGCGTGCGGGCCTCGGGCGTAGACCTCGAGGTCACCCAACTGGGGCAGAGCCGGGCGTTGCCGCCCGACGCCGAGACAGTCGCCTACCGGGTGCTGCAGGAGATGCTCACCAACGCCATCAAGCACGGCGAACACGGCAGGCCCATCGCCGTCGCGTTGACGTGGGCGGACCGGCTCACCATGGAGGTGCGCAACCTCGACGGCGGGCACACCCTCTCCAGGGCGCTCCACGGTGGGGGGATCGCCGGGATGAGCGCGCGGCTCGGCGCCGTGGGCGGTAGTTTCGAACTCAACCGGCACCAGAGCGCCGACGGTGAGGTCATCACCGCCACCGCCTGGCTGCCACTGCGAACCAACTAGGAGTACCGCGTGCCCATCCGCGTCATGCTGGTCGACGACCAGGAACTGTTCCGCTCGGCCATCCGGGTCATCGTCAACGCGCAGGACGACCTCGAGGTGGTGGGGGAGGCCACCGACGGTGAGGAGGCCGTGGCGCTGGCGGCACAGCTCGACCCCGATGTGATCCTGATGGACATCCGCATGCCCGGGGTCGACGGCGTGGAGGCCACCCGCCGCATCCTGGGCGACGCCGTCGCCTCCGGCTCCGGCGTCAAGGTGCTGGTGCTCACCACGTTCAACCTCGACGACCGCGCGGCCACCGCCATCAGGTACGGCGCCAGCGGGTTCCTGCTCAAGGACATCACCCCGCAGATGCTCACGGATTCCATCCGCACGGTGCACAGCGGCAACGGCGTCATCGCGCCGGAGGACCTCGCCGCGCTGCTCGACTCGTCCTTCCAGGAGAAGCCGGCCCCGCCGGCCGGCTTCACACAGCTGTCTGAGAAGGAACACGAGGTCTTCGCCCTGGTGGCCCAGGGTCTCAGCAACGTTGAGATCGGTCAGACGATCTTCGCCTCCGAGTCCACGATCAAGTCCCACGTCGGCGCGATCCTGCGCAAGATGGGGTTGCGTGACCGGGTGCAGGTGGTCGTGTCGGCGTATCAGCACGGACTGGTCGATCACTGAGACTGCGCGGGTCGAGGTTGGTTCGACTCAGGCACGGAAAACCCCTATAGTGGACGAGCACCGGTTCAATTTGCCAAGGTGGGAGCGTGTCCACTCGACACGGTCCATCCGGTAATCCAACCGCCAAAGGGTAGTAGCTCAATTGGCAGAGCAGCGGTCTCCAAAACCGCAGGTTGGGGGTTCGAGTCCCTCCTGCCCTGCTAGATGGTCAGCAATGGCTGTCTCGCCCCGCCTACGGCTTCCGAGCCGGAGGCATTTTGTTTGTCAAGCGAAGGGATCACGGCGTGAGCGACAAGTCGCACGACGCAGTACCGGAGAACGAAGATTTCGTCCCCGGGGAGCCCGACGCGCCCGAAGACGACGCCGTCGAGATCGAGGATCCCGAAGCGCTGGCTGCCGCCGAAGAGGAAGTCGCCGAAGCCGACGAGGACATCACCCTCGGCGAGCTGGAGAAGGACTTCACCCCGGAGGAGCAGGAAGCCGCCGCTGCGCTGGCACCGGTCCGTCGTACCGTCAAGGCCCCTGTCCGCAAGAAGGACACCGTCACCCGCAAGCGCTCCGAAGCGCTCGCTGAGCACGATGACCCCTACCGGGCTTCCAACCCGGTCGAATTCGCCAAGCAGTCGGGCTCCGAGCTGAAGAAGGTCGTGTGGCCCACCTGGCCGCAGACGATCTCGATGTTCAGCGCCGTCCTGGTGTTCGTGTTGATCATGATCGCCATCGTCGGCTCGCTGGATCTCTTCTTCGGCTGGTCGCTGCTGCAGTTGTTTGGGAGCTGAATCCATGACTGACAACTCTGATTTTGAGGTCGACCTCGGCCCGATCGAAGAGACCTCCACCGACGACCTGGAGATCGACCTCGGCTCGCTGGGCGTCGCCGAGGACGACGACACCACCATCGAACTCGCCGAACTGGCTGAGGAAGAGCCGGACGAGGCCGCCGACAAGGCCTCCCAGGACCGCGACGAGGCCCTCGAGGCAGCCATCAACGAGCTGCGCGAGGAACTCGAATCCAAGTTCGGTGACTGGTACGTCATCCACACCTACTCCGGCATGGAGAACCGCGTCAAGCAGAACGTCGACGCTCGTGTCACCACGCTGAACATGGAGGACTACATCTTCGAGACGGTCGTCCCCACCGAGGACGTCGTCGAGGTACGCAACAACGGCCGCAAGACCGTCACGCGTTGCGTCCTCCCCGGATACGTTCTCATCCGGATGGAACTGACCGACGACTCCTGGAGCGCCGTCCGCCAGACCCCCTCCGTCACCGGCTTCGTCGGCCAGGGGCAGCAGCCCGTGCCGCTGTCGATCGACGAGGTCCTCCACATGCTGACTCCTTCCGTGGTCGCCAAGGTCAACGCCGCTCACGCGGGTTCCGAGGCCGCACGGAAGAAGAAGGTCGAAGTCGTCGACTTGGCGGTCGGCGATTCCGTCATGGTGACGGACGGCCCCTTTGCCGGGGTGCACGCCACGATCACCGAACTCAACGCCAACAATCAGCGGCTCATCGCTCTCGTCGAGATCCTCGGCCGCGAGACCCCTGTCGACCTGGATTTCAAGCAGGTCGAGAAGGTCGTCTAAGATTGTGCGTCGCGCCTGTTCCGGGCGCGCCATCCATCCGTATAGGTAAAGGACCCACCCATGCCTCCCAAGAAGAAGGTTGCGGCGCTCGTCAAGGTCGCCCTGCAGGCCGGCGCAGCCACGCCTGCCCCGCCGGTCGGTACCGCTCTCGGCCCCCACGGCGTCAACATCATGGAATTCGTGAAGGCGTACAACGCCCAGACCGAATCCCAGCGCGGCAACATCATCCCCGTCGAGATCACGATCTACGAGGACCGCACGTTCACCTTCATCACGAAGACGCCCCCGGCGTCCGAGCTGATCAAGAAGGCGGCGGGTCTCAAGTCCGGTTCGGCCAACCCGTTGGCTGACAAGGTCGGCAAGATCACCAAGGACCAGGTCCGCGAGATCGCCACCACCAAGCTGCCGGACCTCAACGCCAATGACGTCGAGGCCGCCATGAAGATCGTCGAAGGCACCGCCCGCTCCATGGGCGTCACCGTCTCCGAGTGATCTGAAGCCCGAACACACACATCCCTGGTAGGGGAGTGCTCCCCACACCAGAACTGGTGGACCGGGTCATGAGCCCGGCACAAACACAAGGAACCAGCATGAAGCACAGCAAGGCATACAAGGCGGCCGCCGAGAAGCGCGCCGAAGGCCAGGCCTACAGCCCTGAAGAGGCCATCCGCCTCGTCAAGGAGATGGCAACGGCCAAGTTCGACGAGTCGATCGACGTGGCCATGCGCCTCGGCGTCGACCCCCGCAAGGCGGACCAGTTGGTCCGCGGCACCATCAACCTTCCGCACGGCACTGGCAAGACGGCACGGGTCCTCGTCTTCGCCGCCGGTGACAAGGCTGACGCCGCACGCGCGGCGGGTGCTGACGAGGTCGGCACCGACGATCTGATCGAGAAGGTGGCCGGCGGCTACCTCGACTTCGACGCAGTCGTCGCCACCCCTGACCTCATGGGCAAGGTCGGCCGTCTGGGCCGCGTCCTCGGTCCCCGTGGCCTGATGCCGAACCCCAAGACCGGCACCGTCACCATGGACACCGGCAAGGCCGTCGCCGACATCAAGGGCGGCAAGATCGAGTTCCGCGTGGACCGTCACGCGAACCTCCAGTTCATCATCGGCCGCGCCTCCTTCACGGAGCAGCAGCTCGCTGAGAACTACTTCGCCGTCCTCGACGAGGTCCTCCGCCTGAAGCCGGCCGCAGCCAAGGGCCGCTACCTCCGCAAGGTCGCCGTCTCGGCCACCATGAGCCCGTCCGTCAGCATCGACGGCTCGGCCCTCAAGCCCGCCGAGGCCTGATCGGTCCCATTCCCCAGCCGCTCGCGGCCGGGTGAACGGGCCTCCCGCTCCGCAGAATGCGCATGGGTGTCATAGTGACACCCATGCGCATTCTTGTTTCCGGGTTCGAGCCGTTCGGTGGCGACACGGCCAACGCGAGCGGCGACGCCGTCCGTGAACTCGGGGCCACATGGTGGGATCCCTCGGTGGAGTTGCACACAGTGATCCTGCCGGTGTCGTTCGAGCGGGCCCCTCATGCTCTGGAAGCATCGATCCGAGCGGTGCGGCCGGACGCCGTGATCTGTGTCGGCGAGGCCGGTGGCCGACCCGTCGTCACACCCGAACGCTGGGCGGTCAACGAGCGGCAGGCGCGCATCCCGGACAATGACGGCGCCCAACCGTCCGGGCCCATCGACGACCTCGCGCCGCGTCTGCCGTCACGGCTGGACGTGGACGGGATCGTCCGGGCCGTGCGCGCCGCAGGCGTGGCGGCCGAGGTCAGCGACGACGCCGGCCGCTATGTCTGCAACGCCACGTTCCGTGCGGCGCTGACCTGCTTCGACGGTCCTGCGGGCTTCATCCACGTGCCCGCGGTCCGGGCAGCGGGGACGGCACTGGTGGGATCCGAGACGGACGGGCCGGTGCTGGGCCGTGCAGTCGAGGAACCTCTCTCCCTCCAGGAAGTCATTGCGGCATTGCGCGCCGCCGTTGCGGTCGTCATCCTCTCCGCGACCCCCGGGTAGCCTGCAGCGCTCCAGCCGACCCGCCTGCGCATTTCACCGTCGGGCTTGACAGTGCTGCTGCGCACGGTGAATCGTCTAGCCAGCAGCATCGAGTGCACAGGAGCACAGCGCATGACCCCTCTTCTCGTCACCGGTCTGCCTTCACAGCCTCGTTCCGGGGCGGTGGGGGGATGACCGAGCGGACCAACATCATCCTGGTCTGCGTCGACCAGATGCGCGGTGACGCGATGTCCGGCGCCGGTCACCCCGTTGTCCAGACGCCCTACCTGGACACCCTGGCGGCCGAAGGAACGACGTTCCCGCACGCCTACTCGGCGGTGCCGACCTGCGTGCCGGCTCGGGTGGGGCTCATGACCGGCCTGAACCAGGAGTCGCACGGCCGGTACGGGTACCGCGAGGGGGTGGCCTTCAGCGACCTGTATGAGACCACGCTGCCCCGTGAACTCGGTCGGGCGGGATACCAGACGCAGGCCATCGGCAAGATGCACGTCTACCCCGAACGCGACCGCATCGGCTTCGACGATGTCAGGCTGCATGATGGCTTCCTGCACTTCGCCCGCCAGAGGGCTGGGCGCAACCTGCAACTCATCGACGACTACAGCACCTGGTTGCGCAGGCAGCCGGGCATGGCGGCGGCCGCTGAAACGGACCACGGGGTGGGGTGCAACTCGATGATGGCCAGGCCGTGGGACAAGGATGAGGCCTACCACCCCACGTCGTGGATCATGTCTGAAGCCGTTGACTGGCTCCACCGCCGAGATCCGACGATGCCCTTCTTCCTGTATCTGTCCTTCCACCGCACCACGCACCCTACGACCCTCCTGCCTGGGCATTGGATCAGTACCTGGACGCTGACCTGGGGGAAGCGCCGGTAGGGGACTGGGTCGACCGGTTCGCCGACTACCGGCGTGACCATCTGGCAGACGCCTCCTTGGGGAAACAGCGACCTGAGGTGCGCCGTCGGGCCCTTGCCGGTTATTTCGGGCTCATCACCCAGATTGACCACCAACTCAACCGGATGGTCGAGGCGCTGAGCGACTTCGACCTCCTTCGCAACACCGCGATCATGTTCGTCTCCGATCACGGCGACATGCTGGGTGATCACCACTTCTACCGGAAGTCGGTCGGGTATGAGGGCAGCGCGCGCATCCCGTTCATCCTGCGCCTCCCCGGTGGCGAGAAGGTGGTGTCCACCGTCGACGAGGTGGTGGAACTGCGCGACGTCATGCCGACGATCCTCGACATCGCCGGTGCCGAGATCCCCGATTCGCTCGACGGCGCCAGTGTCCTGCCCCTGATCCGGGGTGAAGAGGTGTCATGGCGCGAGGAGATCCACGGCGAGCACACCTACAGCATGCAGGGGTGGGAGTCGATGCACTGGGTGACGGATGGCCACCGCAAGTTCGTGTGGTGGTCCGGATCAGGCATCCAAGAGTTCTTCGACCTCGACGCCGATCCCACCGAGCTGCAGGACCTCTCCCATGACGCAGCACGAGCGGTCGAGTTGGGCACTGGCGGCAGCGTCTGATCCGCCATCTCTCCGAGCGCGAGGAGGGGTTTGGCGTCGACGGTGAACTGGTCGTCGGGCGAGAGGTCCGCAGCGAGGCATCGTGGGTGGAGGAACCTGTGAGGCTCTGAGACCCCACGTCGGGTACCGCAAATTACACCGGGGCAACTCACCCATTTGGATGTGTTGCCCCGCTCTCCAACACCGGAAAGCTAGTTGGGAAGAGCGGTACCCCGCTTGGAAAGACCATCAACCGAAGGGGTTGGCCATCATGGTAGTACTCGGAATCATCCTCCTCATCATTGGCCTGATCGCGAACATCTCGATCCTCACCTGGATCGGAATCATCCTGATCGTGGTTGGCCTGATCCTCAACTTCGTCCCCATGCGCGGCGGTAAGGGCACCAGGGTCTGGTAACCACCCCTGGTCCCACTCCGAGGCCCCGGCGATCTACGGATCGACCGGGGCCTTGTTGCGTGACGGCGGGTGAAGAATTCTCGCCGTGAGCGTCCGCAGTGACCAGGGGAGGGGGCCTCAGAGGACCTTGGCGAAGAACTCCGCGGTGCGCTGCTGTTGTGGGTTGTCGATGACATCGCGGGGGGTGCCGCGTTCGACGATCACGCCGTCGTCCATGAACACCACCTGGTCCGCGACCTCACGGGCGAAGCCGACCTCGTGGGTCACCACGACCATCGTCATGCCGCTGGCGGCAAGTTCTTTCATCACGCTGAGCACTTCGCCCACCAGCTCCGGGTCGAGCGCGGAGGTGGGCTCGTCGAACAGCATCAGGTCCGGCTGCATCGCGAGGGCGCGGGCTATGGCCACGCGCTGCTGCTGGCCACCGGAGAGCTGGGCGGGGTAGTGGTCGGCTCGGTCCGAGAGTCCGACGCGGGCCAACTGTTCGTCGGCCAGCGTGGCGGCTTCGGCCTTCCCGAGGCCGCGGACCTGTCTGGGGGCCTCCATCACGTTCTCGCGCGCGGTCATGTGGGGGAAGAGGTTGAAACGCTGGAACACCATGCCGACGCGCTCGCGCTGCTTGGCGATCTGCTTGTCGCTGAGCCTGTGCAGCACCCCGTCGACCTCGCGGAGACCCATGAGGTCGCCGTCGACGTAGAGGCGGCCGGCGCTGATCTGCTCCAGTTCGTTGATGCAGCGGATGAGGGTGGATTTGCCGGAGCCTGAGGGGCCCAGCACGACGCACACCTCGCCCCTCTGCACCTGGAGGTCGATGCCCTTGAGGACGTGCAGTTCACCGAAGAACTTGTGCACGCCCTGGATGTCGACCATGGGGGTTGCGGTGGTCACGGGGTCACCTCCAGATTGGGGTCTTCATGGACGGTACCGGAGGCGAGGATGGCCTGCTGCTTCTTCGAGACGCCCTTGGCTCTGCCGCCGCCGGAGGTCTCCGAGTTGTCGAAGCCCCGGCCGTAGTAGCGCTCCAGGCGCGCCTGCCCCACCATCAGCACCGAGGTGATGCTCAGGTACCAGATGGCGGCGACGATCAGCAGCGGCACGGGCAGGAAGCTCTTGTTGCCGATGGCGTTGGTGACGAACGTCAGCTCCAGCGAGAACGGCACCGCCAGCACGAGCGAGGTGGTCTTCAGCATGGAAATGGTCTCGTTGCCCGTGGGCGGCACGATCACCCGCATGGCCTGCGGGATGACGATGCGACGCAGCGTCGTCGATCGCTTCATGCCCAGCGCGGTCGACGCCTCCCACTGGCCCTTGTCCACGGAGCTGAGCCCCCCGCGCACGATCTCCGAGAGGTAGGCGCCCTCATTGAGGCCCAGGCCGAGCACGGCTGCGACGGTGGCGTTGATGACGTCCTGCGTGTCGAACTGCAGCCACTCGGGGCCGAACGGCACCCCCATTCGGGGGTACAGCACCGCGATGAGGCCCCAGAACACCAGCTGGGTGTAGATGGGGGTCCCGCGGAAGAACCAGATGTAGACGTAGGCCACCGCGCGGAGGATGGGATTGGTGCCCATCCGCATGATGGCGGTGGTGACCGCCAGCAGGATGCCCAGCGCCATGGCGAGGACCGTCAGGATGAGGGTCCAGCCCACACCGGAGATGACCCGCGCGTCGAACAGGTACTGGCCGACCACGTCCCAGCGGTAGTTGGGGTTCGTGAACAGGCTGTAGACCAGAAGGGCGAACAGCACCAGGACGATGGCCGCCCAGATCCAGACGCTGGGTCTGGGCACAGGGCGTGCGCGGATCAACTCCGGTCGGGTGGGCACGGGGATCAGCCCTCCGGGTTCAGTTCAGCAGTGTCCAGCGCGGCCTCGTCGACACCCCAGGAATCGAGGATGGCCTGCCAGGTGCCGTCGTCCATGAGGTGCTGCATGGCCTTCTGCACGGCTTCGGTGAGGGCCGCATCGTCCTGCGGCACGACGATGCCCTGCGGGGCCGCGTCGCGGACGTCACCGACGACCTCGAGCTGGTCACCGGTGATGGCCACGGAGTAGCCGGCCACGGTGGAGTCGGCGTAGAAAGCGTCGGCCTTGCCGCCCACCACATTGGTGGTCACGTCGCTCTGCCGGGGGTAGGAGAGGACCTCGATGGCGTCCTTGCCGGCGGCGGTGCACTCCTCGTTGAACATGCCGAGCTCCTCCTCCTGCCATGTGCCGGTCTGGACCCCGATGGCCTTGCCGCACACGTCGTCGGGGTTGAGGCCGTCGGGGTTTCCCTTCTTGACGGCGAAGCTGGACCCGACCGTGATGTAGCTGATCATGTTGTAGCTGGCGGTGCGCTCGGGGGTGATGGTGAACGACGAGATGCCGATGTCGTACTTCGAGCCCATGCCGGCCAGCAGCGAGGCGAACTCGCCGTCGACGACCTCGGCCTCGAGGCCCAGCACGTTGCCGAGCGCCTTGCTGAGGTCGACGTCGTAGCCGATGGCGGTCTGCAGGTCATCGGCGCGGAACTCGGCCGGGGCGTAGTCCACGGCGGCACCGACGACCAGGGTGCCCTTGTCGGCGACGGCGGCGGGCAGCAGGGCCGCGATCTCGTCCACCTTCTGGACGCCGGACACGTCGTGGCTGCGGTCCGTGGAGTCGGCGGCGTCGGCGGGCCCGGAGGCGTCCTGCCCGCCACAGGCGGTCAGCGTGAGTGCGGCCAGCAGGCTGGCGGCGAGGATTCGGCGCATGTCAGTTCTTCTCTCAAGGCGGAGACGGGATGATTCAACTGCCAAATCTTAATGGACGAGGCCTCTGGGACTGCATTGGGTGCGGCCCCAGGGGTGGCCGGCGCCGACGATTTGGCGCCCGGGTGGGCATCCGGTATCGTTTCGGGAGCCGAAGACCGCAGGTGGCTCAACAGCCATAAAGCCACATGGCACCCGCGCAGGTGAACGTGAGAAGAATAGGTTATACCTGTCCGCCCCGCGCCGCCTGAGCGCCGGGGCGTTTTTGTGTCTTGCGTCACTTCGGCCCTCGGGCCGCCCGTCACGGCGGGCAGAGGTGTTAGACCGGAAGGAGACTCATATGGCGAGGCCGGATAAGGCTGCCAAGGTTTCGGAACTGGCTGAGGCTTTCAGCAAGTCCGAAGCGGCAGTGCTGACCGAGTACCGCGGTCTCACCGTGGCGCAGCTCAAGCAGCTGCGCCGTTCGCTCGGTGAGAACGCCACCTACGCCGTTGCGAAGAACACCCTGACGGCGATCGCTGCCAAGGAAGCCGGAATCGAAGGGCTCGACGAGACCCTCACCGGCCCCACGGCTATCGCTTTCGTCACGGGTGACATCGCAGCCGCCACCAAGGGGCTGCGTGACTTCGCGAAGGCAAATCCGTCTCTGGCAATCAAGGGTGGTGTCCTGGAAGGCAAGTTCCTCGACGCCCAGGCTGTTCTGAAGCTGGCAGACCTCGAATCCCGCGAGGTTCTGCTGGCCAAGATGGCAGGCGCGCTCCAGGCCAACCTGGCCAAGGCCGCCTACATGCTGGCTGCCCCGCTGTCGCAGGGCGCTCGCGTGCTCGGCGCGCTGCGCGACGCCGCACAGGCTGACCCCTCCTTGATCGGTGGTGCTGGCTCCGCGCCGGCCACCGAAGCCACGGACGAGACCCCCGCCGCGGAAGCGGCACCTGAAGCAGCGGAAGCTGCGGAATAACAACACTGTTCCGCACGCTGCGGACCAATCTGAAAGGAAAGCCTCATGGCTAAGCTCAACAACGAAGAGCTCCTTGACGCCTTCAAGGAGATGACCCTCATCGAGCTCTCCGAGTTCGTGAAGCTGTTCGAAGACACCTTCGGCGTGACCGCCGCTGCTCCGGTGGCCGTTGCGGCCGCTCCGGCTGCCGCTGCCGGCGACGCCGCTGGCGACGGCGACGAGGAAGCTGCCTCCGACAAGGTCGACGTCATCCTGACCTCGGGCGGCGAGAAGAAGATCGCCGTCATCAAGGAGGTGCGCGCTCTGACCTCCCTCGGCCTGAAGGAGGCCAAGGACCTCGTCGAGGGTGCTCCGAAGCCGGTGCTCGAGGGCGTCGACAAGGACACCGCTGCCAAGGCCAAGGAGGCCCTCGAGGCCGCCGGCGGTACCGTCGAGTTCAAGTGATCTAGAGTCACCAACTCTTCCGACGGCCCGTCCCCGCGAGGGGGCGGGCCGTTTTCACTTGCCACCGCCAGCCGGAGCGGTATCATCGGTCCCGCGAGGTCGACGTCGCCCCTTCCACCGCAGGCCGAAATCCGGGGGCCGGCGGTTGTTGCCGTCCGCGGCTATTTGATCTATAGTGGTTCTTTGCCCCGCTATGCGTTGCGCCCGTGATTTGACACGGGCAGTTCGCCATGCACGGATATTTGCTTCAAGCGTTCTTGGAAGGACCCAATCTTGGCCGCCTCGCGCTCTGCGTTGAAGAACACCAATGTCGTCTCGTCCACCGGTCGTATCTCGTTCGCGAAGATTCACGAGCCTCTGGAGGTTCCCAACCTCCTGGACCTGCAGATCGACGCATACAACTGGCTGATCGGGAATGAGACCTGGCGGGCGAAGGTCGAAGAGCAGCTCGCTGCCGGCCGCACCGACGTCAACACCCGCTCCGGCCTGGAAGAGATCTTCGCCGAGATCTCACCCATCTCCGATTTCCAGGACTCGATGCAGCTGTCGTTCCGCGACCACCGCTTCGAGGAGCCCAAGTGGACGATCGAGGAGTGCAAGGACCGCGACACCACCTACGCGGCACCGCTCTTCGTCACCGCTGAGTTCACCAACAATGAGACCGGTGAAATCAAGTCCCAGACCGTCTTCATCGGCGACTTCCCGCTGATGACGGACCGTGGCACCTTCATCATCAACGGCACCGAGCGTGTCGTCGTCTCGCAGCTCGTGCGCTCGCCCGGCGTCTACTTCGAACAGACCCCCGACAAGACCTCGGACAAGGACATCTTCTCCTGCAAGGTCATCCCCTCGCGTGGCGCGTGGCTCGAGTTCGAGATCGACAAGCGCGACATGGTCTTCGTGCGCCTGGACCGCAAGCGCAAGCAGAACGTCACCGTCCTGCTCAAGGCGCTCGGCTGGACAGAAGACCGCATCCTCTCTGAGTTCGGCGACGCGGAGTCCATGCGGCTGACGCTCGAGAAGGACACCGTCAAGACGCAGGACGAGGCACTCCTCGACATCTACCGCAAGCTCCGTCCGGGCGAACCCCCGGCACGTGACGCTGCGCAGCAGCTGCTCGAGAACTACTACTTCAACGACAAGCGCTACGACCTGGCGAAGGTCGGCCGCTACAAGATCAACAAGAAGCTCGGCCTCGAGCTCCCGTTCGATCAGCAGGTGCTCACCGAGGACGACATCTCCGCAGCCATCGGCTACATCGTCGCCCTGCACGAGCACAAGGAATTCCTGGGTGACCTCCCCGTCGAGGCCGACGACATCGACCACTTCGGCAACCGTCGTCTCCGCACCGTGGGCGAGCTGATCCAGAACCAGCTCCGCACCGGCCTGGGCCGCATGGAGCGCGTCGTGCGCGACCGGATGACCACGCAGGACATCGAGGCCATCACGCCTCAGACGCTGATCAACATCCGCCCGGTGACCGCCGCGCTGAAGGAGTTCTTCGGAACCTCGCAGCTGTCGCAGTTCATGGACCAGAACAACCCGCTCGCCGGCCTGACGCACAAGCGTCGTCTGTCTGCGCTGGGCCCCGGTGGTCTGTCCCGTGACCGCGCCGGCATGGAAGTCCGAGACGTCCACCCGTCGCACTACGGCCGCATGTGCCCCATCGAGACCCCTGAAGGCCCGAACATCGGCCTCATCGGCTCGCTGGCCTCGTTCGCCCGCGTCAACGCGTTCGGCTTCATCGAGACCCCGTACCGCAAGGTCGTCGACGGTCACGTGACCGATCAGATCGACTACCTGACCGCTGATGAGGAGGACCGCTACTCGATCGCGCAGGCCAACGCCGCAGTGAACGAGGACGGCCGCCTGACGGAGGAGCGCGTGCTCGTCCGCCTGAAGCACGGCGACGCCGACGAGGTCCCCGTCGGCGAGGTCGAATACATGGACGTGTCCCCGCGCCAGATGGTCTCCATCGCCACGGCGCTGATCCCGTTCCTCGAGCACGACGACGCCTCGCGTGCCCTCATGGGCGCCAACATGCAGCGCCAGGCGGTGCCCCTGCTCCGCAACGAGTCACCCGTCGTCGGCACCGGCATGGAATACCGCGCCGCGGTCGACGTCGGTGACGTCACCCTGGCCCGCAAGCCCGGCGTGGTGAGTTCCGTCTCGGCAGACCTCCTGGAGATCGCCAACGACGACGGCACGTACTCCAGCTTCAAGCTGGACAAGTTCGTCCGCTCGAACGCAGGTACCTGCATCAACCAGCGTCCGCTGGTCGGCCCCGGCGACCGGGTCGAGATCGGCACCCCGCTGGCAGACGGCCCCTGCACGGACCAGGGCGAACTGGCACTCGGCAAGAACCTCCTCGTGGCCTTCATGCCGTGGGAGGGCCTCAACTACGAGGACGCCATCATCCTGTCGCAGCGCATCGTGCAGGACGACGTCCTCACCTCGATCCACATCGAGGAGCATGAGGTCGACGCCCGCGACACCAAGCTGGGCGCTGAGGAGATCACCCGCGAGATCCCCAACGTCTCCGACGAGATGCTGGCTGATCTCGACGAGCGTGGCATCGTGCGCATCGGCGCCGAGGTCTCCGCCGGCGACATCCTGGTCGGGAAGGTCACGCCCAAGGGCGAGACCGAGCTCACCCCGGAGGAGCGCCTGCTGCGCGCCATCTTCGGCGAGAAGGCCCGCGAGGTGCGCGACACGTCGCTCAAGGTTCCCCACGGTGAATCCGGCACCGTCATCGGCGTGCGCGTGTTCAACCGCGAGGACGACGACGAACTGCCCCCCGGCGTGAACCAACTGGTTCGCGTGCACGTTGCCCAGAAGCGCAAGATCTCCGACGGCGACAAGCTCGCCGGCCGCCACGGTAACAAGGGCGTCATCTCGAAGATCCTTCCGGTGGAGGACATGCCGTTCCTCGAGGACGGCACCCCCGTCGACATCGTGCTGAACCCGCTGGGTGTGCCCTCGCGAATGAACGTGGGCCAGGTCCTCGAGAACCACCTCGGCTGGATCGCCAAGACCGGGTGGGACATCACCGGGGTCCAGGAAGAGTGGGCCGAGCGCCTCCGTGACGTCGGCCTCGGCCACGTCGACGGCGACGCCAAGGTCGCCAGTCCCGTGTTCGACGGTGCCAACGAGGAGGAGATCGCTGGTCTCCTCGCCAACTCGCTGACCACCCGTGACGGTGACCGCTTGGTGGACTCCACTGGCAAGGCCCGTCTCTTCGACGGCCGCTCCGGCGAGCCGTACCCGGAGAAGATCGGCGTGGGCTACATGTACATGCTGAAGCTCCACCACCTGGTCGACGACAAGATCCACGCGCGTTCGACCGGTCCGTACTCGATGATCACCCAGCAGCCGCTCGGCGGTAAGGCCCAGTTCGGTGGCCAGCGCTTCGGTGAGATGGAAGTGTGGGCCCTCGAGGCCTACGGTGCCGCCTGGGCGCTGCAGGAACTGCTCACCATCAAGTCCGATGACGTGCCTGGCCGCGTCAAGGTCTACGAGGCGATCGTCAAGGGGGAGAACATCCCCGAGCCGGGCATCCCTGAGTCCTTCAAGGTGCTCGTCAAGGAAATGAAGTCCCTCTGCCTGAACGTAGAGGTGCTCTCTGACGACGGAACCGTCATCGACCTGACTGATTCGGAGGACGACATGCGTTCGGCCGAAGACTTCGGTATCGATCTCGGTCGCCGTCCCGGTAGCGACAACTTCATGGACGTCGGCGAAGTCTGATCCGCGGGGGGCTGCGCCCCACGTGAGCCCACCAGCGGAGCTTGCTTCGCTCGCACACACTTGAAATCCGAGACAGGCGAGATCGCCGATGTCTCACAGGCGCCTACTGCCGAAGTAGGGGAAAGAGAAGCCAAACGTGCTGGACGTGAACTTCTACGATGAACTCCGGATCGGTCTCGCGAGCACCGAGCAGATCCAGAAGTGGTCCGAGGGCGAGGTCAAGAAGCCCGAGACCATCAACTACCGAACCCTCAAGCCGGAGCGTGACGGCCTCTTCTGCGAGAAGATCTTCGGCCCCACCCGTGACTGGGAGTGCTACTGCGGCAAGTACAAGCGCGTCCGCTTCAAGGGCATCGTCTGCGAGCGCTGTGGCGTCCAGGTGAGCCGGAGCAACGTGCGTCGCGAGCGCATGGGGCACATCGAGCTGGCCGCGCCCGTGACCCACATCTGGTACTTCAAGGGTGTCCCCAGCCGTCTCGGCTACCTGCTGGACATCGCGCCGAAGGACCTCGAGAAGGTCATCTACTTCGCCGCGCACATGATCACCTCCGTCGACGAGGAGGGCCGCCACCGCGACCTCTCCTCGCTGCAGGCGAAGGTCGAGGCTGAGTCCAAGCAGGTCGCCGGCAAGCGTGACGCGGACATCGAAACCCGCATGCGCAAGCTGGAAGAGGACCTGGCCGCTCTTGAGGAAGAGGGCGCCAAGGCCGACGTTAAGCGCAAGGTGCGCGAGGCCGGCGAGAAGGAAGCCAACCTCATCCGCACCCGTGCGCAGCGTCAGCTGGACCGCATCGACGAGGTGTGGCAGCGGTTCAAGGGCCTGAAGGTCCAGGACCTCGAGGGCGACGAGATCCTCTACCGCGAGATGAAGAAGCGCTTCGGTAAGTACTTCGAGGGTTCCATGGGCGCCGAGGCGATCCAGCGGCGCCTGCAGGACTTCGACCTGAAGGCCGAGTCCATCTCGCTGCGCGAGACCATCGCCACGGGCAAGGGCCAGCGCAAGACGCGTGCCCTGAAGCGCCTCAAGGTGGTCAGCGCATTCCTCAACGGCCAGAACGCGCCGTCGTCGATGGTGCTGGACGTCGTCCCGGTCATCCCCCCGGACCTGCGCCCCATGGTGCAGCTCGACGGTGGCCGCTTCGCCACCTCGGACCTCAACGACCTGTACCGCCGCGTCATCAACCGCAACAACCGTCTCAAGAGGCTGATCGACCTCGGTGCACCCGAGATCATCGTCAACAACGAGAAGCGGATGCTGCAGGAGGCCGTCGACTCGCTGTTCGACAACGGCCGTCGTGGCCGTCCCGTCACCGGGCCGGGCAACCGCCCGCTGAAGTCGATCTCCGACATGCTCAAGGGCAAGCAGGGTCGCTTCCGTCAGAACCTCCTGGGCAAGCGCGTCGACTACTCGGGCCGCTCGGTCATCGTGGTCGGTCCTCAGCTGAAGCTGCACCAGTGCGGCCTGCCGAAGGCCATGGCGTTGGAGCTGTTCAAGCCGTTCGTGATGAAGCGTCTCGACGACCTGAACCACGCCCAGAACATCAAGGCCGCCAAGCGCATGGTGGAGCGTCAGCGCCCCGTCGTGTGGGACGTCCTCGAAGAGGTCATCACCGAACACCCCGTGCTGCTGAACCGTGCACCAACCCTGCACCGCCTCGGCATCCAGGCGTTCGAGCCCCAGCTCATCGAGGGCAAGGCCATCCAGATCCACCCGCTCGTCTGCACGGCGTTCAACGCCGACTTCGACGGTGACCAGATGGCCGTGCACCTCCCGCTGTCGGCCGAGGCCCAGGCTGAGGCACGCGTGCTGATGCTCTCGACCAACAACATCCTGAAGCCGGCAGACGGCCGCCCCGTGACCATGCCCACGCAGGACATGATCATCGGTCACTACTTCCTCACCTCCGAACGTGAGGGCAAGGGACAGGGCCGACTCTTCTCGTCGCTGGCCGAGGCCATCATGGCCTTCGACCGCGGCGACCTGTCGATCGGCGCCAGGTGCCGCATCGTGCTGCGTGACGTCGTCGTGGACGGCGTCGAGCCCCGCCCCGACGGTTCGGTGCTGGTGGAAACCACGCTCGGGCGCGCCCTCTTCAACGAGGCGCTGCCGGAGGACTTCCACTACGTCAACACCGTCGTCGGGAAGCGCGTCTTGGGCCCGATCATCAACGAGCTGGCGGAGACGTACCCGAAGGTCAAGGTCGCGGCTGCGCTCGACAACCTGAAGGACGTGGGCTTCAAGTGGGCGTCGCGCTCCGGCGTGACGGTGTCCATCTCGGATGTCCAGACCCCGCCGCAGAAGGCCGAGATCCTTGACGTCTACGAGCGTCGCGCGACCAAGATCGACACGCTCTACGACCGCGGTCAGCTGACCGAGGACGAGCGCCGGTCCGAGCTCATCGGCATCTGGGGTGACGCCACCACGGAACTCACGGAGGCCATGAAGGCGAACTTCACGACCGAGAACCCCATCTTCATGATGGTGGACTCGGGCGCTCGAGGAAACATGACGCAGATGCGCCAGATCGCCGCCATGCGAGGACTCGTGGCCAACCCGAAGGGCGAGATCATCGCCCGCCCGATCAAGTCCAACTTCCGCGAAGGCCTGTCGGTGCTCGAGTACTTCATCTCGACGCACGGTGGCCGAAAGGGCCAGGCCGACACCGCTCTGCGTACCGCAGACTCCGGCTACCTGACCCGTCGTCTGGTCGACGTCTCCCAGGACGTGATCATCCGCGAGGAAGACTGCGGCACCGAGCGTGGCCTCACCAAGGTCATCGCCAAGTGGACCACCGCAGGTGTGGACGAGACGGGCCGCCCGATCGAGATCCCCGCTGAGCCGTTCGCCAAGGGCGCCTCTGTGGAGACCACGGTCGACGTGGAGACCGCCGTCTACGCCCGCTCGCTGGCCGTCGACGCTGTCGATTCCGAGGGCAACGTGCTGGTCCAGGCCGGCACGGACCTGGGTGACGCCGAGATCCTCAAGCTGGTTGAGGCCGGGGTCACCACGGTCAAGGTCCGCTCCGTGCTCACCTGTGAGTCGGCTGCCGGTACCTGTGCCATGTGCTACGGCCGTTCGCTTGCCTCCGGCAAGCTGGTGGACGTCGGCGAGGCCGTCGGTATCGTCGCCGCGCAGTCCATCGGCGAGCCCGGTACCCAGCTGACGATGCGTACCTTCCACACCGGTGGTGTGGCCGGTGACGACATCACGCAGGGTCTGCCCCGTGTCACGGAGCTCTTCGAGGCCCGCCAGCCCAAGGGCAAGGCCCCGATCGCAGAGGCCGACGGCGTCGTGCGGATCGAGGACGGCGACCGTTCGCGCAAGATCGTCATCGTGCGCGACGACGGTGGCGAAGACCTGGAGTACCCGGTCGGCCGCCGCACCCGCCTCGAGTTCGAGGACAACACGGGCCAGCGCATCCACATCCAGGACGGCGTCCGCGTGTCGATCGGTCAGCAGTTGACCGCCGGCCAGGTGGACCCGCAGGACGTGCTGCGTGTGCGTGGTCTCCGCAAGGTGCAGGAGCACCTCGTGGAGGAGGTCCAGCGTGTGTACCGCACGCAGGGTGCCCCCATCCACGACAAGCACATCGAGATCATCATCCGGCAGATGCTGCGTCGCGTGACCGTCATCGATTCGGGCGAGACCGACATGATGCCGGGCGAGCTCGTGGACCGTCCCAGCTACGAGGCCTCGAACCGTCGGGCGCTCTCTGAGGGCGGCAAGCCCGCTGAGGGTCGTCCGGTGCTCATGGGTATCACCAAGGCGTCGCTCGCGACGGAGTCGTGGCTGTCCGCCGCGTCCTTCCAGGAGACGACCAAGGTCCTCACGGATGCCGCCATCCAGGGCAAGAGCGACAAGCTCATGGGCCTGAAGGAGAACGTCATCCTCGGCAAACTGATCCCTGCCGGCACCGGTCTCGAGCGTTACCGCAACATCCGGGTGGAGCCCACCGAAGAGGCCCGCGCCACGGCCTACACGATGAGCTACGACCCGTACGATTACGCGTTCGGCTCTGACGTGGTCGGCCCGGCCGTGCCGCTCGACGAGATGGACTTCGGCGAGATTCGCTGAACCTGGCCCCGAAGGGGGCACTGACGGCGACTCCTCACGGTCCTCGCAACACCCAGTTCTGGGAGTTGCGGGGACCGTGTCCTTTTGTGGCGTTGCGGGGCCGAGTCCTTCGGTTGCGCAGCGCTGCGTGCCGCGGCTGAGGCTGCTCGCCGGATCGGTTCGAGCGCTGACCACGCACAACGCCCGGCTGGGACGAGCCAGCCGGGCGTGTGCATGATGTGCTTCAGATCACCTACAGCAGGTGTTGCGAGGGACCACGAGGATCCGCTTACCGGTCTCCCGCCCTGCTGCAGTGTCCGGGCAGTTACCCCTTGGACACTGCGCGCCGCTTGTTCACGAGGTCGAACGCAACGGCGAGGAGGAGCACGAGGCCCTTGACGACCTGCTGAGTGGGTGCCTCCACGCCGAGCAGCTGCATGCCATTGGTCATGACTGCCATGATCGTGCCACCGATGATGGCGCCGACGACCCGGCCGACGCCGCCGGTGACGGCTGCGCCACCGATGAAGCAGGCGGCGATCGCATCGAGTTCGATGCCGTTGCCGGCGGCGGGCTGCGCACCGTTCGCGCGCGAGGAGTAGATGATGCCCGCAATGGCCGACAACAGACCCATGTGCACGTACACGAGCATGATGGTGCGCTTCACGTTGACGCCCGAAAGGCGGGCCGCATGGATGTTGCCGCCGATGGCGTAGGTGTGGCGACCGTAGACCGTGTTCTGCGACAGGTAGGCGTAGAGCAGGATCAGGGCGGCCAGGATGAACAACACGATCGGGAAGCCCCGGCTCACCGAGAGCTGGAAGGCGAAGAAGAGCACCGCTACGGCGATCGCGGCGAACTTCGCGACCATCAGGCCTGCTTTCTCCACGGGCTGCTCATACTGGATGCGGGCCGCGCGGGTACGCAGCGCGCTGAAGATGAACCCGGCCACCGCCAAGATGCCGACCAGCAGCGTGAAGACATCCACGTTCTTGCCGAGGATGGGGACTGTACCGAAGAGTCCTTGGAGGAACCCCGTGGCGATCTGCTTGTACTCGTTGCTCATGGGGGACAGCGAAATCGACCCCAGCACCATGAACGTCGCGCCACGGAACAGCAGCATGGAGGCCAGCGTCACAATGAAGCCGGGGATGCCGACGTAAGCCACCCAGAAGCCGTGCCAGAGGCCGATCAGCACACCGACTGCGAGGCCGGCGATCACCGCGACCCACCACGCCTGCCCCATCTTGATCACGAGGGTTGCCGCGATGGCACCCACGAGCGCGATCACGGATCCCACGGACAGGTCGATGTGGCCCACGACGATGACGAACAGCATGCCGATCGCCAACACCAGGATGTAGGAGTACTGCAGCACCAAGTTGGTCACGTTGGGAGGGCTGAGCAGGAGGCCCTTCGTCCAGACTTGGAAGAGGATGATGATGGCCACCAGGGCCAGGAAGATGCCGCTCTGGCGGAGGTTCACCGCCCCCAGCATGTTCTTGACGCTTGCCATGTCAGACAGCCTCCCTTTCCCTGGTCATGAGTGTCATGAGGTTCTCCTGGTTTGCTTCGCCGCGATCCAGGACGCCGGTGATGCGCCCGAAGGCCAGCGTGTAGATGCGGTCGCAGATGCCTAGCAGTTCGGGCAACTCGGACGAGATCACGATGACGGCCTTGCCCGCGTCGGCGAGTGAGTTGATGATGGTGTAAATCTCATATTTCGCGCCGACGTCGATTCCTCGGGTCGGCTCGTCGAGGATGAGCACCTCTGGTTCGGTCATCATCCACTTGGAGAGGACGACCTTCTGCTGGTTACCGCCGGACAGTTGCCCTGCGATCGTCATCACCGACGGCGCCTTGATGCGCATGCTGCCCCGGAATTGCTCGGCGCGCTTGATCTCCTCGTTGGCATTGACCGACCCGAGAGGAGTCTTGAGCCGGTCGAGGGAGGCGGCGGAGATGTTGCGGCGGATGTCGTCGATCAGGTTGAGGCCGAACCGTTTGCGGTCCTCTGTGGCGTATGCCAAGCCGGCGTTGATCGCCTGGTGTACGGAGGAGAGGTCAACCTCCTTGCCATGCAGGTATGCCTTTCCGCTGACCTTGTGGCCCCACGCCTCGCCGAAGACGCTCATGGCGAGTTCGGTGCGGCCCGCGCCCATGAGGCCGGCGATGCCGACGATCTCGCCGGCGCGGACGTTGAGGCTGGCATCGCCGATGGTCTTGCGCCCCGGGATGGTGGGGTGCATGACGGACCAGTCCTCGATGCGGAAAAGTTCCTCGCCGATTTTTGGCTCGTGGGCGGGGTAGAGATGCTCGAGGTCGCGACCGACCATGCCCTTGATGATGCGGCTC
This sequence comes from Tessaracoccus zhenghani, assembly GCF_054552775.1. Lineage (NCBI taxonomy): Bacteria > Bacillati > Actinomycetota > Actinomycetes > Propionibacteriales > Propionibacteriaceae > Tessaracoccus > Tessaracoccus zhenghani. Next base: position 1,363,889 of record NZ_CM137275.1, on the reverse strand, counting down.
TGCTGCATCTCCGGGCCCTTCTGGATGGTCTCGATCGTCATTCCGTCACGGATGATCGTGTTGGCGTCGGCAATGGAGATGATCTCGTTGAGCTTGTGCGAGATCATGATCGACGTGATGCCCTCATCGCGCAGTTGCCGCAGCAGGCCCAGGAGGTGCGCCGAGTCCGTGTCGTTGAGGGCGGCGGTGGGCTCGTCGAGGATCAGTAGCTTGACCTTCTTGGAGAGCGCCTTCGAGATCTCCACCAACTGCTGCTTGCCCACTCCGATGTCCTGGATGAGGGTGGTGGGGTTCTCGTCGAGGCCCACCTGGCGCAGCAGTTGGGCGGCGCGCTGGTTGGTCTTGTGCCAGTTGATGCGGCCGCTCTCCGCCTGCTCGTTGCCGAGGAAGATGTTTTCCGCAATGGACAGTTGGGGGACCAGCGCCAACTCCTGGTGGATGATGACGATGCCCTTGGCTTCGGACTGGTTGATCGAGTTGAACTTGACCTCTTCGTCATCGAAGAAGATCTGGCCATCGTAGGTACCGTGCGGGTAGACGCCGGACAGCACCTTCATGAGGGTGGACTTGCCGGCTCCGTTCTCACCGCAGATGGCGTGGATGTCGCCCCGCCGCACGCTGAGATTCACGTCTGACAGCGCCTTCACACCGGGGAATTCCTTGGTGATGTTGCGCATCTCGAGAATGATGTCGCTCAAGGTATGCCTGCTTTCAATTGGGATGGGGCCGGCGGTTGTATTCAACCACCGGCCCCATCGCGTCAGTTACCGGGGATCAGGCAACGCCGGAGTCGACCTGCTCCTGGGTCCAGTAGCCGGTGTCCACAAGGGCCTCGGTGACGTTGTCCTTGGTGACGGTGGTGACGTCGAGGAGGTACGAGGGCACGACCTTCACGCCGTTGTCGTAGGTCTCGGTGTCGTTGGCCTCGGGCTCGTTGCCCTCGAGCAGCGCGACGGCGGCCTTGACGGCCTGCTCGGCCAGGAGACGGGTGTCCTTGAAGATCGTCGAGTACTGGATGCCGTCGTTGATGAGCTTGACCGAGGCGATCTCGGCGTCCTGACCGGTGACGATCGGGAAGGTGTCACCGCTGTAGCCGTTGTTCTCCAGGGCGGTGATGATGCCGCGCGAGAGACCGTCGTAGGCGGACAGCGCGCCGTGGAGCTTCTTGTCGCTGTAGTTGGCGGTGAGGAGGTCCTCCATGCGCTTCTGCGCTGTCTCCTGCTGCCAACGGAGGATGGCGGCCTGCTCGATGGAGGTCTGGCCCGACGGGACGACGTACTCGCCTGCATCGATCTTCGGCTGCAGGACCGACATGGCGCCGTCGAAGAAGAAGTGCGCGTTGTTGTCGTCCAGCGATCCGGCGAACAGCTCGATGTTGGCGGGCTTCTCGGCGCTGAAGCGCTCAGCGAGGCCGTCGATGAGGGACTGGCCCTGAGCGACGCCCACCTTGAAGTTGTCGAAGGAGACGTAGAAGTCGACGTTCTCCGAGTCGCGGATCAGACGGTCGTACGAGATCACCTTGATCCCGGCTGCGGCCGCCGCATCCAGCTGCGGTGCGAGCGCGGTGCCGTCAATGGCGGCGATGATGAGGACCTTGACGCCCTGGGTGATCATCTGGTCGACCTGCTGCGACTGGGTCGGGATGTCATCGTTGGCGAACTGCAGGTCGACCTCGAAGCCGGCCTCCTCGAGCTGCGACTTGACGGCGTCGCCGTCGGCGATCCAGCGCTCCGAGGTCTGGGTGGGCATCGAGACGCCGACCTTGCCGCCGGCTGCCGCTTCCCCTCCGCCGGCGCTGGCGGAGGTGGTCGGATCGGTACCGGTTTCGGCGGTGTCATTTCCGCAGGCGGCCAGACCGAGGACGGCAACGCTGGCAGCGCCCAGCCCGATGAACCCGCGACGATTGAGCTTCATTATCGTTTCCTCCTAGAAACGGTTCAGTGGAGGCCAACTCTGGCCATCCCTGGGTGGGGCTCTGATGCCCTCTCCGACGAATCGGCATGGTGTGACACGGGGCGGCATACGAGGACCCGTGAAACGGTTTTCTTTGTCACATGCTGCTCAACTCAGAGGCCCCCGTCAACGTGAATCGCGCAATCGATCAGTCTCGGTTTCATAACGAATCCCTGGCCCACCCCGACTGCTGATCGAGGTGGCGCTGCGGTACCCTCCGCGCCCTGCGCAGACGCGTTCGAGCCGATCGGTCCCGCCCCGAACCCGGTGCGGAAGGCCGAGCTGCCGTTGGCGGTGTTGCTCAAGGTGGGTGAGCACATCGCCCCGACCTGCAGACACGAGGAACCCCGGGATAGTGTCCTGGGGCGTCGAAGGATTCATGGTGAAATCACTGGCTCGGTGTTGTGTGAGACGCGCGCCGGGCAGAGGCCGAGGAGTACCGGGACTCCTTCAATGAGATGGCTGAGTACATCCGCAGCCACGGTGAGTGGCCGGCCGCGTGGGGCTCCATTGACGTGTGCCTGCCCAACCGGCTCGACGCCACCGACATCGTGCCGGCGGGTGGCCCAACGGCGCCTGGTTCGCGGTGTGGAACGACCTGGTGGACGCCGACTCCACCGAACTCGACGTCGACGGTCTGATCGAGGATTCCTTCCCTGTCATCTCCCAGAAGACGTGGAATGCACAGACCCCGACGCGCACCTACGCCGAGTTCACCGCGGGGATCCGCGGGATCGGGCGGGGCCCCGGTCTGACCAGCATCGGTGCCGTGTCGCAGCCCGGTACCGTAGAGCGGAGCCGCAATGCCAGTGTCACCGCTTCGTCCAGCACTCCAGAGGGTCCCGCTGCGGCGCTCACCGACGGCAGCCGCACGGTCGTCAGGGATGACCACGTGCGAGCCGTATTCGCAGACGGAGCGGTGCGGCACCGAGGTCTGGGCGACGGTGGTCACGGTTGAGAACGGCGAGTTCGTCCCGGAGTCGGGGTGGGCGTTCAACAACGTGACGTATCTGCCGTGAGCAGGCCTTCCCTACGGGAGGGTGGCCGGCCTGTGTGACGGGGAGCTGGCGGCACCTCACTGGGGGGGTGCCATGGTGGTACGCGGGATTTTTGACCCTCAGGCACCGGTGGAGTAATCTTGGCAAGCGTGCCCGGACTAGGGCGCGATTGTGCGTGCCCTGGCATGACGGTCAGTTCCTAAACGTTGCGAGGAACCCTGACGCGTGCGGAGTTCGCACGGCAGCCAACTGTGTTTCTGCCCGGAACGGTGACCCGGAAAGATGACACGGAGACCTGCGCCAGGGAAACCCCCGCCAATATCCAGACAACGAAAGTGAAACCAAACAGGTGCCAACTATTCAGCAGCTGGTCCGGAAGGGCCGCAGGGACAAACCGTCCAAGAGCAATACGCCCGCGCTGAAGGGCTCGCCCCAGCGTCGCGGCGTGTGCACTCGCGTGTACACCACCACGCCGAAGAAGCCGAACTCCGCGCTCCGTAAGGTCGCGCGCGTGCGTTTGAGCTCCGGCATCGAAGTCACCGCCTACATCCCGGGCGTCGGCCATAACCTCCAGGAGCACTCGATGGTGCTCGTCCGCGGTGGTCGTGTGAAGGACCTCCCCGGTGTGCGCTACAAGATCGTCCGCGGCTCGCTCGACACCCAGGGTGTCAAGGGCCGCAAGCAGGCCCGCAGCCGCTACGGCGCCAAGAAGGAGAAGTAATGCCTCGCAAGGGTCCCGCCCCGAAGCGTCCCGTGGTCATCGACCCCGTCTACGGTTCGCCGCTCGTTTCGCAGCTCGTCTCCAAGATCCTGCTCGACGGCAAGAAGTCCGTCGCCCAGGGCATCGTCTACGACGCCCTCGAGGGCACCCGCGCCAAGACCGGTACCGATCCGGTGCAGACGCTGAAGAAGGCTCTCGACAACGTCAAGCCTTCGATCGAAGTCAAGTCCCGTCGCGTCGGCGGCGCCACCTACCAGGTGCCGATCGAGGTCAAGCCCGGCCGTCAGAACACTCTGGCGATGCGTTGGCTCGTCAGCTTCTCCCGCGCACGTCGCGAGAAGACGATGACCGAGCGTCTCATGAACGAGATTCTCGACGCCTCGAACGGTCTGGGTGCTTCCGTGAAGCGCCGCGAGGACACGCACAAGATGGCCGAGGCCAACCGCGCCTTCGCCCACTACCGCTGGTGATTCAGCTGCCCCCGTACCGCAGGGTACGGGGGCTCTCACCGTCTAACGACCTGACTCTTCGATACTCGAGAAGGACCGAACTGTGACCGACCTGAACAAGGTTCGCAACATCGGCATCATGGCGCACATTGATGCCGGCAAGACCACCACGACCGAGCGCATCCTGTTCTACACCGGTAAGACCTACAAGATCGGTGAAGTTCACGAGGGCGCCGCCACCATGGACTGGATGGAGCAGGAGCAGGAGCGCGGGATCACGATCACGTCGGCCGCGACGACCTGCTTCTGGCACGACCACCTCATCAACATCATCGACACCCCGGGGCACGTCGACTTCACGGTCGAAGTGGAGCGCTCGCTGCGCGTCCTCGACGGTGCTGTCGCCGTCTTCGACGGGGTGGCCGGCGTTGAGCCGCAGTCGATGACGGTGTGGCGTCAGGCGACGAAGTACAACGTCCCGCGTATCTGCTACATCAACAAGCTGGACCGCACCGGTGCATCGTTCGACCACTGCGTGAAGACGATCCGTGAGCGCCTCAACACCGACCCGGTACTGCTGCAGTTGCCGATCGGCTCCGAGGGTGGCTTCCTGGGCGTCATCGATCTGGTCGAGATGCGTGCGCTCACCTGGCGCGGTGAGACCAAGATCGGTGAGGACTACACCGTCGAAGAGATCCCGGCCGAGTTGAAGGAAGCCGCGGAGGCCGCGCACGCTCAACTGATCGAGCGCATCGCTGACGTCGACGACGAGATCATGGAGCTCTACCTCGAGGGCGAAGAGCCTTCGGTCGCACAGGTCAAGGCGGCGATCCGCCAAGGTGTGATCTCCAACACCTTCACTGCGGTCGTCTGTGGCACCTCCTTCAAGAACAAGGGCGTCCAGCCCCTGCTCGATGCAGTCGTGGCCTACCTGCCTTCTCCGTTGGACGTTCCGGCCATCAAGGGCTTCAAGCCGAGCGACGAGTCGGTCGAGGCCGAGCGCCACCCCACCGAGGACGAGCCCCTTGCGGCCCTGGCCTTCAAGATCGCTGCCGATCCTCACCTGGGCAAGCTGATCTTCGTGCGCGTCTACTCGGGCGTCCTCAAGGCGGGCACGCAGGTGCTCAACGCCACCAAGGGCAGGAAGGAACGCATCGGCAAGATCTACCAGATGCACGCCAACAAGCGTGAGGAGATCGACTCGATCGGCGCCGGCATGATCTGCGCCGTCATGGGCCTCAAGGACACCGGGACCGGAGAGACCCTCTGCGATCCGGCCAGCCCGATCGTGCTGGAGTCCATGACCTTCCCGAACCCCGTCATCGAACAGGCCATCGAGCCGAAGACGAAGTCGGACCAGGAGAAGCTCTCGCACGCCATCCAGCGTCTTGCCGAGGAGGACCCGACGTTCCGCGTTCACACCGACGAGGAGACCGGGCAGACCATCATCGCCGGCATGGGCGAGTTGCACCTGGACGTGCTCATCGACCGCATGCGTCGTGAGTTCAAGGTTGAAGCCAACATCGGCAAGCCCCAGGTGGCGTACCGCGAGACCCTGCGCCGCAAGGTCGAGAAGATCGAGTACACGCACAAGAAGCAGACCGGCGGTTCGGGTCAGTTCGCGCGCGTGATCATCGACCTCGAGCCGACGGAACCGGGCTCAGGGTACGAATTCATCAACGCTGTCACCGGCGGCCGCATCCCCCGCGAGTACATCCCGGCGGTGGACGCGGGTGTCAAGGAGGCCCTGCAGTTCGGCGTGCTCGCCGGCTACCCGGTCGACAACATCAAGGTGACCCTGACCGACGGCGCCTACCACGACGTCGACTCCTCGGAACTGGCGTTCAAGCTCGCCGGCTCCATGGCGTTCAAGGAAGCCGCCCGCAAGGCGGACCCGGCGATCCTGGAGCCCATCATGGCCGTCGAGGTCACCACGCCCGAGGATTACCTGGGCACCGTCATCGGTGACCTGAACTCGCGTCGTGGCTCGATCCAGTCCATGGATGAACTGCACGGCAACCGCGTCGTCAAGGCGCTCGTGCCGCTGTCGGAGATGTTCGGCTACGTGGGTGACCTGCGCTCGAAGACCTCGGGCCAGGCCAACTACTCGATGGAATTCGATTCCTACGCCGAGACCCCGAAGAACATCATGGAAGAGATCGTCGCCAAGGCGAAGGGCGAGTAACACTCGGCCCCACGATGTGTGAGACCGGCCGGGAGCGAAAGCTCCCGGCCGGTTTTCTATACAGTGACGCTGTGGACATGCGGATCAGGACCTGGGCCGAACTGGGCAAGGACGAGTTCTTCGACATCGCCGTGCTGCGCTCGGTGGTGTTCTACGTGGAGCAGCGTGCCGACGTCCAGGATTTCGACGAGCACGACCGCGCACCGCAGACTCTGCACTACGCCATCCACGACGACGGGGGAGCGGCGGCCTACCTGCGCACGCTCAGGCTGGCCACGCCGGAATACGGCGCCTCCTGGGCCCTGGGCCGGGTGGCGGTGCGGAGCGACCGGCGAGGTGAGGGCCTGGCCCGCGTGCTCATCCGGGAGGCCGTGGACCGCCTGGGTGCCGAGCCGATCGTGTTGCACTCCCAGACCTACGTCCAGGCCCTGTATGCGGGCTTCGGGTTCAGGCCGGTGGGGGAGCAGTTCGAGGAGGCCGGTATCGCCCACATCTCGATGCTGCGGCCCTCGGCCATAGGCCATCGGGCCCGGATCTGAACCTCGCCGCTCCGCAGCTTGAACATATTCGCTAGACTGGCCGATCAGTGTGAGCACCTCTGGTTTGACTATCGGCGCTCACTGCACAAAAATGAATGAGTCCCTTGTGCCCTACCGGCATCAGGAACCCCAAAAATCTAGAGCTGCGCAGAGTGCGTGGCGAGATCCAAGAAGGAGCCCTCGTGGCAAAGGCCAAGTTTGAGCGGACCAAGCCGCACTGCAACATCGGCACCATCGGACACGTCGACCACGGCAAGACCACTCTCACCGCGGCGATCACGAAGGTGCTGCACGACGCGTACCCGCAGTGGAACTCTGCCTCGGCGTTCGACCAGATCGACAAGGCGCCCGAAGAGCGCCAGCGTGGTATCACCATTTCGATCTCGCACGTCGAGTACCAGACCGAGAAGCGTCACTACGCGCACGTTGACTGCCCCGGACACGCTGACTACGTCAAGAACATGATCACCGGTGCGGCTCAGATGGACGGCGCCATCCTCGTGGTCGCCGCCACCGACGGCCCGATGGCTCAGACCCACGAGCACATTCTCCTGGCTCGCCAGGTCGGCGTGCCGGCGATCGTCGTCGCGCTCAACAAGTGCGACATGATCGACGACGACGACGCTGACCTCATCGACCTGGTCGAGATGGAACTCGACGAGATCCTGACCGCTCAGGGCTTCGAAGACACCAAGATCGTCCGCGTTGCCGCCTTCCCCGCCCTGAACGGCGACGAGAAGTGGAGCAAGTCGGTCCTCGAGCTCATGGAGGCCGTGGACGAGTACATCCCGCAGCCCGAGCGTGACACCGACAAGCCCTTCCTGATGCCTGTTGAGGACGTCTTCACGATCACCGGTCGTGGCACCGTCATCACCGGCCGCATCGAGCGCGGCGTCGTCAACACCGGCGACACCGTCGACATCATCGGCATCCGTGAGCAGAAGCAGACCAGCACCGTCACCGGTGTTGAGATGTTCCGCAAGATCCTCGACGAGGGTCGCGCTGGCGAGAACGTCGGCCTGCTGCTCCGCGGCACCAAGAAGGAAGACGTCGAGCGCGGCATGGTCGTCATCAAGCCGGGCTCGACCACCCCGCACACCGACTTCGAGGCCAACGTCTACGTGCTGAACAAGGAAGAAGGCGGCCGTCACAAGCCGTTCTTCTCGAACTACTCCCCGCAGTTCTACTTCCGCACCACCGACGTGACCGGCGTCGTCCAGCTCCCCGCTGGCACCGAGATGGTCATGCCCGGCGACAACACGGAGATGACCGTGCACCTCAACAAGCCGATCGCCATGGAGGAGAACCTCAAGTTCGCCATCCGTGAAGGCGGCCGTACCGTCGGTGCAGGCAATGTCACCAAGATCCTCAAGTGATCTGATCTACTGATCCCGCGAAGGGGCCGCACAGCTTGGCTGTGCGGCCCCTTCGCCGTTCCCGCTCCTCTGTCGGCTCCGTCCCGAAGCGGTGTGACGCCGAACCCGTGGGTGGGCTTCGTCCTCGCAGGAGGAAATGAGGGCGGCCGGGGACGCCCTCGAACGGGGAACGCCATGCGATCTCACTGCATCACCGTCACACGGGCGCCCAGACCACCGTCGACGTCATGTTCGACGGGGTCGCCATGCCCCCGGTCACGGGCGCGCACCCCCTCGTGATCGCCAGCAGGTTTCCGTGCACTTCAGCGTCACCTCTGCGCGACGTCAACTTCCGCCAGCCCGGCGACTCCTGGCGCTCGACCTCGGCCTTCGCCTACCTCATCCAGGTGTCCGACGACAAAGGTGAGGTCCTCATCGAGAACTCCAGCTCGGCTTCGCCCACGACGACCCGATCAACGTGCACGGCACCTACGCGCAGGTGGAGGCGGTCGTCGGCCCCGGCGGACATCTGCGTCGGTTGGCCGCAACTCCGTCCTGCTGCTGAACGTGCCCCCGACGATGGAGGGTCGATTGTCGCATTCCAACGTCGACGCGATCATGGACTTTGCACAGCTGCGTCGCAAGGCGTTCGGCAACGACCTCGCGCGCGGACGCGCGGTCACCGTCGGTGGTGGGAGCACCCAGGACATCACCGACGGCAACAGCCGCTCGTCGTGGGTCTCCGACGGCGGCGATGACATCACGCCGATGCTGATCGACCTTGGCTCGCCAGAGCGTCAACCGTATCAGCCTCAGCGAGGACGCCGCGGACCACGGCCAGCAGATCCGCGAGGTCAAGGTCGAGACGAAGGTGGCCGGCAACTGGCAGCAGATCGCACCGGACGTGCCGTCGGTGTCAACCGCATCTGGCGCCTTGACACCCCCGTGACCGCCCGGAGTTCTGCGGCACCGTACCCTCGGCATGCGGCACCTACGGCATCGTGAGCCTTTCGTTCTACCAGACCCTGGAGCATCCTGACGAACGCAGCCGAAGTGACCGATAAGGCCCCCCGGCCGTGGCGCAGCCTGAGCCCCTCGTCGACGTGCCGCTCCCGGCCCTCGTGGAGGTCACCCCGGCGGTGGTCGACCCCGGACAGGAGGTGACGGTGACCGGCGTCGGCTTCGAGGCGGACACCACCGTGACCCTCACCCTGGGATCGCACTCGGCGACCACCACGGCCGACGCCCTGGGCCGCGTCTCGGCGGTCCTGCAGGTGCCTGCCGCGGCGGGGGAGGCGGTGCTCAGCGCCAGCGACGGCTCCACCGTCGGCTCCGCCACGCTCACTGTGCGTGAGCCCGGCGGCGCAGGACACCTCGGCGCCACGGACCAGTCGCTGCCGCTGAGCTACGTGCTCGACGGCGCACCCGCCTGGCTGTCCTCAACAGCAACGGTCTCATCAGCGGCACGGCGGCGGGCAGGGACAGCTTCCAGGTCGAGGTCGTGGTGACCGAGGCCGCCGGCAACCCTGCCGAGGCCGTCTTGAAGCTGACGGTCAACGCCCGGGCAAGCACACGCTCAACGGCCGGCAGTGGGTGACGGCCTCTGAGGACTACTCGCAGACGGAGCGGTGCCGCACGGAGATCTGGGCCACCGTGATGGAGGACGGGCCGTTCGTCCGCGAATCGGGCTGGGCCTTCAACAACCTCACCTACCTGCCGTACATGTCGCGTCAGGCGAGGAAGGGCAACCCGCTGGGTGACCTCGGCTCGACCACCGACGGTGCGTTCACCTCTGCCGGTCGGCAGTGGAAGACCGAGTGCGACACCGCCGCCGCCAGCCGTGGCGCGTGCCGTTCCTACACGTGGACGACGGTGTACGCCGCCACCGCGAAGCCTGCGGGTGGCTACGCCTTCAGTCAGAGCAACCAGTGGGTGTTCAACAACATTGTGATGTTCGCAGGCCCCGAGAAGCGCGGCTGACTCGAACTGGTCCGCAGCTGAATAGCGGAAGGCCTCGGAGCACAATCTCCTTGGCCTTCTTCGCGTCTTCTTTGAAACCTGCGAGTCCCCGCACCTGCGCACTGCGGGTCAGTCGTGAATGCGGGCCCAGGATTACTCCTGGGCCCGCGTCAGTACGGGTGTCAGCCGCGCTTCTGGATGGCGGCCCACTCGTCGCGGAGGCCGACGGTGCGGTGGAACAGCATGTCCTCGTCGAGGTCGGCTGCGAAGTAGCCGAGGCGTTCGAACTGGACCACTTCGCCAGGCGCCGCGTCTGCCAGCGCCTCCTCGGCCCAACCGTCGACCATCTGGCGCGAGTTCGGGTTGAGGTCGTCCAGCGCCTCGCCCGTCGCCTCGCCGGGGGCCTCGGTGGTGAACAACCGTTCGTACAGCGCGGCCCGCACCGGCACCGCATGCTCGGCCGAGACCCAGTGCATCGTGGACTTCACCCTGCGGCCGTCGGGCGAATTGCCGCCCCTCGACGCGGGGTCGTAGGTGGCCAGCACCTCGATGACCTCGCCGTTCTCGTCCTTCACCACGTCGGTGGCGGTCACGAAGTAGGCGCCGCGCAAACGCACCTCGCGGCCGGGGGAGAGGCGGAAGTACTTCGGCGGGGGGACCTCGCGGAAGTCGTCCTGCTCGATCCACAGCTCGCCGGTGAACTCCACCTGGCGGGTGCCGTCCTCAGGGCGCTCCGGGTTGTTGGACACCTCGAAGTGCTCCACCGCCGGCTGCCCGTTGTCGTCGAGGGGCCAGTTGGTGATGCGCAGCTTCAACGGGTTGAGCACCACCATGCGGCGCTGCGCCGTGGTGTTGAGTTCGCGGCGCACGTAGGACTCGAGCGCCTCGATGGACTGACGCGAGTTCGTGCGGGTGGTGCCCACCTCGAGCATGAACTGCCGGATGGCCGCCGCCGGGTAGCCGCGGCGCCGCAGGCCGCGGAGCGTCGGCATCCGGGCGTCGTCCCAGCCGTCGACGACGCCGTCCATCACCAGCCGCGCCAGGCGGCGCTTCGAGGTGATGGTGTGCGTCAGCTCCAGGCGGGCGAACTCGTACTGGCGGGGGCCGTCCTCAACGCCGAGCTGCTCCAGGAACCAGTCGTAGAGCGGGCGGTGCGATTCGAACTCGAGAGTGCACAGCGAATGCGTGGTGCCCTCGATCGCGTCAGACTGGCCATGGGCCCAGTCGTAGTTGGGGTAGATCGGCCAGTCGTCGCCGGTGCGGTGATGGGCAACCTTGCGGATGCGGTACATCACGGGATCACGCAGCTGCATGTTCTCGTGCGACATGTCGATCTTGGCGCGCAGCACCCGCGAACCGTCGGCGTAGTGGCCGGCGCGCATCTTGCGGAGCAGCTCCAGGTTCTCCTCGACGCTGCGGTCGCGGTACGGGGAGTTGACCCCCGGCTTGCCGAAGCCGCCGCGTCCCGCGGAGATCGCGTCGCCGTCCTGGTCGTCGACGTAGGCCAGGCCCTTCTCGACGAGCTGCTCGGCCCAGTCGTAGAGCTTCTGGAAGTAATCCGACGCGTAGCGCACGTCGGCGGGCTCGTAGCCCAGCCACTCGATGTCCTCGATGATGGAGTCGACGAAGCTGGTCTCCTCGGTCTCCGGGTTGGTGTCGTCCAGACGCAGGAGGCAGATGCCGCCGAAGTCGGTGGCGACGCCAAAATCAACCACGATGGCCTTGGCGTGCCCGATGTGCAGGTAGCCGTTCGGCTCGGGTGGGAAGCGGGTCTGGACCCGGCCGCCGCGCTTGCCCTGCTCGACGTCGCCTCGCACCGCGTCGTAGATGAAGTTCGAGGGCTTGGCTGATGACTCCGTCATGACGGGTAAGTTAGCACGCTCCGGCTACCGCGCGGCGGCAAGGTCTGCGAGCCCCAGGATCAGCAGGATGGGGATGGTGATCACGACGGCCAGCAGCACCGCCACGAGTGCCCCCACCGCGATCCAGTACCGGACGGACGACTGCTTGACCAGCTCGCGGTTCTCGATGGCTCCGTTGAGGAGCTTGAGGTTCTTCTTGTTGGAGCGGTAGGCCGCGTCGAAGATGGCGCCGACGAACGGGATCATGCCGAGCAGCCAGTCGAGCAGCGAGTTGAAGGCCATGCGGCCGATGACCGGGATGGGGGCACGCAGCCGGATCGCGTCGACGAGGATGCTGCCGCCGAACACGGCTCCCACGGCGGTGCCGGCCCACGGCACGATAGAAAGCACCGGGTCCACGCCGATGCGGATCTTGGTACCGGGCACCTGGACCAGGTCGTCGAGCACGTACGAGAGGGCGCGGGTCAGCTTTGCCGGCGATTCCTTCGGCACGTTGCCCAGGTCCCGCTTCGTCCTGTCCCGGGCGGCCTTCAGCTTCGGGTCTGTGGTTGAACCGGACAGCGCCTCCTCCGCCACCTTGCGCGCGCGCTCGATGGCGCTGGCCGGCGTGGGGGGCGGTTCCTGAGTCATACGCTCCAGTGTTGCGCGAGTTGGGGGGCAAGACCAGTAGCCCCACGGGTGAGGCCCGATAGGCTGGGGCCACTATGAGCGAAACAGTGATCCCCGCCCGCACCCGCGTCGCCCCCTCGCCCACCGGAGACCCCCACGTCGGAACCGCCTTCATGGCGCTGTTCGACCTGGCCTGGGCCCGCAAGACGGGGGGACAGTTCGTCCTGCGGATCGAGGACACGGACCAGGCCCGCCTCGTGGCGGGCTCTGAGGACCAGATCTACGAGTCGCTTGCCTGGCTGGGCCTGCAGCCCGACGAGGGCCCGCACGTCGGCGGCGAGCACGGCCCCTACCGCCAGTCGGAGCGGCTGACCACCTACCGGCCGTTCGTCGAGCAGCTGGTCGAGGCCGGGCATGCCTATTACTGCTGGTGCTCGTCCGAGCGGCTCGCCGAGCTGCGCCGCGAGCAGGAGCAGTCCAAGGCCTCGGTCACGGGCTATGACCGACTGTGCCACGGGATGACCCGCGACGAGCGCGCCCAGCTGGCCGGCTTCTCCGAGACCCCCGTCGTGCGGATGCTCATCCCCGACGACGTTCCGCTGACGTTCCAGGACATCGTGCGCGGCGGGGTCAAGGCGCCCCGCCCCGACGACCAGGTGATCCTGAAGGCCGACGGTTTCCCGACCTACCACATGGCCGTCGTGGTCGACGACCACCTCATGGGCATCAACACGGTGGTGCGCGGCGAGGAATGGATCTCCTCGACGCCGAAGCACGTCCTGCTGTACCAGTGGTTGGGCTGGGAACTGCCGCAGTTCGCCCACATGCCGCTGCTGCGCAACACGGACAAGTCGAAGATCTCCAAGCGGAAGAACCCTGCCGCCCGTCTCATGTGGTTCAAGGAGGAGGGCTACCTCCCGGAGGCGGTGCGCAACTTCCTGCAGCTGCTCGGCTACGCCGGCGACGACGAGCAGGAGGTCAAGACCTTCGAGCAGTTCGTCGAGGAGTTCGACTGGGCCAAGGTGAACCCCGTCGGCCCCATCTTCGACCTGAAGAAGCTCGACTGGCTCAACGGCCACTACCTCCGTTCGTTGTCCGCCGAAGAACTGGCAGACCGGATCATGAGGTTCGAAGAGGCCAACTGGACGCCGTCGGCCGAGCAGGTGGAGGTGCTGCGCAAGGCGGTGCCGATCATCCAGGAACGGCTCGTGCTGCTGAAGGACGCCCTGCCGCAGCTGGACTACCTCTTCATCGCCGACGGTGAACTCACCGTCGACGACGACGCTGCGGCCGCGTTGGCGGACAACGCCGCCGAGGTGTTGGACGCCGCCATCGCGGTGGCTGAGCAGGTGCCCTTCGACACCGATTCCATCCAGGCGGCGCTGAAGGAGCGCCTCGTGGAGAGCATGGGCATCAAGCCGAAGTTCGCCTTCGCGCCGATCCGCGTCGCGATCTCGGGCCGCCGGGTGTCGCCGCCGCTGTTCGAATCGATGGAGATCCTGGGCCGCGAGTCATCGCTCACCCGCCTCAAGGCGTTGCGCGCGACTCTCTGATCCTCCGCATTGGTCAGTGGTCCGTCCACGCCGAGGCGGGAGGAAAGGTCAGTCGAAGACCAGCTCCGGGTAGTTCGGCATCCACATGGACTCGAACACCTGCTCAACCGGGTTGGTGAGCGGCGTCCTGGCCACACCGTCGGCCTCCGCAGCCTTCGCGACGGCGATGGCCACCGTCGCGGAGACGCGCCGCAGGTCGTTGATGCTGGGCAGCAGCGACTGCCCGGGTCGCCGGGCCTCTGCCAGCGAGGCCACGGCCTCCGCCGAGGCCGCGATCATCGAGTCGGTCACCCGTTCGGCGTTGCAGACCGCGACGCCCAGGCCCAGGCCGGGGAACACCAAGGCGTTGTTCGCCTGCGCGATGGTGTAGGTCGTCTCGTCGCGGAGCACCGGCTGGAAGGGTGAGCCGGTGGCGATGAGGGCCCGGCCGTGCGTCCACTCCAGCAAGTCCTCCGGGAGGGCCTCGGCGAGCGTCGTGGGGTTGGACAGCGGCAGGATGAGCGGGCGCTCCACGTGGGCGGCCATGTCGCGGATGATGTCCTCGGAGAAGGAATCAGGCTGCCCCGAGGTGCCGATCAGGACGGTGGGGTGCACGTTGCGCACGATGTCGGCCAGCTTGTAGAGACCGGGGTGGTTGAGGTCCCACTCACCCAGTTCGCCGATGCCCCTCGCGTACGGGCGCTGGAAGTCGCGGAAGCGCTGGGTGGCGTCGTCGGTGACGAGACCGCGGCTGCTGGTCACCCAGAACAGCCTGCGTGCCTCGTCCCCGGTGAGCCCCTCCTTGACGAGCAGGTCGACGAGCAGGTCGGCGATCCCGACGCCTGCCGTGCCGCCGCCGTGGATGACGAAGCGCTGTTGGCCGAGCTTCTCCCGCTTGGCCTGGACGCCCGCCAGGATCGCGCTCGCCACGACGGCCGCGGTGCCCTGGATGTCGTCGTTGAAGGTGCAGATGTCGCCGCGGTAGGCGTCCAGGAGACGGTGGGCGTTGCTGGCGCCGAAATCCTCCCAGTGGATCATGGCGTTGGGGAAGACGGTCTGGGCCGCCGCGACGAACGAGGCGACGAAGGCGTCGTAGCGCTCACCACGGACGCGCGCGTGCCGCTCGCCCAGGTACAACTCGTCGTTGAGCAGCTTGAGGTTGTCCGTGCCCACGTCGAGGACCACCGAGAGCATCCGGTCGGGGTCGATGCCCGCGGTGGCCGTGTACAGCGACTTCTTCCCGTTGCAGATCTGGATGCCGCCCACGCCCTGGTCGCCGATGCCGAGGATGCCCTCGGAGTCCGTCACGATGAGGATGTCGACGTCGTCGCCGCCCAGTTCCGTGGCGCGGAGGGAGGCCTCCACCAGTTCCGGTCGGTCGATCGATAGGAAGACGCCGTCCATGGTCTGGAACCAGAAGCTGAACTCCTTGATCGCCTCGCCGATGGTGGGGGTGTAGACCACCGGCATCACCTCTTCCAGGTGTTCGCTGAGGAGCCGGTAGAACAGCACGGAATTGCGCTCCCGCAGGCCCTGGAGATACGAGAACTTCGACAGGGGGGTGGTCGCGTTCTTGAAGCGCATGTAGGAGCGGTGCAGCTGGGCCTCGAGTGGCGTCACGTGGCTGGGCAGCAGGCCGGTCAGGCCCAGCTTCTCCCGCTCATCGTGGGTGAATGCCGTGCCCCGGTTGATGCGCGGATCACGCAGTACCGCCCCGCCGCGGGCCTTGATGCGGACGCGGGACCCGTGGCTGCCGGGGAGGGACTCGTATTGGCGCTTGGGCATGCGCCCAGCCTAACGGTGACGACGTTGCGGCGTGCGGCCTGCAGGACCGAACTATAGTCGCCCCATGCACCCGTCGCCTGAGCTGCCGCACCCGATCACCGGGCAGTTGTTCGCCTCCCCGGTGCCGCCGGGCACCGGCTGGCCCGGCGACCCGGCCACGCCGTCGACGCCCGTGGCCCACACCCCCGACGATGTCGCCCGGCTGGCGCGCGGCATTGCGCCGGAGGAGCTGGACGCGCGGGTCTCGGTGTGCCGCGCCTGTCCCCGCCTCGTTGAGTGGCGCGAGCTGGTGGCGGTGCAGAAGCGGGCGTCGTTCGCGGACCAGCCGTACTGGGGTCGCCCCGCTCCGGCGCTGGGGCCCACCGACGCCCCAGTCCTGATCGTCGGCTTGGCGCCGGCGGCCAACGGCGCGAACCGGACGGGGCGCAACTTCACCGGCGACCGGTCGGGGGACTGGCTCTACGCCGCGCTGTACCGGGCCGGCATGGCGACGCAGCCCACCTCGCAGCACGCCGGCGACGGGTTGGAACTGATCGGGGTGCGGATCGTGGCGACGGTGCGGTGCGCTCCGCCGCAGAACAAGCCGACCACCGAGGAGAAGCGGACCTGTGCGCCGTGGCTCGATGCGGATCTGGGGATCTCCGCCCCGCATGTGCGCTCCATCATGTGCCTGGGCGGCATCGGGTGGGACGCCACGCTGGCTGCCGTGCGGCACGCAGGGTGGGAGGTGCCGAAACCCAAACCCAGGTTCGGGCACGGGGCCCGCGCCCCACTCCGCACTCCGGACGGGCGGGAGGTGGCGCTGGTGGGCTGCTACCACGTGAGCCAGCAGAACACGTTCACGGGCAGGCTCACCGAGGAGATGCTGGACGCGGTGCTGCGGAGCCTGTGAGCCCGCCGACCCTCCGGTGGGGCCGTGCGGGTCCGGGTCAGCGGGCGGTACCCAGCAGGTGGGGCACCTCGGTGGGCGACGGCAGGTAGTACAGCGACAGAGCGTCGAGCAGGCCGGCCACGTGGGCGACGGCCTCCTCGCGCTCCTGCTCGGTGGTCGCGCGCTCTGCCAGGCGCGCTGCCCGGATCGCGCGGTCTGCCTTGGCGCGGGAGCCGGCCGGCAGGTGCGTGAGCCCGACGGTCTCCGCGTGCGACCTCGCCGTGCGGAACGAGAACTCCACCTCCGACGCGGCGCGCTGCAGCAATTCGTCGTCGTCGCTGCCCTGCGCTTCCTCCCAGCGCCTCAGCGCCAGGTGGAACTCGCGGGTCAGCAACGCCGCGTCGTCGAACAGGGCGGCGTGTTCGATGCGGTAGATGAGGTTGGAGCGGAGTGCTGCGAACTCCTCCTTGACGGACTGCACGCGCGCCGACGGGCCGGTGGCCGCACCCGGGGCCCCTGCCCTGGATGCGACGACGGCTGCGAACCACTTGGCGAGCCGCCGGCGGCCGTCGGGACGGCGCACCGCATCGTTGCTTGTCATCACGCGTTTAAGTCTACTTGGGTCAGCCCCGGTCGTGCGGGGTGTCCCAGCCGCTCAGGTCCGGGCCCTTCGGCACGATGCCCAGGGGGTTGAGGTCCGTGTGGACGATGTAGTAGTGGTCCTTGATCTGGTCGAACTTCACGTTGTTGCCGAAGCCGGGCGTCTGGAACAGGTCGCGGGCGTAACCCCACAGGTTTGGCATCTCGCTGAGCTTGTTGCGGTTGGTCTTGAAGTGGCCGTGGTAGACAGCATCGAAGCGCACCAGGGTGGTGAAGAGGCGCACGTCGGCCTCGGTGATCTGGTCGCCCATGAGGTACCGGCGGCTGCCGAGGCGCTCCTCGAGCCAGTCCATGGCCGTCCAGAGCCGGTCGTAGGCCGCGTCGTAGGCCTCCTGTGAGCCCGCGAAGCCGCACCGGTACACACCGTTGTTGACCTCGGTGTAGACGCGCTGCATGACCTCCTCCATCTCCTCGCGGACGTCGTCCGGCCAGAGGTTGGGGGCTCCCTCCTTGTGGAACTGCTTCCACTCGAAGTAGAGGTCCTCGGTGATCTGCGGGAAGTTGTTGGTCACCACCTCCCCGGTGGTCTCGTCCACGATGGCGGGCACGGTGATGCCGCGCGGATAGCCGGGGAAGCGCTTCTCGTAGGCCTCCTTGAGCTTGGCGATGCCCAGCACCGGGTCGACGCCGTCGGGATCCAGGTCGAACGTCCAGGAATCCGCGTCGTGGGTGGGGCCGGGGTTCCCCATCGAGATGACGTCCTCGAGGCCCAGCAGCTCCCGCACGATGATGGCGCGGTTGGCCCAGGGGCACGCGTAGGCGGCGATCAGGCGGTAGCGGTTCGGCACGACGGGGTAGTCGTCGGTGCCCTCACGGGGCTCGGCGACGATCCGGGTCTCGATGTAGCGGGTGTCGCGGCTGAACTCTTTGCCCTTGGAGGAGTAGACGCCGCCAGTGGAATGCTCTTGCTGTTCGCTCATACCCCCATCATAGTTGACAGTTCAACTTAATTCCAGATCCAGGGGAATCTGTTGGGGTGAACTCCTGCGGGGGAGGGGTCAGCCGCGCAGCCAGGCGCGGATGGAGCGGACGCGTTCCTCCACCTCCGCCTGCGAGGCCTTGGCCAGCGGCGGGCCGCCGCACTCCCGACGGAGGTCCGCATGCACGTGGCTGTGCGGGACCCCCTTGAGCCGGGCGTACTGGCTGACCAGCGAGTTGAGTTCTTTGCGCTTCGAGGCCATGGCGCGGTGGAGCGCAACCTCCGGCTCCGCCTTGGTGTCCTCGCGTTCGCGGCGGCGCATCTGGCGGCGCTGGCGCTCGGCGAGGAGTTGGCTGACCTGGCCCGCGTCGAGCAGGCCGGGCAGGCCCAGGTAATCGGCCTCGTCCTGGCTGGTGGGCTCCGCATGCATGCCGAAGGCCTGGGAATCGAAGAGGACGTGGTCGAAGGTCGCCTTGGATTCGAGCGCCTCGAACTCGCCGAACAGGTCGTCGGAGGCCGACTCCGAGCGGTTCGCGGCCTCCATGAGCGCCTCGGTCTCCGCCCAGATGTCCGTCTCGTCGGTCTTGGGGCGCCCCAGCACGTGGTCGCGCTGCTTCTCCAACGTGGCGGCGTGCGCCAAGAGCACGGGGACGGTGGGGAGGAAGACGGTGGCCACCTCGCCCTTGCGGCGTGAACGCACGAAGCGCCCCACGGCCTGCGCGAAGAACAGGGGGGTGGAGGTGGCCGTGGCGTAAACGCCGACGGCGAGCCGCGGCACGTCGACGCCCTCGGACACCATCCGGACCGCCACCATCCAGCGGTCCTCGGAGGCCGAGAAGTCGTCGATCTTGCCGCTGGCCTTGGTGTCGTCGGAGAGCACGACCGTCGGTTTGGCCCCGGTGATCTCGGTGAGCAGCCGAGCGTAGGCGCGGGCTGTGGTCTGGTTGGTGGCGATCACGAGGCCGCCCGCATCAGGCAGATGCCGCCGCACCTCGGTGAGCCGCTTGTCTGCAGCGCGCAGCACCGCGGAGATCCACTCGCCGGTGGGCGACAGCGCGGTGCGCCACGCGTGGGCGGTGAGGTCCTTGGTGGTGGGCACGCCCAGGTCGAGCTCGAGTTCGTCGCCGGACTTGGTCCGCCACCGCATGGGCCCGCCGTAATTCATGAAGATGACGGGGCGCACCACGGAATCCGCCAGCGCCTCGGCGTATCCGTAGGTGTAATCCGCCCGCGACTGCTTCACACCCGGGGCGAGCTCGTCGTAGGCCACGAACGGGATGGGGTTCTCGTCTGAGCGGAACGGGGTACCGGTCAGCGACAGGCGGCGGGCTGCGGCCTTGAAGGCGTAGACGATGGCCTCGCCCCAGCTCCTGGAGTCGCCGGCGTGGTGGATCTCGTCGAAGATCACCAACGTCTCCTGCGAGTGGCAGAGCGCCTCGTAGACGTAGGAGCGGGCGGCCACGCCGGCGTAGGTGACCGCGGAGCCGTGGAACTCGCGCGAGCGTCCCCGCTTCGAGGAGCCACCGAGCCCCGGGTCGAGCTGGATGCCGACGCGGGCCGCGGCGTCGGCCCACTGGACCTTCAGATGCTCAGTGGGTGTCACCACGACGATCCGCCGGACCCGCCGGGTCTGCAGCAGCGTGAGGGCGACGCGCAGGGCGAAGGTGGTCTTGCCTGCGCCGGGCGTGGCGACACAGAGGAAGTCCCTCGGCTGGTCCCGCTCGTACTGGTCCAGTGCCTCCTGCTGCCAGGCGCGCAGGGACGACGCAGTGCCCCAGGCGGCGCGCTGGGGGAAGGCGGGGGAGAGGTGGTCGAGAGCCGAGGAGGACATACGGGGCCCGACTTTAACCCCCCAACCCCACCTTGCAAAGCAGCCGCGTGTCCGCTTGACCCGCCGTCGGCGTCAGGAGAGGCGCAGGGCCGCGCCCAGATCCCGGAGCTGCAACTCCTGGGCCAGCGCCAGGTACAACTCAGCGCAGGCGAGGGCGTCCACGACAGCGTCATGGCCCTTGTAGCTCGGCAGTCCGGCCCTTCGGCGGAGCTTCCAGAGGCGCAGCGCGTCGCGCGGATGGTCTTCGTCCATGCCGAGCGCCCGCAGCCCGAGCCCGAGGGTGTCGACGGCGCGCAGGGTGATACTCACGTCGTAAACGCGCTTGACCGCTGCGGCGATGAACCCCACCTCGATCGTCGCGTGGTGCGCGAGCAGCACCCGCCCGGCGAGGCGGTGGAACAGCCGGTCGAGGGCCTCCTCGGTGGTCACGCCGTGCGCGAGCACCTCGTCGTCGGTGAGCTGGTGGATGATCGCGGACTGACCCACGCCCTCCCCGGGGTTGACGAGGTAGTTGGTGGCGCTGCCCATGGGGATGCGCAGGCCGTCCACGTCGACCATGCCCACCGAGATGACCTTGTCGGTGCCCGGAACCAGACCCGTGGTCTCGAAGTCCACCGCGAGGAGGGGCACCTGGTCGATGGGCGTGTCCCGCGGCGGCGGCTCGGTCTGCAGGTAGCGCCTGAGCCCCCCGTCGGGGACCTTGTCGGACAGCCCGGCGTTGCCACGCCTGAGGGACCACCTCATGAGATGAACTGCGTCTGGAACGCCACGTTGAGCGCCGCCTGCGCCTTGCCGACGATCACGAACGCCTCGCGCAGCGATCTGCGTTCGAAGTCGGACAGGTCCTCGGGGTTGACGTGGTTGTCGGGTTCGCTGCCGGCGGCCACCTGTCGGCCCTGGTGCTGCAGCCGGATGTAGCCGAGGAACTCGTGGGCATCGAGCAGGTTCTCCACCTCTGCGCCGTGCTCGGCAGCGGCGGCGAGCCGGGCGCGGGTGCTGACCTGCGGCAACCCCCAGCGCAACGCGTAGATCCGGGCCACGTCGACGATGGGGTTGATGCCGCCCAGCTTGATGTCGAGCCGGTCGCGGTGCTGGCCACGCTTCTCCACGACGAAACCGCGGAGGAACCCGACGGGGACCTCGGCCGCGTTGGCGTGCTTGGCCAGGTGGCCGAGGAAGCGGGTGGATTCCGGGGCGGCCCGCAGCACGCGCTGCTGGAGCGCGGTGTAGAGCGTGTGGTCGCCGTGGAGGGGCCGCATGTCGAAGAAGATGGACGAGTTCAGCACCGCTTCCGACGTCGGGGCGGCCAGCCAGTTCGAGAAGGTGCGCTGCCACTCGCGCAGCGGCATCCGCCACCGCGGGTTGGTGGCCATCGCCTCTCCCCGGCAGCGCGGGAAACCGCACTCCACCAGGGCGGCGGTGCAGTACTCGGCCAGCGCCGCGAAGTACTCGTCGTGCTCCGGTAGCGCGTCGTCGCTGAGGATGAAGGCGTGGTCCTGGTCCGAGCCCAACGCCTGCTCCTGCCGGGCCAACGAGCCGAGCGCCACCCAGGCGTAGGGCACCGGGGGCGCGCCCAGCTCGGCCTCGCCCATCTCGGCGATGCGCTGGGCCAGCGCCTCGGTGGTGCGGCTGATGATGCGCGTGATGTCCTCGGCGGTGGCGTCCTGGCGCAGCAGTCTGCCCACCAGGTTCGGGATCCTGCCCATCACCTTCACCAACCCGGCGACATCGTGCTGCCTGGCCAGGTCGCCCACCATGTACAGGGGGCTGGAGCGCTCCAGACGCATGAGGTCGCCGGAGGTCACCATCCCCAGCACCTTGTCGTCCTCGAGCACGGGGAGGTGGTGGATCTTGTGCTGGACGAGGGACAGCAGCACGTCGAGCGCCAGCGCATCCGCCCCGATCGTGAACGGGGTGTGGCTCATCACCGCCGACAGAGGGCTGTCCACGTCGATGCCGTCGGCCACCACGCGACGCAGGTCGCGGTCGGTGAGGATGCCGGCCAGGTCGCCGTCGCCGCTGGTCACGATGATGGCGCTCACGCGGTGTTCGGTCATGGCGAGGGCGGCCTGCCGGACGGTGTGGCCCAGGTCGATGGTGATGGGGGAGCGGGTGAGCATCTCGCGCACCGGCACCTGCAGCACCGGCCCACCCTCCGGCACATGGCGCGTCGCGTCACCCAGCCTGGCCTCGGTGAAGAAGCGCCTCACCTCAGGAAAGGCCACCAGTTCCCGCACCACCTCCGGGGCGAACGACCACAGCAGCGAATCCTCGATGGCCGTGAACGTGAACCGGGAGGGCCGCTCCTCGAGGATCGACGACTGGCCGAAGCAGTCGCCCTGTTCGTCATGGTCGATCAGCACACCGTTGGCGTCGATGATCTCGACGGCTCCCGACCGCACCACGAACATCGCCAGGGGCGCCTGCCCCGCGGCGAGCACCACGTCTCCGCGTCGGACGTACTGCCCCACGGCGCGGCGTGCGAAGGACTCGATCTGTTGGGCGCTCAACAGCGACCAGGGCTCGCGGGCCGCGAGGAACTGGATGGTTTCGGCCAACTCGGACACGGTGATCCCCCTTGATCAGAAGCGTCGCGCCCAGCCTAGCTTCTGCGTCGCGACGGGGGGGTTCAGCCCGCTGTGCCGATTGCCCCGCGCCGCAGCGGTGATGTGCGCGGGGCGATTGCGCACTTGGGTCCCGTTCGCGGAGAAGACCTCGAACTGGGTGCTTTGATGGCCCGAGTTTGCGCAGTCGGATCGATGCAGGGTCACACAGGGCGGCAAGGGCTTGCTTCACTGCCGGGTTTGTTGCCGTCCTCGGCGCCACATCCAGCACTGAAATCGGGCTTTTCCAACGCAGGCATCCGGCACCCAAGCCTTCAGCGCTCGGCCCAGGGTCGCCCGGGCCTTTCTCTGGGCCTTGTCCGGTCGCGCCTCACAAAGTGAGCCCACACGCTGAGCATTTGTCCGCGCCTCCCGGTGTCCACTGGTCCTTCCCGAGCCGGGCACTAAGGTGGATTTGCCCCCTCCCACCCGGCACCGAGAGGTCCTGCATGTCCGAGATCACGTCGTATTCCCCCGGATCAGGCGAGCGCGTACAGCCGCGCGCGCGCATCGCGTCGACGGCGGCTGAGCTCGACCTCAGCGGCACCTGGAAGTTCCACTTCGCGGCCCGGCCGGACCTGGCGCCGGAGGGTGCCGCGGCGGTCGACTTCGACGACTCGGACTGGGACAGCATCGCGGTGCCCTCGCACTGGGTGCTGCAGGGGCGCGAGGAGTGGGGCAGGCCGGCGTACACGAACATCAACTACCCCTTCCCTGTGGACCCGCCGTTCGTGCCCGACGAGAACCCCACCGGCGACTACCGCACCACGTTCGAGCTCGAGGAGGGCTTCGGCGAACGGGTTCACCTCCGCTTCGACGGCGTCGAGTCGCTGGCGATCGTGTCGCTGAACGGGGTAGAGGTGGGCGTCGTCCGCGGCAGCCGCCTCACCCAGGAACTCGACGTCACGCAAGAGGCCCGGCCCGGCGTCAACGTGCTGCACGTGCGCGTGCACCAGTGGTCCGCAGCCAGCTACCTGGAGGACCAGGACCAGTGGTGGCTGCCGGGCATCTTCCGCCCGGTCGCCGTGCTGGCGCGTCCTGCGGCGGGGATCGACGACGTGTGGCTCCGGGCCGACTACGACCCTGCCTCGGGTCATGGCCGTCTCCTCCCCGAACTGCGGTGCGTCGACGCCGCCTACCCGATCACCGTGCGTGTCGCGGAGCTAGGGGTGGAGACCACCTTCGCCTCGGCCCGGGACGTGGCCGTCATCGAGGTGGGGGAGGTGTCCCCCTGGAGTGCCGACCGCCCCGCCCTGTACGACGCCGAGGTCACCAACGACGCCGAGACCCGGAGCCTCCGCGTCGGCTTCCGCCGCATCGAGATCGTCGGGCACGAGTGGCGCGTCAACGGCCGCAAGCTCCGGCTGCGCGGCGTCAACCGCCACGACTATGACCCGGACCACGGCCGCGTCTTCGACGAGGACGTCGTACGCGAGCAGTTCCGCCTCATGAAGAGGCACAACATCAACGCGCTGCGCACCGCGCACTACCCACCGCACCCGCGGCTGCTGGACCTGGCCGACGAGATCGGCCTGTGGGTGATCGCGGAGAACGACCTGGAGACGCACGGCTTCGAAATGGACGGGTGGGTCGACAACCCCACGGACGACCCACGGTGGCGTGCTGCCCTCCTCGACCGCATCGAGCGGTTCTTCGAGCGCGACAAGAACCACCCGTCGATCATCGCCTGGTCGTTGGGCAACGAGTCCTGGACCGGCCAGAACGCCGCGGCGATGGCGTCGTGGCTCCGCCGTCGGGATCTCGAACGCCCCGTGCACTATGAGCCCGACTTCGAGGGCCGCTACACCGATGTCGTCTCTCGGATGTACCCCTCGCTCGAAGAGATGGAGGACCTGTCCGCGGGCCTCGGACACAACCGGTTCGGCTCGCCGGGGCGAGGTGCGGAGCTCGCCGCGAGGCCGATGATCCTGTGCGAGTACGCGCACGCCATGGGCAACGGGGCGGGCGGGCTGGCGGATTACGAGGAACTGTTCGACAAGCTCCCGCAGTGGCACGGTGGCTTCGTCTGGGAGTGGCGCGACCACGGTCTGCGCACCCGCACCGCTGACGGGCAGGAGTTCTTCGGCTACGGCGGCGACTTCGGCGAGCCCCTCCACGACGGCTCGTTCGTGACCGACGGCATGTTGCTCTCCGACGGCACCCCCAGCCCGATGCTCGCCGAGTACGCGGCCGTCATCACACCCATCAAGCTGCACGTCACCGCGGGCGAGGTGTGGATCGAGAACCGCCGGCACGACGGTGACACAGCGGACCTGCGGTTCGTCTGGCGCGACGAACTCGACGGGCGCCAGATCGGCTCCGGCGAGCTGAAGGTAGACGCGCTTGCCCCGGGCGCCCTCGCGGTCGTCTCGTTGCCCGGCTTCGGGCCGCGCGACGGGGAGCTCTGGCGCACCATCGAGGCCGTGCTGGTGGGCGACAACGGGTGGGCGGGGGAGGGCCACGTGGTGAGCCGCGGCCAGGTCCTGCTCGCCGACGCGCCGGCCACCCTGCGCCCGCTCGTCTCGGCAGATCTCCCCTCGGAGGAGGACGGCGTGCTGACGCTGGGCCCCGGGCGCTTCGACGCGCGCACCGGAGACCTCCTGTCCATCGGTGGCCACGACGTGGCGGGCCCACGCCTCGAGCTGTGGCGCGCCCCCACCGAGAACGACCGGTTGGACGGCTTCCACTCCTACTCGGAGGAGGAGCCCGCCATCGCCCGCCATGGCGTCACGGACGGGCCCGCCTGGGAGAAGCAGTGGCGCGCCGCCGGTCTCGACAGGCTGCAGCGGCGCGTCGTCGCCGTGCGCACCGCGCCCGGGTCCTTGACCGTGCTGCACCGCTACGCCCCGGCCGCCACTCAACAGGCGGTCACCGTCGAACTGGTCTGGACGTTGGACGACCACGGCCTCCGTTTGGATGCCTCCGCCCTGCCGACCGCGGGGTGGACGGGCGCTTGGCCCCGCGTGGGCCTGCACCTCACCCTTCCAGAGGGGCTGCAGCGAGCCGAGTGGTTCGGTACCGGCCCGGCGGAGAACTATGCCGATTCCCGCGCGGCGGCCTATGTCGGCCGGTTCGACTCGGCGATCGAGGACCTCGTCGTCGACTACGCGGTCCCGCAGGAGAGCGGCCATCGCAGCGACCTGCGGGAACTGACGCTGCCGGAGCTGGGGATGTCCGTCTCCGCGGAACCGGTGGCCGGCGAACTGCCCGGCTTCACCCTGCGGGCGCACGACGTCCACCAGGTCACGGCTGCCACGCATCCCCACGAGCTGCCCCCGTCGTCGGGTACCCATCTGTACCTGGACGCCCAGCAGCAGGGCCTCGGCGGCCGGTCCTGTGGGCCCGACGTCCGGCCTGAGTACCAACTGCGTCCGCGCGCCGCGCAGTGGGCGTTGCGCTTCCACCTCTGACGCTCCGCGGGGCGTCACCGGGTCTGTGCGGGGAGCGCCGCACAGACCCGGAGCGTTTCGGACACCCCGATTTGGACGTGTCCCGGAGGCGTGCTTAAATAGTCAGGTTGCTCCGCGAGGAGTTCGGTGGCGTGTCTGCGCTGCGGGACATCTCTGGAACGGAGTCGGGCAGCTGGATCCATCACTGGGTCCGAGCGGCGCAAATCAATGAGGTTCACCCTCCTGGGAGGGCCCCTTGAGTTGAGACGAAATGGCCGACACTCCCGGCCGCGTGGTACGGAGTGACAAGGGGTTTCACCCCGCAGGAACTTGAAATTTCCAAAGGGCAAGAGAAGTTAGGAACGACTGTGGCTGGACAAAAGATCCGCATCAGGCTGCGGGCGTATGACCATGAGGTCATCGACAGCTCGGCGCGCAAAATCGTCGACACCGTGACTCGCACGGGTGCGAAGGTGGCCGGCCCGGTGCCGCTGCCGACGGAGAAGAACGTGTACTGCGTCATCCGTTCGCCCCACAAGTACAAGGACAGCCGTGAGCATTTCGAAATGCGCACGCATAAGCGTCTGATCGACATCCTCGATCCCACGCCGAAGACAGTCGATTCGCTGATGCGTCTTGACCTGCCTGCGGGTGTCGACATCGAGATCAAGCTTCCGTGAGGTCTGCTGAAATGAGTGAACGAATCGTGAAGGGCATCCTGGGCACCAAGCTCGGCATGACCCAGCTGTGGGACGAGAACAACAAGGTCGTCCCCGTGACCGTGATCCAGGCCGGCCCTTGCGTCGTGACCCAGGTTCGCACCCCCGAGGTTGACGGCTACAACGCCGTGCAGCTCGGCTTCGGCGCCATCAAGGCCAAGCACGTGACCAAGCCTGCCGCTGGCCACTTCGCCAAGGCTGATGTGACGCCCCGCAAGCATCTGCTGGAGATCCGCACCGCCGACGCGGCGGAGTTCGAGCTCGGTCAGGAACTGACCGCTGAACTCTTCGCCGACGGTGAGTTCATCGATGTCACCGGCACCACCAAGGGCAAGGGCACCGCGGGCGTCATGAAGCGCCACGGCTTCTCCGGCCTCAAGGCCTCTCACGGTGTGCACCGCAAGCACCGTGCCCCCGGTTCCATCGGTGGCTGCGCCACCCCCGGTCGTGTCTTCAAGGGCACCCGCATGATGGGCCGCATGGGCAACGCCAAGGTGACCGTGCAGAACCTGAAGATCCACGCCGTCGACGCGGAACGTGGCCTGCTCATCGTGCGCGGCGCCATCCCCGGTAACAACGGGTCCCTCGTCGTCGTCCGCACCGCAGCTAGGAAGGGTGACGCAGCATGAGCGATCTGACCATCGACGTCATGGACGCCAAGGGCAAGAAGGCTGGTAAGGCCGACCTCCCCGCCGCGCTGTTCGACGCGAACACCAACATCCCCCTGATCCACCAGGTCGTCGTGGCCCAGCTGGCCGCGGCCCGTCAGGGCACGCACGACACCAAGACCCGCGGCGAGGTTCGCGGCGGTGGCGCAAAGCCCTGGCGTCAGAAGGGCACCGGTCGTGCCCGCCACGG
Organism: Tessaracoccus zhenghani; assembly: GCF_054552775.1. Classification (NCBI taxonomy): domain Bacteria; kingdom Bacillati; phylum Actinomycetota; class Actinomycetes; order Propionibacteriales; family Propionibacteriaceae; genus Tessaracoccus; species Tessaracoccus zhenghani. The sequence continues at coordinate 1,336,092 of NZ_CM137275.1, read as the reverse complement.
CTCGCGTCGCTCGCCGATCTGGACCGGCGGTGGCGTTGTCCACGGCCCCACGCCGCGCAGCTACGCCCAGCGCACCAACAAGAAGATGATTGCGGCCGCCCTCCGTGGCGCCCTGTCGGACCGCGCCCGTGACGGCGAGGTCTACGTCATCTCCGAGATCGCCGGTGACAAGCCGTCGACGAAGGTGGCACTCGCAGGCCTGACCAAGGTCGCCGGCGACATCCGCAAGGCGCTCGTCGTCCTGGACCGTTTCGAGGACAACGCCTGGCTGAGCCTGCGCAACGTCCCGTCGCTGCACCTGATCGCGGTTGACCAGCTCAACACCTACGACGTGCTGGCCAACGACAAGATCGTGTTCACCTCCGCCGCTCTCGCCGCGTTCGTCGCGGACAAGAACGAGGACTACGCGGTGGCAGAGCCCGTCGCTGAGGAAGCCGCTGTCGAAGAGGCACCCAAGGCGAAGAAGGCCAAGAAGGCCGACAACACTGAGGAGAAGGACAAGTGACGACAGCGCTGAAGATCCGTGATCACCGCGACGTCATCCTGCGTCCCGTGGTGAGCGAGAAGAGCTACAACCTGCTCGACGACGGCAAGTACACCTTTGTCGTCTCGCCCGACGCGAACAAGACCGAGATCAAGATCGCCATTGAGGCCATCTTCGGTGTCAAGGTCGTGTCCGTGAACACCCTCAACCGTCAGGGCAAGCGTCGTCGCACCCGCTACGGCACCGGAAAGCTCGCCGACACCAAGCGCGCGATCGTCACCGTTGCCGAGGGTCAGAGCATCGACATCTTCGCCGGGCCGGTTGGCTGACCGGAACTAGAGAAGGAACAGAAACTTCATGGGTATCCGTAAGTACAAGCCGACTACGCCGGGCCGTCGCGGCTCGAGTGTGTCCGATTTCGTCGAGCTCACCCGCTCCACGCCGGAGAAGTCGCTCCTCGTCGCCAAGCCGAAGACCGGTGGTCGTAACAACTCCGGTCGTATCACCACCCGTCACATCGGTGGTGGACACAAGCAGGCCTACCGCCTGATCGACTTCAAGCGCTACGACAAGGACGGCGTACCGGCCAAGGTCGCTCACATCGAGTACGACCCCAACCGCACCGCTCGCATCGCGCTGCTGCACTACGCCGACGGCGAGAAGCGCTACATCATCGCGCCGGCCGGCCTCAAGCAGGGCGTCATCATCTCCGCTGGTGATGGCTCCGACATCAAGCCGGGCAACAACCTGGAGCTGCGTCAGATCCCCGTCGGCACCACGGTGCACGCGGTGGAGATGCGTCCGGGTGGCGGCGCCAAGCTGGGCCGTTCCGCCGGTTCCGCCATTCAGTTGGTCGCCCGTGAAGGCAAGTACGCCACGCTGCGTATGCCGTCGGGTGAAATGCGCATGGTCGACGTCCGCTGCCGCGCCACCATCGGTGCGGTCGGCAACGCCGAGCAGTCCAACATCGACTGGGGCAAGGCAGGCCGCAAGCGTTGGAAGGGCGTCCGCCCGACCGTCCGCGGTGTTGTCATGAACCCGCACGACCACCCGCACGGTGGCGGCGAAGGCCGCACGTCCGGTGGCCGTCACCCGGTTTCGCCGTGGGGCAAGCCTGAAGGCCGCACCCGCAGCAAGAACAAGGCGAGCAACCGCCTGATCGTCCGCCGTCGCAAGACCGGTAAGAAGCGCTGATAGGGAGCCTGAAGAAATATGCCACGCAGCCTGAAGAAGGGCCCCTTCGTCGACGACCACCTGCAGAAGAAGGTGGACGTTCAGAACGAAAAGGGCACCAAGAACGTCATCAAGACCTGGTCGCGCCGTTCGATGATCATTCCCGACATGCTCGGGCACACCATCGCGGTGCACGACGGCCGTAAGCACGTCCCGGTGTTCGTCACCGAGTCCATGATCGGTCACAAGCTGGGCGAGTTCGCACCGACGCGTACCTTCAGGGGTCACGTGAAGGACGACAAGAAGGCCCGTCGCCGCTGAGGCGCGAGATAAGGAACTGATTCAACAATGAGCAACGAAAACGGCAACAGCCGTCGTCGCGAGAACCTGCTCGGGGATCGTCCTGGCTCGTTCGCCATCGCGCGGCACGTCCGGATGAGCCCCACGAAGGTCCGTCGCGTCGTCAACCTGGTACGCGGCATGGACGTCAAGGACGCCCTCGTCGCCCTCAAGTTCGCCCCGCAGGCCGCTTCCGAGCCGGTCTTCAAGGTTGTGGCTTCGGCCGTGGCCAACGCGGAGTCGGCTGAGGCCCTGCGGTCTGACGACCTGTACATCTCCAAAGCATTCGTCGACGAGGGCGTCACCCTCCGACGGATCCGCCCCCGCGCCAAGGGTTCGGCCAGCCGCATCCTCAAGCGTGGATCGCATATCACCGTGGTTGTCGAACCCCGCGAGACGAAGGGAGCCTGAGTCATGGGCCAGAAGATCAACCCGCATGGCTTCCGCCTGGGCATCACCACCGACCACAAGACCCGTTGGTACAGCGACAAGCAGTACGCGGAGCTCGTGGGCGAGGATGTCAAGATCCGCGAGTTTCTGACGAAGAACCTCGAGCGCGCCGGCATCTCGTCGATCGAGATCGAGCGTCGTTCCGAGCGCGTGACCATCTTCCTGCACGCCGCACGTCCGGGCATCGTCATCGGCCGTAACGGCGCCGAGGCGGAGAAGACGCGCGCTGAGCTCGAGAAGATGACCGGCAAGCAGATCCAGCTGAACATCCTCGAGGTCAAGAACCCCGAGATCGATGCGCAGCTCGTCGCCCAGGGTGTCGCCGAACAGCTCGGCGCCCGTGTCGCCTTCCGTCGCGCCATGCGTCGTGCCCAGCAGACCGCCATGCGTGCGGGCGCCAAGGGTATCCGCATCAAGTGCTCCGGTCGTCTCGGTGGCGCTGAAATGTCCCGCTCCGAGGGTTACCGCGACGGTCAGGTGCCGCTGCACACCCTCCGCGCCGACATCGACTACGGCTTCTACGAGGCCCGCACCCAGTTCGGCCGTATCGGCGTGAAGGTGTGGATCTACAAGGGCGACGTCGCCGGCACCCGCGCCGAGCGCGCCGCTCAGAAGGCTGCCCGTCAGGCCGCCCCCGCCGGCCGTCAGCAGCGTCCGGGCCGTCGCCCGGCACGCGGCGAAGGTCGCGGTGACCGTCCCGAGCGCGGCGGTCGCCGTCGCGCCGACGCAGCCCAGGCTGAGGCTGCGCCCGCAACTGAGAACGCAGGAGCCTGAGCATGCTGATTCCTCGTCGCGTCAAGTTCCGTAAGCAGCACCACCCCAAGCGGAGTGGTGCATCCAAGGGTGGCACCAAGCTCGCCTTCGGTGACTTCGGCATTCAGGCGCTCGAACCCTCGTACCTGACCAACCGTCAGATTGAGGCCGCTCGTATCGCCATGACCCGTCACATCAAGCGTGGCGGTAAGGTCTGGATCAATGTGTACCCGGACCGCCCCCTGACCAAGAAGCCGGCCGAAACCCGCATGGGTTCCGGCAAGGGTTCCCCCGAGTGGTGGATCGCCAACATCAAGCCCGGTCGGGTCATCTTCGAACTCTCCGGTGTTACTGAAGATGTCGCCCGCGAGGCCATGCGTCTGGCCATCCACAAGCTGCCCTTCAAGGCACGCTTCATCAAGCGCGAAGCAGGTGACAACTGATGAGTAAGTCTCTCGCCGCACACGACCTGCGTGGTCTGTCGCGTGACCAGCTCAACGCCAAGGTAGTTGAGCTCAAGGAGGAACTGTTCGGTCTTCGGTTCCAGGCGGCCACCGGCCAGCTGGAGTCGAGCAGCCGGCTGCGCAACGTCCGCAAGGACATCGCCCGCATCTACACCGTGCTGCAGGAACGCAACCTCGGCATCGTGGACGAGCCCGCTGAGGAGAAGTGACCATGACTGATTCCACCACCCCCTCCGAGACCCCCGTGGTCGAGGACCGTAACCGCCGCAAGGTGCTCACCGGCATCGTCGCCTCCGACAAGATGGACAAGACCATCGTCGTCGTCGTCGAGGATCGCGTGAAGCACCCGCTGTACGGCAAGGTCATGAACAAGACCTCCCGTCTGAAGGCCCATGACGAGAACAACGAAGCCGGCATCGGCGACCGCGTCCGCGTCATGGAGACCCGCCCGTTGTCGGCGCAGAAGCGCTGGCGTCTGGTTGAGATCATCGAGCGCGCCAAGTAAGGCACCGTTCGCATACATTGGCCCGCCCCCTCACGGGGGGCGGGCCAATGTGTTGTTCGGGGTCAGTGGGTGGGGAACTTCCACCACCAGCGTTTGATCAGGTTCTGGGTCCAGAGCAGCAGGAAGATGTTGCCGGCCGGCCAGTCGAAGGCGAGCACCCCGACGAGTTGCACACAGCCGAGTTGATGACCGCCAGCCCTATCGCTGGTAGATACGGTGAATTCACCGGCTCCACTATGCCGGGGGGACGAGCTCAGTCCTTGTTGCGGCTACCGAGGAGGCCGCCGAACAGGGCGCCGACGATGGCGATCACGATCGCTCCCCAGAAGGCGGGCCAGAAGCCGTCGACCTGGAATCCCAGGCCGAGGAGGCGCGCCAGCCACGAGGTGAGCATCAGCATGAGGGCGTTGATGACGAGCAGGGCGAGGCCGAGCGTGAGCACGATGAAACAGGTGCCCAGCCCCTTCACGAGTGGCGCGACGATGCCGTTGACCAGCCCGAAGACGATCGCAACGCCCAGCAGCGTGAGCACCTTGTCCGTGAGGGTGGGTGAAGACAGCGTGATTCCGGGCACCAGCCACACCGCGATGGCGGTGGCGAGTGCGGTGACGATGAGCCTGCCGATGAACTGCATGTCTCAAGCCTGCCACGGCGCGTGGTGCGCGTCTGGAGTTCGCACCCTGATCAACCCCTGATCTGCGCGCATCCGTCAGCGTCCGGTGGAGGGGAGACCCGGCCGGGTGCGGGTGACTGCAGGGAACGGGCTGTGGGTGGTCTGCGTGGCAGATCCCGACGGCGGGGCTGCGTGCGGCGTCGGCTCCGGGGACGGCGGCGCCGACGGTGTGGGGGAGGGGGACGGGGTCGGCGACGGTGTCGGTGACGGGGTGGGGGAGGGCAGTTCGGGGGTGGGCCCGGGCGAAGGGGTGACGAGGATGGTCTGTTCCGGGACGCCCAACGGATGCCGGCTGGTGCCCACAGTCGCGGTCCCGTGCCTGATGGTCACCGTCGCCTCCGCCGAGTAGCAGCCCGGCGTCGTCGGCGTAGAGCGCGCCAACCCGTCAAGTGTTTCCCCTGTCCATGCCGTGTCTTCGTACTCGACGAGGGTGGCGGCGTCAGTCCAGTCGGCGGCCTCGCAGGAGTCCCCGGCCGCCGTCGGCACAGCGGGCACGGGGCCGGCGATCCGCCCGGAGACGCTGACACTGAGGGGCTCATCGCTGCCGGGTACCTCCAGGCCGGGAGGGATGCCGCCGAGGTCGATCCGGTCCGCCAGTACCGTGCCGACCTCCGCGGGTTCCCGCGCCCCGAAGGCGGTCAGCACTGACGTGACGCCCGGGTTCAGCACAACGCTGGTCTCCGCCAGCTGTGGCCAGGCAGGGGGTGCGGGTGGCACCACCGTCGGCCGCGCGTCCAGGGATTCCGTCCAGGTGTAGTAGCCAGCATCTGGGAAGCGGAGCTCGGTGGTGGCCACCTCCGCGTCGCCATGGGCGTCGTATCTGCCGGAGAACGTTGCGGTGTCCACCAGGGGCGCGTCCGAGCGCGAGGACGCCTTCAGTTCTGCCAGGGAGGCGAACGGCCCGTACAGCGCACTGGTGCCGGTGAACTCCGCACCTGGCCGGCCCTTCGTCAGCGTGACGATGTCCACCGCCGGTGCCCCGCTGTGCGCGATGACGTCGCGGGTCCTGGTGGTGAGCGTGGGGTGGAAGACTTCTGGCTTCAATTCCACGCTCACGGAGTCGTTCAGTTTGACCAGGTCCGGAGCGGCGAGCAGGCGCTGCACGGTGGCCGGTTGGGGGAGGTACAGCTTCGGTCGGGCGCCGGGCAGACCCCGCACCTGGACCGACAACGTGCCCCGCACCGTGGACTCCTCGGGGGACGGGAGGGAAACCCGCACGTGGGCGCCGCCGCCCTCCCCAGTGGACGTGGGGGCCTCGACGATCTGAAGGTTGCCGCTTCCCGCGACGCTGAACGCACGATGCGGGACCGCCACCCCAGCCGCGCTCCGGACCGCCACGATCACGTGCCCCGTGGGGGACTTGCGCGATGGCCGGACCTGCCAGTTGAACTCCAGGGTGTAGGGGCCTGCATAGAGCCGTGCCTCTCTCTCGAGCCGGTCGAACTGGGCCCGCGCACCCGGGTGCGCCGTGACGACGGCGCCCCAGCGTTGCTCCTCGCGGACCTGCTGGTGTGCGCCGTCGATGGTCCGTAGCCGCACGAAGTGCTCCACCGCCGCACCGATATCGGGCGCGGGTTGCTGTCCGGTGGCCATGAGGACCCAGGCCAGTTCGGCCAGCTCACGGTCGGTGGCCGCGGCGCTGCCGTTGCCGTGAGTGCCGTGGCTGGCCCGGTTCTGCTTGCGGAGGACGTAGCCTGCCGGGGCCTGTACCCAGGACGAGGCGTTGCGGGGACCGTCCGCCATAAGGTCCGCGCAGTAGGCCGTCTGCCTGTCCACGTGGTAGGCGCCGTACCAGTTGGGGCCGGTGCCCGGAAGGGCCACCATGTGACCCGAATCGGTGAGGTGGCCGTCCTGCGGACGGGCGGAGGCGGTGGGGATCATGAGCGCGAAGGTGAACAGCGCGATCAGGGCGGTACAGAGCGGACGCCACGTCATTGTTTCTCCAAGGGGGATGGGGTCTGGCACCACCACTGTGGTCAAACCGTCCACGGGATCACCACTCGTTGCCGACCCTGTGGACAACCCGTTTTCGGTCAGTGGGAAACTGGAACGGGATCACACGCCATCAGGAGGCCGACATGCTCGAGTTGAGGGATGTGCGCAAGTCGTACACCACAGGCGACTTCAGTCAGGTCGCCCTCGACGACGTCTCCATCGCCTTCCGCGACAGTGAGTTCGTCGCGGTCCTCGGCCCCTCCGGTTCCGGCAAGACCACCATGCTCAACCTCATCGGTGGGCTCGACCAGTACGACTCCGGCGACCTGGTCATCGACGGCGTCTCCACCGAGCGGTACCGCGACCGCGACTGGGACACCTACCGCAACAACCGCGTCGGCTTCGTCTTCCAGAGCTACAACCTCATCCCGCACCAGAGCGTGCTGGCCAACGTGGAACTCGCGCTCACGCTGGCGGGTGTCACGCGCTCGGAGCGCCGCCGCCGCGCGCGGGCGGCACTCGAGGACGTAGGGCTGGGGGAGCACATCCACAAGCGGCCCAACCAGCTCTCCGGCGGGCAGATGCAGCGCGTCGCCATCGCCCGGGCGCTGATCAACGATCCGGAGATCCTGCTGGCCGACGAGCCCACCGGCGCCCTGGATTCGGCCACCAGCGTCCAGATCATGGCCCTGTTGACGAGTATCGCGATGGACCGGCTCGTCGTCATGGTCACCCACAACCCCGAGCTCGCCCAGCAGTACGCCACGCGCACGGTGCACCTCAGCGACGGCCGGGTGGTGGAGGACACGGATCCCTTCCTCCCCGCAGCGCTCGCCCCGGCCGGCCACGGCTGGGCCCGTCGCACGAGCATGGGCTTCCTCACCGCCATCGCGTTGTCCTTCAACAACCTGATGACGAAGAAGGGGCGCACGCTCATGACGTCGTTCGCCGGCAGCATCGGGATCATCGGCATCGCCGCCATCCTGGCGCTGGCCAACGGCGTCCAGGGCTACATCAAGGGCGTCGAGGAGGACACCCTCTCGCAGTACCCCCTCACCATCCAGTCGCAGGGTTTCGACATGACCGCGATGCTGGTCTCCGGCGGGCTGGGGGACGACGGGCCGGGCGGCGCGGACGACGCGCAGGTGCGTGAGGTACCACTCATGGCCAAGATGTTCTCGAGCGTGGGCACCAACGACCTGGGCTCACTCAAGACCTACCTCGACGACAACGGCGGCGGAATCGACTCGCTGGTCAACGCCGTCGAGTACACCTACGACGTCACCCCCCAGCTGTACGCCGACGACGGGGGCAGCGACCCCCGCCAGGTGAACCCCGACGCGGCCATGGTGGCGCTCGGCTTCGCGCGCTCCCCGGCGGCGGGCGGGGTGACCGCCGGGTTGCGGAGCAGCGCCTTCGACGAGCTGGTGGGTGACCTGGGTCTCGTCGAGGAGCAGTACGACGTGGTCTCAGGGCGCTGGCCCGCCGCGCACGACGAGATGCTCGTGGTGCTGACGGATACCGGCGGCATCAGCGACCTCGCGCTCTACGCCATGGGACTGCTCGATCCCGCCCAGCTCGACGAGATGGTCCGGCAGATGATGGCCGAGGAAGACGTCGTCACACCCACCACCACCCGGGACTTCTCCTACGACGAGGTGATGGACGTCTCGTTCAAGCTCGTGAACGCCGCGGACTACTACGTGCACGACGACGACTTCGACGTGTGGACCGACCGTAGCCAGGACCAGAGCCACGTCGCACAGTTGGTGGCCGAGGGCACGCCGGTGAAGGTGGTCGGGATCGCGCGGCCCGCGGGCGACGGCAACGCCACCCTGAGCCCCGGCATCTACTACACGCCGGCCCTGACCGAGTACCTGATGGCGGAGGCGGCGGAGGCGCCCATCGTCCGCGAGCAGCTCGCCGAACCGTCGGTCAACGTGTTCACCGGCCGGGGCTTCACAGATGAGGCCCCCCGCGAGGAGCTGGACCTGACCTCACTGTTCACCATCGACGAGGAGGCCGTCACAGCCGCGTTCACCGTCGACGAATCGAAGCTGCAGCCCGATCTGAGCGGCCTCGAGCTGGACCTCGACATGTCGTCGCTCAGCATCGACCCGGCGAAGCTGCCCCCGCTGGACCTCACCTCGGTGCTGGAGGGTCTTGATCCGGCCAGCCTCATCCAGTTGCCCGAGATGCCCGCGGTGCCGATGCCGGAGCTGCCCGCCGTCAGCACCGAACAGATCCTGGCCCAGCTGCCGGTCTTCCTGCAGACGTACACCATCTACGCCAAAGAGAACGGTCTGGACCCGACTGATCCGACCGTCGCCATGCCCGCCTTCCTGGCCTCACCCGAGGCGGACTCGACGCTCACGGCGATCGCGCTGGAACTGGGGATCGACCGCACCGCCGTCGAGACCCAGCTGGGTGCCTACCTCGCCTGGGCCGCCGAGCAGGGCCTGGATCCCGCTGACGTGACCGGCAACGCCCAGGTGTTCCTCGCGGACCAGCAGCAGGCGCTGCTCGACACCGCCCTGGACGTGGTGGACACCGACGCGCTGGAGCGGCAACTCCAGGCGGAGCTCGGCTCCTACCTCGAACAGGTGATGCAGGTCTACATGGGTGATGTCGCTGCGCAACTGACCGACGAGATCACCGCGCAGCTGGGTAGTGCGGTCGAATCCTCGATGGCCGGGTTGGCCGACGACCTGCGGGAGGCGGTGAGCATCGACCAGGACGCGTTCATGGCCTCGTTCCAGATGGACAAGAGCCAGGAGGAACTCACGCAGCTGCTGATGTCGACCGCCTCCACCCGGGCGGCGACCTACGAGTCCACCCTGAGGACCCTGGGCTACGTGTCGCCCGACGAGCCGTCGGCGGTCAACATCTATCCCATCGACTTCGAGTCCAAAGCGCAGATCACCGACCTGCTCGATTCCTACAATGAGCGGATGCGTGAGACCGGTCGCGAAGGACAGGTCATCACGTACTCCGACCTGGTGGGTGCGTTGATGAGTTCGGTCACCGACATCATCAACACCATCAGCTACGTGCTGATCGCGTTCGTGGCGATCTCCCTGGTGGTGTCGTCGATCATGATCGGCGTGATCACCTACATCTCGGTCCTGGAGCGGCGCAAGGAGATCGGCATCCTGCGCGCCGTCGGCGCCAGCAAGCGCGTCATCCGTCGGGTCTTCAACGCCGAAACACTCATCGTCGGCTTCGTCGCCGGCGTGTTGGGAGTGGCGATCACCGCGCTGCTCACCATCCCGGCCAACGCCATCGTCTATGCCCGCTTCGACGTCCCGAATGTGGCGGTCCTCCCGTGGCAGGCGGCGGTCGGCCTGGTCCTGATCAGCATGGCGCTCACCGCCGTCGCGGGTCTGCTGCCCGCCTCGTCCGCCTCGCGCAAGGACCCCGTCGAGGCGCTGCGGAGCGAGTGACGCCGCCGGCGTCGGCCACCGGGCCAGGGGAGTGGCGCTCAGGTCCGGTCGGCGGTGTGGGGTAGGGTGAACCGCTCAGTGGGGGCGATTTCGCGCGTTGGTGCCGCTGGGCTAGACTAATCAGGTTGCCTTGGGTCTGTGCCCCTTCGGGGGGACCTTTCCCAGGCTTCGCCACAACCTCCTCTCCCTCGAGCTGGGGGTTCCCTCCTGGCAAAATCCAGGGGGTTCGTTTCTAGTTTCACAAGGCCTTTAACGAGGAACCGGTGGAGCAAGGAGTAGTAATGATCCAGCAGGAGTCGCGACTTAAGGTCGCCGACAACACTGGTGCAAAGGAAATTCTCTGCATCCGTGTGCTCGGCGGTTCCGGACGTCGCTACGCATTCCTCGGCGACACCATCGTCGCCACCGTCAAGGACGCGATCCCTGGCGGCAACGTGAAGAAGGGCGACGTGGTCAAGGCCGTCGTCGTCCGCACCACCAAGGAACGCCGTCGTCCCGACGGTTCCTACATCAAGTTCGACGAGAACGCCGCCGTGATCCTCAACGCCAACGGTGAACCCCGCGGCACGCGCATCTTCGGGCCCGTGGCCCGCGAGCTGCGTGACAAGAAGTTCATGCGCATCATCTCGCTCGCCCCGGAGGTGATCTGACATGTCGCTCCACGTCAAGAAGGGTGACCGCGTCAAGGTCCTGTCCGGTAAGGACAAGGGCGTTGTCGCCGAGGTCATCGCTGTCGATCCCGCCAACGAGCGTGTGACGGTCCAGGGTGTCAACCTCGTCAAGAAGCACCGTCGTGAGTCCCAGACTGCGACCGGTCGCAAGGTCGAAGGCGGCATCATCAACGTCGAGGCCCCCATCCACGTCAGCAATGTGCAGCTCGTAGTGAAGGTCGACGGCAAGGAGGTCCCGACGCGCGTCGGTTACAAGCGTGTCGAGGTGTCCAAGCGTCGTCCCGACGGTTCCGAGTACAAGGCGGAGCGCTCCGTGCGCATCGCGCGCAAGACGGGGGAGGAGATCTGATGACCGCCACCGCTACCACCAACGCGATGCCGCGCCTGAAGACCAGGTACCGCGAAGAGATCGTGCCCGCACTCCAGCAGGAGTTCGACTACGCCAACGTCATGCAGATCCCCGGTCTTGTGAAGATCGTGGTGAACATGGGTGTCGGTGAGGCTGCACGTGACTCGAAGATCATCGAAGGGGCCCTCAAGGACCTCACGGCGATCACCGGTCAGAAGCCCACCGTCACGAAGGCCCGCAAGTCGATCGCCCAGTTCAAGCTGCGCGAAGGCATGCCGATCGGCGCCCACGTCACCCTCCGTGGTGACCGCATGTGGGAATTCGCCGACCGTCTCCTGACCCTGGCGCTGCCCCGTATCCGTGACTTCCGTGGCCTGAACGGCAACCAGTTCGACGGCAACGGCAACTTCACCTTCGGTCTGTCTGAGCAGGTCATGTTCCTCGAAATCGACCAGGACAAGATCGACCGCGTCCGTGGCATGGACATCACTTTTGTGACGTCGGCCGCCAACGATGAGGAAGGTCGCGCTCTGCTCAAGCACCTCGGCTTCCCCTTCAAGGCGCAGGACGACCCGAAGAAGCAGAAGACCAAGCGCGGTCCTGCGTTCTACGCCAAGAAGAAGAAGTGAGTAACTAATGGCTAAGACAGCACTCAAGGTCAAGGCAGCCCGCAAGCCCAAGTTCGCGGTCCGCGCCTACACCCGTTGCCAGAAGTGTGGCCGACCGAAGTCGGTCTACCGCAAGTTCGGCCTGTGCCGCGTCTGCGTGCGCGAGATGGCCCACGCGGGTCAGCTCCCGGGCGTGACCAAGTCGTCCTGGTGACGAGACCCACTACGTCAGAATCAACTAACACCAGGTCCGGGCAGCCGGAAACCGGTGTGAGAAAGAGGCAATAGTCATGACGATGACTGATCCGATCGCAGACATGTTGACACGTCTGCGTAACGCCAACCAGGCGTACCAGGACTCCACGTCCATGCCGTCGTCGAAGATCAAGGTGGGCATCGCCGAGATCCTCAAGAAGAACGGTTACATCACCGATTACGAGCTCACCGAGGTCGAAGGCCAGGTCGGCAAGGTCCTGAAGGTGACCCTGAAGTACGGCGACTCGCGCGAGCGCACCATCGTGGGCCTCAAGCGCGTGAGTAAGCCCGGCCTTCGCGTTTACGCGAAGTCCACCGATCTCCCCAAGGTCCTCGGTGGCCTGGGTATCGCCATCATCTCGACGTCGCAGGGTCTTCTGACCGACCGTGACGCCAAGGCCAAGTCCGTCGGTGGCGAAGTACTCGCCTACGTCTGGTGACCGGGCGAAGGAAGAGGAGAAACTGATATGTCGCGAATTGGCAGGATGCCCATCACCATCCCGTCCGGTGTCGACGTCAAGCTCGATGGCCGACAGGTCGACGTCAAGGGGCCCAAGGGCTCGCTGTCGCTGACCATTTCTGAGCCGCTGAGCGTTGACAAGACCGACGAGGGCCAGCTGGAAATCACCCGTCCCAACGACGAGCGTGAGTCCCGCTCCCTCCACGGCCTGACGCGCACCCTGGTCAACAACATGATCGTGGGCGTCACCGAGGGCTACGAGAAGAAACTCGAAATCGTCGGCGTTGGCTACCGTGTCATCTCCAAGGGTCCGAAGCAGCTCGAGTTCGCGCTCGGCTTCTCGCACCCGGTGATCATCGACGCCCCTGAGGGCATCGATTTCATCGTGGAGACCCCCACGAAGCTGACGATCCAGGGCATCGACAAGCAGGTTGTCGGAGAGACTGCGGCAAACATCCGCAAGCTCCGCAAGCCTGAGCCCTACAAGGGCAAGGGCGTCCGCTATGCGGGCGAGCACGTCCGCCGCAAGGCTGGAAAGGCTGGTAAGTAATCCATGGCGATTTCGATCAGGACCAACAAGACGTTGGCCGCCAAGAGCGCTGCGCGTTCGCGTCGCCAGCTCCGTGCCCGTAAGAAGATCAGCGGATCGCCTGAGCGCCCCCGCCTGGTCGTCACCCGCTCCGCTCGTCACCTGTTCGTTCAGGTGATCGACGACCGGGCCGGCAAGACGCTCGCTTCGGCCTCCACCATGGAAGCCGACCTGCGTACCGTTGAAGCCGACAAGTCCGAGAAGGCCCGCAAGGTGGGTGCTCTCATCGCTGAGCGTGCGAAGGCAGCTGGCGTTGAGAACGTCGTCTTCGACCGTGCCGGCAACAAGTACCACGGGCGGATCGCGGCACTCGCCGACGCCGCCCGCGAGGCCGGGCTCGGCTTCTAACGACGAAAGGAAAGGGATATCACGATGAGTGAAACCCAGCAGCGCCGTAGCGGTGCTCAGGGGGAGCGTCGTGGCCGTGACGATCGTCGTGGCCAGCAGGCTTCCAAGGAAGAGAACAAGTACCTCGAGAAGGTCGTGGCGATCAACCGTGTCGCCAAGGTCGTCCAGGGCGGTCGGCGCTTCAGCTTCACCGCACTGGTCGTCGTCGGTGACGGCGAGGGAATGGTCGGTGTCGGTTACGGCAAGGCGAAGGAGGTTCCGGCCGCCATCGCCAAGGGCGTTGAAGAGGCCAAGAAGAACTTCTTCCGCGTGCCGCTGATCCAGCGCACCATCCCGCACTCGGTTCAGGGCGAGAAGGCCGGTGGCGTCGTGCTGCTGCGCCCCGCGTCCCCCGGTACCGGTGTGATCGCCGGTGGCGCCACCCGTGCGGTGCTCGAGTGCGCCGGCGTGCACGATGTGCTCGCCAAGTCGCTCGGCTCGGCCAACGCCATCAACGTCGTCCACTCCACTGTGGTGGCGCTCAAGCAGCTCGAGATGCCGGAAGCCGTGGCCAAGCGCCGCGGTCTGCCGGTCGAGGATGTCGCCCCGGCGGCTCTCCTCCGCGCTGCCCGCGAGACCAAAGAAGGGGTGGCTTCCTGATGGCAGACCTCAAGATCACGCAGGCCAAGTCTTCGGCCGGCGGCAAGCAGTACCAGCGTGACACGCTGCGTACGCTCGGACTCAAGCGCATCGGTGCTTCGGTGGTGCGGGAGGATCGTCCCGAGGTTCTCGGCATGATCCGTACCGTGGCCCACCTGGTCACCGTGGAAGAGGTGAAGTGAGATGGCGCTGAAACTGCATCATCTGCAGCCCGCCCCGGGCGCCAAGACGGCTAAGACCCGTGTTGGCCGTGGTGAGGGCTCGAAGGGTAAGACCGCAGGTCGCGGCACCAAGGGCACCGGCGCGCGTAAGAACACCCCTGCGAACTTCGAGGGCGGGCAGATGCCTCTGCACATGCGCCTCCCGAAGCTCAAGGGCTTCAAGAACCCGTTCCGTGTCGAATACCAGGTCGTCAACGTCGGCCGCCTCGCTGAGCTCTTCCCTGAGGGCGGCGAAGTGGGCGTCGAGGATCTGGTCGCGGCCGGCGCGGTGCGCGCAGGCAACCTGGTCAAGGTGCTGGGCAACGGGGATGTCTCCATTGCCCTCAACGTGACCGCCAACGCGTTCTCGAACTCCGCCAAGGCGAAGCTCGAGGGTGCCGGTGGCTCCGTGACCGAACTCTGATTCGGTCACCAGAGACAGAGACGGCGGGGTGGCTCCGGTTGCGGAGCCGCCCCGCTTTCCTGTCCCGCTCACTCACACTGTGAGTTGAGTTTCAGCAGGGACTATCAGCTTGATAGGCTGCCCTGGTTGCCGTGCAGCGATTGCGCGGTCGAAAGTATCTGCTACCTGGAAAGTAGGGGTCGGATGATCTCCGCCTTGGCTAATGCGTTGAGGACGCCGGACCTTCGTAAGAAGCTCCTCTTCACGCTGGGCATCATCGCCGTGTTCCGCCTGGGGTCGACGATCCCTTCCCCGAACGTGAACATGGCACGCATCGATGAGTGTCTGGCCATCGCCACTCAGGGGCCATCCGCTGGCATCTACAACATCATCAACCTGTTCTCGGGCGGGGCGCTGTTGCAGTTGACGATCTTCGCGCTGGGCATCATGCCCTACATCACCGCGTCGATCATCCTCCAGCTCCTCACCGTCGTCATCCCGCGTCTGGAGGCCCTCAAGAAGGAGGGTGCCTCCGGCACGGCGAAGATCACCGAATACACCCGCTACCTGACGTTGGTCCTGGCCGTCCTGAACGCCACCGCGTTCGTGACGCTGGCCCGGACCGGTCAGCTGCTCCCCGGTTGTGAGGGCATCCTCTACTCCGACGAGCTGTTCCCGCTGGTCACCATGGTCATGGTCATGACCGCCGGCACCGGCATCATCATGTGGATGGGCGAGCTCATCACGGAGCGCGGCGTCGGCAACGGCATGTCGATCATGATCTTCACCCAGATCGTCGCCAGCTTCCCGACGGGCCTGTGGTCCATCAAGCAGTCGCACCAGGGTGCCACGGGCTGGATCCTCTTCTTCCTCGTGATCGGCATCGGCCTCCTGGTGATGCTCGGCATCATCTGGGTGGAGCAGGGTCAGCGCCGCATCCCGGTGCAGTACGCCAAGCGCATGGTCGGTCGTCGCCTCGTCGGCGGCTCCACCACCTACATCCCGCTGAAGGTCAACCAGTCCGGCGTCATCCCGGTCATCTTCGCCTCGTCGATCATGTACCTGCCGGTCCTCTACGCCACCTTCCGGCCGGAGAGCGGCGTCTCCCAGTGGATCCAGGCCAACTTCACCGGCACGGGCATGTACTCGTGGGTCTACAACCTGGTCCAGTTCGTGCTCATCGTCGCGTTCTGCTACTTCTACGTGTCCATCACCTTCAACCCTGAAGAAGTCTCGGACAACATGAAGAAGTACGGCGGCTTCATCCCGGGCATCCGCGCCGGCAAGCCGACCGAGCGTTACCTGGCCTACGTGCTGTCGCGTCTGACGGCGCCCGGCTCGCTCTACCTGGCCACCATCGCCCTCATCCCGACGATCGCCTTCATGGCAGTGGGCGCCCAGCAGAACTTCCCGTTCGGCGGCACCTCCATCCTGATCATCGTCGGTGTAGCCCTGGACACGGTCAAGAAGATCGAGAGCCAGCTCCAGCAGCGCAACTATGAGGGCTTCCTGCGGTGAAGCTACTGATCATGGGTGCCCCAGGGGCGGGAAAAGGCACGCAGGCGACAGCGCTGGCCGACCGCTACGGTGTCCCTGCGATCTCTACCGGCGACATCTTCCGGTTCAACATCAAGAACCAGACCCCGCTCGGCATCAAGGTCAAGGAGATCATCGACGCGGGAGAGTACGTACCCGACGACATGACGGAGCAGATCGTCGCGGACCGCCTGGCGCAGCCGGACTGCGAGCCCGGCTTCCTGCTGGACGGATTCCCCCGCACCATGCACCAGGTCTACTTCCTGGACCGCTACCTCTCGGAGCAGGACCAGCGGCTCGACGCCGTGGTATCGCTGCATGTCGAGCCTGAGGCGCTCGTCGAACGGCTCCTGGCCCGCGCGGCCAAGGAGGGCCGGGCGGACGACAACGCGGACACCATCCGTCGCCGCATGGAGGTCTACGCGGGCCAGACGGCCCCGCTGCTGTTCCACTACGAGTCGAAGGGCCTCCTCGTCGACATCGAGGGCACCGGCACCGTCGAGGAAGTGCAGCAGCGCATGTTTGACGAACTCGACCTGCACATCAGCCGCCGATGAGCATGATCGAACTGAAATCGGCCGATGAACTGCGCCTCATGCGCAGGGCCGGCCTGGTGGTCGCTGAAGGCCTCGACGCCATGGTGGCGGCAGCCACCGCGGGGGTCACGACGGCCGAGGTGGACGCGGTGGGCCGCGAGGTGCTCGCCCGCCACGGCGCCGGCTCCTCCTTCCTGGGCTACGGCGACTACGGCACCCCGTTCCCCGGCGTGGCATGCATCTCCACCAACAACGAACTTGTCCACGGCATCCCTGGTGACAGGGTGCTGCAGGACGGCGACGTGGTCTCCATCGACTTCGGCGCCATCGTGGAGGGCTGGCACGGAGACGCTGCCCGCACCATCATCGTGGGGTCGGGCGCCGCGGAGGACCAGGCCCTGATCGACGCCACCCGCGAGGCCTTCTGGGCCGGCGCCAGGGCGATGCGCGACGGCGGCCGGGTGGGCGACGTCTCCAAAGCCATCGAGGGCTATGTCACGAGCCTGCCCACGCACTACGGAACGCTGCGGGAGTACACCGGGCACGGCATCGGCTCCGAGATGCACATGGACCCTGACGTGCCCAACTGGCACCGCCGTCGGCCCACCCCCAGGTTGTCCGTGGGCATGGCGCTGGCCATTGAACCCATGCTGACCACCGGCACACACCAGACCCTCGAGCTCGACGACGACTGGACCGTCGTCAGCCGCGACGGGTCGAACGGTTCCCACTGGGAGAACACGGTGGCCCTCACCGAGCACGGCGTCTGGGTGCTCACAGAACATGACGGTGGAGCCTCCCGGCTCGGTGACCTGTTCGGTCCGCTGTCCGACTGAGCGGCTCCCACAGCGGCCTATGATGGTCCTCATGCCGCTGCCACCGAGCTCGAAGTACCTGCAACGCCCAGGCGACCCCATCGACGAGACGGAGCGCGCCTCCATCACCCAGCGGCTCAATGACGCGTTCGCCGACGGGCGTCTCACCCACGACGAGTACGCCACCGCCATGGACGTGGTCTACGACGCACGCACCCTCGGCGACCTGGTCCCCGTGATGGAGAAGCTACCCGCCGCCGCCGCCCAGGTGCCGGCCATCGTCGAGCAGGGCGGGGTCCCGGCAGGACAGATCACGCAGTCGCGCACCCTGGTGCCCGTCGCGATGATGGTGGGCGTCGTCGGCGTTGCCCTGGTGGCAGTGTTGATCATCCTGCTCGTGCTGATCTTCTGAGATACTTCCTGCACGCGCAGTGCAGCCGACGGGGGGAGTGACGGATGCGCACTTCAGCCCATACCGTTCGCCCTCGGCGGGCCAGGCCGCGATTCCGGCTGGGGCTCACCACCCTCATCGCTGTGGTGACCACCTTGGTGCTGTCGCTCGCCCTCGTCATTTTCGGCATGAACCTGAAGCCCCCTCCTGATGCCGGACCGCCCCCTGCCGGGGGTGAGCAGGTCCCGGAGCCGGGAGCCGGGCCGGGGGAGTGGGAGCTGCCCGGGCAGACCTGGGAGCCGTTGCCGGGCCCAGACCCGGTGTCGCCGCTCTACGACGCGCAGGTCACCACCCTGAACGCCCTGGCCCCGGTCGCGCTGGAACACTGCGCCTCCCCGAAGACCGTCCGCGACGAGGCGGAGTGGGAGGCGGCGGTGCGCGACCAGTGGTTCTGCGTGCACCGTTCCTGGGTGCCCACGTTCCAGCAGTTGGGGTGGCTGACGACGGCTCCGGGCGTCCAGTTCTTCACCGGTGAGGGCGACGACAGCGCCTGTGGCTACCTGGAGGCGCCCGCGTTCTACTGTTCGGCCGAGGGCGGCAGCGTCCATTTCGGTGCGCGGCACTTCGACATGGCGCGCACCTGGGACCTGTCGGTCAACGAGATGGTCAACCACGAGTACGGACACCACCTGCAGAGCCTGGCAGGCATCACCCGGGCCAAGACTGCGTTGGCCAACACCCCCGTGCTGGAGCGGCGCGCGGAGCTGCAGGCCACCTGTTGGTCCGCCGCGATGACCCGGCACAACAGCGCGTTCAGCTTCGGGCAGGAACAGTACGAGTCTTGGATGGAGCGCCTCGAGACGATGCGTGCCGACGGGGTGCACGGCTCACGAGAGTCGCTGCTGTACTGGGGCACCCGGGGCCTCTACGCGGCCACCATGAACGACTGCAACACCTGGGCCGTGCCGGACGACCAGGTCGCCTAGGAGTTCGTGCCGGGGAGAGTTGGCCTGCGAGCATCGCGACCCCCGCGGCGTTCCGCGTCAACTGGCCACTCAGTTGTCCGCGAACACGCCGATGATGGGATTCCATTCCTCGACGAGGCGCTCGGCGATGAGGCCGGCCTCCCAGAAGGGGTCGGCGTCGAGGGCCGACGCCACCTCGTCCGCGGATCCGGCCTTGAGGAGGAGCATTGCGCTGGGGTGCGCGGCACCGACGAACGGGCCACTGGCCTCCAGAGGACCGGCAGCCAGGGAGGCCAGGAACTCCCGGTGGCTGGGGCGCACCCTGTCGAGCTCGGCTGCGTCGTCGGAGTAGCTGTAACGGACTGCGAAATATGCCATGGGGACAGGCTAGTGGGGCGGCGGGTGTGGCCCGCCGTTTGGCGAGCGGCCACTGTGGGCGTAAACTTGCCGATTGCAGTATCATCCGGCGCGCGCTCAGAGCGCCCGGTGCGAACAGAAGAGAGTTTATGGCGAAGAAAGAGGGAGCTCTCGAACTCGAGGGCACCGTGGTCGAGGCCCTGCCCAACGCGATGTTCCGCGTCGAACTGGCCAACGGCCACAAGGTGTTGACCACGATCAGTGGCAAGATGCGGCAGCACTACATCCGCATCCTGCCGTCGGACCGCGTCGTCGTGGAGTTGTCGCCCTACGACCTCACCCGCGGCCGCATCGTCTACCGACACAAGTGAGACCTGCGGCTACTGCCGCACCCTCTCGAGCGCTGCCTGGTCCCACGTGGGCCGGCGGCGCTTTCTATTTTGGATACCGGCGAGTTGCTCAGCTGCCCGCACCGAGGTGGGCCGTGGGCGTGCTTTTGCCTTCCACGCACGCCTAGCGTAAAGTTGCTCCTCGGTCGTCAATGCCCGTGCGCGCCCGCGTGCCCGTGGCCACTTCGACCAAGCTCATCCACCGCAAGATTGGGCGCGCCCTGCGCTCCCAGTCGCCGATTGAAAAGGTTGCTCGAATGAAGGTTCAGCCGAGCGTCAAGAAGATCTGCGACAAGTGCAAGGTCATCCGCCGGCACGGTCGTGTGATGGTGATCTGCGACAACCCGCGCCATAAGCAGCGCCAGGGCTGATCACAGGCCACCGCGGACGAGGGCCCAGGCCTGGTTCCGCCTGACAACTGAAACAACGTGATAGCTAGATCCCCCAGCGGGATCGACCACCCTTGGACGAAGGCCAAGGCCCCGTCGGTGCTCGAGCCGAGCACCATAGGCGGCGGGGACGCGTCACGCCCACACCTTCGCATAGGAAAGGAAACCGCCTGATGGCACGCCTAGTTGGTGTTGACCTGCCGCGCGAAAAGCGCCTCGAGGTCGCACTCACCTACATCTTCGGCATCGGCCGTACCCGCGCCGCCGAAACCCTCGCCGCGACTGGGGTCTCCGGCGATCTCCGCGTCCACCAGCTGACCGACGACCAGCTCGTCGCGCTGCGCGACCACATCGAAGGCAGCTACGAGATCGAGGGTGACCTCCGTCGTAGCACTGCCGCCGACATCCGCCGCAAGGTGGAGATCGGTAACTACCAGGGCCGTCGCCACCGCAGCGGCCTTCCGGTTCGTGGTCAGCGCACCCGCACCAATGCCCGCACCCGCAAGGGCAAGAAGAAGGCCGTCGCTGGCAAGAAGAAGGCACGCTGACCTCCGGGTCGAGCGCCTCCTCTCAAGGACTCAAGGAGACTTAAGAACATATGGCTACTGCAAGCCGCAAGGCCGGCGCCAAGACCAAGGGCCGCCGCAAGGAAAAGAAGAACGTGCTCGCCGGTCAGGCGCACATCAAGAGCACCTTCAACAACACCATCATCTCGATCACCGACCCCACGGGCAATGTGATTTCGTGGGCCTCCGCCGGCACCGTCGGCTTCAAGGGCTCGCGTAAGTCGACCCCGTTCGCCGCTCAGATGGCCGCCGAGGCCGCTGGTCGTCGTGCCATGGAGCACGGCATGAAGCGCGTCGACGTGTTCGTCAAGGGCCCGGGCTCGGGCCGCGAGACCGCTATCCGTTCGCTCGGTGCCGTCGGCCTGGAGGTCGGCGCCATTTCCGACGTGACCCCCACACCGCACAACGGCTGCCGTCCGCCGAAGCGCCGTCGCGTCTGATCCGGCCCGAGAGAGAATAGGACTAATACATTATGGCTCGTTATACCGGCCCGATCACCAAGAAGTCCCGTCGACTCGGGACTGACCTTGTCGGCAACGACAAGGCCTTCGAGCGTCGTCCGTACCCTCCGGGTCAGCACGGCCGCGGTCGCACGAAGGACTCCGAATACTCGCTGCAGCTTCGTGAGAAGCAGAAGGCGCGCTTCGCTTACGGCGTCCTCGAGAAGCAGTTCCGTCGCTACTACGAAGAAGCCGACCGTCACCCCGGCAAGACCGGTGACCGCCTGCTGCAGATCCTGGAGTCGCGTCTCGACAACGTCGTGTACCGCTCCGGTTTCGCTTCGACGCGTCGTCAGGCCCGTCAGCTCGTCGTCCACGGCCACTTCCTGGTCAACGGTGGGCGCGTCAACATCCCGTCGTACCGTGTCCGCGCCAAGGACATCATCGACGTGGCTGAGAAGTCGCTGAACCTGACCCCGTTCGTCATCGCCCGTGAGACCCACGGCGAGCGTTCGGTTCCCGCATGGCTGGAGGCTCGTCCCAACCGGATGCGCATCCTCGTGCACCAGCTCCCCGTCCGCGAGCAGATCGTGGTCGATGTCCAGGAGCAGATGATCGTCGAGCTCTACTCGAAGTGATCCGTCGGGGCCTTGTGCCCCACCACCGCCCCGTCCGGCTCGCTCCGGGCGGGGCGCTGGGCCCGACGGTCGGGCTCAGCACTATTTCGCGCCCTCATATAGCGGTCGGCGCGGGGAGGAAACACCATGCTCATCGCACAGCGCCCGGGCCTCACGGAAGAGGTCGTCTCGGACCACCGGTCCCGGTTCGTCATCGAGCCCCTCGAGCCCGGCTTCGGCTACACGCTCGGCAACTCGCTGCGTCGCACCCTGCTGTCGTCCATCCCGGGTGCCTCGGTCACCAGCATCAAGATCGAAGGCAACCAGCACGAGTTCTCCACGGTGGAGGGCGTCGTCGAGGACGTCACCGAGATCATCCTGAACCTCAAGGGCCTCGTGATCTCCTCGGAGGAGGACGAGCCCGTCGTCATGTACCTCCGCAAGGCAGGTGCCGGGTCCGTCACCGCCGGTGACATCCAGCCCCCGGCAGGCGTCGAGATCCACAACCCCGAGCTGCACATCGCCACTCTCAACGAGACCGGCAAGCTCGAGATGGAACTCGTTGTCGAACGCGGCCGTGGCTACGTCAGCGCAGTGCTGAACAAGGATCCCGATTCAGAGATCGGCCGCATCCCGGTCGACTCCATCTACTCGCCGGTGCTCAAGGTCACCTACAAGGTCGAGGCCACCCGCGTCGCCCAGCGCACCGACTTCGACCGTCTCATCGTCGACGTCGAGACCAAGCCGTCGATGACGCCGCGTGACGCCGTCGCTTCGGCCGGCACCACCCTCGTCGAGCTGTTCGGCCTTGCCCGCGAGCTGAACGTGGACGCCGAAGGCATCGAGATCGGCCCGTCGCCCGTCGACGAGCAGATCGCCGAGTCGTTGAACCTCCCTGTCGAGGATCTGGAACTGTCGGTCCGCTCCTACAACTGCCTCAAGCGCGAGGGCATCCACACCGTGGGTGAGCTCGTGGCCCGCAGCGAAGAGGATCTGCTCGACATCCGCAACTTCGGCAGCAAGTCGATCGACGAGGTTCGCGAGACCCTCGCCAACCTCGGCCTGTCGCTGCGTGACTCGCACCCGGGCTTCGACCCGCTGCAGGCCATCGAGCGCTACGACGAGGACAACGACGAAGACGCTGACTTCGCCGAGACCGAGCAGTACTGACCGCCCACACCGCTACTCACACTGGAGAATTGATCAATGCCTAAGCCGACCAAGGGTGCCCGTCTGGGCGGTAGCCCGACCCATCAGCGCCACATCCTGCGCAACCTGGCCACCCAGCTCTTCGAGCACGGCCGAATCACCACCACCGAGACCCGTGCCCGGCTGCTGCAGCCGGTTGCCGAGCGTCTGATCAGCAAGGCCAAGCGCGGTGACCTGCACAACCGTCGCCTGGTGCTGCAGTCGGTCACCGACGTCGACGTCGTGCGTCGTCTCTTCGACGAGATCGCCCCCACCTTCGAGGGCCGCAACGGTGGCTACACCCGCATCACCAAGATCGGCCCCCGCAAGGGCGACAACGCCCCCATGGCAGTGATCGAACTGATCACCGAGGCCGTGGCCCCGAAGGCCAAGGCGCCCAAGGCCGCACCGGCCGAGGAGACCGCAGAGGTTGAGGAGACTGAAGAGGTCGCCGAAACCGACGAGGTCGCCGAGACCGAGGAGTCGCCCGCCGCGGCCGACGAGACGGCTGCTGACGAGGACGCTGCAGAGTCCAAGTGACACCATCCGGAAGGGGCCCCCGTCGTGGGGCCCCTTCTGTTTCACCGCTAGGGTTTCGTTAGTTTTGGCCGTTCAGAGGAGAGACCAGATGCTGCGACGAGTTCTTGCAGGTGCGGCTGTCGCCGCCCTGCTGCTCACTGGCTGCGGCGCGCAACAGAGCGCGCCGGACGAGGTGTCGATCGGTGGAGTGACCATCGTTTCCCACCCGTCGCTGGACCTCATCTGGGAGGGTGTGAAGGAGGGCCTCGCCGAGGCAGGTTACGTCGAGGGGGAGAACCTCACCCTCGAGTTCCAGAATCCCCAGGGCGACCAGGCCACTCTGACCAACATCGCCAACACCTACGCCGCCTCCAAGCACGACCTGTTCGTGGCGATCGCCACGCCGCCGGCCCAGGCCATGGCGCAGGTGATCCAGGACCGGCCCATCGTGTTCGCGTCCGTGACGGATCCGGTCGCCGCGGGCCTGGTGGATTCGATGGAGAAGCCGGGCGGCAACGTCACGGGCACTTCCGACCAGTTGCCCACCGACCAGCAGTTGAAGCTGATCCTCGACATCGACCCCACCGTCGAATCCGTGGGGATCGTCTACTCGGCCTCCGAGGTCAACGCCCAGGTGCAGGCCGAGAAGGCCATGGAGGCGGGCAGGGAACTCGGGGTCGAGGTCAAGACCGTCACCATCCAGAACTCCTCCGAGGTGCAGCAGGCCGCTGAGTCGCTGGACGTCGACGCCTATTTCACGCTCGTCGACAACACCGTCGTCTCGGCGATGGAGTCCATGGTGCAGGTGGCCGAACAGAAGCAGGCGCTGCTGGTCAGCTCGGATCCTGATTCGGTGGAGCGCGGCGCGGCCGCGGCACTCTCGACCGACTACAAGGCGCAGGGTCTGCAGACAGCCAAGATGATCGTCGAACTCCTCAAGGGAGGGGAGCCGGGCGACACCAGCGTCCAGCTGCAGGAATCCCTGGAGACCGTGGTCAACCCCGCCGCCGCTGAGCGGATGGGCGTGACCATCCCCAAGGCAGTCATCGACGAAGCCGCCACCACGTACTGAGGGGTGGACGCCGGCGCCCAGCGGCGCCGCGGAAGCCTACGCTTTACAGGCACTCACCCTTTCGCGCAAGGAGAAACATGAAACTCAAGGTTGTCGCGCTCGGCACCATCGCCGCGCTCGCACTGACCGGCTGTGGCGCCGCAGAGGAGGGCTCCACGGAGTCCTACAAGATCGGCATCGCCACCATCGTCTCCCACCCGGCGCTCGACGCCGTCGCAGACGGCTTCAAGGAAGCCATGGCGGAGGCCGGTTACACGGAGGGCGAGAACCTCACCATCGACCTGCAGAACGCCCAGGGCGACCAGTCGACGCTCACGAGCATCGCCAACACGTTCGCCAGCTCGGACTTCAACGGCTACCTCGCTATCGCGACCCCCACCGCCCAGGCGCTGGCCAACGTGATCACGGACAAGCCGATCGCCTTCGCCGCCGTCACTGATCCGGTCGCCGCCGGCCTCATGCAGGACTGGGACGCCCCGGACGCCAACATCACCGGCGTCTCGGACCTCAACCCCATGGACGCGCAGCTCGACCTCGTCAAGGAGATCCTGCCCGAGGCCGTCACCGTCGGCATCGTGTACTCCTCCGGTGAGGTCAACTCGGAGGTCCAGGTGGCTGAGGCCGAGAAGGCCGCCGAATCCCGTGGCATGGAGATCAAGACGGCCACCGTCACCAACTCCGCCGAGGTGCAGCAGGCAGCCGAATCCCTCGACGTCGACGCCTACCTGATCCCCACCGACAACACCGTCGTCTCCGCCGCAGAGTCCCTCGTGCAGGTGGCCGAAAAGAAGTCCGTCCCCGTCTTCGCCTCGGACGAGTCGACGATGGAGCGTGGCGCCACCGCCGGGCTCTCGGTGAACTACATCCAGCAGGGCAAGGACGCCGCCGCCGTGCTGATCAAGATGCTCGAGGGTACTCCCGCCTCCGACATCCCGGTCGAGACGCAGAAGCAGTTCGACCTGTTCGTCAACGAAGAGGCGGCCGCAGCCCAGGGCATCGAACTGCCCCAGGCGGTCGTCGACCGCGCAACCAAGAAGTTCTGAGTACCTAGATGATCATCGCGCTCGAGATCGGCCTGCTCTACGCCATCATGGCGTTGGGCGTCTACCTCACCTACCGGGTCCTGGATTTCCCTGACCTGACGGTGGACGGTTCGTTCACGACAGGTGCCGCCACGTGCGCCATCCTGCTCGTGAACGGGGTGCCGGTCTGGGCCGCGATGATCGCCGGGATGGTCGCCGGCATGCTCGCCGGCGCCATCACCGGGCTGCTCCACGTCTGGGGCAACATCAACCCCCTGCTGGCAGGCATCCTGACCCAGATCGCGCTGTACTCCATCAACCTGCGCATCATGGGCAACCGGGCCAACGTGCCGCTGCTGCGCACCGACACGCTGTTCAGCTGGTTCCGGGGCGAACGGCTGCTCGGCACCTGGATGTCGGTGGCGGCGTTCAGCGTCGTCGTGCTCCTCGTCGGGCTGGTGGTCTACTGGTTCCTCGGCACCAGCTTCGGGGTGTCCATCCGCGCCACCGGCGACAACGAGATGATGGCCCGATCGCAGGGCATCAACACCGGCGTCACCAAGATCGTCGGCCTGATGATCTCCAACGGCATGGTGGCCCTCTGTGGCGCGCTCGTGGCGCAGTACCAGGGATTCTCGGACATCTCCATGGGTATCGGCCTCATCGTCGCAGGCCTGGCCTCGGTCATCGTCGGCCAGGCCATCTTCGGGATGACCGCAGTGTGGCAGGCCGTGCTGGCCGCAGCCCTCGGCTCGGTCATCTACCGTGGCGTCATCCAGATCGCCCTCAACAACGGCTTCAACCCCAACGACATGAAGCTCATCTCGGCGGTGCTCGTCGTGCTCGCCCTGGTGCTGCCGCAGTGGGGTCCCCTCAAGAAACTGCGCCGCCAGCGCCGTCGTCGTCAGGCCGCAGAGGCAGGAGTCGCCTGATGCTCGAACTCGCCTCAGTCACGAAGCGCTTCTTCCCCGGCACCGTCAACGAGCGGGTCGCGCTGGACGCCATCAACCTCACCCTCCACGAGGGAGACTTCGTCACCGTTATCGGCTCCAACGGCGCCGGTAAGTCCACCATGCTCAACGTGGTCTCCGGGCGGTACCCGGTGGACGGCGGCACGGTGACGATCGACGGCAAGAACGTCAGCCGCACCCCGGAACACCAGCGGGCCAAGTGGGTCGCGCGCGTCTTCCAGGACCCCATGGCCGGCACCTCGCCCCACCTCACCATCGAGGAGAACCTGGCCATCGCGTTCGAGCGTGGCCGCAAGCGCGGCCTGCGGATGGCCGTCACCAGCCCCAAGCGCGCGGTCTTCAAGGAGGCCCTCACCACGCTGGAACTCGGGTTGGAGAACCGCCTCGACATGCGCGTGGGCATGCTGTCGGGCGGCCAGCGCCAGGCACTCAGCCTGCTGATGGCCACCTATGCGCAACCGGCCATCCTCCTCCTCGACGAACACACGGCCGCGCTGGATCCGGCGCGCGCCGCCCTGATCACCCGCCTGACAGGCGAGGCCGTGGAGCGCCATCGGCTGACCACCCTCATGGTCACCCACAACATGCACCAGGCCATCGAGCTGGGCAACAGATTGATCATGATGCACGAGGGCCGCATCGTCCTCGAGGTCGACGACGAGGCAAAGAAGTCGATCACGGCCGAGCAGCTCACGCAGGAGTTCGCCAAGATCAAGGGCGCCAGCCTGTCGGACCGCACGCTGCTCGACTGACGCTCAGGCTCAGTCCCTCGTCCACTGGGAGCTCACGCCCCACAGAATGGGTACGGTAGGGCAATGCGCATCGCCCAGCTGGCCAACTTCGTCGGCCCCACGTCTGGGGGTATGAAGGTGGTCATCGAAACCCTGGGCCAGGGCTACGTCGACGCCGGGCACACGCGTATCTTCGTCGCGCCGGGGGAGAAGGACCAGATCCTCGAGACCGAGGCCGGCATCCTCGTGCAGGTCCGCGCCCCCAAGGTCACCGAGCAGTACCGCATGATCTTCCAACCCTGGCGGGTGCTCGACGTGCTTGACAGGTTCCGGCCCACCTCCATCGAGGTGTCGGACAAGTGGACCCTCTCGCCGGCGGCGAACTGGGCCGCCAAGCGCAGCGTCGGCTCCGTGCTCTTCAGCCATGAGCGGCTGTCCGACATGCTCGCGATGTTCGTGCGCTCCAGCTTCGGCGTCGAGACCATCGTCGGTGGGCTGAACCGCCGGCTGTCCCGCAACTTCGACTCCGTCGTGGTCACCAGCCGCTTCGCCGAGGAGGAGTTCGCCGACACCGGCGCCAACCTGGCGCTCGTGCCGCTCGGCGTGGACCTGGAGACGTTCCACCCCGACAAGGGCGAACCGGCCGACGACGGCGTGCTCAAGTTCTGTTACGTGGGCAGGCTCTCCCACGAGAAGAGCCCCCAGCTGGCCGTGGCCACCGTCGTCGAACTGCACCGGAGGGGCCATCCGGTGCGGCTGGACCTGTACGGCACCGGCCCCGACCAGGCCGAATTGGAGGCGGTCGCCGGCAACGCGCCGGTGTTCTTCCACGGCTTCGTGCCCGGCCGCGACGAGGTGGCCAGGCGCATCGCGCAGCACGACGTGTCGCTGTCCGTGTGTCCCGCGGAGACCTTCGGACTCGCCGTGCTCGAGGCGCTGGCGTGCGGCACCCCCGTCGTCAGTTCCACCAGCGGGGGAGCCAGCGAACTGGTCGACGCCACGTCCGGCGAGCGCGGCGACGCCAACCCACTGTCCCTGGCCGACGCCGTGGAACGCCTGATCCCGCGCCTCGGCCCAGAGCTGCGGCGTGCGGCACGGGCGCGCGCCGAGCGGTATCCCTGGCAGCGAACCACCGACGCGATGTTGGCGCTGCACAGACAACTGGCAGACGAGGTGCCGTACCGGAAGCTGCGGGGCTTCGCGCACAATCCGAAGGGAAGACGGCTATGAGAAAGAAGCGGCTCAAGATCGGTTGGTCGCCGCTGGTGGCGCTGATCGGCGCGCTGGTCCCCGTGGCGGCCCTGGCGCCGCGCAGACCTTTGGTGTCCGGGCCCCACACCGTCGCCGCCCTGGCCCAGCAGTGCCGCGAGACGGGAGCCACCGGGCGGGCGCTGGCCGACGAGGCGGTGAAGGCTGTCGCGCGGGCCTTTCCCTACTATTCGCTGTGGCACCTGTGGGAGCCGCCGGAGCGCGCGCTCAGTTCGCACCGGGGATGGTCGCACCAGTACAACACGGTGCTCCTCCTCGTGCTGCGCGAACTGGGCTTCAAGACCCGCCTGGTGCACGCGGCCATGGTCCGCGGCTTCCAGAACCCCTGGTGGCTGCGCGGGCACACCTGGGCCAAGGTGACCGTCGGCGGTTACGAGCTCGACGCCTGCGCCTCGGACGAGACGAACCGCGTGGGGGCCGTGAACTTCGTCCCGCTGACCAGGGAACTCCCGCTGCGCCGCGTGACCCGGTGGGCGCTGGGCGCCTGGATGGGCTCCTTCGTCGCGATCGCGGTCTGGCACGCCTGGCTGACGGGTCGTGAGGTGGCGCCCTGGGTGTACGGCCGCAAGGGGCGCCGGGGAAGGGCTTCCGCGGGCTGACGCGTTAGACTCCCGGGGTGCAGCCGGCAGACAACATCACCTATGTGCCCAGCCTTGATGGCCTCCGCACCATCGCTGTGGGCCTGGTCATCGCGTTCCACCTCAGCGTTCCCAACCTGGAACTGGGGTTCGCCGGCGTCGACGTGTTCTTCGTGCTGTCCGGGTACCTGATCACCTCCGGCCTGCTGCGCGACACCGTGCGCCACGGGAGGCCGCAGTACGGGAAGTTCTGGCAGCGCCGATTCCGCCGCCTGCTGCCCGCCGCCACGCTGGTCCTGCTGCTGGTACTCCTCTACGCCACGTTCCTGATGCCGTTGTTCCGCAAGGCCAACGCGAGCTGGGACATCTTCTGGACGGTGCTGTACCTGGGCAACTGGCGGTTCATGGGCGCCAACAGCTACTTCGCCTCCGACGGCACACCGTCGTTGCTGCTGCACATGTGGTCCTTGGCCGTTGAGGAGCAGTTCTACTTCTTCTGGCCGGTGCTGATCGGCATCGTCGCGTTCGCCGCCGGGAAGCTGGGCGGCAGGAAGCGGGTCACCACCATCATCGGGGTGGTGGCGGCAGTCCTCATCGTCGTCTCGGCGGCCCTGCTGATGGTGCTGTACGACCCCGCATCGCCCGACCGCGCCTACATGGGCACCGACACCAAGGCGTTCGAGCCCCTGCTCGGTGCCCTGCTGGCCATCGTGATGAGCAATCACGGGGTGCGCACCGTCTTCCACCGCCACCACCGTCTCATCGCGGCCGTCGGCGTGATGACGGCCGTGGCCGTGCTGCCGTTCCTGGCCGGACCGAGCGCCTTCTACTTCCAGGGCGGCGCGGTGATCCTCAGCGTCGGCGTCACGCTGCTGATCGGTGCGCTGGTGGTCTCTCCGCCGACGATGCTGTCGGGTTTCCTGTCCTGGCGGCCGATGACCTACCTCGGGCAGATCTCCTACGGGCTGTACCTCTGGCACTGGCCGTGGAGCGTGTGGCTGGACGTGGCCCACAAGGAGGAGTTCCGGATGCTGCGGGCTCCCGTGGCGCTGGCGGCGACGCTGATCTGTGCGGTGCTGAGCTACCACTTCGTGGAGGAGCCCATCCGTCGCGGCCGCTTCACCACGTGGCTCACCTTCAAGCGCACGATGCTCATCGTCGCAGTGATCATGGTGATCATCATGACCTGGGCCACCGCGCTGCGCGGGCTGCCCGTGCCCAGCACGCGCCCGCCCGCGACACCCGTCAGCCCCGGCGGCTCGCCGGTGCCGCAGACCAACCCGGACCTCGTCATCGTGGTGGGCGACTCCGTGCCGTTCCGCCTCATGGAATCGCTCGACCAGGTGGCCAGCGACAACGGCTTCGTCGTCGACAACGCCTCCCGTGGTGGCTGCCCGCCCCTCTCGATCGAGTTGCAGGAGTACCTCAAGCCCGACCACGAGGGTGCAGGCGACTGCACCATGGTCGCCGACATCCAGACAGAGAAGATCGACTCCGAGCGTCCGGCGACGGTGTTCTGGTGGTCGCGCTACGAGGTGCACCAGCGCTGGCTCGACGGACGGATCGTCGGACCGGACGAAGAAATCTTCTGGGAGGCGCTCGAAGAGGACCTGGCGGGCAGCGTCGATCGGCTCACCTCTCAGGGCGCCACTCTGGTGATCGCGCAGACCGAGCGCCCTGGCACCGGCATGCTCAGCCGCTGCACCGAGGACGAGTGCCACCCGCTGCTGGATCTCATGGTCAACCACGACGAGTACCGCCGCCGGTGGAACGACATCGTCGTCGACCTGGCCCAGCGCGACGACAGGGTGGAGACCTTCCGGATGGATCCGTTGCTGTGCAAGGACCCCGAGCCTGCGACGGCCGACGGCCCGGCGCTGTGCGACGACTCCCGGCCCGGTGGGCAGCTGTTGCGGCCCGACGGCAGCCACATCCTGGTGGACCCCTTCGGCTACGAGACCGCAGAGAAGGTGCTCGAGAACGTGTTGACGGCCGCCAGCAGCTGATCTGCGGCTCAGCCGAAACGAGAAGACCCCGGGCCTGGGCCCGGGGTCTTCGTGTTACGCGGTGGCTCAGTAGGTGAGCTGGACGTTCTTGGCGGCGGAGAGGCGCTGCGCCACGTCGTCCCAGTTGATGACGTTCCACCAGGCGTTGACGTAGTCGCCCTTGACGTTCTTGTACTGGAGGTAGAAGGCGTGCTCCCACATGTCCAGCTGCAGCACGGGCAGCTGGCCGACCGGCACGTTCGACTGCTGGTCGAACAGCTGGTTGATGTTGAGGCGCTGGCCGAGGGTGTCCCACACGAGCATGGCCCAGCCGGAGCCCTGCAGGCCGTTGGCGGCGGCGTTGAACTGCTTCTTGAAGCCGTCGAACGAACCGAAGAACTCGCCGATCGCCTCAGCCACGTCGCCGGTGGGCTCGCCGCCGCCGTTGGGCGACATGTTCTTCCAGAAGACGGAGTGGTTGATGTGGCCGCCCAGGTGGAAGGCGAGGTCCTTCTCGAGCTTGTTCACGGCGCCGAAGTCACCCTTGTCGCGCGCGGCGGCGAGCTGCTCGAGAGCGGTGTTGGCACCGGCCACGTAGGCGGCGTGGTGCTTGCTGTGGTGCAGCTCCATGATCTCCGGGGCGATGTGCGGGGCGAGTGCCCCGTAGTCGTAGTCGAGGTCGGGAAGGGTGTAGGTCATGGTGTCTCCTGATCGTTGACTCGCGCCGTTGCGCGCTGACGGTCCCCATCCTATGCCGCCCATTTGGTCACCGCTTCAACTTCTCAGCGGGTTCCGCTGGCGGGGAAATCAGGCCCCTGAGGCGGCGACCCTGAGCACACGGAAGCCCTTGGCCGACGCCACGCGCTCCGTCGGATGCCCCTGGTCCGTCAGCCAGCGCTGCAGCGAATCACCGCCGAGGTTCTTCCCGACGACCAACCAGGCGACACCGTCAGGCTGGAGCCGCGGCAACCACGTCAGGAGCAACTCGTGTAACGCCTGCTTGCCGATCCTGATCGGAGGATTCGACCAGATCTCGTCGTAGCGCATGTCCGCGGGCACCTCGTCGGGGGCGACGGCGTGCACCCGCTCGGCGACACCGTGCCGCTGGGCGTTCATCCGGGTCAGTTCGACGGCGCGGCCGTTCACGTCGACCGCGTCGACGGTGGCGCCGGGCGCCGCCACGGCCAGCCCGACGGCGATGGTGCCGACTCCGCACCCGAGGTCCAGCAGATGGCCCCGCTCGGGTGGGCTCACCTCGCGCAGTAGGACGGAGGTGCCCAGGTCGAGGCGGCCCCCGGAGAACACGCCACCGGCTGTCGTGAACGTCAGGTCGTTGCCGAAGACGGTGGCGGTGAACTCGTGCGTGACCAGCGGCTGGTCAGGGGTGTCGAAGTAGTGGCTCATGATGTCTCCAGGGTGCGCATGGCGCGCGCCGCGGTGGCGCGGGCGGCCAGTTCATCGTCGGGCGGATAGCCCACCTCTTCCAGCGTGAGGCCACAGGCCGGCATGACCTGCACCTCGCCATGGCGCACGCTGCTGGCGGCCACCTCCTCCAACCAGGAGAGGCTGCGCCGCCCCGCCGCCACGGCGGTCAGCGCGCCCATCAGGGAGCGCACCATCGAGTGGCAGAACGCGTCCGCCAGCAGGTGCACCTCGATCACGCCGTCGGGGCGGCGGGTGGCGCTGAGCTCCCGGAGGTCGCGGATGGTGGTGGCACCCTGGCGCGGCCGGCAGAAGGCGGCGAAGTCCCGCAGCCCGATCAGCAGTTCCGCTGCGGCGTTGAGCGCGCCGACGTCGATCGGTTCGCGCGACGGTGTGATGTGCCCGCGCAGCAGCGGATCGGCGACCCCGTCGGTCAGGCGATAGCAGTAGCGCCGCCAGATGGCCGAGAACCGCGCGTCGAAACCTTCGGGGGCCGGGGTGACGTCGCGGATGGCGATGTCGTCCGGGAGGACGCGGCGGAGACGGCGCAGCAGGGTGGCCGACGGGTCCTCGTCGAGGTCCAGGTCGGCGTGGCAGGTCTGGCGTCGGGCGTGCACGCCCGCGTCGGTGCGGCCCGCGACCACCAGTGTGGGCGGCCCGGCGAGGCGCAGCACCTTGCCGATCCATTCCTCGAGGGTCGCCTGCACCGTGCGTAGCCCGGGCTGGGTGGCCCAGCCGTGGAACTCGGTGCCGTCGTAGGCCAAATCAATCCTGAGTCGCATCGGCCCTCCGGTAGGTGAGGTCGAAGACGGTGCGGCCCGCGGCCAACCCGCGTGCCTCGTACTTGGTGACGGGGCGCTCCTCGAGTCTGGGGGCCCAACCGTCGTGCACGTTGACCAGGCCGGGGTGGTCGTCGAGGTGCTCCCGCATCCAGAGCGCGTAGTCCTCCCAGTCGGTGGCCAGTCGCCACACCCCGGACGGCGCCAGTTTGGCGGCCACGACATCGGCGAACCCCGTGCTGACGAGGCGACGCTTGTGGTGGCGCTTCTTGTGCCAGGGGTCAGCGAAGAACGTCCACAGTTCGGTGACCGAGCCGTCGTCGAACAGGCGGGGGAGCGCCTGCGCCCCGTCCACCAGGGCCAGACGCACGTTGGTGGCGCCGATGCGGCCCAGCCGGCCGAGCGTGGACGCTACGGCCGGCTCGAACACCTCGAACGCCACCACGTTGCATTCGGGACGGCCGGCGGCCATGGGGACGAGGGAGTCGCCGGCGCCGGAGCCGATCTCCACGATCAGCGGCGCCTCACGCCTGAACTCCGCGGCCCAGTCGACGTGGGCCTCAGGCGCCACGGAGGTGTCCAACTCGCCACGCGGGATGTCCACGAGGTATTCGGCGGCATGCCGCTCCCAGGCCTTGGTCTGCGACTCGTTCATCCGCGTGCTGCGGCGCACGAAACTGACGATGTCGCGGCGGGGGCGT
Organism: Tessaracoccus zhenghani; assembly: GCF_054552775.1. Lineage (NCBI taxonomy): Bacteria > Bacillati > Actinomycetota > Actinomycetes > Propionibacteriales > Propionibacteriaceae > Tessaracoccus > Tessaracoccus zhenghani. The sequence goes on along the minus strand of NZ_CM137275.1, from coordinate 1,302,113 downwards.
GGGGGTCGGGAAATCACCGGCCCAGCCTACCGGTGACCGCGCGAACTAGACTGTGAGGTGCTGATCGGCAACCACGAGGAGTCATCGATGCGCACCATTCTCAACGTCATCTGGGTCATCCTGGGCGGCTTCTGGCTGGCCCTGGGCTACATGCTGGCGGGCGTGATCGCCTGCATCTTCATCGTGACGATCCCGGCGGGGCTCGCGTCGTTCCGCATGGCCAACTACGTGCTCTGGCCGTTCGGCCGCACCGTCGAACCGAAGCCGGGGGCCGGTTGGGGATCAGGGCTCATGAACGTCATCTGGTTCGTGGTGGCGGGGTGGTGGCTGGCGCTCCTGCACATCACCTCGGCGCTCGCGCAGTCGCTGACCATCATCGGTATCGCCAATGCGTGGGTGTCGCTGAAGATGATCCCCGTGACCTGCTTCCCCTTCGGCAAGCGGATCGTGCCGAGCGGCGGGATCCTCTGAGCCGACAGCTGCTCAGGGACGGGGGAGGAGGGGAGCCACCGGTTCCCAGATGCCCGGCTCCCCGAGCACACCCATCGCGCTGGTGACGTTGCCGGGGCCGATCGACGCCACGACGGCCAGCAGCGACAGCGTCGGGAAGCCGTGGGCGCGGTTGTCGCGGATGAGCGCGCGGTCGTCTGTCGGGTCCAGGTTCCGGCCGCCCTCATCGAGCACCTTGGCCCACTGCGTCCACCAGCGCACCCCCTCGGTGGGGGCGTCGGCGAAGCGGTGCAGCCAGTGCGCGATGCGCTCCGCCCCGAAGTCGTCGACGTCCGAGTGCGCGATCATGTGCGTGCCCGGCTCGAGGTCGACGGTGCGCGTCGCGCCTCCCTCCCAGGAGGTGACGCGCACGCTGTCGAAGGTGGCCTCCACCAGGTTGAACCCCAGGGTGGTGGGCGTCGCCGGGACCTGGCGTCCCGTGAGGGAGCCGATGACGAGGTCGCCCCGGGTCGTCGGGATGATGCCCTCGGGGGGACCGCCCGCGCGGTTCAGCAGGACGCTGAGCTGCAGGTGGTTGTGCGCGAGCCATGCTCCGCCGGCGGACAGGTCCTGGATACCGGTGATCTCCGGGTGCTGGGGCCACCACTGGCCCAACGGCCGCCACGGCCGGCCCGGGTCCTCGTCCCGGATGGCCAGCAGCCTGACGCGGCCCGGCCCGGGCTCGGGAACGCGAATCACCACGGTGCACATGGTCAGTCAGCGTACCCGGATGAAAGAATCACGGACATGAACATTGTGGTTGGGGTCAGCGGCGGCATCGCGGCGTACAAGGTGGTGCACCTGGTGCGGCTGCTGATCGGCGACGGGCATGAGGTGCATGTCGTGCCGACAGAGGACGCGCTGCGGTTCGTGGGGCGTCCCACCTGGGAGTCGCTGAGCCGCAACCCGGTCACCACCTCCGTGCACGACGACGTCCCCCGGGTGCGCCACGTGGCGCTCGGGCAGAACGCAGACCTGGTCATCGTCGCGCCCGCCACGGCCAACACCCTCGCCTCGATGGCCGCCGGCCTCGCGTCGGACCTGCTGGGCACCACGCTGCTGGCCACGAAGGCGCCGGTGCTGGTCGCCCCGGCCATGCACACGGAGATGTGGCTGCATGCCGCCACGCAGGCGAACATGGCGACGCTGCGGAGCCGCGGCGTGCACGTCGTGGGCCCCGACGACGGGCCGCTGACCGGCGGCGATTCCGGCCCGGGCAGGATGAGTGAACCCGAGGCCATCTACGAGGCCGCCCTGGCGCTGGCCGGCCGTCGACGGGATCTGGAGGGCGTCACCCTGGCGGTCTCGGCCGGCGGTACCCGCGAACCCATCGACCCGGTGCGTTTCATCGGCAACCGCTCCAGCGGGAAGCAGGGCGTGGCGATCGCCGTCGCCGCCGCCGAACGCGGTGCGCGTGTGCTGCTGGCCGCAACCAACGTCGAGGCGGACGTGCTGCGCCCGGCCCAGCGGCCCGGCGTCGAGATCACGACGGCGGGTTCCGCTGCGGAACTCGCCGGGGTGATGCGCTCACTGGCCGCCGAGGCCGACGTGGTGATCATGGCCGCGGCCGTGGCGGATTTCCGCGTGGCGGAGGTCTCCGAGGGCAAACTCACCAAGGAGGTCGGGGGAGTGCCGTCGCTCACCCTCGTCGAGAACGAGGACATCGTTGCGGGGCTGGCCGCTGGGCGCCGCGACGGGCAGACCATCGTGGCCTTCGCGGCGGAAACCGGGGACGACTACCTCGAGCGCGGGCGTCGGAAACGGCAGAAGAAGGGCGTCGACCTCCTGGCGGTGAACCAGGTGGGCTGGGACAAGGGCTTCGAGACGTCGCACAACACGTTGTACGTGCTGGATGCGCGGGACGAGGTCGTGAAGGAGGCGTCGGGCTCCAAACGAGAAGTCGCCGACGCCCTCCTGGACGTGCTCACCGATCAGGCGGTGGGCCAGGCCTCCTGAGGCATGAGTTCGTAGCCCACGAACTCGCGGGTGAAGGTGCCCGTGCCCTGGGCGACGCCGCGCAGATCGATCGGGTAGCTCACCAACTCGATCGCAGGCACCAGCGCCTCGACCACGGCGTGGCCGTTGCCGTCCATCTCCGTGCCCTGCACCTGCGCGCGTCGTGCGCGGAAGTCGGTCAGCGCTGCGCCGAGATACTGGTCGCCCACTCGCACCCGGACCCGCTCGATGGGTTCCAGGAGCCCCACCTGACCCTTCTCCGACGCGTCGCGCAGCGCGTACTGCCCAGCGACCTGGAAGGCCATGTCGGAGGAGTCGACGGAGTGGGACTTGCCGTCGTAGAGCGTGACCCGCACGTCGACCATCGGCACGCCGAACTTGGTGCCCAGCGCCAACTGCTGCTCAATGCCCTTCTCGACCGATCCGATGTAGGCGCGCGGCACAGACCCTCCGACGACCTTGTCGACGAACTCGAAGCCGGCGCCGCGCTCGAGCGGCTCCAGTTGGATGTTGCAGATGGCGTACTGGCCGTGGCCACCGGACTGCTTCACGTTGCGGCCGAGCCCCTTCGACGGCGTCAGTACGGTTTCGCGGAGCGCGACGCGCACCTCCTCCTCGACGACGTTGAGGCCGAAGCGGTCCTTCAACTTGCTCAGCGCGAGGTCCTTCTGCGCCTGGCCCATGACCCAGAGCAGCTGCTGTTCGGTCTCGGAGTTGCGTTCGAGCCGCACGGTGGTGTCCTCCATCGAGATGCGGTGGAGGGCGCCGGCGAGCTTGTCCTCGTCGCCGCGGGTGGTCGCCTTGATGGCCACCGGCAGGAGCGGCCTGGGGAGTTCCCACGGCTCGATCAACGCAGGGCGCTCCGTGGCTGACAGGGTGTCGCCCGTCTCCGCCCTCGACAGCTTGCTGACGAGCACGATCTCACCGGCGATCGCCTGGTTCAGCGGGGTGAACTCGGTGCCGTAGGGCGCCGACATGGGGCCCATCCGCTCCTCTTCGTCCTGGTCCGGGCGCATCGGGTCCGGGTCCCAGCCGAACAGCTCGCGGTTGCGGGAGACGTGGACCACCTGGTCGCCGCGGAGCGTGCCGCTGAAGACGCGCACGAGGGAGGAACGGCCGAAGTTGTCGGACGTGGTGCGCACCACCTGGGCCACCAGCGGGCCGTCGGGGTCACACGTGGCGTCGGGCAGACGCGCGCCGTTGGGCGTGGTCACTGGGGGCACGGGCAGCATCGACGGGGGAGGGAAGCCCTGTTCGATCCAGCGCAGCAGTTCCTCGGTGCCCTTGTCGGAGGTGGTGTGGGCGGGCAGGACGGGGAAGAAGCGGGCGCCGACGACCGCGCGAAGCAGCGCGCCGTTGGCTTCCTCCACCGCGATCTCCTCGCCCTCGAGGTAGCGCTCCATCAGGTCGTCGTCCTGCACCTCGGTGATGATCGCCTCGAGCAGGTCTGCGCGGGCCGCGTCGATCAGAGCGAGTTCTTCAGGCGTGGAGTCGCGGGAGACCCGCTTGCCGGTGGAGTAGTCGTGGGCGCGTTTGTTCAGCAGGGAGAGGTTGCCGACGTTGGTGCCGTCCTTCTCCAGCGGGATCAGCGCCGGGATCACGCCCGCGCCGAAGGTTGTCTGGCAGGCCGCGACCATGTCTGAGAACGACGCGCGGCCCTGGTCCAGCTTGGTGATCGCGATGATGCGTGGTGTGTTGGATTCCGTGCACTCCTCCCACAACGCGACTGTCGTGGGATCGATGTCGTCACCGGCAGGGACCACGAAGACCGCGGCGTCGGCGGCACGCAGACCTGCGCGCAGCTCACCCACGAAATCCGGGTGCCCGGGAGCGTCGAGGAGGTTGATCTGGACGTCGATCGCCGGGATGGACGCCAGCCACAGCGTGGCGGCACGCTCCTGGGTTTCCTTCTCGCCGCGATATCCATCCACCCGCGCACGCAGGAGGTGTTCGAACAGGGTTGTCTTGCCCGATCCGCTCGCGCCGACGAGGACGACGTTGCGTACATCGTCCGGGGACGTGATCGTGATCTGGGAACTCGTCTTTGAGGCCATGCACATACGTTAGTGTGCGCGATCGGGCCGTGGGCCCCGACCCCCTCAAATGGCCTGCCAAAGGGTCAATCGGTGCGGTCGGCGAACCTCGGGGACGCGACGACGGCCCCGCCGTCGAGGGCATCTGCGCCAGCGTCGGGTTCCCACCGCAGCAGGTCGCCCGGCTGACATTGGAGGGCCTCGCACAGCGCGTCGAGTGTCGTCAGGCGCACGGCCTTGGCCCGGCCGTTCTTGAGCACCGCCAGGTTCGCCGGCGTGATCCCCACGAGGTCTGCGAGGGTGCCGACGGCCATCTTGCGGCGCGCCAACATGACGTCGATGTCGACGACGATGGCCACTCAGACCACCTCGCCGAGTTCGGAGCGGAGCGCCCGGACCTCGGACTCGCGCGCGGCGGCCTGGATGAGCAGGCGGCGCATCACCACGACGAGCAGGGCGATACCGGCGAGCACCAGCGACGCGCCGCAGATGAGGCCGACGAGCCCCGGCGCGGCACCGCCCGGCGCGAGGACGACGGCCAGTACGAGGCAGATCACGGAGGCGACGGCGAACGTGGCGATGATGACGTTGACGCACCCGAACGCGGCCTCCGAGAACACCGAACCTCTGCGTACCAGCGTCAGCAGGCGCCAGACGCACACGGTGAAGACCTGCATGCTCAGTATCCCCAGCGCGGCGATGCCCACCAGAGTCACGCGGGCCCACAGCGGGGCACCGCCGTCGACCATGTCGCGCCACACTGCCGGCAGGATCATGACCTGCACCGCCACCGAACCGATCAGCGACAGCGCGATCACCGCCTTCAACGCCCAGATTGTCGCATTGCCCATGAGAGCTCCCCTCGCAGGCTCGAAACCTATCGCAACTCGATAGATAGATCAAGTGTGCCGATAGGTATCGGCCGCTGCGCGGTTGGTGCCGATGTGGGGCGTGACGGGGGAGGGGGCGCGCCCCTGAACGGTGGTGACCGGCTGCGGGTGTCGCTGGAGCGGTCATTTTGCAGATGGGGCGCACGGCACTTAGGATGGGTAGCTGTTGTACGCCATCTTTTCGGGGCCTAACGGGGCGCTGTCCCGGTGTGCAACCCCCATCAGTTAAGTATGAATGGAAGTGGGACTGTGTCTACGTACACCCCAAAGCCGGGCGAGATCGTCCGCAACTGGCACGTCATCGATGCCGAAAACATCATTCTGGGTCGCCTCGCTGCCCAGATCGCCAACCTGCTGCGTGGCAAGCACAAGCCGCAGTTCGCGCCCCACGTCGACATGGGTGACTTCGTCGTCGTGATCAACGCATCGAAGATCGCGCTCTCCGGCAACAAGCGCTCGGACGATTACCGCTACTCGCACTCCGGTCGTCCCGGTGGTCTGAAGGCCGTCTCCATTGGTGAACTGCTTGACAGGGATCCGCGCCGCGCCGTCGAGAAGGCTGTCTGGGGCATGCTCCCCAAGAACAAGCTCTCCCGTCAGATGCTGAGCAAGCTCAAGGTCTACGCGGGCCCCGAGCACCCCCACGCTGCCCAGAAGCCGCAGCCGTTCGAGATCATTCAGATCGCCCAGTGAGCCGAGGACCGAAGAACATGACTGAGACCAACGAGATCGACGAGACCGTCGTCGAGGAGATCACTCCCTTCGTCGACGAAGAGAACCGCGAAATCGCGTACCGTTCCGACGCCGACCCGGTCGCTGCCTCGGGCATCGACACCCGTCCGGCCATCGTCGCCCCCGGCGGCGGCACCGGCCGTCGCAAGGAAGCCGTCGCCCGCGTGCGTATCGTGCCCGGCTCCGGCACCTGGAAGATCAACGGCCGCAGCCTCGAGGAGTACTTCCCGAACAAGCTGCACCAGCAGCACGTCAACGAGCCGTTCGTGATCGCGAACGTCGAAGGCTCCTACGACGTGATCGCCCGCATCGACGGTGGCGGCACCTCCGGCCAGGCCGGCGCCCTGCGCCTCGGTGTGGCCCGCGCCCTGAACCAGGTCGATGCTGAGGCTTCGCGCCCGGCTCTGAAGAAGGCCGGCATGCTGACCCGCGACTCGCGCATCATCGAGCGCAAGAAGGCCGGTCTGAAGAAGGCCCGTAAGGCTCCGCAGTACAGCAAGCGCTGATCTCTGCACGTCGAACGCCCATCCTGCTCCGGCAGGGTGGGCGTTCGCCTTTCCCTGGTTCGGGGCGGGGCGTGGCGATTCGCTCAGCCTCTATGCGCGACTGTAGAGTCTCCAGACGTGGCACGACTCTTTGGAACCGACGGCGTCCGCGGCGTCGCAAACGTTGAACTGACCGCCGAGCTTGCGCTGGACCTTTCGGTCGCCGCAGCGCACATCCTCGGGGAGGCCGGAGCGTTCCGCGACCACCGGCCGTTGGCCCTCGTGGGCCGCGACCCCCGGGCGAGCGGTGAATTCCTGGAGGCGGCGGTGATCGCCGGGCTCGCGTCGGCGGGTGTCGACGTGCTGCGGCTCGGTGTGGTGCCCACACCCGCCGTCGCGTACCTCGTCAACGAGATGGACGCCGATCTGGGCGTCATGATCTCCGCCTCGCACAACCCCATGCCGGACAACGGCATCAAATTCTTCTCCCGCGGCGGCGTGAAGCTCGACGACTTCCTCGAGGACGCCATCGAGGCCCGGATGGGCGAGGACTGGAAGCGTCCCACCGGCTCGTCCGTCGGCCGCATCCGCAGCGACCTCGGAGCCGTGGAGGCCTATGTGGCCCACCTGGTGGCGTCGCTGGGGGACCCCTCCCTCGAGGGGCTGAAGGTCGTCATCGACTGCGCGAATGGCGCGGCCTCCCAGACCGCCCTCGAGGCGTTCGCGGCCCAGGGTGCCCACATCATCCCGATCCACGCCGAGCCGGACGGCATCAACATCAACGACGACTGCGGCTCCACCCACATCGGCGACCTCGTGAAGCGCGTCGTGGACGAGGGCGCGGATCTGGGCATCGCGCTCGACGGCGACGCCGACCGCTGCCTCGCCGTGGACCACGAGGGCAACCTCGTGGACGGCGACCGCATCCTCGCGATCCTGGCCATCGCCATGAAAGAGGAGCAACGCCTGCACTCCGATACCGTCGTGGCGACGGTGATGAGCAACTTGGGCCTGGTCAATGCCATGCGTGAGCATGGGATCCGCGTGGACCAGACTAAGGTGGGGGACCGCTACGTCCTGGAATCCATGAACGCCAACGGCTTCGCGCTGGGCGGCGAGCAGTCCGGTCACGTGATCATCTCCGAGTTCGCCAACACCGGCGACGGCACGCTCACCGGCCTGCACCTCGCGTCCCGGATGAAGTCCACCGGCAGGTCGCTCAAGGACCTCGGATCCGTGATGACGGTGTTGCCACAGGTGGTCATCAACGTGCGCAACGTCGACAAGTTGCGCGCGGGTATCGACCCCGACGTCCAGGCTGCAGTCACGGCCGCCGCGCGAGAACTCGGCGACACCGGCCGCGTCCTGCTGCGCCCCTCCGGCACCGAACCGGTGGTGAGGGTCATGTGTGAGGCGCCCACCGTCGAGCAGGCCCAGCGGATCACGGAGCAGCTCGCGGCGAAGGTGACTGAGCGCCTGAGTCTCTGACGGACGCCCCCGTCCTAGCGCGCCGAGGAGAGGACGGAGCCTCTCATTCGACGCAGCACGTAGTGCGTCGAATGTCGGGGTCGGCCCCGACATCGGATACATCAGGATCTTGTCGAGGTTGGATGGCCCCAGACTCTGGGTCTTGCCCTGCTCCTGGAACGTGAGGACACCGTCGGTGAAGCCGAGATCCTCCACATTCCCATCGACAAGCTCGATCAGTGCTGCAACCGCGTCTTCGCCCCGTTCACCACTCTCGATGCCGAGTTTCTTCTTCAGCCAGCGCTCGACCATCTTCCGGGCGTCCTCGACTTGGCGAGCCGGAATTCCAGTCTGAGTGAGGATGATGTTCTGCGTGCCAGGCTCACCCGCTCGGTTGTGGCGTTTGCGCTGCCACCGCAACCCTTCGAGCGAGCCCTGAGTTAACACCTCAGAGATCCGGCTTTCGTCGAAGATGCCCCTAGGAAGCCACCGGAGCCAGTAGCCTTCGTCGCCCGATGCTTCCTGCGCTGCACGGTAGTTCTCGACCGAGAGCCTCTTGAGGAGCATCTCCCCCGCGTGCGTGCGGCCGACCACCTCCGACACCATTGCCGCCGACTTCCCCGCCCTGGGGAGGTGGATGATCACCCGGTACGGCCGACCAGCTGCGTGGCGACCCAAAGGAAGGTCGACGTCACCATCCACGCTCATGGCGAATCCGTAGTCCCCCATTCGCCCGTAACTAATCACGACCTCGACGGACGAACGGACCCGGCGGACATCATCCACTCGCAGCACCGGTGTCCGGACGGGCAAGTGGCCATCCCCCTCCTGGTCCGGCGTTCTAGGGCTGTATGCCGCGTCTCGGACGAAGGTGCGGCCCTGAAGACAAGCCAGCTGCTCATAGAGAACGTCCACAGGTGACGCGAGCTCACCAGAGCCGAACTCCAGCCGTGCTTGGGATCGCGCAATCGTGGTCTCGACTGTGTAGAGGCGGAATCCGTGGAGTGCCATCAGTCTTCAGATCCCTCCTCAAGCGCCCGGCGAGTCGACTTTCTAACCTGGGCGTTATGCACCGTGTGTAGACAGCGCCCCATCTTGTCAACCAACGTCCGTAACGACGTAACGCCGCTCCGGTTCGTCCGAGATACGTTTTCCTCCGGACGTTGTAGCGCCCTCATCGGGGCCTGCGCGGCCCAGCTCGGGGGCGGCGCAGTAGACCAGCCGCTGCAGCCAGGCTCGGCCGGGCCGCGGACCGGGTGGACACCTTCTCCTCGCAGAAGCGCCCAGACCCGGACCTCATTCGAAGCATCGCGATGCAGTTCGCGCTGTCTCATAACCCATCCCAGAACATCGGAACACACCGGAGGTTCTGAGATGCGTTTTGGACGCTCTTTCCAGCCCCCCAACCATCGACGACTGGACGTCATCAGATCGCTAGTGGACACCGCCGCAGCCCCCGTTGGGATCAACGGGGGCTGCGCCAGCAAGACATCAGGCCCTGCGACGTCCCCGTACAGCTCTTCGCAGGCCTAGTCCCGTGATCCAGGGTTAGGGACGCCAGGTATACATCGGGGTGTCTGCGGTGCCGGAGTTGGGCGCGGTGAAGGTGCGGTTTGTTCCGCTTTCCCAGGTCACCTTCCCTGTGGCGTCTCGCTTGATGAACTTGAATTCAAGGGTGTGTCCTGCGGGCACGCTGATGGGGAGGAACCATTCGGGGTAGGCCGGGTTGAGCATTGCCTCGAAAGGCTTCACCGGATCCCAGCCGCCTAGCTCACGCACATTGCCCACGACGTACACGTTCTCGCCGGGCGCCGTCGTCGCCTCGTTGACGTGGAAGGTGACCTGCACCTGTTTCCCTGTGACGACGGTGTACTGGTAGGTGTTCGACGTCGCGTTCGAGGTGCTGACGGTGACATCGACCGTGCCGGGTGCTACGGCGGGAACGGTGACCTCAATCTGATGCGGGGACCAGCACTGGACGGCAGCGGGGGCGCCACCGAAGGACACCGTTCCGGCTGAGGTGCCGAAGCCCTCCCCGTCGATGGCTACGACGTTGCCTGCGCGGCCCTGGGTGGGCCCCACCGCACCGATCTGCGGGCCAGCCGGTGTCGTGTCGCGGTAGGACCAGACGGCGACCTCGGCAGGCCCGAGGTCGAACGGGGTGACTGATCCCGTCGAGTCCACCGTCAGTGCGTTGCCACTCGTCAGGCCGCCTAGGTAGTCCGGGTAAGTGCCCGGTGGCAGGGCCGTGGAGAGTCCGGTGATGGGGTACGTGGTACCGCTGCGGTTGATGGCTACGAGCACGGTGTTGTCGAAGAACTTGCGTTCGTAGATCAGGACGTCGGAGTTCTCCCAGCGGAAAGTTGTCGTTCCGTATGCGAGGGCAGGGTTTTCCTTGCGCAATTCAGCGAGGTCCCCGATGAGCCGGTACGCCGGGGTGGTGGTGTCGAAGCTGTTCATCCAGACCCGCCCCGCGTCACCGTTGGCGCCGGGGAGGTACTGCTCGGTGCCGTAATAGATGACCGGGGTCCCGCGCGTGGTGAGGTGGAATGCCAGCGCTGCGTGGAAGATGCCCTGATTCGGCTGAATGCTGGCAAGTCGTGGCTTGTCATGGCTGTCGAGCCAGGTGACCGAGTTGTGCTCGTAGGTGTAGTCCCCGTCGGTCCGCTCGACCGTGGCCTTGAGGTCGAGCATGGACTGGCTGAAGTCACCGAAGGTGTCGCGGGCGACGTTCGCCAGCTCGAAGTCGAGGATGTCGATGCCGGTGCGATCGGGGGAGGTGCGATAGTCGTCGTACTTCGGGTCCGATGTCCCGATGAAGTACTCCCCGAAGTGGAATACGGGCGTGCTCGAGGCATTGACATGGTCGGCGAGCACCGTGCGGAAGGCGTTGCTTTGGTGCAGTGTGGCGTCGTTCCGGATGCCGTCGACACCATGGCTGAGCCACACGTCGATCGCGTCTAGGAGGTGGTCCTGGACGAAGGCGTTCTCGGTGGAGAGGTCGGCGAGGTTGGCCAGGTCGCGGAACTGGTAGTCGTATTGACTTGTCTGGGATGGGGCACGGTTGCCCTCGTGGTGGTACAGCCCCAGCGTGTCGTTGCTGTGCCGGCCGATCAGCGCCCCCTCGCGGTACAGGGCTCCCTGCTCAACGTTGTCGGTGTGGTTGGTGTGGTTGGGTGCGAAGTCGATGACGACCTTGATCCCGTGCGAGTGCGCGGTGTTGACCAGCGCGTCGAAGTCGGCCCACCCTCCCCAGTGCTCGTCCGGGACGAAGTAGTCCTTGGCCCAGTAGCCGTGGTAGGCGTTGTAGTAGTTGCCGTTCTCCAGGTAGGGGTCGTCCAGGTTGTTGTACGGCGGCGAGATCCAGATGGCTGAGATGCCCATGCCGGCGAGGTAGGGCATGCGGTCTGCCAGTCCGCGCCAGTCCCCGCCGAAGAAACGGTTGATGTCGGTGCGGTCGGGGTCGTAGCTGTTCGCTTTGCCGTAGGGGTTGTTGTTGGATGGGTCGCCGTCGGCGAACCGGTCGGTGAGTACTTGGTAGATCGTGTCGGTCTCGTAGTTGGTCGTGTTGGCGACCCCGGTCGCAGTGCATGCGCTTACGGCATGCGCGGGTACCTGTGCTGGGCCGGCGGCGACGCCGAGCAACGCGGTCAGCAGGCCCGCGCATAGCGCGGCCCCGGCCTTGACGCGTGAGCGGCGTCTGAGGGGTGGTGCTGGTGGACGGGCCATGGTGTTCCTTCCTCGGGGTGGACAGGCGCTTAGCGGGTGGGCAAGGACGTGATGTTGACCGCCGGGCCGTGGGCGCGGAACTCGGCTGTGCCGTTTGATATCCGTGGCGCTGTTCCGTAGAGCGGTTCGGCGGTGGCGGCTCCGAGTGGTGACAGGTCGATCCGCACCGGCGGGTGGGGTGCCCGGGCGCAGTGCACGAGCACCCGCTCGGTGGCGGACTCGCGCAGGAAGATGGCCACGTCGCCCTCGGCGTGGACCCAGCGCAGGCCACCGCGGCGCAAGGCGGTCGAGGCGGCGCGGACCGCTGCGAGGCGTCGGTAGGTGGAGCGCAGTTCCTCGTCGACGTCGTGCCCGTCCCAGGGATACGGTTTGCGGCCGTCCTCCGCGAACTCACCTGTCATGCCGATCTCGTCGCCGTAGGTCAGCATCGGGATGCCGGGCATCGTGAAGAGCAGTCCGGCTGCTACCTCTCCAAGGCCGGTGGACTCCCCGAGCAGGGTGCGGATGCGGGTGGTGTCGTGCGATCCGAGGAGGTTGAAGCTGTGGGCGATGGTGCGCCACGGGGCGTGCGCGGTGAAGTCCCGCATGGTCGCGGCCATGGCCTCCGCGCCGAGGCGTGGGACGGGCAGAGGTGATCCGAGGAAGTTGGCGGTGTGCTCGGGGCTGCGCAACCACGTCCATACCGGTTTGGTGAAGCCGGCGTAGTTCATCACCCCGTGCCAGCCATCGCCGAGCGCGTCGCGGGTGTAGTCGTGGGCGTGCTCGGCGACCAGCAGCGCCTGAGGGTTGGCGGTCACCATAGCGGTACGGGTCTGGCGCGCGACATCGGCGTTGAGATCGTCCATGCCGTGGCGGCCGGTCATGTTCGCGACGTCGATGCGCCACCCGTCGAGCCCGTGGCGACCCACCCATCGGGCGACCACGCCGTCGACCGGGTCGAAGAACTGCTTGCGGAGTTCTGGGCTGGTGAAGTTGAGCTTGGGCAGGGACCGCACTCCGAGCCACGAGGCGTAGTCACCGGCGTCGTCGAAGTAGTAGAAGTCGCGTTCTGGGCTGTCGGGGTCGGCCAGCGCCCGGCTGAACCACTCGTGGCCGTCCCCTGTGTGGTTGGTCGTCAGGTCGCCCAGGACCCGGAGGCCTCGCTGGTGGGCGGCCTCGACAAGGGCGGCGAGGGCGGGGTCCCCGCCGAGGAAGGGGTCGACCCGGTCGAAGGTGCTGGCGTCGTAGCGGTGGTTGGAGCCGCCGGGGAAGAACGGCGTCAGGTACAGCACGTTCGCGCCGAGCTCGACGATGTCGTCCAGGTGGGCCCGGACGCCGTCCAGGTCACCGCCGTACCACTGAGAACCGATGCGTTCGAGAGAGGTGTCGACCGGGTCGGTCCAGGCAGCCGGGCTGGCCCAGGCGGGCGGTGTCCGGTCAACTGACCGGGCGAATCGATCCGGAAAGATCTGGTAGACGATGGCGTCGGTGGACCAGCGCGGCGGCGCCGGGAACGCGGTGAGGCGGAAGTCGGCGGCGTCGGGGACGTCGCGGCCGTGCACCCCGGCCCCGTTCAGCCAGGCGTAGCCCGTGGCGCCGCCCTCGAGGATGAACCGGTAGTTGGTCACAGGGTTGCGGCAGACGATGTCCGCGCGCCACCAGGTCTCGGTCTCGTCGGCGCGGTCCACCGTGGCGGGGACGAACTGCTGCTCGCCGTCCGGGGTGACCCGGACGTGGACCGAGTCAACGGCGCAGGCGTGCGGTACGCGCAGGAACACCGAGACCGCCTCGCCGAGGCTGGGGGTCGCGTTGGAGACGTAGAGCTCCGAGCCGTCGTGGTGCGGCTGGTGGATGGAGAACGTTGACATATCAGCCTTTCACTGATCCCGTGGTCAGGCCACCGACGATGTGGCGCTGCAGGACGAGGTACAGGACCACGACCGGCAGCGAGGCGAGGATCGACCCGGCGGCGAACTGGCCGAAGTACTCGTTGTTGTTGTTGGCGAAGGTGGCCTGGAGCCCCACGGCGAGGGTCTTGTGGTTGGTGTCGGTCAGGAAGATGCCGGCCATCATGAACTCGTTGATGAATCCGACGAAGGAGAACGTCGCCACGGTCGCGAGGATCGGGGCGACCAGGCGCAGGATCATCCCGAAGAAGATCTGGGCGTGGGAGGCGCCGTCGATCTTGGCGGCTTCGTCGAGCTCGCGGGGCACGGTGTCGAAGTAGCCCTTGAGGAGCCAGATGTTCGCGCCCATGGAGCCGCCGAGGTAGACGATGATCAGCCCGGCCGCGGTGTTCAGGCCGATCTGGGGGAAGATGTCGCCGATCTCGATGAACGTGACGTAGATGGCGATGAAGGCCAGGAGCGCTGGGAACATCTGGATCAGCAGAAGGAAGATCAGCGCCGGTCGGCGGCCCGCGAAGCGGAACCGGGTGAAGGCGTAGGCCGTGCACGCCCCGATGAACACCGAGCCGGCGGTGGCGACGCCGGCGATGAGGATGGTGTTGAGATACCACCGCCAGAACGGTCGGATGGGGTCGGTGAACAGGTCCTCGAAGTTCGCCAGGGACGCCCCGTTGGGCACGAGGCTGCTGCTGCTCAACGTCCCGGCCGGGTTCAGCGCGGCGAAGACGATGAACACGATGGGCCCGAGCGCCCATACCAGTGCCAGGGCGGCCAGCACGTGGCGCCAGCCGTTGGCGGCGAACCTCGGTCGCGGTCCCCGAGGGCGGGCACGAGCGGCCCCGCCTGGCCCGGACACCACGGGTGGGCGGGGGCCAGCAGTCAGACCAGTGGACATCAGTGCACCTCTTCCAGGGCGGCCGTGCGGCGGAAGGCACTCACCGACAGCAGCGAGACGATGGCGAAGATGAAGATCGAGATCGCGGAGGCGAAACCGAAATTTGCCTCCGTGGAGCCGAAGGCCAGCCGGAACGCATAGGTGATCAACAGGTCCGTCCCGCCCTGCGTGGGGTCGCTCGCCTGGAACGGTCCTCCTCCGGTGAGGAGGTAGATGAGCCCAAAGTTGTTGAAGTTGAACGCGAAGGAGGCGATCAGCAGCGGCCCCACGGCGACAAGCAGCAGCGGCAGCGTCACTGAGCGGAGCATGCGCCACGGCGACGCGCCGTCGATCATCGCGGCCTCGCGCAGCTCGGCGGGGATCGACTGCAGGGCTCCGGTACAGACGAGGAACATGTACGGGAAGCCGAGCCAGAGATTGGTCACGAGGACCGCGACCTTGGCCCAGGCCGAGTTGCCCAGCCAGTTCGTCCCGAGGCCGGTCAGGTTGTTGATCAGGCCGAACTCCTGGTTGTACATGCTGGCCCAGACCAGTGCGGTGACGAACCCGGGCAGCGCGTAGGGCAGGATCAGCAGCGACCGGTAGATGCGCTGGCCGCGCATGCCGGGGTCGTTGAACAGCAGCGCGAGCAGCAGTCCCAGAGCGAAGGTGGAGATCACCGAGAGCGCGGCGAAGGCCAGGTTCCAGGTGAAGATGCCGACGAAGCCGCTGCGCAGGGCCGGGTCGGTGAGCACCCGCTCGAAGTTGGCCATGCCCACGTTCTCCTTCCAGCCCTGGGGGAAGGACTGGCCCGAGCCGTCGGCGGCGACGAACCGGGCATCCTCGGCGATGTACTCCGTGCCGGTCTCGGTGTCGGTCAACCGGTCCGTCCCGGGGTCGTAGGTGATCGTGGTGCGGCTCTGGTAGGCCTCTGTCAGTCCGGCTTGCCTGATGCTCACCCCGTCCGCGACCGGGACGAGGTATGTGCTGAGCTCCTCGGAGCGGGCGTTCACCTCCTGCGCGGAGAGGAGCGTGTACCCATCGACGGCCACGACCCGTCCGCCGTCGTCGACCGTGACCTCCTCCGCCGGCAAGGGCTCCAGCCCGGACCCGTCCCCGACCTGAAGCTCCCCGCCGGGTGCTCGCAGCAGGAAGTGCAGCTCGCCGAGCAGCGGGTCGGCTCCGTCGGGCACCGCGACGGTGAGCTGGTAGCGGGGCTGACCGGGGATCTCGCGGACCGAGCTGGCGATGATGAGATCGATCGCCTCCTCCTTGGTCACCCGGTGCCCGTCGCCGTAGTTGGTGAACGCGGTGGCCACCGTGTACGTCACCGGCCAGATCTGCAGGGCCAGGAGCAGGAGCAGCCCCGGCAGCAGGTACTTCATCGGGACCCGCTTGCGCCCGCCGTACACGGCGAGCACGGCGAAGATGGCGCCGGCCACCAGGGTGACTCCGAGCCAGCTGCCAGCCTGCACCAGCCGGTGGGTAGCGACAATCGCCACCACGGTCACGACAGCGAGCGTCGTGAGGGCCACGACGCGGCCCGCCGGCAGGCGGCGATGCACAGGCGGCTGGCCGGTCCCGGTTGCGGGGCGGGTCCTTGGTGGGTTCTGCAGATCGATCGACACGGGTTCCTCCTCGAGCGGCGGGCGCTTCGTGGATGCGGGGGCGGCGCCAGCGCGCCGCCCCCGCCACGGTTTGGTCACTGGCCGATCGCCTCGGTGATCGCCGAGGCGGCGTCCGTCATGATCTGGTTCGGGTCGCCCTCCCCAGCGGCGATGTTGGCGATCGCGATGCCCAGCGGGCCCCACACGGCGTCCATCGCGGGGATGGACGGCATCGGGTCGCCGTTGGCACCGGCGGCGCTCCACGCCTGGAGCTCCGGGTCGGCCGCCGAGAGCTCGGCGTTGAGGGAAGCCAGGGCCGGCGGGCGCTGGCCCTGCTCGAAGAGGGCGCGCTGAACGTCGGGGCGACTGACGTACCTCAGTGCGAACTCCTGGGCGAAGGTGGCGTTCTCCGCCTTGCTGGAGACGTAGAACAGTTGCACGCCAACGAACGGGCGGGTCGGCTGCCCGCCTTCGAACGGCGGGATCTCGCTGACCGCATAGTTGATGCCCGCGTCTGCGATGTCACCGGTGGCCCAGGGCCCGGTGACGAGGAACGGGGTCTCGCCCCGGACGAAGAGGTCGAGCGCCTCGTTGAACGTGATCGACGTGCTGAGCGCACCCTGTTCCGTCATCCAGGCGAGCTTCTCCGCGACCGCTGCGCCCTCCGCCCCGTCCAGCCCGAGATCGGCGGGGTCGTAGTCCCCCTCGGCGTCACGGCCGAAGACGTACCCGCCCGCCGAGGTGATGAACGGCTCGGCGTGGTACGGGTCACCCTCCTGACCCACCGGCATCACCATCGGCTTCGAAGCCTTGCCGCTCGCGACGAGCTCGTTGCCGAGGGCGAGCATCTCCTCCACGGTCCCGGGCACGTCCGGGGCAAGCTCGGTGTTGCGGATCAGGCCGATGTTCTCCACGGCGTACGGGACCCCGTAGACGCTCCCGTCGCTCGTCGCAGCCTCGATGCTGTTCGGCAGGAACTGTTCCTGCACCTCTGCGCTCATCGGAACAGGTGCGATGACCCCGTTCTCCACGAACTTGCCGATCCAGTCGTGGGCACCGACCACGAGGTCGGGGCCGTTCTCGGCGAGGGTCGCCGTGACGAAACTGTCGCGCCCGTTGTCGTTGACAGTCTGCACGACCGCCGTGATGCCGTTCTCCTCGGCGAACTCCTCAAGGAACGGCTGGAGCACCTGGGCTTTGGCGTCGTCCGCCCACAGCACAAGGGCAGCGTCCGGGTCCCGCGCCGGTGGACCCGTCGGCGACTCTGTGGCGCTGGCCACAGGCTCCGCCGCCGGCTCCGCAGCGGACGAACCGCCGCCGTTTCCGCTCCCGCAGGCGGTGAGCGCGAGCCCCAGCCCGGCCACCGCGGCCACCATTAAAATCCTTGCCCGTCGTTGCATCGGGTCCTCCTTTTGAGATCCGAAAGGTTGATGCGAGACCGGCTCACATCTCTGTGAGGCGGGGTATCTCGCCCGCGCGAAGTCCCGCGCTGAACGCAGCATAGCACCACCGATTGCCGTAATGGAACAGATCTTGCGTGCACTCTTGCAATCGATGCAACATCGTTTTGCACGGGCTTACGCACCACCATGCTTGAGAAACCACCATGCTTGAGAATAGGTCGAAGGAGCGGATGCAAGATTCGCGCAATGTCGTTGCGGTCCTTGCGCTGGCGGTGCTAGCATCGTACGTATGGCCGCAACACTCCTGGACATCGCCGCGACGGTCGGCGTGAGTGCCGCGACCGCGAGCCGCGCCCTCAGCGGGAAGGCCGGCGTATCGGCCGAGGTGCGTCGTCGGGTGCTACAAGCAGCAAGCGAAGTCGGCTACGACCGCTCGTCGCAGCGACCTGGGATCCGGGCACGCACCGGAACGTCCAAGGCTCTTCCTGTCGGCGTCATCGTCCCGGAGCTGGACAACCCCGTCTTTCCTGCCTTCGCCCAGCAGATGGCCACAAGGCTGGTCCAGCAAGGGCACATGCCGATGGTCTGCTCCCAGTCCGCCCCCGGGGTCTCTGAGGACGAGTGGATCGAGCTTCTGCTCTCCTACAACATCGCCGGACTGATCGTGGTCTCCGGCATGCACGCCGACACCCACGCCTCCACGGACCGCTACGTTCGCCTCCGCCAGGCAGGCATCCCCCTCGTGCTGATCAACGGGCACGTGCCGACCCTGGACGCGACAAGCATCTCCGTCGACGACGCCCTCGCCATGCAGGCCGCTGTCGACCACCTCTTCGCCCTCGGACACCGGCGCCTCGGCCTCGCTCTCGGCCCCGAGCGGTACGTCCCCGTGATCCGCAAGGTCGACGGCTTCACCCATGCCCTGCAGACCCGCGGCTTCCCTTCGGGGGCCGCACCGCTGATCCGGCACTCGATGTTCACCGTCGAGGGCGGATCCTCGGCCGCCGGTGAGCTCCTAGATGAAGGAGCCACCGCCATCATCTGCGCCTCCGACGTCATGGCCCTCGGAGCAATCCGGGCCGCGCGAGCCCGTGGTCTCGCAGTCCCCCGCGATGTCTCGATCGTGGGGTTCGACGACTCGATGCAGAGCGCCTTCACCGACCCCCCGCTGACCACCATGCGCCAGCCGGTCAGCGCGATGGCAGGTGCCGCCGTCCACGCACTGGTCGAGGAGCTCCAGCAGGGAACCCACGCCACAAGCGAGTTCCTCTTCGCCCCAGAACTCATCGTGCGCGGCTCAACCGCAGCCGCCCCGGATGCGCGACGCCCGGCACCTCGCATGGTAACCACGGCGGTCTGAGCTTTCCGGCCCTACCAACGCCGGTTCGTCAACCCAGACTTCTGAAGACGTCGAAGGCGACAACTCCACCGATCATGGCCGCGCCTCCTCCCATTCGCACTGTCGTCACCGACTTTCAGTTTCAGGGCGACGCTGACCGTGCCGAGCAGGACGCCAGCGTCGACTTCGCCCACCAGATCACCGGCTGCATGCAACGGCGCGATCATCCGTGCGACCAGGCTCGACCAGGAGTCGGAACCCGGCGAGCTCCACGCTGCGGTGTTCAGAATCGATTCGAATCTGAGACTCAGCGTGTCCCGCAGGGCGGCCGGCCTACGGAACCGTCGGAGCCTGGTTGATATCGTCGAATCATGGCTGTTGACAACGAGTACACGGTCGATACCGACCTGGCCCGCATCGATCTCTCGAAGGTCCACCACTGGCTTTCGACGGACGCCTACTGGGCGCTCGGCCGCACACGCGAAACAGTTCAGCGGGCCGCGGAGGGGTCATTGAACTTCGGCGTCTACTACGGCGACGGCGACCTTTGCGCCTATGCCCGTGTCGTGACGGACGAGGCGACCTTCGCTTGGCTATGCGACGTTTACGTCGATCGCAACTTCCGTGGCCGCGGACTTGGACAACTCCTGTCCCAGGCGGTCGTCGACACTCTGCTACCGATGAACCTTAAACGCGTGATGCTTTCGACGCCTGATGCACACGGACTCTACGAACAAGTGGGCTTTGCACCGTTCCCAGATCCACAGAAGCTGATGATCCTGGATCACGTCCGGTGAAAGGACCGGCTCACGGCAGTTCCCGGCTCGGCATAGAGGGCGGGTTACCCGTCGGTTTCAGGACGCGCCGAGCGACGATCGCCGCGTGAGGGCGCTTCCCTGGGTCGCTACGTGAGTGCACCGTGAGCACTTCGAAACCTGCATCGACCAGGTGCCGACTCAGCTCGTCGATGGGCCAGTAGTAGGGCGGTCGTGACCGCGTGCGGGAACGGCTCGACCGCGGCCCCTTCAAAGAAGCCCACAAGTAGGGCCCCGCCGACCACGGTGCACCGGGCAAATTCCCGGAGAGCGGCAGGCACCTCATCCGGTGCGAGGTGTATCAGAGAGTACCACGCCAGAATGCCGGCGGCGTAGCCCTGCCGGCACCCCTAGGTCGGCAAGACTCGCTATCCGAAACGGCACGTGTGGGAACCGTTCGCGTGCGCGAGACAGGAACTCCGGCACGATGTCGACACCTTCGGCAGCCAGGCCCTGGCTAGCCATGAAGTCAGTCCAGTGTTTCCCGGCCCGCAGCCGACGTCGAGAACCCGGCCCACGAGCGGCCGGGACCACTCGCTGATGAGCTTTTGATCTTGCTCATGCATCGCATCGACAGACCCGAGCAGGTCGGTGTAGTCGTCCGCGCGCCGCCCGTATGCCGCGTGCACCTCGCTCCAGGGCATAGTCGACCCTAGTAGAGTGAACCCCACCCAACTGGACAAAGGATTCGCGATGCTCGCTGACCCCGCTGATCAACGCACTCTGCTTACCCTGGCAGAGCTCGACTCGGAGGTGGCGCGCGTGCAACACGCTGCGCGCTCGCTCCCGCAGCACAAGACCATCGCTGAGCTGATGAGTGCGCGCAAGAGTGTCGCTGATGAGCTGGTTGCCTCCAGCACCCGCGTCGACGACCTGCAGATCTGGGTCCGCAAGGCAGAGACCGACCTGACGCCGGTGAAGGCGCGGCTGGAGCGCACCGAGCAGCGGTTGGCCGACGGTTCGATCGGCGATCCGAAGACGCTGCGCTCGCTCACCGAGGAGGTCGAGCACCTCAAGAAGCGCATCATCGAGCTCGAGGACGACCAGCTCGAGGTGATGAGTCGTCTGGAGGATGCCGTCGCCCATCGCGACCGGGTCGCCGCGCGCAAGGTGGAGATCGAGAACCAGCTGCACGCGGAGGTGGCTGCCCGCGATGAGGCGGTGGCGAAGCTGAGCCGGGAGGCCAAGGATCTGGCCGCTGATCGTGGCCCGGTGGCGGCGAGGCTGGCACCGCCGCTGATGTCGCTCTACGAGAAGCTGCGGGCCTCCACCGGGCTGGGGGCCGCGACGCTGAAGGCCGGGCGCTGCACCGGCTGCCAGTTGCAGTTGACTCTGTCTGATCTGGACACCTACAAGAAGGCCCCCGCGAACCAGGTCTTGCGCTGCGTCGAGTGCGACCGCATCCTGGTGCGTACGGCTGAGTCTGGTCTCTGATGCCTTCGCTGCATCTCCGGGTCCACGAGATCCCCGAGTCCCTCCGGGAGGCCATCCAACTCCTGCAGGAGCGGCTGGAGATGCCGCTCCACTTCACTGACGAGGTGGTGGCCGACGCGGAACTCGCCGCTCGGCAATCGACGGACGACCATGCG
This sequence comes from Tessaracoccus zhenghani, assembly GCF_054552775.1. NCBI lineage: Bacteria > Bacillati > Actinomycetota > Actinomycetes > Propionibacteriales > Propionibacteriaceae > Tessaracoccus > Tessaracoccus zhenghani. Next base: position 1,280,819 of record NZ_CM137275.1, on the reverse strand, counting down.
GATTTCACCCACGTCGAGTTCGTCACGATCGACCCGCCCACGTCCAAGGACCTCGACCAGGCCATCCAGATCGAGCGTGAGGGCGCCGGGTACCTGGTCCGCTACGCCATCTCCGATGTGCCGCATTTCGTGCGGCCGGGCACGGCGTTGGAGGCCGAGACCCATCGTCGCGGGATGACGAAGTACGCGCCCAGCGCGCGTATTCCGCTGCACCCGGCGGTGATCTCCGAGGACGCGGGGTCCCTGTTGGCCGACGGGAAGCCTCGGCCGGCCTTCGTGTGGGAACTCCATCTGGACGCGGGCGGCGAGGTGGTCGACGTCGGCCTGACGCGCGCCCTGGTGGAGAGCCGGGCCAAGCTGAACTACGAGGGCGTCCAGGCAGATTTCGACGGCGGTACCCCTCATGCGAGCATCGCACTGCTGCCTGAGGTGGGGAAGCTCCGTCAGCAGTTGGAGATCGAGCGCGGTGGCGTGTCGTTGAACCTGCCCGACCAGGAGATCGTCGAGCGTGACGGCACCTGGGAGCTGGAGTTCCGAGCGCTCGTGCCGGTGGAGAACTGGAACGCGCAGATTTCGCTGATGACGGGTTTCGCGGCCGCGCAGACCATGCTCACAGGCAAGGTGGGCGTCCTGCGGACGTTGCCGCCGGCTGAGGAGTGGTCGCTGCAGAAGCTGCGGCGGGCCGTGCGCTCGTTGGGTGTGCCGTGGCCGAAGGAGATGCCGTATCCAGAGTTCGTGCGGTCGCTGTCCCCCAAGGACCCGAAGCAGCTGGCGGCGTTGACGAAGTGCACCATGCTGTTCCGCGGGGCCGGGTACCTGGCCTTCGACGGCGAGGTCCCGGACGAGAACCTGCTGCACGCGGCGCTGGCCGCGCCCTACGCGCACACGACCGCGCCGTTGCGGAGGCTGGTGGACCGCTACGTCCTGGCCATTTGTCATGCGCTGATCAACGGCCTCGAGGTACCGCAGTGGGCCCGTGACGGGCTGGCCGCTCTGCCGGAGGAGATGGCCGAGACCGGCCGGTCTGCTCGTGCCTACGAGCGTGGCGTCATCGACCTCACGGAGGGCCTCGTGCTCAGTAACCGGGTGGGTGCGATCTTCACCGGCGTCGTCACGGACGTCGACCCCAAGACGCATGTGGGGACGGTGCAGATTGCTGAACCCGCCGTCGAACTCCGGGTGCCGGCCAAGGCGAGCGAAGTTGGCTCCGAGGTGCGGGTGCGGGTGGACAAGGTGGACGTCCGGAAGGGACAGGTCACCCTGTCCCGTCCGAACTGATCAGGCTCTAGCCGCCGGACTTGCGGCGGAACTCGCGGCGCCCGACGGCGGGCCCATGGGCCTGGCCGCCCTGCTTGCGGTCCCCGTGGGTTCCGGCGTTGGCGGAGAGGTGCTCAGCCTGCTTCTTGCGTTCAAGGGCCTGCCGCATGGCCTCTTTTGGGTCCAGCGGGGCGTCGGTCTGCTCAGCGTCACTCATGGCGCAACTGTACCCGGCTGCGGGGTAGCGCTGCGGCGACGTTGCGCCAGGAGCCACCCCAGGTACGCGGCGCGGCCGGCGAAGGCCGTGACGAGCAGCCACCAGACGGGGCTGTGGACAATTGCCAGCACCATACCGACGACAACAACGCCGATGGGAGTGAGCAGGTGTGCTGCCTGGGGATACGCCCTGTGCTCGCCGTACATGTGTGGTGCGTCCCTTCTCTGGCCCGACGCCCACCCCACGAGAGCGCTGCGACGCGCGAGCTTCGGGCTCCCTGACACGCGCGGGCGCGGAGTCAGCCGTGGTCGACATCTATCGGTATGCCGAACGGATCCGTGCCACGGCAGCGCGGTACCTGGAGGAGTGATGCACCCGTGACTCCTGCGGGCCCACGTCGAAGGGTGGCGCGGCGGAAGCCCCGCGCAGCGGGACTCGCAGAGCGAACCGGGGCCATCACATGCGCCTCGGGCCGTTGAAGCGCTCGGGTGGTAGTACCTCCGGAGTGTCGGTCACTGGATCGAAGTGAATCTTCCATTGGTCTCGGCGGCCGTTGACGTCGGGCTCCACGATGTTGTGGTGGTGCCCGCAGAGCAGCACCAACTCCTTGAGGTTGGTCTTCCCGCCGAGGTTCCAGGGATTGACGTGATGGGCGTCGCATTCCTCTGGAGTCTTCGTGCAGGTGGGAAAGACGCAGCCTCCGTCGCGGAGTTCGAGTGCCCTGCGTTGTGCGGGCGTCACAAGCCTGGAGGCGCGGCCCATGTCCAGGATCTCCGAGCCGCCACCGAGGACGAAGGGGATGATCTCCGCCTCTGCAGCCAGACGGCGCAGCTGGCCGGGCGTCAGTTCGGTGCCCGAATCCAGGACCCCGCCGGCGCCGGCGCGGTCGAGGAGATCTGCCAAAGAGATCGTCACGCGGATCTGCGCCCTGGGGGAGCGGCTCCCCCTGTCACGTGGGCGCGCGACTCCCTCGGCCCTGACTGCGTCGCCGTGGGCGGATAGAGCAACGGTGGGCGCGTCACCCACGGGAGTGCGGGTGGCGGGTTCTCCGAAGAGGGTGATGAGTGCGTCCGCGTTGCGCTGCGCCGGGGTGCGCTGCGTGTCGGGGCGGGTCAGGGCACGGCGGGTGCGGGCATTGATCTGCCCGTGGCGTGCCGCGTGCTCCCTGTCCCGCTCCGCCCGCTTGTCCGCCGCGACCATGGCCGACAAGGTCCGGATCCACGGCTCGGCTTCGAGTTCGGGGAGTTGGCCGGTGAACCAGATGGATCCCTCGCCGTCGTTACCCCACGTGAAGCGGCGGTTCTTGACTGCGTTGGCACGCTGGCGCTCGACACGCTGGAGAGAGTCTCCGTCGCGGAGCGCGTGCTGCGGAGCGACTGCGGCCAACACGTCCGGAGCGAGTCTCGCGAGCTTCCTCGCGGGTACCCCTGCGGCCCTGGCCACGAAGGTTTCAGCGACTCTGGCCACGACCTCTGCGGGTAGGTCCGGAAGGTCCGCGATTCCCTTGGAGATGGCGGCTGCCTGCTGCGCAGAGATGGTTCCGTCGAGTGCCGCCTGCTTGGGCGCCTCGTGTCGGACCATGTCCCCGGCGAGGGCGATCTGACCCGCGGCCTGCCGGTTGTCGAGGTTCTCGTCCAGCGCGATCAACGAGGTGGTGGGGGTGCCGACGGCCTTCATCGAAGCCTGGCGCCGGTTGACATGGTCAGTCACCACGCAGGCCAGCGCGTCGATGCGGCTCCGGAGCCTCCGGGCGCTGCGCATCACATTGACCAGCTCAACCTCGGGACAGGACGCCAGAGCCTCCACGTCGATTCCGGAGAGCAACGCGTCGACGGCGCTGAGCGCCTCGACTGCTGGATGCTGACCGATCTCCATGACCCCCACAATATTCGCGCGCAGTGACAATTCGCGGCGTGGTTTCCCGGCTGTGGATAAGTACGGCCTGCGGATCGCAGGCGTCGCGGCTCAGCGCTGATCGGCCCCGCGCTGTGCGACGAGCAGGTAGTCGCCCGCGAGGTCGTGCCAGGACCGGTCCCAGCAAACGAAGACGTCCTGGGCCAGGCGTCCGAGCTCGCCGAGCATCCTCCCCACATCCCAGGCGAGAGGGGTGAAGTGTGTGCCCGTGTCGATGTTGGCGACGTTCACGACGAGGCGGCCCTCCGGCGTCAACAGCTCGAGACACTGCGCCAAGACTCCGCGGAGCTCGACCAGGTAGCGCTCGTAGGTGCTCGCGCCGGTGTAACCGGACAGCGGATCCTCCGGGCCGTCATCTGCGGCCATGTAGGGCGGGGACGTCAGGATCAGATCGAAGGGGCCCTCGACCAGCTGTGCCAGCCGGCGGGCGTCGCCCTGCACGATCAAGGCGTCCGGGGCCACCGCGGCGGCGACGGCGCAGCGTTCGGGCAGGAGTTCGACGCCGACCGCGCGTCTTCCCATGGCCGTCGCGACCTGGAGCGCGGTGCCGAAGCCGGCGAACGGATCGAGCACCCGGTCGTCCGGCCGGGACAGGTCCTCCAGCACCGCGGCCACCAGCGAACGGGAGAAGTGCACGTTCTCGTCCGCCAGTGGATGACGCTCTGCCACCACCTGATCGTGCTCGACAAAGAGGTGGGGACGCAGGCGCATGTCTGCATCGTAGGCCGCCGGGGTGCAGGCGGGTCGAGGCGCTGCCCCAGCCGGCGATGCGCGCGGCAACACGGCCTTCGGAAGGGTGGGGGACAAGACGGCCGGTAAGCCGGGTTCTGTCGACGGATGATCATCTATCTGAGGCCCACCGTTGCCGGTGCGCTCATGCAACCTACCCGGACACCTCGCGCGAGCAGCGCTCGAACGGTGTCCGCAGCCGGCCCTAGGGCCGGCCTTCTTGGTCTTGCTCCGAGTGGGGTTTACCTAGCCGCTCCGGTCACCCGGAGCGCTGGTGGTCTCTTACACCACCGTTTCACCCTTACCCATTGCTGGGCGGTCTGTTTTCTGTGGCACTGTCCCGCGGGTCACCCCGGGTGGGCGTTACCCACCACCCTGCTCTGTGGAGCCCGGACTTTCCTCAGCTGTTTCCAGCCGCGATCATCTGGCCGTCTCGTCCAACCAACGATTCTACCGTGGATCGGGCCTTCGGCACACCGTCGCCAGTTCGCAGCGACGGGAGGCGGGGACTCGTCAGGGAAGCGTGAGGATCTCCGCGCCGGTCGCGGTCACGACGAGGGAGTGCTCGTACTGGGCCACGCGCGAACGGTCGGCGGTGACGACGGTCCAGTCGTCGTCCCACACCTCAGTGTCGTACCCGCCCAGCGTGAGCATGGGTTCGATGGTGAACGTCATGCCCGGCACCATCACGGTGTCGACGCGCGGCTCGTCGTAGTGCAGGACGACCAGGCCGGAGTGGAAGGCGGTGTGCACGCCGTGACCGGTGTAGTCGCGGATCACGCCGTAGTTGAAGCGCTTCGCGTAGCTCTCGATGACCCGACCGATGACAGAGATGGGGCGCCCCGGCCGCACGGCCTTGATCGCCCGGTTGAGCGACTCCAACGTGCGCTCCGCCAGCAGCCTCGACTCCTCGTCGACATCGCCGCAGAAGAACGTGGCGCAGTTGTCGCCGTGCACGCCGTCCTTGAACGCGGTGCAGTCGATCTTGACCAGGTCGCCGTCCTCGAGCGGCCGCGTGTCCGGGATGCCGTGGCAGACGACCTCGTTCACGGAGGTGCAGATCGACTTGGGGAATCCGCGGTAGCCCAGCGACGACGGGTAGGCGCCGTGGTCGAGCATGTACTCGTGCGCGATGCGGTCCAGTTCGTCGGTGGTCACGCCCGGCGCGATCGCCTTGGCCGCTTCATGCATGGCCCGGGAAGCGATCCGCCCCGCCACCCGCATCTTCTCGATCACTTCGTCGCTCTGGACATCGGAGCCGGTGTAGCGCTTCGGTGCCTTCTTGCCGACGTACTCCGGACGCAGGATGCTGCGGGGGACGTCGCGAACGGGGGTGATGGTGTGCGGAGTAACAGGATTCACAGTTAACGATTCTATCCCGCCGCTCCCGCCGGCCCTTCTGTACGAGTCAACCCTCGTACGCCAGTGACTCCAACACCGGCTCGACCTCGCTGATGTTCTCCTCGTGGCCGATGGTCACGCAACTGACGTAGACGGCCAACCGGTCCTTGTCGTCGGTGGGCACGATGATGATGTCGACGGTGTCGCCCTCGATGCCTTCGTGGCTCCAGTCGTCGACGTAGACGTTCGACGTGAGCCGCCACGCCGGCCTGCCTGAGACGTCCCACTCCTCGTTCCACAGGACGGTGCGCCTGGTGAAGCCGAGGAACATGCCCGACGACGCCATGCAGTTGACGAATTGCTCGGCCGCGGCGCGGGGATTGGCCGAGAAGCCGTCGGAGACCTTGATGTAGCCCACGTTGACGTTGCTGATCCAGCCGAAGACGATCTCGCGCAGCATCGAGTTGCCGTCGTACATCCAGTCGATGTGGGCGGGGCTCATCCGCCACTTCTCGCCCTGAGGTGCGTCGACGCTGAGCCCGCCACCTTCGAGGCGCCCGTCCGTCAGTTCGCTGCGCGGCCAGTCCTCACTGGAGGGACAGTCGATGGACTCGCCGAACTGGGATTCGATCTCGGTGGGGGTGGGCGTCTCTGACGGCACCCGCTCATCCCACTGCTTGCCGGTGGGGCGGGCGGTGCGGGTGTCCTCCGGCGTGGGGGCGAAGGGGTTGGCCCGGCTGGGGAAGATGAGCAGCGCTGCCACCAGGGCCGCGACCACGACCAGGGCGACCGACAGCCACACCCAGCCCGCGCGGCCCCTGCGTGGGGGCGTGGGGTCCACCCATCGCTGACCATCCCAGTAACGGCGCCCATCGGGCGCCGTGGGATCCGCATACCAACCTGGCTGAGCCATGTGCCCCAGTCTAGGGGCGGTCCGGAGCGCGCCCAGAACGCAGAATGTCACGCGGCTGTAACATCTTCGCGGCAAACTTGCGCGCATGGATAGGCAAACGGAGTTCGTTCTCCGCTCCATGGAGGAGCGCGGGATCCGGTTCGTCAGGCTGTGGTTCACCGATGTGCTCGGCTCACTGAAATCTGTGGCGATCGCTCCGGCTGAGGTCGAGGGCGCCATCGCGGAGGGCGTCGGTTTCGACGGCTCCGCGATCGAAGGCTTCGCCCGTGTCTACGAGTCGGACATGGTTGCGCACCCGGACGCGTCGACGTATCAGGTGCTGCCGTGGCGGCAGGCCGGCCGCTCGACGGCGCGGATGTTCTGCGACATCAAGCTGCCCGACGGCTCACCGAGTTTCGCGGACCCCCGTTTCGTGCTGAAGCGCGCTCTCGGCAAGGCGGCCGATCTCGGCTACACCTTCTACATCCACCCCGAGATCGAGTTCTTCCTGCTGCGCTCGCTCAACCCCCTCGTCCCGCTGGACCAGGGCGGCTACTTCGACCACACCACGCTGGGCGACGGCACCGACTTCCGCCGCGACGTCATCACCATCCTCGAACAGATGGGCATCTCCGTCGAGTTCAGCCACCACGAGGCTGCCCCGGGGCAGCACGAGATCGACCTGCGCTACGCCGACGCCCTCACCATGGCCGACAACATCATGACGTTCCGCGTCGTGGTGCGGGAGGTGGCCGTCAGCCAGGACATCCACGCAACGTTCATGCCCAAGCCGTTCTCCGAGCACCCGGGCTCCGGCATGCACACGCACATGTCGCTGTTCGAGGGCGACACCAACGTCTTCTACGACGCGGCGGACCAGTACAACCTCTCCAAGACGGCCAAGCAGTTCATCGCCGGCCTGCTGCACCACGCGCCGGAGATCACCGCCGTCACCAACCAGTGGGTCAACTCCTACAAGCGCCTCGTCGGCGGGGGAGAAGCCCCGTCGTACGCGTGCTGGGGACGCGCCAACCGCTCGGCCCTCGTGAGGGTTCCCCAGTTCACGCCGGGGAAGACGTCGTCGGCGCGCATCGAGTACCGCGCCATCGACTCGGCGGTCAACCCGTACCTCGCCTACGCCGTGATGCTCAACGCGGGCCTCAAGGGGATCGAGGGCGAATACCAGCTGCCCGAGGAGACCGAGGACGAGGTGTGGCGCCTCTCGGACCGCGAGCGCAAGGCGATCGGCATCCAGGAACTGCCCCGCAACCTCGACGAGGCCATCCGCATCATGGACGAGAGCGAACTCGTGGCCGAGACGCTAGGCGAGCACGTCTACGAGTACTTCATGCGCAACAAGCGCAAGGAATTCGCGGCCTACCGCCAGCAGGTCACGCCCTGGGAACTGGACCGCCACATCCGCGTGATGTGACCGTTCAGATCAACTCGAGCGGTGCATCATCGCGGGGCTTGGGGAACGCCGCGTCCAGCTCGGCGTGATCCTCAGCGGTGAGTTGGATGCTGACGGCCGCGGCGTTCTCCCGCACGTGGGCCGTTGATCCGGCCTTCGGGATGGCGAACACGCCCGGCTGCGAGATGACCCACGCCAGCGCGATCTGGGCCTCCGTGGCGCCGTGGCGACGGGCGACGGTGGTGAGCGCGGCCCCGCGCCTGCCTTCTGCGGCCAGGGCGCCCTGCTCGATCGGTGAGTAGGCCATCAGCGGGATGTGCGACGCGCGGAGTTCCTCCAGCAGCCCGCCTTCCGGCCAACGGCGCTGCAGGTTGAACAGCACCTGGTTGGTCGCCGGCCGGTCCTGAGGCCGGCTGCCCGCGGCCCCGGCTGCGGAGCAGGCCGCCACCGCAGCTTCGGCCATGAGCGTGCGGTCGAAATTCGACACTCCCCAGGCGCCGATCTTGCCCTGCGCGCGCAGTTCCTCGAAGGCCCCGAAGGTCTCCTCCAGCGGGTACGAACCCTCCCAGTGCAGGAGGTAGAGGTCGAGGTGATCGGTGCCCAGACGGCGCAGACTCTGCTCGCAGGCGGCGAGCGTGCCGTCGTGACTGGCGTTGCCGGGCAGCACCTTGGACACCAGGAACACCTCGTCGCGGCGGCCCTTGATAGCTTCACCCACCAGCTGTTCGGACCGGCCCGAGCCGTACATCTCCGCCGTGTCGATGAGCGTCATGCCGAGGTCCAGGCCGGTGCGCAACGCTGCGATCTCGCGCTCCCTGCGCGACGACGCGTCGCCCATGTGCCACGTGCCCTGGCCCAGCACCGGGACGCTTCGCCCGGCGACCTGAAGGGTGCGGATCGGATGGTGTGACGCGGAGACAGCGGGGCTCATCTGTCCAGTCTGTCCGTTGCCGGGCCCATGGGCGGGGCTTCTCGGCAGTTGTCCGTGTGCCGGCTGCTGAACGCCAGCTGAACGCTCAGCAGAGGGGGAAGGCCGCTGAGGCCTCATGGGCATGGACGCCCGAGGCCCGCAGGTCGGCCTCTGCCCAGGGCTGGCGTCCGGTGGCCAGGGCCGCGAATGTCTCGCCGCTCATCTCCACCACGTTCGGCGGAGTGCCGCGGGTATGCCTCGGCCCGGTCTCGAAGCCGATCTGGACCGCCGCGAACGGCGGCACCCGCACCTCGATGGTGGCACCCGGATGCCGCTCGCCCAACAGGGCGCATCCCGCGCGGCAGACGGCGGCCAGGAGGTCTCGGCCCAGCGGGGCCGGATCGGAGGCGGCGCGCAGCAGCACCCGCGTGAGATCCGGGCGGCGCAACCTGAGCTCCACCTCGAGCGCGGACAGGCCCTCGTCGTCGAGGCGCTCACGCAGCGCGGCGACGACCTTCGGGGTGGGTTTGAACATCGATTCAGCTTAACCGGCTGGCGCTCAGCGCCAGTCGCGGAGGTCGGAACGTCGCGCCCCCTGGGGGAGGGCCGCCCACTAGTCTGAGCCAATGGGTAGATACCAGTCGCCGATGGGGGAGTTCGCCCGTCGCGGGTTTGATTCCGCGAGCGGTGCCGCCCGCGTCTGGGAGCGCTGGACGGACAGGCTCGGCGGTGAGCCCCCGGTCGATCTGGCGCTGTTCGAACCCGTGGCAGACCGGGACCTCGCGCTCGATTCGCTCGAGCGGCTCGAGGCCGCGTCGCCGGAGGTTTTCCGTGAGATCGCGTCGGACGAGGCGTGGCTCCGACGGCTGCTGCTCGTCATGGGCGGATCCAGCGTGCTGGCCCACACGCTCGTGAGGCACCCGGCCGAGGCGCGCATCCTCGCCGTCGAACCCGTGCACCGTGGGTTGTCCGGGTGGCGCGCCTTCTTCGACGCCCGGATCCACCTGGACGACGGGGTGGCCGCAGGCAGCGCCGACCAGCTCCGGCTGGCCAACCGCGCCGCGCTGATCGAAATCGCCGCGCGCGACCTCTCCGCTCCGCAGCCGGACGCCCTGGTCCATGAGATCGCGGCAGAGCTGTCGCACGTCGCGGACGTGGTGCTGGACATGTCGCTGGCCTTCGCCCGCGCGGAGGTGCCAGGCTGGCGGCAGGCCCGCGTCGCCGTGCTGGCCATGGGCAAGACGGGCGCACAGGAACTCAACTACATCTCCGACGTCGACGTGATCTATGTGGCCGAACCGGCGGAGGGCGCAACGGCCGACGAAGCGGTCGCCGTCGCCGGTAAGCTCGCCGCCGCGCAGGCCCGGATCTGTTCCTCGCACACCTCCGAGGGCAGCATCTGGCAGCTCGACGCGGCGCTGCGTCCTGAGGGGAAAGCCGGCCCCCTCGTCAGGACGCTGGCCAGCTACCGCGCCTACTACGCGAAATGGGCCAAGAACTGGGAGTTCCAGGCCATGCTCAAGGCCCGCCCCGCAGCGGGCGACCTCGACCTGGGCCGGGAGTTCGTCGACGCCGTGTGGCCCCTGGTCTGGCAGGCGGGGGAGCGGCCCGAGTTCCTGCCGGAGGTGCGCGCCATGCGGGAGCGGGTGATCTCCCTGATCCCCGCTAAGCAGGAGGACCGCGAGATCAAGCTCGGCTCCGGCGGTCTGCGCGACACCGAGTTCTCCGTCCAGCTGCTGCAGTTGGTGCACGGCCGCGCCGATGAGCGGATCCGCACCCGCGGCACGTTCGACGGGCTCATGGCACTGATCGGCAACGGCTACATCGGCAGGGCCGACGGGGCCGAGATGGCGCGCGCCTACCGGTTCCAGCGGGTCCTGGAGCACCGCATCCAACTGCGCCGCCTCCGCAGGACCCACCTCATGCCGGACGACGAGCTGGCCCTCAGCCATGTCGCCCGCTCGATGGGCTCCTCGGCCGAGGACCTGCAGAAGCGGTGGCGCGATTCCGCGCGCCGGGTCCGGCAGCTGCAGCAGCGACTGTTCTTCTCGCCTCTGCTCGATGTCGTCAGCCAGGTGCGCACGGACGAGTTGCAACTGAGCACCGAAGCCGCCAAGACCCGGATGCGGGCCCTCGGCTTCGCCGACCCGCAGGCCGGCCTGGGCCACATCCGCGCGTTGACCACCGGCCGCGACCGCGGCACCGAGATCCAGCGCCAGCTCCTCCCCGCCATGCTGCAGTGGTTCGCCGACGGGCCCAACCCCGACTTCGGGCTCCTCGCGTTCCGCCAGCTGTCGGAGTCGCTCGGCAAGACCTCCTGGTACCTGCGGGCACTGCGCGACGAGGGCTACATGGCCCAACGCCTGGCCAGGGTCGCTTCGTCGAGCCGCTACGTGGTCGACCTCCTGAAGCGCGCGCCCGAGCACATCAAGATGCTCGCCAGCACCGACGACCTGCGGCCACGCTCGGTCGACGAGCTCACCGCCTCCCTCACCCGGGCCGCCAACCGCTACGACGACCCGGACCAGTCGATCGCCTCTGTCAGGGCGCTGCGCCGCGCCGAGCTGTGCCGCATCGCGCTGAGCGACGTGCTGGGGCACGCCGACCTCGCCGCGGTGGGCGGCGCGCTGAGCGACCTCGCGTCCGCCACCGTCGAGGCCGGCCTGCAGTTGGCGCGCCGCACCATCGACGCCCCGCCGGTGGGCGTCATCGCGCTCGGGCGGTGGGGCGGCTATGAGGTGAGCTACTCCTCCGACGCCGACTGCATGTTCGTCGTTCCCGACGGCACGGAGGGCGAGGAGCTCACGAGGGCGACCGACCTGGTCCGGCGCGCCGCCGAGATCATCGGCAAACCGGGCCCGGATCCTGCGCTGGTGATCGACACCGACCTCCGCCCCGAGGGCAAGGGCGGCCCCCAGGTGCGCACGGTGTCGTCGTACCTGACCTATTACACGAAGTGGGCCTCCACCTGGGAGGCCCAGATGCTGCTGCGCGCCCGCCATGGTGCGGGGGAGCGGGCGCTCTCGGAGGCGGTGCTCACCGGGATCGACTGGTTCCGGTACCCCGACGGCGGCCTGACCCGCGCGCAGATCTCTGAGATCCGCAAGCTGAAGTCGCGGATGGAGAACGAGCGCATCCCCAAGGGCGTGCCGCGCGACCGGCACCTCAAGCTCGGGCCCGGCGGCCTGTCGGATGTCGAGTGGACGGTGCAGTTGCTGCAACTGCAGCACGGCCACGAGCATGCGGTGCTGCGCACCACGTCCACCATGGACGCCCTGGCGGCGCTGGCCGCGTTGGAGATCATGCCGGAGAGCCAGGCGGTCCGGCTGCAGGAGGCCTGGCACCGGGCCAGCATGCTGCGCGACGCCATCATGCTGGTGCGTGGTCGGGCCAGCGACGCGTTGCCCTCGGACACGCGCGAACTGGCGGCCATCGCCCTGCTGCTCGGCTACCGGGCAGGTGAGGCGTCCAGACTGGTGGAGGACACCCGTCGGTTGTTGCGACGAGCGGCAGACGCCGTCGACGCCATTTTCTGGGCCGCCTGATCCCGCCAGACCTCCGGAGGGCAGGACTAGGTTTGCTCCAGTGGGCAGCTACCAGAGGCCCTGGAGAAAGGACTGCACCCATGGCACGCATCGTGATCATCGGCGGCACCGGCTACGCCGGCAGCAACATCGTCCGCGAGGCCTCGTCCCGCGGACACGAGGTCACTGCGGTCTCCCGCCATGTCCCGGACGAGAAGACCGACGCGGTGACGTACCGCACCTGTGACGTGTCCGACCCCGACGCCGTCCGCGAGATGGTCGCCGGCGCCGACGTGGTCGCGACGGCCCTGTCGCCCCGCGGTGAACTCGAGGGCCGCCTGCGGGAGGTCATGCGGACGATCGCCGAGGAGGCCCGGGCAGCGGGCGCCCGGCTGGCCGTCGTCGGTGGCGCCGCGTCGTTGGAGGTCGCCCCGGGTGGCCCCCGCCTCGTCGACACGGACGGCTTCCCGGACTGGCTCAAGCCGGAGGCCACCGAGATGGCCGGGCTGCTGGAGGACCTGCGAGGCAGCGACGAGTCGCTCGACTGGTTCTTCCTCAGCCCCGCCGGTGGCTTCGGTGCGTTCGCGCCGGGCGAGCGGCTGGGCAGTTTCCGCCTCGGCGGCGACGTGCTGCTGACCGATGACGAGGGCAATTCGTTCATTTCGGGCGAGGACTACGCACAGGCCTTCGTCGACGAGATCGAGCGCCCGGCGCACCGTCGCCAGCGGTTCACGGTCGCCTACTGAGACGGCGGAAACGCGCACTCCGGCGCCGCGGTGCTAATGTTGACGGCAAACGTGTTCCGGGGTCGGTGTAAGTCCGAACCGGCGGTGACAGTCCGCGACCTCTTCTGGATCTCCAGAAGGGCTGACTCGGTGAAATTCCGAGACCGACAGTTAAAGTCTGGATGGGAGGAACTCGTCGCCGACGGCGTGCTTGATGCGCCCTGACGTCTCGCGATCCAGCGAGGTGTCGAGGGTCTGCTCGGGTCATACTGTCGACGCGTGCCCCGGGCCTGGACAAGGAGTGACGGGGCAGATGACCACCGATGAGCGACGTAGGGCGCGCAGGCTTGCGCACCTCGGGCTCTGGTCCGCCTACCCCGCACGCACCAGGCCCACCGCCGGCCGCTGGATCCCTGCCACCATTGCGCTCATCCTCGCGGTGGGCGTGTGGTGGGCGGTGACCGGCGTCGGCCTGATCGAACCGCTCTACCTGCCCGGCCCTGGCGACGTCGTCGCCCGCATGGTCTCGCAGGCGCAGCTGGGGATCGCGTGGCGCTATCTGTCGCCGACGCTGAGCGCGGCCCTCCTGGGTGTCGCCTTCGCCGTCCTTGTCGCGATCCCCCTGGGAATCGTCATCACCCATTCCCGGCTGCTCGCAGCGGTGATGGAGCCCGTCGTCGCCATCACGCAGACAGTGCCGCTCGTAGCGACGGCGCCGCTGCTGGTGCTCTGGATCGGCTACGGGACCATCCCGATTGCGGTGCTCTGTGCGATCGTCGCCTTCTTCCCCATGGTGACCACCACCATCGTCGGATTCCGGTCCCTCGACATGCGTGTGGTGGAGAACGCCCTTCTCGACGGTGCCAGCGCCTGGCAACGCCTGATCCACATCGAGGGGCCCATGGCGGCCCCGTCGGTGCTGGCCGGCGTGCGCGGCGGTGTGGTGCTCGCGATGACCGGTGCGGTCGTCGGCGAACTCGTCATGGGCGGCGCCGGTCTGGGCACCCTGCTCACGTTGTCCCGCGAGGCTGCAGACACCGCCGGCGTCTTCGCCGTGGTCGCCTGGATCAGCCTCTCAGCCATGGCCCTGTACGCGTTCGTCCAGCTTCTGGAGCGAGCGGCAGTGGCGCGCCTACAAGGAGAAACAACATGATCAGTCGACGCAGCATGCTGCTGGGTGGCCTCGCCGTGGGAGCGGGGGCCACCCTCACCGCCTGTGGCAGCAGGCAACCGGAGGCGGTGGGGGACGGGAAGCTCACCGTCGGGCTCACCTACATCCCGAACGTGCAGTTCAGCGCGTTCTACCTCGGCGTGAGGGAGGGTGTATTCAAGAAGCACGGCCTGGACGTGACGCTGCGCCACCACGGCCAGCAGGAAGACCTCTGGGGTGCCGTGCTGGGCGGCAAGGAGGACATCGTCTTCGCGTCCGCCGATGAGGCGATGGTGGCCAACGCCGGCGGCAACGACCTGCGGACCTTCGCCACCTCGTACCAGACCTACCCGCTGCGGGTGATGGGCGGCGACCCCGCCACGCTCGGGGCCGACCCGGGCCTGGACGTACTGAACGGGGCCACGCTGGGCATCCCGGGTCACTTCGGCTCCAGCTACTACGCGGCGCTCTGCGCGATCCACCGGGCCGGCCTCACGGAGAACGAGGTCACGCTCGTCGACATCGGCTTCACGACGCTCTCTGCGCTGGCCGCCAAGCAGGTGGACTTCGCCATGGGTTTCATCAACAACGAGGGCGTCCAACTGGAGAACCAGAACATCGCGTCGGTCTCCATCCCCATCTTCGAACCCGGCGAGGCGCTGCTGGTCGGGCCCAGCCTGATCGCGCCCGGCACGAAGGTGTCCGAGGACATCCTGCGTGCCGTGGCGCTCGGCATGAAGGAGGCCGAAGAGGCCGTCGTGGCAGACCCGCAGGCCGCACTGGATGCCACCGCGGAGCACGTCCCGGCGATGGCTGAGCCGGAGCAGCGGGCCACCGCCGAGAAGGTGCTGGCCGCCACCGCCGAGTTGTGGAAGCGTGACGGTCAGGTCAGCGTCGCCGTCGACACCACGGCCTTCGGCCGGATGGGCGAGTTCTTCGCCCAGGCCGGCGTGATCGAGGCGGCTCCGGCCGAGGCGTACCTCGACGTCCTCTGAGCGGTTCGTCCTGAGGGTGGCGCAGAAGCGGCGCCAAGATGGCACGGAAAAGGGCGGGCCGCCCACCGGCAGCCCGCCCCCGTCAGTGGCCAGAATCAGGCAACTGAATCCTCGTCCTCGATGGTGGAGAGGCCGCGGACCTTGTTCTCGATGCGCTGGCCGATGTTCTCGTCGACCTGCTTCCAGTACCAGAAGCCGCGCTCCTGGACCTGCTGCTCGCACTGGGAGAGGCCGCCGGCGACGGTCTCCACGAAGCGCTCACGCTGGGCGTCGTCGTAGACCTCGCGGACCAGCGTGCCCGCCTGACCGAAGTCGTCGTCCTCGGCGTGCCGGGTGATGGCGGCACGCACGAGCGAGCCGTCAGCCTCCCAGCCCGCCTCATCCACAACCTCGGCGTCCGAGTACGGACGCCCGTAGCTGTTGAAGGTGTGGACCGGGGCCGCGCCCGTGTGCAGGTACTGCATGTGGCCCTGCTCGGCGAAGTTGTTCGTCTGCGTGATGGGCTGGTTCACCGGGAGCTGGTGGAAGTTCGAGCCGATGCGGGCGCGCTGGGCGTCCGGGTAGGCGAACACGCGGGCGGTGAGCATTTTGTCCGGCGAGATGCCGGTGCCCGGGATGAAATTCGACGGCGAGAACGCTGCCTGCTCGATCTGCGCGTAGAAGTTGACCGGGTTCTCGTTGAGTTCCATGACGCCGACCTCGATCAGCGGGTAGTCCTTGTGGGACCAGATCTTGGTGAGGTCGAACGGGTTGAAGCGGTAGGTCTTCGCCTCCTCGTACGGCATGACCTGCATGTGCAGCGTCCACGACGGGAACTCGCCGCGCCCGATGGCGTCGAACAGGTCGGCGCGGTGGAAGTCGGCGTTCTCGCCGGCCAGCCGCTGGGCCTCGGCGTTGGTGAGGTTCTTCTCACCCTGGTTGCTGCGCCAGTGGTACTTCACCCAGAACTTCTCGCCCTCGGCGTTGACCCACATGTAGGTGTGGGACGAGAAGCCGTGCATGTGGCGCCAGGTGGCCGGCAGGCCCCGGTCGCCCATGAGGTAGGTGACCTGGTGGGCGGTCTCCGGCGAGTTGGTCCAGAAGTCCCACTGCATGTTCGTGTTGCGCAGGCCGGTGGCGGGGTGGCGCTTCTGCGAACGGATGAAGTTGGGGAACTTCAGCGGATCCTTGACGAAGAACACCGGCGTGTTGTTGCCCACGATGTCGAGGTTGCCGGCGGTGGAGTAGAAGCGCACGGAGAAGCCGCGCACGTCGCGCCAGGTGTCGGGGGAGCCCTGCTCGCCGGCGACGGTGGAGAAGCGCGTCAGCATGCGGGTCTCGGCGCCGGGCTGGAACGGGGCCGCCTTGGTGTACTTCGTGACGTCCTGGGTGACCGTGAAGGTGCCGAAGGCGCCCGAGCCCTTGGCGTGGGGGCTGCGCTCCGCCACCCGCTCGCGGTTGAAGTGGGCGAGCTGCTCCACCAGGTGGACGTCGTGCAGGACGATCGGGCCGTCGTTGCCGACGGTCAGGGAGTGGGCATCCGACTCTGCGGGGGCGCCGTTCAGGCGGGTCGAAGGGCCGGTGGGCTGGTACTCGCCGGAGAACTGGGTCATTGTCACCTTTCGTTGCAATTTGCACAGGTTCCCCAGTAGATGACCTCGGCCTCGTCGATGACGAAGCCGTGGTCATCCGCTGCGGAAAGACAGGGGGCGGCGCCGACTGCGCACGGGACATCACGCATGTCTCCGCAGCTGCGGCACATCAGGTGATGGTGGTTGTCGCCGTTCTCCAACTCGTAGCGCGGCGGTTGTCCGGCGGGCTCCACGCGTCTGATGAGGCCGTGGGAGTGGAGGGCGGCGAGGTTGTCGTAGACCGCCTGGACGGACGCGCTGCCGGTGCGTTCCCGCACCGCCTCCGTCACGTCGCCGACCCGCATGTGCGGGTGGTCTGTCAGGACTGTCAGGACGGCAACGCGGCCCGCAGTGACGCGCATGCCGGCGTCCTTGAGTGCGGTGGGCCAATCGTGCATGACAGGAACCTTAGCGCCTTTTCTGGAAACAATCCAAAGAAGGAAAAAGCCCGATGAATGGTCCGATCAGATGGTGACGAGCGTGCGGCCGTGGCGCTGGCCGGCCATCATCTCTTCCGCGGCTGCGCGCACGCCGTCGAGGTCCACCCGCTCCGTGATCGCGTCGAGCATGTCCAGCTGGAGCCCGCGGGCGAGGATGCGCCAGGCGTCGGCCCGGTCGTCGAGGTTGGCCCACACGGAATCGATGCCCGCGAGGGTGACGCCCCGCAGGATGAACGGCATGACGGTGGTGGGCAGATCGTGGGAGCCGGCCAGGCCGCAGGCGGCCACCAGACCACCCTTGTTGGTCTGGGCGATGGCGTTGGCCAGCGTCTGTCCGCCCACGGAGTCGACGACGGCGGAGTAGGTGGCCTTCTGGAGCGGCCGGCCGGGCTCGCTGAGGCTGGCGCGGTTTATGACCTCGTCGGCGCCGATGCTGCGCAGGTAGTCGCCCAGCTGCTCCGCCCTGCCGGTGGTCGCGTAGACGACATAACCGGCGTTGGAGAGCAGTTGGGTGGCGATGGAGCCGACGCCGCCGGTGGCGCCGGTGACCAGCACCGGGCCGTCGTCCGGGATGATGTTCTCGCTCAGGATCCGCAGCACGGCCAGGGCGGCGGTGTAGCCGGCGGTGCCGAGCGCCGCAGCCTGTTCGGGGGAGAGGCCCTCGGGGAGGCCGACGGCGTACTCGCCGCTGATCCTCGCCCGCGTGGCGTAGCCACCGTGCTCGGTCTCGGAGAGACCGGCGCCGTTGAGCATGATCCAGTCACCGGGGGAGAACCTCTCATCGTCTGACTCGGCGACGCGGCCGACCAGATCGATGCCCGCGACCAGGGGGTGCTTGCGCACCACGCCGGGACGGCCGGTGACCGCGAGCGCATCCTTGTAGTTGAGATCCGAGAACTTCACGTCGACGACGATCCCGCCGTCACCGTCGAGGAACTCCTCGCCGACCTCTTCTATCGCAGAGCCTGCCTCACGAACCACAATTGCACGAACCATGCGGGTCAGCCTACGCGGTGGACGCTCCGCCGAAAAGGCGGGGAGGGCGTCCATGATGGTGCCGGCGCGGGAAACTTGCCGAGTTGAGTTGTTTGAGCTATGGCAATACAATTTGTCGCTGATCGCCGCAGAACGTCGGACCCAAGAGTCCTACGACCCGATGCACCAACGACGCGGTCCCATTCATCCCAACTTCCCAGAAGGTCCTGCATGGCCAAGAACCTCACCGTCGGGTCGCCCCTCCGGCTCATCGTGCTCTTCACGCTCCCGCTGCTGATCGGCAACCTGTTCCAGCAGGCCTATGCCGTCTCCGACGCCATCGTCGTCGGACGCCTGCTGGGTGTCGATGCCCTGGCTGCGGTCGGGGCGTCCGGCAGCCTCCAGTTCCTGCTGTTCGGTTTCGCGATCGGCTGTTCCGCGGGTCTGGCGATCCCGGTTGCCCGCGCCTTCGGGGCTCAGGACCTGCCGGGGATGCGCCGCGCGGTGGCCCGGGGTGTCCTGATCAGCGCCATGGTGGCGCTGGTGATCACATTGGTCGGCACGCTGGGGGCCCATACGCTGCTGACGTGGCTGGGCACGCCCGAGGAACTGATGCCGCAGTCGACCACGTTCCTCGTCGTGCTGTTCAGCGGCTCGTTCGCCACGGTGGCGTTCAACTACCTCAGCTCCGTCATCCGGGCCCTGGGCGACAGCCGGACCCCGCTGGTGTTCCTCATCATCTCCACCGTCCTCAACGTGGTGCTGGTGATCGTGTTCATCGCGGTGCTGGGCACGGGAGTGGGCGGCGCCGCGCTGGCCACGCTGATCGCCCAGACCGTGTCGGTGGTGCTGTGCCTCATCCTCATCTGGCGCCGGATGCCCGACCTGCACCTGCACCGGGCGGACTGGCGGCTGGAGATGCCCAAGCTGAGGGAGTCGACCAAGCTGGGCGTCACCCTCGGGTTCCAGATGTCGATCATCGCGATCGGCGCAGCGCTGCTGCAGTTCGGCATCAACGGGTTGGGCACCGACGCGGTGGCCGCCTTCACCGCGGCCATGCGCGTCGATCAGGTGGCCGTGATCCCGCTGGCCACCGTCGGAGTTGCGATGACCACTTATGTCGCGCAGAACGCCGGCGGTCGTCAGTGGCGCAGGATCCTCATCGGCGTGCGGCAGGCGCTCCTGCTTGCCATGGGCATGGCGCTGGTGCTCGGGGTGGCGATCTTCTTCGGGGGCACGCTGATGGTGCGGATGTTCCTGGGTGAGGGGGAGCCGCAGGTGGTGGACATGGCCCACCGGTACCTGGTCATCAACGCCGCCCTGTACGCGATCCTTGCTGTCCTGTTCGTGATCCGCCACGTGATCCAGGGCCTCGGCTCGACGATGGCCCCGACGATGGCTGGCGTGCTGGAGCTCGTGGCCCGTGGCGTCATCGGCCTCTTCGTGGTCCCTCATGTCGGGTTCATCGCCGTGATCCTGGCGGCACCGGCTGCCTGGGTGGCCGCACTGATCCCGCTGCTCATCGCCTGGCGCTATCAGCACCGGCGCCTCGTCGTGGCAGAGCGGGAAGCTGCCGCCCGCGCCCTCCTGGACGCAGAGCAGGCAGATCCGCACCTGCAGGTGTGCCCCGCCTGAATCAGCCCTTCTTGCGGAGCTTCGACGGCCACCAGATGGCCGGGCCGATGTCGTAGGTGAGCGCCGGCACCAGCAGGGTGCGCACCAGGAACGTGTCGAGCAGAACGCCGAACGCGACGATGAAGGCCAGTTGCACCAGGAACAGGATGGGCAGCACCGCCAGGGCTGCGAAGGTCGCCGCGAGCACGAGGCCGGCAGAGGTGATCACACCACCGGTGACAGCCAGACCGCGCAGGATGCCCCGCCGGGTGCCGTGCTTCGCGGTCTCCTCGCGGACGCGGGTCATCAGGAAGATGTTGTAGTCGATGCCCAGCGCGACGAGGAAGACGAACCCGTAGAGCGGCACCGAGGGGTCCGCGCCCGGGAAGTCGAGGATGTGGTTGAACACGATTGCGGCGGTACCCATGGCCGTGCCGAAGCTGAGCGCTGTGGTGGCGATGAGGAGCACGGGCGCCAGGATGCTGCGTAGCAGGAAGATGAGGATCACCAGGATCACCACCAGGACGATGGGGATGATCAGGGCCAGGTCCTTCGCGGAGGTGTCGCGGGTGTCCATGTCGACAGCGGTGCGGCCGCCCAGTTCGGCGGTGCCCGCCAGTTCTGTGCGGAGGTCGCGGACGGTCTGGATCGAGAGCTCGCTGTCCGGGGCGTCGGTGAGTGTGGCCAGTAGGATGACCTCGCCCTCGCTGACGGTAGGGGCGGGCGCCGGGGTCCCGGGCGGACCGAGGGCCTGGATGCCGTCCAGCGTCACCGGCGCGGTGCCGGCGGGGGAATCGGAGGAGACGACCGACACCGAGGCGATGCCTTCCGTGCCGAGCAGCGTCTCGGTCACCGGCATGAGTTCGGCTTCGTCGGTCAGCACGCGGACCGGCGTGCCGGAGCCGCCGGGGAAGTGCTCGCCCAGCTTCTCCTGGCCCGTGCGGGCATCGGAGGAGCCCAGCACGAAGTCGCTCGGCGGGACCCCGTCGGCCTTCAGCGTGGGCCAGAACGCAGCGCCGGCGGCCAGCAGGATGACGCAGACGATCCACACCATTCGCGGCTTGCGGGAGACGAGACCGGCCGCCTTGGCGTAGACGCCTTCGGTGAGCTGGTCATCGTCGGTGCGCTCGGGCAGGTAACGGGGGCGACGGGGCCAGTATGATGTGCCGCCCATCATGTAGAGGAGAGCCGGCAGCAGGGTGAGTGCGCCCAGCATGGCGAACACGATGCCGATCGAGGCAACCGGGCCGAGTGAACGGTTGGAGCCGAGGTCGCTCAGCAGCAGGCACATCAGGCCGGCGATCACGGTGCCGCCGGAGGCGAGGATGGGCTCGACGACGCCCTTGATCGCCTTCCAGGTGGCGGTGGCGCGCGACGGGTGGCGCTTCAGTTCCTCCGCGTAGCGGGCGGTGTAGAGCAGCGAGTAGTCGGTGGCGGCGCCGATGACCAGGATGAACAGGATGCCCTGCGTCTGCCCGGTCAGCGCGACGATGTCGGCCTTGGCGAGCCACCAGTTGACCAGCAGCGCCACGCACAGCGCGAAGAGGCTCGTGGACAGCACCGCGAAGGGGAGGATCAGTGAGCGGTAGACCACCAGGAGAATGACGAGGACGACGCCCAACGCGACGATGAGGAGCAGGCCATCGATGCCCGCGAAAGCGTCGGCGATGTCGGCGGTGAAGCCTGCCGGGCCGGTGATGTGTTGCTCGACACCGTTCGGGGTCTCCGCCTCCAGCACCTGCCGCAGGCCCTCGACGGCGAGCCCCTGCTCGAGATCGGGGTCCAGACCGAGGAAGAGCTGGGCCGCGAGGCCGTCCTCGGACGGGAGGAGGGGGGAGGTGCTCAGGACGCCCTGCTCGTCGGAGAGGTCCTGTGCCAGCGTGCCGAGATCGGCCAGCTGGGTCTCGGACAGCGGCTCCTCAGCGGTGAAAATCAGGATCGCGGGGAGGGTATCGCCGTCCACGAAGTCGAGGTAACGCTCGTCGACGTACGTCGATTCGGCGTCGGCCGGGAGGAACTGGGCGGCGTCGTTCTGGGCCACTTCGGAGACCCGGCCGAAGTACGGCCCGCCGATGCCCGCGCCCACCAGCCAGACGAGTGTGATGACAACGGCGATGACGGCGCGCAGGCCACGGGAGGTTTTCACGGTTGCAGCCTAGATGTAGACATCGCGCTGTCGCGACGACCAAGGCTCTATCGAAGGATGGATCAGACAGTTCGAGGGAGATTCCCGCCACATCGCGCCCTGTGGCGTCGATGTGGCAGCAATCTCCCTCGAAATACCGGTGACCCGCTCAGAGTGCGTAGTACAGCTCGAACTCGTGGGGGTGCGGGCGCATCGCGATGGCCTGGATCTCTGCGCGCTTCAGTTCGATCCACGTCTCGATGAGGTCCGGAGTGAACACGTCACCGGCGTAGAGGAACTCGTGGTCAGCCTCGAGCTCCTCGAGCACCGCACCCAGCGAACCGGGCACCGTAGGCACCTGGTCATGCTCGTCCGGCGGCAGTTCGTAGAGGTCCTTGTCGATGGGGGCCAGCGGTTCGATCCGGTTCTGGATTCCATCGACGCCGGCCAGCAGCATCGCCGCGAACGCCAGGTACGGGTTCGACGACGGGTCCGGGCAGCGGAACTCGATGCGCTTGGCCTTCGGGTTCGAACCGGTGATCGGGATGCGGATGCACGCCGAGCGGTTGCGCTGCGAGTAGACCAGGTTGACCGGGGCCTCGAAGCCGGGCACCAGGCGGTGGAACGAGTTCACCGACGGGTTGGTGAAGGCCAGCAGGGCGGGCGCGTGCTTCAGCAGGCCACCGATGTACCAGCGGGCCATGTCGGACAGGCCGGCGTAACCGTTCTCGTCGTAGAACAGCGGCTTGCCGTTCTCCCAGATGGACTGGTGGACGTGCATGCCGGAGCCGTTGTCGCCGAAGATGGGCTTCGGCATGAACGTGGCGGTCTTACCCGCCTCCCACGCCGTGTTCTTCACGAGGTACTTGAACTTCATGACGTCGTCGGCGGCCTTGAGCAGCGTGTCGAAGCGCCAGTTGATCTCGGCCTGGCCGGCGGTGCCGACCTCGTGGTGCGCACGCTCGACCTCGAGGCCGGCGTTGCCCATGTGACGCACGATGTCGTCGCGCAGGTCCCCGAAGTGGTCCACGGGCGCGACGGGGAAGTAGCCGCCCTTGTAGCTCACCTTGTAGCCGCGGTTGCCGCCGTCCTCGATCCGTCCCGTGTTCCAGGCGCCCGCCTCGGAGTCGATGTGGTAGTACGACGAGTTCGCCGACGTCTCGAACCTGATGTCGTCGAAGACGTAGAACTCCGCTTCAGGGGCGAAGAAGGCGGTGTCGCCGATGCCGGTGGACCCCAGGAACGCCTCCGCCTTGCGCGCGATGTTGCGCGGGTCACGGGAGTAGGGCTCCTTGGTCAGCGGGTCGTGCACGAAGAAGTTGACGTTCATCGTCTTCGACTTGCGGAACGGGTCCAGGTAGGCCGTGGTGGGATCCGGCAGCAGGGCCATGTCGGACTCATGGATCTTCTGGAAGCCGGTGATGGAGGAACCATCGAACCCCAGGCCATCTTCGAAGACCTCGGGCCCGAAGGCGGTCGCTGGGACGGTGAAGTGCTGCATGACCCCGGGCAGGTCGCAGAAGCGCACGTCGATCGTCTCGACATTCTCTTCCTTGATGTAAGCCAGTAGGTCGTCTGCGCCTTGGAACATGTGGATAGCCTTTACGTCTCGGTTGACGAGTCCAAACGATATGAGCCTATCTTTGCCCGGCAGTTGCCGGTGGGTAACGGCCCTGTTACAGCTTTCCCGGTGTCGAAGGCCCCTCAGCGCAACGCCAGAGGGGCCCGGGCGTGGCCCGGACCCCTCTCAGCTTGCGTGTGTCAGGCAGCGAACTGCGGACGCGCGTCGTAGATCTCCTGATCCAGCACGCCTTCGCGTTTGCCCACGACCGCCGCGACCAGCGCCTGGCCGGTGACGTTGAGGGCCGTGCGGCCCATGTCGACGATGGGCTCAACCGCGAGCAGCAGGCCGACGCCCTCGAGCGGGAGGCCCAGCGTGGACAGCGTGAGGGTCAGCATGACGGTCGCGCCGGTGGTGCCGGCGGTGGCCGAGGAGCCGAGGACGGCGACGAACGCGATCAGCAGGTAGTGCGTGATGTTCAGGTCGATGCCGTAGAACTGGGCGATGAAGATCGCGGCGATGGCCGGGAAGACCGCGGCGCAACCGTCCATCTTCGTGGTCGCGCCCAGCGGCACGGCGAAGCTGGCGTACTGGCGCTGCACGCCCAGGTTGCGCTCGACGACCTGCTCGGTGACGGGCATGGTGCCCATCGAGGAGCGGGTCACGAAGCCCAGCGAGATGGCGGGCCACACGTTGCGGTAGAACTGCGCCACGTCGAGGCCGTTGAACTTCAGCACGGCGGGGTACACGACCACCCAGATCACGGCCAGGCCCACGTAGAGGGCCAGGACGAAGGAGCCGAGCGACGCCAGCGAGGTCCAGCCGTAGGTGGCAACGGCGCGGCCGACGAGGGCAGCGGTGCCGATGGGGGCAAGGCGGATGATCCACCACAGGACCTTCTGGATGACGGACAGCGCCGACTCCATGAAGCCGACGAAGGGCGCGGACTTGTCGCCCACCTTGACCGCGGCGATACCGAAGAGGATCGAGATGAGGAGGACCTGCAGCACCGAGAAGCTCGGGGAAGCGGTCACGACGCCCTCGGCGGTGGTGCTGGCGTTGACGCCGAGGCCGAAGATGTTGCTGGGTACCAGACCGAGCAGGAACGCGGCCCAGTCGCCCTGGCGGCTGGGGAGTTCGGCGGCGTCGCCGGAGACGCCGGCGGTCAGCCACGGCTTGGACAGCAGGCCGACGACGATGCCGACGATGACGCTGGCAAGGGCGGTGATGGCGAACCACACGAGCGTCTGGACGGCGAGCCGGGCGGCGTTCCTGACCTGCTGCAGGCGGGCGATCGAGGAGATCACGGCGGTGACGACGAGCGGCACGACGAGCAGCATGAGGAGCTTGACGTAGGCCGAGCCCACTTCGTAGAGAAGGCCGGTGAGCCAGTTGCGCTCGCCCTCGGCGGGCGCACCGATGCCGAGCGCGATGAATCCCAGGATCAGGCCGACGACGAGGCCTGCGGCGATCTGGAAGCCGAGGCCGGTGTAGAAGGGTTTGCGGGGTTCGCGGGTGGGCGCGTCAGAGCGCGCCTCGATGATGGTGGACATGAGGATTCCTTGAAAGCTGGGGTGGGATGAACGTCGGGAGGGGTCCGCGTCAGCGCAGACAGGTGCCGGCAGGAACGCGGCAGAGATCGACCCACAGTCGACCGACGAACATCAGCATGCACACATCATGGCACGTCCCCGAAGACTCCGCGAAACCTGTTCACCGACGGCGTGCAGGGGAGCCGCTGGTAGGCTGCGCCGCGTGACTGACACCACCACCTATCCGGGCCAGACCATCGGTCTGCCCGAGCGTGGCCGTGGCTCGCTCGCATCGTGGCGCGCGCGTATCGCCGCCATGATCGGCGACTGGGCCGCCAGCATGCTGGTGGCGATAGCGGTCTTCGGCATCGAGGTGATGACGGGCACCGGGTGGAGGTCGTTCATGATCCTGGCGGTGTACTTCGTGGAGGCGAGCATCCTCACGGCGCTCACCGGTGGCTCGTTCGGTCAGCTCATCGCCCGGATCGGGATCGCGCGGCTCGACGGCCGGCACGTCGGCTGGTGGCGCGCCGTCGTGCGCACCGCGCTGAAGTGCCTCGTCATCCCGGCGGTCGTGATCGGCGCCGAGCGGCGTGCCATGACAGATCTGTTGCTCGGAACTGTTGTCATCAATCGTAAATAGCACGCTCGGCGTGGCAGGATTTCGCCATGGCCACCAAGAAACGCACCGACGCTGCTGCAGACACCTTCTCCGCCGAGGAGAAGGCCGCCATGAAGGAACGCGCCTCTGAGCTGAAGCGGGCGCGCTCCACCAAGGACCCCGAAGCCGATGTGCTGGCGAAGATCGCCGAGATGGAGGGCGACGACAAGGCGATCGCCGAGTCCCTCCACGCGCTGGTGAAGGAGGTCGCGCCCGACATGGGGTGCAAGACCTGGTACGGGTTCCCTGCCTACATGGTGGGCAAGGAGATCGTCTTCTTCTTCCAACCGGCGAAGAAGTTCGGCACCCGCTACGGCACCCTCGGCTTCAACGACAGCGCCAAGCTCGACGACGGCGACATCTGGCCCTCCGCGTTCGCGATCCCGGCGTGGACGGCGCAGGTGGAGAAGAGGGTCTCCGACCTGATCAAGCGCGCTGTCGGCGCGTAACGGAGGCGGGGTCCAGGTCCAGGCGGCGCAGCAGCTGCGCGTTCAGGGCCACCACCACCGTCGAGAGGGACATCAGGATGGCGCCCACCGACATCGGCAGGGTGACGCCCGCTGAGGCGAGCGTGCCCGCGGCGAGCGGTACGGCCACCAGGTTGTACCCGGCCGCCCACCACAGGTTCTGCTTCATCTTGCGGTAGGCGCCGCGCGACAACTCGATGACGGAGACGACGGCCCGGGGGTCGTCTCCGGCGAGGATCACGCCGGCGGACCCGATCGCGACGTCGGTGCCCGCGCCGATCGCGATGCCGACGTCGGCCTGGGCAAGGGCAGGTGCGTCGTTGACGCCGTCGCCGACCATCGCCACCGTCCGCCCCTCCCGCTGCAGTTCCTGCACCTTCCCTGCCTTGTCCTCCGGGCGGACCCCCGCGAAGACCCGCTCGATGCCGAGGTCTGCGGCCACCGATTCCGCCACCGCCCGGGCGTCGCCGGTGATCATCACGACGGTGACCCCGCGCTGGCGGAGCGCCTCGACGGCCGCCCGGGACTCGGGGCGGATCTCATCGGCGACCTGCAGTGCACCGATGGGCTCACCGTCGACCAGCACGTGCAGGATGGTGGCTCCCGAGGACGCCCAGGTCTCGCTGACCGGAAGTGCCGTTGCGGTCTCCTGGGACAAGAGGTGGGGGCCGCCCACCTGGACGCGTCGTCCCTCAACCAGGGCGCTGACGCCGACGGCGGGGGAGGACGAGAAGTCATGTGCCTGCTGCACCTGAATGCCGCGCTCTGCCGCGCGCCGGAGGATCGCCTTGGCAAGGGGGTGTTCGGAGTCGGTCTCCGCGGCTGCGGCCAGGGCGAGGACCTCGTCGTCGGAGCGTCCGACGGCGTGCACCGCCGCGACAACCGGGGCGCCCACCGTCAACGTGCCGGTCTTGTCGAACAGGACCGCGTCGACGGTGCGCATCGCCTCGAGCGCGAGCCGGTCCTTGACCAGGACGCCGGCCTTGGCGGCGCGCTCGGTGGCGATCGACACCACCAGCGGGATGGCCAGCCCCAAGGCGTGGGGGCAGGCGATCACGAGCACCGTGATGGTGCGGACGATCGCCTGGTCAGGCACGCCGAGCACGGTCCACGCGATGGCGGTGATCACGGCGGCACCGAGGGCGAACCAGAACAGCCAGGCCGCCGCCCGGTCCGCGATCCGCTGTGCCTTCGACGAGGAGTTCTGGGCGTCGAGGACCATCTTCTGGATGCCGGCGAGGGCGGTGTCGTCGCCGACAGCGGTGACCTGGAGGCGGATGCCCGAGTCTGTGGCGATGGTGCCTGCGACGACCTGGTCGCCCTCGCTGCGGGCCACTGGCTTGGACTCGCCGGTGATCATCGACTCGTCCATGCTCGCTGAGCCCTGGGTGATCCTGCCGTCGGCGGGCACCTGGCCACCGGGCCGCACGATCACGATGTCGCCTGTTGCCAGGGCAGAGGGGGAGACCTTCTCCACGCCGCCGTCGAGGACGCGTTCGGCCTCGTCCGGCAGCAGTGCGGCGAGCGAATCGAGCGCTGAGGTGGTCTGCGCCAGCGAGCGCATCTCCACCCAGTGGCCGAGCAGCATGATGACGATCAGCAGCGCCAGTTCCCACCAGAACTCCAGTTCGTGGTGGAGGATGCCCAGCGTCGCGCTCCATGAGGCCAGAAATGCGACGGTGATGGCGAGCCCGATCAGCAGCATCATGCCGGGCTTCCGCAGCCTGATCTCGCTGACGGCTCCCGTCAGGAACGGCTGACCGCCCCAGACGTACATCACCGTGCCGAGGAGCGCCGCCACCCAGATGGCCCAGCCAGGGAGGTCGTAGCCGATCAGGTGGGCGAACATCGGCGACAGCGCGACGACCGGGACGCCCAGGGCGAGCATGATCCAGAACAGACGGCCGAAGTGGGCTGCGTGGCCGGCGTGACCGCCACGGCCCCCGTGGCCTTCGGGGCCGGTGCTCTCGGGGGGCGCCCCGTGGGTCATGCCGGAATGATCCGTGTGTTCGTCGTGACCCCGCGCTTCCGGCGCAGTGGGGGCGGGGTGCCCGTGATGCTGGTGAGCAGTCATGCCACCGACGTTACCATACCCCCAGGGGGTATGGAAGGACCGCCCGTGCGGAGCTCACCGACGGCCCCATTCCCAGCTCGGGCGCGACAGTAGGCCCTGATCAGCAACGACCGTTTCACCTGTGTCTTTGACCAGCTCCACCAACTCCAGGTCCTCCTCGGGCACCGCGCGGGTGAGCGCCTGGATGAGCGCCTGTGAATGGGTCACCACGACGACCTGTGTCTCTGCCGCCGAGCGTGCGATGAGGCGCCCGAGCGGCGCGATGAGGGTGGGGTGGAGGCTGTTCTCGGGTTCGTTCAGGGCCATCAGAGGAGGGCGGGCCGGGGCCAGTAGCGCTGCCAACCACATGAGATAGCGCAGCGTGCCGTCCGACAGTTCGGCGGCCCGCAAGGGCCGCAGCATGCCGGGCTGGTGGAGCGCCAGTTCGAAGATCCCGTCGGCGACGGGGACCTCCAGACTGCTGCCGGGGAAGGCGTCCTCGATGAACTGGCCGATGGGTTCGCGCCCATGTTCGCGGATCGTCTGCAGGGCCGCAGCCACATCGGCGCCGTCGCCGGCCAGCGCCCAGGTGCGGGTGCCCACCCGCGGCTGCCTGGCCGGGGCCCCGGCATCCGTGCGCAGGGTGTCGTAGAAGCGCCAGGCCGCGAGCTCGTCCCGCAGCGCCCGGAGTTCGGGAAGGTCGAGGAGCATGGACTGGTGGGGCGCCAGTTGGAAGGGCAGTTCCTCCCAGGGGCCCTCGTCGCGGACCTCCACCAGACCGCGCCTCCGGCGGGCGGCGAGGGTGGAGGCGCGCATGAGGGGGCCGCCCCAGACGACCTCGCGCTTGATCTCCGGATCTCGGTCGAAGGCGCTCAGGCCCTGTTGGGGCAGCCCGAGATCGATGAGGTAGCTGAGCGCATCGGCGCCGATGCCCAACTTGAGTGACACCGGCCCGCTCCTGACGGTGCCCTGCACCAGCCCGGTGCGCCGGGCGCCCTGGAGCGACTCGGGGCCGGCCCACAGCACCGATGACAGACCGCCCTCGCGCGCCAGCGAGGCCACCGCGTCGCCCAACGCGCAGCCGGCGAGGAGCCGCATGGCCTTGTAGAGGCTCGACTTTCCCGATCCGTTGGGCCCCGTGACGACGGTGACCCTGCCGAGCCGGATGGAGACGTCGCGCAGCGACCGGTATCCGGAGACGGCCAGTGTCCTGTACATGTCGGCGAGCTTAAACCGAGGGTGCGACAGCGCCGGAGCGCCCCGTGCGGGCTGGCCGGAGCGCCGCTACCTGGTGCGGGTCAACTCGGAGGTCAGGTGACGCTGCAGGGGGTATTCCCCGGCGGCCATGTCGAAGCTGGTGGCCAGTTCGTCGTCGATGAGGGAGTAGCGGCGGGCGGACGCATTGACGGTCTTCGCCGTCGAGGAGTTGAGGATCCTGCCCTCCAGGTAGAGCTGCACGACACCGTCCGCCACCGTGAGATGTCCTTCGGCGAGCTCCACCTGGCCGGTGGGCAGCGCCAACACGAACTCCACCCTGTCAGGGGAGGGGAGGCGCAGGTAGCCCGTCTCCACGTGCATCAGCGCGTTGTCCGAATTCCAGGTCCGCTGCCGGTACTCGAGGAACGGTTTGCCGATGTTGCTGAACGTGATCTCTTCGATGTAGCCGTAGGGCCGGATGCTCGGGTATTCCCCGTGCCCAGCGCCCTCCCAGGTGCCTACGAGCGTTGCCAGGGGCTGCAGTGCGGGATGGAGATCCATGCCCCGAGTCTAAGCCGGGCGCCGGCCGGGGGTGGCAGAATCGGGCCCATGACAGACGACCTGCAACTCCTCGACGGTTTCCGCATGCCTGCGCTCGGCTTCGGCCTCTACAAGGTTCCGCCGGAGCAGACGGAGGAGGTGGTGGTCGCCGGTGTCGCCGCCGGCTACCGGCTGGTCGACGGTGCCGAGTTCTATGGCAACGAGGTCGAACTGGGCAACGCGCTGCGCCGCGTCGACATCGACCGCTCGCTCCTCACCGTCACCAGCAAGTTCTGGGGCGAGGAGAGCCAGGACCGCACCGCGGTGCTCGCCTCCTTCGAGGCGACGGAGAAGGCGCTGGGCACGGCCGTCGACGTTTACATGATCCACTGGCCCCGCCCCAACCGGAACCAGTTCGTCGACGTGTGGCGCACCCTCATCGAGCTGCGGGAGGCGGGGCGCGTCCGCTCCATCGGGGTGTCCAACTTCACGGAGGAGCACATCGAAAGGATCATCGCGGAGACGGGGGTGGCCCCCGTCGTGAATCAGGTGGAGCTCCACCCCTACCTACAACAGGAGGGCCTCCGGAACTACCACCGGGAGCACGGCATCGTCACGCAGGCGTGGAGCCCGCTGGGCCGCGGCCATGTGCTGGAAGACCCGCTGATCCGCGCCATCGCGGCCAGGCACGGCGTCACCCCGGCGCAGGCCGTCATCCGGTGGCACCTGCAGTTGGGCAACGCGGTCATCCCGAAGTCGACGAACCCCGAGCGGCTGCGCAGCAACCTGGAGGTGGAGCACTTCACGCTGACCGACGACGACATGGCTGCCGTCGCCACACTCGACAGGGGTCAGCGGTTCGGCACTTCGCCCGACGAACGGCAGTGACGGGGACGGGGCCGTAGACTCCGGGAATGGAAGAGCATCCGGACATCAAGCCCCGCTCCCGCCAGGTCACCGACGGTTTGGAAGCCACTGCCGCCCGCGGCATGTTGCGCGCCGTCGGCCTCGGTGACGACGATTTCGCCAAGCCCCAGATCGGCGTGGGATCCAGTTGGAACGAGATCACCCCCTGCAACCTCTCCCTCGACAGGCTCGCAAAGAAGGCCAAGGAGGGTGTGTTCGCCGCGGGCGGCTTTCCGCTCGAATTCGGCACCATCTCCGTTTCGGACGGCATCTCGATGGGCCACGACGGCATGCACTACTCGCTCGTGTCCCGTGACACGATCGCCGACTCCGTGGAGATCGTGATGCAGGCGGAACGCCTCGACGGGTCCGTGCTGCTGGCCGGCTGCGACAAGTCCGAGCCGGGCATGATGATGGCCGCCGCCCGCCTCGGCCTGGCCTCCGTCTACGTCTACGCCGGCTCCATCATGCCCGGCCTGGCGCGGCTCTCCTCAGGAGAGGAACGCGAGGTCACGATCATCGACGCCTATGAGGCGGTGGGAGCCTGCGCCAGAGGGCTGATGTCGCGCGAGGACGTGACCGTGATCGAGAAGGCGATCTGCCCTGGCGAGGGTGCCTGCGGCGGGATGTACACGGCCAACACCATGGCCTGCGTGGCGGAGGCCATGGGCCTGTCGATCCCCGGTTCCGCCGCGCCGCCGGCCGTCGACCCCAGGCGTGACATCGCGGCGTTCAAGGCCGGCGAGGCCGTCGTCGAGATGCTGCGTCAGGGCATCACCACCAGGGACATCATGACCAAGGAGGCGTTCGAGAACGCCATCGCCGTCGTGATGGCGTTCGGAGGGTCCACCAACGCGGTGCTGCACCTGCTGGCCATCGCCCACGAGGCCGACGTGGACCTCACGCTGGCAGACTTCACCCGTATGCAGGCCAAGGTGCCGCACCTCGGCGACCTCAAGCCCTACGGCCGCTACGTCATGAGCGACGTCGACAGGGTGGGCGGCGTGCCGGTCATCATGCGGGTGCTCGACGAGGCGGGTCTGATCAACCGCGACTGCATGACCGTCACCGGCAAGACCATCGCCGAGAACCTCGAAGAGTCGGCGCCCCGTCGCCCCGACGGCCAGGTGCTGCGGCCGCTGGACAACGCCATCGCCCCGCGTGGCGGCATCACCATCCTGCACGGATCGCTCGCGCCGGAGGGCGCCGTGGTCAAGACCGCCGGCTTCCAGACCGATGTGTTCGAAGGCACCGCCAGGGTGTTCGAACGCGAGCGTGCCGCCCTCGATGCGCTGGAGAACGGCACCATCACCGACGGCGACGTGGTGGTGATCCGCTACGAGGGGCCCAAGGGCGGCCCGGGCATGCGCGAGATGCTGGCCATCACCGGGGCCATCAAGGGTGCCAACCTCGGCAAGACCGTCCTGCTGCTCACCGACGGCCGGTTCTCCGGCGGCACCACCGGGTTGTGCGTCGGCCACGTCGCGCCGGAAGCGGTCGACGGGGGGCCCATCGCGTTCGTCCGTGACGGCGACCAGATCCGTCTCGACGTCGGCACCATGACGCTCGACCTGGAGGTTGACGAGGAGGAGCTCGCGCGCCGCAGGGAGGGCTGGCGCCCCATCAAGCCCAAGTTCACCACCGGCGTCCTGGGCAAGTACCAGAAGCTCGTGGGTTCGGCCAGCAAGGGTGCGGTGCTGGGCTGAGGGCGGAGCCTGGAGCAGTTGCGGGCCGTTACCGGGGGACACCCCAGGTCACGGCCCGCCTTGCGGTCACTCAGCGGCGGTGAGCCACGCCTCTTCGAGGTCGTCCTTGCGGGCCTCGGCGGCCTGCAGGTCAGCCGTGAGCTTCGCCAGCCGCGGGTAGTCGCTGGCCGCCTCCGTCATCGCCGTGTGCAGCTTGACGATCTCCGCTTCGACCTTGCCGAGCTGGCTCTCGAGCCGCGCCAGGTCCTTCTTCCGCTGACGCTCCGCAGCGGCGTCGGACTTGGTGGCGGGCCCGCTCGGGCCAGGCGCGGCAGCCGCGTCGGAGGCCTGGGCGCGCCGTCGCCTGTCCAGGTACTCCTCGACGCCACCCGGCAGCAGCACGCAGGTGCCGTCGCCCAGCAGCGCGTAGGTCACGTCGGTGACGCGCTCCAGGAAGTACCGGTCGTGGCTGACCACGATCAGCGTGCCCGGCCAGGTGTCGAGGTAGTCCTCGATGACGGTCAGGGTGTCGATGTCCAGGTCGTTGGTGGGCTCGTCGAGCAGCAGCACGTTGGGTTCGGTCAGCAGCAGGCGCAGGAACTGCAGCCGCCTGCGCTCCCCTCCGGACAGGTCACCGATCCGGGCCACGAGCTTGTCGCCGGTGAACCCGAACTCCTCCAGCAGCGACGATGCGGAGGCGTCGCGACCGGTGGCCAGCTGAGTCTCCTCCCGCAACCGCTTCACCGACGACAACACGCGGTCGTCCTCATCGAGTTCGGCCACGGCCTGCGACAGGTAGGCCAACCGGAGGGTCTTGCCACGCTTGATCTTGCCGCTGTCCGGGTCACGTTCATCGGCCAGGAGGTCGAGGAGGGTGGTTTTGCCTGCGCCGTTGATGCCGACCAGGCCGATCCGGTCTCCCGGACCGATCGACCAGCTCAACCTGTCGAGCAGCGTGCGGTCCGGCACCCTGTAGTCGACGTTGATGAGGTCGAACACGTCCTTGCCCAGCCGGGTCACCGCGAACTGTTCGAGGGCCAACTTGTCGCGCGGCGGCGGCTCGTCGGCGATCAGGACGTTCGCTGCCTCGATGCGGAACTTGGACTTCGACGTGCGGGCAGGGGCGCCGCGGCGCAGCCAGGCCAGTTCCTTGCGCGCGAGGTTCTTACGACGAGCCTCGTTCGTCGCGGCGACCCGCTGGCGCTCGACGCGGGCGAGCACGTACGCGGCGTAACCACCGTCGTAGGCGTCGATCACGCCGTCGTGCACCTCCCAGATGCGGGTGCACACGGCGTCGAGGAACCAGCGGTCGTGGCTGACCACCAGCATGGCGAGGCCGGCCTGCGTGCGGGCGCGGAGATACTCCGCCAGGAAGGCGATGGCCTCCACGTCGAGGTGGTTGGTGGGCTCGTCGAGCACGATGAGGTCGTGGTGGCCGAGCAGGACCGCGACGAGCTCGACCCGCCGTCGCTCACCACCCGACAGCTTCTCCAGCGGCCGCTCCAGGCCGATGTCGGTCAGGAGCGCCTCGACGACGCCGCGCTTGCCGGCGTCGGCCGCCCAGACATGGTCCGGTTCACCGCCGACGATGCGGTCGCGCACCGTTTCACCGGGACGGGGGTCGCTCTGCTGCTGCAGGACGCCGATGGAGGAGTTGGTGGCGCGGATGGCGCGCCCCGAATCTGGCTCCAGTTCCCCGGTCATGATCCGCAGCAGGGTGGTCTTGCCGTCGCCGTTGCGGCCGACGACGCCGATCACCTCGCGCTCCGAGATGCCGCAGGAGACGTTGTCGAGCAGGGTGCGGGTACCGAAGCCGTGCGTGATGGCTTCGAGATTGACGATGTTGGCCACAGGTCAGCGGCCGCGCATGGCGGCTCGGGAGCCCTTCATCGAGATGGGGCCCTTCGGGATGGGTGCCTTGGGGCGCATGGCGTCCAGGGCACGGAGGCGCTGGCGCACCTCGCCGATCTTTGCGGGGGTGAGCACCTTGGGCATCTTCTTGATGTGGCTGGCCAGCTGGTCCAGCGGGACCTGACCGGCGGCCTTGCCCATCTGGATGGTCTTGACCTCGACGCCGTAGGCGACCTGCTCGTGTTTGCGCTTCTCGCCCTGCAGCAGCGGCTTCAGACGGCCGGCTTCACCCTCACCGATCAGGATGAGGCCGCCGGGGCCGAGTGTGCGGTGCACGACGTCCATGTTCTTGGTCACGGCGATGACGGGATCAGACACCCACTGCTTCGGCAGCATCTGCAGCGCCACCTCGCCTGAGCCGGCCTGGCCCTCGTAGCGGCTGTACACGGCGCGGCGGGCCCGCCAGGCGAAGATCGCCATGGCACCGAGGAAGCCGGCCGACACACCGACGAGGCCCCAGATGAGGGGCTGGTTCAGGATGAAGCCCACGACCAGGAGCAGCGCGAACGGCACGACGAACCCGGCGAGCATCAGCCAGGGCAGCGCCTTGTCGTACTTGGCGCTCATCTTGTAGGTCTCTACAAGCTGGCGCCAACGACCCCAGTCTGCGGGGT
Organism: Tessaracoccus zhenghani; assembly: GCF_054552775.1. Classification (NCBI taxonomy): domain Bacteria; kingdom Bacillati; phylum Actinomycetota; class Actinomycetes; order Propionibacteriales; family Propionibacteriaceae; genus Tessaracoccus; species Tessaracoccus zhenghani. The sequence continues at coordinate 1,245,863 of NZ_CM137275.1, read as the reverse complement.
CTGTGGAACTGCGCTTGCGCTCCTTCTCGGCGCGGGCCTCAGCCTTCTGCTTCGCCTCGAAGGCTTTCGCGCGTTCGCTCTTCGCCATGACAGCCTCTCGTGTCAGTTCTTGTTACGTGCGTCCATCGCTGTGCGGTACAGCCTGCCTGCTCGGTACGAAGAACGAACGAGCGGCCCGGACAACACGCCAGAATATCCGATCTCGCGGGCCTCCTGATCCAGCTCCTCGAACTCCTCCGGTGTGACCCACCTGTCGATGGGGTGCAGCGTCGCGTTGGGGCGCAGGTACTGGGTGATGGTGATCAGCTCGGCACCGGCGTCGTGCAGGTCCTGCAGCGCCTCCGAGATCTCCTCGCGGGTCTCGCCCATGCCCAGGATGAGGTTGGACTTGGTGACCAGCCCGCGATCGCGCGACATCCTCAGCACCTCGAGCGAGCGCTCGTAGCGGAAGCCCGGACGGATCCTCTTGAAGATGCGCGGCACGGTCTCGACGTTGTGGGCGAACACCTCCGGCTGTGCGTCGAAGAGTTGCGCGAGGAGTTCCTCCTTGCCGGAGAAGTCCGGCGCGAGCATCTCGACGCCGACGCCGGGGTTGACCCCGTGGACCTGCCGGATGGTCTCCGCGTACAACCAGGCGCCCTCGTCGGGCAGGTCATCGCGGCATACGCCGGTGATGGTGGCGTAGCGCAAGCCCATCTTCTTGACGGAAGCGGCGACGCGCAGCGGCTCGGCCGGGTCATAACCCTCCGGCTTGGCGGATTCGATCTGGCAGAAGTCACAGCGACGGGTGCACTTGTCCCCACCGATGAGGAACGTGGATTCCCGGTCTTCCCAACATTCGTAGATGTTGGGACAACCCGCCTCCTGGCACACGGTGTGGAGATCACCCGAACGCACGATCTGCTGGAGATCCTGGTAGTTCGGGCCCATCTTGGCGGTGGTCTTGATCCACGCGGGCTTCCGCTCGATCGGTGTCTCGGCGTTCTTCGCTTCGACTCTGAGGAGTCTGCGTCCGTCTGGCTGCACTGCTGTCACCCCCCCAGAGTAATACCCCGGGAGAGGGCGTGAGTAGAGTGTCACCGTGCTACGCCTCGTTGCCTCCCGATCCGGGATTGTGCTCCTGGTCCTTGCCGGGGTGGCATGGGGCACCTCCGGGACGCTCGGCACCCTGCTCCACGCGACGGCGGGGGTGGGCTTCCTGGCGATCGCCGGTTACCGCATCTTCATCGGCGGGCTGCTCCTGATGGGCGTGGCGCTGCGCACCGGCACCCTGCGGTGGCCGCGTAGCCGGTCCGGGTGGGGGCGGGTGGCGGCCATGGCGCTGTGTTCGGCGGTCTACCAACTCTGCTTCTTCAGCGCGGTCGGCGTGCTGGGCGTCTCCGTCGCCACGCTGATCGCTGTGGGCTCGGCACCCGTGCTGGTGCTCTCCGTCGACCTGCTCGCCGGCCGCCAGCGCCTCAGCCCGCCGCTGGCGATTGCGCTCGCCTGCACCGCGGGCGGCCTGACGCTGTTCATGGGCGTCCCACCGTCCGACGTATCGGTCGGCGATGCGCTGCTCGGTGCGGGCCTGGCCCTCATGGCGGGCGTGGCCTTCGCCGTGATCAGCGTCCTGGGCGCGCGTCCAGTGGCCGACTACCACGATGTGACGGGCACCGGTCTCGCCTTCCTCCTCGGCGGCGCCGCCGTCCTCGCAATGGCGTTCGTCGGGGGACAGCCCGTGGCCTTCGAGCCCACGGCGTCGGCCGTCGCGCTGGTGCTGCTGCTCGGCCTGATCCCCTCGGCCTTCGCGTACCTGGCCTATCTCAGAGGTCTGCGTTCCCAGACGTCGACGACTGGCGTGATGGTCGCGCTGCTCGAACCGGTCACCGGCTCCGCGCTGGCGTTCCTGGTTCTGGGGGAGCGACTGAGTCCGGCGGGGCTCCTCGGCGCGCTGCTGCTGCTCGCCGCGGTGCTGTTGTCGACTCGACGACCGGCGGTGGAAGGTTCGGAACTGGTGCTCCGCTGAAGACACCGGAGCGTTCCCAGCGCTGCCAGTCGAGCCCCTGTCGTTGCGAGATGCGCAGGAGACTGCGGGTGAGCGCCTGGAACTCGATCGCGTCGATGAAATAGATCAGCAGCCAGGCGATCGGCGCGACCAGGAGCAGGTTGAGGCTCTGCCGACGGCGCACGTCGGTCAGCACCTGGAAGACGATGACCACCGCGAGCAGGGCGGCGTAGACGATGATCGGCAGGAAGTCGTGGCTCACCCACGTGTACGCCACGATGAGCGCCAGCAGCAACGGCTCGAGGAGCAGCAGCAGATCGGCGATCACGGTCACCGGCATCACCAGCCAGGACAGCCACAGGTTGTGCCGAGGCGCGATGCTGAGGAACATCCAGCGGTAGCGCCAGAACGTGATGAGGCGGCCGTACTTCCAGCGCAGGCGCTGCCCGGCCAGGCCCGCCACGTCTGAGGCGCCCTCCGTCCAGATCACGGCCCTCGGGGTGTACTGCACCTTGCCGCCAGCGTCCTGGATCCTGGTGGACATCTCGATGTCCTCGGTGATGATCGTCTCGTCGAAGCCACCCAGCTCGTCGATGATGCTTCGCCGGTAGGAGGCCGCGGCCCCGCCGACGATGTATACGGCGTTGAGCAGGGAGTCGGCCTTCTTGAAGAAGAACGCGTAGAGGTACTCGAACTGCTGGAGGAGGCCGATGGCGGACTTGTGATTGCCGATCTTGACGTTGCCCGCCACAGACATCACCCGGGGGTCGTCGTAGAGCCGCACGATCTCCCTGACGGCATCGGGTTCGACGACGCTGTCGGCATCGACGGTGATGATCAGGTCGCCGCTGGACAGGGACAGCGCCGTGTTCATGGCGCGGGATTTGCCGGCGTTTGGGAGGGAACGGAACACCAGCCGTCCGGGGCGGCGTGATTCCTCGTGCTCACGCACCAGACGCCGCATCACCTCCGCGGTGCCGTCGGTTGAACCGTCGTCGACGACGACGAGTTCGAGATCCGGATAGTCGCTGGCGAGAACGGAGCGCACGGTGGCCTCGATGCCCACCTCTTCGTTCCAGGCCGGCACCAGCACGCTGACCGACGGCCGCCGCACGACGCACCGGGCACCCTGGCGTCGGCGTCGGCGCGCCATGATCAGCTCGTACAGCGGGGCGAGCACGAGTTGTACCGAATACCGGAACAGGGAGGGCCCCATCGCGAGCAGCACCACCCAGCGCAGCCAGGCGCCAGGGGGCTGTGGATGTGTCTGCAGGGTGAGGAACGCCCACACGAGCGCTGCCGTGGCGGCGTATCCGAACAGATAAAGCGCGATTCGACCCATGTGGCGGCCCCTCTCGATGGAGGTGGTCAGCACATTACTCCGGCTCACCGGAGCGCGGCTAGGTGTGGCGGAGGCGCCCACGGAGGAAAGGCTCCAGATCGTGCGCCACAGCGCTGACGGACCAGGTCCCCGGCGCTTCCTCGACGATCGAGGTGACGCCGGCGTCGGCGATGCCGCAGGGGACGATGTTGCCGAACCGCTCGGCTGAACTCAGCACGTTCAACGCGAAGCCGTGGAGGGCGGTGCGCTGCGAGACCCGCACGCCGATGGCGCAGATCTTGCGCTGCGGCCTGTCCCCGGAGGCTGCCAGCCACACCCCGGTGCGGCCCTCGACGCGTCCCGAGGGGATGCCATAGGTGTCGAGCAGGTCGATCACGGCGCCCTCGACGGCGCGCACGTGGTCCACGACCCCGACGCCGTCCGGCAGGTGCACGATGGGGTAGCCGACGAGCTGGCCGGGGCCGTGGTAGGTGATCTCGCCGCCGCGGTCCACGGGGACGACCGGCGTGCCGTCCTTCGGGTAGTCCGTGAACTTGGTGCGCCGGCCGGCCGTGTAGACCGGCGGATGCTCGACGTAGATGACGTGGCCGGGCCGCGCGGCTGAGGCCACTTCGGCGTGCACGGCACGTTGGTAGTCCCAGGTCTCCTGGTAATCGCTGAGCCCGGGATCGTCCCCGAGGCCGCGGTACTCGAATGTCAACACGCAGCGATACTACGCCTCAGAGAAGACCCGCAGCCCAGGTGAACACGGGCGCGAGCAGCAACGCGGGGAGGAGATCACCCACGGGGATCTGCTTCAGGCCGAGCAGCCGCAGGCCCAGACCCAGCAGGATCACGCCGCCCGCCGCGGTCAGGGCGTCGACCTGCGCGGCGGTGAGGATGTCGCCGGCGAAGTAGCCCAGCACCGTGAGGGAGCCCTGGAGGACGCCCACCGCGGCAGCGGAGGCGAGGACGCCCCACCCCAGCGTCGAGGCGAACGCCATGGCGGCGAAACCGTCCAGGGTGGCCTTGACCAGCAGTTGATCGGCCCCGCGGCCCAGACCGTCGGAGATCGAGCCCAGAATGGTCAGCGGCCCCACGCAGAAGACGAGGGTGGACACGACCAGTCCGTCGACGAAGCGGTTCTCGTCACCTGCGCCCCTGAACCTGGAGCGGATCCAGTGCGCGCCCTGCTCCAGCCGGTCCTCCACCCGCAACCACGACCCGAGCAGGGTGCCCAGCAGCAGCGCGGCCAGCACCACGATCATCGCTGACCTGCCGACGGCGGAGGTGAGCGCGTCGCTGTTCATCGCCACGACGGAGAACCCGCCGAGCACCATGGTGAACAGGCCCAGCACTGAGGTGACGGTGTCCTTCGTGCGCTCAGGGATGCGGTTTCCGAGGGCCAGCCCGATCAGAGAGCCGACCACCACAGTGGCGACGTTGACGACCGTACCGATCCCGATGAACACGAGCGTCATCCAACCAGACGCAGAGACCCCCGGCCAAGGCCGGGGGTCTCTGTCTCAGGGGAACGGTCAGATGCCGAATTCGCCGCCGAAGTCGCCGTCTTCCAGACGCTCCTTCACTGCGGAGAGGAATCGCGCGGCCACGGCCCCGTCGATGAGGCGGTGGTCGTAGCTGAGCGACAGGTACATCATGTGGCGGATGGCGATGGACTCGGCGCCGAAGCGGTCCTCGACCACGACTGGACGCTTCACCAGCGCGCCGGTGCCGAGGATGGCGACCTGGGGCTGGTTCACGATCGGCGTGTCGAAGAGCGTGCCTGCGGAACCGTAGTTCGTGATGGTGAAAGATCCACCGGACAGCTCATCCGGGCCGACCTGGCCGGTGCGGGTGCGGGCAGCGAGGTCGCCGATCTTCTTCGCCAGGCCGGTGAGGTTCAGGTTGCCGGCCTCCTTGATGACGGGGACCAGCAGACCGCGCTCGGTGTCGACGGCGATGCCTACGTGCTCGCCGTCCGCGTAGGTCATGGTACCGGCCTCCACATCGATGGTGGCGTTGACGATCGGGAACTGCTTGAGCGCCTCCACCGCGGCCATGGTGATGAACGGCAGGTAGGACAGCGAAGCGCCTTCACGACGCTTGAAGTCTGCCTTGACCTGGTTGCGCAGGTGGCTGATCGCGGTGAGGTCCACCTCGACGGTGGCCGTGAGCTGCGCGGAGGTCTGCAGCGATTCCACCATCCGGGCGGCGATCACCTTGCGCAGGCGCGACAGCTTCTCCGTGGTGCCCCGGACCTGCTCAGTGGAAGCGGGGGCTGCCTTGGCGGCGGGAGCAGCAGCGGCCTTCGGGGCCTCTGCAGCGGGTGTCGGCGCGGCCTTTGCCGCCTGGGCGGCGTCGATGACGTCCTGCTTGCGGATGCGACCGCCGACGCCGGTGCCCTTCACGGAACTGAGCTCCACGCCGTGTTCCTTCGCCAGCTTGCGCACGAGCGGGGTCACATAGGTGCCGTCTCCCGATGCCTCGGCGGCGCGACGCGCGACCGCGGCCTCAACAGCAGCGGAGTGCTCCTGCTTCGGTTCTTCCTTGGCCGGCTGGGCCGGGGGAGCGGGCTTGGCCTGGGGTTCGGGCTCGGGCTCGGGCTTCGGCTCGGGCTCCGGCTCGGGCTCCGGCTGGGCCTGCGGCGCGGGAGCAGCCTCCGGTGCCGGAGCGGCCGCCTGGGCCGAGGCGTCGCCCACGATGGCGAGCACGTCGCCGACGTTGGCCGTCTCGTCCTCCTGGAAGCGGATCTCGAGCAGGGTGCCCGCCACAGGGCTGGGGATCTCGGTGTCGACCTTGTCCGTGGAGACCTCGAGGAGTGCCTCATCCGCCTCCACCGCGTCGCCCACGGCCTTGAGCCAGCGGGAGATGGTGCCCTCGGTGACGGACTCGCCCAAGGCCGGGAGGGTCACCTCGGTGCCGGAGGCGGGGCCGCCAGCGGCAGGGGCTTGGGACGCGGCCGGGGACTGCTGGTCGTCGGCCGGAACGGCGGCTTCGAGGGGCTCCTCTTCGGCCGCCTGTGGTTCGGGTTCGGGCTGCGGCTCGGGTTCGGGCTGTGACTCGGGTGCGGTTTCGGCAGCGGGTGCTTCGTCGCTTGATGCGGGCGCTTCGCCGGCCTCGCCGATGACGGCCAGCACGGCGCCGACCTCAGCCACGTCATCTTCCTCGAAGCGGATCTCGAGCAGGGTGCCCGCAACCGGGCTGGGAATCTCGGTGTCGACCTTGTCGGTGGAGACTTCGAGCAACGGCTCGTCGGCCTCGACAGTGTCTCCGACCGCCTTCAACCAGCGAGAAATGGTGCCTTCCGTGACGGATTCGCCCAGTGCGGGGAGGGTGACTTCGGTTGACATGTGGTTGTGGCTCCTTTGCGTACCGTGAGTGTTTCCACCCTATATGGCAATTCAGGCATGCATGTGCAGTGGCCGACCAGCGAGTGCCCAGTTGGCCTCCGCGATGGACTCGCCCAGGGTGGGGTGCGCATGAACGATCCCGGCGACATCCTCGGGCGTGGCCTGCCAGCCCACGAGCAGTGCGCCCTCGCCGATCAGTTCGCCGACGTCGTCGCCGACGAGGTGCACGCCGACGATGGCGCCGTCGGGCTCGCGCACCAGCCGGACCCTGCCGCTGTCGCGGACGCCGGGCGCGCGGAGGATGCGGCTGCGGCCGTTGCCGGACAGGGGGTAGTCCACGACCTGTGCGTCGGGCCCCGCCTGCTCGGCGGTCAGGCCGACGGAGGCGACCTGCGGGGTGGAGTAGGTGATGCGGGGGATGTCACGGTCCCGCGGCGGAGTGGGCCGGCTGGCGTGCCGGCCCTGTAACTGCGCGATCCGCTCGGCGAGGAACAGACCGTGCGCGTAACCGCGGTGGGCCAGTTGGGGGCCCGCCACCAGGTCGCCTGCCGCGAAGATCCCGCGGGCCGAGGTCTGGAAGAACTCATCGACGGCGACGTGCCCGGTGTCCTCGATCCGGACGCCGGCCTCGGCGAGGCCCAGCCCGGCGGTGGCCGGCCTGCGTCCCGCGGCGACCAGCAGGACGTCGGCTCGGACCTGGTCGTCGCCGACCCGGCCACTGACTGTCTCGCCCACCTCGACGTCGGTGAGGGGCGCGCCGAGCCGAACGTCGATCCCGCGGCTCATCAGCTCGGCCTTGAGGATGCTCGAGTGCGCCGGCTCCTCGCCGGGGAGCAGCCGGTCCAGCGCCTCGACGAGCGTGACCTTCACGCCCAGATCCGTCCACAACGACGCGAATTCGACGCCGATGACGCCGCCGCCCAGCACGATGGCTGAGCCGGGCAGCGAACTGAGGCGGAGGGCGTGGTCGCTGGTGAGGATGCGCTCGCCGTCGACGGGCAGCCCGAGGGTGATGGGGGCCGCGCCGGTGGCCACGACCACCGCCCGTGCCCGGTAGTGGGCGTCGCCGACGTCGATGCCAGGGCCCTCGTCGTCCCTCGTGACGACGCCGCGTTCCTGGATGAGGGTGATACCGCGCGCGGCGATGAGGCCAGCCAGGCCCTTGTGCAGCGGTTTGATGACGCCGTCGACGTAGCGGCGGAGCGCGGGGACGTCGGTGTCGCCGAGGGTGGCGCGGATACCGAAGGCGTCAGCCTTGGCCACGGTGCTGCGCACCTTGGCCGCCTGCAGCCAGGCCTTCGCCGGGATGCAGCCGCGGTGGAGGCAGGTGCCGCCGACCGGGGTGTCGTCGAACAGTGCCACCCTCAGGCCCAGTTGGGCGGCCCGCAGCGCGCAGGCGTAGCCGGCGGAGCCGGCACCGAGGATGGCGAGATCGAACGGATGCGTCATGGGGGCCAGTCTTCCACGTCCCTGCCGGGTGTTGCCCTGCCGTTCCCGCCCACTGAGCATAATGGCAGGCGTGGGATGGTTCGGACGCAAGAAGAAACAGGCTGAGGTTGCGCGCGACTCGAAGAAGGTCGCCGACGCGCTCTTCGAGCACCTGAGCGCCTTCGTCATCAGCCGCCGCGGCGTCGAGGCGTGGGTGGAGCAACCCACCTCGTTCAACAAGCCGTCGATCCTGCTGGTGGCCGCAGACGGGGAGTCCACCCGTCGCGGCGTGCCCAGCGCGGAGTACGGCTACGCGTTCGCAGAGCAGCACCACATCCCGTGCTACGACGCCGGGGTGGTGCCGTACCCCAAACGGATGCGCGAGTACGGTCTGCGGGCCAAGCAGGCCCGGCGGGCCGCCGACGGTCTGCGCTGAGACCAGCCGGCGCCCGTCACCGGGCGAGGCTGATCAGCCCGCCAACTGCCTGGCGAGCGCCACCAGCGTGCGCACCCCGACGCCCGTGCCGCCCTTCGGCGTGCAGCCGTAGGCCTCTTCCGGGTTCTCGGCCGGACCGGCGATGTCGAGGTGGGCCCACCCCATGCCTTCCGGCACGAAGCGCTCGAGGAAGGCGCCGGCCACCAGCGCCCCGCCCCACCGGTTGGAGGCGCCGGAACGCAGGTCCGCGACGTTGCTCTTCAACAGCCCCCGCACATACTCGTTCAGCGGCAGCTCCCAGAAGTCCTCGCCGGCCGACTCCGCTGCATCCAGCACGAGGTCGGAGGTCGGCTCACCGTTGGTGATGAGGCCGCCGGTGCGCAGTCCCAGGGCCACCATGCAGGCCCCGGTCAGCGTCGCCACGTCGACGATGAGGTCCGGGCCGTCCTGTGCCGCGCGCCCGATCGCGTCGGCCATCACGAGGCGGCCCTCGGCGTCGGTGTTGTAGTTCTCGACCGTCTGTCCGTCGAACATGGTGAGCACGTCGCTGGCGCGGTATGAGCTACCTGACGGGAGGTTCTCCGCCAGCGCGGCGTAGGCCGTGACCTTGATCTTGAGGCCCGCCGCAGCGATGGCGTGTAAGGCGGCGATGACGGCCGCGGCGCCGGACATGTCGTACTTCATGCCGGCCATCTGGCCGGCCGGCTTGATGTCGAGGCCACCGGAGTCGAATGTGATGCCCTTGCCGACGAGCGCCAGGTGGGCGGTCGCGCCACGGGGCGCGTAGGACATGCGGACGAGGCGCGGCTTGCGCACCGAACCGCCACCGACGGCCAGGATGCCGCCGTAGCCGCCCCTCTCCAGTGCCTTCTCGTCGAGGACCTCGACGGCGACCTTCTGTTCCTTCAGGTAGCCGCGCGCCGCCTCCGCGAACGTCTCCGGGTAGAGGAGGTTCGGGGGGGTGTTGGTCCAGGTGCGCGCCTGGCACACGGCCTCCGACACGATGGCGGCAGTGCCGACGGCGGCCTTGGCCGCGGTGCTCGTCACGGGCGACACCAGCGTCACCGACTGCACTGCCGACGCTGCGGGCTCCGCGGTGATGGCCGTGAAGCGGTAGGCACCGAGCAGTGCCCCCTCGCCGGCGGCCTGGATGAGTTCCGGATCCGAGAGTTCGAGCGACACGGCGACGGAGAGGTCTGTCACGTCCGGCAGCGCGGCGATGGCGCGCAGACCGGTGCCGACCGCGTTGCGGACCCCGTCGGGTGTCACGTCGGCGCTGCCCAGGCCCACCACGAAGACCCGCGTACGGTCGACGGCGGGCAGGGCGACGACGCAGCCCTCCTTGGCCGAGGCGCCCAGCGCGCCGGCCATGGCCCTGACCGTGCTGCCATAGGCCTTCTGATAGGCCTTATCCAGGGCGGGGAGCAGGCCGACGAGGGCCGGTTCGTCCTGGTTGATGGTCGCCATGCCCAGGAGCACCGCGTCGGTGTGCTTGGGCAGGGAGGTGGACAGGGAGAGATCAGGGCACAGTTCAGTCACGCCCGTCAGCCTAGCCAACGAGCTTGTCGGGTTTGCCGGCTGCTACCTTGTCCCGCATGAAACGTGTCGGGCTGTGGGCCTTCATCGCTGCGGGGATCATCATCGTGGCGTGGGGAGTCTCCTCCTGGGTGTCGCCGACGATGCTGTGCCGCGGCGTCGAGATGGGGCCGGGGGACGTGTGCCATTACTCCAGCCGGACCGACGAGCGCACGAGCCGGGTGCAGACCTACGAGGACAGGGTTGCCGAGGCGCGCAGCCAGGTGCCGTTCGCCGTCGCCACGGGGTTGGGGATGGCCGTTTTCGGTGGCTGGCTGCTGCGCCAGGACCTGAAAGCCGCCACCCAGAAGAATGCCGTCAGGGATTGAGCGACATGGGGCCGTACACGAGGCGGTCCTCCTCGTAGAGGCTCACCTCTGACACGCCCTGCTCCAGCAGGTCGTCGAAGAACAGGGTCAGCCACGCCTCTGCCGCCGCCTGGTCCTCGAAGGTCTTGGCCAGGTCTGCGGCTGCGAGGTCTGATTCGGCATAGGTGCCGGAAGTGGGTTGCCAGCGGTAGCTCATCGGGGCACCGGCTCAGATGGCGTCGCCGCGCTTGACGCGCGGGCCCGGCTGGCGGAAGCGGCGAATCATCAGCGACCGGTTGAACATGTAGACCAGCAGGCCGCGCTTCGGCTCGCCCGGGTGGCGCTCCGCCAAGAGCTTCTTGAAGCCGCGCCACATGATGGCCACGTTGATGATGGTGATGGCGAGGAGCACCCAGAGGCCCATCGCGATATAGCTGGACAGCACCGGGTTCTGCATCGTGATCATCACACCGGCCATCACCAGGATCATGGCGGGCAGCATGAACTCGGCCACGGTCCAGCGGGTGTCGACGTAGTCGCGGACCAACTGGCGCGCGGGCGAGTTCTCCGTCCGCTCCCAGGCCTCCATCCGGCTCTCCTGGCGGGCGCGGGCATCCGCCTTGCGCTGCTGCTTGGGGGAGAGGGTGGGGTGGAGCCGCTCCATACGGGCCGCCTCGGCCTGACGGCGGCTGAGGGTGGCACCCTCCTTCTTGCGCGTGACCCTGATCTTCTCGGCCGGTGTCTCGACGGCGGGCGCGGTCTGCTTCGTCTCCGGCGCCTTCACGGACTTCTCGGCCTTCGCCGCGGCCTTGGCGCCCTTCGGGGTCAGCGTCGCCATGCGGTCTGTCGACGTCGATTGCTTGCGCTCGTAGGGGCGGAAGAGGGCCACGGTGGGGAGTCCTTCTGATCGGAGGGGTCGGCAGCCATCATACCGGGCCGCGGGCGGGGTTCAGGGTCAGCTCAGGGGGCCGTGGGGCTGTCCTGCCACCGGATGCGCGCTAACCTCAAGGTTGAACACCGCACGTTCCTGGAAGGACACCTCGTGGCCAGCATTTTTGAACGCATCGCTCTGGTCTTCAAATCGAAGGCCAATAAGGCGCTCGACAAGTACGAAGACCCTCGCGAGACGCTCGACTACTCGTACCAGAAGCAACTCGAACTCCTGCAGAACGTGCGCCGTGGCGTCGCTGATGTCGCCACCAGCCGCAAGCGGGTCGAGCTGCAGGCCGCGAAGATGAACTCCGAGGTGGAGCGGCTCCAGTCGGCCGCCCAGCGTGCGCTCGAGGCGAACCGTGAGGACCTGGCCCGCGAGGCGCTGACCCGCAAGGCCGGTCTCCAGTCGCAGCTCGAAGACCTCCAGGCGCAGCACGCGCAGCTGCAGGGTGAAGAGGAGAAGCTGGTGCGCGCCAGCTCCCGCCTGCAGGCCAAGGTCGACGCGTTCCGCACGCGCAAGGAGACCATCAAGGCCACCTACTCGGCCGCCGAGGCGCAGACCCGCATCAACGAGGCCTTCACCGGCATCTCGGAGGAGATGAGCGACATCGGCCTGGCCATCCAGCGCGCCGAGGACAAGACCCTCCAGCTGCAGGCCCGTGCGTCCGCCGTCGACGAACTGCTGGCCACCGGTGCGCTCGACGACCCCACCGGCACCGTGCGCGACGACATCACCCGCGAGCTCGATGCCCTGGCCGCGGATTCGTCGGTCGAGGGTGAGCTGGCCCGGATGAAGGCCGAACTCACCGGCGGTCCCGCCGCGCGGCCGGAGCTGAACTCCGGCCCCCAGGGAGCAACCCCGCAGGCAACGCCGGACGTGTACGAGACCGGCCAGGGAGGGGACCGGGCATGATCGTGCGCATCATGGGTCAGGGCCAGTGGGTGTTGGAACCTGAGCACCTCATTGAACTCAACGAACTCGACCGTCAACTGGAGGATGCCGTCGCCGCCGGAGACCAGGCTGCGCTCGAGGCCGCGCTCATTGAACTCAGCGAGGGCGTGCGCAGGCTCGGCGTCGAGGTGCCCGACGACGTGATCGTCGAATCAGACCTCGTGCTGCCGGACACAGATTCCAGCCTCGAAGAAGTGCGGGCGTTGCTCGATTCCACCAGCGAGTACTACGGCATCCTCCCGGACGCCGAAGGCGAGCTGGTGGAGGGCGACGAGGAGTCCTCCGTCCTGTGAGGGTGGTCGTCGCCGCGGACTCGATCGCCGGGCTCACGCCGCGCGTCGCGTCGGAAACCATCGCGGGCGGTTTCGCGGCCAAGGGGGCCCAGGTCGCAGTCGTTCCCCTCGGGGTCGACGGCGAGGCCCTCGCCGAGGCGGCCGCTATCGCGGCTCCCGAGGCACTGTTCATCAGCGCCTCCACCACGGCCGACGTCGCGGACGCGCTGTCGCGCCCGGGCGCGGAGGCCGACGTGGTGCTGGACCTCACCGGCTGCCAGGTCGACGACCTCGGCGCCGCCATCCTGGCGCGCTTCGCCGACGACCCGGTGCAGGGGCTCATCGCGGCCCGGGCCGCCTGGGCAGGCAGGCAACTGGTCGCGCTGGTCCCCGCAGACCAGGTGAGCCGGCCGCTGACCGGCCTCGAAGGCCACGCATCCACCGCCCTGCGTTCTGCCGGCGCCACGCTGCAGGAGGTCCTCACCTTCGACGCGCGCGCCGAGAGGTGGCTGGCTGAGCTCGGCCTGGAACAGGGCCCGGGTGCCGGCGCGGCCGGGGGCGTGGGGCTCATCGTCACCGCCGTCGGGGGCCGCGTCCTGGACCCGCTCTCCTGGCTGGCCGAACGCTACGGTCTAGCGGGCACGGTGGCGCAGGCAGACCTGGTGGTCACCGGGGCCGAATTGATGGAGTTCCACGCCGTCGGTGGTCCTGTCGTGAAGAAGGTCGTCAGCTGGGCGGAGGAGCAGTTGCGTCCGGCCATCGCCATTGCGGGCCGCAACTACGTGTCGTCGCGTGAACTGCGGATCGCCGGGCTCGAAACCGCCCACGCGCTGCGCGAAGGTGCGGCAGAGGACGAGTCCACGCCGGAGGAACTCGCGGCCGCCGCGAGCAGGCTCGCCGCCTCCTGGGCCTGGTAGTTCGCCGGAAGCGAATCCCGGGGCGGACGGTCCTCTGGGGTTTCCGGCGAGTCCGGCGTAGAATCGGCGAGGACTCACTTCACCCAACCACTTGGAGAAACAGCCGTGACCGATACTCAGACCACTCAGGGCGTTGTCCTCACCGATGTCGCCGTGCAGAAGGTTCGCGCCCTGCTCGACGCTGAGGGCCGCGATGACCTCTCGCTGCGGATCGCCGTTCAGCCCGGTGGCTGCTCCGGCCTTCGCTACCAGCTCTACTTCGACGACCGCTCGCTCGACGGCGACGTGGCCACTGATTACGACGGCGTCACCGTCGTCACCGACAAGATGAGCGCCCCCTACCTGGGCGGTGCGAGCATCGACTTCATGGACTCGATCGAGAAGCAGGGCTTCACGATCGACAACCCGAACGCCGGCGGCTCGTGCGCCTGCGGCGACTCGTTCCACTGAGCCTCGCATATACCAGTCGCGCGCGAGTCGCGCGATTCTACGCCACCCCGCTGGAGACGCATCACCCGGGGTGGCTTTTATGCGTTAAGGTGGCTGCAGCAGTGCAGGTCCCTGCTCTCCCGACGGGGGACAGGGGCTCGAAAAGGTAGAACGGAAGGGCAACTTGTGAGTGGCAAAACTGCGCCGTCGAGACGATGGGTCCGAGGGGCCCTGGCAGCTGGGCTCCCCGTGGCGCTGGCCGCCCTGACAGCATGCTCTGAAGGCGCCGCGCGCCTGGGCCTGCCGGAGGCCGCAACGGAGCAGGCCCCCAACGTCGGCAACCTGTGGCTCGGAGCGTGGATCGCGTCGTTCGCCGTCGGTGGCATCGTCTGGGGTCTGATCATCTGGGCGATCATCCGGTACCGCCGCCGTGAGGGCGACGCCCCGGCGCCCCGCCAGACCACCTACCACCTGCCCCTGGAACTGCTGTACACGCTGGTGCCGTTCCTGATCGTCGGCGTGCTGTTCTTCTACACGATCAAGGCGCAGGACGCGATGGTCGAGCAGGAGACCGAGCCGGATGTCGTGATCAACGTCATCGGGCAGAAGTGGTCCTGGACCTTCAATTACATGGAGGAGGGCAACCCCGAGGTCGGCGTTGCCCACGAGATCGGCACCCTGGAGAAGATCCCGGACCTGTACCTGCCCGTGAACAAGCGGGTGCGGTTCAACCTCAACTCGGCAGACGTCATCCACTCGTTCTGGGTCCCCTCGTTCTATTTCAAGTTGGACGTCATCCCCGGCCATCTCAACTCCTTCGACGCCACGCCGAACAAGCTCGGCACCTACGACGGGAAGTGCGCCGAGCTGTGCGGCGAGTTCCACTCGCTGATGTTGTTCAAGGTGCACGTGGTCTCCGAAGAGGAGTACGAAGCCAAGATTCGCGAACTGGCAGAGAGCGGTAACGCCGGTGAGCGCAAGCTCGAACCAGCCAAGCAGGCGGTCCTCCAGACCGCCGCACCTGAGGAGCAGAAGTGAGTAGCTTCACGGTCACCCAACGCACCACAGGCACCGACGCGGCCCAGGCACCCGTCGGGGTGGAGTCGCACCGCCTCGGTGCCCGCGTCATGAAGTACCTGACGACGACCGATCACAAGGTCATCGGCAACATGTACTTCGTCACGGCGTTCATCTTCTTCATGATCGGTGGCGTGCTCGCCCTCGGCATCCGTGCCGAGTTGGCCAGCCCCGGCATGGACTACATGAACTACGAGACGTTCAACCAGTTCTTCACCATGCACGGCACGATCATGCTGCTGATGTTCGCCACCCCCATGTTCTCCGGGTTCGCCAACGCCATCCTGCCGCTGCAGCTCGGGGCCCCCGACGTGGCCTTCCCGCGCATGAACGGTTACGCCTTCTGGCTGTACGTGTTCGGCGCGGTGATGGCCTGCACCGGCTTCGTGATGCCCGGTGGCGCGGCCAGCTTCGGTTGGTTCGCCTACGCCCCGTTGTCGAACTCGATCCACTCGCCCGGCATGGGCCACGACCTCTGGATCATGGGCCTCTACCTGCTTGGTCTCTCGTCGATCCTGGGCGCGGTGAACTTCATCACGACGGTCATCACCATGCGGGCGCCCGGTCTCACCATGTTCCGGATGCCGATCTTCTCCTGGAACATCCTGGTCACCTCCATCATGGTGCTCATCGCGTTCCCCGTGCTCGCCGTCGGCCTCCTCGTGCTCGAGTCAGACCGCGTGCTCGGCTCCCACGTGCTGGACCCGTCGTCCGGTGGCCCCATCCTGTGGCAGCACCTGTTCTGGTTCTTCGGCCACCCCGAGGTCTACATCATCGCCCTGCCGTTCTTCGGCGTGATCACGGAGGTGCTGAGCGCCTTCAGCCGCAAGCCCGTGTTCGGCTACTACGGCCTGGTGTTCGCGACGCTGGCGATCGGCGCGCTGTCGGTGTCCGTCTGGGCCCACCACATGTTCGCCACCGGCGCGGTGAACCTGCCGTTCTTCGCGTTCATGACGTTCCTCATCGCGGTGCCCACCGGCGTGAAGTTCTTCAACTGGGTGGGCACGATCTGGCGGGGATCGTTGACGTTGAACACGTCGATGTCCTTCGCCATCGGGTTCCTCGTCACGTTCCTCTTCGGTGGCCTGACGGGCATCATCCTGGCGTCGCCCGCACTGGACTTCCAGGTCACGGACACCTACTTCGTCGTGGCCCACTTCCACTACGTGCTGTTCGGCACCGTCGTGTTCGCGATGTTCGCCGGGTTCTACTACTGGTGGCCGAAGTTCACCGGCCGGATGCTCAACGAGACCTGGGGCAAGATCCACTTCTGGACGCTCTTCATCGGCTTCCACACCACCTTCCTCGTGCAGCACTGGCTGGGCGTCGGGGGCATGCAGAGGCGCATCGCAGACTACGGTGCCTGGGAGGGCTTCACCTTCCTGAACCAGGTGTCGACGTTCGGCGCGTTCCTGCTCGGTGTCTCGATGCTGCCGTTCCTGTGGAACGTGTGGATCACCCGCAAGGCACCGTTGGTCAACGTCAACGACCCGTGGGGCTGGGGCCGCTCGCTCGAGTGGGCCACCTCCTGCCCGCCGCCGCGTCACAACTTCGACTCGCTGCCCCGCGTGCGGTCCAACAGCCCCGCGCTGGATGCGGCCCGTCCGGAGCTCGCAGCGCGCCACCACGATGACCCGGGCGAACTGCTCGACGATGACACGCACGATCCCGAGCTGGAAGGTTCCGTCAAGTGAAGCCCGAGAAGTACTCTTTCTGGTTCATCTTCGTCTTCTTCGCCATCGTCACGCCCATCTACTGGTTCGTGTCGGGTGAGATCGCGGGCACGTTCGTGCTGGGGGCCACCGGGTTCCTCGGCGGCTTCATCGCGGCCTTCCTGACGCTCCAGGCGCGCAACTTCAACGCCCGCCCGGAGGACCGTGCGGATGCCGACGTCATCGAGGGCGCCGGCGACATGGGTTTCTTCGCCCCCAAGTCGATCTGGCCCTTCTGGGCCGCGGTCGTCACGGCCGGCATCTGCCTGGGCCCCGCACTGCACCAGGCCTGGATCACCATCCTGTTCCTCGGGCTGGGCATCTGGGCCACCTCCGGCTGGGTCCTCGAGTTCTACCGCGGCGACTACAAGCACTGACCTGCTGAACCGCACAAGACCCGCCCTTCGGGGCGGGTCTTTGCCTTTGCCTTGACGGCTGGGGGCGGGGCTGGCGATGCCGGGCCACGACCTCTGGGCCATGGGCCTCTACCTGCTGGGTCTCTCGTCGATCCTCGGCTCGGTCAACTTCATCACGACGGTCATCACCATGCGGGCCCCGGGCATGACCATGTTCCGGATGCCGATCTTCTCCTGGAACATCCTGGTCACCTCCATCATGGTCATCATCGCGTTCCCCGTGCTCGCCGTCGGCCTCCTCGTGCTGGAGTCAGACCGCGTGCTCGGCTCCCACGTGTTCGGCCCCTCCTCGGGTGGGCCGGTGCTGTGGCAGCACCTGTTCTGGTTCTTCGGCCATCCGGAGGTCTATGTGGTGGCGTTGCCGTTCTTCGGCATCATCACGGAGGTGCTGAGCGCCTTCAGCCGCAAGCCGGTGTTCGGCTACTACGGCCTGGTGTTCGCCACGCTGGCGATCGGCGCGCTGTCGGTGTCCGTCTGGGCCCACCACATGTTCGCCACCGGCGCGGTGAACCTGCCGTTCTTCGCGTTCATGTCATACCTGATCGGCGTGCCGACCGGCGTGAAGTTCTTCAACTGGGTGGGGACGATGTGGCGGGGATCGTTGACGTTGAACACGTCGATGTCATTTGCCATCGGGTTCCTCGTCACGTTCCTCTTCGGCGGCCTCACGGGCATCATCCTGGCGTCGCCCGCACTGGACTTCCAGGTCACGGACACCTACTTCGTCGTGGCCCACTTCCACTACGTGCTGTTCGGCACCGTCGTGTTCGCGATGTTCGCCGGGTTCTACTACTGGTGGCCGAAGTTCACCGGCCGGATGCTCAACGAGACCTGGGGCAACATCCACTTCTGGACGCTCTTCATCGGCTTCCACACCACCTTCCTCGTGCAGCACTGGCTGGGCGTCGGGGGCATGCAGAGGCGCATCGCAGACTACGGTGCCTGGGAGGGCTTCACCTTCCTGAACCAGGTGTCGACGTTCGGCGCGTTCCTGCTCGGTGTCTCGATGCTGCCGTTCCTGTGGAACGTGTGGATCACCCGCAAGGCACCGTTGGTCAACGTCAACGACCCGTGGGGCTGGGGCCGCTCGCTCGAGTGGGCCACCTCCTGCCCGCCGCCGCGTCACAACTTCGACTCGCTGCCCCGCGTGCGGTCCAACAGCCCCGCGCTGGATGCGGCCCGTCCGGAGCTCGCAGCGCGCCACCACGATGACCCGGGCGAACTGCTCGACGATGACACGCACGATCCCGAGCTGGAAGGTTCCGTCAAGTGAAGCCCGAGAAGTACTCTTTCTGGTTCATCTTCGTCTTCTTCGCGATCGTCACGCCCATCTACTGGTTCGTGTCGGGTGAGATCGCGGGCACGTTCGTGCTGGGGGCCACCGGGTTCCTCGGCGGCTTCATCGCGGCCTTCCTGACGCTCCAGGCGCGCAACTTCGACGCCGACAGGGCGTGGTCGCCTTCCAGCAGTGCGGCACCATGCGCGGTGGTTCCCAGGAACTGCGCTACGAGATAGTGCCTGGTTCAGGCACCGGCGAACTCCAGGACGTGACGGGGACCCTCACGCTTGAGATCGACCAGGTGGGTGAGCATCACATCACGTTCGAGCTGGGCTAAGCACCTTCTGGGAGCCGAGTAGCCTCACGAGGGCGGCGGATCCGTTGTTCCGCGGACGACCAGTTCAGTAGGTATGGTCACTCGTCTGCTCAGCGGGACAGCGCCCTGCGCCCTGATCTGCTCGAGCACGAGGCCTACAGCCTGCTCCCCGATGGCATGGAAGTCCTGGCGCACAGTCGTGAGGGGAATGGGCAGCTGAGCGCTCAGTGTCAAGTCGTCAAAGCCGACGATGGAGACGTCCTCCGGCACCCGGCGCCCCGCCTCCATGAAGGCTCGCATGGCGCCGATCGCCATTTCGTCGTTGGCGCAGTAGAGGGCGGTCACATTCTCGTCAGCGGCCAGCCGTTGAGCTAACTCATACCCCGATTCGGCAGACCAGTCACCCACGAGCACCTCAGGAGGACGAATGCCCAGGCGCTGCAGGCATCCGCGCCAAGCAGCCTGCCGAACCATCGCGGGATCCGAGTCGACGGGGCCAGAGATGTGGTGCACCTGCTGGTGGCCGAGATCCAGGAGATGGCTGGTAGCCAGCTGGCTGCCCTGCGCGTGATCGGACCCCACAGATGGGTAGCGCCCCGCGAGCCGGGAATCGGAGACCGCCACTGGAAAGCCGGGCGGGAGCGACAACTGCTCCGGGGTACCTTCTGCTCGCAGAATCACGAGGCCGTCGGTGGCCTGGCTGGAGAGTCTCGACGCAGCGTTGGTCCAGCTCGTCCCTTCGGAGTCGTGCACTGTCACGATCGTCACCGCATAGTCCTGAGCCGTGGCGGCGGCGATCACGGCGGACGTGGTCAGCGCCTCGCCCGTGCGCTCGAATCGATGTCCCATCAGCCCGATGGTGCGGAAGGATCCCCTCCGCAACGCACGGGCGGCAAGATTGGGCGAGTAGCCCAGTTTGGCCATGGCCTCGAGAACCCTGTCACGGGTCTTCGGCGTCACCTTGTCGAAGCCGTTAGCCACCCTGGAGACGGTCTGGGTTGAAACACCCGCCAGCTTGGCGACGTCGCCGATGGAGGGCCCCGTCCGAGATGAGCGAGCCTGCGCCGGACTATCAACCATGGGCCCATCCTAGCCTGGTCATGTTGACGTTCCCATTGCACGGCGCGAAGCCGACCTTCTGACCCCCTGCCGTGATGCCTCATGTCAATACCTCCGGTTCGCCAGGTCGTTGCCTCACCTGTTTCCTCCGGTTAGCCGGTCGCGGTCCGGCGTTGCCGGGCGGTGCGGCCCTTGGCCTGGGCGAGGGCTTCGAGGCGGCCGGTGTGGTGGAGGATCTCGCGTTGCAGGGCACCGAGGCGAAGCTTCTTGAACCGGGCGTTCATCGTGATGACCGGCCGTTTCCGGGTCGCGGGGTGCGCGAGGGCACGCTGGTGTGGGGTGGCGGCCTGGTGGTACCTCTTGACGACCTTGGCGCCGTCGCGGTGCTTGGACGCCAGCTTCAGGCTGGGCAGGAAGTAGTTCGCGAACGCGTCGTCCAAGGCCCAGATCTGGTTGAGGAGGTCGAGCTCGGCCTCGGTGTCGTAACGGTAGTAGCCGACCAACTCCCGCACGCGGGCCCAGTTCTTCTGCTCCACATAGCAGCCGTCGTTCTTCTTCCCCGCCCGCCCGCGGGTGAACGTGATCTTGCGGGTCTCGCAGTAGTGCAGGAAGTGGTGGTTGATGAACTCCGATCCGTTGTCGGAGTCGATCCCCACGATCGGGAACGGGAACATCCCGGCGGCGTGGTCGATGGCCTCGATCACCCACCGGCGGGCCCGGTTCGGCACCGACCGGTTCACCGTCCACCCCGTCGCCACATCGGTCATCGTCAACGTGTAGCAGTACTCGCCCGAGGCGACCCCACCGTCGTGGGCGACCAGGTCGATCTCGACGAACCCCGGCGTCGCGTCGTCCCACTCAGCGAACGTGCGGATCGGGATCTGGTGTTTCAACAACGACCCGGGCTTGGTACGCGTCCGACCCCGCAGCGTCATCCGTTGGCGTTCGCCGGCGAGCATCCGGTCGATGGTGGCCGCCGAGATCCCCGCCAGCAACCCCGCCTGCGCGTCGTCGACATCGATCTCGTCCTCGGCGCGCAACAGGGGCACCAGGACCGGCATGAACGGCGCCAGGATCTTCCCCGCCGGCGCCCGCAACAGCGTCCAGCACCGCACCAGGGCGGGCAGCAGGTCATCGCCGTATACCCGCGCCCGCGGCTTACGCGGCATCACCGCCTTGAGGACCAGCGCATCCCGTAACGCCGCGCGGGCGTAGTCGCGGTGCCACCCGGTCAGATCGACCAGCTCGTCCAAGATCCGGGTCTTGCCCGCCCGGTCGGCGCCCCGGTAGGCCAGGGCCTTCATCTTCGTGACGGCCTTGCGTTGGCCCATCGTCAGCTCCATCCATGATGGTGCTCACGCGGAGGTCCTCACCCGAGGCAACGACACACCTAACCGGAGGTTTCTACCCGAGGCAACGACCCCGCACAAGCGGAGGTTTCTGATGAGTCAACTCGCCTGCTTCCGCTGATGGAGGGATCCATGTACAGTGTTGACGTCGACATTCGAGCTGGCCTACCCAGCCTCCGTGGCCGGGTCATCAACGTCGAGAAGCCAGCGCAGGGAAAAAGACGGACCGCGGTTGAGGTTCGAGAAAGAAGGCTCCACATGCCACATCAATCGAAGGCAAGACGCGGGCGACGGCTGCTCGCTGCAGCCACCGCTCTCGCTCTGGCGGGCGGGTCACTGCTCGGCTCCCTTGGCGAGGCATCCGCCGCGCCCGAGGCGGTGACGATCACCCCCAACCCCGCTACCGCCGGGGCACCATTCCAGGGCTGGGGCAACTCCCTGGTCTGGTTCGCCAACGCCACCGGCAACTACCCGGACGAACTGCGCACTGAGCTCTACGACAAGGTGTTTGGCCCAGAGGGGTTGAACATGAACATGGCCAGGTACAACTTCGGTGGTGGCCGAGCCAGCGATGTTGGCGACTACTTCCGTCCCGGCGGCGCTGTAGACGGCTTCTGGGCAGAGGACTCCAGCACCGACGCTGAGAGCCTCTATGGCGAGCTCACCACCAACTACGCTGACCGCCTGGGACTGCTGGAGGCATGGGATCCCGACAACCCCGAGCACTATGACTGGTCCAAGGATTCCAGCCAGCGTTGGTGGCTGGAGCAGCTCGCAGAGCAGCGCGACGACCTCGTGCTGGAGGGGTTCTCGAACTCGCCGCCGTACTTCATGACGAAATCGGGCTACACCTCGGGCAACACGCCCTCGTCCGCCGAGCAGATGAGCACCGCCGGTAACGCGCCGGAGAAGTTCGCCAAGTACATCCTGCGCGTTGCTGAGCATTTGGAGGAGACGTACGGCGTCAGCTTCCAGTCTCTGACGCCCTTCAACGAGCCGTGCAACGGATATTGGGGAACGCCGGCTGGCAGAGAGGCAGACGGGATCACTCCCCTCCCCACCAACAGCCCCAACCTGACGCAGGAAGGCGCCCAGATCTGCCCTGGTCCGGGCGAGGGTCAACAGCAGAACCTCATCAATCTCCTGGCTGCGGAACTGGAGAAGAGCCCGACGCTCGACGCAGTGGTTTCTGCCAACGACGAGACCAACCCGCAGAAGTTCAATACGGCGTGGAAGGCATACGACGCGCAGACGCGGGAGAACGTTGGTCAGATCAACGTCCACACCTACTGGGATGGCAATGCCCGTGAGGCGCGCGATTACTCGCGAGGCGCCGAGGTCCCCCTGTGGATGTCCGAGACTGGCGGAGACTTCGTCGGCGCAGGCTTCGACCCGCTGTCGATGGCGGGCGGCCTGGGGCTGGCCCAGAAGATCACCAACGACCTGAAGCTCCTTCAGCCAGAGGCCTACATCCTCTGGCAAGAGGTTGAGGACTACTACAACATGCAGCAGCCTCGACCCAGGGGCGAGAACCTCAACTGGGGTTCCATCTTCATCGACTTTGACTGCCGCCATGTTGATGCCGATGGCGACGAGGTGGCCGATGAGGAAGGTGCGATCGGCTTCAAGTCCATGCGTCGCGTCGCCGACGCTCTGGCCGATGGCACCCCGGTGTCGGAGGTCGAAGACTGCAAGATCGTGACGAATCAGAAGTTCAACACGATGCGCAACTTCATGCACTTCATCACCCCCGGCGATCGGCTCATCCAGACAGACAACACCAACGCGACCGCGGCAACCCGCGGCGACGGTACCGATCTCAGCGTCGTCTACATCAACTCGTCGACCGCTGAGCAGACCGTCAAGCTGGATCTCTCCGGTTTCGGGGCGGTGGCGGACAACGCCACCGTGACGCCACACGTCACGACCCAGGCCCCGGCCATCAACGATCTCTCTACTGCCCTGATACAAGGCGAGCCCGTGGCCGTGGGTTCGGCTGAAACGGCGACCATGACCGTGCCTGCCCAGTCCGTCACCACCTTCGAGGTCGACGGCGTGAGCGGCGTGGCGCCGTCCGCACCGCAACTGGCCGATGGCCAGAAGTACCAGCTGATCGGGCTCCAGAGCTCGAAGGCGCTCACCCAAGGCGCAGAAGGGGGACTGGTGATCGCCAGCCCTGCCCAGGACAGTGCTGGGGCCCGCGGGCAGGCCTGGATCGCACATGAGGTTCCCCTGAGCGGCCTCGTTGAAGGACGAGCTGCGATCGTCCTTGAGTCCGCAGCCGACGGCACCTTCGCGGTGATCGACGCCGAGGGCTCAGCTCTGCGTGCCTACGACAGCCTGACTGAGGCCAAGGCTGATCCCGGCGCACGCTGGTATCCGACCACCGAGGATGGCGGCAAGACCTGGACGTTCTCCAACGGGTTCAACGGCAATGTGCTCGAGGTGGGCGGAGGCTCCACTGCTGAGAACGCACCAGTGGGATGGTGGGTCAACACCTATTCCGCGAACCAGCGGTGGTTGGTCAACGGCGTCTCTGAGGCGCCGACGGTTGAGCCGATCAGCGTCCACACCGAACTGGGCATGGCACCGGTACTGCCGACGACGGTGGTGCCCGTCTACAGCTGGGGTGAGGGAGTCGCAGTACCCGTCCATTGGCAGGTGCCGCATGCTTCTTTCTGGGACACTCCTGGCACCGTCCACGTGACCGGTACCGCCACGGACCTCTTCGGTAACGCCATCTCCGGCGTGGCGGCGGTCGTCGAGGTCGGGCCGTTGACCCATGCTGACCCGGCCTCCGTCAAGGTGCTCGCCGGCAGCAGCGTGGAGAAGCTCGCGGCGCGGGTCCCGGACACGGTCGCAGCACAGGCTGGTGCGGGAAGTAGCCGCTTCCAGACGCCGGTGGAGTGGGATCTCTCAGCGCTCACCGATGCCCAGCTCGCTGAGCCCGGAGTCCTCACAGTCCACGGTGTCATCTCCAGTGAGGTCTCCGGTGCGGATCCGATTCGGACCGTCCTGTACGTCATCGTGGCAGAGGCGTCAGGATCTGAACTCTTGGACGTCGGTTGCACAGCCTCAGCAACATTTACTGAGCCCGGCTACGACGTAGCGCGGACATGCAACGGCAACCTAACAGATAAGGCCTGGTCGAACTGGCGCTCAGGCGACAAGAATAGCCAGGACACACTGACCTACGAGTTCGACGAGGCCGAAACAGTCCGCACGACGACGGTCCATTTCTACAAGGACGGCTCCGACATGTCGTTCCCCGCCGAATTCCAGACGCAGTACCGGGCTCCGGGGTCCGACGTGTGGACCGATGTCGGAAGCTCCGTCACCGTGCCAGATTCGGCCACCAGCCCGGTGGTCGAGGTAGACCTGGGGGACGTGACGGCGGCTGCGGTTCGCATCGTTCTGACGGCACGCCCCTCAACGCACATGATCGTTTCTGAGGTCCAGTTCCATGCCCCTGCGGCCGGACCGGTCTCGACGAATGATCTGGCGCGCCTGACCGTCAATGGTCTCGACATCGATGGCTTCGACCCAGAGGTGCTGGATTACACGGTTCCCGTCCTGGGGTCGAATTCTGAGATCCACGCCGTACCCATCGACGCGGACGCAGAGGTCGCCATCCGCCAGGTGGATGACCACGTCACGATCACCGTGACTGCGACGGACGGATCCCAGAAGACCTACACGCTCACGCTCCGCAGGCAGGTACACCTCCAGAGCCTGACGATCGAGGGCGAACCAGTGGAAGGGAAGGCGCTCA
This sequence comes from Tessaracoccus zhenghani, assembly GCF_054552775.1. Classification (NCBI taxonomy): domain Bacteria; kingdom Bacillati; phylum Actinomycetota; class Actinomycetes; order Propionibacteriales; family Propionibacteriaceae; genus Tessaracoccus; species Tessaracoccus zhenghani. The sequence continues at coordinate 1,220,975 of NZ_CM137275.1, read as the reverse complement.
CCGCCGTGGTTGTCTCGGATCCTGAAGCCACTCTGAGCTACCAATGGCTGCGTAATGGTGATGCGATCGCCGGCGCCACTCAGCGGTCCTACACACCGGGCGCCGACGACGTGGACGAAGCCGTGTCGGTCCGCGTGGCTGCGGAGGCCCCAGGCTTCCGGGCAGCCGAGCGGACATCGGCAGCTGTGGTGATCATCGGCATCGAGGAACCCACAACACCGCCTACGACAGAGCCCGCACCGACGGAACCCCCAACGGACTTCGAGTACGTACGCACAGCGCCCTACACGCTGCCGGGACCGCATCTCAACCTGAACGGCCGCAACTGGAACACGAAGTGTGAGCCATACTCGCAGACCGAGCGCTGCCGCACGGACATCTGGGCCACGGTGGTGCTGATCAAGGATGGCAAGTTCGTCCGCACCACTGGATGGACGTTCAACAACCTCACGTACCTGCCGTTCATGACCAAGGAGGCGTGGGGCGCAAACCCGCTGGCCAACGCCGGCGAGTGGACGGCCACCAGCGATGGACGCCGGTGGCGCACGGAGTGTGGCACTCCTGCGACTGGGCGTGACGGCTGCCGGTCCTACGCTTCTGTGACGGTCTACAAGGCCACCGCGAAGCCGGGGGGCGGGTACGTGTTCAGCCAGAACAACGAATGGGTGGTCAACAACATCGTGATGTTCGGCGACCCTAGTTGGCGATGACAAGTCTCTGAGTTTCACACTCAGCGAGCAGAGCCAGGACTGGTCCCCGGCACCTCACTCGAGGCGCCGGGGACCAGTCGCTTCGTCCCGTGCAGTACTCGACACGCACGATCCCGAGTTGGAACGTTCCGCCAAGCGAAGCCCGAGAAGTCCTCAGGCGGCCTGGCGCCGGAGGGCGTCCTTCCAGGACAGGACGGAGCCGGTCTGCATGAGGGCCCGGCGGTAGATCTTCGAGCCGAGCCAGATGCACAGGGCCATGAACGCCACCGCGACGACCATCGCCAGACCGGCGTCGAGCCAGGTGGACTCCCCGCTGAGGAGGCGGCCGGGCATCGACACGGTGGAGGCGATCGGCACGTAGCTGAGGACGTGCGCCACGTCGCCACGGGCGAGGAAACCGGCCATGTAGACGAGCATCACGATCGTCATCAGGGGCGTCGTGGTCTGGTTGAGGTCCTGGTGGCGGGTCGCCATGGCGCCCGCAGCGGCCCACAGGCACGCCAACGACGCGAAGCCGACCAGGAAGAACAACACGAACCAGCCGACGACGGGCGTGACGAGACCCACCATGCTGCTCCATTCGGACAGCGAGAGGCCGACGAGTGCCGTGGTGGCGATCAGGACCACCTGGGCCAGCGCCATGATGGTGCTCCCCACCACCTTGCCGAGGAGCAACTGCCGGGTGGGGATGGCGGCGGCGAGGATCTCGACGATGCGGGACTCCTTCTCCGTGACCACGGAGTTGGCGATCTGCATGCCGAACGTCATCGCCGACATCATGAACAGCAGGGCGAAGGCGATGGTCGAGATGATGACCGCCATGCCCTGGCCCTCCTCGTCCTCCATCGTCACCAGTTCGAGCTCGGTGCCCGCTCTGATCGCGGCCAGATCCAGGTTGTGCTCGGCGGCGTTGACGCCCAGCTGGTAGTCAGCGACGGCGGCGCTGAGGTCCGGTGCCTCGAACAGGTCCTTGACGGTGAGCTTCCAGCCGTCGGCCGCCGAGTGGGTCAGCGCGGCCGAGGCATCGCCCTCGTCGACGGCGGTCATGACGTCGGCCTCAGGCACGCGCAGGGCGGTGTAGTTGCCGCTGCCCTGCTCCTGCGCCATCGCCACGACGGTGGCGGCGGCGTCGGAGGACACGGCCACCTTGGTCTCTGAGGAATTGCCCCCGAGCAGGCCGCCGAAGATGAAGCCGAGCGCGATGAGGACGATGGTGGTGAGCGTGCCGATCCAGAAGGCGCGGTCCGTCAGCTGCACCATGATCTCGCGCTTGGCGACGATGACCCAGGGTGCCGTACGGGTGCGGGTGGAGTCGGTCATCGGGAAACCTCTCGGTAGTACTCGCTGAGGGGCCGCACGATCGGCCCGAAGGAATGGACGCTGCCCCGGCTGATGGCCTCGGCCAGCACGCGCTGGGCCACGCTGTCGTCGGCGAAGGCGACCTCCGCCTGGGGGCCGTCGAGGTCGATGACGGTGACGCCGCCCTCGTGGCGGAGCCAGCCCAGGTCCGCGCCGGCCAGGATCCGGTGGTGCTTGGGGCCGGCCGAGCGCAGCGCTTCGACGCTGCCCGAGGCGATCACCTCTCCCTTGCGCAGGATCACGATCTGGTGGCACAACCGCTCCACCAACTCGAGCTGGTGCGACGAGAACAGCACCGGCACGCCGCGCTTGGTGAACTCCGTCAGCAGCGCGAACATCTCGTCGACCGCCTCAGGGTCGAGACCGCTGAACGGCTCGTCCAGCACGAGGGCCTTGGGTGAGGCGATCACCGCGCCGGCGATCTGGACCCGCTGCTGGTTGCCCAGCGACAGCTTCTCCAGCTTGTCGCCGGTCCGTTCGCCCAGGTTGAACCGCTCCAGCAGCTGCCGGGCCGCGGCCTTGGCGTCCGCGGCGGTCATGCCGTGGAGCTCCCCGAGGTAGGCGAGCTGCCCGAGGATGGGCTGCTTCGGGTAGAGCCCACGTTCTTCCGGCATGTAGCCGAACTGTGCGCGGTCCTCGGCGGTGATGGGGTGGCCGTTCCACAGCACCTCGCCGGAGGTGGGGGACAGCACCCCCATGATGATGCGCATGGTGGTGGTCTTGCCGGCGCCGTTACCGCCGACGAAGCCGGTGAACCGGCCGTCGGGGACGCTGAACGACACGTCGTTCAGGGCCGCGAGATCACCGAATGTTCGGGTGACAGAGTGGATTTCGAGCATGGCACCAGCCTGCCGGATGTCCGGTTGTCAGGACATCGCCCGCGCGGCCACATCTTCGTCGGCAGCCCTCATCCCTTCGGATGAGATCGGGTCAGGCCATGCTCGAACGCGAAGATGACGGCCTGCACCCGGTCCCGCACGCCGAGCTTGGCGAGGCAGCTGGAGACGTGGCTCTTCACGGTGGCCTCGCTCACATACAGGTCGCGCGCGATCTCCGCGTTGCTCAGCCCCTGCGCCAGGGCGGCCAGCACATCCAGCTCCCGTTGGGTCAATCGCGCGACGGCAGGATGGGGTTCGGTGATGTGGTGCACGACCTGCACGGCCTGCTCGATGACGCGGCGGGTGACCTCCGGCGCGAGCAGCGCCCCGCCGTCGGCGACGGTGCGGATGGCCTCCAGCAGGCGCTCCGGTTCGCAGTTCTTGAGCAGGAACCCGGCGGCCCCCGCATCGAGCGCCTCGAACAGGTAGTCGTTGCGGTCGAAGGTGGTCAGGATGATCACCTGGGTGTCGCCCGCGGCGCGCACGGCGCGGGTGGCCTCGAGCCCGTTCATCCGCGGCATCTCGATGTCCATCAGCATGACGTGGGGGGAGGTGGCGGTGGCCAGCTCGACGGCGGCCTGCCCATCGGCCGCCTGCCCCACGAGTTCGAGGTCGTCCTCCACGCTCAGCATCAGGGAGAAGGCGCGGCGCACGAGCGCCTGGTCGTCGACGAGTGCGACTCGGATCATGGTGGTGATCAAACCCTTCGTGGGAGGACGGCGTGGACGCGGTAGCCACGGGTGGCCCGGGGGCCGATGTCGATGGTGCCGCCCAGGGCGGCGATCCGCTCGCGCATGCCGACGTGGCCGAGGCCCGAGCCTGCGGTGCAGTGCACGGGCATCCCGTCGTCGGTGATCTCGACTTCAGTGGTGTCGCCGAGCCGGACCACCACGCGGGCGTGGTCCGCCGTCGAGTGCCGACGGACGTTGGTGAGGGCCTCCTGTGCGATGCGTAGGAGGGCGCCGCTCTGGGTGGTGGTGAGCTCGGCGGCCCGCGCGGGGTCGCCGACGATTTCGTAGCTCACGTCGAGACCCTCGCCCGAGGCCTCCTCACACAGCGCCTCGAGGGCCTCCAGGGAGCTGCCGGCCCCCGCGGTGGGAGAGACGTCGCGGAGCGAGCCCAGCAGGGTGCGCAGCTCCGAGACGGCGCTGCGGGACATCTCCTCGACCTCGACGAGCGCCTCGGCGGCCAACTCCGGCTTGGCGTCCATCGCCCGGCGGGCAGCGGCGGTCTGGATACCGATCAGCGAGATGTGGTGCGCGACCGAATCGTGCAGGTCGCGGGCGATCCGCAGCCGTTCCGCCAGCACTGCCTGGTCGGCAAGTTGATGTGCCTGCTGCGTGACCAGCGCCTTGGACTCATCCAGATCGTGGGCGTCGCGGGCCTGCCGCCAGGCATTGCGGCCCAACCACATGGCGCCGCCGAAGTACGCAGCGTTGATCAGCAGGGTGGCCGCGTAGTACCACGCCGTCGGATGGAACTCGGCCGGACTGATGGAGCGGTTGTAGCTGTCGTCCACGATCAGCCACACCGTCATGGCCAGGACCACGGCGCCGGCGGCGAGCGCGAGGGTGTCGCGGCGCTTCGCATAGGCCAGCGCGGTGTAGATGCCGAGGAAGTAGACGATCTGCATGCTCGGGGTGCTGGACACGACCGGCCACAGGCTGCCCACGACGATGAAATGCACGCCGGTGAGCAGCAGCATGACCGTGATCGGGAAGACCCGCCGGTACGCGAGCAACACCCCGGCCAGCGCGATGGCGCCCAGCGACGGCCACACGTCGACGTGGTCCTTGATGTCGTCGATCTCTGAGTACACCATCACCGTGGCCATCGAGATGATGCAGAGCAGCGAGGCCACGGCCACGTCGCCGAACGCGGGCCGGGTGGGGGAGGGCCTGACGTAGTCCTCATCCATGCCGAAGAATGCCCGGATCGCGTCAACCATGTCCCGCAGTCTAGGGCTGGCGCCCGTGGGCGACGAGTAACGTTGCTTCATGAGCAACACCGAGACCTCTCCCCAACTGCTGGACTGCGGGCACGAGGACCACGGACCCACCGAGATCCAGCAGCTCCAACCCCGGATGGTGAGCCTGGGCGAGGGCCCCAGCGCCATGACGGTGCGACGCACCATCCCTCAACTCGAACGCTCGTTCGTCGGCGCGTGGTGTTTCGCGGACCACTACGGCCCCAACCTGGTGGAGGCCACCTGCGGCATGGACGTGGCCCCCCATCCGCACACGTCGCTGCAGACGGTGAGCTGGCTGTTCGACGGCGAGATCGAGCATCGGGATTCGGGTGGCGTCCACGACCTGGTGCGGCCCGGCGAGGTGAACCTGATGACGTCCGGGTACGGCATCTCGCACTCCGAGGTGTCGACCCCCCAAACGGAGTTCCTGCACGGTGTGCAGTTGTGGGTGGTGCTTCCGGAGCACGCCAAGGACACGCACCGTGGTTTCCAGCACCACCGCCCGGAACTCCTCGACATCCCCGGCGGCACGGCCAAGGTGATGGTGGGTTCGCTGACGGGCGACGCGTCGCCCATCTCCACGGAGACGCCGCTGCTCGGTGCGGAGATCATCCTGCGTCCGGGCGCGGACTGGGAGTTCGAGGTGGACCGCTCGTTCGAGCACGGTGTGCTGGTGGATTCGGGCGTGGTGGAGATGGACGGCGTGGCGCTCAACAAGGACGTCATGGGCGTCCGCGACGCCGGCCTGAACCACCTCCGGCTGTCGAACCCGAGTGACAAGCCGGCGCGCGTGATGCTGCTGGGTGGCACCCCCTTCGAGGAGGGGATCGTCATGTGGTGGAACTTCATCGGGCGCAGCCACGAGGAGATCGTCGAGCTGCGCGACGCCTGGCAGCGCGACGACGACCGCTTCGGCGGGGTCCGCGGTTACCGCGGCGCCCTACGGAAGCTGGAGGCACCGCCGCTGCCGGACATCCGCCTCAAGCCGCGCTTCCGCCGCCGTCAGCGCTGACGCCCCGTCAGGGTCACCAGCTCCGGTCGAGCGGGCGGCCTTCCTCGTAGCCGCTCCCGCTCTGCACGCCGACGACGGCGCGCTCGGCGAACTCGGGCAGGCTGCGGGCACCCGCGTACGTGCACGAAGAGCGCACGCCGCTGGTGATCCAGTCGATGAGGTCCTCGACGCCCGGACGGCGGGGGTCGAGGTACATACGCGAGGCCGAGATGCCCTCTTCGAACATCGCCGCGCGGGCCCGCTGGTAGGCGGACTGCTCACGGGTACGGTTGCGCACCGCCCGAGCCGAGGCCATGCCGAAGGACTCCTTGAACATCTTGCCCTCGGAGTCGATGAGGTGGTCGCCGGTGGACTCGTGCGTGCCGGCGAACCAGGAGCCGATCATCACCGAACCGGCGTCGGCGGCCAGCGCCAGGGCGACGTCGCGCGGGTGGCGGACCCCGCCGTCGGCCCAGATCGACTTCCCGTGCTCGCGCGCGGCGGCTGCGCACTCCAGCACGGCGGAGAACTGCGGGCGCCCCACGCCCGTCTGCATGCGGGTGGTGCACATGGCGCCAGGCCCGACGCCCACCTTGAGGATGTCGGCGCCGGCCTCGATGAGGTCATGGCAACCGTCCGTGGTGACCACGTTGCCGGCCACGATCAGGATGCGTCGGCCCGTCTCCGCCTCGAAGCGGTCGCGCTCGTCGCGGGCGGTGCTCAGGGCGCTGATCATCTTCTCCTGATGGCCGTGCGCGGTGTCCATGACGAGCACGTCCGCGCGGGCGTCGAGCGCGGCACGGACCTTGGCCGCGATGTCGCCGTTGATGCCGACGGCGACGCCGGCGCGGAGCCTGCCCTCGTGGTCCACGGCGGGGGAGTAGATGCCGGAACGCAGCGCACCCTCGGGGGTCATCACGCCGACCAGACGCTCCTCCGGGTCGACGGCGATCGCGACCTTCTGGTGGTGCTCGGAGAGGGTGGCGAACACGTCCGACGGAGCGGTGTCCGCCGACAGGACAGTCACATCGGTGGTCATCACGTCGCGGGCCTGCGCGAAACGGTCTGAGCCCTCAGCCGCGCGGGGGTGCACCACACCGAGCACCTTGCGGTTCTCGTCGACGACGACCGCGACACCGTGGGACCGCTTGGGGATGAGCTGGAGGATCATGCCGACGGTGGTGGAGAGCGACACGGTGACCGCGGTGTCGAACACCAGGTGGGAGTTCTTCACCTTGGTGATGGACTCCGCCACCACGTCAGTGGGGATGTCCTGCGGGAAGATCGCGAGGCCGCCGCGGCGGGCCATCGTCTCTGCCATGCGGCGACCGGAGACCGCAGTCATGTTGGCGGCCACCAGCGGGGTGGGGGTGGCGAGGCCGTCTGAGGAGGTGAGGTCCACGTCGAGGCGGGAGCTCACGCCGGAGCGGCTCGGGACCATGAAGACGTCACTGTAGGTCAGGTCATATGAGGGGTCGCCATGGAGAAATCGCACGCCTGGATTCTACCTTCGCGGCAGGGGTGAACAGAATCGGCGCCGCCCTGCGGGGCGGCGCCGATTCTGTGGGTGGTGCGGTCAGTGACGCGTCGAGCCTTCGAGCACCGGGGTGTCGCGGTCGTCGTCATCGTCGTGCGCCGGGAGCTCCCGGTGGCGCCCGACCTCGAGTTCGCCGTGGTGGCCGTCCGTGAGTTCAACGGCCGTGGGCTTGGCGATCTCATGGCCGAGGTACCAGCGGGACAACCGCGCGCGAAGCCTGCTGATACCGCCCTTGCGGGCGACCCCCGACGCATCGGTGTCGCCGCCGGGGGCGAGCACCGGATGCTGCAGGTGCTGCGTGAGCGCGAACTGTTCATGCGTGCCGACGGGGACGTGCGACTCCGAGTAGCCGCCGTCCGGGCTCCGGACGATGACGCCGTCCTCAGAGCCGTGGAGGGCCCGTTCGCGGTCTGCGCGCTGGAGGCCCAGGCAGATGCGCTTGGTGATGATGAACGCGATGATCGGCCCGAGGAACACGGCGACGCGCAGGAAGATCGTGATCGCGTTGAGGCTCAGGGAGAACCGGGTGGCGATGATGTCGTTGGCGCCGCCGATCCAGAACAGCCCGTAGGCCGCCATGCCTGCCACACCGAGCGCGGTCCGCGTCGGCGCGTTGCGCGGGCGGTCCAGCAGGTGGTGTTCGCGGTCGTCTCCTGTGAGCCAGCGTTCGACGAACGGCCAGACACCCAGCAGCGTGAACAGGATGCCCATCATGCCCACACCGGGGAGGAACACGCCCCAGGTCCAGGTGGTGCCGCCCCAGTGTGATTCCCAGAAGGGCGGGATGAGGCGCAGCGCGCCCTCGACGAAGCCCATGTACCAGTCAGGCTGCGAACCCGCGGTGACCTTGGCCGGGTCGTACGGGCCGTAGGCCCACACCGGGTTGATCTGGAAAAGGCCGCCCATGAGCACGAGGAACCCGAACACGATGAAGAAGAAGCCGCCGGCCTTGGCCATGTAGACCGGGAACAGCGGGTAGCCCACCACGTTGTTCTCCGTGCGGCCGGGGCCGGGGTACTGGGTGTGCTTGTGGTAGACCACGAGCGCCAGGTGCGCGGAGATGAGACCGAGCAGCAGGCCGGGGATCAGCAGGATGTGCGCCATGTACAGGCGGGGGATGATGAGGCTGCCGGGGAACTCGCCACCGAAGACGAAGAACTCCGTCCAGGTGCCGATGACCGGGATCGAGCGGATCAGGCCGTCCACGAAGCGCAGGCCGGTGCCCGAGAGAAGGTCGTCCGGCAGCGAGTAACCGGTGAAGCCCGCCATCAGGCCCATCGACAGCAGGCCGACGCCGATGAGCCAGTTGATCTCACGCGGCTTGCGGAACGCGCCGGTGAAGAACACGCGCAGCATGTGCACCGTCGAAGCGGCCACGAACAGCAGAGCGGCCCAGTGGTGGATCTGGCGTACCAGGAGGCCGCCACGCACGTCGAACGAGATGTTCAGCGTTGAGGCGAAGGCCTCCGAGATGGGCATGCCCTTCATCAGCTGGTAGGAGCCGTCGTAGTGGATCTCGGCCATCGAGGGCTTGAACCAGATGGTCAGGAAGACACCGGTCAGCAGCAGCACGATGAAGGAGTAGAGGGCGATCTCGCCCAGCAGGAACGACCAGTGGTCCGGGAAGACCTTGCGCAGGCCGGTGCGGCCCAGCTTGCCCAGCCCCAGCCGGTCATCGGCCCAGCCGAGGACGCCAGGGGTGCTGTTGGTCTTCTGGGTGGGGGCCTCGTGGGCCTCGACCGAGGACGACGTATCGACGACGCTCGTTGGCTTGGCCATTACTGGTCTCCGTCCTGGAAGTCATTGCGCGAGTCACGCTCGAAGTAGCTCGGCCCGACAGGCACCGTGAAGTCGCTCGTCGCGATCAGGTAGCCCTCGTCGTCCACAGAGATGGGCAGCTGGGGCAGCGAGCGGGCTGCAGGGCCGAACACGACGGTGCCGCTGTTGCCGAGGTCGAAGGTCGACTGGTGGCAGGGGCACAGCAGGTGGTGGGTCTGGCGCTCCCACAGCGAGATGGGGCAGCCGACGTGGGTGCAGATCTTCGAGTACGCCAGGATGCCCGACACCTGCCAGTCCTGCCGCGACGGCGGGATGGTGATCGACTGGGGATCCATGCGCACCACGATGATCGCGGCCTTGGCCTTCGCCTGGTGGGCCTCGACGCCCTCCAGTTCGCGCAGAGTGGCGGGCTGGGCGTTGACCAGTTGGCCGACCTCGAGGTGCTCCGGGCGCAGCTCCACCCAGTTCTCGTCGTTGACGAGTCGCACCTGGTTGGCCCAGATGGTTTTCTCGATGGTCTGTTCGCGGACGCGGCGGGTGGGGTGCGGGCCCATGTCGGCCAGCAACACGACGGCCGGCACCAGGGCGATGCCGAGGGCACCTCCCAGGGCGCCGAGGATGAGCGGGCGACGCTTGATGGCGGACTGCTCCACGCCGTCGCGCCAGTTCTGGGCGACGATCGCGCGGTCCTCCGGGGAGGTGGCCGCGCTGTGGCGGGGATCCACGGACTCGTGGTCGCCCATCAGCACGCGAGACCACTGGATGATGGCCAGGCCGATGAGCAGCACGGCGAGGCCGGCGGTGACGCCCAGGCCGACGTTCATCGCGCTGGCCTTCAGCCAGCCGAAGTCGATGTAGGCCCGGCGCGGGACGGCGAAGTAGATGACCACGAAGGCGATCGCCAACACGGGGACGAGGCCCAGCATGGCGAGGATGGCCAGGTAGGCACGGTTGCCGGCGCCCTTGTCGGCGTCGGTGAAGCGCTCGATGTGCTCCTCCATGCCGGGATCAGTGACGCTGTGACCCCGGTCAGGATCCTGGACGGGCAGATTCTTCCAGCTCATCGGGCGCGAGCCCCCTTCCGTGCAATCCACAGGGCAACAATCGAGAGGCCGCCGATGCCGATGATGAAGATCCACCAGCCCTCGGAGACAGGGCCGGCGTCGCCCATGGTCAGACCGCCGTAGTTGGGCTGCTCGTCGGCAGCCTCGAGGTAAGCGATGATCTCGCTCACGCTCTCGTCCGTGAGGACGTCCTTGGAGAACGACGGCATCTGCTGCGGGCCGGTACGAACCGCTTCGTAGATGTGCACGGGTGCGGTATCCGTCAGGTTGGGCGCGAACTTGCCTTCAGGCATGGCGCCGCCGCCGCCGACAACACCGTGGCAGGCGGAGCAGTTCGCGCGGAACAGGGCGCCGCCGCGTGCCACCGCCAGGGCCTTCTCGTCGTCGCCCTGGTTCAGCGCGTCGAGGGAGTACTGCGACTCCTCGGGGATGGCCGGGCCTGCGCCGAGCGAGGCGACATAGGCCGCCACCGCTTCGATCTGCTCCTGCGTGTAGTTGACCTTGCGCGCGCGGATCTGTGCTTCGAGGCGCGAGGCCGGCATGCGGCCGGTGCCCATCTGGAAGTCCACCGAGGCCGCGCCCACGCCGATGAGGCTGGGGCCCTGCGTGGTGCCCTCGCCGCCGAGACCGTGGCAGGAGGAGCAGGTGGTCATGTAGATGTCCTTGCCCTGCTCGATCTGCAGGGTGGTCTCCGTCTCTGCCGAGGAGCGTGGCGGGCTCACGACGGAGTAGCTGAGGCCGACGACGAGGAGGGCCAAGATCAGCAGCAGTGGCCGCGCTGCAGCATGCCGCCTGAGGTTGGTTGATTTCTTCACTGAAATGAAACTCCCGGTCTCGGTCTTAGCGGAGGAAGTAGAGGACGCCGAACAGGGCGATCCAGATGACGTCGACGAAGTGCCAGTAGTAGGACACGACGTGGGCGTGGACCGTCTGCTCGTGGGTGTGGATGCGGGTCATGTAGGAGCGGGCCAGCACGTACCACATGGCCACGACGCCACCGAACACGTGGATGCCGTGGATACCGGTGGCGATGAAGAACAGCGACCAGTACTGGTTGGTGGAGATGCTGATGCCCTCGTTGAAGAGCGTGAAGTACTCCCAGACCTGGCCGGCGACGAAGATCGAGCCGAGGATGGCCGAGATGATGAAGCCCTGACGCACGCCCCACTTCAGTGGGTTCACCCAGGAGCCGTTGACCCGGCCCGCCTCAGCGGCGTTGGCGCCCAACTGGATGGTCACCGAGCTCAGCACCAGGATGGTGGTGTTGATGCTGGCGAAGAGCAGGTCGAGGTGCGCACTCTCCGTGGCCCACATGGACGGGACGCCGGCGGCTGCGGCGGCGTCCGCCGCCATGGAGCGGGTCCAGAAGTAGGCGGCGAAGATGGCGCCGAAGAACATCAGTTCGCTCGCCAGCCACACGATCACGCCGATGGCGGTCACGTCGGGACGTCCGTAGGGCTTGTTCAGCCGGGCAGGCGGCACCTGATGGATGGCACCGGTCGGCAGCTCCGATGGTGCTTGGATGAGTTCATGATTCGTGGCCACGTGGTCATTATTGCCTCAAAAGCCCCATAGGTCACGCCAGGCACGAACATTGGGACCACCCCCCCCAAATCGTTGAAAGCGGCTATGCGATAATGCGCCACATGTTTACCGGTTCCTTGGCACTCATCCCGATGCACGCCAAGCCCGACGACGACATCATCCCCCTCGTCGGAGCCCGGTTCTTCACCGCCTGGGAGTTCCCCCTCGGTGCCGTCATCGGACTGCTCGTCGCGGGCGGCCTGTACCTGTGGGGGGTGCAGCGGCTGAGGCGGCGCGGCGACAGATGGCCCTTGATGCGCACCATCAGCTTCGTCGTGTTGGGCCTGGGGTCCATCGCCGTGGGCACCTTCTCGTTTCTGGGCGTGTACGACACCGTCCTGTTCTGGTCACACATGGTCCAGCACATGCTGTTCAGCATGATCGCGCCGGTGTTCATCGTGTTCGGTGCGCCTGTGACGTTGGCGCTGCGCGCCCTGCCCAAGAGGCCGCGGGCCATCCTGTTGAAGGTGCTCCACTCGTGGTTCGGGAAGTTCGTGATGTTCCCGCCGCTCACCACGGGTCTGATGGTCATCTATCCCTTCGGCCTCTACATGAGTGGCCTCTACGAGATCACCCTCACCAACGACCTCGCGCACGACCTGCTCCACCTCTTCCTGGTGACCATGGGCGTGTTGTTCTTCTTCCCGCTCCTCGGGGTGGACCCCGTGCCGATCAAGATGCCGTACCCCATCCGGATCCTGCTGTTCTTCATCACCATGCCGTTCCACGCCTTCCTCGGCGTGACGATCATGGGTTCGAGCCGGCTCATCGCGGAGGAGTGGTACCTCTCCTTCGACCGGACCTGGGGCATGTCGCCCATGCAGGACCAGGAGTGGGCCGGCGCGCTGATGTGGGCCACGGGGGATCTCACGATGTTCGCGGCGATGATCACGATCTTCATCCAGTGGATCAAGGACTCCAACCGGGAGGCCCGGCGGGTGGACCGGGCGCTGGACCGGGAGGAGGCCCGACGCGCCCAGGCGCAAGGACTTGGCTACCATGACCCCCAGAAACAATCTCAACCCACCGTCGACAGCGACAACGCGAAGGAAGACCGATAATGAGCGATGCGACCGTGAAGGTGCTGGTGTTCTCCGATGACCGGCTGGTGCGTGAGCAGATCCGCCTGACGCTGGGACGGCGCGTGGCCATGGACCTGCCGCAGATCGAGGTCTTCGAGGTCGCGACGCAGGGCGCACTGCTGCGCACCCTGGACGCCGGCACCGACTACGCCCTGATGATCTTCGACGGCGACGCGCAGCCGTCGGGCGGCTTCGGCCTGGCCCACCAGGTCAAGGAGGAGTACGCCGACAGCGCCCCCATCATGCTGCTGGTCAAGCGTGAGGCTGACGCCTGGCTGGCCTCCTGGTCCCGCGCCGAGGCGGTGACCCCCTTCCCGATCGATCCGGTCACCATGCCTGAGCAGGCCGCCCACCTCATCCGTGCGCGCCTGGCGCAGGTCGCTTGATGTCGACGAGCTACACCTGGCCCGACATCCTGACCGGTCTCGTCCGGAGGGAGGGCCTGGAGGCGACCGCCGCCACGTGGGCCCTCAACGAGATCCTCGCCGGGCGGGCCTCCGACGTGCAGATCGCCGCCATGCTGACCGCGCTCCGGGCCAAGGGTGAGAGCGAGGACGAGATCTCCGGACTGGCCGACGCCATGCTGGCCAACTCCACGCCGATCTCGCTCGACCCCGACGCGGTGGACGTCGTCGGTACCGGAGGCGACCGCGCCAACACCGTCAACATCTCGACGATGGCCGCGATCGTCGCTGCGGGCGCCGGCGCCAAGGTGATCAAGCACGGTTCCCGCGCCGCCTCGTCCCAGGCAGGCACCGCGGACACGCTGGAGGCGCTGGGCGTCAAGCTGGACGTCGAGCCCGCCAAGCAGGCCGGCATCCTGGCCGAGACCGGCATCGCCTTCCTGTTCGCGCAGCTCTACCACCCCGCCATGAGATACGTGGCGGGTGTGCGCAAGGCGCTGGGTATCCAGACCACCTTCAACTTCCTCGGCCCCCTGGCCAACCCGGCCCGGCCCCGCGCCATGGCGCTGGGCGTGGCGAACGACGACATCGCGCCGGTGATCGCCCGCGTGCTGGCGGAGCGCGGCACCCGTGGCATGGTCTTCCGCGGCTACGACGGCCTCGACGAGCTCACCACGACGTCGGAATCCGATGTGTGGCTCATCTCCGAGGGCCGGGTCTTCCGCACCGTGCTCGACCCGCGGGATCTCGGCCTCGAGCCGGCCTCCTCCTTCGAGCTGCAGGGCGGGCCGCCGGATCACAACGCCCAGGTGGTGCGCGACCTGGTGGCCGGCAAGCCCGGCCCCGTGCGCGACATCGTCGCCTTGAACGCCGCCGCTGCGCTGCTCGCCTACCGGGGCATCTCGACGGTCACCGAGCTCGTCGACCAGTTGCGACCCACGCTGGCCGCGGCCCACGAGGCGATCGATTCCGGGAACGCCGCCCAGACGCTGGAGAAGTGGGTCGCCGCTACCCAGCGGTGACCTGCAGCGTGACCGCCGCCAACGGGCCGAGCCACAGGGCCGGGCCGAAGGGGAAGTGCCTCGGGCGGCCGGCGTCGCGCCGGGCCCACAGCGCATGGGCGATGCCGTGCACGGCGCCCAGGGCCGTGCCCGTCAGCAGTGCCGTCGTCCACGTACCCACACCGGCCAGTCCGCTGACGGCGCCGATCAGCAGCGCGAGCCGCACGTCGCCGAAGCCCAGGCTCGCCGAGAGGCGCCAGGCCAGGTAGAAGAACACGAACGCGCCCGCCGCGCCCAGGGCGGCGGCCGCTGCACCGCGCCAGTCGGTGATCGCCGTGGCGGCCAGCCCGGCCGCCATCAGCGCGGTGGCGAGGGCGTTGAGCCGCTTCGGCAGGAACGTACTCAGCAGGTCGATGGCGACCAGCGGCACACCCACGGCCAGGTAGGGCACCCACAGCCAGTGGTGGTGCGTGGGCACCAGCCACAGCACGCCCGACGCCGCACCGGCCGTGCCGAGCACGCCCAGCAGGGTGCGCCACGACACGAGGGCGGCGAAATCCGGCGCGTCGGGATCGTCGACGCGCAGCCGCGGAACGATCAGCCACCAGACGGCGCCTGCTGAGGCCGTTGTGGCCAGGGCCATGAACCAGGTCATGGCCTGAGACTAGGGAGCGCACGGGGTCAGGCCGGCGGCTCCTGTGGACAACTCAGAAGTGGGGCTTCAGCGCAGCGACCCAGGTGCCGGGGCCGGTGAAGGACACTGAGCCCAGACCCTGCCATTCGGCGGCCTCTGCCAGCAGCGGCGCCACCCGGGTGGCCAGTTCCTCTCGCCGGTGGGCGCTGGCCGGCTCCACATGCGCATGCTGGACCCGCAGGACGCCGGCCTGCCTGTCGGCCTTGAGATCGACGCGGCCGACGAGTTCGTCGTCGACCAGCACGGGCAGCACGTAGTAGCCGTGCTCGCGCTGCTCTGCCGGCGTGTAGATGGAGATGCGGTAGCGGAAGCCGAACACCCGCTCGGCGCGCGGGCGGAACCACACCAGGGGGTCGAACGGCGACAGCAACGCGGCCGCTGTCACGGAGCGTGGCACCCGTTGACCCGTGGCCAACCACGCCGTGCGGGCCCAGCCGTCGACCTCGACCGGCTCAAGCTCTCCGCGCGCCACCAGCACATCGACCGCCCTCTGTGCAGGAGCCCGCTTGATCCGCGGATAATCAGCCAGGTCCTCGAGGGTGGCCACACCGTGGGCGACGGAGGCCCTGCGGACGAGTTCGACGACGGCCTCGTCCTCCGGCACCGCGACCCGCGCTTCTGGCGGGAGCACGTCGCCGGCGACCCCGTAGACCCGTTCGAACCGGTCACGCCCCACGACGACGATGTCGCCCTTGCGGAAGAGCCTGGACGCTGCCCAGTAGACGTCGTTCTTGTTCCACCAGCCCCCGCTGGTGGGGGCGTTCAGCGGGTGTTGGAGGTCTCGGACCCTCATGGGGCCGGACAGGTGAAACTCGGCCAGCACCTCGTCGATGAGGCGCTCGTTCTCCTGCGCCCAGCGCTCCCAGCCGGGCCGTTCGGGCCGCGCCCGGTGCCACGCCCACAGCGGCCAGTCTGCCACGGGCATGATGGCCGCCTCGTGGGAGAGGTATTCGGTGAAGCTGCCCAGCCGGGTGGCGCGCTGGTCGTGGTGGACGATCCGGTCCAGCGTCGCGCGATCATACGGGCCCAGGCGGGAAAGGATCGGCAGGTAGTGGCTGCGCTCGAACACGTTGACCGTGTCCAGTTGAAGCACCCCGAGCCGCGCGATGACCGCCCGCAGCGCGGCCGACCCCACCGTCGCCTTCCGCGGCCTGCCCAGGCCCTGGGCGTCGACGGCGATGCGCCGTGCGGCGGCGGGACTCAGGCGGCGGTGCATGGGCTACACAATAGAACCGGGCGCCGACAATGCGTCGGCGCCCGGCGGGGTGAGAGCAGTGCGGTCAGCGCTGGGCCCTCGTGAAGCCGGCTGCCTCAGCCGCCTCCTCCGAGTTGAACCAGACTTCGGCGATGGTGCGGTCATAGCCGCCGCTGCCTTCGACGTGGTACTTCTTCGAGCGCTCGTTGCCCTTGATGGTGAACCCTGCGGGGGGCTCAGTGCCCACGTAGGAGCCGTCGCCGTAGCCGGCGGCGGCCGTGCCGGGCGCCGCAGCGTCTTCAACCACCGACGCCGGAGGCGTGGTCTCGGTGGTCACGTCCTGTGCCTGCACCTCGTCCTCGGCCGGCTCGGCCACCTCATCGGTGGGTTCGACGGTGTCCGAGGCGAACTTGGCCGCGTTGGAGAACGTGTCGTTGTTGTTCACGTACGCCTTGGAAGGCTCGTGGGCCGTCCAGCCATCGTCCTTCGGGGACAGGAAATGCCGCACCGCCGCGGCTGCACCGGCGACGATGGCGCCGATGGCGAGGACCTTGCCGAACGTGCGCCAGCCGCTCTTCTTCGGGGCGGGCTCGAGCTCGCCCTTCAGGGCCTTGAGCGCTGCCTTGCCCCGCTTGCCGCCCTCGATGACGACGGGGAGCTCAGCGGCCTGGTGCAGGAAATCCTGGACCTTCGGCAGCAGGTCGTCCTCGACCCGCTCGCGCGCAATTTCGATGGCCGGGGCGACCTTGCTCATGGCGTCCTTCAGATGCGGCTCGAAATCGTCGAGGCGCTTGGCCGCGTAATCCGCGGTGCGGATCTTGGCATCGTGCAGGACGGGTGCGGCCTGCTTCTGAAGATCCGCCAGCATCAGCTGCGCGCGGTCCAGGCCTTCCTTCAGAGCGGCGGTTGAATACACGGCGGCGGCAGAAGCGGTCTCTGCGGCGGCCTTCTTCAGTTCTTGTGACCTTCTCACAAGTTCCTCCCATGGTTGTGGCTCGTGATCGAGCAGTTTCCACGCTACCTGCTTGTAGGGTCCACTCAAGGCGATTGGCCCAACTTCGCCCGGCGCTTCGCCGTCGTTTCGGCTCGTCTGACAGACTGGGCCTCCAGTGAATCCTCAGAAAGGACAGCGCGTGACCACCGCTACCCTCAAGACCAACCACGGTGACATCGTCATCGAACTCTTCGACAATCACGCCCCCAAGACCGTCGAGAACTTCGTCGGCCTCGCCAACGGCACCAAGGAATACGCCGACGCCAAGACCGGTGAGACCACCACGGGCAAGTACTATGACGGGCTGACCTTCCACCGCGTGATCGACGGCTTCATGATCCAGGGAGGCTGCCCCCGCGGTGACGGCCGTGGCGGCCCCGGCTACACGTTCGCCGACGAGTTCCACCCCGAGCTGCAGTTCAACCGCCCCTACCTCCTGGCCATGGCCAACGCGGGTCCGGGCACCAACGGCTCGCAGTTCTTCATCACGGCCGGCCCCACGCCGCACCTGAACAACCGCCACACCATCTTCGGTGAGGTCAAGGACCCGGCCAGCCAGAAGGTGGTCGACTCGATCTCCACCACGCGCACCGGTTCCGGCGACCGTCCGGTCGAGCCGGTCGTGATCGAGACCGTCGAGATCTCCTGACCCCTCGCCGGTTCAACCAGGGATCACGAGGCGAGCAGTTCCGAGAGGGGCTGCTCGCCGAGTAGTTCCCGGGGGAGGGCGCCCTCGGGGAGGCCCGCGTTCAGCGGCCATTCCCAGCTCCCGTCCGTCTCGATGAGGCGGACCCCGGGCAGCTCCAGCCAGGAGGCGACCCGCTCAGCCTCCTCGATGCTGGCGGCGGGCCAGCCCCCCGTAACGGGCAGTACGGTCTCTGCCAGCGCGGCGGCATCCTCCGCCGCGGCCCGCGCCCGGGCTGAGGGCGCCGTGGTGGCCGCGGCCAACCGTCCGTAGCGGATGACGTGGATGTCCCAGCCCGCCGCCGAGGGGACGGCGGCCACCAACTGGCGGCACCTGGCCAGCGACCGCACACGGTGGAACCGCAGGGAGGTGCGGTAGTACGCGGTGAGCCGTTCCGCCACCTCGCCGGCCTCCTCGTAGCGTTCCTGCCCGACGAGCTTGCTCAGACGGCCACGCACGCTGCGGAGCACGGGGCGCACGTCGGTCTCCCAACTGCTGCGCACCTCCTCCACCACGGCGCCGTAGCCCTCAGCGCCTGCCCCGAGTTCGCAGGGGGCAAGGCAGCGGCCCATCTCCGCGAGGGCGCACGATGCCGACGCCGTCTTCCTGGAGAGGCGCGGCGTGCAGCGCCGCAACTTGAAGGCGTCGTACAGCGTGAGCGCTGCCTCGTTGGCGGCGTCGCGGCTGCGGAACGGCCCGAAGTGCGACGCCCCGTCGCGCACCGCGGTGACCACGGACAGCCGGGGGAACGCCTCGTCGGTGAGCTTCAGCCAGGTGAGTTTGCGCTGGTTCTTCGACCGACGGTTGTACCGCGGCGCCAGCGACTCGATCATCCGCAGTTCCCGCACCTCCGCCTCCAGGTCCGTGGCGCAGGGGATGAACTCGACGCCGGTGGCCACCCGGACCATCTCGTGGATGCGGCCGCGCTTCTCAGCCGCCGAGAAGTAGGACCGCACCCGTCGCTTGAGGTTTTTGGACTTTCCCACGTAGAGCACTTCGCGCTTCGGGCTGCCGTCCGCCGCCGTCGAATCCGTCACGAAGAAGTAGACGCCGGCCGTCTCCGGGGCGTCCTGTGCCCAGACCCGCTTGGCCCGCCTGTCCGGCGAGACCTGGAGGGCGAACTCCGTGAGGTCCTCCAGGGTGCGCACACCGAGGTTGCCGACGCGGGCCAGCAGCCCGTGCAGCACGTCGACGGTGGCGCGGGCGTCGCTGAGCGCCCGGTGGTTGGGCTCGGTGGTGGCGCGGAAGTAGCGCGCCAACGTGGCGAGCTTGCAGTTGGGCACCTCGTCGCGCATGAGCGCCGTGCGGGCCACCGCGACCGTGTCGATCACGGTGGGGCGTGGCCAGGTCATGCCCAGTTGCTCGTAGCCGCGGCGCAGGAAGCCGGTGTCGAAACGCGCGTTGTGGGCCACCAGCGCCGCGCCGGCGGCGAACTCCGCGAAGGCCGGCAGCACCTGGGACAGGGGAGGGGCGCCCGCCACCATCTGGTTGGTGATGCCGGTGAGCACCTGGATCATGGGCGGGATGGGTGCCGAGGGGCGCACGAGGGTCTGGAACTCCCCGAGCACCTCGCCGCCCCGGACCTTGACCGCGCCGAACTCGGTGATCTCTGAGTCTGCCGCCCCGCCGGTGGTCTCCAGATCCACCACGACGAATGTGACGTCCGGGAGCGGTACGCCGAGGTCCTCGAAGGACGGTTGGGAGAAGGCGGTGGCAGGCATGAAGGAGACGATAATCGCCGGTGCCGACAAATCCTGCACCGGGTTGAGCGAGTCTGTGGACAGGACTTTGAGAAAGCCTGAAAAGAGCTTAGGATTCTCTCAGATTTGCTGTCCGCCACCACTGGAGCTTCCGTGAACCGAGTTCGTGCCGCCGTCGCCGCTGTACTCACCTCAGCTGTCATCCTCACCGGAACCGTCGTGGCCAGCGCGGACCCCCAGGCGGTCGAGCAGGCCCGGGCTGATCTGGAGCGCATCCAGCAGGAGTCCTCGGCCATCGACCAGCAGATCATCGAGTCCCATGACCGCGCAGCGCAGGCGGAGAAGAAGCTGGCGCGGCTGAAGACCGACGTGCAGACGCAGGAGGAGAAGGTCGGGAAGCTGTCCTCGGAACTCGGCGACGTGGCCGCGTTCCAACTGCAGCACGATTCCGTGTCCCTCACGGCGCAGCTGCTGCTCAGCAGCTCCTCAGACAATTTCCTCAGCGGCCTGGCCACCCTGCACAGCGAAGTGGACCGCAGCAACGCGGGGATCCAGCAGCTGCAGCTCGTCCAGGCGAAGCTCACCACCCTGCGCGAGGACGCCGCCACCACCGAGGCCGCACTGAAGAAGGAACACGCCGCCAAGGTGGAGCTGGCTGAAGACTACGACGCCAAGGAGGCTGAGGCGGAGGCTGTCTACAAGCGCCTCTCCGCTGAGGAGCGCGAGCGCCTCGCCAGGCTGGAGGCTGAGCGGGTCCGCCAGGCGGAAGAAGCCCAGCGCCGCGCCGAACTGCGCGCGGCCCGTGCGCAGACGGTCGCGGCGGCGGCCCCGGCAGCGCCAGGTGCAGCCCCGGCCGCCCCCGCAGCAGCGGCGCCCGCTGAGCCGGCCGCCCCGGCGCCTGCAGCCTCCGGCCGTGCGCAGGACGTCGTCAACGCGGCGCTCAGCAAGGTCGGCAAGCGTTACGTGTGGGGCACCTCGGGGGAGAACACGTTCGACTGCTCCGGCCTCACCAGCTGGGCTTACCGCCAGGTGGGCGTCAACCTGTCGCGCTCGTCGCGCACGCAGTGGAGCTCGGCCGGCTACAAGGTCTCGAAGTCGGAACTCCAGCCGGGAGACCTCGTCTTCTACTACAGCCCCGTGAGCCACGTGGGCATCTACATCGGCAACGGCAAGATCGTCGATGCCGCCAACCCGCGCTCCGGCGTCCGGGTGGCCGGGCTCAACTCGATGCCCTTCACCGGCGCCCGCCGGGTCATCGGCTGAGGCGATCAGCCCCTGTGTCCGCGTCCCGATCAGTGGACGGATCTCGAACAGGTTGACCTAGCCCTGGATTTCATGCATTCCGAAGCACAACTGTTCCACCCTCGCTAGAGTCCAAAGGAACCGCATCCCTCAACGTCGAGGGGCGGCCTCAATGGTGAGGGGAACAATGGACATCAACGAAATCATTGTGTGGATCCTGATGATCTGCATGGTGCTCGGCGGTCTCGACCGAGCAATCGGCAACAAGTTCGGCCTCGGCGAGCACTTTGAGGAAGGCTTCAACGCCCTCGGCCCCCTGGCCCTGGCAATGGTCGGCGTGACCTCGCTCGCCCCTGTTCTGGAAAAGCTGCTCAGCCCCATCATCAGCCCGTTGTACGGCGTGGTCGGTGCTGATCCCGCCATGTTCGCGGGCACGTTGCTCGCCAACGACATGGGCGGTTGGCCGCTTGCTGAACAGATGACCGACAACCTCATGGCCGCACAGTTGTCCGGCCTGATCCTGGGCTCCATGATGGGCCCGACCATCGTCTTCACGATCCCGGTCGCGCTGAGCATCATCAGCAAGGAGGACCGCGGCTACCTCGCCAAAGGCATCCTCGCCGGCATCGTGACCATCCCCATCGGCGTCTTCGTCGGTGGCGTGGCCGCAGGTTTTCCCGTCGGGTTCGTGCTGGTGAACCTCATCCCCGTGCTGGTTGCGGCCATCCTCATCGCGGTCGGCCTGTGGCTGATCCCCGACGGCATGACCCGGGGCTTCGAGGCCTTCGGCAAGGGCCTGGTGTTTGTCATCACCATCGGCCTCATCATCGGTGTCTTCGAGTACATGACCGGCGTGCAGATCATGCCGGCGGGATGGGAACTCGCACCGCCCACCGACGGCCTGGCGACCGTCGCCCAGATCGGCATGATGCTCCTCGGCGCGTTCCCTGCCGTCGCGCTCATCGTCAAGTACGCGGCGAAGCCGCTGTCCAAGGTCGGTGGCCTCCTCGGCATGAACGAGGCTGCTGCTGGCGGCATGGTGGCCACCCTCGCCAACAACATCCCGATGTTCCAGCTCATGAAGGACATGGACCCCCGCGGCAAGGTGCTCAACAGCGCGTTCGCCGTCTCGGCAGCCTTCGTCCTGGGTGATCACCTCGGCTTCACAGCCGGCGTCGAGCGCAGCATGATCGCGCCGATGATGGCCGGCAAGCTCACGGCAGGCATCCTCGCCGTCGCGCTCGCGTACTTCCTGTTCCGCAGGTCGCTTCCCGCAGCGGCTCCCCACGAGCCCACCGGCAAGCGCGTGCACGAACCGGTCATCGACCTCGAGCCGCAGCACGAGCCGGATGCCCGCCCACCGCTGCGGGACGACCCGAGGGACCCGGCGGAGGCCTGACATGCGGATCGCCAGGGTCATCGGATCGGCCGTGTCCACCATCAAGGCGGAGACGTTGCGCGGCACCAAACTGCTCGTGGTGCAGTCGGCCTCCACCGCTGATGAGCTGATCGGCGACGAAGTGTTCGTCGCGGTCGACGCGGTCGGTGCCGGCCAGGGCGAACTCGTCCTGATCAGCGAGGGGAGCGCGGCGCGCCATACCCCGCTGACAGCGGAGGCCCCGGTGGACGCCGTGATCCTCGCCATCCTCGACTCGCTCGAGGTCGGCGGCGACACCACGTTCCGCAAGAGCTGACAGACATCACGACTACGCACGAGGAAGGAGGTGTGATGGACAGCCGGGACATGCTCTCCGTCGGGATCGACGTCGGGACCACGACGAGCCAACTGGTCCTCTCCGAGCTGACGGTGAGTAACCAGGCCCGCGCGGGCCTGGTGCCCCGGCTGGACATCGACGCCCGCCGGGTGCTCTACCAGAGCGAACCGCACCTGACCCCGTTGCACACCGCCGACGAGGTCGACGTCGAGCGGCTCGTCGAACTCATCCGTGCCGAGTACCGACGCGCCGGGGTCGAACCGAGCCAGGTCGAGACCGGTGCCGTCATCATCACGGGCGAGACGGCCCGCGCCCGCAACGCGGAGGAGATCCTGCGCGGGTTGGGCGACCTGGCCGGCGAGTTCGTGGTGACCGTGGCTGGCCCTAACCTCGAGTCGCAGATCGCGGGCCGGGGCTCCGGCGCCGCGCAGTGGTCGGCGGCCAACTATGCCACCGTGATCAACGTCGACATCGGTGGCGGCTCCTCGAACGCCGCCCTGTTCCGTTCAGGTGGGCACCTGGCTTCGGCGGCGTCCATGGTGGGCGGGCGCCAGGCGGTGCTCGACGCGTCCTCGGGCGTGCTCACCCACCTGGCCCCGATCGGCCGGATGCTGACTCGGGAACTCGGGCTGGACCTCCGCGAAGGGTCGGTGCCGCGGCTCGAAGAACTGCGCAGGCTCACCGATGCCATGGCGGAGATCATCGTCGAACTCTGCCTGGGGGAGACCTCGCCGCTGGCCGCCAAGGCGG
Organism: Tessaracoccus zhenghani; assembly: GCF_054552775.1. NCBI lineage: Bacteria > Bacillati > Actinomycetota > Actinomycetes > Propionibacteriales > Propionibacteriaceae > Tessaracoccus > Tessaracoccus zhenghani. Next base: position 1,197,642 of record NZ_CM137275.1, on the reverse strand, counting down.
CCCTGAGCCCGCCCCTCGCCGTCGACGGCACCGTCGGCGCCTACTTCGTCTCCGGCGGGGTCGGTGCTCTCTACTACGACAAGGCGCCCGCGCGCACGTTGTCCGAAGTCATCCGTTGGGGGGACGTCGGGCCGCTGCTCGCGGACTCGTTGCGGAGGAACGCACGCTGGTCCGCGCTGCGGGTCGAGCAGCCCGAACAGACGCTGCGGGCCACCGTCCTGGGGGCGGCCAGCCAGCAGGTCACCCTGTCCGGGTCCACCATCTGGGCGGAGGACTCGCACCTGCCGTTGCGCAACGCGCCGGTCATCGAGCCGAGGTTGCAGGACTCGGTGCCCGGGCTCGACGACGGCCCCGCCATCGCCGAGGCGCTCGGGGTAGCCGTGGAGCGCTGGGACCGGGGCGATGGCGCAGAGGGAGACTTCGCCATCTCCCTCGACCTGCCGCAACGACTCACGTATCCGCAGGTCACAGCGCTGGCCAGGGGCATCTGCAGCTTCGCCGTGCGACACCTTCCCCGGGCCGTCCGCTGGTGCTGGTCACCGAGGCCGACTATGCCCAGGTGCTGGGCCAGACAATCAAGCAGGACCTGCCCGAAGTGCCGCTCATCGTCGTCGACCAGATTCACCTCGGGGAAGGCGATTTCATCGATATCGGGGAGCCGCTCTTCGACGGAAGAGTCGTCCCGGTGTCAGTGAAGACTCTCGTCTTCTATCAAGCGGCAGAAACAGAAAAACACAACCATCAGACATCAGCCGGAAAGACAGGGAGCTGACCGTGGAAAAGAAAGCCAGGAGGTGACTTCGATGCTGTTGCGGACAAAGTTGTTCGGCCACACCTACGAGTTCGCCGACATCAAGGATCTGTTGGCCAAGGCCAACGAGGAGAAGTCGGGCGATCAGCAGGCCGGTATTGCTGCCGAATCTGCTGCCCAGCGTGTCGCGGCACGACACGTGCTGGCAGAGGTGCCACTGAGCGCGCTACGTGAGAACCCCGTCGTGCCGTACGACGAGGACGAAGTCACCCGCGCCATCGACGACGGCATCAACGAGACGATCTACAACGAGATCAAGGGGTGGAGCGTCGGCGACTTCCGCGAGTGGATCCTGTCCAACAAGACCACCGGCGACGACATCGCGCGCATCAGCCACTCGCTCACCGGCGAGATGGTGGCGGCCGTCACCAAGCTGATGGGCAACCTCGACCTCATCGTCGCTGCCAAGAAGATCCGGGTGGTGACGCACTGCGCCAACACCATGGGGCTGCCAGGCACGTTCGCCTCACGGCTCCAGCCCAACCACCCGACGGATTCGGTCGACGGTATCCGCGCCTCCATCTACGAGGGCCTTTCGTTCGGCTCGGGCGACTCGGTCATCGGCATCAACCCGGCCGACGACTCCGTCGGCTCGGTGAGCCGACTGTTGGAGATGACCCACGAAGTCATCACCCGGTGGGAAGTGCCCACGCAGAACTGCGTGCTCGCGCACGTCTCGACGCAGATGGATGCCATGAAGCGCGGCGCGCCGGTCGGTCTGGTCTTCCAGTCGATCGCAGGCTCGCAGAAGGCGATGGAGAGCTTCGGTATCTCCGTGGACCTCCTCGACGAGGCCTATGCGCTGGCGCAGAAGTACTGCGTCACTGCCGGCCCGAACCACATGTATTTCGAGACCGGGCAGGGTTCAGCGCTCTCTGCCGACGCTCACCACGGTGCGGACCAGCTCGTGCTGGAGGCCCGCAACTACGCCATCGCGCGTCGGTGGAAGCCCTACCAGGTCAACACTGTCGTCGGATTCATCGGCCCCGAGTACCTCTACGACTCGGTGCAGATCATCCGCGCCGGCCTCGAGGACCATTTCATGGGCAAGCTCAGCGGCATCTCGATGGGCTGCGACGTGTGTTACACCAACCACGCGAAGTCCGACCAGAACAGCAACGACAACCTGGCCGTGCTCCTGGCCTCGGCCGGCGCCAACTTCATCATGGGCATCCCCATGGGCGACGACGCGATGCTGAGCTACCAGACCACCAGCTACCACGACGCCCCGGCCATCAGGCAGGCGCTGGGGCTGCGTCCGTTGCCCGAGTTCGAGGCGTGGATGGAAGAGGTGGGCCTGTGGAAGGACGGCCAGCTCACCGAAATCGCCGGCGATGCGTCCTTCTTCCTGAAGAGGTGAACAGATGAACCAGAAAATTGAGGAGATCGTCGCCAGGGTACTGGCGGAACTGAAGGCCGAGGGCTTCGAGCCCAAGGACAACGTGAAACAGCGGGCGGAGTCCGTCATCAAGCGTGACGGTGGGGACCTGGTCATTGACCTGGCAGACCCCACGCTGGATGAAGCGCGCCACGCGATGCTGGTGGACAATCCCGCCGACGCGGACGGGTTGCGCAACCTGATGGCCACCACCAGTGCACGGCTGGGTGTAGGTAGGGCCGGGCCGCGCCCGAAGACAGCAACCGCGTTGCTGTTCCAGGCCGATCACGGAGTGACCCAGGACGCCATCTACGGCGTCGTGTCCCAGGAGATCAGGGACCAGTTCAACCTGTTCACCGTGACCACCAGGGTCGAGGACCGGGCCGAGTACCTGCTCCGGCCGGACCTCGGACGTCTGCTCAACGACGACGCCAAGAAGCTCATCGAGGAGAAGTGCGTCAAGGGACCCGACGTGCAGCTGTGTGTTGTCGACGGCCTCTCGGCCGCCGCCATCGAAAACAACCTGCGCGACATCTACCCGGTGATCGAGCAGGGGCTCAAATCCGGTGGGGTCTCCGTCGGCACCCCGTTCTTCATCGAGAACGGCCGGGTGGGTCTCATGAACGACATCAACACCATCATCAGGGCCAAGGTCGTCGTCCTGCTCATCGGCGAACGCCCGGGCCTCGGCATCGCCGACGCCATGAGCGCCTACATGGGCTTCGACCCGCAGCCCGGCAAATCCGACGCCGACCGTGACCTGATCTGCATGATCACCACCCACGGTGGCACCAACCCGCTCGAGGCCGGCGCCTACATCGTCGAATTCATCAAGCGGATGCTCAAGTACAGCGCCAGCGGAGTCAAGCTCCGCGAGGTCGCGAAAGACTGACGGAAGGTAACTGACATGGCAATCCTGGAACCGGTCAAGCCGACCATCCTGGCCGTGCGCATCATCGCGAACGTCGATCGTGGCTTCGCGGAGAAGTTGGGGCTGGCGGACAACCAACGCTCGCTCGGGCTCATCACCTGCGACATCGACGACTCGCTCTACGTGGCGCTCGACGACGCCACGAAGTACGCGGAGGTCGACGTCGTCTACGCCAAGAGCTTCTATGCAGGCTCGGGCTACCCCTCAGGCCCGCTGTCCGGTGAGATCATCGGCATGCTGGCCGGACCCACCCCGGCCGAAGTGCGCGCCGGTGTGGACGCCGCCATCTCGTACGCCGAGGAGGAGGCGTGGTTCTACACCGCGGACGAGGCTGGTGAGCTCAACTTCTTCGCGCACCTGATCTCCAGCACCGGCAGCTACCTCTCGGAGGGCGCGGGCATCCGCCAGGGCGAGCCCCTGGCGTATCTGATCGCACCGCCGCTGGAAGCCACGTACGCGCTGGATCTCGCGGTCAAAGCAGCGGACGTCTCGGTGCAGGAGTACTTCGCACCGCCGAGCGAGACCAACTTCGCCGGCGGTCTGCTCACCGGCTCACAGAGTGCCTGCCGGGCGGCCTGTGCCGCCTTCCAGGACGGCGTGCTCGAAGTCGCGGCCAACCCGAAGCGCCTCTAGGAGCACTGAGTCATGAGCCCGAACAACATGGACTCGGATCTGAGGTCCATCCAGCAGGCCAGGGACCTGGCCGTGGCGGCGAGGGAGGCGATGCGGTCCTTCCAGTTCGCCTCCCAGGCGCAGGTGGACAAGATCTGTGCGGCCATGGTCGCGGCAGCGATGCGGGAAGCCGGCCGGCTGGGCCAGATGGCCCATGACGAGACCGGCTTCGGATACCCGGCGCACAAACAGGTCAAGAACGAGTTCGCCGCGCAGGGGGTGTGGGATTCCATCAAGGACATCCCCACCTGTGGCGTGCTCCGTCGCGACGAGAGCCGGGGCATCGTGGAGATCGGCTGGCCGGTGGGCGTGCTGTGCGCACTGACCCCCTCGACCAACCCCACCTCCACCGCCATCTTCAAGGTGCTGATCGGCGTCAAGGCGCGCAACGCGGTGGTCGTGGCGCCGCACCCGTCGGCCAGGAACTGCACCGCCGAGGCGGTGCGCGTCATGGCCGAGGCGGGCGAGGCTGCGGGGATGCCCAAGGGCCTGGTCAGTTGCATGACCGAACTCAGCCTCGACGGCACCAACGAGCTGATGAACCACTACGCCACCTCCATGATCCTGGCCACCGGAGGCCCAGGCATGGTCAAGGCGGCGCACAGTTGCGGAAAGCCCGCCCTCGGAGTCGGGCCCGGCAACGTGCCGGCCTACGTCGACCGCACGGCGCACATCGTGAAGGCCGCCCAGATGATCGTGGAGTCGAAGTCGTTCGACTGCTCCACGATCTGCGCCACCGAACAGGTGGTCATCGCCGACCGGCCGATCGCAGAGCGACTCAAGACAGAGATGCAGCAGCGGGGCGCCCAGTGGCTCTCCGCGGAGGAGTCGGACAAGCTCGCAGGAGCGATGTTCCGTCCCAACGGGATGATGTACGCGGAATACGTGGGGCGCACGCCCCAGGAGCTCGGCCGGATGGCCGGGATCCAGGTCCCCGCGAGCACCCGCATCCTCGTGGCGCCCCTCGACGGCGTGGGGCCGAAGTACCCGCTGTCGCGCGAGAAGCTCACCACCGTGCTCGGGTGGATGGTGGAGGACGGGTGGAAAGCCGGCTGCGACCGGGCCATCCAGGTGCTCAGGTTCGGCGGCGACGGCCACTCGATGGTCATCCACTCGCGCGACGAGGAGTCCATCCTCCAGTTCGGTATCGAGAAGCCCGCCTTCCGCGTCCTCGTCAACACCTGGGGCAGCCTGGGTGGCGTCGGTGCGACCACGGGGGTGCGGCCGTCCATGACGCTCGCGCCCGGTGGCATCGGTGGGGCGGTCGTCAGCGACAACATCACCGTCGAGCACGTGCTCAACGTCAAGCGGCTCGCCTACCACCTGCGCCCGGCGCCCGATGTTGCCCGCGCGCACGGAGGACGGCTCGACGGCATGACGCCGGCCGTCGGCGACACCGACGAGACCGGGCAGGCCGCAGAGGCGTCCAGTCAGGACGCGGACGCGGCGCTGATCGAGAAGCTGGTGCGCCAGATACTCACAGAAATGCAGAAATGAGGTCCGCGAGGAGGTAGCCAATGACCGATCAACCAACCAATGTGCCGCCGAGGCGCAGACCCGGCAACGGGATGAAGCCCGAAGCCACGGCAGAGACCGAGGTGCAGGCCACTGAAGAGGCCCCACCACCGTCGACGCCGTCACTACAACCGGAACAACAATCCGAAACCACACCCCACACCCCGGAAACACCCACTCAAAGGAGAACTCCCATGGCAGATGTCCAGATGATCGCTCTCGGCATGGTCGAGACCAAGGGCCTCGTCGGCGCCATCGAGGCCGCTGACGCGATGGTCAAGGCCGCCAACGTCCGGCTCATCGGCAAGGAACAGATCGGTGCCGGCCTGGTCACCGTGTTCGTGCGCGGCGACGTCGGCGCGGTCAAGGCCGCCACCGACGCCGGTGCAGCGGCTGCGGGCCGCGTCGGCGAGCTCGTGTCGGTCCACGTGATCCCGCGCCCGCACGGCGACGTGGAACTCATCCTCCCGCACCGCGACTGACCACCGAAGACGATCGTGAACCGGAAGGAGTGAGCCGTCATGGGTAGGAGCGTCATCACAGCAGCCGAGGTCCACGCGGCCTCGGGTGACCGCCTCGTGGTGCCCGCCGATGCCATCGTCACCCCGCTCGCGCGGGACGTGGCGAAGGACCGGGGCGTCAGCATTGTGCGGGGAGGTGCCGCGGAGGAAGCGCCGCGGGCCGATGACGCTCTCATGACGCAGATCCGCACGATCGTCACCTCCATGCTGGGGTCGGGTGGGGGCGCGCTCGCCGCCTCCACCGCCCGGCCACGCGTCAAACTGGCCCGCCAGGCCGACGCGCGGCTCGAACCGTTCCCCTACCCGGGGCCGCCCCCGTCGATGGCCGTCACCGCAGGCGACGTGGTCACGGTCGACGACGGTGCGCCCATGGCGGCGGGCTATCTCACCCTCACCAAGGGGTCGTTCCCCTGGACCCTCACCTACGACGAGATTCAGATCGTCCTCGAAGGTGAGCTCCACCTGGGTGGCGACGGTGGCGGCCAGATCGGCCGCCCCGGCGACATCCTCTACGTGCCCAAGGGGTCGTCGATCACGTTCGGCACGCCGTCGTGGGCCAAGTTCATCTACGTCACCTTCCCGGCCAACTGGGAGGAAGGGCTCTGAACATGCACGTGTCCGCGGCTGCGTCGGACCCCACGCCGGGTTCCCCGGCGCCGGTCAGGCGCACCATGAAGGCGGCCAAGGCGGCGCTGCGGCAGCCCCAACGGATCGCGCCCCACACCCCGATCAGGGTGGGGGTCGATCTCGGCACCGCGTTCAGCGTCGTCATGGTCACCGACCGCGACGGCGCGCCGCTCGCCGCCGCCACCAGGTTCGCCGACGTGGTGCGCGACGGTGTGGTGTGGGACTTCGCCGGCGCCCAGGCCGTGATCCGTGAACTCCGCAACGAGGTCGAGGCCGCCACCGGGCGCACGCTCACCCAGGGTGCCGTGACCATCCCGCCGGCGGTCGGCACAGCTGACCACCGCGCGCACCGCTACGTCCTGGAGGGCGCAGGGATCGAGTGCACCGCCGTCGTCGACGAGACCACGGCCGCCAACGCGGTCCTCGGGATCACCGACGGCGCGGTCGTCGACATCGGGGGCGGCACCACGGGGGTCGCCATCCTGCGCGGCGGCGAGGTCATCGCCAACATTGATGAGCCGACCGGTGGCACCCACCTGTCGCTGGTCATCGCCGGCGCGCTGAAGATCCCCTTGGCCGAAGCGGAGAAACGCAAGGTCAGGAAGCGCGAGCAGGAGGCGTTGTTGCCCCTGGTCCATCCCACCCTCGAGAAGATCTCCACCATCGTCCGCGCAGCCGTGGTGGGCCACGACGTCGACGTCATCCACCTAGTGGGAGGCACCGCCGCCTTCCTCGGCATCGCAGACATCATGGCCGACATCACCGGTATCCGCACCGTCGTGGCCCCCGAACCCATGCTCGTCACCCCGCTCGGGGTCGCGAGCTTCGCCGAGCCCATCGCCCAGAAGGGAGGCCATTGACATGGCCGATCAGTCCGATTTCCAGCTGCGGGCCTACTGCCATCTCGACCGCATCCAGCCCCAGTTCGCCGCGTTCACGGGGAAGATCGCGGCCGGTTCCCCGCCGGTGGAGGGCATGAGCAGTCTCTACGTCGAGATGGCGCCGGGCAACTGGGTCTTCCGGGTGGTCGACACCGTGCTGAAGGCCGTCGACGTGAAGCCGGGGGCCCAGGTGGTCGAGCGCCAGTTCGGGATGTTCGAGGTGCACTCCGACAATCAGTCCGAGGTGCTCCGCGCCGGCGAGGTGGTCCTGGAGTCGTTGGGCCGGCCGTTGGAGGCACGCATCGCCCCCAAGATCGCTTCCGAGCAGATCATCACCAACGTGCATCCCCTCCAGGCCCAGGTCCTGAACCGGATGAACATGGGCACGATGATCGAGGGCGGCCACACCATGCTGGTGCTGGAGGTCGAACCCGCCGCCTACATCACGCTGGCCGCCAACGAGGCCGAGAAGGCCTCACCGATCTTCCTCAACCACATGAGCTCCGTGGGGATCTACGGCCGGATGTGGATCTCCGGCACGGAGGCCGACATCGAAGCGGCCCGCGCGGCCGCCATCACCGCCATCGAAGCCGTCACGGGACAGTAAGGAACACGCCATGGCTCGCCGCGTACTCACCAAGGAATCCATCGACCAACTGCTCGCCTCCGGCACCACGGAGGTCCGGCTCGCGCCCGGCGACATCGTGACCGCGCTCGCCAAGGAGTACGCCCTCGACCACGGGCTGCGGCTCGTGCCCGCCCCTGCGGCGGCGGCGCCGTCCGCCCATTCGCCGGCGGCGCAGCCCCCGCCACAGTCATCGGGCTCCGCCGGGGTGGGTGCGGAGGTGCGCAAGGCCGTCGTGGCCGCCCTCGGCTATGAGCCCGACGGGTTGGACAGCGCCATCAACAAGGCCCTCAAGAAGTAACGCCGTGAGCCCCGGCACCGACGTGCGCGGCGCATCGATCTACCTTTGTCCGACCGAGCACTGCCCGCACCTCCTGCAGTTCGCTGTGGGCCTGCTCGACGACCTGGGTACGCGACATGCGTCCGTCGGCGTGTTCCGGCCGATCGTGGCGGAACCCACCGACCGGGTGCTCGGCGCGCTGCTGGAACTCGCGGCCGGCGACGGGCCGGAGCCCCGGTGGGGCGCCACAGCCGACGAGGTGCTGCACAACTCGACGGCGGCGATGGCGCAGATCATCGCGCGCTACGCCGATTGCGCACAACGCCACGACGCCGTGCTGGTGCTGGGCAGCGAATACGACTGTTCGTTGGCCCCCATCGAATTCGCCTGGAACACCCGCGTCTCGGCCAACATCGACGTGCCCATGGTGCTCGTCGTGCCGTCCGGCGGGGGAGCGGAACTCACCCGCGAACGCATTGACGTCGCCCTGGACGAGGCGACCCGCAATTTCGCGCAGGTGGTCGGTGTGCTCGCGCCGAGAGGCGAGGGCCAGCAACTGAGTGCCGCGGACCTCGGCGAACTGCCGGTGCCTGCGTTCGTCGTGCCCGAGGTGACCGGGGCCGTGAGCGGTCTCGAGGGTGCGCTGGTGGCGATCGGTGCTGAGCCGGTCGCGGGGGAGGGGGACCTCGCCGCGGTGGCCACCCGGCGCGCGCTGCTGATCGCCGACATGAGCCTGTCCAACCTCCTGCCCCAGGTGCGCCCCGAGTCGCTGGTGATCTTCTCCGCCGACCGGACGGAGATCGGCGTCGGACTGCCGTTGGCGGCCGCGACCGGGCGGTTCCCCGCCGCTGCGGCGGCCATCGCTGCCGGACCGTGGCCGCTCGACCCCGCCGTCGGCACCTTCTGGCAGCGGCTGACGCCGGGCGCGCCGTTGTTGCGCACCCGCAGCACCATCGAGCAGGTCTATCTCGCGTTGGGTGACTACGAGCGGGTACCCGCCCAGCTCAACGCCCGCCAACTGCGGGAGGCCCGCGATGTCTTCGCCCGCGACGCCGACGCTGGACAACTTCTGCGCGGCGCCCGGGTGGTGGGACGCGAGGGCGTGGTGACGCCGCTGATGTTCGAGCACCGGCTGTTGGAGGCGGCCCGCGCCGCCGACCGCCACATCGTGCTGCCCGAGGGAGAGGAGGAGCGCATCCTCCGTGCCGCGCACCGCCTCCTCGATCAGGGGATCTGCCGGCTCACCCTGCTCGGCGACCCCGGGGTCGTCAGGGCGAAGGCGCAGGAACTCGACCTCGCCATCGGTGCCGCCCAGCTCATCGACCCCGCCACGAGCCCGTTGCGCGAGGAGTTTGCGCAGAGCTATGCCCGGCTTCGCGCCCAGAAGGGCGTCACCCTGGAGCAGGCACGCGAGGCCATGAAGGACGTCAGCTACTTCGGCACCATGATGGTTCACGAGTCCCTCGCCGACGGGATGGTTTCAGGGGCGGTGCACACCACGGCGCACACCATCCGCCCAGCGCTGCAGATCATCAGGACCAGGCCGGGGATCACCGTGGTGTCGTCGGTCTTCCTCATGTGTCTGGCGGACCGCGTGCTCGTGTTCGGCGACTGCGCGGTCAACCCGAACCCCACGCCGGACCAGGTGGCCGAGATCGCGCTCAGCTCCGCCGAGACCGCCCGGCAGTTCGGGATCGAGCCCCGCGTCGCGATGCTGTCCTATTCGACCGGCGCCTCCGGAACGGGGCCGGACGTGGAACAGACCGTCGAGGCGACCCGACTCGTGCGCGAGCGCGCGCCCGGGCTCCCCGTCGACGGGCCGCTGCAGTACGACGCGGCCGTCGAACCGGCCGTGGCCCGCACCAAGGCACCGGAGTCCCCGGTCGCCGGACGGGCGACCGTGCTGGTCTTCCCGGACCTGCAGACGGGCAACAACACCTACAAGGCAGTCCAGCGCAGCGCCGGTGCCCTGGCGATCGGGCCCGTCCTCCAGGGCCTCAACAAACCGGTCAACGACCTCTCGCGGGGCGCGCTGGTCTCCGACATCGTCAACACCGTCGCCATCACCGCCATCCAGGCAGGGAAGCAGCCATGACCGACACCATGCGGGCCGCCGTCGTCACGAGGTTCCGCACCCCCCTCGAACTGCGCGAGGTGCCCGTCCCCGAACCGCGGTGGGGAGAGGTCCTCGTCCGCGTCAGGGCCTGTGGCGTGTGCCACACCGACCTGCACGCCATCCACGGCGACTGGCCCGACAAGCCCGCGTTGCCCCGCATCCCCGGCCACGAGGCCGTGGGCGAGGTGGCGGCGGTCGGCCCCGGCGTGGAACTGCACCAGGTGGGCGACCGCGTCGGAGTGCCGTGGCTGCACGAGGCGTGCGGCCGGTGCGAGCAGTGCATGTCGGGGTGGGAGACGCTGTGCGCCAAGCAGCGACGCACCGGCTACGACGTGGACGGTGGGTTCGCGGATTTCGTAGTGGCCAAGGCTGATTTCGCGGTGAAGTTGCCGGCCGGCCTGCCGTATGAGCAGGCGGCGCCGCTCATGTGCGCCGGGCTCACCGTGTACAAGGGCCTCACGATGACCGAATCGAACCCCGGGGACTGGGTCGTGATCTCGGGCGTGGGCGGGCTGGGCCACCTGGCCGTGCAATACGCCCGTGCCATGGGCCTGCAGGTGGTGGCCACCGACATCGACGACGCGAAGCTGACGCTGGCGGCCCGCCTGGGCGCGAACCTCACCATCAACGTGCGGGAGGCGGACCCGGTGAGCTACCTCCGCCGGATCATCGGAGGCGCGCACGCGGCGCTGGTGACGGCCGTCTCGCCGGCGGCATTCGGCCAGTCCGTGGCGATGATGCGGCCGGGCGGCACTGTGGTGCTCAACGGACTGCCTCCGGGCGACTTCCCGATCAACATCTACGACATGGTGATGCGCGCCATCACGCTGCGCGGCTCCATCGTGGGCACCCGGTACGACCTGGACCGGGCGCTCGCGCTCGCGGCGCAGGCGAAGATCGAGGCGACGGTGCACCCGGCGCGCCTCGACGACATCAACGACGTGCTGGCCAAACTCGAGGGCACGGCCCTGCCCGGCCGCACCGTCCTGGAGTTCTAGGCGGCTGCGCGCCCCGTGATGAAGCGGCGGGATTCGGCGACGATCCGGCCGGCGTCGTGGTCGAGGGTGGCGACGTGGTAGCTGCGCGTCAGTTCGACATCCACCACCTCCGCCACGTCCCGGCGGATCATCTCGCGGCTGAGGCCGTCGACGACGTGGTCCACCGTCGAGGCCATCAGGAGCACGGGGCCGGGGATGCGGTGCAGCTTCGCCCGGGTGTCTGCCCACAGCTCGGCCATCGTGGCCAGGCTGGTGACGGAGAAGCGCGAGTAGGCCGGCTCCTCCACCCCGGCCAGCGCGATGTCGGAGGCGATGCCGCGCTGGGGCGGCAGCAGCCGGTGGATCTTCACCGCTGGGGCGACGCGGCGGTCCCTGGTGCCGAGGGAGGGGTTCACCAGCAGGGTGCCCCCCACAGGATGGGCCGCGGCCAGCTGCAGCGCCAGCGCGCCGCCCATCGAGAGGCCGGCGACGAACACCGTGCTGCAGGTGGAGGCCAGGTCGAAGTACGCGTCCTCGACGGCGTTGTACCAGTCCCACCACCTGGTGCGTGCCAGGTCGCGCCAATGCGTCCCGTGGCCAGGGAGCCGCGGGGCCAGGACCCGGACCCCGGGCCAGTGGCCGTCGGGCTCAGCCAGCCCTTCGGCCCAGGGGCGCAGGCTTCCGACGGTTCCGGTGAATCCGTGGCACATGACGACACCGATGTCGCCGTGTCCACCCCGGAACGGGCGCGCCTCATTCCGGACGCTGTAGGAGGTAGTCATCTTCCTACGATGACAGAGATTAGACTGCCGCCCATGTGGTACCAGTTCTTCAAGTACGTCATCTTCACGCCCATGGTGAAGTACGGCTATGGCACGAAGGTGATCGGGAAGGAGAACTTCCCCAGGCAGGGCGGCGCGATCCTGGCCAGCAACCACATCGCCGCCTTCGATTCCCTGGTGCTGCCCGCCAGCATGCCGCGCCGGATCATCTTCCCCGCCAAGGCGGAACTGTTCTCCGGCGAGGGCGGGCTGGGCAGCAAGATCGTGGCCTGGTTCCTGAAGAACGTGGGGATGGTGCCCATGGACCGCAGCGGAGGCCGCGCCAGCGCGCAGGCGCTCGGCAGCATCACCTCCGTGCTCGCCGAGGGCAACGTGGTGGGCATCTACCCCGAGGGCACCCGCTCGCCCGACGGCCGCCTGTACAAGGGCAAGACGGGCATGGCCCGCATGGCGCTCAGTAACAATGTGCCTGTGATCCCGGTGGGCGTCACCGGCACCAAGTCCTTCAAGGGTCCCTTCGGCCTGCCGTGGGTGCGTCGCCCCGTCGTGATCATCGGCAAGCCCCTCGACTTCTCCGCCCACGCCACCGCGAAGCCCAGCACGGCGCTGCTGCGCTGGGTGACGGACGAGACCCTGGCCGCGATCCAGCAACTCACCGGTCAGGAGTACGCCGACGTCTACGCCACGCGCGTCAAGCACGGCGACCTCAGGGACATCGGCTCCGACGAGTTCGTGCGGCCCCGCCCCGGCGGGGAGGGGCCCCCGGCGGACCAGGCTGCGGCTCCTGATGCCTGACAGCCAGTGGAACGAGGCGCAGGCCGCCCGGGCGCCGCACCCGTTCACCCTCCACTCCCTCTGGTACCGCGACCGGCACGACGTGCTGAGCCGGGTCTACGCCGTCGTCGAGGTGGCCCGCGGGCTGCTGGGCGTCCACGTGGTGCTGGTGAACTTCCTCCTCGTCCTGCCCCGCGCCGACAACCGGCTGGGCGTGATCGCGGCCACCCTGGGGCTGGTGTTCTGGCACATCTTCATCTCGCTGCGGATGCGTAAGCCCTCGAAGCGCACCCCCGCCGCCCACCTGGCGGACCTGGGTGTGACCGTGACGATCGTGCTGGTCACCGCGCTCGTCCTGCCCCCGGGCGGTGCGCCGCTCACGCTGGCCGGCTACTGGGCGGGGGGCGCCGCCGCCTACGCAGCGCTGTTCAACAGCGTCCGCTACGGCGTGTTGTTCTCCGTCGTCATCGCCAGTTCGATGCTGATGGTGCCGTCGCACTTCAGCCTGGAACGCCTCGGCAGCAGCTTCGTCATGATCCTGCTCACCGCCTGCCTTGGCGTGTTGATCTCCCAGTTCCGGGCCACGATCGTCGAGCAGGAGCAGGAGCGCGTCCGCTCCGCCGCGCTCGGCGAACGGGAGCGACTCTCCAGGCTCGTGCACGACGGTGCCCTCCAGGTGCTGGCCCTCGTCGAGCGGGAGGGCCCCTCGCTGGGCCCCCGCGGCATCCGGCTCGCGGCACTGGCGCGTGAGTCCGAGATGCAGCTGCGCTCGCACCTGCAGGACCGCGACGTGCTCAACGTCGAGCCCACCACCACCGTCGACCTCGCGGCCGTCCTCGACAAGTACGAATCAGCCAAGGTCACCGTCGCCACCATGGCCAGCCTGGTGGAGATCCCCAGGCCCCTGGCGGACGAGATCGAGGCCGCGCTGGCGGAGATCCTCAACAACGTGGAGGAACACGCCGGCCCGGACGCCCGGGTCTGGATCCTGCTGGACCAGGAGATGTGCGACGAGGTGATCCTCTGGGTCCGCGACAATGGCGTCGGCATGAGCGCCCAGCAGGTGGAGGCCGCCGCAGCCAACGGCCGGATGGGCATCCGCGACTCGATCGTGGGCCGCATGGCGGCGCTGGGCGGCTCGGCGATCCTCAAATCCTCACCGGGCGCTGGGGCAGAATGGGAACTCAGGTTCCCGATCGACGTCGACGCGATGGAGAGTTGAGTGGTTGCGAAGTTGGAGCGGAAGCGGGTCATGCTGGTCGACGACCACCCCATGTGGATCGACGCGCTGAGCGAGGACCTCACCGAGGTGGGTTTCGAGATCGTGGCCGTGGCCAAGAACGGCCGGGAGTGCCTGGACAGGGCGCGCGCGGCCCGTCCGGAGGTCATGGTGATGGACCTGCAGATCCCTGAACCGGACGGCGCCACCTGCATCGAGATCCTGCTGCAGGAGTTCCCGGACATGCACGTCCTCGTGATGTCGGCCTCCGGTGAACGCGACGACGTGCTCCGTGCCATGAAGGCCGGCGCGAAGGGCTACCTCGTGAAGTCGGCGTCCAAGGAGGAACTCATCGACGGGGTGCGCCGCACGGCTGTCGGCGACGCCGTGTTCACCCCGGGGTTGGCCGGGCTGGTGCTGGGCGAGTTCCGGCGGATGGTGAACGTGGCCCGCTCCCACAACGAAGAGGGCCCGGTGCTGACCAGCCGGGAGATCGAGGTGCTCCGCCGCGTCGCGAAGGGCATGGCCTACAAGGAGATCGCCGACGAGCTGTTCGTCTCGCACCGCACCGTGCAGAACCATGTGCAGAACGTGCTGCGCAAGCTGCAACTCCACAACCGGGTGGAACTGACGCTCTACGCGATCGACAAGGGCCTGCACGATCCCAACGAATGAGGCCGTCCACCGGCTCGCCGGCCGGTGAGGACGCTGCGCGAGGTGGGGTAACCTAACGCGCATGTCGAGCATCATTTCCCGGGAAGAACTACGCGCGCTGCCCTACGTCCAGCAGCCGTCGTACCCGGATCCCGCGGCCCTCGATCGGACCATCGACACGCTGGAGAAGCTGCCCCCGTTGGTTTTCGCGGGGGAGTGTGACGACCTGCGTCTCAAGATGGCCGATGTCGCCGACGGCCGGGCGTTCCTCCTGCAGGGCGGCGACTGCGCCGAGACGTTCTCCGGCGTCACCGCCCAGGCCATCAAGAGCAAGCTGCTCGTGCAGCTGTCGATGGCGGTGGTCATGACCTACGCCGCGCAGGTGCCGGTGGTCAAGGTCGGCCGCATCGCCGGCCAGTACGCCAAGCCCCGCTCGAACGGTGTGGAGACCCGGGGTGACCTGTCGCTGCCGTCCTACCGCGGCGACGCCATCAACGGCTTCGACTTCACGCAGGAGTCGCGGGAACACGATCCCCAGCGCCTCCTCCGCGTCTACAACGCCTCCGCGGCCACGCTGAACCTGGTGCGCGCCTTCGTCAAGGGCGGCTTCGCCGACCTGCGTGGCGTGCACAGCTGGAACGCCGAATTCGTCCGCGACTCGCAGGTCGAGGCGGAGTACGAGGAGCTCGCCTCCGAGATCGACCGCGCGCTCGCGTTCATGGTCGCCTGCGGCGTGAAGGACGACTCGCTCAGCACCGTGGACTTCTACGCCAGCCACGAGGCGCTGCTGCTCGAGTACGAGCGCGCCCTCACCCGCGTCGACTCCCGCTCGCAGGAGCTGTACGGCTGCTCCGGCCACATGCTCTGGATCGGGGAGCGCACCCGCCAGCTCGACGGCGCCCACGTGGAGTTGTTCAGCCGCGTGCAGAACCCGCTCGGGGTGAAGCTCGGTCCCTCCACCAGCGTCGCCGATGCGCTCGCGCTGGCGGACAAGCTCGATCCCCACCACGTCCCCGGGCGCCTGACGTTCATCACGCGCATGGGCGCCAAGAAGGTCCGCGACGTGCTGCCCGCCGTCATCGAGGCCGTCGAGGCCAGCGGCCGCAAGGTCGCCTGGGTGTGTGACCCCATGCACGGCAACACCTTCGAGGCGAAGAACGGCTACAAGACGCGCTCGTTCGCGGATGTCGCCGACGAGGTCAACGGCTTCTTCGACGTCCACGAGCAGCTCGGCACCTGGCCGGGCGGTCTGCACGTCGAGATGACCGGCGACGACGTCACCGAGTGCGTGGGCGGCGTCTACAACCTCGACGAGAACGACCTGGCCAACCGCTACGAGACGGTCTGCGACCCGCGCCTGAACCGCAACCAGTCGCTCGAACTGGCGTTCCTCGTGGCCCGCCGCCTCCGCTCGGGCCGCCTCAACCGGGAGAACCCGGTCCAGTGGTTCCAGGCCAAGGACCTGTGATCGATCTCCGCAGCGACACGGTGACCCGGCCCTCGGCCGGGATGCTCGCTGCGATGATCGCGGCCCCCGTCGGGGACGATGTCTACGGCGAGGACCCCACCGTCGCGGCGCTGGAGCGGCGGGTCGCCGGGATGTTCGGCAAGGAGGACGCGCTCTTCTGCGCGACCGGGTCCCTGGCCAACCAGCTCGGCGTCTGGCTGCACACCCCGCCCGGCACCGAAGTGCTCTGCGACGCGCAGGCGCACATCGCCAGGGCGGAGATGGGCGCGCATGCCGCTAATGCGGGCGTGACCATGCGCACCTGGGCCTCGGACCGCGGCCACCTCGTGGCCGACGACGCGCTGGCGATGGCGGCGGTGGACTGCGGCCCGTACCTGGTGGAGACGGCCTGCATCGAGGTGGAGGACAGCCATAACTTCGGTGGCGGGACCGTGCAGGACTTCGACGAACTGGGCAAGGTCTCCGAGGGCGCCCGAGCGCTCGGCATCGCCACGCATCTCGACGGCGCCCGGCTCGCCAACGCCGCTGCTGTGACCGGTCGCTCGTTCGCCGAGTACGGCTCGCTGTTCGACACCGTCAGCATCTGCCTGTCCAAGGGGCTCGGCGCTCCGGTGGGCAGCGTGCTCGTCGGCAGCGCGGAGCAGATGGCCCGCGCCCGGGTGCAGCGCAAGCGGCTGGGTGCCGGCTGGCGCCAGGCCGGCGTCCTCGCTGCCGCCGGGCTCTATGCGCTTGACCACAACCTCGCCCGCGTCGCGGAGGACCACACAGCGGCCCGCGTCCTGGCCGAGGCCATCGACGCGGCCCGGCCTGGCGTCGTCACCGTGGAGTCCGTGGTCACCAACATCCTGCTGATCTCCACCCCGGATGCACCGGGGGTCGCCGCACGGCTGAAGGACAAGGGTGTGCTGGTCAGCGTCCTGGGCCCGCGGGCGCTGCGCGCCGTGACGCACCTCGATGTCACTGGGGAGCAGTGCCGCGAGGCCGGCGGGCTCATCGCCGCGGAAATCGCCTAACGGGGTTCCAGCTCCGCGATCGGGCGCGGCCATGCGCCCAGTTCCTGCCAGACGAAGTTGGGCACCCGCGCGAAGAACCCGTGGAGGAACTGCGACGTGCGGTCCAGGTCTGCTGGCAGCCAGTCGTCGCCGTCGCCCACCCGGATGACCCCTGCCGAGATCTCGAACTTCGGCGCATCGGCCAGCATCAGGTACTCCATCTGGCGCTGGTGCATGACGTCAGAGCCGAACCTGGCGTTGCCGGTGCGCACGGTGAAGCGCCGGTTGAAGTCCTCCCACTCGAACTTCTGCGACCGCCCGAACAGACCCCAGTTCACGGACAGGTCCTCGAACGGGAATGTGGTGCGGAACTCACAGAGGATCTCGTCGTGGTTACGGATCTCTGTGTGGGTCCTGCCCTCGGAGTCCCTGCGGGTGTGCCTGGTCTTCCAGGTGTGCTTCAGGCGGACGAAGGGCAGCCCGTCGTTGGACGAGGTGATGATGTCGTGGGCCTGGTGGTCGAAGCCGCCGCCGGTGCTGCTCACGGCGCCCAGGTAGGCGTCGTCGCGGGGGAGGTAGGCCCAGCCCGGGCGGCCGTGGAAACTCAGGCCCGCAGGGGCGGGGGGCCCGCTGTACTGGGTGATGGCCGTGGTGAGCAGCGCGGCGCGCACGGCTGCCAACTGCTCGACGGCGTCCTCGAGGGGGTCCGCCTCGCGGGGCGCGTCGACCAGGACCAGGTTGTCGTGGTCGATGCTGATCCGGTACGGCCCGCGGAGGTGGGCGCCCACCGCCGTGAGCAACTCCTCGGCATAGCGGCGCGACGGCGCGGCCGCGCGCAGTTCGCCGAGTTCGACGGGCTCGCCCAGCCTGGGCAGCCGGTCGTCGGTGACATGGAGGACCTCAGCCGCCGGGAGCGACTTCGGCAGGGGCATGGTCACCACGTACCCGGCGCTGCGCCAGGCGTCGCACGAGTAGCGGAAGGCCGTGAACGGCGTTGAGTCCTTCGCGACGCCGAGCAGTTGGTCGTCCACGCGCCGGTCGAACCCCAGGCCGAACGGCGGCACGTTCAGGCCGTAGGTGATGGACAGCGGGGGAGACGTGATGAACTCCCAGCCCTTGGCCCGCAGCGACTGCACATAGCGGTGCCGCAGCAGCCCCCAGATGCCGAAGCCGACGGCGGCCACCGCCAGCACAATGAGCACGACGACCATGAAATCGGGCACGATCCCCCACCTCCGGCCACCAGTGTGCCAGCGATCGCGATCAGGCGACGTAGAGAGTGATCTTCGTCCCCACGGCGACCTCGGTACCCGCCGCCGGGTCTGTGCTGTTGGCGATGTCCAGCGGGATCGGGAAGTTCGAACTGCGCTCCACCTTGACCACCAGGTCGAGGTCCTCGAGCAGCTTGGTGGCCTCGTCGGTGCTCTTCATCCAGACGTCGGGAACCGTCACCATCACGGGGCCGAGGGACTTGACCAGGGTGACGGTGTCGCCGCGGTGGCCGCTCCCGTCGCGCGGGTCCTGTCTGATGACGCGGCCGGCCCCGACGTCCGCGGAGTTCTCCTCCTCGATCGCCACGGTGAAGCCGAGCTTCTCCAGTTCCTTCACGGCCTTGTCCGCGCTCCCGCCCACATGGTCCGGGATGCGGATGGGTTCGCGGCCCTTGGAGACGCTCAGGTCGACGGGGGTGTCCGGCTTCAGCTGGGCACCCTCCTCCTGCGAGGCGGTCAGCACGATGCCCTCGGCGACCGTCTCCGAGAACTGCTCTGTGACGGTGCCGACGGCGAGCCGCCCGGCGGTCAGCGCCTGGGATGCGGCCTCCAGCGGGATCCCGACCACCGCGGGCATGGGGTAGCGCTCCGGCCCCTTCGACAACACCAACGTGACGTCGGAGCCCCGGAAGAGGCGCTCGCCCGCTGTGGGGTCCGTGGTGATCACGACCCCCGCCGGTACGGTCTCCGAGTACTGCTCGGTGCGGTTGACCTTGAGGGCGTTGGCTGCTGCGGCCTCCCGCGCCTTGGTCTCGTTGAGCGTGCTCATCGCGGGCACGGTGGTGAAGCGCCCGTCGAGCCACCACCACGAGCCGACGCCCGCGGCGCCCGCCAGGAGGAGCACCACCAGGACGAGCGCGACGATGCGACGGCGCCGGTGGACCGGGTCGTCGGAGATGTGCAGGTGCGGGAACACGGGCGTGCGCTGACTGCGTGGCTGGGTGGTGGCGGCCACGGGCCGCGGCGACACGGGTTCGGCGACGGGGACGACCGGGGCGGTGCGTGGTTTCTTCTGCGCAGGGCGCCACTCGTCGCGGCGGAGCACGACGGTGGGGGGCGAGCCCGAGGACAGGGGGCGCGGCCGTTCGGAGGAACGTGTGCGCAGGTGTTCGGTCTCGTCCTCCGCAGGACTCTCGGGAAGCAGGGCAGCGGCGAGGGTGGGGTTGTCATGGCCGCCCGTGCGCGCGAGTTCGCGCCGCGCGCGGCGTACCGCGCTGAGCAGTTCCCGGCCGTCAGAGATGCGGGCACGAGGGTCGCGGCGGGTGGCGGCCAGGACGAGGGTGTCGAGGTAGTCCGGGATCTCCCAGTCGGCGCTGTGCCCGATCTCTGCGAGCCGCTCCGAGGGTCGCTCGATGTCGACGTTCACGTGGCGGTAGGCGATCTGGTAGTTGTTCTCGCCGGTGTGCGGCTTCTTCCCGGTGAGCAGCTCGAAGAGCACCACGCCGGCGGAGTACACGTCGCTGCGGCCGTCAGGGCGCGAGTGCGTCACGAGCTCCGGCGGGAGGTAGCTGGCGGTGCCGACGAGGATGCCCGTGGCGGTCATCTGGGGGGAGCCCACCTGACGCGCGAGCCCGAAATCTGCGACCTTGACCTGGCCGCGGCGGGTGATCATGACGTTCTCGGGTTTGATGTCGCGGTGCACCACGCCCGCCTCGTGGGCGGCGGCCAGCGCGGCCGCGACCTGCTCGAACAGCTCGAGCGCCCTGTCCGGCGGCATGGGGGAGTCGCGGCTGATCATCCGGCGCATCGTCTCGCCCTCGATGAACTCCATGACGATGTACGGCTTGCCCTGGGAGGAGCCCTGGTCGAAGATCGACACCACGCTCGGGTGGGAGAGGACGGCCGCGGACCTGGCCTCGCGGTCGAACTTGGCGGCGAACTCGTCGTCCTCGCCGAGGTCGCTGCGCATGACCTTGACCGCGACGACGCGCGACAGACGTCGATCACGCGCGCGATACACCGTGGCCATGCCACCGCGGGCGACTTTCGCCACGATTTCGTAGCGGCCGTCGAGCACTTGGCCGACCAACGGGTCGAAAGTGCTGTTCATGCCACTCCAAGCACGGTCGGGGAAGGAGGCCGTGGGCCCGTTTGCTCTCCTGATTGTAGGCTGCCCGGCCGAAGCCTCCGCCACCGGCGCGCGGGCACGTCGCCGAACTCCTTCCGGTGGCCTCCCCGACGAAGTAGATTGCCCCTGTGACTGCACCCTTGTCTCTTCACACCAGACTGCGCCTGGCCCGTCTCGCCCTGGTGGTCCCACCTGAGCGTTCCGGCCCGGAGGCCGCAGACTTCGCTGCCCACGGTGCAGACCTGCTGGTCCTGACCAGGGGCGAGCGCACGGTCGAGGAAGCGGCGGAGGGGATCCGGGTGGCGCGCAACCGGCTGTTCGGTTTGCAGACGCTCATCGCGGCGGACAATCTCGACGTCGCCGAGGCCAGCGGCGCTGACGTGGTCTTCCTCAAGCGCCCCGGGTGGCGTCCGTTCGGGATCAAGCGGCCCCATGAGTTCGCACTGCTCGGCCGCTCCATCGACGGTGCGGAGGACGCGGACAAGGTCGACGGGGATCCATGGAACTTCGCCTTCGTCGGCCCGGCCGTCGACGGCGAGGGGGCCGGCGCCGCCGTCGCGGACATGGCGGCGCAGTATCCGCCACTGGCGCTGCCCGCCGGCCCGGTGTGGTTCGCGGCCGGCGGCATCTCGTCGGGCAACGTCGACGCAGTGCTCGCCGCAGGCGCGCGCCGAGCCGTCGTCTCGACGGCCGTGTTCACGGCTGCAGACCCGTTCGTGGAGGCGCAGGCCATCGCGGACGCGTTGAAGGCCGCCTGGACGGCGGATCCCGGCGCCGCCGGTTACGGGAGCGCCGCCTTCGGCTGAGCCCAGACGTCGGCACGTTCCCGGCGGATGATCTTGGTGACCCACCAGGTGAGCTCCACCAGCGCCATCCCGATCAGCCCGGCGACGACGCCGAAGGTGATCTCGGCCGTGTTCGTGATGTCCAGCCCCAGCGCGCGGCGGGGGGAGGGCAGCGCGAACACCAGGAAGTAGAAGGCGTACGCGAACGCCACGAGGCCCACCCGCCACCAGTAGTAGGGACGCGCCACCACGGCCAGCACCCAGGTGGCCGTCAGGATGAGCGCGATGAGGGTCGCGGTGGAGGCCTGCTCCTGGTGCGGATCCGGCACCATGCCGAAGCCGCGGGCCGTGACGTAGGTGGCGATGGTCACGCCGGCCACGATGAGGCCACAGGGGATAGCCACGGAGAGGGTCCGCCAGACGAACCCGGGCCGCGCCCGCTCTCGGTTCGGCGCGAGGCTCAACAGGAAGGCCGGGATGCCGATCGTGAACCACCCCACCACCGTCATCTGGAGCGGCAGGAACGGGTTGGGAAGGCCCATCAGCCCGAGGACCAGGGCGAGCGCGATGGCGTAGACAGTCTTCGTGAGGAAGAGCTTGGCCACGCGTTCCACGTTGCCGATCACCCGGCGCCCCTCGGCGACGACGTGGGGGAGGGTGGCGAACTTGTCGTCGAGCAGCACGATCTGGGCGACGGCGCGGGTGGCCGGCGCGCCGGAGCCCATCGCCACGCCGAGATCTGCATCCTTGAGCGCCAGCACGTCGTTGACGCCGTCGCCCGTCATGGCGACGGTGTGGCCGCGGCCCTGCAGCGCACCCACCATCTGGCGCTTCTGCTCGGGCGTCACACGGCCGAACACATCGACGGCGTCGACGGCGTCGTCGAACTGCTCGCCCGCCCCGGGCAGCGTCCGGGCGTCGATGACGTCGCCGATGGCCACGCCCAGCGAGCGGGTGACGGCGGCCACCGACGCGGCGTTGTCGCCGGAGATGACCTTGAGCGCCACGCCCTGCTCCTGGAAGTAGGCGAGAGTCTCCGCCGCGTCCGGCCGGATGAGCTGGTCGAGCACCAGGAGCGCGACGGGGCTCGCCTCCCCGGGCGCCTGGGGCGAATCGACGCGCTGCTTCGCCCGGGCGAGCAGCAGGACCCGGCGGCCGGTGGCACCGATCTGCTCCGCGCGTCGGGCGAGTTCGTCATGGCCTGCCAGTACCTCCGGCGCGCCCAGCACCCAGTGCCCACGCTCGCCGGCGAAGCTGACGCCGGACCACTTCCTGGCGGAGGTGAACGGAGCCCGGGCCTCGACGGGCCAGGGATCGTCGGCGGCCGCGATCGCCGCGGCGATGGCCTGCACGGAGGCGTTCGGGGCGTCGTCGGCCGCCACCAGTTGCGACAGGACCACACGGGTGTGGCCCGGGTCGTCGGTGAGGTCCAGGAGTTCGCCCAGCGTCATGGCGTGCTGGGTGAGCGTGCCGGTCTTGTCGGCGCACACGACGTCGACCCGGGCCAGGCCCTCGATCGCGGGGAGTTCGTTGACCAGGCACTGGCGCCGGCCGAGCCTGATCACGCCCAGCGCGAAGGCCATCGAGGTGAGCAGCACGAGGCCCTCGGGCACCATCGGCACCAGCACGGCCACCATCCGCAGCACCGACTCCTGCCAGGTGGTGTCCGGCTGGTTGAACTGGACGAAGATGGACAGCGCGGCGACGGGGACCAACAGGTAGGTGACCCAGCGGAGGATCCGGTTGATGCCCTGGCGCAGCTCCGAGGAGACAAGGGTGAACTTGGCCGCCTGGGCGGTCAGTTGCGCCGCGTAGGCGTCGGCCCCCACCCTCTCCGCGCGGTACAGCCCGGTGCCGGAGATGACGTAGGCCCCAGAGAGCACCCCGTCGCCCGGCTGCTTGGCCACCGGGTCGGCCTCGCCGGTGAGCAGCGATTCGTCGACCTCCAGGTAGTCGGCCGCCACCACGGACCCGTCGACGACGATCTGTTCGCCGGGGCCCACCGCGATGAGGTCGTCGAGGACCACCTCGTCCCGGGTGACCCGCGTGCGTTCGCCGTCGCGCACGACGATGGGGTGGGCCTCGCCCACCACGGCCAGGTTGTCGAGCATGCGCTTGGCGCGTAGCTCCTGCACGATGCCCACGACGGAGTTGGCGATGATGAGCAGGCCGAACGCCCCCTGGAGAAGGTTGCCCGTGACGAGGACCAGACAGAACAGCACGAAAAGGATGGCGTTGACCCGGGTGAGCACGTTGGCGCGCACGATGCCTGCCGTGCTGCGCCCGGAGCGCGATGGCAGGTGGTTGACCCGGCCGGAGGAGACGCGTTCAGCGACCTGTGTGGAGGTGAGCCCGGAGAGCTCAGTGGGCACGTCTGACGCTCCGCTCGGCAAGCCCCGCCAGAGCGGTGCGGCCGTCCGCGGTCATCTGGGTGTCGTCGAGGACGGCCAGGGCGTGGCGCATGTTCTCCTCGATCACGGCCTCCACGTGGGCCAGGGCACCCGAGGCTTCGATCAGCTCTGCGGCCCGGTCGACGTCCGTGTCCGTGAGGCCCTCGGCGCCCAGCAGCCCGCCCAGTTCGCGGGCCTCGTCGGGTGAGGCGTGGGACAGCGCCGTGAGCACCAGGACCGTGCGCTTGCCCTCGTGGATGTCGCCTCCGTAGGGCTTGCCCGTGACCTCCGGCCTGCCGTAGACGCCGAGCACGTCGTCGCGCAGTTGGAAGGCGCGGCCGATCACGGAACCGAACTCCGCCAGGGCGCCCTGGAGCTGGGCGTCGGCGCCACCGAGCGCAGCGCCGATCTGGGAGGGGCGCCGGATGGAGTAGCTGGCCGTCTTGTATTCGAGCACGCGGCGGGCCACGTCGAGTTCGTCGGCCACCGACGTGGCGCCGGTGACGCGGTACTGGGCGCTCACGTCGAGGAACTGCCCGGCGGTTACCTCGGCCCGCATGGCGCTGAGGAGCGGCCGGGCGCGATCGAGGCCCGGGGCACCGGAGCCGTCCGCGAGCTCGATGCTCCACATGAGGAGGAGGTCGCCCAGCAGGATGGCTGACGACACCCCGAAGTCGGTGGCCGACCCCCGGCCGCCGCGCGCCGCGTGCAGCGACTCGAACTGCTTGTGGGCGGACGGGAGGCCGCGACGGGTGTCGGCGGCGTCGATGAGGTCGTCGTGCACCAGCGCCGACACGTGGAGCAGGTCCAGCGAGCTCGCGACGTCGAGGAGTGACCGGGCCTGCGTCGGCTGCCCGGCGGCGGCCACGTAGCTCCAGTAGCAGTAGGCGGGACGCAGCCGCTTGCCACCGGCGGTTGCGGCACGGGCGACGGGGAGCAGATCCGAGGAGCCGATGGTGTCCAGCAACTCCTCCTGCCCGTCGAGGAACCGGTCGAT
The DNA here is from genome assembly GCF_054552775.1 of Tessaracoccus zhenghani. NCBI lineage: Bacteria > Bacillati > Actinomycetota > Actinomycetes > Propionibacteriales > Propionibacteriaceae > Tessaracoccus > Tessaracoccus zhenghani. Next base: position 1,172,908 of record NZ_CM137275.1, on the reverse strand, counting down.
GGTTTCGCCGATGGCGGACAGCAGCGGCGCGCTCAGCGGGGAGCTCGGATCAAACGGGGTGCTCACGTGGGCAGCTTAGTCGAGGCGTTGCGGCGTTCCCTATGGTGGGTACATGCCGTCGACGATCTCACGGCCCACGACGGTGGGGGAGCTGCTCTCCGCCGCACAGGGTCCCCTTTTCTCCTTCGAGTTCTACCCTCCCCGCTCCGAGGAGGAGGAGCCCGTCCTGTGGCGCGCCGTCGAGGCCCTGACGCCACTGGAGCCTGATTTCGTGTCGGTCACGTACGGAGCCACGGGCTCGCGTCGCGACCGCACCATCCACGCCACCCGCCGCATCGCCACGGAGAACGGCCCGCTGACCGTGGGGCACCTGACCTGCGTGGACCAGTCGAAGGCCGACATCGCCGAGGCGCTGGCCGCCTACCGCGACGTGGGCGTCACCAACATCCTGGCCATCCGCGGCGACATGCCGGGCGGCGGCGAGTGGGTGCGGCACGCAGACGGCCTGGCCAACGCCACCGAACTGGTGCGCTTCATCAAGGAACAGGGCGATTTCTGCGTGGGCGTCGCGGCCTTCGCGAACCCCCACGAGACCACCGACGACCCCGAACTCGACGACCGCATCCTGCTGGCCAAGGTGGAGGCGGGGGCGGAGTTCGCTATCACCCAGCTGTTCTTCGACGCGCAGAGCTACATCGACCTGGTGCGCCGGGTGCGGGCGCTGGGCTGCAGCATCCCGATCATCCCGGGCATCATGCCGCTGACCGTGATCTCCCAGATCGAGCGTTTCGCCGGCCTGTCGGGCCGCGCGCTGCCGGACAAGTTCGTCGCAGCACTCCGCTCGGCCGCCTCCAAGGAGGAGGTGCGCGAGATCGGGATGGCCACGTGCCTCGAGTTGTGCCGCACGCTGCTGGACGCCGGCGCGCCCGGACTGCAGTTCTTCACGCAGAACCGCAGCAAGGCCACGCGCGAGATCCTGGCCGAGCTGAAGCACCTCTCCTGAGCTGGAGACCTAGTCCAGCAGCGCCCGCCACTGGGAAGTGTCGACGTCGAGGGTGATCATCTTCTGCGTCGCCCTGGTCAGCGCCACGTAGAGGACGCGGGCGCCGCCCGGTGACTCCGCGATGATCTCGTCCGGCGAGACCACCAGCACTCCGTCGTATTCGAGGCCCTTGGCCTGGAGCGCCGTCACCACGATGAGGCGGTCCTCGAACGCCGCGAGGCGGGGATCCTGGAACACGCCCAGCTGCACGGCACGCAACCGCGACGGGGGGACGATCACGCCGATGGTTCCGTTGACCTTCGCCGCGACCGACAGGAGGTGCTCGCGCAGCGCCCGTGGCAGGGCCTCCGTGGTGGTCGCCTCGACGCTGGGCTCCACGCCGGTGGAGCGCACCGCCTTGGGCAGGTCCGCGTCCGGGAAGACCTTCGTGATGACCTTGGCGGCGAACTCGAACACCTCGCTGGGGGAGCGGTAGTTCGTCGAGAGCGTGAAGGTGCGGCTGGCCGCCCGCCCCACGACCTCGTTGAGGGCCCGGCTGGTCTCCTCCTGGTTGGGGTAGGAGCTCTGGGCGGGGTCGCCGACGATGGTCCACGACGACTGGGGCCCCCGTCTGCGCAGCATCCGCCACTGCATGGGCGTCACGTCCTGGCCTTCGTCGACGAGGATGTGGGCGTAGGTGCTGTGCGGGTCCTCATCCGGATCCACGTGCCTCTCGTGCCGCAACAGGTCCGCCGTCGTGAGCACCTCGGCGACAGCGCCGCCCTCGAGGAAGACGTCGGGTTCCTTGTCGACGTCCTCGGGCGGCACGCCCAGGATGTGGATCAGCTCGTCCAGCAGTGCGATGTCGGCCACGGACCAACCGCGCACGATTTCGTCGCCCTCGTCAGCGGCCTCGAGCCAACGATAGGAGGAGACGAGGCAGGCGCGCTGGTCCTCGTCGAGCTCGCCAGCGGCGACCTCTGCCACGACGGCGGGGTCGGCCAGTCGGGCCAGTACCCGCGTCGCGCTGAGCAGTGGCCACCACCGGGGCATGAAGGCGTGGAGGCTGGGGTGTTCGCGCACCTGTGCCTCCAGTTCCTGTGGCTCGATCTCCACATCGCCCGGGAACTTGCGGATGAGTGCCGCCGCGACCAGGTCGGTCGCCATGCGGCGGCCCTTGTTGAGCTTGACGCTGGAGAGCACCTGTTCGCGGATCCGGTGCAGTTCCCTCGCGCCCAGCCCGAGCACTTCACCCTTGACCGTGACCCGCACGGAGTCCACGTCGTGTTCCGGCAGCGGGGCGCGCACGAGGTGCTTGAGGACCTTCTGCATCGCGAGCGACCCCTTGATGGTGGCGGCTGCCGCCTGGTCGACGCGTTCCGTGCTGAAGCCCAACACGTCGGAGGCCACCGAACCGATGGCCTTCAGCGTCACGGAGTCCTCACCGAGGCTGGGCAGCACCCGCTCGATGTAGTTCATGAAGACGCTTGAGGGGCCGACGACGAGCACGCCGCCCTTCTCGAGCCGCGCCCGGTTGGTGTAGAGGAGGTAGGCGGCGCGGTGCAGTGCGACCACGGTCTTGCCGGTGCCGGGGCCGCCGGCGATGATCGTGACCCCCTGGTACGGCGCGCGGATCGCCTCGTCCTGTTCGGCCTGGATGGTGGCCACGATGTCGCGCATGGTGCGGCCCCGGGCCCGGCTGAGGGCCGCCATCAGAGCGCCTTCACCGAGGATGGGCAGGTCGGTCTCGGCAGACGAATCCAGCAGGTCGTCCTCGAGGCCGACCACCTTGTCGTCGCGGCAGCGCAGCACGCGCCGGCGGATGACCTTCATGGGTTCCGCCGGCGTGGCGCGGTAGAACGGTTCGGCCGCGGGCGCGCGCCAGTCGATCACCAGCGGTTCGTAGTCCTCGTCGCGCACGCCGATGCGACCGATGTAGCGGACCTCGTCGGTGGTGAGGTCGATGCGTCCGAAGACGAGGCCTTCGTGTTCCGCGTCCAGGATCGCCAGCCGCTTGGCGGCCTGGTAGGCGAACGCGTCGCGCTCGAACAACGCCGTGCCGTCCTCCTCGCGGAGGAAATCGGTGCGGTCGGAGAGGAAGATCTCCCTGCCCTGCTGGGCCAGGTTCTTGGCGCTCGCCGTCGCGGTGGTCAGATTGGCGTAGACCCTGTCGACGTGAGCCTGTTCCAGGGCGATTTCGCGTTCCAGGTCAGCGCGCGATGTGGTGGTCAAATCAGACCTTCCTCCGTGAAAGACAGACAGTCAACCCTACTACCCCCGCATGAACGCCGCCTGAACCGTCCGGACAGCGGCGGGCCGCCCGCCTGGCCGACCCTGGATTGGAGGCCTTCCCGGGGATGGGGCAGAGTGGGGGCGAACACAGTGACGCCAGAGTGATTTGAGTGAACCATGAACAGCCCCCGGCAGACCGGACGCATGACCATGACGAAGGACAAGTGGATCGTGCTGAGCCTGTTCCTGGTGCTGGTGGTCGCGCTGATCGCGTTCTCGCAGACCCGGCCGCTCGAGCAGAGTGCGGCTCCCGCGGTGGTCCCCGGCGCTGAGGCGCCGGCGGCCGGCACTCCCACCACGGAGGCTCCGGTGGCCGAACTGCCGGCCACGGAGGCACCCGAGGATCCGGCCGCCGCCCCGCCGCCGGAGGAGGGCACCGACGCCGGTGCCGACCAGGCGGGCTACGAGCAGTGGGTGCGCGATGAGTTCCCCCGCCGCCTGGAGGGTGACCCCATGGCGATGGGCGCACTGGACGCCCCCGTCGTGTTGACCGAGTGGGCCGATTACCGCTGCCCGTTCTGCTCCGTCTTCGCCGAGGAGACGCTGCCCCTGCTGCAGAAGTACATCGACGACGGCACGCTCCGCATCGAGTTCCGCGACCTGGCGCTGTTCGGTGACGAGTCGGTCAAGGCCGCCACCGCAGCGCGCGCCGCCGGCCTGCAGGGGAAGTACTTCGAGTTCCAGCACGCCATCTTCTCCGCCACTCCGAACGAGGGGCACCCCGACATCCCCGACGAGCTGGTGCTGGGCATCGTCGCCGATCTGGGCCTCGACGCGGCCCAGTTCGAGGCCGACTGGGCGCAGCCCGCACTGCGCCAGGCCGTGCTCACGGATTCGCAGGAGGCGCAGGGCATGGGTGTGTCGGCCACGCCGGCCTTCGTCGTCGGCACCCAGTTCTTCACCGGCGCGCAGCCGATCGCCGAATTCGAGCGCGTCATCGAGGCCGAGGCCGCCAAGCTCGGATGACGATCGGCTATGCGGGGGCGTTCCTCGGCGGCATCGCGGCGATCCTCAGCCCCTGCGCGGCGTTGGTGCTGCCCGCCTTCTTCGCCTATGCCTTCGGGGATCAGCGGGCCCGGCTCATCGGGCGCACCGCGCTGTTCTACGTGGGCCTGCTGCTGACGCTCGTCCCGCTGGGGCTGGCTGCCGGGGCGCTGGGCGGCCTTCTCACCAGGCACCGCGACACCCTCGCACTCGTCGGTGGCATCGTGCTCATCCTCTTCGGCCTCATCATGGCGCTGGGCATCCGGCTGCCGATCCCCGGGCTCGCGCAGCGTGGCGACCCCAAGGGCCCCATCGGGGCGGTGCTGCTCGGTATGACCTATGGCCTGGCCGGCGCCTGCACCGGGCCGCTGCTGGGCGCGGTGCTCACCGTCGCGGCGGTGGGCGGCAACGCCGTGCGGGGCGGCCTGCTGCTCGCGCTGTTCGGCGCGGGGATGGTGGTGCCGCTGGTGATCCTGGCGCTGCTGTGGGACCGGCTGCGGCTGGGGGAGCGGCTCAGGCCCCGCCCGGTCAGGGTCGGCCCGTTCACCACCTCTGCGCTGGGTCTCGTTTCCGGCCTGCTGTTCATCGGCGTCGGGGTGCTGTTCATCACCACGGACGCGACCGCGGGCATCGGCGGCATCCTCGACGCGACGCAGCAGTTCCACCTCGAGTCCTGGCTGCGCGAGGTGGGTCTCCGGGTCCCCGACCTCGCCGTCGTCGGGGCCGTGGTGGTGGTGGCGGGTCTGCTGCTGTGGGGTTGGCTGCGCCGGCCGACGCGGCCCTAGCCCCGGCGCCCCAGCCGGGGCGGCGTGAACGCCTTGTTGGTCGGGCGCGCGTCCTCGCCGGTGAGCCGCTCATGCAGCGCGTAGCCGGCCAGGGCTGCGCTCGCCAACTGCCCCCAGGGGCCCGCACCTGCGGGTGAGGTGGCGGAGGCGCGAAGTTGCCGGCCGTCGTCGATCGGGGTGCCGAGAGTTGCTCGGCGCTGCCACCAATGAGGCCTCAGCACGTGGGGCCGGCAGTCGATGTCGGCCGGCCCGTCGTGCGAGTCGACGGTGCGTACCCCCCGTTCGGCCACCCGCTGGCGCAGCAGGTCGACGAGGCGCTCGGCGGGCTGCGGGGCCCCGGCGTCGTCGGTGACCTGCCAGCGGCCGAACATCCGTTCCAGCAGCAGCGGGAGCGCGGCCGTGCCCGGCTTCTCCAGGCCCAGGGAGAGCACCACCTCTGACAGCGGCGTCCGGAGCCTGTCGGCCAGGTCGACCACGTTGCGGTCGAGCCACAGCGAGGCCCGTTGTTGCTTCGTGCGCACCGGTTCCGTGCCCTCCAGGGCGTGCCGGCGGAAGGCCTCCCACACCGGCAGCAGGTCGTCGAGCAGGTCGCGCCAGCGCGCCGCCTCCTCCGGGTCGAAAGCGGCGGCCAAGGCGTGGTACTGCGCACCCCGCTCCGCCGGGAGGTCGAGCGTGGTGCCGTCGCTGAGGTGGTAGCGGCGCGCTGGCGCCTCCGTGAGGGCCAGCCCCGCGCCGTTGAGCGCGGTGACCAGGTGGGCGCCGGATTTCTTGAACAGGTCGCGCCAGGTTGCGGGCAGCACGATGGTCTGCGGCAGCGGGTCGACGGTGTGCCCGGCCGCCTCCAGGGTCACCTCATGCCCGAGCCTGGCCAGCCGCGCGGCGGCAGCCAGGCCGGCCAGTGTGGCGCCTCTGACGATGAGCATAGGAATGATCGTAGGGCCTCGCGCCCGGGCTGTCGGCGCCCCTCCGGCCGGGCGTCGGGGCACCTGCGCACGGATCGCCGGCGCCCCTTTTCTTTTGTCGGACGGGCGATCTATAGTGAAGATCACCGCACGCTTGTTCGATTAGTTCGGGGAAGCTCTGGTCCGTATCAAGCGTGAGGTGAGGGGCCACCCCGGCCCGGCGCGGCTTCGACCCCTGCGCCGGGCCGGGGTTCCCGGGTCGAAAAACATCATGTGTTCTATTCGAACTTTCCCCGGGAGGTGGCCCCCATGCGCAGGTACGACGACCCCATTTTCGTGTTGTTCAGAGAAGAGCCCAGACAGTTCATCTGGCGCGACAGGCTGCTGCTGGTCAAAGAGGTGCAGGCCCGGTGGAGCCGCGCCACGCCGTGGTGGGCGGGGCAGCAGGCCCGCGCCGCCCGCGGCGAGAGCGTCGACCAGCCGGCGGGGTCGGATCTCCTCGGAGAGCTGGAGGTCTGGCGCGTCGAGGCGGGCAACGGCCGCCACCGGGGCGTCTACGAACTGGCCCGCACCGTCGGCGCGGAGAACTGGGTGCTCCAGGCGGTGCTCGACTGATGTTCCCCCACCTCAGGGTGGCCTCCGGCTACTCCTTCCAGTACGGCGCCTCCCACCCCAGCGCGCTGGTGGCGGAGGCCGTCGCCCACGGCATGGACGCGCTCGCCATCACAGACCGCGGGGGCCTCTACGGTGCCGTCCGCTTCGCCAAGGCGTGCCTGTCCGCGGGCATCGCGCCCATCGTCGGCGTTGATCTCGCGGTGCGGCCCGACGGCTGGCTGGCCCGCCGCAGGCCCACTGCGGCGCGGGGTGGCCAGTTGCGCGACGCGCGGCTCCCGCGCGCCGTCGTGCTGGCCACCTCCCGCTCGGGGTGGGGCACGCTGTGCCAGCTCATCACCGCGGCCCAGCAGGCCGGGGAACGGGCAGACCCGGTGGTGACCCGCGAGATCATCGCGCAGCACTGCGCCGGCCACGACGTGGTGGTGATCCTGGGTGCGGATTCGCAGCCGGGTGAGCTGCTCGTCGCCGGCCGGCCCACCGAGGCCGCCGACGAGGTGCGGAAGTGGCGCACGGAGCTGGGGGAGGGGCTGTTCCTCGCCGCCACCAACCACCAGACCGGGGGCCGCGGAGTCGCCTCGGCGCACCAGGCCGCCGGCCTCATCAGGCTGGGGGACGGCCTGGGCATCCCCGTGGTGCTGACCAACATGGTGCGGATGGCCCGACGTGAGCAGGCCGCCACCGTCGATGTGCTCGACGCGGCACGCCGCCTCGTCCCCCTGGACGTGCGCAACATCGACCGCCGCAACGCGGAGGGTCACCTCAAGGGCACCGACGCCATGACGCTGGCCGCGGGGGAGGCCGCGCTGCTGGCCGGGCGGCCTGATGCGTCGGCGTTGTTGGCCGCCACCCGCGGCCTGGCGGAGCGGTGCATGCTGGACCCCATCGGCGACATCGGTCTGGGTGAGATCCGGTTGCCGGAGTTCGAGACCCTCGGCACCACCGCGGAGGAGGCGGCCGGCGTGTTGCGCGCCCGCTGCGAGGCCGGCCTCACCGAGCGCTACGGCACGCTGGACAGGCAGGCCCTGGAACGCCTCGACGACGAACTCACCGTCATCGGCAAGCTGGGGTTCGAGTCGTACTTCCTCACCGTGGCAGACGTGGTGGGCCTCATCCGGGACCTGGGTATCCGCTGCGCCGCGCGCGGGTCCGGAGCGGGGAGCCTCGTCAACTACGCGTTGGGCGTCTCCGGGGTGGACCCCATCAAGTACGGGCTCATCATGGAGCGGTTCCTGTCGCCGCTGCGCGTGGCGCTGCCCGACATCGACCTCGACGTCGAATCGGCGCGCCGCACGGAGGTCTACGACAAGATCCTGGCCACCTTCGGCGAGCAGCGAGTGGCGTGCGTGGCGATGATCGAGACCTACCGCGTGCGCCACGCCGTGCGCGATGTCGGCGCGGCGCTCAGCCTCCCGCCGGTGGAGATCGACGCCATGGCGAAGGCCTTCCCGCACATCCGTGCCCGCGACGCCCGCGCGGCGCTGCGTGACCTCCCGGAACTCCGGGCCGCGGGGCTGGGGGAGGAGCGTCTCGACATGCTGTTCTCCCTGGTCGAATCGCTCGACGGGCTGCCCCGACACATCGCGCTGCACCCCTGCGGCGTGATCCTCAGCGACTCCTCGCTCGGCCAGCGCACCCCGCTGGAGCGCAGCTTCGGTGGCTACCCCATGAGCCAGTTCGACAAGGACGATGTCGAAGACCTCGGCCTGCTCAAGCTCGACGTGCTCGGCATCCGCATGCAGTCGGCCATGGCCCACGCGCTCACGGAGATCAGCCGCACCGCAGGCCCGGCGCCGGATATCGACGCGCTCGCCCCGTTCGATGACGGCGAGGTGTACGACATGATCGCCCACCGCGCCACGCTGGGTTGCTTCCAGATCGAGTCGCCCGGCCAGCGGGAACTGGTGGGCAAGTTCGGGCCGGAGACGTTCCACGACATCATCGTCGACATCTCCCTGTTCCGGCCCGGCCCCGTGAAGTCGGACATGGTCACCCCGTTCCTCGAGGCCCGGCAGGGCTGGACGGAACCGGAGTACCTCCACCCCAGCCTCATTCCCGCCCTCGAGCAGACCTTCGGGGTGGTGGTCTTCCACGAACAGATCATTCAGATCATCTCCATCGTCACCGGCTGCTCGCTGGCCCAGGGCGACGAGGTGCGCCGCGCGCTGGGAGATCGTGAGGGCCAGGCGAAGGTCAAGGAGTGGTTCGTGCCGAAGGCGCTGGCCAACGGCTACCCGGAGCCGATGTGTGAGGAGATCTGGGCCATCCTCGAGGCGTTCGCCTCGTTCGGGTTCTGCAAGGCGCACGCGGCTGCCTTCGCGCTGCCCACGTACCAGTCGGCGTGGTTGAAGCGGCATTATCCCGCGCACTTCCTGGCCGGCATCCTCACGCATGATCCGGGGATGTACCCCAAGCGGTTGCTGCTGGAGGAGGCACGCCGGATGAACATCGCCGTGCTGGGCCTCGACGTCAACCGCAGCGTGCAGGACTACCGGGCGGAACCGCTCGACGACGTGGCCGGAGCCGATGAGACGGTGCGGCTGCCGGAGAACCTGGCGATGGAGCATCCCTCAGCACCGGCGCTCAGTGGCTACGAACGCCCAGGCCCAGATACGGACGGCCTGCCCCGGGTGGAGGGCTGGGGGATCAGGCTGTCGCTGTCTGATGTGAAGGGCATCGCGGAGGAGGAGATGCGCCAGATCGTGGCCGCCCGGCCCTACACGTCGCTGACGGATTTCTGGTCCCGCGCGAACGTCTCGGAGCCCGTCGTGGAGCGGCTCATCCTTGCCGGCGCATTCGACCGTCTCTACGGCATCGGACGGCGCGCCCCCGTCCAGCGGCGCACCCAGGTGACCCGGCGTGACCTCCTGTTGGCGCTGGCAGACCTGCACCGCGAACGCCGCGCCGACAGCCGGGTGGGGGCGCTGCAGGGCGCGTTCAGCTTCGGCGACGAGGAGGCCGAACCCACCACTGACGTGGTGCCCACAGGCCTGGCGGAGATGGACGACGAGCAGCGGCTCAAGGCCGAACTCGAGATCCTCGGGCTGGACGCCAGCCACCACATCATGGAGCGCTACCTTCCGTTGCTGCGCGCCATCGGCGCGGCCAGTTCCCGCACGCTGCTGCAGCGCCGCAACCGCGACGAGGTGCTCGTCGCCGGGGTGAAGGTGGCCACCCAGACCCCTCCGGTGCGCTCCGGCCGGCGGGTGATCTTCCTCACCCTCGACGACTCCACCGGCCCGGTGGACACCACCTTCTTCGAGGACGTCCAGGGCCCGTACGCGGCCACGGTGTTCGCGTCGTGGATCCTCTTGGTGCGGGGGCTCATCCGGCGCACCGGCACCCGCGGCCTCTCCATCCGCGCCACCGGCGCCTGGGATCTGGGCACCCTGGACGCGGCCTGGCGCGCTGCGCTGGACCAGGGGGCGACGGAAGCTGAGGCCATCGCCGCGGTGACGGCCATCCTCGACGAGGTACCCCAGGGCTACTCGTTGGTGGGGGAGTGGAAGCCTGCTGAGAAACCCCAAGCCGCGCCAGAGCCCCCGCTCCCGGCCGACGGCGAGGAACCGCCGCCGGATCCGCAGAACCACACCCGTGCCGGCGGGATGGGTCGGAGACGGGTGCTGGTGCATGCCAGCGGGTTCAAGCAGTCCCCCTACTCAGACATCAAACCGGCGGGCACCGGTGCCGCGGATGCCCCGCGCAAACTGTGGCACTCCAGCCCCGGAAGCTCAGGAAGGTGATCCCCATGTCTACCGCCCGCAGCCAAGCCTCCACGGGCGGCCTCCCGCAGGTCGTCGTGCACGTGGACATGGACGCGTTCTACGCCTCGGTCGAGATGGCGCGCCACCCCGAGCTGCGCGACGTGCCCATGTTCGTCGGTGGCTCCACCCGGGGAGTGGTGTTGTCGGCCAACTACCCGGCACGCCGCTACGGCATCAGCGCAGGCATGCCGTCGAGCAGGGCCCGGCGCTTGTGCCCCCAGGTGGCCGTCGTGCACCCTGACCATGACCACTACGGCGCGGTCTCCACGGGCATCGGGGAGATCTTCGACACGTTCACGGACAAGGTGGAGATGGCCTCCATCGACGAGGCGTTCATGGACCTCACCACCGCCATGCGCCGCCTCGGCGAGGACCCGGTCGCCGTCGGGGAACAGTTGCGTGCGCAGGTGATGGACGAGCAGGGGGTGGCGTGCTCCGTCGGCATCGGCCCCAACAAGTTCATCGCCAAACTCGCCTCGAAGCAGGCCAAGCCGGACGGGTTGCGTCTGGTGCGGGCCCAGGACGTGATCGCGTTCCTGCACCCGCTGCCTGTCGACGCCATCTGGGGAGTGGGTGAGGTCACCGCCGGCAAACTGCGCAAGCTGGGGCTGGAGACCGTACGGGACCTGGCGAACACACCCCGGGCCACCCTGCAGCGCGCCATGGGCGACAACCTCGGTGCCATGCTGTTCGATCTCTCCTGGGGCCGCGACGAGCGCTCGGTGCTGGCACGTCAGCCTGCGGAGCACAGCGTCGGCTCGCAGGAGACGTTCGCCCGAGACACCGACGACGCCGCCATCGTCGCCACGGAGATCCTGCGGATGGCGGAGCGTACCGCCGCCCGCATGCGGGCGCAGGAGATGGTGAGCCGCACGGTGACGTTGTCGGTCCGGTTCGCAGACTTCACCACCATCACCCGTACCGGCACGCTCAAGGCGTTCACAGACCGCACCAACGACGTCTACGCGGAGGCCATGCGGCTCTACGGCAAACTCAACCTGCAGCGCGCCCGTATCCGGCGGGTGGGCGTGCGGATGGAGAAACTCGTGCCGAAGGCCACCACCTACGAGCAGCCCGCCCTCGACGAGCCGGCGCACGGCTGGAGCGAGGCGGAACAGGCGGTGGACAGGGCGGTGCTGCGCTTCGGCCCGAAGGCGGTGCAGCGGGCCAGACTCACCCGACGGCCCGCGCTCCACGCCTCGTGATCCCAAGCCACCCGCGGCAATCCCCACCCCCCGGGCAATCCCGGTACCCCACCCCGGTATCGTGGGCACCACCAACCAGATGTGAGGACCCTCAGTGAAGAAGACCCTGATCGCCGTGGCCGCAGCCGCGTTGCTGCCCGTCGTCGCGGCCTGCTCCGGCGCCCCGGCGCCTGTCGGAACCCCAACCACGTCGGCGTCCGCCGAGTCGGACTTCCTTGCGGAGCACAACCTCGACGGCAGGTCGGTACGCGAGATCGTCACCAGCCTCGATGCCACCAACGACGACAGGGAGGCCGGCCCCTACGGCTCCGTCCGCCCGGGAGAGCTCGTTCTGAGTGATGACACCGGCGCCGAGGTCACGCTGCCCGTCGACGAGGGCTTCTATCTCTCCGTGGCGCCCTACCTGACTCAGACCCACGAGTGCTACAACCACAACCTCGCCTCATGTCAGGGTGAACTGGCCGGTCAGGAGATCGAGGTGTCCATCGTCACGGCAGAGGGTGAGGAACTCGTCGATGAGACGGTCACCACCTATGACAACGGGTTCGCCGGTTTCTGGCTGCCCGCAGGCATCCGGGCCACCATCACGGTGGGCCATGACGGGAAGTCCGCCACGCAGGAGATCTCCACCGGCGTCGAAGACCCCACCTGCATCACCACGATGCAGCTGGTCTGAGCCTCAGAGGTCGCCCTGCTGACGTCGACGCCAGCGCTCCTCGAGCTTGTCCATGAAGTCCTGGCTTGATCCCGCGCCGGGGGAGGTGCGGGGGCCGCCTGAACCGGGCCGGCTGGGCTGCGCGTCGTCAGACACGCGCCGCCAGGAACTGATTCCCACGAGGGCGCCGCCGAGCATCAACAGGAAGCCGCCGATGCTGACGGCGGGATGCACCTGCACGCCCACGAGCAGCACCACGACGCCCACGATGAACACCAGCCCTGCGATGGCCGCACGACGACGGTGCAGCTTGACCTGCGTGGTACCGCTGAGTGCGTCGGCCAGCTTCGGGTCCTCGGCCTTCAACGACGCCTCAAGCTGCTCCAGCAGCCTCTGTTCCTGTTCAGACAGCGCCATGGCCTTCTCCCTTACTACCGGTGGCGACCATTCTATGCCGGGGAATCGTCAACCCCAAGAGCAATCTGGCTACCGGCCCAGCCGCCACAGCGACGCGGGCAGCAGCACGGCACGCAGGCGCGCTCCCCGGGTGGCCTGGCCGGCGAGCGCCTTGCGTAGCGTGCCCACCTCCGCGGGGAGCTCGGTGACGGGCGCGCCGTCGCGGGAATACCGGCTGCGCTCCACCGTCGCGGCGATGGCGGCGAGCGCCTCCGCGCCCCGGGGCGACAACTGTTCCGCTGCCTCCCGGCCGGCCGGTCCGGGTGAACCCTCGGGCCAGCGCAGGCCGTAGTCGGCGAACATGGCCTGCACCTCCCGCCAAGCCCGGTCGGTCGCCTGGCCGGGGTCGCCGTCGGGCCGCAGACGCGAGGCGCGCAGCCCCAGGCGGACCAGTGCGGGCAGGGCGAGCGCCAGCAGCACCAGCAGGGCGATCAGCAGCCCCCGGACCACCGGCCCCGGGCCATCGTCCACCGTGGTCGGCGCCGTCGGTACCGGCTGCAGGGTGGGCGGCACCGTGGTGGGCTGCGGGGTGGGCGCCGCGCTGGGCGTGGGCGACGGCGAAGGGCTCGTGGCAGGCTGCATCGCCGAGGGATCCACGTACTCCGGGTCGCCCTGGTACGCGGGGGTGGGCTCGAACGGCACCCAGCCCAGGCCCTCGAAGTACAACTCGGGCCACGAGTGGGCGTCGTGCGAGGTCACCAGGTAGCTGCCGTCCGCCTGCTGTTCACCGGGGACGAACCCGACGGCCATCCGGGCGTCGATGCCTTCGATCCTCGCCATGGTGATCATCGCGGCGGCGAAGTGGATGCAGTAACCCGAGCGGGCGTCCAACAGGAAACTCGAGATCGTGTCCGTCCCGGCGGTGTTCGGAGCCTCCAGCGTGTAGCGGAACGCGTCGGAGCGCAGGAACCGCTGAATGGCCAGGGCTTTCTCGCCCGCGGTGGTCGCGCCGGCGACCACGTCGCTGGTCAGGGCGGTGACGCCGGGGCTCAGCCCGGCGGGGACCTCGCGCGTGACGGCGCTCGGTAGGCTGCCGGCGTTCGCCTGCGACACCTCCTCGCGCGTGGGGGAGGGCAGCGTGGACTCGACGCGGTAGCTCAGGTTGACCGTCTGCTGCGTGCGGTTCGGGCCCGAGGCGACGATCGCGAGCGTGTCGGGGTCGTGACTCCACGCGCCGTCGGCGTCATAGGAGGTCGCCGCGAACGGGGCGGGGAGGTACTCGGACGGCACCGCGTCCATCTGGACGTCGACCGTCACCTGCTCGCCGGGGAAGTCGTGGTCTCCGTCCAGCCCCGAGCGGCTGAGCGACATCGGCACCAGTCCGGCGCCGGAGGAACTGAGGTTGGGAAGCGCCACGGTGCGCATGTACACCGGCCCACCGGTGCTCGTGCGGTACGTCAGCACCGGGCTGTCCGTGGGGCGGCGCAGGTCCTGGTCGAGCCGCACGGTGGGGTCGCTGAGCTGGATGGGGCCGTCCTGGCCACCCTCAGTCCAGGGACGCTTGTCTCCCAGGGGCACCATGGCCGACCCCAGGATCGCCACCACCAGCGCGGCAACGCCGAACGCCAACCCGACGGTCACCCGCGACAGGTGGTGGGAGCTCGCACGGGAGGCCTGGCCCGCCGCTTCGCCCGCGCCCGTGGAGCTCAACAGGATGGCGATGAAGCCGGCGACGACGGGCACGAGCAGCAGCCAGTCGAGGTCGTCGATGCGCACGAGCGCCGCGACGCCGTAGGTCAACGCCAGGGGCGCGATCGTCCAGGCGGGCTGCTCGAGGCCGTTGACCAGCAGTTCGACGATGATCACCAGCAGGGCCGCGAGGATGAGGCATAGCCACACCAACCCGGGTTCCGGCTCCAGTGGCGGCACGCCGGTGCGGATCACCTCGACACCGTCTGCGGTGAGCGCCCGGAGCGAGGCCAGGGGATCCCCCCGGGGCGCCAGCGCCAACCCGCGCCAGGCGAGCACGCCGAGGATCACGAGCAGCTGGACGAAGAGGACCAGCGCCCGCGGCGCCCGCAGCAGCCCCATGACGAGCCCGACGGTGCCGGCCGCGCCCAGGATGAACCAGGCGTGCGCCCACACCTGCTGGGTGTCGGAGACCAGCGTGGACAGCGGCAGCATCGACAACCACACGGCAGCGGCCACGATCACGTGCGAGAACGGGTGGTGGGTGAACCTCATGTCGTCACCCGCTGCCACACCTGCGGAACGGGCTCGCCCGGGCGGAACGTCTCGACGCGCCAACCCCGGCCGAGCAGGAACCTGATCGCCTCGCGGTGCTCGTCGTGCTCGGCGTCCCAGGCCGAGGCGTCCGGAGCCAGGGCGATCAGGCTGCGCGCCCGTCCGCCAGCGGCGGCGAGGGCGGCCGCATCCGCGTTCGACAGGAGGCCGGTCACGGCCACGAGCGAGGCCACCGAGGTCAGCAGCTCAGGGTCGTCGACGGCGGAGCCGAGCCACGTCTCCTCCGAGGTGGGAAGGTCCGTCATCGCCTCGATCATCAACTGGCGCGAGGCCTCGCCCACGCTGTGCCCCGTCTCGAAGACGCGGCCGGAGGGGGCGATGATGGCGAGCTTGTGGCGGCCCTCACTCAGGAGGGCGGCCACGGAGGTGACCGCGGAGACGGCCCACTCGAGGGAGCTGTCCGCGCCGTCGCCCAGGTGCGCGCTGCGGCGGGTGTCCACGATGAGGGTGCTCGACGGATCCCACGGGTGCTCCTCTAGCCGCACCATGAGGTCGTCCTTCTTGGCCGTCATCTTCCAGTGCACGCGGCGCATGTCGTCGCCGTGCCGGTGTTCACGCACGAGGACGTCGTCGGCGCCTGCGGAGCCGATCCGCTGGGGGGTGGCGTCGCCGGCGCTGCCGAGCCCGGCGCCCCCGGCCAGGTCGTCGAGCCGCCAGATGCGCGGCGTGACGCGGAGCACGGAATCGCGTCCCTTGGCGATGAAGCCGCGCAGCGCCAGTCCGAGCGGGTCGCCGGCCTGAACCCAGAGGGGGCCGACGCTGAACCGGCCGCGGCGCAGCGCCTCGACGGTGTAGCCCACCGCCTGGCTCCATTCGCCGAAGCCGCGCGCGATGACGAAGGACGCGCCGCCGCCCAGCGACGCGTCGGCGCCATCGTGGAAGCGCAGCGCCGACGCCTGGGCCGGCGACTGGTTCAGCACGTGGAGCACCACCCTGGTGGACGTGCCGACGGGGATGGTGGGCGGGGTCAGGGAGCGTTCATGCGTCACGAGGGGACGCGCGAGGACGAGGTAGCCCAGCGCCAGCAGCGGCAGGGCAGCCATCACCAGGCCGACCCAGAGCACGTCGACCTCGCCGATGTAGGCGGCGCCGCCGATGACCAACGCGCCGCTCAGCAGGAGCGTGATGCCGCGTCCGGTCAGCCGGGTGCCTCGACGCACGGGTCAGCTCCTGGCGGGGGTGGGCACCGAGGCCAGCACGGACGTGATGATGTCTGCCGGGTCGCGGCGCGCCACCTGGGCCTCGACGGTGGGCAGCACCCGGTGGGAGAGCACCTCGGCGGCGAGCGAGCGCACGTCCTCGGGGATGACGTAGTCGCGCCCACCGAGAGCCGCCTCAACGCGGGCCGCTCGCATGAGGTGCAGGGAGGCGCGGGGGCTGGCGCCGAGCCGCAGGTCGGGGTGCTGGCGCGTGGCCTCGACGATGCTGACGATGTAGTCGTTGATCACCGGAGCCACGAACACGCCCCGGATGGCGTCGATGGCGGCGGCGACGGAGGCGGCGTCCGTGACGGCGCTGACCGTGGCGAGTTGGTCACCGCTGGCGTGGTGGGTGAGCATCGCCACCTCGGCGGTGCGGGCCGGGTACCCCATGGTGATGCGGGCCATGAAGCGGTCCCGCTGGGCCTCGGGGAGGGGATAGGTGCCCTCCATCTCGATGGGGTTCTGGGTGGCGATGACCATGAACGGCTGACGCAGCTGGTAGGTCTTGCCGTCTGCCGAGACCTGGCTCTCCGCCATCGCCTCGAGCAGGGCGGACTGCGTCTTGGGGGAGGCGCGGTTGATCTCGTCCCCCAGCACGATGTGGGCGAAGATCCCGCCGGGCTTGAACTCGAACTCGCGCGTCGACTGGTTGAACACCGACACGCCGGTGACGTCGCTGGGCAGCAGGTCCGGCGTGAACTGGATGCGCTTGACGTCGCCGGAGATGGCGCGTCCGAGCGACTTCGCCAAGACCGTCTTCCCCACGCCCGGGACGTCCTCTATCAGGAGGTGTCCCCCCGCCAGCAGCACGATCACGGCCATGCGGATCTGGTGGGGCTTGCCCTCGATCACGCGCGCCATCTCCGAGGCGATGCGGCTGGCGAGTTGGGACACCTCATGCAGTGACGGTGTGGCGGGCTGGTTCACCGGAAGGCTCCTCGATGTTCGTGCGGCAAGCACACCAAGACTAACCGTGCCCGGAAGCCTTCACGAGTGTCGCTCGACAACCTAGCCACTTCCTGCCAGATGGAGGACAGGCGTGCCGCTCGACGACTCCCGAGCAGAAAAAGGGCGAACAAGCACAACCCACCGACAAAAAGTGGTGGGCTGGTGGGGGAAAGTGGGGTACCGTGGTGCGCAGTGGAGCGAAGTGGATGACAAGTGGGGGAAGGAGGCCTGGCATCGCATGTTTTTCATGGGGACGTACACACCGAAACTCGACGAGAAGGGCCGGCTGATCCTTCCCGCCAAGTTCCGCGACGCGCTCGAGCACGGCCTGGTCGTCACCAGAGCGCAGGACAGGTCGCTCGCGGTGTATCCCAGGGCCACCTTCGAGGCCAAGATGTCCGCCCTCATGAGCGCCCCCAGCACCGTGAAGCAGGTCCGCGACTACCAGCGCATGCTGATGGCCGGGGCCAGCGACGAAGTTCCGGACAAGCAGGGGCGCATCACCATCCCGCCCCCGCTGCGCGAGTACGCGAACCTGGATCGCGAGGTCGTGGTGATCGGCGCCGGAGAGCGCGCCGAGATCTGGGACGCCCAGGCATGGCACGAGTACTCCCAGGCCAGCGAGGAGGGTTTCTCCGAGATGGATGACGAATTCGTCGCACTCACCGGCTTGTGACCCACCCGGTGGCTCCCGGCCGGTCAGGCCCTGATCTCACTTCCCCGATGTCAGGTCCGGCCCGGAAGGGAACCACTGGAGGGGGCACCCACCAGAACAACACAGCTTTCAAGAAGGGTCGAAACAGCATCATGCAGGGTTTCACAGACGTGCACGATCCGGTCATGCGTGACCGCATCGTCGATCTGCTGCGCCCGGCACTGTCACGGCCGGGCGCCATCTACGTCGACGGCACCCTCGGCCTCGCCGGGCACGCCATCGCGATCCTCGAGGCCTGCCCCGAGGCCCGGTTGATCGGCATCGACCGCGACCTCGACGCGCACGCCGTCGCCCTCGAACGACTCGGTGACCTCGCGGAGCGAGCCACCCTGGTGCACGCTGTCTACGACGAACTGCCCGAGGTGCTCGACGACCTCGGGATCCAGAGCGTCGACGCCATCCTCCTGGACCTCGGCCTCAGTTCCCTCCAGATCGACCGCACCGAGCGCGGCTTCGCCTACCGGGTCGACGCACCCCTCGACATGCGGATGAACCCGACGGAGGGCCCAACCGCCGCCGACGTGCTCAACACCTACTCCGCCCGAGACCTCTCACGCATCCTCTCGCGCTACGGCGAGGAACGCTTCGCGGACCGCATCGCCCGTGCCATCGTCGAGCATCGCCCGTTCGAGACCTCCGCCAGGCTGGTGGAGACCATCTCGGGTGCCATCCCCGCTGCGGCCCGCCACACCGGCGGCCACCCGGCCAAGCGCACCTTCCAGGCGTTGCGCATCGAGGTCAACCGCGAACTCGACGCCCTCAACGGCGTGCTGCCGGCGGCGATCGACGCGCTCGCCCTGGGCGGCCGGATGGCAGTGCTGAGCTACCACTCGCTCGAGGACCGCGCCGTCAAGCGGGCCTTCGCCGCCAAGGCCACCGACCGCGGCCCCCGCGACATGCCGCTGGTCCCTGACCACCTCAAGGCAGAACTGGCACTGCTCACCCGAGGTGCCGAGAAACCCACCCCCGAAGAGACCGCCGCCAACCCCAGGGCGGCCTCCGCGCGACTCCGCGTGGCCGAACGAATCAAGGAGGCAGCATGAGCGCCGAGCCCATCACCACCGACGATCCGGTCGCGGCTGCGCCCGCCCGGCCCAGGCTGGGGGTGGTTCCGCAGTCTGTGGGGGCCACCGTCTCGACGGTAGGGTTCGTCAGCATCCTCCTCGGCCTGATCGCCGTCGGTCTGGCCGGCGTGACGATCGTGACCACCAACGTGGGCGCGCAGTCGCGTGAGCTCTCGAGCCTGCGCCGCGATGCGACGGAGCTCAGCTACACGTCGGCCGCTCTCGAGTCGCACATCCAGCGGATGTCCAGCGCCAACGCGCTCGCGCTGCGCGCCAGCGAACTCGGAATGGTCCCCAACCCGTACCCCGCCTTCATCAACCTAGCCGACGGGACCGTGACCGGTGTGCCCACCCCGGCCACCGAGGACGAGATGCCCTTCCTGCGCGGCATCGCCACCAAGCCCGTCCCGGCTCCTGTGCTGCCCACCCCGAGCCGGCCGGCGCAACCCGCGGACCCCGGCTCGGACAGCGAACTGGTGGCAGTCGGAGCGTCTGGAGCCCAGGAGTGAGCGGGGAGAAGCGGCCCCGTGCGAAGCGGCCGGCCGAGCAGCCCCCCGCCCAGAAGCGGCCATCCCAGAAGCGCCCGTCACAGCAGGGGGGCACGCAGAAGCAGTCAGCCAGGAAGCAGCCGGCCAAGAAGCAGGCGTCCAGCCGCACGAGCGCGGCGAAGCCCGCCGCCAAGCCGAAGCTGCGCACCTCCAGGCCCGCCGGAGCACCCCGGACCTACCGCAAGACGGTGCGCCTGCCCGTGGGGCGTTCCTCCGTGCGGATCCGCGTGTTCATGCTGGTGTTCGCCCTTCTGCTCGGCGTGGCGGGAGTGCGGGCCGTCCAGCTCCAGGGCCTCGACTCCCAGGCGTTCGCGGCCGAGGCCGCCGCCAAGATGCAGTCGAAGCGGGAGCTGCCCGCCACGCGGGGAGAGATCCTCGACCGCAACGGTGTGGTGCTGGCCAGCACCGAGCCGGCCATGCTCGTCTCCATCGATCCCGACATGGTGCGCACCAACGGGGCGGACAAGCGCTACGCCATGAGCAAGCGGAAGCTGGAGGAGACCGAGCTGGCGCCCAACGCAGTGGCCGAGATCCTCGCCAAGCACCTGGGCGGCCGCAAGGAGAAGTACCTCACGCTGATCGACACGCCGGACTCCCGCTACGAGATCGTCGCCCGACGGGTCCCCGCGGCCACCTTCAGCGCCATCGAGGCGGACATGAAGGCCGGGCTGGACGGTGAAGGGAAGCGTCGTTGGTACGGCGTCTTCGGCACCCCTGATCCCATCCGCGTCTACCCCAACCGCTCGGTCGCCTCCAACGTGGTGGGCTTCGTCAACGCCGAGGGCGACGGCGCGGCCGGCCTGGAGTACGCGCTCGACGAACACCTCGAGGGCACCCCCGGTGAGCAGGTCTACGACGCCTCCACCTACGGCCGCATCCCGCTGGGCACCAACATCATGACCCCGCCGGTGGACGGCGCCTCGTACGAGTTGACGCTGGATTCGGACCTGCAGTGGATGACGGAACAGGCCCTGGCCGACGGCATGCGGCAGGCGCAGGCCAAGACCGGCACCGCCGTCGTGATGAACATCCACACCGGTGAGATCCTCGCGCTGGCCAACGGCCCCAGCTTCGACTCCGCCAACCCCAGCGCCGCAGACGGCGACAACCTCGGCAACCGCGCGGTGACCGAGGTCTACGAGCCCGGCTCGGTGCAGAAGGTCCTGACGATGGCGGCCCTGGCCGACCAGGGTCTGGTGACCCCCGACACCAAGCGGGTCGTGCCCGGCAGCATCGCCTCCGGCGGCGGCGTGGTCCGCGACTCCTTCTCGCACGGCGACCTCAACCTGACGGCCCGCGGGATCGTCGCGCAGTCGTCGAACGTCGGCATGATCATGCTCACGCGTGACCTCGAGAAGCAGACCATCACCGACTACCTGTCCTCGTTCGGGCTGGGCGCCAAGCCCGGCACCGGCCTGCCCGGCGAGTCCACCGGTCAGATCCCCACCAAGGACATGCCGGACTACACACGCGACCAGATCTCGTTCGGCCAGGGCCTCAGCGTCAACGCCGTGCAGATGGCCGCAGCGGTCGCCGCTGTGACCAACGGCGGCACCTACCACCAGCCGGTGATCATCAAGTCCGCGAAGGCGGCCGACGGCACAGAGATCGAACTGCCGCAGCCCGAGAGCCGCCGCGTCATCTCGGACGAGGCCTCCGCGTCCGTGGTCGAGATGATGGAGTCGGTGATCACGCTCAACGACAACCGCCGGATCCCGGGGTACCGGACCGCCGGCAAGTCCGGCACCGCCCAGCGCTTCGACCCGCAGTGCAAGTGCTACAACGGCTACACCGCCTCGTTCGTGAACGTGGCGCCCGCCGAGGACCCGCAGCTGCTCGTCTATGTCGTCCTCGACCGGCCGCGCAACGGCAACCTCGGTAGCCGGCTGGCCCTGCCCGTGACGAACAACATCCTCTCGCTGGCGCTGCCACGCTATAACGTGGCACCCTCAACCACGGAGGCACCCGATCTGCCCACCACTTTTGACTGACATGACATCGATCCGGCCCACCCAGACCACGGCGGCCCCGCTCACCGAACTGGTGGCGGGGCTCGACCTCGTCGGCGACATCGGCCGCTCGGCGCCCATCACCGGCATCAGCCTCAGTTCGCAGGAGATCCTGCCCGGCTGGTTGTACGTGGCGTTGCCCGGGAGGCAGCGGCACGGCGCGGATTTCGCCCGGGCCGCCGTCGACGCCGGCGCCGCCGCAGTGCTCACCGACGACGAGGGGGCCGCCCGGCTGACCGGGCTCGAGGTGCCTGTACTGGTGGCCGACGACGTGCGTGCGGCCATGGCGGTCGTCTCCGCGCGGGTCTTCGGCGAGCCCGCGCGGCGCCTCACGACGCTGGGCGTGACCGGCACGAACGGCAAGACCACCACCGTCGCGCTGGTCAAGGCCGGCCTGATGGCCGCTGGGCGGGTGGCCGGCACGATCGGCACCATCGGCTTCCGCCTGGGTGGCGAGGAGTTGAACTCGAGCAGGTCGACGGTGACCACCCCGGAGTCGCCTGACCTGCAGGCGCTGCTGGCGGTGATGGAGGAGCGCGGAGCCGATTCGGTGGCCGTGGAGGTGAGCTCGCACGCGATGGCCCTCAGCCGGGTCGACGCCATCGAGTTCGACGTGGCCGCGTTCCTCAACCTGGGCCGTGACCACCTCGACTTCCACCACACCCTGGAGGAGTACTTCGCGGCCAAGTCCAGGCTTTTCGAGCCGGGCCGCGCCCGCACCAGTGTGGTCTGGACCGACGACAGCGCCGGGGTCGAGATCGCGGGCCGGGTCGCCGGACACGGGCAGAGCCGGCTGATCACCGCCGGTACCGGACCAGAGGTCGACTACCGGATGAGCGACTACCGCCCCGTCCATCCCCTCGGCGGCATCGCCACGGTGACCCGCGGGGGCGAGGACCTGACGCTGGAGCTGAGCCTGCCGGGCGTCTACAACATGATCGACGCCGTGGTGGCGCTTGCCATGCTGGAAGCGGTCGGCGTGCCCGTGGACGCCGCGCTGCGTGGCCTGGCCACCGCGCAGATCCCCGGGCGGATGCAGCGTGTCCACCTGGGCCCCGATGCGCCGTTGACGGTGGTGGACTTCGCCCACACCCCGCAGGCGGTCGAGGCTGCCCTCCGGTCCCTCCAGGGAATCGGCACGCTCGTGTGCGTGCTGGGCTGCGGCGGCGACCGGGATGTCGAGAAGCGTCCGGAGATGGGCGCGGTGGCGGCCGGCCTGAGCGATGTGACGATCATCACCGACGACAACCCCCGCTCCGAGGACCCGGCCGCGATCCGCGCCGAGGTCATGGCGGGGGCGCGCCGTGCCCAGCGGCCCGGCACCGAGCTCCTCGAGGTGCCTGGGCGGCGCGCCGCCATAGAGACCGCCTTGGGGCGGGCCGGTGGCGATACTGTGGTGGCGATCCTCGGCAAGGGGCACGAACGCGGCCAGATCCTGGCAGACCGCACCGTCGACTTCGACGATGTCGAGGAGGCGGCCCGTGCCTGGGGCCGCGGCGGTGAGGAAGGAGACCCGCATGCGTGTGCGCACGATGTTTGAGTTGGTGGAGCTGATCCAACCGGCCCCCGTCGAGCTGTTCGGCGATGACACCGACGTGGAGGTGGGCCCTGACGTCGTCATCGACAACCGTGAAGCCACCGAGGGTTCGCTCTTCGTCGCCATCCCCGGCGAGCGCGCAGACGGGCACGACTATGCTGCGGCCGCCGTCGAGGCGGGCGCGCGCGGCATCATCGGGATGTACGGCACGGCCGCAGAGGTGCCGCACATCCTCGCCGAAGATTCCATCACGGCCATGAGCTGGCTCGCCCGCGGCATCGTCCGCGAGGAACGCGCCCGCGGCATGGTCTCCATCGGCATCACCGGCAGCTCCGGCAAGACCAGCACCAAGGACCTGATGGCGCAGGTCTTCGAGGCCGCCGGCCCCACGGTGGCCCCCGTCGGCTCCCAGAACAACGAGGTCGGCGTGCCGCTGACCGCGTGCCGCGTCGACGCCGACACCCGGTACCTCATCTCGGAGATGGGCGCCCGCGGCAAGGGGCACATCGCGTGGCTCACCTCGATCGTCGGGCTCGACGTCGGCGTGTGCCTCAACGTGGGCCGCGCCCACGTCGGCGAGTTCGGGGGAGTGGAGGCCACCGCCATCGCCAAGTCCGAGATCGTGGCGGATCTGGCGGAGGACGGCTGGGCCGTACTCAACGCCGACGACCCCGCCGTCGCGGGCATGGCCGCCGTCACCAAGGCTCGCATCGCCTGGTTCGGCGAGGGCCAGCTGGACGGCGGCGACCTCCGGGTCAGCGCCCGCAACGTCACCATGAACGCCCTGAGCCAGCCCAGCTTCGAACTCGTCGCGAGGGACTCCGACGGTGAACGCACCGCGCAGGTCACGCTGGGCGTGATCGGCCGGCACCAGGTGCCCAACACGCTCGCCGCGGCCGCCGCCGCCCTCGCGGTGGGCCTCGACATCGAGCTGGTGGCACGGGCCCTCTCCGGGGCCGTGCAGCGCTCGAGTTGGCGGATGGAACTCATCCCGCGCCCCGACGGCGTGCTCGTGCTCAACGACTCCTACAACGCGAACCCCGATTCCATGGCCGCCGCGCTCGCGACCGCCGTCGAACTGGTGCACGGCACGCGGGGCGAACACCCCGGCGCGCGGGTGGTGGCGGTGCTCGGCGACATGCTCGAGCTCGGCCCGTTGGCGGACGACCTCCACGAGGAGGTGGGCAGGCTCGCCGCAGACCTCGGTGTCGCCGAGGTGGTCGCTGTCGGGGACCTGGCCGACAGGATCGTGGCCGGCGCCGCCGGTGAGGGCATCATTGCGCGGACGGCGAATCGTGAGGAGGTCGTGGCCTCCCTTACGCTGAACCCCGGCGACGTCGTGCTCATCAAGGGATCCCGCGGCGTGGGTCTCGAAACGGTGGCGGCCGCCCTGGCCGGCAAGGACGGAGCGGCGAAGTGATCAACATCCTCACGGCAGGTTCGCTGTCGTTGCTGTTCTCACTGATCGGCACTCCGCTGCTGATCAAGTTCCTGACCAGGCGACAGTACGGTCAGTTCATCCGCGAGGACGGCCCCACGACGCACCATGTCAAGCGTGGCACCCCGACGATGGGCGGCCTCGTCATCCTCGTCGCCGTGCTGCTGGCCTACCTCGTCACGCACCTCGTGCGGTGGCAACCTCCCACACTCTCCGGGCTGTTGCTGCTCGGGCTCGCCGTCGGCATGGGGTTCCTGGGCTTCCTCGACGACTGGTCCAAGATCTCCAAGGAACGCAGCCTCGGCCTCACCCCGCGCGGCAAGTTGATCGGCCAGGCCGTCATCGGCGGCGGTTTCGCCGTCGCGGCGCTGAGTTTCCCGAACCACCGCGGCATCACGCCAGCCTCACCGGCCATCTCGTTCCTGCGGGACATCCCGTGGCTGACGCTGCCCATCGTGGTGGCCGTCGTCTTCATCATCTTCCTGATCGCCGCCTGGTCCAATGCCGTCAACATCACCGACGGCCTGGACGGCCTCGCGGCGGGCTCGGCCACGCTGGTGTTCGCGGCCTACACCATCGTCAACATCTGGCAGTTCAACCAGTGGTGCTCGCGGCCCTCGGTGGCCCGATCGATGGCGGCACGCTGCTACGAGGTGCGCGACCCCAACGACCTCGCGGTGCTGGCCATCGCCTTCGCCGGAGCCACCTTCGGCTTCCTGTGGTGGAACGCCAAGCCGGCCAAGATCTTCATGGGCGACACCGGTTCCATGGCCATCGGCGCCACCCTCGCCGGCCTGTCGGTCATGACGCGCACCGAACTGCTGCTGCTGATCCTCGGCCTGCTGTTCGTGATCGAGGTGGGCTCGGTCGCGCTCCAGGTCAGCTACTTCAAGGCCACCAAGGGCAAGCGCATCTTCAAGATGTCGCCCATCCACCACCACTTCGAGTTGAAGGGGTGGGACGAGGTCACCGTCGTCATCCGCTTCTGGATCATCTGCGGCCTGTGCGTGGCGGCCGGCATGGGCGTGTTCTACGCGGAGTGGGTGACGGGCTCGTGACACTGGATTGGATCCCCACCGCAACCCGTCTTTCGGACTGGCCCTCCGCCCAGGTCGTCGTCGCCGGCCTCGGCGTGTCCGGTTTCGCAGCGGCCGACGGCCTGATGTCGCTCGGCGCGAAGGTCGTCGTCCTGGACGAGTCCACCGTGCACGCTGAGAAGGCCGAACTCCTCGAGAAGCTCGACGTGACCGTGCGGCTCGGCCCGGGGTCGACGGCGGAACTGCCGCCCGGCACGGACCTCGTCGTCACCTCCCCCGGATGGCGCCCCTCCGCGCCGCTGCTGCGCCAGGCGGCCGCAGCCGGGGTGCCCGTCTGGGGCGAGACGGAACTGGCCTGGCGCATGATGCAGCCGGACAGGGTGATCCCGTGGCTGGGCGTCACCGGCACCAACGGCAAGACCACCACCACCCAGATGGTGGAATCGATGCTGATCGCCGACGGCCGGAAGGCCGCCGCGGTGGGCAACATCGGCCGGCCCATCATCGAGGCCATCCTCGACGACGTCGAGTACGACGTGTTC
The DNA here is from genome assembly GCF_054552775.1 of Tessaracoccus zhenghani. Lineage (NCBI taxonomy): Bacteria > Bacillati > Actinomycetota > Actinomycetes > Propionibacteriales > Propionibacteriaceae > Tessaracoccus > Tessaracoccus zhenghani. Next base: position 1,146,987 of record NZ_CM137275.1, on the reverse strand, counting down.
GCCGTCGAGCTGAGCAGCTTCCAACTCCACTGGATGAACAACATCAACCTGCACGCCGCTGTGGTGCTCAATGTGCACCCCGACCACCTCGAGTGGTACGAGGGCGTGCCCGACGCCATGGAGCGCTACTCCGCAGAGAAGGCCAAGATCTACGAGGGCGTGACACACGCCTGCGTGTACAACGTCGATGAGCCCGTGACGGAGCGGATGGTCGAAGAGGCGGAGGTCGTCGAAGGCGCCCGCGCCATCGGTTTCACGCTCGGCACCCCGGCCATCTCGATGCTCGGCGTCGTCGACGACCTCCTCGTCGACCGGGCCTTCGTCGAGCAGCGTCGCGATTCTGCCCTCGAGCTGGCGAAGATCTCCGACGTGCAGCCGGCCGCCCCGCACAACGTCGCCAATGCCCTGGCGGCCGCGGCGCTGGCGCGCAGCTACGGCGTGCACCACACCTCCGTCGCCAAGGGCCTCCAGCGGCTCCAGTTGGGCGGCCACCGCATCCAGCAGATCGCGGAGACCGACGGCATCCGGTGGATCGACGACTCCAAGGCCACCAACCCCCACGCCGCCAACTCCGCCATGCAGGCCTTCGATTCCTTCGTGTGGATCGCGGGCGGCCAGGCCAAGGGCACCACGTTCGACGAGCTGATCGAACGGCACCGCAGCAAGCTGCGCGCCGCCGTCGTCATCGGCGTGGACCGGCACCTCATCGCCGACACGCTTGCCCGACACGCGCCCGACGTCCCCGTTCGGGTGCTGGACAGCAGCGACACTGGGGTGATGGACGAGGTCGTCGCTCTGGCGGGGCAGTTCGCCCGCCCCGGCGACGCGGTGCTGCTCTCCCCGGGCTGTGCCAGCCTGGACATGTTCGACAGCTACTCGGCACGCGGGGACGCGTTCGCCGAGGCGGCACAGCGGTATCTCGGGTAGGCACAGGACAGGAGGGATCACGACCATGGCGTCCGACGCAGCCACTTCCCCCACGGCGCGGTTCACCATCTGGTCCCAGGTGCGGGCCCTGGCGGCCTCGCCCATGGCCCCGTACTATTTCGTCGCCGCGAGCGTTGCCGTGCTGATCGGGATCGGGCCATTGATGGTGCTCAGTTCCTCGGCCGCGCTGGCCCAGTCCACGCAGGACGGCCCGTACCACTACGCCCTCAGGCAGCTCGCCTTCCTCGCCATCGGTCTGGTGTTCCTGGTGATCCTCAGCCGGCTGCCGTCTTCCCTGCTTCGACGGTTCGGCTGGCTGTTCTGGGTGATCGCCGTCGCCCTCCTGATCGCCGTCCAGATCCCCGGCCTCGGCGTGCTTGTCAACGGCAACCGCAACTGGCTCCTCATCGGCGGCAGCCAGTTCCAGCCCTCGGAGTTCGCCAAACTGGCCCTGGTCGTGTGGTGCGGCACGATCTTCCACGTGAAGCGCGGCAGGCTGCACGAGCCGTGGCAGTTGGCCGTCCCGTTCGTGCCGTTGGGCGGGCTCATCCTGGCCCTCGTGCTGGCCGGCCATGACCTGGGCACCGGCCTCATCATCGGCCTCATCCTGGTGGCGGTGATGTGGTTCATCGGCACCTCGCTGCGGGTTCTGCTGCCCCTGGGGGCGGCCGTGACCGGGCTGGCGCTGCTGCTGGTCTACGGCTCGGGCAACCGCATGAGCCGCATCAGCGTGTTCCTCGACCCGCAATCCAACACGGACCTCTCGTCGCAGCCCATGGCCGCGCTGTACGCGCTGGCCTCGGGCGGCTGGTGGGGGCTCGGCCTCGGCGCCTCGAAGCAGAAGTGGGGCGGGCTCAAGGACGGCGCGCATACAGACTTCATCTTCGCCGTCATCGGCGAGGAGCTCGGGCTGTTCGGGGTGCTGTTGATCATCGCGATGTTCGCCCTGCTCGGCTGGGCGGGGCTGGAGATCGCCATCCGGTCGGACAAGATGTTCAACCGGGTCGTCGCGGCCGGCATCACCGCCTGGTTCCTCGGCCAGGCCACCATCAACATCTTCGTCGTGATGCACCTCCTTCCGGTCCTCGGCGTGCCGCTGCCGTTCGTGTCCTCCGGCGGCTCGGCGCTCATCGCCAGCCTCATGGGCGTCGGCGTCCTGCTCTGCCTGGGTCGCGACACTCCGGGGGCGCGGGCATACCTGGCATCGCGTAAGGTCCCTGCGAGGCCGCGGATGACGAGCGTCATGGCGGCAGGCAGGGAGGACTCGTGACCAGTGTGGTGCTCGCCGGCGGTGGTACCGCCGGCCACACGTCGCCGCTCATCGCCACCGCCAAAGCGCTCCTCACGGCCCGGCCCGACACCGCCATCGTGTGCGTCGGCACGGCCAGGGGGCTGGAGACCCGCGTGATCCCTGAGGCGGGTCTCGATCTTGAACTGATCACCCCGGTGCCGCTTCCGCGCACGCTGAACCTGGATCTGGTGAAGCTGCCCTACACGCTGACCCGGTCGGTGCTGGAGGCGCGCAGCGTCATCCGCCGGGCGCGGGCCGATGTGGTCGTTGGTTTCGGCGGCTACGTCTCCATCCCGGTGTACCTGGCGGCCAGGCTCGCGCGGGTGCCCGTGGTGGTGCACGAGGCCAACAAGCTCCCCGGCATCGCCAACAAGATCGGTGCCCGTTCAGCGAAGTTCGTCGGCACGACGTTCCGCGAGACCCAACTGCCCGGAGGCGTGCTCGTCGGCATGCCGATGAGCCGCTCGATCACCCACCCGTCGGTGGGCGCCCAAGAGGCGCGGTCCCGGTTCGGGCTCGACCCGGAGCGCCCCACGCTCCTGGTCAGCGGCGGCTCGCAGGGAGCGGTGCGCATCAACGACGCCGTCGCGGAGGCGCGCGACGAGTTGCTCGCCGCCGGGATCCAGATCCTGCATGTGCTGGGGCCGAAGAACTTCGACGACACCGTGCACACCGTTGTCACGGGCGCCTCGGGCGCGGAATACCGGCCGGTGGCGTTCGTCTCGGACATGGCCGTGGCCTACGCCGCCGCAGACCTCATGGTCGGCCGGGCGGGCGCCGGCACCGTGATGGAGACCGCCGTCAGCGGCCTCCCCGTCGTGTTCGTGCCGCTGCCCTGGGGCAACGGGGAGCAGGGGAGGAACGCGGCGGAACTGGTCGCCTCCGGCGGCGGCGTTCTGGTGCCCGACGGTGAGATCAGCCGGACTAGACTGGTCGATGTCGTGACCGAGATCCTCGGAGATCGGCAGCGCCTCGCGCAGATGTCGGCCACGTGCCGCGACATGTATCCGGCCGATGCGGCCGAGGTCCTCGCAGCCGCCATCATCGACGCCGTCTGAGAAAGGTCGATCACAACCCATGCTCCTCAATCCCATCGAGGTGGTGCCCGCCGACGAGGTGGGGCCGGTCCATTTCATCGCAGCAGGCGGCTCCGGCATGAGCGGCATCGCCCGCCTCTACGCCGAACTCGGCATCAAGACCTCCGGTTCGGACCAGTCTGATTCGACGGCGCTCCGTGGCCTCCAACGAGCCGGAGTGACCACCTATGTGGGACACGACGCCTCCCAGGTCGGCGACGCGAAGACCGTCGTGATCTCCTCGGCCATCCGCGCCGACAACGTGGAACTCGTGGAGGCCCGCAGACGCGGCCTGCGCATCTGGCACCGCTCGGCGGCCCTCGCCGCCCTGATGAAGGGCAAGCGCGGCGTCTCCGTCGCGGGCACACACGGCAAGACGACCACGACGGCCATGACGGCCGTCATGCTCAGCGAGGCCGGCAGGGATCCCAGCTACGTCATCGGCGGCCCGCTGTCGACGACGGGGGCGAGCTCCGCCGTCGGCGCCGGTGAGTCGTTCGTCGTCGAGGCCGACGAATCAGATGCCTCGTTCCTGCAGTACCCCACGGAGATCGCCGTCATCACCAACGTGGAGGCGGACCACCTGGTCAACTGGGGCACCGCTGAGGCCTACGCCGACGGCTTCCGCGCCTTCGCCACCAGGCCGCACGTCCAGCACGTGGTCATCAATGTCGACGATGCCGGCTCCCGCACGCTGGCGGAGGAGTTGGTGGGGGAGACCCCGCACATCATCCGCTACGGCGAATCCGAGGACGCCGACGTACGCATCACAGAGGTGGAGGCCCACGGCAACGGGGTCGCCGCCACCATCACCTACGGGGATGATTCCGGCCGGATCGTGCTCCAGGTGCCGGGCAACCACAATCTGGCCAACGCGTCAGCCGCCTACGCCGTGGGCCGCGTGCTCGGGCTCAGCCACAACGAGGCTGTGGACGCGCTCGGCCGGTTCGAGGGCACGCTGCGGCGTTTCCAGCTCATCACGGACACCGCCGGTATCCGCGTCTTCGACGACTACGCGCACCACCCCACGGAGATCCGCGCCGCGCTGACTGCGGCCCGGCGCGCCACGTCGGCCGGCAACGAGGCCACGGGGCTCACCGGCCGGTTGATCGCCTGCTTCCAGCCCCATCTCTACAGCCGGACACTGGACTTCGCCGACGAGTTCGGTGAGGTGATGACGCTGGCGGACATCGCGGTCATCAACGACATCTGCGGCGCCCGGGAAGACCCGGTGCCCGGCGTCACCGGCGAACTCGTCGTGGACGCGGCACGGAGGCACGGCCAGGAGAACCTGGTCTACGTCAAGGAGAAGTACGACCTTCCCGCAGCCCTCAACGACATCGCAGAACCGGGTGACCTCATCATCACCCTGGGCTGTGGCGACGTCACCATCGTCGGCCCGCTACTTGCTGATCTCCTGAAGCAGCGGCCCACCGCGAAGTGAGCGAAGCGCTGACCCCGGGCGAGTTCGCCAGGGCCCTCCAGGACAAACGCAACGCGGAGCGCCGCCGCAGGTGGTGGTGCCGAGGCGGTCTCGCAGCTGCTGTGCTGCTGGTGGCCCTCGGCGTGTGGCTGGCCTTCTTCTCGACGGTCTTCGCGGCCCAGCGGGTGTCGGTCACCGGCGTGTCGCTGTTGACGACGGACCAGATCATCACCGCCGCCGAGGTGCCGATGGGCGAGCCGCTGCTCACGCAGGACCTGGGCGCCGTGACCCAACGGGTCAACGACCTGCCCGCGGTTCGCTCGGTCGAGGTGTCGCGGCAACTGCCGGACACCGTCGTGATTGAGGTCACCGAGCGCACCGCCGCCTTCCTGCGGGAACGCGACGGCCAGTACGACTGGATCGATGAGGAGGGCGTGGCCTTCCACCGCACCGCCGCGCTCGGCCCGCGGGACCTGCCGGCCACAGTGGCCACCGTGGAGGACCAGCAACGGTTGCTGGCGGATGTCGCCACCGTCGCCAACCACATCCCGGCGGACCTCAGGCCGGCCGTCGTCGCGATCTCGGCGGAGGCCGTGGACCGGATCTCCCTCTCCCTCGAGGGCGGGCGCACCGTCGTGTGGGGAAGTGCGGACGAATCCGAGTTGAAGGCCGACGTGGTGAGTGCTCTACTGAGCGTCGAGGCCACCGTTTACGACGTGTCGGCACCGGGACATCCCACGACGAAGTAGGTGGACGGGCCGAGGCTCAACCAAACCCTGAAGTAGCACTTGAGGTGATTATTGAGGGTTTGGGCCGTGCCGTTGGACTGGCCTTGGCCGCCCCCATAGTCTCTAGCCCATGGCAAGCGCATCTCAGAACTACCTCGCGGTGATCAAAGTCGTCGGTGTCGGCGGCGGCGGCGTCAACGCCGTCAACCGCATGATCGAAGCGGGGCTCCGCGGCGTGGAGTTCATCGCCGTCAACACAGATGCGCAGGCATTGCTGATGAGCGACGCGGACGTCAAGCTCGACATCGGCCGCGAACTGACCCGCGGTCTCGGCGCGGGAGCTGACCCCGCGAAGGGCCGGCAGGCCGCGGACGACCACTCCGACGAGATCGAGGAGGCCCTCAAGGGGGCCGACATGGTCTTCGTCACCGCGGGTGAGGGAGGCGGCACCGGTACCGGCGCCGCTCCCATCGTCGCGAAGATCGCCCGCTCGCTGGGCGCCCTGACCATCGGCGTCGTGACGCGTCCGTTCTCCTTCGAGGGCAAGCGCCGCGCCTCCCAGGCGGAGGTGGGCATCGAGCAGCTCCGCGAAGAGGTTGACACCCTCATCGTCATCCCCAACGACAAGCTGCTCCAGATGACGGACCACCAGGTGGCCATCCTCGATGCGTTCAAGCAGGCGGACCAGGTGCTGATGCAGGGCGTGTCCGGCATCACGGACCTCATCACCACCCCGGGTCTCATCAACCTCGACTTCGCCGACGTGAAGTCCATCATGAGCCAGGCCGGCTCCGCCCTCATGGGTATCGGTTCGGCCCGCGGCGAGGACCGTGCACGCGCCGCAGCGGAGATGGCCATCTCGTCGCCGCTGCTGGAAGCCAGCATCGACGGCGCCCACGGCGTCCTGCTCTCCATCGCCGGTGGTTCAGACCTGGGCCTGTTCGAGGTCTCCGCCGCGGCCCAGCTCATCGAGCAGGCCGCGCACGACGAGGCCAACATCATCTTCGGTACCGTCATCGACGACGCCCTGGGCGACGAGGTGCGCATCACCGTCATCGCCGCCGGGTTCGACGGTGGCATGCCGCAGCGCCGGCCGCAGGCCCGCGTCGCCCCCAAGCCGCAGACGCAGCAGCAGCCCGCCCCCCAGCCGCGGCCGCAGCAGCAGCCGCAGTTCGAGGCGGAGCCCACCAACCCGGGCCACCAGCAGTACCGCGCCCAGCAGGCCAGCCCCATGCCGACGCAGCGTCCCGCCGCGCCCCAGCCCGGGCCGGACTACGACGACGACCTGGATGTCCCCGACTTCATGAAGTGATCATGGCGCGTCGGTGCGTCGGATCCGGTAACCCTGGTGCGGCGCGCTAGCCTTCGTGTATTAACCAGAAGGAGACTCTCGTGGGCGTTCGGAAGCTTGCCGCGTGGATGGGACTCGTCGAAGACGGTCGCTATCGGGATGACGACATCGACGACGCAGACGAACTCACGGACGACGTCTACGTTGAGGAAGACGAGCCCAGCGCGGAAGTCAGCCGCGTGCAGGCCCTGCCGCAGCGCCGCCCCAAGCCGGTGACGCCCGTGGCGCAGCCGCAGAAGGAGGTGGCCGACTTGAGCAGAATCGTCAGCGTCCGTCCCCGCTCGTACAACGAGGCGCGGGTCATCGGTGAGAATTTCCGGGACCAGATCCCCGTGATCATGAACCTGTCGGACATGGAGGACGGCGACGAGAAGCGCCTGGTCGACTTCGCTGCCGGCCTCGTCTTCGGGCTCCAGGGCAACATCGAGCGAGTCTCCAGCAAGGTGTTCCTGCTCTGCCCGCAGAACCTGGTCGTGGGCCCCGAAGACAAGGAGCGCATCGTTTCTGGTGGCTTCTTCAACCAGAGTTGAGCACAGTGGTCGCATATATCCTCTGGTGGCTGATCAACCTCTACATCTGGGTTCTCCTCGCCCGCGTCATTCTCTCGTGGGTGCCCATGTTTGCTCCCGGCTGGCACCCGAAGGGTTTCGTGCTGGTGATAGTGGAGACCATCTACAGCCTGACTGATCCGCCGGTGCGTTTCCTCCGCCGGTGGATCAAGCCCGTGCGGCTGGGCAACGCCTCGCTGGACCTCAGCGTGCTGGTGCTGTTCATCCTGCTGCAGATCATCGGGCAACTGGTGCTGGTCTACCTACCCTTTTGAACCCTTCACCCCCGCTTGAGGTGCTGGCAGGTCCCCATGGGGCTACGCTAGCCTCAGATAATCCGGTTCCGGCCGGTTGATTGATCATCTTTCGATATGGAGCCAACATGAGTCTGACACTCGACGAGGTGCGCCAGATCCGATTCCGCATGTCCCGGCGTGGCGAGACGGGTTACCAGGTCGGTGACGTCGACACCTTCATCGACAAGGTCGAGCTGACGTTCGACGAGTTCGACAAGGAGCGCGAACGCCTCCGCCGCGAGCTTGACTCAGTGCAGTCCACCAGCGTGCAGCCCGCCGTCGTGGACGACTCGGAACTGCATTCCGCACTCCGGGACAAGGACCACGAGATCTCCGCGCTCCGTGGCGAGGTCGACCGGCTCAAGTCGGCGCTGAACAGCAGTGGCGATTCCAGCGCCGCGCACCAGGCGGCCGCCGAGGAGCGCGTGCGCGAGTTGTCCGCCGAGAACGAGCAGTTGCGCAACCAGCTCGAGAAGGTGCGCGCCGAGTACGACCGCGCCCGTTCCGAGCGTGTGACGCAGGTCGGCGGCACAGAGAACATCGTCGTGACCAGCTCCGAAGAGGCCGCCCCCGCCGTCACGCGGCTCCTGCAGATGGCCACGGACCAGGCCACCACCCTCGTCAACGAGGCGCAGGCTGAGGCCCAGCGCAAGATCGCCGAGGCCGAGCAGCGCGCCACCGAGATCAAGACCGACGCCCGCACCAAGGCCGAGCGTGTCGAGTCCGAGGCCCGGGTGAACGCGGAGCAGATGACCAAGGAAGCTGAGTCGCGCGCCAGCGACATCGACCGTCAGGCCACCGAGCGTCGCCACGAGCTGTTCTCCTCCCTCGAGCGCGAGCAGGCGGACCTCACCGTCAAGGTGGATGCCCTGCGTTCGTTCGAGACGAGCTACCGCGAGAACATGACCGGTTCGCTGCAGCGTCTCCTGGCGTCCATCAAGGACGACCGCCCGGAGCCGCACGACGTTCCTGAACTGGCCCAGCAGCGCCACTCCGAGACCCCCCGTCTCGATGCGCTGGCCGGTGGGGATCAGCAGTAGTCAACAACCTTTCTGAGCGCAGGCCGATCCGTAAGTGGGTCGGCCTGTTGCGTTGCCCCCATCCTGGTGTAGCCTTCCCCAACCAGAACACCACTGCGAGAAAGAGCAGCCATGCCGACGACGAAAAAGACCCCTGAGACCCAGGTGGTCCTCCCCGTGCTTGAGGGCGAGGAGCCGTGGACTCCCGAAGAGGTGGCGGAGCAACGCGCCGAGCTCGTCGATGAGATCCAGCGCATGGAACGCCGCATCGAGCAGACCGAGGCCGAACTGGACTCCCTGATGCGGGGCGGTATCGACGGAGCCGGTCGTGACCCGGTCGACGTGGGTTCCAGCAACTTCGAACGCGACCAGGAACTCTCGCTCGTGCAGAACGTGCGTGAGATGGCAGAGCAGGCCCGCCTCGCGCTCCACCTGTTCGACAACGGCGAGTACGGCTTCTGTGAGGTCTGCGGCCAGCCGATCGGCAAGGGCCGCCTCCAGGTGTTCCCCCGTGCCACGATGTGTGTGACCTGCAAGCAGCGCGAGGAACGGCGCTGAACAAGCAGCGCTGGGGGGTGGGTCTGCTCGCCGCGGGCCTCGGCCTGACGATGCTCGCCGCGGACCAACTGATCAAGATCGCCGCTGTCACGCATCTGACCCCTGGCGAGCGTGTGCCCGTCGTGGGGGAACTGCTGAGCCTCAACCTCATCCGTAACCCCGGGGCGGCCTTCGGCATGGGTTCGGGGGTCACGATCGTCTTCAGCGTGTTCGCCATCCTCGCCACCGTCGGCTGCCTCGTGGCGCTCACGCGGATCACAGCGCTCTGGCACGCCGTCGCCCTGGGCCTGCTCTTCGGCGGCATCACCGGCAACCTGGTGGACCGGATCACCCAGCCGCCTGCGGCGCTGCACGGCCACGTGATCGACATGTTCCAGGTGCCGAACTTCGCCATCTTCAACTGGGCCGACGTCTGCATCACGGTGGCCGCGGGTCTCATCATCGTGGCCGGCATCCTGGCCGAGCTGCGGGAGCGGAGTCCCCGGAAGGTGCCCGCATGAGCGTCTTCCTGATCCCGGACGCGCTCGCCGGCGAGCGCCTCGACGCCGCGGCCGCCCGCATCTCCGGCTACTCGAGGTCGCGCATCGAGACGATGATCGCCGACGGCCACCTCCGGCTGGGCGGGGCTGTCGTGACGAAGGGCTCCCAGAAGGTCCGCGGCGGTGAACTGCTCGACCTCGACGACTCCGCCCCCGTGGGCGTGCAGGTCCGGGCGCAGTTGGCAGACGGTGTGCGTATCGTGTTCGAGGACGCAGACCTCGTCGTCGTCGACAAGCCCGTCGGTGTGGCGGCGCATCCCAGCCTCGGCTGGGAGGGGCCCTCCGTCGTGGAGCACCTGGCTGCCGCCGGCGTGCAGGTGGCCACCTCCGGTGCGGCCGAGCGCCAGGGCATCGTGCAGCGCCTCGACGTCGGCACCAGCGGCCTGATGGTGGTGGCCAAGTCGGAGGTCGCCTACAGCGTGCTGAAGCAGGCCTTCCGTGACCGCACCGTCGACAAGATCTACCACGCGCTCGTGCAGGGCCATCCGGACCCGTTCACGGGCACCATCGAGGCGCCCATCGCGCGGCACCCGGGTGCCGACTGGAAGATGGCCATCATCGAAGGTGGCCGTCATTCGGTCACGCACTACGAGACGCTCGAAGCGCACCGTGCCGCAACCCTCCTCGAGGTGCACCTGGAGACCGGCCGCACCCACCAGATCCGGGTCCACATGGCGGCCATCGGCCATCCCTGCGTGGGCGACCCCCTCTACGGCGCAGACCCCACCATGGCGGAGCGCCTCGGCCTCATCAGGCAGTGGCTGCACGCCGTCGAGCTGGGCTTCACGCACCCCACCAAGGGTGACGAGGTGCGCTTCACCTCTCCGTACCCAGCTGATCTGGCACGGGCGCTGGAGCTCGTGCGCGACGGGATCTCCCAGCCGCGATGACTCATCGGGGCACCCCGATGCGCCTGAGGCGGCCCTTGCAGTAGTCTTGGGCCCGTGCGTAGAGCAAAGATCGTATGTACCCTCGGCCCTTCCGCTGAAACCGTTGAGCGCCTGGTGGAGCTCCTTAATGCCGGCATGAACGTCGCCCGTCTCAATATGAGCCACGGCGACTACAACGAGCACGGCAACCGAATCACGAACGTCCGCGAAGCAGCTGAGCTGACCGGCAAGACCGTCGGCGTGTTCGCTGACCTGCAGGGCCCCAAGATTCGTCTTGGGCGCTTTGAGAACGACGAGAAGCATTATCTCGAGGTGGGCGACCGGTTCACCATCACCATCGACGACATCTCCGGCACCAAGGAGCGTTGTTCCACGACCTACAAGGGTCTGACCGGCGACGTCAATGTGGGTGACCCCATCCTCATCGACGACGGCAAGGTCGGCCTGCGGGCCGTCGAGGTCACGGAGAACGACGTCGTGTGCGAGGTCACCGTCCCGGGACCCGTCTCGAACAACAAGGGCATCAACCTGCCCGGTGTCGCCGTGTCCGTCCCGGCCCTGTCCCAGAAGGACGAGGACGACCTGCGGTGGGCGCTGCACCAGGACGTCGACATGATCGCGCTGTCCTTCGTGCGCTCGGCCGATGACATCAAGCGTGTCCACGAGATCATGGACGAAGAGGGGCGCCACCTGCCCGTCATCGCCAAGCTCGAGAAGCCCCAGGCGATCGCGAACCTCCAGGACATCATCGACGCGTTCGACGCGTTCATGGTGGCCCGCGGTGATCTCGGCGTCGAACTGCCCCTCGAAGAGGTGCCGCTGGTCCAGAAGAAGATCATCCGCGCGGCCCGCAAGTGGGCCAAGCCGGTGATCGTCGCCACGCAGATGCTGGAATCGATGATCTCGAACCCGCGCCCCACGCGGGCCGAGACCTCCGACGTCGCCAACGCCATCCTCGATGGCGCCGACGCGGTCATGCTCTCGGGCGAGACCTCCGTCGGTGACTTCCCGGTCGAGACCGTGGCCACCATGGCCCGCATCGTCGAGAAGACCGAGCGCGAAGGCCACGCCGAGATCCACATCATCGATTGGGACCCGCACACCACGGGTGGCATCCTGGCGAAGGCCGCTGCCGAGGTCGCCGAGCGTATCGGTGCCCGCTACCTGGTGGCCTTCACCAAGTCCGGTGACACCGGCCGGCGCATCTCGCGTCTGCGTTCCCCCATCCCGATGCTGGTGTTCTCCCCGGAGAAGGCCACCCGCCAGACCATGACCCTGTCGTGGGGCGTTGACACCCAGGTGACCCCTGAGTTCAACTCCCAGGAAGAGGTCGTCGAGGCCGTTGACCGTCACCTGCGTGACCGCGGCATGATCGAGGTCGGCGAGCGCATCGTCATCGTCTCGGGTTCGCCCATGGGCATCCCCGGCAAGACGAACAACCTGCGCGTCCACAAGATCAAGGAGCTCGGCGAGTCCCACTGACCCGTAGGCGGCCCTGACCGCAACTGAAACACCCCGCCGGGAGCGATCCTGGCGGGGTGTTTGTTGTGCGTGCCCGGGAGGGGACTCGAACCCCTACGGCCTTTCGACCAGACGGGTTTGAGCCGTCCGCGTATACCATTCCGCCACCCGGGCGGGCCCCACTTATTGTGCCATAGACCGCCCACCTGATGCGTTGCGGGCCTGAGTGGGCACTTTGCCCGCGACGGGAGTAGTATCTGGGCAGGTTGACCGACGAAGCTCGCCTCCCGGGGCGAGGGAAAAGTGCCACTAGATATGACGAAGAAGAAGCCCACTGTGATTGTCGCCGAGGACGAGGCGCTGATCCGCCTCGACCTGGTCGAGCTCCTCACCGAGGAGGGATACGACGTGGTCGGCGAAGCCGGCGACGGTGAAGAAGCCGTCAAGCTCGCCCGCGAGCTCGTACCCGACCTCGTGATCATGGACGTGAAGATGCCCAAGATGGACGGCATCACGGCCGCAGAGATCATCGCGGAGGAGCGGATCGCGCCCATCGTCATGCTCACCGCGTTCAGCCAGCGCGACCTCGTGGAGCGCGCGCGTGACGCCGGCGCCATGGCCTATGTCGTGAAGCCGTTCGGCGCCTCCGACGTGGTTCCGGCCATAGAGATCGCCATGGGTCGTTTCCAGGAGATCGCCGCCATCGAGGATGAGCTCGCCAGCCTCGAGGACCGCCTCGAGTCGCGCAAGATCATCGACCAGGCCAAGGGCATCCTGCAGCAGGACCTGGGCCTCACGGAGCCGGAGGCGTTCCGCTGGATCCAGAAGACCGCCATGGACATGCGTAAGTCCATGCGCGACGTCGCCGAGGGCGTCATCTCCCACAAGAAGAAGTAGCGCCCGCCCTGAGCCTGCCAGCGATCCCTGCCGGGCAGGCTCAGCGGCGGTTGATCATGTGGCAGGTCAACCGCCCGGTAGCGGTGAGCCTGCCCTGTTCGTCGACGATGTCGACGGAGTAGGTCACCATGTTGCGGCCGAGGTGCAGGGCGGTCGCAGTGCCGGTCACCCGGCCCCTGGTTGCTGCCCTCAGGTGGGTGACGTTGAGATCGACGCCCACGCCCACCCGGTCCGGCCAGCCGTGTGCCATGGCCCCCATCGACGCGAGGGTCTCGACCACGACCCCGCTGGCGCCGCCATGGAGGAGCCCGAACGGCTGCTCGTTGCCCTCCACCGGGATCCAGCCCACGACGCGTTCCGGCGTCAGTTCGGTGATGGTCAGGCCCAATTTGTCGTCGAGCGGGGAGAACTGGTCAGCGAGCCAGGCAGGGATGGAGTTCATGGGGCCCCACTCTGCCACGGTAGGCTCTTGAGCTGTGACTGACGTGAAGAAACTGCTGCTGATCGACGGACATTCCGTGGCCTATCGGGCGTTCTTCGCCCTGCCGGTGGAGAGTTTCGCCACCCGTACCGGCCAGCACACCAACGCGGTCTTCGGCTTCACGTCCATGCTGATCAACGTGCTGCGCGACGAGCAGCCCACGCACGTCGCCGTCGCCTTCGACGTGGCGCGTGAATCCTTCCGTACCGAGCAGTACCCGGAGTACAAGGCGAACCGCTCGAAGTCCCCAGACGAGTTCAAGGGCCAGGTGGCACTCGTCAAGGACGTGCTCGACGCGCTGCGGATCCCGTTCGTCGAGATGGCCGGCTACGAGGCCGATGACCTGATCGCGACGCTCTCCACCCGTGCCGCGAGTGAGGGCTTCGACACCTACATCGTCTCCGGCGACCGCGACGCCATGCAGCTCGTGAACGAGCACGTCACCCTGCTCTACCCCCGCCGGGGCGTCTCGGACCTGGCCCGCATGACGCCGGCCGCGGTGGAGGAGAAGTACCTGGTGCCGCCCGCCCGGTACCCCGAGATCGCCGCCCTGGTGGGGGAGACGAGCGACAACCTCCCGGGCGTGCCCGGCGTGGGCCCCAAGACCGCCGCGAAGTGGATCGCCCAGTTCGACGGGCTGGACAACATCGTCGCCCGCGCCGAGCAGATCCCCGGCAAGGCGGGGGAGTCGCTGCGCGCACACCTGGACGACGTGGTGCGCAACCGCCGCCTCAACGCGCTCGTCTGCGACCTCGATATCGACTTGGCGCTGCCGGACACCGTCCGCGTGGACTGGGACCGGGAGCGCGTACACGAACTGTTCGACGCCCTCGAGTTCAGGGTCCTCCGCGAGCGGCTGCTGGAGTTGGCCGCCTCCGCTGAGCCGGTGGCGACCGAGAGCTTCGCGGTGGAGGGCGCGCGCCTCGAGCAGGGCGAGGTGGCCGCCTGGCTCGCAGCGCACGCCCAGCAGGCAACCGCCGTCCACTTCGTCGGCACCTGGGGTGCCGGTGAGGGCGACCTGACCGCCCTGGCGCTGGCCGCGGCGGACAACTCGGGGGCGTACGTCGACACGGCGGACCTCACCCCGGAGGACGACAAATCCCTCGCGGAGTGGCTGGCGGACCGCTCTCGGCCCAAACTGATCCACGAGGCCAAGGGCCCCACCCTGGCGTGCTGGAGCAGGGGCTGGGACCTGGACGGCGTGCAGCTCGACACGTTGCTGGCCGCGTACCTGCTGCGCCCGGACCAGCGCACCTACGACCTCTCTGACCTGGTGGTGCGCTACCTGCACCGCGACCTCGCCGTGCAGCAGCAGACCGACGACGACGCGCAACTGGCGCTGGACTTCGGCGACGAGGACGACTCCGCCGTCGAATCCGCCCTGCTGCACGCGCGGGCCGTGCACGACCTGGCAGAGGTGCTGTCCGAGCAACTCGCCGAACGCAACGCGGCCGCCCTCATGACGGGGGTCGAACTGCCCCTGCAGCGGACGCTGGCCACCATGGAGAAGCTCGGCATCGCGGTGGACGTGGACCGGCTGCACACCCTGCGCGACGAGTTCGACCGCGCCGTGCAGGACGCCCAGCAGGCCGCTTTCGACGTGCTCGGGCACGAGGTCAACCTCGGTTCGCCCACGCAGCTGCAGGGGGTCCTGTTCGACGAACTGGGGATGCCGAAGACCAAGCGCACCAAGTCCGGCTACACGACCAACGCCGAGGCCCTCGAACAGCTCTTCGAGAAGACGGAGCACCCGTTCCTCGGCCACCTGCTGGCCCACCGTGACCGGATCAGGTTGCGCCAGACCGTCGACGGGCTGCTGGCCACGGTGCGGCCGGACGGCCGCATCCACACCAGCTACATGCAGGCGATCGCGGCGACGGGGCGCCTCTCGTCGACAGACCCGAACCTGCAGAACATCCCCATCCGCACGTCGGTGGGTCGCCAGATCAGGGCCGCGTTCGTGCCTGGGGACGGGTACGAGTCGCTGATGTCGGCGGACTACTCGCAGATCGAGATGCGCATCATGGCGCACGGCAGCAAGGACCCGGGGCTGATCGAGGCCTTCGAGTCCGGCCGCGACTTCCACGGCGAGATGGCGTCCCTGGTGTTCGGCGTCGAACCTGGCGGCGTCACGCAGGAGATGCGGGCGAAGATCAAGGCGATGAACTACGGCTTGGCCTACGGGCTGAGCGCCTTCGGCCTGTCCAACCAGCTCAAGATCTCGGTCGGTGAGGCGCGCGACCTCATGGACGACTACTTCTCCCGCGTCGGTGGCGTGCGCCAGTACCTCGCCGCCATCGTCGAGGAGGCCCGCCGCGTCGGGTACACCGAGACCATGCTGGGCCGTCGCCGTTACCTGCCGGACCTCACCACCACCAACAGGCAGCGCCGGGAGATGGCGGAGCGGGCAGCTCTCAATTCGCCCATCCAGGGGTCCGCCGCAGACGTGATCAAGGTCGCCATGATCAACGTCGGTCGCGCGCTGGACGACGCGGGACTCGCCAGCCGGATGCTGCTTCAGGTGCACGACGAACTGGTCCTTGAGATCGCCCCGGGCGAGCGAGAGACCGTCACCGAACTGGTGGCGCGCGAGATGGGCGGCGCCGCGAAGCTGCTGGTGCCGCTCGAGGTGTCGATCGGCGTGGGCGACAGCTGGCAGTCTGCCGCCCATTAGGCCTCAGGCGGCGAGGACCACCGGGTCCGCGTAGAACAGGATCCGGGAGTCCCACGCCTTGGTGCTCGCCTCGTAGTCCCAGCAGATCACGATGGCCAGCTGGGGCGCGCCCTCGAAGTCGACCATCACGTCGGAATCAGGGTCATAGTCCTCGACCCACACCTTCACCGCCTCCGTGTATTGGTAGCACTGCACCTGGCCGTCGCTGCCGTACAGCTTGATCACGTCGCCGGGTTCCAACTGGGACCTGCCGCCTTCGTACATCTCGTTGCCGAGGGCGGGCGGCAGGCTGGGGTTGTAGGTGTGGATGGACAGCACGGCCTTGCCGTGGGCCGCGCCGGGCTTGGGGCCGCCGCTCCACCAGGCGGCGGTACGGGGCTGGTCGAACGGGGGAGCGGCGATGTTGCCGTCCCTGTCCAGGTTCAGCGCGATGACCCGCTCGTCGGCGCCCAACGACTCGATCGTGAACCGCTGCGGCACGAAGCCGTCCGAGACCGCCGTGCACTCTGCGAGGGCCGGGTTGCCCGACGGCGGGGCCTGGCCGGCAGGTGACAGGGAGGTCGTCGCCGGTGACGGCGACGGCGACGGGAGCGCGGTGGTGGAGGCCGGGGCGGGGGACGAACTGGCTGTAGCCGACGGTTCGGCCGCGGGTGCACCGCCGCGGGTGAGCGCAAAGACCAGCAGCGCGATCACCCCGACAACGGCGGCCAAAAGGACCAGGAGACGCGCGGAGCGCCGGCTCTGGGGTTCAGGGTTCTGCGACACGTGGGCAAGCATAGGCATTGGCCGGATCGGACCATAACCGCTAGTGTTCTCCGGTTGGCCCCGATTTCGACTTCAGGTTGCCGTTGCTCGACGAAGAGCGGTACGCTGAGCGGGCACTGTGGCCTGCGTTCTCTCGGACGGAGTAGAGAGCGGTGATTCGTCACGGGCGCAGTGCATCCATTTTCATCCACTATTTCGGAGCCCTACTACATGACCTCCTCCACTGAGGCCTCGACTGTCGCAGTCGATGACATTGGCACCCGCGAAGATTTCCTCGCTGCGGTTGACGCCACCATCATTTCTTTCAACGACGGGGACATCGTCTCCGGCACCGTCGTCAAGGTTGACCGGGACGAGGTCCTGCTCGACATCGGTTACAAGACCGAAGGCGTCATCCCCTCGAAGGAGCTCTCCATCAAGCACGACGTCGATCCATTCGACGTCGTCCAGGTGGGTGATGTGATCGAGGCCCTCGTCCAGACCAAGGAGGACAAGGAAGGCCGCCTCATCCTGTCCAAGAAGCGCGCACAGTACGAGCGCGCCTGGGGCACGATCGAGAAGATCAAGGAAGAGGACGGCGTTGTCACCGGCTCCGTCATCGAGGTTGTCAAGGGCGGCCTGATCGTCGACATCGGCCTGCGCGGCTTCCTGCCCGCGTCGCTGGTCGAGATGCGTCGCGTCCGCGACCTCCAGCCCTACGTGGGCATGGAGCTCGAGGCCAAGATCATCGAACTCGACAAGAACCGCAACAACGTGGTCCTGTCGCGTCGCGCCTACCTCGAGCAGACCCAGTCGGAGGTCCGTCAGACCTTCCTCACGCAGCTCCAGAAGGGCCAGATCCGCAAGGGTGTCGTGTCCTCCATCGTCAACTTCGGCGCGTTCGTCGATCTCGGCGGCGTGGACGGCCTCGTGCACGTCTCGGAGCTCAGCTGGAAGCACATCGACCACCCGAACGAGGTTGTCGAGGTCGGCATGGCCGTCACTGTCGAGGTGCTCGAGGTGGACATGGACCGCGAGCGCGTCTCCCTGTCGCTCAAGGCCACCCAGGAAGACCCGTGGCAGACCTTCGCGCGTCTGCACCAGATCGGTCAGATCGTGCCCGGCAAGGTCACCAAGCTGGTTCCGTTCGGTGCGTTCGTCCGCGTCGGCGAGGGCATCGAGGGCCTGGTCCACGTGTCCGAGCTCGCTGAGCGTCACGTCGAGATCCCGGAGCAGGTTGTCGCCGTCGGTGACGACCGCATGGTCAAGGTCATCGACATCGACCTCGAGCGTCGCCGCGTCTCGCTGTCGCTGAAGCAGGCCAACGAGGGCATCGACGTCGCCGCAATCGACTTCGACCCGGCTCTCTACGGCATGCAGGCGTCCTACGACGAGCAGGGCAACTACATCTACCCCGAGGGCTTCGACCCCGAGACGAACGACTGGAAGGAAGGCTTCGACGAGCAGCGCGCTGCTTGGGAGGCCCAGTACGCCCAGGCGCACGCTCTGTGGGAGGCCCACAAGGCTCAGGTGGAGTCCGCCGAGACTGCCGAACGCGATGCCACCGTCGAGGCGGCCGCCGGTTACACCTCGACGGACGTCGAGACGGACGGGGCCGGCTCGCTGGCTTCCGACGAGTCGCTGCAGGCTCTGCG
Source organism: Tessaracoccus zhenghani (assembly GCF_054552775.1). Lineage (NCBI taxonomy): Bacteria > Bacillati > Actinomycetota > Actinomycetes > Propionibacteriales > Propionibacteriaceae > Tessaracoccus > Tessaracoccus zhenghani. The sequence continues at coordinate 1,128,429 of NZ_CM137275.1, read as the reverse complement.
CGACAAGCTCGCCGGTAACTGATCCCGCGTCACCAACAAGGCCCGCCCCCGAATGGGGGCGGGCCTTGTTGGTTCCGGTGTCAGGCGGCTCAGACGCCGCGGCGCCCGGTCACGAGGTTGACGATCAGGACGATGAGCGCGATCACCAGCAGAATGTGGATGAAGGCGCCGCCCACCTTCAGGAGGAAGCCGAGCAGCCATAGAATGACCACCACGACGAGAACGATCCACAGGATGCGTGCCATGAGGTTTCCTTTCATGCCGTTGTCAGGTTCGGGTTCGTTTCAGCCTACAGGGAGGTGGGGGCGGTGGTAAGGGTTGGCCTGACAGGGGGTATCGCCTCCGGGAAGTCGTTCGTCGCGGACGAACTCCAAGCCCGCGGCGCGGTGCTCATCGATTCGGATCTGCTCGCACGGGAAGTGGTGCAGCCGGGCACCCCGGGTCTGGCAGCCGTCGTCGAGCGGTTCGGCGAAGACATCCTGACGCCGGAGGGGATGCTCGACCGGCCACGGCTCGGCCGGCTCGTCTTCGCCGACGACGCTGCGCGCGCGGACCTCAACGCCATCGTCCACCCGCTCGTGCGCGCCAGGAGCGCGGAACTGGAGCAGAAGGCGCCTGTGGACGCCGTCGTCGTCCACGTGATCCCGTTGCTGGTGGAGACCGGCCAGCAGGACCTGTTCGACGAGGTGGTCGTCGTGGACGTGCCGGTCAACACCCAGGTGCTGCGCCTCATGCACCGCAACAACCTGAGCCGCGACGAGGCCTGCCAGCGGATCATGGCACAGGCCTCCCGCGTGGAGCGGTGCGCGGCAGCCACCCATGTCATCGACAACGACGGTGACCAGGCGTCTACCGTCCGCCAGGTCGAGCAGTTGTGGGAGAAACTCAGCAACTCTGCGACCTGAGCGCCGCTCCTACTCCTCGCCCCAGGGCGGGCAGCTGCAGACGAGATTGCGGTCGCCGTAGGCGTTGTCGATGCGTCCCACCGCTGGCCAGTACTTGTCGACGCGGAACGCGCCCGCCGGGAAGCAGCCCTGCTCACGCGAGTAGGAGCGCTCCCAGTCGGCCACGAGGTCCTCGACGGTGTGTGGGGCGTGCCGGAGCGGCGACTCGGCGGCGCTGACCTCCCCGTCGATCACCTGCCGGGCCTCGCGGGCGATGTCCAGCATGGCGGCGACGAAGCGATCCAGCTCCGCAAGGGGCTCCGACTCCGTCGGCTCGATCATCAACGTGCCGGCCACCGGGAAGCTCATGGTGGGGGCGTGGAAGCCGTGGTCGATGAGCCGCTTGGCGATGTCGTCGACGGTCACGCCGGACTTCGACCAGCCGCGCGGATCCACGATGCACTCATGGGCCACGCGGCCGCGGGCGCCGGTGTACAGGATGGGGTACGCCTCGGCGAGCCTGCTCGCGAGGTAGTTGGCCGAGAGGATGGCCACCTTGGTGGCCTGGGTGAGGCCCGCGCCGCCCATGAGCAGCACGTAGGCCCACGAAACCAGCAGGATCGACGCGGACCCGTGCTGGGCACCGGAGACGGCACCGGGGGCGCCCGCCTGCGGGTCGGACGGGAGGAACGGGGCCAGGTGGCGCTGCACGCCGATCGGCCCCATGCCGGGCCCGCCGCCGCCGTGCGGGATGGCGAAGGTCTTGTGCAGATTGAGGTGGCTGACATCGCCGCCGATCTCGCCCGGCCTGACGAGACCCACCATGGCGTTGAGGTTGGCGCCGTCGATGTAGACCTGGCCGCCGTGCTCGTGGGTGATGTCGCAGACCTGGCGCACCGTCTCCTCGAAGACGCCGTGGGTGGACGGGTAGGTGATCATCACCGCCGCGAGCCTGCCGCCCGCCTCGGCGGCCTTGGCCCGGAAGTCGTCGAGGTCGATCTCCCCGTCGGCCGTCGCCTTCACGGCCGTCACCTTCATGCCGGCCATCTGGGCGGAGGCCGGGTTGGTGCCATGGGCCGAGGTGGGGATGAGGCACACGTCCCGGTCGTCGCCGTTGGCCCGGTGGTAGGCCGCGATGGTGAGCAGGCCCGCATACTCGCCCTGCGCGCCGGAGTTGGGCTGCATCGAGAACGCGTCGTAGCCCGTGATCTCGCAGAGCTTGGCCTCGAGGTCGGCGATCAGTTCGGCGTAGCCCTGCGTCTGGTGGGCGGGGGCGTAGGGGTGCAGTTCGGCGAACCCGGGCCAGCTCAGGGGCCGCATCTCGACGGCCGCGTTGAGCTTCATGGTGCAGGAGCCCAGCGGGATCATGGCGCGGTCGAGCGCCAGGTCGCGGTCCGACAGGCGGCGCATGTAGCGCATCATCTCCGACTCGGCCCGGTTGAGGTGGAACACCGGGTGGGTGAGGTAGTCGGTGGTGCGGAGCAGGTCGTCCGGCAGCGCGGGGACGGCGGTCAGCCCGGGGCGCTCGTCGATCCCGAACGCGTCGAGCACGCGGGCGACGATGTCCAGGTCCGTGGTCTCGTCGACGGAGATGCCGACGCGGTGCCGGCCGATGCGGCGCAGGTTGATCCCGCGGTGCTCGGCGGCGGCGATGATCCCCGCCTGGCCCACGCCGACGTCGACGGTGATGGTGTCGAAGAAGACCTCGGGTTCGACGGCGGCGCCGCCGTCGCGGAGGGCGGCGGCAAGCGTGGCGGCAGTGAGGTGGGTTCGCTGGGCGATGGAGCGCAGGCCCTTGGGCCCGTGGAAGACGGCGTAGAACGAGGCCATCACCGCCAACAGGGCCTGGGCGGTACAGACGTTGGACGTGGCCTTCTCGCGGCGGATGTGCTGCTCCCGGGTCTGGAGCGCGAGCCGGTAGGCGCGGTTGCCCCGGGCGTCCTTGGAGACGCCGACCAGACGGCCGGGCAGGGCGCGCTTGAGCTCGTCGCGACACGACATGAACGCCGCGTGCGGCCCGCCGAAGCCCATCGGCACACCGAAGCGCTGCGAGGAGCCGATGGCGATGTCGGCGCCCATCGAGCCGGGGTCCTTGATCAGGCACAGGGCGAGCAGGTCCGTGGCGACGACCGCGATGCCGCCGCTGTCCTTGACGGCGTGACACTGGTCCGTGAGGTCGCGGACGTGCCCGTAGGTGCCGGGGTGCGCGAAGATGGCGCCGAAGAACCCGTCTGCGACGAAGTCGCCCACGGGGCCGACCACGAGGTCGATGCCGAGCGGCTCGGCGCGCGTGGCCAGCACGGCGAGCGTCTGGGGGTGGAGGTCGTCGGCGGCGAAGAACCGGTGCGAGGTGGCTTTGGCGGTGCGTTTCGCCATGGCCATCGCCTCCGCGGCGGCGGTGGGCTCGTCGAGGAGGCTGGCGTTGGCGAGGGGGAGCCCGGTGAGGTCCGCCACCATCGTCTGGAAGTTCAGCAGCGCCTCCAGCCGGCCCTGCGAGATCTCCGGCTGGTACGGCGTGTAGGCCGTGTACCAGGCGGGGTTCTCGAACACGTTGCGCTGGATGACCGGCGGGGTGACCGTGCCGTAGTAGCCCTGGCCGATGAGCGAAGTCAGCACGGTGTTCTTGGCGGCCACGTCGCGGAGCTTCTGCGTGACCTGGTGCTCCGTGAGGGGCTCCCAGCCCAGCGGCTGCGACTGGTGGAGACCACGGGGGACGGTCTGCTCGATGAGTTCGTCGAGAGAGCCGACGCCCACGGCCTCCAGCATCGAGGCCATCTCGATGCGGCTCGGGCCGATGTGGCGCAGCGTCGCGAAGTCGTCCGGCTGCACGTCCGGGCGGTCCCACGTGGTCATCGGTGTCCCTAGCCGATCATCGAGCGGTAGGCGTCCTCGTCCATCAGCGATTCCGCCGCGGCGGGATCCGACGGGCGGATCTTGATGAACCAGGTCTGCATCGCGGAGTGGGGCGTCACCGATTCAGGGGAGTCCGCCAGGGACTCGTTGACCTCGGTGATCTCACCGTCGTAGGGGGCGTTGATGCCGGAGACGGCCTTGGCGGAGTCGATGCCCACGATCTCCTCACCCGCGGTGACCGTGGTGCCGGCATCGGGCAGGTCGATGAAGACGATGTCGCCGAGTTCCGAGGCGGCGTGGTCGGTGATCCCGACTTCGAACGACTCGGTGTCGACCCACTCGTGTTCGTCGGTGAACTTGATCATGGTGCTCCTCTAGCGCTTGTACTGGTGGGGGACGAACGGTAGTTCCGTGACGGTCAGCGGCAGGGCCTTGCCCCGGACCTGGGTGTAGAAGGTTGCTCCGGCCGTGGCGCCGGTGGGCACCAAGCCCATGGCGACGGGGCCGCCGGCGGTCGCGCCGAAGCCGCCCGAGGTGATGACGCCGACCTGTTCGGTGCCCTGCTCGTCGGCGAACAGGGGAGCACCCTCGCGGGCCACGGCCCTGCCCTCGGGGCGCAGGCCCACGCGCTCACGCGCGGCGCCCTCGTCGAGTTGCCGCAGGATGACCTTCGCGCCGGGGAAGCCGCCCGCCCTGGGGCCGCCGGAGCGGCGGACCTTCGGGATGGCCCAGGCGATCCCGGCCTCGACAGGGGTGATGTCCTCAGCGAGCTCGTGGCCGTAGAGGCACATGCCGGCCTCGAGGCGCAGCGAGTCGCGGGCGGCCAGTCCTGCGGGGGCCACGTCGTCCAGCGCCAGCAGCGCGCGGGCGAAGGCCTCGACCTGCCCGTTGGGAACGGAGATTTCGAAGCCGTCCTCCCCGGTGTACCCCGAGCGTGAGATCCAGACCGGTTCCTGGGCGTGCCACGCGATGGGGCCGCCGGAAGGAGGAAGGACCTGTGTCGAGTCCATGAAGCGCATCCCCGACACTACGGGCAGCAGTTTCGCCAGCGCTTCCTCGGCCTTCGGCCCCTGCAGCGCCAGCAGCGACCTGTCCGTCAGGTGCTCGACGGTGACGTCCTCCAGCGTCCGCAGCAGCGCCAGGTCCCCGTCGGTGCGCGACGCGTTGAGGACCAGGAAGAACCGGTCTCCGTGGTGCGCGAACATCAGGTCGTCCACCACGCCGCCGGCATCGTTGGTGAGCAGGCCGTAGCGCTGCCGGCCCTCCTCGAGCCCCGCGAGGCTCGCCGGGATGAGGGTCTCCAGCGCCGCCGCCGCGTCCGCCATGTCGCCTGAGCGGGGGCGGATGAGCACCTGCCCCATGTGGGACACGTCGAACAGCGACGCTGCCGCTCGGGTGTGCTGGTGTTCCTTGAGGCCCCCCTCGAACTGGACGGGCATGTCCCAGCCAGCGAAGTCGACGAGCTTGACGCCCAACTGGGTGTGGAGTTCGTGCAGCGCCGTGGTCTTCATCGACGTCGGGCCCCTTCCCGGCACGCGTGCCGACGGTTGGACAACGCATCCAGGCTAGCTGCGCACCAGTGCCGCGGTGCGGGGAACGGGGGAATCCGCGCAGCGTCAGCGCGTGGCCTCGATCATGCCGCGCAGGTCCCGCTTCAGGTCCACGATCTCGTCGCGGTGGCGGGCGGCCACCTCGAACTGCAACTCCGCCGCCGCCTGGTGCATCTGGGCGGTGAGGTCCTCGATGAGCTTGGCGAGTTCCTCCTGGGCCATGGCGGTGGCATCCAGGCCGCGGCCCTTGCGTCGGCCACCGGAGGCCGCCTCCTCGAGCAGTTCGGTGGTGTCCGCGTCCTCGCGGGCGAGCATCTCCGAGACGTCGCCGATGCGCTTGCGCAGCGGTTGCGGGTCTATGCCGTGCTCGGTGTTGTACGCCACCTGGACGGCGCGTCGACGGTTGGTCTCGCCGATGGCGGCCTCCATCGACGGCGTGATCTTGTCCGCGTACATGTGCACCTGGCCGGCGACGTTTCGCGCGGCACGGCCGATGGTCTGGATGAGGGACCGCTCGGAGCGCAGGAAGCCCTCCTTGTCGGCGTCCAGGATGGCCACGAGCGACACCTCCGGGAGGTCGAGGCCCTCGCGGAGCAGGTTGATGCCCACCAGCACGTCGTACTCGCCGAGGCGCAGCTCGCGCAGCAGCTCGATGCGGCGGATGGTGTCGATGTCGGAGTGAAGGTAGCGGGTGCGGATGCCGTGGTCCATCAGGTAGTCGGTGAGGTCCTCGGCCATCTTCTTGGTGAGCGTGGTGACGAGCACCCGCTCGTTGCGCTCCACGCGGAGCTTCACCTCGCCCATGAGGTCGTCGATCTGCCCACGCGTGGGCTTGAGGATGACCTCCGGATCCACCAGACCGGTGGGGCGGATGATCTGCTCCACCACGCCGTCGGCCCGTTCCATCTCGTACGGGCCGGGCGTGGCCGACAGGTAGACGGACTGCCCGATGCGCTCCACGAACTCGTCGAACTTCAGCGGCCGGTTGTCGATGGCGCTGGGCAGCCGGAACCCGTGCTCGACGAGGGTGCGCTTGCGGGAGGCGTCGCCCTCGTACATGCCGCCGATCTGGGGGATGGTGACGTGGGACTCGTCGACCACCAGCAGGAAGTCTTCGGGGAAGTAGTCCAGCAGGCAGGACGGTGCGGACCCGGGGGCGCGGCCGTCGACGTGGCGCGAGTAGTTCTCGATGCCGGAGCAGGTGCCGATCTGGCGCATCATCTCGATGTCGTAGTGCGTGCGCATCCGCAGGCGTTGAGCCTCGAGCAGCTTGCCCTGCGCCTCGAACTCGGCGAGCCGCAGCTCCAGCTCACGCTCGATGCCAGCGATGGCACGCTCCATCCGGTCGGCACCGGCGGAGTAGTGGGTGGCGGGGAAGATGTAGGCCTCGCTCTCCTCGTGGATCACGTTGCCGGTCAGCGGGTGCATGGTGACGATGCGCTCCACCTCGTCGCCGAAGAACTCCACGCGCAGCGCGTTCTCCTCGTACATGGGGAACACCTCGAGGGTGTCGCCCTTCACCCGGAAGGTGCCGCGGCCGCCGCCGATGTCGTTGCGGGCGTACTGGATGTCCACCAGGTGGCGCAGCAGGGTGTCGCGTTCGTACTCGTCGCCGACGCGCAGCGTGACCCGCTGCTTCAGGTACTCCTCCGGCGTGCCCAGGCCGTAGATGGCCGACACGGTGGCCACGACGATGCAGTCCCGGCGGGTGAGGAGCGACGACGTGGCTGCGTGCCGCATCCGCTCGACCTCCTCGTTGAGCGAGGAGTCCTTCTCGATGTAGGTGTCCGTCTGGGGGAGGTAGGCCTCGGGCTGGTAGTAGTCGTAGTAGGAGACGAAGTACTCGATGGCGTTGTTGGGCATCAGGTCGCGCAGCTCGTTGGCGAACTGCGCGGCCAGGGTCTTGTTGGGCTGCATCACGAGGATGGGGCGCTGGAGGCGCTCTGCCAGCCAGGCCACCGTCGCCGTCTTACCGGTACCGGTGGCGCCCAGCAGCACGACGTCCTGCTGGCCGGCGTTGATCCGCTGCTCGAGGTCTGCGATGGCCCTGGGCTGGTCACCGGACGGCGAGAACTCCGAGATGACCTCCAACGGGGCCACCTGGCGCTGCAGTTCTTCGATGGGACGCATGACTCACAGCGTAGTCGCGGCGTCTGACAGACAGCGCGTCAGTTCTGCGAGCCCCCACCAGACACAACTCAGCGCTGCGTGAGCAGCAGCTAGTCGTCGGCGCGGTAGATCCGGCTCGACTCGACGCCCCGCATCAGCCAGGCGAGCAGATCGGCGGCCGGGCCGTGGAAGGTGGCCGGTTCTACCGTGCGGCCCACGGTGCCCTCGTAGCCCTCATCCGCCACGAGGCGCAGCGGAGGGTAATCGTCGCGGTGCCCGATGCGCTCCACCTGGAAGGCCAGCAGCGCGAGCGCGACGTCAGGGGCCAGCACGGACGGCGTGAAGTGGGCGTCGAGGTCGAGATGGTGGAGCACCACTTCGCTGAGCCGGGCGAGCGGGATGCGGCGGGCAGGGATGGAGTGGCCGTCGCGCAGCCTGATCTCCCGATGGTCGCCCTCCATCTCGGGGAGCAGTCCCTGGAGTTCGCTGGCGCTGGTGTCGAGTTCGATCTGCAGAGCGAGCCCACCGGAGATCGCGCCCAGCTCGATGGCCTGGTGGTCTTCGCCGCGTGAGCCGTACATCTCGCTCTGTACGCCGTCCTGCAGTTCGCCGATCACCCGGACCATCGCACGGGCACCCTCGACGAGGTGAGCGGCCACGTGGCTGCGTGACCATCCGCTCAACTTCGTGGGGCTGGCCCAGTCCTCATCGGTGAAGCCGATGGTCGTCCCGAGTAGCAGCGACGTGTGCTCGCGCACGGCGCTCACCACGTCGCCGAACGGCAGGCGGTTCATCGGCATGTGCCCCAAACTAGCAAAGACGTACCATTACGGGCGTGAATGATCGGCTCATTGTGCGTGGCGCACGCGTACACAACCTCAAGAATGTCTCCGTCGACCTGCCCCGCGACTCACTCATCGTGTTCACCGGACTCAGCGGATCGGGTAAATCGTCGTTGGCGTTCGACACGATCTTCGCTGAGGGGCAGCGGCGCTACGTCGAGTCGCTGTCGGCCTATGCCCGCATGTTCCTGGGCCAGATGGACAAGCCGGACGTCGACTTCATCGAGGGGCTCTCGCCGGCGGTGTCGATCGACCAGAAGTCGACGTCGCGCAACCCCCGCTCCACGGTGGGCACCATCACGGAGGTCTACGACTACCTGCGCCTGCTCTACGCGCGCATCGGCGTCCCGCACTGCGAGGTGTGCGGCGCCGTCATCGGTAAGCAGACCCCGCAGCAGATCGTGGACCGCATGATGGGCGAGGAGGAGGGCACCCGCTTCCAGATCCTGGCTCCGCTGGTGCGCGGTCGCAAGGGCGAGCACGCCGACCTGTTCCGCCAATTGATCGGCGACGGGTATGCCCGCGTCCGCATCGACGGCGAGACCTATTCGCTCACGGAACTGCCAGCCGTGGCCAAGACCTACAAGCACGACATCGACGTGGTGGTGGACCGCGCGGTGGTGCGGCCCAACGCCAAGCAGCGGATCACCGAATCCATTGAGACGGCCCTCAACCTCGCCGGTGGCGTGGTCACGATCGACTTCGTGGACCGCCCCGAGGGAGACCCGGAGCGCGAGCGTCGCTTCTCGGAGAAGATGGGCTGCCCCAACGAGCACGACGTCAACATCGACGAACTCGAGCCGCGGCAGTTCTCGTTCAACGGCCCGTGGGGGGCCTGCCCCGAGTGCTCGGGCCTCGGCACGCTGCTGGACCCGGACCCCGAGCTGATCATCCCCAACGACGACCTCTCGGTGGAGGACGGCGCCATCGCGCCCTGGACCACGCCGACGATCAAGCAGCACTACGCCCGCGTCCTCGAGTCGCTGGGCGAGGAACACGACTTCTCGTTGACCACACCCTGGAAGGACCTGTCCGCCGCCACCCGCAAGCTGCTGCTGCACGGCGCCAAGGGCAACGTGGTGGTCAAGTACCGCAACCGGTTCGGCCGGGTGCGGGCGTTCTCTCAGAAGTATGAGGGCGTCATCCCCTTCATTCGGCGGCGGTTCGACGAGGCCGAGACGGACGCGGCCCGGGACCGGTGGGGCGGCTACATGCGCGAGATCGACTGCGCGCGCTGCGAGGGCGCGAGGCTCAAGGCCGCGTCGCTCGCGGTCACCGTGGCGGAGCGCAACATCTCCCAGTTGGCCAACCTGTCGATCGGCGAGGCCGCGGAGTTCCTCGGCGCGCTGCAACTGTCGGAGCGGGAGGCCGCCATCGCCGAGCGGCTCATCAAGGAGATCAACCTGCGGCTGCGCTTCCTGCTCGACGTGGGCCTCGACTACCTCTCGCTCTCGCGCGCCGCCGGCACGCTGTCGGGCGGGGAGGCGCAGCGGATCCGTCTCGCCACCCAGATCGGGTCCGGCCTCGTGGGCGTCCTGTACGTGCTCGACGAGCCGAGCATCGGCCTCCACCAGCGCGACAACCTGCGGCTCATCGAGACACTGCACCGGCTCCGCGACCTGGGCAACACGCTGATCGTCGTCGAGCACGACGAGGACACCATCCGGGCCGCGGACTGGGCCGTCGACATCGGGCCGGGGGCCGGCGAGGGTGGCGGCGAGGTCGTCATCAGCGGCACCGTGGAGGAACTGCTCAACCACCCCGAGTCCAAGACCGGCGCCTACCTGTCCGGCCGGCTCGAGATCCCGGTGCCGGCCGTGCGGCGCCCGGGCAACGGGCTGCAACTCGTCGTCAAGGGGGCGCGCGAGCACAACCTGCGCAACATCGACGTGACCTTCAACCTGGGCCAGTTCATCGCCGTGACCGGGGTCTCCGGTTCGGGCAAGTCGTCGCTGGTCAACTCCATCCTGTACACCGCCGCGGCGAAGGCCATCTACGGCGCGAAGGCCGTGCCCGGGCGGCACAAGTCGCTCGATGGGCTTGAACACCTCGACAAGGTGATCTCGGTGGACCAGTCGCCGATCGGCCGCACCCCCCGGTCGAACCCGGCCACCTACACCGGCGTGTTCGACAAGGTGCGGGCGCTGTTCGCCAAGACGCCGGAGGCGAAGGTTCGCGGCTACATGCCGGGCCGCTTCTCCTTCAACGTGAAGGGCGGCCGGTGCGAGAACTGCATGGGCGACGGCACCATCAAGATCGAGATGAACTTCCTGCCGGACGTCTACGTGCCGTGCGAGGTCTGCCACGGGGCCCGGTACAACCGCGAGACGCTGGAGGTGCACTACAAGGGCAAGACCATCGCCGAGGTGCTCGACATGCCCATCAGCGAGGCGGCCGTCTTTTTCGAGTCGATCTCGTCCATCGCCCGGTACCTCAAGACGCTGGAGGAGGTTGGCCTCGGCTACGTCCGCCTGGGCCAGCCGGCCACGACCCTGTCGGGCGGCGAGGCGCAGCGCGTGAAGCTCGCGGCTGAGTTGCAGAAGCGCTCCACCGGCCGCACCCTCTACGTCCTCGACGAGCCGACCACCGGTCTCCACTTCGAGGACATCCGCCGCCTGCTGGCCGTGCTGCAGCGCCTCGTCGACCAGGGCAACACCGTCGTGACCATCGAGCACAACCTCGACGTGATCAAGAGCACGGACTGGGTGATCGACATGGGGCCAGACGGAGGGACGCGCGGTGGCACCGTCATCGCCACCGGTACTCCCGAGGAGGTCGCGGCGACGGCGGGCTCAGCCACCGGCGAGTTCCTGAAGAAGCTGCTGTGACCGGAAGTCCCGCGGCGCCCCGGCGGGACCGCCCGGATCACGCGGGGTAGAGCGGGCGCAGCGACTCCGGCGCGATGCGCCCGGCAGACCATCTACCGGCGAAGTAGATGAACAGCGCCGCGCCGAACAGCGGCAGGGCGGGCTTGCGGGGGTCCCACGGACCCCGCAGCGAGTTGATGTACTGGTCGCGGTTCAGGGCCACCACGCCGTCCTGGCCGCCTTCACAGGCGACCTGATAGCGGCCGGGCTCGGCGTAGAACGAGGTACCGACGGTGGGCGGGTCTGACGCGTAGCGCCACGGCTCCTGCAGGAGTTCGTAGCCCTCCGCGTCCGTGATGGTGCAGGGAGGAAGCTCGGCCTCGTGGCGGATCAGCACGTAGGAATCCGCCGACGTGATCGAGATGGATCCGTCAGTGCCCGGCACGTGCCGCTGCGGCACGTAGTCGTCGCGCATGCCGGTGAACTGGCCGAGCAGCAGCGCCGCGGCGGGGGCCGCCAAAGCGAGCGCCGCGATGATGGTGACCACCTGCACGACGAAGGCGATGCGACGGCGCTTGCGCCAGGCGCGCATCTGCGCGACGAGCTCCTCGCGGGCCGTCATGGGGCGTGCTGTCTGCCTCGTGCTCATCACCCAAGGATAAGCCCGGATTCCGCGGCTGAGTAGGCTGCAGACATGGCCGATCCCGCGAGCTACCGCCCCCGTCCGGGCAGCATCCCCACAGACCCCGGGGTCTACCGCTTCTTCGACGCGTTCGGCCATGTCCTGTACGTCGGCAAGGCGAAGAATCTGCGCCAACGCCTCAACTCCTACTTCGCGGACCCCGCCGCGCTGCACTTCCGCACCCAGACGATGGTGCGCACCGCAGCGAAGGTGGAGTGGACGGTGGTGGCCAACGAGTTGGAGGCACTCCAGCTCGAGTACACCTGGATTCAGCAGTTCGACCCGCGGTTCAACGTCAAGTACCGCGACGACAAGTCCTACCCCTGGCTGGCCGTCACCATGAACGAGGAGTACCCGCGCGTGTTCGTCGGGCGCGGCGCCAAGAAGCGCGGGGTGCGGTACTTCGGCCCGTTCGGGCAGGCGTGGGCCATCCGCGAAACCGTCGACCTGCTGCTTCGGGTGTTCCCCATGCGCTCCTGCACGCAGGGGGTCTTCAACCGGGCGCGTTCCTCCGGCAGGCCGTGCCTCCTCGGCGACATCGGCAAGTGCAGCGCCCCCTGCGTCGGACGGGTGAGCCCGGAGGAGCACCGTGCGATCGCCGAGGACTTCTGTTCCTTCATGGCCGGCAACACCGGCGGGATCATCGGCCGCATCGAGCGCGCGATGTACGACGCCTCGGCGGAGATGAACTTCGAGCGCGCGGCCGTCCTGCGGGACTCGCTGACCGCCCTGCGCAAGGTGCAGGAGAAGAACTCTGTGGTGCTCAGCGACGGCCTGCGCGCCGACATCGTGGGCCTCTCCGACAACGGCCACCAGGTGGCCGTCCAGGTGTTCCACATCGTCGACGGGCGCATCCGGGGCGAACGCGGCTGGATCGCCGACCGGGCCGACGACCGTTCGCTGACGGAACTGCTGGAGGCCTTCCTCGAGCAGTTGTACACCGACGACCTGGAGATCCCGCCGTACATCCTCAGCTCCGTGGAGGCGGAGGACACGCTCATCGCGCACCTGTCGACGCGCCGCGGCAGCAAGGTCGACATCAGGGTGCCGCTGCGGGGCGAGAAGCGGGCGCTGCTCGACACCGTCGTCCGCAACGCCGACATGGCGCTCGACCAGGCGAAGCTGCGTCGCTCCACGGACCTCACCGCCCGTTCGCAGGCGCTGGACGAGATCTCCGAGGCGCTGGGTCTGGAGGAACCGCCGCTGCGGATCGAGTGCTACGACATCTCGCACACCATGGGCACCGAGACCGTCGGCTCCATGGTGGTGTTCGAGGACGGGATCCCGCGCAAGAGTGAGTACCGCCGTTTCATCATCAAGAGCTTCGAGGGGTCCAACGACATCGCCGCCATGACCGAGGTGCTCAGCCGGCGCCTGCGGAGGCTGGCGGACGAACGCCAGTCCGACGTCAAGGTGGACGCCACGACGGGGGAGGCGGCCCGCTTCTCCTACGCGCCGGCGCTGATCGTCGTCGACGGCGGTCTGCCGCAGGTGAACGCCGCCGCGGCGGTGCTGAAGGAGTTCGGCTTCGACGGCGAGATCGCGCTCTGCGGCCTGGCCAAACGGCTCGAGGAGGTCTGGATCCCCGGCGAGGAGTACCCGCTGATCCTCCCGCGGGCTTCCGAGGGGCTGTATCTGCTGCAGCGGTTGCGTGACGAGGCCCACAGGTTCGCGATCACGCACCACCGGTCCCGGCGTGCGAAGACGGTGGTGGAATCCGTGCTCGACGGCGTCCCTGGGCTGGGTGAGCTGCGCAGGAAGGCGCTGTTGAAGTACTTCGGTTCCATGCGGAAGCTGCGCCAGGCCAGCGTGGAGGAGATCGCGGAGGTGCCCGGCTTCGGCCCTCGTCTGGCCGCCTCGGTCAAGGCCGCCGTCGCAGACACCGGGGGAGAGGCGATCAACCTCACCACCGGCGAAGTCATCGACACCTGAGACACGCCCCGAGTTGAACAGTGTTCAAACAAGGTGCTTAAATTGTGCTCACTCATCAACCTAGGAGTGACCGATGTCCACCAGCACCGCTGTCGACGCGCCGCGCACGAAGGCCTTCGCGCCCGCCGACCTCGCGTACATCGCCGTGTTCGCCGCCCTGCTCTCGGCGCTGTCCCAGATCACCGTGTCCCTCGGGCCGGTGCCCTTCACGCTGCAGACCCTCGGCGTCGCCCTGACGGCGCTCGTCCTCGGCCCTTGGCGCGGCTCGGCAGCCGTCGTGCTGTACATCGTGGTCGGCGTGGCAGGGCTCCCCGTGTTCGCGGGCGGCAAGGCGGGCCTCTCCGCGTTCCTCGGCGCCACGGGCGGCTACCTCATCTCCTTCGTGGTCGCCGCGGTCCTCATCGGGTTCGTCGCGAAGTGGGCGCTGCACAAGGGTCTGTCGCCCATGACGCCCGTGTGGTTCTTCGTCGGGTGCCTCGCCGCGCGGTACCTCGTGATCCTCCCGATCGGCGTGGGCTGGCTCTCGGGCTACCTCGACAAGCCCTTCTTCGACGCCATGGTCACCATCGACATGCCGTTCTGGATCTGGGACGCAGCCAAGAGCCTCTTCGCCGTGCTGATCGCCGTCGCGGTGCACAAGGCCTTCCCGAGGCTGCTCGGCCGATGATCCAGCTCCGCGACGCCCGCGTGGTCGTCCCCGCCTCACGGCAGGGCGACCCGGACCGGGTATTGCTCGCGGGGGTCACACTGGACCTCGCCGAGCGGCGCGTCGCCGTCATCGGCGCCAACGGCTCCGGAAAGTCGACCCTGCTCCGACTGCTCAACGGCCTGCGCACCGTCACCTCGGGCCAGGTGCTCGTGGACGGCCTCGACGCAGACCGCGACGGCAAGGCGGTGCGGCAGAAGGTGGGTTTCATCTTCACGGACCCGCTGGCGCAACTGCTGATGTCGACGCCCGTGGAGGACGTCGAACTCAGCCTGCGCAGCCTGATCAGCAACCGCGCAGAACGCACCGCCCGGGCCCACGCCCTCCTTGAGGAGCGCGGCATCGGGCACGTCGCGCACCAGTCGATCTACGACCTCAGCGGCGGTGAGCGTCAACTCGTGGCGCTCACCAGCGTGCTGGCCGTCGAGCCCGCCATCCTCGTGGCCGACGAACCCACCACGCTGCTGGACCTGCGCAACAAACTGATGCTCCGCCGCGTCTTCGCCGAGCTGGACCAGCAGATCGTCTTCTCCACCCACGACCTCGACGTCGCACTGGACGCCGAGCGGGTCATCGTCGTCGACGGTGGCCGCATCGTCGCCGACGGCGAGCCGCGCGAAACGGTCGACTTCTACACGCGGATCATGGCGGACAGGGTGGGGGCGTGAACGCCCACACCAGTGTGCTGGGCATCTTCGAGCCCGGCGACGGGTGGCTCTTCAGGGTGCGCGTGGGGACGAAGTACCTCCTCCTGCTGGCGTTGGCGGTGCCGCCCATCTTCATCTTCCAGTGGTGGGCCACCGCCGCCGGCGTCGTGCTGGTGCTGGCCGCCCTGCTGACGGCCGGGCTCGGGCTCCGCAAGATCTTCGGCTTCGGCTGGTACATCTGGTTCTTCCTCGCGCTGCTCGCCGCGTACCAGCTCGTGGGGTTGCGCTGGGAGCCCGCGTTCGTGACGCCGGGCAACATGCTGCTGGGCGTGCTCGCGGCGCGGATGCTCACCCTGACCACCTCGACGGCGGACCTGCTCGACGCCCTCACCCGCGGCCTCGGGGTCCTGCGGTACGTGCGGATCAACCCCGATGCAGTGGCCCTCATGGTGGCGCTGATGCTGCGCTCCATCCCGTTCCTCGCCGGGTCCATCGAGGACGCGCGCGCGGCGGCCCGCGCCCGCGGGAAGGAACGCAACCTGGCTCTGCTGCTGACCCCCGCCGTCGTCAACGCGGTCTCGTATGCGCAGCGGACAGGCGAGGCGCTCCATGCGCGGGGGCTGCCGGAAGAGCACTAGGGTGGGCGCCATGACCGACGTCGCGCACCAGGAGTTCGCCATCATCACCGGCCTGTCCGGTGCGGGGCGACGCACGGCGGCGCACGCCATGGAGGACCTCGGCTGGTTCACCGTCGACAACCTGCCTCCCGTCATGTTGCCCGGGCTGGCGCAGACGCTGCTCAACGACGGCGTGTACAAGGTGGCGGTCGTGGCGGACGTGCGTAGCCGCGAACAGTTCGAGCAGTTGCCGGCCGCGTTGGCCACGCTGGAGGCCGCGGGTGGCCGCATCACGACGGTCTTCCTCGAGGCGGACGACGACATCATCGTGCAGCGCCAGGAATCCAACCGGCGCCCGCTGCCGCTCCAGGGCGGTGACCGGCTGATCGAGGGCATCGCCCGTGAGCGCCGCCTGCTCGCAGACATCCGGGCCACCGCCGACATCGTGGTCGACACGACGCGACTCTCCGCGCGCCAGCTCGTCCAGCGCGTGGCCAACCACTTCGGGGACGACGCCACCGACAAGCTGAAGATCGCGCTGATCTCCTTCGGCTTCAAGAACGGCGTGCCGGTCGACGCCGACATGGTGTTCGACGTGCGCTTCCTGCCCAACCCGTACTGGATCCCGGAACTGAGGCCGAAGTCCGGGCTCAGCAAGGACGTGGCGCAGTACGTGCTCAAGCAGCAGGCGGCACAGCGGTTCCAGGATCACATGGTGGAGCTCCTGGCCACGGTCGCGCCCGGCTACCTCAACGAGGGCAAGCGCCAGGTCACCGTCGCGATCGGCTGCACCGGCGGCAAGCACCGCTCCACCAGCATGAGCGAAGAACTCTCCATGAGGCTGCGTGAGCACGGCTTCCCGACCACGGTGCTTCACCGGGATCTGGGGAAGGAATGACCATCGACTCCCTGCCCAAGGTGGTCGCCCTCGGCGGCGGCCACGGCCTCGCCGCGTCCCTGACGGCGCTGCGCCGCGTCACGGACCAGCTCACCGCCGTCGTGACCGTCGCGGACGACGGGGGCTCCTCCGGCCGGCTGCGCCAGGAGTTCAACTGCCTCCCGCCCGGAGACCTGCGCATGGCGCTGGCGGCGCTCTGCTCCGACGACCACGCCGGCCGCACTTGGGCGAACGTGTTGCAGTCACGGTTCACGGGCGACGGCCCGCTCGGCGGGCACGCGATCGGCAACCTGCTGATCGCCGGGCTCTGGCAGCAGTTCGAGGACCCGGTCCAGGGCCTCGACATGGTCGGCGACCTGCTGCGCACCCGGGGGCGCGTGCTGCCCATGAGCTCCGTGCCGCTCGAGATCGAGGCAGACGTGCTGGGCCTGGACCCGTTCGCGCCCGACGAGGTGTGCACCCTGAGCGGCCAGGCCACCGTCGCCAAGACCAGGGCGGAAGTGCAGCGCGTCAGGCTCGTGCCGGACCAGCCCCCAGCAAGACCCGAGGCGGTGGCGGCGATCATGGCGGCCGACGCCGTCGTGCTCGGCCCGGGTTCGTGGTTCACCTCAGTGCTCCCGCACCTCCTTGTGCCGGAGCTCGCGGAGGCGATCGTCACGACGAAGGCGCAGCGCATCCTCGTCCTCAACATCACCGCCGCGGCGGAGACCGACGGCTTCTCCGCCGCCCGTCACATCGAGACGCTTGCGGAGCATGCTCCGAACCTCCGCCTCGACGTGGTCATCGCCGACAGCCGCTTCACCGCGGACGACGAGCACATCGAGGGCTACGTGCAGTCGATGGGGGGCCGCCTCGTCCGGGCCGACGTCGCATCCCGCGACGGCTCGTCCACCCATGACCGGCACCGCCTCGCCTCGGTGTTCAGCGAAGTGATCACCGGGTGAGGATCCTGACCCCCGTGCATGGCCGTCCCCGTATGGCAGACTTCGCCCCATGGCTCTGACGCAGAAGGTGAAGGCCGAACTGGCCTCCGTCGTCGCGCCCCATCCGTCTGTGCGACGGGCCGAGGTGGCGGCGATGTTGCGCTTCGCCGGAGGCCTCCACCTGGTGGGTGGCCGCATCGTCGTGGAGGCGGAACTCGACACCGGGGGAGCGGCTCGACGCCTGCGCAGTTTCATCAGCGACCTCTACACCATCGACACAGACCTGCTCGTGATCAATGCCTCCGGCGTGCGCCGCGGCCCCCGGTACTCCGTGCGCGCAGTGCAGGGCGGGGAGCAACTGGCCCGCATGACGGGGCTGGTGGACCAGCAGCGCAGGCCCGTGCGCGGCCTGCCCCCCATCGTCGTCGGCGGTTCCGCAGCGGACGCCGTGGCTGTGTGGCGCGGCGCGTTCCTGGCACGCGGCTCGTTGACGGAGCCCGGCCGCTCGATGTCGCTGGAGATCACCTGCCCCGGCTCTGAAGCGGCCCTCGCCCTCGTCGGCGCGGCCCGCCGCCTGGGCATCGCCGTGAAGTCCCGCGAGGTGCGCGGGGTGGAGCGGGTGGTCATCCGCGACGGCGACTCCATCGCGGAACTGCTGACCCGCATGGGGGCTCCTGAGACGCGGATCCTCTGGGAGGAACGCCGCCGCCGCCGGGAGGTGCGCGCCTCGGTGAACCGGCTGGCCAACTTCGACGACGCCAACCTCCGCCGCTCGGCCCGGGCCGCCGTCGCCGCCAGCGCCCGCGTGGAGCGAGCCATGGAGATCCTCGGCGACGAGGTGCCCGAGCACCTGCGCGAAGCCGGGAACCTGCGGCTCCAGCACCGCCAGGCCAGCCTCGAGGAACTGGGTCAGCTGCACGAGCCGCCGCTGACCAAGGACGCCATCGCTGGACGGATCCGACGCCTCCTCGCCACAGCGGACAAGGTGGCGGAAGAACGTGGGATTCCCACGACGGAGGCCAGCCTCCCGGCAGACCTCCAGGACGGCTGAGGTTACGCTCACTAAAACGACCCCACTCTTGCTCGAGGTGCTCAAGTCGTTAGGATGAGGATGTCCATCCGCGCATCCGTGCGCTCGGTAGCTCGAAAGGGATCGAATTCCTCATGACCGTAAAGGTTGCAATCAACGGCTTTGGCCGCATCGGCCGTAACTTCTACCGCGCGCTCGTCGCTGCGGGGGCCGACCTCGACGTGGTTGCCGTCAACGACCTGACCGATAACAAGACCCTGGCCCACCTGCTGAAGTACGACTCGATCCTGGGCCGTTTCCCGGGCGAGATCAGCTACGACGACGACGCACTGACCGTCGACGGCAAGGAGATCAAGGCGTTCGCGGAGAAGGATCCCGCCGCGCTGCCGTGGAAGGACCTCGGCGTCGACATCGTCATCGAGTCCACCGGCTTCTTCACCGACGCCACCAAGGCCCAGGCCCACATCCAGGCCGGCGCCAAGAAGGTGCTCATCTCGGCTCCCGCCAAGAATGAGGACATCACCATCGTCATGGGCGTCAACGACGAGCTGTACGACACCGAGAAGCACAACATCATCTCGAACGCGTCGTGCACCACCAACTGCCTCGCCCCCATGGCCAAGGCGCTCAACGACGGCATCGGCATCGTCAAGGGCCTGATGACCACCATCCACGCCTACACCGCGGACCAGAACCTGCAGGACGGCCCCCACAAGGACCTGCGTCGCTCGCGCGCCGCTGCCCTGAACATGGTTCCCACCACCACCGGTGCCGCCAAGGCCGTGTCGCTCGTGCTGCCCGAACTCAAGGGCAAGCTCGACGGATACGCCATGCGCGTCCCCACCCCCACCGGTTCCGCCACCGACCTCACCTTCGAGGCGTCCCGTGAGACCTCCGTCGAGGAGATCAACGAGATCATCAAGAAGGCCGCCGACGGCAAGGTCCTCGTCTACACCGAAGACGAGATCGTCTCCAAGGACATCGAGACCGATCCGGCTTCCTGCATCTTCGACGCCAAGCTCACCAAGGTGATCGGCAACCAGGTGAAGGTTCTCGGCTGGTACGACAACGAGTGGGGCTACTCCAACCGTCTCGTCGACCTGACCGTCCTGGTCGGCTCGAAGCTCTGATCAACACCACCACCTACGTGGTCTGAGACAACGGCCCTGTGGCCCCGCCTGGGGCCGCAGGGCCGTTGTCGCCCGAAGAAATCTGAGAAGAAAGAGGACCGAAGTGAAGTCCGTTGCTGAGCTGGGCGATCTGTCCGGCAAGCGGGTACTCATCCGCTGCGATTTCAACGTCCCGCTGGACGCAGACAAGAACATCACCGACGACGGCCGCATCCGCGCCGCGCTGCCCACGCTGACCGCACTGCGCGACGCCGGCGCCCGCGTCGTCATCATGGCCCACCTCGGCCGCCCGAAGGGTGAGGCCAACCCCAAGTACTCCCTGGCCCCCGTCGCGGTCCGCCTCGCCGAACTGCTCGGTTCCGAGGTCAAGCTGGCCACCGACGTGGTGGGCGAATCCGCCCAGGCCACCGTCGCCTCGCTGGCAGACGGCGACGTCGCCCTGCTGGAGAACGTCCGCTACGAGCCCGCCGAGGAGTCCAAGGACGAGGCCGCGCGCAAGGCGCTGGCCGAGAAGTACGCCGCGTTCGGCGACCTCTTCGTCTCCGACGGCTTCGGCGTCGTGCACCGCAAGCAGGCCTCCGTCTACGACGTGGCCTCGCTGCTGCCCAACGCCGCCGGTTCGCTGGTCGCCAAGGAGGTCGGCGTCCTCAAGCAACTGACCGAGAGCCCCGAGCGGCCCTATGTCGTCGTGCTGGGTGGCGCCAAGGTCGCCGACAAGCTGCAGGTCATCGACAACCTGCTGAAGGTTGCCGACACCCTGGTCATCGGCGGCGGCATGTTGTTCACCTTCCTCAAGGCGCAGGGCATGAACATCGGCTCCTCGCTGCTCGACGAGGACAACCTGCAGACCTGCCGCGACTACCTCGCGCAGGCTGAGGCCGCCGGCAAGACGATCCTGCTGCCGGTCGATGTCCGCGTCGCCGACGGCATGGATTTCGACGCCCGCGAAGCCAAGGGCGAGGTGGAGGTCGTCGCTGCCGACGCCATCCCCGCAGGCAAGATGGGCCTCGACATCGGCCCCGAGAGCGAGGTGCTGTTCGCCGAGGCGATCAAGGGCGCCAAGACGGTGTTCTGGAACGGCCCCATGGGCGTGTTCGAGATCCCGGCATTCGCCCAGGGCACCGCTGCGGTCGCCAAGGCCCTCACCGAAGTGGACGGCCTCTCCGTCGTCGGCGGCGGTGACTCCGCGGCCGCCGTGCGCGTCCTCGGCCACGCCGACGACGAGTTCGGCCACATCTCGACGGGCGGCGGCGCCTCCCTCGAGTTCCTCGAGGGCAAGGAACTGCCCGGTATCGCTGTTCTGGAAGGGGACAACTGATGACACGCAAGCCCATCATGGCCGGCAACTGGAAGATGAACGTCGACCACATCGAGGCCACCGGCCTGGTTGAGAAGCTGCACTACACGCTCGTCGACAAGGAATGGGATCCGGCGAAGTCCGACGCGGTGCTCTGCGTCCCCTTCACGGACCTGCGCACGGTGCGCACCCTCATCGACGGTGACCGCCTGAAGTTCGGCCTCGGTGCCCAGAACGTCTCGCAGCACGACAACGGCGCCTACACCGGTGAGATCTCGACGGCCATGCTGTCGAAGCTCGGCGTGCAGTACGTCATCGTCGGCCACTCCGAGCGCCGCGAGTACTACGGCGAGGACGACGCCCTCATCAACGCCAAGGCCGCCAAGGTCCTGGCCGCGGGCATGACCCCCATCGTCTGCGTGGGCGAAGGCCTCGACATCCGCAAGGCGGGGGAGCACGTCGAGTACACCCTCAACCAGGTGCGCGGCACGCTGGCCGGCCTGACGGCCGAGCAGGTCGCCGGCCTCGTGATCGCCTATGAGCCCGTCTGGGCCATCGGCACCGGCGAGGTCGCCACCCCGGAGAACGCCCAGGAGGTGTGTGGCGCCATCCGCAAGGAGGTCGCCGAGCTGTACGACGGTCCCACCGCCGAGTCGGTGCGCATCCAGTACGGCGGTTCCGTCAAGTCCGGCAACGTGGCCCAGATCATGAGCCAGCCGGACATCGACGGCGCCCTGGTCGGCGGCGCGAGCCTCCAGCCCGAGGAGTTCGCGGCCATCGTCCGCTTCTACCAGTTCTGATCGCTGGCCGGGCGCTCTCCTGACCCCCGTCAGGAGGGCATGCCCACCTGAGACCCCCATCGTCCGGGCATGCCCCCCGGGCTTCGGGGGTTTCTCATTTTAGGAGCAACCATGCGGGGCGAAAGTGCTCACCACAGAGGTACCGGATGTGGATTATCCGGCGCTGTCGGTTAGGCTGTACCGCGTGATTGTCCCCTTGGTTTCATGGCCCATTACCACGCTGTCTGTGATCGTCGTGATCCTCAGCATCCTCCTTGCGGCCACCGTTCTGCTCCACAAAGGCCGTGGCGGCGGAATGTCAGATCTGTTCGGCGGCGGCATGTCGACCTCCATGGGTGGCGTGTCCACCGCTGAGCGTCGTCTTGACCGGATCACGGTGGTGCTCGCCGTCGTGTGGCTGCTGACGATCGTCGGACTCCTGGTGCTGTATCGCATCGGCGCCTGATCACTCATCCTCATCCCCTTTTCAATCCATCACTTCTCGTAGTAGGAGAACAGCAAAGTGGCAGGTGGCAACGCCATTCGCGGCAGCCGTGTAGGCGCCGGTCCCATGGGCGAGGCAGAACGGGGCGAAGCAGCGCCCCGTATGCACGTTTCGTACTTCTGCGCCAGTGGTCACGTGACCACGCCGGCGTTTGCAGCCGAAGCCCAGATTCCTGAGTCGTGGGACTGCCCGCGCTGCGGCCTCCCGGCCAACATGGATGCGGAGAATCCTCCTCCGCCGCCGAAGATCATTCCCTACAAGACCCACCTCGCGTATGTGAAGGAGCGTCGCACCGACGCCGAAGCAGCGCAGATCCTCGAAGAGGCGATCTCCGCACTGCGGGCCCGCCGCGCCGCGGGTGAGGTCATCTACTGAGCGGACACCGCTGAGGAGGTGGCCTCAGAAGGTGCAGGTGTACTGGGCCGGGAGACCGGCCGAGGCGCCCGCATCGAGGAACCACAGAGTTGCATTCCGGCCGCGCACATGCGCGGCCGGAATGCTTTCATCGCCGTCGAGCGAACGCTGCACCGCGTCCGCCTTGGCCTCGCCAGTGGCCATGATCCACATCTCCGCGCCCCGGTTGAGGGTGGGGATGGTGAGGGAGATGCGTTCCGACGGCGCCATGGGGCTGTCCTCAACCCCGATCACGGCGCGGCTCGTCGTGGGGTCGAAACTGGGGTGGCCGGGGAAGATCGACGCCACGTGGCCGTCGTTGCCGATGCCGAGCAGTGTGATGTCGAAGCGGGTGTCGCCCAACTCCTCCTCGTACTCCGCCGCTGACTCCTGGCTGTCCTTGCGGCCGTCCTTGGCCGCCATCATGTGGGTGTCGGCGGATGTGATCGAGACGGTGCGGGCCAGCCTGCTGATGGCCTGGAGCGAGTTGCGGGCCGGGTCTGTGGTGGGCACGAAGTGCTCGTTGCCCCACCACAACTGGAGTTTCGAGGCATCCAGGGCTGAACCGTCGGCCAGTTCGGCGAACTGCTCATACATGGCGTTGGCCGCGTTGCCTCCCGTCAGGCAGAGGTGCACCGTGTCCTGCGTGCGCTGCAGCTCGATGATCTTGGCCAGCAACTGTGCCGCGACCACCCGGCTCACGTCCGCCGCCGTCTCCAGCCGGACCACCCGCGTGTACATCTAGCTCGCCTCCGAATCCTTGACCACCCGTTGGACCGCTGCCTCGAAGATGTCGTCGGCGTCCATCCGCTGGAGTTCCTCAGTGATGAGGTCCGTCAGCGGACGACGGCGCAGCGCGACGGTGCGGTCGGGCTCGCCGGGCACGCGGTAGTGGGCGGCGCCCTCGCGGACGCGGCTGAGGACGATGTCGCCCTGCTCCGTGTTGAGCACGACCTCGTTGACGCCCGGGTGGTCACCGTCGACGCGGTGCACGTCGACGCCGAGGCGCTCGCTCAGCCAGGCCGCGAGCAGCGTGGCGGGTGCGTTGTCCGGCGCGGAACGGACGCAGGCGCCGGTCACGACGGACCGGGTCTGGTCCAGGGATGCGGTCAGGAGCGCGCGCCACCGGGTGAGGCGCGTCCAGGTGAGGTCCGTGTCCCCGTCGGCGTGGTTGCGCGCGCGACGTACCAGGGCCTGCTGCGGATCAGGATCTCCGGCGGCGTCGGTGATGCGGCGGTCTGCCAGGGAACCGATGGGGTCCTCCGCCAGGTGGTCCGGCGCCGTGTTGGGCCACCACACGATGGTGGGGGAGTCCGGCAAGAGCAGCGGCAGGCAGATGGAGTCGCCGTGTTCGCGGAGCGAGCCGTGCAGGCGCAGGATCAGAAGGTCGCCGGGGTGCCCCTCACCCACCTGGATCTCGGCGTCCAGGAACGGCTCGTCACCGTCGACGTAGGTCACGACGATGACCCGCGAGGGGTGCGCGGTGGCCGAGGCCTGCGCGGCGCGGAGAACCTCGTCGAAGTGGTCGTCGTCTGTGACCACGATCAGGGTCAGCACGAGGCCGGAGGCGCTGCCCACTGTGCGGCGCGCGTTGATGAGGGCGGCCGCGATGTCGCGGGCCGAGGTATCAGTCAGGTCGATGATCATGAGTTCTCCGTCTCCCTTACGGCCGACGCCACTTGAAGCCGTCGCGGGCCAGCATCTCGTGCCCCGACTCGGGGCCCCAGGTGCCGGACTCGTACTGTTCGGGCTGCCCGTCCAGGGACGCCCAGTATTCGATGACCGGATCCAGGATCTGCCAGCTCAGTTCCACTTCCTCCTGTTGCGGGAAGAGGGGCGGGTCGCCCAGGAGGACGTCGAGGATGAGGCGCTCGTAGGCCTCGGGGGAGGATTCGGTGAAGGAGCCGCCGTAGCCGAAGTCCATCGAGACCTCACGGATCTCCATCTGGGTGCCCGGCACCTTGGCGCCGAAGCGCAGGGTGACGCCCTCGTCGGGCTGGATCCGCATGACCAGCGCGTTGGTGCCCAGCTCCTCGGTGTCCGTGGCGGTGAACGGCAGGTGCGGCGCACGCTTGAAGCTGAGCGCCACCTCGGTCACGCGGCGGGGCATCCGCTTGGCGGTGCGCAGGTAGAACGGCACCCCGGCCCACCGTCGGTTGTCGATGTCGACCCGGATGGCCGCGTAGGTCTCCGTGGCGGAGCCCTCCGCCACGCCGTCCTCCTGCAGGTAACCGATGACCTGCTTGCCGCCCTGCCAGCCGGCCGCGTACTGGCCGCGGGCGGTGTGGAGGTCGTAGCGCTGCGGCACGCGGGCGGCGGCGAGCACCTTCTTCTTCTCGGTGCGCAACTGCGAGGCCTCGAAGCTGGTGGGCTCCTCCATGGCGGTGAGCGCCAGGAGCTGGAGAAGGTGGTTCTGCATGACGTCGCGGGCGATGCCGATGCCGTCGAAGTAGCCGGCGCGGCCACCGATGCCGATGTCCTCGGCCATCGTGATCTCCACATGGCTGACGTAGTGGTTGTTCCAGATGGGTTCGAACATCTGGTTCGCGAAGCGCAGCGCCAACATGTTCTGGACGGTTTCCTTGCCCAGGTAGTGGTCGATGCGGAAGACCTCGTGCGGCTGGAACAGCGAACTGACCACCGCGTCGAGTTCCTTGGCGGAGGCCAGGTCGTGGCCGAAGGGTTTCTCGATGACCACGCGGTTCCAGTTGTCGTCCGCCACGCGCTCCGTCAGGCCGTGCTTGCGCAGCATCGTCATGACCGGCTCGAAGCCCGACGGGGGGATGGACAGGTAGAACGCGTGGTTACCACCGGTGCCCCGGGTGGTGTCCAGTTCGCGGATGGTTGCCCCGAGGCGCTCGAACGAGGCGTCGTCGGTGAAGGAGCCGGAGACGAACCGGATGCCCTCCAGGAGCTGTTCCCAGACCTCTTCGCGGAACGGGGTGCGGGCATTCTCCTTCACCGCGTCGTGCACCACCTGGGCGAAATCCTGGTTCGCCCAGTCACGGCGCGCGAAGCCCACCAGCGCGAAACCGGGCGGCAACAGGCCGCGGTTGGCCAGGTCGTAGACGGCGGGCATCAGCTTCTTGCGCGACAGGTCACCCGTCACACCGAAGATGACCAGGACGCAGGGTCCGGCGATGCGAGGCAGGCGGCGGTCCTGGGGATCGC
The DNA here is from genome assembly GCF_054552775.1 of Tessaracoccus zhenghani. NCBI lineage: Bacteria > Bacillati > Actinomycetota > Actinomycetes > Propionibacteriales > Propionibacteriaceae > Tessaracoccus > Tessaracoccus zhenghani. The sequence continues at coordinate 1,102,674 of NZ_CM137275.1, read as the reverse complement.
GCAGGGGATTGGTGTAGGCGTTCATCGGGACCAACACTAGACGTACCCGGCGGGGTGGGGAAGCAATCGCTCGTCCGCTGGCCGGGCACCGGGAATCGCCGCTTAGGTGCCCGGCGGGCGTGCGGGTAGACTGCTTCGGAAATCGCGGAGACGAGAATCGGGGTGCGTGTGGCGGTCCAGGCTCAGGCCCAGCCTACGGAGGCTCGCTTCGGCGACGTCATACGGGCCTATGTGGCGCTGACCAAACCCCGGATCATCGAGTTGCTGCTCGTGACCACCGTGCCCGCCATGTTCCTGGCAGCCGGCGGGCTGCCCCCGTGGCAGCTGATCATCTGGACGATGATCGGCGGCATGTTCGCCGCCGCCTCGGCCAACACCTTCAACTGTGTGATCGACGCCGACATCGACGAGATCATGCGCCGCACCCGCCGTCGCCCCGTGCCCCGCCACCAGATCTCCGCGCGCAACGCTCTTGTCTTCGGCATCGTGCTGGGCGTGCTGGCCACGCTGGTGCTGGGCTTCGGCGCCAACTGGCTCTCCGCCATCCTCGCGCTGGTGGCCAACGCCTTCTATGTCTTCGTCTACACCATGTGGCTCAAGCGCCGCACCTCTCAGAACATCGTCTGGGGCGGTATCGCCGGCTGCTTCCCGCCGCTCATCGGCTGGACCGCCGTGACCGGTTCCATCGCCTGGGCACCGTTCATCCTGTTCGGCGTGGTGTTCCTCTGGACACCGCCCCACACGTGGGCGTTGGCGTTCCGGTACAAGGACGACTACGCCGCCGCCGACGTGCCCATGCTCCCGGTGGTACGCACCGCACCGCAGGTGGGGGCCCAGATCTTCTGGTACTCCGTGGCCACCGTCGTGATGTCGCTGCTCCTGTGGCCCGTGGCCCCCACGGGATGGCTGTACCCGGCCGTCGCGCTCGTCACCGGCCTGATCTTCCTGTGGGAGGCGCTCCAGCTCTGGCGCCGCGCCCGTGCGGGCATGGAGGGCGCGCAGCTCAAGGCGATGAAGCTCTTCCACTACTCCAACACCTATCTCGCGCTCCTCTTCCTCGCCGTCGCGATCGACCCGCTGCTCTTCTGACGGCGTGCCGAGGGACCCTCACAGGTTCTCCACGGCCCCCATCGCGCGCCCCTCGCGTCGTGCGGCCACGAACTCCAGCACCGTGTCGTACCAGACCTTGGCGTGCTGGGGCGTGAGGATCCAGTGGTTCTCGTTCGGGAAGTACAGGAACCGGTGGGGCAGGTCCGCGGGGTCGCCGTCGAAGGCGCTCGCCAGGGCCCACCAGAGCGCGAGCCCTTCGCCGATCGGGACGCGGTAGTCCTTGTCCCCATGGATGACCAGCATGGGCGTCGTGATCTGCGCGGCGAACTGGTGGGGCGAGAACTTCGCCTGCATCTCCGGCGTCATCTCACGCTTCCAGTACCAGGCGGCGTCGGTCGTGGGCCCGAAGTTGCCGAGGTTCCAGAGCGACGCATGACTGACGATCGCCGTGAACCGGTCCGTCTGGGTGGCGATCCAGTTGGCCATGTAGCCACCGAAGGAGCCGCCCATCATCACCGAGGCATCGCTGCGGATGTCGTCGCGGACCTCAGCCGCGTCGGTCAGCGCCATCACGTCGGTGAAGGGTTCGGCGCCCCACCGGCCCCAGCCCCGCTGGATGTAGCTCTGGCCGTAGCCGGTCGACAGGGCGGGGTCCGGCAGCAACACCGCCTGCCCCCTCGAGACGAGCAGCCAGGGGCACCAGCGCCAGGACCAGGAGTTCCACGAATTCAGCGGGCCGCCGTGCACCCACAGCGTGAGCGGGACGGGCTGGTCCGCCGAAGCGCCCTCGGGGAGGATGAGCCAGCCGGGGACGCGGGTGCCGTCGGACGCCTCCGTCTCGACGCGCTCGAGGCGGCCGGGGAGCGGCGGGTACTCGACGGGGGCACGCAGCACCGTGGCGGCGCCGGAGGCGGCATCGACCGCGACGATCTCACCCGGGTTCGCGTACGAGGCGCGGAGGGCGTACAGCGTGGTGCCGTCAGGGCTGCGCAACACTGAGGAGTGGGAGCCGTCTCCGGTGAGCCGGCGCACCTCGCCGGAGGCGACGTCGATGGCGAAGACCGGGCAGGCGCCGTCGTCGTCCGCGGTCGCGTACAGGGTGCGGCCGTCCGGCGAGAAGGCGACGGGGGTGGCCCACCGGTCCCAGCCGCCGGCGACCTCGCGTCCCTCGCCGGATGCGACGTCGATCAGCCACAGGGTGGGCCGTGGAGCGCGCTCAGCGGTGGAGCGCGCCGTGCGAACGCAGGCGACGGTGGCGCCGTCGTCGGTGAAGATGGGGCTGCCGTACTCGTGCCCGTCGTCGGCGGCCAGGGTGCGGCGCTGGCCGCTGGCCACGTCGATCAGCTCGAGCTGCGACATGGTCTCGCCCGCACGGCGGGGCACGCCCCAGACGACGGCGAGCGCTGCGCCGTCGCGGGAGAGCACGGCCTCGCGCACCGAGCGGCCGACGTCACCGGTCAGATCGCGCAGGCCCTCCAAGGCGCGGTCTCCGTCGCCGCCGACGGTGGCGGCCTTCAGCCGCGTCGTCTCGGGGCCGAGGTCCTTGTCCCAGAAGCGCACGGGGTAGCCGTCGTGCAGGATCGCTGAGATCTTCCTCTTGCTGCGGGCCTCACGCTTGGCCGCGTCGGCCTCCTCGTCCTCGACTCCTGCGTGCATCAGCACGCCGAGCACGACGGTGTCGGACAGCGGGCTGGTGAGGACGTCGCCCCAGCCGCCGTCGCGGCGGGCGAGCACGTAGGCCTCGCCACCGTTGGCAGGCAGGCACCACAGGGCGGTCGTCGACTTCTTCGGCTCGTCCTCGCCGACGGCCGGTACGTCGCGCTTGGAGGTGAACAGCAGGGAACCGTCGGGCAGGAATCCTGCGGCGGACTCGCCCTGCACGGAGCGTGTGTAGCGGGTGGCGGCCCGCTCGCCGTGCGGGTCCACGCGCCACAGGGCGCTGGCGTATTCCGTCCTGTCTGCGGTGACTCCCTGGACCGAGCACACCAGGGTCTCGCCGTCGGGGCTGAGACTGAGGGCGCCGAGGCGGGGCAGCGACACGTAGCCGTCGAGATCGAACCAGGGGGAAGCGTGCTCCTCGGTGGCGGGATGCGAGAGGTTTGTCATGACTTCCACCTTGCCACGCCTGCCGCGGCTAATGTCGGAACATGGCACCGCTCGTGCGCGAACCCGAGTACATCACCGAACTGCGCGACGGGACGGTCAAGCAGCTCAACCCGTTCACGGGCACCGAGGTGTGGACCGTACCCGGCCGGGGGGACCGGCCGCTCGGCCTCATCGCTCCCCATCCGCTGCCCATCCGCGACGACGAGCGCGGCCGCCACTGCCCCTTCTGCGAGCAGCGCTACATGGAGACCCCGCCCGAGAAGTCCCGGGTCGTCCGTCGCGACGACGGTTCCTGGGCGACCCTCTACCGCACGCCGGCTGAAGCGCTGTTCACCACCGTCGCGGAGTTCCGGAGGGTGCCGAACCTCTTCGAGATCCTGAGCTACGACTACTGGCACAAGAACTACGGGTTCGAGTTGCCGGCCCCGGTGGCCGAGCGGAGGGAGGCATATCTTGCATCGCCGGCGGGGCTCGACCACGTGATGCGGGTGGCGGAGGCGAAGCTCTACGCCCGTGGCCTGACCGACGCGGAGGTGGCCGCCCTCAGCCACGAGGAGAAGCTGCAGACGGCGTCAGGCTTCTTCGGTGGGGGCCACGACCTGGTCATCGCCCGGCGACACTTCGTCGATGCGGCCACCGACGACTCGGAGTTGGCCGCCTCAGGCACGCTCACCCCGGAGGAGCATGCACAGTTCATCGCCTACACCGTCGAGTGCACCAGGATGGCGTTCGAGGTGAACAGGTACGCCCGCTACGTGGCGGTGTTCCAGAACTGGCTGAGGCCTGCCGGCGCGTCGTTCGACCATCTCCACAAGCAGTTGGTCTCCATCGACGACCGGGGCCACCAGCAGGAGGCGGAACTGGTCAGGCTGCGCGAAAACCCCAACATCTTCAACGACGCGGCCGCCAACTACGCCACGCGGCGCAACCTGATCATCGCGGAGAACGAGCACGCCGTCGCGTTCGCCGGGTTCGGCCACCGGTACCCGACGGTTGAGATCTATTCCCGGTCACAGCACTCGGACCCCTGGGAACAGCACCCGGACGAGATCAGGGGGATGTCCGACCTGATCCACGCCATGCATGCGGCCACCGGGGCGCGGGTGCCCTCGAACGAGGAGTGGCACTACCGGCCCATCGACGTGAACCTGGCCATGCCGTGGCGGGTCATGCTGAAGTGGCGCGTGTCGACGCTTGCCGGGTTCGAGGGCGCCACGAAGATCTACCTGAACACCCTCAGCCCCGCCACGATCCGCGACCGCGTGGTCTCGGAGCTCTACCCGCTACGGGAGAGGGGACTGATCTCGACGGACCTGAGGATCGCCACGGAGGCCTCCTGCTTCCCGAACCCGCTGCGCTATTCCCGGTGACAGGGGTGTCGCGGCCACGGGCTGGCTGATTGTCCGCGGCCATGCTGCAGGGAGCGCACGGGGCGTTCCTGGGGGCGGGCGCGGTGTGGACGGCGGCGGTGATCGCCGGCTTCTTCCTCCGCACACCGGAGGAAGAAACCCACGAGGTCACTGCGGGCTGAAGCCCTCGGCGATGCCGGTGAGCCGCAGGACGTGGGTGTCCCAGCCCCCGTCCGGCTCCCACATGTTGGAGTTGTCCACCGTGACGCCGAGCCGGCCGTCGATCCCCTCACGGAGGATGTCGGCGTGGCCGGCGTGGCGTGCGATGTCGCCGAGCACGTGCGCGAGCAGGAAGCCCAGCGTGGTCGCGCCGCGCTCGCCCCACCATTCGACCGTGCCGGGCGCGTCGAGCTCCAACTCGTCGATCGCCTGGTCGACCTCGACCGCCACGGCCCGGTACAGCTCGATGAGTTCGTCGGCGCGCTCATCCTCGGTGGCGTAGAAGTCGTCGTTCGGATCCTGCTCGAAGTCGATCTCGGGCAGCTTGAGCTGGGAGGCTCGCCCCATGCTGGTCAGGAAATAGCCGTGCTCGACGCCCAGACAGTGCTTGATCAGCCCCAACAGGTTGGTGCCGGTGGGGGTGCGGGGCAGGCGCAGGTCGCGCTCGTCCAAGCCCTCCGCCTTCCACAGGAGCGCTTCACGCTGCAGCCGGAGCTGCCGGTGCAAGGCGGCTTTGATATCCATGTCGGCTCCTCTCAGATGGTCAGGCCGAGACGCTCGAGCAGGGGCGCGAGTTCCGGGTCGCGCCCGCGGAAGCTCCGGTAGGTCTCCATCGGATCGACGGAGCCGCCGGGCGCCAGCAGCGTGCGGCGGAAGTGTTCGCCGGCCTGGCGCAGCGTCATGGCCGGGGAGTGGCCCTCGGTGTTCTCCGTGAACCAGGCCACCGCGTCGGCGTCCATCACCTTCGCCCACGCGTAGCCGTAGTAGCTGGCCGCGTAGCCGCCGCCCCAGATGTGGGCGAAGTACTGCGTGCGGTAGCGCGGCGGGACCAGTTCGTTGGCGAGGCCGTACTTCTCGAGGGCGCGGTGCTCGAAGCCCTCCACCTCGTCTGCCAACGTGGGGAGTTCCTCCAGCGGAGTGGTGTGCCACACCAGGTCGAGCAGCGAGGCGAGCTCTGTCTCAGCGGTGGCGTAGCCCTGGCCGAACGTGGAGGCCTCTTCGAGCTTGGTGATCCACTCGGCCGGCAGCACCCGGCCAGGGGTCCAGGCCCAGTGTTCGTTGACCTGGCTGGGGAACTCGACGAAGTCGCGCGGGGTGTTGGCGCCCGAGCGTCCCGCGTAGCGGGAACTGGCCAACAGGCCGTGCAGCGCGTGGCCGAACTCGTGGAACATCGTGATCACGTCGTCCCAGGAGATGGCCGTGGTCGTCGGGGTGTAGTTGCAGTTGTTCGTCACCACCGGCAGATCACCGGTGCGGTCCGACTGGTCGACGAGGTTGCTCATCCAGGCGCCGCCGTTCTTCGTGGGGCGGGCCCAGAAGTCCATCACGAACAGGCCGACGATGCCCTCGTCGTCGTGCACCTCGTAGGTCTGGGTGCCGGGAACGTGCCCACCCAGGTCCTCGCGCAGGGCGAAGGTGAGTCCGTAGAGTTCCTCGGCCGCCGCGTAGACGGCCTTCAGCACCCTGTCCACCTGCAGGTATTCGCCCAGTTCGGCCTCGTCGAAGGCGAAGCGCTCCCGACGCACGATCGCCTCCACGAAGGACCAGTCCGCGGCTGTGAACTCCGCGCCCGGATTCAGCTGGGCGTACCGCTCGCGGAGGTCCCTGCTCTCCTCGACGGCCTTGGCCAGAGCGGCCTGGGCCAGGGGCACGAGCATCCCCAGGATGGCGTCGACCGTCTTGGCGGTACCGGCCTCGGCGACGATCGCCGCGTGGTTCGGGTACCCGAGGAGGGTGGCGCGCTCGGCGCGGAGGCGGGCGATCTCGACGACGACCCCGCGGGTGTCGAACTCCCCGGACAGGGCGCGCGTGGTGGAGGCCTCCAGCAGTCGACGGCGCACGCCGGCGTCGGCGAGCTTGGCCGCCATCGGCTGTTGGGTCGTGTTCACCAACTCGATCCGGTATCCGTCGTCGGTTTTCAGCGCTGACTTCTCGTCGTCGGTGAGCCCCGTGAGTTCCGCTTCGGTCACGGCGAAACCGCCGGCGACGCGGGCCTCGCGGTTCAGCGTCTCGAAGCGGCTGGACAACTCCGCGAGCCGCTTGTTCATCGCGCGGAGGCGCGTCTGCTCGTCGTCGGTGAGCGCGACACCGGCGCGGCGGAACGAACGGAGCAGTTCGTCGAGCGCGTAGCGGTCCTGGGCGTCCGCCTCGGTTTCACCGTCGGCGATCCGGGCCTCGAGGGACTGCAGGCGGGCGTAGAGGTCACGATCGAGGTAGATGGCGTCGCTGTGCTCGGCGAGGCGCGGCGCGATCTCCTCCTCGATGGCGATCATCTCGTCGGTGGCGTCCGACGCGTAGACCGCGAAGAAGGCGTTCATCGCCCTGAGCAGCACGTCCTGGGCCGCGTCCCACTCGGCCAGCACGTTGGCCACGGTGGCGGGTGAACCGTCACCGCGCAACTTGGCCAGGGCACCCAGTTGGGTGCGCATGCCCTCCTCGATGGCCACGTGGTAGTCACGGGGGGTGGCGTTGGCGAAATCGGGCAGCGAGAAGGGCAGTTCGGTGGTGAGCACGGGGTTGATCGACATGGCCTACAGCCTAGGCGCCTCCCCGCGCGCTAGGCGGCCGGATGCCCTGAGCGGGTGGAGAACAACAGCCAAGAGGCAGCGACGGTCAGCAGGGTGAGGCCCACCATGTGCAAAGCGACGACGCCGATGGGCAGGCCGAAGAAGTACTGGACGTAGCCGATGACACCCTGCAGCGCCACGGTGACCAACAGCAGGCGGGCGCTCTTGCGTGGCTGCTCCAGGCGGGAGCGGGTGAACACCGCCAGACACACGATGGCCAGGCCGACGACGAGCCAGGCCGACAGCGCATGGAGGCGCGAGACGAACTCGAGGTCGAACCCCGTGCGCGGGGCCGTGGAGTCGCCGGCGTGCGGGCCGGAGCCCGTCACGACCGTGCCGAGCCAGATCGACGCCATGGTGGCGGTGAACGTCACGACCACCAGCCACCTGGCTCCAGGAGGGAGGGGAGTGGGGTGGACCCGGTAGCCGAGCGTGAGCGCCCACACACAGAGGACGATCAGCAGCACGGACAGCAGCAGATGGAGGGCCACGACGAAGGGGTTGAGGCCGCTCCACACCGTGAAGCCTCCGATGACGCCCTGGAAGGGGATGCCGATGCCCACCCCGAGCGTCAACCACCACAGACGGCTCAGGCGGCCGCGGTTGCGCCAGGCGGCGATGAACGCGCCGAGCGCAGCGGCGGCGAGCACGAACGTGAGCAATCGGTTGCCGAACTCGATGAAGCCGTGGATGCCGGCCTCAGGGGTATTCGTCCAGGTGTCCGGCGTGCACCGGGGCCACTCGGAGCAGCCCAGCCCGGAGGCGGTCAGGCGCACCACTGCGCCGGTGACGATGATGCCCATGTTGCAGACCAGCGAGATCCACAACCAGGTGCGCAGCGCGCGGTCGCCGTCGAACAGCTTCTTCACGAGGTCCACGTGAACACCTTTCGTGCCAGCAGCAGGGTGGCCGCGCACCAGAGAGCTGCCACCAACAGCGGCCAACCCGGAACCACGCCTTGGGAGCCGTGTCGCAGGGCCTCCCCTAGAGCGCCGGTGGGAAGGAACGCGATGGCGGTGGCGGCCCATTCGGGGAAACGGTCCAACGGCAGCAGGATGCCCAACGGCATGCCCACCAGGTAGAGCAGGTTGGCGACGGCCAGGGTCGCCTCCGGGCGCAGTGCGCCGGAGATGGCGAGCGCCAGCCCCGTGAACGCGCCCATCGACAGGAAGGCGACCAGCCCTGTCAGCAGGAACGACGCGACGGTGAACGACGGGCGCCAGCCCACGGCGAGCGCGATCGCCGCCAGGACGGCGATCTGGCCCACCGTGATCAGTGTGATGCCGAGGCCCTTGCCCAGCAGGATGCCGGGTTTGCCCAGGGGCGTGGCGGCGATGCGCTCAAGGACGTTGTAGCGACGCTCGAAGCCGGTGGCGATGGCGAGCGTGGTGAGGCAGGAGCTCCAGATCACCAGGCCGATGACCGAGGGGGCCATCTGCTGGAGTTCCAGGCCCAGCGCGGCCCCGAAGATCCGGCTACCGATGAGCACGGTGACCGGGATGACGATGGCGAGGATGGCCTGCTCCCCGTTGCGGAGGATGAGGCTCGCCTCGGTGGTGGCCTGCGCCCACACCCGGGCTCCGAACGGAGCGGCGCCGGCGTCGGGCGCGAAGTTCAGGGCGGTCATGCCAGGTCTCCGGTCGTGTGGGTCAGGAACGCGTCCTCGAGGGAGCCGTTCACAGTCAGCTCCGCCACGGTGCCTTCGGCGGTGACCCGGCCGCGGTCGACGATGAAGACGTGGTCCGCCAGGGCTTCCGCCTCGTGCATGTCGTGCGTGGTGAGCAGGATGCCCACGCCGTCGGCGCGGATGCGGGCGAGGAGATCCCAGATGGAACGGCGACTCCGCGGGTCCAGCCCAGCGGACGGTTCGTCCAGGAACACGAGATCCGGCCTGCCCACGAGGGCGCCGGCCAGGTTGACGGCCTGCTGTTGGCCTCCGGACAGCCGACGGTACGGCGTGGTCGCGTAGTCGTCGATCCCGAGCAGTGCCATCAACTGGTCAACCGGCTGCGGGTTTGCGTACAGGCGCGCCAGGTAGGTCAGCAGCCGGGCCGCCGTGATGCCGGACCAGGCTCCGGTGGTCTGCGGCATGAGGCCGATGCGGGGCAGCACCTCGGCGGAGCCGGGCGCGCCGCCGAACAGCGACAGCGTGCCCCCGTCCGGGACCGCCAGGCCGGTGCAGCAGCGGATGAAGCTTGTTTTGCCTGCGCCGTTGGGGCCGAGCAGGGCAGTGATCCTGCCAGCCTCGGCGTTCAGGGAGAGCCCGGCGAGGGCCTGTTTCTCACCGAAGGACAGGCGGAGCTCGCGGGCGGTCAGGACGGACACGTCCGACAGCCTATAGGAGAGCGGTCAGGGCGCCCCGACCGGCCTTTGCGACCGGCTGTCTCATCATCTGGATGGTTAGGCAAGCCTTGCTTGAATCCCGAACGAGATTGGGATTGACTTTGGAAACATATCTGTAAGCTAATTCGAGGTGCTGGGTCAGGGAGGTGGACGTGATGCAAGCAGAAGTCGTCGAAACGCCGACCCGCCAGAGAGTGGTGGACCTGATCCTGGCGGAAGGGCCGCAGACCGCCAAGCAACTCGCCGACAGGCTCGCGCTCACCCCTGCGGCCGTGCGGCGCCATCTGGCCTCGCTGCTGGACGACGGGACCCTCGCGTCCCGCGAGGAACGCGTCTACGGGCCGAGGGGCCGCGGGCGTCCCTCGAAGGTGTTCGTCCTGACAGACGCGGGGAGGGCCGAGTTCACCCAGGCCTACGACGACCTGGCCATCGCCGCACTGCGCCGCCTCCAAGCCGTCGCAGGGCCCAACGCCGTGCGCGACCTGGCCAACGACCGCGTGGCGGAGATCGAGCAGCGCTACCTGCAACTGCACGCGGAGAACCCGGGGGTGAGGCCACTGGATGCGCTCGTCGAAGTGCTCGGCCTCGACGGTTACGCCGCCTCTGCGCGCCCCCTCCGGACGGGCGAGCAACTCCTTCAGCACCACTGCCCGGTCGCCCACGTGGCCGCTGAGTTCCCCATCCTCTGTGAGATCGAGACCCAGCTGTTCTCGCGGCTGCTGGACAGCCATGTCCAACGGCTCGCCACCATCGCCCACGGCGACGGCGTGTGCACGACGCACGTCCCCCACCGACTACCCACCCCGCAGATCCCGAAAAGAAAGTGACGGAGACGATCGATATGACGCAGACCGCACCCAAGGCACCAGGACTGGGAGCCACTCAGGACGAGCACCTCGAGGCGCTCTCGACGTACGAGTACGGCTGGCACGACTCGGACCTCGCCGGCGCCACCGCCGCGCGCGGCCTCAGCGAGGCCGTTGTCCGCAACATCTCCGGCCTGAAGAGCGAACCCGAGTGGATGCTCGACCTCCGCCTCAAGGGCCTCAAGTTGTTCGACAAGAAGCCCATGCCCACGTGGGGCGCGGACCTCTCCGGCATCGACTTCGACAACATCAAGTACTTCGTGCGCTCCACCGAGCGTCAGGCCCAGACCTGGGAAGACCTGCCCGAGGACATCAAGAACACCTATGACCGCCTCGGTATCCCGGAGGCTGAGAAGGCCCGCCTCGTGGCCGGCGTCGCCGCGCAGTACGAGTCCGAGGTCGTCTACCACAAGATCAACGAGGAACTCGAGCGCCAGGGTGTCATCTTCCTCGACACCGACACCGCGCTGAAGGAGCACCCGGAGCTCTTCCAGGAGTACTTCGGCACGGTCATCCCCGTCGGCGACAACAAGTTCGCATCGCTCAACACCGCAGTGTGGTCGGGTGGCTCGTTCATCTACGTTCCCAAGGGCGTCGAGGTGACCATCCCGCTGCAGGCCTACTTCCGCATCAACACGGAGAACATGGGCCAGTTCGAGCGCACGCTGATCATCGTCGACGAGGGCGCCTCCGTGCACTACGTCGAGGGTTGCACCGCCCCGATCTACTCGTCGGATTCGCTGCACAGCGCCGTCGTCGAGATCATCGTGAAGAAGAACGCGCGCTGCCGCTACACCACCATCCAGAACTGGTCGACCAACGTCTACAACCTGGTCACCAAGCGCGCCATCTGTGAAGAGGGCGCCCTGATGGAGTGGATCGACGGCAACATCGGTTCCAAGGTCACCATGAAGTACCCCGCCGTCTACCTGATGGGCGAGCACGCCCGCGGTGAGACGCTGTCGATCGCCTTCGCGGGCGAGGGCCAGCACCAGGACGCCGGTTCCAAGATGGTGCACTGCGCGCCCAACACGCAGAGCTCCATCGTGTCGAAGTCGGTGGCCCGTGGCGGCGGCCGTTCCTCGTACCGCGGCCTCGTCCAGGTGGATCCGGGTGCCCATCACTCCGCGTCGTCGGTCATGTGTGACGCGCTGCTGGTGGACACCATCTCGCGTTCCGACACCTACCCCTACGTCGACGTGCGTGAAGAGGACGTCTCGATGGCCCACGAGGCCACAGTGTCGAAGGTCTCCGAGGACCAGCTCTTCTATCTCATGAGCCGTGGCATGGGTGAGATCGAGGCCATGGCGATGATCGTGCGCGGCTTCGTGGAGCCCATCGCGCGTGAGCTGCCCATGGAATACGCCCTCGAGCTGAACCGCCTCATCGAGCTGCAGATGGAGGGCGCGGTCGGCTGATGCCGTCCCAGCCCGCCCGCCCACACCATTTGAAGGAAGAAGAATTGACCACCATCACTGAGGCCCCCAACGTGGCCGCAGCCATCGAAACCGTCGAGTCGCACCTCCACCCCACCCCGTCGTGGGCCGTCGAGGATCACCCGCTGCCCACCGGGCGCGAGGAGATCTGGCGGTTCACCCCGCTCAAGCGGTTCAAGACCCTCCTCAACCCTGTGGCTGAGGGCCTGGGTTCGCTGGAGTGGAGCGGCGAGTTCCCCGAGAGCGTGACCGTCGAGTCGATCACCGCTGAGCAGGCCCAGGAACTGGCCAACGAGGCGCCCACGGACCGGATCTCGGCCCTGGCTGCCTTCCAGTCCATCCACCGCACGCACATCCGGATCGCGGCCAACACGGAGCTCACCGAGCCCATCGTGTTCACCGGCCAGGGCAACGGCGGCGAGGCCCGCGACCACGTCGTGGTCAGCGTCGGCGCCAACTCCCGCGCCACCATCGTGTTCCGGTACGTCGGCTCGGCCAACTACGCTGAGAAGACCGACGTCATCGTCGGCGACGGGGCCAAAGTGAACTTCGTCACCCTGCAGGACTGGGACACCGGTTCGGTGCACGGCGGTCAGCGCACCGTCGCCATCGGCCGCGACGCCCACGTCAAGACGGTCACCGCCTCCCTGGGCGGTAACGTCCGGCTCCAGGAGAACTCGACCTACAACGGCCCGGGCGGGGAACTGGAGGCCTACGGCCTCTACTTCGCCGACGAGAACCAGCACATCCAGCACCGGCTCTTCGTGGACCACAACGCGCCGCACACCAAGTCCAACGTGGACTACCGCGGTGCGCTGCGCGGCAAGGGCGCGCACTCGGTGTGGATCGGCGACGTGCTGATCCGCAAGATCGCCGAGGGCATCGACACCTACGAGTCGAACAAGAACCTCGTCCTGACCGACGGCTGCCAGGCTGATTCGGTCCCCAACCTGGAGATCGAGACCGGCGAGATCGCCGGCGCCGGCCACTCGTCGTCCACCGGCCGGTTCGACGACGAGCAGCTGTTCTACCTGATGGCCCGCGGCATCCCGGAGGTGGAGGCCCGTCGCCTGGTGGCGCACGGCTTCTTCGCCGACATCATCCGCAGGGTCGGCATCCCGGAGATCGAGGCGCGTCTGCTCACCACCATCGAGCGCGAGCTCGACCTGGTGCACGGCTCGACCACCACGAAGGCCGACGAGCAGTGAGCCCCCAGGCGGTCTGCAAGGTCACGGACCTGACGACGGACGTCCCTTTCGCCGTGGAGGTGGATGATGAGCTCACCGTCGCCATCGTCCGCCACGGCGGGAAGATCTACGCGATCGAGGACGAGTGCAGCCACGGCAAGGTGGCTCTCTCCGAGGGAGACGTCGTCGACGACACGATCGAGTGCTACCTGCACGGATCGGTCTTCGACCTGGCCACCGGCCGCCCGCTCAACCTGCCCGCCACGGAGCCGGTGCGCGTCTTCGCGTGCCACATCGAAGGCGACGACGTCCTGATCGACGTCCACGCCACCGTCACCCAGTACTGACACACGGGGGGTACGCCCCCGCACCCCCCAATAGATTCACTCAGGAGAAACAGCAACCATGTCAACCCTCGTCATCTCCGACCTGCACGTCGACATCCAGACCGAGGACGGCCCGAAGCGGATCCTCAAGGGCGTCAACCTCACCATCAACCCCGGTGAGATCCACGCCCTCATGGGCCCCAACGGCTCGGGCAAGTCGACGCTGGCCTACGCCATCGCCGGTCACCCCAAGTACACGATCACCCAGGGCACCGTCACCCTCGACGGTGAGGACCTCACCGCTCTGTCGGTCGACGAGCGCGCCCGCGCCGGCCTCTTCCTCGCCATGCAGTACCCGGTCGAAGTGCCCGGCGTGTCCGTCGCCAACTTCCTCCGCACCGCCAAGACCGCCATCGACGGTGAGGCTCCCAAGGTCCGCACCTGGGTCAAGGAGGTCGAGCAGACGCTCACCGAGCTGCAGCTCGACAAGTCCTTCTCCGGCCGCTCCGTGAACGAGGGCTTCTCCGGCGGTGAGAAGAAGCGTCACGAGATCGCCCAGCTCCAGCTGCTCAACCCCAAGGCGGCCATCCTCGACGAGACCGATTCGGGCCTCGACATCGATGCGCTGCGCATCGTCTCCGAGGGCGTGAACAAGTACTCGGCGCAGGGTGACCGCGCCGTCGTCCTCATCACCCACTACACCCGCATCCTGCGCTACATCGAGCCCACGTTCGTGCACGTCTTCGTCGACGGCCGCATCGTGGCCGAGGGTGGCAAGGAACTGGCCGAGAACCTCGAGGCCGAGGGCTACGAGAAGTACATCAAGGAAGCTGCCAACGCCTGATGCTGGACACCAACCTGATCCGGGCCGACTTCCCCATCCTGCGGCGCAGGGTGGGGGAGTCCCCGTTGGCCTATCTCGACTCGGCGAACACCTCGCAGAAGCCGCGTCAGGTGGTCGACGCCGTGTCCGAGCACTACCTGCAGCACAACGCGAACGTGGCGCGCGCCATGCACCTCCTGGGTGCTGAGGCGACGGAGGCGTTCGAGAATGCGCGGGGGAAGGTGGCCCGGTTCATCGGTGCGTCCCGTGGCGAGGAGATCGTCTTCACCAAGAACGCCTCCGAGGCGCTCAACCTGGTGGCCAACTCCCTGGGCGCCGGGCTCAAGCCCGGCGATGAGGTGGTCATCTCCGTCATGGAGCACCACTCCAACATCGTGCCCTGGCAGATGGCCTGCCAGCGTTCCGGCGCCACGCTGCGCTGGTTCGACATCACGGAGGAGGGGCGCCTCGACCTCGAGGCCGCCGAACGCGACAACCTCATCAACGAGCGCACCAGGATCGTGTCGATCACGGCCGTGAGCAACGTGTTGGGCACGCACAACCCGGTGACGCTCCTCGCTGAGAAGGCGCACGCCGTCGGGGCGCTGCTGGTGGTCGACGGTTCGCAGTCGGTTCCGCACCAGGTCACCGATGTGTCAACCATGGGCGCGGACCTGTTGGCCTTCACTGCGCACAAGATGCTCGGCCCGACGGGTGTCGGCGTGCTGTGGGGCCGCTACGAGCTGCTCGCCACCATGCCGCCGTTCCTGGGGGGCGGGGAGATGATCGAGATCGTCGAGATGGAACGCTCGACCTACGCAGCGCCGCCGCACCGGTTCGAGGCCGGCACCCCGCCGATCGCTCAGGCCGTGGGTCTGGGGGCTGCCGTCGACTACCTGACGCGCGTCGGCATGGATGCCATCGCCGAGCATGAGCACGAGATCACCAAGTACGCGCTCGCCAAGCTGACGGCCATCGAGGGTCTGAGGATCCTCGGCCCCACCGTCGCCGAGGATCGCGGCAGCGCCATCTCGTTCAACATCGCCAACGTGCATCCGCACGACGTGATGCAGGTGCTGGACTCGCGCGGGGTCGCCATCCGGGGAGGCCACCACTGCGCCCGCCCGTTGCACAAGCGCCTGGGCCACCAGAGTTCGACGCGCGCGTCGTCGTACCTGTACACCACCCCCGCGGAGATCGACGCGTTGGCGGACGCGCTCGTCCTCACCCGCAACTACTTCGCCCCGAAGCTGAAGGGCTGAGACATGAACATCGACGAGCTGTACCAGACGATCATCCTGGACCACTACCGCGAGAAGCACCACGCGGGGCTGCGCGAGCCGTTCCAGGCGGAGGTCCACCACGTGAACCCGTCCTGCGGCGACGAACTGACGCTCCGCGTGCAGATCGACGACGGCAAGGTGACCGACATCTCGTACGACGCCGAGGGCTGCTCGATCTCGCAGGCGTCCGTGTCGATCATGACGGACCTGCTGATCGGCACCTCCGTCGAGCACGCGCTGGAGATGCACGACCAGTTCCTGGAGGTCATGCACAGCCAGGGTGCCATCGTTCCCGACGAGGACGTCTTCGAAGACGCCATCGCCTTCGCGGGCGTGTCCAAGTTCCCCGCCCGCGTGAAGTGTGCGCTGCTCGGCTGGTCTGCCATGCGCGACGCTGCCCTCCAGGCCTCGGCCTGATCATCGTTTCAACAAAGGATCCCGATATGACTGAACCCCGACCCAGCGACCTGGTGAAGGACACCCTGCCCGACGTCGAAATCGAGAAGCCGGCCACCGGCACCGCGGTGCCCTCGGTCGACGAGGTGCTCGAGGCCATGAAGGACGTCGTCGACCCCGAACTGATGGTCAACGTGGTGGACCTCGGCCTCGTGTACGGCGCCCAGGTCGACGACGAAGCCAACGTCACCATCGACATGACGCTGACGTCGCCCACCTGCCCGCTGACCGACAAGATCGAGTACGACACGAAGTACGTGCTCGACGGGTTGGCGAACTCCGTGGCGATCAACTGGGTGTGGCTGCCGCCGTGGACGCTCGAGATGATCACCGAGGACGGCCGCGAGCAGTTGCGGGCCATCGGCTACAACCTCTAACGGTTCCCCCGGCCCCGGATAGACTTGGGAGGGACCCCGATCCCGGAGGTGGTCCGCCATGATCCAAGTCGATCTCACCAGTATGGCTATCGATGCTCGTGGGCTCCCGGTGGTGCTCTTGAAGCCCAGCGTGCCGCGCGAAGACCTCAAGGTGTTCCTGCCCATCTGGATCGGTGGGCAGGAGGCCACGGCCATCATGGTCGCGCTCGAGGGAGCGGTCCTGGCCCGGCCCATGTCGTACGACCTGATGTCCCGGCTCCTGGAGGCGATGGAGGCCACGGTGGACAGGGTGGCGGTCACGCGGCTCGAGGCGGGCACCTTCTACGCGGAGATCACCCTCGGCACAGCTGAGGGTCCCAAGGTGATCGACGCCAGGCCGTCGGATTCCATCGCGCTCGCGCTGCGGGTGGGGGCGCCCATCTTCGTCGCGGAGGAAGTGTTGCGCGAGGCCGGCATCCACGAGGGCGAACTGTCTGAGGCCGAGGAAGAGGCCCAGGTCGAGCAGTTCAGCGAGTTCCTGGACACCGTCGACCCGGATGACTTCCGCGGCTGACCGTCCGGCAACCCCCTCGCGGACTAGCCTGGGCGGCAGGACACACCACAGCCCAAGGAGGCGAGACATGCCCACTGTCACCACTGCCGACGGCGTCACCCTCAACTACACCGACACCGGCGGCGCAGGCCGGCCGCTGGTGCTGATCCACGGCTGGCCCCTCTCCGGGGAGGCCTTCGCCCGCAACATCCCGCGCTTCGAAGAGGCGGGCCACCGCGTCATCACCTACGACCGACGCGGCTTCGGCAAGTCCGACAAGCCCGCGGACGGCTACGACTACGACACCCTGGCCGACGACCTCCGGTCGCTGCTCGACGAACTCGACCTCCACGGTGCCGTGCTCCTGGGCTTCTCGATGGGCGGGGGAGAGGTCGCCCGCTACCTGGGCAGGTACGGCTCCGACAGGGTGGCCGGCGCCATCTTCTCCGGCTCCGTCACCCCGGCGCTCTGCATCACTGACGACAACCCGGACGGCGCCATGCCGATGGAGGGCTTCAAGGGCATGGCGGACCAGTGTCGCGAGGACCGCGACGGCTTCCTGGAGAAGTTCATCGGCTGGTTCTACTCGACGGATGAACGTGGCCTGCAGGTCGGCGACGACGTCCGGCTGGCCGCTCTGGAGATCGCCAGGCAGTCTGATCCCCACGCGGCGGTGGAGACCATCCTGATCTGGGCGGAAGACATGCGCGACGACTGCCGCGCCATCGACGTCCCCACCCTCGTCATCCATGGAGACGGCGACCTCAACGTGCCGATCAGCAAGTCCAGCGAGCGGATGCACCAGTACATCCCCCAGGCACAGCTCGCGGTCATCGAGGGTGGCCCGCACGGGCTCAACGATTCGCATGCCCGCGAATGGAACATGAATGTCCTCGACTTCTTGGAGACGCTCGACTAGCGGTACGGTTCCTTGGCCGGCGGCGTGCGACGATGCGTACGCGGCCGGTTGAAGGACAGGTGAGATGACGTACTCCGACAAGGGGCTGGGCTATGGTCTGGCCGCCTACGGCTTGTGGGGCCTGTTCCCGCTCTACTTCGTGTTGTTCGAACGCTCAGGGGCGCTGGAGGTGGTGGCCCACCGGGCAGTTTGGTCGCTGGTCTTCTGCGCCGTGTTGCTGACCGTCCTCGGGCAGTGGCGCCACCTGAAGAAGGCGTTGGCGGATCGTCGCACCGTCCTGTCGCTGGCCGTCGCCGGCGTGTTGATCGTCGTCAACTGGTCCACCTACGTCTTCGCGGTGCTCACGGGCCACACCCTCGAGACCGCACTGGGGTACTTCATCAACCCGCTGGCCGTGGCGGCCCTCGGCATCCTCGTGCTGGGCGAGCGGCTGAGGCCGCTGCAGTGGACCGCGATGTTCTTCGGCCTGGCGTCGGTCGTGGTGATGGTGGTCGCCTACGGCCAGGTGCCGTGGGCTGCCCTGACCCTCGCCGCCTCCTTCGGCACCTACTCGCTGGTCAAGAAGCTCGCGGGCCGCTCCGTCGGGGCCCTGCCCGGCCTCGCCATCGAGACGGGCGCCGTGGCACCCATCGCCATCGGCTTCCTCATCTATCTCGCCGTCACCGGCCAGTCGACGGCCACCGGTGGCTACAGCGTGCTCTTGACCACCACCGGCATCGTGACGGCGATCCCGCTGCTGCTCTTCGCTGCCGCGGCTCGCCGCGTCTCGATGGTGACCATCGCGATCCTGCAGTACATCGCGCCGATCGGGCAGTTCCTCCTGGGCTGGCTGTACTTCGGCGAGCCGATGCCACCCAGTCGCTGGGCGGGTTTCGCCCTGATCTGGGTCGCTGTCCTGTTGTTCGTCACTGACGCCGTCGTGGTCACCCGTCGGAGGGCTCCCCGCCCCTAGCCGCCGCCGACACGGCTAAAGTTGCGGCATGTCCCACCGCTGGTTGCCTCCTGCATTTCTCGGGCTCGCTGTCCTCGGAGCAATGGGCGTGGCCGTCTGGGCCGTGGGGCAGGGCGCGACGTGGCTCGCCTTCATCCCGGCCTTCGCGCTCGGCGCGGCGCTCGTGGTGTGGAAGCAGCCGTACGGCATGTCGGCGACCTTCACCGCCGCCGCCGTCACAGTGATCGCAGCGCTGCTCCTCCTCGGCGACGTCTGGCTCTACTTCCTCCCCTCGGCGCTCATCGCGTCCATGGCCGCCGCGTTGCGTCTCGCCGTCCCGGTGCGCAGAGTGACGCCGTGAGCACGCTCGAGCGCGGCCGCAAGCCGTGGCGACTCCCGCTGAACCAGGTCAACCAGGAGCACGGTCCGTGGGTCTACCGGCACCTCGTGTTGAGGTTCGTCCGGTTCGTGATCCCGCTGGTGGCCAGGCGACACTGGGCGGGTCAACACCACGTCCCCCAGGACGGCGGCCTGCTCGTGGTGGCGAACCACATCTCCAACTTCGATCCCATCGTGTTGGGCGAATACCTCATCTACAGCGGCCGCTGGCCCCGCTTCCTCGGCAAGTCCGAGATCTGGAAGGTGCCGGTGCTGGGCTGGATCGCCCGCAAGTGTGAGCAGATCCCCGTCTACCGGAACACTGAGCAGGCCCGCGACTCCCTCATCCATGCGCGCCGCGCGCTCGAACGCGGCAAGTGCGTGATCATCTACCCGGAGGGCACCATCACCTCGGATCCCGACGCGTGGCCGATGACCGGCCGCCGCGGAGCGGCCCAACTCGCCCTGGAGACAGGGGTCACCGTGATGCCCGTCGCCCAGGTGGGCGCGGACCAGATCCTCGGTCGCAAGCACCTCGAATGGAAGAAGATGTTCGGTGGCCGCCGGGACGTGCACATCTTGGCGGGTGCGCCCCTCGATCTCAGCGCGTTCGCCGCTCAGAACTCCGACGGCGGGGAGGCCCCGAAGGAACTCCTCGACCAGGTCACGGACCACTTCCTGGACGTCCTGACCGCGATGGTCGCGGACCTGCGTGGCGAGACGCCGCCCGAGGGGCGTTGGGACATGCGAGCGGGAAGACGCGTAGACTCCTCGACGCACTAGGAGGACATGTGAGTGAACGCACCCGGGTCGCACTGATCTTCGGCGGCCAGTCGTCGGAACACGGCATTTCGTGCCTGACGGCCGCATCGGTACTGAAGGCCATCGACAAGGGGCGCTACGACGTCCACGGCATCGGCATCTCCCCCACGGGCCGTTGGACCCAGGTGCCGCTCGAGGTCATCGAGGCCTACCGCATCGTCGAGGGACAGGCGCCCCAGGTGGCCGAGCCGCAGCACGACGCTGTGTGGATGGTGGGGGAGGACGGCTGCGAGGTCGCCACCCGGTCCGGCGAGAAGCTCGTCGACATCCACCGCATCGATGTCGCCTTCGCGCTCCTGCACGGTCCCTTCGGCGAGGACGGCACGCTCCAGGGCATGTTCGAGATGATGGGGATCCGCTACGTCGGTTCCGGCGTCACGGCCTCGGCTGTGGGCATGGACAAGCACTTCATGAAGATCGCCTTCGAGGCCGCAGGGCTACCCGTCTGGCCCTACGTCGTCGCCTCCGCCCACCGCCTCACCCACGACAGAGCGGCTGTGCTCGAGGAGATCAACCGCCTCGAGTACCCCCTCTTCATCAAGCCGGCCCGCGGTGGTTCCTCCATCGGCATCGTCCGCATCACGGATCCCGCCGAGCTCGACGACGCCATCGCCGAGGCCCAGAAGTGGGATCCGAAGATCGTCGTGGAGCAGGGCTTCGTCGGCGCACGCGAACTCGAGGTCGCGGTCCTCGGCGACCCCGACGGCGCGGACGGCTGCCGCACCTCCGTGGTGGGCGAGATCCGCGTGCAGGCCGAGGACGGCTTCTACGACTACGAGGCCAAGTACTTCGACGAGGACGGCGCCGCTCTCGACGCCCCCGCCCAGCTCGGCGACGACCTCGCCGCACGACTCCGCGCCCTCGCCGTGCGGGCCTACCATGCCGTCGACGCCGAGGGCCTGGTCCGCGCTGATTTCTTCGTCACGGACGAGGGGGCGTGGATCAACGAGGTCAACACGATGCCTGGCTTCACCGAGATCTCCATGTACCCCACGCTGTGGCAGGAGAGCGGCATGACGTACCCCGAGCTCGTGGACCGCCTCATCAGCCTGGCGATGTCCCGGCCGGTGGGGTTGCGATGATCGGCGAATTCGAACTCATCGCCCGCGTCACCCAGGGCCTCGAGGTCAACTCCGACGTCGAGCTGTCCGTCGGCGACGACGCCGCCGTCGTCTCCCTCCAGGGCGACACCGTCGTCTGCACCGACATCCTCATCGAGAACGTCCACTTCAAGCAGCAGTGGAGCCCGGCGCACGCCGTCGGGCGCAAATCCGTGGCGGTCAACGTCTCGGATCTCGAGGCCATGGGCTGCCGCCCGTCGGCCATCGTCGTGGCCCTCGCGTTCCCCAAGGACCTCGACCCCCAGTGGGTCGACGACTTCGAGGCCGGCGTGCGTGCCGAGTGCCGCACCGCCGGGGTGAGCCTCGTTGGCGGCGACATGTCCAGCTCCGAGCACATCGTCGCCTGTGTCACGGCCATCGGCGACACCATGGGCCGCGCTCCCGTCACCCGCAACGGCGCCCAGCCGGGCGACATCGTCGCTGTCCGCGGCAACCTCGGCCTCTCCGCGGCGGGACTGATCGCGTTGCAGCGCGGTTTCGGGTCCCCGAAGGACGCCGTCCTGGAACACCAGACACCCCACGTCCCGTACGGTCAGGGCCGGGTCGCCGCTGAGGCGGGGGCCACCGCCATGATCGACATCTCCGACGGGCTGCTCGCGGACCTCGGGCACGTCTCGGAGGGCTCCGGCGTCTCGATCGACGTCGTGACCGGTCAGCTGAGCATCCCGGACCCGGTGGCCCGCGTGGCCGCCGCCACCGGCAAGCCCGCCCTCGGCATGATCCTGGCCGGGGGAGAGGACCACGCGCTCGCGGCGACCTTCCCGTCCGGAACCACCCTTCCGGAAGGCTGGGTGCGCGTCGGCGCGGTCAGCGCCGGCACCGGGATCACCGTCGACGGCGCGCCCTACGAGGGCTCCATGGGCTGGGACCACTTCGGCTGAAACCGGCGGGAAACCTGCCGCGCGCGGGAGTGGGATAACGGTGACGTCCGCCCCGTCAGCTAGGGTGACGAACATGGCGACTCGCGGATCTTCCCCTTCGCGAAGCACCACCAAGGCGCGTGCGTCTTCTTCCGGTGGTGCCAAGCAACGTACCTCCAGCTCGGGCTCCACACGGACCCGGGCCACCACATCGACGGCGAAAACCCGCAGGCCGGCAGCCACCAAGGCCGCTCCCGCGAAGCCGCAGAAGCAGGGCCCCGGCATCGGTGTGACCATCGTCGGAGGGATCGGCACGGGCATCGCCGCGATCTTCCGCGGCATCGCGGGCAGCGTCGGCTGGATGGCACGCAGCGTCGGGGGCAACTCCGACGACGTGGCCCCCGAGCTCCGCCGCGACGGCTGGGGGCTGGTGCTCCTCACGCTCGGCGCCGTGGTGGCCGCCCGCTTCTGGTTCTACCTCGACGGCCCCGTCGGCCGGTGGCTCCAGACGGGCGTCAGTACCGTCTTCGGCTCGCTGTCGGTGGTCGTCCCCGCGGTGCTGCTCTATGGCGCGTGGCGCGTCCTGCGGCATCCGCACGACGTCGACACGGCCCCGCGCACCGGTCTGGGCTGGTTCCTCATCACGCTCGGCTCGCTCGGCCTCGTGCACATCGGGGCAGGACTGCCGCGCCCCAACACCGACGGCATGGAGGCGGTGCGCGCGGCCGGCGGCGTACTCGGGTATGTCTCCTCCTCCATCACCTCGGACCTGCTCACCGTCTGGGCGTCCGTGCCGCTGCTCATCGTCGTGACGCTGCTGGGCGCGCTGCTGGTCATCGGCCGCCCCATCCGCGAACTGGGCGCCGGCGTCTCGCGTCTCTTCGGCGCGCTCGTCGAACACGACGGCGACCCCACGCCGAAGGACAAGCTCAAGCTCGGCGTGGCCGTGCCCTACGACAGCCCCCTCATCGACGACCCCGTGGAGGATCCCGAGGTCGAGGATCCCTACGATGCCGAGGTCTTCGACTACCTCGGCGACTCCTACGCGGAGCCTGATCCGGTCCCGGCCGCGCCGGCGGAGCCCCGGCAGGTGCCGGGCCGCCCGAAGAACGCCAAGGCCCGTGAACCGGAGCCGCCGCAGCATTCCGCGCCCCCCGGCCCGGCGGAACAGCTCCAGCTGAGCGGCGACGTGATGTACCAGCTCCCGGACGACCAGACGCTAGCGCCGGGCTCCAAGCCCAAGGCGCGCACGGAGGCGTCGGACAAGGTGGTGCGTCAACTGGGTGCCGTGCTGCGCGAGTTCGAGATCGACGCCCGGGTCACCGGCTACACGCGCGGCCCGACGGTCACCCGGTACGAGGTCGAGCTGGGTTCCGCCATCAAGGTCAGCAAGGTCACCGGCCTGGCGGACAACATCGCCTACGCCGTCGGCTCCAATGAGATCCGCATCCTCACGCCCATCCCCGGCAAGTCCGCGATCGGCATCGAGATCCCGAACCTGGACAAGGAGGTCGTCTCGCTGGGCGACGTCCTGCGCTCCAACCGCGCCAAGAACGACCACCACCCCATGACGGTCGGCCTCGGCAAGGACGTCGAGGGCGGGTTCGTCGTCGCCAACATGGCGAAGATGCCCCACCTCCTGGTGGCGGGCGCCACCGGTTCCGGCAAGTCCAGCTTCATCAACTCGCTGATCACCTCCGTGATGATGCGCGCCACACCGGACGAGGTTCGACTGCTTCTGGTCGACCCCAAGCGCGTGGAGCTCAACCAGTACGAGGGCATCCCGCACCTGGTCACCCCCATCATCACCAGCCCGAAGAAGGCCGCCGAGGCGCTCGCCTGGGTGGTGCGCGAGATGGACATGCGCTACGACGACCTGGCCGCCTTCGGGTTCCGCCACGTCGACGACTTCAACAAGGCCGTCCGCGCCGGGCAGGTGAAGGTCCCCGACGGTTCGGAGCGCAAGCTCACGCCCTACCCGTACCTCCTGGTGGTGGTCGATGAGCTCGCGGACCTCATGATGGTGGCCCCGCGCGACGTGGAAGACTCCGTCGTGCGCATCACCCAGCTGGCCCGAGCTGCCGGCATCCACCTGGTGCTGGCAACACAGCGCCCGTCCACCGACGTCGTGACCGGCCTGATCAAGGCCAACGTGCCCTCCAGGCTCGCGTTCGCCACGTCGTCGATGACGGACTCCCGCGTCATCCTCGACCAGCCCGGCGCCGAGAAACTCGTCGGCAAGGGCGACGGGCTCTTCCTGCCGATGGGCTCCTCCAAGCCCATCCGCGTCCAGGGTGCCTGGGTCAACGAGTCCGAGATCCGCGACGTCGTGGCCTTCATCAGCCAGCAGCTCCAGCCCAACTACCGCGAGGACGTCGCGGTCGCGGCGGGCAGCGACAAGAAGGTCGTCGACGACATCGGCGACGACCTGGACCTCGTCCTCGACGCCTGCCGCCTGGTGGTGGAACTGCAGCTGGGCTCCACGTCGATGCTGCAACGCAAGCTCCGCGTCGGCTTCGCGAAGGCCGGCCGACTGATGGACATCCTGGAGAGCAGGGGAGTGGTGGGACCGTCCGAAGGTTCCAAGGCCCGCGAGGTGCTGGTCAAGCCCGACGACCTGGACGAGGTCCTCGCCAACCTCTCCGTCAGCTGATGGTGGGATACTAGGCCCACCATGACTACCCACTCGGTCCACATCGCCTCCCTCGGCTGCGCCCGCAACGACGTCGACTCCGAGGAACTCGCCGCCCGCCTCGAACACGGCGGGTTCACCCTCGTCGACGATCCGGAGGCCGCGGAGACGGTGGTGGTCAACACCTGCGGCTTCGTGGCCCAGGCGAAGAAGGACTCGATCGACACGCTGCTCGCCGCCGCAGACCTCAAGGACGGCGGCACGGTCAAGTCTGTCGTCGCGGTGGGCTGCATGGCGGAGCGCTACGGCGTCGAGTTGGCCGCTGAGCTGCCCGAGGCGGACGCCGTCCTGGGCTTCGACGCCTACGCCGACATCGCGGAGCGGCTGCGGGGCATCCTCGACGGCGAACAGGCCATCTCGCACGTGCCCCGCGACCGGCGCAGGCTGCTCCCGCTCACCCCGTCTGCCCGCCCTGCGGCAGCACCCGAGGTCGCCGTGCCGGGCCACGTCTGGTTGCCCGGCGCCCGCCGGCGCTTGATGGGCGGCCCCAGCGCGTCGCTGAAGATCGCCTCCGGCTGTGACCGACGCTGCGCCTTCTGCGCTATTCCCGCCTTCCGCGGGTCCTACCTCTCCCGCCCCATCGACGAACTCGAGGCGGAGGCCCGCTGGCTGGTGCAGGAGGGCGCCAAGGAACTCTTCCTGGTCTCCGAGAACACCTCCAGTTACGGCAAGGACATGGGCGCCGACGTGCGGCTCGAGCAGTTGCTTGACAGGCTCTCGCAGGTCGACGGCCTCGACTGGATCCGCGTCAGCTACCTCCAGCCCGCCGAGATCCGCCCTGGCTTTGTGGAGTCGATGCTGAGCATCGACAAGGTGGTGCCGTACTTCGACCTGAGCTTCCAACACGCGTCGCGCACCGTGCTGCGCCGCATGCGCCGCTTCGGTGACCCCGACAGCTTCCTGGACCTCATCGGCCGGATCCGCGCGATCGCCCCGGAGGCGGGCATCCGCAGCAACGTCATCGCCGGCTTCCCCGGCGAGACCGACGAGGACGTGCAGACGCTGCGGGACTTCATCATCGCCGCCCAACTCGACGTGCTGGGCGTCTTCGGCTACTCCGACGAGGAGGGGACCGAGGGCGTGTCGCTGCCGGACCACCTTCCTGACGACGTCATCGAGGAACGTCGTGCCATGCTCGCCGATGTGGCGGTGGACGTCGCCGAGGCCCGTGCGGCAGACCGCATCGGCGACACCGTCGTCGTGCTGGTCGAGAGCAACGAGGACGGCGACACAACCGGCCGGGCCGAACACCAGGCACCTGAGACGGACGGTGCGGTGACTTTGGACCGTGAGGCACCCGTCGGTAGCCTCGTGACCGCCCGGGTCGTGGACTCTGAGGGCATCGATCTGATTGCGGAGGCACTGTGAGTGAGAGCGTGAGCGGCCGGCCTCGCCGTGCGGCGTCGGACGGGGCGGCCAGCAACTGGAACATCCCGAACATTCTCACGGTCATCCGGATCCTCCTGGTGCCGGTGTACGTGGCCTTCCTCTTCATCGGTCCCCAGGACTTCACGTGGCGGCTCTGGGCCACCATCGTGTTCGTCGTGGCGATGCTCACGGACCTGGCCGACGGGCACATCGCCCGCAAGTACAACCTGGTGACAGACTTCGGCAAGCTCTGGGACCCGGTGGCGGACAAGGCGCTGACAGGAGCGGCGTTCGTCTCGCTGAGCATCCTGGGCGAGTTGCCGTGGTACTTCACCATCATCATCCTCGTGCGTGAATGGGGCATCACCTGGGTGCGCGCGGCCATCGCCAAGTACGGCATCATGGCCGCGAACAAGGGCGGGAAACTCAAGACGCTCACCCAGACGTTCGCGCTGATCATCTTCAGCCTCGGTTTGGAGATGCTTCCCGGTCCGGTCGCCGTCCTCGGCTGGGTGCTGATGATTGCGGCGCTCCTCCTCACCGTCGTCACCGGCTTCGACTACCTGCGTCACGCCTGGGTCATCCGCCGGAAGGGCCGCGCCCAGCAGGCGTGAGCAGGTAGCCTTGCGGGCATGACGCTGGCCGCCGAACTGATCAAGAAGCTCACCCACCGCTCGGTCACCCTGGCCACGTGTGAATCGGTGACCGGTGGCGGCATCGGGGCCGAACTGACGTCAGTGCCCGGGGCCTCCCAGGCGTACCGGGGCGGGCTGATCACCTATGCGCGGGACCTGAAGCACCGCCTAGCCGGCGTCGACGAGCAGTTGATCGAGCGCGAGGGCGTGGTCAACGAACTGACCGCTCTGCAGATGGCGCTCGGTGCGCAACGCCGCTGCGACTCGGATTGGGCCGTCGCCACCACCGGGGTCGCCGGCCCCACGGAGACGGACGGCGTCAAGGTCGGCACCGTCTGGTTCGCCGTGGTGGGCCCACGGGTGGGCATGTCGTCCCCGCCGCAGTACACCGAACTTCGTACCTTCGACGGCGACCGGGAGGCCGTCCGACGTGCGGCCACGGAGCACGCGTTCGAGATGCTGCTGAGGGTTCTCTAGAGAAACCAGGAGAAACTTTTCGCTGATCGGGAACAAACCGCCCACCTTCACGGTTGGACGTATCGACAGCGGGCACTCGGCCCGTGGTCAGATAGGAAACAGCCGTGAAGACGATTCTGATTCGTAAGGTGATGGGCGAGACACTCCGGGAACTCCGGATGCGCGCCGGCATGACCCTGCGAGAGGTCTCCATGGCCAGCATGGTTTCGCTCGGCTACCTCTCGGAGATTGAGCGCGGTCACAAGGAAGCCTCCAGCGAAGTGCTCTTCGCCATCGCATCCGCGCTCGATGTGTCCCTGTCAGATCTGATGATTTCCATCAGTGGCAAGCTCGCCACCCTCGAGGCCCGGCGTGTGCCCCGGGTGGCGGTGGCCGCCTGACCCGTCAGCGGTGACGCGGCCCCTCCACAACGTGCACCTCGACGCCGGCGTCCCGGATCCGCTGAAGTTCAGCCTCCGGGGCCCCGGCGTCCGTCACAAGCACATGAATGTCCTTGATGTCCGCCACCTTGGCCAGGGTGGTGTGACCGATCTTCGTCGAGTCGATCGCGACGATGACGCGCTGGGCCCGTTCGATCATGGCCAGGTTGGTGCGGGCCTCGATCTCATCGTGCGTCGTCAGGCCCCCGGTGGCGCTGACGCCGTCGGCGCCCACCACCGCTGTGCCGACGTTGACCAGCTTCATGGTTGATTCAGCCAGCGAACCGACCAGTTCCAGCGAGCTCGAGCGCAGCACGCCCCCGGCGATCAGGACGCGAGCCTGGCCCTGCTCCGCCGCCTCGAGGCCGATGCTCAGTGAGTTCGTGATGATCGTCAGGTCGTCGCGGTGCCTGAGGGCGCGGAGCACCTCGGCGGTCGTGGTCCCGCCTGTCAGGCCGATGGCGTGCTTGCCCGCGGGGATGATGCCGGCCACCGTCCGGGCGATCCGGCGCTTGGCGTCCTGATTCCGGCCGTCGCGCAACCGCACCGGAAGTTCCCTGTTGCCCTTCATGGGGCGGGCTCCGCCATGGGTCCGCTCGAGGAGGCCCTGGCCCGCCAGGAGTGCGACATCGCGTCGGATCGTTGCGGCCGACGCCCCCAGTTGGTCCGCCAGATAGGACAGTGGCAACTGGCCCTGCTCCGTCAGGAGTGCCAAAAGCGCGACCATCCGGTCCGATCGCTTATGGGAGGGTGTGCCGGGTGCATTCATCCGTGGGGACTCCTTTGCGCCGAAGTGGCCTGTTGTGCAACATACGCACAAATGATGAGCGAGATTCTAGCCCTTGCTCACTTACAGTGCGCAGGGGGCCCAGTTTTGACACAAGGATTTGCGCGAATGCCCATCATCGCGCGGCGTGTACCGTTGGCGCGTGCGCGAAGCTGAACTCTGGGAACGAATGAACGAGGCTCTGCCCGCTGGATATGCCGCGAGTTGGGCGGAATCCGTCGTTCTCGAGGACCTGGGGGGTCGCACGGTCCGCGAAGCGCTCGGTGCAGGGATCCCGTGCAAGACCATCTGGCGCGCTGTGTGGAGACAACTGGAACTGCCCACGAGACTGCGCTGAATCGGCGGCGTGTCGGTTCGCATTAGAACGTCTGTTCGCCTATGTTGAATTCGGCGGTTGTCCACAGCGGAACCGGCTCATCGAAAATTGTCGGGCCCGCTACCTACAGTGACAGTGACATCGAAACCTCCGGCATCAGCCGGTTCCTGGAAGGAAATCCTGATGGCCTCATCGGACCGTAACAAGGCGCTGGAGGCGGCGCTCGCCCAGATCGAGAAGGCCCACGGCAAGGGCTCCGTCATGAAGCTGGGCGAGGACAATCGTCAGCCCATCGACGTGATCCCCACGGGCTCCGTGGCGCTGGATGTGGCGCTCGGCATCGGCGGGCTGCCCCGTGGTCGCGTCGTCGAGATCTACGGCCCGGAGTCGAGCGGCAAGACCACCGTCGCGCTGCACGCCATCGCCAACGCCCAGCGCGACGGCGGGATCTGCGCCTTCATCGACGCCGAGCACGCGCTGGACCCGGATTACGCCCAGAAGCTCGGGGTCGACACCGATGAGCTGCTGGTCTCGCAGCCGGACAACGGCGAACAGGCCTTGGAGATCGCAGACACGCTGGTGCGCTCGGGCGCCCTCTCCCTCGTCGTCATCGACTCCGTCGCCGCGCTGACACCCCGCGCCGAGATCGAGGGCGAGATGGGCGATTCGCACGTCGGTCTCCAGGCCCGCCTCATGTCGCAGGCGCTGCGCAAGATGACGGGTGCGCTCAAGACCTCCAACACCACGGCCATCTTCATCAACCAGCTCCGCGAGAAGATCGGCGTGATGTTCGGCAGCCCCGAAACCACCACCGGTGGCCGCGCGCTGAAGTTCTACTCCTCCGTCCGCCTGGACGTGCGCCGTATCGAGACGCTGAAGGACGGCACGGAGATGGTGGGCAACCGCACCCGCGTCAAGGTGGTCAAGAACAAGGTGGCCCCGCCCTTCAAGCAAGCCGAGTTCGACATCATCTACGGCCAGGGTATCTCCCGCGAGGGCTCGCTGATCGACATGGGCGTGGACGCCGGCATCGTGCGCAAGGCCGGCGCCTGGTTCACCTACGAGTCGGATCAGCTGGGTCAGGGCAAGGAGAACGCCCGAACCTTCCTGAAGAACAACCCCGAGGTCGCCAACGACATCGAGCGTCGCATCCGCGTCCACCTCGGTATCGACAAGGAGGCCGTGCCGGAGGGCGTGAACCCGGAGACCGGAGAAGTTGACTTCTGATCGCAGCGCGGAGGAGCGGGTCACCCAGGTGGAGGTGGCTCGCAAGATCGCGCTGGATCAGTTGGCCACGCGGGCACGCTCGGAGCAGGAGTTGCGTACCGTCATGAAGCGGCGCAACGTCCCTGCAGACGTCGCGGATGAGATCATCGAGCGGTTCACCGAGGTGGGGCTCATCGACGACGCGGCCTTCGCTCAGTCGCTCACCTCGACGCGCGCAGAGTTCGGGCTGCGGGGCAGGGTCCGCATCCGGCAGGAACTGCAGGCCAAGGGCATTGACCGCGAGATCGCCGACGAGGTACTGGCCCAGCTGGATCCGGAGGACGAGCGAGAGGCTGCGCTGACGTTGGCCCGCCGTCGCGTGCGCTCGCTCACCGGCCTTGAACGGCACGTCGCGCGCCGCCGGCTGGCCGGTGTGCTGGCCCGCAGGGGTTTCTCGGGTGGCATCGTCAGCGGCGTGCTCGAAGAGGTGCTGGGCAACGGGTGGGACGATGAACCGGTTGAGTTTTCCACAGGTGAGCAATAGGCTCGTCGGCAAGGCCCTTGGCCCCGCATGAACCGCCCCGGCTTCGGTTGGGGCATTGAAACCTGAAACTTCACTGACAACACCTAGACAGAAGACATTCACCTGTGCCGCTGCGGCCTTCTGGCCGCAGGGGCTTGTCGTCCCTATCGACATTGTTGCCAACCACCTTGTGCGGTGCTTGTGGCCGGACTGTCCGGATATGAGGAGGCGCCGTGCCCGAGCTCGGTTGGATCATTGCAGTGGCCGCGTTGGTCGGGCTCATCGTGTTGGGCCTCCTCCTGCGGCGCCGGACGGCCGAAGCCATCGCGGAGCGCCTCACCTGGGAACGCCGATCCAAGGATGATGTGGCCTCTGTGCGGGCCACAGCCCAGGCAGCGGCCAGCGCCGTCGAGGAACGCGCCCGCGAAGCCTTGGAGGACGCCGAGCGACGTCGAGGCGAGATGGAAGCCGTGCTTGCCGGGCAACGCCAGGAGTTGCGCGAGGCGAGGGCGGCACAGGAACGTCGTGAATCCCGCCTCCACGAACGCGAGGACCGCCTCTCCGCTGAGGCCGAGGGACTCGTCGCCCGCGCTGAGAGGCTTGATGCCCAGCGCATCCAGCTGCGGGAGCAGCGGGAGGAACTCCAGGCGCAGGAGGAGCGGCTGGCCCTCGAACTCGAACGCGTCGCCCGGTTGTCGGTCGAGGAGGCCCGCAAGGAGGTCCTTGCAGCAGCAGAGAAGCAGGCCAAACTGACCGCCACCTCCATCGCCCGCGACATCGAGGCGACGGCGAAGCGCGAAGCGGACCAGATCGCCCGCCGCGTCATCACCACCGCCATCCAGCGGGTCGCCTCAGAACAGACGTCGGAGTCCGTGGTGAGCACGGTGGACCTGCCCAGCGACGACATGAAGGGCCGCATCATCGGCCGCGAAGGGCGCAACATCCGCGCTTTCGAACAGATCACGGGAGTCAACGTCCTCATCGACGACACCCCCGAATCCGTGCTCCTCAGCAGCTTCGACCCGGTGCGCCGCGAAACCGCGCGCCTCACGCTCGTCGACCTCATCGCCGACGGGCGGATCCATCCCGCCCGCATCGAAGAGGTGCACGAGCGCAGCCTGCGCCGCATCAACGACCGCGTGCTGCGCGCCGGCGAGGACGCCCTGGCAGAGGTGGGCATCGTGGACCTGCACCCTGATCTGGTGCCCATCGTCGGGGCGCTGGCGTTCCGCACCTCTTATGGGCAGAACGTGCTGCGGCACCTCGTCGAGTGTGCCCATCTCGCAGGCGTGATGGCGGCGGAGTTGGGGCTCAACGTGACGGTCTGCAAGCGGGCCGCCTTCCTGCACGACATCGGCAAGGCGCTCACCCATGAGGTGGAGGGTCCGCACGCCATCATCGGGGCGGAGTTGCTGCGCAAGTACGGCGAGCACGAGGACATCGCTCATGCGGTGGAGGCGCACCACAACGAGGTCGAGCCGCGCACGGTTGAAGCGGTGCTTACGCAGGCAGCAGACGCCATCTCCGGCTCCCGTCCGGGTGCCCGGCGCGAGTCGCTCGAGGCCTACGTCGAGCGGATGGAGAACCTCGAGCACATCGCCACGAAGCATGAAGGTGTGGTGCGCGCCTACGCCATGCAGGCCGGGCGCGAGGTTCGCGTCATGGTCTCACCGGACCACATCGACGACGCGGGGGCGCACGGGCTCGCCCGTGACATCGCCGCAGAGGTCGAGAAGACCCTGAGCTACCCGGGACAGATCCGGATCACCGTGGTGCGGGAGTCCCGCGCCACGGAGACCGCCCACTGATCAGTTCTCGACGGCGTCCACCCGGATGCCCCAGCGCGACGTCGTCTCGGCGCCGGGCTGCAACACGATGAGCGATTCGTGGGTGGGGCCTTCGTTGAACGCGTCGGCGGCGCAGGTCATGGGCTCCACGGCGATCGCATTGCGCGTCGGGGGCACGTAGATCTGGCACCACGGAAGCGTCGCGTCGGCCCACATGGCAATCGTGCGGGTGCCGTCGGCCACCGTCAGTTCCCACGGGCCCTCGTCGATCCGGAACGCGCTGTCGAACTCCGTGCTGCCGATTTCCCGGGGCTCCCGGAAGTCGTGCTCAGCGGTCACGTCGGTCAGTTCCACCGGGAGCAGCCGGTCGTCGACGGCCAGTTCAGAGGGGAACGGCGAGGTGAGCACGGCGGTGGTGTCGACGGCCAGGTAAGGGTGGGTGCCGTAGCCGTAGGGGAGCGCCTGCTGCCCCGCATTGCGCGCCGTCACAGAGACGGTGAGCCCGCCGTCGTCCAGCGCGTGACTGATCTCGACCTCCAGCACGCCGTCCCACCCAGCCTGCGGGTAGATGACGGTGGTCAGCACCACCTCGTCGGGGTCGTGGCTCAGGAGCCGCCACGCGTGGTCAGAGCCGAGGCCGTGGATGGCGTTGTTCCGCGGCACCTCGCTGATCGGGAGCTGCTGCTCCACACCGTTGAACGTGTAGCGGCCGTCGCGGATGCGGTTCGGCCACGGCACCAGCTGGCGTCCCATGGAGGAACTGGGTGACCCGTCCTCAGGGAACGTGTGCATCAACTCCACGCCGTCGCGGGTGAGGCTGCGCAGCGTCGAGCCCACCTCGGTCACGACCGCGGTGTACGGCCCGGACTCGATGAGGAATTGTTGGCCGGTAGGCAGGATGTTCATGTCTCGAACCCTAATGGGTAACATGGTCGGGCTATGACTGATCCGCGCACATATCACGTCATCACCTACGGGTGTCAGATGAACGTCCACGACTCCGAACGCATCAGCGGCCTGCTCGAAGAGGCCGGGATGCACCGCGCCGCGCCGGGCAACGACGCGCTGGGCGCCGGTGCCGACGTCGTGGTCTTCAACACGTGCGCCGTGCGCGAGAACGCCGACAACCGCCTCTACGGCAACCTCGGCCACATGGCCAGCATCAAAGCCGTCCACCCCGGGCTGCAGATCGCCGTGGGCGGCTGCATGGCGCAGAAGGACCGCGACACCATCCTGAAGAAGGCGCCGTGGGTGGACGTCGTCTTCGGTACGCACAACGTCGGTTCCCTCCCCAGGCTGCTGGAGCGGGCCCGGGTGGAGCGCGAGGCGCAGATCGAGATCAAGGAAGCCCTCGAGACGTTCCCCAGCAACCTCCCGACGCGCCGCGAATCGCCCTACTCGGCCTGGGTGTCGGTCTCCGTGGGCTGTAACAACACCTGCACCTTCTGCATCGTGCCGGCCCTGCGGGGCAAGGAGACCGACCGCCGCCCGGGCGACATCCTCGCGGAGATCGAGATGCTGGTCAGTCAGGGCGTCCAGGAGATCACCCTGCTCGGCCAGAACGTCAACGCCTACGGCGTGGAATTCGGCGACAGGCAGGCCTTCGCGAAGTTGCTGCGGGCCTGCGGCACCGTCGACGGTCTGGAGCGCGTGCGCTTCACCTCGCCCCACCCCAAGGACTTCACCGACGACGTGATCGAGGCCATGGCCGAGACCCACAACGTGATGCCCCAGCTCCACATGCCGCTGCAGTCCGGCTCGGACCGGATCCTCAAGTCGATGCGTCGCTCCTACCGGGCAGAGCGCTACCTGGGCATCCTCGACCGGGTCAGGGCGGCCATGCCGCACGCCGCCATCACCACCGACATCATCGTGGGATTCCCCGGCGAGACCGAAGAGGACTTCCAGGCGACGATGGACGTCGTGCGGCGCTCGCGGTTCTCCGCCGCGTTCACCTTCCAGTACTCGATCCGCCCCGGCACGCCTGCGGCCACCATGTCTGACCAGGTGCCGAAGGACATCGTGCAGGAGCGCTACCTTCGCCTCGTCGATCTGGTCAATGACCTGGCCTGGGAGGAGAACAAGACGTTCGCCGGCCAGGAGATCGAGGTCATGTTCGCCACCGGTGAGGGCCGCAAGGATGCCGAGACCCACCGCATGAGCGGCCGGGCGCGGGACAACCGCCTGGTCCACGTGGCGGTCCCGGAGGACCCGGCGCTGCGGCCCCGGCCGGGCGACATCGCCACGGTGTCGATCACGCATGCGGCGCCGCACCACCTGAACTCGGACCTCCTGCCCACCAACCTCAGGCGTACCCGCGGAGGGGACGCGTGGGAGGCGGCGCAGGGAGGCGCCAGGCCGGCGGGCGTCGGGCTGGGCATGCCCACGTTGGAGAAGCCCGCGCCACTGCCCGCCGCCACCGGCTGCAACTGATCAGGGCTGGTCGGCTGGGCGCCTGGGCTGGTCGGCCGGGCGCCTGGGCTGGTCGCCCGTGAGCTTGTCGAGCTGGTCGTTGCCGAAGTCCTGCGCCTTGTCCACGTGACCGGCGTACTTGCCGTCGGTCTTGTCGTCGACGAAGTCGCCGACACGCTCGATGCCCTCCTCGATCTGCGTCTCGTGCTGCTTGGCCAGGTCATCGAGGTTGTCGAAGAGTCCCATGTCATGTCCTTCGGGTGGTGGGGTGAGGTCCCCATCATGCACACCCCGGAGACCCGCGCGTCAGGCTTTTGGCAGACTGGGGGCGTGTCCCTTCCCTTGATCGTTCTCGTCGGCCCGACGGCCACAGGCAAATCAGGCCTCGCCGTCGATCTCGCGCTGGCGTTGGCAGAGCGCGGGCATCCCGCCGAAGTGGTCAACGCAGACTCGATGCTCGTCTACCGGGGGATGGACATCGGCACGGCCAAACCCACCGTCGAGGAGCGGCGGGAGGTGCCCCATCACCTCATCGACATTGCGGAGGTCACCGAACGGGCGTCGGTGGCAGACTTCCAGCGGCTCGCCCGCGCCACGATCGCCGACCTCCGCGCCAGGGGGGTCATCCCGATCCTGGTGGGTGGCTCGGCGCTCTACACCCGTGCGATCACCGACCGCTTCGAGTTCCCGGCTTCCGACGTGGACGTCCGGGCCCGCTGGGAGCAGGAACTCGACCGGGTCGGGCCGTACGCGCTGCACAGTCGGCTCGCCGAACTGGCGCCTGAGTCGGCGGCCGCCATCGAGCCCGCCAACGGCCGCCGCATCGTCCGGGCCCTCGAGGTTCTCGAACTGACGGGGGGCCATGCCCCTGTCATCCCCGAATGGACCTACGAACTGGAGGACGTGCACCAGTTCGGGCTGAACCTGGACCGGGCGGAGCTGGACCGGCGGATCGACCTGCGCGTCGAACAGATGTGGGAACAGGGCCTCGTGGAGGAGGTCTCGGCCCTCCTGGAGCGCGGCCTGCGCGACGGCGTCACAGCGATCCGTGCGATCGGCTACCGACAGGTGGTCGCCTTCCTCGACGGCGAACTCACCGAAGCGGAGGCCCGCGCCGAGGTGCAGCGGGCCACCAGACGGTTCTTCCGGCGCCAACTGGGTTGGTACCGGCGCGATCCCCGCATCACGTGGCTGGACGCAACCTCCCCTGCCGCGGTCCAAAGCGTGCTCACAGGGATAGACTTGTGAAACTCAGGAGGGCGTGATGCGTCGGTTCAGTTTCCACAAGGGTCACGGCACCCGCAACGACTTCATCATCCTGGATGACTCCTACGGCATGCACGAGATGCATCCCGACTTCATCCAGATGGTCTGTGACCGGCACAGCGGCATCGGCGCCGACGGCGTGATCCGCGTGGTCCGGGCGTCGAGCATCCGCGGCTGGGAGGGCGACAGCTCGCTCTGGTTCATGGACTACTACAACGCCGACGGATCCATCGCCGAGATGTGCGGCAACGGGTTGCGCGTGTTCGCCCGCCACCTGATCAACGAGCAACTGGTGGACAACGGCGAGTTCGACGTCGCCACCCGGGCGGGTCTCCGTCGGGTGGAAGTGGCCAGGCACGGCCTGATCCGCACCACCATGGGGGACGCGACCGTGTCCGACGAGGACGTCATCGTCCGGCTCGGCGGGCGCGAGTGGCCGGCGATGAAGGTGGATGTCGGCAACCCCCACGCCGTGGTGTTCCTTCGGAACGAGGACCTCGACTCCCTCAACCTGCACGATGCCCCCACGTGGGAACCCGCCGCCGCCTTCCCCGAGGGCGTCAACGTCGAGTTCGTCCGGGTCGACGAGCCGGGCAAGCTGTCCATGCGCGTCTTCGAGCGAGGCGTGGGGGAGACACAGAGCTGCGGCACCGGAGTCGTGGCCACCGCAGCTGCCTATCGCAAGCGCGCCCAGCATGACGGCAGCGTCGACGTGACGGTCCCGGGCGGCGACCTCACGGTCGATTTCGCCGGCGACGCGGCCCGCCTGACCGGGCCTGCGGTGATCATCGGGCGCGGGGAATTCTGGATCTGACTTATCCACAGCCCGTGCCCGTCCCTTGGTTGTCAGGCGCTGGGCTGGAAGAATGAGCAGACGATGACTAATTCTGACGACGACCTGCTCGGCTACGACGACGACGAGCTGGAGCCTGACTACGACGGCGAACAGGAAGACCTGGCCGCGCGACATTCGCTGCGCCGCGTCGCCGGCCTGCGCACCGAACTCGAGGACATCACCGAGGTCGAGTACCGGGAACTGCGGCTGGAGCGCGTGGTGCTGGTCAGCGTCTGGACCACCGGCTCCCAGGAAGACGCCGACAACGCGATGGACGAGCTCAAGCTGCTGGCGGAGACCGCCGGCTCAGAGGTGCTCGACGCGCTGGTCCAGCGTCGCTCCCACCCGGACCCGGCAACCTACATCGGCCGCGGGAAGGTGCTGGAGGTCGCTGAGGTGGTGCGCGCCGCTGGCGCAGACACCGTCATCTGCGACGGCGAGCTCGAACCCGCGCAGCTGCGAAACCTCGAAGACCGGATCAAGGTCAAGGTGGTGGACCGCACAGCACTGATCCTCGACATCTTCGCCCAGCACGCCAAGAGCGCCGAAGGTAAGGCCCAGGTCGAACTGGCCCAGCTGCAGTACCTCAAGCAGCGCCTCCGCGGCTGGGGCGGCAACCTGTCGCGCCAGGCGGGTGGCCGCGTCGCCGGCGGTGCAGGTATCGGTGGCCGAGGCCCCGGTGAGACCCGCATCGAGACAGACCGCCGCCGCATCCACACCCGGATCTCGCAGTTGCGCCGCAAGCTCCGCGAAATGGACGCCACCCGGGAATCCAAGCGGGCGGAGCGGCGTCGTCACCAGGTGCCTTCGGTGGCCATCGTCGGGTACACCAACGCCGGCAAGTCGTCGTTGCTCAACCGGCTCACGGGGGCGGGGGTGCTGGTGGAGAACGCATTGTTCGCCACCCTGGACCCCACCACCCGTCGCTCGGAGACCGACGACGGCCGCGTGTTCACCCTCACTGACACCGTCGGCTTCGTCCGCCACCTCCCGCACGACCTCGTCGAGGCGTTCCGCTCCACCTTGGAGGAGTCGGCCCAGGCGGATCTGTTGCTCCATGTGGTGGACGCCGCAGACCCGGATCCCGAGGGGCAGATCAGGGCCGTCCGCACCGTGTTGTCGGAGATCGGCGCCGCCTCGGTGCCGGAACTGCTGGTCCTCAACAAGGCGGACGTCGCGGATGCCGCCAGTATCATGGCGTTGCGCGCCAAGCACCCGGAAGCCGTCGTCATTTCGGCGCGGACGGGCCGCGGCCTCGAGGCGCTGCGAGAGGCGCTCGAGGAGCGGCTCCCGCGTCCGGAGGTCGCGCTCACCGCTCTGGTGCCCTACAACCGCGGAGACCTGGTGGACAAGGTCCACAAGACGG
The DNA here is from genome assembly GCF_054552775.1 of Tessaracoccus zhenghani. Classification (NCBI taxonomy): domain Bacteria; kingdom Bacillati; phylum Actinomycetota; class Actinomycetes; order Propionibacteriales; family Propionibacteriaceae; genus Tessaracoccus; species Tessaracoccus zhenghani. Next base: position 1,064,634 of record NZ_CM137275.1, on the reverse strand, counting down.
CCGTGATCGATTCGCTCGAGCACACCGGCGACGGCACGCTGATCAGCGCGCGGGTGCGCCCTGATCTTGCCGATGAGCTGGCCGAGTTCGTCCGTGACTGATCACGTAGCCATTCTGGCGGCTGCGGTCGGCGACATCGGGGGCGAGGCGCGCCCCGGTCAGCAGGCCATGGCAGACGCAGTGGCGGCGGCGTTCGAGGATGACACCCACCTCCTCGTGCAGGCGGGGACAGGTACCGGCAAGTCGCTCGGCTATCTCGCACCCGCGCTCGCCCGGAGCGTGAACACCGGCGAGGTCGTCGTCGTGGCCACGGCAACCCTGGCGCTCCAGGCCCAACTGGCGACCAAGGACATCCCCACGGCGCTCGACGCCGTGGAGGAGGTCACGGGCCAGCGGCCCAAGGCGGCCATCCTGAAGGGCCGCACCAACTACGCCTGCCTCTACCGGGCCCGTCAGGGATCAGACCTGGACCAGGATTCCCTGATCGGCGCCTCAGCCATGGCGGAGGCAGCGGCCAAGTCGAAGGCCGACGATGTGAGCAGGCTCGGCGCCGAGGTGCTGGCGCTGCGCGAGTGGATCGAGGGCCAGGCGGAGAGCGGCGGCCTGGCAGACCGCGACGACGCGCCCACCCACACCGCCCGCGGCTGGTCGCAGGTGTCGATCCCCACGAGGGAGTGTCTGGGGGTGTCGGCCTGCCCCTTCGGGGCGGAGTGCTTCGTCGAGAAGTCCCGCGAGGTTGCACGCGACGCGGATCTCATCGTCACCAACCATGCGCTGCTGGCCATCAACGCCATGCACGGTGGCACCGCGCTGCCGGAACACGCAGCGCTCGTCGTGGATGAGGCGCACGAACTGGTCAGCCGCATCACGACCGCGGCAACGGATGAACTGACCCCGGGCATCGTGGATCGCGCCGCCCGGCGGGCACTCACCTGGCTCGACGACGACCTCGGCGTGGATTTCCTCGACCAGGTGGACACGTTGCGCGAGGCCCTGGACGAATCAGAACTCACCCGCATCACGGAGTCCTCCGCGCCACTGCCGTACGCTGCGGCAGCGCTGCGCGACGTTTCTCGTCGTGTGGTGAGCGCGCTGGGCAAGGTGACCGACGACCCGGACCGTCAACAGGCCACCTCGTCGGTCAGGGAGATCTTCGACATCGCGGAGCGGATCGCCGCTCTGAAACCCCAGGACGTGGTCTGGGTGACAGAGTCCGACATCATGGGGCGCGCCGCGTACGTGGCGCCGCTCAACGTGTCGGGCCTCCTCAGGGACCAGGTCTTCGGCCAAGGGCCAACCGTGCTGACCTCTGCCACGCTCACGTTGGGCGGGGCGTTCGAACCGGCTGCGGGCGCCGTCGGGCTGCGCGCGGCGGACCGGCTTGAGGCCGAGGAAGAGGGGGACAACGAGTTCGCGTGGCGCGGCATCGACGTCGGCTCGCCGTTCGACTACCGCAAACAGGGCATCCTGTATGTGGCCCGCCGGCTGCCGCCACCGGGCCGTGACGGGATGCACGAAAAGACCCTCGCGGAGATCGCGCAGCTGGTCTGGGCGGCGGAGGGCAGGGCGCTGGGGCTGTTCGCTTCGCGCAGGGCGGCTGACCAGGCCGCCGACTACTGCAGGCGGGAACTGCCGGACCTGACCATCCTGGCGCAGGGCGACGCCCAACTGTCAGAGCTCACCAGACGCTTCCTCGACGAGCCCACCACCGCCCTGTTCGGCACCATGTCGCTGTGGCAGGGTGTCGACGTCCCGGGCGAATCGTGCCAGCTCGTCATCATCGACAAGATCCCGTTCCCGAGGCCGGACGACCCACTGATGCAGGCCAGGAAGAAGGCGGTCGACGACGCGGGGGGCAACGGTTTCATGAGTGTGGCCGCCACCCATGCCGCACTGCTCCTGGCCCAGGGGGCCGGAAGGCTGATCCGGCGCTCCGAGGACAGAGGATTGGTGGCCATGCTCGACCCACGGTTGGCCACCGCGCGGTACGGATCCTTCCTCACTGCGTCGCTACCTGATTTCTGGGCCACCACGGATGGCGACGTGGCCGTGTCGGCACTCCGCCGCCTCCGCGGCGACATTGAGTGACCTACCGGGGCTCACACCTTGCGGAGCAGCGCCACGACCTTGCCCATGATGCTGGCGTGGGTGCCGTCGATGGGGGAGTAGCGCTCGTTGTGCGGCAGCAGCCACACCTTGCCCTGCTGCAGCTTGTAGGTCTTGACGGTGGCCTCGTCGTCGAGCAGCGCGGCGACGATGTCGCCGTTGGTGGCGTCCTTCTGTTGGCGTACCACCACCCAGTCACCGTCGCAGATCGCCGCATCGATCATGGAGTCGCCCTTGACCTCCAGGAGGAAGAGCTGGCCGTCGCCGACGATCTGCTTCGGCAGCGCGAACACGTCCTCGATGTGCTCCTCGGCCAGAATCGGCCCTCCGGCCGCGATCCGGCCCAACACGGGGGCGGCAACCGCCGAGGGACGCGCATCCCATCCCTGCGCCGAATCCAGTTCCTCGGGGAGCTTGGACACGTCCGGCAGGGTCAGCACGACGGCACGCGGCCGGTTCGGGTCGCGGCGGATGAAGCCCTTCTGCTCCAGCATGCGCAACTGGTAGGTCACTGAGGACGTCGACGCCAGCCCGGCCCTGTCCGCCACCTCGCGGATGCTGGGCGGGTAGCCGAGGTCCTCGATGGCGTCCTTGATCACGTGCACCAGCGCCAGTTGCCTGCGGGAGAGCCCGTAATCCGGTCCGTCGGGGATGGGGAAGCCTGCGAGCTGTGCCTCGATCTCTGCGTTGCTCGGGCGGCCACGGCGCGGGCGGTTCGTCTTGTCAGCCATGGCCCCCATGGTAGCCATTAGCTGGAACAGGTGTTCGAAATGCGTAGGCGTGTCGATGGTCGACGAATTTTGTCAGAGGGGACGTGTTGAATGGTTCACGTCGCGAAATCCCGTGGCGCACACCACGCTTCGAACGAATGTTTGAATCTGATCCGCACATGGGGTAGCGTTTCAATCGAACACTTGTTCTAGGAATGAAAGAGGTCAGTCATGACCACGTCGAGCGCAGTTCGCTTCCAGATCGTCGGCACGCCCGGTCGTCGGGTCGTCACCGTGTCCCCGGCCGGCCGCCCTGATCTCCATCTGCCCCGCCTCAGTCCTGCCCGCCCGGTGGGCCCCGGCCGCACGGGCGCCGCTGCCTCGTGCCGTGTCGTGAGCCCGGAGCGCCGTTCCGCGTGGCTCGCGGTCAAGGTCGCGGTGGTGTCGCTGTTGGCACTGGCTGGCGGCGCCGTCTCCGCCGCTCAGTTAGTGGACGGCTTCGTGTCGCCGGATCCGGCGGTGGCGTACGTCGCCGGTGACCCCGCATGGGCCCACGTCACGCAGCCCTGATTCCTCTACTGGGACACGCCGAATTCCCCTCGGCGTGTCTCTTGCTTTCGTGATGGGCCGCGCCTAGTGTGATCCCTACATCTAGTGGTTGCACTGATGTGATTCCCCTACAAGTTGTGATTCGAACGTGATTCGCCACTTGTGAGGAACCGCTCCGGTGTGGCACTGTTGTCCACTCGCTCCATCGCTTGAGGAAGGCCCGCACAGTGCACTGCCCGTTCTGCCGCCACTGCGACACCAAGGTGTCGGATTCGCGCGCGACAGACGACGGTTCCGCCATCCGGCGTCGTCGCATGTGCCCCATGTGCGAGCGCAAGTTCACCACGATCGAACAGATCATCCTGACGGTGGTGAAGCGGTCCGGCGTCGTCGAATCGTTCAGCCGCGAGAAGGTCATGCGCGGCGTGTCGAAGGCCTGTAAGGGTCGTCCCGTCACACCGGCGCAGTTGGCCGCTCTCGCCCAGCGTGTGGAGGAGTCCCTCCGGGCCTCCGGCCAGGCGGAGATCCCTTCGGAACAGATCGGCGTGGCCATCCTCGGCCCACTGGAGGAGCTCGACTCCGTCGCGTACCTCCGGTTCGCCAGCGTCTACAAGAACTACGAATCGGTCGACGATTTCCAACGCGAGATCGACGCCCTGCGCCTCAGCGCAACCACCAGGAAGCCGGCACCCGAGGGCGGAGCTGCCTTCCAGCAGCTCACCGCCCAAGAGCCGCTCCTCGGCTGAGCAACACATCAGCTTCACATCGAATCAAACGCAGCAAGAGAATCAGAGGGGTTTTGACCATGACAGCGACCGCAGCGCGGGCCTCCCGCCGCAAGTCCTCGGACACAGAGGCCAAGGGTCTCGTCATCGACCGCGTCTTCACCAAGCCGGGCGTGCATCCGTACGACGAAGTTGAGTGGGACCGCCGCGACGTGGTGCAGACGAACTGGCGAACCGGTGAGACCGTCTTCGAGCAGCACGGCGTGGAGTTCCCGTCGTCCTGGAGCGTCAACGCCTCCACCATCGTCACCACGAAGTACTTCCGTGGCGCCGTCGGCACCCCCCAGCGGGAAGACTCGCTGCGCACCCTCATCGACCGGGTGGTGACGAGCTACGTCAAGGCCGGCGCCGACTACGGCTACTTCGCCACGGACGCCGACGCGGAGATCTTCGGCCACGAACTCACGTGGATGCTGCTCAACCAGTACTTCTCCTTCAACTCGCCCGTGTGGTTCAACGTCGGCACCCCCTCGCCGCAGCAGGTCAGCGCCTGCTTCATCCTCTCGGTCGACGACTCCATGGAGTCCATCCTCAACTGGTACCGGGAAGAGGGCTTCATCTTCAAGGGCGGCTCCGGCGCCGGCCTCAACCTCTCCCGCATCCGTTCGTCCAAGGAGCTCCTGAGCTCCGGCGGCACCGCCTCCGGCCCGGTGTCCTTCATGCGCGGCGCCGACGCGTCGGCCGGCACCATCAAGTCCGGCGGCGCCACCCGTAGGGCCGCCAAGATGGTGGTGCTCGACGTGGACCACCCGGACATCGTGGAGTTCATCGAGACCAAGGCGCGCGAAGAGGACAAGATCCGCGCCCTGCGTGACGCCGGGTTCGACATGGACCTGGGCGGCAAGGACATCACCTCGGTGCAGTACCAGAACGCCAACAACTCCGTTCGCGTCAGCGACGAGTTCATGACCGCCGTCGAGGACGGTGCCTCCTTCGGGCTGCGGTCCCGCAGCGACGGCTCGGTGATCGAGGAGGTCGACGCAAACGACCTGTTCCAGAAGATGGCCAAGGCGGCCTGGGAATGTGCGGATCCCGGCATCCAGTACAACGACACCATCAACGACTGGCACACCAACCCGGTGACCGGCCCCATCACGGCGTCCAACCCCTGCTCCGAGTACATGAGCCTCGACAACTCGTCGTGCAACCTGGCCTCGCTCAACCTGCTGAAGTTCCTCAAGCCCGACGGCACCTTCGACGCGGAGACGTTCGTCAAGGCTGTCGAGTTGATCATCACCGCGATGGACATCTCGATCTGTTTCGCGGATTTCCCCACCGAGTCCATCGGGGAGACCACCCGCAACTTCCGCCAGCTGGGCATCGGCTACGCCAACCTCGGCGCACTGCTGATGGCCATGGGCAAGGGTTATGACACGGATGGTGGCCGCTCCACCGCCGCCGCCATCACGTCGGTCATGACGGGCGCCTCGTACCGCCGCTCGGCCGAGCTCGCCGCCATCGTCGGCCCGTACAACGGCTACGCCGTCAATGCGGAGGCCCACCAGCGCGTGATGCGCAAGCACCAGGCGGCCAACGACGACCTGCGCGTGCTGGCAGACGACCGGCAGCTGCATGCCGTCGCCACCCGCGAGTGGGACCACGTGGTCTCGCTGGGCGCCAAGAACGGCTTCCGCAACGCGCAGGCCTCCGTGCTGGCGCCCACCGGCACCATCGGCTTCATGATGGACTGCGACACCACCGGCGTCGAGCCGGACTTCTCGCTCGTGAAGTTCAAGAAGCTCGTCGGCGGCGGTTCGATGCAGATCGTCAACCAGACGGTCCCGCGCGCGCTCAAGCGTCTCGGCTACAAGTCGGAGGACATCGACGCCATCGTCGAGTTCATCGGCACCCACGGTCACGTGATCGGGGCTCCAGGTCTGGCCGCCGAGCACTACGAGGTCTTCGACACCGCCATGGGGACCCGGGCCATCAAGCCCATGGGTCACGTGCGCATGATGGCGGCCGTGCAGCCCTTCCTCTCCGGCGCCATCTCCAAGACGGTCAACCTCCCGGAGGACGCCACTGTTGAGGAAATCGCGGACGTCTACCTGCAGGGCTGGAAGCTCGGTCTCAAGGCGCTCGCGGTCTACCGCGACAACTGCAAGGTCGGCCAGCCCCTCTCCGACGGCAAGAAGAAGACCGTCGACGAGGCGAAGGAAGCCCCGCAGCCCGAGGTGCGCATCGAGTACCGTCCCAAGCGCCGCCGCCTGCCCAAGTCGCGTGCTTCGCGCACCACGAGCTTCTCTGTGAGCGGTGCCGAGGGCTACATGACGTCGGGTGCCTACGACGATGGCCGCCTCGGCGAGGTGTTCCTCAAGCTCGGCAAGCAGGGTTCCACGCTGTCCGGCGTGATGGACGCGTTCTCCATCGCAGTGTCGATCGGCCTGCAGTACGGCGTGCCGCTGGAGAGTTTCGTGCAGAAGTTCACCAACCTGAAGTTCGAACCCGCCGGTATGACGGACGACCCCGACATCCGCATCGCGCAGTCCTTCATGGACTACATCTTCCGCCGCCTGGCCCTGGACTACCTCACGTTCGACGACCGCGCCGAGCTCGGCATCTACACCGCCGGTGAGCGCGCCCGCTACGTCGAGACCGGCAGCTACCTGTCGGAGGAGGATGAGGCCCGGATGCCCGAGGCCGAGCAGCTCCGCAACGACGAGTTCGACGACTTCAACGTGGACGGCGCCCGTCAGCCTTCGCTGATCGACGCGCACACGACGGCGGAGTTGATGGAGGCTATGGGTGTCGCGGCGATCGACGCGCCGCTGTGCATGACCTGCGGCACCAAGATGCGCCCGTCGGGCAGCTGCTACGTCTGCGAGGGCTGCGGCTCCACCAGCGGTTGCAGTTGACCAACACGATGCTGACCCCAGGGCCGCCCCGGACACGTCCGGGGCGGCCCTGTCCGCGTGTGGGTCGGGCTTAGGCTGGTCCCTGTGAGGGCAGCCGGACCCCCCGCCTCACCTTTTGGGATGAGGCAAAAATGCTAGTCAAGGCGATTTTCTCGGCGTTTACCGCCTTTTGCACAGTCTGCTGCGTATATTGACCCCTTGTGACTGACAAGCGACTGCGTATCGCAATCCTCAACGACTATGAAGTGGTCGTGCATGGCCTCCGTAGCATGCTCGCGCCCTACGAGGATCGGGTCGAGGTCGTCGACATGGGTCCCCGTCAACACGTGGAGGAAGCCGTGGATGTCACCCTCTACGACACGTTCAGCCAGAACCACGAGGATGACCCCGACATCCAGGCCCTGATCGGCGGCAGGGGGACGGGGGCGCTGGTGATCTACACCTGGACCATGCATCCGGACCTCGCGGCGCAGGCCGTCGCCAGAGGGTGCCGGGGGTACCTCGACAAGTCGATATCCGCAGCCCAGTTGGTGGAGTCGCTCGAGGCCATCGCCCGCGGCGAAGTGGTGATCTCGGAGCCGAACCCGGACCACGACGGGCACACGCTCACCTCGCCCGAGGACCTCGCCTGGCCGGGGGCCCACTTCGGCCTCACGGCGCGGGAATCGGAAGTCCTGGCGCTCATCACCCGCGGCCTGACCAACCAGGACATCGCGAGCCGCAGTTACCTGAGCATCAACTCGGTGAAGTCCTATATCCGCTCGGCGTACCGCAAGATCGGCGTCGAACGGCGCTCCCAGGCGGTGCGGTGGGGGCTGGAGAACGGAATGTTGCCAGACTTCAGCCACGTTACGCTGGACGCGTGATTCCTCCAGTAGTCGACGTGGCCTGGCTCCAGGCCCATCCCCACGTGGTGCTCGCGGATGTGCGGCACTACCTCGACGGTCGCTCCGGCGCCCTGGCCTATGAGCACGGCCATCTTCCCGGCGCCGTCCATGTTCCGATGGACGAGGTGCTGGCGGATCCCCCCACGGCTGAGTTGGGCCGGCATCCGTTGCCCACCCCGCAGCGCTTCGCCGATGGGCTCGCCGCCGTCGGGATCGGCGACGACTCCACCGTCGTGGCCTATGACGACGCGGGGGGGTCGATGGCCGGACGCCTGGTGTGGCTCCTGCGCATGCTGGGCCGCGACGCAGCCCTGCTCGACGGCGGAATGGCCGCCTATGACGGGGAACTCACCACGGTGGTCCCCGACCCGGCTCATGCCACCTTCACCGTCAGGCCGTGGCCGGACCAGGCGCTGGCCACCATCGAGGAGGCCGCGCGCGGGTCCATCGTCATCGATGCCCGTGGTGCTGAGCGTTTCCGTGGCGAGACCGAGCCGATCGACGCGAAGGCCGGACACATTCCCGGTGCACGTAGCTTTCCGCTCACGGACAACCTCACGGAGGATGGCCGTTTCCTCAGCCCGGAGGAGTTGCGCGAACGCTTCCGCGGGATCGACGATGCGGCGAAGACCATCTCCTATTGCGGGTCCGGTATCACCGCCTGTCACAACCTCATTGCGATGGAGTACGCGGGACTCGGGCGGGGCCGCCTGTACCCGGGTTCATGGTCGCAGTACTGCGGCACCGAGAGGCCCGTCGCCGTCGGGGAGTGAGCAATCGCGCAGAGTGGACGGCGCGTCTGCACGCAACGTGCGGAACCGCTCACGTCGGTGCCAGACTCGTCTCCGACCTACACCGCTTTACCAACACATCTGCGAAGGACTCTGCATGAACGCAAAGGGGCGAGTGACCCTCCCATCGAACAGGGCATGGACGACCAGTTGCCCGGCATCCTGGCACGGCTCGGCGCCGACGCCGTGCGCAACTCGGACGGGACCTGGCTGCCTGAGATCACACCCCAGTTGGGGGTGAAGGTCTACGAGACGTATTTCCCGGCACGCGGTCGGCAGGCGTTTGCCGAAGCCAACCTCGACGCCCGCCCACGCTTCTATCTGATGAGTGAGCGCGTTTCCGCTCCGGCCGAGGGTCCGCTGTCCATCGACATCATGAAGGGCTACTACGAGCTCCAGGTCGAGCCGGACCAGGGACATGTGCAGCGCTGGTGGGAGGTCATCGACCGCACCACCGGCGAGGTCGTGCCGGTGGACGGCTGGACTGTCGAGGGGCAGGGAACCGACGTGTCCGTCACCGTCGCTGAGCCTGTGCCCTTCCACGTGTACACGGTGAACTTCCTGGCCTGGCAGGTCTGGGACTCCACGCAGATGTACAACTACATCACCAACAACTGGTGGGACGACGAGTCACGCGTGCGGGAGGTCGGCTACGACGCCCGGCACCCCGTCGCGTGGGAGTTCATGAAGTCGTCCCTGCGCCAGTGGTGTGAGGAGCGCACGGAGGTCGACGTGGTGCGCTTCACCACGTTCTTCTATCACTTCACGCTCGTCTTCAACGACCTCGGCAAGGAGAAGTACGTCGACTGGTTCGGCTACTCCACCTCCGTCAATCCCATGGCGATGGAGGCCTTCGAGGAGGAGTACGGCTACCGGTTGCGCGCCGAGGACTTCATCGACCAGGGCTACTACAACTCGCCCTTCCGGGTGCAGTCGAAGGTGTTCCGCGATTGGATCGAGTTCACCACCCGCTTCGTCTGCTCCCGCGTCAAGGAACTCGTCGACATCGTGCACGAGTACGGCAAGGAAGCCCTCATGTTCCTCGGCGACAACTGGATGGGCACCGAACCGTACGGTGAGCTGTTCTCCGGCACCGGGATCGACGGTGTCGTGGGCTCGGTCGGATCCTCTGTCACCTGCCGCATGATCTCGGACATCCCGGGCGTGAAGTTCACCGAGGGCAGGTTCCTCCCGTACTTCTTCCCCGACGTGTTCCGCCCGGGCGGCGACCCCCTCGGAGAGGCCAACGACAGCTGGCTGCTGGCCCGACGCGCCATCGCGCGCACGCCGCTGGACCGCATCGGATACGGCGGCTACCTGTCGCTGGTGGTGCAGTTCCCCGACTTCATGGCGCGGATCGAACAGATCTGCGACGAGTTCCGCTCCATCCACGACGAGGGACAGGGCAAGCGTCCCCAGAACGCGCCCATCCGCATCGGCGTGCTCAACGCCTGGGGGAGCCTGCGCACCTGGCAGACGCACATGGTGGCGCACGCGCTCTGGTACAAGCAGATCTACTCCTACCTCGGCGTCATGGAGGCCCTCGCCGGGCTCCCGTTCGACCTGAAGTTCGTCAGCTTCGATGAGGCCCGCGACGGCAAGCTGGCCGACCTCGACGTGGTGCTGAACGTCGGCGCCGCGGAGACGGCGTTCTCGGGCGGCAGCGAATGGCTCGACGAATCGCTGGCCGTGGCGCTGCGCCGGTTCGTCCACCAGGGCGGCGGCCTCATCGGTGTGGGTGAACCGACCGCGGTGCTGGCCAACGGGGCCTTCTTCCAGCTGTCCGACGTTTTCGGCGTCGACAAGGAACTGGGGCTCAGCCAGTCGACGGACCGCTACCCGGTGGAGAAGCCCCAGCACTTCATCACGGCCCACCTCGACGACTCCACCAAGGTCGACGTGGGCGAAGGGGCCGGCGACATCTTCGCCCTGAACGACGACACCCGGATCCTGCGCCTCACCGATAAGTCCGTCGACCTGGCGGCCAAGGAGACCGGCAACGGCCGGGCCGTCTACGCCGCTGGGCTGCCCTACAGCCACGACAACGCCCGGTTGCTGCACCGCGCCATCTATTGGGCCGCCGGCCGCGAGGACGACTTCGACGCCCATTGGATCCCGTCGAACCCCGGGGTCGAGATTGCGGTGTTCCCCGACGCAGGCAGGGCCTCCGTCATGAACAACCTCACCGTCGCGACGTCGACGGCGGTGTCCGGCCGCGTGGGTGGCCTTGTCTCCGACGGCGACGTCACTGCGCTGCAGTTGGACCTCGAGCCGATGGAGTCGCGCTGGATCGACCTCGCCTGAGTGGATCATGAGCAATTGGGTGGGGTCACGTGTGGTTCCGAGCCGTTTTCCCGGGGCGGATTCAATCGGTGGGTGCAACACCAACTAGTTTGGCCAGTTTCTCAGCAGGGGTCTCGTAATCCAAGCCCTTCCGGGGGCGGGTGTTGAGTTCGTACTCGGCCGCGGCGACTTCTGCGTCGGTGACACGGGTGAAGTCGGTGCCCTTGGGGAAGTACTGACGCTTGAGTCCGTTGCTGTTTTCGTTGGTGGGACGCTGCCACGGGGAGTGGGGATCACAGAAGTACACCTTGCAGGAGGTCTCGTCGGTGAATCGGTGATGGGCGGCCATCTCTACGCCCTGGTCCCAGGTCAACGAGCGCCACAGCGAAGCGGGTAACTCTCGGGCCATGATCGTGAGGATGTCGGTGACGGTGAAGGTGTCATGGACACAGACCCGCCGCATCATCGTGTACTTCGTGTGACGCGAGCTTGTCAAGTTGTTTGTGTAAGTGGTGGTCTCCGGGGGTTGGTTTAGAGGTGGGGGTTGATGCGGTCGGGGTAGGCGATGGCGAGTTGAGCCAGGGCCTGTTTCCAGTTCGTGGTCACCTGTCCTTCGACGAGGCGGCCTTCAGCGTTGCGCTTGGCTCCTCGGGGTCGTCCTTTCTCCTTGGCCCGGTCACGGGCTCGTTTGTCCTCGATGTTGCAGATCGCCAACCACAGCAGCTTGACCGCGGCGTCATCGGAAGGAAAGTGGCCTCGGTTCTTGGTGACCTTCCGCAGTTGGTAGTTCAGCGACTCAATCGCGTTTGTGGTGTAGATCACCCTGCGCAGCATCGGCGGGAACGCGAGGAACGGGATGAACTTCGTCCAGGCGTCCTCGAAGACCCGGACCGTGTTCGGGTTGCCCTTGCCCAGCGGCGAGGCGGAGAACTCGTCCAGCGCCGCCCTCGCGGCGTCGGCGTCAGCGGCCTGGTAGACAGGCTTCAACGCTGCCGCGACGGCTTTGCGGTCCTTGTAGGACACGAACCGCATCCCGGCCCTGATCAGGTGGACCACACAGGTCTGGACCGTCGACTGCGGCCAGGTGGCCTCGATCGCCTCGGGGAACCCGGTCAGCCCGTCGCAGCACACGATCAACACGTCCTTGACGCCCCGGTTCGCGAGCTGTGCACACACCCCGGCCCAGAACTTCGCCCCTTCCGTGGCCTGGATCCAGATCCCCAGCACGTGCTTGATGCCGTCCATGTCGACACCGACGGCGATGTGGGCGGCCTTGTTCCGCACGTGGGCGCCGTCGCGGATCTTCACCATGATCGCGTCGAGGTAGATCACCGGATAGAACGAGTCCAGCGGCCGCTGCTGCCAGGCCAGGACCTCATCGGCGACCTCGTCGGTGATCTTGGAGATCGTCTCGCGGCTGATCTCAGTGCCGATCGTGGAGACCAGATGGTGCTCGATGTCACGCACCGTCATCCCGCCGGCGTAGAGGCTGATGATCATGTCATCAAGCCCTGAAAGGCGCCTGGAGCCCTTCGGCACCAGCATCGGGGTGAACGTTCCATCCCGGTCCCTTGGGATCGCCAGCTCGACGTCGCCGGCGCTGGTCGAGACCTTCTTGGAGAAGGAGCCGTTGCGTGAGTTCGGGAACGCGGGCGCTTCCGCGGAGCCCTTGTCGTAGCCGACGTGCTCGGTCAGTTCAGCCTGCAGGCCCCGTTCCAAGCCGGCCTTGATCAGCTGCTGGATCAGCCCGTCCTTGCCCTCGAGCTGGACCTCACCGGCATCGATGCGGGCATACAGGTCATCCAGCGCACCGGAGGCCTCCAGCGCGGCGACGCCTTCCCTCTGGGCACGTCGCCGGTCTTCACGGTCTTCCTTGGTGGTCATGGTCATCAGTGTGTCTGCTTCCTTGTCAGGAGCCACCCCTTACACAAACCATCTGACACCCTCTGTGACGCTCATCGAGGGTGACCAGCGCGGAGCGTAGATCCGACCCGATGATCAGGTCACCTTCCCAGTGGCCTGGCACCCGCTTGTCGTCAGCCTCCTCGGGACGTTTCGCCAGGACCGCGTCCTCCCCGATCCAGCCCCGGGGTTTAGCAGGCAGCTTCGATCTCGGTCGACGTTTGCTGCGGCCCTGACGTAACGCCTTGTCAACCGTCAATTCGTGACGCAGTGACCCGGCGGTCTGGATGTAGAGCGCCTGGTAGATCGTCTCGTGACTCACCCACATGTCCTCCCGGTCAGGGAATTCGAGTTTCAACCGGCCCGAGATCTGCTCGGGAGAATCACGCCGCTTCAACCGCTCGACCACCTCAGCACGCACCGCGCTACCAGGGGCCAGTTTCCCAGGCTTCGGCCGTTTCCGGGCCTGGTCGGCACGTGTCTGCGCGGGACGCCACCGGTACTTACCCTCAACGGATCCGCGTTGACGCTCCCGCCACACCGTCGAACGGGCCACCCCCAACTCGGCAGCGATCCACGTGTCACCACGTCCCTCGCTCAGCCGGATCGCGATCACCATCCGACCCGCCTGAGTCAGCCTGCCATTGCAATCGACCCAGTCCCCCTCGGGCACCCGACGCGGCTCCCGCGCCGCCCGCGGCCGCAGCTCGGGCACACCCCCGAGCCGCCCATGCTGCAACTTCACACCCTCGAGTTTGGCCCACCTCCACACCATCCCAGGCGAGATACCCAACCCCCGTGCGACTTCTCGCGCACTGAGCCCCTCAGCCAACCCGGCAAGGGCAACCCCACGCTTCTCCGCGACCGACACAACACATCCCCTTCAGATCTGTTGCACTCACCCCCTGAACTCGCGCGGCGTGTGGCCCGACGACCCCATCCAATTGCTCACGGTACGTACAGCAAGCTGAGCCCGCGGAGCGGGCCGCTATTGTGTTGTGAGCACAAATCCCTTGGAGGTATCCACACCATGCCGGCGCTCCGCTCCCGCACCACCACCCACGGCCGCAACATGGCAGGCGCCCGCGCGCTCTGGCGTGCCACCGGCGTCACGGACAACGACTGGGGCAAGCCGATCATCGCGGTGGTCAACTCGTTCACCCAGTTCGTGCCGGGCCACGTGCACCTGCGGGACATGGGCAAGCTCGTCTCCGAGTCCATCGCGGAAGCGGGCGGCGTGGGCCGCGAGTTCAACACCATCGCCGTCGACGACGGCATCGCCATGGGCCACGACGGCATGCTCTACTCGCTGCCGAGCCGCGAGCTGATCGCGGACTCCGTCGAGTACATGGTCAATGCGCACTGCGCCGACGCCATGGTGTGCATCTCCAACTGCGACAAGATCACACCCGGCATGTTCCTGGCCGCCCTGCGGTTGAACATCCCCACAGTGTTCGTCTCCGGCGGCCCCATGGAGGCCGGCAAGGCCGTCATCAAGGACGGCGGTACCGTCGAGAGCTCGCTGGACCTGGTCAACGCCATGGTCGCTGCGGTGGACCCCAACGTCAGCGACGCCGAACTGGGCCGGATCGAAGAGAACGCCTGCCCCACATGTGGCTCCTGCTCCGGCATGTTCACGGCCAACTCGATGAACTGCCTGCTCGAGGCCATCGGCCTGGCGCTGCCGGGCAACGGCTCCACGCTGGCCACCGCGGCGGCGCGCAAGGGCCTGTTCCAGGAGGCCGGGCGCCTCATCGTCGAACTGTGCCAGCGGTACTACGGGGACGACGACGACTCGGTGCTGCCCAGGTCCATCGCCCAGAAGCCGGCGTTCGAGAACGCCATCAAGCTCGACGTCGCCATGGGCGGCTCCACCAACACCGTGCTGCACCTGCTCGCCGCGGCCCAGGAGGGCGACGTCGACTTCACCATGGCCGACATCGACGCGATCTCGCGGGTCACCCCGTGCCTGGCCAAGGTGGCGCCCAACTCCGAGCGCTACTACATGGAGGACGTGCACCGCGCCGGCGGCGTGCCGGCGATCCTGGGCGAACTGCACCGCGGCGGCAAGCTCAACGAAGCGGTCACCTCCGTGCACAGCCCGACGCTCCAGCAGTGGCTAGACGACTGGGACATCCGCAGCGGCAAGACGAAGCCGGAGGCCATCGAGCTGTTCCACGCGGCTCCCGGCGGGGTCCGCACCACCGAGGCGTTCTCCAGCACCAACCGGTGGGAGAGCCTGGACACCGATTCCGACAACGGGTGCATCCGCTCCACCGCCAACCCCTACACGGTCGACGGCGGACTGGCGGTGCTCACCGGCAACCTCGCGCCCGACGGCGCCATCGTCAAGACCGCCGGCGTGCCGGAATCGCAGTGGCACTTCACCGGCACCGCGGTGGTCACGGAGTCGCAGGACGCGGCTGTGGAGGCCATCCTCGGCAAGGTGGTTAAGCCCGGCGACATCGTCATCGTCCGCTACGAAGGACCCAAGGGCGGTCCCGGCATGCAGGAGATGCTGTACCCCACGTCCTACCTCAAGGCGCTCGGCCTCGGCCAGGAGTGTGCGCTGATCACCGACGGCCGCTTCTCCGGCGGATCCTCGGGCCTCTCCATCGGGCACGTGTCGCCGGAGGCCGCCAGCGGCGGCGCCATCGGGCTGATCGAGGACGGCGACAAGATCACCATCTCCATCCCGGACCGCTCGCTGCACCTCGAGGTCGACGACGAGACCCTCGCCGCCCGGCGCGCCGCGCGTGACGCGAAGGGGTGGCAGCCGGCGGAACAGCGCCGGCGTGCGGTGTCGACGGCCTTGAAGATCTACGGGATGCTCGCGCAGTCGGCCGACAAGGGCGCAGCGCGCAAGCTCAACCAGGCCTTATAGCCACTTCTTGGACTTGAAGACCAGGTACATCGCGACGCCCGTGCCCACCATGAGGAGCAGGGCGAACGGGTAGCCGAACGGCCAGTCCAGTTCGGGCATGGTGTGGAAGTTCATCCCGTAGGTGCCCGTCACCAGGCTGGGCACGAACAGCACACCGGCCCATGCCGCGATGCGTCGTGAGTCCTCTGTCTGCTTCAGGCTGGCCGAGGTCATGTTCCTGGCCTCCTCGTTCTGCCGCTGCGTCTGCAGCGATATGTTGAGGTCCAGGGTGCCCTTCAGCGTCTCGCGGAGCACCTCGACGTGCTCGGTGATATGGATGGCGTGATCCTCGATGTCGCGCAGTTCCTGCCGGCGGTGCTCGCCGGCCATCAGGAACACCCTGTCGCGGCGCACGGAGTCGAGGATGGGTTTCAGGGGGCGTACCGCGCGCTGGAGGTCCATCACCTCGCGTGACAACTGGTAGATGCGCCGCGACACCCGGGCCGACCCGCTGAACACCTGGGTTTCGATCTCATCGATGTCGTTCTCGATGCCGAGCACCACCGGACCGTAATCGTCGACGATGTTGTCGAGGAGCTGCTCCAGCACCACGCTGGGCCCGATCCCCAGGGTCTCCGGCGCCGATTCGAGGTCGCGCCGGACAACTGTGAGGTCAGGTGTCTCCGAGTGGCGCACCGTGATGACGAAGCGGTCGCCGGCGATGGCGTGCACCTCGCCGAAGTCCACCGTCTCGGTGCGGTCCACGTACCTCGCGGCGTGGAGCACGAGGAACAGTGTGTCGCCGTATCGCTCGAACTTGGGCCGCTGATGTGCGGTGATGGTGTCTTCGACCAGCAGGGGGCTCAGCTTGAACTCCTCGGCCAACAGCGCCATCTCAGCGTGGGTGGGCCGGTACAGGCCGATCCACACGAAACCGTGGGCGTGCTCGTCGAGCAGGTTGAAGCTCTGGTCGAACGTGGTGGGCGACGCGATCCGCCGCCCGTCGACGTAGAAGCCGGCATCGACGATCGAGGTGGGGCGCGGCTGGGTCATGGCCCCTAGTGTGTCGCAGCGTCGGGGGCCACGTCGCGTCGACGCACGATCCAGGTGACCAGCGCGGCGGCCACGAGAGCCACGGCCAGCACGAGCCAGGGGGAACGGGTCCAGAGGATCCCGATCGCCTTGAAGCCGATCATGCCGATGGTGCCGTACAGGAAGGCCCACATGATGCAGCCGAGGGTGACGGCGGGCAGGTAGCGACGCAACGGCATCCGCGTGACACCCGCGGCCAGGTTGACCATGGTCTGGATCCCGATGGTGAGGAACGAGATGGACACCGCGGGAGCGCCCCACCGGTTCAGCCAGCGGGCCCCCGTGGCGTAGTGCCGCGACTCCATCAGCTTGGCGAGCCGCGTCCGCCGGGCCCCTGCGGCGATGCCGCGCCCCAACCAGTAGGTGGCGTTGGCCCGCAGCATCACGATCCCGAAGAGCGCCACCACCACGACCGCGAACGGGGCGTCCCAGGTGGTGGGATCAAACACGGCTCTCCTGGTGCTGCGAGGGGGATGGGGCTCCGCCAGTGTATCTGTTCAGGTGAGGAAGGCACCGGCGGCCACGATCACCGGCACGCTCAGCAGAGTGGTCCACAGGGTCGTCGCCTGCACCAGCGGGAGGGCGGTGCGGTACCGCATGGCGTGCACGAAGACGACCTGGGCCGTGGGTAGCGCTGCCAGGACGACGGCGGCGCGTAGCGGCGTGCCGGTGAGGCCGAACAGCAGGGACAGGCCGAGTGCCACCCCCGGCACCACGAAAGACTTCGTCGCGATGGCGGCCACGGTCAGCCGGGGCAGCCTGTTCAGGGCGGGCAGGGGAGTGGAGTGGAACGACATGCCGAAGGCCAGCAGCATGGCGGGAATACCCAGCTCTGCCATCAGCACCAGGGGATCCCAGAGGACGATGGGTGGTTGCCACGCACTGAGGTTCAGCGCCAGGCCGATGACTCCCCCCAGTACGAGGGGATGGGTGAGGAAGCTGCGGACCACCGAACGGCCACGGCCCGCCGGCGTCGACTCGAGCACCGCCACCGCAGTGGGTTGCAGGATCAGCACCTGGAGCAGCATCGCGGGTGCGGCCCACGCTGCGTCGCCCAGCACGTAGGCGGCGATGGAGATGCCCAGGTTGCCGGCGTTGACGTAACTCGTGGCCAGATATGCGACGGCACCCTCCGCACGGGTGGCGCCCCACCGTCGCACCATCGTGATGGAGAAGGCGAGGCCGGTGAGGACACAGGCCAGCCCGAAGGCCAGCACGTGGGGGCCGATCAGCAGGTCGAGGTCCGCCCCCGCCACGGCCACCAACACCAGGGCGGGCTGGCCCACGTAGAACGCCACGTCGCCCAGCACCTTCTGCGCCGAGCGGCCGGTGACCCGGGTGCGGGCCAGCAGATATCCGACGGCGACGACGATGCCGATCGTCGTGAATCCCTGCAGCGCCGCCCACATGCGCAGAAGACTACGCCCAGGCTTCACCGTGGTTTCAGCGGTCTTGTCGGGGTCGGCTACGATTCCCCCGTGACTTTCTCCGCCAAAACGCTGCGTCGCATGCTGGCCGCCGTCGGTATCGCCTCGCTGATCACCCTGTCCGCCTGTGGCTCCGCCGACCCCACCACCGAGCCGGAGGTGTCGCCCTCGGCGTCGGTCTCCGCTGAGCCGAGTGCGGAGGCGTCGCCGAGCGTCGAGGCATCACCGAGCGCCGAAGAGAGTCCCCAGCCCACCATCACCCCCTCCGCGGACCTGAGCGCCGTCGAGGTCGTCGACGGCGACGTTCCGGAGGTCAAGATCCCCGCCCCGTGGGGCATCGAGAAGACCCAGGCGGACGTGCTGAAGGAGGGTGAGAGCGCGCAGGCGCTCACCGACACGTCGGTGGTCACCATCAACTACATGGGCGTCAACGGCACCACCGGTGAGGTGTTCGACAGCTCCTACGAGCGCGGCGAGCCCGCCACCTTCTCGCTCGAGCAGGTCGTGCCCGGGTTCCAGAAGGGGCTCTCCGGCCAGAAGGTCGGCTCCCGCGTGCTGATCGGCATGGTTCCCGAGGACGGCTACGGCGAGGGCAACCCCGGCGCCGGCATCGAAGCAGGCACGTCGTTGGTCTTCCTCGTCGACATCATCTCGTCGAACTTCTCCGAGGCCGTGGGCGAAGAGGTTCCCCCGGCCGAGGGCATGCCCACCGTCACGATGAAGGACGGCAAGCCCGAGATCGTCGTCCCGGCCGGAGTTGCGGCTCCCACAGAGCTGCGCGCCCAGCCGCTGATCACGGGCCCGGGTGCCGCCATCACCGCAGAGTCGACCGTCCAGGTCCAGTACCGCGCGTTCAACTATGCCGACGGCACCATCTGGCAGGACGCCTGGGCGCCGCAGTCGGGCAAGCTCTCCAGCCTCATCGAGGGCTGGAAGCAGGGCCTGGTCGGCAAGACGGCCGGCTCCCGCGTGCTGCTCGTCGTGCCGCCCGCGCTGGCGTTCCCCGACGGTCTGCCGGAGGCCACCCCGCCGCTCGAGGCCGGCCAGACGCTGGTCTACGTGATCGACATCCTGGACGTGCAGAACTAGTCCGCAAGGACCTCTCCGGGCACCAACGCCCGGTCGGAGGACCGCCACACGGCACCCGAGAAGAAGCGCTGATCGCCCGGCATGGCGGCCAGCGCTTCTTCTGTTGTCCGGCACGGGCCCAGTCCGAGCGAACTGCTGAGCTGCGCCAGGACGTCGGCAGGTGGGAGCGGGGCGAGGTCGGCGAGGGTGACCGCACCGTCGCGTTTGGCGAGCCGTTGCCCCTCCTCGTTGACCACCAGCCCGATGTGCGCGTACGTGGCCGGGGTGCCGCCGAGTTGCCGGGTGAGCCACGCCTGTCGCGGCGCCGAGCTGAGGAGGTCGTCGCCCCTGGTGATGTGGGTGACGCCCATCCCGATGTCGTCGACCACCACCGCCAGGTTGTAGGCGAAGGCGCCGTCACCGCGCACCAGCACGAAGTCGTCGACGACGCCCTCCACCCGCCCTGCGTGCACATCCTCGACGGTGAACGTGGCGCCCCCGGAATCCGCCCGCAGGGCGGGCCTCCGGGTGGCGCGGCGCTCGGCTCGTTCCGAGGCCGTCAACCGCCGGCAGGTGCCGGGGTAGGCCCGGTACCCGTCGTGTGGTGCGGAGGCGGCCTCCGCGATCTCCCGGCGGCTGCAGAAACACTCGTAGGTGGGGAGGCTGCGCACGGCGTCGCGGTACAGGCCCAGCCGCTCGGACTGGCGCACCACCTCGCCGTCCCACTCCAACCCCAGGGCCAGCAGGTCTGCCAGGTTCCGCGCCTCCGCGGCGTCGGCGGCCCGCACCCGCTCGGCATCCAGGTCCTCGACGCGCATCAGCCACCGGCCGCCCGCAGAACGGGCGAGAAGCCACCCGGCCAGGGCGGTGCGCAGGTTCCCCAGGTGGAGGTCCGAGGTGGGGCTCGGCGCGTATCGGTCGATATGTGGCATGGGGTCCATGATGCCGCCTCCGCACCCGGTACCCTGAGCCGCATGTCAGCGAGGAAATCGGAGCGGCTTGTCAACCTGCTCATAGCGCTGCTCAGCACCCGTCGGTTCCTGACGAAACAGGAACTACGTGAGACGGTCGAGGGCTATCGGCTCTCCGCGAGCGACAGCGCCTTTGAACGCCAGTTCGAGCGTGACAAGGAAGAACTGCGCAACATCGGGGTGCTGATCGAAACCGGCTCCAACGATCCGTTCTTCGACGACGAGGAGGGGTACCGGATCAACCGGTCAGAGTTCGAACTCCCGCCGCTGGATTTCACGCCCGAGGAACTCTCCGCGCTCGGCCTCGCCGGTCAGGTCTGGCAGGACACGGTGGCGGCGGACCACACGGCCCAGGCCTTCGAGGCGCTGCGTGCCGGCGGCGCGGCACCGGACCCCACCCTGGTGCCCCGGATGCGCCCGCTCCTGGCCGTGGCAGAGCCGAGCTTCGACGTGCTCTACGACGCCATCCTGCGTCGCGTCGAGGTGACGTTCGGCTATGCCGGGGAGGAGCGTCGGCTGCAGCCCTGGAAGATGCTGCAGCGCCGCGGCCACTGGTACGTGTTCGGGTTCGATCCGGACCGTCAGGCGGACCGCTTCTTCAAATTGTCGCGCTTCACCGGCGAGGCCCTGGCCCACGGCAAGGCGGGTGCCTACACCGTCCCTGATGATGTGGGGGAGCGCTCCCAACGGCTCGCGCCGCCCGGCGCCAGCACCGCCGTCGTCGCAGTGCGCGAAGGCGCCCCGCACGAATTCCCCCACCCGGAGGCCGTGGCCCACGCGGGAGTCCCCGAGGGCTTCACCGCCTACCGGGTCAGCCTCTCCACCGATGACGCGATCGTCGGCGAGGTGGCCGCGGCGGGCCCAGACATGATCCTCCTCGACCCGCCGGAGCTCCGCGCCGCGGTGATCGAGCGACTGCGGGCGGTGGCATCGTGAGGTCCGAGGAACAGCTTGCGCGGCTCCTGCGGTTGGTGCCGTACCTGTCCTCCCACCCCGGTATCGAGGTGGCGAAGGTGGCTGAGGAGTTCGGCGTGACGCCACGCCAGGTGATCAGGGACCTCGAGGTGCTGCAGTTCTGCGGCCTGCCGGGCGGGTACTTCGACGACCTCTTCGACGTCGACATCGACGTGGTGCGCGAGGAGGGACACATCGACTTCCGCAACGCCGACGTCCTGGCCCGGCCGCTGCGGTTGCGCCCGGCGGAAGCCGCGGGCCTGCTGGCCGCACTGCGGCTCGTCGTCGACGTCGCGGGCAGGTCCGACGCGGCCGCGAGCGCGCTGAAGAAGCTGGAGGCGGCCGTGGGGGAGGCCGACGCCCACGTCAGCGTGGCGGTGGAGTCGACCGATCCGCAGCGGCGCGCGGCGCTGAGCCGGGCCGTCGAACAGCGACGCGCAGTGCAACTGGAGTACCGCACCACCGGCAGGCAGGGGACCACCACTGCCGTGGTCGAGCCCGCCAGGCTGAACCTGGTGGACGGCTACACCTATCTCGACGCGTGGAGCAGGTCACGCCAGGCCTGGCGCAGCTACCGGCTGGACCGGGTCGTCGCCGTCGAGGTGCTCGACGAGGTGGCCGGCGACCACGGGGCACCCCCGGACGGCTGGTTCGACGACGTGCCGGACCGGCTCACGCTGACGGTGGAGCCCTCGGCGCGCTGGATCGCGGAGTACTTCCCGACCGTGGGCGTCGAGGACCTGGGCGACAGGGTGGCCGTCACGTTCCCCGTCGCGTCGCACGACTGGGCCGTTTCGCTCATCCTGCGCCTCGGCGGCGCGGTGCTGGACGTGTCCGACGATAGGGTCGCCCAGGCAGCCAAGGTGAAGGCAGGCAGGGCCCTTGCTGGATATCCCGAGGTCGTCCGGTAGCATTTCGCCCGTGATCTGGGTTGTTGTTGTCGGCGCGCTCGCCCTTGCAGGTGTGGTGGCGCTGGTCATCCACGCCGTGTCGCTGGGCCACAAGGCCGCAGACGTCAAGGCCGAGATCACCGTGTTGAACGAGCGGCGCGCCGAACTGCGCACGCTGCTCGGTCAGCTTGAGAGAACCCCTGCACAGCGCGACTAGACTGTGAGGGCAGAACAGGTGACGCCTCCCGTCGCCTAAGAAAGGGACCAATGCCTACTTTGTTGTTCATGGGCGGCTGGGAATGGGTGATCATTCTCGTTGTCGCGCTGCTGCTTTTCGGCGGCTCGCGTCTTGCCGGTGTCGGTAAGGGCATGGGACGCTCCATCCGCGAATTCAAGGAAGAGGTCAAGGGTGTCGAGGGCGAGGGTGGTGCAACGCGTCACGACGAGGTCGTCGACGCCGAGATCGTCCAGCCTGAGATCGATCACGACCGGAAGCCGCGCGAAAGCTGATCATGTCGGCCGCAACTGCTGAGCCAGCCACCGAGGGCCGGTTCGCCTGGCTGCGGCCACCGAAGGGTGGCCCCGGCGGGACGATGTCGATCTGGGACCACCTGCGGGAACTCCGCTACCGGGTCACCATTGCCGCCATCGCGATCGTCCTCGCCGGTTCCTTCTCGATCATCTTCTACAAGCAGCTGGTACTGCTGATCATGGCGCCCTGGAACCGGGCCCGCACCGCCCTCGAAGAGGCCCGGCCCGGAGCCAGCCTCATGGTGGTCAACAACGGCGTGACCAGTTCCTTCACCTTCGCCGTGGTGCTGTGCGTGGTGGCCGGCATCATCCTGTCCACCCCCATCTGGGTCTACCAGCTGTGGGCCTTCATAGCCCCCGGCCTGGTGGCCAAGGAGAAGAAGTACGCGATCGGGTTCATCGCCGCTGCCACTCCGCTGTTCCTCGGCGGGTGCGCACTCGGTTACTACATCTGGCCCAAGGGCATTGAGGTGCTGTTGAGCTTCACGCCACAGGACATGGGCATCACCAACATGCAGGACATGGCGGAGTTCCTCAAGATGGAGATCCAGATCATTCTGGTCTTCGGCCTGAGCTTCCTGCTGCCCGTGGTCGTCGTGGCGCTGAACATGGCCAACGTCGTGCGGGGCTACCAGCTCAAGAGAGCCCGCAAGTTCGTGATGTTCGGCAGCGTCGTGCTCGCGGCCGTGGCCACGCCCACCACAGATCCCTTCTCGATGCTGTCGCTGGCGCTGCCGGTGTCCGGCATGTTCCTGATCGCGGAGCTGATCTGCCGGATTTCAGACAAGCGCAAGGGCATCACCGAGGAAACGGTCGCCGAATACGCGATCGACCTGGAAGACGGCAAGTGACCGGTGAGGTTGCCAAACGCCGCCTCGTCAGCGTCGTGTGCAACGAAGCCTCCGGCGGCGGTCGTGCCGGCCGTGCCCTTCCCGGCGTCGCCCGCCAGTTGCGCGACGGCCTCACCGGCGCAGACCTGCACATCGTCACCTCCACGTCCTACGAGCAGGCCCGGGACCTGACGCGTTCGCTCGCCCTGCAGGCCCGTCCCGGCGACGTGGTGGCGGTCATGGGTGGCGACGGCATGGCCCATCTGGGTCTCAACGCCTGCGCCGAAACCGATGCGACGCTCGCGGTCATCCCCGCCGGCACCGGCAACGACTTCGCCCGGGGCGCCGGCGTTCCCGGCTCGATCAAGGAGGCCACCGAGGCTCTGGTGCACGGCACCACGCGCACGATGGACCTGTCCCTGCTCACCAATTCCGCTGGTTCCCGGTACGTCGGTGCGGTCGTCTCCAGCGGCTACGACGCCCGGGTCAACCGCGCCACCAACGACATCCACCTCCGGTTCGGGCCACTCAGCTACGGCTACATCGCCCTGCGCGAGTTGGCGCACTTCTCGCCGCTCAGGTACCGGCTGGTGATCGACGGCACTCCCCGCGAGGTGGAGGCCATGCTGGTGGCCGTCTGCAACACCGGCGTGTTCGGCGGAGGCATGCAGATCTCTCCGGACGCCGACCCCGCGGACGGGCTCCTGGATGTCACCATCATCCACAAGGCGTCACGCGGGAAACTGCTGCGGCTGCTGCCCCTCACCTACACGGGCGGCTTCGTCTCCTCACCGGTGGTGGAGAGGTTCCAGGCACGCACCGTCGAGGTGGACGGGGCAGGGCTGTTCCTCATGGGCGACGGCGAGGAGATGGGCGAGGTGCCGGCCACCGTCGAGTGCCGCCCCGGGGTGCTGCGCCTCATCGTCGCCTGACCAGGGCGCACGGCACGCTGCTAGGTTGGGTGGGTGAGCACTGACGCCCTGCCCGACGAGGTGCGCGAGTTCGCCGCCCTCTACCCGTTCGGCCTGGACGAGTACCAGCTCGACGGGTGCCGCGAGCTGGCCCTGGGCCGTGGGGTTCTGGTGGCCGCCCCGACGGGGGCGGGCAAGACCGTGGTGGGTGAGTTCGCCGTGCACCTGGCCATCGCCGAGTCGCGCAAGTGCTTCTACACCACGCCCATCAAGGCGCTCTCCAATCAGAAGTACCACGACCTCGTGGACCGCTACGGACCGGAGAGGGTCGGCCTGCTGACCGGCGACACGTCCGTCAACGGCGACGCCCAGATCGTCGTGATGACCACCGAGGTGTTGCGCAACATGATCTACGCGGCATCCCCGACGCTGGGCAACCTCGGTTTCGTGGTCATGGACGAGGTGCATTACCTCGCGGACCGATTCCGCGGACCCGTGTGGGAGGAGGTCATCCTCGGGCTGGCCGAATCGGTGCAGATCGTGGCGTTGTCGGCCACCGTGAGCAACGTCGAGGATTTCGGCGAATGGCTGCGCACCGTGCGCGGCGAGTTCTCCATCGTGGTTTCCGAGCGCCGACCCGTCCCGCTGTACCAACACGTCCTGGTGGGGCGGCGCCTCATCGACCTGTTCGACGGTGTGGCGCCGACGGCCTCCGAGCTCCCGGCAGAGCGCCTGGCCAGGGTGAACCGCGAACTCCTCCAGGTGAGCAGGTCGGAGGCCACCCGCGTGCGCGACGACTCCCGGCGCCCCCGGGGGCGCAGCGGCAGAGGCAAGTCCGTGCCGGGTCAGGGATCGGGCCAGTATGGGGGGGCCACCCATCCGAAGTTCGCCGGGCGCCCCACCAGCCGCGGAGAGGTGGCGATCGCGCTCGAGCGGGCGTCCCTGCTTCCGGCGATCTACTTCATCTTCTCCCGCGTGGGTTGCGACGCGGCCGTGCGGCAGGTCTACGACGCCGGCATCATGCTGACCGACAGGGCGGAGGCCGGCCTCCTGGGAATCATCGCGGACCGCCACGTGGCGGGTCTCAGCGCCGAGGACCTGGAGGCGCTGCGCTACGAGGAGTTCCGCGAGGCGCTCACCGCCGGGGTCGCGGCGCACCATGCGGGCCAGCTGCCCGCGTTCAAGGCCATCGTCGAGGAGGCCTTCATCACCGGGGCCCTCAAGGTGGTCTTCGCCACCGAAACCCTCGCCCTGGGCATCAACATGCCGGCCCGGACCGTGGTGCTGGAGAAGCTGGTCAAGTACAACGGCGAGAGTCACGCGGACATCACCCCTGGGGAGTACACGCAGCTCACCGGGCGCGCGGGGCGTCGCGGCATCGACGTGGAGGGTCACGCCGTCGTCCTGTGGCAGCCCGGCATGGACCCGCGGGCGGTGGCCGGCCTGGCTTCGCGCCGCACCTACCCGCTGAAATCCAGCTTCGCCCCCACCTACAACATGGCCGTCAACCTCATGGCCACGCTGGGACGCGAGCGGGCGCGGGACCTGCTCAACCAGTCCTTCGCCCAGTTCCAGACGGACAAGTCGGTGGTCACGGCAGCGCGCGTCGGTCGGCAGCTCCAGGCGGACCTGGACCGCGCGGCGGTCGCGCTCGAATGCCACCTGGGCGACTTCATGAGCTACGCGCGCATCAGGGACGAGATCTCTCGGCTCGAGGCCTCCTCGTCCAAGTCGCGCCGGGTAGAGCAGAGCGAGGTCGCGGCGGAGAGCCTCACCACCCTCCTGCCCGGCGACATCGTCCACGTGCCCGGGCAGGGGTGGTCGGTGGTGCTGCGCGTGGGCCAGAAGGCCCACCGCGACGCCGAACCATGGGCGCAGATCATCTCGGGGGACCACACCGTGCTGAAGCTGCAGCCGCACGACCTCACCGGCCCGATCAGCCCCGTGGGACGGGTTCGGGTGCCACGCGACTTTTCGGTGCGGGACCGCAAGGACCGCCGCTCGCTGCTGTCGGCGATGTCGGCCAAGGTGGAGGCGCTGGATCCGGATGTGCCCGTCAGGGCGCAGCGCAGCGACGACGCGGTGGAGCGGGAGATCAGGCAGCTCCGGGCGGACCTTCGGGCCCATCCATGCCACGACTGCCCGGAGCGCGAGCTGCACGCTGTGGAGGCCGCACGGGTGCTGCGCCTCGAACGCGAGGCGACGCGTGCGGAGGCCGAGGTGAGTGGACGGGCCAACTCGTTGGCGCGGCAGTTCGACCGTGTGACCGCGGTGCTGGAAGACCTGGGCTACCTCGACGGCGATGAGCTGACCGATGCCGGCCGCATGCTGCGCCGGATCTACAACGAGCTGGACCTGGTGGCCGCCGAGTGCGTCCGCCGCGACATCTTCGCCGGGCTCACGCCCCCGCAGCTGGCCGCGGTGCTGTCCACGTTGCTGTACGAGTCGCGGCCCACGCGGGACGCGGCGCCGCCGCGGATGCCGGACGCCGCGTCGGAGCGGGCCCAGTCCGAGCTGCGCACGGTCTGGCGCGAGGTGGGCCTGTTGGAGCGCCAGCACCAGCGCGACCGCGGGCGCGAGCCGGACATCGGGTTCGCCGAGGCGGCGTGGCGGTGGGCCAGCGGACAGGACCTGGCGAAGGTGCTCCGGCACACGAGTCTCTCGGCGGGTGACTTCGTGCGGTGGGTGCGCCAGGTGATCGACCTTGCCGGCCAGCTGGCCACTGCCACGGGCCCAGGCGATCTGCGCCGGACGTGTCACGAGGCGGCGGACGCGATGCGCCGCGGCGTGGTGGCGGCCGACCTGACGGAGGATTAGGTTAGGCGCATGGCCGTAGCCCTGCGCGTGATTCCCTGCCTCGACGTTCACGACGGCAGGGTGGTCAAGGGCGTCAACTTCCGGCACCTGCGGGATGCGGGCGACCCTGTCGAGTTGGCCTCGCGCTATTCGGCGGCCGGGGCCGATGAGTTGACGTTCCTGGACATCTCCGCGTCGTCGGACGGGCGCGCGACCACCCGCGACATGGTGGCGCGGTGCGCCGAGACCGTGTTCATCCCTCTGACGGTGGGCGGTGGGGTCCGCGAGGTCGCGGACGTGGATCTGCTTCTCCGCAGCGGGGCGGACAAGGTGGGCATCAACACCGGTGCGCTGGCGCGTCCGGGCGTGATCGACGAGATCTCGCGGACCTTCGGAGACCAGGTGCTTGTGCTCTCCCTGGACGCGCGCCGCGAGGAGGGCATGCCGTCGGGCTTCGGGGTCACCACGCATGGGGGCCGGCGCTCCGCCGGCGTGGACGCCATCGCCTGGGCGAAGGAGGCCTGTGGGCGGGGGGTGGGGGAGATCCTCCTCAACTCCATGGACGCCGACGGAACCACGGACGGGTTCGACATCGAGATGATCCGGGCCGTGCGGGCGGTGGTCGACGTGCCGCTCATCGCCTCCGGGGGGGCCGGGACGGTGGAGCACTTCGTCGCCGCGGCGGAGGCCGGCGCCGACGCCGTGCTCGCTGCCAGCGTCTTCCACTACGCCACGCTCACGATCGACGAGGTCAAGGCGGGCCTGCGCGCGGCGGGCTTCGAGGTGAGATGAGAGAGGGAAGCATGGACTGCCTGTTCTGCGCCATCGTCGCGGGGGAGATCCCGGCGCGGATGATCTACGAGGACGATGCGGCGATCGCCTTCCTCGACATTCAGCCCTGGCAGGAGGGACACGCGCTGGTGGTGCCGCGCCGCCACACCGTCGACGCCCTCTCCGACGATGCGGTCCTCGCCGAGATCGGACCGGCCGTGGCGCGCGTGGGCAGGCTCCTGAAGGAGCGCCTCGGGGCGGATGCGTGCAACATCCTCTCCAACGCCGGGCCGGTGTCCGGGCAGGAGGTGCTGCACACCCACGTGCACGTACTACCGCGGTACGCGGACAATCCCGGTATCGGCGGGATGCGGGGCCCTGTTGCCTCCGACCTCGACGCGGTGTGGGCGACGGTGACCCGGAGGGGGTAACACCCGCTGCGCGTCTTAATACCACCCCCCCCGTTGGGGTCAAGAGAGGCTGTACTAGATTGACGTCTGTCATCGGGACGCCGACGCGTCCCCCACAGATACAGAAGGGGACCTCACATGAAGGCCACCAAGATCGCCGGGATCGTCTCGATCGTCGCCGGCATCGTCATGATTGTTGCCGGCGCCCTCACCTGGGGCACCGTCAGCTCGCAGCTCGCCGCCGAGAACATCACGGTGCCCGGCGACTCCACGTTCATGGGCGGCGCCTACGCGGGCAAGACCGTCTCCGGTCCGGTCACCGCGTATGCGCAGGCGGAGATCATCAACGTCCACTCCCTCGCCGGCGCCGACGGCAAGACCTACGCCGAGCTCGGCGCCCTGGCCCGGGAAGCCAAGGAGGCCGGTGACACCGAGGCAGCCGAGGCCTACACCGCTCAGAAAACCAGAGCCATGAACGGTTCCTTCCTCCGCGCGTCGCTGTTCACCTCCGTCGTGTCCTACGGCGTGGCCGCACTGGTCATCGGGCTGGGCTTCCTCTTCGCCGTCATCGGCTGGGCCCTGACCACCATCCGCACCGTCGAGGGTCGCCCCGTCACCGAGTGACCTTGTCGACCCCGTGAGACGGCGGCCCGGACATGCGTCCGGGTCGCCGTCTTACATTGTGGAAGACCCGCCGGGATCGCTTGACAGGGTGCCGATCACGGGCAAAGGTGTACCCATGCCCATGAGCTGGCTCGTCGTAATTCCCTAAGCGCTTCACGTCACCACAGACCGAAGCGCTCCCTCGTGTGCCCGATACGGGCGGCGGGGGTTTTTTCTTGGGATGACCCAGGCGAGCAATCACGGAAGGGAGAGGCAATGACGCAGAAGGACGGTCAAGTCATGACGGGGGCGCAGGCGCTCGTCGAATCGCTGGAACGGATGGGTGTCGACGTAGCTTTCGGCATTCCGGGCGGCGCCATTCTTCCCCTCTACGACCCCCTCTTCGATTCGACGATCCGCCACATCCTGGTGCGCCACGAGCAGGGCGGCGGCCACGCCGCCGAGGGGTACGCCATGAGCTCCGGCCGGGTGGGCGTGTGCATCGCGACGTCCGGCCCAGGCGCCACCAACCTGGTCACGCCCATCGCCAACGCGTACATGGACTCCACGCCGCTGGTGGCGATCACCGGCCAGGTGAACAGCCACTCCATCGGCACCGACGCCTTCCAGGAAGCTGACATCCGCGGCATCACGATGCCGATCACGAAGCACAGCTACCTCGTCAAGGAGGTCGGCGGGATCCCGCGCGCGATCCAGGAGGCCTTCCACATCGCCGCCACGGGCCGTCCGGGGCCGGTGCTCGTCGACATCGCCAAGGACGCGCTGACCAACTCGGCGCCGTTCATCTGGCCGGAGACGCTCGACCTGCCCGGCTACAAGCCGACGATCCGTCCGCATTCGCGGCAGATCCGGGCGGCGGCGAAGATGATCTCCGAGGCCAAGCGCCCCGTGCTCTACATCGGTGGCGGCGTCACCCTTTCCCGGGCGCACGAGGAACTGGCCGAGTTCGTCGAGAAGACCCGCATCCCCGTGGTGACCACGTTGATGGCGCGTGGTGCGTTGCCGGATTCGCACGAGCTCAACATGGGGATGCCCGGCATGCACGGCACCGTCGCAGCCGTGGGCGCGCTGCAGAAGGCCGATCTCCTCATCGCGCTGGGGACCCGGTTCGACGACCGCGTCACCGGCAAGCTGGACAGCTTCGCCATGGGGGCCAAGATCATCCACGCAGACGTGGACCCGGCAGAGATCGGCAAGAACAAGCCGGTCGACATCCCGATCGTGGGCGACGTCAAGCAGACGCTCGTCCAGCTCAACGAGGCCATCCAGGCGTACCCGGCCCCTGAGGCGGACGCCTGGCGTCACCGCCTCGCCACCATGAAGGCTCGCTACCAGCCCCGTTGGGACGAGGCGCCCGACGGCCGGCTGTCCCCGCAGGAGGTGATCCAGCGGATCGGTCAACTGAGCCCGTCGGACACCATCTACGTCTCCGGCGTGGGCCAGCACCAGATGTGGTGCGCGCACTTCCTACCGCACGAGAAGCCGGGCACCTGGATCAACTCCGGCGGAGCCGGAACCATGGGATTCTGCGTGCCCGCCGCCATGGGCGCCAAGGTGGCCAACCCGGACACGACGGTGTGGGGCATCGACGGGGACGGCTGCTTCCAGATGACCAACCAGGAGCTCGTCACCTGCGCGCTCAACAACATCCCGATCAAGATCGCCATCATCAACAACAACGCGCTCGGCATGGTGCGCCAGTGGCAGTCGCTGTTCTACGAGGGCCGGTATTCCAACACGGACCTGTCGACGGACTCCCTGCCCAACTTCCCGAAGCTCGCTGAGGCGATGGGATGCGTGGGTCTGCGGGCCACCAACGAGGTGGAGATGGAAGCCGCGATCCAGCAGGCGCTGGAGATCAACGACCGCCCGGTCGTCGTCGAATTCGTGGTCCACAAGGACGCGATGGTGTGGCCGATGGTGCCCGCCGGTGTCAGCAACGATGAGATCCGCGTGGCCCGCGACATGGCCCCCGAGTGGGAAGAGGAAGTGCTGTGAAGAACCACACCCTGAGCATCCTGGTGTCCAACCGCCCAGGCGTGCTGACCCGGATAGCTGCGCTCTTCTCGCGTCGCGGGTTCAACATCCAGTCACTCGCGGTCGGGCCCACCGAGCGCGAGGAGGTGTCGCGGATGACGGTGGTGGCGCAGGTCGAGGACGACGCCACCCTCGAGCAGATCGTCAAGCAGCTGAACAAGCTCATCGAGGTGCGCAAGGTCCTCGAGCTGGGTACCTCGGCCGTGCGTCGCGAGATGATGCTGGTCAAGGTCCGGGCGGACGTCACCTCCCGCAGCCAGGTCATCGACGTGGTCAGCCTGTTCCGCGGCAAGGCCGTGGACGTGTCGGCCGAATCGATCACGGTCGAGGCCACGGGCAGCGACGAGAAGCTCGCCGCCCTCCTCGAGATGCTCGCGCCGCACGGGATCATCGAGCTGGTGCAGTCCGGACAGGTGGCGCTCACCCGGGGCGCCCGGAGCATGTCAGAACACAAAGCGAAGTAACACAGCACTCAAAAGGAGAACCCATGGCAGAAATGTTCTACGACAACGACGCCGACCTGTCGATCATCCAGGGTCGCCACGTCGCCGTCATCGGCTACGGCTCGCAGGGCCACGCCCACGCGCTCAGCCTGCGTGACTCGGGCGTCGACGTGCGCGTGGGGCTGCGCCCCGGCTCGCCGTCGGCCGCGAAGGCCGAGGCCGAAGGCCTGCGGGTTCTCCCGGTGGGCGAGGCCGTCGAGGAGGCGGACCTCATCATGATCCTGGCCCCTGACCAGGTCCAGCGCACCGTGTACAAGGAGGAGATCGAGCCGCACCTGACCAAGGGCGACGCGCTGTTCTTCGCCCACGGCTTCAACATCCGCTTCGGCTACATCACCCCGCCGGAGGGCGTGGACGTGTGCATGGTGGCCCCCAAGGGCCCGGGGCACCTGGTGCGCCGCGAGTACGCCAACGGTCGCGGCGTGCCGGCGATCATCGCCGTCGAGAAGGACGAGACCGGCAACGCCTGGCCCCTGGCACTCAGCTACGCCAAGGCCATCGGCGCCCTCCGCGCCGGCGGGATCAAGACCACCTTCACCGAGGAGACCGAGACCGACCTCTTCGGCGAGCAGGCCGTGCTGTGCGGCGGCGCCTCCGCCCTGGTGCAGGCGGGCTTCGAGACCCTGGTGGAGGCCGGCTACCAGCCTGAGGTGGCCTACTTCGAGTGCCTGCACGAGCTGAAGCTCATCGTGGACCTCATGTACGAGGGCGGCATCGCCAAGCAGCGCTGGAGCGTCTCCGACACCGCCGAGTACGGCGACTACGTGTCGGGCCCCCGCGTCATCGACGAGCGCGTCAAGGAGAACATGAAGGGCGTCCTCGCGGACATCCAGAACGGCAACTTCGCCAAGCGCTTCATCGACGACCAGGACGCCGGCGCGCCGGAGTTCAAGGAACTGCGCGCCAAGGGCGAGGCGCACCCCATCGAGGCCACCGGCCGTGAGCTGCGCAAGCTCATGAGCTGGGTCGCCTCGGACGATGCCGACTACACCGAAGGCACCGCCGCCCGCTGATCAGGGCCGGCCTGAGAGGGCCCCCAGTGACCGCACCGGTCACTGGGGGCCTTTCGTCTCACCCGGGCTGGTCGTCGCGTTCGAGCAACTTGGGGGCCTGCTTCAGCCAGAGCTCCTCGAGCTCGCTCTCGTTTTGCCGGGCCCGGGAGAAGAGATCGGTGAGCTGCCGACGGTCGAGGCGGGTGTCGTCGAGCTGCAGCAGGATCTGCCACATCCTGGACTGTGCGTGCACGGCGTCCAGCAACGCCTCGAGCTCGACCAAATCTGAGAGCGGGGAGCGGCGCACCACCTCGCGGTTCAGCTTCAGCCGGCTCGCTTTCTCGGCCATCTTCGCGACGAAGTCCTTCGCGCTGTTCGGCTGCGCTCCGAAGCGCTCCATGATCTGCTGCAGTTCCTCGTGCGCCGCCTCGATGTCGACGGCGATGCGGGCGACGGCGTCGCGCACGCTCTGCTCGCCGTGGCCCTCCGCGACGCGGTGAAAGGCGTCGACGCCGGCGGCGGCTCCGCCGTGGTGGTCCCGAAGATAGGTCTTGATGTAGGTCATGGTCACAACCTTCCTGTGGGTCATCACGCTCGACGCTACCCGTTTGTCGCCACAGCCCGTGACAGATGCCCGGCTAGACTTCGGTCGGTTACCAAGGGTGAGGGGTGAGATGGCGCGCGACGATGGGACGGCGACCCAGGACTACGCCCGGGAACTGACGAAGCTGATCGACGAGATGCGGTTGCCTGAGGCCGCCAGGTTGCTGGGCGAGCAGCCGGACCACGTCATCGCCGGTGAACTGGCCCGGCTCGACGACGTGCCGATGGCCATCGCGTTCCGCCTGCTCCCCAAGGACACGGGCATCGAGGTGTTCGAGGAGCTCGAGCCGTTCGACCAACAGCGGCTGCTCGAGTCGCTGCGTGATGAGGCCTTCCAGGAGGTTGTCGAGGGGATGGACCCGGACGACCGCGCCCGGATGCTGAATGAGGCCCCGGCCAAGGTCGTGCGGCGCGTCCTGGGCGGTCTGAGCCCCACTGAGCGCGCCATGACCGCCACCCTGCTCGGATACCCCAAGGGCTCCGTCGGACGCGTGATGACGCCCGAGGTGCTCACAGTGCCGGCCGGGGCGACGGCGGGGGAGGCGCTCCTGACCGTGCAGCGGAAGGGGCCGCAGGCGGAGAACGTCTACACCCTGGCCGCAGTGGACGCGACGCGTCATCTCGTGGGCGTCCTGGAGCTCGGAACGCTGGTGCTTTCTGCGCCCGGGACCCGCGTGGGGGAACTGCTGGACCCGGACGCCGTCGTCGTGCCGGCCACCGAGAGCGCTGAGGACGCCTCGCGGTTGATGCGCGAGACCAACGCCTACAACATGCTGGTGGTCGACAGCGAGGGTCGCCTGGTAGGCATGCTGTCGCTCGACGACGCCATCGAGGTCATCGAGGAGGCTGACAACGAGGACACGGCCCTCCAGTCCGGCTCGGTGCCGTGGGCCGGCCACTACATGGCTGTCGGAGTGTTCCGGCTGGCCCGCTACCGGGCGCTGTGGCTGTCGCTGTTGCTGGTGGCCGCGACGCTGACGGTCTCGGTGACCCAGGCCTTCGAGGCGACGCTGGAGCAGGTGGCCGCCCTCGCGTTGTTCATCCCCATGCTGATCGGTGCCGGCGGCAACGCCGGGGCCCAGGCCGCGACCGCCTCCGTGCGGGCGTTGGCCATCGGCGAGTTGAGGTTCCGCGACCTGCCCACTGTCGCCTGGCGCGAGTTGCGCGTGGGCCTGTTGCTGGGCCTGATGCTGGCGATCCTCGGGCTCGTGGTCGGCACCTTCTTCGTCGGCCCCGGCATCGCACTGGTGGTGGCCATCTCGCTCGTGCTCATCTGTGCGTGGGCGGCCACGATCGGCGGCGCCATGCCTCTGCTGGCACGGAAGATGGGGATCGACCCGGCCGTGGTGTCGGCGCCGCTGGTCACGACGCTGGTGGATGCCACGGGCCTGGTCATCTACTTCCTGATCGCCAAGGCAGTCCTCGGCGTGTGATCCGCGGTGGGCGTGACCCCGGCGGCGGTGCCGGGGTCACGGGTTCCTGCGTTGTGCCTGGTCAGGCGAGCTTTGCCGCGATCCGGTCGCCGATCTCGGTGGTCGAGAACTTCTCCGCGCCGCGGGCCTCGATGTCTGCGGTGACGGCGTCGTCGATCTTCTGCGCCAGTTCCGGCCTGCCCAGGTGGTCGAGCAGCAGCGCCATCGACGAGATGGCCGCCGTCGGGTCCGCGATGCCCTTGCCGGCGATGTCGGGGGCGGAGCCGTGCACGGGCTCGAACATCGACGGGAATTCGCCCGTGGGGTTGATGTTGGCCGAGGCCGCCAGCCCGATGCCGCCGGTGACCGCAGCGGCGAGGTCCGTGACGATGTCGCCGAAGAGGTTGTCGGTGACGATGACGTCGAACTGCGCGGGGTCCACGACCATGGCGATCATCGCCGCGTCGATGTGCAGGTACTTCGTCTCGACGTCCGGGAACTCCCGGCCGACCTCGGTGAAGACGCGGTTCCAGAGGCTGCCGGCGTTGACCAGCACGTTGTGCTTGTGCAGCAGCGTGAGGTGGCCACGACGCGCCTGGGCGCGACGGTAGGCGTCACGCACGACCCGCTCCACGCCGTAGGCGGTGTTGACGGAGACCTCGGTGGCCAGCTCCTGCGGGGTGCCGGTGCGGACGGAGCCGCCGTTGCCGCAGTAGAGGCCCTCCGTGCCTTCGCGCACCACGACGAAGTCGACGGTGCGGCCCTCGACGATGTGCGGGGCCAGGGGAGTGGGGACGCCCGGGTAGAGCTTGGAGGGGCGGAGGTTGACGGCGTGGTCGAAGGCGAAGCGCAGCTTCAGCAGCAGGCCGCGCTCGAGGAGGCCGCTGGGGATGGCCTTCGAACCGGGGGCGGCGCCAACGGCGCCGAGCACGATGGCATCGACGGATTTCAGTTCTTCGAGGACGGAGTCCGGCAGCACCTCGCCGGTGCGCTGCCAGCGCTCGGCGCCCAGGTCGTAGTCGACGAACTCGAAAGTGTCCGGTCCGGCCGCGGCGGTCAGCGCCTTGAGCGCCTCCGTGGTCACCTCGGGGCCGATACCGTCTCCGCCGATTACGGCGATCTTGGCTGAAGTCATGGCGGAAACCCTACGCGAGGCATCTCCGGTGGCGGTGCGCGTCTCAGGTGTCCGTCCACTGGCTGAGACGTCCGGGCAGGCGCTGGACAGCGTATTGTTCCCCCAGATTCCCCAACCGACTGGAGAGACCATGCCGACCGTGCCGGTGCAGCCCGCCGAGTTCCACGTCTTCGACACCTCCCTGCGCGACGGAGCGCAGCAGGAGGGCATGCACCTGTCCGTCAACGACAAGTTGAAGATCGCGGGTTACCTTGACGAACTGGGGGTGCACTTCATCGAGGGCGGTTGGCCGGGAGCCAACCCCAACGACACGGAGTTCTTCCGGCGCGCCGCCACGGAACTCGACCTGCAGCGCTCCCGGCTGGTCGCCTTCGGTGCCACCCGCAAGGCCGGCGCCACCGCCTCTGAGGACGCGCTGACGAAGGCCCTCGTCGACGCCGGCACTGATGACATCTGCATCGTGGCCAAGTCGCATGACGAGCACGTCTTCCGTGCGCTGCGCACCACACTCGAGGAGAACCTCGAGATGGTCCGCGACACCGTCGAGTACCTCTGCAGCCAGGGCAAGCGTGTCTTCGTCGACTGCGAGCACTTCTTCGACGGTTACCGCGCCAATCCCGAGTACGCGCTCCAGGTGGTGCGCACCGCCCACGAGGCCGGCGCCGACGTCGTGGTCCTGTGCGACACCAACGGCGGCATGCTGCCCAGCTGGATGGCCGAAACCGTTAAGGCTGCCGCGTCGACCGGCGCGAACCTGGGCATCCACTGCCACAACGACACGGCCTGCGCCGTCGCCAACACCATGGCTGCCGTCGAGGCGGGCGTGATGCACGTGCAGGGCACGTTCAACGGTTACGGGGAGCGCACCGGCAACGCGGATCTCTCCGCCGTCATCCCCAACCTCCAACTCAAGTACGGCTGGGACGTGCTGCCGGCCGAGAACCTGGCGGAACTCACCCGGGTCGCGCACGCCATCGCGCTGGTGGCGCATCAGCCGCTGGTGGGTCGCCAGCCCTACGTCGGTCAGTCGTCGTTCGCGCACAAGGCTGGTCTCCACGCCTCGGCCATCAAGGTGGACGAGAACCTCTATCAGCACATCGACCCCAGCCTGGTGGGCAACGACATGCGCATGCTGGTCTCGGACATGGCTGGCCGCGCCAACATCCAGATCAAGGGTGAGCAGCTCGGCTTCGACCTGAACGACCGCGAACTGGCTGCGCGGGTCACGGAGCGCGTCAAGAAGCGCGAGGCCGAGGGCTACTCCTATGAGTCGGCCGACGCCAGCTTCGAGATGCTGCTGCGCGACGAACTCGGCATCCTCGAACTGCCGTTCCAGGTACAGAGCTGGCGCGTCTTCACCGAGGAGCGCGCCGGCGAGGACCTCTCCGAGGCCACCGTGAAGCTCACCGCCAACGGCGGCCGTTTCATGGTCGTCGGCGAGGGCAACGGGCCGGTCAACGCCCTGGACCACGCATTGCGCTCGGCGCTGCACTCGACGTTCCCGCAGGTGGCCCAGTTCGAGCTCACGGACTACCGCGTCCGCATCCTCGACGAGGGCCACGGCACCGACGCCACCGTCCGCACCCTGATCGACACGGCGTACAACGGCTACGCATGGACGACGGTGGGCGTGGGCACCAACGTCATCGAGGCCTCGTGGGAGGCGCTGCGCGACGCGCTGGCCTACGGACTCATGACCTACGCGGAGTAGCGCCGCGCCGGGGTCCACTACTCTGTGCCTCATGCGCATCGCACGTTTCGCCACCGCCGGACAGGATCCCGCCTACGGGGTCATCGAACTCGCTGTCGACGGGGGTGACCACCCCGACACCATCGCCACGCTGACCGGAGATCCGCTCGCCGGCGTCCCCGTCAACTACACGGGGGAGCGGCACGAGCTCGACGACGTGCGGCTGCTGTCGCCGGTCATCCCGCGCTCCAAGGTGGTCGGCGTCGGGAAGAACTACGCGGACCACGCCAAGGAGATGGGCGGGGAGGTGCCGCCGGCGCCGCTGCTGTTCCTGAAGCCGAACACCTCGGTGATCGGACCCAACGAATCGATCATCCGGCCCGCCGGGGTGGAGTCGCTGCATTTCGAGGGCGAGCTCGCCCTCGTGATCGGCCGGATCTGCAAGCAGGTGCCCGTCGAGCGGGTGCCCGAGGTGATCTTCGGGTACACCATCGCCAATGACGTCACCGCGCGTGACTGGCAGGCTTCGGACGGCCAGTGGGCCCGCGCCAAGGGTGCGGACACATTCCTCCCCCTGGGGCCGTGGATGAACACGCATCTCACCCTCGACGAGGCAGGCCACCTGCCCATCGAGACCCGGCTGGGCGAGGAGGTACGCCAGAGCGGCAACACCTCCCAGATGGTGCGCGGCATCGCTGAGCTGGTGAGCTACATCTCGCAGTCCATCACCCTGCTCCCGGGTGATCTCATCCTCACCGGCACCCCCGCCGGAGTGGGTGAGATGCAGCCCGGCGACGAGGTGCACGTCAGCATCGACGGCCTCGGCACGCTCAGCAACCCCGTCGTCGACGCGTGAGCCAGCCCCCCACGCCGCTCGCGCTGTTCCATCCCGGGGAGGCGGTGGACCCGCCGCCGGGGATGCCGTACCCGAGGGTGCTGCCCAAGGTCCCGTTCCTGGGCATGACCGTGACCCTCGGGATTCTGCTGGGCTTCTCGGCCTACGCGCTGCTGATCCCGCTGGCGAACCAGGCCTTCCTGGGCCTCGGGTTCCTGGTGCGCGGGGGCGGCAACTGGTCGGCCTATGTGGCGGATGCGGTCAGTTACCGGCTCCCCGACGGCCCCGTGGCGGGGCAGTTGGCGCTCGCTCTGCTCATCCCCATCTCGTTGCTGCTGATGCGCTACGTGCACGGCGTGAAACCCCGCTGGCTCGCCTCCGTCCAGCCGGGGATGCGCTGGCGCTACCTGCTGATGACGCTGGTGGTGGCCGCCGTGCTCCTCAACGCCGTCGTGTGGGCGCAGTGGGCGCTCGGGCAGTTGCCCCCGTTCGCCGAGGGGCAGCCGGGGTGGCAGGGTTTCCTGCTGCTGATCGTGCTCTCTTCGCCGTTACAGGCGGCCGCTGAGGAGTTCTTCTTCCGGGGCTACCTGCTGCAGGCCATCGGCTCGGCGACGGGTCGCGCCTGGGTGGGCGTCCTCGGCTCAGCGCTGCTGTTCGCGCTCATGCACGGGCTGCAGAACCCGGCGCTGTTCGCGCACCGCCTGGTGTTCGGTCTGGTGGCCGGTTCGCTCGTGCTGGTGACCGGGGGCCTCGAGGCCGCCATCGGGGCGCACATCGTGAACAACATCCTGAGCTATGTCTACGCGCTCTTCAGCATCGGGCTCGAGGAACTGCGGGCCACCACGGGCATCACGTGGGCGGAGGCCGGCTGGAACATCCTGGCGTTCGTGCTCTTCGGGCTCGCGGCCTGGTGGCTGGCCCGGCGCCTCAATCTCGCGACCACCACGCCTTGAACCGGCGCGCGCACTGAATTTGTGGAGCTGGCTGAGGGTGGTGTAGTGTTTCTTCTCGTGCTCGGGTAGCCGAGTAACTAGGGGTATGGGGTAATTGGCAGCCCGACGGTTTCTGGTTCCGTTAGTCTAGGTTCGAGTCCTGGTACCCCTGCGGATGGCGATTAGCCATCCAGCAGGAGAGAGTGTTAAGCTCTCCCACGCGTTAGGGGCCCCGTTGTGTAGCGGCCTAGCACGTCGCCCTCTCAAGGCGGTAGCGCGGGTTCGAATCCCGTCGGGGCTACCAAGCGAGCAGCCTGGTCAACATCTGTTGACCAGGCTGCTTTTTTGTGTGCCCAGGGCCGGGCGACGGGCGGTCAGCTGAGGATGCGGACGGACGCCGGGTAGTCGTAGGGACGGCCGTCGGAGGCGCGGACCGCTCCGTGGATGTGGCACCAGAGCGTCATGATGCCGGCGATCGCCCAGAGTACGATCGACACCGGGATCAGGACCACCGTGAACAGGCAGACCCAGGCGATGGCGTTCATCAGCCAGGCCCAGATGTTGAAGTTGAACGAACCGGCGGCCGCACGGCGGACGTAGCCGCTGCGGTCCTTGTAGAGGAACCAGACGATCAGGGGCCCGGCGAAGCTCAGCCAGCCGGCGCTGAGCACCATGGCGATGATCGCGGAGAGGTGGGCGAGGACCGCCATGGAGCGTTCGTCGCTCCGCGCGGCCGGGGCGTCGGAATAGTGGTAGGTCATGTTTCAAGGGTAGGGAGGCAGCGGCGCCGAGGGTATCCGGATCAGCCCGGACCGGACCCTACCGGTGCCCGGGTCCCGGCCTCCCGAGCCACCCCGGGGGAGCTATGTTGATGCCCATGTACGTCTTCCAGGTAGTCGTGACCATCCATCCAGAAGCCGAGGAGGAGTTCGCCGCCGTGACGGTGGCCAACAGCGCCGCATCACTCCAGGAACCGGGCTGCCTCCGGTTCGACGTGCTCCAGCACGACGACGACCCCACGAGGTTCACACTCGCCGAGGCCTACGTCGATGAGGGTGCGCTGGACGCCCACAAGCAGACCGACCACTACAGGGCGTGGGCCGAGGTGACCAACCGGGTACAGACCGAACCGCGCGTCAAGCAGGTCTTCAGGGCATTGGCCGGCCTTTAGGCGACAAGAAAACATCCCCCGGCGGTGTGCCGGGGGATGTTTCTGGTTGTCTCATTCGGGGGCGCCGCTCCTACGGAGAACCTCGCTCAGGCGCTCGGCCGCCGCCAGCACCGCAGGCGCGTGGAGACGACCGGGGGAGCGGGTCAGCCGCTCGATGGGCCCGGAGACCGACACTGCCGCGATGAGTTTGCCGGACGGTGCCAGCACCGGGGCAGAGACGGACGCGACGCCGGCCTCGCGCTCCGCCACAGACTGGGACCAGCCACGACGGCGCACGGTCTGCAGCGTGGCCATGGTGAACGACGCCGCGTCGAGCAGCTTGTCCAGCTTGTCCGGCTCTTCCCAGGCCAGCAGCACCTGGGCGGCAGAGCCGGCGGACATCGACAACTGCGCGCCGACGGGGACGGTGTCGCGCAGACCGGTGGGGCGTTCCACTGAGGCCACGCACACGCGGACGTCGCCCTGGCGGCGGAACAACTGGACGGATTCGCCCGTGATGTCGCGGAGGCGCTGCAGGATGGGACCGGCCGTGGCCAGGAGGGGGTCTTCGCCGGCGGACTCGGCGAGCTCGATCAGGCGGGGGCCCAGCACGAAGCGGCCCTGGAGGTCGCGCCCCACGAACCGGTGATGTTCCAGTGCCACCGCGAGGCGGTGGGCGGTCGGTCGGGCCAGTCCGGTAGCCGTGACCAGGCCCGCGAGGGTGAGGGGGTTGCGCTCGAGAGCGGCCAGCACGAGGCTCGCTTTGTCGAGTACTCCAACGCCAGATGTGTCGTCCATATGGTGAGATTATCAATCCACATGCTGGACAAGCAAACGGGGAGGTTGCGGCAATTCCTGCATACTTACGGGGAGTTCACACACGAACGATCCAATGTTTGCGAAGCGAGGAGCCATGGGTAAGACCCTGAGCGAAAAGGTATGGGACGCACACGTCGTCCGCGCCGCCGAGGGAGAGCCGGACCTGCTCTACATTGACCTCCATCTCGTCCACGAGGTGACCAGCCCCCAGGCCTTCGAGGGCCTGCGCCTCGCCGGCCGTCCCGTCCGTCGCCCGGACCTCACGCTCGCGACCGAGGACCACAACACCCCCACCCTGAACATCCTTGCGCCGATCGCTGATCCGGTCTCGCGCAAGCAGGTGGACACCCTGCGCGAGAACGCGGCGGCCTTCGGGATCCGCATCCACTCGCTGGGCGACAAGGACCAGGGCGTCGTGCACATCATCGGCCCCCAGTTGGGTGTCACCCAGCCGGGCATGACGATCGTCTGCGGCGACTCGCACACCTCCACGCACGGCGCCTTCGGCGCCCTCGCGTTCGGTATCGGCACCTCCGAGGTCGAGCACGTGCTCGCCACGCAGACGCTGAACCAGGCCAAGCCCAAGACCATGGCCGTCAACATCAACGGCGAACTGCCTGACGGCGTCACCGCCAAGGACGTCGTCCTGGCGCTGATCGCCAAGGTCGGCACCGGCGGCGGCCAGGGCCACATCGTCGAGTACCGCGGCTCCACCATCGAGAACCTCTCGATGGAAGGCCGGATGACGATTTGCAACATGTCCATCGAGTGGGGAGCCAAGGCCGGCATGATGGCGCCGGACGAGACCACGTTCGCCTACCTGAAGGGTCGCCCGCACGCGCCCGAGGGCGAGGAGTGGGACGCCGCCGTCGAGTACTGGAAGACCCTCCGCACCGACGACGACGCCACGTTCGACGTCGAGGTGGACATCGACGCCACGCAGCTGACCCCGTTCGTCACCTGGGGCACCAACCCGGGGCATGGCGTCCCGCTGGGCGGCGTCGTGCCGGCCCCCGAGGACTTCGAGTCCGAGGTCGAGCAGGCCACCGCCAAGCGCGCCCTCGAATACATGGACCTGGTGCCCGGCACCCCCATGCGCGACATCACCGTCGACACCGTCTTCCTGGGCTCCTGCACGAACGGCCGCATCGAGGACCTGCGCCTCGCCGCCTCCGTGCTGCAGGGTCAGCACATCGCCGAAGGCGTCCGCATGCTGGTCGTGCCGGGCTCGGCGCGCGTCCGCATCCAGGCCGAGACCGAGGGCCTGCATCAGGTCTTCCTCGACTTCGGCGCCGAGTGGCGCGCCGCCGGCTGCTCGATGTGCCTCGGCATGAACCCGGACCAGCTCGCCCCGGGGGAGCGCGCCGCGTCCACCTCGAACCGCAACTTCGAAGGACGCCAGGGCAAGGGTGGGCGCACCCACCTCGTGTCGCCGGCCGTCGCTGCCGCCACCGCCATCGTCGGCCACCTGGCCGCCCCTGCAGACCTGATTGGAGCCTGACCAATGGAACCCTTCAAGAGCCACACCGGCATCGCCGTTCCGCTGCAGCGCTCGAACGTCGACACCGACCAGATCATCCCTGCGGTGTACCTCAAGCGCATCACCCGCACCGGTTTCGAGGACGGCCTGTTCTCCGCATGGCGCAACGATCCGGAGTTCGTCCTGAACAAGGAGCCGTTCACCTCCGGCACCATCCTGATCCCCGGCCCCGACTTCGGCACCGGCTCCTCGCGTGAACACGCTGTGTGGGCCCTGCAGAACTACGGCTTCCGCGTGGTCATCGGTACCCGGTTCGGCGACATCTTCCGCTCGAACTCCGGCAAGGCCGGCCTGCTCGTGGCGCTCGTCTCCGACGCGGACCGCGACGTGCTGTGGGCCGCCATCGAGGCGGACCCCAACGTCGAGACGACGGTGGACCTCGAGTCGCAGACAATCGTGCGCGGTGACCTCACCGTGAGGTTCGACATCGACGAGTACACGAAGCACCGGCTGCTCAACGGCCTCGACGACATCTCGTTGACCCTGCAGGACGCGGACACCATCTCGGCCTACGAGGCGACCCGTCCGTCGTTCAAGCCGAAGACCCTCCCGGTGCGCACCGCCGGCTGAGTTCGTACCACTCATCGCACGAAGGGGACCTGCCCAGGGGCAGGTCCCCTTCTGCTGTCCCCGGGATCGGTGACCCCGGTGGGGTTGTCCGCCGCCGCAGGCGCCCGCGGTACACAGTCCTTCCGTGGGAATAACTCGCCGATGCGCAGCGTTACACAGCACATGACCACGATGCCAGCCATGACGCGCAGCGCCACCGCGTTGCCGGTGGGCTCAGTGCGAGCCATCGTGCTTCTTGCGCTATTCTCTGTCGTGATGGACAAGGAACTGCTCGATGCGTCAACTGACGCCGAACTCGACGCCGCGGCCGCCGCGGCGTTCGAGGAGGAAGCGCTGAGCCATCTCGACCGCCTCTACGCCGCGGCGCTGCGCATGACGCGCAACCCGGCAGACGCCGAGGATGTCGTCCAGGACGCCTACGCGCGGGCCTTCGCCTCGCGGCACACGTTCCAGCCCGGTACCAACCTCAAGGCCTGGCTGTACCGCATCCTCACCAACACCTACATCAACGCCTACCGCAAGGCGCAGCGCTCCCCGCAGACCAGCGGCGACGAGGACGTCACGGACTGGCAGCTGGCCCGCGCCGCCTCACACGACT
This sequence comes from Tessaracoccus zhenghani, assembly GCF_054552775.1. Classification (NCBI taxonomy): domain Bacteria; kingdom Bacillati; phylum Actinomycetota; class Actinomycetes; order Propionibacteriales; family Propionibacteriaceae; genus Tessaracoccus; species Tessaracoccus zhenghani. The sequence continues at coordinate 1,020,812 of NZ_CM137275.1, read as the reverse complement.
CCACCGGCCTGCGCAGCGCAGAGATGGAAGCGCTCGATCAGACGCCGGATGCAGCCGTCGCCAACGCGATTGCGGCACTCCCGGAGAACTTCCGCATGGCCGTTCTCCTCGCAGATGTCGAAGGGTTCTCCTACAAGGAGATCGCAGAGATCATGGACACCCCGCTGGGCACCGTGATGAGCAGACTGAACCGCGGCCGCGCCCAGCTGCGCGAGCTGCTCGCCGACTACGCCCTCGAGCGGGGCATCGGCCGGAAGGCGGGGGGCCGGTGATGAGTGAAAGCGACATGTTCTCCCATGCGCACGACGAGATGGACGAATGCGTCCAGGCCCTCGCCAGGGTGCACGCGTTCCTGCACAACGAGCTCCTCGACGCCGAGGCGGACATGATCCGGCACCACCTCCACGCCTGTGAACGATGTATGGAGAACTTCGAAATCGAATCCACCATCACCGAGATGATCCAGCGCAGCCTGCCGCAGAAGACGGCACCGTCGACGTTGACGGCCCGCATCCAGACCATGCGCATCTCCCGGACCGGCTGAGGACCAGCCGAAAAGTCAGACAAACAACAAGCCCCCGCACCAGGCGGGGGCTTTGTGGTTTCTCCGGTCAGGCGTTGGGACGCTTACCGTGGTTGGCGCCGTTCTTACGACGAGCCTTACGCTTACGGCCACGCTTACCCATGTTGGGCCTCCTTAGGTCTGTTTATGTCTATTCAGGTGACGCCCCATTGTGCCAGAAGGACCCGGCTGCACGGAAAAGGGTGTCCGTGGCAGAGTGGAGCCTGTGACCCGTGACGTAGACCTGATGAGCGACGACGAGTGGCTGGACGCGTTCGTGTCCGGCTGGCAGATGCTGGCAGACCTGAGTTTCTCTGACCTGGTCCTCTGGAAGCCCCTCACCGAAGAAGGCGACATCTTCGCCTGTACCGCCCAGGTGAGGCCGGTGACGGGCCCCACAGCCCTCGAGGAGGACATCGTGGGCGAGCTCATCGAGTACGAGCCGGACCACCAGGTCACTGTCGCCTTCATGACGCACGAAATCGCGGAAACCACGGACAACGCGATCTCCGCGGGCATCCCCGTCGACGTCTGGGCCATCCCGGTGCTGAGGCACGACCGCCCGGTAGCGGTGATCGAGCGCCACACCAACCAGATGGGCATGCGCGCCACCGGTGCCCTCGAAGAGAACTACCTCGAAGCCGCAGAGATCCTCACCCAGATGCTGATGCGCGGCGAGTTCCCTCTGGTGCCCCCGTCGGACAAGGCGCTCATGCCGCGAGTCGCCGACGGCGTGCTGAGGGTGCAGCCGGACGGTGTCATCTCGTACGCCAGCCCCAACGCCATCACCGGCTACCGCAGGCTGGGCGCCATCGGCGACATCGAGGGGGAGCGGTTCCGAGAACTCACCCGCCACCTCCGGCAGGGCGTGGAGTCCATGGGGCAGACGGTCAGCGCGGACATCGACGGCAGGCTCACCCTGGAGTTCGACGTCGAGGCCCGGGGCGCGTCCATGCGCTTCGTGGTGCTGCCGCTGTGGCTGGAGTTCACCACCGCCGGCATGCTCGTGCTGTGCCGCGACACCACAGACCTGCGGCGCCGCGACCGGATGCTCGTCACCAAGGACGCCACGATCCGGGAGATCCACCACCGGGTGAAGAACAACCTGCAGACGGTGGCCGCGCTGCTGCGCATGCAGTCGCGGCGGTTGAAGTCGGAGGAGGGAAGGGAAGCCCTGCGCGACGCCATGCGCCGCGTGTCGTCGATCGCCATGGTTCACGAGACCCTCAGCTATTCGCTGGTGGAGGAGGTGGCCTTCGACGGCGTCTGCGACAAGATCCTCGAGATGGTGGGCGACCTCGCCGCCTCAGCCGGCACGGTACGGGCCACGCGGCGCGGCACGTTCGGAGTGATCCCGGCGGAGATCGCCACGTCGCTCTCGATGGTCATCACCGAGCTCTGTCAGAACGCCGTCGAGCACGGCCTGGACAGCGCCTCAGGGCTCGTGGAGGTGCTGCCCCACCGCGACGGTGGCACGCTGACGATCGACATCCTCGACGGCGGCAACGGTCTTCCCGACGGATTCCGGATGGGATCCCAGAAGTCGTTGGGGCTGTCGATCATCTCGACGCTGATCCACGACCTCGACGGCACCTTCACGCTGAGGAACAGGGAGGACGGCGAGGGCGCCGTGGCCCACATCGTGCTGCCCGTTCCGTGAGGTGCTGAACGGGCGGCGTGTCAGAGGCTCAGGACGCGCAGAGCCCGCCCCCGAGAGGGCTCACGAGGCGGGTCGGGTCAGTTGTTGCGGAGGCGGGAGCGGGCGGCGCGGCGCTTGATCGCGCGACGCTCGTCTTCGCTCAGACCGCCCCAGACGCCGTGGTCCTGACCGGCTTCGAGTGCCCACGAGAGGCACTGGTCCTTGACGACACAACGGGCGCAGATCTTCTTGGCCTCTTCGATTTGAGCCAAGGCCGGCCCCGTGTTGCCGACGGGAAAGAACAACTCCGGATCCTCAGTGAGGCAGGCAGCCCGGTGGCGCCAATCCATAGTTGTACTCCTTCTGTCGGGGGGGAAAATCCGCTGCGGAATTCTCCGCAAGCTCATGCAGATTACCCTTGCCGGCAACGATAAGCAATAGCAGTGGCTGCGTGTTGTATACCGCGCCGATCGGCTGCAAACTTGCTGAGAATTGCTGGCTGGGGCACGCTGATCGGGTGACTGCTGTGCTGCGACGTCCCCTGCTGGCGATCCCTGTGATCCTGACCGCCCTGATCGGTCTGGCCATCCTGGGCGTCGCCTTCGGCACGCTGGTGGCCAACAGCAGGATGTTCGGCATCGGGGTGGCGGCGATGCTCTCGGTCTACGGCATCGCCCTGATCGCCTTCGCCTGGCTGGTCGTGCGCGGCCAGCGGTGGGCGCTGGGCCTGATCGTCGCGTCGTCCCTGCTGCACGCCATGGTCGTCTACAGCCTGCTGGGCACCGATGACCGCGCGCAGTTCATCGGTGCCCTCGTCGTGGCCCCCTTCATCCTCGCGACGGTCGTCACCTCTGTGGTGGCGGTGGGCCGCGGCGAGCTGGAGAAGCTCTAGACGAGCCGCCCTGCTCCTGGGGCCGGCGTGGCGGTGAACCACTCCGGGGCACCGAAGCCCGCGTCGGCGAAAGCGGTGGCGATGGCCTGACCGATCAGGTCCGCCTCGCCCGCCTTCGTGAGCGCGATGATGCAGCCGCCGAAACCGCCTCCAGTCATGCGCGCACCCAGGGCGCCGGCCCGCTTGGCCGTGTCCACGGCGAGGTCGACGGTGGGCACCGTGATCTCGTAGTCGTCGCGCATCGAGGCGTGCGACGCATCCAGCAGCGGTGCCAACTCCGCGAGATCTGCGGATCGCGCCAGCTCGAAAGCCTTCAGGACTCGCTCATTCTCCGTGACCACGTGCCGCACCCGCTTCACCATGGTGGGGTCCTCGAGCTTCTCGATGGCCTCGTCCAGGTCAGTGACGTCGCGCAGCGCAGGGATGCCCAGGATGGCGGCCGCCTGCTCGCAGGAGGCCCGGCGGGTGCCGTATTCGCCGTCGACGTGGCTGTGCGGGGTCTTCGTGTCGAGCACCAGCATCTCGTAGCCCTGCTCGGCCATCGGCAGGGGAACCTGCTCTGTCTCCAGCGTGCGGCAGTCCATGAACAGGCCGTGCGCGGCCTCGCACAGGGTGCTGGCGGCCTGGTCCAGCAGGCCCGTGGGCGCTCCCACATAGGCGTTCTCGGCCACGCGGGCGAGCTTGGCGCGGTCGATGGGCTCGATGTCGAGCCCGTATAGGTCTGTGAGCACCGCGACGGTGGCGCACTCGATGGCGGCGGAGCTCGACAGGCCCGCACCGAGGGGCACGTCCGAGCTCATCACCAGGTTGGCCCCGCCCACGGCGTGGCCGGCCTCGCGCAGCGCCCAGACCACACCGGCGAGGTAGGAGGACCAGCCCTCGGTGCCGGGGGCCAGGTCCTCGATCCGCAGGCGCACCTCGTCGTCGAGTTCGAGCGAGACCATCACGAGCTCGTCGTCGTCGCGGCGACCGCCCGCGATGACCGCCTTCTTGTCGAGGGCGAACGGCAGGACGAACCCATCGTTGTAGTCGGTGTGCTCACCGATGAGATTCACCCGACCCGGAGCGAACCACAGGCCCTCGGGCGCACTGCCCACCACAGCGCGGTAACGGTCTCTCAGCGCATCGAGATCCAGCATCAGTCCTCCTCGTCGTCATCGAGACGCGCGAGCCACGAGGCCAGACGCTCCACGGGGGTTTCGAATTCGGGGTTGAGGTCGACGAAGGTGCGCAGTTGTTCGGCGAGCCACTCGAAGGAGACCTCCTCGTGGCCGCGCCGATCAACCAGCTCTTCCAGCCCGCGGTCAGTGAAATACATGACCGAGAGTTTAGGGCCTCAGCCCAGGGCGGCGCGCAGCAGGTCCTCCTCCTGCTGCTTATGCACCGCCATCGAGCCCACCGACGGCGCCGAGGACCACGGACGGGTCACCGGGGTCATCTTCAGGTCGAATTCGGGGAACAGTTCCTTGACGGCTCCGGGTAGGTGCACCGACATGAATGCCCACGCTCCCTGGTTCTTCGGCTCGTCCTGCACGAAGCGGATGTCGCTGACGTGCGAGTAGCGGCGCAGGATGGCCACGAGTTCTTCGGCCGGGAGCGGGTAGAGGCGCTCCAGAGCGATGATCGCGATCTTTCCGTCGTGACCGTTCTTCTGGCGGCGGGCCACCAGGTCCCAACGGACCTTGCCGGAGCACAGGACGATGCGCTCCACCTTCGACGGGTCCTCGATGGTGGGATCGTCGAGGGCGGGGTGCCAACGACCCGAGGTGAACTCCTCCGGCGTCGACGTCGCCAGCTTGTTGCGCAGCATCGACTTCGGGGTGGCGATCACGACCGGGCGGTGCCAGTTGACGTAGGCGTGCTGGCGCAGCAGGTGGAAGTGGTTCGCGGGAGTCGACGGCTGGCACACCGCGAGCGCGCCTTCGGCGCAGAGTTGCAGCCAGCGCTCGATGCGGGCCGACGAGTGGTCCGGCCCCTGACCCTCGTAGCCGTGGGGGAGCAGCAGGCACACGCCCGACTTCTGGCCCCACTTGGCGTTGCCCGAGGCGACGAACTCGTCCGAGATGATCTGAGCGCCGTTGACGAAGTCGCCGAACTGCGCCTCCCACAGCACCAACGCGTCGGGACGGGCCACCGAGTAGCCGTACTCGAATCCGAGGGCGGCGTATTCGCTCAGCAGCGAATCCCACACCTCGAAGGTGGCCTGGTCCTCGGTGAGGTGCTTCAGCGGCACCCACGCCTCGTTGGTGACCCGGTCCACGATGGCGGCGAAGCGCTGCGAGAACGTGCCCCGCCTCGAATCCTGGCCGGCCATGCGCACCGGGCGACCCTCGATGAGCAGCGAACCGATGGCGATCATCTCAGCGGTGGCCCAGTCGATGGGGCCGTTCATGATCGCCTCGGCGCGGCGCTCAAGCTGCGGCTGGACCTTGGGATGCACGGCGAACCCCTCCGGGAACTGCGTGTGCACATTGGCGATCCGCTGGAGCATCTCCGTGGTGATCTCCGTGAGCCGCTCTTCCGGCTTGGTGGGGTAGTACGGCACCTTGCGGTACTCGTCCGGCGCGCCCTTGGAGTCGCGCACCTCGCGGAACACGTTCTCGAGGCGGGCTCGGAAGCGGTTCATGACGTCCTCGGCGTCGGCCATGGAGATGTCACCACGGCCGATCAGCGACTCGGTGTAGAGCCGGCGCGTGGAGCGCTTCTGCTCGATGAGGTCGTACATGTTCGGCTGCGTGAAGCTCGGGTCGTCGCCCTCGTTGTGGCCACGACGCCGGTAGCAGACCATATCGATGACGACGTCCTTGTGGAACGTCTGCCGGTACTCGAACGCGATGCGGGCCGCGCGGATGCAGGAATCCGGGTCATCGCCGTTGACGTGCAGCACGGGGGCGGAGATGGACTTCGCCACGTCGGTGGAGTACGTCGAGGAACGCGACTCGGTGGGGGCCGTGGTGAAGCCCACCTGGTTGTTGACCACGACGTGGATCGTGCCACCGGTCTTGTAGCCGCGCAGCTGCGACATCTGCAACGTCTCGAAGACCACGCCCTGGCCGGCGAACGACGCGTCGCCGTGCATGGTGAGGGGGAGCACCGGGTAGTCGCTCTGGCGCAGCATGTCCTGCTTGGCGCGGGCGATGCCCTGGAGCACCGGGTTCACCGCCTCAAGGTGCGACGGGTTGGCGGCCACGGACGTCTTGACGGTGGCACCGTTCGAGGCGACGAAGGTACCCTCCGCGCCCAGGTGGTACTTCACGTCACCCGTGCCCGACCTGTCGACCTGGCCGTCGAACTCGCGGAAGATCTGGCCGTAGCTCTTGCCGACGATGTTGGCCAGCACGTTGAGCCGGCCACGGTGCGGCATGCCGATGCAGACCTCGTCGACGGAGTCGTTGGCCGCCTGCTGCGCGATCTCGTCGAGCAGCACGATGACGGACTCGCCTCCCTCGAGGGAGAAGCGCTTCTGCCCGACGAACTTCGTCTGGAGGAACGTCTCGAAGATCTCCGCCTCGTTGAGCTTGTCCAGCGCGTGCATGTGCTCGTCGTGCGTCAGCGCCTGGTGCGGCTTCTCCATGCGCTGCTGGAACCAGCGGCGCTGCCGCGGATCCGGGATGTGCATGTACTCGATGCCCACGGTACGGCAGTACGAATCCTGCAACGTGGAGATGATGTCGCGCAGCGTCAGGTAGGTGCGCTCGGAGCCACCGAAGGTGCCCACCGCGAACTGACGGTCCAGGTCCCAGATGGAGAGCCCGTGCGTCTCAAGGCGCAGGTCCTCATGGGAACGCTGGCGGTACTCCAAGGGGTCCGTGTCGGCGACCAGGTGGCCGAACGCGCGGTAGGAGTTGATCAGCTCCAGTACCCGGGCGGTCTTGGAGACCTGGTTGTCGCGGTGCGCGGAGATGTCGCCGGCCCAGCGGAGCGGCTCGTAGGGGATGCGCAGCGCTTCGAAGATCTCGTCGTAGAAGCCGTTCTCGCCGAGCAGCAGCCCGTGCATCGTCTTCAGGAACTCGCCGGAGGTGGCGCCCTGGATCACGCGGTGGTCATAGGTGGAGGTCAGGGTGGTGACCTTGGATACGGCGAGGTCTGTCATCTTGGACTCGCTCATGCCCTGGAACTCGGCCGGGTAGTCGATGTTGCCGACGCCCAGGATCATGCCCTGACCGGTCATCAGTCGGGGCACCGAGTGGTTGGTGCCGATGCCGCCCGGGTTGGTGAGGGACGCCGTCGTGCCGGCGAAGTCCGACACCTGCAGGTCACCGGCGCGGGTCTTGCGCACCACCTGCTCGTAGGCCGACCAGAACTGGAAGAAGTTGAAGTTCTCGCAGCCCTTGATGTTGGGCACCAGGAGCTGGCGGGTGTCGCCCTTCTGGATGTCGATGGCGATGCCGAGGTTGATCGAGGGGTTCTCGATCAGGTTGGGCTTGCCGTCCACCATGTCGTAGGCGTTGTTCATCTCCGGCATGGCCTTGAGAGCCTGCACCATGGCGTAGCCGATGAGGTGGGTGAACGAGACCTTGCCGCCCTTTGACTGGCGCAGGAAGTTGTTGATCAGCACGCGCTGGTCGATGACCAGCTTCATCGGCACCGAGCGCACGGACGTGGCCGTGGGCACGGTGAGGGAGGTGTCCATGTTCTTGGCCGTGCGCATGGGGGCACCGCGCAGAACCGTGTACTTGGGCTGGGCACCCGAGGGCTCGGGACGCACGTTCGGGTTGGGGGTGTTGGCGCTGAGGCCGGCACCGGTGCCGGGGTTGTGCGGCGCGTTGCGGCCCGTGGTCACCTTTTCGACGGTGGGCTTGCTCTCCGTCTTGGCCGTAGCAGGCTTGGGGGCGGGCGCGTCAGACAGGCCGGAGGCCGCTTCGCGCTGCTTCGCCTCAGGCGACTTCGGGCGCTCCGACTTGGCTTCCGGCCTCGTCTCGGCCTTCGGGGCGGGCTTCGTCTCGGCCCGGGGCGTGGCCTGCGGTTTCTCGGGGGCACGACTCGTCGGCGGAGCGGCGGACTCCACCGCTGCGGGCTGCGGAGGTGCACCCTCGGCAGCGAAGAACTCACGCCAGGTGGCGTCCACTGACTGCGGGTCTGCGTCATACGCCTCCCGCTTTTCGTCGATCAGCCAGGAGTTGGCACCGAAAAGGTCATTCGAGTCAGGTGCTGACATGTTCCGTGGCAGAAGCCACTTTCCCCTCTATTTGGACGGAGGCCGCAGACGTCTGCGGCTGCTTCACTGAGCTTACCCAATAATGGGCAGCCGTCCCGACCACTCTCAGGACGTGGAGCGACGGGTCGCCTTCAGAGTCAGCACGACGGAGTAGGCCGTCAGTGCCACGAGCGCGAGGTTGCGCAGGATGAGCACGGAGGTCTCCGGGCCGGCGCCCTGGGGAATCGCCATGATCCCGTACGCGCCCCACGGATAGGTGAACTGGGTGAGGCCGCCGACGATCACCAGCGCCACCGCGATCACCGTGGTGTGGCGGCGCAACCACTCGCTGCGCTGCACCACCAGGAGCGCGGCGACGGGACCGCCGAGCCACACGATGTACTGCGGCGACAGCGTCTTGTTGGCGATCACCGTGGCCAGCACGATCGCCAGCACAGCCAGCAGCATGGCCTCGTGGAGACGGTGGTCCTGGTCGCGGAAGAGCCGGATGAGGCGGTAGCTCAGCCAGATGGTCAGCAGCACCGACGCGGCGGTCAGCACCGTCGACACCGTCAGCAGCTGGTTGATGCCCGGGCCGGTGACGATCTCGAGCGCGTTGTACTGCGACAACTCGATGAGCCAGCTCTCGTTGTGGGTGAACGTGCGCAGGAACATCAGAGGTGTGGCGGGCACGGATTCGATCTGTAGGCCGCGGTCGCTCTGCCACGTCAGCGGGGAGGCCGAACGGGTCCAGCCGCTCGTGATGAGCGACGCGGCAGCCAGGCCGAAACCCACCACGATGAAGCCGATGAGCCGCGAACGTGCGCCCCCTCTGCGCAACGGGTTGGGCGCCAACAGGGGCCCGATCAGCAGCGCCGGCCACAGCTTCACGGCCGCGCCCAGCCCGATGACGCCGCCGGCGATCTTCGGGAACCTCAGCGCGTACACGCAGGCGACGGCGACCAGGGCCGCAGGAATGAGGTCGAAGCGGTACCAGAGCACCGCCCCCTGCGCGCCGGTGAACAGGATCCAGAAGAGCGTCCCTGCAGCATTGCCGCGTCGGTACATGAGGATCGCCACCAGGGCGTCGAGCGCGAGGAAGCAGCCGACGTACACCGGGGTCCAGGTTTCCCAGCCGCCGCCCAGGGCGTAGATGATCTGCAGGAGCCACACGGCGGGGACGGGGTACTCGAGCATGATGCCCGTCTCGCCCATGTCCAGCTTGTTGAGGTAGAAGGCGTAGTAGCTCACGTCGTTGGCGATGAACGCCACCTGCTCGAGCTTGAGCGACAGCAGGATGAGGAGCCGGGTGGCGGCGAACAGTGCCACCAACAGCACAGGGACGAGGAGGTCTCGGAAAGTCAGGCCACGAGGCGCGCGCCCGGCTCCGGTCATCTTCTGGCCTCCCCTGTGAACGGCTTGCGCCCCCGCGAGGATTCGAACCTCGGCTCCCGCCTCCGGAGGGCGGTGCTCTATCCCCTGAGCTACGGGGGCCAGTTACCCGAAGGCGACCGGTGAAAGGTTAGCACCTCGAAACGGTCGTCAACACCACCACCGCCTGCCGTTATGGTTGCGGCGTGCGTAGGTTGCTCGTTTTGGTGGTCAGTGCGGCGCTGCTCGTGGGGTGCGTCTCGCGCCCGGAGCCCGCTCCTGCGGTGCTGCGCGACACCGCGCCGCCCTGGGATGCGCCCCGTGATGCCGTCTCCTACATCCGTGCGGCCGGACTGCGCGAACTGGGCCTCGGCGACGACGCCGACCCGTGGATCCTCGACCTGGAGGTCACGGTGGACGGCGCCCCCGTCGAGGTGCCCGCCTACATCGGGATCGACCGGCCCCGGGCCGTCCAGGCGCCGGTGCACACCCACGATCCGGGCGGGGAGGTGTGGCTGGAGGGGGAGGAGAACCGCGCATCCACCCTGGGCGACTTCTTCACCCTGTGGGGTGTGAGGTTCGACGACGGCTGCCTCGGTGCCGCCTGCGGATCGCTCGAGGTCAGGGTCGACGGCGAGGTCGTGGACGGCGAGCCTGCCCAGGTACTGCTGCGTGAGGCTCGGGAGATCCGGGTCGTGGCCACCAGTTGAGCGAAGTAACGGTTGCCGAGTGCGCTCTGGCAGGCTTGACCCCATGACGCACATGCACATCGCCGGCTCGATCCACGCGGACGCCGTGCAGGGTGGGCCCCAGTGGCTCACCGTGCCCGACGACCTCAACGAGCTCGACCTCAAGCTCTGGCCCCGCGGCACCCACCGCGACGACCGGGGCCGCATCGTGGTGGCAGGTGTGGCGCTGACGGACGCGGCCGCAGAGCACGGCACGCCCGTCTACGTGATCGACGAGGACGACTTCCGCTCCCGGGCCCGCGACTTCATCACGGCCTTTCCCGGCTGGTCGGTCTACTACGCGGGCAAGGCGCTGCTGACCCGGCGCGTCGCCCGGTGGGCGGCCGAGGAAGGCCTCAACCTCGACGTCACCACCATGGGCGAGATGCGCATAGCGCTGGCCGGCGGGATGCCGGCCGGGCGGCTGGGCCTGCACGGCAACAACAAGTCCGACGAGGAGATCGCGTTCGCCCTCGAGCAGGGCGTCGGGCGGATCATCGTCGATTCGTTCGACGAGATCAACCGGCTGGAGCGGGCGTGCGCCGACGGCGGCCACACGGCCAACGTCCTGATCCGCGTCACCACCGGCGTCGAGGCGCACACCCACGAGTACATCGCCACCGCGCACGAGGACCAGAAGTTCGGCCTCAGCATCATGGGTGGCGCGGCGCTCACCGCGCTGGTGCGCTGCCACTCGTCGCGTTTCCTCGAGTTGCGCGGCATCCACAGCCACATCGGTTCCCAGATCTTCGAGACGCACGGCTTCGAGGTGGCCATCCGCCGCACGATGAAGCTGGCCTCGCAGTTCCGTCAGGCAACGGGCGTAGAGCTGCCAGAGCTGGACCTCGGTGGTGGCTTCGGTATCGCCTACACCGCGGCCGATACGCCGTCGACGACCACGGAACTCGCCTCCTCCTTCGAGGAGATGATCGACCATGAGTGCCGCGCGTTCGGCATCAACCGCCCCCACCTGAGCATCGAGCCCGGCCGTGCTATCTGCGGCCCGTCCGGCGTGGCCGTCTACGAGGTCGGCACCGTCAAGCAGGTCGAACTCGAGGGCGGCCGCTCGCGGGTGTACGTGAGCGTCGACGGCGGCATGAGCGACAACATCCGCCCGGCCCTGTACGCCGCCGAGTATTCCGGCGCGATCGCCAACCGTACCTCTGATGCGCAGCCGGTCCTGTGCCGCGTCGTGGGCAAGCACTGCGAGGGTGGCGACATCCTCATCCGCGACGTCTTCCTCCCCGCGGACGTGCGCATCGGGGACCTCATCGCCGTCCCGGGATCCGGCGCCTACGCACGCAGCATGGCCAATAACTACAATCAGATCCCGAAGCCCCCTGTCGTCAGCGCGAAGGACGGTGTCACCGACGTGATGCTGCGCCGCGAAACGCTGGATGACCTCATGAGATTGGACGTGGGTAAGTGAGCAAGCCGCTGAAGGTTGTGCTGTTGGGGGCCGGCGTCGTCGGTAGCCAGGTGGCACGCATCATCCTCAACGAGGGCGACACCCTCGAGGCCCGCATCGGCCGTCGCCTCGAACTCGTGGGCATCGGCGTCCGGCGCATGGACGTCGAGCGGCCCGGCATCGACCCGGCGCTGCTGACCACAGACCTCGAGTCCCTCGTCGCCCGCGACGACCTCGACATCGTCATCGAACTCATCGGCGGCCTCGAGCCCGCCCGTGAACTGGTGCGCACGGCCCTCCAGAAGGGCGCCTCGGTGATCTCCGCCAACAAGGCCCTCCTGGCGGAGGATCTGGGTGAACTGTCCCGCATCGCGGAGGAGAAGGGCGTCGACCTCTACTACGAGGCTGCCGTCGCGGGCGCCATCCCGATCATCCGGCCATTGCGCGAGTCGTTGGTGGGCGACGACATCACCGAGGTGATGGGCATCGTCAACGGCACCACCAACTTCATCCTCGACAAGATGGTCACAGACGGCGTCAGCTTCGACTCGGCGCTCGCTGAAGCCCAGCAGCTGGGCTACGCCGAAGCTGATCCCACCGCCGACGTCGGCGGCCACGACGCGGCGGCGAAGGCCGCCATCCTCGCCGGGCTGGCGTTCCACACCGAGGTCAAGGGCCAGGAGGTCTTCACCGAGGGCATCACAGGCGTGACCGAGGCCGACATCGCCGCGGCCGAGTCCATGGACTGCACCGTCAAGCTCCTCGCGGTGGCCAAGCTGACCGACGACGACCGCATCATCGTCAAGGTGCACCCGGCCATGGTGGCCAACAAACACCCGTTGGCGGCGGTGCGCGGCGCCTACAACGCCATCTTCGTGAACTCGCGCGAGGCCGGCGAACTGATGTTCCTCGGTGCCGGCGCGGGCGGTGCCCCGACGGCCAGCGCAGTGATGGGCGACGTCGTCACCGTGGGCCGCAACCGCCACCGCGGCACCGCCGCCCACATCGGCTCGGGCTACACCCGCCGCCAGGTGGCGCCCGTCGGAGAGTCCTGGACGCAGTTCTACGTCAGCTTCGAGGTGGAGGACCGCCCGGGCGTGCTCGCCAGGTGTGCCGCGGTGTTCGGCGACCACAACGTGTCGCTGCGCGTGGTGCAGCAGTCCTATCTCGAGGACGAGGCGCACGTGGAGAGCTTCCCCGCACGCCTCGGCGTCATGACGCACATCACGCAGGAGTCGTCGCTGGCGGCCGTCGTCAAGCAACTGTGCGAATCTGATTTCGTGGGCTCCCAGGTGCGCGTCATGCGCGTCGTAGGCTTCTGAGGTGGCCCGACGCCTGACTGTGCGGGTGCCGGCCACGACGGCGAACCTGGGTTCCGGGTTCGACTGCGTCGGCATGGCCTTCGACTGGTACGACGAACTGACGCTGGACTTGTGGGAGGGGCCCGGCCTCGAGGTTGCGGTGACGGGGGAGGGCGCCCACCAGGTGCCGACGGACGAGAGCCATCTCGTGGTGCGGTCCATCCACAGTGGCCTGGCCGCCTGGGGCGCTGAGGCGCCCGGGTTCCGCCTCACGGCGCACAACACCATTCCGCACTCGCGGGGACTCGGCTCCTCGGCGGCTGCCATCGTGGCCGGCCTGACGCTGGCGTGGGGCATCGCCCGCCCCGGCGAACCCATCGACCGTTCCGCCATCACGCGGCTGGCCCACGAAGCCGAGGGCCATCCCGACAACGCCGGTGCCGCGGTCTGGGGAGGCGCGATCCTTGCGTGGGCCCGCGATGAGAGGGTTTCGCTGGTGCAGTTGCCGCTGCCGGAGGATTTCCGCGCGGTGGCGTTCGTGCCGGATTTCGAGTCGAAGACCGACGACGCGCGCGCCGTGCTGCCGGACACCGTGACGCGTGCCGACGCCGTCGCGCAGGCCATCGCCGCGGCCGCCCTGCCGCTGGCTCTCACGAAACGACCCGATCTCCTCTTCGACGCGACGTCGGACCGGCTGCACCAGCAGTACCGCGCGCCCATGATGCCCTCGAGCCACGACCTGATGCTGCGCCTTCGTGAGGCAGGGGCGCCGGCCGCGATCTCCGGTGCCGGGCCCACGGTGATCGCCGTCGGCCTCGACGAGCAACTGGCGGGTGTCGACGCCGTCGATGTCACGGGTTTCACCGTGCGCCACCTTCGTCCCGCCGGGGGCGTGGAACTGTTTTAGCCCGAAACTTTGGTATCTGGGCCGGGTCATTGCTAACCTGATGAGTGGCCCACCGAAGAAGGCGCTGTTCGCGGCGAGTCTGCCGCAGTTCTTCAGCTGCTGAGTGGGTCCCATCATTCTGACGCCGACGGCGCCTCCTGAATCCATTTTCGGCGCGTCGGCTCTTGGGAAGGAATCTCGTTGAGCGAATCCGCTGACCTGTCCAGCATGAAACTGGTCGACCTGAAGCAGGTGGCCACAGGGCTGGGCATCAAGGGCATCTCCGCCATGCGGAAGGCCGATCTGGTCTCCGCCATCCAGAACCAGGGAGGCGGCAGGCCGGCGCGCCAGCGCAGCGCCGAGCGTCCCGCGCAGGCGGAGCTCCTCACCGAGGCGCAGCCGAAGAACGGATCCTCCGCCCCGGAGCAGCCGCGCGATGGCGAGTCGTCCCGCGACCAGCAGCCCCGCGAACAGCGTGACCAGCAGCCCCGCGAACAGCGCCAGCAGCGCGATCAGCAGTCGCGTGGCGACCAGCAGCGTGGCGACCAGCAGCAGGGCGACGGCACCCGCACCCGGCGTCGCCGCGGCCGTGACCGCGAGCGTCAGCCCAACCCGGAGACCATCGAAGTGGTGGGCGAACTCCTGGAGGCCGCCATGGGCGGCGCGCAGCCGGCAGCCGGCGGCCAGCAGCAGCCGCAGCAACAGCAGCGCGAGCAGCAGCCGGCGCAGTCCCGCTCCGTGAACGTCGAGCCCGCCAGCTACGACGACGACCAGGGTGGTTCCCGCCGTGGCCGCCGCCGCCGCAGCCGCGACCGTGACCGCAACCAGCGCCGCCCAACCCGTGGCGGCCAGGGCATGGACCGCATGGACGCCGAGGTCACCGTCGCAGACGACGACGAGCTGGCCAACATCTCCGGCATCGTCGACATCAACGACAACTACGCCTTCGTCCGGACGACGGGCTACCTGCCCGGCCCTGCGGACGCCTACCTGTCCATGGCCACCGTCCGCCGCTACGGCCTGCGTCGTGGCGACGTGATCAGCGGCGCCGTGCGCGTCGCCCGCGAGGGGGAGCGCAAGGACAAGTTCCAGCCGCTCGTGCGCATCGACTCCGTGAACGGCGACGACCCGGAGAAGGCCAAGGGCCGTCCCGAGTTCCAGAAGCTCACCCCGCTGTACCCGCAGGAGCGCCTGCGCCTCGAGACGGTGCAGAACAACCTCACCGGCCGCATCATCGACCTGGTCTCGCCCATCGGCAAGGGGCAGCGCGGCCTCATCGTGTCGCCGCCGAAGGCCGGCAAGACGATGATCATGCAGTCCATCGCCAACGCGATCGCCGCGAACAACCCTGAGGTGCACCTCATGGTCGTCCTGGTCGACGAGCGTCCCGAAGAGGTCACCGACTTCCAGCGCACCGTGTCCGGCGAGGTCATCGCCTCGACGTTCGACCGCCCCGCCGAGGACCACACCATGATCTCGGAGCTGGCCATCGAGCGCGCCAAGCGTCTCGTGGAGCTGGGCCACGACGTCGTCGTGCTGCTGGACGGCATCACCCGCCTGGGTCGTGCCTACAACCTGGCCGCCCCCGCGTCGGGCCGCATCCTGTCCGGTGGCGTGGACTCGGCGGCGCTGTACCCGCCGAAGAAGTTCTTCGGCGCCGCCCGCAACATCGAGAACGGTGGCTCGCTGACCATCCTGGCCACCGCTCTCATCGAGACCGGTTCCAAGATGGACGAGGTCATCTTCGAGGAGTTCAAGGGCACGGGCAACATGGAACTGCGCCTGCGTCGCGAGCTCGCGGACAAGCGCATCTTCCCGGCCATCGACGTCGACGCCTCGGGTACCCGTCGCGAAGATCTCCTCCTCAACCGCGACGAACTGCAGATCATCTGGAAGCTGCGTCGTGCGCTCTCCGGTCTGGACAACCAGGCCGCGCTGGAGACGCTGAAGTCGCGGATGACGAAGACCCCCAGCAACCACGACTTCCTGCTCAGCGTGCTCAAGACCACCCCGGCCCAGGACGGTTAGGCCGCAACGGTCGCGCGTGGCATAATACGTAGATGTGCCGGTTCACGCCGCCTCCAGGCGACCCGGCCGAAACCCACACCCCTAGGAGTCCATCATGAAGCAGGGAATTCACCCTGATTACGTCGAGGCCCAGGTCACCTGCACCTGCGGCAACACGTACACCACCCACAGCACCAAGGCAACGCTGAACGCCGACGTGTGCGCCGAATGCCACCCGTTCTACACCGGCAAGCAGAAGATTCTTGACACCGGTGGCCGCGTGGCGCGCTTCGCGAAGCGTTACGCCAAGAAGTAGCCAAGCAGACGAACGCCGTGATCCGGGCAGTGCCCGGACCGGCGTTCGTTTCTTTTTGCCCTCGATCCACCGCGCCCAGGAGCCAGCCATGTTCGACAACGCACAGCCTCTGATCGACGAGTTCCGCGATCTGGAGAAGCAGCTATCAGACCCCGAACTGCACTCCGACATGGCCCGCTCCCGCAGGGTCGGGCGCCGCTACGCCGCGCTGCGTCCCGTCGTCGAGGGCATCGAGGAGTACCGCCGGCTGACCGGTGACCGCGGGGCGGCTGCTGAGTTGGCGGCCGACGATCCGGCGTTCGCAGACGAGGTCGCGGAACTGGACGCCGAGATCGAGACGGCCACGGCCAAGCTCACCCGGCTGCTCGCCCCGCGCGACCCCAACGACGACACCGACGCCCTCGTCGAGATCAAATCCGGCGAAGGCGGTGACGAGTCCGCCCTGTTCGCGGGCGACCTGTTGCGCATGTACACCCGCTACGCCGAAGACCTCGGTTGGAAGATCGAGATCCTCGATGCGCAGGACACAGACCGGGGCGGGTACAAGTCGGTCACCGTCGCGGTCAAGGGCGGCAGCAGCCTGGGGTTCGGGCCCTACGGCCGGCTCAAGTTCGAGGGTGGCGTGCACCGCGTCCAGCGGGTGCCGGTCACGGAATCGCAGGGGCGCATCCACACCTCGGCCGCAGGCGTCCTGGTGATGCCGGACGTGGAGGCCGATGAGGTGGAGATCAACGACGACGACCTCCGCATCGACGTGTACCGCTCATCCGGCCCCGGCGGCCAGGGCGTCAACACCACAGACTCCGCCGTGCGCATCACGCACCTCCCGACGGGCGTGGTGGTGAGCTGCCAGAACGAGCGCTCCCAGCTGCAGAACCGCGAATCTGCCATGCGGATGCTGCGTGCCCGTCTCACCCAACGCGCGGAGGCGGAGGCCGCTGCGGCGGCCTCCGACGCCCGCAAGTCGCAGGTGCGCACCGTGGACCGTTCGGAGCGCATCCGCACCTACAACTTCCCGGAGAATCGGATCACTGACCACCGGATCGGCTTCAAGGCCCACAACCTCGACGCCGTGCTCGAGGGGGCGCTCACCCCGCTACTCGACGCGCTGGCCGAGCAGGATCTCGCCGAGCGCCTCGCCGGAGTGGGCGGGTGAGGGCCAGCGAAGTCGCCCACGAGGTCGCCGAACGCCTGAGCCGCTCCGGCTCGCCCAGCCCCGGCCCGGAGGCGCGCACCCTGGTGGCGCATGTGCTCGGCATCGAGCCGGCACAGTTGCTGGTGGCGACAGTCTCGCCCGGGCAGCGCGCCGTCGTCGACCAGCTCGTCGACCTCCGCGCCGGGGGTGCGCCGCTGCAGCACCTGACCGGAGTGGCCCACTTCCGGTACGAGACCCTCGAGGTCGGCCCCGGCGTGTTCGTCCCGCGTCCGGAGACCGAGGAGATGGTCACCTGGGCCCTGCATCGACTGGCCGCGCGGCCCGTCGGTCGGCGCCGTGTCGTGGAGCTGTGCGCCGGCTCGGGTGCCATCACAGCGGCCATCGGGCACGAACTGGGCCAGGTGGAGCTCCACGCCGTCGAACTCTCGCCCGACGCGCACGCGTATCTCGTGCGCAACCTGGACGGGCTGGCCGTCGACGTCGTGCTCGGCGACATGGCGGAGGCTTTCCACGAACTCGACGGCACCGTTGACCTCGTGATCGTCAACCCCCCGTACATCCCGGAGCCGCACAGGCAACTGCTGCCCGCCGACGTGTTGCAGGACCCCGAGATGGCGCTGTTCTCTGGCCGGGACGGCCTCGACGCACTGCGGGTCGTCGCTCAGGTCGCCGCGCGGCTGCTGCGTCCCGGCGGGCTCCTCGCCACGGAACACGACGACTCCCATGCGCCCGCCGTCGTGCGCCTCTTCGAGGAGGCCGGTTTCGCCGACGTGACCCCACGCAACGATCTGACGGGCCGCCCACGGTTCGTCACTGCCGCCGCACCGGCGGATGATGGCAGGATTGGGCTGTGACTCAATCCCCACGCGTCTTCAACCTCGACGCCGACGCCGACGGCGACACCGGCCTCCGCGAGGCCGCCGCAGCCGTCCGCGAGGGCCAGTGCATCGTGCTGCCCACAGACACCGTCTACGGCATCGGGGCAGACGCCTTCGACGCGGACGCCGTGCAGCGGCTGCTCAACGCCAAGGAGCGCGGCCGCGACATGCCCCCGCCCGTGCTGGTGGCGGAGCCGTCCATGCTGCGCGCGGTCGCCGACGAGGTGCCCGAGGGTGCGGCTGCCCTGGCGAAGGCCTTCTGGCCCGGTGCACTCACCCTGATCCTGCGCGCCCAGCCCCGCTCCGGCATGCAACTGGGGGACACCGGCGGCACGGTCGCCGTGCGGGTCCCGGACCATGAGGGCGCGCGCGCCCTGCTGCGCCACACCGGCCCGCTCGCTGTGAGCTCCGCCAACGTCCACGGCCGGCCCGCCGCGGTGACGACCCAGGAGGCGGTCGACCAGCTGGGCGACCGCGTCGCCGTCTACCTCGACGCGGGGCCCGCCGCCGGGGGAGTGGCGTCCACCATCGTCGACTTCGCCTCCTCGCCGGAGGGTCGTGTCCTCAGGGAAGGCGCGCTGAGCCTGGCGCAGCTGCACGAGTTCGCACCCCAGGTCGTCGGCCTACCGACCGAACCGGAACCGGAACCTGATCCGGAGCCCGAACTCGAACCCGAGTCTGCGCCGGAGCCCGAGCCGCAGTCCGACGTCTCGGCCGAGGGTGGACCCGAGGAACCGGGTCACTAGTGCGCGAATACCTCCTGGTGCTGTTCGTCGCAGCCGGTGCCACCTACCTCCTGTCGGGGTTGGCCCGGACCATCGCGGTGCGCACGGGAGCCCTCGCCACGGTCCGCAACCGGGACGTCCACACCCATCCCATCCCGTACTTCGGCGGCATGGCGATGTTCGGTGGCCTGGTCATCGCCATGCTGCTCGCCGTCCAGATGCCGTTCCTCGGCCGGTACACCACCGTGGAGCACGATGCCTCCGCCGTGCTGTGGGCGGGCCTGGTCATCTGCATCGTCGGCGTGCTCGACGACAAGTACGACATGCCGGCGTTGGTGAAGCTGGGCGGCCAGGTGCTGGCCGCCGGCGTCGCCGTCATGCAGGGCGTGCGCATCTACTGGATCCCGCTGCCGAACCGGATCGTCGGGCTCGACGACACCACCAGCATCATGGTGACCGTCCTGATCATCGCCATCTGTGTCAACGCCGTGAACTTCGTCGACGGCCTCGACGGCCTGGCGGCCGGCGTGGTGGCCATCGGGTCCGGCGCCTTCTTCAGCTACACCTACGTGCTGGCCTACGAACAGGAACTCGCCCGCGCCACGACGGCGAGCCTCATCACGGTGGCCACCTGCGGCATCGCCGTGGGGTTCCTGTTCCACAACTGGCACCCCGCGAAGATGTTCATGGGCGACTCCGGCGCGATGCTGCTCGGCCTGCTGATGGCCATGAGCGCCATCTCCTTCACGGGCCAGCTCGACCCCAGCGCGCTGGCGCAGGGCAGCGACGTGCTGCCCGCCATCCTGCCCATCCTGCTGCCGGTGGCGGCGCTGGCGCTGCCGCTCCTCGACCTGATGCTCGCCTGGGTGCGGCGGGCCTGGAACGGCCAGCACCCGTTCCAGGCGGACAAGCAGCACCTGCATCACCGCCTGCTGGCCCGGGGACACTCCCACTGGGGGGCCGTGCTCCTCATGTACGGCTGGTCCGCCGTCGTCTCGGTGGGGCTGGTGCTGATCGCCCTCACCAACCGCTCCACCGCGGTGTGGCTGGTGGCGGGCAGCCTGGTGACCGTGCTCGTGCTCACGCTCTGGCCAGTGCGCACCGCGCCGAGCTTCATCGGCGGCCGCGAGGCCGAGGTCGTCGACAGGAAGAGCGTCGATGACTGAAGCGCGCCGCAAGGTGACGGGAGCCACCCAGCGGGCCAGGGAAATGATGATCGGCGGTGTCATCGCCGGTCACGTCGTGGGCCTCACCATCCTCGGCCTGGCCCTGGCCATCGACGGCCCGAGCGCCGCCCTGACGGCCGCCCTGGGTTTCGCCGCCGTCGTCATCTTCTACTCGATCGGGCAGGCGCTCGAGGTGGTCGCCTCCGAACTCGAACCCTTCCAGGGGCTCAGCCTGGTCCTGGTGAGTTACGGCGTCCGGGTGGTGGGCATCGCGGCCGGGCTGTGGGCGCTGCTGAGCCTGCCCACCGTCGCGCCGCACGTCTCCAAGGGATGGCTGCTCCTGAGCGTGGCGGGCACGGTGCTGGCCTGGGTGTTCGGCGTCGTGTTCGTGGCCTCCCGCCAGCGGGTGCCGGTCTACGACCACGAGTACGAGCCGCCGTCCTCTGGCTGACCGCAGAGGTTTTTGGGACAGGACGTCGCCGATGTGTAACAACCTGCTCTTTCCGCTAGGCTCAACCACGTTATGGGCACTTCACCTACGCCAGGCGACGGGTCAGAGCGTTCTGGCCCCACCGGGCATGAGGACGGCATGGCCGTTCTCGCCTACATCCTCGCAGGGTTGATCTTCTACGGGGGCCTCGGGTGGGTCGGTGATCATTTCCTCGAGACAACATGGTTACTGCCACTCGGACTCATCGTAGGACTTGTCAGTAGCTTGTATCTGATCATCAAACGATATGGGAGTGGTACGTGACTCTGGGCCTTCTTCCGCTGGAGACCGGCGGCGACTACGAGCCACCTGGCACCGAGGACTTCCTCTGGGGATCCATCATGCCGGGCGTCCTCCCCGACTGGGTCAACAAGCCCCTCATCCAGGCGGTCATCGGCGCCCTCCTGGTCATCACCCTGTGGGTGATTGCGTCCCGCAAGCTGAAGGTGCGGCCCACCAAGGGTCAGTTCTTCGCGGAGTACCTCTACGAGTTCGTCCGCAACGGCATCGCGCGCGACATCCTCCATTCCGACTTCCGCAAGTTCCTGCCGTATCTCCTCGGCCTCTTCACGTTCCTGCTGGTGAACAACTGGTTCGGCCAGTTCTTCTACTTCATGTACCCGGCGTTCTCCAACGTCGGCTACGCCTACGGCCTGGCCATCCTCTCCTGGTTGGTCTACGTCGGCGCAGGCTTCGCCAAGTGGGGCTTCGGCGGCTTCCTCAAGAGGGCGCTCGTCCCCGACGGCGTGCCCGTGTACCTGCTGCCGCTGGTCATCCCGCTGGAGTTCCTGGCCACGTTCATCACGCGCCCCATCACGCTGGCCCTGCGTCTCTTCGCCAACCTGTTCGCCGGTCACCTCGTGGTCATGGTGTTCGTGGTCGGTGGCGGCTGGCTCCTCACGCAGCAGGACAACCTGTTCTACAACATCTCCGGCGGCGTCTCGATCCTCTTCAGCCTCATCATCATGCTGCTGGAGCTGTTCATCGGCGCCCTGCAGGCCTACATCTTCACCGTCCTCACCGCCCAGTACGTGTCGACCTCGATCGCCGAGGCGCACTAAAGCACCGATAATCCTCCCCAGGTCGACCGCCTGGGTAGTCATCCGAAAGGAAACACATGTCCCTCCTCGAAATCACCGGCAACCTGAACATGATCGGTTACGCGATCGCCACGATCGCCCCCGCCCTCGGCGTTGCCTGGATCTTCGCGTCGGTCATCAACGGCACCGCCCGTCAGCCCGAGGCCCGTGGCGCCATGATGAGCACCGCCTTCATCGGCTTCGCCGTTGTTGAGGCTCTCGCCATCATCGCCATCGCTCTCGCGTTCGTTCTCTGAGGCATCCTGTGGTCCCCTTGGAAGGGGCGCAAGACATCCTTGGGCCCCTTGCACCCCACCACTGGTCGGAGGTGTTCGCGGGCATCGGCCTGATGCTGATCATCTTCCTCATCATGTGGAAGGTCGTCGTTCCGGCATTCGAGAAGATGTACGAAGAGCGCTCGAACAAGATCGAAGGTGGCATGCAACGCGCTGCAGCCGCAGAGGCGAAGGCCGAAGCTGCGCTCGCTGAGTACAACGACCAGCTCAATGCTGCTCGTGAGGAAGCCGCCCGTATCCGTGAGGATGCGAAGAACCAGTCCGCCACGATCCTCGCCGAGGCTCGCGACAAGGCAGGCAAGGAATCCCAGCGGATTCTGCAGTCGGGCCGTGCGCAGCTCGAGGCGGAGCGTTCGCAGCTGGTTCAGGATCTTCGCGGTGAGGTCGGCGGCCTGGCCACCGTTCTCGCCGGCAAGATCGTCGGTGAGTCCCTCACGGACGACGAGCGTGCCATGCGCACCATTGATCGTTTCCTGGCCGAGCTCGAGACGGCAGGATCGGATCGATGACGGCCCGCGACGTTGCCTACGCTGCGCTCGACTCCGAGGTGGCCGGCATCAGCACTGATGCCGGTACCGCGGAAGAGTTGTTCGCCGTCGTCGATCTGCTCGACGGTCAGCCGACGCTGCGTCGAAGCCTTTCGGATCCTTCGGCCTCCGAGGCCAACCGTGCACAGCTCGCCGAGCGGTTGCTCGGCGGGAAGATCTCGCAGGCGGCGCTCGACGTCGTCGTGGCCATCGTCAAGCACTCGTGGAACAGCGGCAACAGGCTGGTCCGCGCTCTGGAGCGGCAGGGCATCCGCCTGGTGCTGCGCAGCGCGCACCGCGAGGGTCGCATCGACGACGTCACGGGTGATCTCTACCAGCTGGCCGTGACCGTGGACGCGAACCGCGAACTGGCAGGAGCCCTGCGCAACGCGCAGTATCCGCTGGAAGGCAAACGCGACCTCATCAGCCGGCTCGTCTCGGGCAAGGTTCACCCCGCAACCGCGATGCTCGCATCGCGCGCGGCGAAGGCCCGCCAGCGCACCTTCGCCCTCACGGCGAAGTCGTACGTGGAGATGGGTGCCGAGATCGCAGGCGAAGAGATGGCCTTGGTCACGGTCGCACGGCCGCTCGACCCCCAACGTGTCGCCCGCCTGAAGTCCGCACTGGAGAAGCAGGTCGGCGGTACCGTCAACCTGCAGATCGAGGTGGACCCCGCTGTGCTCGGCGGCATGAGCGTGGTCATCGGCGATGACGTAATCGAATCAACCGTTGCTGCACGGCTCGAAGATGCCCGCAGGCAGCTCACCACCTTCTGAATCCTAAGAAAGAGTAGGACGACATGGCTGAACTCACCATCAGTCCGGACGAGATCCGCAACGCCCTGGACGATTTCGTGCAGGCGTACGAGCCCAAGGCCGCCGGCCGCACCGAGGTCGGCACTGTCGTCTCCTCGGGCGACGGCATCGCCCGCGTCGAGGGCCTGCCCTCGGCCATGGCCAACGAACTGCTGCGCTTCGAGAACGGCACCCTCGGCATCGCCCTCAACCTGGACGAGCGTGAGATCGGCGTCGTCGTCCTGGGCGATTCCGAAGGCATCAACGAAGGCTCGACCGTGCACGGCACAGGCGACGTCCTCTCGGTCCCGGTCGGCGACGGCTACCTGGGCCGCGTCGTGGACGCCATGGGCAACCCCATCGACGGTCTCGGCGAGATCAGCGGCCTCGAGGGACGCCGCGCTCTCGAACTGCAGGCCGCAGGCGTCATGGACCGTCAGGAGGTGCGCGAGCCGCTGCAGACCGGTCTGAAGTCGATCGACGCGATGATCCCGATCGGCCGTGGCCAGCGTCAGCTGATCATCGGCGACCGCAAGACGGGCAAGACCGCCATCGCGATCGACACGATCATCAACCAGAAGGCCAACTGGGAATCCGGTGACAAGAAGAAGCAGGTCCGCTGCATCTACGTCGCCATCGGCCAGAAGGGCTCGACGATCGCCGAGGTCAGGGGCACGCTCGAGGCCGCCGGCGCGATGGAGTACACCACCATCGTCCACGCGCCCGCGTCGGATCCCGCAGGCTACAAGTACATCGCCCCCTACGCCGGTTCGGCCATCGGCCAGCACTGGATGTACCAGGGCGCCCACGTCCTGATCGTGTTCGACGACCTCACCAAGCAGGCCGAGGCCTACCGTGCGATGTCGCTGCTGCTGCGTCGTCCCCCGGGCCGCGAGGCGTACCCCGGTGACGTCTTCTACCTCCACTCCCGTCTGCTGGAGCGTTGCGCGAAGCTGTCGAATGAGCTCGGTGGCGGCTCGATGACCGGTCTGCCGATCATCGAGACGAAGGCCAACGACGTGTCGGCCTACATCCCGACCAACGTGATCTCCATCACCGACGGCCAGATCTTCCTCCAGTCGGACCTCTTCAACGCCAACCAGCGCCCGGCGGTCGACGTCGGCGTGTCCGTGTCGCGAGTCGGCGGAGCCGCACAGGTGAAGGCCATGAAGCAGGTGTCCGGCTCGCTGAAGCTGAGCCTGGCCCAGTACCGCGACATGCAGGCGTTCGCCATGTTCGCCTCGGACCTCGACGCGACCACCCGCCGCCAGCTCGACCGGGGCGCCCGCCTCACAGAGCTGCTGCGCCAGGGCCAGTACGCGCCGTACCCGGTGGAGGACCAGATCATCTCCGTGTGGTCCGGCATCGAGGGTCACTTCGATGACGTACCGGTCGATGATGTGCTGCGGTTCGAGCAGGAGCTGCTCGACTACCTGCGCCACAACTCGTCGGTGCTGACCGACATCGCCGGCGACTTCCAGTTCGGCGACGACCGCAAGGCAGCCACCGTCCAGGCGATCGGCGAGTTCAAGAAGCTCTTCCGCACGTCCGAGGGCAAGCTGCTCGTCGGCCGCGAGGAGCACAAGCCGCTCGAGGACGAGGACATCGCCCAGACGACGATCGTGCGCCAGAAGCGGGGCTGATAGAGCATGGCATCCAGTCTGCGTGAGCTTCGCCAGCGTCGTCGATCAGTATCGACGACCAAGAAGATCACCCGAGCCATGGAGCTCATCGCCGCCTCCCGCGTCGTCAAGGCGCAGCAGGCGGCGAGAGCCGCGGCCCCGTACACCCGCGAACTGACCCAGGCCGTCTCGGCCCTGGCAAGCGTGGAGGATCTCGATCACCCGCTGCTGCGCGATGTGGAGAAGCCTCGTCGTTCCGCGATGCTGCTGATCACCTCTGACCGTGGTCTCGCAGGCGCCTACTCGACCAATGCCATCAAGGCGGCCGAGCAGTTGCACGCGAAGATCATCCAGGAGGGCCAGGAGAACGTCCAGTACATCACCGGCAACAAGGGTGTGGCGTACTTCGATTTCCGCAACCGTCAGATCGAGCAGTCGTGGACCGGTTTCTCGGATCGTCCCACGTACGCCAACGCCAAGGAGATCGCCGATGTCCTCATCGAGCGTTTCCTGCGCCCCTACGAAGAGGGCGGCGTCGACCAGTTGCACATCGTCGGCACGCGTTTCGTCTCGATGATGACGCAGACGGCCGTTGCGGTTCGACTGCTTCCGTTGGTCGTCGAGGACGCCCCGAGCGGCTACGTCGACAGCGCGGAGGAGACCCACCCGTTCTACGAGTTCGAGCCCGATGCTCGCACAGTGCTCGACAGGCTCCTGCCGCTGTTCGTCGCCAACCGTGTCCACACGGCGCTTCTCCAGTCGGCAGCATCCGAGCTGGCCAACCGGCAGCGCGCCATGAAGTCGGCCACCGACAATGCGCAGGAGCTCATCGAGAAGCTGACGCGCGCCGAGAACCAGGCTCGCCAGGCGGGCATCACACAGGAAATCACTGAGATCGTCGGCGGCGCTTCGGCGCTGGCGGAATCAGCCGGAAACGAATGAGGTAACAAATGACTGCCACTGTGAGCGACCCGCAGCCGGCCACCACCGGTGGTGTCGGCCGCGTTACCCGCGTCATCGGCCCCGTCGTGGACGTCGAGTTCGCGGCTGACCAGATCCCGCCCATCGGCAATGCGCTGACCGTTGAGACCGAGGTCATGGGCGAGAAGCGCACCATGACCATGGAAACTGCCCTCCACGTCGGCGACAACGTGGTGCGCGCCATCGCACTGAAGCCCACCGATGGCATGCGCCGTGGGGCCGAGGTCACCGACACCGGCGACGCCATCACGGTGCCCGTGGGCGACGTGACCAAGGGCCACGTCTGGAACGTGACCGGTGACGTGCTCAACGTCGACCCCGCGTCGATCGAGATCACCGAGCGCTGGCCCATCCACCGCGCGGCCCCCGCGTTCGACGCGCTGGAGTCCCGCACCGAGATGCTCGAGACGGGCATCAAGGTCCTCGACCTCCTCACCCCGTACGTGAAGGGCGGCAAGATCGGCCTCTTCGGTGGTGCGGGCGTCGGCAAGACGGTCCTCATCCAGGAGATGATCTACCGCATCGCCCACAACTTCGGTGGCACCTCGGTGTTCGCCGGTGTGGGGGAGCGCACCCGTGAGGGCAACGACCTGATCAATGAAATGGAAGAGGCGGGCGTCCTCAAGGACACCGCGCTTGTCTTCGGCCAGATGGACGAGCCGCCGGGCACCCGCCTGCGCGTCGCCCTGTCGGCTCTGACCATGGCGGAGTACTTCCGCGATGTGCAGAACCAGGACGTGCTGTTGTTCATCGACAACATCTTCCGCTTCACCCAGGCCGGTTCTGAGGTCTCCACGCTGCTGGGGCGCATGCCCTCCGCGGTGGGTTACCAGCCGAACCTCGCCGACGAGATGGGGCAGCTCCAGGAGCGCATCACCTCGACGAAGGGTCACTCCATCACGTCGATGCAGGCCATCTACGTGCCTGCCGATGACTACACCGACCCCGCCCCGGCCACCACGTTCGCCCACCTGGACGCCACCACGGAACTCTCCCGTGAGATCGCCTCGCGTGGTCTGTACCCGGCCGTGGACCCGCTCAGCTCGTCGTCGCGCATCCTTGACCCGCAGTACATCGGCCAGGAGCACTACGACACCGCGGTGCGCGTGAAGCAGATCCTGCAGCGCAACAAGGAACTGCAGGACATCATCGCCATCCTCGGTATCGACGAGCTGTCCGAAGAGGACAAGATCATCGTGAACCGTGCGCGTCGCATCCAGCAGTTCCTGTCACAGAACACCTACATGGCCGAGAAGTTCACGAACATCCCGGGCTCCTCGGTGCCGCTGGCCGACA
Organism: Tessaracoccus zhenghani; assembly: GCF_054552775.1. Lineage (NCBI taxonomy): Bacteria > Bacillati > Actinomycetota > Actinomycetes > Propionibacteriales > Propionibacteriaceae > Tessaracoccus > Tessaracoccus zhenghani. The sequence goes on along the minus strand of NZ_CM137275.1, from coordinate 993,555 downwards.
CGATCGAGTCGTTCCAGATGATCTGCAACGGTGACGTCGACCACATCGCTGAGCAGGCGTTCTTCAACGTCGGCGGCATGGATGACGTCATGGCCAACTGGGACCGCATGCAGAAGGAAAGCTGAGTCCATGGAGCACGCACCGCTGCATGTCGAGGTCGTCTCGGCAGACCGCGTGGTCTGGTCCGGCGACGCCGTCAACATCATCGCGCGCACGGTCGAGGGCGACATCGGCATCCTGCCCGGTCACGAACCGCTGCTGGCGGTCCTCGAGCCGTCCATGGTCGAGATCGTGACCGCAGAGGGCACCAGCGAGTCGCTGATGGTCGACGGCGGGTTCATCTCGGTGGCACACGGCCACGTGTCGGTGCTGGCGCAGTTCGCCACGCTCGGCCACGAGGTGAGTCTGGAGGAGGCCCGTAAGGAACTCGCGCCGCTCCTCCTGAAGGCCCAGCAGGGTCAGGCCGACGACGCCGAGATCCACCGGCTCAAGATGCTCAAGGCCCAGATTCGCGCAGGCGAACGAGCGGCCAGCAACTAGAAGCACCTACCACTCAGGGCGGTCCTCCATCGGGGGGCTGCCCTGAGTGCATACTTGGGAAGTCCCGCAGCGGAAAGGAGACCGGCAGATGTGGGAGATCGTATGGACAACGTTGATGGTGATCGCTCTTGTCCTGCTCCCTTTCGCGCTGCTTTACCTCCGCCGCCGCTGGCTCACTGGCCAGGGCGGTCTTTTTGACTGCGCCTACCAGATCAACGAGAAGACCCCCGGTTCCGGCTGGGTGCTGGGCATGGCGAGATTCCGGGGCGAGAACCTCGAATGGTTCCGGGCCTTCTCGCTGAACCTGCGCCCCAAACGGGTCTTCCCCCGCGTCGCCACGGCGTACGTGCACCAGCGTCAGCCGGCGGGCCTGGAGGCCATCGCGCTGTTCGAGGACTCCATGATTGTCACGGTGCGCGACCGTTTCACCGGGTCGACGTCGTCGCTCTCCATGGCACGCGATGAGGTGCTGGCACTGATGAGCTGGCTCGAGTCAGCCCCGCCCGGCTCCAACTACCTGCCGACCTCGGCGGATTCGCCCCCCTGATCTTCCGGGGCTCGCCAAAAGGGCGCAGTCAGGCTCGCGCCGGCTTCTCGCGGTCAGTTCCCGGTACCCAGAGGACTTCATGCTCCGTGCCGTTGGCGGCGCGGCTCATGATGAACAGCAGATCCGAGAGGCGGTTGAGGTACTTGATCGCCAGCGAGTTCACCCCGCCGTCGACGTCCAGGCCGTGTTCCTCGGCGCAGGCCCACGCCGCCCGCTCTGCGCGGCGGGCCACCGTGCGGGCCACATGGAGCTGCGCGCCCGAGGGGCTCCCACCGGGGAGGATGAAGCTGCGCAGGACCGGCAGGTCCTCTTGGAGCTCGTCGCAGTACGCCTCGAGGCGGTCGATCGAGGGCTGCTCGATGCGCAGCGGGGGCCACTTGGGGTCCGGGTCCAGCGGGTTGGAGATGTCCGCGCCCACGTCGAACAGCTCGTTGCGGACGAGGGCCAGCATCTCGACCACCCGATCCGGCAACCCTCCGAGGGCGACGGCCACACCGATGACGGAGTTCGCCTCGTCGGTGTGCCCGTAGGCCTCGACGCGCAGATCGGTCTTGCGGACTTCGGAGTTGTCTGACAGGCGGGTGGTGCCCGCGTCGCCGGTGCGGGTATAGATCTTCGAGAGTGTGACCATGGTCCCAATCTATGCCACAGTGAAGCCGTGCGTATTCGAGCCCTTGCCATGTTGAGCGCGGCCGCGCTCGTGTCCCTGTCCGCCTGTACCGACGCGAACCAGACCAACACAGGTCCGGTCTCGGGCGAGAACACCACCACCTGCGAGTACCCCAGCGCGGGGGAGCCCGCGAAGGCCGTCGACGCGCCAGCCACCACAGGGGTGCCGACGCAGGGCGAGGTGACCGCCACGCTCGAGCTGACGGCAGGTGACGTCACCATCACGATGGACCGGGCCAAGGCCCCGTGCACCGTCAACTCGTTCGTCTCGCTCGCGGAGCAGGGGTACTTCGACGACACCGTGTGCCACCGCCTCACGGACTACGGCATCTTCGTGCTGCAGTGCGGGGACCCGTCGGCCACGGGCATGGGTGGGCCGGGCTACAGCTACGCCGACGAACTCGAGCCCATCAAGGACCTGGGTCAGGCGGCCTACCCGACGGGGACCGTCGCTATGGCCAATGCGGGCCCGGACACCAACGGTTCGCAGTTCTTCCTGGTCTATGCGGATTCGCAGTTGGCGCCGGATTACACGGTCTTCGGCGCCATGGACCAGGCCGGCATCGATGTGGTGGGCGGCATCGCGGCCCAGGGCGTGGACGCGGGGGACCAGACCTCGCCTATCGCGGAGGCGAAGATCACCGCCGTCACGCTCGGCTGATTCACTCTTCAGTGACCTGACAACGGTCTTCGTCGGTCTCGTGGATACCCCCGGGGGTATCTGTTATGGTGGTGTCATCACAGACCCACGAGGAGAAGATCACCATGCTGCTGCATCGCTTCTACGACGAAGATCTCGCTCAGGCCAGCTACCTGATCGGATGCCAGGCGGAGAACACCGCCGTCGTCGTCGACCCCCGACGCGACATCGACGAGTACCTCAAGCTGGCCGCCCACCACGACATGTTGATCGTGGCCGTCACCGAGACCCACATCCACGCCGACTACCTGTCCGGCACCCGCGAACTCGCCGCTGCCACGGGCGCCACGATCTACGTCTCAGGTGAGGGCGGCGAGGACTGGCAATACGACTTCGAGGGTGAGCGTCTCTACGACCGCGACACCATCACCATCGGCAACATCACGATCGAGGCCCGTCACACCCCGGGCCACACCCCCGAACACCTGTCATTCCTCGTCACCGACGGCGCCTTCGCCAGCGACCCCGGCTACCTGCTGTCCGGTGACTTCGTCTTCTCCGGCGACCTCGGCCGCCCCGACCTGCTCGACGAGGCCGCCGGCGGAGTCGACACCCGCTTCGGTGGCGCCAGGCAGCTCTTCGCCAGTCTCAAGAACGTCTTCCTCCAGCTCCCCGACCACGTGCAGGTCTACCCGGCCCACGGCGCGGGCAGCGCCTGCGGCAAGGCGCTCGGCGCGCTGCCGTCCACCACGGTGGGCTACGAGCGCACCTACGCCTGGTGGGCGCCCTTCCTGGCCTCCGACGACGAGCAGGGCTTCGTCTATGAACTCCTCGACGGCCAGCCCGACGCCCACGCCTACTTCGGGCGGATGAAGCGTCAGAACCGGAGCGGACCGGCCGTGCTGGGCCACCCCCTCGCCGAACTCCCCGAACTGGACAATGTGTCCCTGGCGGCGCAGATCGGCGACGGCGAGGTCATCCTCGTCGACACACGTCCGCACGACGAGGTCCATGGCGGGACGGTGAAGGGCTCCGTGAACGTGCCCGGCCTGGAGAAGTCCGCCACCTACGGCTCCTGGGCCTACGATCCCGAGACCGACACAGCGTCCCTGGTCCTCCTTGCGTCGGACCGCGACGAGGCCAACGCCTACCGGCAGCACCTCATGCGCGTCGGGATCGACCAGGTCGGCGGTTACACCACGAGCCTCGACGGGCTGCCCATGTACATCCCGATGGTGATCCAGCCGGCCGAGCTCGCGTCCTACGAGCGCGACATGCTGCTGGACGTCCGCAACAAGACCGAGCACGCCGAGGGCGCCATCGACGGTTCGTACCAGCTGAGCGGCGGTCGAGTCCTGTGGCATCTTGACGAGCTGCCCCGCGACGGCAGGATCGTCTCCTACTGCCGCAGCGGGGTCCGCAACTCCGTGGCCGCCTCGGCCCTGCGTCGGAAGGGCTACGACGTGGCCGAACTGGACGGTAGTTGGCTGGGGTGGCTCGACTACCAGGAAGCCGCCAAGTAGGTGGCCACCACAGTCCTGGTACTGGTCCTCGCCGTCGCCGTCGGGCTCTCACTGGGCCTCCTCGGCGGCGGCGGGTCCATCCTCACCGTGCCGCTGTTGACCTACGTCGCGGGCATGGGGCCCAAGGAGGCGATCGCCTCCTCGCTGTTCATCGTCGGTGCCACCTCCGCACTGAGCCTCTTCGCGCACGCGCGCACCGGTAACGTGCAGTGGCGCACCGGCCTGGTCTTCGGCGCGGCCAGCATGGCCGGCGCGTTCGCCGGTGGTCTGGCCGGGGGCCACATCCCGGGCTTCGTGCTGATGCTGCTCTTCGCGTTGATGATGATCGCCACCTCGGTGGCCATGATCCGCGGCCGCAAAGCAGGGACGACGAAGGAGCGCGACCATCTCCCCGTGGCGAAGATCGTGGTCGAAGGGCTCGTCGTCGGCGCCGTCACCGGTCTGGTGGGCGCCGGCGGTGGGTTCCTCGTCGTTCCGGCGCTCGCGCTGCTCGGAGGGCTGCGCATGTCCGTGGCCGTGGGCACGTCGCTGCTGGTGATTTCGATGAAGTCGTTCGCGGGCCTGGCCGGCTACCTGACGACGGTGAGCATCGACTGGCCGCTGGTGCTGGGAGTGACCGCCACGGCCATGGTCGGCGCGCTCCTCGGTGCCCGCCTGACCCGGATGGTTCCGGAAAAGGCGCTGCGCAAGGGTTTCGGCATCTTCGTGCTGGTGATGGGCATCTTCGTGCTCAGCCAGGAAGTGCCGCCGCTCCTCAGTTCTGGGTCAGGAACATCCGGGTGATGCTGGTGAAGGTCTCCGGGTCATCGGCGTGCACCCAATGCCCGGCGTTCTTCACCGTCACCTGACGCACCCGCGGGAAGAGCGCCTGCATGGGCGCCTCATGCTCAGGCAGACAGTAGGGGGAGCGGCCTCCGGTCACCCACAACACCGGCCCGTCGAACTCGCCCTCGATGTGGGGCCAGCCGCCCACCGCGTGGAGTGAATCTGCCAGCAGGTCCAGGTTCGCCAGCCAGAACCACACGTGGTCCTTGTGGTGGAGGTTCTGCAGCAGGAAGCGGCGCACCGTCCGGTCCGGGATGAGTTCCTCGAGGGCCTCCTCGGCCTGGGTGCGGCTGTGCACCTCTGCCAGGTCGAGTGAGCGCAGCGCCGCCACCAGGTTGACGAACTGGGCCGCCTCCACGTTGCGGGCGGGCGAGATGTCCACCACCATCAGCTTCTCGACCAGTTCCGGCGCCTGGAGGGCGACGCGCATGGCGATCTTGCCGCCCAGCGAGTGGCCGATGAGTGCGATGGGCTCGTCGAACGACTGGTGGAGCCATTCGGCGACCTCGGCGGCCTGGTTGTCCAGCGAGAACGTCTCCGTCCACGGCGAGCGGCCGTGGTTGGGCAGATCCACCAGGTAGCTCGTGGCGACGTCTGTCAGCCCGGTGGCGATGGAGCCGAAGTTCTTGCCTTGGCCGAAGAGCCCGTGCAGGAACACGGCGGTGTGTTCCCCGGAGCCGATGGTGAGGTGGTGCAGTTGGTTCGTCATGCCTGTCCCCAGCAGTGTGTGTGCCAATGTCGTCGGGCCTCGATGCCGGTGTCGATGCCGTAGGCGCCGTTCTCAGGCCAGGCGACGACATGCGCGGTGCCGGAGGCGACCGTCTGCCGGCAGCCGGGACAGCGGTACTCCTTCTCCGCCCGGTGTGCGGGGACGTCGCGCACGATGTAGCTGACGCCCCCCTTCCTCACCCTGCGCTGCGAGCCGCCGGAGAGCAGCGGGCGCGGCGCCCGCAGGTGCTTGGAGGGGCGCCGGCCCATCAGAAGAGCCGCTCGTCGACGTTGTCGAGACCCCGCAGTGCGTCGTAGTCGATCAGGCGGCACTCGATACCCCTGTCGGTGGCGAGCGTCCGGGCCTGCGGCTTGATCTGCTGGGCGGCGAAGATGCCGCGCACGGGGGATAAGTGGGGGTCGCGGTTCATCAGTTCGAGGTAGCGGGTGAGCTGTTCCACACCGTCGATCTCGCCTCGGCGTTTCACCTCGACGGCGACGTAGCCGGTGCCTTCCCGCAGGAGGAGGTCCACCGGGCCGATGGGGGTGAGGTATTCGCGCTGCACCAGCTTGAGGCCTTCGCCCAGCGTGCCGGGGTGCTCAGCGAGGAGGGCCTGGAGATTCTCCTCCACACCGTCCTTCTGCAGGCCGGGGTCGATGCCGAGTTCGTGGGCCGAATCGTGCAGGACGTCCGCGATGGAGATGTGCAGGGTGTCGCCGTCCTTGGCTCGCACCTGCCACACTTCGGTGATCCCGAGGCGTTCGGAGGCCTCCGGATCCGGCTGCGTGATCTGCATGGTGCACGGCGGGCTCATCCAGTTGAGCGGCTTGTAGGCGCGGTCATCCGCGTGGATCGAGACCGACCCGTCAGCCTTGACCAGGATGAGCCGGGTGGCCAGGGGAAGGTGGGCGGTCAGCCTGCCCACGTAATCAACCTGGCACCTCGCAATGACCAAACGCACCCGACCAACCTAGCAGGCTTGCTCCGTGGATCAGGAGGCGTCGAGCGCCGGCTGGATGATCTCGCGGTACAGCAGCAGCACCGCGGCGGTGGTGGGAATGGCGATGACGGCCCCGATCACACCGAACAGCATGCCGCCGATGATCGCCGAGAGCACCACCAATGCGCCCGGCACCTTCACGGTGCGCTTCATCACGTTCGGGTAGAGGATGTAGGCGTCGAACTGCTGGTAGATCACGAAGTAGATGATGGTGGCGATGCCGATGGCCGGATCCACCGCGAAACCGACGATGGCGACCGTGATCATGGCCAAGCTGGAGCCGACCAACGGGATGAAGCAGAAGATCGCGACGACGAAGGCCAGCGCCAGGGAGTAGTCGCCCAGCCCGGCGATGTTCATGAAGATCAACGCAGACACCGACGCGATGCTGACGATCACGAACATGCCGGTGATGTAGCCGGAGACGCCGCCGAAGATGCCGTCGGCCAGGTAGCGCGCACGGGGGCGCCGGCTGGCGGGGGCGAGGGCGTAGATGGTCTCCTTGATGGTGGGGAGGGACGCCAGGAAGTACACCGTGAGCACCAACGTGACGATCACGGAGAAGACGAGGTTGGCCACCAGGCGGCCCGCGCCCATCAGCCCACCGAAGAGGTTCTGGAGCAGCGCGCCGGAGGTGATGAACTCCTGCGCCCGCGCCAGCACTTCGTCGCGCTGTTCCCACTCCGCCAGGAGCGGATGGTTCAGGAGCGTCTGCAACATCTCCGGCAACTGCGTGGTGAGGGCGGTGGTCTGCTCGGTGAAGATGGGCACCAGCGCCACCACGCCCAGGGCCAGCACGCCGAGGAGCATGAGGGTCACCAGCGCCACCCCGATGCCGCGGGGTACGCGCAGGCGGGTCAGGAACTCGACGGCCGGGTTGAGCCCCAGCGCCAGGAAGAGCGCCAGGACGGCGAGGATGAGCACGCTCTGCACGGTGAGGACGGCCTGGGCCAGCGCCAGGGCGACGAGCACACCGATGGCGCCCATGAAGCCCATGCCGAAGGCCGAGTAGCGGCGCTCCTCGACGGCGTGGGGAGTGGGGGGCACCGGCTCGACGATGGCTTCAGGCAGCGGCGTGAGTATCTTGCGGGCGCCGCGCGCCGTCGTGCCGAAGAAGCGGCCGACGACGCGGGGCAGCCGCGCGCGGCCGGCCCCGACGTGCCTGGGCGTGACTGCCGTGTCGGGGGTGGCGCTGGGCGCCTCGGAAGCGGGGGCGGCCCCGGGGGCGGCGTCGGCCGCCGCCTCGTTGGGGTGGCTCACGGTTGCTCGTTGCTGTTTCGGATGATGGTGGTCTCGCTGTCCGGGTCTGCGGTCGGGATGACCGTGGTGGTGTTCTCGGCGTACTGCTCGCCGGATTCCTCGGCCAGGGCGCGCAGGTTGCTCAGTTGCCCGAGCGCGTTCGCGCGGCGGGCTTCCAGCGAGGCGATCTCGCGCTCCAGCTGTTCCTTGCGCCAGGCGACCTTCTCCTCGAGCTCCGCCTCTGCGCGCGAAACGCGCTCGCGGAGGACGGTGAGCGTCTCCTCGCTCTGGCGGGTGGCGGTCAGCCGGATCTCCTCCGCGGCCTTCACCGCCTCGGCGCGGATGGCCTGGGCCTCGTCGCGGGCCTTCCTGGCCCGGTCCGTCGCGGCAGCAGCGTCCTTGTCCGCCTGGGCGAGGCGCTCAGCGATGGCGTCGTCCGTGGCCTTCGCATGGGCCGCGAGTTCCGTGGCCGACTTCTCCGCGGCGCGCTCGGTTTCAAGTTTGAGCTCGATGGCCCGGCGCTCCGCCTCCTTCAGCACCCGGTTCGCTTCTGCCCGGCCGGCTTCGAGGAGGCTCTCGGAGCGCGCGTTGGCGCCGTCGAGCACTGCCTTGGCCCGGATGCGGGCGTCTTCGAGGATGAGGTCCGCGTCGCGGCGCGCGGTTTCGAGCGTGGCCTTGCCCGCCTGTGCCTGCTCCTGGCGGAGTTGGCGCAGCCCCGCGAGGCCGGTGAGGCGCACGTCGTCTGCTTCCTGCTGCGCGGACTCGCGCAGCGCGGCCGCGGTGCGCCGCGCTTCCGTCTTGATCCGTTCCGCTTCATGCTGGGCGCGGTCGATGAGGTCGCCCGCCTGCGCCTCGGCAGACCGGAGAAGGCCGGCGGCGTGGGCGCCCAGCCGGCTGAAATCCGTGTCGCCGACGGTGTCGCGGACGTAGCGGGTTTCGCGGGCCTGCTCACGCACCTGCATCTTGAGTTCGGCGACGCGGTTCTCCAGCTCCCGCACGTAGCTGTCGACGGAATGCTTGTCATAGCCGAGCATCGAATTGGGGAAGCTGCCCACCGCCGAGGCCCTGTCGTCGAACAGGTTGAGTCCGGTCTCCTCGGTTTCGAGGTCCTGGGGTTCAGTCACCGTGCAGTCCTTCCATCTCGCTCTTCCAGAGCCTAGTCGGTGCCCGCGCCGGATCACCGGAACCGACACGAAGGGGGCGGGGCGGATGACCGCCCCGCCCCCTCTGTGCCGGAAAGCATGCAACGTCAGTGCGCTGCGGGCTCCTTGGGGAGTTCAACGAGCTCGAGGAGCACACCACGTGCGTCCTTGGGGTGCACGAAGTTGATGCGGGAGCCGCCGGTGCCGCGCTTGGCCTCCGGGAACAGGAGGCGCATGCCGCGCTCCTTGAGGGTTTCGCTGACCTTGTCGAGGTCCGCCACGCGGTAGGCGAGCTGTTGCATGCCGGCACCGTTGCGGTCGATGAACTTGGCGATGGTCGAGTTCTCGTTCAGCGGGGCCAGGAGCTGGATCTTGGCGTTCTCCTCGCCCTGCTCGCCGGTGCCCATCATGGCCTCGGCGACGCCCTGCTCCTCGTTGACCTCGCGGTGCAGTTCGCGCCAGCCGAAGACCTCCGTGTGGAACTTGACGGCCTCATCGAGGTCCGGGACGGCCAGGCCGACGTGATCGATGCAGATGAACAGATCAGAGTTTTCCATGGCTCCTAGTTTTCCATAGGGGGTTCGGCCGCCGGCGGCGGGGTGGCCCTCGGACTCAGTTCTCGAGGGCGGCGTCGACGAGCGCCTTGGCGGCCACCTGCACCTCCGCGAGATGCTCCTCGGAGCGCAGCGATTCGGCATAGATCTTGTACTTGTCCTCGGTGCCGGACGGGCGCGCCGCGAACCAGGCGCTGTCCGTGGTCACCTTGATGCCGCCGATGGGCGCGTCGTTGCCGGGGGCGTGCGACAGCACCGTGCGGATGGGCTCCCCGGCCAACTCGTCGACGGTCACGTCGGCGCGGCCGAGGCTGCCGAGGCGCGCCTTCTGCTCGCGGTTGGCGTCGGCGTCCACGCGTGCGTAGTAGGACCTGCCGAATTCGGCCTCGAGTTCCGCGTAGTGCTCGCTGGGGGTCTTGCCGGTGACGGCGATGATCTCGGACGCCAGCAGCGCCAGGAGGATGCCGTCCTTGTCCGTGGTCCACGTACGGCCGTCCAACGTCAGGAAGGACGCGCCCGCTGATTCCTCACCGCCGAAGCCGATGGAGCCGTCCATCAGGCCCGGCACGAACCACTTGAAGCCGACCGGAACCTCCACGAGGCGCCGGCCGAGCTTGGTGGCCACCTTGTCGATCAGCGAACTCGACACCAGCGTCTTGCCGATGCCGGCGGCGGACGACCAGCCGGAACGGTGGGCGAACAGGTAGTTGATCGCCACCGCCAGGTAGGCGTTGGGGTTCATCAGGCCGGCGTCCGGCGTGACGATGCCGTGGCGGTCCGAATCCGCATCGTTGCCGGTGGCGACGGTGTACCTGTCGCGCTGGGCGACGAGCGAGGCCATGGCGTTGGGGGAGGAGCAGTCCATGCGGATCTTGCCGTCGGTGTCGAGCGTCATGAACCGCCAGGTGGGGTCCACCTCAGGGTTGACGACCTCGATGGGGAGGCCCTGCTCGGCGAGGTACTGCCAGTACTGGACGGACGCGCCGCCCATGGGATCAGCACCGTGCGTGAGGCCGGCCGACATGATGGCGGGGAAGTTGAGCGCCTGGGCCAGCTCCGCGCAGTAGGGGGAGCGGTAGTCGTAGCGCTCGATGTCCGTGGCGATCCTCTCGTAGGGTGTGCGCCTGACGGCGCCCATGTCCGAGAGCAGTTCGTTGGCGCGGGCGGCGATCACCTCGGTGGCGTCGCTGTCTGCAGGACCCCCCGTCGGGGGGTTGTACTTGAAGCCGCCGTCGCGCGGCGGGTTGTGCGACGGGGTCACGACGATGCCGTCCGCCTGCGCCGCGCCGCCGGTGTTGTTGTACCGGATGATGGCGCGCGAGACGGCGGGCGTGGGGGTGTACTCGTCCTCGCGCTCGGCCAGCACCTTCACGCCGTTGGCGTGCAGCACCTCGAGCGCCGTCTTCCAGGCGGCCAGCGACAGGGCGTGGGTGTCCTTGCCGATGAACAGCGGCCCGGTGGTGCCCTGCGCGGCGCGGTACTCGACGATCGCCTGGGTGGTGGCGGCGATGTGCGCCTCATTGAAGGCGGTGTCGAGGGAGGAACCACGGTGCCCCGACGTGCCGAAGACGACCATCTCGTCCGGGTTGGACGGATCCGGTGTGCGGTCGTAGTAGGCGGCGAGGAGTTCGTCGACGTTGATGAGATCTGATTCCTGGGCCGGCAGGCCGGCGCGCTCATGTGCCATGCCAGTCATCCTATTCAGAACAGGACGGACGCGAGCCGGCGGCGTGCCTTGAGGACGACCTTCTCAGCGCGGCCGACGACCTCGAAGAGCTCCAGCAGGCGCACGCGGATGGCGTCGCGCTGCTCCTCGTCGCTCTCGGCGGCAAGGCCGAGCAACCTGTCGAACGCCTCCTCGTAGCGGCCGTTGATGACCTCGAGGTCTGCCGCGTCGAGCTGGGCGGCGACATCGTCGGGCTGGGCGGCGGCCCGCGCCACGATCTCCGCGGGGTTGAAGGTGGCGGAGCGCTCCAGCAGAGCGCTCTGGGCGCGGCCGGCGACGACCTCGGCGTCGTGCGGGGTCTCCTTGAGCAGTTCGTCGAATTCCCGGACGGCCTGTGCGAAGTCGCCCGCCTGCAGGGCGGCGTCGGCCTTCGCGAAGCGCGGGTTGGCAACGGGCTGCTGCTCGGCGTCGCCGTTGCCGGCGGGGGCCCCGCCCACGGGCTGGGCCCGGCCGGTCATGCCGTTGCCGACGGCGAGCTGCGCGATCTGGTCGAGTACTGCCGAGATCTCCTCGCGGGACTTGGTGCCCTGGAACAGGGGGGCCATCTGGCCCCCGATGAGGGCGACGACTGTGGGCACGGCCTGAACGCCCAGCGCCTGGGCCAGCCGCGGTTCGGCATCCACATCGACGCGGCCCAGCAAGAAGCGACCCTGGGCGGCGTTGATCAGCTCGGCCAGCGCTGCGGAGACCTGCTGGCCGTTGGGGTCCCGGGGGGAGAAGAACTCGACGACCACCGGGTGCTGCATCGATGTGCCGGCGAGGTCGTTGAAGCTGGCCTCGGTCACCGAGGTGACGTAGCTGCCACCCGTCGGCGCGGCATCCGTCAGTGAGGACAGGTCAACGGCGCCCGGGCGCGTGAAGTTCGCATCAGTCATGGGTTCCATCTTGCCAGGCTCACCCGCGCCGCACGACGATGCAGCCGCCGGTCGATGCGAGCACCTCGCCGCGGGGGGCCCTCACCCGGTCCGGGACGCGGGAGGCGAGGATCGTGAACGGTCCCCGGTGCAGCGCCACGGTGTCTGCGTCGAGCACCTCGGCACCGACGGCGGCGAGGTCCGGGCTGCGGAACTCGGGGTGTTCGCGGCGCAGGCGGAGCAGGGTGCGGTACCACTCGAGCATCTCGGCGTGGTTCCCCTCGGAGCGCTCCTCCCAGTGCAGCTTCGCGCTGAGGAAGGTCTCCTCAGCCTGGGGGTCAGGGGTCTGTTGCTGCCATCCCATGGCGGCGAATTCCCGGGCCCGGCCCTCGGTCACCAACGGCCCGAGCTCCGGGCCGAGCTGGCTGAAGTAGGGGAATGGGCTGGAGGCGGCCCACTCCTCTCCCATGAAGAGCATCGGCGTGAAGGGTCCCAGGAGGTACAGCGCCGCGGCGGCCGACTGAGCGGCGTGACCGGCATGCATGTGGAAGCGGTCGCCCACGGCCCGGTTGCCCACCTGGTCGTGGTTCTGCAGCGAGGCCACGAACGAGTGCCCGTCGTAGTGGGGGCTCGTCGGGTCCACGGGCGCGCCCCACCGCGTGCCCCGGAAGGCGGAGATGCCCCCGTCGCGCACGAACACCCGGGTGAGGGCCTTGACGAGGATCTCGGGGGTGCCGTAGTCGACGTAGTAGCCCTGCGTCTCTCTGCCGAAGAATGAGTGCAGCGCGTGGTGGATGTCGTCGGCCCACTGCCCGTCCATGCCCCTGGCTCCGGGGGACGTGCCGACGGGGGAGACCATCTCGGCGCAGTTCAGGTCTGACTCCGCGAACAGGGTGAGCGGGCGGCCGGTCTCGGCCTCCCAGCCGGCCACCTCGTCGGAGAGTTCCGCGAGGAAATGCCGCGCCGAGTCGTCCCGGAGAGCGTGCACGGCGTCGAGGCGCAGCCCGTCCATCCCGATGTCGACGAGGAAATGGCAGGCCGACCCGATCAGATAGCGGCGCACTTCCGCGGACCCCACATCGTCCAGGTTGACGGCCGGTCCCCAGGGCGTGGTGTGGCGCTCGGTGAAGTACGGGCCGAACTTCGACAGGTAGTTCCCCTCGGGGCCGAGGTGGTTGTGCACCACGTCGAGGAGCACGGCCAACCCGTGTTCATGGGCCGCGTCGACGAAGCGCACGAGCGCCTCCTGGTCGCCGTAGGCCGCGTGCACGGACCAGGGCGCGACACCGTCGTAGCCCCACCCCCGGTCACCGGCGAAAGCGCTGAGCGGCATCAGTTCGACGGCCTCGACCCCGAGCTCGAGGAGGTAGGCGAGACGACCGGCGGCGGCGTCGAGGGTGCCCTCGTCCGTGAACGTGCCGACGTGCAGTTCGTAGAGGACCTTGCCGCGCAGGGGCGTCCCGAGATATCCCGTTGGGCGTTGCTTGGGCAGAGCCACAGCGCGGCTCAGGCCGTGTACCCCGTCCGGGAGGCTGAGAGAACGCGGGTCCGGGAAGGGGCCCTCGCCGTCCAGGACGAAGCCGTAGCGGCTTCCGGCGTCGAACTCATGGTCCGCGACCCACCATCCGGGCCTGAGGGGGTCCGGCCGCATGGGGTGGCGGCTGGTGCCCAGCTGCAGTTCGACGACGGTGGGCAGGGGCGCCCAGACCTCTGGGCGCATCAGGCGTCCACCGCCATCAGCAGCGAGACGGGGAGGTCTGTCAGGAGGCTCGCCAGCGGTTGCGCGCCGCCCTCGATCTCCAGACCGGTGAACATGCAGCGGTACCGGCCCTCGGGGAGGATGATCAGGTGCTCGCCCCAGCCTCCCCGCTCAGCCAGTGCAGAGGGGAGCCGGGTGGCGACCGTGACCGCGGTCACGCCGCCGCCTTCGGTGCCCCGTGCGAAGGCCACTGCGTGACCGGAGGTGGTGGGGACCGGCGCGTAGGTGGCCCCCGGGCCGCGGAAGGCGTCGGCGTTCTGGCGCCGCAGCCGCAGGGCGCGGCTGGTGACCAGGAGCTTCTCGGCGTCCAGGGAGCCCGGTGCGGTGATGGCGTCGAGTTCGGCGAGCAGCTTGGCGCGCCTGACGAAATCCACCGGCCGGCGGTTGTCGGGGTCGACGAGGGAGACGTTGACGATCTCGCAGCCCTGGTACACGTCCGGCACCCCGGGCATGGTCAGTTGGATCAGCTTCGCGCCCAGCACGTTGCAACGGACGGTGTCCGCGGTCACGTCGTCGAACTCCGCCAGGGCCGCGGCGCACCGGTCGTTCCTCAGCCCCGCGTGCGCGAGGTCCAGCACCGCCGACTCGTAGGCGGCTTCCGGGGCGGTCCAGGTGGTGTGCCGCTTCGCCTCGCGCATCGCCTTGGTCAGGTACCTGTCGAGCCGTTCCTCGGTGATGGGACGCACGGCCGCCAGGGTCTGCCACACGAGCAGTTCGGTGGCGCCGTCGACCAGCGGCGAGCGGATCTCCTCAGTGGCGGCGCGCAGTTCTGCCAGGCACGCCTCCCAGGCCTTGGCGTGCTCCAGCAGCGCGGACAGCCGGGCCCGGACGTCCTCGGAGCGCTTGGTGTCGTGCGTGGACAGGGTGGTCATGGTGGCCGGCCACTGCTGGTTCAGCTGCTCGCAGAAATCATGGAAGGCATCAGGCGAGATCCCGACGATGGTGGGTTCGCTGCCCACCTCGTTGACACCGACGAAGCGGTTCCAGCGGTAGAAGGCGGTGTCCTCCTTGGCCTTGGCCATCACCGGCCCGCAGGTCTGGGCGAATCGGATCATGAACTCCGCGCGGAGGGCACCCACATCAGGCGGCGAGTCCGGCAGCTCGGTGGTGACGGGGTGCGCCGTCACCGAGGGCAGGGTCTCGGGGCCGCCACCCTCACCAGTGGGGTCTTCGCCCGAGACGAGGGCCACGATGAAGTCGAGCGTGGCCTGCTCGTCGTCGTCCAGCTCCGGGCGTGCCCGGTCTGCCGCCTCGTGCACGACGGCGAGCTCGGCGTCGTTGGCGGGCAGCCCGGGTTCGAGGTAGGCCCTGTAGCGGTCCATGTGGACGAGCAGGCTCCGGATCGCCCGCTCGAGGTCGCGACGGGTGTGGTCGCGCAGCCTCAGGTCTGAGCCGCAGACGGCCACGGCGATGGAGGTGAGCCGGTTCACCTCCGTGAACAGCATCGTCCTGACCAGTTCCTCCTTGGCCTGCTGGAGCACCTGGCCGAACCAGCCTTCGGACGTGTCCGCAGTGCGCTCCCACAGGTCGTTCAACCTGGCCAACTGGCTGGAATCGTGGAACAGACCGTTGACCCGCAGCAGGGCGTCGTAGCCCGTGGTGCCGGCGCACCGGGAGCCCTCCGGCAACTGCTCGTGCGGCTCCAGGATCTTCTCCACCACCACCCAGCAGCCCCCGGTGGCGCGCTGCAGCATCTGGAGGTAGCCGCGCGGGGTGGCCAGGCCGTCCGGATGGTCGATGCGGAAGCCGTCGATCAGCCCCTCGTCGAACAGCTCGATGAGCTTGGCGTGGCTCGTCTCGAAGACCTCCGGGTCCTCCACGCGGATGGCCGCGAGCGTGTCGACGTCGAAGAACCGCCGGTAGTTGAGCTCCTCGTTGCCGACCTTCCAGTAGGCCAGGCGGTACCACTGCTGCTCGAGGAGTTCGATGAGCGGCAGGTGCTCAGTGCCCGGGCGGACCGGAAAGACGTGGTCGTGGTAGACGATGACCGGCTCGCCGCCGCCGGGGAACATCCGGTTCTCCAGCCGGATCGTGTTGTCTGCCAGTTCGTCCCCGATGCGCCGGCCGAGCACCGGCATGAGGATGGCGCGGGAACGGGTGAGGTCGATGTCGAACCAGCCGGCGAACTCCGAGTCGGCGCCCGAGCGCAGCACGTCCCACAGCGCGTGGTTGAGCCACAGCGGGGTGGGGACCGCCATGTGGTTGGGCACGACGTCGACGATGATGCCGAGCTCCAGTTCCCGGGCGGCCGCCACCATCCTGCGGAACCCGTCCTCGCCGCCGCACTCCACGGAGACCCGCGAGTGGTCCACCACGTCGTAGCCGTGCATGGAGCCCGGGGCGGCTTGGAGGATGGGGGAGCAGAAGATGTGGGTGACGCCCAGGGAGGCCAGATAGGGCAGCTGCCTGGTGGCGTCCTCGAAGGTGAAGTCCGCGTTCAGCTGAAGGCGGTAAGTGGACGTGGGTAGGGCGGATGCGGACCGTGCCATGCGTTCCAGCATAGGCGGGTTAGGGTTCCATCCATGAGTGAAATTCCTGACGGTTCGGACCCTGCGGCGCTGGCCGACTGGCTCTTCGATCGCGCACGGCAGGGCGAGACGCAGCGGTTGAGCGCCTACATCGAGGCGGGCGCGCCGGTCGACCTCACGGATGCCGACGGCAACACACTGCTCATGTTGGCCGCCTACCACGGCCATGCCGGAACCGTGCGCGCGCTGGCGGCGCTGGGCGCCGATCCGGACGCCCTGAACAGCCGGGGCCAGTCGCCATTGGCCGGGGCCGTGTTCAAACAGGAACAGGCCGTGATCGCGGCGCTGCTGGAGGCGGGGGCAGATCCCGATGCGGGTCAGCCCTCAGCGCGTGCCACCGCACAGATGTTCGGCGTCACCCTCTGACCCCTCGCGCGGAACGCGGGCTCAGCCGGCGTCGGGGACCGGGCAGCCGTTCTCGGTGAGCCCGGTGTAGCCGTCCAGCATCAGACGGATCCGGCGGGCGGACAGGTCCATGACGTGGGGTTCGACGTCCTCCGGGGCGACCCAGTGGATGGCGACGATCTCGGGGTCGTCGGTGCCGAGCCGCGAGATGGTGTCGTCGTCGAGCACCCCGCCGTCGAAGATGAGCTCCAGCGCATCCGACCAACCGAGGTACGGCGGCATCCAGTCGACGAGCAGTGGCTGGCCGAACCGCACCTCGATGCCGAGCTCCTCCAGGCACTCGCGCTCGCCGCCGACCCGGGGCGACTCCCCGGGCTCGACGACACCGCCGGGCAGCTCCCAGTCGTCCTTGTAGGACGTCTCCAGCAGCAGCACCCGGCCCTCCGCGTCGCGGAACAACGCATGGGCGATCAGGCGCTTGGTGGGCAGGATCGAATCCAGCACGCCCGAGAAACCCACCTCGCCGTAGACGGGATCGATGGCGAGGCGCGAGTACACGAGGATGTCGCGGAAGACGCCCGGCTGGGGTTCCAGCACGGAGCGCAGGCGCCCCTCGAGCCGGAAGCCAGCGCGGTGCAGCGAGACCCGCGCCGCCGTGTCCCACTCCGGCAGCTCCACCTGGAGCCTGCGCAGGTTGTGGGCGAGGATGGCGTCGTCGGCGGCGAGCGAGATGGCCCGCTTCAGCGTGTCGACGTCGACCTGTTGTTCCTCCCAGCGGAGCGTGCCGACGCCGCCGGTGATGTCGACGGAGACATGGAACTCGCTCACTGACCTGCTGCCCTGCGCAACCAGACCGATCCGAGCGGGGGCACCGTGACGTTGGCGCGCGCCGGCCAGTGGCCCCACGGCTCGTCGATCGCGTGCACCTCGCCGAGGTTGCCGAACTCGCCTGAACCGTCGTAGATGGGCGCGTCAGTGTTGAGGATCTCCTCCCAGCTGCCGTCCATGGGCAGGCCGATCTCGTAGTCCTGGAGCGGCACGGGGGAGAAGTTCACGATGCAGGCGACATGGTTGCCCTGCGAGTCGTGGCGGACCCAGGACAGCGCGTTGTGCCCGGGGTCGTCCGCATTGATCCAGCTGAAGCCGTCAGGGGAGCTGTCCAGCTCGTAGAGCGCGGGGTTGGCGCGGTAGATGAGATTCAGGTCGCGGAAGAGGCGCTGCAGGCCACCGTGCCCCCACAGCTCGCTGACCCACCACTCGAGCGAGACGGATTCGTTGAACTCCGGGCGCTGGCCGAACTCGCAACCCATGAACACCAGCTGCTTGCCGGGGAAGCTCCACATGAAGGAGTAGTAGGCGCGCAGCGTCGCGAACTTGCGCCAGTCGTCCTGGGGGACCTTGTTGATCATGGAGCCCTTGCCGTGCACGACCTCGTCGTGGCTGATCGGCAGGATGAAGTTCTCCGAGTACTGGTAGACCATCGCGAAGGTGAGCAGGTTGTGCTCGTGCTGGCGGTAGACCGGGTCGAGCTGCAGGTAGCGCAGCGTGTCGTTCATCCAGCCCATGTTCCACTTGAAGCCGAAGCCCAGCCCGCCCTCGTGCACCGGCTTGGTGACGCCGGCGAAGCTCGTCGACTCCTCAGCGATCATCAGGACGCCGGGCTCGCGCTCGTAGAGGTGGCGGTTGACGTAGCGCAGGAAGTCGATCGCCTCGAGGTTCTCGCGTCCGCCGTGCTGGTTGGGCACCCACTGGCCCTCCTCACGGGAGTAGTCCAGGTAGAGCATTGAGGCCACGGCGTCGACGCGCAGCCCGTCGACGTGGAACTCCTGGATCCAGTACAGCGCGTTGGACACCAGGAAGCTCTTCACCTCGTTGCGGCCGTAGTTGAAGATGTAGGTGCCCCAGTCCTGATGCTCGCCCTGCCGGGGGTCAGCGTGCTCGTAGAGCGCGGTGCCGTCGAAGCGGCCCAGCGCCCACGCGTCCTTCGGGAAGTGGCCGGGCACCCAGTCCATGATCACGCCGATGCCCGCCTGGTGCAGGCGGTCGATGAGGTAGCGCAGGTCATCAGGCTTGCCGAAGCGCGACGTGGGGGAGAAGTAGCCGGTGACCTGGTATCCCCAGCTGGGCTCGAAGGGGTGCTCCGCCACAGGCATCAGCTCGACGTGCGTGTAGCCCTGCCACTTGACGTAGCTGACCAGTTCTTCGGCCAGGTCCAGGTAGCTCTTGCCCTTGCGCCAGCCACCGAGGTGTACCTCGTAGATGCTCATCGGCTCGGCGTGGGCCTGCGCGGCGCGCCGCTTGGCGATCCACTCGTCGTCGGCCCAGAGGTACTTCGACTCGTAGACGATCGACGCGTTGGCCGGTGCCTGCTCGGAGAACCGGGCCATGGGGTCCACCTTCTCGAGCCACTGGCCGTCGGCCGTCTCGATCCGGAACTTGTAGAGCGTGCCCTCGTCGAGGCCGGGGATGAAGGTGGCCCACACGCCGGTGCCGGGGACGAGGTGGAGTTGGTCGCCGGTCCACCAGTTGAAGTCGCCGATCACCTGGACCGAGCGCGCGTTGGGCGCCCAGACGGCGAAGCGGACGCCGGTGACCTCCCGGCCGTCGTCGTTGACGCTGACCACCTTGCTACCGAGGCGCCGCCACAGTTCTGTGTCGCCGCCGCTGTGGAAACCCTCGAAGTCCCACCCGGTCAGTCCGCCGAACTGGTCATGCGCCATGTCTTGCTCCCATCGTGCAGGTCTGCGCGCCAATCTAGCGTGCCCAGGGGTGCGCCGCTGGCGGACGTGGCTACGTGCCTGGTTTCAGGCGTTGGCGACGGCTGCCAGCCAGCGCTGGACCACACCGTCGGGATCGGATCGGCCGATGAGACGGTTCTCCGCGAACTCGGGGGCCGCCCGCAGCGCGGCCAGCGTCGGTTCGAACAACAGCGCCCACGGTTCCTCGGGATGCCGGCCAGCGCGGTGGGCCACCTGGTCGGCGGCGCCCAAGAAGCGGGCCCCGAGGCCGGGCCGGCCGAGTTGCGTGTGAGCGAGGGCGATGCAGCGCAGCGCCACCACCTCGTGGCGCGTGCGGCACCCCACTTCGTCGAGTTTGGCCAGCACCGTGGTGGCCATTCCGATCGAGGCGGCGGCCCCGCCCTCCGCGAGCTCGACGACGGCCGCCTCGGCCGAGACCGCCACAGCTCCCATCCCCATGGGGTGCCGGGCCGACAGCTCCAACATCTCGTCGACGTTGACCCGCGCCTGTGCCACCCGGCCCAGGCGGACGAGGGGCTCCACCAGCCGCCCCAGCGCCGCGACCAGATCCTGGGGGTCCCCGTGGCGTCGGAGCTCGGCGACGCTCCGGAAGCCGAGGTCCACGGCGTGCTCAGTGTCACCTTCGGCGTCCGCGGCGGCCGCGGAGCAGCCCAGCGCCAGGGCGCGCAGCACCGGGTCGTGGCCGGCCGCCGTGGTCGCCTCCTGCGCGCACCGCGTCACCTCCTCCGGCCGGAGGCCGGCTGCGTGGAGGCCCCCGACGCTGCACCAGCCCTCGACGACGAGCCGGCTGTGGTGCCAGGGCGTGGTTTCCGCCGCACGGAGGGACGCCTCCAGGGCGTCGGGGTCGCCTTCACCGGTCAGGACCACCAACAGCCCCAGCGCGACCTGCAGGGCCACCCTGTCGTCGGGATGCGCGTTCTCCAGCGCACCGTTCAGGACGCGGATGCCCTCGCGCACGCGGGCGGTGGCGAGCCAGAAGGGTTCGAGCCACGGCAGCAGGACCCCCGGGTGCCCCGCCTCGCAGGAGAGCGTCACGGCCCGCAACACGGCGGACTGGTCGTCCAGAAGCGCCCGGACCGAGGGCTGTGACCCGTCCGGGGGCCGCACCAGGTCCGTCACAGCGTCGAGCAGCGCGTCCCGGGTGGGGCCGTCGGAGTCGCCGAGGGCCTGCGCCACCGGGGGCAGGACGAGGAAGTGGTCAGAGTCCGTGGGTCCGGTGACGAGGCCGGCGTCCACGAGTTCCATCAGCGCCTGGGGGCTGCGACTCAGCGAGTCGACGAGGTGCCCACTGACGAGTCCAGCCGCCTCGGCCATGGCGCGCAGCAGCATCCGCGCCTCCGGCGAGCAACCGTTGGCCGCCCACTCGACGACGGCGGGGATGCTGCGCCGGGGATCGCGGTCCGTCGTCAGGGCTGCGAGCGCCTCAGGGGACCGGTGCAACTGCTCGACCAGCCGCGCGGGGGACGACGCCCTGATCCGCGCGGCGAGGAGCTCGATCGCCAGCGGCAGGCCACCGCTCAGCCGGCACAATTCTCGGATGTCGGCCGCGGAATCCTCCAGATCGATGCCGGGCGTGGCGCGGCGGCAATGCCGGACGAACAACTCCTCGGCGGCCGACGGGCCGCTGGGATCCGACGGGAGCGGGGGCACGACGATCGCCGCCTCCGGGCCGATGCCGACCGGCTGACGGGCGGTCACGAGCACCGTGGCCTCAGGCGCGGCGGACAGCAGGGCGAGCGCGAGGTCCGCGAAACCGTCGAACTGCTCCGCGTTGTCGGCAACGAGGACGCACGGCCCGGCCCTCGCGATCGTCTGCGTCGGATCCCCGTCCCCGACCGGCAACTGGAGGGCTCGGCACCAGGATTCCAGCGCGTCCCTGGGCGTGGACACCTGCATGAACTCCGTCGTGGCCACCCGGCGGCCCGCCGCCTTCAGCCTGTCCACCACGGCGATGCAGAGGGCGGACTTGCCCACCCCTCCGAGGCCGTGGAGCGTCACCAGCCGGTGCGAGCCCACCGCCGAAAGCACTCGCTCGACGAGGTCGTCGCGCCCGACGAGGTCCGCCGTCGGCAGCGAGGCTCCCTGCAACGTCGGCGGAGTGACCGGGGACGGCAGCTTGTGGTTGAGGATGTCGCGCTGCAGCGCCGTGAGCTCGGGCGACGGCTCCACGCCGAGCTCGTCGAGCAGCGTGCGGCGGGCCTGGTGGAACGTCTCCAGGGCGGCACCGGGCTGGCCCGCGTGGTACTGGGCGGCCATCAGTCGCGACCAGGACGCCTCGTCGAGGGGATCGTCGGCCACCAGCGACCGCGCTTCCTCCACCGCGCGCTCCGCACGGCCGCTGCGGAAGAGGGCGATGATGTGGTCGCGGCGGGCGGCGACGTGCCGCTCGGCGATCGCCCGGCGGGCCTGCTCCAACCAGGCCGTCAGGTCCAGCCCCGCCAGCAGCGGGCCTGAGGCGAGCGTGAAGGCCCGTTCCAACACCTCCAGCGCCTGGTCCGGGGCGGCGCTACGGAGGAGGGACTGCGCGCGGGTGACGAGAGCCTCGAACATGGCCACGTCGACGTCGGAGATCCCGCAGGACAGGGTGTAGGTGGCGCCGTCGCGGACGATGGGGAAACCGAGCGGTTCGACAACCTTGCGTAGCCCTGAGACGTGAACCTGGAGGGCGTTGTGCACGCTGTCCGGCGGTTCGTCCCCCCAGAGCGCGGAAACGAGGTCCGGCACGGGGACGGGGCGGCCGGGCCTCAGGGCGAGCGCAGCCAGCAGGACCCGCTGCCGCGTTCCGCTCATCATCACAGGGCCGGCGCCGTCGGCCCCCAGCACCCGGGCGGGGCCGAGAAGGCGAATCCGGCAAGCCTTCTCCATCGACACATGATTTCACGACGGACGCGTTCCCAAAGTCCATCCGGTAAGGAAGTTTAAGAATCCCTTAAGCCGCCGGACGAGGATATGGCTCAGGTCACCGTTGATTTCAGGGGGGGACAACATGACGATCACGTCGGTGGGCGACATAGCGGCAAGGACCTTTGCCATCGACGCGGCACGCGCGGGGGATGAGCGGGCGTTCGGGGCGCTGCTCGAGCCCCACCGTCACACGCTGTGGTCCGTCTGTCTGAGGATCACCAACGACCCGCGCGACGCGATGGATGCTTTGGCGCACACGTTCGGCAACGCGAGGAGGGCGATCACTGATTACAGCGGGGCGGTGGCGTTCGGCCAGTGGCTGAGCTTGGTGGCGGCGGGGACGTCCCGGGCGGTCGCCTGGCATCGGCAACGGAGCCCTGAGCCGCTCAGGCAGGCGGCGCTTCCCGTGCCCGTGTGCACGGATCCGGTCGAACTGCGGCTGCGGGGGGTGGTGGAGTCTCTGCCGGTGGTCATCAGGGAGGCGTTGGTGCTGCGCGACATCTGTGGATTGACCTACGAGCAGATCGCGGTGCATCAGGTGGTGGGCCTCCACACGGTCAAGGCTCGGCTGAGTAGGGGCGGCGGGATTCGCCCGCTCCAGGGGGCGCCGGCTCTGGACCGGACGCGCTTCGACCAGTTGCTGCGCGCAGTGCTGGTGAGGCACCGGCTGGCAGTGGCCGGGGCGCTTCAGCCGAGCGTGTCGAGGTAACCCAGGGGGACGCCGAGCAGGTGGGGGCGGTAGCGCGACTCGTAGGTCGCCTCGTACCCCGCCTTGTCGATCTCGTAGGCCGCCAGCAGCGGCGCGTCGATGTGGTCCTGCCCGTATCCGCGCAGGAAGGCATCGCGGGCCTCGGTGAGCCAGGCATCGTCGGCTTCGCCGGCCGCTGCGGCGTAGGCGAAGGAACGCAGCATGCCGGCGACATCGCGCAACGGTGAATCCGGCAGGCTGCGCTCCTCGATCGACTTCAGGGGCTCGCCCTCGAAGTCGACGTAGATCCACCGGCCCTCGCTGAGGAGGACCTGGCCGAGGTGGCAGTCGCCGTGCACGCGTTGCGTGGGCACCTGGTGGTCCGCGACCTGGGCGAACACGGCCTCGGCGGCGGGCTGATACGGCTCGACGGCGCCCACCTCTGCCACGACGGTGCGGAAACGCCGCCTGAAGTCGTCCGCCAGCCGGGTGCCGTCGGTGGTCGACATCGGGAAATTGGCCGCGAGGCGGTGGTGCACCGTGGCGAGCGCGACGCCCAGCGCCTGCGCATGGTCTGCGAAACTGCGGCCCTCGGAAGCGAATTCGCAGGCGAGCAGGTAGCCGTCCTGCGGGGCCTTCAGCGCCTCCAGGAAAACGGCGTAGTCAGTGCCGTCGACCCGCCACGCGCCATAGAGCTCGGCCACCACGCCGCTGCCGGCCAGCGCCCTGTGCACCTCCACATCCGCGTTGACGCCAGGCTCGAGGCGGCGGAACACCTTCGCCAGCAGCTGCGTGCCGTAGAAGATGCTCGTATTGGACTGCTCGCCCGTGTAGCGGCGGGCGGGTAGGCCCTCCGGCACGTCGCGCAACCGTTCAAAGCCAGGGGCCTCGGCGCGGAGCAGGTCCAGCAGGACCGCGCCGTCGTCGCAGGCGTCAACGGGGTCCTCCCTGCCGCGGTACAGCAGCGGAATGAGGAAGCGCTCCCGGCGTCCGCCGTCGAACTCGACGACGAGCACCGCCGGCCGGAGACGGACCTCGGCGTCTTCCGAGGGGAGCCAATCGCCGTACTCGACGTCGACGGGGCGCCCCTCGCGCCCGGAGAACCACCGCTGCGTGAGCGCGAGGTTCCAGAGATCATCGGTGCCGGTCATTCGGCCGTCACGTGGAAGATGTGGGCGGGCTTGCCGGGGTAGAGCCGGACGAAGGACTCGCGGCCCCACTGGTATTCCTCGCCGGTCAGCAGGTCGTGCACCTTGACCGTGGCGCGGTTCGGGAAACCGAGCGCGTCGAAGTCGAGCATGACGGGCGACTCCACGGTGGCGTCCTGGTCCAGGGAACACACGACGACGACCAGGTCGTCGGCGTCGCGCTTGGAGTAGACGATGACCTGGTCGTGCGCTGCATGGTGGAGGTGGATGTCGCGCAGCTGCTGCAGCGACGGGTGCTGCTCGCGGATCTCGTTGAGCCTCCCCAACAGGAGGTTGAGGTTGGGCTGCGCGTTGTAGTCACGCGGCCGGTACTCGTACTTCTCCGAGTTGAGGTATTCCTCACGGCCTTCGGCCAGCGGTTCGTGCTCGAAGAGTTCGAAGCCGGAGTAGACGCCCCAGGTGGGGGACATGGTGGCGGCCAGGATAGCCCGGATCGAGAAGGCGGCCGGGTTGCCCGACTGCAGGTAGAGCGGGTTGATGTCCGGGGTGTTGACGAAGAAGTTGGGCCGGTAGAAGGAGGCCATCTCCGAGGACAGCTCGGTGAGGTACTCCTCGAGTTCCCACTTCGCGTTGCGCCAGGTGAAGTAGGTGTAGCTCTGGTGGAAGCCCACCTTGCCGAGCGCGGCCATCATCTGCGGCTTCGTGAACGCCTCCGCGAGGAAGATCACCTCTGGGTTTGTCTCGTAGACCCGGCTCATGAGCCAGTCCCAGAACTCGACGGGCTTGGTGTGGGGGTTGTCGACGCGGAAGATGCTCACGCCGCGGTCGATCCAGAACCGCACGATGCGCAGCACCTCGTGGTAGATGCCCACCGGGTCGAGGTCGAAGTTGACGGGGTAGATGTCCTGGTACTTCTTCGGGGGGTTCTCGGCGTAGGCGATGGTGCCGTCCAGCCGGGTGGTGAACCATTCAGGGTGGTCCTGTACCCAGGGGTGGTCCGGCGAGGCCTGCAGCGCCAGATCGAGCGCCACCTCCAGGCCCAGCGAACGGGCCTTCGCGACGAACCTGTCGAAGTCCTCGAAGTCGCCGAGATCCGGGTGGATCGCGTCGTGCCCGCCGTCCGGGGAGCCGATCGCCCACGGGGAACCGGGATCCTGCGGACTGGGGTCCAGGGAGTTGTTCTTCCCCTTGCGGAAGGCGGTGCCGATGGGGTGGATGGGCGGTAGGTAGACCACGTGGAAGCCCATGGCGGCGGCAGCCTCCAGACGCTCGTGCGAAGAATCGAACGTGCCCGAGTGCCAGGTGCCGTGCTCGTCCACATGGGCGCCCTGGGAACGGGGGAAGAACTCGTACCAGGAGGAGTACAGCGCGCGCCGACGCTCGACCCTGATGGGGTAGTCGGGGGTGGGGGAGACCATTTCGCGCGGGCCGAAGCGGGCCATGGCCCGGTGGATGGGGCCGGAGGTGACCAGCTCGAGGATCTCCTCGATGTCCGTCTCCGGCGTGATCGTCTCGGACGCGCCGCGCAGGAGGTGGGCGGCGCCGGCTACCCGCAGCTGGTCCGCGTGCTGGGCGGCCCGCTCCAGGAGGTCACGGCCCTCCATGCAGACCAGTTCGACGTCGACCCCGACCGGGAGCTTCTTCTCCGCGGCGTGGCGCCAGGTGCCCCAGGGATCTGACCAGCCCTCGATGCGGTAGGTCCAGTCGCCCTCTGCGGCCATGCGCACGTGCGCCTGCCAGATGTCGAGGCCCATCGGCTCGACCTGTTTCATGTCGACGCGGCGCTGGGTGCCGCCGGGGGAGGTGAGGATGACCGATGCGTTGACCGCGTCATGGCCCTCCCGGAAGACGCAGGCCTGGATCAGGATGCGTTCATGGACCACGGCCTTGACGGGGTAGGCCCCTCCCTCGATGACGGGAGTGACGCCGGTGACGGGGATGCGGCCGAAGCCTCCGTCTGTCCGGACGATGCGCTTGCTGATACGGGGCGAGATGTCCTCAGTCACGCCGCCAGCCTAGCTGTTGGACGTGCCGCCCGGAACGAGGTCGTACGACGAGGGCTCCGACTCGGCCTGGAGCGCGAGCAGCTCCTTGGAGTTGAGCGGCACGCTGACGCGCATGAGCGCGACGGTGCGGCCGGGGATGTCGAATTCGCCGAGCGCGGGCAGCTCGCCCTCCGGCAGTTCGCCCTCGTCGCCGGAATGCCAGATGACCTCGTAGGCGCGCCCCCAGGGCATGGTGGGCAACACGATGCGCTGCGGTTCCGGGTCCGAGTTGAACCAGGTGAGGAAGCCCTCGTGGTCGTTGGAGACGTACATCCCCAGTAGGCGGCGGGCGCCGTCGTGCCAGGCGTCCTGGCTCATCTCGCCGTAGCGGCCGTCCATCCAGGTGAGGTCGACGCGCTGCAGGTTCTCGCCGTGCTGGTTGATGATCTCGGTGTGGTAGGCGTAGTCAACCGGCCGGAACGCGCAGTGCCGCTGCCGGATGGCGATGAGGTCACGGATGCGGTCGCGCACGGCCTGCCATTCGGGGGCGATGTCCCAGTTCACCCAGGACGTGGGCGAGTCCTGGCAGTAGGCGTTGTTGTTGCCCTTCTGCGTGCGGCCGAATTCGTCTCCGGCCGTCAGCATGGGCGTGCCGGCGGCCAGCAGCTGGGTGGCCATCATGTTGAGCACCTGGCGGCGACGCAGCGCGTTGATCTCGGGGTCTGGCGTCTCGCCCTCCCAGCCATGGTTCCAGGAGCGGTTGTTGTCACTGCCGTCGCGGTTGGCCTCGCCGTTGTCCCAGTTGTGCTTGACGTCGTAGCTGACCAGATCCAGCATCGTGAAGCCGTCGTGCGCGGTGACGAAGTTGATGCTCGCCTGGGGGTTGCGGCCGGGCTGGTCGAAGATGTCAGGCGAACCGGCCAGCCGGGTGGCCAGCTCCTGGACCCCGTGTACGCCGCCGCGCCAGTAGTCGCGCACGTGGTCGCGGAACCGGTCGTTCCACTCGTACCAGCCGGGCCCGTAGGCGCCCACCTGGTAGCCGTAGGGGCCGACGTCCCACGGTTCGGCGATCATCTTGATGCCGTCGAAGGTGGGGTCCGCCGCCACGAGCTGCTTGAAGGCGTGGTTCTGGTCGACGTGGTGCTGGGCGTCGCGGATCATGGTGGTGGCCAGGTCGAAGCGGAAGCCGTCGACGCCCATCTCCGTGACCCAGTACCGCAGCGAATCCATCACCAGTTGCAGGGCCATGGGGTGGGCGGTGTTGACGGAGTTGCCGGTGCCGGTGACGTCGTAGTCGTTGCGGCGGTCGTTGGTGAGGCGGTAGTACGCGTCGTGGTCGATGCCCCGCATGGACAGGGTGGGGCCCTGGTGGCCACCCTCGCCGGTGTGGTTGTAGACCACGTCGAGCAGCACCTCGATGTCGGCCTCATGCAGGGCGGAGACCATGGCCTTGAACTGGGACACCTGGTCACCGACGGTGCCGCGGGGCGCGTAGAAGGCGTGCGGGGCGAAGAAGCCGAGCGTGTTGTAGCCCCAGTAGTTGCGCAGGCCCTTGGCCACGATGAACGGCTCGGAGACGAAGTGGTGCAGCGGGAGGAACTCGACCGCGGTGACGCCCAGGTCCTTGAGGTAGGCGACGACCGCCGGGTCCGCCATGCCGAGGTAGGAACCGCGCAGGTGCTCCGGCACGCTCGGGTGCATCTTGGTGAAGCCGCGCAGGTGCGTCTCGTAGATGATCGTCTCCGACATCGGCCGGCGCTTCTCGATGGCCTTGGGCGGCGGGGTGTCGCGCACCACCACCGACAGCGGCACGGCTCCGAAGGAATCCCAGGTGGAGATGGTGAAGGGGTCGCCCGGCACGTGGTCGAGGATGGGGCCACGGAAGTCGACGCCGCCGCTGATGGCGCGGGCGTAGGGGTCCAGCAGGAGGCGGGCCGGATTGAAGCGGCTGCCCGCACTCGGGTCCCACGGGCCGTGCACCCGGTAGCCGTAAGCCTGGCCGGCGCCGATGCCCGGGATCTCGACCGTCCAGAGCCCTCGGTCGTCGGCGGCCATGTGGTGGTTGAACTGATGGTTGGTCTGGTCCACCAGCACCAGCTCGACTGCCGTCGCGCGAGGTGCCCACAACCCGAAGCGGACTCCGGCATCAGTGATGTGGGCGCCGAGGGAGCGGCTGTCAGGGGCCGATTGGGGGATCATGCTGTCTTTCATCAGAGGGGTGGAACGGCGCTTCATTCTGCCACTGGGGCTGCGTTGGGACTAATTGGTCTGCGCGCCGCGCCTCTAGGCTGAGGTTATGTCGGTCTACCTCGATCACGCCGCGTCGTCCCCCATGCGCGGAGACAGCATAACGGTGTTCACGGAGCTCGCTTCCCTCGTGGGGAATCCCTCCTCGCTGCACCGGCCCGGCCAGCGTGCACGCGCCGTCCTGGAGGAGGCACGGGAGGAACTGGCCGCGGCGGTGGGGGCGCACCCGACCGAGGTCGTCTTCACGTCAGGGGGATCCGAGGCGGACAGCATCGCCGTGCTGGGGGGCTGGGCGAAGCGACGCGACGAGGGCCGGGACCGGTGTCTCGTGTCCGCCGTGGAGCATCCCGCCGTCCTGGGCGCCGTCCACCGGGGCGCGGAAACCATCCCGGTCACGTCGGAGGGGTGGGCGGACGTCGCGGAGGCTGCGCAGTTGATCGACGAGCGGGTCGGCGTCGTCTCGGTGATGGCGGTCAACAACGAGACGGGGATCGTGCAGCCGGTCGACGACATCCGTGACCTGGCCACGCGGGCGGGTGCGTGGCTGCACGTGGACGCGGTGCAGGCGCTCGGGCACCTGCCCGTCGACTTCGCGGCCAGCGGCGCGGACCTGATGGCGTTGTCCGCGCACAAGATCGGCGGCCCCGTGGGCGTCGGCGCGCTTCTCGCCAGGCGCGAGGTGGTGCCGCGGGCCACCGGCCTGGGCGGCGGCCAGGAGCGGGAGGTGCGCTCGGGGACGGTGCCGGTGATCCTGGCGGCGGCCTTCGCGCGGGCCGCGAGCACCGCCGTCGGGTCGCTGTCTGAGGAGGCTGGACGGCTGCGCGGCTTCAGCCGACGGATCGCAGCGGCGGCGGTTGGCGCCGGTGGCCGGCTCAACAGCCGCGACGACGGCGCACCGCACATCGTCAACGTGACCTTCGACGGCATCAGGGCCGACGACCTCCTGTTCCTGCTGGACCAGCGAGGTGTGCACGCCTCCGTCGGGTCTGCCTGCAGGGCCGGGGTGCATCAGCCCAGCGACGTGTTGCTGGCGATGGGCCGTACCCCCGACGAGGCGACCCAGTCGCTGCGGTTCTCGGTGGGCTGGTCGACGACGGATGCCGACATCGACGGCTTGTGCCAGGTGCTCCCCGAGGCGCTGCAGCAGGCGCGGGCGGCGTTCTAGGCCAGGACCAGGGCGCCGGCGAGCCCGATCGAGGTGATGATGCCGGTGGCGATGGTGGCAAGGATGAACGGCTTGCCGCCCACCGTCAGCATGGACTTCACGTGCACCCCCAGCCCGAGCGCGAACATCGCGGCGGCGAGGAGCAGCTTCTGCCCCACCGTGATCGCGCCCAGCGCGTCCCCCGGCAGGATACCGACGGTGCGCACGAGCATGGCGACCACGAAGCCGGCGATGAACAGCGGCACGATCTGCGGCAGCGCGGAGGTGTCGGCGGTCGCGCGGCGGCGGCGCCCCAGGGCCAGCAGTGCGACCATGGGTGCGAGGCACAGGACGCGGGCCAGCTTCACCGTGACCGCCACCGTCAGCGCCTCTGGGCCGATCAGGCCGGCGGCGGCCACCACCTGCGCCACCTCGTGCGTCGAGGCGCCCACCCACATGCCGCCCGCCTGGGCGCCGAGGTTCAGGGCAGCCACCGCGAGGGGCAGCAGCGGGATCAGGAGGGTGCCGAACACCACCACCAGGGCGACGGCGCTGGCAGTGTCGTTCTCGTCGGCGTCGGTGACCGGCTCGACCCCCACCACGGCGGCGGCACCGCAGATCGAGAAGCCGGCGGCGATCAGGGTGCTCTGCGCCATGGAGAACCCGAGCCGCCTGCCCAGGAGTCGCGTCGTGAAGAAGGTGACGCCGACGGCGGCCACCACCAGCAGGAGCGTGCCGGCGCCGAGCCCGAGCACTTCGACGAGCGACACCTGGAAGCCCAGCAGCACGATGCCGATCCGCAGCACGCGCTTGCCCGCGACGGCGACACCCGGTGCCCATGAGGCCGGTTGCCCCGCGAGGTTCCGCCAGAGGACGCCGAGGATGATCGCCACCAGCAGCGGGCTGAGGGTGGGGACCACCTGGCCGATGGCGACGGCGAGCAGGGCTGCGGCGAAGGCTGCGGCGAGCCCCGGGAGAACGGACGTGCTCGCTCTGGCGGCTGTTGCTGTGGTCACAGGAAGAGTGTGGAGAATTTCTGGCCGGAGGCGGTAACCCGCATCGGACATGAGGGCATATGCTCCCGATATGTCTCTGACCCACGAGCCCGGCGTCGCGGCCCTGCGCCTGTTGGTTGCCGTCGCCGACGAAGGCGGCCTGGGTGCCGGAGCCCGGGCTGTCGGGATGGCCCAGTCGAACGCGAGCCGGACCCTGGCCGGCCTGGAGCAGCGGCTCGGGCTCACGCTGGTCACCCGGAGCGCCGCAGGCTCCACTCTGACCGCAGACGGGGAGCTCATCGTCGAATGGGCGCGCAGCGTGGTGATGGCGATGGACCGCCTGCTGCAGGGGGTCGCCGCGCTGCAGCACGAGGGTCGCGACCTGGTGGTCTCCGCCAGCATGACGATCGCCGAATACCTCGCGCCCAGTTGGCTGGCCGCCATGCGGCGCGACCACCCCGGCGTCGCGGCCAGCATGGTGATCCACAACTCGGCCGACGTCATCGACGACGTGCGCCGCGGGCGGGTGGGCCTCGGGTTCGTGGAGGGCCCGGAAGTGCCGGGCGACCTGCAGCGGGTCCGCGTCGGCGCCGACCGGCTCGTCGTGGTGGTCGCTCCGGAGCATCCCTGGGCGGACAGGCGTGGGGGCGTCACCGTCGAGGAGCTGGGCGTCACCGCACTGGTGGAACGGGAACGCGGCTCGGGCACCAGGTCATTCCTCGACCAGGCGGTGCCCGGCCGCCGGGTCGCCCCCCTCGTGGAGCTCTCGAGCAACGGCGCGGTGGTCGCTGCCGTGGCGGCGGGGCTGGGGCCCGCCGTCCTCTCCATCCACGCGGTCCTCAGCGGGTTGGTCGCCGGCAGGCTGTTGGCGGTGCCGATCGTCGGCGGCAGCATCGAGCGTGACCTGCACGCCGTCTGGCGGGGGCCGTCCGAACCCACGGGCCCCGCCGCCCTTTTTCTGGCCACGGCGATGGGCGCCTAGACTTGGGTGCCGATCATCCAAGGAGGGCCATGCGGGTTCTGGTTGCCATGTCAGGCGGAGTGGACTCCGCCGTCGCCGCCGCGCGCCTCGTGGCAGAGGGCCACGATGTGACGGGCGTGCACCTGGCGCTCTCGAAGAACCCAGCGTCGTACCGCTCCGGAGCCCGCGGCTGTTGCTCGCTGGAGGACTCGCACGACGCCCGCCGCGTGGCGGACAAGCTGGACATCCCCTTCTACGTGTGGGACTTCGCCGAGGAGTTCCATGAGGCGGTCGTCGAGGACTTCATCGCCGAGTACCAGGCCGGCCGCACCCCCAACCCCTGTCTGCGGTGCAACGAGAAGATCAAGTTCGCCGCCGTGCTCGACAGGGGTGTCGCGCTCGGTTTCGAGGCCGTCGCCACCGGGCACTACGCAGACCTGCAGCGCCACGACGACGGCTCGGTGTCGCTCCACCGCGCTGCGGACGCCGCCAAGGACCAGTCCTACGTGCTGGGCATGTTGAACCAGGCGCAGCTGAGCCGCTGCCTGTTCCCGCTGCACGACGTGGAGAAGCCCGTGGTGCGGCAGGAGGCGGCCGCGCTCGGTTTCGGCGTGGCGAAGAAGCCCGACAGCCACGACATCTGTTTCATCGCAGACGGCGACACCCAGGGCTTCCTGTCGCGCTACCTCGACGACAAGCCGGGCCCCATCATCGACGCCGACGGGCAGGTGCTCGGCGAGCACCAGGGGCACCACCGCTTCACCGTCGGCCAGCGCAAGGGGCTCGACCTGCGCGTCCCCGCACCCACGGGCGAACCCCGCTACGTGCTGAGCATCGAGCCGGTGAGCAACACGGTCGTCGTCGGTGCCCGCGAGGACCTCGCCGTGCGTTCGCTGCGCGGCATCCGTCCCACCTGGACGGAGTCGCCCATCGAGGGCCCCTGGCGCGGGCACGCCCAGTACCGGGCGCACGGCATCCCACAGGACGCCACGATCTCCCTTCTCGACGGCGACCTGGTGGTGGCGCTCGACGAACCCGCCTCCGGAGTGGCCCCCGGCCAGACCGTCGTCGTCTACGACGGCAGCCGCGTGGTGGGCTCGGCCGTCATCGCCGAGGCGCGGTGATGCGGATCACCGCTGCCGGGTCGCTGCCCGGCACGGATTTCCGTGGCGCCCTCTCCGCGATGGCAGAGGCGCTGCCCGACGTGCTGCCGCTGCCGGAGTTGCCCGCCAGGGGAGTGGCCTCGGCGATGATCGGGCGCACGCTGGGCCTCGTCGATGGGCTCGCGTTCGACCTGCAGCCCGCCGGGTGGCGGCTCACCCACCACCCGGACGCCGAACACCGGCGCGCCAGGGCACAGTGGCGCCACGACCTGGACGACGCGGAAGAATTGCTGCAGGAGTTCGCGGGCACGCTCAAGGTCGCCGTTGCGGGGCCGTGGACGTTGGCCTCGGCGGTAGAGCGTCCCACCGGCGACCGGCTGCTGGCAGATCACGGGGCGCGTAGGGAGTTGGCTGAGGCCCTCGTCGAGGCGGTGGCCGTGCTCCGCGGTGAGTTCAGCCGGCGCCTGCCCGACGCCACCGTGCTGGTGCAGGTGGACGAACCGGCGCTCGCCGCCGTCGTCGGGGGCGACATCCCCACCTCCAGCGGTTTCAGCAGGCACCGGAGTGTCTCGGAGGCCGCTGCCGTCGAGGCCCTGAAGCCCTTCGCCGACGGTGCCCTCCTGCACAACTGCGCCCCCGGCCGCTGGCTGGAACTGGCCCGGCGCGCCGGGTTCGCAGGGGCCGCCGTCGATTCCCGCCTGGCGGATCTGGATGAGTTGGCGCAGTGGGCCGACGAACGCCGCACCCTGGTGCTGGGCGTCGTCGACACGGGCCTGGGGCGACCGCAGGGGGTGGATGCCCTGGTGAACGAAGCCCTGCGCGTGCTCCGGGCGATCCAGGCAGAGGGCGGCGACCACCTGCTGCTCGGCACGGCCTGCGGGCTGGCCGGGTGGCGCCAGCAGGACGTCGTCCCGCAGTTCGACGCCCTCGCCCGCGCTGCCTCCCTCACCGAGGAACTCCTCGGCCAGGGCTGAGGGGAGGGGCAGTGCGCCGCCAGCGCCTAAGCTGGGCAGGTGCGCATGTTCTCCAACCTGAACCTCGACGGCCAGACGCCCACCCGGGTGCAGCCGGCCCGTGGCTCGTGGGGCCCCCGTGGCGTCCCCGGCACGCGGTGGAAGAAGTTCCAGCGCATCATCGTGCCCATCATCACCGTGGCCATCGCCACCGGGCTGTTCTTCCTGGGGCGCATGTTCTACCTGATCCTCACCGGGGGATGACCCCCGCCGTCTACCCCTAAGATGGGGCAGGCCGCATTCTGCGGCACCGCACCAACCGAGGGAGTATCGACGTGGGTCTCACCGCCGACGACGTGGCCCGGCTGGGCGCTCTGGCCCGCATCCAGCTCACCGAGCAGGAGTGCGCGGAGCTTGCCCCCGAGCTGGACGTCATCCTGGAATCCGTCCGCAGCGTGTCGGAGGTCGCGGGCCCCGACGTGCCGACGGCAACCCACGCCCTCCCTGTCAGCAACGTGTTCCGCGACGACGTGGTCACCCCCGGCCTCACGCAGGAGCAGGCACTCTCCGGCGCGCCGGACCACGAGGACGGCCGCTTCCGCGTGCCCCAGATCCTGAGCGAGGACTGACCCAGATGATCACGAAGTCCGCCGCTGAACTGGGCCGGCTGATGGCCGCCCGGGAACTCACCTCCGAGGAACTCACCCGCGCCTGCCTCGAGCAGATCGAGGCCGTGAACCTCGCCCTGAACGCGTTCCTGGCCGTCGACGGTGAGCACGCGCTCGAGCAGGCACGCGCCGTGGACCAGCGCCGCGCAGCCGGCGAGGAACTGGGTCCGCTGGCCGGCGTGCCCGTGGGCGTCAAGGACAACTACTGCACCACCGACTTCCCGACGACGTGCGGTTCCCGCATGCTCGAAGGCTGGGTGCCGCCCTACGACGCCACCGTCGTGGCTCGCCTGCGCGATGCCGGCTTGGTCATCATCGGCAAGACCAACATGGACGAATTCGCGATGGGCTCCTCGACTGAGACCTCCGCGTTCGGCCCCAGCCGCAATCCGTGGGACACCGACAGGGTGCCCGGCGGCTCCGGCGGCGGTTCGGCAGCGGCCGTTGCGGCGTTCATGGTGCCGTTGGCGATCGGGTCCGACACCGGCGGCTCGATCCGCCAGCCGGGTGCCGTCACCGGCACCGTGGGCGTGAAGGCCACCTACGGCGGCTCGTCGCGCTTCGGCCTGGTGGCCATGGCCTCCAGCCTCGACCAGCCCGGCCCGTGCGCCCGCACCGCCGAGGACGCGGCCCTGCTGCAGGAGATCATCAGCGGCCACGACCCGAAGGACTCCGCGTCGCTCGACCAGCCCGTACCCCAACTCGTGGCGGCGGCGCAGGCCACCGACCTCAAAGGCATGAAGGTCGGCATCGTCACCGAGTTCAGGGGCGACGGCTACGAGGAGGGCGTGCTCGAGCGCTTCCACGAGGCGGTGGAACTGCTGCGTCAGGCCGGGGCCGAGGTCGTCGAGGTGTCCTGCCCGGCATTCACCTACGCGCTGCCCGCGTACTACCTGATCCAGCCTGCGGAGCTCAGCTCGAACCTGGCCCGTTTCGACGGCATGCGCTACGGCCTGCGCGCCGGCGACGACGGCTCCCGCTCGGCGGAAGAGGTCATGAACCTCACCCGCGAGGCCGGCTTCGGCCGCGAAGGCAAGCGCCGCATCATCATCGGCACCTACGCCCTCTCCGCGGGCTACTACGACGCCTACTACGGCTCGGCGCAGAAGGTCCGCTCGCTCATCCAGGCGGATTTCGACCGCGCCTTCGAGGTGGTCGACGTGCTGGTCTCGCCCACCACGCCCACCACGGCGTTCAAGGTGGGGGAGCGGATGACAGACCCCATGAGCATGTACATGGCAGACCTCTGCACCATCCCGTCGAACATGGCGGGCAACGCCTCCGGCTCGTTCCCGTCGGGCCTCAGCGACGGTTTGCCCACCGGCCTGCAGGTCATGGCCCCGCCCATGGAGGACGCCCGCGTCTACCGGGTCGGCGCGGTGCTGGAGCGGGCGCTGGAAGCGCAGTGGGGCGGCCCGATGTGGCGCGAAATGACTCAGCTCGAGGGATCGAAGGCGGTTTACTGATGACTGAACTGGTCGATTACGACGATCTCCTCACGAGGTATCAGCCTGCACTGGGTCTCGAGACCCACGTCGAACTCAACACCAACACCAAGATGTTCTGCGGTTGCGCCAACGAATTCGGCGGCGACCCGAACACGCACGTGTGCCCCGTGTGCCTGGGCCTGCCCGGTTCGCTCCCGGTGATCAACGGCAAGGCCGTCGAGTCCGCCATCCGCATCGGTCTGGCCCTCAACTGCCAGATCGCCGAGTGGTGCCGCATGGCCCGGAAGAACTACTTCTACCCGGACATGACCAAGAACTTCCAGACCTCCCAGTACGACGAACCCATCGCCTTCGACGGCTGGGTCGAGGTTGAGGTCGACGGCGAGACCTTCCGCGTCGAGATCGAGCGCGCGCACATGGAGGAGGACGCGGGCAAGGCGACCCACGTGGGCGGCTCCGGCCGGATCCAGGGGGCGGACTACTCGCTCATCGACTACAACCGCGCCGGCGTGCCCCTCATCGAGATCGTCACCCGGCCCATCCTGGGCGCGGGTGACAAGGCGCCCCAGGTGGCGCGCGCCTACGTGGCGCAGCTGCGCGACCTGCTCAAGGCCCTCGGCGTGTCCGACGTACGGATGGAGCAGGGCTCCCTGCGCTGCGACGCGAACGTGTCCATCGCACCCATCGGGAGCGACAAGCTCGGCACCCGCACAGAGACCAAGAACGTCAACTCGCTTCGCTCCATCGAGCGCGCCGTCCGCTACGAGATGACGCGGCAGGCGGCCATCCTCGACGCCGGCGGCTCCATCGTGCAGGAGACCCGCCACTGGCATGAGGCAGACGGCACCACCTCGGCCGGCCGCGTGAAGTCCGACGCGGAGGACTACCGCTACTTCGCGGAGCCGGACCTGATGCCGATCGCGCCGTCGCGCGAGTGGGTGGAGGAACTGCGCGCCACGCTGCCGGAGCCGCCGACGGAGCACCGGCGCCGCCTCCAGCGCGAGCGGGGGTTCAACGACATCGACTTCAGCGGCATCGTCAACGCCGGTGCCCTGGGGCTGGTGGAGGACACCGTCACCGCAGGAGCCTCCCCGGCGGCCGCCCGAAAGTGGTGGGTTTCAGACCTCTCCCGCCGGGCCAACGAGGCCGGCATCGAGTTGGAGGACCTCGCCATCAGCCCCGTCCAGGTGGCTGCGGTGCAGGCGCTGGTGGACGAAGGCAAGGTCAACGACCAGCTCGCCCGCCAGGTCATCGACGGCGTGCTCGCCGGCGAAGGGGAACCCGCCGTGGTCCTCGAGAAGCGTGGCCTCGCCGTCGTTTCCGATGAAGGCGCCCTGGGTGCCGCCGTCGACGAGGCGATCGCCGCCAACCCGGACATCGCCGAGCGTATCCGCGGCGGCAAGGTCCAGGCGGCCGGTGCACTGATCGGTCAGATCATGAAGGCCATGCGCGGCCAGGCCGATGCGGCCAAGGTGCGCGAACTCATCCTCGCGAAGCTCACAACGGACTGATCGCGGTACGCCACGCGTCGATGGCGGCCGTCTCGCCCGTGAGCGTGACGTCGCCCTCGCGTTGGCTCAGGTGCAGGAGCAGTTCCGACGGCAGCCCGGCGAGGTGCACGGTGCGGTCTCCCTGACCGATCTGGCGTTCGTGGCCGGTGTCCGTGCGGGTCATGAGCAGCCGGCCGCCGAACCGCATCTGGGCACGTCTGGCCAGGACCTTCGCCAACGGCCACAGGTGCTCCTGGTCCTCCGCGGTGTGCGTCTGCGAGCGATTGTTGGCGCGCAGGACGTCCTCGTGGTGGATGAAGAGCTCCGAGGAGTTCACCAGCTGATCCAGCGGCCGCATGATCCAGCCGGGCCTGCGGACGGCCTCCACCAGCGGCAGGAACCCGCGGCGGTGCAGCTCGAGGTTCTGGACCCGCTCGGTGTGTCCGGCGAAGCGCTCGGAGCCGATGCCGGGCAGGGCGTCCAGGCGGTGTTCACGTACGTACAGGTGGGCGGCAAGGTCCTGGGTCTGCCAACCCTCACACATGGTGGGGGCGAACGGACCCAGTTCTTCGAGCAGGTCTGCAAGGGCGGCGCGCTGGCGGTGGACGAACTTCATGTGGGCAGTCTAGGAGGGGGTTCGGACACGTGCGGCACAATGATGCGCATGCCGACTGTGACCTACAACTCCGACGGGCTGGTGCCCGCCATCGCCCAGGACGCAGAGACCCGCGAGGTCCTGATGATGGCCTGGATGAACGAGGAGGCGCTGCGCCGCACCCTCACCACCGGCAGGGCCACCTACTGGTCGAGGTCCAGGCAGGAATTCTGGGTCAAGGGGGAGACTTCCGGACACCACCAGGCCGTCGAGAGCGTGGCCGTCGACTGCGATGGCGACACCGTCCTGCTCACCGTGCGCCAGACCGGCGCCGCCTGCCACACCGGCAACCGCACCTGCTTCTTCACCCCTCTGACCGCTCAGGACACCGCACAGTGATCGTCTCTCCCACGCTCGATGAGTTCGTCGAACTCGCCAACCATCGTCGCGTCATCAGCGTGCACGCCAAGCTGCTCGCGGACGATCTCACCCCCGTCGCGCTCTACCAGGCGCTGTGCGGCGCCCGGGAGGGAACGTTCCTGTTCGAATCCGCAGACGCGGGTGTCTGGTCGCGCTACTCCTTCGTGGGCGTGCGCTCTGCCGCCATGCTCACCGAACGCGACGGCCAGGCCGCCTGGATCGGCCGCGAGCTGGTGGGCATCCCCGCCGACGGCGACCCGCTCGTCGTCCTCCGCGAAACCCTGGCGGAGCTGGCCACCCCGGCGACCCCCGGCCTGCCGCCGTTCCACGCGGGCATGGTGGGCTACCTGGGCTACGACGTGGTGCGCCGGCTCGAGAAGCTGCCTGAGACCACCGTCGACGAGCTTGAACTGCCGGAGCTGGTCATGATGCTCAGCTCCGAACTGGCCGTGCTGGACCACCACCGCGGCGAACTCTGGCTCATCGCCAACGCCATCAACTACGACGGCACCCCGGAGGGTGCGGAGCGCGCCTACTACGACGCGGTGGCCGCCGTCGAGACCATGGCGGAGCAGGTGCGCCAGCCCCGCGTCGCGCTGGTGTGCCAGGAGGGCGAACCGCGCACGCCCGAGGTCCAGCGGCAACGCTCGTCGGAGGAGTTCCGCGCGATGGTGGACGAGGTGAAGGACGAGATCCGTGCGGGCGAGGCCTTCCAGATCGTCGTGTCGCAGCGCTTCGACATCCCCACCAGCGCGGACGCGTTCGAGGTGTACCGCGCCCTGCGCCTCACCAACCCCAGCCCCTACCTGTACCTGATGCGTCTGCCGGGCTTCGACATCGTCGGCTCCAGCCCGGAGGCGCTCGTCACGGTGCAGGACGGCGTGGCCACCACGCGGCCCATCGCCGGTTCGCGGCCCCGGGGCCGGACGCCGGAGGAGGACCGCCAGATGGCGGAGGAGCTGCTGGCAGACCCCAAGGAGAAGGCAGAGCACCTGATGCTCGTGGACCTGGGCCGCAACGACCTGGGCCGCATCTGCGAAGCCGGTTCGGTCACCGTCCACGAGTTCATGAACGTGCGCCGCTACAGCCACATCATGCACCTGGAGGCCGCGGTCTCCGGCCGGGTGGAGGCGGGCCGCACCGCCCTCGACGCGACGCTGGCCTGCTTCCCGGCCGGCACGTTGTCGGGCGCGCCCAAGGTGCGGGCCATGGAGATCATCGACCGGCTGGAGGTCTCGCGGCGGGGCCTGTACGGGGGAGTGGTGGGCTACTTCGACTTCGCCGGCAACTCGGACGTGGCCATCGCCATCCGTACCGCGGTGCTGGCCGACGGTGTCGCCTATGTCCAGGCCGGCGCCGGCGTCGTGGCGGATTCGGTACCGGAGACGGAGGATGCCGAGTGCTCCCACAAGGCGCGCGCCGTCATCGCGGCGATCGGGCGAGCAGAAGCCATGGCGACGGCATGACCGAGGTCATCTGGCCCATCCTCGGGGTGCTGGCCTCGGGCGCGCTGCTCTTCTGGTTCTGGAAGCCCCGGCGCCGCCCGAAAGTGCAGTCGCCGGAGCAGCCGGAGGACCTCTGGAAGGCGATGGACGACGGTGCCGACCCGACTGATAGAGGGTAGGCTCGGGGGCTGAACCCCCCTCGTTCAGAGAAAGGTCGCGCACATGGCACGTACCCCGAAGTACTACCACCACGGCCGGAGCCCTGCCGCCTGGACCGGATCGGTGCTGACCGCTGTCGGTTTCACCATCGCCTGCGTGGCCGCCATGCTGGGCCCGGCGTGGCTCTGGGTCATCGTCGGTGCAGCCGTGATTCTCGTCGGGGCACTGACCACCATGATCATGAAGGCCATGGGTCTGGGTCAGCCGTGACCGTCCTCGACGACATCATCGCCGGAGTCCGGCGAGACCTCGAGGAACGCAAGGCCCGCACCTCCATCAACGAGGTCATTCGCGCCGCCCAGCAGGCAGCGCCGGCGCTCGACCCGATGCCCCGCTTCCGCGCGCCGGAACTCGCCGTGATCTCCGAGGTCAAGCGCAAGTCGCCGTCCAAGGGCGACCTCGCCGTGATCACGGATCCCGCCGCGCTCGCCGCCTCCTACGAGGCGGGCGGCGCCGCTGCCATCTCCGTGCTCACGGAGAAGCACCGGTTCAACGGTTCGCTGGCAGATCTCGACGCCGTGCGTGAGCGCGTGCGCATCCCGGTGCTGCGCAAAGACTTCATGGTGGAGGAGTACCAGTTCCACGAGGCCCGCGCGCACGGTGCAGACCTGGTGCTGCTGATCGTCGCGTCGCTCACAGACGAGGAACTCACCCGCTTCCTGGGGCTGACCGCAGAGCTCGGCATGACCGCGCTGGTCGAAACCCACACCGCCGAGGAGGTGGACCGGGCGCTCGCCGTCGGGGCCGGCCTCATCGGCGTCAACAACCGGAACCTGAAGACCCTCGATGTCGACCTGGCCACCTTCGGCGGCCTGGCTGAACGCATCGGCGATGCCGCCGTGAAGGTGGCGGAGTCGGGGATCCTGTCCGCCGACGACGTCGCTCGCGTCGCGGCCGAGGGGGCCGACGTCATCCTCGTGGGCGAGGCGCTCGTCAAGCACGGCGACCCCACCCACGCCATCGGCGGCTTCATGGCCGCTGCAGAAAGGGCAATGCACTGATGAGCCTTCCCGATTCCCGGGGACACTTCGGCCGCTTCGGTGGCCGTTTCGTGCCCGAAGCACTCCAAGCGGCGCTGAACGAACTGATCGTCGCGTTCGACGAGGCCTGGGCGGACCCGACGTTCCACGCCGAACTGGCCAGGTTGCAGCGCGACTACGCCGGCCGGCCCACGCCGATCACGGTCGCCGACGAGTTCTCGAAGCACGCGGGCAACGCCCGCATCCTGCTCAAGCGCGAGGACCTGAACCACACCGGCGCCCACAAGATCAACAACGTCCTGGGCCAGGCGCTGCTGACCAAGCGCATGGGCAAGACCCGCGTGATCGCAGAGACGGGCGCAGGCCAGCACGGGGTGGCCACCGCCACCGCGGCGGCGCTGCTGGGGCTCGAGTGCCGCGTCTACATGGGTGAGGTGGACACGCAGCGCCAGGCGCTGAACGTGGCCCGCATGCAGCTGCTCGGTGCCGAGGTCTACGCGGTCGCGGCGGGTTCGCGCACGCTCAAGGACGCGATGAATGAGGCCATGCGCGACTGGGTGACGACGGTGGACCACACGCACTACCTCATCGGCACCGTCGGCGGCCCGCACCCGTTCCCGTACCTGGTGCGTGAACTGCAGCGCATCATCTCCGTCGAGGCCCGCCAGCAGATGCTTGACGACCACGGCGGCCTGCCGGATTACGTGGCGGCCTGCGTCGGTGGCGGCTCCAACGCCATCGGCATGTTCTACGAGTTCATCGGCGACGAGGGCGTCGGCCTGTACGGCTTCGAGGCAGAGGGCGACGGCATCGAGACCGGACGTCACGCCGCGACCATCACCGCCGGCACCCCCGGAGTGCTGCACGGTGCACGCACCTTCCTGCTTCAGGACGGGGACGGGCAGACCATCGAGTCGCACTCGATCTCCGCAGGCCTCGACTACCCGGGTGTCGGCCCCGAGCACGCCCACCTGGCAGACACGGGCCGCGCCGTCTACGAGCCGGTCACCGACGCGGAGGCCATGGAAGCCTTCAAGTTGCTGACCCGCACGGAGGGCATCATCCCGGCCATCGAGTCGGCGCACGCCCTGGCCGGGGCGCTGCGGCTCGGCCGGCAGTTGGCGCAGCAGGATCCGTCCGCGACGCCGTCGATCCTCGTGTGCCTTTCCGGGCGCGGCGACAAGGATGTGGCCACCGCGTTCGAGTATTTCGGCCTGTCAGGGAAGCCTGATGTCACGGTGGGAGCGTTCGAATGAGCCAGTTCACAGACCCCAAGCGCCTCGGTAAATCCGGTGCCACCGTCGCCCGTTGCCTCGATGAGGGACGCCCGGCGCTGGTGGGCTACTACCCGGTGGGCTACCCCACGGTGCCGGATTCGTTGTCGGTGGTGAAGGCCATCGTCGAGGGGACGCAGGGCCGTGGCGCCGACATCGTCGAGATCGGCATCCCGTACTCGGATCCGTTGATGGACGGGCTGGTCATCCAGCACGCCACCACCAAGGCCCGCGCGCGCGGCGTCCGCACCAGGGACGCCTTCCTCGCCGTCGAAGCCGTGGCATCGGCCGGTGCCACGCCGATGGTCATGACCTACTGGAACCTCGTTGAGGCCTATGGGGTGGACGCGTTCGCCCGGGACCTGTCGGCGGCCGGCGGAGCGGGCGTCATCACGCCGGACCTGCCGCCGGACGACTGCCCGGAGTGGTTCGAGGCCTCGGACGCGCACGACGTGGACAGGGTCTTCCTGATCGCCCCCTCATCCACCGACGAGCGGATCGCGCTCACCATGGAGTCCTGCCGCGGCTGGGTCTACGCCTCGTCCGTCATGGGCGTGACCGGCGTGCGGAGCCAGACCTCCGATGCAGCCCCGGTGATCGTCGAGCGCGCCCGCGCCGTTGATCCGTCGCTGCCCATCGGCATCGGCCTGGGCGTCAGCGATGGGGACCAGGCGGCCGAGATCGGCAGCTTCGCGGATCTGGTGATCGTCGGTTCGGCACTGGTGAAGTGCATGTCGTCGGACGGGCTGGACATGCACGGGGACCTGCAGAAGCTCCGGGCGCTGGCCGACGACCTGGCGGCGGGCGTCGAGCGGGCTCGCCGGTGATAGGACGGCGTCTCTTCCTCGGCGCCGGTGCCACTGTCTTGCTGGCCGCCTGTAGCCCCGGTGCGAACGGGCCTGCGGCCGAGATCGACGGGGCGGGCGAGTGGCACGGCACGCACCTGTCCGGCGGGGGCAACCCCGTTCCGGACGTGACCCTGACGGACCAGGACGGCAACCCGTTCAACCTGGCCACGGACGTCACCACCAAGGCCCTGGCCCTCTTCTTCGGGTACACCAACTGCCCCGACGTGTGCCCCGGCATCATGGCGGACATGGCCACGGCCAAGCGCCGGCTCCCGCCTGAGATCGTCGATGACATCACGCTCATCGTCGTGACGACGGACCCGGCCCGTGACACCCCCGAGGCGCTGAAGGAGTACCTGCGCCGGGTGGACGAGTCCTTCATCGGGCTCACCGGCAGCCTCGACCTGATCAAGCCTGCCGCGCTGAGCCTCGGCATCGACATCGCTGAGGGCAAGCAGTTGCCGTCCGGTGGCTATGAGGTGGATCACGGCAGCTACATCCTCGGCTTCGGCGAGGACCGCAAGCTGGCCGTCGTATGGAACGAGGTTCCGCCCGGCGAGCTGCGCGACGACTACGAACGCCTCATCGCGGGCTGACCCAGGAGATGCCGAGGAATCGGCGTAGCGCCTGGCCGCCGCCGTGGCTGATCGGCTCCTCCGGCCTCGTCAGCTGTTCCCTGGTGAGCTTGTAGCGCACCTCGGTGGCGGCCTCGCCCAGGCGGTTGACGCGGGCGCGGTCGAACTCCCGGTAGCCGGTCTTCTGGCTCACCCTGTTCGACGCCGGGTTGTCGGCGTAGGCCTCGGTGCGCATCTCGACGGCGCCGAGTTCGTCGAAGGCGAAGGCGCAGATCATCTGACGCATGCGGGTGCCGATGCCGCGGCCGTGGAACTCTCGGCCCAGCCAGGAGCCGGTGGAGCCCGTGCGGCGCACCGCGAAGTCGGCCGCCCGAAGGTCCTGGGCGCCCAGCACCCTGTCTCCCTGACGCGCCACCATGAGGAGTTCGAACCGTCCGGGGTGGGCGGTGCTCCACCTCGAGAAGTAGAACTGCGTGGAACTCAGCTCCCGCTGGTCCTTCGGGAGCAGTGCCCAGTCGGTGAGGAACGGGTAGCCGGAACCGTCCGGCACGATGCCGCGGCCCGCGACGGCGAGCAGCGCCGGCACGTCGTCGGGCGTCATCGCGCTGAGCGTGAGGTCACCGCAGCGGATGGACACGCCCATGAAGGGGAAGATGTCTGACCAGGCCATGGTGGACAGGCTAGCGGCCGGGCCCGGTGGCTCACCTGGCGATGGCAGCGAAGGTGGCCCCGGTGAGGCGCGCCAGGTCAGCAGGGGCGAGTTCGACGTCCAGGCCGCGTCGTCCGCCGCTGACCAGCACTGTGGCCCTGCCCTGCATCGACGCGTCGAGCACCGTGGGCAGTGCCTTGCGCTGACCGATGGGGGAGATGCCCCCGACCACCATCCCGCTGGAGCGTTCGGCCGCGGGAGGAGCGGCCATGGTGAGGCGCTTGACCCCCAGGGCGCCCGCGAGCGCCTTCAGGTCCAGTTGCAGATGGACCGGGA
This sequence comes from Tessaracoccus zhenghani, assembly GCF_054552775.1. Classification (NCBI taxonomy): domain Bacteria; kingdom Bacillati; phylum Actinomycetota; class Actinomycetes; order Propionibacteriales; family Propionibacteriaceae; genus Tessaracoccus; species Tessaracoccus zhenghani. The sequence goes on along the minus strand of NZ_CM137275.1, from coordinate 949,121 downwards.
CCACCCCGACGGCGAGCCCCGCGCCGGTATCGACGAGCAGCGTCTTGAACACTTCCTCGGCCGGCCTGCCCAGCGCCTCCGCTGCTTCGAGACCGTAGGAGGGTGAGGCGGGATCGTGGTCGTAGGTGTGGATGGTGTAGGGCACTTTCGATTGGTCCAGGGCGCTGGTGGCGGGCGTGCCCGTGCCGCCGTGCTGCTTCTTGGCCATGGGCGAAGCCTACTGTCGTAGCCCACAAGGGTGTGATTCGAAGCACCTGTCCGGGACTACTGTCGGCTTTCTCGGACGGGTTCACCCGGATATGGGCCCCGCTGTCTCGAGGAGGTTGAACTCGTGGCAAGAAACTGGATGGCCGCTGTGGTGATCGCCGGTCTGGCAGTGGCCGGCTGCTCGGCCGACGCCCGCGAGGGCGAGGTGGAAGACGCCGCCCGCGCCTTCGTGGGAGCCACTCCGGCGGAGGCGTGCGAGATGCTCGCGCCGGAGACCCGCAAGAGCGTGGAGAAGGACTCGGGCACCGATTGCGCCGCAGTCCTTGAGGAACTGGGGCTGCCCTCGGCCTCTGACGTGGAGGGCGGGGAGGTCGCGGGTGAGAGCGCCCAGGTGCGACTCGCGGATGACGTCGTGTTCCTGGCGCGGTTCCCTGAGGGCTGGCTGGTGACCGCAGCGGGATGCGTCCGTGAAGAGGCGGATCCCGCCTGGCCGTACGAGTGTGAGGTGAAGGCATGATTCTCGCGAGGGTTGTGTTCTGGACGTACCTGCTGTTCATCCTGCTGGGGCTGCTCGCCGTCTTCATCATTGCGGCGGTGGCACGGTGAAGGATCCACGAGTCCAGTCCGCGCTGCGCGACAACTCCCTGTCCATCGGCTTCGGCATCCTGCTGCTGCTCGCGCTGATCGGCCAGGCCTTCGCCGGTCAGGCCCACTACAACCTGGAGGCCCGCACGGCGGGCCTGGCCGAGATCGACATGTGGCGCTACCTGACGTCCTCTTCGTTCGCCGTCGACGTGGCGGAGAACTGGCAGTCCGAGTACCTCCAGTTCACGCTCTTCATCCTGCTCACCGTCTGGTTGGTCCAGCGGGGTTCGTCGGAGTCCAAGCCGCCCCAGGAGATGGGGCCGCACGACGACTCGGAGGAGATGGTGGGGGAGTTCGCCCGGCCTGACTCGCCGCAGCTTGCCCGGGTCGGCGGGTGGCGTACCAGCGTGTTCTCGATGTCGCTGACCATCGTGATGTTCGCCATCTTCGTGTTGTCCTGGGCTGCTCAGGCGGTGGCTGGTCGTGTCGCCTACAACGAGGAACGCCTGCGCGACCTGCTCGATCCGCTCAGCCTGGGTGACTACCTCCTCCAACCGGAGTTCTGGAGCAGGACGTTCCAGAACTGGCAGTCCGAGTTCCTTGCAGTGGGGTCCATGGCGATCTTCGCGGTGTTCCTCCGGCAGCGGAACTCCCCGGAATCCAAGCCGGTGGGCATGCCGCACCACGAGAACCCCTAGAGGAGTCGCGAGGTTGGCCAAAAAGAACGGCCCCTCCAATGGAGCTTGGAAGGGCCGTTCAGCTTGTCAGAGCGTGTTTGCTCTAGCTCCCCGGACTGGACTCGAACCAGTAACCCTCTGATTAACAGTCAGATGCTCTGCCAATTGAGCTACCAGGGACCGGTGGTCAGTGGATGACCACGCGATGAAGAACGTTAGCAGATGACTCTGCCGGATGGCGAATCGGAGGGGCTGGGGGTAGCTTTAGCAAGTCGATTTTTCGTGACAGGAGCAGCCCATGTCCGCCGCCACGCTGGAGCGCCGCGTCCACCCCGTTGACCAGGTTCCACCGGGGCCCAAGCTGGCCGTCCTCGGCCTGCAGCACGTCCTGGCGTTCTACGCCGGCGCGGTGATCGTCCCCATCGTGATCGCCGGCGCGCTGGACCTGTCCACCCAGGACCTCATCCACCTGATCAACGCCGATCTGTTCACCTGCGGCATCGCGACGATCATCCAGTCCGTCGGCTTCTGGAAGGTGGGCGTGCGGCTCCCGCTCATCCAAGGCGTGACGTTCACGGCCGTGTCGCCGATCATCGCCATCGGCCTGGCCGCCGGCGGTGGCAGGGAGGGCCTGCCGGAGATCTACGGCTCCATCATCGTCGCCGGTCTGGCCACGTTCTTCGTCGCCCCCTACTTCTCCAAGCTCATCCGCTTCTTCCCGCCGGTGGTCACCGGCACCCTCCTGACCGTGATGGGCACCACCCTCATCGGCGTGGCGGCCAGCGACATCGTCCGCGGTGCCGGCGGCGGGAACGCCGCAGGGGCGGAATTGACACGCAACCTGGCCTACGCGCTGGCCACGCTCGGCGTGATCGTGCTGATGCAGCGCTTCTTCAAGGGCTTCATGGCCACCGTCGCCGTCCTCATGGGTCTGGTCCTGGGTACGGTTGTCGCCGTCATCCTGGGCGACACCTCGTTCACCCACGTGGCCGACGCCTCCTGGGTGGGCGTGACCACCCCGTTCTGGTTCGGGATGCCCAAGTTCACCTTCGCCGCGATCGTCTCCATGCTGATCGTGATGGCCATCACGGCCGTCGAGACCACCGGTGACGTGTTCGCCACCGGTGAGGTCGTCGGCAAGCGCATCACCCCGAAGCACATCGCCGCCGCGTTGCGCGCCGACGGCCTGTCCACCGCGCTGGGCGGTGTCCTCAACTCGTTCCCCTACACCTGCTTCGCGCAGAACGTCGGCCTCGTGCGCCTCACCCGCGTGAAGTCGCGCTGGGTTGTCGCCGTGGCCGGCGTGTTCATGATCATCCTGGGCCTCCTCCCGAAGGCAGGCGCCATCGTCGCGGCCATCCCCGGACCGGTTCTGGGCGGTGCCTCCCTGGCCATGTTCGCCAACGTGGCCTTCGTCGGCATCCAGACGCTGGGCAAGGCCGACCTGCACGACAACCGCAACCAGGTCATCGTCTCCACCTCGCTGGCGCTGGCGATGCTCGTCACCCTGCAGCCCTCCGTTGCCCAGGCTGTGCCCGGGTGGCTCCACATCTTCTTCGGTTCCGGCGTCACGATCGGCGCGATCACCGCGATCGTGCTCAACCTGCTGTTCTTCCACATCGGCCGCCGCCTGGGCCCGGACGTCGCGACCTCAGGCAGGAGCCCGCTCAACCTGGAGCAGATCAACGCCATGGACGAGGAACGTTTCGTCGAGACCTTCCGCAGCCTCTATCCGGAAGAGACCTGGCCCATCCGTGCCGCGTACCAGTCGCGTCCGTTCAACTCTACGGCCGACCTGCGGGCAGCCTTCCAGAACTCGCTGATGAGCGGCACCCCCGACCAACAGCGGAGCCTGATCCTCAGGTACCGCGACATCGCCGACCTCCTCCTCGACGAGGACCCTGGTCACACGCCGTCGGACATCGCCGCGCTCACCGAGACCGGGTCGCTGGCCGCAGACAGGATGGACGACCACGACCGGCAGAGTCTCATGGCCGTGTCGCACGCGTACCAGGACAAGTTCGGCCTCCCGCTCGTGGTGTCGCTCAACGCGACCACCACGCTCGACTCCGTGGTGGAGCAGAGTTGGGTGCGCGTGGAGGCCTCGCCGGAACGCGAACTGCACAAGACCGTGGGCGAGGTGGCCAACATCGCTGACCGCCGCTTCGATGCCCTCGTGGCTGACGCGAACCCGATCCGCTCCGCCTGGTCACGCAAGTTCGAGGCGCTGAACTGACCCGCTTCAGCCGTCGGTGTTCTGGAGGTCACCCAGGAAATTGTCGGCCCAGTGCTCGATGGTGTTGCCGTGCACCTGCTTCTTCAACGCCCGCATGCGCCGCTGGCGTTCCCGGGCCGGGTCCGTCGCGGCCTGCATGACGACCTCTTTCATGCCGTTGAGGTCGTAGGGATTGACCAGGTAGGCCTGCTTGAGTTCCTGCGCCGCGCCGGCGAACTCGCTGAGGACCAGCGCGCCATTGGTGTCGGGGCGGCACGCCACGTACTCCTTGGCCACGAGGTTCATGCCGTCGCGCAGCGGAGTGACGACCATGACGTCGGCGATGCGGTACATGGCCGCCATCGTCGTGCGCGGGAAGCCGGCGTGGAGATAGGAGATGGCCGGGCGACCGACGCCGCCAACCTCGGAGTTGATCCGCCCCACCAGGAGATCGATATCGTCGCGCAGCCGCCTGTACTCGTCGACGCGCTCGCGCGACGGGGTGGCCACTTGCAGGAAGACCGTGTCCGCCGGGTCGAGTCTGCCCTCCTCGAAGAGTTCGCCCATGGCGCGGATGCGCTGCCGCAGGCCCTTCGTGTAGTCCAGCCGGTCCACGCCCAGGAAGATCCGCTTGGGATGCCCTAGTTCCTCCAGCAGGGCCTCGGCTTCGGCGATGACCTCGGGCGTCTGGGCCAGGGCCGCGAAGCCCTCCGTGTCGATGGAGATCGGGTAGGCGCGGGCGGTGCACACGCGCGATCCCGAGACGCGCACCCGGTCGCGCTCCACACGGTGGGTGGTGCGCTGACGCACGAGGCGCAGGAAATTCTGGGCGCCGCCCGGCACCTGGAAGCCCACCAGATCAGCACCGAGGAGACCCTCGAGGATCTCTCTGCGCCACGGCAGCTGCTGAAACAGTTCGGTGGGAGGGAACGGGATGTGGAGGAAGAAGCCGATCCGCAGATCCGGGCGCAGCTCGCGCAGCATCTTGGGGACCAGTTGAAGCTGGTAATCCTGGACCCACACGGTGGCGCCCTCGTCGGCCACCTCAGCGGTCGCCTCCGCGAATCGACGGTTGACGGTGACGTAGGCGTCCCACCACTCGCGGTGGTACTCAGGAAAGGCGACGGTGTCGTGATACAGCGGCCACAGGGTGGCGTTGGAGAAGCCCTCGTAGTACTCCTCGTACTCCTCTGCGCTCAGGGGTACCGGCACGACGGAGTAGCCCTCGTGTTCGAAGGGCGCGACGCGCTCACCCGACGCGCCGTGCCAGCCCACCCATGCCCCGCCCATGCGGCGCATCACGGGCTCGAGAGCGGTGACCAGGCCACCTGGTGACGTGCGCCAGTCGACGCTCCCGTCATCTGCGGTGATGCGGTCGACAGGGAGCCGGTTGGCGACAACGACGAAGCGTGCGCGCTCGGACATTTTTCCTCCTAGGTCGTCTATCACCTTACCGAGTGCGGTTGTCACACGAGTCGGGCGACCCGAGAACGCCGACGTGGCAAGGTAGGTGCCATGACCTGGAATGCCGTGACCGATCATGCCCAGAGCTTCTTCTCCGCCGCCGCCGCAGACCCGTCCCGGGTGCTGCTCGCCCTCGACTTCGACGGCACCCTTGCCCCCATCGTCGATGACCCGGAGGACTCCCGGATGCACGACGGCGCGGCCCGGGCCCTCGCCCGGCTGGGCGGCGTGCTCGGGCACGTGGCGATCATCACCGGACGGGGGGTCGCGGTGGTCCGACGCCTTGGGCGCCTGGCGGAGCGCGAAGGGCTGGGCAACCTGGTGGTCCTGGGCCAGTACGGCGCGGAGCGCTGGGATGCGGCCACGGGCGAGGAGACGCCGCCGTCGGTGCCCGAGAACGTCGCCGCGGCGCGCCCAGAGGTGGAGCGGATCATCGCGGGCTGCACCATCGACGATGTGGTGCTGGAGGACAAGGGCCGCGCGCTCGGCGTGCACACGCGGCGCAGCGCAGACCCTGACGCGGCGTTCCGGCTCCTGGAGCCGCAGCTGGCTGTCGTGGCTGCGCGGCACGGGCTCGTTCTGGAGCCCGGCCGCAACGTCCTTGAGTTGCGTGCTTCAGCGCTGACCAAGGGTGACGCGCTCCTGGCCCTCGTCGACGAGACCGGGGCCACCGTCGTGGCGATGTGCGGCGACGACCTGGGGGACCTGCCGGCCTTTGAAGTGCTTCGCGAACTGCGCGACGGGGGTCTCAGCACCTGCGCCGTCATCAGCGGGTCTGCGGAACAGCCGGCGATGGCCGCCCAGGCCGACGTGCTGGCGGAGGGGCCCGACGGTGTCGCTGCCTGGCTGCGGGACCTGGCTGCAGCGCTGGCCTGAGGGTGGGGCATGCGGGGCTTGAACCCGCGACGGGCGGATTATGAGTCCGCTGCTCTAACCGGCTGAGCTAATGCCCCTCGGGGAAGAAGGATACTCAGTTACGCCTGTCCCTGCCCAACACGTGGCCGTCCCGGCCGCGCCCTCGGCAGGAGCACCATCACCACGTTGCGCATCATGGCGACGAAGACGACCGCCCACACCGCCAGCGCGACGTACAGGAACACAGTGCCGATGGCCTCCACCAACGGCAGTCGGTCGACCCTGCCCACGTTGATCGAGGCGACGGCGAACATGCCGACGGGGAAGACGATCGACCAGAAGGTGGGCACGTAGACCAGCGGCACCCGGTGCACGAAATGCCGCCAGAAGCCGGCGCCGACCAGGATCGGGATGAGCCACAGGCAGAAGCTCCAGAAGATGGCGATGGTGCCGGCGATCAGCGTCCGGGTCGCGTCGACCATGGGCGTCGAATCCATGGCGACGATGTTGCTGCCCGCGACGACCGCGATCGCCATCGCGCCCATGGCCACCCAGTAGGGCGGCTCGAACTCGCGCGGCGTGATGCCGAAGTGGACGATGCGCAGGAGCACGAGGATGGAGATGCCCGCATACAGCGCCACACCGACCGACCAGGACAGCACGGCGAGAATCCCGATCCACGCCTGCCCGTTCGGGAAGAACGGCATGATGCGGGTCATGCCGATGGCCAGGGACTGGCTGGCGACCGCCCAGATGAACCAGGTGCCGTTGGTCCTGGCCAGGATGGGCTTGCCGTCGCGGGTCATCAACACCTGCCACGGCAACACGTACCCGAACACGAACCAGAGCACCGCGCCTAGGAAGATCAGCGGCAGCGCGATGGTGACATACCCGGCGGCCATGAGCCGGACGGCGAGCACGTCGGTGCCCGCGACCACGGTGAAGTAGGCGAACGCCATCTCGGGTCCGCGCAGGTCGCGCAGCATCGCGGCACGGTGGGACACGGCGCGCCACACGTAGAGCACCCAGAGCGCGGCGTAGGAGAGGGCGGCGATCACGAGCAGCGCGAGCGACAGCGCCTCCAGGCCGATCTCGTGCAGGCCGATGGAGACGATGCCGGTCCCCATCACGAGCGCGAAGTAGCCCGGCGACAGGCGTTCGAGGGCCTCTGAGAAGGCGGAGGGCTGGCTCATGGCCGGCGCATCAGAGCTTCGGGTTGACGCTCGGGCCGCCGGGGCCGGAGTCGCCGTCGCTGGGTACCTCCATAGAGGGCGAGTCGCTGTACGGCCCACCGTCGCTGCCGGGTGAAGGGCTGGACGGCTCGCTGCTCTGCGGCTCCCCGGACTGGGGGGAGGCTGACGCCGGATCAGGCGAGCCTGACCCCTCGCCGGAGCCCTCCGCGGGCGAAGGGATGGGCGGGGGAGCGTCGACGGGGGGCTGGTTCTGGAAGGCGAGGATCGCCATCAGGAGAGCCAGGGCCGACAGCAGCGCCATCACCAGGAACGACACGAGGATGGTGATCCAGGAGGCGCGGTCGCGACGACCTGGCCAGGCCAGCGGCCAGAGCCGGGTGGCGCCGTGGCCGGTCTTGTCGATCCAGTGCAACCGGTAGTCGGGGCCCGCCGGCTGGCTCAGCGGCGGCGCCATCCACAGATCGACGGCGCGCAGCACCCTGTCCGCCTCCTCGACGGCCGCGAGCGTTCCGTCGAACGCCAGCGCAGCCCACGGCGCCAGGGGCAGCAGATGGGCGAGGTGCGGATCGTCGTCTTCGCTGCGGTACCGGACGGCGGTGCGGCCGTCGTCCTGATCCTCGCCGCCACGGGCGACGACGGTGTCGATATGCATGGCGTTGATCTCGCCGGAGAACCGGGCCCGGGCCGCGGCGTCGCGCGCCGCGCCCTCTGAGAGCAGGAGGAGCATGACGGAGTCGCCGCCGTCCTCGTGCGCGACGAAGGTGGTGCCCGCCGGGGTGGCGGTCAGCCTGGCGTCGAGCCAGAAGTCGCCCACCTTGGGCGGGTCTTCCTCCCGGAGGGGATGGTGCGCGGCGAGCACCATCTCATCCTCCGCGCGTTCCTCGGGCGGAGGGGGAGGTGGACCCTGCACCGGGCCGGCGTCGTCGTGCTCGCTCATCGTGACCATCGAACCACATTCAGACAAGCAACAGCGTCGACGGCCGTGCGTGGTCTGCGTAGAGTTGGTGCTTCCCCCGGAGCGCTATCGTTGAGCGCGGATCCCCGTCCAGAAGGAGTCACGTGTGAGCGAGCCGACCGCAGTCACCCAGTTGCCCGAGACGGTCGCTGACGCGGCCAGGGTGCTGGGCCAGGCGATCAGTCAGGTGCAGCGGGTCATCGTCGGCCAGGAGCACATGGTGCAGCAGTTGATGGTCGCCCTGTTGGCCAAGGGACACTGTCTGCTGGAGGGCGTGCCGGGCGTGGCCAAGACCCTGGCGGTGCGCTCGTTCGCCACGGTCGTGGGCGGCGACTTCGCCCGTGTGCAGTTCACGCCGGATCTGGTGCCGTCCGACATCGTCGGTACGCGCATCTACTCGGCCAAGGCGGAGAGCTTCGAGATCGAACTCGGCCCCGTCTTCGTCAACTTCGTCCTCGCCGACGAGATCAACCGCGCGCCGGCCAAGGTGCAGTCGGCGATGCTCGAGCTCATGGCCGAGAAGCAGGTCTCGATCGGCGGCGTCACCTACCCGGCCCCGAAGCCGTTCATCGTGATCGCCACTCAGAACCCCATCGAATCCGAAGGTGTCTACCCGCTGCCCGAAGCGCAGCGCGACCGCTTCCTGGTCAAGGTCGACGTGCCCTACCCGCGCGGCAATGAGGAACTCGAGATTCTGCGCCGGATGAGCGTCAGCCCGCCCGTCGCGGAGCGAGTCCTCAACCCTGACCTGGTGCGTCATCTCCAGGACATGGCCTCCAACGTGTTCGTGCACAACCTCGTCGCCGAGTACATCGTGCGGCTGGTGCTGGCCTCGCGTACCCCGGCAGATTTCAACATGCCGGACCTTGAGGGGGTCATCCAGATCGGTTGCTCGCCGCGCGCGACGCTGGGCCTGGTCGCCGCCGCCCGCGCGCTGGCCCTCATCAACGGCCGCGACTACGTGCTGCCCACCGACGTCCAGGCAGTGGCCAGGGACGTCATGGCCCACCGCATCGTGCTGGGCTTCGACGCAGTGGCGGACAACGTCAGCACCGCAGAGGTGGTGGACCGCATCCTCGCCATGGTGCCGGCGCCCACCCCCGTGTGGAACGAACAGCAGCGGCAGGCCAGCCACCAGGCGCACGCCCACCAGCCCGGCCGGAGCTGATCCTTGACGCAACCGGGCTTCACCTACGACGGCCCCCAGAAGGGGCCGTCACTGGCTGTGCCCAGCACTGAGGCGGCCGAATATTCGGTGCTGCGCGCGCCCACCGGGCCGACGGTGCCCCTCAACAAGTTGGCCCCCGAGGCAGCCCTGCGACGCCTCGAACTGACGATCGTGCGCCGCCTCGAGGGCTTCCTCCAGGGGGACCACCTGGGTCTCCTCCCCGGGCCGGGCACCGACACCAACGACGCCCGGGTCTACCATCCCGGGCAGGACGACGTGCGCAAGATGGACTGGGCCGTGACCGCCCGCACCACGGTGCCGCACGTGCGCGACACGATGGCGGACCGCGAGCTGGAGGTCTGGGCCCTGCTGGACGTCACGCCGTCGATGAACTGGGGCACCGAGGGGATCACCAAGCGCGACCTCGGCATCGCGGCCATCGCGACCATCGGGTTCCTCTCGCAGAAGATGGGCGACCGCTTCGGCGGGATGATGATGCTGCCGGACCAGGTCAAGCGGCTGCCCGCCCGCTCCGGGCGCACCGCGCTCTACGGGCTGCTGCGCAAGCTCCTCACGGAGCCGATCGTGCCGGACAACACGCCCGGCACCATCGAGCTGGAGGACGGCATCGAGCAGCTCACCCGCTCGCAGCGCCGCCGCGGCATGCGTGTGGTGGTCTCGGACTTCCTCACGCCGGGGGACTCCGAGCTCGACCCGAACGTGCCGCCCCCGTGGGAGCGCGCCATCCGTCGGCTGGCGGTGCGCAACCAGGTGCTCTGCATCGAGGTCATCGACAGGCACGAGCTGGAGTTCCCGGACGTGGGCGAGATGCTCATCCGTGACCCGGAGACCTCGTTCGCGCGCTACGTCAACACCTCCGACGACGCGGCCAAGCGCCGCATGGACGCCGCGACGCGCGCCCAGCGCGAACGCATCAAGATCGCGCTGCGCCGGGCCGGCGCCGGCCACATCCAGCTGCGCACGGACCGCGACTGGGTCACCGACATCGCCCGCTTCGTGTTGCACTACCGCAAGGTGGCGGGCATGCTGCACCAGCCCCCGCAGGGGGTGAGCAAGTGAGCTGGCTCTGGTCCTGGTTCCCGGAGTTCGCGAACCCCGGACGACTCTGGACCCTGGCGCTGCTACCGGTGCTGGTCCTCGTGTACCTGATCCTGCTGCGGCTGAAGGGCCGGGTTGCGCTGCGCTTCACGAACACGGGCATGCTGGGCCGCGTCGTCGGCTCACAGCGTCGGTGGACGCGGCACGTGTTCGTGGCCATGTCGCTGTGCTCCCTGGTGGCCCTCGGTCTGGCGTACGCCAACCCCCTGGGTACGGAGAAGGTGCCGCGCGAGCGCGCCACCGTCGTGATGATCGTCGACGTGTCTCTCTCCATGTCGGCTGAGGACGTGGAGCCGAACAGGCTGGACGCTGCCAAGCAGGCCGCCGTGGAATTCGTCCGCGACCTGCCGGACTCCTTCAATGTCGCCGTGGTGGCCATGTCGGGTAGGCCCACCATCGCCATCCCGCCGACGACGGACCGGGGCGCCACCGAGCGTGCCATCACCGCACTGGAACTGGCCGACGGCACCGCCATCGGCGATTCGATCACCACCGCCCTGCGCGCGGTGGACCTCGCCCCACCCGGCGGCGACGGCGAAGAGCCCGCCCCGGCCATGATCGTGATGCTGTCCGATGGCACCAACACCGAGGGCCCAACGCCTGACGAGCCGGCCAAGCGCGCCAAGAACGAGGAGATCCCGATCTTCACCATCGCGTACGGCACCCAGAACGGGTTCGTCGACATCGACGGCCAGCGCGAGAACGTCGCGCCGGACACGGCCACGCTCGAACAGATCGCAGACATCACCGGCGCCCGTGCCGTGGGCGCCGACGACAGGGAGGCGCTGGCCACGGCCTATCGCGACGTCGGCTCGGTCATCGGGTACGAGGACGTGGCCAAACCCATCACCGCCACCTATGCGTTCATCGCGCTCGGCTTCGCCGTCGTGGCGGCGCTGGGTGCGGTCTTCATGGCCGCGAGGTGGCCGCGATGATGCCGTTGATGATGGAGTTCATGGCCCCGTACCGGTTGTGGGCGCTCGTGATCATCCCCCTGATCGCCGTCCTGTACGTGGTGCTGTCGGCCCGCACGTCGAAGCCGCGCCCGATGAGTTCCCGGCTGCGCTTCGTGGTGCCCAAGGACGCCGCCTGGAAGCGGCACGGCGCCGTGCTCCTCGGGCTGCTGTCGCTCGCCGCGTTGATCGTGGCCTGGGCGATCCCGAAGGACTATGTCGACAAGCCGCGCGACCGCGCCACCGTCGTGGTCTCCATCGACGTGTCCTGGTCCATGGAGGCGCAGGACGTCGAGCCGGACAGGCTGCAGGCGGCGCAGGATTCGGCCAAGGCCTTCGTGGACTCCCTGCCGGAACGCTTCAACGTGGCCCTCGTCTCGTTCGCGGGGACAGCAGACCTCATCGTGCCGCCCACCATCGACCGGGGAGTGGTGCAACGCGCCATCGACTCGCTGATGCTCGCTCCCTCGACGGCGGTGGGCGAGGGTGTCTACAAGAGCCTCGACGCGCTGAAGCTCGTGCCGCCGGACCCGTCGGATCCTGACGCGGTGGCCCCCGCCGCCGTCGTGCTGCTCTCCGACGGCGCCACCAACATCGGACGCAGCTCCGCCGGCGCCGCCGAGAAGGCCAAGGAACAGAACGTGCCGGTCTACACCATCGCGTTCGGCACCGACAACGGCTTCGTGGAGCAGGATGGCCAGCGTCAGCGCGTGGCCGTCGACCACTGGGAGCTCAGTGAGATCGCCAGGCTCTCGGGCGGCAAGAAGTACGCGGCCGAATCCGCCGGGCAGTTGGACGAGGTCTACGACGCCATCCGGCAGTCCGTCGGCACCGAGCGGGTGCCCGCAGAGGTGACCGACCGCTACGCCGGCCTCGCGATCATCTTCGCGGTGCTGGCGGCAATGGGTGTCATCTCGCTGGGAGCCAGGTGGCCGTGACCATCGCGGAAAACCTGCAACGGATCCGCGCCGAGGTCGACGAGGCGGCGGTAGCCGCCGGCCGCGACCCGGCGTCGGTGCGAATCATGCCCGTGTCGAAGTACCACAGCGCGGAACAGATCCGCGAGGCGCACGCCGCCGGCTACACCCTGTTCGGGGAGAACCGGGTGCAGGAGATGGTGGGCAAGCACGCCGAGCTCGCAGACGAGGGCATCGGGTTCGCCATCATCGGGAACGTGCAGTCCAACAAGGCCAAGCCAGTGGCGGAGCTCGCCGCAGAACTCCAGTCGCTCGACTCGCTGAGCCTCGCGGAGAACCTCAACCGCCGCTGCGCCGCGCTCGGAAGGCGGCTCCCGGTGCTGGTGCAGTTCAACACCTCGGGGGAGGCGCAGAAGTCCGGCATCGCGCCTGAGGAGGCCATCGGGTTCGCGCGGAAGTTGCAGCCCCTCGAGGCGCTGGACGTCCGCGGGCTGATGACGATGGCGGTCTTCAGCGACGACGACGCCGAGGTCGCCGCCTGCTTCCGCCGCCTCCTCGACGTGCAGGCCAGGATCCGCGACGCCCTGGGCGGTGGCTACGACGAACTCAGCATGGGCATGTCGGGCGACTTCAAGCTCGCCGTCGCCCACGGTTCCACGTGCGTGCGCATCGGCACGGCCATCTTCGGGCCGCGGCTGACGGTCTGAGCCGAAGCACAACCCTCTAGGTCAGTCGAGGTTCTCGATCTCCAGCACCGGCACGTCGCTGCTGTGCCGCATGCCGAAGACCTGCTCCAGGAAGGAGACCTGAGCTTCGAGAGCCGCACGCCGCGCGGCCATGCCCCGGAAGCCGTGGCCCTCGCCGTCGAACATCACGAGCGCCAGCGGAAGGCCCTTGGCCCGCACGGCGTCGGCGAGCTGCTCCGCCTGGGCGGGCGGCACCACCTTGTCGTCGCGGCCCTGGAGCACCAGCATGGGGGTGCTCAGGTTGTCGAGGTGGTTGATGGGGGAGCGTTCCTCGTAGAGGTCGCGGCCCTCCGGCCACGGGGCGATGAGGCCGTCGAGGTAGCGCGACTCCGCCTTGTGGGTGTCGGTGGCCAGCGTGGGCAGGTATCCGATGCCGTACCGGGTGACGCCCGCGGCGTAGACGTCGGTGGTGGTGAGCGAGCGCAGCGTCGTGAAGCCGCCGGCGCTGCCGCCGGTGATCGCGACGCGGGAGGGGTCTGCCAGCCCCTGGCCGGTGACCTCGCGGACGGCGGCGGCCACGTCGTCGACGTCGAGGTCGCCCCAGCGCCCGCGCAGGCGGTTGCGGTACTCCCGGCCGAACCCCGTGGAGCCGGAGTAGTTCACATCCAGCACCGCGAACCCGCGCGACACCCAGAACTGGGTGGCGGCGTTGTAGGAGGCGGTGGCCATCGACGTCGGGCCGCCATGTGTGAGCACGATCATGGGCGGGTTGGTGAGCTCGGGACGGTACAGCCAGGAGTGCACCGGACCGACCGGTCCCTCCGCCCAGATGGCGGAGGGGGCGGCCACGAACTCCTCCGCGATGCCCGAAGGCCCCGCGAGCGCGAGGTTACCGCCACCGGAGCGCAACTCGACGAGCGTGGCAGGCCGGTCAGCCCATTCGGCCACGACATAGAGGCAGTCGCCGTACGCGGCGATGGATTCGATGTCGGTGGTGCCCACCAGCGGCTCGGTCACCTCGCCGGTCTCGACGTTCCAGAGGGCGAGAGTGCCCTTGCCGTCGATGTACTGGACCGTTGCCAGCGTGTTGTCGCGCGTGACGGCCGCGACGGGCCGGTTGAGCACCCAGGTGGGGCCGGCGCAGTCGCGGTCCACCCGCCACTCGTTGCCGTGGTGCACGCGCCAGTTCCAGAATCCGGACTCGTCGGTGACGTAGGCGCACGCCTCCAGTTCGGGGAGCCCGACGGGGTACTGGGCGGACACGCCGTCGCGGCCGTAGAGCAGGTCCGCGTCCCACCAGTCGCCGATGGGCGCCCGCCACACCTCCGCGGTGTCCCAGCTCATCGCCGGGTGGTTCCACTGGTACCAGGCGACGAAGTGCCCGGCCACCGTCGGCCCCGCGTAGAAGTCGGCACCCGTGGCGATGACCCGCCCGGCGTCCGGCTCGTCGTCGTCCAGGCTGAGGGTGACGATCTCGGTGCGGGGCTCGGGTTCAGCAGAGTGGTCCTCGCGTACGGCGAGGACGAAACCGTTGGCCACGCTGAGGTGCAGGCCCCCGTAGACGTACTGGGAATCCGCCGGGGTGAGGGGCCGCCGGGTGCCGTCGGCGTCGAGCAGCCAGACGCGGCGGGTGCGGTCGTCGCAGTAGACGAGGAGTTCGCGGTTGGCCGAGTAGGCACCGCCGCCGTACTCCATGGTGCGGGAGCGGACGTTGGCCTCCGGGGTCAGATCGCTGACCGCGCCGTCGTGGCTGCGCTGCCGCACGGTGACGCGGCCGTCCTCAGCGGCGATCGTGGCGAGCCACAGCACACCGTTCCTGGTGGACTGCACCTGGGAGATGGCGTCCGGGTAGTTCAGTACGGATTCGAGGCTCGCACGCATGGGTCTTGTCTATCGCATTGCGTGTCGCTTGGAAACCTGGGCACAATGGGGGCACACCGCCTGGCTGGGCTCGATCGCAGGGGAAGGCAATCCAGCCCAACCAGGAGGTACAACCGAGATGAACGCTCGTCACACGGGTATCCAGGCGCAGGGGATGATCCTCATCCATTCCGCGTCTGCCGCGCTGTGCCCGCACATCGAATGGGCCCTCGGGTCGGCGCTCGGCCGCCGCATTGAACTGTCCTGGACGCAGCAGCCTGCAGAGGCGGGCGCGCGTCGCTCCGAATACTCCTGGGCGGGCAACGTCGGCTCCGGCGCCGTGCTGTCGTCGACCCTGGCGCAGATCGGACACCTGCGCTTCGAGGTGACCGAGGAACCGACGGCGGGCTCGGACGGCCAGCGGTACTGCTTCACCCCCTCGCTCGGAGCCTTCACGGCCCAGGTGGGTGTGCACGGCGACATCCTCGTGCCCGAGGACCGCCTGCGCCACGCCCTAGCGAACGACGCCCTGGGTGGCGAACCGATCCACCACGCGCTCGACAGGCTGCTGGGCGTGCCGTGGGACGAGGAACTCGACGTGTTCCGCTACGCCGCCGAAGATTCCCCCGTGCGCTGGCTGCACCAGGTCGTCTGACCCTGGACAGCGAACAGTTCGGGCCTGTGCAGCATTCGCCGCACAGGCCCGAACTGGTTCAGCAGGAGGTCAGTCAGTGATGTTCTCGTTGCTCACCACGACGGCCACGTTGTGGCCGCCGAAGCCGAACGAGTTGTTCACGGCGGCGAGGTCACCCTCGGGCAGCGTGCGGTTCTCCGTGGCCACGTCGATCCCCAGATCGGGCTCGATGTTGTCGACGTTGATGGTGCCCGGCACGATGCGGTTCTTCAGCGACAGCACCGTGGCCAGGGTCTCGAGCGCACCGGCGCCACCGAGCAGGTGGCCGGTCATCGACTTGGTGGAGTTCACCACGACATGGTCGACGTGGCTGCCCAGCGCCTTGCGGATCGAGCCCGCCTCCGTCACGTCGCCCTGAGGGGTCGAGGTGCCGTGGGCGTTGATGTGCACGATCTCGGCCGGCGTCAGGCCGGCTTCCTGGAGGCCACGGGTCATGGCGAGGGACTGGCCGTAGCCGTCCGGGTCCGGCTGCACCAGGTCGTGGCCGTCGGCGGACATGCCCGCACCGCGCACGGTGCCGTAGATCTTCGCCCCGCGGGCCTTGGCCGCATCGAGGCGCTCCAGCACCATGATGGCGGCACCTTCGGCGAGCACGAAGCCGTCGCGGTCCACGTCCCAGGGTCGCGACGCGCGCGTGGGCTCGTCGTTGCGGCGCGAGAGCGCCTGCATCTTGGCGAACGCGCCCAGCGGCAGCGGATGGATCACGGCCTCGCCGCCGCCCACCACGACGATGTCCGCCCGGCCAAGCCGGAGCATGTCCATGCCCCAGGCGATCGCCTCGTTGGACGACGCGCAGGCGGACACGGGGGTGTGGATGCCGGCGCGGGCGCCGAGCTTCAGGCCGAGGTTGGCGGCCGGGGCGTTGGCCATCAGCATGGGGATGGTGAAGGGGGACACGCCGCGCAGGCCCTTGTCGCGCATGCCGTCCCAGTTGCCGAGCAGCGACTGGAGACCGCCGATGCCGGTGGCGCAGACGACGCCCAACCGGTCGCGGTCAACGGGATTGTCCTCGCCCAGACCGAAGCCGGCGTCGGCCCAGGCCGCGAGGCCGGCGACGAGCACGAGCTGCGTGGAGCGGTCGAGCTTGCGCGCCTCGACCCGCTCGATGACCTCGCTCGGGTCGACGGCGACCTTGGCTGCGATGCGGGAGGGGAGGTCCTGCGCCCATTCCTCATCGAGGGCGGTGACGCCCGACCGGCCTGCCAGCAGGCCTTCCCAGGTGCTGGCGACGTCGCCGCCCAGCGGCGTGGTGGCGCCGATGCCAGTGATCACAATCGCGTCGGACATGTTTCTCCTCAGAGGCGTGGGATGAGTTGGGGTGAGAGGGGAGCGGGGTCAGAGCCGGCGTCTCACGGGACACCCAGCACCCGGTTGGTGCACCCCGTGAGAAACCGGGAACCGGCCTCTCACGGGGTTCTACGTCGTCAGTTGGCGCCGCGCTCGATGTAGGCGACAGCGTCGCCCACGGTCTTGAGGTTCTTGGCGTCCTCGTCGGGGATCTCCATGTCGAACTTGTCCTGGAGGTCGTTGATGATCTCGAGCATCGACAGGGAGTCGACACCGAGGTCGTCGACGAACGACTTGTCCTGGGTCACGTCCTCGACCGCGTTGCCGTTGATGTCGTTGACGACCTCGGCGATGCCGGCGCGGATCTCTTCAGTGCTGGCCATGATGGCTCCTTACTTTCTGGTGGTGGGAATGGGTTGAGTGTAGGGGTCAGGGCAGGATGACGGTCTGGCCTGCGAACACGAGGCCCGCGCCGAAACCGATGATCAGAGCGCTGTCCCCACTCTTGGCCTGCCCGGACTCGAGCAGGGCCTCCATCGCCAGCGGAACCGAAGCCGCAGACGAATTGCCCATGCGGATGATGTCGCGGCCGACCACGACGTCCTCGGGCAGCTTGAGGTGACGCAACATCGAATCGGTGATCCGGTTGTTGGCCTGGTGGGGGATGAAGCAGTCGAGCTCTTCGGGCGTCAGGCCCGAGGCTTCGAGGGTCTCCACGGCCTTCTCGACGATGGAGCCGGTCGCCCACTTGAAGACCTCACGGCCATCCATGTGGATGTGGGGTGTGGTGCCGGCCTCGACGGTGCGCCAGTCGTCGATCTCGATGACGTCGTGCGCCTCGGGCTTGGATCCCCACACGGTGGGGCCGATGGCCGGTTCGTCGGAGGGCCCGATGACAACCGCGCCGGCGCCGTCGGAGAACAGGAACGCGGTGGAGCGGTCCTCGATGTTGGTGTAGCGAGAGAGGACCTCGACGCCCAGGACGAGGACGTTCTTCGCGGAGCCGGAGCGGACGAGTCCTTCAGCGATGCCGACGCCGTAGCAGAAGCCCGCGCAGGCGGCCGAGATGTCGAACGCGGCGGGGGCGGGCATGCCCAGCTTCGCGGCCATGATGGCGGCCAGCGAAGGGGTCTGCATGAAGTGGGACACCGTCGACACGATGATGGCGTCGATGTCGGCCGGCTGGAGCCCGGCGCGCTCGATGGCCTTGGCTGCGGCCTCCACGCCCAGCGTCTCGGCGTCCTCACCGTCGGCGGCCCAGCGACGCTCGGTCATGCCGGTGCGCTGCTGGATCCACTCCGGGGTGGAGTCGATCATCGTGCACATCTCTTCGTTGGTCACGACGCGGCTGCCACGTGCGCCGCCCACTGCCAGGATTCGCGCGTACTGCGCGCCGGTTGCGGTCTTCAGTGCCACTGGGTCACTCCGATTCGGTGTGGTTCTGGACGAAGCTGCGTGCCTCGTCGAGTTGGTCTGGGGTGTTGAGGTTGAACAGTTCGACGCCCTTGAGGTTGCGCTTGGCGATGCCTGTGAGGGTGCCGGCGGGGGTGAGTTCGAGCAGCCCGGTGACGCCGCGCCCGGCCATGGCCTCCATGCAGAGGTCCCAGCGCACGGGGTTGGCCACCTGGTTGACCATCCGCTGCAGCGCGTCGGCGCCCGAGCCGACGACGGCCCCGTCCCGGTTCGACAGCAGGGCTGTCACGGGCTCGCCGGGCGTCACGCCCGCGGCCACGGAGGTGAGGTGGGCGACGGCGGGCTCCATGTGCACGGTGTGGAAGGCGCCCGCCACGCTCAGGGGGAACAGCCGGGCCCGCTTTGGGGCGTTGGCGGCGAGTTCCTCGAGTTGTTCGACGGTGCCCGCGGCCACGATCTGGCCGGAACCGTTGTTGTTCGCGGGGGTGAGGCCCGCGGCCTCGATGGCGGCCAGCACCTCGTCGCGGTCGCCGCCGATGACGGCGGTCATGGAGGTGGGCCGCGCGGCGGAGGCCTCCGCCATGGCCCTGCCCCGCTCGCGCACCAGCACGAGCGCGTCCTCGTCGGTGATGGCACCGGCCAGCGCCATGGCGGCCAGTTCGCCGACGGAGTGCCCTGCGAGCATGCCCACCGTGGTCGCGTCGTCGCCGAGCAGCGCCCGGCCGCTCAGCAGCGCCGAGGCGACCAGGAGGGGCTGGGCGATGGCGGTGTCGCGGATGGTGTCGGCGTCGGCCTCTGTCCCGTAGTGGGCGAGGTCGATGCCGCTCACCTCGGACAGCCGCGCCAACTGCTCAGCGAGCGCGGGGTCGGCAATCCAGGGGGCGAGGAATCCGGGGGTCTGGGCACCCTGTCCGGGCGCGACGATCACAAGCACATGACAACCCTGCCTGCTCGCCGTCCGGGAGGCGGGATCGAATGTCACGAAAATCCCCCTACGGCCGTTGTCACTTCCCGACAACACCATGTCGGCCCGCACGCGCGGTGGCGAGGGGAAGCGTTGTCGGTAGCGGTGAATTGCGCGGCGGTGATTCAGCCGTGGAGGCGGCCGAGGGTGATGGCCAGCCGCAGCACGTAGGCCTCGCGCGGATCCGCCGGGTTGTAGCCGGTCACGTCCTGGATGCGCTTGAGGCGGTACCGCACGGTGTTGGGGTGCACGAAGAGCGCACGGGCCGTGGCTTCCATCGATGAGCCGCAGTCGAGGAACCCGACGCACGTCTCGAGGAGTTCCTTGCTGGCCGCCAGCGACGGGTAGATCTCGCCGGACAGGATGCGGCGGGCGTGGCCGTCGCCGGCCAGCGCACGCTCGGGGAGCAGGTCCTCGGACAGCAGAGTGGTGGGGCCCTCCGGCCAGGCCTTGGCGGCGCGGTACCCGGAGGCTGCTGCGCGGGCCGACTTGGGCGCACCGGCAAGGTTGTCGACGGTGGGGCCGACGACGACGGGGCCAGGCGCGAAATGCTCCTGCAACTGGCTGATCCGCTCGCAGGCCTCCACCGGGTCGCTGACCCGGTCGCCGCCGAAGATGCACACGAGGCGGTCGCCCTGCGGCGCGGCCAGCACTTCCAACGAGAGCTTAGCCGCGGCGCGGCGCAGACCGTCGAGCACGTCGGTCTCCGGCGCGCCACCGATGGCGACGGCGACCTTCGAATCCGTGTCCCAGCCCAGCGTCGAGGCGCGCGACATGACGGATTCGTCGGTCTCGGCCCGCACGACGGCGTCGACGATGGTGGCCTCGATGCGGGAATCCCAGGCGCCGCGGGCCTCGGCGGCGCGCGCGTAGATGGCGGCGGCCGCGAAGGCGATCTCCCGCGAGTAGTGCACGATGCCGAACTGGAGCGGCTGGCGGTCACCGCGGGGGAGGAGGTGCTGGATCTGCTCCTCGACCACCTCCGTCGTCGTGCGGACGAGGTCCACCGTCTGCTGCAGCGAGATGCGGCGGGCCATGGCGCGGGGGGCGGCGTCGAAGACGGATTCGGGCACGAAGGGTTCACCCGAGAACCAGGTCACGAACCCGTCGATGCCGGAGCGGGCGAGGACGCCGATCCAGGAGCGCGACTCCGCGTCCAGCTGTCCGAACCACTCGTGGCGCGCCACCAGCGCGGTCAGCGTCGCCGTGTTCATCTCGGACGTGGCGCCGGCGAGCCGTTTCAGCAACCCTGAGCGTGCACGTGCAGACGAGATGAGCGCAGGGGCGGTGCCGGGACGGGGATCCATCCGGCCAGCCTAGTGGTGTCGCTAGGGTGGTCCCCGTGAGTCACGAGGTATTGGTCATCGGCATGGGTCCCGGCGGTTTCGGCCAGCTGACGCTGGACGCGGTCGAGGCGATGAACCGCGTCGATGCCTTCGTGGTCGCGGATCACCGGGAGGACCGCTCGGATCTGGTCTGGCGCCGCAGCGAACTGATCCGCCGGCACGTGCGGCACGCGCACCGCATCATCACGGTGCTCGACCCTGCCCACCAGTACCCCGACGACGACCTCGACGCCGCACGGCTGGCCACCTACGTGCAGATCCTCAGCGGCCTGCCGGACGGCACGGTCGTCGGCTTCCTCGCCTGGGGGGACCCGGCGCTGTACGACTCGATCCTGCGCGTGATCGACGCGCTGCGCGCCTCCATGTCGCTGCAGGTGAAGGTCATCCCGGGGGTGAGCGCCCTCCAGGTGCTCGCCGCGGCCCACCAACTGGCGCTGCACGGTGCGCCCGTGCACCTCACCACCGGTGAGCGCCTGCTGGCCGAGTACCGCCCGGACCTGGGTGACGTCGTGGTGTTCGAGGACCCGGCGCTGGCCTGCCGTGGCCTCGTCGCGGAGTTCCCGGACCTGGAGATCTACTGGGGGGCCTACCTCGGATCGGATGACGAAGTGCTCGCCAACGGGCCATTGGCGAAGGTCATCGACGAGATATCGGCGCTGCGCGCCCAACTCCAGCAGCATCACGGGTGGGTGCACGACACCTACCTCCTCCGCCTGCCTGCCTGAAATCGCTGCGCGACACGACGGTGAATTCGCCCCCGGGCGGGCCCGCAGGTTGCTAGCTTGTCTCCGTCAACGGTGAAACGCACACGGAGGGACCCACCATGGATCGGCTGCAGGAGATTCTGGACGCTGTCGCGGGGTTCGTATGGGGACCCTGGCTCCTCATCCCGTTGCTGCTGCTCACCGGCCTCTGGCTGACGATCAAGCTGCGCGGCATCCAGTTCCGCACGCTGGGCTCCGCCCTGCGGCTCGCGCTACTGGAGCGGCACGACAAGGACGCCGAGGACGGCGACATCTCGCAATACCAGGCGCTCACCACGGCGCTGGCCGCCACGGTCGGCGTCGGCAACATCGTGGGCGTCGCCACGGCCATCGCGATCGGCGGCCCCGGCGCCCTGTTCTGGATGTGGGTCACCGGCCTGGTCGGGATGGCGTCGAAGTACTCCGAAGCGTTCCTCGCGGTGCGCTTCCGCACGGTCGACGCTAAGGGCGAGTCGTCCGGCGGCCCGCAGTACTACCTCAAGAAGGCGCTGCCCGGTGGCTGGGGTGTGGCGCTCAGCATCGTCTTCGCCGTCTTCGCGGTGCTGGCCAGCTTCGGCATCGGCAACATGACCCAGGGCAACGCGGTCGCCGCCAACCTGCACGACGCGTTCGGCGTGCCCGTCACCATCTCCGCCATCGTGATGGCGGTCCTCGTAGGGCTCGTGATCCTCGGCGGCATCCGTGTCATCGGCACCGTCACAGCGGCGCTGGTCCCGGTCATGATCGTGTTCTACGTGCTCGGGGCGCTCTACATCCTGGTGGTGAACTTCGCGGAGCTCCCCACCGCGCTCGGCCTCATCTTCGGGCAGGCATTCACCGGCAGCGGCATCGCCGGCGGAACGTTCGGCTCGTTGATGCTGGCGGTCCAGATGGGTGTGGCCCGCGGCATCTTCTCCAATGAGTCCGGCATGGGATCGGCGGCCATCGCCGCGGCCGCGGCCAAGACCACGCACCCGGTGCGGCAGGGCCTCGTCTCGATGACCCAGACCTTCATCGACACGCTCATCGTCGTGTCCTGCACCGGCCTGGTCCTGATCACCACCGGTGTGTGGGACGCCGACGCGAGCCCCGCCGTCCTCACCTCCATGGCCTTCAGCCACGGGCTACCCGGCCAGTGGGGTGGCTACGTCGTAGCCATCGGCGTGATCCTGTTCGCGTTCTCCACCATCATCGGCTGGTCCTACTACGGCGACCGCTGCGTGGAGCGCCTCTTCGGGGCGAGGATGACGATCGTCTACCGCATCGCGTTCACCGTCGTGGTCTACATCGGCGCCACCGTCCCGCTGGGCATCGTCTGGTCGTTCTCCGACATCATGAACGGCCTCATGGCGCTGCCGAACCTCATCGGCCTCCTCGTCCTCTCGGGCCTGATCGCCCGGGAGACGGCCCACTATCTGAAGCACGACCCCAAGTTGCGGGCCACGAAGGCCGACGTGGACGCCTTCATGGGAGACCAGGTCAAAGCCTGAGGCGTCGCCGCACTAGGCTGTGCGCCCATGAACGAAACGAGCACCGGCCACGTCACACTGCTCGGCGGTGGCCCTGGCGATCCTGACCTCATCACCGTCGCCGGGTTGAAAGCCCTCCAACGGGCCGATGTGATCGTCTACGACCGCCTCGTCCCGCTACAACTGCTCGATGAGACCAAGGCCGGCGCCGAACTCATCGAGGTGGGAAAGGTGCCGCGCGGGCCGTTCACGCCGCAGGAGCGGATCAACGAGATCCTGATCGAACAGGCCTCCGCGGGGCGCGACGTGGTGCGGTTCAAGGGAGGCGACTCCTTCGTGTTCGGCCGCGGGGGAGAGGAGTGGCTGGCGCTCCAGGAGGCCGGTATCACCGTCTCGATCATCCCCGGTATCTCCTCGTCCATCGCCGCCGCGGAACTGGCCGGCATCCCCGTGACCCACCGCGGCGTCGCAACCGGCTTCACCGTCGTGGCGGGCCACGTCGGACCGAATGACGAACGCAACGACGTGGCGTGGGACAAGCTCGCCACGGCGGGCAACACCATCGTCATCCTCATGGGGGTGAAGAACCTGCCGGAGATCACCGCCACCCTCATCGCGGCCGGCCTGCCCGCGGACACGCCCGCCGCCGTGGTGGCGGATGCGGGCCTGCCCACCATGCAGGTGGTGCGCGGCGATGCGTCCGGCATTGCGGCTCTCGCCGCGGAGGCGGGCATCCGGCCCCCGGCCGTCACCGTGCTCGGTAGCGTCGCGGGCCTCGGCATCGGGGTGTGAACGGGATGGAACTGCGCGGCGACCTCCACACCCACACCACCTGGTCCGACGGCGGGGCCGGCCTCGCGGAGATGACCGCCGTCGCGGAGGCGCTGGGCCACGAGTATCTGGCCATCACGGACCATTCGCCGCGCCTCAAGGTGGCCCGTGGGCTGAGCCGCGAGCGCCTGCTGGCCCAGTGGGACGAGATCGACGAGATCCAGGAGCAGCGCGAGATCCGGATCCTCAAGGGCATCGAGGTCGACGTGCTCTCTGACGGCGCCCTGGACCAGGGGCCGGACCTCCTCGCCCGGCTGGACGTGGTCGTCGCCTCCGTCCACTCCAGGCTGGACGACGACGAAGCCACGATGACCAGGCGCATGATCGCCGCCGTCGCCAACCCGCACACCACCGTGCTGGGCCACTGCACCGGCAGGAAACGCCGCTCCGACGGTTCCTGGCGGGGCGAGTCACGCTTCGACGCCGACCTGGTGTTCGCCGCCTGCGAAATGTTCGGCGTCGCCATCGAGATCAACTCGCGGCCGGACCGGGCCGATCCCCGACTCGAACTACTGGAGCTCGCCAACGACATCGGCTGCCTGTTCGCCATCAGTACCGACGCGCACGCGCCGGACCAGTTGGGCTACCTGCCACTGGGGGCCACCCGGGCAACCGAAGCCGGTATCCACCCGGACCGCATCATCACGACCTGGCCTGCGGAGGAACTCCTGAGGCACGCCGACCGGCACCGTTGACGTCGGTCGGCAGCGGCAGGGTCAACCGGTGGATAGGGTGAATATCACAACCGCCGCTGCGCTGTAATGTTGAGCCATCGCGCCTCTGGCGCTTGACCTGCCGACATCGAGAGGAATACTTCGTGAGTCAGAACGAGGCCGGACCCATTCTCAATGGGCTGCCCACCAATCTGCCCGATATC
The DNA here is from genome assembly GCF_054552775.1 of Tessaracoccus zhenghani. Lineage (NCBI taxonomy): Bacteria > Bacillati > Actinomycetota > Actinomycetes > Propionibacteriales > Propionibacteriaceae > Tessaracoccus > Tessaracoccus zhenghani. Next base: position 924,643 of record NZ_CM137275.1, on the reverse strand, counting down.
GACCCCGCGGAGACCGCCGAATGGCTGGAGTCCCTCGACGGTGTGATCGACGCGGGCGGCCGCAACCGCGCCCGCTACGTGATGCTGAAACTGTTGGAACGCGCGCGTGAGCGCCACATCGGCGTGCCGTCGTTGACCGGTACGGATTACGTCAACACCATCCCCGCCAGCCGCGAGCCCGCTTTCCCCGGCGACGAGAAGCTCGAGCGCGGCATCCGTCGTCTGCTCCGCTGGAACGCCGCCATCATGGTGCACCGCGCCCAGCGCCCGGGCGTGGGCGTCGGCGGCCACATCGCCTCCTACGCCTCGTCCGCCACCCTCTACGAAGTGGGCTTCAACCACTTCTTCCGCGGCAAGGACCACCCCGGCGGCGGCGACCAGATCTTCTTCCAGGGCCACGCATCGCCGGGCATGTACGCCCGCGCGTTCCTCGAGGGACGTCTCGACGAGGACGACCTCGACGGCTTCCGCCAGGAGAAGAGCCACTTCGTCGACGGCGACCTGCGCGCCCTCCCCAGCTACCCGCACCCGCACCAGTTGCCGGACTTCTGGGAGTTCCCGACGGTGTCGATGGGCATCGGGCCCATCAACGCCATCTACCAGGCGCAGTTCAACCGCTACCTGCACAACCGCGGCATCAAGGACACCTCGGACCAGCGGGTCTGGGCGTTCCTCGGCGACGGCGAGATGGACGAGCCCGAATCGCGTGGCGCCCTCCAGATCGCCGCCAACGAGGAGCTCGACAACCTCACGTTCGTGGTCAACTGCAACCTGCAGCGACTCGACGGCCCGGTGCGCGGCAACGGTAAGATCGTCCAGGAACTCGAGGCCTTCTTCCGCGGCGCCGGCTGGAACGTCATCAAACTCGTGTGGGGCCGCGGCTGGGACCCGCTGCTGGCCAACGACTCCGAGGGTGCGCTCGTCAACCTGATGAACGCCACCACCGACGGTGACTTCCAGACCTTCAAGGCCAACGACGGAGCCTACGTCCGCAAGCACTTCTTCGAGCGTGACCCGCGCACCGCGGCCATGGTCAAGGACTGGAGCGACGACGAGATCTGGCGCCTCTCGCGCGGTGGCCACGATTACACCAAGGTGTATTCCGCCTACAAGGCCGCCACCGAGTTCACCGGGGCACCGACGGTCATCCTCGCCCACACCATCAAGGGCTACTTCCTCGGCAAGCACTTCGCCGGCCGCAACGCGACGCACCAGATGAAGAAGCTCGCGCTCGACGACCTCAAGGGCTTCCGCGACCGCGTCGACGCCCCCATCACCGACGCGCAGCTCGAGGAGGACCCGTACCGTCCTCCGTACCTACACCCCGGTCAGGACGACCCGCGCATCCAGTACCTCCAGGCCCGCCGTCGGGAACTGGGCGGGTACCTGCCCGAGCGTCGTGGCGACCGCAAGTTCATTTCGCTGCCGCCGGAAAAGAGCTACGAATCGTCCCGCAAGGGTTCCGGCAACCAGCAGGTGGCCACCACCATGGCGTTCGTCCGTCTGCTGAAGGACCTCATGCGCGACAAGGAGTTCGCTCCCCGCGTTGTTCCGATCATTCCTGACGAGGCGCGCACCTTCGGCATGGACGCGTTCTTCCCGACCATCAAGATCTACAACCCACACGGCCAGAACTACACGCCCGTCGACAACGAGCTGTTCCTGAGCTACCGCGAGGCCAAGAACGGCCAGATCCTGCACACGGGCATCAACGAGGCCGGCTCGGTCGCCGCCTTCACCGCCGCAGGGTCGTCCTACTCGACCCACGGCGAGCCCATGGTCCCGATCTACGTCTTCTACTCGATGTTCGGTTTCCAGCGCACCGGCGACGCCATCTGGGCAGCCGCTGACCAGTTGGCGCGCGGCTTCATGATCGGCGCCACCGCCGGGCGCACCACGCTGACCGGCGAGGGCACCCAGCACATGGACGGTCACTCGCCGGTCCTGGCCTCCACCAACACCTCGGTGGTCAGCTACGACCCGGCCTACGGCTACGAGATCGCCCACATCGTCAAGGACGGCCTGCGTCGCATGTACGGCGAGCAGCCGGAAGACGTCATGTACTACCTCACGGTGTACAACGAGCCCCTCGTGCAGCCCGCCGAGCCTGAGGGGGTCGAGGTGGAGGGCATCCTCCGCGGTATGTACCTCCTCAAGCCCGGCGACTTCGACGGCGTGGGCGAAGACGCACGTCGCGCTCAGATCCTCGCCTCGGGCGTCGGCGTGCCGTGGGCCCTCGAGGCCCAGGAACTCCTCAAAAAGGACTACGGGATCGTCGCCGACGTCTGGTCGGTCACATCCTGGGGTGAGCTGCGTCGCGAGGGCCTCGAGTCCGAGGCGAAGAAGTTCACGGAGCCGTTCGCCGAGCACGAGAAGATCTGGGTCGAGCAGAAGCTCGAAGGCCGCCCCGGCCCCGTCGTGGCGGTCAGCGACTATATGCGCGCCGTGCCGGATCAGATCCGCCAGTGGGTACCGGGCAGCTACACCACGCTCGGAGCCGACGGGTTCGGGTTCTCCGACACGCGCGCGGCCGCCCGTCGTTTCTTCCACATCGACGGCCCGTCGGTCGCCGTGGCCGTCCTGCAGCAGCTCGCCCACCAGGGCGACATCCCGCAGGAATGGGCGAGTGAGGCGTACGACAAGTACCGCCTGGACGACGTCACCGCGGGCACCTCCGGCAACGCGGGTGGCGACTCCTGAGGTTGCCTGAACAACCGCGGAACAGGCGGGGCCGGTCGATGAGACCGGTCCCGCCTTTGCATCGCAACTGAGCCCCGAGTGAAATCCCGCGCCGCATCTGGCAGGCTTGGGGCGTGGATATCGCACAAGACAAGGACCCCACGCACGAAGGGATGGCTGGAGCAGACCTACTCGGGCTCGAACCCGGGATGGTCGTTCAGGAACTCGGCTGGGACGAGGACGTCGACGCCGACCTGCGTGACGACATCATGGACACCATTGATGCGGAGATGGTCGAAGACCCCCTCGAGGCAGTGGACGTCGCCATCCTGTGGTGGCGCGACGAGGACGGAGACGTGGCTGACGGCCTCGTCGACGCCATGACGGACCTCGGCGACGAAGGCTACATCTGGTTGCTCACCCCCAAGGTCGGACGCTCCGGCTTCATCGACGCGGCCTCCGTGGCCGAAGGAGTCACCATCGCCGGGCTCTCCCTCACCCGTACGGCGAACGTCGCATCTGATTGGCAGGCCACCAAGGTCGTGCGCCCCAAGGGCGGACGTCGATGACGGCCCGCATCGGCGTCATGACATCTGGCGGCGATGCGCAGGGCATGAATGCCGCAGTCCGCGCCATTGTGCGGGCGAGCATCCACGAAGAAGCTGAAGTCTTCGCGATCAAGGAGGGCTGGCAGGGCGCCATCGCAGGTGGCGCCCACATCGCCCAGATGAGCTGGAGCGACGTCTCCGGCATCCTCCCGAAGGGCGGCACCGTCATCGGCACCGCCCGCTCCGTGGAGTTCCGGACCCGCGAGGGCCAGTTGAAGGCCGTCGAGAACCTGATCGAGCGGGGCATCGACAGGCTCATCGTCATCGGCGGCGACGGGTCGCTGACCGGCAGCCGGGCTCTGTGCCTGGCGTGGCCCGAATACATCGAGGAGTTGCGGGCCGCCGGGCGCATCAGCGCCGAACAGGCGATGTCCCACCCACGGTTGCGGATCGCCGGCCTCGTCGGCTCGATCGACAACGACATGGTGGGCACCGACATGACGATCGGTACCGATTCCGCGATGCACCGCATCACGGAGGCGATCGACGCCATCAGCTCCACCGCGGAGTCGCACCGTCGCACCTTCGTCGTGGAAGTGATGGGCAGGCACTGCGGCTACCTGGCGCTCATGACCGCCATCGCCGGCGGCGCCGATTACACGTTCCTCCCCGAATCCCCGCCGCGTGCCGGGTGGGAGGACCGGATGACGGAGGTATTGGCCCGGGGCCGCGAAGCCGGGCGGCGCGACTCGATCATCGTCGTCGCCGAGGGCGCCGCAGACCGCGACGGTGTACGGATCACCGCGGAACGTGTCCAGGAAGTGCTGCGCGAGCGCACCGGCGAGGAGGCCCGCATCACCATCCTGGGCCACGTCCAGCGCGGCGGCACGCCGTCAGCGTACGACCGCTGGATGGCCACCGCGTGTGGCGTCGAGGCGGTCCGCCAGGTCCTGCTGGCCGAGGAGGACACGGAGCCGGTGCTCGTCGGCGTGCACCGAGACAAGGTGATCGCCGTCCCGCTGCTCAAGGCGGTGGAGGACACCCACCGAATCGGTGAGTTCATCGAGACCGGGGAGTACGACTCCGCGGTCCGTTCCCGCGGCGTCGGGTTCACCACGATGATCGAGATCTACCGGGTGCTGACGGAGGCCCGGCCCACCGTCGAGATGGCGCCTGACGCCAAGCGCATCGCGATCATGCACGCCGGCGCGCTCGCGCCGGGAATGAACCCGTTGGCGAGGGTGGCGGTGCGCTCCGGCCTGGACCGTGGGTACCACATGCTCGCCGTCCAGGGTGGGGTTCCCGGCTTGGTGTCCGGCGACCTGCACGAGGTGTACTGGCACGACGTGGAGGGCATGGCCAACACCGGGGGCGCCGCCTTCGGCACGCGCCGCTACGTGCCCACAGAGACGGACCTGTACGCCATGGCCCGCTCACTGGAGGAGCACCGCGTCGACGCACTGCTGGTCATGGGCGGTTTCCACGCCTACGCCACCGTCGACATGATGGAACGCGAACGCAAGCGTTATCCCGCCTTCAACATCCCGATTGCGCTGTTGCCGGCCAGCATCGACAACAACCTGCCCTCCTGGCCCATGGCGGTGGGCGCCGACACCGCGCTCAACACCGTGGTCGACTCCATCGACATGGTGCGCATGTCGGCCTCCGCCAGCAAGCGTGCGTTCGTCGTCGAGACGATGGGCCGGGGCTGTGGCTTCCTGCCCCTCGTGGGCGGCATCGCCGGGGGCGCTGAGAAGGCGTACCTGCCCGAAACGGGCCTGACACTGGAGCAGTTGGCCACCGACGTGGAGGCGCTCGTCGACGCGTTCGAGTCCGGACGCTCGTTCTACCTCGCCGTGATGGGCGAGGAGACCAGCGAGCACTACACCTCAGATGTCGTTGCGCGGCTCTTCGAGGCGGAGGGCAAGGGGCTCTATTCCGTGCGGCAGGCGGTCATCGGGCACGTGCAGCAGGGCGGTCGCCCCTCGCCGTTCGACAGGATCAACGCCACCCGGCTGGCCTACACCGCAGTGTCCAACGTCGATGAGCAGTTGCGGGTCGGCCAGGCGAACTATGTCGCGGCGTCGAGCTCGGCCCGGGGTTGTTGGCACCGCTGCGGAGTGTGACCGATGGGATGGACTGGGACGCCCAGCGTCCGCGGGAGCAGTGGTGGATGGCGTTGCGGCCGGTCTTCGACCAGCTCAGCCGTCGGCCTGGCCAGGAGTGAGCGCGCACTGATTCACCGAGATCCCGAAGCTCTCAGCGGCCGCACACTCCATGGTGACCAGCTGCGAGAGCGCGGGGGAATCCTTCGGGACGGTGGAGGGGATGGTGTCGCGGAACACGAGCGTGGTGCCGTCGTCGAGTTGCAACATGGTGAACTCCACCCGGTTGGACACCCCGTCGCTGGCGCGGGTGCCGGTGAAGTTGCAGGAGACGCCCTGGCCCTGACCGGTCAGGGGGACGGTGACCGGTAGGCCCTCGGCCACCCCGGTGAACAGCTGCCGGTGGTCGCTGACGAGCTCCAGACAGGCCTCGTCGAGCGCGCCGGTGACATTGGTGAGGCTGACGGCCTGGATCCGCACGTCGGTGGCCAGTTCACGGATGCGGACGAGCCGCCGCTCGTCCTGCACCACTTCGTCCGCGTAGAGCTGCCAGCCGGGGGGCATGTCGAGGACGGTGCCGTTGAGTTCGAGCCGGACGCCCCCTGGGGTAGACGACACCGGGCTGGGCTCCTCCTCCGGCCCCGTCGGCAGTTGGGGGCTCTCCGCCGGTGCGGGGGCGGCCGTGGTCGTGTCAGCGGCCGGTGTGGGGCTGGGCTCGCCCTCAGCGGGTGTCTGTGGGGCTTCGTTGGGCGCCACCGAAGGTTCCTCCGACGGCGTGGCGCTGGGCGTGCGCTGCTCGGAGTTCTGCGTGACCGGGGCGGGCACGGCGGTGGTACCGCCGTCGCCACGCTCGCCGAAGACGAGCCACAGCACACCGACGACCGCGGCGATCACCAGCGGGAGTATGGCGACGGTGAACCACGCCCGTCGCGTGTCGCCGTCGCGGCCGTCATCCTGGGGCGCGATCCCGCGGCGGGGGCTGCCCGGCCTGGGGGACGGCCGCGGGGGCGGCGACGGTTGCTGTTGTGGTGCGGGGACCGCCTCTTCGGGAGGAAGGCCACGACGTCCATACGGGTTGGTCATGCCACCTCCTCAAGTCCAGCGCGGGCTCCAATGTACTTCGTTGACCGCGTCCGTCCGATAACTGGCCCACTCCAACTGGTGAGAACTGGATCTGGACTGGGCCAGCTCCGGAGCGCGACGATTGCCACCATGACCGAAAACCTGACCACCGAAGACCGTGCCGTCGTCAACAAGGGCCTCGCCGAAATGCTGAAGGGCGGCGTCATCATGGATGTCGTCACCCCGGAGCAGGCGCGCATCGCGGAAGACGCCGGCGCCGTCGCCGTCATGGCGCTGGAGCGCGTACCCGCCGACATCCGCGCGCAGGGGGGCGTGGCCCGCATGAGCGACCCGGACCTCATCTCCGGCATCATCGACGCCGTGTCCATCCCCGTGATGGCCAAGGCCCGCATCGGGCATTTCGTGGAGGCCCAGGTGCTGCAGAGCCTCGGTGTCGACTACATCGACGAGTCAGAGGTGCTCTCGCCGGCTGACTACGTGCACCACATCGACAAGTCGCGCTTCGCCGTGCCGTTCGTCTGTGGCGCCACCAACCTGGGGGAGGCGCTGCGTCGGATCACCGAGGGTGCCTCGATGATCCGTAGCAAGGGCGAGGCCGGCACCGGCGACGTCTCTGAGGCCATGAAGCACCTGCGCACCATCAAGGGCCAGATCCGGGAGCTCGGCGCCAAGTCCGAGGACGAGCTGTTCGTCGCCGCCAAGGAACTGGCCGCACCGTTCGAGCTGGTCCGCAGCGTGGCGCGCGCCGGCAAGCTGCCCGTCGTGCTGTTCGTCGCCGGTGGGGTGGCCACTCCGGCGGACGCCGCCATGATGATGCAGCTGGGCGCCGACGGTGTGTTCGTCGGCTCCGGCATCTTCAAGTCCGGCAACCCGGAGAAGCGGGCCCAGGCCATCGTCGCCGCCACGGCGAACTTCGACGATCCCGCGGCCATCGCGGAAGCCTCCCGGGGGCTGGGTGAGGCCATGGTCGGCATCAACGTTTCCGACCTCGCCGCGCCGCACCGCCTCGCGGAGCGCGGCTGGTGATCGTCGGTGTCGTCGCCCTTCAAGGCGCAGTGCGGGAGCACATCGAGCTGATCGAACGGCTCGGCGCCTCCACCGTGCGCGTGCGCACGCTGTCGGATCTGGACACCGTCGGGGCGCTGGTCCTGCCCGGGGGAGAGTCGACAGCCATGGCGCGGCTGGCCCGTCCCTCGGGGCTGCTCAGCGCCATCAGGCGACGCGTTGACGACGGCCTACCCGTCCTCGGAACGTGCGCCGGACTGATCCTCCTGGCGGACCGGGTGGCAGATCCCGAAGCCCTGGCAGGGTTACCGACGGTGGGTGGCCTGGACGTGACGGTCCGACGCAACGCCTACGGTGCCCAACTTGCCTCAGGCGTGGCGGACCTGGATCTCCGGGGCGGTGCCACGGCGCGTGGGGTGTTCATCCGCGCGCCGCGCGTCGAGGAGACCGGGCCCGACGTTGAGGTGGTCGCCGCCAGGGACGGCGAGCCGGTCGCGGTGCGTCAAGGCACCATCATCGCCGCGACCTATCACCCGGAACTGGCGGGGGACACCTTCCTCCACGCCCTGCTCCTCGGCGCGATGGCCACCCCGAGCAGCCACAGGACGGCCAATGAGGTCACCACGAGGTCGAGCGGACCGGCCAGCCACGAGGCCGGGGTGGTCCCCCTGCGCACGGGGAGGCTCTCCACCCCGTAGGCGGCGCCCGGGCCGGTCTCCCGTGATGTCACCCGGCCATAGGGGTCGATCACCCCTGAGACGCCACTGGTGGTGACCACCAGCACCTCGCGCCTCAACTCAGCCGCCCGGGCCCGCGTGATCGCGAACTGCTGCTCGATCTGGGCCGTGCCCTGGTACATCGCGTTGCTGCTCTGCACCACGAGGAGATCTGCGCCGGCCAGGTCGTGGGCCACGTCGTCGAACGCGACGTCGAAGCACACGAGCACCCCCAGGGTCACCGGCGTGCCGTCCGCAAGGCGGACGTCCAGCAGCCCTGGTTCCGCCCCCGCCACGGACTGCCTACCGACGTAGCGGAGGTCGGGGATGAGGGGGAGGAGCACGTCGCGGAAGGGGATCCATTCACCGAACGGGACGATGGACCGCTTGACGTAGGTGGGGCCGACCTCCCCGTCGGGGGTCGTCCAGAGGCTCGCGGTGCGCCGCTGGTCGGCGCCCGGCCCGTCGAGGATCGCGCCCACGAGGATGGGCTTCCCGACGGTGGCGAGCGCGGTCTCGACCAGCCTGCCGGTCTCGGGGTCAGCGCCCGGATCGAGGTCGGTGGAGTTCTCGGGCCACACGATGAAATCCGGCCGGCTCTCGCTGCCGGCCGCGATCGCGGCGGCGAGGTCCGTCGTGGCCTCGACATGGTTGCTCGTGGTGCTCCTCAGCGGACCCAACCCGTACACGCCACCCCCAGGGGCGCCGCCCTGCACCCAACCGACCTCGGCAATGCGATCGGCGGGTGCCGGTGGCACCGCGCCGCCCAGTGCCGCCGCAGTCGCGACGAGCGCGACTCCCACCACGACGGGGACGAGGCGGCGCCAGGATCGTCCGACCACGAGCCAGGCGGCGAGGTTGGCGAGCAGAGCGGCGGCAAGGCTCGTTCCCGCGACGCCGACGACGGGGAGCAGACCCGCCAGTGGCGAGTCGATCATCGCGTAGCCCAGCCGCAGCCAGCCGAAGCCGCCGAACGGGAAGTGGGCGGCCCCATACTCCACGGCGAGCCAAGCGCCCGAGGCGAGCAGCGGCCACCACCGGCTGCGGTGGGCGACGTGGAGCAGGGCGCCGAGGCCGCTGTACCAGGAGGCCGTGAGCAGGACGAGCCCGACGGCGGCCGCGTCGCTGATGACGGACATCCAGGCGAGGGCCGGTCCGGCCAGGCCGAACCCGAAAGCGGATCCCACCACCATGGCCTGCGGGAAGGTGCGGGCCCGACGCACCGTGACACCGAGCACGAACACTCCCAGGATGGACAGCGGCCACCACCCGAGCGGCTCAAAGCCTGCTCCGGTGGTGACTCCCGCCACCCCCGCGATGGCGGCGAGGAGGGCGGCCCGGCCTGGGAATCTGCGCGCCATCAGGTGATGTCTTCTGGTCCCGTTTGGTAGACGTCGGGCACGCCGTCGCGGTCCGCGTCCCTCTGGTCGCGGGCCTGGATCCTCTTGTACCGGCCGTTGCGCACGCTGAGAAGGATAGAGGCCAGAATCGCGGCGATGACGGAGGCGCCGAGGACGGCCACCTTGGCGGTGTCGTGTTCGACGGTGCCCGCCTCGAAACTCAGCTCCGCGACCAACAGGGACACGGTGAAACCGATGCCGGCCAGCAACCCCACCCCGATCAGGTCGGTCCATCGGAGCGCCGGGTCCAGGTTGGTCCGCGTGGCCCGCGTGATGAGCCAGGTCGTCGTCACGATGCCGATGGGCTTGCCCAACACCAGGGCGGCCGCAACTCCGAGCGTCAGCGGGTGCGTGGCGGCCTCCCTGATGCCGTCCCAGCCGCCGAGCGCCACCCCTGCCGAGAAGAACGCGAACACGGGCACCGCGAAGCCTGCGGACAGGGGGCGGAAGCGGTGTTCGAACTCCTCGGCGAGGCCGGCGCGCGATTGCACCTCGGGCGGTGCGCTGCTGCGGTGCAGCACCGGGATGGTGAAGCCGAGCAGGACGCCGGCGATGGTCGCGTGGATGCCGGAGGCATGCATCAGTGCCCAGGCGACGGCTCCGATGGGCAGCAGGACGAACCAGGCAGCGGCTGGTCGCAGCCCGAAGAACCCCCGGTAGCGCTGCGCGACCAACCCGTAGACAGCGATGGCGAGCAGCGCGAGCAGCAGCGGCACGAAGTGGACGCTGTCGGTGTAGAAGATCGCGATGATGCTGATGGCCAGGAGGTCGTCGACCACCGCGAGCGTCAGGAGGAAGATCCGCAGGGCAGAGGGCAGGTGCGATCCGATGATCGCCAGCACCGCCACAGCGAACGCGATGTCCGTTGCCGTGGGGATGGCCCAACCGTGGTGGAGCCCCGGATAAGGACGCACGATCGCCGCGTAGATGAGTGCCGGCACAACCACGCCGCCGACAGCCGCCGCGATCGGCACCATGGCCGTACGGACGCTGCGCAGGTCGCCGGCCACGAACTCGCGTTTCAACTCGAGCCCGACCAGGAAGAAGAAGATGGCCAGCAGCCCGTCGGCGGCCCACGCGCCGATGCTGAGGCGCAGGTGCCAGGGTTCGTAGCCGATCTCCAAGTCACGCAGCGCGAAGTAATACTCCGCGGCGGGCGAGTTGGCCCAGATGATGGCAAGGGCGGCGCCTGCAACGAGCAGGATGCCGCCGACGGTCTCCTTGCGGAGGACCGCGCCGATGCGCAGCGCCTCCGTGAAGGAGCCGTAACGGGGGAAGAAGCGTCGGGTGTTGTCCATGGGGGTGTCTCTCGGTCGGATCGCCTGGGAAAACATCGCCCGACCGGCCCGCAGGGGGCGATCGGGACTAGGGGGCGGCCACCGGAGTCACGCCGGAGAGCATGGGTCCCCAGGACGAGACGTAGCCGTTCGTGCCGGAATGCCGCATGGTCCACCGGGCGATGGAGAAGTCTGTGGCATTCATCGCTCAACCTCGTCTCGGTGTCGGGGATGGTGGGCGCAGAGGGACTCGAACCCCCGACTCCCTGCTTGTAAGGCAGGTGCTCTAACCAACTGAGCTATGCGCCCGAAACGCCGAACGGCGACCCCTATTGTGACAGGCGATCGCGTTCGGCGCACACCGGGTTCACCGCGCGCAGAACGCGAGGTGCTTGGTGACCAGGTCCTGCGGGGCGCCGTTGTCACGGGCCCACTGGCAGATCTGCCAGTTCGCGCTACTGCGCACGGCCAGCCGCCAGGTGCTGCCGGAGAGCCGGTAGAACGCGGTGGACATGAAGCGGTAGCCGTCGGGCAACACCACGGGGAAGTCCACGGCCGCCCAGGTGGCGTTCTGTGCAGACTTCGTGCAGCCCTGCAGCACGGTGGTGGGGATCTTCACATCGGCCCGCAGCTGGGCCTGGGACACCACGCACGGCACCGGGGTGACGTGCACGATGTTGTTGAACACATACTTGTTGACCGTCTGGTACTGCCCGGTGGAGCCCTTCTCGATCACGGTGGCCATGAGCTGGGAGCGGCAGCCCCCGGAACCCGTCCAGGCGGTGTCGCACTCGGTGCGCCACCGTCGGCCGTTGACCGTGTGGTCGCGGGGGGTGACCAGTGGGTTCATGAAGGACCACGAGGCCCGCGGGCTGGATTTGTAGGTGAGGTTGTTGAACACCCATCCCCGCTGCTCGACGTAGCGGCTCCCGCTGAACGTCACGGTCGTGGCCTGGATCTCCGTGCGGCACCGCTCGACGGTGGTGGAGTACATGGAGCAGTCCGTGCGCCACAGGCGGCCGTTGACGTTGTGCGTCCCCTCCGTCGTGTACACGTCGACGTCGGCCGCGGCGGGAGTGGGAACCACGACGCCCAGCAACGCGACGACGGCGGCCACCAGGATGGTGCCGAGGCGCCGCATCACTTCGCCGGCTTCGCGAGTTCGTCGAGCATCTCGAGTTCCTCGTAGGGCAGACCGGTGAACTGGTCGACGAGCGGGTACTCGTAGGCCTCGTCGATGACGCTCTCGATGCTCATGGTGCTCGTGCCCACCCTGGAAGTGGTGGTGGTGGTGGGCTTGGGCACCGTGTGGTGCACGGAGGGCGCCATGGGCGCCCAGCCCTGGGCGTACTCGAGCAGGTACCCGTGCTGCGGGAAGGCGCGGTAGAGCGCCATCAGTTCACCGACGTGGGTCTCGTGGTAGCCGAGGTGGATGTTGCGGCCCGTGAACCGCTCCGGGATCACGATGTCGACGCGCTGCGCGCTCAGGTCGACCGTGGCGAAATCCTGCCAGCGACCGTTGTAGTGGGCCTGGACCGTGGCCCTGCCCGAACCAGTCAGCGACAGGATGTTCTCCGGCGTGCGGTAGACCTTCAGATCGTAGGCGGGCTTCAGGGACGAGCCGATGGTCTGCTGCGAGCTGAGCTGCACGTCGTCGAGGAGGAAAACGGTGTCGTCGCGGTTGTAGGGGCTCACCATGAACTGCACCCGCAGGTCGCAGCCGGCCTTGGGGGCGTTGAAGCCGAATGTGTAGTCGGCCCACTGCCCACTGCCGCGCAGCACGTTCTCGTAGTGGAGCTTCACGTCCGCGCCGCACTGCTCGTACAGCGCGATGCGACCTGAGGCCCCGGCCTTGCCGCTGGGGTAGGAGATGGAGGCGCGCAGGGTCAGCGTCATGGGCTTGCCCGCGACGTCCTGCAGCCAGCTCGAGGGAATGCCCTTGTCCGGGTTCTCGGCCCAACCGAACTCCAGGCCCTGCCAGGCGTTGCCGCCCGAGCGGATGCGGTAGTAGTCGCCCATGGGTCCTGAGTAGGTGGAACTACCGAGCCTTGTCCAGCCCTCGGGCATGCCGTCCTTCACGGTGGCGAAGGTGCCGTTGACGAGGTAGGCGTCGCGGTCCCAGGTCTCCGCGGTGCGGGGGAGCGTGATCGCCTTGTTGTTCAGCGCGGCGGAGGTCACCTTCAACGTCGACGGGCCATTGACCCGCAGCGGTGCGGCGGGATAGCCGCGCACGGCGTCGTAGCTGGTCAGCGTGCCGCCGTCGATGTCCACCTCGTGCACGTTGAGCATGGGCTCCAACGTGCTGAGGGCCTCGTCGACGAGGGCCTTGATCTCAGCCGGCTGGCTGACGGGGGTGCGGCCGGCGGACTGCTCGGCGACCATGCGCCGGTGCCACAGGTTGAGCCCGATGAGGGCCTCCAAATGGCCGTTGAGCACGGTGGTGGGCAGCGGCTGGCCGTTCTTGGTGGTGGGGTATTCCTCGAACCAGAGGAAACCGTGCTCGGTGTCGCGGTTGAGGATGCCGCCGGGTTCCGACACCGGCACCTCGAAGCTGCGGAACGTCTCCGCGCCGCGGGTGAGCCACGAGCGGTCACCGGTCAGGTCGGTCAGCAGGGTGAACGTGGTGAGGACGCCACCCTGCGCGAGGCCGGAATGCCACGGCGCCGTCAGGTCGTCCGTGGTGGGGTTGGCGCTGAAGCGGAACATGTACGGGAACCAGCGCACGATCTCACCGGCGGCGTTCCTGGTGGTTTCCGATCCGTTCATGAGGTGACCCGCAGCGAGCAGCGCCAGGCACTTCTGGTCCTCGCGCGCCTTGGCCGTCGTCGCGTCGTTGCTGGCCCTGGAGGTGTTCCTGATGAAGTTGCTGATCGAGGTCGGGTTGTACATGTCGACGGGGGTGTAGGGCGCCTTGATGACGTAGGGGCGACCCGTGTCCGTGAGCGCGAAACCGGCCGGCAGCGGGGCCGCGTTGCAGAACGTCGGCTTGGGCGGCGGGGGTGCGACGCTGAAGCGCACGATGTTGTTGAACACCCATTGATTGGACTGCTCGTAGGTGCGCGGGGTCATGGTCTTGACCCCGTAGACGGTGGTCAGGATGTAGCTGCGGCACGCGTTGTTGCCGGTCTGTGCGTTGTCGCACTCCGTGCGCCACTGCCGCCCGTCGATGACGTAGTCGCCGGCTTCCCCGAGCGGGTTGCCCTTCCAATTGGAGCGGGGGCTGGGCTTGTACGTGAGGTTGTTGAACGCCCAGTCGGTGACCTCCACGAACTGGCCGGCCTCGACCTTCACCACGGTCGCCTTGATCTCCGCACGGCAGCGGTCAACCGTCGAGGAGTAGGGCTCGCAGCTGGTGCGCCATTCGCGTCCGTTGAGGACGTGGGTGCCAGGGGTGGTGTAGACATCGACCTCTGCGGCCGCCTCGGTCTGTGGCAGTGCCACGATGCCCAACGTCGCCGTCAGCAACGCCGCAAGTCCTGCGCCGATCCGTTTCATCAAGTCTCGTCCTTCATCGTGTTGTCACTGTCAGGCCGTCGGCTGTGACAATAACCGCTGGTCAGGCGCGTGCCCAAACATTGCCTCCAGTCTTACCTGAGCTTGGTCCAGCTCCCGGCAAACACGCTGGACAGCGCGAAACCAGCGCCGCGGGGTAGAATGATCGATTGTGGCTAATGATGATCTCTCCTCCCGCCTTGCCGACCTCGGCCATTCCCTCGATTCCATCGAGGCCGTCGCGGACCTTGACAAGGTCCGCGCCGAGATCGCCGAACTCGAGGAGCAGGTGGCGGCCCCAGACCTCTGGGACAACCAGGAGAACGCACAGCGTGTGACCAGCCAGCTCTCCGCGAAGCAGGGCGAGGTGGACCGGCTCGTCGGTCTCCGCTCGCGTCTCGACGACGCGGAACTGATGCTCGAGTTGGCCGAGGCGGAGGACGACGCCGACACCACCGCAGAGGTCCTCCGCGAACTGGACAAGCTCGGCAAGGACATCGAGGCCCTCGAGGTCCGCACCCTGCTCTCTGGAGACTACGACCCGCGTGACGCCCTGATCACCATCCGTGCCGAGGCCGGTGGCGTCGACGCCGCAGACTTCGCCGAGATGCTCATGCGGATGTACCTGCGCTGGGCGGATCGCCACGGGTACCCCACCGAGATCTACGACACGTCCTACGCCGAGGAGGCGGGGCTCAAGTCGGCCACCTTCGCCATCAAGGCGCCCTTCGCCTACGGCACGCTGTCGGTCGAACAGGGCACCCACCGGCTCGTGCGCATCTCACCCTTCGACAACCAGGGCCGCCGCCAGACCTCCTTCGCCGGCGTAGAGGTGCTCCCCGTCACGGAGGAGACCGACTCGATCGACATTCCCGAGGCGGATCTGCGCATCGACGTCTTCCGCTCGTCGGGCCCCGGTGGGCAGTCGGTCAACACCACGGACTCCGCCGTCCGCATCACGCACCTCCCCACGGGGATCGTCGTGAGCTGCCAGAACGAGAAGTCGCAGCTGCAGAACAAGGCCGCCGCGTTGCGGGTCCTCCAGTCTCGCCTCCTGGAGCGGGTGCGTCAGGAGCGCGAGAAGGAGATGAACGCGCTCAAGGGCGACGGCGGCAACTCCTGGGGTGCGCAGATGCGTTCCTACGTCATGAACCCGTACCAGATGGTCAAGGACCTGCGTACTGAGCACGAAGTGGGCAACCCGGAGGCAGTCTTCGACGGCGACATCGACGGCTTCATCGACGCCGGCATCCGCTGGCGCAAGCAGGCCGAGATGGGCGCCTGACCCACGGCGTGTCGCTGGGCAGTGGGGAGCCCAGCTCACCTAGACTCGTTCGCGCTGAGAGTTTCTCAGCTTCTTCCCCAACCGCCGGAGTGCCCCTGTGATCACGTTCGAGGACGTCACGAAGTTCTATCCAGGACAGCAACGTGCTGCCCTGAGGAACGTCAACCTCGAGATCGCCCGGGGAGAGTTCGTCTTCCTCGTCGGGCAGTCGGGTTCGGGCAAGTCGACCTTCCTGCGACTCATCCTCCGCGAGTACCGCCCGACGAAGGGCACCCTGTACGTCGCGGGGAAGAACCTCAGCACGCTCGCACAGTGGAAGGTCCCCGGGCTCCGTCGCCAGATCGGCACGGTCTTCCAGGACTTCAGGCTGCTCCCCGGCAAGACCGTCTATGAGAACGTGGCGTTCGCGCTGCAGGTCATCGGGCGCCCCGGCCGGGAGATCCGCCGCGTCGTCCCGGACACCCTCGAGATGGTCGGCCTCGCCGGCAAGGAGGACCGGCCCTGCGAGGAGCTCTCCGGTGGTGAGCAGCAGCGCGTCGCCATCGCCCGCGCCTTTGTGAACCGCCCCAAGATCCTCATCGCCGACGAACCCACGGGCAACCTCGATCCCGAAACCTCGGTGGGCATCATGAAGCTGCTCGACCGGATCAACCGCGTCGACACCACCGTCATCATGGCCACCCACGATTCGTCCATCGTCGACCAGATGCGTCGCCGGGTCCTGGAACTGCGCGACGGGGAACTCGTCCGCGATCAGGCCAAGGGCATCTACGGCTCGGCGTAGGGGAGAGTTCACACATCATGCGGCATTCACTTCGCGAAACCTGGTCCGGTCTCAAGCGCAACATCGCCATGACGATCGCGGTCGTCGTCACCATGTCCGTCTCGCTGGCACTCCTGGGGGCGGGCCTCCTGACGTCGATGGAAGTCGACCTCACCAAGCGCACTCTGTACGACAAGATCACCGTCCAGGTGTTCCTCTGCACTCCTGACACCCAGGGGGGCCGCTGCGAGCCCGGCAAGGGCGCCACCGACGCGCAGCGCGACTCCATCCAGCAGACCCTGGAGGCCAACCCGGAGGTTTCCGAGGTGGTCTACGAGTCCAAGGAAGTGGCCCTTGCTGAGTTCCAGCGCGTCTTCAGGGACTCGCCGGCCGTCAACTCCCGCACCGTGGAAGACATGCAGGACTCCTTCCGCGTGAAGCTCAACAACCCGGAGAACTATGCAGGCGTGTCCAGCGAGGCTCGCGGGCTCCAGGGTGTGCAGGCGGTGCAGGACCAGAACTCCATCCTGGAGCCCATCTTCAAGTGGTTCGGCGCCCTGCAGTGGGCCACGATCACCATGAGCCTGCTGCTCCTGCTGGCGGCTGCGTTGCAGATCGTCAACACCATCCGGATGGCCGCGTTCTCGCGGCGGCGAGAGATGGGCATCATGCGGCTGGTCGGCGCGTCGAACATCTACATCCTCCTGCCGTTCCTGCTGGAGGCACTGGTCGCCGCCCTCATCGGCGTCGTCATCGCCGCGGCAACCCTCACGCTGGGCTTCTGGTTCATCATCGACCAGAACGCTCGAACCTCAATCGCCGCTTTACCCTGGATTGGCTGGGGAGAGCTGGCGGCTGCCATTGTGTCCATTGCAGCGGTAGGTGTTGGTCTCGCCATCATCCCGACGCTGCTCGCAACCAGAAGATATCTGCGTATCTGATAAGGAGACGAGCGTGAACCGGGACCTTCCCCCCCCGCCCGCAGTTCGCACATGGATCTCAGGTCTGCCCCGTGGCATCGTCGCCGGCGTGCTGGCAGTCCTCCTGGGATTCGCGAGTTGGACACCAGCCCAGGCTGATGATCTGACCGATCGCAAAGCAGACCTCCAGCGCGAGATCGCACGCCAGGCCTCCGTCATCGACGACGCTGAAGCCGCGCGGGATTCCGCCGTCGAGGACGCCCGAGTGGCCCGCGCGCAGCTGGCCGACGCCGGCGCCAAGCTGGCCAAGGCAGAATCGGAACTCCGCGCCGCGGAGGATCTCGACAAGCAGCGCGCCGACGAGCTCGCCGTCGCCGAACAGGAACTGGACGTCGCCACCGAGAAGCTCGAAGTGGCCAACCATGAACTCGACCAGGCCAGGGCGGACGTCGCCGCAGCCCAGGCCGCCCTCGACTCGGTCAATCGCCGGCTGAACGAAGAGATCCTGGTCACCACCCAGCACAGCACCGGCCTGGTCAACCTCGCCATGATCTTCACCGACGTCAACGCGTCGAACCTCAACCAGCGTGCGCAGCTGGCCCAGAACCTCATGACCTCCTCGGCGGTGCAACTCGACGAGTTGGAGATGCGCCGCCTTTCCCTGGAGGACGCGGAGTCCCGGGCCGATGCTGCCCAGCAGGCTGCTGACGAGGCCCGCCAGGCCGCCGACGCCGCCCGCGATGTCGCCGACGAGGCCCGGCAGGCCGCCGCTCGTCAGCTCGACGAGAAGCAGTCGGTGCAGGAGCAGGCCGAGGCGCTGCGGGCCCAGGTCGCCGACCTGGTGGCCGCAAGGGACAAGGCCGAAGAGAGCGCCCGTCAGCAGGTCGTCGCCGAGGAGACGCGTCAGCGTGAACTCGTGGCCGAGAACGCCGACGTCGAGAAGCGCATCCAGCAGCGGATCGAAGCTCAGAAGAAGGCAGCTGCAGAGAAGGCTGCCCGAGACAAGGCCGCCCGCGACAAGGCCGCCCGTGACGCTGCCGCACAGACGGCCGCAGCCAACGCGGCGGCCGCCAAGAAGCCTGCTCCGAAACCGCAGGCCGCGGCAGCCGTCTCAGCGCCGAAGAAATCATCCAGCTCCTCGCGCAACAATTCCGTCTTCATCCGCCCCGTCGAGGGTCGCCTGACCTCCAGGTACGGCATGCGCCTGCACCCCGTGCTGGGCTATCGCAAGCTGCACGACGGTACCGACTTCGGCGCCGCGTGCGGGGCCCCCCTCCGTGCGCCCGCGGATGGCGTCGTGACGGAGCGCTACTTCAACCGTGGCTATGGAAACCGCCTGATGATCGACCACGGCTATGTCCGCGGGGCCTACGTCACGACCGGTTTCAATCACGCCACCCACTACATCGTGGGCGTGGGCACCCGGGTGAAGCAGGGCCAGGTCATCGGCTACGTCGGCTCCACGGGCTACTCCACCGGTTGCCACCTGCACCTGATGGTGTGGGAGAACGGCCGGGTCGTGAACCCGCTGTCCGGCTGGTTCAACTGAGGCGTGGTTTAATTACCGGATGCCCAGGGAGACCGGAAAGAAGCTCGTCGCACAGAACAGGAAGGCCAGGCACGATTACCACATCGGTGACGTGTTCGAGGCCGGCCTGGTTCTGACGGGTACCGAGGTCAAGACGCTGCGCGCCGGCCGCGCCACCATCGCGGAGGCGTACGCCACCGTCGATGAGCAGGGTGAGGCCTGGCTGATCAACGCCAACATCCCGGAGTACGAGTTCGGCACCTGGCGCAACCATTCGGCCCGGCGTACGCGGAAACTGCTGTTGCACCGCAAGGAGATCGACAAGCTCTCCCGCGCCACCGACGACTCCGGCCGCACGCTCATCCCGTTGTCCCTGTACTTCAAGGACGGCTACGCGAAGGTCGAGATCGCCGTCGCCACCGGTAAGAAGGACTGGGACAAGCGCCACGCCATCGCCGAGCGCGATGCCCAGCGCGAGATGCAGCGGGCCCTGGCGCACCGCAACAAGTACAACAACCGCTGAGACCCTCACCCGGGCCCGTCCAGGGTCGTTTTCAGGGTGCTTCCCGGTACTGCCGAGGCGACCCTCCGACGACAATGGATACATGAGCGAGTACCAGCAGTTCCCCGGAGTGACCGACCAGCAGCGAGACCGTGCAGTGGACCACCTGCAGGCCTGTTACGCGGACCGCTCCATCGACGAGGCTGAGTTGGATCGACGCCTCGACCTCGCGTTGAACGCCCGCGACCGCGTGGAGTTGAACCGGTCCCTGGTGGGGCTGGCCCGCATCGCCCCTGCGGTGCTCACCCGTCCGAGGCCGGGTCAACCGGCTCCTGCCGAGAACCTCGGGGCGGGCCTGACCCAGTTGTCGGGCCTCTTCACCTGGTTCCTCGGGCCTGTCGTCGTGAAGGCGGTGGCCACGCCGGGCAGCCGCGTCTGGTGGGAGGCGAACCGGGCCCTCAGTCTGCAACTGACGGCGGCTGCCGTGGCAGCCGCAGCGTTCCTGTTGGGGATCGTGTTCGGGGCGGAGGGCTTCATGTTCCTGGCGTGGCTGGCCTGGTTCGGCGGCACGATCTGGGCGTCCGTGCGTGCATTCAACGGACAGTCCGGTACCGGACGGCTCGAGCCGTTCCTGCTCGCGAGGTCGAATCGGCCGAAGCAGGCAATCCGCTGACGTGCGCTAGAATGGTGTGAACAACTCAACAGGGGGTGACTGGTTTCGACTCGGGACGGTAGTCCCAGGAGAAGCGGGCCGAGGATCCACGTTTATCTCGTAAACGCTGCGTGGAAACCAATAAGTGCCAACAACAACAGCACTGACTTCGCTCTCGCTGCCTGATCAGCGACCGAAGGGTCAGCCCGGACGAGCCTTCGGTCCGGTACCTGGCCTCATTTAGAAGGCTTGCTGAGTAGCGTGCGTATCAGGGGCTACTCGGGACTTTACTGATACTGGGTCTGTCTGCGACTTGCCGACGAAGAGTGCAGGGACCGAGAAGACGACAATGTCGGCTGCGCCCGGAGAAGTCCTGGAACATCTCTTGAGGACGCGGGTTCAATTCCCGCCACCTCCACCCCTGTGCCTCGTGCCCATCCGCTGACCAGCGGGTGGGCACGAGGTTTTTTGCTGCCCTCGTGACGGGCGCCCGTTAGGGTGGTGGGCATGCATACCGGTGCGATCGCCGTGGGTCAGTTGCTCGTCGCCACCCAACCTGGGCGCGGCGGCTACTTCGACCGCTCGGTCGTCCTGATCGTCGAGCACCACCTCGAGGGCACCGTCGGCGTCTGTCTCAACGTGGTCTCGGACATGCCGCCGGAGGCCGCCGCGGCTCACTTCGCACCGCTTCTCAGCCCACCTGGCATCCTCTTCGAAGGAGGCCCGGTCAACAGCGACGTGGTGCTGGCCCTGGGCAAGCCGGCCGCAGAGGGTGTGGAACCGCCCGGCTGGGAGAGGCTCGCGGGCGATGTCGGGCTCGTGGACCTCCGGTTCCCGAGCGAACTGCTCGAATCCTCCTTCATCGGTCTGCGGCTCTTCGTCGGTCTCTCCTCGTGGTCGCCCGGCCAACTCGAGGGCGAACTGATCCGCGGCTCCTGGTTCCGCACGGAGGTGCGCGCCGACGACGTGTTCGGCAACCCGGACGGTCTCTGGCGACGCGTGCTGCGACGCATGGGCGGCCTCCCCGGAAGATGGTCCACCTGGACGGAAGAACCCGCACTGAACTGACCTTTGCGGGTCACAGAGGTGACCCCTCCGCATGTAAGACTTCGGGGGTATGCCGCTACCGAGGAGGGCCGTTCGTGACCGACGACAACTTCGACGACGAGATCCTGGCTCCTCCCGCAGACGTTGTCGCTGAGGCAGCCGCCGTCGCCGACGAATCGCACGAGTGGCACCCCTCGCACGGTTTCGCCGATGCCCGGCTGGCGGTACGGATCTGGATTGACGAGGATGTCCGGCAACTCACGAAGGTGCACGTCTCACCGCGCTGGCGTGAGATCCTCGGACCCAACCGCACGCTGGAGGACGCCTTCGAAGAGGCCTTCTTCGCCGCTTCGATTCGATCCGCCGGTGCTTCTGATCTGCTGGACTTCGCCGTTCTACCGGAGCCAACTCCGGATCCCGAGTCGCCCCTCACGTGGGATGACCTCGACGCCGTGCAGGAGCGCATCGTGGCCCTGGGCGAGCGACAGGCGGCACTCAGGGACAGGCCGGACCACGAGATCAGGTGGGCGGACATCGACGGTGAGAAGACGGTGGCCCAGCGTGGTCCCGTCTCCGTGTCGCTCACCTGGTCGGGCCTGGCCGAGGCCGTACGGTTCGACCGGAACTGGTTGCGCACCGCCACCCCCGACCACATCTCAGCCGCTGTGGTGCAGACAGCACGCAGCGCGTATGCCAACTACCACCCGCCCCATTTCGTGCCCGGCGAACACGAGGAACTGGCCGGCGAGTTCTTCCAGGCGCAGCGAGACCTGCTCACCATCATGGCGAAGGGAACCCGATGACGGACCACAACAAGGGCGACGAAGTACGCTTCGATTCACCCCAACTGCATGCCCGGATCGACGGACCCCTGGCGGCGGATCCATGGGGAGCGCTGGACGAGGACGAATACGCCGTGCCCGGCGAAGTCACGGGCGCCGAGACGGACAAGAACCGCGAGGACCGTCGACGGAGGAAGGCCGCCGCGATGGCACTGCGCGGTTCCGGCACCCGTGGGAGGAAGGGTGGCGGGGCAGGAGCGATGCCCCCCGCGATGATGCCTCCCAACGCCACCGTGGGTGGCGTGGGCGCCGCCCCGGGTGGGGCGGGCGCCATGCAGCCCATGATGTCGGCCGGCCCCGGCGCCGCGGGTGGTGGCATCCCCACCATGCTGCAGGGGGCGCAGGCCGGCAGGCTCGCCGGCCCGTCGCTGTTCGGACCTTCGGGTTCCGGTGCGTCCGGGGCAATGTTCGGCCCTGGCGGTTTCACGGCGCCCGGTGGGGGCCTGATGGCAGCCGGCACGGAGGACTCTCTGGACGCGGAGCAGCTCCGGGAGGCCCTCCGTCGCAGCGGTCTCGATCAGCTGGTCGCAGTGGACAGTGACGGTCGCATCATCGAGGACCCGCTCGTCGACACGGACGGAGACGGCGTCCCGGACAC
The DNA here is from genome assembly GCF_054552775.1 of Tessaracoccus zhenghani. NCBI lineage: Bacteria > Bacillati > Actinomycetota > Actinomycetes > Propionibacteriales > Propionibacteriaceae > Tessaracoccus > Tessaracoccus zhenghani. The sequence continues at coordinate 902,201 of NZ_CM137275.1, read as the reverse complement.
CCCACTGAGCAAGGTCCGCCAGCGGGATGGCAGGAACACCGCTCCCACCGCAGGCGTCCAGGCCACCGGCCTGCAGTCGGTCTACCAGCAGGGACCCGGCAGCGGCTCCTACGCCGCGGGCGCCATGGCGCCCGGCACCACGGCACCCGGCACCACGGCACCCGGCACCACCGTTCCAGGCACCACCGTTCCAGGCACGACGTTGCCCGGCAGCAGCGGGCCGGGTGGCACCCAGTCCCCGTCGACCGGCTACTACCCGGGCGGTCCGGTGGCCGCCGGGGATGCCAGCGGTTCGGAGACCGATCCCAGCACCAACTCGCCGGGCTCGCAGTCTGGCGGTGGTTTCGAGTATGACGGGGGCCACCAGACGGGCGTGCGTCCCCAGGACGGCACCACGAACAGCTCGACGAGCCCCACGTACACCAGCACGGGCAGCCAGACGGGCACCCGCCCATCGGGCAGCACCTCCTTCGCGCAGCCCACCTCCACGTACAGTTCCACCGGTGGTTCCGACTACTCGGTGAACACAGATCAACTGCGCAGGGAATCCACCAACTGGAGCGACCTCGCGGACCGGTCGAAGCCCATGCAGGACACGATCATGTCCACGCCGGAGCCCGGAGCCATGTTCGGCGTGATGACTGAGGCGGTGCCGCCCTACCGCACCGCGGTGGAGAGCAGCGTGCAGGCCGCCTCTGACGCTGGGCTCGAGGCCGAAGCTCAGGCGATGGCGCTGGACGCCGCCTCCAACAACTACGACCAGAACGAAACGCAGGCCACTGACAGCCTCGGAGGGATGAACTCGTGAGCAGCCCACGCTATGACGCGATCAGCAACTCGTTGTCCTCCGCGCGCAGCCTCGCCTGGACGGCGATGCGCAACGACGTGGTGGAGAACTTCCTCGTCCTCAGCCGCCTCGAGAACCTGGGCCAGACCATCCGGGCACCCTGGATCGCAGCGGAGGCGGTGGGTCTCTGGATCAGCATCAACTCCCGGTTGACGGCCATCAGCGCCCACCACGCCTGGCTGGGGGCCAGCAGGCGTTCCCCTGATCTCCTCGGGGAGGCGGCGGGCCAGTGGGGCAACGTCGTGCAGCAGCAGGAACAGATCGTGGCATCCGTCCGCGCGAACAAGGGCCGGATCCGGAACAGCGAATGGACCGGCGACGGGCAGGACAGCCACGTGGCGGATGTGACGCGTAAGGAGCGCAAGGAACTGGCCTTCGCGGAGAGCGTCGAACGCATCGTCACGGGTTGCAAGCAGGCCAGGATGGTGACCAACATGCTGCTGGAGCGCGCGGTGACCATGTGCGCCACCACCGAGTTGCAGTGCGCCGTCGCCAGGACAGGACCCTCGGCCACGTCGCCGCGTGCCCGCAACTGGCGGATGCGTAAGGTCGAGGCCATTCTGGGCCAGCTGGAAACCCGCTACGCTGCGTTGCACCGCGGTGATGGGTGGAAAGACGCTTCGCTGAGGATCGCGACCATTTTCGACGAGAACGCCGAGACGTTGCGGATGCTGCACATCATGCCGGGAGGCCCGCTGCGGATGACCGCAGTGTGACGGCTACGGCCTCTCGCTACCATTGACGGCAGAGCAAGGAGGCTGGGGTGACCGAGGCCAAGGGCAAAGCCCTGATACTGGTGGTGGACGATGACGCGGCGCTCTCAGAGATGCTGCAGATCGTCCTGCGCCAGGAGGGGTTCGAGACCGTCCGGTGCGGGACGGGCAACGAGGCGTTGCAGGAGTTCCGCCAGTCCCGTCCTGACCTCGTGCTTCTCGACCTCATGCTGCCGGGGCGCGACGGAGTCTCCGTCTGCCGCGACATCCGCGCCGAATCCGGCGTACCGATCGTCATGTTGACCGCCAAGTCCGACACCTCGGACGTGGTGGCCGGTCTCGAGGCGGGGGCCGACGACTACGTGGCCAAACCGTTCAAGGCGAAGGAACTCATCGCCCGGATCCGTACCCGCCTGCGCCGCACCAGCGGGGAAGTGGGCTCGGACGTCCTGACCATCGGGGACCTGGCGATCTCGGTCTCGTCCCACCTCGTGAAGCGGGGCGAGGAACACCTGCCCCTCACCCCACTGGAGTTCGAACTGTTGCTGGCCCTGGCACGCCGCCCGGCCCACGTCTTCACCCGCGAGGCCCTCCTCGACGAGGTGTGGGGCTATCGCAACTCGGCAGACACCCGCCTGGTCAACGTGCATGTACAGCGGCTGCGGGCCAAGATCGAGAAGGACCCGGAACACCCCGAAATCGTGATCACGGTCCGCGGCATTGGATACCGCGCCGGTGAAACGCAGAACTGACAGCACCCGGGCACGTCCCGCGCGAGGGCTCAAGGCACTGTGGTGGGGTTCCCTGCCGCTGCGGGTGCTGATCTCGACGCTCGGCCTGTCAATGGTCTTGATGACGCTGGCCGGGGTCGTCCTGATGCGTCAGGCCACGGCGGGCGTCGTCGAGACGAAGCGACAGGCGGCGCTGAACGAGGCGTCGGGCGTCTACGCGTTCATGCAGGAGCAGTTGCGCACGCCAGAGGCGCGGGGCGCCGCCATCCATGAATCGCTCAGCCGGCTGGCGGACCTCGCCGACGCCCAAGCGGCGCAGTACCGGGTGGTGATCCAGGGGCCGGTCTCCAGCCTCACCTCCACCGGCATCCGCGCGGAGTCGGTACCGGTCGGGTTGCGTGACCGGGTGGAGCAGGACCAGGGCATGTTCATCACCCCGACGCGGGTGGTCTTCACCGACCCCACGATGCAGCCGGAGCCCGGCTGGGCCATCGGCGCCGCACTGATCGGCGAGACAGGGGAGCGCTACCCGGTGTTCTACATCTTTCCCATGACCACCGAGCTGCAGACCCTGAGCGCCCTGCAGGGAGCCGTCATCGCGGCCGGCGTAGCGCTGGTGGCAGCACTCGGGTTGATCTCCTATCTCGTCACGGTGCAGGTGGTGAGGCCGGTGCGGAAGGCCAGCACCACCGCGCTGCAGCTGGCGTCCGGCCAACTGGGGGAGCGCATGCTGGTGCGTGGTACCGACGACCTGGCGCTGCTGGCCACCTCCATGAACCGGATGGCCGCTGAGCTCCAGCAGCGGATCCGTGAGCTGGAGACGCTGTCCACGCTGCAGCAACGCTTCGTCAGCGATGTGTCCCACGAGCTGCGCACCCCGATGACCACCATCAAGATGGCCGCGGATGTGTTGCACGATGCGCGTAGCAACTTCGACCCCATCACTGCGCGTTCGGCGGAACTGATGAGCCTCGAGATCGACCGGTTCGACCTCATGCTGGCGGATCTCCTGGAGATCTCGCGGTTCGACGCGGGTGCGGCAGTCCTGGCCCTCGACGAGACCGACGTCGCGTCGCTGGCCGCCGCAGAGGTGGCAGGGAGCCGGTCGATGGCCGGGGCCCTGGGCGTCGAGCTCCGGTTCGAACAGGTGGACGAGGACACCACCGCCGAGGTCGACACCCGTCGGGTCAGGCGGATCCTGCGCAACCTGATCACCAATGCCATCGAGCACAGCGAGGGCAGGCCGGTGGTGATCAGGCTGGCTTCGGACCACGACGCGGTGGCGGTGACCGTGCGCGACTACGGCGTCGGCTTCAAGGCGGAGGACGCGGCCCGCGTCTTCGACCGGTTCTGGCGCGCAGATCCCAGTCGCACCCGGCTGGTGGGTGGCACGGGATTGGGGCTTGCGATCGCGATGGAGGACGCCCGGTTGCACCGCGGATGGTTGACGGCCTGGGGCCGGCCGGGGCGCGGTGCCCAATTCCGGTTGACGCTGCCGCGGGAGTCAGGGCACGAGCTGACGAGCTCGCCGCTGGCCGTCGTACCGGCTGATGACAAGGAGGTGAGCGCATGAGACGCGCTGTGGCCGCTCTCACGGCACTCCTGCTGTCGCTGACCGGTTGCACCACCATTGCGACGTCCGGGCCCGTCGAGCAGGTGCCTCTGGCCGCGCAGCCGCGGGGCATCGACATCGCCCCGGAGCCGCCGAGCGAGGATATGACGCCGGTGCGTCTCGTCGAGGGCTTCCTTCAGGCCATGGCAGACCCCGACGGCGAGTACGCCATCGCCCGGCAGTACCTCACGAGCGAGGCGGCCTCGGGCTGGGCCCCCGTCGACGCGGTCGTGTTCGATGGCGAAGTCACCGGCGGGATGGATGCCGCGGCGGCCACCGGCACGGCCATCGGACACCTGGACGAGACCCATCGCTACACCGCGCACACCGAACCGTTCGAGCATGATTTCGGCCTCGTCGAGCAGGAGGGCCAGTGGCGGATCAGCGCCCCGCCGGACGGGCTCCTGCTGACCCGGTACAACTTCGAGCGCTATTACTCGCGTGTCACGCTCTATTTCATGAGCCGCGTCGGCGCGCACGTGGTGCCAGACCCCATCCACCTGCCCGAATCGCTCCTCACCCCCAGCAACGTGCTACAGGCCCTGTTCAGGGGCCCGGCCGAGGAGATCAGCCGCTCGGTCATCGACGCGCTGCCCCGAGGGGTCAGGCTCGGGGATGGCGGCGCCACCATCGACCAGAGCGGCGTGGTGACCGTGGACCTCGCCCGCCTTCCCGTGGTCCTGGGCGACGACGACCTGCGCCGGCTGGGCGCCCAATTGCTGTGGACGCTCACGTCCATCCCACGCGTCACGGGCATGATCGTCACGAGGGAGGGTGGGCGGACGGTACCCATCCCGGGCGCTTCGGCCAACGGCGTGCTCGAACTGGCCACACAGCAGGGCTACCAGGTGCTGTCCCGGGCAGCGGCCACGGACCTGTTCGGCGTGCGTCGCTCACGGGTGGGTCGCATCACCGGCCAGGACGAATTCGAGATCATGCCCGAGATCGGCTTCCGGGTGGCGGACGTGGCTGTCTCCGTCGACGGGGGCAGCATGGCCGTCATCAACGAGGACCGCACGGAGCTGTCCACCGGCGGACTGGGTGGCCCCGTCTCGAAGGTGGACCTGCCGCTGAGCAATCTGCGCTCCCCTCAGTTTGTGCTGGGCACCTTGTGGCTTCTGGGCAACGACATGACCGGGACCCCCCGCATGGCCACCATCGACCGGGACGGTCAGGCGCAACTGGTCAGCGCCGATCTGGGAGTGGGCCGGATCAGCGACTTCTCAGTGTCGCCCTCCCGCGCCCGGGTCCTGATCGTTGCCGACGTCGGAGGGGTGCCGACGCTCGGCGTGGCCTCACTCTTGGGGGCAAACCCCATCTCCGCGACCCAATGGCGGCCCTTGGAGATCGTCGCGCCTGCCGGTGACGCATTGACAGACCCGGTGGCGCCCACCTGGCAGGCGGAGACGTCCCTGGCGGTGGCCGCCACCAGCGCCGGGGTGCGCTCGATCTTCACCGCGCAGCTGGACGGCTCGGTGGTGCAGGACCTGGGCGCGATCACCGGCGCAATCGTCGACATCGCGTCGAACGTGCGTCTGGGCGGCGGACCGATAGCGGTCACGACCGACCTGGACGTGACCTGGCGCTACGAGGCACGCACCCGGTGGACCCGCCTGGCGGACGAGGTGACCGCGGTGGCCTATCCCGGCTGATCTGTGGACAACGGTGGAGAGGTCCACCCGTTGGCCACAGTGGGGGTGTGTCGACCTTCTTCCACGCCGCCGCTGACCTGCTCCTCGGAGCATCGTGCCCGGGCTGTCAGGCCCCAGGCTGGGGACTGTGTGCCGGTTGCCGCGCATTGCTCTCGGATCCGCCGGAACTGATCGACCGCGGGCTCGACGTGCCGCTGGTGGCGGCATGTCAGTACCGCCCTGTGCTCGAACACGTGATCCCCCGGTACAAGGATGATGGCGCGCTGCATCTGGGCGCAGCGCTGGGGGACCTCCTCGCCCGTGCCGTGGCGGGGCTCGGGCCCCCGCCGGACGCGGTTCTGGTGCCCGTGCCGTCGCGACCCTCTGCAGTGCGGGACCGGGGATTCGACCATGCACGGCGGCTCGCGGCCCGGGCCGCCGGGCGCTGTGGGCTGCCGTGGAGGCCGCTGCTGTCGCGGTCACGCTCGGGGGAAGACCAGTCAGGGTTGGGGAAGCTCCAGCGCAGCAGCAACCTGGCGCACTCCATGGTGGCGCAGGCAGACGGGGCGCCGGTCGTCGTGGTCGACGACGTCGCCACCTCGGGTGCTTCGCTCCGGGAATCGGTCCGCGCGCTGTGGGCGGCGGGCGTGCCGGTGTGGGGAGGTGCCGTGATCGCCCAGGCGGAGAAACTTCCGGGACACACCAGCAAACGAGTGACGCACCCTTGAGGGTGAGGGTAGCGTTGGTGCATGGACACGCCGCAGGCCCACCTCGCTGGGCGACCTGCGGCGTTGTGCATACCGACCGGGATCCCTCCCGGTCGTGTAGCAAGTCGTCAGTGGGCATAAGCCCTGATAGACGGAGGATAAAATGGACATCGTCGTCACAGGTCGTCAGTGCACGATCAGCCCCGAAGTCAAGGAGCTCGTCAGCGAGCGCTTGGCCACCATCGAACGGTTGCGTGACCGGGTCATTCGGGTTGAAGTCGAATTCCAGGCATCCGAGGGGACGAAGAACCCGTCCGACGCGACCACGGTCCAGTTGACTCTGCGGAGCAGGGGACCCGTGATCCGTGCCGAAGCCAATGCCGAAGACAAGACCGCTGCATTTGAGATAGCCCTCGACCGACTGAAGTCCCAGCTTCGTCGGGCGGCAGACCGGCGCAAGACCCACCGTGGCCTGCGCGCCGGTGCCGTTCCCGAGTTCGCTCCCGCACCGGAGCCGACCGAGGAGGAGGAGCAGGGCGTGCCCGTCACGAACGTCGCCGGGCTTGTGGTGACCGGCGACGGCCCGCTCGTCGTGCGCGAGAAGGTCTTCGAAACTGCGCCCCTGACGTTGGCGCAGGCGCTGGATGAGATGGAACTGGTCGGCCACGACTTCTTCCTGTACCAGGATGCGGAATCCGGCCGTCCCTCTGTGGTCTACCGCCGCAAGGCCTACAACTACGGCGTGATCCAGCTCGATGTGAGCTGAGCCACGGCCCCACAGCGCTCGCCCCGACCGAAAAGTCGGGGCGAGCGCTGTTCTGCGCCCCTTGGCGAGTGGGGTTAGGATGGCTGGCGGTAGTCGGCACCGGCCCGGCACGCAACGCGACACGAAGGATGCGCCCCGTGGGAATCATGGACTTTCTGAGCGGCCTCGGCTCGGGAGCACAGCTCCGAAAGCTGCGGAAGGTGGCCGACCAGGTCAATTCCATCGAAGAAGAGTTCCAGGCGATGTCTGACGCGGAGCTTCGCGAAGAGACGCAGAAGTTCCGTGACCGGATCGCGGACGGAGAGTCCCTGGACCGCATCATGCCGGAAGCCTTCGCTGCCGTCCGCGAGGCGTCGGTCCGCGTGTTCGACAAGCGTCACTTCGACGTGCAAATCATGGGCGGCGCCGCCCTCCACTGGGGAAACATCGCGGAGATGAAGACCGGTGAGGGCAAGACACTCGTCGGCACCCTCCCGTCCTACCTGAATGCCCTCAGCGGCAGGGGCGTGCACGTCGTCACCACGAACGACTACCTCGCCAAGTACCAGTCCGAGCAGATGGGCCGCCTCCACCACTTCCTCGGCCTGGACGTGGGCGCCATCCTGACGTCGATGACCCCCGAACAGCGCCGTGCCGCCTACAACTGCGACATCACCTACGGCACCAACAACGAGTTCGGCTTCGACTACCTCCGCGACAACATGGCCCTACGCAAGGCCGACATGGTCCAGCGCGGCCACCACTACGCCGTCGTGGATGAGGTCGACTCCATCCTGATCGACGAGGCCCGCACGCCGCTGATCATCTCCGGCCCCGCCGAGGACAACCACGAGTGGTACCCCGTGTTCGCCAAGATGGCGCTGACGCTGCGCCGTGACGTCGACTACGAGGTGGACGAGAAGAAGCGCACCATCGCCGTCCTGGCCCCGGGCATCGAGAAGGTCGAGGACCGACTCGGCATCGAGAACCTCTACGAGTCGGCCAACACACCGCTCATTTCCTACCTGAACAACTCCATCAAGGCCAAGGAACTGTTCAAGCGTGACAAGGACTACGTCCTCGCGGGCGACGAGGTCCTCATCGTCGACGAGCACACCGGCCGCACGCTGGCCGGCCGTCGCTACAACGAGGGTCTGCACCAGGCGCTGGAGGCGAAGGAGGGCGTCAAGATCAAGGACGAGTACCAGACGCTGGCCACCATCACACTGCAGAACTACTTCCGCATGTACGAGAAGCTGGCCGGCATGACCGGTACCGCGAAGACGGAAGAGGGCGAGTTCCAGAAGATCTACGGTCTGGGCGTCATCACGATCCCGACCAACCGACCCATGGTCCGCGTCGATCAGGCGGATCTGATCTACCGCACGCAGGAGGCCAAGTACGAGGCCATCGTCCGCGACATCGCGGAGCGGCACGCGAAGGGCCAGCCGGTTCTCATCGGTACGGCATCCGTCGAGAAGTCCGAGGTGCTCTCGGCGCTGCTGAAGAAGGCCAACGTCCCGCACAAGGTCCTCAACGCCAAGCACCATGAGAGCGAAGCCGCCATCGTCGCGGAGGCCGGCCGCAAGGGTGCTGTCACGGTCTCGACGAACATGGCCGGCCGAGGCACCGACATCATGCTGGGCGGCAACCCGGAGTTCCTCGCGGACCTCCAGCTGCGCAAGGAGGGCCTGGACCCCCAGGAGACGCCCGAGGAGTACGAAGCCAGGTGGAACGAGACGCTCAAGGCGCTCGAGGACCAGGTGAAGGTGGAGCACGAAGAGGTCGTTGAGCTCGGCGGTCTGTACGTCGTCGGCTCAGAGCGTCACGAGTCGCGGCGCATCGACAATCAGCTGCGTGGCCGTTCCGGTCGCCAGGGGGACCCGGGCGAATCGCGGTTCTACCTGTCGCTCAGCGACGACCTCATGCGCCTGTTCCGTCCCGAACTGCTCGAGCGCGCGCTGCTCATGATGAAGGTCCCCGACGACGTGCCGATCGACATGAAGTCGGTGTCGAAGTCCATCGAGGGGGCGCAGAAGCAGGTCGAGGGTCAGAACTTCGAAATGCGCAAGAACGTCCTCAAGTACGACGACGTGATGAACCGCCAGCGCCACGCCATCTACGGTGATCGCCGCCAGGTGCTGGACGGCGCCGACGTCTCGGCCCAGTTGAAGGCCGCCACCGAGCGTGTCGTCAGCGACGTGGTGCGTCAGCACACCGTCGGCATCCCGGAGGATTGGGACATCGAGACGATGTTCACCGAACTCAAGACGCTGTATCCGGTGACCATCGACATGGACGACATCGCCGACGACCTGCCCGAGCAGGGCGAACTGGTCGAGATGTTCCTCGAGGACGCGGACGCGGCCTACAAGAAGCGCGAAGAGCAGTTGGGTGAGGACACCATGCGCGAGTTGGAGCGCCAGGTCCTGCTGACGGTGCTCGACCGCAAGTGGCGTGAGCACCTCTACGAGATGGACTACCTCCGCGAGGGCATCGGTCTGCGTGCCATGGCACAGCGTGACCCGCTGGTCGAGTACCAGCGCGAGGGTGGCGACATGTTCAACGCCATGATGGACGCCTTCATGGAAGAGGTCGTGGGTTACCTCTTCAACCTCGAAGTGGCTGCACCGGCGGCCGAGCCCCAGTTGAACGTGGGGCTGGTGACCGACGGCGACGGGTCTGCGGTCGGTGTCGATTCCCTCACCGAGAGCCTGCCCTCCAAGACGGACCACAAGGTCAAGACCCCGAAGATCCAGGCTCCAGTTGAGGAGCCACGCCAGGAGCTCCCGGCCGCATTGGCCCGGGGCCTCGAGCGCAAGACCGACAGGAACCTCTCCTACTCGGCGCCGGACGAGACCGGTGAGGCCACGCGCACCGGGGTGACCGTGACGAAGTCGGAGCCGAAGGTGGGCCGAAATCAGCCGTGCCCCTGCGGTTCCGGTAAGAAGTACAAGGTCTGCCACGGCCGGCCAGCCGGAGCGGTCTGAGGCATCCTCAGGCCGCCATCATGGCGGCCGGGCGCAGCACGGCGAGTTCCGTGCAGACCCACCGGTCCCGGTGCACGTCGAGGCGGATCGCGCAGCTGATGACGCGGGAGGCGCAGAGGAGTGACACCGTCGCCTCCACCGCGCGGGGCGTGGGCATCTGCGTCTTGAGCGGCCCGATGGCCATCCGGCGGAAGAGCCCTGCGTCGGCGTAGGACGCCAGCCGGATGAACGACGTGGGCGACAGCAACGGCCGCACCTGATGGAGGGCCCTCCGGCCTGCCATCGCTTCGAGGAGCACGTGGATCAGGCGGACGGCCTGAGGCGGAGCCTGCTGGGGGGTGGGGGACGGACGTAGGGGCGTGATGCTGGAGGGGTTCATGCCGGAGACGCTAGATGGCCGCCCTCTCCCGGGTCACGCCTTTCAGGGCAACGGACAACACCGCACTGGCAACGGACAACACCTGGCCGGATCCGGACAACACTTCGACCCCGTCGGACAACACCCTGTGAAGCTCAGCCTCCGAACATCAGCAGCAGCCCGCCCATGGTGAAGACCACCATCATGGTGAGCAGGGGCAGATGGATCCTCAACTGGGCCGGGGCGCTCCGGAGAGCGATGTCGTGCGTCACCAGCACGCCGAGAGCGTGGCCGCCCACGATGAGCAGCACCTGCGCCACGGCGATGAACGTCGGGTACATGAACAGCGCAGTGTCCGGTGCGGCTTCGATGGTGCCGAAGAGGTTCCAGCCACGACCCAACGGGTCACTGAACCGGATGAGGGTGCGCTGGCCCTCGAGGTAGAGCATGGTGCCGTAATGCGAGAGCGCGTAGCCCACCACCAGCGGAACGAGCCCGGGAGCGAGCGCATCCATCGAGAGCCCGCGGTACGGCCGGGTACCCAACCAGAACAGCCCGTAGATGAGCGTTACGGCGGCCAGTAGCGCCAGAGTGCTGACGGGCCAGAGCCATCCGTCCAGTTCCTGGGTGCCGCGGACCCAGACGCCGGTGTTGGAGAGGGCATCGAAAAGGGTGCCGCCCAGCAGCACGGAGGCCAACAGCGCCAGGTGCCGAGGGGCGCGCCAGGACGCCAGATTCCGCACCGGATTGGTCCAGAGGATGACGCCGCGAGCGTTACGGGCCCACGGCGACATGTGGGCCACCGTCGTCGCATAGGCCTCAAAGGGTTCTGCCTGCTGGATCCAGCGCGGGCCCCGCAGCAGCACGCCCGCAGTGACCCAGAGGAGCCAGCCGACGGCGAACCAACGGAGCACGGGCACGGTGGCGCCGCCGGGTTGGACCAGTTCGAGGTAGAGGAAGGCCAACAGCGCGAGGGCCGCGGGAAGCACCGATGCCGTCGACTGGAAGGGCGCCGGGGCCGTGGCGCCCCTGAAGCGGAGGAGGAGACGCAGCGGGTTCGTGCGACGGTGGACGTCGCCGAACAGCAGCGCCAGCGGGACCAGCCCCACCCACACCAGGACGTAGACGAAGCCCAGTACGGGGTTGTCGATGCGGTCGACCCCGAAGAACAGCGCCGCGGCCATCAGCAGCCAGATGAGGGCGACGATGACCCTGAGCGTGCGGGAGACCACGGGGGAGTCGACGAAGCGCGTGAGCCGCGGCATGTCGCGCCCCTGCTGTTGCTGGAAACGGGGCCGCTCCCACGCGAAGATCGCCACCCAGAATGTGATGATCAGCACGACGGCCCCGCCGGCCACCACCAGAGGGAATGGGAGGGGCAGGTCTGAGCGTGAGGCGATCCCGTGCAGCGGAATCACGACACCACCACGTCTGCCCAGATGCTGTCGGACGTGTGGGACTCGAGTTCGTAACTGCCCGCCATGTCGGCGGTGAAGGTCCACTCGATGGTCTGTCCCGGCTCCGTGAACTCCTCCAGCTCATAGCCGTGCAGATGGGCGTGGTCCGCGATGGCCGTGGTGATGCGCATCGTGACCTCCGCCCCGAGCGCCACCTCGATCCGTTGGGTCGCGCCGGGCGGGTCCGTGATCTCCAGCTCGATGGTCTGCGGGGGAGCGGAGGCCGGCGCGCCGCAGGCGACCAGCGTGACGGCGGTGAGGAACGCGACGACGAGGCGTGACAAGAGCTTCATGGCAGCTCGAACCTACCCCGAATTCCGGGGCCCGCGCAGCAGACCCCTCCTCTGTGTCACAGTGCGGGACTAGGGTGGGGTCCGTGAAGCGTCAACTGGTGTTCATCCCCATCGCGTCGGACGAGCTCGGCATGCTCCGGGGCGAGCCCTCCGTCGAGAACCGGACGGCCTACACCGTCACGCCCGAACTGTTGGCGGAGCTGGAGTACGGCGAGGATGAGTCCGAAGCGGCCGAACACGCCGCCATGGTGCTCGCCTCGGTGGCAGGCCTGGCCCACCACGGGGAGCGCACCATCGTGGTGGCAGAGGTCGACGAGGCAGCGGTGCTGCCCGGCGAGGACCCGGCCAACGGCCAGATCGTGCTCGCGAAGTGCCCGCCACGCGCCATGATCGCCTGGTTCAGCGAGGAGCCAGGGGTGGACGTCGCAGACGCCGCAGCCATCTCCAAGGGGCTCACCATCGACCAGGCCTGGGGACAGCCGCAGGTGCAGGCGCTGCTCGAGAACCACGAACTACTCTGGAATGACAAGGTCGAATACCAGGGAGGTAGCTGACATGCCGCGCTCAATCTGGAAAGGCTCGGTGTCATTCGGGCTGGTCTCCATCCCGGTGAAGCTCTACGGGGCCACGGAGGACAAGGACATCAGCTTCCGGCAGGTGCATTCCACCGACGGGGGCCGCATCCGCTACCAGCGCGTGTGTGAGAAGTGCGGCGAGGTGGTCCAGTTCGCGGACATCGCCAAGGGGTATGAGGCTGCAGACGGGCGCCTTGCCATCCTGACGGATGAAGATTTCGAGAACCTCCCGCTGAGCACGCTCAAGAGCGTCGACGTGGTGCAGTTCGTGGACGAGCACGAGGTGGATCCCACGTTCTTCCAGCGCACGTACTTCCTCGAGGCGGAGGCAGCAGGCCAGAAGCCTTACGTGCTGCTGCGCGAGGCGCTCGCCAAGGAGAACAAGGTTGCCGTGGTCAAGGTAGCGTTGCGCAGCCGCGAATCCCTGGCGCTGATCCGCGCGCAGGGCGACCTGCTGCTGATGCACACCATGTACTGGCCGGATGAACTGCGCAACGGCGAGTTCGCCGCTCCGTCGCAGGAGGTCAAGATCTCTGACGCGGAGATCGAGATGGCCAAGCTCCTCATCGCGCAGTTGGAGGGCGAGTTCGACCCGGAGGCCTACACGGACTCCTACCGCGCCGCGCTCCTTGAGGTCGTCGAGGCGAAGCTTGCGGGCGCCGAGTTGCCTGAGCAGACCGACCGGTCCGCACCGACGGGCGACGTCATCGACCTCATGTCCGCACTCAAGGCCTCCGTCGAGGCCGCGAAGAAGCGGCGTGAGGAGGCCTCATCCAGCAAGGCCGGCTGAGGCCGCCGTCTCACGTCAGCGGCTGAGCCAATCTGCCGCGCGGCGCTCCAGGCCAGCGAAGGCATCACGGATGTACGGCTCGACCTGGGCCTCGACCTTCTTGCCCACCAGCGGGATCTTCACCTTCAGGTCACCGGTGTAGCGGCCCTGCGTGGTGCCGTCGCCCTGGGGCAGCATCTCGGCGTCGGCCGTCACGTCCACGGGCATTCCGGGGACGTCCACGTCCACGGTGCCGCGGACGCTGCCGTCTGCAGCCACGTCGCCGAAGCGGAACACCTGCTTGAGCTTCATGGAGGAACCGATGAACTTGGCGATGGAGGCGGGGACCGGCAGCGACATGATCAGCGTCGTCGCGTCCGGGGTGATGTCCACGCTGTGCTCGGTGGCACCGGCGTGCACAGCGACATCGGCGATGAAGTCCTCATTGCGGAGGAGACCGACGACGCGCTCGGGGTCTGCGGCATAAGTGTGGGTGTAGTCCAGATCCATGACCCCAGACTACTTGCCCGTGAGACTTATCCACGGCCAGCCAAAAGCGGGTTCGCCAGTCCCTAGGATGAGGGCCATGAGAATCGACCTGCACACTCATTCGCGCGTCTCGGACGGCACCGACACGCCGACAACGCTGGTGATGAAGGCGTTCCAGGCGGGGCTCGACGCCATCGCGCTGACAGACCACGACACGTTCGGCGGAGTTCTCGAGGCGCAGGAGGCGGGCAAGCGCATCGGCTTGAAGGTCCTGTGCGGGATCGAGATGTCCACGGAGGTGGAGGGTCGCGCGGTGCACCTGCTGGGGTACGGCTGCGACATCTACGACCGTGACCTGGGCGAGGAACTGGCGCGGATCCGGCACGGCCGCAGCCACCGCCTGCCCATGATGATCGAGAAGCTGAACGCCGCAGGTCTGGAACTGACCATCGACGACGTCAACCGGGTGGCGATGGGCGCGCCGGCCATCGGCCGTCCCCACGTGGCGGATGCGATGGTGGCCAAGGGCTACATCGCGGACCGCGACGAGGCCTTCAAGGTGTGGCTCGACGAGGACCGGCCCGGCTACGTCAAGCGGTATGCGGCGTCGCTCGAGCGGGCGATCGAACTGATTCACGGCGCCAAGGGTGTCGCCGTCATCGCCCATCCGTGGGCGCGCAAGGGACGCGAGGTCATCGACGCGCCCTACCTGGAGCAGCTCGTGCGGGACTACGGGTTGGAGGGCATCGAGGTGGACCACCCGGACCACGACGACGACGCCCGCTCACTCCTGTTCGAGATGGGTGGCCGCCTCGGGCTGCTGCGCACGGGGTCGAGCGATTACCACGGCCTGGGCAAGAAGAACAACCCACTCGGCGCCAACCTGACGCGAAAGTCCGGCTTCCGCGACCTGCTCGCCAGGATCAGGCGCAGGGGCGGCCAGATCGTCTGACCCGGCACGGTTGGCTAAGCTTGGGCCACACCCACTCACCCCAGGCAGGTTAACCCTATGTCCACCGAAGAGATCTCCCTCGACATCGACGCGTCGCTCGCACGATCAACCGCGCGTAGCAAGGAGATCGAAGCGGCCCTCGCCAAGGATCCGTCGCAGTTCCGCATCCTCACCGGCGACCGCCCCACCGGGCACCTGCACATCGGCCACTTCTTCGGTTCGCTGCAGAACCGCGTCCGGCTGGCGCAGCAGGGCGTGGAGACCTTTGTCATCATCGCCGACTACCAGGTGATCACGGACCGCGACGGCGTGGGCCCCCTACGTGAGCGGGTCTACTCGTTGCTCACTGACTACCTGGCCATCGGCCTCGACCCGGCCGACGTGACGATCTTCACCCACTCGTCGGTGCCCGCCCTCAACCAGCTGATGCTGCCCTTCCTCTCCGTCGTGACCGACGCCGAGCTGCGTCGCAATCCCACCGTGAAGTCTGAACTCGACGACACGGGCGAGCGCCCCATGTCCGGGCTCATGCTCACGTACCCGGTGCACCAGGCGGCAGACATCCTCTTCTGCCGGGCCAACCTGGTGCCCGTGGGCAAGGACCAACTGCCGCACATCGAGCAGGCGCGCGTGATCGCCCGTCGCTTCGACGAGCGGTACGGCCGGGCGGACGCGTCGAGGCCGGTGTTCCCGGAGCCGGAGGCGTTGCTCTCGAAGTCCGGCACGGTGCTCGGCCTGGACGGCACGAAGATGTCGAAGTCCAAGGGCAACACGATCGAGCTGCGGATGAGCGCCGACGAGACCGCCAAGCTGCTGAAGCGCGCCGTCACGGACTCGGACCGCCACATCACCTATGATCCGGCGAACCGTCCTGAGGTGTCCAACCTGGTGAACCTCGCGGCGCTGTGCCTCGGTAGGGAGCCGGAGGACGTTGCGGCCGAGGTCGGCGACGGTGGTGGCGGCGGGCTCAAGAAGCTCGTCACCGAGGCGGTCAACGAGTATTTCGCCCCCATCCGTGCCCGTCGGGCCGAGCTCGAGGCAGACCCCGGCCACCTGGAATCAGTGCTGGCCGCTGGCAATGAGAGGGCCAACGCAATCGCCGACCAGACCCTCGATGAGGTCCGGTCGGCGATGCAGATGTCCTACTGAGCTGAGGCTCAGCTCTCGGGCTTGACCTCAACCCCGCCGCGGGTGCGACGGCGACGACGCCGAGGCTTGCGCTCCGCCGCGGGCTGGGCCGCCGGCTGGTCGCCCTCCGCCTCCGTCGCCCGGTGGCGACGACGGCGCGGGGCTCCGGCCTCGGTAGCGGCGGAGCGCTGGCTGGCCCGACGTTCGCCGGTGCCGCGGAGGCTGGTCTCAGCCCGCTCCTTGGCCGCGATGGTGCCGGGCACGCGGCCCTTGGTGCCCTCGGGGATGTCGAGGTCCGTGTAGAAGTGCGGTGATGACGAGTAGGTCTCGGCCGGCTCCGCGAGCTCGAGGTCCAGCATCTGGGCGATCATCTTCCAGCGGTGCAGATCCTGCCAGTCCACGAGGGTCACGGATACGCCGTTGTTGCCCGCGCGGCCGGTACGGCCGATGCGGTGCACGTAGGTGGCGTCCGTGTCGGGGCATTCGTAGTTCACGACGTGGCTCACGTCGGGGATGTCGATACCGCGGGCCGCGACGTCGGTGGCCACCAGCACCTGGATGGTGCCGGAGCGGAACTTCTTCAACGCGCGCTCGCGGGCCTGTTGGTTGAGGTCGCCGTGGATGGAAGCGGCGGCGAAGCCGCGATCGACCAGCTCATCGGTGAGTCGCTGCGCGGCACGCTTGGTGCGGCAGAAGACCATCACCTTCGTGGTCTCGCGGCCCTGGAGCAGGCGGGCGACCATTTCCGGCTTGTCGAGGTCGTGGGCCTGGTACACGAACTGCTCGATGTCCGGGACGGTCATCTTTGCGTCATGGCCCTCGGCGCGGATGTTGATGGGCTTGTTCAGCGTGGCGCGCGCCAGCGCCAGGATGGGCGCCGGCATGGTCGCGGAGAACAGCAGGGTCTGGCGGTTCTTGGGCGTCTTGCGCAGGAGCCGCTCGATGTCGGGCAGGAAGCCCAGGTCGAGCATCTCGTCGGCCTCGTCGAGGACGAGCACCTGCACGTGGCTCAGGTCGAGTGCCCCGCGGTCTGCGAGGTCCAGGAGGCGGCCAGGGGTGCCGACGGCGATGTCGATGCCCGTGGCGAGCGTGCCGAGTTGCTCGTCGTAGCTGGTGCCGCCGTAGATGGTGAGGACGCGCATCTTGAGATGCTTGCCCGCCATGTCCATGTCACGGCCGACCTGCAGCGCGAGTTCACGGGTGGGGCACACGACGAGGGCGCGGGGCTTGCCGTGCGCGGGTTTCTCGCCGTCCGACAGGGTCACCATGCGGTGCAGCAGGCTGACGCCGAAGGCGAGGGTCTTGCCGGTGCCGGTGCGAGCCTGGCCGATCACGTCGGCGCCCTGCAGGGCGAGCGGGATGGCGAGCGTCTGGATGGCGAAGGGATGGACGATGCCCGTCTCTGCCAACGCCGAGGTAATGGATTCGTGGATGCCGAGGTCAGCGAATGTGTCGCTGCCTGCAATCTCGTTGTCGCTCAGGGTACTGACCTTTTCGAGTGAGCTCACGGCGCGGGAGCCGCGACCGGAGACGGGCAGAGTGCGCCCGCGAGGGCCCACTCTACCGCAGCCGGTGTCTCAGACCGCTCCGAAGCCTACGGTTCGCGTGCTGGCGCTGCCGATGTCGATGTAGCCGACGCGCGAGGCGGGGATGACGACCCGGCGGCCCTTCACGTCCGTCAGTTCCAGGAGCCCTGAGTTCTCCATCGCTTCCCGCAACTGCGCAATGACCTCGTCGGACGAGGAAGTGGTGTCGATGCTGACTTCGCGGGCGACGTCGGTGATGCCGATCTTGATCTCCATGCGGCCAACTCTAGCGGCGCCGCCAAGGGCCAGGCGTCATTGCTCGATGCGTGCGACCACCACGGTGATGTTGTCCTTGCCGCCCTGATCGTTGGCCCACGCAACGAGGGACTCGGCCAGCGCGGGAGGGTTCGGGTAGCGGCTGACGCAGGCGCTGAACAGCGCCGACATGTCCTCCGGGGAGCTCGCGTAGTTCCACAGCCCGTCGGTACAGAGCATGAGCCAGCCGTTGCTCTGGGGCTGGAGGGTGACGACCGACGGCGTGACGTTGGTGGCTTGACGACCCAGCCACTTGGTGATGGCGTGCGCCTGGTTGGACTGCTCGGCGTCGTCGCGCGACATGCCCAGCATGATGCGCGCCTGCGCCATGGAGTCGTCGACCGAGAGGAGGTCTGTTGAGCCGTCGTCGCTGAACCAGTAGGCACGGGAGTCGCCGATGTTGCCGACGGCGATCATGCCGGGCAGGATCGCGGCGGCGATGAGCGTGCACGCCGAAGGGTCTTCAGCCGCGGCGAGCACCTCGTCGTTGGCGACCGCGAAGGCCTGGACGAAGGCCATGTTGGCCGGTGTCCCGGCGTTCAGGGCGGTGATCAGCGTCTCGACCGTCGCCTCCGTGGCCACCAACGAGGCCAGTTCGGAACCGTGGGCGGTGGTGACACCGTCGGCGATGGCGAGCACCGCCTCCGAGCGGGGCTCTGTCCGGACCGCCAGGCACATGGCGTCCTGGTTGGAGCGGTGCCGCCGGCCGGTGTCGCTGCACCCGGCCACCCAGGGGGCGGGCTCACGCACGTAATGTGCGCGCTCGGAGCGGGGCTGCGGTGTCGACTGGTCCGTCATGGACACCATCCTGTCAGGCGAGAGGGCCGGGCAGCGCCGGGCTCGTGGCGGTCGGCAGCGTGGGCTGCCAGAGGTCGCCTAGATTCTGCACCCGCTCCAGCATGGCGGTGGGATGTGTCCGGACCGGCGTGTCGGGGCCCAGGGCCGCCACCTCTTCCCACGTGAGGGGGGTCGCCACCGAGGGCACCTCCAGGCCGCGGACGGAGTAGGCGACCACCGTGTTGCGGGCCGCGAGGTTCTGGGCGAAGTCGACGAAGACCAACCCGGCCCGGGCGTTCTTCGCCATGGTCGCCACGAAGCGCTTCGGATGTCGCTGGGCGAGGTGCCGGGCCAACGACTGGGCGAACTGGTACACCTCTGAGGCGGGGGTGGGCGCGATGGGCACAGTCAGCTGGAGTCCCTTGTTCCCGGAGCTCTTGGGGTGCGATTCCAGCCCCACCTCAGCCAGCGTCGTTGCGGCGATGATGGCCCCCTTGGCGATCTCGTCAGGCGTGACGCCGGGGCCTGGGTCGAGATCGACCACCAGCGAGGTCGCCCGCGGTTCGTCCTCGCCGTCGATGACGATGCCGTCCTCGTGGGCAGTGGCTTCCGTCGTGCGCCACTGCGGGGTGTGCAGCTCGATCGACGCGATGTTCGCCAACCAGGCCAGATCCGCCCGCTGGGTGGCGGTCACGTAGCTGACCGTGCCGGCGCTGGTGGCCACGTCGACGGTCTGGACGAAGTCCGGGGTGCCGGCGGGTGCGTTCTTCTCGTAGAACGAATCGCCGGTGGTGCCGTCGGGGAAGCGCACCCGGGTCAGGGCCCGGTCCCGCAGGTGCGGGAGGAGCACCTCGGAGATCTCGACGTAGTAGTTGATCAGTTCGCCCTTGGTGAACCCGCTGGGGAACAACGGCTTGTGCAGATTGCTCAGGTTCAGCGTCAACCCGTCGATCTCGGTGGTGATCCGCTCGTTCATGCCCGGCCTCCTGATCCCAGCATGGCATGGGCCGGTGTGAATTTTGTCGCACCAGGATGGTTGCATGGTGCCCATGAGTTTCCGAGTGGTGCCGCCCCGCCATGTCGTCATGCCGGCACTCACGGCCGAGCAGGCGGAGTTGGCGGCGCCCGCCAACGGCGTCACGGTTGTGCTCGGTGGCCCCGGTTCGGGCAAGACCACACTCATCACCGAGGCTGGTGCGGCCAGGGTCGCGGCGGGTTCCCCCCTGGAGCGACTGATCGTGCTGGCCCACTCGCGAGCCGCAGCGCAGACGCTCCGCCGTGACATCACCCGCAGGCTCGACAGGGCACAGACCGAGGCGCACGTCACCACCATCCACGGTCTGTCGCTCGGCCTGCTGCGCCGGTTCTGGCCCCACGAGGACAGCCCGTGGCGCCTGCTGCGGGCGCCGGAGCAGGAGGCCCGGATCCGTGAACTCCTGGAGGGGATGGCCCCGGATGCGTGGCCGGAGGAGTTCAGGGCCGCGGTCGGCACCCGGGCGTTCGCCCGCCAACTGCGGGAGGTGCTGGCACGGGCGCGCCAGCTGTCACTCGATGCCGAATCCATCGCGGGCATGGCGACGGCGGGTGGGGACGAACTGTTCCGGGCCGCAGCCGTCTTCATCGAGGAATACCTCACCGTCGCGGATTTCGCAGGCACGCTGGATTACGCCGAACTCGTCTACCGCACGCGGCTGCTGCTCACCGAGCAGTCGGTCGCCGGGGGAGTGCGTGCCGCGTTCGACGCCGTCCTCGTCGATGACGCGCACGAGTCGGACCATGCACAGGTCGGTCTCGTCGGAGACCTCGCGCGGTTGGGCCTGCCGGTGCTGGCGGTGGGGGATCCGCACTCACGGATCGGTGGCTACCGCGGCGCCAGCCCCACCGCAATGGCTGACCTGGCGGCTCTTCCAGGTGCCCGCCGGGCGCAGCTGACGGGCGGCTTCCGGAGCCGGGCCGTGCTGGCGGAGTCGCTGGAGGTCCTGCGGCAACGCCTAGATCAGCGCCTGGCCTCACCGCCCCTCGGGGCCGTGCTCGGGGGCGGCGAGGTCACGGTGTCGGTCTACGACAACGAATCCGCGGAACTGGCGCAGGTCGCCGCGCAGTTGAGGTCCGCCGTGGCGCAGGACGGTCTGTCCTGGGCAGACCTGGTGGTGGTGACCCGGGCCGGGCGCGCGCAACTGAGCGCCGTGGCCAAGGAGCTCGTCAGGTTGGGCGTCCCCGTCGATGTCTCCGGTGACGAGATCGCGCTGGCCGAACAACCGGCCGTTTCCGTGTTGCTGCTCGCCCTGCGGATCTGCGCCGACGGTGGCGCTCCGGAGGCGGACGAGACCCGCCTGCTGTTGTCTTCGCCGCTCTGCGGCCTCGACGGCGTGGGCCAGCGACGGCTGGGTCGCGCGCTCCTCGCCCGGCATCGGACGGAGGGGACGTCGGCGGTGCTCCTCAGCCGGTCTCTCTCCGAGCCGTCGCTGCTGGAGGGGATCGACCTCCCAGAAGCGGCCCAGGCCGCTGCCCTGGCCGGGTTGCTGACCGAGGGGACGGCGCTGGCGGAGCGGGGCGCAGAGGTACAGGAGGTGCTGTGGCACCTGTGGTCGGCCACCGGGTGGCCGGAGCAGTTGCGGGAGCGCGCTCTGCGGGGGTCCCGCCGGGCGGACGCGGATCTGGACGCCATGGTCGAGTTGTTCGAACAGGCCTCGCGCGCAGATGACCTGCGCGGTGCCGCCGGTGCGCGCACCTTCATCGCCGAGTTGTCCGGTCAGGAGATCCCGGCAGACACCGGCCGCGAACTCGACATTGGCGGCCGGGGCGTCCGGGTTGTGACGGCACACCGCACGCGTGGCCTCGAGTGGGAACGCGTCTGGGTGATCGGCGTCCAGGAGGGGCTGTGGCCCCGCCTCACCCGGGCCGGGCTGCTCGTGGACCCGGATCGCCTCGGCCCCGACGGCCTCGCCGCCCCGGGGCAGGCATCACACCTGTCCTCTGAGCGGCAACTGTTCTACGTCGCCTGTAGCCGTGCACGCGCCGGTCTGCACGTCTCGGCGGTGCAGGGCGTCGACGGGGAGGGCGGGCGCCCCTCCCGGTTCCTCGGTGAGCTCGGAGCGGAGGCCCACCGCGTCAACGGTCGGCCGGGCCAACTCCTGTCCGCTTCGGCTTTGGTGGGGGAACTGCGGCGGGTCATGACAGATGACACAGCGGCACCGGGGCTCCGGCGCGC
Organism: Tessaracoccus zhenghani; assembly: GCF_054552775.1. Lineage (NCBI taxonomy): Bacteria > Bacillati > Actinomycetota > Actinomycetes > Propionibacteriales > Propionibacteriaceae > Tessaracoccus > Tessaracoccus zhenghani. The sequence continues at coordinate 880,375 of NZ_CM137275.1, read as the reverse complement.
CGCGGCGCTGCGGCTCGCGGCCATGGCCACGGTGCAGAACCCCGACGGTGCGTCGGCCTTCCCGGGAGCCTCGCCCGGCACCTGGTGGGGGATGCGCGACACCAGCGGGACGGCGCACGAACACCGTGGCCCCATCCACCTCAACGGGTCCTCGCTGGCGCAGTTGCTCAGTTGCCCGCGCATGTGGTTCCTCTCGAGACGCGCTCAGGCGGAGCCGTCCCGCCAGTCCCGCGCCTCGGTGGGCGACGTGGTCCACGTCGTGGCCAAGCATGCCGCCACCGAGGGGCTCACCGCCGCACAGATGCACGCCAGGCTGGACGAGGTCTGGGAGAAGATCCCGTTCGAGACCGAGTGGCTGTCCGCCACTGAACGCTCGGAGATCTTTGCCGCAGTGGAGCGCTTCGCGAACTACCAGACCACCAACCCGCACGAGCTCCTGGCCGTCGAGAAGTCTTTCGAAGTGGGGCTGGACGTGGCTGGGGAACGGGTGGTGCTCAGGGGCACCGTCGACAGGCTCGAGCGCACCGCCGACGGCAGGCTCCGCGTCGTGGACCTCAAGACGGCCAGGAAGGTGCAGCGGCCACCGGAGGTGGTGGACAACCCGCAGCTCGGCATCTACCAGTTGGCGGCAAGCCTGGGCGCCTTCAACGACGTTGCGGGCCAGGGTGCCGGCGTCGCACCGCCCGCCCTGATGTTCCTGCGTGGCGGCGAAACGCTCCCGTCGATGGTGGAACAGCCATCCATCGACGACGTGCCGGCCATCGAGGGGGAGGAACTCACAGTGGGGCCCACCTGGGTGCATGACAGGATCGCCAGCGCCGTGGACATCCTCCGCAGTGGCCGGTTCGAGGCGGCCGAGTGCACCGCATGTCGCTACTGCCCGTTCAAGGCTTCGTGCCCGGCACTCGCCGCGCCGGGGAAGACAGGCCACCGATGACCATCCACCCCATCCGTTCCCGGCTGTTCACAGATCCTCAGCAACTCTGTGACGCGCTGGACATTCCGTTCTCGGACGAGCAGCTGGCGTGCATCACCGCGCCGCTCGAGCCGGCTGTGATCATCGCCGGCGCAGGCAGTGGGAAGACCACCGTCATGGCCGCGCGGGTGGTCTGGTTGGTGGGCACCGGTCAGGTCCGTCCGGAACAGGTGTTGGGACTCACCTTCACCCGCAAGGCGGCGGCAGAGTTGGCCGGCAGGGTGGCTGATGCGCTTGCGCGCGCCAGGGTGCTGACCGGCGCGGAGGGCGAGGGCGCCGAACTGGTGATGACCTACGATTCCTTCGCCGCCCGCCTGGTGAGCGAGTTCGGCCTGCGCATCGGCATCGACAAGGACCCGGTCATGATCACCGGCGCCAGCCGGTTCCGCCTCGCCACGAGGGTGGTGGCGGATGCGCCGGGGCCCTTCCGGAGCATCAGCCGCCTCAGCCACCACTCCATCCCGGAACGGGTGCTCTCCCTGGACGCGGAGATGGCCTCCCACCTGGTGACCCCCCGCCAGATCCTCGAGCAGTCGGCGCGGAGTGAGACGGCCTTCCTCGACGCGCCCCTCTTCCGGGGGAAGGTCATGCGCGACGTGGCCAAGGCGCTGGACGCAACGGAGGAGCGTCGCGAACTCCTCTCGCTGGTCATGCGCTACCAGGAACTCAAGCGCCGCCTCGGCGTCGTCGAATTCGCGGACCAGCTGCGCGAATCAGTCCGGCTGGTCACAGAGGTCCCGGATGTGGGCCGCGAACTGCGCCACCGGTTCCGGGTGGTGCTCCTCGACGAGTACCAGGACACGTCCTCCGCCCAGGTCGAACTGCTGCGGCGCCTCTTCACGGGGCCGGTGAACTCGGATGCCATGGGCTTCCCCGTCACCGCCGTCGGAGACCCCTACCAGGCCATCTACGGATGGCGGGGCGCCGCCTCCGGCAACATCCTCGAGTTCCCCTACCAGTTCCGTCGCTCAAACGGTGCCCCCGCCGAACGTCAGACCCTCAGCATCAACCGGCGCAGCGGTCACCGCATCCTGGAGGTGGGCAACTCGCTGGCTTCAGGGCTGCATGCTGCTCCTGGTGAGGAGGGCGTTTCGCTCGTGGCCCCCCAGGGGGCGCCAGCCGGCGCCGTGGCGGCGGCCATGTTCGACACCTTCCGCGACGAGGTCGACTGGCTGGCGGAGACTGTCATCTCGCAGCATGACGGTGGCCGGTCCTGGAAGGACCAGGCCGTCTTGGTCAGGCGTAACGCGGCGCTCGCCCCCATCTTCGAGGCGTTGCGTGACCGCGACGTGCCCGTCGAGATCGTCGGCCTCGGGGGGCTGTTGGGCCTTCCGGAAGTGGCCCCCATCGTTGCCACGCTGCGCGTGCTGGACGACGTGACCGCCAATCCGGAGGTTGCCATGCTCCTCACGGGGCCGCGGTGGAACCTCGGGCTGACCGACATGGAGGTGCTGGGGGCGCGGGCACGGGAACTGGCAAAGCAATCCGCCATCGGCGCCCCGGAGACGGACGACCTCATCAGAGCCGTCACGCAGGCGGACCCGGGCGAGGTGGTGTGCCTCCTCGACGCGGTGGCAGACCCCGGGGACGCGCCGCTGAGCGCGGAGGGCCGCCGGCGGCTCGGCCGCTTCCACCACGAGATCACCGCCCTCCGCCGGCATGCCTCCGAGCCGGTGGCAGACCTCGTCACCAGGGTGATCGCCACCCTCGGGTTGGAGGCCGAACTCATCGCCACCGGCGCCGACACCACCCAGGTCGCCAGGTTCGTCGCAGAGGTGGCCAGCTACGTCGACGTGGATGGCGACGGCAGCCTCACCGGCCTGCTCGCCTACCTCGACGCCGAATCCGAACACGGCGAAGGCCTCATGCAGGCCGTGCCCAGCGAGGAGGATTCGGTCAAGCTCATGACGGTGCACCGCGCCAAGGGCCTGGAGTGGGACACGGTGTTCCTGCCCAGCCTCGTGGACAAGGTCTTCCCGTCGGAGTCGAGGTCCGGAGTGTGGCCCCAGCGGGCGGATGTGCTGCCGGCGCCGCTGCGGGGCGATGCGGGCTCGATTCCGCAACTGGGGGAGCACACCAAGAAGGGCATCGACGCGTACCGCGACGCGCTGAAGGACGAACACCGCCTCTCCGAGGACCGGCTGGCGTACGTCGCCGCCACCCGCGCCAAACGCCTGCTGCTGGCCTCGGCCCACCTCTGGACGCCCGGCAACATCCGTCCCCGGGCAGAGTCCCCGTACTTCACCGTGATCCGCGAACTCTGCGAGGCGGCCGGCACGTACCTCGACAACGCCACCCGCTCGTCGGATACCAACCCGATCCCGGCAGAGCCGGTCCGGGCCGTCTGGCCCGTCGAACTCGACGAGGACGGCATCGCGCGGCGCGCGGCAGCCGCTGAGCTCATCACCCGGGCCACCGAACTGGCCGATGCCACCGAACAGGACCAGTTGAGATGGACGTGGGAGTCGGGTGTCATAGCAGACGAGGACGCCGCCACTGTCGCCGCCTGGGACGAGAGCATCAGGCACCTCACCGAACTGGCCCAACGCCGCGGAGACCGCTCGGTGGCGCTGCCGGACGGGCTGTCGGCCACCGCGCTGATCGCCCTGCAGACAGACCAGAGCGCGTTCGCGGCCGGACTGCTGCGGCGCATGCCCCGCAGACCTTCGACGGCCGCCCGCGTGGGCTCCAGGTTCCATGAATGGCTCCAGGAACGCTTCCTCCTCCCCGCCTCGTTGGAGGAACTGGAGGCGCAACCCACGGCGGCCACGGCGGAACTGACCAGGCTCATCGAAGCATTTGAGGCCGGTCAGTTCGCGCACCGGATGCCGATGGGCGTGGAGGTGCCGTTCCTCATGCGCCGGGGCCCGCACGTGCTGCGCGGTCGCATCGACGCTGTCTACGCCTGGCCCCGGGACGGACTCGAGTACCTCGTCGTGGACTGGAAGACCTCCAACCAGGCAGCAGATCCCCTCCAGCTCGCGGTGTACCGGCAGGCCTGGGCGGAGGCCCGTGGAGTGGATCCGGCCGCAGTGGGTGCGGCGTTCTACCATGTGCTGACGGACCAGTTGAGGTTCGTGGAGGCCCCCGTCGGCCTCGTCGACCGGGCCCTGGAGGTTGCTGAAGCATGAGCAGGTGGCTGGATCGCTCCCCGCTGGACCGGCTGCCCATCGGGCGCGGTGCAGCAGAGGTGGAAGCACTGTGGCGGGGTGCCGTGGTCGTCGAGGTGGACGCCGAGGGCACGATCGCGTCGGAACAGGGACGCCCACGCCCGCTGCGGTCGCCGGGGGCGAGGCAGCCCGAGGACATCCTGTTGGGCATCGTCGAGGGTGTGGCGTGGTTCGCCCGCGGCGTCGACGCTGTCTCTGGCGAGGCCATGAGCTGGCGCGACACCCATCCGGATTCGCTTGACCCGTTGGCCACCGGCGTCGCGCTCGCCCGGTGGCACGCCGGGCAGCCGCCGTGCGAGAACTGCGGTTCGGCCACCAGGCCGGATCAGGCCGGTGCCCGGCGCATCTGCACCGGCTGCGGAACACTCCAGTTCCCCCGCATCGACCCGTGCGTCATCGTGGCGGTCACAGATCCCGACGACAGGCTGCTGCTGGCCAGGCAGGCGCAGTGGGCGCGCGGACGCATCTCGGTCATCGCAGGGTTCATCGAAGCGGGCGAGTCTGTTGAACAGGCGGTGCACCGCGAGGTGCACGAAGAGGTGGGGGCGCGGCTGACGTCCCTGACGTACTTCGGTTCCGAGCCGTGGCCCATGCCTCGTTCACTGATGCTCGGGTTCCAGGCCCGTGCCGAAGATGCGCAGATAACAGTGGACGGCGACGAGATCTCTGAGGGTGCGTATTACACCCGGTCAGATCTCGCCGCCGCCTTGGCTGCGGGTGAGGTGATCCTCCCCGCCGGGGCCTCGCTTGCGCGGGCCCTCATTCAGCGCTGGCTCAGTTCTGGTTGAGCCTGCTGGTTTCGTCCTGGATCCGGGTGGCCACCTCAAGGAGCTTCTCCTTGTGGGCAGCGGCGTGGTGGGCGCAGAACAGCAGCTCACCGCCGGACTGGAGGAATACGCGCAGGTAGGCCTGGGCGCCGCAGCGATCGCAGCGATCGACAGCGGTCAGGGTGGGATCCGTTGCGAGTTCGGTCATCATGGCCTCCTGCCTTATCTTTCTTACCTTCTCATGTATCAACGTACCTGGGGGGCGGAATGTTCCCTGGGCGCCGCGCCCGCGTTTCACTGACACGGTCCGTCGGTGCGCACGGGTACCCTGTCTGGGTGCAGACCCCGAAGACCCCACCGCTGTCCCGTGATTATGAGGCGAAGAACCTTCTCGTCCTCGAAGGGCTCGAGGCCGTGCGCAAGCGGCCTGCCATGTACATCGGCTCGACGGACACCCGCGGTCTCATGCACTGCCTCTGGGAGATCATCGACAACGCCGTGGACGAGGCCCTGGCCGGCTTCGGCGAGGAGATCGAGGTGATGCTGGGCGCCGACGGTTCCGTCAGCGTGCACGACCACGCCCGCGGTGTGCCGGTGGACAAGGAACCCCGCACCGGGCTCAGCGGCGTCGAGGTGGTCTTCACCAAGCTGCATGCGGGCGGTAAGTTCGGCAACTCGTCCTACACGGCCACGGGCGGACTGCACGGCGTCGGCGCCTCCGTCGTCAACGCGCTGTCGTCGCGCCTCGATGTCCAGGTGGACCGCGACGGCAGCACCTGGGAGATGAGCTTCCGCCGTGGCGTGCCCGGCGTCTTCGACGGCGAAGGTCCTGAGGCGAACTTCACCCCCGCCAGCGGCATCCGCAAGATCAAGAAGGTTGCCAAGGCCAAGTCGGGCACCCGCGTGCGGTACTGGCCGGACCGGCAGATCTTCCTCGCAGACGCCGAATTGTCCCTCCGTCACCTCCATGACCGCGCGCGTCAGACGTCCTTCCTGGTGCCCGGCCTCAAGATCGAGGTCACGGATGCGCGCGCCGGTGAGCCAGCCGTCGAAACGTTCCTGCACGTGGGCGGGATCACCGAATTCGCTGATTTCCTGGCGCCGGACGCCGCGCTCACCGAGATCATCCGGCTGGAGGGCAGGGACTCCTTCGTGGAGACCGTGCCCATGCTCGACGACAGTGGCGCGATGACACCCACCGACGTGGAACGCGACCTCGACGTGAACATCGCGCTGCGCTGGGGCACCGGCTACGACACGGTGCTGAAGTCGTTCGTGAACATCATCGCCACCCCGAAGGGCGGCACCCACGTGCAGGGCTTCGAGCGGGGCCTCACCCGTGCGCTGGTCAAGTCCTATGAGGGCACCCGCGGGCTCCTGAAGGCCGGCGAGGAAGTGGTCAAGGAAGACTGCGTCGAAGGCATGACCGCCGTCGTGACGGTGCGTCTGGCCGAGCCGCAGTTCGAGGGCCAGACCAAGGAGGTGCTGGGCACCCCCGCCGTCAACCGGCTGGTGGCGCGCGTCGTGGAGTCGGAGATGGGCAAGTTCCTCACCTCCCCCAAGACGCGACAGATGGCACGCACCTTGCAGGAGAAGGTTGTCTCGGCCGCGCGCACGCGCGTGCAGGCACGTGCGCACCGGGAGACCCAACGCCGCAAGAACGCCCTCGAATCCTCGACGCTGCCGCCCAAGCTGAAGGACTGTCGCTCCACCGCGGTGGACAGCACCGAACTGTTCATCGTGGAGGGCGACTCTGCACTGGGCACCGCGAACGTGGCCCGCAATTCGGAGTTCCAGGCGCTGCTGCCCATCCGGGGCAAGATCCTCAACGTGCAGAAGGCCTCCATCGGCGACATGCTGAAGAACGCCGAGTGCGCCTCGATCATCCAGGTGGTGGGCGCCGGGTCCGGCCGCTCCTTCGACGTTGATTCGGCCCGCTACGGCAAGATCATCTTCATGGCGGACGCGGATTCCGACGGCGCCCACATCCGCTGCCTGCTCGCCACCCTCTTCTTCCGTTACATGCGCCCCCTCGTGGAGGCCGGCCGTGTGTTCTCAGCCGTTCCACCGCTGCACCGGTTCGAGCTGATCAACCCTAAGAAGGGCTACGACAAGTACATCTACACGTACTCAGATGCCGAGTACCAGCGCAAGTCGCTCGAACTCACCAAGCGGGGACAGAAGTTCAAGGAGCCGCAGCGCTACAAGGGCCTCGGTGAGATGGACGCGGACCAGCTGGCAGACACCACGATGAGCCCGAAGCACCGGATGCTGCGCAGGCTCACCGTCGACGATGCGGAAGCTGCCGAGCGCGTCTTCGAGGTCCTCATGGGCAACGAAGTGGCGCCGCGTAAAGAGTTCATCATCGAGGGTGCTTACGCCCTCGAAGCGGATCGCATCGACGCCTGACGCTGGTTCCCGCCTGCTGAACCGGCGTCAGTCAGCGACGAGGACGACGGAGAGGTGGCGCGGGCCGTGGACGCCCTCGACCCGGCTCAACTCGATGTCGCTCGTCGCTGAGCCGCCGCTCAACCACGTGACCGGGCGACGCTCGCGGATCGCCGGAGCCAGCCGGGCGATGCCCTCGGGAACGTCGCTCACCACCTGGTACTCGTGCACCACGCAGATGTGGCGGTCCGGAAGCAGTGTCAGGGCGCGGCGGCCCTGACCCTCGCCGTGGTCAAGCGCGATCGTGCCCGAATCCGCCATGCCGACCGCCGCCGTCGTCACCACCGCGTCGATGGCGTTCAGCTCGGCGTGGGTCAACTGCGGGTCGTCGCGGTGCAGCGCGAAGCCGGCATGTCGGAGCGCCGCGACCCACGCCTCGGGGAACCCCGCCGGCACCACGATGCTCTTCGTGTCCAACGCTTCCAGGGCTTCGACGATCATGGCCGCCGCCCCGTCGGGGACGCAGCGGCGGACCGCGGCCTTGTAATCCTCGACCTTCTCGACGAAGTCCGCGATCACGTCCTTGGTGCCCAGGGGGCGGCCGTAGACCCAGTCGACGGGCACGTCGACCATCGGATCCGTTTCGGTGACGTCCTGGGTGGCTCGGCGGATGCGTTGCAACACCTCTTCGCGTGCGCTCATTGTTCGTCTCCTTCGTGCTCGTCCTTCCACCACTGGCGGAAGGTCTGCGTGGGTGGGGCTTCGGCGTCGCGGGCCTGCAGCCAGCGCGAGGCCAGCGGGATGGGCATGGGGCCGAGCCACTTGCCGCGGAAAATGCGGCCGGCGAAGCGGCTGCCGAGTTGGACCGACGCCAGGTTCCGGCCGTCCTTCATCACCCAGCCGGCGCCCTTCATCAGCAGTTGCTCACCGGTGGGGTGCTTGGCCGTCTTGTGTTCGACGGCCTTGTGGCGCAGGTGCACCAGGATGTCGGTGAACGGGATCCGCACCGGGCACACCTCGTTGCAGGCGCCGCACAGCGTCGAGGCGAACGGCAGCGCGCGCGTGTTCGCGTCGTCCATGCCGCGCAGCTGCGGGCCGAGGATGGCGCCGATGGGGCCGGGGTACGGCGACCCGTAGGCGTGGCCGCCCACCCGCTCGTACACGGGGCAGATGTTGAGGCAGGCGGAGCAGCGGATGCAGCGCAGCGCAGCGCGGCCCTCGGGATCGGCCAGGACGTCGGTGCGTCCGTTGTCGAGCAGCACCACGTGGAGGTCCTGCGGGCCTTCGCCGGGCGTCACGCCCGTCCACATCGAGGTGTACGGGTTCATGCGCTCGCCGGTGGAGGAGCGGGGGAGCAACTTGAGGAAGACCTCCAGGTCCTCCAGCGTCGGGAGCACCTTCTCGATGCCGACGACGGAGACCAGCGTCTCGGGGAGGGTCAGGCACATGCGGCCGTTGCCCTCCGATTCGACGATGACGAGCGTGCCGGTGTCGGCCACGATGAAGTTGCCGCCGGAGACAGCCATCTTCGCGCGCAGGAACTTCTCGCGCAGGTGCAGGCGGGCGGCCTCGGCGAGTTCGGCCGGGTCGTCGGAGATGGGCTCGGGGGCGGGCCTACCGTAGCGGCCCATCTCCTCCTTGAAGATCTCGCGCACCTCGGAGCGGTTGCGGTGGATGGCGGGCACGAGGATGTGGCTGGGCAGGTCATGGCCCAACTGCACGATGAGTTCGGCCAGGTCCGTCTCCCAGGCGGCGATGCCCTCGGCCTCGAGGTGCTCGTTGAGATCGATCTCCTGGGTGACCATCGACTTGATCTTGACCACCTCGTCGACGCCCTTGGCCTTGGCGATGTCCGTGACGATGCGGTTGGCGTCGGCCGCGTCACGTGCCCAGTGCACGGTGATGCCGGCTGCTGTCATGGCCTCCTCGGCCTGCAGGAGGTAGCGCTCGAGGTGGCGTGCCACGCGGTCCTTGATCTGGGCCGCCGCGGTGCGCAGCTCCTCCCATTCGGGCACCTCCGAGGCGCGGACGATGCGCTTGGCGCGGATGGTCGACGTCGCGTGGGTGAGGTTCTTGCGTTGCTCCGCGTTCTGCAGGCTCGCCTTCGCTGCCTGCGGGAACTCGGGGATGCCCAGCCACGAGCCGGGCTCAGGGGTGCGGCGGTTCATCGCGCGTCCTCCTCGGTGGCGGCCAGGATCTCGGCCAGGTGGATGGTCTTGACGCCGGAGCGGCCGCGGTGCAGCACGCCGCCGATGTTCATCAGGCACGCGTGGTCTCCGGCCACGAGGTACTCGGCGCCGGTGGTGCGCACATGGCGGGCCTTGTCGGAGGCCATGGCGATGGACACGTCAGGGTTCTTAAGGGAGAAGGTGCCGCCGAAGCCGCAGCACTCCTCGGCCTTCGGCAGGTCGATCAGGTCGATGCCGCGCACGTCCCTCAACAGCCTCAGGGGGCGGTCGCCCACCTTGGCGACCCGCACCGAATGGCAGGTGGGGTGGTAGGTCACGCGGTGCGGGAAGTAGGCACCCACGTCGGTGACGCCGAGCACGTCGACGATGAACTCGCTCAGCTCGTAGGTGCGGGCCGCCGTCGCCGTCGCGTCGCGTTCGAGGCCGGCATCGCCGGCGTGACGGGCGAGCATGGGGTGCTGCTCCCGCACGGAACCGACGCAGGAACCGGAGGGGGCGACGATGTAGTCATAGTCCCCGAATGAGCGCACGTAGTTGCGCACGGTGGGCACCGCCTCGTCCCAGTAGCCGGTGTTGGTCATGATCTGCCCACAGCAGGTCTGGCGCTCCGGGTACGAGACGCGGCACCCGAGGCGCTCGAGGAGTCGCACTGTGGCGATGGGCACCGACGGTTTCATGGTGTCGGTGATGCACGTAGCGAACAACGCGACGTGGGGGTTGACGTTCATGGCAGTGGCCTTTCGGGGATCAGGGGAGCAGCCAGGAGAGCACGGGGGTGGACATGAGCCCGGAGAGCAGGCACAGCAGGGCGAGCAGCACGAAGCTCCATCCGATGATGCGGCGCAGGATCGTGGACTCGGCGCCGGCGATGCCGATGGCGGTGGCGGCGATCGTCAGCGACTGCGGCGAGATCATCTTGCCCACCACACCGCCGGCCGCATTGGAGCCGACGAGTAGCGCGCGCATCGATTCGGTGCCGAGGTGTGAGCCTGGGCCGATCTCGGCGCCCACTCCGGATTGGAGGCTGGAGAACAGGATGTTGGCCGACGTGTCGGAGCCGGTCACGTAGGTGCCGATCCAGCCGAGGACAGGGGCCACGTAAGGGTAGAGGGCGCCGGCGCCTGCGAAGAAGAGGCCGAGCGCCAGGGTCTGGCCCGAGTCGCCCATCGCGTAGGCCAGCGCCACGACGCTGCCGATGGTGAGCATCGCGAAGCGCAGTTTCTTCGCGTTGGTCCACAGCACGCCGAAGATCTCTCCGATGCCCATCCGGTAGATGAGGCCGGTGACGATGGCCACGAAGGCGAGCAGGATGCCCGGCGTCGACGCCCAGGCGAGCGTGTAGGACTGGTGGGCGGCCGGGTTGCCGGCGACGTCCAGCAGCCCGCCCAGGCCGGGCCAGGCGAACTTCACGTCGGTGGCGGCCAGCGCGGCCTTCACCGGCGGCAGCGCCGCGACTCCGAACACCACGATGACGAGCAGGTAGGGCACCAGTGCCATCATGATCCGGCCTCCGGTCAGTGCCTCGCCCGAGGTGCGGCGGGCATCGACCGGTGCGTCCTTCTCGACGGCGGGGTCGATCTTGATGCCGATCCGTTGGGCCGCCTCCGCGCCACCCCTCGGGTGCCACACCTTGAGGAAGGCGATGGCCACGACGACGCTGCTCACGGCAGCGAACACCTCGGTGAGGTTGTAGAGGGGCGTGGCTGACACGATCCACTTGGCGATGCCGAAGGTGACGCCGACGACCAGGCCGAAGGGCCAGCCCTCACGGAGGCCGCGCTTTCCGTCCATCACCGCGAGGAGCAGGAAGGGCACCACGAGGCACAGCAGTGCGGTCAGCCGGCCGGTGATGGGGGAGATGGCCAGCACGTCGTCGAACCCGCCCGTCTTGGCGGCCATCAGCACCGGAAGGCCGACGGCGCCGAACGCGACGGGGACGGTGTTGGCGAGCAGCGCGATGAGCGCAGAGCGCAGGGGCGAGAAGCCGATCGCGATCAGCATGGCCGCGGTGATGGCGACGGGGGCGCCGAAGCCGGCGAGGGCCTCGAGGAGGCCGCCGAAGCTGAACGCAATGAGGAGGCCCAGGACCCGGGGGTCATCCGAGATGAGGAAGAAGGTGCGCCGCAGGTCATCGAAGCGGCCGGAGGCCACCGTGACCTCGTACATCCAGATGGCGGTCAGCAGGATCCAGATGATGGGGAACAGGCCGTAGACGAAGCCGTGCACGCTGGTGGCCAGCGCGGTGGTCAGCGGCATGCCGAAGGCCGTGACGGCGACCAGCACAGCCGTCGCCCAGGAGAAGGGGCCGGCGAGATGGGCCTTCCAGCGCAGCGCGCCGAGGGTGATGAGCATCGCGATCACCGGGACGGCCGCCACGAGCGCGGACAGCCATTGGGCCCCCAGGGGGTTTGTGACCGGTTGGAAAACTTCCAGCAACATCAGTGAACTCCGTCGTTCATATGGTCAGACCATTACGTGATGGTCAGACCATAAACTCTTGGCGAGGCGGCTGTCAACTGGATGGGACACAATGGGGTGCATGACCACCGGCGGCTTTGAGAACGCGCTCGACTACCTGACGGGCGAGATCCTCGCCGGACGCCTGGCTGCCGGTGACAGGCTGCCCAACGAGCGCGAGCTCTCCAGCCAGCTCGGGGCAAGCCGCAGCGCGGTCCGTGAGGCCATCAAGGTGCTGCAGGCCCAGGGCGTGCTGAGCTCGGCCACCGGGCGGGCCGGAGGCACCACCGTCGGGACGGGGCAGGGCGTCGCCTTCGGCCGCATGCTGAAACTGCACGTCGCGCTGGAGGCAGTCTCCTTCGCCGAGATCACCGAGACGCGCGTGGTGCTGGAGCGCGCCGCCGCGCTGGCTGCCGTGGGCCAGCCGATGGGAGAAGTGAGGCGCCTCGCCGAGGAGATGGTCACCGTGACCCGGCCCGCCGCGTTCAACGACCTGGACACCGCGTTCCACGTCGCCATCGCCGCGGCCGGCGAGAACCGGCTCATCCGCGACATGACCATCGCGATCCGCGAGGCGGTGGCAGAGAGGATCCTCAGCGCTGAAGAGCGCCTGGCGCAGTGGGAGGAACTACGCGCCAGGCTGGTCCAAGAACACGTGCACATCGTCGACGCCCTGGAAACCGGCGACGGGGAGCGCGCCGCCCAACTGAGCGAGGAGCACGTGCGCAACGCGCTCGCCGCGCTCAGCTAGAGAGCAGCCCCCGAGGTGGCGAGCAGCGAGCTAGAGGACCTGGGTCAGGAGGCCGGTGTCAACGTCGTAGATGAAGCCGCCGACCTCGGCGTGACCCTTGATCAGCGGGTGGTTGGCGATCATGTCCACGTCCGAGCGGAGCCGTGAAGCCTGATCAGGGTTGGCCCCGAACGAGAGCCAGGACGTATCCGTGCCGGTCTTGGCGGAGATGACCCTGCGGAGATCCTCATCGGTGCCGGAGGCCATGGCGCAGCGGGTGTGCGGCACCACCATGATGCGGTCCACCTGGAGGAGCTGGACGCTCAGCACGCAGCCGGTGACCACCGACGTGGTGACCCGTCCGCCGGGGGAGCGCAGGATCTTCGCGTCGCCGATCCGCAACCCGACCATGTCGAGTGGCTCGATGCGCGAATCCATGCAGGTCACGATGCAGACGCCCGCCTTGGCGATGCCGTCGAAGTAACCATCGGTGAAATCCGCTGCGTAGGCTTTGTTGGCCGCCATCAGGTCGTCAAAGTCGCTCATGCGAGGTGCATCCCTTCGTCGCGGAAATGTTACTCCCCGAAGAGGGTGTCGACGGGCTCTGTCCGGGGAGCGACGCCTGCATCACGGCCCGCCAGCATCGTCACCGGCTGGGACAGCGGAGTGCCGGAACCGTCGCGTCGTCCCTGTTCGCGGGGCAGTTCGACCGGCGAACCGCTGGAGGCCGCGGCGACCACGGGGCGTGGGCCGATGGCCGCGATGAGGAGGGTGTCCTCGCCCTTCAGGAAGCGGTGCGCGCGCACCCCGCCCGTGGCCCGGCCCTTGGCCGGGAACTCGGACAACGCTGTGACCTTCGCCAGGCCGGTTTCGGTACCGGGCAGGGAGGTCGACGAGCCGGAGATGGTGACCACGTCGTCCGTGGCCGAGTCGACCACGCCGAACCAGACGGCGGTGGCGCCGGGGGACAGCTTCATGCCGGCCATCCCGCCACCGGTGCGGCCCTGGGGCCTGACGATGGACGCCGGGAAATGCAGCAGTTGGGCGTCGGTGCTGAGGAAGGCCAGATGCTTCGACTCGTCGTGCAGTTCGACGGCGCCGACCACCTCGTCGCCGTCCTTGAGGGCGATGACCTCCCACGAGTCGCGCACCAGGAGATCTGGGCGGACCCGCTTGACGATGCCCTGACGGGTACCGATGGCCAGCCCCGGCGACTCAGTGTCGAAGGTGGTCAGGCCCAGTGCCCGCTCACCGGGCTCGAGGGGCCACAGTTCGTGGGCGAGGCTGCCGCCCTGGAGGCTGGTTCCCGAAGCCGTCAGCGGGACGGTGGGCAACTCGATGGCGCGGCAGCGGATGACGCGGCCGCGGTTGGTCAGCACCCCGAATTCGCCGTGGGCGCTCGTCTTCACCCGGGCGATGACCACATCGTGCGCGGCCCGGCCCTCGGTGGGGAGCGGGCCGAAGTCACTGGTGCGCGCCACCAGCCCCGTGCCGCTCAGGAGCACCCAGCAGGGATGGTCCGGCACCTCGAGGGGCCCAGCCTTCACAGTGGTGGGCACGCCGGAGGAGGCCAGCAGGATCGTGCGACGCGGGGTGCCGAACTCCTTGGCCATCGCCGCCAGCTCGGTGCTGACGAGACGGCGGAGCACCGCCGGATCCTCGATGATCTCGCGCAGGCCGGCGATGGTGGTGGCCAGTTCGTCGGCCTCCTTCTCCAGCTCGATGGTCGAGAACCGGGTGAGGCGGCGCAACTGCATGTCGAGGATGTAGGTGGCCTGCGCGTCGTCCAGGTCGAAGGCGCCCATGAGGCGTTCCTTCGCTTGGGCGCCGTCGTCGGAGGAACGGATGATGGCGATCACGTCGTCGATGTCGGCGATGGCGATGATGAGACCACGCACCAGGTGCATGCGTTCTTCGGCCTTGGCGAGGCGGTGGTTCGTGCGGCGCAGGGTGACGTCGAGGCGATGGTCGAGGTAGACCTCCAGCATCTCCTTCAGCGTGAGCGTGCGCGGCTGGCCTTCGACGAGCGCCACCGCATTAATGGCGAAGGTGTCCTCGAGTTTGGTGGCCTTGAAGAGCTGCTCGAGCAGGGCCTCGGGGTTGATGCCGTTCTTCACCTCGATGACCAGGCGGGTGCCGTGCGCGAGGTCCGTGAGGTCCTTGACGTCCGCGATGCCGGTGAGCTTCTTGTCCTGGACGCCCTTCTTGATCTGCTCGATGATGCGCTCGGGGCCGATCATGTAGGGCAGTTCGGTCACCACGATGCCCATGCGCCGGGGGCTGACCTTCTCGATGCGGGTGGTGGCGCGCAGCTTGAGGGAACCGCGGCCGGTGGCGTAGGCGTCGCGGATCCCATCGAGGCCGACGATCTTGCCGCCCGTGGGAAAATCCGGGCCGGGGATGTGGCGCATCAGCTCGTCGAGTTGGATGCCCGGGTTCTTCAGCAGCTGCTGGAGGCCGGCGACCACCTCGACCAGGTTGTGCGGCGCGATGTTGGTGGCCATGCCGACGGCGATGCCTGCGGCGCCGTTGACCAGCAGGTTGGGGAACGCGGCCGGCAGGACGACCGGCTCGGTCTCCTTGCCGTCGTAATTGGGTTTGAAGTCGACGGTGTTCTCGTCGATGCCCCGGGTCATGGCCTGCGCGGGCAGCGCCATCCGGCATTCGGTGTAGCGCATGGCGGCCGGGCCGGCGTCGAGGGAGCCGAAGTTGCCGTGCCCATCGATCAGGGGGAGGCGGAC
Organism: Tessaracoccus zhenghani; assembly: GCF_054552775.1. Taxonomy (NCBI): domain Bacteria; kingdom Bacillati; phylum Actinomycetota; class Actinomycetes; order Propionibacteriales; family Propionibacteriaceae; genus Tessaracoccus; species Tessaracoccus zhenghani. The sequence continues at coordinate 864,957 of NZ_CM137275.1, read as the reverse complement.
GGACCACGTCTGGCCCATGCGCACCAGCGCGTCGTAGATGGCGGTGTCGCCGTGGGGGTGCAGGAGGCCCATGACCTGGCCCACGACACGGGCGCACTTGACGTGGCTGACGTTGGGGCGGACCCCCATCTGGTCCATCGAGTAGAGGATGCGACGCTGGACGGGCTTGAGGCCGTCGCGCGCGTCTGGCAGTGCCCTGGAGTAGATGACCGAGTAGGCGTATTCCAGGAAGCTGGTCTCCATCTCCTGGGTGACGTCGACGTCGAGGATGTGTTCTTCCTCATTGAGTTCGTCGTCGATCGTCCGCTTGGTCATCGGGCGCTCTCCTCAGGTTGTGGGACTACAGCAACCTGGAGAGCTTATCGCCCAAACCGTCGCCGTCAGGCGCACGCACCTCCGGCGCCGTGTCGGGTTCCCACCTTTCGTCGCTCTGCGGCACCTCCATGGGCAGGCCGTGGGCCAACGTGTGCTCGCCGGGCGTCAGCTGGCGGATGGCGCGGGCGCGGACATGCTCGGGCTGGAGGCTGGCGAACTCGGCGTACAGGTCCGGATCGTGCTGGCCGTCGTCGCCGACGAGGAGCCAGCGGATGTTGGGGAGGTCACGGGCCAGTTCACGCAGGCAGCGGCGCTTATGGTCTGGGCCACTGCGGAACCAGCCGGTGTTGGTAGGGCCCCAGTCCGTCAGCAGCATCGCGCCCTGCGGGATACCGTGCCGGGAGATGAACCGCTTGATCATGGGGAACGTGTTCCAGGCCCCCGTCGAGATGAAGATGATGGGTGCGCCGGGGTGCTGGGCGAGCAGCTGCTGGTACAGCCGCGCCATCCCGGGAACGGCCTGGCGGGCCTGCTCCGTCACTACGAACGAGTTCCAGGCGGCGAGCATCGGCCGGGGGAGCGAGGTGCTGAGGATGGTGTCGTCGATGTCGCTGACGATGCCGAAGTCCACGTCGTCACCGATCACCTGGACGCTGGCCAGCGCGGAGGCGCCACCTTCGCCCTCGAGGGTCACCGAATGCCAGCCCGGCGCCAGCCCTGGATTCCGGACGCGCACGTCGATGAAGCCGCCCCTGTCTGCCTGGACGGGGATACGGACATCGCCGATCACCACGGTGACCATGGCGTTGACCTTGGCCGCGGCCATGAAGTTGCGCCAGCCCCGGCGGTAGATGAGGGCCGAGGCTGCCTGCACGATACCCAGCGTGTCCGAGGGTCGCAGCACGACCCTGGCGAGGATGCGCAACTGCTCGCTGGTGCCGTAGCCGGTGTAGGAGATGATCGACTCCTGCCAGCCCCTGCGGTCGAGCGCGCTGTTCAGCAGCGAGTTGAGACGGTCTTCCATGCGGGCTGCGATGAAGGGGCGAGAGGCCATGAACCAAACCTATCCGGCTCCGTGACAGAATGGCCCGGTGACCGCCGACAACCAGACTCTCCCCACCGGCCTCATTGACGAGATCGCCGAATGCGGGTTCTATCCCAGCCTCGTTGCAGAGACGGTGCTGATGGGATTGCAGGGGCGACCGGTGCTGCACTACCTGGTGCAACACGAGGCGACCTTCGCGGGGCACGAACTGCACCGGCACATGACGGTGCTGGTGCTCACGGAGCAGCAGCTGCAGATCTGCCACATCGACGAGGGGGAGGGCGGTCGCGCAGAGGCGCTCGCCACTTCTGAGGTCGTCGCCCTGCGGGCCATCGATTCGGTCGTGGTGACGCGGGCCATGGCCAATCCCGAGACGCGCTCCGGGCTGAACGAAGCGTGGCTGACGATCGTCTGGGGGGCCGCTCGTCGGCTCGACCTGGGCCCGGCCACGTGCGAGGACCCCACCTGCGAGGCGGACCATGGCTACACGGGTGTGTTGCAGCCCGACGACATCACCGTGCGCATGAGCCCCGCGGCGGACGGTGAGAACGCCAAGCGACTCGTGGATTTCGGGGCCGCCCTCCAGCTGGTGGTCGCCTGATGTCCACGTTCGTGGATCCGCGCTACGGGGACCTGTCGCTCGCCAACCTCCTGCCCAGCGTCGTGGCTCGGCTCGATGGTGAGATCCCCCTGATCGAGATCCCCGAGGCCCGGCAGTACGTCGTGCTGCTGATCGACGGGCTCGGCTGGCACCAGCTCAGGGAGCACGCCGCGCACGCGGAGACCATGGCCGGCCTCCTGGACCGGGGCCACCGCCTCACCTGTTCCGTGCCGTCCACCACGGCCACCTCGCTGACGTCGCTGGGCTGCGGCGCCACGCCTGGTGAGCACGGGGTGGTGGGCTACAGCTTCTATGAGCCGACGGTGGGCCGGGTCATCAATTCGCTCACCTGGGAGGGCGGCCCCGACGACATCGAGGGCTTCGCTCAGAAGCCCACCGTGTTCCAGCGCCTGGCCTCCCAGGGGCGGCCCAGCGCGGCCGTGACGCTGGGGCGGTTCGCCGGCAGCGCACTCACCAGGGTCGCCTTCGCGGGTACCCGGCTGTTCCCGGTGGCCAATGAGGGCGATGTGGATGAGATCACCGGCCACGTGACCGAGGCGCTGCGCGAATCGGACGTCGTCTACCTCTACGAGCGGCTCCTGGACTCGGACGGTCACTCGCACGGTACGGGCAGCTGGCAATGGCTTGACCGGTTGGCCGTCATCGACGACCACGTCGCCCACCTTGTGGAGACCCTGCCGCCGTCGGTGTGTCTGCTCATCACCGGCGACCACGGCATGCTGAACGTCCCTGAGGACACCCGCGTCGTAGTCGAGGATGAACCGCGGCTCGCCGGCTACTCGCACCTGGGCGGCGAGCCCCGATTCCGCCACATCTACGGCGAGGACCCCCGGGCCCTGGCCTGGGCCTGGGAATCGGTGTTCGGTGAGCGGGCGCTGGTGCTCCGCCGTGAAGAGGCCATCGAGGCGGGCTGGTTCGGACCCAACGTGTCCAACATGAGCTCCGCGCGCATCGGGGACGTGGTGGCGGCGATGACCGGTACCTGGGCGGCGATGACGTACGCCACGCCCGGCGAGTTCTCCCTGGTGGGCATGCACGGCTCCCTCACTGCGGCCGAGATGGAGGTCCCCCTGCTGATGCACGGGGGTGGCCGGTGAGCCTGCGCATCGCGATCCTGATCGACGACTTCTTCCCCGCCTCGGGGGGCATCTCCAGATCCGTGCAGACGCAACTGGAGGAGCTCACCCGCCTCGGTCACGACGTCACCCTCATCGCGCCGGACCGGCACCTGGTGCCGCCACCCGGGGCACGGACCATCGCCTGCCCCGTGCTGTACAAAGAGGGCCTGCCCTCGCACCTGAGTGTGCTGCAGCCCACGGAGCGCCGGGCCCGCAGGATCTCCGCGCGGGCCGCGTTCGACGTCGTGCACTCCCAGACGGAGCGGGGCGCGGTGGTGCTGGCCGCCCGCCTCGCGCGCCTGCAGAACATCCCGCACGTGCACACCTTCCACGCCAACATCGCCGGCACCCACAGCACGCTGCCGGTGCAGGCCGTGTTCGGGTCGCTCGGCTACGAGGTGCTGGTCACCCGCGCGCTGGCGCTGGCCTCCAAACGGCCGCCGCGCTTCACTTCGGCGTTGCCGCCCCGCACCGCGGAGCCGGACAACAACGGCTTCTTCACGCGGATGGATTGGCGGTCCCTGGGGTGGATCGCGGCCCACGTCGATCTTGTGACCAGTCCCGCCCAGTACATGCTGGACAACATCGAGGCCGCCGTCGCGCAGCCCATCGCCGGCCGGGAGATCCGCAACGCGTCGGCCGACACCTTCGTCGGCGTCGACGCCCCGCGTAGGACCGACAGCAGCGCGGTGCGCTTCCTGAGCATCGGCAGACTCGCCAAGGAGAAACGCCTCGACGTGGCCATCCGGGCCTTCAACCGGGCCGCGATCCCCGGCGCCGAACTGGTCATTGTCGGCGACGGCGACCAGCGAGCCCGTCTGGAAGCCCTCGCAGGGCCGGGCGTGCGGTTCCTCGGGGCGATCTCGGAGCGTGAGTCCGTGGCGGAGCAGTACCTGACGGCGGACGCGATGGTGCTCAGTTCGTACCGCTTCGACGTGCAGCCCATGGTCATCCTCGAGGCCGGTGCCGCGGAGTTGCCGGTGCTGTACTGCGACGACCGGCTGACCGCCGGACTGAGCCAGGCCACCAGCCGCCTGGTGGCCCCGGACATGCAGGCGCTGGCCGTCGGGCTACGGGAGATGGCGGAACCCGGCCGGCTTGCGGCGCTGCGCCGCGGTTACCGCGAGGTGGACGTGCGGTTGCGGCCACGCGACATGGCCGACGCCTACGTTGAGGTCTACGAAGAAGCGATCAGGATGCCGAGGAGACATGGCTGAACTTGTGTTCCACAGCGGACCGATGGACTGTGGCAAGTCCACGATGGCCCTGCAACTGGACCACGTCCATTCCACCCATGGACGGCGGGGACGGGTCTTCAGCTCTCAGGACCGGGCGGGGCATAGCGTGATCACCTCCAGACTGGGGCTGAGCGCCCGCGCCATCGAGGTCTCAGCGGAGTTCGACTTCTGGCGCTACGTCATCACCGAACTGACCAGCGGCCGCATCGTCGACTACCTGGTGTGTGACGAGGTCCAGTTCTACACGGCGGAACAGATCGATCAGCTGGGGCGGATCGTCGACGAACTCCAACTCGACGTCTACGCGTTCGGGATCCTCGCCGATTTCCGCACGGAGCTGTTCCCGGGCTCCAAGCGGCTGGTGGAGCTGGCAGACAGGCTCGAGATGCTGTCGCTGGGGCCGCTGTGCTGGTGCGGCGCCCGCGGAACCCACAACGCGCGCACCGTCGACGGGTTGATGGTCACCGAGGGTTCGCAGGTTGTGGTGGGTGACACCGCGGCGGGCGAAGAGGTGCGCTACGAGGTGCTGTGCCGCATGCACCACCGTCGGCGGATGACGGCGACGAGGGCACGGGCGACGCTGTCGCCGGATCCGTTGCCCTTCGACGACGCCGCGCTGTGACAAGCCACTGACCCCACCGCGCAATCGCGCACTCGCTCTTCGCAATACCGCGTCCGCGGTTCCCAATGCCCCGGGGGCGTGTCGCTCTACGAGTTCGAAGTCTAGAACGGTCTCGAGCCGTCCCGCCGACCCCGCCGTCGGGCGCAGTGAACCGTTCGTGCGCCAAGTGAGACTCCTACTTCTGCGACAGCCCCAAGGTTGCGTGGGACGTTGAAGCCGCCGCTGTGAACGCCAAGGCGGCCCCCGGCACAGCAATGCTCGCGGAACCTGCCACTTCGGTGATGGCTCACCAGTGGTGGACGCCACCTTCACGCTGGTCCAGGAGCCCACCCCGGTGCACTCAGGCTCGCGCCATCTGGTGAGTGCTGAGCACGCCTATGCCGCCGAAGGCTCGTTCGATGCCACGGTGACCTTCTCCGATGGCCGCGTCGTGACCGGCAAGGTCGGCGTTGCGGCCGGGTACGCCGCTCCCGTCGAATGGTCGCCCGACGTGTGCGTCGCTCCGGGCGTCGACGTGCTGAACGCTGAAGCCACGATCCAGGACAACTCGCGCCTGGTCGCGGATCTTTCCGGCCTCACCCCCAACAGCTTGGTGACCATCCAACTCTCGCAGGAGCCCATCACAGCCCCCGCGCCGGGCGCGACCAAGTTCGAGGATGCTTTGATCCAGGGTCGGTTCATGACCGACGCTGACGGCACCGCCCATCTGGTGCTGCCGGTGGTGTATCGCACCCTCGTCGGTAAGCACCTGCGCCGCGTGACCGATGTGGACGGGCGCTTCTCGGAGCAGGTCATCACCGAAAACTCGTCGTGGGCGTCGCTCACCGGCGAGATCATCACCGGCGCGACAGCCGGTGGCCAAGACGCTGTCTGCGGGCAGGGCTGCCACGGACATTGACCTCGATGTGTCGGCGCGTTATGTGCGCATCGTGATCACGGAGAACCACTCCACGACGGATCCGCACGCCACCGTCGGCGAACTGGAGTTCCGCTCCGTGTCGAACGAGCCCCCGTGGTCGTCGATCCGGTGCCGGAGAGTTGTTCGGAGGACCCGAGAAGCGAGGCTGATCCACACCTGAGCCGGGCGTCCGCGCCCGGCCCGGGCGTTCAGCTGATCATTGACTGAAACGGAACCCCGGGCTTCAAAGCAGAACTGCTTGAAGCCTGGGGTTCTTTCGTGCCGTGCCCCCGCCTGCTACTTGGTGGGGCCGCCGAACATGATCTCGTCCCAGCTGGGAACCTTCGCCCGACGGCGACGGCGGCTGGGCTTCTGCTGCTCGTCCTCAGCCTCGACGAGGGCGTCCTGGGTGGGTTCATCCACCTCGGTCACCGGCTCCTCCTCGATCACCGTTGTGACCTCATCCTGCGGTGCCTCCTCGGCCGGGTTCTCGGGGGCGGTGAGGTCTCCAGCCGGTTCATCCACGACGGGTTCCTCGACGTCTTGTGCCTCGGGAGCGAGCACGGGGGCCTCCTCCGGCTGGACAGGGTCCAGGATGCCGGTGTAGATGCGTACCGAGTCTTCGCTGATGCCGCTCAACATGTCATACAGGCTGTCGAGTTCGGAGGTGTCCTCGTTGCTGTCGTGCATCAACTCCGACGAAGGCACCTCGTCGCCGGGGTGGGAAACGGGTTGCGTGGCCCGCACCAGGGCGAGCTCATCGTGGAAGTCGATGGTGTTCTCTTCCTCCGGGGGAGCGTCGCCGCGCGCCTCCTCGCCGATCATCCAGCGGGCGTCGGAGTTGTGGGCCACCGAGAAGCGACCCTTGGGGTCGAACACGAACTCGGCCACCCTTGACTCCGCCTCGACGTTGGATGTGAGGCGGGCGATGATGCGCCACTTGAGGTCTGACTGGCGCCACGCGTCCCACGTGACGTCGTCGGCGTCGATGCTGCGCGTGCGGAGCCTCGTGGCGATCAGTTCGCCGAGACGCCTGTGTGTGCCGGACTCGCCCCGACGGCGCACCGTGGACACCTGGGCCGTCTGGGCGACATGTTCGCGTTCCGCGAGCACTGGGCCGGCGAATGCGTCGATGCGCTCGGCCGGCATTCCGCTCTCCGCAACCAGATCTTCGATGGAGGCACCCGCACGGACACGGGTCTGGATCTCCCGTGGGGTCAGAGAGTGGTCCATTGGGCTCCTCGTACGGCTGGCTACTGTCTGGGACAACTTACCAGCGTACGCCCTCGTCGCGCGGTAGGCAGAGCGCTGGGAGTGCACATTCTCAACCACAGGCGCCGAGCGGGTATCCCACATTTTGGCGGGATGTGGTACACATAGCGCGATCGCGGCAACGAAAGGACATACACGGATGGCAACGGACTACGACGCTCCCCGCAAGACCGACGAGGAGATGAGCGAGGATTCGCTTGAGGAGTTGAAGTCGCGTCGCGCTGACAAGAACTCGGGCAAGGTTGACGAGGACGAGGTCGAGGCGGCCGAATCCTTCGAACTCCCGGGAGCTGACCTCTCCCACGAAGAACTGACCGTGCGCGTCCTGCCGCGGCAGGCGAACGAGTTCACGTGTGCTTCATGCTTCCTCGTGAAGGCCCGCCCGCAGCTCGCGGAGGAACGCAACGGCCAGTACTACTGCGTGGACTGCGTCTGAGAGCTGGGTCAGGTGAGGCGTGAGCGCAGCTTGCCCGGGCCGTTGTGGCTGTAATTGGCCATCCAGCGGCGATGCACGTAGCGGTTCATGACGAGCTGCGCCACTCCCACCCCCAGGCCGCTGGCGGCTGCCCAGATGAGGCCGTTGACCAGCGGGGCCTCCGGATCGTTGGGGTCCGGCGGCGGTTCACCGGTGGCGGCCTCCCAGACTTTCGTGATGGTCTTCTGCACCACCATCGTCGTGACGGCACCTGCAGCTCCCGCATAGAGCTTCCACATGATCTTCTCGGTCATTGCCATGAAGGTTCCTTTCGCCGGCACCAGATCCATGCCCATTATGCCCACGGGTTAAGGTGACTGTCGTGAGCTATTCCGAACGCCTGCACATCCCCTGGTGGTGGATCGTGATCGGCCTCCTGTTCGTGGCAAGTATCGCCGTCGCCGTGCTCGCCTACCTCGAACTGTGGTTGGCCATCAGCGTCGTCGCGTTGACCCTCGTGGGCGTCGGGCTGGGCCTCGTCGCCTACAGCGCCACCCGCCTGAGCGTCGACGGCGAAGCCTTCACCGCGGGGCGCAACAGGCTCGAGCGGGAATACATCGGCGAGGTGACCGCGCTCGAGGGCGAGGCGGCCCGTCAGGCGCTCGGCCCCGGCGCCGACAACCGCGAGTTCCTCTTCACCAGACCCTTCATTGACGGCCTGGTGCGGGTGGAGTTGGCGGACCCGGCAGACCCGCACTCGCGGTGGCTCGTCAGCACCCGGCGCCCCGCCGAACTCGCCGCAGCGCTCAGCGAGATTGCGCGATGAACATCAACACCGTCGCTGCCGACGGGCACCTCCCCAGCTACGCGCACCCGGGCGACGCCGGTGCTGATCTCCGCACGACGGAGGACGCGGTGTTGGCGCCGGGGGAGCGCCGCCTCGTCGGCACCGGAGTAGCGGTGGCCATCCCCGACGGTCACGTCGGGCTGGTCACGCCCCGGTCAGGTCTCGCGGCGCGGGCCGGTCTGAGCATCGTCAACTCACCCGGGGTCATCGACGCCGGCTATCGCGGCGAGATCAAGGTATGCCTCATCAACCTGGACCTGCACAACCCCATCCGGCTCCTCGCCGGGGACCGGATCGCGCAGTTGCTGATCATGCCTTTCGTGACGGCCTCTTTCACGCCTGTGGACGATCTCGATGAGACTTCGCGCGGGATCGGTGGGTATGGTTCAACTGGTGGTTTCACCACACCCTGAGACCAGAAGGAAGACCTGTGATTTTCGGACGCAAGAAGCGCCCCGCTGAGGCCGAACAAAACCGGTCGGCCACTGAAGTGGTGGACGAGCGCATCGCGGAAGAAGTGGAAGACCGGCCGGCAGAAGCCGAGGCGCGGCCCGAAGTGACGCCGATCGAGGCCCAGGCGGCCCTGTGGGACGCCGAATTCGACCGTGACTGGGGCCCCTTCGACATCGAAGAGGTGGACCTTGAGGCCGACGCCGACGAGGTGCAGCGCCTGGATCTGGGCACGCTCGTGCTCACGCCCTTCGAAGGCATGTCCCTGCAGCTGCAGGTCAACAAGGACACCAACACTGTGCAGTCCCTGCTCGTGGGCGACGGTAACCAGTCGGCGCTCGAGGTGGCGGTCTTCGCCGGCCCCGGAAAGTCGTCGATGGTGCCTGAGATCCGCTCCGAGATCATCCGCGCCACCCAGCAGCAGAAGGGGCGCATCGAACTGGTCGAGGGTCCCTTCGGTGCCGAGGTCCGCCGGTCGCTGCCGATGACAGACCCGAACGGCAATCCCGCCATGCACGTGTCGCGCACCTGGTTGGTGCCCGGCCCCGGATGGGTGCTCCGGGGTGTTCTCCTGGGGAAGGCAACGTTCGAGCCCAACAATGAAGACATCCAGGTGGCGCTGCGGGAGTTCTTCAGCGCCCTCGTCGTCCGTCGCGGCACCGCGCCGGCAGCACCTGGCAGCCTGCTCCCCATGACGGTGCCGCAGCAGGCCCAGCAGCAGGCGGCGCAGGAGGACTGAGAAATGACTCGTACGTCGCTCCGAGAGCGGCTGCGGCGCTGGGTGACCCCGATCGAAGAGTTGGAGGCCACTGAGCTGATCCAGCGCGCCGAGGACAGCGGGGCACAGCAACTGGCACGGTGCGAGCCGCGCAGCCGTGTGAAGCTCCGCGGCGAGATCGTCTCCATCACCTCTGATGCCGAGAACGGTTGGCTCGAGGCGGAGGTCAACGACGGCTCCGGCACCGTCCGCCTCATCTGGATGGGCCGCAGCCGGCTCGAATGCCTCATGCCTGGGCGCCACATCCGCGTCGCGGGCAGGCTCGCCGACGAGGACGGAAATCCGGTGATCTACAACCCGGACTTCGAGATCATCCCCTAGCTTTCCTCAGGCTCGGATTCCGGGTCGAACAGCTCGGCCAGGTCCGGCTCCGATTCCTGGGTGACCAGGAACAGCAGTTCATCGCTCGCCTCGAAGGCACGGTCGCGTTCGGGGGTCAGCGGGGCGCCGTCGCGGATGATGGCCACCAGCACCGCGTCGCCCGGCAGTTGGATGTCGCGGATGCGGTGGCCGATGAAGCGTGAACCCACGGGAAGCCGGATCTCCGAGAGATGCGTCGTGGACTTCGTGAAGGTCAGCAGCCGAACGAGGTCGCCCGTGGACACAGCCTCCTCGACGAGGGCCGACATCAGGCGGGGCGTCGAGACGGAGACGTCGACGCCCCACTGGTCGTCGAACATCCACTCATTCCCCGGGTGGTTGACGCGGCCAACGGTTCGGGGCACACCGAATTCGGTCTTGGCGAGCAGGGAGTGGACGAGGTTGGCCTTGTCGTCACCCGTGGCCGCGATGGCCACGTCGTAGCGATCCAACTCCGCTTCCTCGAGCGAACTGAGCTCGCAGGCGTCAGCCTCGAGCCAGGTGGCGCCGGGGACGGCACCGCGGTGAATGGCGGAGCGGTCCTTCTCGATCAGAAGGACCTGGTGGCCGTTGGCGATCAGTTCACGGGCGATGGAGCGGCCCACGTTGCCTGCTCCCGCGATGGCGACGCGCATCTCGTCCTCCTAGTTCCGGCCGGGGGCGTTGGCGAAGAGCGTCTCGAGTTCATCGACCCGCTCGGTGTAGCAGGCGACGAAGATGAGGTCGCCGTCCTGATAGATCGTGTCGCGGTCCGGGACCAGCCCGCGTCCCACCCGCAGGAGGAACGGGATGGGGGCGTCTGCGGCAGCTGACAGTTCGCTGACCCGGCGGCCCACCCAGCCGTTGTGGACGTGGATCTGCATGAGGCGGGCATCGCCGGTGGGGTCCGACCACACCGGCTGGCTCCCTGCGGGGAGCAGCCTGCGGAGCATCTGGGTCACGGTCCACTTGACCGTCGCGACGGTGGGGATGCCCAACCGCTCGAACACCTCGGCGCGGCCCTGGTCGTAGATGCGGGCCACCACGTTGCTGACGTGGTAGTTCTCGCGCACCACGCGTGCCGAGAGGATGTTGGAGTTGTCGCCGGAGCTGACCGCGGCGAAGGCGTCTGCGCGGCGGATACCGGCGGCCTCCAGCACCTCACGGTCGAAACCGATGCCCTCCACTGTGAGTCCCTTGAAGTCGTTGCCCAGCCGGCGGAACGCCTCAGGGTTCTGGTCGATGACCCCCACGCTGTGGCCCCGCTTCTCGAGACCGGTGGCGAGCATGGCCCCCACGCGGCCGCAGCCCATGATGACGATATGCACCCTTGTCTCCTCCGACGGTCGGGATGAGCACCCGTGTGTTCAGAACATAGCACCAGGCTGCGCCGATGACATTTGGGGGCAACAGGTCTACGTTGAGCGTTGTGAACGTGATCTCGGCGCTCAAGCGCATGGTGGTGGGACGACGTCTGGCCAACGCCCAGATGGGCGAGACGCTGCTGCCCAAACGCATCGCCCTGCCAGTGTTCGCCTCCGACGCGCTGAGCTCCGTGGCGTATGCGCCCGACGAGATCCTCATCACGCTGTCACTGGCGGGCATGGCGGGTTTCCTCTTCTCCTGGGAGATCGGCCTGCTGGTCGCCATCGTCGTGGCGGTGGTGGTCGCGTCGTATAGGCAGACCGTCCACGCCTATCCCAGCGGCGGCGGAGACTATGAAGTGGCGCGCGAGAACCTCGGCCGGCATGCCGCACTGACGGTCGCGTCGGCCCTCATGGTGGATTACGTGCTGACCGTCGCTGTGTCGGTCTCCGCCGGCGTGTTCAACGCCAAAGCCATGGCGCCGTTCCTGGAGGGCTACGAAGCCTGGACGGCGGTGGGCGTGATCGCGTTCCTCACCCTGGTGAACCTGCGCGGCGTGCGCGAGTCCGGCAGCGCGTTCGCGGTCCCGACCTACGTCTTCATGGTCTCCATGCTGTCGATGATCGCCATCGGTCTCCTGCGCATCTTCGTCCTGGGCCACGACCTCAAGTCGGAGACCGCAGACCTGATCGTCGTGCGGCCCGACGGCGCGGCCGACCTGGCCGGCTGGGCCCTGATCGCCATCCTCGCCCGCGCCTTCTCCTCGGGGTGCGCGGCGCTGACCGGCGTGGAGGCCATCAGTAACGGGGTGCCGGCGTTCCGGCCGCCCAAGAGCCGCAACGCCGCCACGGTGCTGGCGCTGCTGGGCCTCATGGCCATCACCATGCTGGTGGGCATCATCTCGCTGGCCAACCTCACCAAGGTGCACCTCATCGACGAGCTGACCGGCACCCACTACGTCGACGCCGCGGGCAACACCATCCACAGCGCCGCCACCACGGTGACGGGGCAGTTGGCCCGTGTGGTGTTCATGGACTGGTTCCAGCCGGGCTTCTACATCATGATCACTGCCACGATGTTGATCCTGTTCCTCGCGGCCAACACCGCCTTCAACGGGTTCCCCTCCCTGGCGTCGATCCTGGCGAAGGACGGGTACCTCCCACGGCAGCTGCACTCGCGCGGTGACCGGCTGGCGTACTCCAACGGCATCGTGATGCTGTCGCTGGGCGCCATCGCCCTGGTGCTGGCCTTCAACGCCTCCGTGACGGCCCTCATCCAGCTGTACGTCGTCGGGGTGTTCATCTCCTTCACCGTGGGGCAGATCGGGATGGTGCGGCACTGGACCACCGCGCTGCGCACGGAGCACGACCCCGCCGAGCGCCGCCAGATGGTGCGCAGCCGGGTGATCAACTTCATCGGTGCCTCCCTCACCGGGATCGTGCTGCTCGTGGTGCTGGTCTCCAAGTTCACCCACGGCGCGTACCTCGCCCTCGTGGCGATGGGCGCCATGTTCCTCGTCATGCTCGCCATCTCGAACCACTACAAGGCGGTGTCGAGGGAACTGGCCCTCACGCCGGAATCTGATCGCGCCCTCCCCAGCCGGGTGCGCGGGGTCATCCTGGTGCAGCGGGTCAACCTGCCCACGGTCAAGGCCATTGCGTTCGCACGCGCCACCCGACCCACGACGCTCACCGCGGTGACCGTCGCCATCGACGACGACGAGGTGGAGCAGATCCTCGACGAATGGGAGGACGAAGACTTCGGCGTTCCGCTCAAGGTGATCGCGTCTCCCTACCGCGAGATCACGGGCCCCTTCATCCGCTACGTCAGCGAGCTTCGCTCGGAGAACCCGCGCGACGTCGTCAGCGTCTACATCCCCGAGTACGTCGTCGGACACTGGTGGGAACAGCTGCTGCACAACCAGACGGCGCTGCTCATCCGCACCAGGTTGCACTTCATGCAGGGTGTCATGGTGACGTCGGTGCCCTACCAGTTGCGCAGTTCAGGCAGGCGCCGCGACCTCACCCGTCGCGCGTCGCAACCAAGGATCGGTAGATGATGACTGAGGTCATGTTGGAGCGCGTGGCGCACGGTGGCTATATCGTCGGGCGGCTCGACGGCAAGGTTGTCTTCGTCACCGGCGGGTTGCCCGGAGAGCGGGTCCGGCTGGAGATCACGGACCGCGGCAGCAAGTTCGACCGCGGCCGCGTGACGGAGGTGCTCGACGCGGCGCCCGGGCGCGTGGTCCCGCCCTGCCCCATCGCAGGCAGGTGCGGTGGCTGCGACTGGCAGCACGCCGATGCCGACACGCAGCTCGCCCTCAAGACAGCGGTGGTGGCCGAGCAGCTCGAGCGGCTCGCCGGGCTCACCTGGGACGGCGAAGTCGAGGCGGTGCCCGGAGGTCTGCTCGACTGGCGCACCCGCGTTCGCTACGCCGTCGACGACGACGGCTCGGTCGGCCTCCGGGCCCGGCGCTCGCACGACATCGTGCCGCTGCCGGACCAGGGTTGCCTCATCGCCGCCCCCGGGTCCACCGTGGAGGAGCTGCAGGCGTTCGCAGATCCCGGCGTCGACCTGGAGGTGACCGTGGCGGACCGGAGCGTGACGTTGATCAGCGGTCGTCGCCTCAAGGGACCGGATCCCGTGCAGCAGAAGGTGCTCGGACGGACGTACACCGTCGCCGCCGGCGGATTCTGGCAGGTACACCCAGCCGCCGCCGAAACCCTGAGCCGAGCCGTGCTGGACGGGCTGCGTCCCGAGCCGGGGGAGCGGGCCATGGACCTCTACTGCGGCGTCGGCCTGTTCGCCGGTGCCTTGGCCGACGCCGGTTGCCTGGTGCTGGGGGTCGAGGCCGGCCGTGGGGCGGTTGAACTGGCCAGGCGCAACGTACCAGAGGGCGAGTTCTTCGCACTGCCCGTCGAGCGCGCCGACCGGCAGTTGCCGGAGTGGGCGGACCTGATCGTGCTGGACCCACCGCGCAAGGGCGCGGGAGCCGGCGTGGTTCGGGCGGTGGCGGCCCGGCGCCCACGGGCCATCGCCTACGTCGCGTGCGACCCGGCTGCGCTGGCGCGCGACCTGAAGACGTTCGCCGCCGAAGGCTATGAGCCTGTCTCCATCCGGGGCTTCGACCTGTTCCCGATGACGCACCACATTGAATGCGTCGCGATCCTCCACCCAGCCTCTTAGGCGGCGGCCGACCCCCTAGGATGAGCGGAAGATGGCGACGCCGCCGCGCGCCCGGAGCTTGTGCGGTATCTTGATATCAAGATAATCTGGCGTCAGCCAAGTAAAGGAGAAGGATGAGCGTCAACAGTTTCGGGGCGAAGTCGAGCCTCGACGTCAACGGCACCTCGTACGAGATCTTCCGGCTCGACTCCGTGCCGGGCTCCGAGAAGTTGCCTTTCAGCCTCAAGGTCCTCCTGGAGAACCTGTTGCGCACCGAAGATGGTGCCAACATCACCAAGGAGGACATCGAGTTCCTGGGGAACTGGGACCCGACTGCGGAACCCGACCACGAGATCCAGTTCACGCCGGCGCGCGTGATCATGCAGGACTTCACCGGCGTACCCTGCGTCGTCGACCTGGCCACCATGCGCGAGGCCGTCGTCGCCCTCGGCGGTGACGCCTCCAAGGTCAATCCGCTGTCGCCGGCCGAGATGGTCATCGACCACTCCGTGATCGCCGACGTCTTCGGCACGCCCACCGCGTTCCAGCAGAACACCGACATCGAATACCAGCGCAACCGCGAGCGTTACCAGTTCCTCCGCTGGGGCCAGACCGTGTTCGACAACTTCAAGGTGGTGCCGCCCGGCACCGGCATCGTGCACCAGGTCAACATCGAGCACCTGGCCCGCGTCGTCTTCCCGCGCAGCGTCGACGGTGTGGTGCAGGCCTACCCCGACACCTGCGTGGGCACGGATTCGCACACCACCATGGTCAACGGCCTGGGCGTCGTCGGCTGGGGTGTGGGCGGCATCGAGGCGGAGGCGGCCATGCTGGGCCAGCCCGTCTCCATGCTCATCCCGCGCGTCGTCGGCTTCAAGCTGACCGGCAAGCTGAGCGAAGGCACCACCGCCACCGACCTCGTGCTGACCATCACGGAGATGCTGCGTGAGCACAAGGTGGTCGGCAAGTTCGTCGAGTTCTACGGTGACGGCGTGGCCGAGGTCCCGCTGGCCAACCGCGCCACCATCGGCAACATGAGCCCCGAATACGGCTCGACCATCGCCGTGTTCCCGATCGACGCGAAGACCACCGACTACCTGCGCCTGACCGGCCGTGATGAGGAGCAGATCGCCCTCGTCGAGACCTACGCCAAGGCCCAGGGCCTGTGGCACGACCCCTCGATCGAGCCCGTCTTCTCCGAGTACATCGAACTGGACCTCTCCACCGTCGTCCCGTCCATCGCCGGGCCCCGTCGCCCCCAGGACCGCATCAGGCTGGACCAGTCGAAGACCGCGTTCCATCAGGAACTGGTCGCCTACGTGGGCGAGCCGGAGGCCGACTACAACGGCTACGACAGGGCCGTGAACTCCACGATGGACGCCTCGGACCCCACCGAGCCCACTCCTGGCGAGACGGACAGCTCGCCCGCGCCGCACGGCGCAGGGAACGGCGCCTCGCCTGACCGTGTGGTCAAGAAGGTGCCCGTCACGCTGGCAGACGGCTCGAGCTTCGATCTCGATCACGGCGCGGTCACCATCGCGTCGATCACCTCATGCACGAACACCTCGAACCCGAGCGTGATGATCGGCGCCGCACTGGTGGCCAAGAAGGCCGTCGAGAAGGGCCTTACCCGCAAGCCGTGGGTCAAGACTTCGCTGGCGCCGGGCTCACAGGTGGTCACGGACTACTACGAGAAGGCCGGCCTCACGCAGTACCTCGACGCCATCGGGTTCAACCTCGTCGGCTACGGCTGCGTCACCTGCATCGGCAACTCCGGTCCGCTCATCACCGAGGTCTCCGAGGCCATCAACGAGCACGACCTCGCCGTCTCGGCGGTGCTCTCGGGCAACCGCAACTTCGAGGGTCGCATCAACCCGGACGTGAAGATGAACTACCTGGCCAGCCCCATGCTGGTCATCGTCTACGCGCTCGCCGGCACGATGGATATCGACCTCTTCTCGGAGCCGCTCGGCCAGGACCAGGACGGCAATGACGTGTTCATGGCCGACATCTGGCCCACCCAGGCGGAGATCGAAGAGGTCGTCGCCGGGTCGATCAGCGCGGAGATGTTCTCCTCGCGCTACGCCGACGTGTTCAGCGGCGACGACCGCTGGCGCTCGCTGCCCACCCCGGACGGCGACACGTTCGAGTGGGAGGACGACTCCACCTACGTCCGCAAGCCCCCGTACTTCGAGGGCATGCCGGCCGACCCGGCGCCCGTCGAGGACGTCTCCGGCGCCCGGGTCCTGCTGAAGCTGGGCGACTCGGTCACCACGGACCACATCTCCCCGGCCGGCTCCATCAAGGCGGACTCGCCCGCCGGCGAGTACCTGACGGCCAATGGGGTCGAGCGTCGTGACTTCAACTCGTACGGTTCCCGTCGCGGCAACCACGAAGTGATGATCCGCGGCACGTTCGCCAACATCCGGCTGCGCAACCAGATCGCACCGGGCACCGAGGGCGGCTTCACACGTGACTTCACCCAGGCCGACGGCCCCGTCACCGCCGTCTACGACGCTGCCGTCAACTACGCCGAGCAGGGCACCCCGCTCGTCGTGCTGACGGGCAAGGAGTACGGCTCCGGTTCCTCGCGTGACTGGGCGGCCAAGGGCACCGCGCTGCTGGGCGTCAAGGTCGTCATCGCCGAGAGCTTCGAGCGGATCCACCGCTCCAACCTCATCGGCATGGGCGTCCTCCCGCTGCAGTTCCCGGCGGGCGAGAGCGCCGATTCCCTGGGCCTGACCGGTGAGGAGACCTTCTCCTTCGAAGGCATCTCCGAGCTCAACAACAACGTGACGCCGAAGACCGTCAAGGTCACCGCGGTGAGCCCCGACGGCAAGGAGACCGTGTTCGAGGCTCTCGTCCGCATCGACACGCCGGGGGAGCGCAGCTACTTCCAGCACGGCGGCATCCTGCAGTACGTGCTGCGTAATCTGGCCAACGCCTGATCTGAGCACAGACGAACCGGGCCGGTTCCCTTTCGGGAGCCGGCCCGGTTCTCGTGTGGTGCCGCCCGGAGCGTTGCCGCATGGACATCTGGGCCACCAACATCGTGATGTTCAAGTAGCAGACGCTGAACGGGGGAGCATAAGCTCCCGTTCAGGAGAGTGGCCCCTTCAGCTAGGCGATGCCGGCTGCGGGGGCTGCCTGCTTCTGCGGGCATCATCCCCCTGCGTGCCCGGGAGGGTTTGAACATCGTCATCTGACCGACATCTGCAGTTCACGTCGCCGTGGGCGCCGCGTCATCTGGTCAGGTTCTGCTTGGAGGGAACCGATTGGAGGATCACATGTTCGCATCGATGAAGCGTTTCGTGTTGGTCGGCGCGGTCGCAGCGCTGATCGTTGGCTTGTTCACCGGCCCCGCGAAGGGGGGCACGGAGGGGACCCCGGAGATCCGGAGCTGAACCCCTGGCCTCGCGGAAAGGTGAGGTCGATTGGAGCAGGCACTCGATTTTGTCCGGGCGTTGAGCTTCAATAGAAGGTATGTTCGATGAAGATGAAGTTATCCGCGTGTACGTGCCGCCGGGTTGGCCCGGGGCCGTGCGCCCGCCGGGGTCCAGCGGCTGGCTGAAGACGGCGGAGTCTTTCCTGCTGGACTCCTGCCCGTCGGAATACCGGGGGTACCAGGTGTTGCGCCGTCACCCTGTCGTGCTGGCCCGGATGGCGCGGGAGTTCGTCGCGGCCCAATTGGTGGCGACGCGCAGCGGTTTGGCGGGTGTGCGCACCTCGTTGTCGGGCGTGGTGGACACCGCAACGGTCGATCAGGCCGCGGTCGTCCTGCAGCAGGAAGAAGCCCGGCTGGTCCGGGTCGCCAGGGGAGTGGAACTCGTCGAACAGGCGCTCCGGGACGTGCGTTTCGTCCCCCGGCTGTGACCTCCGCCCGCACGTTGACCCGGCCCATTGGTTGTTAGGGCCTACTATTGACCGCATGTCTCTGTTGGATTCGGTGCACAGCCCCCATGACCTGCGGGCGCTGTCCAGGAAACAACTGGTGCAGTTGGCTGACGAGATCAGGCGCTTCCTGATCACGAAGGTCAGCCGCACCGGTGGGCACCTGGGCCCGAACCTCGGCGTCGTCGAATTGACCATGGCCATCCACAAGGTCTTCGATTCGCCGTCAGATCCCATCATCTTCGACACCGGTCACCAGAGCTACGTCCACAAGATCCTCACCGGCCGCGCCCCTCTCTTCGACACCCTCCGCCAGCAGGAGGGCATCTCCGGGTACCCGGAGCCCGATGAGTCGGAACACGACTGGGTGCGCAACTCGCACGCCTCTTCGGCCCTTTCATGGGCCGAGGGTCTGGCCAAGGGGTTCCGGATCAGGGGGGAGGACCGCACCGTCGTGGCGGTCGTCGGCGACGGAGCGCTGACCGGCGGCATGGCCTGGGAGGCCCTCAATAACATCGCTGACGCCGGCGACCTACGCCTCGTGGTGATCGTCAACGACAACGGGCGCTCCTACACGCCCACCGTCGGGGGGCTGGCCAACCACCTGGCCGGCCTCCGCACGGACCACCGCTACGAGAAGACGCTGAGCGTCATCAAGCGCGGCGTCAAGCGCGTCCCCGTGTTCGGGCGGCCGGTCTATGACCTCATGCATGGTTTCAAGACCGGCGTGAAGGACGTCCTGGCGCCCCAGACGATGTTCTCGGACATCGGCATCAAGTACACCGGCCCCATCGACGGCCACGACATCACGGCCCTCACCAACCACCTTGAACAGGCACGCCAGTTCGGTGGCCCGGTGATCGTGCACTGCGTGACGCGCAAGGGTCGGGGCTTCCAGGCCGCCGAGGAGCACGAGGAGGACCGCTTCCACGCGGTCGGCAAGATCAACGAGTTCACTGGTGAGCCGCTGTCGGCGACGGTGCAGGCAACCTGGACGGACGCGTTCGCCGAAGCCATCGTGCAGCTCGGTCAGCGACGCCCAGACCTGGTGGCCATCACCGGGGCCATGCTCAACCCCACCGGGCTGGGTCGGTTCGCAGCGGCGTTCCCGGACCGGATCTTCGACGTCGGTATCGCCGAACAGCACGCCGTGGTCTCCGCTGCCGGCCTGGCGCGCGCCGGCCTGCATCCTGTGGTCGCCCTCTACGCCACGTTCCTGAACCGGGCCTTCGACCAGGTGCTCATGGACGCGGCGCTCCACAAGGCCGGCATCACACTGGTGCTGGACAGGGCCGGCGTGACCGGCACGGACGGGCCCAGCCACAACGGCATGTGGGACATGACGCTCCTGGGCATCGTGCCGCATCTTCAACTGGCCGCACCCCGCGACCAGACCCGTCTGGTGGCAGCGCTGGACCATGCCGTGGAGGTCGACGATGCGGTCACCGTCGTGCGCTACTCGAAGGAACGTCTGCCGGACGAAATGCCGGAGATCGCCCACGTGGGTGAGGGGATCAACCGCGTCGACGTGCTGATCCGGCCCGAAGAGGCGAAGGTCCTTATCGTGGGCTACGGGCAGTTCGTCGGGGTGGCGATGGATCTCGCCGAACGCCTCGATGACCAGGGCGTGTCCGCCGCAGTCGTGGACCCGCTGTGGGCCTTGCCGGTGAGCCCAGACCTCGTGGCCCTGGCCAGCGGCTACGACCTCGTGGTCACCTTGGAGGACAACCTCGTCGACGGTGGCGTCGGCCAGCGGCTCGGGGCACAGTTGGCGATGGAGGACGCACCGGTGAAGGTGCGCAACTTCGGCATCCCCAAGGAATTCCTCAAGCACGGCTCACGCGACGAGGTGCTGGAGCGCATCGGGCTCACCGCTGCCGCCACGGCGCTGTCGGTGCTGGGCGACCTGCTGTCTACCGAGGTGGCCGACGTCACCGTCGAGGACGCTCAGGCCTGACCGAGCGCCTCCGCGATGGCGGGGGCCAGGAAGTCAGCCTGCCACGGCCGGGCGCCCAGCTCCAGGAGCACCTCTCGCGTCACCTCTGAATGACGGTAGAGCGCCTCCTGCAACACCGCGGGCGGTGCGATCAGGCTGGGCTGGAGACCTCCCAGGTCGCAGGCCAATTCGTCGACGGCGGGCCGCACCGCTGCCCAGCGCAACGCCGCCTCCGGATTCGCCTTGTCCCAGGACCTGGGGTGCGGCACGCCGGGGGTGTGCAGGTGTTTGGCCGGGTACTGTTCGGACGGCAGGTGCCGCACACGTTCGAGTGCGGCCAGCCAGTGCCGCACGTAGCGCTGCCCCGGCTGGGAGCTGAAGCCCGGGAGGTTCTGGACCTGCGCCGCGCTCGGTACCGTGTCGCGGGCCAGGGCGGCGACCGCCAACACGGCCGAATCATGGAGGATCCAGCCTGGCGGCCTGTCGCGGCGCCTGGCCACCTCGTCCCGCGCCAGCCACAGTTCGCGGGCCACGGCGTACTGCATCGGCGTCCTGAGGGTGGTGAGGCCGCTGAGGCGCCGCCAGGGGTCCTCACGGGGCTTCGGCGGCGTACTGAAACGCGCCAGCATGTCGTCGTTCTCCTGCGCGGACCATTCTTCTCGCCCGGCCAGCACCAGGTGCGTGGCCAACACCTTGGACAGTTCGAGGAGATAGTCCACGTCGAGCGCGGCGTAGATCAACCAGGATTCCGGCAGCGGTCGCCGCGACCAGTTGTCTGCCGAGTGTGCCTTGCGGAGTTTGATCCCGAGCTCGGCCTCGAGGAGGGCTCCGAGCGATGCACCGGGTTTTGCCAGGAGACGCGCGGCCAGTTCGGTGTCGAAGATCCGCGGCGGGATGATGTTGATCTCCTGCATGCAGGGCAGGTCCTGGGTGGCTGCGTGGACGATCCAGGTGGCGGTGCCGCACGCGTCGACGAGTGAGCTGAGGTCAGCCAGTTCCCCGTCCTTCTCGAAGGCGATCGGATCGATCAGCCACGTCCCCGAGCCTTCACGGCGGATCTGGAGCAGATAGGCCTTCGCCCAGTACCGGTGGCCGTGCGCACGCTCCGTGTCGAAGGCCACCGGCCCTCTGCCGGCGCGCAGGGCCGTGAGGCACTCGGCCAGGAGTTGAGGGGTGTCGACGACGGGCTTGAGGGGCTCGCGGCTGCTGTTCACATATGTCATAGGTTGCGGCCCACCGGCAGGGTGGCCACGCCCGGCGGCAGGGGAGGTTGCCCGGCCACCTGCCCCAACAGGTCCTGCCAGGCCGCGAGATGGGGCGTGAGGGAGTGTGCGCCGTCGAGTTGGGGGGTCCAGGAGGAGCGTAGTTCGACGTCGGCCCTGTCCGGTTCCTGAACCATCTCGCCGAACCCTCGACCGTACGAGGCGGTCACCGTGCCGGCCAGCGCCGAGGCGTCGCAGCCGTGGCTCTCCAGCGCTTCGGTGAACCATGACCACGCCACTTCAGGGAGAAGAGGGTCTGTGACCATGTCCAGGTCCACCTCGGCGCGCACGTAGGTCACGAGGCGGAAGGTGCCGGCCCATGCGTCGTTGCCCGCGGGATCGTGGAGCAGGATCAGGCGCCCGGTGGCCAAGGGCTCGTCGTCGTCCAGCAGCTCGGCGGCGATGGCCACCGAGTAGGGCGCGATGCGCTGTGGAGAGCCGATCTCGTCCGCGGTGATGCCGGAACGCCAGTTCATGGCCGTCAACTCCCGGAGAGCGCGGCTGAACGGCTCTGGAGTGATGCTGGTGACATTCGCGGGCACGTCGCCACTCTAAGCGCGCCGCCGCCCTTTTCGGTGGTGGCGCGCCGAGAACGGCGGGTCAGGAACGGCGCAGGTTCAGGGATACGGAATTGATGCAGAAGCGCAGGTCGGTGGGCGTCTCATAACCCTCGCCCTCGAAGACGTGGCCAAGATGCCCGTCACAGTTGCTGCACCGCACCTCGACGCGGGGGCGACCGGGCAGCGACCTGTCCTCGATGTAGCGGACGCGTTCCTCCGCCAGCGGGGCGAAGAAGCTGGGCCAGCCGCAGTTTGAGTGGAACTTCTCATTGCTGCGGAACAGTTCCGCGCCGCAGCCCCGGCATTCGTAGACACCCTCGTCCTCGGTGTCGGTGTATTCGCCGGTGAACGGCCGCTCCGTGCCGGCCTCACGAAGGACGTGGTACTCCATCTTGCTGAGCTGCTCGCGCCATTCGGTATCCGGTTTGATCAGCTTCGGGACGTACTGGTCAGTCATGAAGACGATGATAATCGCCATCGCAAGCTGATCAGTCCTCCTCGCCCTCCAGGACCTCCGCGGACAGCTGGGTGGGGGTGCCGTCGAGCAGTTCCATCGCGCCGAACGCATAGCGGGCGAGGATGAGCTGCCTCAGATGGGGAGTTGGCCCGATGGGCGAGGTCACGGCGATGGCCCCAGCGCGCAGCGCCGCATGGGCGTGGGCCTGGTAGTCCGGCGTGGGGGCCAGGAAGACGCCTCCGACGGCTATGTGACGGCGCCCCTGCCCGCGCAGGGCGGCGACCGCGGAGGCGGTGGCCCTGCCGCTGCCCTCGTCGACCGCCAACTGAACCGGGATGCGGTGGTGGGCCGACCATTGCCGGGCGCGACGGGCCAGCAACGACGAGCCACGGACGTCGCCGCCGGCAGGCGCCGCGAGGATGAGTCCGTCGATCTCGAGGGCGCCGCCGCGGTGCAACGCTTCTCTGACCCGTTCGTCGAGGATGTTCAGCAGTTCGCTGGCCGGGCCCACGGGGCGACTGACAGCCAGGTGGATGTCTGGAGAACGCTGGAAAGTGTCGAGCACGGGGGCGTGGTCTGCGGCGGAAACCAGGTCCAGGGGGATCAGCACCGCCTCTGCCACCTCGTCCGCGACGAGTTGGCTCACCACGTCTTCGAGCCGGGGCTCGGGGCCGCCGATGCGGCCGAGAAAGACCCGGAGGTCCCTGCGCGCACTGCGGAGGTCCTCGAGGATGGCCTCGAGAGACGAGTTCACAGCTTCGTCGTCGGGACCGTCGGCCACGAGTACGATCGCGGGTGCTGTCATCGCCTCATTCCTCCGGGCCCTCGGTGGGCAAAACCAGCGTCGGAAAGCCCCACTAGAGTGGGCGATGGCGGTTTCGAACCGCCGACCTCTTCGGTGTGAACGAAGCGCGCTACCACTGCGCCAATCGCCCTAGCGAAGAAAAACTCTAGCGGATCGGAAACGAGAATGCGAACTGAGGTCCTGGAGGTCCCCACAACCACGGGAAATGCGCGGGCTCACGTGTCCTATCCGGCAGGCGCCGCGGGCCTCATGGTGCTCGGGCACGGGGCCGGCGGGGGAGTGGACACCGTAGATCTCAGGGCCGCACTGAAGGCGGGTCTGGAGGCGGGCTGCGTCGTGGCGCTGGTGGAGCAGCCCTACAGGGTCGCCGGTCGCAGGGTGCCGCCGCCCATCGCCAACGCCGAGCGGGCGTGGGTGCAGGTGGTCGGGCAGCTCCGGGCGCAGGTGCCCGGCGGCGTCCTGGTCGTGGGTGGTCGCTCGTTCGGGGCGCGGGTGGCGTGCCGGTCCGCGGTGGAGGTGGGTGCTTCGGCGGTGCTGTGCCTCGCTTTCCCGCTCGTGTCGCCCAAGGGCGCGGACCGGGGGTCCGAGTTGTACTCCGTGTCGGCCCCGGTGCTCGTCGTCCAAGGCAGGAAAGACCCGTTCGGGCTCCCGGAGGAGGGTGCGACGAGGCGCGTCGTCCTCGTGGACGGGACGCACACGCTGAGCCGGGAGCCCGAGCGGGTGGAGCAGGCGATCGCGGAATGGCTGGGTGAACGGGTCAGCGCCTGATCGCGCCGAGGAACCGACGATTTGCACTTTGCTGAATCCGTGGACTAATGTTCTCTACGCGCCGAACGCGGCAAACCGGAAGGGGAGCAGCGGTAGCGCAAGGCGGACGTAGCTCAGTTGGTAGAGCATCACCTTGCCAAGGTGAGGGTCGCGAGTTCGAATCTCGTCGTCCGCTCGGAGATCAAGGTCTCTCCCAGACCCACAAGGGGAGGGTAACCCTCCACCCGGTGGAGTGGCCGAGAGGCGAGGCAACGGACTGCAAATCCGTGTACACGGGTTCAAATCCCGTCTCCACCTCGGGCGGTTGGCGCAGTGGTAGCGCGCTTCCCTGACACGGAAGAGGTCGCTGGTTCAAACCCAGTACCGCCCACCAGATGTAACCCCTAGTCCGCTAGGGGTTACAGGTACCTTTTCACCACCTACACACCCCCTCATAGCAGGGGGTGTGTGCCATTTTGTGTGCCAATTGCGCGAGAGAGCACGAAACAGGGTGAGACTGTGTGCCGATTTCACGGTCTGAAGCGCCCCAGGTTTGATGCCGCTCCTGTTTGAGTCAAGGAGAATGAGCACCATGCCCAAGATGATCGATCCGGAGCTGAAGGCACGAGCTGTGCGTCTGGTGACCGAGCACGTGTCCGAGTATCCGTCGCTGACGGCCGCGGCGGCGGCCGTGGCGAAGCAGCTGGGGGTTGGGAAGGAGTCCGTGCGTCGCTGGGTGATCCAGGCCCAGGTCGATACCGGCGAACGCGACGGGATCACCACCGAGGAGCAGGCCGAGGTGAAGCGGTTGAAGGCCGAGAACCGACGCCTTCGAGAAGACGTCGCGATCCTGCGAGCGGCAACGACTTTCTTCGCGGGGGAACTCGACCCCCGCAACCGGTGATGGCCGGTTTCATCGACCAGATGAAGTCCGAGGGGTTCGCGGTCGAGTCGATCTGCCGGGTCCTGCGTGAGCAGGGCTGTCAGATCGCCGCGAGGACCTACCGCTCCTGGAAACGAGGTGGTGTGGCTGCCCGCACCCTCAGCGATGCGCACGTGGCCGACAAGGTCCGCGACCCTGGCGTGGACCACCAAGCAGGCGCAGCGTCAGATGACCCCAGAGGGCCTCTACGGGCGTCGGAAGATGACCGCCCTGGTACGTCGCCAGCCCAGGTGGCGACGAACTCGTTGTCTTCGACCGACCACGTCACTCGGTAGGTGTAGTCAGTGCCAAGATGCGAGGCGGGCCGACACCTCCTGGTAGGTCGCGGTCCCGCTGGCGACCGCGATGACCAGGTCGTAGGCCTCGTCGTCGTGTGCATCCAGATCGATGCCGTTGAGTCCGTAGAACACCACCAGCGAGAGCCAGCCCAGGCGCTTGTTCCCGTCGACCAGGGCATGGTTACCGACCAACGATTCCAGGAGTACGGCTGCTTTGTCGTCGAGGCCGGGATACGCATCTCTGCCGAAGACGCTCACCCGTGGGCGGTGGACCGCGGAGTCGAGCAGTCCGATGTCGCGAACCGGGCCAACTCCGAGGTCTTCCACCAACGACAAGACGTCCTCGAGGGTGAGGTGCTCGATCACTGGCCCAACCGGTCGAGCAGGTCGGCGTAGCGCGTCCGAGCCGCGACGGACAGCAGCCGTACCTTGTCCTCACGGAGCCGTCGTGCGGCTGCTTCCCGGATAGCGCGCACGGTGGCCTCCTGTTTGCTCACCCCTTCGGCCTCGGCGAGCAGTGCGAGGGTCTTCTCGTCCTCAGGGTCCAGCCGGAGTGTCATAGCCATACCATCATGATACCAATGTGGTCTCTTGCTCATGCCGCCCCGGGGTTCGATCCTGCAGGGGAGTGATCGCCCGGGGCTCCCGTTCTGCAACCCTGGGCATCGGCCCGGGCCCGGCTTCCGCGTGGGACCGACGGCGGCAACTTAGGACGGGCTCGCGGGTCGGGAGGCAGGGTGTCGCCTGTTCTCGGCGGGCTGTTCGGGGTTACGGTGTGGGTATGTGTTGCGGAGCCTTCCGGGTTGGTTTTGCCCCCAAGGCGTCACGGGTCGCGTGGGGCTGGGCAAGCTCCAGCACCTGCCGTTTGTGTGCCAGTTGTGTGCCAAGCGGTTGTGGAAGAGCCTCTCGGAGGGGGTGTGTTCCGCACCCTGCTGAGCGTAAATGCGGCTCGATGAGACGAAAAGTGCTCTGCGGCGCATCCCTGACACGGAAGAGGTCGCTGGTTCAAACCCAGTACCGCCCACCAGAAGACACCCGGCCATGCCGGGTGTTTTTTCCATTTCCGGCTGATGCTCCACACTCAACATCGTGGTGTCAGGGGGCCCGTCCTGGGAATGGGTCGCCAGGGTTTCCCCATGGCGCCGCGGGCTTGATCCCCGTCGACCTCACGACTGATTCGGAGCGCGTCGTGTGGAACATGGACGTGATCGCCCTGGGCCGACGCGTCAGTGAACCGAGGCGGTAGCGCTCAGTCGTCGATGACCGGTCGACGGTCCTGGAGGCGCAGCAGACGGAGGCTGCGGAGGCTCAGCGCGACCTTCCGAAGTGCTTTGCGGCCGTCGACCGCCGAATCCTGGTACTCGAAGACGGGCAACCGCCAGCGGAACTTGATGGCCAGCATCCGCAGGGCGAAACCGCCGGCCAGGGTGACGGCCACCGCCACATTGTGGGCGACCCCCACCTCCAACAGACCCACGAAGAGCAGCGCGGCGATGACGGACACGGAGGCGTACAACTCCTCACGGAACACCAACGGGATCCGGTCACAGAACAGATCCCGCATGATGCCGCCCGCCACGCCGGTCACCACGGCACCGACGACCGCGATGATGATGCCCAGTTCCATGTCGAGGGCCACCCGCGCTCCGAGGATGGAGAAGACCACCAGCCCAAGACCATCGAGTGCGAGGAACAGTTGCCGGAAGTACTTCATGATCCCGGCGATAGAGATGGTGATGACGGCTGCGAGCACGACGAGCAACACGTACTCGGGATCGCGGACCCACGTGAGCGGATAGTGCCCGAACAGGACATCGCGGATGGATCCGCCACCGAGCGCCGTGACCAGCGCGACCATGATGACGCCGAAGAGGTCCATGCGTTCCCTGCCGGCGGCCAGGGCCCCGGTCATTCCCTCCGCAGTGATGCCGATGGCCCAGAGAATTGTGAGCACGTGTCTCCTCTCATGCAAGGACAATGATGCAGGACGGGGCGCGGTGGACAGAAAATGACCCGCCCCGGGGGCGGCGCCAGCCCGGCCAGCGCCTAGGATGGCTGCGTGCACGTGCCAGACCACTTCAGCCTTCCCGAGGACCGCCTGCAGCAACTGCTCGCCGAGGTGCGTCCTGGCAATCTCGTGACCGTCCATGAAGACGGACCGCTGTCGACCTTCGTCCCCATGCACTGCGAATCCCGCGGCGGATCCCGCGTGCTGGTCACCCACCTGGTGCGCAACAACCCCCAGGCCCGGACCCCGATCACCGGCCGTGGGATGGCCATCTTGGACATCGCCGACGCGTACATCTCGCCCCACTGGTACGCCACCAACCAGGAACTGCCCAACGTCCCGACCTGGGATTACCTGACGATCCATGCCTGGGGCCCCGTCCGTATCGACCCGAGTCCCGAGGCAGCGCTTCGCGCCGCAAGCGCCCTCACCGAGCGGATGGAGGGGCCCGAAGTGCTCGACGCCGTCGGAGCGGAGAAATTGGGCCTCATGTCGCGCGCCATCGTCGGCGTTGAACTCACGATCGACCGGATCGAGGCGAAGGCCAAGATGAGCCAGAACCGCCACCCCGACGACATCCGCAGCCTCATCCGGCACTTCGAGCAGCACGGTCCCGCAGAGGTGGCCGGCTACCTCCGCGAGGTGAGCCTCCCTCACGAAGAACGGCGTTTCGGCACTCTGGAGATGCTGGGCGACAAGGCTCGGCGCTGATGAGGTGGGACCGGCAAACCGCCCCGCCCGCGTAGAGTCGGGCCGTGCCCCGCCCCGTCGTCCTGGTCTTGATCGCCATCGCCTCCGTCCAGTTCGGGGCGGCGATCGCCAAGTCCATCTTCGACTCGGCCCATCCCGTCACCCTCGCGTTCCTGCGGGCCCTCATCGGCGCGGTCATCTTCCTCGCCTTCTCCCGGCCGCGGGTCACCGGACGCAGCGGTGGCGACTGGCTGGTCGTCGTCGCCTACGGCCTGTGCCTCTCGGGGATGAACATGCTGATCTACCTCAGCTTCCAGCGCATCCCCATTGGGCTGGCCGTCACGCTTGAATTCGTCGGCCCACTGGCCCTGGCCGTGCTCGGTTCACGCAGGTTGCTGGACATCCTCTGGGTCTCCCTCGCGGCGACCGGCGTGGTGCTGCTGGGCGCGGGCCCCACCGTCGTGGACCCGCTCGGCATGGTGTTCGCCCTGGCTGCCGGCGCCCTCTGGGCGGGCTACATCGCGTTGGCGGGCCCCGTGGGCAGGCGATGGGAGGGCATGAGTGGGCTCACCGTCGGCAGCCTCATCGGCGCCGCGGCCCTGATCGTTCCGGGCACCCTGCTGGCCGACGGCGCATTCGGCGACCTCAGGGTGCTCGGCGTCATGGCCTCCGTGGCGCTGCTCAGCACCGTGATCCCGTATGCCATGGAACTGCAGGCCAGGCGCTCCCTGAAGGCCGCGTCGTTCTCGATCCTCATGAGCCTCGAGCCCGCTGCGGCCGCACTCTTCGCCTGGATGGTGCTGGGGGAGTGGCTGCGTTGGCCGGAATGGGTGGCGATGGCCTGCGTCATCGTCGCCTCCATCGGCGCGATCAGGACGGCGCGGCAGTGATGGGACCCAACTACCACGGTTGAGCTCCACGCGGCACAATGGGGGCGTCAGACCAACCGACCACACCACAAGGAGTGCCCCATGAGTGGAGTCATCACCGTCCACCGCAACGACCAGGCGGAACAGGTGGAGCTGACTACCACGACCACGGGGCTCGATCTCTTCGGTGAGGACCGCACGGTCGTCGCCATGCGTGTCGCCGGGGAACTCCTGGACCTGCAGCGCGAACTGGCCGACGGCGACGTTGTCGAGCCGGTCGCCATCGACAGCCCGGAGGGCCTCTCGATCCTGCGCCACTCGTGCGGCCACGTCACCGCGCAGGCGCTGCAGGACCTGCATGCCGACGCGCGGCTGGGTATCGGCCCGCCCATCACGGACGGCTTCTACTACGACTTCCAGGTGGACCCGCTGACCCCTGAAGATCTCAAGTCCATCGAGAAGAAGATGGGCCAGATCATCAAGGCACGCCAGCGTTTCGTGCGCCGCGTCGTGACAGACGAAGAGGCCCGCGCGGAGCTGGCTGACGAGCCGTTCAAGCTCGAACTCATCTCCGCAAAGTCCAGCGCTTCGGACGACGACGGCTCCTCCGTCGAGGTCGGCGCCGGCGAACTCACCATCTACGACAACCTCAACCGCGACGGCTCGGTGGCATGGAAGGACCTCTGCAGGGGCCCCCACATCCCGCACACCGGCTACCTCGGCAACGGCTGGGCGCTCACCCGCACTTCCGCCGCCTACTGGCGGGGGGACCAGCGCAACGCCGGCCTGCAGCGGGTGTACGGCATCGCGTGGCCGTCGAAGGAGGAACTGCAGGCCTACAAGACCCGGCTGGACGAGGCGGCCAAGCGTGACCACCGCAAGCTCGGCACCGAACTCGACCTGTTCAGCTTCCACGAGATCGTGGGCTCCGGCCTCCCGCTGTTCCACCCCCGCGGGGGTGTGATCAAGCGCGAAATGGAAGACTACGTGCGCACCCGCCACATCCAGGAGGGCTTCGACTACGTCGGCACGCCACACATCGCCAAGGAGGAACTCTTCTACACCTCCGGCCACCTGCCGTACTACGCCGATGGCATGTTCCCCCCCATCCTGGAGGACGCCGAGCGCGACGAGCAGGGCAACGTCGTCAAGGGTGGCCAGGCGTACCGCCTCAAGGCCATGAACTGCCCCATGCACAACCTGATCTTCTCGTCGCGTGGCCGTTCCTACCGGGACCTGCCGTTGCGCTTCTTCGAGTTCGGCACCGTGTACCGCGACGAGGCCTCGGGCGTGGTGCAGGGACTGACCCGAGTGCGTTCCATCACGCAGGACGACTCGCACAGCTACTGCACCAAGGAACAGGCGCCGGACGAGGTGCGGCACCTGCTGCGCTTCGTCCTGTCGCTGCTCAACGATTTCGGGCTCACCGACGTCGCGCTGGAGGTCTCCACCCGCGACGAGGACGGCAAGAAGAAGGACAAGTTCATCGGTTCCGACGAGCAGTGGGCCGAGGCCACCGAGATTCTCGAAGGCATCGCCCGCGAATCCGGCCTGCCCGTGGTCGCAGACCCCGGTGGTGCCGCCTACTACGGCCCGAAGATCTCGATCCAGGCGAAGGACGCGATCGGGCGCACCTGGCAGATGTCGACCATCCAGTACGACTTCAACCAGCCGGAGCGCTTCAACCTGCACTACACGGCCTCCGACGGCTCGCACCAGCAGCCCGTGATGATCCACTCGGCGAAGTTCGGCTCCATCGAGCGGTTCATGGGCGTGCTCATCGAGCACTACGCCGGCGCGTTCCCCGCCTGGCTCTCGCCGGTCCAGGTCACCGCGATCCCGGTGGCCTCCGAGTTCGACGAGTACCTCGGCGGCGTCGTCGCTCAGTTGCAGGCGAAGGGCGTGCGGGTGGACTTCGACACCTCCGACGACCGGTTCGGCAAGAAGATCCGCAACGCCACGCAGGGCAAGGCCCCGTTCATCCTGATCGCGGGCGGCGAGGACCGCGACGGCGGCACGGTGTCGTTCCGGTTCCGTGACGGGTCACAGCGCAACGCTGTGAGTGTCGACGACGCGGTGACCACCATCGTCGACTTCATCGGGTCGCGCTCCAACGAGTCGCCCACCGCCGGCGAGTGACCATGGACGACATTGAGGCGTCCGGCACGCTGCCCGGTGTGCCGGACGCGTTCCAGCGCCTGTGGACCCCGCACCGCATGGTCTACGTCGAGGGGGAGGGCAAACCCACGGGCGGTCACGACTGCCCCTTCTGCACCTCGCCCAAGCGCACGGACGACGACGGGTTGGTCGTCGCCCGCGGCGAGCACGCGTACGTGGTGATGAACCTGTTCCCGTACTCGCCCGGGCACCTGCTGGTGTGCCCCTACCGGCACGTCGCCGACTACACGGACCTGACGCCTGAGGAGACCCGCGAGGTCTCGGAGTTGACACAGCAGGCGATGCGCGTGGTGCGGTCCGTCTCGAAGCCCCACGGCTTCAACATCGGCATGAACCAAGGCGACGTGGCGGGGGCGGGCATCGCCATGCACCTGCACCAGCACATCGTCCCGCGTTGGAAGGGCGACATGAACTTCATGCCCGTCATCGCCCAGACCAAGGCCGTGCCACAACTCCTCGGCGACGCCCGCAGGCTGCTGGCCGAGGCCTGGCACCGCTGACGTGGACCTCAGCTCAGCTGTCTGGGCGGTGGGCCGACGGGTGCCCCGGCGGCTCGGCGACGCCTTCGCGCGCCTTGCCGCGCCACTCGTCTCGCTGAAGCGGCTGCCGGCCGTCGACGCGTGGGCGGATTCGGTGGAGCACGCAACCGGCGCCAGGCCGACGAGCGGGCAGCGCCGTCGGCTGCTGGCCAACTGGATCCGCAACAACCTCTGGTCACTGAGCCTCGCCGCGTGGAGCGACGAGGAGATCCTCCGGGTCGTGTCGATCGACGACGACCACCTGGCGAGGCTGCGGGAGTCCGTGGCCGGGCCCGGGCTGGTCCTGGCGCTGCCTCACATGGGTTCCTGGGATTTCGCCGGTGCCTGGGCGGCCAGGGTCGGGCTCAAGGTGGTCAGTGTCGCCGAACGCCTGCCCAACGGGGTCTACGAGCGTTTCGCCGAGGCCCGCGCCGCCATGGGCATGATCATCTACCCCGTCGACCAGCCGGATGTGATGCGTCTGCTGGCCGAGGACGTGAAGGCCGGCCGGCTCGTCTGTCTGCTGGCCGACCGTGACCTCTCCTCCCGTGGCCTCAAGGTGCCGTGGCCGGGGGCCGACGCACTCGTGGGCGTGCCTGCCGGTCCGGCGCTCCTCGCGCGGCGCACGGGGGCCGATCTCCGGGTCACCACCACGTATTTCGACGGTGACCGGCTCAGGCTGGAGGTCTCGGAACCCATCGAGGGTGACAGCGCCGAGGAACTGATGACGGGTGCCGTGGAGGTCTTCGCCGATGCCGTGCGGCGACACCCGGAGAGCTGGCTGATGCTGCGCAAGGTGTTCCTGTGAGCCTCCGCGTCGCGCTCGTGTGCCCGTACTCGCTGGACCAGCCTGGCGGCGTGGCGACGCACGTGCTCGGGCTCGCGGCCTGGCTCAGGCGCCGTGGCCACCGGCCCTTCGTGGTGGCACCGGGCACGGGGCCGTCGAGCGACGACGTGCACCTCCTGGGAAGGGCGGTCAGCCTGCCGTTCAACGGCTCAGTGGCGCACCTGGGCGTGCTGCCCGCTCAGGCGGTGAAGGCCCGCACCGCGATCGACGGCGCCGACCTGGTCCACGTGCACGAGCCGCTGACGCCGGGAGTCGCCTACGCGGCGGCGCGGTCGGCTCGGGACAGGCTCGTGGTGACCCACCACGCCCACTTCCGGCCCGGCCTCCTCGCGGTTCCGCTCCGGCTCCGCGCGGCACTGCTGCCGCCCCGCCAGAGCGTCGCGGTGTCGGAAGCGGCCGCAGAGACGGCGCGCATTGTCACGGGCGCGGCTCCCGTCGTCGTGCCCAACGCGGTGGAGGTGCCGACCGGGCCGCCGGCGGCGAAGCAGGGCGACGTGGTGCTGTTCCTCGGCCGGCTCGACGAACCGAGGAAGGGGTACCCCACGTTCGCGGCCCTGGCCGATGTGGTTCCAGAGGCGACCTTTGTGGCCATCGGCCCCGGCACCGGGGGAGGGGCGCAGGTGCGAGAACTCGGCGCCCTCAGCAACGAGGAGCGCAACCGCTGGTTGGAGCAGGCCCGCGTGCTGGTGGCCCCCAACCGCTTCGGGGAGTCCTTCGGGATCATCCTGATCGAGGCGTTGGCCCGGGGGTGCGCGGTGGTGGCGAGCGACCTGCCCGCCTTCCGTGCGGTCGTCGACGACGACGCGGTGGCGTCCTTCTTCCCGCCGGACGACCTGGCCATGGCGTCGGCGCGGCTGCGCGCGAGGCTCGCCTCCCCGGCGGATCCGGTCACTGCCTGGCAGTCGGCGAGGCGCTTCTCGTGGGATGTGGTCGGACCGCAGATCGAGGACGTCTACGCCAAGGCACTCGCAGGCCCGTAGGCGGCGCGTCGAAACCGTCGGGCCTGTCTGCGCGATGGCCTAGGCTGGCAATGTGCAAGCATCGCTGGTTCCTCCTCAGGAGTTCGACACTGACGCGGTGCTCACCCTGCCCAACGTGCTGAGTTTCATCCGGCTCCTCGGCGTTCCGCTGTTCACGTGGCTGATCATCTCCGGGGAGGACGTCGCGGCCGTCGCGCTGCTGGCGGGGTTCGGGGCCACGGACTGGGTCGACGGCTTCCTCGCCCGCCGCCTCAAACAGCGCAGCCCGCTCGGAGCCAAGCTGGACCCCGTCGCAGACCGGCTGTACATCCTCGCCGCACTGGTGGCGCTGTTGGTGCGCGACATCGTGCCCGTCTACTTCGTGGTCGTGCTCGTGGCCCGCGACGTGATGCTGGCGCTCCTGGTGCCGGCGCTCAAGCGCCACGGCCTGGTTGCCCTGCCCGTCAACTGGGTGGGGAAGGCCGGCACCATGCTGCTGCTCCTCGCCTTCCCCCTGATCCTGCTGGGGGCCGGCTCGTCCCTCGGCTGGGCATGGGCGCACTGGACGGGGTGGAGCTTCGGCTGGGCCGGCGCCGTCGCGTACTGGGCAGCGGGTTCGTTGTACGTGCGCGAGACGATTCTTCTCGGGCGGGAGGCCCGGTGAGGCGTCGCCCCGATGCCAGCATGAGCCTGCTCACAGACCTGCAGGCTGAGGCGCTGGAGCCGGAGTACCGCAGCACAACCGCCCCCCGGAACCGGCCGGCGCGCCTGGCCGTGGCGGTGGCCCTCGTGGTGATCCTGCTCACCGTCGCCGTCCTCCAGACCACCCGGAGCACGGGCAGCGCGGCCGAGCAGCGGCAGGAACTGCTCGACAGGGTGGCCGGCGCGCGGGAGCGGCAGGCCGTCCTCGGCGACACCGCCTCGGAGCTCGAGGACGAGGTTCGCCAGCTGGGCGCCGAAGCCCTCGGGGACCCCGCTGAACGGGACCTCCTCCTGCTCCTGGACAGGCTCTCCGGCGCCTCGTCCGTCACGGGCCCCGGCATCATCGTGACCGTGGACGACGCAGATGACGCCACCTCCGCTCAGGGCATGGTGCTCGACGGCGACCTCACCCGCCTCGTCAACGGCCTGCGGCAGGCTGGGGCGGAGGCCATCAGCGTCAACGGCCGGCGGCTCAGTGTGCTCACGCCCATCCGCAGCGCCGGTGCCGCAATCACGGTTGACTACGTGTCCCTCAGCCCGCCGTACCGGCTGGAGGTCATCGGCAATCCTGATACGCTCCAGGCCAGATTCAACGAAACCACCGGGGCAGCGTGGTGGCACCTCATCGTGCAGAACTACGGGCTGTCCATGACCATCACCCAGGCCGACGACGACCTCACCCTTCCGGCTGACCCCGGCATGACGGTGCGCTACGCGAAACAGAAGTAGGGGACATTCCATGTACGCGATTCTCGGACTCATCGCCGGCGTGGTGCTCGGCGTCGTCCTCCAGCCCACGCTGCCGCCGGTGCTCGCCCCCTACCTGCCCATCGCGATCGTCGCGGCCTTCGACGCCATCCTGGGCGCCACCCGCGCCTACCTGGACGGCATCTTCTCGGACCGGGTGTTCCTCGTGTCCTTCCTGTCGAACGTCGTGATCGCAGGCCTCATTGTGTTCGTGGGCGACCAGATCGGCGTCGGCTCCCAGCTCTCCACCGGCGTGGTGGTCGTCCTCGGGATCCGTATCTTCACCAATGCCGCGGCCATCCGTAGGGCGGTCCTGCATGCCTGAGCCCGTGGAAGAGGTGCCGGTGGAGGAGGCGCGGGAGCCGCGTCGGGCCGCCGCTAAGCCCCAGCGCAGTCTCCTGCGCGACTTCTTCCGGCCCAGCCGTGGCCAGTTCGTCGTCGGGCTCGCGTTGTTCCTGACCGCGCTGATCGTCGTGTTGACGCTGCGCTCGCAGGCCACCCAGCCGGAGTTCGCCAACGTCCGGCAGGCAGACCTCATCCAACTCCTGGACAACGTCACCGGTGAGACCCGCCGCCTCGAGGAACAGGTTCGTGAACTGGAGCGCTCGCGCACGGAACTGATGAGCGGCGCAGACCGCGACCTGGCGGCCCGCGAGGAGGCCGCCCGGCGTCTCGAGCAGGCCCGCATCATCGCCGGCACGGTCCCTGCAGTGGGTCCCGGGATCCGCATCGAGATCCAGGACCCGGGCGAGCGCGTCACAGCCGAGCTGCTG
The DNA here is from genome assembly GCF_054552775.1 of Tessaracoccus zhenghani. Classification (NCBI taxonomy): domain Bacteria; kingdom Bacillati; phylum Actinomycetota; class Actinomycetes; order Propionibacteriales; family Propionibacteriaceae; genus Tessaracoccus; species Tessaracoccus zhenghani. The sequence continues at coordinate 829,298 of NZ_CM137275.1, read as the reverse complement.
CTCAACGCCGTCGAGGAACTGCGCGACGCCGGCGCCGAGGTGATCGAGCTCAATGACGCCGTCCGGCTGGTGATGAACTCCTACTTCGCGACGGACGGAAGCGGGGCGGTGACGGCCGACGGGGTCGCTCTGGCTGAGCCCTACGTCATTGATGCGATCGGTGACCCGGCCACCCTGGAGGCCGGCGCGCGGTTCCGCGGCGGGCTGGTGAGCGAGATCGAGGGAGAACGGGTCGGCGGCAGGGTGACGATCGAGCAACTGGAGGCGGTCGACATCTCCTCGGTGGTGGAAATTGCGGAGCCGCAGTTCGCGCGCCCCAGTTAACAGGCTTGCCCACGGGTGATAAGTTTCCTCACGTAGCCTTTCACATGGCCTGGACAGGGGAATGAGCCCACCCCGCTGAGACGAGGAAGTGACTCCGATGAAGTGCCGCACTTGTGGATCTGAGAGCCCGGTCGAGGCAAGGTTCTGCAGCAATTGCGGCGCCTCGCTGACAGACCCCACCGGTGACACCACCACGATGTTCCCGGTCACCGCCGAAGATCCCACTGAATCCGTACAGCTGACAGACCAGGAGCGGGCAGCGGCCAAGACCCTGGCCGCCGGCAACGCCCTGCTGATCGTCAACCGTGGCCCTGGCAACTCCAACCGGTTCCTCATCGACTCGGACATCACCAACGTCGGTCGTCACCCGGAATCGGACATCTTCCTCGACGACATCACCGTCTCCAGGCACCACGCGAAGTTCGTCCGCAGCGGCGGCAAGCTGTATCTGGAGGACCTGGGGAGCCTCAATGGCACCTACGTCAACCGCACGCTCCTGGACGGGCGCACCGTGTTGCGCGAAGGTGACGAGATCCAGATCGGAAAGTACCGGGCCACGATCTCGCTGAGTGAGCCCGGACTGGCCTGATGTCGGGAGCGGCGCGGACCATCGGCGTCGTACTGGAGATGATCCGTCCCGAGTTCCCTGACATCTCCGTATCCAAGCTGAGGTACCTCGAAACAGAGGGACTGATTTCACCGGACAGGCAACAACCGTCCGGCTATCGCAGATTCTCCCAACAGGACGTGGACAGGCTGCTGTACGTGTTGCGTGCGCAACGCGACCGCTACCTGCCGCTGAAGGTGATCCGTGAGGAACTGGAGGCCATCGACCGGGGTGAAGAGCGGCCGGACCACGATGCCCACCCGGTGGAGGAGTCGTCGGAGCCTAAGCAGCGGCGCGCTCCCAACACGGGGGTCGGGCTCATGGCCCGGCGTCAGGTGCTCGCGGAGTCCGGCCTCGGCGAGGCCGCACTGATCCAGCTGGAGCGGCTGCGCATCATCCAGCCCCGGCGCGGTTCCCAGCTGTACGGCCCGGAGGCGGTTGCGCTGGCCCGCTCCGCGAAGAAGCTCGCAGACTACGGGGTGGATCTGCGCCAGATGCGCGTGTTACAGCAGGCGGCCACGATGGAGGCCGCCCTCGTCGAGCAGATCCTCGAGCAGTACCGGCGCAGGCAGGGACCGCCGCCTGAGGTGGTGCGCGACCTCTACAGATCAGTGCTCCAGGCGCACGCCGCGCTGCTTCACGGCCAGATCCACTGAGCTAATGTGTGTCCATGATCGGCCTTGAATTGCTCGGCATCCGGATCATTTCTCCGGAGGACCCGCCCGTGCTGCTGTTGCAGGAGGAGGGCGGTACCCGCTGCCTGCCTGTCTGGATCGGCGCCCCTGAGGCGGCGGCTATCGCGGTGGCCATGGAGGGCCGGCAGCCGGAGCGACCGATGACGCACGATCTGCTCGGTGCCGTCCTCCAACTCCTGGAACCGGGGGAGGGCATCGTGGTGATCGAGTCCGTCGACGACGGGGTGTACCAGGCCTCGCTGCATGCCGGCGGCCACGAGATCGACGCCCGGCCCAGTGACCTGGTGGCAGTGGCGGTCCGGCTCGGCTGGCGCATCGAGTGCCCGCGGGCGCTGATGGACCGGGTGGGCGTCGAGGTGGACACCGCACCCACAGACGAGGTGGAGGCCTTCCGGGCGTTCCTGGACCGGGTCACCCCTGAGGATTTCGAGGACGACGGGAACCCCGAGCACTGAGCCCACGACGCGCAACCCTCAAGCTGAGGTCGAACCACATCTGTGTAAATATCACCGGTGTTGGGCGTGTCGTTGACCCGCGGCCGGAGCGACGGTTAGCGTCATGAGAGTCGTCGGTGATCCACCACCGGCGCGGTGAGCAAAGCGAGGAATCGTGACCAAGAAGGCAGCGCTGCAGGAAGTGCTCTTTGACGGCGATTTCGCCCCTGTGCCCAGCGACACGGGCTACCGGGGCCCCATTGCGCACCGCGTCGCCGGCATCACCTACCGGCAGCTCGACTACTGGGCCCGCACCGGGCTCGTCGTCCCCTCCATTCGTAACGCCGAGGGTTCCGGCACCCAGCGCCTCTACTCCTTCCGCGACATCCTGCTCCTGCGCGTGGTGAAGCGGTTCCTGGACGTGGGCATCTCGCTGCAGCAGATCCGGTTGGCCATCGAGCACCTGCGTGAGCGCGGCGTCGACGACCTGACGGAACTCACCCTCGTGTCAGACGGCTTCAGCGTCTACGAAGTGACGTCCGCGAACGAGCTCTTCGACCTGTCCCGCGGCGGCCAGGGCATGTTCATGATCTCCGTCAGCAGCGTCTGGCGCGAGCTCGAGGGCACCCTCGCCGAACTGCCCGGGGAGCGAATCTCCGACGCGCCCGCCGAGGATCATCCGGCGGACGAGCTGGCCATGCGCCGCCGTACCAGGGCCGTCTGAGCACCTGCCTGACCCAAAAGGTCTGCCCGTAGCAACCGCTTCCCGGTAGTGTCCTTCGTGTGAAGGACTGGATTGAGAAGGTCACCAGCAAGCCCGCTGTCGCCCATGCCCTGGCGGCCAACGAGCGCTACGGCAAGCGGATGGGGCCACAGTTCGCCGGCGCCGTCACCTACTTCACCGTGCTGTCCATGGTGCCCATCCTCATGTTCGCCTTCGCCATGTTGGGCCTCACGCTCACGGTGCTGCGCCCAGATCTCCTGGAACAGGTCCAGAACGCCATCACCGCACAGCTCGGCGACGAGGGCGTCGGCAAGGACATCGGGGAGTTCATCACAGAGACGCTTTCCGGCTGGCGCGGCATCTTCGGGATCGGCCTGCTGACCGCCGCCTACTCCGGAACCAACTGGGTGGGCAACCTCAAGCGCGCCGTGCGCGTCATGTGGGCGGACAAGTTCTCTGACGCCACGGTCAAGTCCAACTTCTTCGTCGAGCTGCTCATCAACCTGGCGATCTTCGTCGGCCTGCTCATCGCCATGGGCGTCGGCGTGGGTGTGTCCCAGGTGGGCCACGGGCTCAGCCAACAGGTCATCGGCTGGCTGGGTTGGGAGGACGTCCCGGGGATCGGCATCCTGTGGGGACTCATCACCGTCGGGCTCACGTTCGTGGTGAGCTGGCTGCTGATGGCGTTCCTGTTCATCGTGATGCCGCGCAGGGCGGCGCGGCCGCGCGCCTGGCTCATCGGCACGCTCATCGGCGCCACGTTCCTGACGATCCTGCAGTCGGTGGCTGGGCTCATCATGGGCGTCTTCCGCGGCAACGCGGCTGTCGGGGTGTTCGGTCCCATCATCGTGATGATGCTGGTGTTCAACCTCTTGGCCACCATCATCCTGATGACCGCCGCGTGGGTGGGCACCGATCACGTCTGGCAGGCCGAGAACGCCCGCAAGTACGCAGATGAGCATTCCGGGCTGGCCAACGAGATCGACATCGACACCGACGTCGAGCCGGTCCTCTCCGCTCGACGGGCCAGCCGGCGCTGGGCGGCCACCAAGACCCTCGACGATCTCCGGGGCGCCGCCGCCGCGCTCCCGGAACCGGACCCGGACACCTACGTCCGTCAAGACGTCGCGGCCCGCGGGATGAAGACCAACCTGGGGATCGGCTACGGCGTCGGTGCCGCCACCGGCCTGGGCATCGGCGCGCTACTCGTCGGCCTCGTGCGCTTCGTGGTGCGCCGCTGAGAACCAGAAACCGGCCGCCCTGACGGGCGGCCGGTCTGTGCCCTCAGCGTCCGTTCAGGACGAGTGGGCGGGTGTGGGTGTGCTCAGTGGGCCTGGGCCGGAGCCGGGAACTCCTGGCCGATGGCCGCCAGCATCTCCTTGTACCAGTCCTGGTTGATGTCGAAGGCCTTGCCGCCCTTGATGCGATCGAACGCGATGGCGGTGAGCACGTCGCCGTTCTCCTCGTCGTGGCCGATGACACCGGGTTCGCCGGCGAGGGCCTTGTCGACCGCCAGGTCCGTGCACTGCTTGATCAGCGCCAGGTCTGCGTCGTTGGCAGCGGCCGAGCGGCTGAAGTAGCCGGACTTCTGGATCAGCACCTTCTCGGCGTTGAGCTTCTTGGCGAACTGGTCGGCGAACCAGGCGCCGGGGTTCACGTCGTTGAGGCGGACGTGGCCGAAGGGATCGCGCGGCACCTCTTCGCCGGCTGCTTCCATCTCGGCGACGATCGAGTCGAGGCCTGCACCTTCCGACAGGAAGATGGTCACGTTGCCGACCTCATCCATGATCTTGTTCAGGCGCTCAGACTCCTTGGCGATGTTGATCTCGCCCTCCGGCACGTACACGCCGTGCACGTCCCACGCGTCCTTCGAGAGGCCGATCTCGGGGAGCCACTCCTGCTCGTTCAGCCATTCGCGGTACTTCTGCGCGGTGGCGGCGGTCAGCCAGCCGCAGTGACGGCCCATGACCTCGTGCACGATCAGCATGCGCGAGCCGGAGTTGTGTTCAGCCACGACGTTCTGCGCGAAGATCGAGCCCTGCTCGGCCGCCGTCCAGGCGCCCAGCGACTGGCGGATCGGGATGACGTCGTTGTCGATGGTCTTGGGCAGGCCCACGACAGTCAGGCCGTAGTCGTGCTCGGCCAGGTAGGCGGCCAGGTCTGCGGCGGTGGTGTTGGTGTCGTCGCCACCGATGGTGTGCAGCACCTCCACGCCGTCTGAGACGAGGCGGTCAGCGGCCACCTGGAGCGGGTTGGCGCCCTCTTCGACAAGGCCGCGCTTGACGAGGTCCTTGGCGTTGGTCAGCTTGACGCGGGAGTTGCCGACGGGGGAGCCGCCGAACTTGTGCAGCAGAGCGGCGTTCTTGCGGACGGTGTCGTCGACGACAAGGAAGTCGCCTTGGAGGAGGCCCTGGTACCCGTGGCGGTAGGCAATGATGTCAACCTCCGGCGCGACCTCGGTGTAGCGCTCGATGAGTCCGCCGATCGCCGAGGAAAGGCAGGGAGCGAAGCCGCCGGCCGTGAGGATGGCTACCTTCTTGACCATGAGTGTCCTTTCGTGTGTGGTGCGACGCGTAGCGCGTCACAGGCCAGCCTATTGCACCGTCGAATGAGGCTCCTCATGGGGGCCTTATCCACAGGCCGTTCGCGGACCCGGAACGTGACCCCTCCCGTTGGCAGGATGGCGGCATGGGGCGACATCGAGACGAGCGTGGGCTGAGCAACTCCGTGCAGGCCGCCCTGCTGTTACCTGTTGGTCTCGGCCTGTTCCTCGCCCTGCTCCAGTGGGCGATGGTGTCGTGGGCGGAGGGCAGCGCCATCGCCGCAGCGCAGCAGGGCGCCTCCGTCGCAGCAGTGGAGGGCGCGACGGCGGGGGAGGGGCGAGCCGCCGCCCTGCAGGCCGCCTCCAACGGCTCCCTGACCGGTATTGCTGCGGAGGTCACCCGCGGCGCCCGGCTGACCACGGCCACGGTGACCGGACGGGCGGTCGTCGTGGTGTGGCCCTGGGACATCAGCCGGACCGTCGTCGTGACGACGGAGCGGGTGACGCAGTCATGATCCGGGGGGAGCGGGGCCTCGCGGTCTCGGTGGAGGCCGCCGTCGTGCTGCCTGCGCTGGTGCTGTTCATCGGCCTGCTGCTGACGCTGGCGCGGGGGGTGCTGGCGGAACAGCACGTCGGCGCCGCCGCGGCTGCCGGAGCGAGAGCCGCATCGTTGGAGCGGAGCGTGCCCGCCGCCCAGCGGGAGGCCCGCTCCGCCGTCGAACGGGCTCTGCTGCAGCGCAACGTGGCGTGCCGGCACACGGCTGTGGACACCGACGCGTCCGGGGTCGCGAGGGCGCTCGGCACCCAGGCGTCGGTCCTGGTGTCCATCACCTGCGCCGTCGAGTTGGCCGACATCTCGCTGCCGTTCATCCCGGGCACGATTTCGGTGACAGCTGAACGTGCTTCCCCGGTCGACCCGCTCCGGGGCAAGTAGCATCAGAGACATGGCAGCTCAGCAACGACGCATTGGACAGTTCTCCGTTTCACCCATCGGCCTGGGCGGAATGCCGGCCTCGTTCGAGGGCACACCGCGCGACAGGGGGATCGCGATGGTCCACGCAGCCCTGGACGCCGGGATCACCCTGATCGACACGGCCGACATCTACGCACCGTCGTGGGACACGATGGGCCACAACGAACAGCTCATCGCCGAGGCCCTGCGCACCTACAGCGGCGACACCTCGGAGGTGGTGGTCGCGACGAAGGCCGGGATCACCCGCGCCGAGGGAGAGAAGTGGGGCCGCAACGGCTCGGCCGACTATCTACGCAGCCGGCTCGAAGCGTCGCTCGAGAACCTCGGCGTCAGCCGGATCGACCTCTACTACCTCCACCGGCCGGACCGCAGCATCACGTACGCCGCCGAGGTGGAGGCCTTCGCCCAGTTCAAGCGCGAGGGCCTGGTGGCGGAGGTGGGCATCTCCAACGCCAATGTCGAGGAGATCGCCATCGCCCTCGAAGTGCTGGGCGACGGTGGGCTCGCCGCCGTCCAGAACGAGTTCTCGCCTCGTTTCAACCACACCAGCAAGCAGGAACTCGACTACTGCTCCGCCCGCGACATCGCCTTCCTGCCGTTCTCGCCCCTGGGTGGCACGGGCGGACCTGCCGCGAAGGTGGGCGAGAACTACCCTGTCCTCGCGGAGACAGGCGAGGCACACGGCGTGAGCCCCCAGCGGGCCCTACTGGCCTGGATGCTGGCGCTCGACGAGCACCTCATCCCCATCCCCGGCTCCTCACGGCCGGAGACCATCGCGGATTCGGCAGCCGCCATGGATCTTGCGCTGACAGGCGATGAAGTTGCCCGGATCAGCCATGAACTCCTGGCCCGTGGGTAGCCTGGATCAATGGCTCAGTACTTCGATGTGCATCCTGACAACCCCCAGCCGCGCACTCTCGCGCAGGCTGCCCGGATCCTGGCCGACGGTGGGCTGATCGTCTACCCCACGGACTCCTGTTTCGCGCTCGGATGCGCCCTCGGCAACGCGGAGGGCATCGAACGCATCAGGCGCATTCGCAACCTGGATGACAAGCACCACTTCACTCTCGTCGTCGACGAGTTCGCCAAGTTGGGCGAGTACGTGCAGATGGACAACCGGGTGTTCCGGGCCGTGAAGGCGGCCACACCCGGGCCGTACACGTTCATCCTCCAGGCCACCCGCGAGGTGCCCAAGATGATGATGCATCCCAAGAAGCGCACCGTCGGCGTCCGCATCCCCGATCACCGCACCACGCTGGATCTGCTGGCCACCTACGGCGCGCCCCTGTTGTCCTCAACCCTCCTGCTGCCCGGCCATGAGGAGGCGCAGACCGACGGGTGGGCCATCAAGGAACTGCTGGACCACCAGGTGGAAGCGGTGATCGACAGCGGTGACTGCGGCGTCGACCCCACCACGGTGATCGACATGACCGGCGATGTGCCGGAGGTCGCCCGGGTGGGCGCCGGAGACCCGGCGCCGTTCGAGGAGTAAGGCCTCAGGGAGGGGCGGGATCTCCGAACGGCAAGAGACTGCTCCCGGCCGACCGTCGGCCCCGCCCCAGGAGGGGAGCGCGAGGCCGGCCACGGAGGTCCTGAGGTGATCCCTGTCAGCGGCGCCCGCCGCCCAGCAGGTCTCCCAGAATCTGGCCGAGCACGCCGCCTCCGAGGCCGCCGCCGCTGGGCTGGTTGGTCTGCTGCGTCTGGGGAGCGGGTTCTCGTCCTCGTCCGGGAACGGCATGGTGGGTGCACCGGGGGTGTTCGTCGGTGCGGGTGCCCGGAACTGCGGATCGGTCTGAGGGGTCGACGGCGGTGGAGCCTGCTCGCCTCGGCCGCCGCCCAACACCTGACCGAGGATGTCGCCGAGACCGCCACCGCCTGTGGGTGTCGCTTCCGGCTGGCCCTGGCGCTCGTCGCGGCCCATGAACTTGCCGGCGAGCCAGGACATGACGATGGGGGCGAGGATCGGGATGAGCTTCTGGATGAGGCCGCTGCCGCCGCCCAGCCCGCCGAGCTGATTCACCACCGCCTCTTCGTTGCGACCGAAGATGTTGTGGCTGATCTTGGCGCCCTCAGCGGTGTCCACCTGCGAGAGATTGACGCCACCGCGCAGCAACGCGGGGTCGTGATCCTGCAGCGCCCGGGCCAGGGATGCTTCGCCGGCGGGGTCCTGCGCGTTCGCACCGAGGCCCATGAGGAGGGCCGGCAGGGCGTTGCGCACGGCGTTCTCCACCTCGGCGCGCGGTTCTCCCACCTGGTGCGCGATCTGATCCATGGGGAGGTCGTCGAGGATCTCTTGATAGTCGAACATGGCAGGACTCCTTCGCTCGTCTGGTGCACGCGGGGTGCTGAGTCTCCACGCTACTCAAGGACGTTGACAAGGGAAGCGAAAATGGCGGATCAGGCCCGCAGGGGTAGCCTGAGGGATCACCCCATTGGTGGAGCACGACAGCGCGGAGACCAGGTGCCCTTCATCCATACCGGGGCACCCCGGACGAACCGGCCAGTGGACGAACTGTGGCTCGTGCATCACCCCCTGGACTACGTATCAGTGCGTATTGGCCCGATCAAGTTTTCCGGGAAGTCTGGTGCTACCACTGCGCCGGGGGGCGCCTTGAGGGAAGGAAGAACATGTCCAAGCTCAACCGACGGCTCGGGCTCATGGCCACCGCCGTCTCCGGGATCATGGCTGTCACCGCGGTGACCGCCTCAGCTCACCACTGCTACAAGGCTGAGTGGGAAGGCGCCGCGTACGCCGCCATGCAGGCCAACAACACGGCCTGGGTCTCGCTCAGCGACCTCGGCAGGATGTTCATCATCGCACCGGAGGACCTCGAGGAGTGTGGCCACATGGCGGACAAGGCCGTCAAGGGCTTCATGGAGGAGAACAACCTCACTCAGGAGCCGATGATCCACTCGAAGGCCATCACCGGTGGTGGCGCCTACTACAAGAAGGGCAAGGAGCCCAAGCCCTTCAACTACCTCACCGAGGACCAGTTCATGCAACTCGACATGGATCTGAGGGGCCTCGTGGCCGAATGCAAGGGCGACGACGGCAATGGCGAGGAAGAAGCCAGCTAAGCCGTGGTGATCTCCAGGGTGCGGGTTGCCCGGGGGAGTAGCCCGCACTCCTGAGCTCGCAGCACGGCAGAGAGCCGATCGACGGCACCGAGCTTCCGGTACAGGTTCTCCTGGTGTTTGTGCACGGTGCGGGGCGAGATCAGCAGCTTGGCCGCAATGCCGCGGGCCGTGGAGCCCCGGGCCAGCATCGCGAGTACCACGCGTTCCCGCGAGGTCAGGTTCACCGTCGGATTCCCGTCGGGGTCGCCGAGGAGTTCGAGGTGTCTCTCCAGACCACGGATGAGCGATTGAAGTGCGCCGAGGGATTCTACGGCCGCGCGGGACATGGGGGTGTCACTGACGATCGTCCATCCGTGGTACCTCGCGTCCACCGGCTCCAAGGGCATCGAGACTTGGTGCGTGGTGAGGTGCAACCGCTCGATGATTTCCTGGGCTTTGCGCCTGAGAGAGCGCCCTGTGTGGAGGGCGTCCGCCATGAGCATGGGGCCATGGTGGCCGGTCTCGGCATGGAACCTGTGGAGCGGATGCGTCCTGATGTCGTCGGCCGACGGCAACACTGCCGCGGGCGGACAGGGGACCGATCCGAAGAATCCCCACGCCACCTCGCCGTGGGTGGGTACCGTCATCCGAACGGACTGGACGGCGCCGAGATGATCCGTGATGGCAGCGGCGAGGCGGGCGCGACCAGTGGTTGCGGTTGGCGCCTCGAGTATTTCCGCGGCGGCGTCGATCCAGTGCCGTCCCATGATCGTCCCCCGAACGCTCGTGAAGAAGGCCAGACTAGAACAGGGGAGGACGGCTCACAAGACCCCTGTCAAGTGACAGTTGGTTTGAGTAAGCCCTCCCGCGCCCCGCAGCTGCGAGCGTCGAGCCCAGCCATATAGAATGACATAATGTTGCTTATCGGTCACACGGGTTGGGGTCGCCGGGAGGGGGCTTCTCCGCTCAGAGCGATGCAGCCAGCACCTTTGCCTGTCGTGCAATGACATCAGTGTCTGCCGGTCTGCCGGGCTCGAATGGCAACTGCAGCCGGTCCTTGTTCTTGTCGCGGTAACGCGGGATCACGTGCAGGTGGAAATGAAAGACCGTTTGCCAGGCCGCCTCGCCGCTGCAGTTCAGCAGGTTGACGCCGTCGGCGCCGAGTTCGGACACCATGACTTTGGCAATCCGCTGCGCAGCGAGCGTGGTGGCCGCCAGATCGTCTCCGGCGATCTCCATGAGATCGGCGGTGTGCCGCTTCGGGATCACCAACAGGTGGCTCTCCGAACCGGGATCGATGTCCATGAAGGCGAACGTCGTGTCATCCTCGGCGACCTTGGCGCACGGGACCGCCCCGGCCACGATCCCGCAAAAGATGCATGCTGTCATGGGGACGATGCTAGCCACCTCCACGAGATGCCGGGGCCGTCGGACCCCCCAAGAAGTTGCGTGAGAAGATGATGTGAAACTGAGGAGTTTCCATGCAGATTCTGGCGCCATGTGCCGGCCATGTGATCGCGATGCGCGACGTAGATGACCCTGTCTTCAGTGAGCAGATCGTCGGTCCCGGCGTGGGAATTGAGCCGCTGGCCGGTCCCGCGCAGATCCTTGCTCCTGCCGACGGACGGCTGCTGAAGGTCGACCCCCATGCGTTCATCCTGATGGTCGACGATAGCGTCGGCATCCTCGTGCACATCGGGATCAACACCGTGCAACTCCAAGGCGACGGCTTCGAGGTGCTCGCATCCAGAGGCGACTCCGTCAGCGCGGGCACGCCCATTGTCGCCTGGAACCCGGATGACATCGATCAGCCAGGAGTCTCCACGACGGTGGTCGTCGCCGTCATGGACCACGCACCGGATTCGGTGACGGGCGCGGCCGTCGGGGCCGACGTGGCTGTCGGCGATCCCCTGTTCACCGTCTGATCCACGGTCACCAGCAGCAGTAGCCGGCGTCGACTCGACGGCCAACGACTTCGACAGGTGCACCACCCCGGCCTTCGCCGTGTTGTATGCGGCCTGATCGTGGTCCCGATTCGCTATGGTGGCGGAGATCGAGGCGATGTTGACGATCGCGCCGCGCCCGTTGGCGATCATCGCCCGGCCTTCTGCCTGGCAACACCAGAACAGGCCGTCCAGGTTGGTCTCTTGGACAGAACGCCAGAACTCGGGCGTGATGTCCAGGGCTGGTGTGGGCCCTGCGATGCCGGCGTTGTTGACCGCGAGCGTGAGCGGCCCGAGTTTCGCCTCGATCTCCGCGACTGCCGGGGTTGCCCGATCCGGATCACGGACATCCCAGGCCACCGCCAGCGCCACTCCCCCAGCGGCCTCGATCAACGCGACCGTCTCCGCAAGGGAGTCCTCCTGACGCGCCGTCACAGCGACTCGGGCACCGGCCTCCGCCAGAGCGACGGCGACCGCTTGGCCGATCCCCTTCGACGACCCGGTGACGACGGCCACCTCACCGTCGACGCGAAATCCCGGCGATCCAGTCATCTCCCGACCCTCCCTCGTGATGCCTTGAGCCTAGCCCGGCCCAGCCGGAGAAAGGCGAAACCCCACGGCACCGGGGTGGCGTGGGGTTTCGCTGCAGCCTGAGCGCTCTCAGAAGTTGATCATCTGACCCGCGATGCCGTGGGCCGCCTCCTTCATGGCCTCCGACAGGGTGGGGTGCGCGTGGATGTTGTGGGCAATCTCCTCGGCAGTGAGGTCGTACGCCTGGGCCAGGGTGAGCTCCGGCAGCAGTTCCGTGACATCGGGGCCGATCATGTGGGCGCCGAGGATCTCTCCGTAGGTGGCGTCCGCGACGATCTTGACGAAGCCGGTGGCGTCGCCCAGGCCCCAGGCCTTGCCGTTGGCGGCGAAGGGGAACTTGGCGACCTTGACGTCATAGCCCTTGTCCTTGGCCTGCTGCTCCGAGTAGCCGAAGGAGGCGATCTGCGGCTGGCAGTAGGTGGCGCGCGGGATCATCTCGTAGTTGATCGGGTGCGGGTGCTCGCCGGCGATCTGCTCGGCGGCGACGATGCCCTGGGCCTCGGCGGCGTGGGCGAGCATCATCTTGGCGGTGCAGTCACCGATGGCGTAGATGTGCGGCACATTGGTGGTCATGAAGTCGTCGATGGCGATGGCGCCACGCTCGGTGAGCTCGACGCCGGTCTTCTCGAGGCCGTAGCCCTCTGTGCGGGGGGCGAACCCGATCGCGGAGAGGAAGCGGTCAGCCTCCAGCACCTGCTGGTCGCCGCCCTTGGCGGGGCTGACCGTGACGCGCACGCCGGAGCCGGTGTCCTCGATGGCCTCGACCTTGGTGGAGGTCAGCACCTTGATCCCGAGCTTCTTGTAGGCCTTCGCCAGCTCCGTGGAGATCTCCGCGTCCTCTGTGGGGACCATGCGATCCAGGTATTCGACGATGGTGACGTCGACGCCGTACTGGCTCAGCACGTAGGCGAACTCGGTGCCGATGGCTCCGGAACCACCGACGATGATCGAGCCGGGCAGCGAGTCTGCGAGGATCTGCTCCTCGTAGGTCACGACGTTCGCGGAGAGCTGGGTGCCGGGCAGCAGGCGGGTGACGGCACCCGCGGCGATGATGCAGTTCTTGAAGGAGACGGTCTGCTTCTCCCCGCCGTCCTTCTCGACCTCGATGGTGTTGGCGTCCGTGAAGGTGCCCCAGCCGTCGATCTCGGTGATCTTGTTCTTCTTCATCAGGAAGTGGATGCCCTTGGTCATCCGCTCCGAGACCGCGCGGCTGCGCGAGAACGCCTTGCCGTAGTTGAACGTGACCTGGCCCTCGATGCCATACACATCGGCCTCATGGTTGAAGATGTGCGCCAACTCAGCGTTGCGCAGCAGCGACTTCGTCGGAATGCATCCGACGTTGAGGCAGACCCCGCCCCAGTAACGCTTCTCGATGATGCCGACCTTCAGGCCGAGCTGGGCGGCGCGGATGGCGGCGACATAGCCACCTGGTCCAGCGCCGAGGACAACGACGTCGAATTCAGAGCTCATGAACGCCACTCTAGTGCTCTTTGATCTCCCCGTGACACCAAACCATCCTCGCGATACCCCGATTATCTCATCGATGAGATAACCTGTTTTGATGAGTGCAGCCACTAGTGAGTCCATCGGCCGGATGATCCGCGACGCCAGATCGTCGCGGGGCTGGTCCCAGCAGAAGCTGGCCGACGAACTGGGCACCGTCCAGAGCGCCGTACACCGCATCGAGAACGGCCAGCAGAACCTCTCGCTGAGCATGATCGGACGCCTCGCGGAAGCCCTGGAGATGCCACTGATCCAGACCGTGACCGAGGGCACGGTCAACTTCGAGATCGAGGGCGGCAACAAGCTTTCTGGCGAGATCGACGTGCGCACCTCCAAGAACGCAGCGATGGCGATCCTTTGCGCCAGCCTCCTCAACCACGGACGCACGGTGTTGCGGGGCATCGCGCGCATCGAGGAGGTGGACAGGATCTCCGAGGTGCTGACCTCGATCGGCGTCGAGCTGACCTGGATCGGTGACAACGACCTTGAGATCAAGCGCCCCGCCCAGCTCACCCCTGAGACCATCGATTCCCGCGCCGCCCGCCGCACCCGCTCCATCCTCATGCTGCTCGGGCCGCTGATGCACGAATTCGACGAGTTCCGCCTCCCCTTCTCCGGGGGCTGCGACCTCGGGGCGCGCACCGTGCACCCCCACATGTCGGCGCTCGGCCGGATGGGGCTCACCGTTGAGGCGACGGAAGGGCACTACCACGCCACCATCGGCGACAGGACAGAGGAGCACCGCAGCATCACGCTCATCGAGCGCGGCGACACCGTGACGGAGAACGCCATCATGGCGGCCGCCCGAACTCCCGGCGTCACCACGCTGCGCAACGCCTCCGGCAACTACATGGTGCAGGACCTGTGCTTCTACCTGCAGATGCTGGGCGTGCGGATCGACGGCATCGGCACCACCACGCTGACCATCACAGGTGTGGACCGCATCGAGGCCGACGTCGAGTATCACATCTCCGAAGACCCCATCGAGGCCATGAGCCTGCTCACCGCCGGCATCGTGACCCGCTCCGAGATCACCGTGCGTCGCTGCCCCATCGAGTTCCTCGAGGTGGAGTTCGCCGTCCTGGACGAGATGGGCCAGGTACTCCAGCGCTCCGCCGAATACCGCAGCCGTAACGGTCAGACCCGCCTCGTCGACGTCACGGTCATCCCGTCAGACCTGACGGCGCCGCTGGACAAGATCCACCCCATGCCGTTCCCCGGCCTCAATATCGACAACCTGCCGTTCTTCGCGGTCATCTGCGCCACGGCCTCCGGCCAGAGCGTCATCTATGACTGGGTCTACGACAACCGGGCGATCCACTTGAAGAAGCTCTCCGAGTTCGGCGCGAACATCCAGTTGATGGATGCCCACCGCCTGCTGATCATCGGTCCGACGCGGTGGCGCGGCCGTCGTATCGAGTCACCCCCGGCGCTGCGCCCCGCCGTCTGCCTCCTGCTCGCGGCGCTCGCGGCCCGTGGCACCACCACCCTGATGGACGTCTACGTCATCAACCGTGGCTACGAGGATCTTCCCCAACGCCTCAACAAGTTGGGTGCCAACATCAACACGTTCTGGGGCGAGCCGGCCCAGGTCTGAGAGGGTTCAGAGGCGGGTGGCCATGAAGACGAACCGCGGGTCCACCAGGTCGCTCTGCGCCGCCACGAGGCGCAGTTCCGGGTGGTCGGCCGAGTCCGTGGCCTCCAGCACTGAGTAGACGACCGAGGCCGTCTGGCCCAGCGCATCGCCCGAATCCTGCGTCTTCAGCCACTTCGCCAGGAATACCGCGGTGGTGAGGTCCCCGGAACCGGTGAACGTGCGGTTGATGACCGGCGTGGTGACCTCCCAGGCGCCCGAATCGTCGACGGCCACCATCCGCATGACGTCGGCCGAGGCGTCAGCTCCGACAACGGAGGTGACCACCACCACCCGCGGACCCCTCGCCCGCAGTTCCTGCGCCGCGTCGATGACGTCGGCCATCGACGTGGTCTGCCGCCCGGTCAGGAACTCCAGCTCGAACAGGTTCGGCGTCATGATGTCCACAGCCCCGACGACGTGATCGCGCCAGAATTCCGGGATGCCCGGGCGGGCGTAGAAGCCGCGGCCGACGTCGCCCATCACCGGATCAGCGCAGAAGATCGCCTCGGGGTTCTGTTCCTTGATCAGGGCACCGGCGTCGAGGATGACCTGGCCGACCTCCGGCGCCCCCATGTAGCCGCACAGCAGCGCGTCGACCCTGCCGAGCACCCCCCTGTCGTTGATGCCCTGGACGACCTCCCACACGTCGCTGGCCGGGATCAACGGCCCCCGCCAGGCGCCGTAGCCGGTGTGGTTGGAGAAGTTCACCGTGTGGACCGGCCAGACGTCGACACCCAGGCGCTGGAGCGGGAAAACCGCCGATGAGTTCCCTGCGTGGCCGTAGGCCACGGCTGACTGGATGGACAGGACTGTGGTCATTGGCCCATTTTGTCATCCCGGGGCTTCTGTAACCATTTTGGGCATGACTGGCGGTCAATCCGGTCGGCCGGTGGCGAAACCCGTGGTCACCCCATACGATGATCGATTATGGCGGCGGTGTATCCCGACTACCTTTCCCCCGAGTTCGTGGCGATGGCTCATCGAGGCGGGTCGTTCATGACCGCCAATCACGGGATCGAGAACACCACACGAGCCTTCGCCAACGCCGTCGCCCTGGGTTTCCACTACCTTGAAACAGACGTGCACACCACGAGCGACGGGCACCTCGTGGCCTTCCACGACGTAAGCCTCGGCCGCGTCACAGATGTCGCCGGTTCACTGCGCGACCTCACGCTGGCGGAACTGAGCGAGCTGCGCGTAGGCGACCGCGAGCCCATCCCGACACTCGATGAGTTGTTCGAGACGTTCCCGGACATCAACTTCAACATCGACATCAAGTCCGTCACCGCCGTTGACCCGCTGGTGCAGACCATCGTCAAACACAACGCGGAACGACGCGTGTGCGTCGGTTCGTTCGCCCGGACCCGCATCCGGCGTTTCCGCAGTCTCCTCCCGCAGGTGCCCACGGCGGTTTCGCCGACGGGGGTCGCGGCCCTCACCATGGGGGCCATCTCGCCCGGAGGCGAGGTGTACCAGGTGCCGCTCCAGCATCCGATCGGCCCGGTGACGGTGGACATCGTCACCCCGAAGAACATCGAGCGCATCCACACCGCCGGCCGGAAGATCCACGTCTGGACCGTGGACGACCCCACCACCATGCACCGCCTCATCGACTGGGGCGTCGACGGACTCGTCACAGACCGGCCGGACTTGCTCAAAGACGTCCTCCGTGCACGGGGGATGTGGTCTACTCAATAGGGAACCTTTCCGGTTCCCGGTTCGTTGACATTGGCAGACGAAGGAGGGAAGAAGATGGCTGATCGTGCATTGCGTGGCGTCGGTCTCGGCTCGAAGACTTTTGAAGACGAGCAGGGCATCGAATTCGCAGAACGTCAGAACCTTGGATTCGACTGTCCAAAGGGACACCACTTCGAAGTGACCTTCGCCGCAGAGGCCGAACTCCCCACCCAATGGGAGTGCAAGCAGTGTGGCCTCATGGCCGTACGCTCCGACGGCGTCGTGGGCGAAGAGAAGGTCGAGAAGCCCGTGCGTACCCACTGGGACATGCTGCGGGAACGTCGCTCGATCCCTGAGCTGGAAGACATCCTCGAGGAGCAGCTGGCCAAGCTGCGCGAGTCTGACAGGCTCTACTAGAACTAAACCGACTCTTCATCGTCGAGGTCGCCGCGGATCACGTTTCCGTCGGCGGCCTCGTCGTTTTTCCTCGTGATGCCGGGAATGAGGGTGTCGGTGGCGGGGCCCTCCGTGGTGGCCTCCCCCTTGATGACGGTGGGCGCCACGATCGACGTGGGCTTCAGCACCCGCGCCGCCCACCAGGTGATGGCTGAGCGGACGAACGGCCGGGTAAAGGGCAACAGGAGCAACAGACCGAGGACGTCCGTGAGAAGCCCGGGCACCGTCAGGAGGATGCCACCCGCCAGCACCAGGCTGGCGTCGGCCATCCGCCCGGTGGGTAACTGGCCGGAGCGAATGGCCTCGGACAGTGCCGCCCAGGCCTTCCTCCACTCCCGCTGCATCAGGTAGAAACCCAGGAACGTGGTGCCCACCATGAGGACGAGCGTCCACCAGCCGATCTCGCCGGCGACCCAGATGATGGCAGCAACTTCTGCCACCACGAGGAGCAGCAGCGCGATGGCTGTGACGCTGAGCGCCACAGCGCCGTGTCGGCCAGCCACTTAACGGTCCTTGTTGCGTCCGCGCCCGAGCAGGCCCGACGCGGTGCGGCCGAGTTGGCCGAGGCGGTGGTCGATGCCCCAGAGGGTGGTGCGGATGAGTGCTTCGACGACGATGCTGCGGTTCATCTTGGAGTCGCCGAATTCGCGCTCCACGAACTCGATGGGAACCTCGACCACCTTGAAACCATGCTTGATGGCCCGCCACACCAGATCGATCTGGAAGCAGTAGCCAGCCGACGCCACTTCGTTGAGGTTCATGCCGCGCAATGTTGTGGCGCGGTAGGCGTTGAAGCCACCCGTGGCGTCCTTGACCGGGATGCCGAGCATCAGCCTGGTCCAGAGCGAACCGCCCTTGGAGATGAGCACGCGGGACGCCGGCCAGTTGACGATCGAGCCACCGCGCACCCAGCGCGAGCCCTTCACCATGTCTGCACCGTCATTGATGGCCTGCAGGAGGCGTGGCAGTTCTTCGGGCTGGTGTGAGCCGTCCGCGTCATGGGACACAAGGACGCCGTAGCCGCGCTCCAGCCCCCACTCGAAGCCCGCGAGATAGGCGGCCCCCAGGCCCTGCTTGCCTGTGCGGTGCATCACGTGGACGTTCTCGTCGCTGCCTGCCAGCCTGTCGGCGATCTCGCCGGTGCCGTCCGGCGAGTTGTCGTCCGCGATGAGGATGTGCGCGTGCGGCACGGCCTTGCGCAGCCGGTTCGTGATGCTCTCGATGTTCTGCGACTCGTTGTACGTCGGGATGATCACGAGCACCCGGTCGAGCGCGTCAGTGCTGGTCATGTGGCTGTCCTTGGGGTGAGTTGTTCCGGGCAATGCTACCGGCCTCCGGTCCACGGCGACGGTAGGTGTAGGCCAGAGCCGCCAAGGTGACGATGAGCGCGGCCCAGGCCGGTGCGGAGCCCAGCCGGACCGGGAGGCTGATGCTGTAGCGCAGCGGGACGGTCACGATGCGGTTGGCCGCCTCGAACTCCGAGGTGAGGCCCTGCACCCGCCCCCGCGTGTCGACGAGGCCGGTGAGCGAGTTGAGCGTGGAGACGACCACCTCGCGGCCGGTCTCCATGGCCCGGACCCGGTTGATGACCAGCTGCTGGGCGGGCTGGAAGGTGCCACCGTAGGTGTTGGTGTTCGACTGGGAGACGATGATCTCTCCCCCGCCGCGCACCGCGTCGTAGCTGGTGTCGTCGTAGGCGAGTTCGAAGCAGATGATGGTGCCCACCTGGAGGTGCGGGTTCCCTGCGATGGGGGCGTCGACGACTCCCGGCCCCTCCCCCGGGACCGACTGGCGGCCGATCTGGCGCAGGATGGGCAACCTGGGCAGCAGCACGTCGCGGAACGGGATCCATTCGCCGAAGGGCACGAGGTCGCGCTTGTGGTAGATGTCGCCGGGCCCGTCCAGCGGGTCCCACCAGAGGCTGGACGTCTGGCGGGTGTCCGGCTCGGGGCCGTTCATCACGGCGCCCACGAAGATCGGTACCTCCGCCAACAGCGCGGCCACCTCCACCATGCGGCGGGTCTCCGGATCCAGGATGGGGTCGACGTCCGTGGCGTTCTCCGGCCACAGCACGAAGTCCAGCGTGGGCCAGTCGCCGGTGCGGGCCTCAGCCAGCGCGAACACGGTTTCGCTCAGCGCGTTGTTGGTGACGGAGCGCGCGTACGACCCCGTCCCGTGTTCCTGCCGGTTCACGTTCGGCTGCACGACGGCGATGCTGACGGTCGTCTCGGGATCAGCGTGCGGGGTCAGGTTGAGCAGGCCGCCGACCACGAAGATGGCCAGGGCGCCTGCCAGCACCCGGACCCGGCGCTTCCTGTCCAGCGCCGCGAAGAGCAGCGAGTTGGCCACCAGGGCCACCAGATAGGACACCCCCGTGACGCCGACGAAACCCAGCCACCCGGACATCGGCTGGTCCACGACGGTGAACCCCAGCCTGGTCCAGGAGAAGCCTCCGAACGGGATCTTGCCCGACACGAACTCCATGGCCACCCAGGCGGCGGGCACCAGCAGCGGCCAGAACCGCAACCGCACCAGCCGCGACACCACCAGTGCGAGCAGCGCCCACCACAGCGACAGGAAGGTGACGAGGGCCACACCCACCCAGATGCCCAGCACCGAGACCCACGAGACCGTGAGGACGTTCATGGCCAGACCGATCAGGTAGCCGTAGCCGAAGGCCGTCCCCGGGCGGCGCGCGGCCATGAACCAGGTGAACAGCGCCAGGCCGGCGATCGTGGCTGGCCACACGCCCATGGGCGCCTGGCCGGCGCCGATCAGCAGGCCGATGCAGACGGCCACCAATGCTGAGACGCCGACGGGCAGGGCGGGTCGCGAGATCACGCGGGAAGCCTACCCCCAGTCACCCACTCCCCCGGTGTGCCACCATGGCCGGGTGAGCACCCTGATGATCTTCGACACTTCATATCTGTACTTCCGGGCGTTCTTCGGCGTCCCGGCCACCTTTCGCGCGCCGGACGGGCGCCCCGTCAATGCCGTACGGGGCACGCTCGACTTCATCTCCCGCCTGATGCAGCAGTACTCCCCCGACGAGATCGCCTGCGCCTGGGACATCAGCTGGCGGCCCGACTGGCGGGTGGAGCTCATCCCCTCGTACAAGGCCCACCGCGTCGTCGAGGTGGCGGGCGCGGAGATCGAACAGGTCGACGACGACCTGACCATCCAGGTGCCCCTGATCCGAGCGGCCCTCGAGGCCACCGGCATCCCCATCATCGGCGCGGAGGACCACGAGGCCGACGACGTGCTGGCCACGCTCGCCCGCCAGCACCAGGGCACCACGCTGGTGGTCACCGGCGACCGCGACCTGTTTCAGCTCGTCGACCCGCAGACCTCCGTCGTCTACGTGGCACGGGGCGTGGCCAAGCACGAACTGGTGACACCGGAGGTACTCGCCCAGAAGTATGGGCTCTCCGCCGACCGCTATGTCGACTTTGCGGTGTTGCGGGGCGATCCCTCCGACGGCCTTCCCGGGGTCAAGGGCATCGGCGACAAGAGCGCGGCCTACCTGGTCAACGCTTATCCCAGCCTGGAGGCCATGGTGGAAGCAGCCGTCGAGCCGGGATCCGGGATGTCGCCGTCCATGCGGTCCAAGCTCCTGGCCGACGTCGAGTACCTCGTGAAGGCCCGTGAGGTGGTCACCTGCGTCGACACCCTCGAGCTGCCGGCTCTCCAGAGAGGTGCCCTCAACGCCGAGCGGGCAGCTGAACTGAGCGAGGAACTGGCCCTCGGCGGCTCGATGGAGCGCCTGCTGAAGGTGTTGTCGCCCCAGGGCTAACGGCGGGCGTGCAACAGGTAGAGCGAGGAACTGGCCGCCCAGTTCGCCGCCAGGTTCCCCAGCTTGTGGGGGTGGCCCTCGGCGTCGAGCGGGATCCGACGGTCGATCACCATGCCCAGCTTGCTGAAGAGCGGTTCGAGATCCGTCAGCGACGTGTGGTGCACGTTGGGTGTGTCGTACCACTTGAAGGGCAGGTCCTTCGACATCGGCATCCGGCCCCGCATGAGCCGGAGCCTGTTGCGCCAGTGCGCGAAGTTGGGCATGGTGACGATCGAATGCAGCGCGATGCGGCCCATCTCGGTGAGGACGGCGCGGGGCCTGTGCACCGTCTGGAGGGTGCGCGACAGCACCACGAAGTCGTAGGAGTCTGAGGCGAACTCCCCCAGTTGGGTGTCCAGGTCCAGTTCGATCACGTCGACGCCGCGGCGCAGGCAGTTGAGCACCCGGTCCGGGGCGACATCGACGCCGGTGCCGGTGCAACCCTTGGCGTGCAGCATGGCCAGCAGATCGCCGTTGCCGCAGCCGAGGTCCAACACCCGGCTCCCCTCCGGGACCAGGGACGTGATGATGGCCAGGTCAGGTCTGAAGAGGCTGGAGGTCACGAGGTCTCCTCTGCTGCCCTGTCCAGGAACGCCCGCACCGTCGCGTGGTAGTCGGGCAGTTCGAGCAGGAACGAGTCGTGGCCCCAGGTGGATTCGATCTCCCGGAACGAGGTGGGGATCCGCGCACCCTCGAGATGCCTCACGATGCGACGGGTGTGGGCGGTCGAGAACCGCCAGTCGCTGGTGAAGCTGATCAACAGGAACTTCACGGGATCCGCAACCAGCCGGTCGAGGGCCGAAGGGTCCGCGAAGGCGTCGAAGTAGTCCATCACCCGCGTGAGATACAGGTAGCTCAGCGCATCGAAGCGGCTGAGGAACCGCTCGCCCTGGTACTCCAGGTAGCTCTCCACGGCGAAGTCGATGCCGAAGTTCGGCGACAGCTCACCGCGTTGGGCGTTGCGCCCGAACTTCTCCTGGAACGCCTCCTCCGAGAGGTAGGTGATGTGTGCCAGCATGCGCGCCACGGACAGGCCGAGGTCCGGCGCGCTGCCCCGCGAGAGGAACGCGCCGTTGTGGAAGTGCGGATCGCGCATGATCGCCTGCCGTCCCACTGCTGAGAAGGCGATGTTCTGCGCGGTGAGCCGCGAGGATGCGGCGAAGATCATGGCCCGTGAGAGGTCCTCGGGGTGGTCGAGGGCCCACTGCAACACCTGCATGCCGCCGAGGGAGCCGCCGACGACGGCCGCGAACTTCGCGATGCCCAGATGACGGGCGAGCCCCCGGTGCACCTCCACGAAGTCACCCATGTCGAGCAGCGGGAAGTCCAACCCGTACGGTTCGCCGGTGGCCGGGTTGATCGACGCGGGACCGGTGGTGCCCTGGCAGCCGCCCAGCATGTTGGAACACACCACGAACCACTGGTCCGTGTCGATCGCCCTGCCTGGGCCGATGAGGTTGTCCCACCAGCCCGGCCTGCTGTCGCCCTCGTGGAAGCCGGCGGCATGGGCATCGCCCGTCAACGCGTGGCAGATGTAGATGGCGTTGCTGCGCTGGGCGTTCAGCCTGCCGTAGGTCTCGTAGGCGACATCCACGAAGGGCAACGTGGTGCCGCTGCGGGTGGCGAAGCCGTCGTCGAAGAGGCGGGCCGAGTGGGTCTCGACCAGTCCGACGCTGCCAGGGGAAGTCACCGGCCCATTCTTACAGGAACCGGCGACCCACTGCGAGGTGTGGTCACTGTGCCTGGTGGGCGCCGACCCTTCCCGGCGACACGGGGAGCCGCTAGCCTGACGAAGACCACCCAGTTGAGGAGGACCGATGTCTGAAGATCGCCGCCCTGACCCCGCTTCGGAGTCCGTGCCCCTGGTCGACCCCCAGGCCGACGAGGTCGAGGAGATGGACGAGGAACACGCCCATTCCGCCGACGGTGCGATCCCGGAGGACAGCGTCGAGGAGACGCGTGTCCACCAGGAGAACGCACCGCGCGAACAGGTGGGCAACGAAGGCGTCTAGATCTGGTCCAGCGCCTGCGTGAGGTCGGCGATGATGTCGTCGATGTGCTCGATCCCCACCGAGAGCCGCACCATCTCAGCCGGCACCCCGGCCGCGGCCAGTTCCTCGTCGCTCAACTGCGAGTGGGTGGTGGAGGCGTTGTGGATCACGAGCGACTTGGCGTCGCCGATGTTGGCCAGGTGACTGAACAACTCAAGTGATTCGACGAACTGCTGCCCTGCCGCCCGCCCGCCGGAGATGCCGAAGGAGACCAGGCCGCCGAAACCGCCCTTGAGGATGCGCAGCGCCACCTCGTGGGTGGGGCTCGACTCCAGACCCGGGTAGTTCACCCAATCCACCTGGGGGTGCTGCTCCAGGAAGCGCGCCACCTTGAGCGCGTTCTCGCTGTGGCGTTCCATCCGCAGGTGGAGCGTCTCGACTCCCTGCAGGACGAGGAACGAGTTGAACGGCGAGATGGTGGCGCCGGTGTTGCGCATGAGAACGGTGCGCGCCCGGATGATGTAGGCGAGGTTGCCCACGGCCTCCGTCCAGACCACCCCGTGGTAGGCGGCGTCCGGGCCGGTGAGCCCCGGAAAACGCTCCGCGTGCGCGTTCCAGTCGAAGTTCCCGGAGTCGATGAGGACCCCGCCCAGCGAGGTGCCGTGGCCTCCGAGGTACTTGGTGAGGGAATGCACGGCCACGTCGACGCCATGGTCGAACACGCGGGTCAGGTGCGGCGTCGGGACGGTGTTGTCGACGATGAACGGCAGGCCGAGCTCGTGGGCGGCGGCCGACCAGGCGTCGAGGTCGATGACGTTGAGGGCGGGGTTGCCCACGGTTTCGCCGAAGACCAGCTTGGTCTTCTCGTCGACGTGCTGGGCCAGTTCCTCCGGCTTGCTCGGGTCCACGAAGCGCGCCTCGATGCCGAACTGGGCCAGCGTGTGCGCGAAGAGGGCGAAGGTGCCGCCGTAGAGCGTGGAGAGGGCGACGATGTTGTCGCCCGAATAGGTCAGGTTGAGCACCGCGTACGTCACTGCCGAGGCACCGGATGCTGTGACGAGTGAGCCGACGCCACCCTCGAGGGCCGTGAGTCGCTGCTCGAGTACGTCGCTGGTGGGGTTCATGAGCCGCGAGTAGATGTTGCCCGGCTTGCGGAGGGCGAACAGGTCTGCGGCATGCTCGGCGTCGTCGAAGACGAAGCTGGTGGTCTGGTAGATCGGGACGGCGCGGGAGTTGGTGGTGGGATCAGGCGTTTCCTGGCCGGCATGAACGGCCAAGGTTTCCGGGCGGTAGCTCATGGGTGTTCCTTCAGTCGAGGGTGTGCGCGCGAACTTACTGCCCCACTCCTTCGGCGGCGAGGGCATCCCAGTTCGCGGTCAGCGGACAGCAGGTTGTCCGGAGCGCATCGCTCGTCGGCGGCGCGCGGATCGGCCGTCACGCTGGGCCGCCACGGGCCCCGCCGCCAAATGAGCACTCTCTGTTGTCATATCCGCTCAGATTGGCCGGCTCCTTGCAGATGGACAGCCGGTGCCGTGACGATGGGTGAGCAGAACAGGTTTATCCGGCCGAAAGCATCGCCATCACGGACGCCACCCGAGGCTGTCTGTTCTACTCGGTCACACCACCGAGTGGACCGCCGCGTCCGACGGCCGCAAGTGGATGACCGAGTGCGACACCGCCGCCACCGGCCGCAACGGGTGCCGTTCGTACACCTGCGTGACGGTCTATAAGGCCACCCCGAGGAGCACTGGCGGGTACGCCTTCAGCCAGAGCAACGAATGGGTGTTCAATAACATCGTCATGCTGGGTTCGCCGTCGCTGCGGTGACCCCCTGAACGACCAGAGCCCCCGGCCGCGATCCTCTCGCGGCCGGGGTTCTGCGTCGTTCTAACGTCCCCCGGAGGCCTCGGTGAGGATCACGTCGGCGAGCTTCTCCGGCTGGCTCGCCTGCGGCCAGTGGCCGGATTCCAACTCCACGTACGAAAGGTGCCGAACCTTGGGCAGCTCCGACACGGGCGCGAAGCCCTGCGAAATCCAGTCGCGCACATCGGCCTCCGAGAACTCCGGGCACACCATGACGACGGGCACGTCGTAGCGCTTCGGGCTGCCCAGCGACTGCGTGCCGAGGGCGTAATCGGCAGGGGCCGGAGACATGTGGCCCTCGAGCCAGGCCCGGTCCCCCTCGCTGAGGTCGGCGATGTCCGGGCCGTCGAATGGTTGCCAGCCGGGGAAGGGCAGGACGCCGTCGTCGTTGGTTTCGAAGCCGTCCAACAGCATCATGCCGTCCGGGATGGGGAAACCTCCCAGCAACAGCACCCTGGCCGTGCGGCCAGGCCGGCGATCAGCTGCGGCCCAGGCGGCGGCGCACGCGGCTGAGTGACCGACGAGCATGGCGGGACCGCTGGCGCTGTCGATCTCCGTGACGATGGCCGCGACGAGGTCGGCGTAGGTGACGTGGCGGGGGTCCGCACCATCGTGGCCTGGCGGTGTGATGGTGCTCACGCGGTGACCGGCCTTCAGCAGGGCGGGGGTGACGCGCTCCCACGAGGAGCCGTCCAGCCAGAGTCCGGGAATGAGAATGATGTCCATGGGGAGCTCCATCGGGTTCGGTGACCTGCTAGCTCCAGCCTAAGGTGCTGGCACCATGGTCGACATGGTCAAGGTGAAGGTCATCCGGGGAGATATCACGCAACAGGACGTCGACGCGGTGGTCAACGCCGCCAACAACCGCATGCGGGGCGGTGGCGGGGTCGACGGTGCGATTCACCGCGCGGGCGGCCCGGCGGTCCTCGAGGAATGCATCACACGGTTTCCGCACGGCCTGGCCACGGGCGACGCCGGCTGGACCACCGCTGGCGACATGCCGGCCCGCTGGGTGATCCACACCGTCGGTCCCAACTACGCCGCGGGCGAGCGCGACCGGGGGTTGTTGGTCTCCTGTTATCAGCGCTCGCTGGAGGTGGCCGAGGAACTGGGAGCCCGGAGTGTCGCCTTTCCGTTGATCAGCGCGGGCATCTACGGCTGGCCCAAGGATGATGCGATCGCGGCCGCCGTCGAGTCCGTCAACGGGGCTGACACCGCCGTCGGAGAGGTTCGGTTGGTGGCCTTCGACGAGGCCACCTTCGCGCAGCTCGAGCGGGCAGTCGCGGAGGCTCAGTAGCTCTCGGACTCGAGGATCCGCCAGACCTCGGCCTGGACGCCTGAGTACTCCAGGGTGGAGGAACTCGGGTCCCACAGCAGCTTCATCTGCGCCTCGTCCGGAGTCCGGTTGCCCTTCCGACCGTTGCAGAGCGAGCACGCCGCCACCAGGTTGCCCCACGTCCATCCGCCGCCGCGGGACGCAGGGTGCACGTGATCGACGGTGAGCGCATGCCCGCCGCAGTATGCACACGTCCACCCGTCGCGGCGCAGGATCTCCAGCCGGGTGGCGCGCTGGTGCAGTTCAGGCCTCTTGCGCCACGGAATGTCGATCCAGTAATTGAGCCGCACGATGATGGGCCAGGACATGTCGACGGTCCCGCCTGCGGAACGGACGCGTTTGGTGGGATGCACCTTGAAGGGAGAGTAGGTGCCCTCCAGGATGCCGATCACGGCCGAGGTCCATTCCACCTCCCCCTTGACGTCGTAGTCGAGCCCCACGACGAAGGCCGTGCGGAAGTGTTCATCGAGCTGGCAGGCGGCGATGTAGCGGTGCGGCTGATGCCTCAGACGAAGTCCCATGCGACACGGTTCCTTTCATGTGGGTTGCAGGTGGAATGAAAAGAGGCCCCAGGGACAGGAATCCCTCGGGGCCTCGGATGCACGGCGCGCACGCCTCGCACATCGCTCACGGTCGTATCGCCTCTCGGCCGGCCGCTATCCCCGGGTGCGCGCTGTGGCGCCGGTGACGGGCGTGCACGGTGTGGATCATTCGGGGCGACCTCTCCTGTGAGCGTGCAGCACAAAAATAACAGCCTCTACCCCATTCCCGGTCGTCTTCGGCGCAGGAATCATGCACCCGTAGCCACAAATTCACCTGATCGTCACCCTCGAAGGAGATGTCCGACGCCGCTCGGTTCTGGTCCGTCGGGGTGAGGTGCTTGCGCCGAGCAGCGATTAGCGTCGGTTGGAAGGAGAAATCCCCCTGAGTGAAAGGTGACCATCATGGCCGACAAGACCCTGGACAACCTGTTCTTCGACACGCTCCGCGACATGTACTACGCCGAGCGCCACATCGCCAAGACGCTGCCGAAGCTGGCCGACAGCGCCGTTTCGGACAAGTTGACCGAGGCCTTCCTGACCCACCAGAAGGAGACCGAGCAGCAGATCGCCCGGCTGGAAAAGGTCTTCAAGATGATCGACCGGCAGCCCACGTCCAAGCGCTGCGAGGCGATT
Source organism: Tessaracoccus zhenghani (assembly GCF_054552775.1). Lineage (NCBI taxonomy): Bacteria > Bacillati > Actinomycetota > Actinomycetes > Propionibacteriales > Propionibacteriaceae > Tessaracoccus > Tessaracoccus zhenghani. The sequence continues at coordinate 801,939 of NZ_CM137275.1, read as the reverse complement.
GACGGTCTCATCGCCGAGGGCGACGGAATCATGGAGGATTTCAAGGAGAGCCCGGCCCTCGATGCTGGCCTCATCTCGTCGGCCCAGGCCGTCGAGCACTATGAGATCGCCCGCTACGGCACCCTCCGTCGCTGGGCCTCGATGCTCGGGCTGAACGACGGCGCGTCGCTCCTCAGCGAGTCGCTCGACGAGGAGTCGCGCACCGATGAGCTCCTCACCAAGTTGGCCGAGGGCGAGGCCAACGCCCGCGCTAAGAGCGGGAAGAGCTGATCCACCTCTGGTCATCGGCCATGGGGCACCCACGAGACGGGCGCCCCATGGCCGGACGAACCGGATCGCAGTGCGGCGCCTCCGAGTGGACGAGCGGTAAAGGGGTTGTCGGATGAAGGATCGGCTACGCGAGGGCGTCAAGGTCACCGTCTGGATCGCCCTGGGAATCGCGGTCGCCTTTGTCGGAGTCCAAATGTGGAACAGCTACCGGGAATCTGCGCTCGACACCCGGTCTGAAGTCCTCAGCAGCCAGGTCATCAACGCCATCTCCCGGGAGGAACAGGTGTCACTCCTGAGCCTGGGTATCCAGGGCATCGCTGAGAAGAACGAGCGTCGGACAATCTTCGGGATCGATGTACCCGGCAGTGAGCGGGCGCTGTTCCTGCAGTACAGCTTCAACGCCAAACTCGGTATCGACGGCGACGACGTCCGGATCGAGAAGACCAGCGAGGACAGTTTCACCGTCTCCATTCCGGAGTTCATCTTCATCGGTCACAACGATGCGAACTTCAAGCTGGTGACCGAGAACAACGGTGTGCTGAGCTGGGTCACCCCGGAGATCGACGCGGTGGAGATGACGAACCAGATCCTCAACGACGAGGCGCAGAGCCAGTACATCGACGCCAACGAGGACCTCCTCAGGGACCAGGCCGAGGCTTTCTACGAGGGGATCATCACGGCCATCGACCCGTCGTTGGAGGTCGAGTTCGAGTACGCCTCCGGCCGCTAGATCACGGCGGAACGCCTGCCCTGACCGATCTGCGCTGTTAGCGTGGAGGCCAGAGCAACTCGGCGCGTCCACAGCCGGTGACTCCCGGCGCGCGCCGGAAGGAGGACGACATGTTGACCATCGAAGCCATGCTCGACACCTACCCCCAGGAACTCGCGAGCGTCGACGGGGAGAAGTTGGTTGAGTGCATCCGGGCCTGTCTTGAGTGCAGTCAGACGTGCACGGCCTGCGCTGACGCCTGCCTGGCCGAGGACATGGTGGCCGAACTCAGGCAGTGCATCCGGACGAACCTGGACTGTGCCGACATCTGCGCGACGACAGCGGCGGTCCTGTCCCGCCAGACGGCCCGCAACACCGAGGTGATCCGAGCCCTGCTCGACGCCTGTGAAGCGGTCTGCCGGGCCTGCGCTGACGAGTGCGAGAAGCACGCCTCGATGCACGAGCACTGCCTCGTCTGCGCGGAGTCGTGCCGTCGCTGCGAACAGGCCTGCGCGGACCTCCTCGCCACCCTCTGATCCCTCTCGGCCACCCCCGGACAGCGTCTGCTGTTCGAGGGCATGCGTGCGCTCTGGCTCTGGCGCCCTCATCCCGACGTCGACGGGTTGCCGCTGCGGCGGGCGACCCGGAAGAGCTTCACGCCCACCCAGGCGAACCAGATCGGCAACAGGAGGCCGTAGACGAGGTAGGCGGAGCCGATCATGGGGCGCAGGGCCTCGCTGAGGACACCTATCGCCCCGGCTGCCATGCCGACGACGGACAAGGCCCGGCCCCACTGGCCCTGCCACATCACGACGGACAACACCAGGATCGCGCCGGCGGTCAGGATGCCCGCCCAGGACACGGCGTTCGTCGCGGCGATCAGCGCCTCTGCCGCCGCCACCAGCGCGGCCTGCTCGCCTTGATCCGCGCCGGCGTAGGCGTCGCTCAGCACGACCATGCCCCCATGCAGGGACTGCGGGCTGCTGCCCAAGGCCAACGCGATGGTCTCCGACACGATCCCGAGGAGGCCGCCGATCAGAGCCAGGGTCTTGTTGACGGTGGACAGCGCGACGCCCAATGCGGCGAACACCAGGAGCGCAGGCACCGCCAAGCCGACGAAAGACACCAGCTCGACCAGATAGACGGCCTTGTGCTCGGCGATGTACTCCAGAAGAGGCCGCCCCTGGCTGGGCGGCAAGGGCGCCACGAAGACGAGGACGATGGGGACCAGCACCAACACCACGAACAGCAGTGCCGCGTAACCGCCGATGCTGTACAGGGGGCGCCAGGACAGGTCGACGCTGGCTGTCCCGGAGGGTGGGGTCCGCTTCTCAATTGCCCCTGTCAGGAGGGCTTTTTCAAGCGCAGGTTCCGCCGGCGCGGACGACGGTCTGGGTCTTTCCATGGTGGACTCCCGTATGAGGGCGACATTGCCCTTCACTCCACATTCTAGAACTCGGGTGAGCCTCCGAAGCAAGGGGCGGCAGGTGCCAACTCGGCATCGACGCGTTCGCCGTTGGCCCCCTCCGTGGCTAGCCTCAGGGGATGTCGAACGTCACGCACACGGCGCTCAACCGCTCCGTCACCACCCCCGCACTGTTCGCGTTCATCCTCGGGGACGTCCTCGGAGCAGGGGTCTACGTTCTCGTCGGCGTCATCGCGGCCGCTTCCGGCGGGGCGGTCTGGGTGCCGCTCCTGGTTGCGCTGGTCATGGCGTTGCTGACCGCCGGATCCTACGCCGAGCTGGCCACCAAGTACCCTCGGGCGGGCGGATCTTCCCACTACGCGAACCGGGCTTTCGGCCCGTTCGCGGGCTTCCTCATCGGCTACTGCATGCTCGCGGCGGGGATCGTCTCGGTCGGTGCACTGGCGCTGGGCTTCGCCGGAGACTATCTCGGCGAGTTCCTGACCCTGCCGGTGCCCGTGACCGTCATCGTGTTCCTTGGGCTGCTCGCCGCCCTGAACGCATTCGGCATCAAGCAGTCCCTGTTCGCGAATATCCTCGCCACCATCATCGAGGTGGGCGGCCTGGTGCTGGTGGTTGTCCTGGGATTCATGGTCATCGCCCGCGGTGATGCGGACCCGTCGAGACTCACTCAGCTCGGCACCGCCGAGAACGGCCCGCTCGCTGCTGTTCTCGCAGGAACGGTGCTGGCGTACTACTCGTACGTGGGTTTCGAGACCTCGGTCAACGTCGCCGAGGAGACCAAGGATCCCGCGCGCTCCTACCCGCGGGCACTGTTCGGGGCGTTGCTGGTGGCGGGCCTCGTGTACGTGGGCGTCGGCATCGCTGCCAGTGCGATCGTGCCCACCGACGAGCTCGCCGCGTCGACCGGCCCTCTGCTGGAGGTGGTGCGCGCTGCGGGCGGGGTTCCGCCGGTGCTGTTCTCGGTGATCGCTCTGGTCGCCGTCGCGAACGGCGCGTTGCTGACCGGCATCATGAGTTCGCGGTTGGCCTACGGCATGAGCCGCGACAGGTTGTTGCCGTCGTTCCTGTCGAAGGTGCTTCCCGGCCGGAAGACGCCGTGGCTCGCCATCATTGTCACCACCGGGCTGTCGGTGGTGTTGGCGCTGCTGGGTTCCATCGAGGTGCTTGCCTCGACGCTGGTGTTGTTGTTGTTGGTGGTGTTCACCGCGGTCAACGCCGCCGTCCTGGTGTTGCGCAAGGACGCGGTGGCCCACAAGCACTACCGCGTGCCGCGCGGGCTGCCCGTCCTGGGCCTAGCCAGCTGCGTCCTGCTCGCCACACAGGTGGAGGGAGAGACATGGTTGTTCGGCCTCCCCATGCTGGCTGTGGGCGGGGTGCTGGCCCTTTTCGCACGGAGGAACGTGCGTGCGACGGCTCGTGCCGAGGCCTGACTGCCCCTCACGCGTGGCTCCCCCACGGCAGCTAAGCCTGCTGCCGCAACTTCCAGAAGCTGTCCTTACGGACGATGAGCCCCTCGTCGTCGAACGTCCACAGGTCACAACCCCGCACCTCAATGCGTTCACCCGACACGGCTGTGCCCGTGATCGTCCATTCGGAGGCGCCCCGCTGGCCGGCGACGAAATGGCTGCCGCCGGTGTACCGCACGTCAGGAATGCCTTCGAAGCGGCCTGCGAGGCCGCGCCGGACCTCGTTGCGTCCGACGAACCGACTCCCCCAGGGATCCTCTCCCCGGGGCGACTCGAAGACGCAGTCCTCTGCGAAGTAGCCCATGATGGCGTCGAGATCGTGCCTGCTGAACGCATCGAGAACCTCATGCAACGCCGCCACCTGTGTTTCGTGAGACATGGCGCCTCCCTATTTCAACGTGATTCGCTGAGTCGCGATCTGTTTCTTCAAGGGTCCGCCGATACCAGCCATTGCGCCACACCCCGTGATCCGCGCCTCGCGCGGGGCAATCCGACCCGAATCATGTGGTCGCAGTACTGTTGGACGGTGCCCGCACGCAACAAGTTCTCCGCCGCATGACGGTCGGCGGCCACCCGAGCACGCTATGCGAAGAGACGACAGCGCAGGCTCGACCGCGTCGACAACGACCTCACCCCCGCCCAGTGGGCTGATCTCCGTCGACGCCTGGGGAGGCTGTGCCTATTGCGGACAGCACGGAGTGCCGCTGCAGCGAGACTGCATCCACCCGATCTCACGCGGCGGCCGCTATACGCTCGACAACGTGGTCCCTGCGTGCGGATCCTGCAACGCGAGCAAACACAACAGTGAAGTGACGAGTTGGCTCAGGCGGAAGAAGTACGACGAGCGCACCTTCCTGCTCCGGCTCGCAACGATCCGCGCCGCGCTCCTTGCCGAACCCACGCACGTACCGCCGCCTTCAGTGAACCGTACTGAGTTTGTTGGAGACTCCTGACCTTGGAAACGAGGATGGGGTTATGCCGAAAGAGCAGACAGCAGGGAAGCCGACGACGCGTCGGTATTCGCCGGAGGAGAAGGCCGCCGCGGTCCGGATGGTGCGCACGTTGCGAGCCGAGCTGGGGACCGAGCACGGGACCGTGCAGCGGGTCGCGGCGCAGCTCGGATACGGCGTCGAGTCAGTGCGGTCGTGGGTCAAGCAGGCCGATGTCGACGATGGTCACGTCGCCGGCGTGTCGACGCTCGAGGCTCGTCGGGTGCGGGAGCTGGAGCAGGAGGTCCGCGAGTTGCGCCGAGCCAACGAGATCCTCAAGCGAGCGGCTTGATATGTAGGTGATCTGGACCCCGAAGAAGCAGGCCGTCGATGCGGCGGTGACGATGGTGGTGTCTTCGAGTGGCTGGGGGCCAGTGATGGATGGGTTCGTGCCACAGCTGGTCTTCGTGGAGGGGCAGCCACCCAGGTTGGGTGAGCAGTGGGTGGACGAGTATCTGAGGTTCACCGCGGCGCGTCTGCGACCCAATTCGGTGTTGGCGCAGGCCTTCGACTTGAAGGTCTTCTTCACGGTGGTGGGCAAGCCACCGGTTGGGGTGGGCACGGCGGATGTGTTGGCTTTCATCGAGCAGCAGCGTGAACCTCGCCATGGCGGCAACGTGGTCCGGTTGGTCGACGGCGAGCAGGGCCTGGCGGCGTCCACGATCAAACGCCGCCTGGCCACGGTCACCTCGCTGTTCGACTACCTGCTGGCCCGCGGTGTGTGTGAGCGGCAGCCGGTTCCTCGGTCGATGACGCCCCGGTCGCGGTCGTTGCGGGGCTCGCCGCTGGTCCGTGCTCCAAAACGGCTGCCGCAGGTGCTGTCGCCGGGCGAGGCGGTCGCGTTGATGGGCGCGTTGCGCACCGAGCGGGACCGGGCGATGGTCACGCTGATGCTGCACGCCGGACTGCGACGCTGTGAGGTGCTGGGCCTGCGTCTGGCCGACATCCAGCTGGGCGATGGACGGGTCTTCGTCCACCAGGGCAAGGGCGGCCACGAACGTATCGTCCCGGTCGTCGACGCGTTCTTCACCCACCTGGCCGCCTACCTGACCACCGAGCGTCCCCCGGAGTGTGACACCGGGTTGGTGTTCGTGGTGTTGAAGGGACCCCGCCGCGGCATGCCGTTGAGCGCAGCAGGGCTGGACGAAGTCCTTGCTGGGGCCCGAGGTCGCGCGGGGTTGCGACACGCGACCTGCCACGAACTGCGTCACACATGCTTCACCCGGCTGAGGGAGGCGGGCATGGCCTTGGAGGCGATTCAGGCCCAGGCCGGCCACGCCAACCTGGAGACCACCCGCATCTACCTCCACTTGTCCAACGACTGGCTCGCTGACCAGTACCGCGACGCCATGCAGGTGTTGAGCGACATCTACCCACCCATCGAGGAAGGGCCCCGTCCATGACCGCTGTTGCCCCTACCAGCACCAGTCCGGCTCTTGAGGAGGTGACGGCCTCCTACATTGCGGCTGCTTCCAGCTCAGCGTCGGCGAAGGGCCGTCGCTTGGCGGCACAGCGCTTCGGTCGGCTGTTCGGTGATCTCGACGGCTGGAACCACGCCAGCGTCGAGCAACGCCGCCAGGTCCGCACCGAGGTGATGTCGTTCGCTGCTCACGCCGCCATCGCCAGCAGCCTGCCGGTCACCCCGGACTTCGTCTCCCAGTCATGCTGCCACTGGGGCATCTACATCGCTGACGCCTATCCCGAGCAGCGCGACAGATTCACCACCCAAGCCCTCGAGCTGGGCTTCACCACGGCACAAAGCCGACGCATGTGGTCCCATCTGGCGCGCATCTGCGTGATCGCCGGCACCAGCCCTGATGCCCTGACCACACAGACCTACCAGCAGGCGCGCACCAGCTACTTCGATGCCGTGATGGCCTCCCGAGCGAGCGCGCCGCCCCGATGGTTGTCGACGCCACTGTTCGGGCTGGATGCGGTGATGTTCCACCGCGGGCAAGCACCGCAACCGGCTGTCCGCCGGCCATGGGCGGCGCGCAGCGCCGCCGAGGTCGACTGGGAACAGATCACCACCCATGTTCCGGTGATGGCTGCCACGATGCGCCGCTACCTGCAGCAATGCCACGCCTCACTACGGCCCTCATCAGTGACACTGTTCGAGACCACCCTGCGGCAATTCGCCGGATACCTCATCGCCCACCACCCCGAGGTCAATCGCATCGCCGACCTGCAGCGCTGCCACATCGAGGACTACCGCTCCTGGCTTGATCAACGACCCGGCTACCGCGGCCAGACCGGGTTGTCAAAGACCACGTTGGGCATGCGGATGGGTCACCTGCATACCTTCTTCACCCGTATCACCGAATGGAGCTATCCCGACCTGCCCACCGGCGCTCTGGTCTTCCGCGAAGACCGTCCACGCTTGGACAAGCCACTGCCCAAGTTCCTCGACGATGCCCGTGCTGCCGCGTTCATGACCGCCGCCGCACAGCTACCCGACGAACTCGACCGGTTGATGATCCAGATCCTGGCCCGCACCGGCATGCGACGCGGCGAACTACTCGGACTACGCATCAACGCCGTCGTCCAGATCGGCACCGGCTACTGGCTTCGCACCCCGGTCGGGAAACTCCACACCGACCGCTACATCCCCCTCGACCCGGCCCTCAAAACCCTCATCGACGCCTGGATCGCCCACCGCCCGTCCTGGCAGGCCAGCGACCTGCTCCTGCTCGAACGCGGACGACCCATTCCACCAACCCGCGTCGACAAAGCCGTCCAGAAAGCCGCCACTGCCGCGGGCATCGGCCACGTCCACCCCCACCAGCTGCGCCACACCCTTGCCACCCAAGCCATCAACCGCGGCATGAGCCTCGAAGCGATCGCCGCGCTACTGGGCCACGCCGACTTGTCGATGACGATGGTCTACGCCCGCATCGGTGACCGCACCGTCGCCGACCAGTACTTCCAAGTCACCAGCAAGATCGAAGCCCTCTACCAAGATGCTGAGCCCGCCATCCCCGTCCTGCCCGCCGAGGCCGCCGGGCCAGCCATGACCGCCCTGCATGCGGAGGTCAACAAACGACTCTTGGGCAACGGCTACTGCCGCCGGCCCGTCGAGCTCGATTGCCGCTACGAAACGATCTGCGAAACCTGCCCCATGTTCTTCACCACCCAGCAGCACCGGCCCACCCTCATCGCCCAACGAGACGACGCCTGCGCCAAAGGCCAAACCCGCCGCGCCGAGATCTACACCAACCTCCTCGAAGGCCTCGATCAAGCCACCGCTTGACAGCGATCACCCACATAAGGCGAGTTTCTTCGGGGCGGAGCTCGACCGCCAACACCGGAAGTAGTCGCGTTCATCGACGCGAACAAGGACGACGTGGCTGAGGGTCGCCCGCTCGGAGTCGAGCCCATCTGCAGCGTGTTGCAGGTGCGGCAAAGCGGCGCTTCAACTCGCTACTAAGGCGAAGAAGGGCTGGTTTGAAATATTCGGCTCGTTGAGCGCCAGAGCTGTTGCCGTTTGGCGCCACGTCGGTGTTGACGCGATCGGGGTGGTGAGCGCCGCCGGTTATTGGGTTTGAGCGCCACCTTGTTCCTAGGCTCCTTCTGCCGCGTGGCGTCTCACGTGGCAGAAGGAGTAATTGGAATGGTACGCAAGATCAAAGCCAAGCTCGTGCTTCGCTTGAGGTCGGAGGGGCTCTCGCGTCGGCAGATTGCGGCGCAGGGCATGTCTCGTCACTCGGTGGACAGGGTCATCGCAGCTGCTGACGCTGTGGGTCTGACCTATGAGGATGTTGCCCCGTTGCCGGATGGGGACGTCTATGCACGGCTGTTCCCGGGCCGTGGTGAGTATCAGAGCGTCTACGCCCAGCCGGACTGGGATGAGGTACACCGTGAGCTCGCGAGGGTGGGTGTTACGTTGAAGCTGCTGCATGGTGAGTACCGCGACGCCTGCGTCGGGTCCGGGGTCGCCAGCGATGGGCTATGACCGGTTCTGCAAGACTTACCAGCAGCACGTCCTGGTCGCGGGGCTCCCCTCCCGCGTCGGTCACAAGGCGGGGCAGAGCGTGGAGGTCGACTGGTCGGGCAAGGCGATGCAGCTCACCGACCCGGTGACGGGGAAGTCGACGCGGGTGTTCTTGTTCGTCGCGTGTTTGCCGTTCTCCCGGTACGCGTTCGTCGAGGCGTCATTGGATATGAAGCAGGATGCTTGGCTGCGGGCGCATACGGCGATGTTCGAGTGGTTCGGTGGCAGTGTTCCACGGATCGTTCCGGACAATCTGAAGACGGGCGTGATCGCGCATCCGGCGGAGGGCGAGGTGGTCCTCAACGACGCCTATCGGGAGCTTGCCGCGCACTATTGGGCGGCGGTCCTGCCCGGCAGGGTCCCCAAGCCCAAGGACAAGGCCAGTGTCGAGAACACCGTCGGCAACATCGCCACCCAGGTGATCGCCGCGTTGCCGGGGAAGTCGTTCGCGACGCTACCGGAGTTGCGGGAGGCGATCTATGCGCGGATGCGGGCCTACAACGCGACACCGTTCCAGAAGCGCGCCGGCTCTCGGCTGTCGGTGTTCGAGGCAGAGGAACGGCCGCTGCTGCGCCCGCTGCCGGCAGTGGGCTACGAGATCAGTCGGTGGGTGTATGGGCGCAGGGTCCGAAACGACGGGCATGTGGTGTTCGAGAAGAACTTCTACTCCGTTCCCTACCCTTATGTTGGCCGCCCCGTCGAGCTGCGCGTCACGGCCACCACGCTGGAGGTCTTTGACGGCGATACGCGACTCACGAGCCATCTCCTCGCTCCCGCGGGCATGGTCAACGAGCACCGCACGCACGACAGTGACCTGCCTGAAGGGCCTCGCTACCGTCAATGGGACGCAACCCGGGTCCGGGAATGGGCGGGGCGGGTCGGTGAGGACACGACGACGATCGTGAACCGGATCTTCGAGTCCGTCCCCGTCGACGAGCAAGGGCTCGACGCGGCGCTGGCAGTGCTGCGGCTGACGCGTCGCTACTCGGCGGCACGCGTCGAGGCCGCGGCGGGCATCGCGCTGGCGTCTGCGGTTCGTTCGCCGCGCTACGCCCACCTGCGGCCCATCCTCGAGACGCAACAGGATGCGCCTGGCCGCCGGAGAAGGCCCCAGCCAACCCCAGCACCCACGCAGCCGATACACCGGCCGGGTTCGTTCGCGGCGCCAACTACTACGCAGGAGGTCAGCGATGAGTCGGCTCGACAGCGAGACCAAGCGGAAACTCCGCGAGATGGGCGTGACCGTGTTGCTGGACGCGTTCGAAGCCCAGGACGACACCCTCACTCTCGGGATGGCGTTCGAGGAACGCGTCCAGCTCGTCGTCGACGATGCGCACGCAGCGTTCACTCATTCCAAGGACGAGGGCCTCATCCGTCGCGCCGGGCTGCGCTACCCCGATGCGGACCTTCGTCGAGTCGATCTGATCGAGCAACGCGGCCTGGACCGCGGGCTCCTCGCGCAGCTCGGATGTGTTCCTTCATCACCAGGCAACAAAACGGCTCTTCCCATTTGAGAGTGGGACTGCGTTGGGCGGGTGAGTAGATGTAGGGAGCCTTGCCGCTGGGAGGATGTGAGTGTCTACGTCACTTCTCTCAACGAACAAGGCTCATGTCTGACGCTACCTCACCGATCCCTGTCGTGCCCGCGATCACCGCCGCGAACCTCGACACGTTCGCCCGCGTTGACGTCCTCGGGTTGGAGGTCCAGGCGCAACAGGTGTGGCCCGACAAGACCATCTTGTTCTGCAGTCCCCAGTTCGGCGTCTAGCGACCGGTTCGAGCGCCAATTGGACCGCACCCGGGACAGGTCCCTGACCACGTATCCGGCCACCCAGACCTGGCCGGACTCGTCATCCTCGTCGTTCCAGCCTGTGTTGCCGATGTGCGGTGCGGTGGCCACCACCACCTGCCGGTGGTAGCTCGGGTCAGTGAGGGTCTCCTGGTAACCGGACATCCCGGTGGCGAACACGGCCTCCCCGAACGTCTCGCCGGTGGCCCCGAAGGAGACTCCCCGGAACCATCTGCCATCCTCGAGCACAAGAAGGGCTGGAGCTGCAGGGCCCGTGTGGGGATCATCAGTCATGAAGGGCTCCTGTCCCGACCATCGAGGCATGGTTGAGTTCTGAGTCCCACTTCGTCCGCGAGGCGGCGCTGGACTCTCCCGGCCGGGCGCGTCATCCGTGCTGGTCAAGCAGGCCGGTGTCGACGTTGTACAGGAATCCACCGACCTGTGCTCGCCCCGAAATCAAGGGGTGGGTGCGTACCATTTCGACGTCCGACTGAAGGCGACCCAACTGGTTGGGATCCGCGCCGATGTGGACGCCGGTCAGGTCGGCGCCGGTTGCCTGAGCGACTCGTTGACGCATCCAGGCGTCGTCTCCGCCTGCCATCGCGCAACGGGTGTGTTGGACGATCAGGATCCGGGTGATCCGGAGCAAGTGCACGCCCAGAACCAGGCCGCGGAGGGCGTCGTCGGTGACGTGCCCGCCGGGGGTGCGCAGGATCTTGGCCTCACCAAGGACCAGCCCGATCATCTCCAGTGGCTGGAGGCGGGAATCCATGCAGGTGACGATGCCGATTCCGGCGTGGGCGATGCCGTCGAAGTCGCGCGGGGCCGAGATCGAGTAGCGGCGGTTGGCGGCCAACAGGTCGGGGAAGCCTTCAATATCCATGGTGGTGAACCTAACCGATTGACGTACGTAAAGCAATTCGTGAATAATATAGCGTATGCGTTTCCTGAGTGCCGCCCGGTTGGCCCAGCTGTCGGGAGCCAGGCTGGTCGGCGACCCAGGCTCTCTCGTCGGCCCTGACGTGGTCATCGACTCTCGCGCAAGCAGTCCCGGTGCCCTGTTCGTCGCACTGCCGGGGGAGCGGGCCGACGGTCACGACTTCGTAGCGGCGGCGGTCGCGGCTGGGGCCGCGGCCGTCCTCGTGCGTAGGGAACTGCCGCTGGCGGTCCCGCAACTGGTGGTGCCCGACCCGCTGGCAGGGCTGACCGCCCTGGCGACAGCGCTTGTGGAGGAAGCCGCCGCGGCCGGGCTGGTCACCCTCGGCATCACCGGATCATCAGGCAAGACCAGTACCAAGGACTTGCTGGCCCAGGTGCTGGCCACTGCCGGTCCTACGGTCGCCCCGGTCGGCTCGTTGAACAACGAGATCGGCGTGCCGCTGACAGCCACCAGGGTGGATGCAGCCACACGCTTCCTGGTCAGCGAGATGGGTGCCCGCGGTACAGGCCACATCGCCTCGCTGTGCGCGATCGTGCCGCCTCGCGTCGGCATTGTGGTCAATGTCGGCCACGCCCACCTCGGCGAGTTCGGGTCGGTCGCGGCGATCGCGAAGGCCAAGGGCGAAATCGTGGGGGCGCTGCCCGCAGAAGGCTGGGCGGTCCTGAACGCCGACGACCCGCTCGTCTCAGCCATGGCCGGACGCACCAGCGCCCGGATCGCCACCTTCGCCGTCGGTGCTACGCCCGGATGGGGTGACCTGCGGGTTTGGGCCGAGCAGGTCGGGGCCACCGACGGGCAACGGCACACCTTCCTGCTCCGGGCCAGCGGCACAGCCACAGGCTGTGCACCAGTGGAGTTGCAGGTGACGGGAGCCCATCAGGTCGGCAATGCTCTGGCCGCAGCGGCGGCAGCTCTCGGGCAAGGCCTGGACGTTGACACGATCGGCAGGGCCCTGAGCAACGCGACCGCCCGCTCGCGGTGGCGGATGGAACTCAGCACCCGTCAGAACGGGGCGCTGGTGATCAACGACGCCTACAACGCCAATCCCGACTCCATGGCCGCGGCACTGCGCACCCTGGCCTCGCTGCGTCGACCCGGCGGGCGCCTCCTCGCCGTGCTGGGCGACATGCTGGAACTCGGCCCAGGAGCCGCCGCGGCCCACGTCGAGGTCGGGGCGCTAGCCGCCGCCCACGGCGTGGACCGACTGATCGCGATCGGCTTCCACGCCGACGACCTGGTCAAGGGAGCCGGTGGCGTCGAGACCATCGTGACATCGGACAGGGACGCCGCCGCCGCCGCTGCCGCGGCCTGGTTGGGTCCGAAGGACGTCGCGCTGGTGAAGGCGTCAAGGGGTCTGGCTTTGGAGACCGTGGCCGAACACTTGTCCGCACCTGCGTCTGTGAGGTGAGGCGACCAGGGGCGGTTTGTGGCTACCGCCCTGAGGCCCTCAGGCCGTGGGGACGGGAGGTGCTTGGGCGGGCTCCGTCGAGCCGCCGTGGCCCCGCGGACATGGCGGTCGCCGCGGTCGGTCGGCGTCGACGGAGCGCCGACAAGCCCTAGCCGTACGAAGATGAATGCGTGAGTTAGACTTCCCATTAGGCCGCGCTGGTCACACCCAAATGCACATTCCCGGTGCCTGCCTGACGAAGGCCTGCATCCCTTTGCGGCCAGGACGCGGTGTCCGTGGTTGTTGCGAGTCAGGAGGACTTGTTGTGAATGGTCTCGAGCCACGGACCCAGAGTGGGCGCCACCTGGATGGTTTGCTGGTCGCCGACATCGCTTTACTCACAGGACTCCACAACCAGGTCCTGACCGAGGCGGGGCAGGGTCAACTCGCCAGCCTGCTGTCTGCCCTGCGCAACGCCACCACGCGCGCTGCCTGCGGTGGGGACCGGGATGCTCCTCGCCGTATCGTCGACGCCCTTGACGTCTCCGAGGCCGCGCGCCTGGCCCAGGCGCTCACCGTGCACTTTCACCTGACCAACCTCGCGGAGGAACGGCACCGGTCCCGCGGGCAGAGCGGCGGACGGAGCTCGGAAGCTCCAGTCACCGACGATGTCTGGCCGGCCGTGGCTGCCTTGGGGCCTCAGGTGGCCTCGCGGCTGGACCGGCTGGTGATCCATCCTGTGTTCACTGCGCACCCGACCGAGGCTCGCCGCCGGGCGGTGGCTTCGGCATTGAGCCGCATCGCTGTCCAACTCGAGAGGTATGACGACGCCCGCAACGGTCCCGATGAGCAGGCCTTCGCCCGTCGGCGCATGCTTGAGGAGATCAACATCCTGCACCGGACCTCACCACTGCGCAGCACCCCGCCTCAGCCGACGGACGAGGTCCGCACGCTCATGACGGTCTTCGACCAGACACTGTTCCGGGCCGTGCCACGGCTGTACCGTGCCGTCGAGCGCGCGTTCGGCGGGGGTGAGCCGGGCAGACAGGCGCCGATCGTCCCGGCCTTCGCCAGGTTCGGCACTTGGGTGGGGGGTGACCGTGACGGCAACCCGTTCGTCACCGCCGAGGTCACCCGGCAGACCATGGCCCTCCAGGCCGACCATGTGCTGGCCGCCCTGGTTGAGGGAGTGGATCGGGTGGCCCGGACCCTCACGATGAGCGATGAGAACACCCCGGCGTCCCCGGCGCTGCGCAACTCCCTCGCGGTGGACGCCGTCGCGGGGCCACAGATCTCCGCAGCGATCGAGGCCTCATCGCCAGGTGAACCGCATCGGCACAAGCTCCTGTTTGTGGCAGCGCGCCTCGGGGCGACCCGCCAGGGCAGCCTGGATCTGGCCTACCGTGACCCGGGGGACCTGATCGCCGACCTGAAGCTGGTGCAGGCCTCGCTGCAACTGGCCGGAGACGTCCGCGGCGCCCATGGTGAGTTGCAGCACCTGATCTGGCAGGCGGAGACGTTCGGCTTCCATCTGGCGGAGCTTGAAGTCCGCCAACACAGCGCGGTCCACGCCGCCGCGATCGAGGAATTGCTCTCCCAACTGGACGGCGCCGCGCCCGCGGGCAACCGACTGGCCCGGCTCGACGACCTGGCCGTCCACGGCTGGCCTGACCACGTGCGGCCGATCACCGATCAAACCCGCGAGGTGCTGGACACCTTGCGGGTGATGGCCCTGCTGCAGGAACGCTGGGGTCCCCGCTGCTGCGGCCGCTATGTGATCAGTTTCACCCAAAAGGCGGAGCACCTGGTCACGGTGCGGGCACTGGCCCGGCTGGCGGTAGGAGACCGGGCGTTGCGCCTCGACGTGGTCCCCCTGTTCGAAACCGGTAGCGACCTCAACGGTGCGACCTCCCTCCTCGAGGAGTGGATCCAGTTGGACAGCACCCAGACCTGGCTGAGACAGCGCGACCACCAGGTCGAAGTGATGGTCGGCTATTCCGACAGCGCCAAGGACGTCGGGCCGGCCAGCGCGACCCTCACCCTCTACGAGACCCAGTCCGAACTGGTGACCTGGGCCCAGCGACACAACGTTCGTCTGACGATCTTCCACGGCCGCGGCGGTTCCCTCGGACGCGGCGGAGGTCCGGTGCATCGGGCGATCCTGGCCCAACCTCCCGGTTCCGTCGCCGACCGGTTCAAGGTCACCGAACAAGGCGAAGTCATCTTCGCCCGCTACGCCGACGTCGCGCTCGCCCAGGCCCACCTCGAGCGGCTGACCTCCGCGGTACTCCTCGCCGACGCCGATCCGGCCCCGTCGACCAGCCTCTCAGCCCAGCGGTACGCCGACATCGCCACACAGGTGGAGAAGGCCTCCCGACAGGCCTATCTCCAACTGGTGCGCACGCCAGGTTTCGCAGACGTCGTTGCCGAGTCCAGCCCACTGGAAGAACTCGGACAGCTCCGCCTCGGGTCACGGCCGGCGCGCCGTAGCGGAGCCACCGAAGGACGAGACCTAGCCGACTTCCGGGCCATCCCCTGGGTGTTCGCGTGGGCTCAGATCCGAGCCAACGTCCCCGGGTGGTACGGCCTCGGATCCGGGCTAGACGCTGTCGGCGATATCGACCGGCTCCGCGCCGCCTACCGGGAATGGCCACTCTTCGCCAGCCTCATCGACATCGCCGAGATGAGCCTGGCCAAAGCCAACCGCCAACTGGCCGAATCATTCCTCGCCCTCGGCGGACGCCCTGACATCACGACCGCCGTTCTAGCCGAGTTCGACCTCACCCGCCGTACCGTGCTCGCCACACTCGAACAAAACGAACTCCTTCAGCACAAGCCCCAACTCCGCACCAGGATCACCCTCCGCGCCCCCGACATCGACGCCCTCAGTCACCTCCAACTCCGCGCCCTGCGACTGCTGCGCAACAAAGGCACCGAGACCGACGACACCTCGGACCCCCAAACCCGGCAGCAGTGGGCGAAGGTTCTGCTACTCACGGTGAAGGGGGCTGCAGCCGGCCTGCAGAACACCGGCTGAGGCTTCCCGAACGTCCGGGGCAAACCGGCAACGCACCGGCCGACGAGGGCGTCGACGCTGCGGGTGTCCTGTGACAGGTCTTCTCAGCGGCCCCGACCTGGCTGACTTGACATGGGAGGCACTCTTCCTGTCTCCTTGGACCCGAAGGGGAGTAATCCTCGCTCCGCATCGTCAATACGGTCCCGCTGCGGGACCCGGTGCGCAGGGCCCTGAGGGCCGATGAGACCTTCACGATATTCGTGGAGGTTTTTGTCATGACTGTTCCTCTCTGGGTCTGGTTCGCCGTCCTGGGTGTGATCCTGGTGATGCTCGTCGTCGACCTCATCGCCCACCGCACGGCCCACGTGATCGGGGTTCGGGAAGCCGCCGCCTGGTCGATCGTGTGGGTGACGATCGGTGTCGCGTTCGGTGTGCTGGTGTGGACGCTGTGGGGCGCGGAATTCGGGCAGCAGTACTTCGCCGGTTATCTGATCGAGAAATCCCTCGCCGTCGACAACGTGTTCATCTGGGCGATCATCTTCGCCGCCTTCGC
Organism: Tessaracoccus zhenghani; assembly: GCF_054552775.1. Classification (NCBI taxonomy): domain Bacteria; kingdom Bacillati; phylum Actinomycetota; class Actinomycetes; order Propionibacteriales; family Propionibacteriaceae; genus Tessaracoccus; species Tessaracoccus zhenghani. Next base: position 785,400 of record NZ_CM137275.1, on the reverse strand, counting down.
GGTCCCCCGCGAGCTTCAACACCGGGTGCTGTTCCTCGGCGTCCTCGGTGCGCTGGTCTTCCGCGGGATCTTCATCGCCGCCGGCGCCGCGCTGATCGAGAACTTCTCGTGGGTCCTTTATGTCTTCGCGGCGTTCCTGATCTACACCGGCTGGCGGATGTTCCGCTCACGCAACGAGCACGTCCATCCTGAGAAGTCCCGCATCCTCAAGGTGTTCCGTAGGTTCGTGCCGATGACAGACGCGTACCACGGGCAGAAGTTCCTGGTCCGCAAGGCGGGGCTTGTGGTGGCGACGCCGCTACTAGCGGTGCTGGTGCTGGTGGAGATCACTGACATCATCTTCGCCGTCGACTCGATCCCGGCGATCTTCGCCGTGACGAGCGAACCGTTCCTCGTCTTCACCGCCAACGCGTTCGCGATCCTCGGCCTGCGAGCCATGTACTTCCTCCTCGCTGACCTGATCCACCGGTTCGTCTACCTCAAGATCGGGCTCTCGTTCGTCCTGATCTGGGTGGGCATCAAGATGCTGCTGCTGGACGTGCTCTACATCCCGACCACGATCAGCCTCGCCGTCGTCGCCAGCATCATCACCGTGTCCATCGTCGCCAGTCTCCGCGCCACCCGCGGTCAAGGTCGACGCGAAGTACAGGCCGAGTCGGCAGGGGCCTTCCGGATCGCCACCGACGAGGAGCTCGCTGCGGTCGAGCCCGTCTTCGGCCGTCGCTCACCTGTGCCCGCGGGGACGGGGAACGGTCGCTCCGGCGGCTGACAGGTACACCTGCCGACCGCGATAGAGGAGCCACCCCAACGGCGACGGACAACCCGTCCGTCGGCCGTTCCGACGCTGTGGTCCGCCGGGGCGAGAACGGGTCGGAAGGCCTTTCGACGACCGTCCGCCGCCCACCGGACTGAGCCTGGAGCGCACACCCGGCGGACCCGCCACGATCGATCAGTACCACCGCACACCCCGAAGGGAACGCTCATGAACCTGTTCGACCGCCTCAGCGGCCTGGCCTACAAGGCCCTCAACAACAAGACCGCCGCCCCGGCGAAGACCGCTGGCGGCCAGACTCCGGATTGGACGAGCGCCCTGCGGGGCACGGTCGAGGGGCTCACACGCCCGTCCGCCGCGCCCCCGGCAGCAGCCTCGCGACCGGTGGGACCGACCCCCCCGTCGGAGGACGACCCGGCCGCCAGTGCGGCAGTGGCCCGCTACGACTACCTGCTGCGGACAGCGGAGCCCGCCCAGCTGGAGCGGATCCATGCGGAAGCGTTCGCCCGGCTCACCCCGGAACAGCGCGACCAGCTCCACACGCGACTCCGCACCGAACTACCCCCCGAAGAGCAGCCACGCACGTCGCAGCCGGCGGATCTTGCCCGCACCGCCACCCGCGCCGAGGCCGCCCGGCCCGGTGTCCTAGCTGGGATTCTTGCGCGCACACCTCTCCCCGGCGCGGCCATGACCGGGCAGGGGCTCGGAGCGGCCGCCGCGGGTGCAGGCGGCGGGCTGCTGATCGCCGTGGCCGGCGGCGCGGCACTCAGCGCGGTTGCCGCCCCGCTCCTCGGTGAAGCCCTCGCCGCCGGTGTCGATTTCGATGCCTTGGCGGGCTCAATCGATCTGGCAGGCTTCACCAGCGGTGTCGAGGATCTGACCACGGGGGCCGCAGACCTGGCTGGCGGGGCGACTGAGGCCGCCGCCGGGGCAGCGGACCAGATTGCCGGATTGAGCCAAGACGTCAGTAGCGCGGGAGAGCAGCTCGCCCAGCTGGAGATCCCGGGCTGGGGGAAGATTTTCGGGAACTGACTCTCCGGCGGGAGTCTCGCCAGCTGGTCGAGAAGGCCGAGGTCGCTGGAGAATCTACCGACCTGCGCCCGCGCGGCGATCAGGGGTTGCCGACGGGCAGAACCGCCTTGCGGGAGTCGGCCGACTGGTGATGCTTGTGACCAGTTCTGCCCTTGCAGCGGCCGTGGAGGCGGTCACCCTCCTGCATTAGAAGGGTAACTCGCGTATCCTTCTTCGTATGAACGACGGCGGCTGGACCTTTCTGTCCAACTACGGACACGTGCTCGTCGCACTGTCCATGAACCCGGACGCGCGCATGCGCGACATCGCTGACATGGTCGGAATCACGGAGCGGGCGGTGCAGCAGATCGTCCGAGAACTCGTCAACCAAGGCTACGTCACCAAGGACAAGGAAGGCCGGCGCAACCGCTACCACATCGCCCTCCACGCTCACCTGCGGCACACGCTCGAAGCGGGGGTCAGCCTGGGCGAGTTCGTGGCGCTGGTCAGGCGACCGGTCGACCGGGCGCGGCTGCCCCGCCCTGCCTCCCTCATTGAAGTGCCCGAGTGCCCCCAGCTCTGAATCCTTCCCTACGTCGTACTGCCGGCAGCCTGAACGCGAGCGCTCCAAGCGGCGGGAGAACGACAGGCGACTCTCGGTGAGGTCGCGGGACTCTCTTGGGCAGGCCCGGGCCAGCGCGAAGTGGTGGTGGACCTGCGCGTGTCCTGCAGTGCCGTCGCGGAGAATGCCCAGGGCCGCGATGTCACTGGCCGAGGAGGGTCTGTGCTCGCTGTAGCCCGGCCTTGAGGGATTCGCCGATTCTGGGTGTGGCGGCGAAGATGTTGTCGCGTCCTAGGCGTTCCAAGGCACCGGTCCTGTGCAGTTGCGCGTGGACGCGTTCGCTCAGGCCGGTCAGGACGAGGTGGCTGCCGACTGTTTGGAGGGAGTCGTGGTAGCGCAGCATGATGGTGATGAAGGTTGCGCCGAGGTCCTCCTTCCCGCGCATGCTGATGACGACGACTGAGCTGGTGGACGTCGCCTCGACGCGCGGTAGCTGGCTTTCGAACACAGACGCGGAGGCGAAGAAGAGGCTCCCGTAGGGGGTCAGCACCACCGTATGGTGGCCGGGCAGGATTGCGGGGGGTGGTGTCTCGCGATCGATGTGGGTGGACGTCACCAGCTACGGTGGACCAGCCCCGCGGGCGCGCAACTGAGGAACTCGACGGTGGTGTTGCCGCCGCATGCCGGCGCACTGCTCCTGCCGCTCGAGCCGTGACCGGGGGAGCAGAGGGCTGCCGAATACGCGAAGAGGTCCCGACGGGGCTTATCGGCCGGTTAAGGCGTGGTGGGGGACCGCATTGCGTTTGGCGTAGCCTCGGCCGCAACTCTCTTGATCGAATTGGGTGTTTGGGCTGCCGCGGTGATTTCGGACAGCGGAGTTGATGGTTTCTCTTACGCTGCCAGTGCTGGCTGTTGGTAACTGTAGTGGACCTCGTTGGGTCTGCGGTAGCCGAGGGCGGAGTGCCGGCGGCGGCTGTTGTAGAACCCCTCGATGTAGGCGATGACGTCACGTCTGGCACGTTCTTTCGTCGCGTAGACGGTGCGGTGGACCCGCTCGTTCTTCAACGCGGAGAAGAACGATTCGGCCATCGCGTTATCCCAGCATTAACCGGCTAATCTGTGCTGATTTTGCGGTGATGGAGGTGTCTGGTTTCATCCGGCGTTCGGGCGTGTCGTGGCGGTGTCGATGAGGGTGTTGAGCCGGGTGATGAGTTTGAGGTGGCGCTCAGTTTCGCTGTCCCATCCGCGGTGTTGTGCGTCGTCGGCCAAGACCGCGGCGGTGTCGCGTTGCCGGGTCAGGATGGGGATGTCTTGGATCGTGGTGTGGAAGCTGGGGCAGTGTTCGCAGATGTTGGCGTAGGTGCAGGCCTGTTGCGCGGGGGCGCGGAGGCAGTGCCCGCCCGCCAGGGCGGTCTTGATCGTCGGCCCAGTCAACCAAGTCGTGGCGGGCTCGACGGTGTCAGTGTTGGCGGGTTGGGGTAGGGCGCCAATGCGGTTCTTGGCCAGGTCGAGAGCTCGTTCGTACTCGGCGCGGACGGTGGTGTCGAAGAGGTGGCCGTAGCGCAGGCTCATCTCGGCGGAGACGTGCCCGAGGATCGACATCAGGGCTTGGAGTGAAACTCCGGCGTTGACCAGGGCGGTGGCGTAGGTATGACGAAGTTGGTGCGGGGTGACGTGCCCGATCCCGGCGGCTGTCGCTGCCCTGCGGAGCTCGCCGCGCAGTGCGGTGGCTGTCACGCGGCGGCCGTGGGAGGTGAATAGGAATTGTGCGGGTTTCCCGGTGCGGGGGTGTCGGATCGCCCGTCCCGGGCTACGCAGCGCGATGATGCGGTCGATGAGGTTCAGTGCTTCCTCGTCGATTGGGACCATGCGCTCAGTGTCGAGTTTCCCCAGCGGGACCTTGAGCCAGGATCCGAGGTGGGGGGTGTCGATGACGGCGTCGAGTTCAAGGTCAAGGAGTTCCCCGATACGGAGCCCGCAAGCGCGCTGCAGCAGGAGAGCATCAGCGGCCAACCGGTTTTCGGAGGCGGTGAGTTCTTCGGTGAGGCGACGGTCCGCGTCGGGTGGCAGGAACCTGGGCAGTGGCTGGGGAAGCCGCGGATTGTCGGAGGAGTAGAACAGCCTCCGTGTTGGGGCTTCGGGCCAGTCCCACTCGGTGATGTCAGCCAGAAAGTTGGCCGCGGCCAAGATCCGGCGGGCCTGGTCAGCGACGGTGACCAACGCCCCGGTAGTGGAGTTGAGGGTGTGAGGCAGGGACACCAGCCAAGGTTCGATGTGATCGCAGCGCGTCAATTCCGACGGGATCAGTTCAGGATCGATGGCGGTGATGAAGGTGGCGAAGTGCTTCAGTCGGGTGGCCAGGCAGGAGACTGTCTTGGGTTTGCAGGTCACAGTTTTGCGTTGCAGGTATCGCACCAGGATCGAATGCATCGGCTCCGGAATGCCCTCGAGGCGACGGGTAAAGGGCCAAGGTTGCTGGCAGGGCTCGGGCAGGGCGGGCAGAATTCCCATGTGGAACAGCACCGTTTTCGTTGCTGTCGCCGCGGCGCGGTAGTGCTTCCAAGTCCTGCCCGTGGCGTGTTGACGCCGGACGCCAGCGGCGGTGAGGGCGTCGAAGTCGGCATAGGTGGTCTGTGACAGCGGCCTGCCGGTGGCAAACAACACCCGAGCCATGACTTGGGAGGCCATCGCGGAGGCAACGCGCTCGCTGTAGCCGCAACCGCGGGCGGCTTCGATGAACGCCTCAAGGTCTGCCCCGATGGCGGTGTCTTCGACGTCGCGCCAGAGCGAGGAGAACTTCCGGTTCACCATGTAGTCCCAGCCCGGGTGCAACCGTCCGGTGACCAGCAGGAACGTGATGAATGGACGGGTAGCGCAACCTGCGGAGAGTTGGACCTGAAGTGCCTCGTCGGCCCAGTTCTGGGGCTGGGGCCAGCGACGCATGAACACTCTGGCTGCTTGGGTGAAGGAGACATTGCCCCGACCGGTTCGGTGTTGGTGGGTGAGGTAGGCGGCCACCACCTGCTTGGGGGTTTCGGAGGGGTCAGGGACGGTTGAGGCGTTGACGGGTGCGAGCGGCATCGTATTGGGCCTTCACGTGAGTCGGGGCGAGGTGGATGTAGCGGGCGGTGGTGTCGACGTGGGCGTGCCCCAGCAGGGCCTGCATGACTGCCAGGTCAACCCCGGCCTCCGCCAAGGCGGTGCCGAAGGTGTGACGCAGAGCATGTGGGGCGCCGGCAACGATCCCGGTGATGCTGCGGTGGTAACGGAAGATGCTGCGCAACCCAGCCGCCGTCAGTGGTTGCCCGCGGGTGGGGCCCTTCGCGCTGAGGAACAACACAGGTGATGAGGATTCGGGCCGGTCTGTCAGGAGGTAGGAGGCGATCATCGCGGCCAGGTCCTCGTCAAGGGGGACGCGACGGTCTTTGCCGCCCTTGCCGTGGACACTCAACCACCGGCCGCCGATATCGACGTCGGTGACCGCCAGGGCCAGGACCTCGCAGGAACGAAGCCCGCAGTAGAGCATCAACCCCGCAATGGACAGGTCCCGGCTGCAACGCAGCGACCCCAACAGCGTGGCGGTCTCCTCAACGCTCAACGCCCGCGGCAGCCGTCTGGGGGTGCGCAGCCGTAGCCGGGATCGTGGTGCCGGTCGTCGGCGGGTATGGACCAGCATGCCGGTGCGCTCCCCGGTCGCGAACCAGGACGAGGGCTTGCCCTTGGGGATCGGGGAACGCATTCCCGGGTCCCGCATCGACAAGAACTCGAACATCCCGGCGACGGCGGCCAGCCGCAGGTTCACCGACGCTGGTGCGAGCCGGTCTGTGGGTCGGCCCGCCAGGTCGACCACGTTGGGCCCTGGTCGGCCCGGGATCGTTTCTTGTCGACACGCGCTCAGGAAGCCCACCACGTCGTCGGTGACGACGTCGCCAACACTCAACCCAACGTGATGGAGCCATCGGTGGAAGGCCAGCAGGCCGTAGCCGTAGGTGCGAACCGTTCCTGGCGAGTAGTTCCGGTCCCCGAGGTACCCCAGATAGGCGTTGGCCTGCGACACCAACTCGGGGTTGCTGTCACACCTGAGTCGCCACGACTGAGCGTCGCGTTCAAGGAGGAGAACATCATCGTTGTCCATACCCCCATGCCTACGCCAAACCGCTCACCAAATCCAGCATGCCTGACCGCATCACCGCGCCCTTGACTACCCCCAACGCCCCGATTAGCCGGTTAACAGGCAAACGCGAGGGTGTCAGATGGTTTGTGTAAGGGGTGGCTCCTGACACGAAAGTAGAGACACTGATGACCATGGTTGATAGAGATGCCCGTGAGGACCGACGCCGTGACCAGCGTGAGGGTGTGAAGGCCCTCGAGGCCAGCGGCGCGCTGGACGGCATCTACGCGATGATCGACGCCGGCGAGGTCCAACTCGACGGCAAGGACGGCTTGATCCAGCAGTTGATCAAGGCCGGTCTGGAGCGCGGGTTGCAGGCGGAACTGAGCGAGCACGTGGGCTACGAGAAGGGCGACCCCGACGTGGTGGTGTTCCCGAACTCGCGCAACGGCTCCTATCCCAAGACCGTCGCTACCAGCGTCGGCGACGTTGAGCTCGCGATCCCCAGGGACCGGGACGGCACGTTCACCCCGACGTTGGTCCCGAAGGGCTCTCGTGCGCTGGGTGGGCTCGATGACATGATCGTGTCGCTGTATGCGGGCGGGATGACGGTGCGCGACATCGAGCACCACCTGGTGTCGACGGTGGGTGCGCAGGTGAGCCGGGAGACGATCAGCAAGATCACCGACGAGGTCCTCGACGAGGTACTCGCGTGGCAGCAGCGCCCGCTGGAGGCGTTCTACCCGGTGATCTACCTCGACGCGCTCATCGTGAAGGTCCGCGACGGCGCGCGCGCACGTGCGTAACAAGGCCGCCCACATCGGTGTCGGCGTCGACATGGACGGGATCAAGCACGTCCTGGGGATCTGGATTCAGGCCACCGAGGGGGCGAAGTTTTGGGCCGGGGTCTGTGCTCAACTCGCCAACCGTGGCATCCAGGACGTGTTGATCGTGTGCGTCGACGGGCTCACCGGGTTCCCCGAAGCGATCGAGGCCACCTGGCCCAACGCGACGGTCCAGACCTGCGTGGTCCACTTGATCCGGCAGTCGATGCGGTTCGTGAACTACAAGGCCCGCAAGCCCGTCGCGACAGCGCTCAAAAACGTCTACGAGGCTCCGGACGAGCCCGCAGCGCGGGCAGCCTGGAGGCGTTGGCGGCCTCCCAGTTAGGGAAGGCGAACCCCAACACCGTGCGGGTCTTCGTCGACGCCTGGGAACGGTTCACGCCGTTCCTGGCGTTCCCTCCGATGCTGCGCCGGGTGATCTACACCACCAACGCGATCGAGTCACTGAACTACCAGCTGCGCAAGGTCACAAAGAACCGCGGGCACTTCCCCTCCGACGATGCGGTGGTGAAGCTGCTCTGGCTGGCCATCTGCAACATCGAAGACAAACGAGCCCGTGACCGCGCGAAGGAACGCGGACTCCCGAAGGGTTCGAAACGCAAAGCCGAGGGCCGCCTCGTCGAAGGCCAGGTCGTCACGAACTGGAAACAAGCCCTGGCGCAGCTCGCGCTCGCCTACCCCGAACGCATCCAGCCCTACCTCTAACCCCCTGAAATTGCCGACTCCTTACACAAACAACTTGACAAGCCCCAGGAATGCGGTTCCGACAAGGACAAATAACTTGTCGGGCTGACAGGATTTGAACCTGCGACCCCTTGACCCCCAGGCGTCCAAACGGCTTCGGCCTGCCCGGATTCCGCGTGATTCCGGGCGTCAGATCATGCAGAACACGTCACGGGATGCATGGATTGCATGATTCTGGTCCCCTTCTGGTCCCCCTCGTAGGCAAGCTCAGTTCGCGGCCAGAGCCGCGAGAGGCGCTACGGCGGCGTGGAACCTGTTGCCCACGAGCAGCACGACGATCTTGTGTCTGGCTCTGGAGAAGACCACGTAGAGGAGCCGACTTGTTGTGGGGAACGGTTCTGATTCGTAGCCCATGAAGTCTCCCTCCCGCAACACCACGACGGTTGCGTCGGCCTCGCGTCCCTTCGTCTGGTAGAGGTTCATTAGTTGAACCTCTCGCGGGCTCAGCGCCGAGTCCGTGAGCGCCGCGTAACTCGCCTCACGAGCTTCCGCACAGATCGCTGCAACCATCTGACGGTCATCGCGGGCGCTGCTCGTGCGTGCCGCTCGCGCGTACATCACCGAGAGCAGGGTTGCTGCTTGCTGCCAGGCGCCCGACTTCTGCGGTAGTCCGAGCGCGTCGTGTGCCGTCGCCGCTACCTCGATTACCTCCCGAATGGACCCCGCCTCGGAGAGACGCTCTCGAAGAGCGCTCAGGCGAGCTTGCAGGGTCGTGGGGCCTGAACCGTTCATCACCTGGTACGCGATGGGGGGCGCCTTCTGCCCACGTTGCGCGCTCGTCAGGAACACGGCTATCGCTTCGAGAACAATTCCCCAGGTGCCATCGCCGGTGTGGAATCGCGCCATCGCAGTCTGGGCGTCGAGGGCGGCGGCGAGCGCGTCACTGAGACCGGCAACTTCATGTTCGATCCCGTCGGCTTCAAGTGCATCCGAGAGAGCCGCGAGCATGTCGTTATGGTGCGTGAATACTGCCACGCCCATATCTTTCGCGGCTAACTCGCTAACGACCCGTGCGACGTGACTGGTCTCGTCGGAGAGTGGTATTCCGTCTTGGATGACCAGTCTTTCGTCCTGGATGGCGGCCGCGATGGCCTCTGAGTCGAACAGGCGTCCCCTGATGGCGTTGGCGACGGCCGGGATGATCCCGGAGGGGTCTCGGAAGGAGGTTTCTGGCAGCAGGATGGTGTTCTCTGTCCCAGCGGCCGAGCAGGCTTCATCGATGCGCTCCACTCTGACGCCGTCTTCGGCGAGGAACGTGTAGATGCACTGGTTCGGGTCGCCGAGCAGTATCAGCCTGCTGTCGCGGGCAATCAGCTGAAGGAGGTCTTGCTGCGCATCGCCGGTGTCCTGAAATTCGTCGACGATTACGAGGCCCCATCGGGTGCGAAGGTGTTCTGCGACAGCAGGTGCGGCCTGAGCGATTTCGAGTGTGAGCGGGATGAGCCTGTTGTATCCGATCTCGTGCTGGGCCAGCCCGAGCTTCTCGCGAGCGGGGCTGACGAGGACGGCGTCGCCGTGTCCGACCAGATTCCCGAATCTCCGGACCACGGAGAACGCGAGCGAGTGGAACGTCATGATGTCCACCTGGGAGCCTCGGCGGCCGAGAATCTCATTTGCGCGGGAGGCTATGCGCGCCACCGAGGAACGAGAGAACGAGAGGAACAGGACCCGATCGTGGGGTTCGCTTTCTGCTACTCGTTCAAGATGGGCGTGAGCTGCGGCGAGCGCGCTGGTCGTCTTTCCGACACCCGCTCCGCCGAGCACGACAGTGAGTTCGGCCTGCGTCGCTACGACTCGCTGCTGCTCCGGGTTCTGCGGGGCGAATGTCATGGTAGATCAGGGATGTCGATGCGTCCGAGCGTATCGCCGCAGACTGCTTCGATCGCGGACCGCGCGATCGGCGGCTGTCGTGTCAGTGCGTGAGCCCAGGCTGCCCCTAGCCCCTGTTTCTTGATCACTTTCGTCGCGATGAGGTGGTCCGCGATGTCGTCGTCGCCGAGATCGGGTGGCAGGGCGGGCATGCCGAAGTCTTCCAGGGTCTCGACCGTCTCTCGGAGCTGATCTCCGGGTACGCCGCGGATGAGTGCGGCCTCCACGGCGGTGCGAGTGGGAAGCACGACGAGTTGTTCGATCATTCCTGCAAGGACTCCGACTGCTGGATCTTCGTGTCCTGGCTTGTCATTGTCGACGATCGCTCGGACGCGGAATCCGAGTTCAAGGGCGATCTCGGCAATGGCTGGGAGCCGGGTAACTCCTCCGTCTGACCCTGGCGGGGCGACCAGGCGGATGCCGTTAGCGGGGAGGCTGTGGTGCGGTTCGTTCGTCTTCCGGAAGAGCCGCGACGCGAGCGCGCCGTACCCCTCGACATCGAGCGGCCCCTCCAGGAGGACAACGGTTCTCGCGCTCAGCGCTGCGAGAAGCTGCTCCAGGATGAGCCTCCGGTTGACTCGGCCCGTCTTGTCCGTGACTGCAGAGAGCTGGTGCTGTCGTCTCTCGCCGTGGCTGACCGTGAGCCGAACCAGCTCACCGGGATCGAATGCTCGTGCTACCTCAGGACGGCGCGTTGTGAGGATCGCTTGCCCTGCCGTTACGTGGATGAGCCGCGCCATGTGTTCAGATGACGATGCGTCAAGGCGATCTCCGAAGTCATCGCCGATGATGACGACGCCTGATTGTGCATCTCGCGCGGCTGCGATGGCTTCAGCGGCCGAGAGCACACTCTCGAGAGTCGACCCCTGGGAACGGACGGGAAGGGCCCCGGCCGCACCCATCGAGATCGCTGGTTGAAGCGCTCTGAGGAGGGCAGCCATAGAACCGTCATCCGCCAGAAAACTGATGTCGGCGGAGTCATCGATACCGAAGAGAGTCTGCGGTCCGGAATCAATGACCTTATCCAGAACGCTAGTGACCACCTCCGTCTCAGAGAACGACCCGGTTGCAGCATGGACGGCCGAATCCAGATCGGTGAGGGCGCTGTCCAGGCCACCAGGATCGGCATCAGCAAGGAGTGCTCTCAGGACTCCCTCTGCCCGCAGCTGGAGAGCCGGCGCACTGTCAACGAACTGGACAGGCAGAGACTCACGCTCGATCCGGCTCGCCTTCTTGAACACACCGGCAGCGGGATCACTTCGCGCCGGGTAATCGACCCAGTGCTCGCCGGTGTCCGTATCGAGGTCATATCGTGCGCGATAGCACAGACGTACGCCCAGAACCGCGTCGCCCGCGTTGCTTGGCGTGGCGATCTCCCCGGTTGCCCGGTCGAACGTTTCCAGATTCTCGCTGAGAAGAGTTTCGAGGTCCTCCCCGAGGTCGAGGAGAGTCACCTCTACCTCCGTCAAGGACTCTTCATCGCCGTCAGCAGGTCGGTAGACGTCGAGAGGATTCACGCGGGACCGAGTACTGCGGGCGTCGAGAACCCGGCGCAGGGCCTCGACGATGTCAGTGCGGCCCGCCTGCGGCTCACCTGCAAGCACCATGTTCTCTGGCACCACGAGCGCTGCATGGCGATAACCCCGGAAACGTCCGATACGGATGCGCGCCACCCTCATTGGCTACTCCTTGCATACCCCCCGATGCAAGCTGAGCGCTCGGCTCGCAACGGGACGATGAGCGTGAATCAACGGACCTTCTCCCGCTCGGAACCGGCGGCTCCCATGCCTATCGTCCCACGGACTGTGGTCAGTACCAGGCGGCGACGCACCATGGCCGTCCCGTGAAGACACGCGACGACAGGCTCCGTACAAGCGTCCGAAGTGGCAGCTCGGCCTCGTTTCCGTCTGGTTCCGCAGTTCACGCGACCACGCGGCGTCGCCGGCAGGCTGCATGGTTTGCATGACCGTGGTCCCGTGCCTGGGCGCCTGCCCGCGTCGAGAACTGTCACGGCGTCACGGGCGCCTATGGCAACCAGTTCGTGCGTTCGCGCGTCAGAGGAGCTTCGGTTGATGCGCCTCGACGTGTCTCAGCCCGATCGCGAAACAGCGCGGCTACAGTTAGGACTGAACGACAGCTCTCGTCCGTTCGGCACCGAGGGCGTAGATCGCCGGACGGATCATCGAGACGAGGCTGGACATGGCTTACGAGCAGCTACCCATCGTGGAGGTCGAGCTGAGCCGGCTCCTGCTCGACCTGGAGAACTACCGCATCCCGACTCGTCGCGACGATGAAGCCGGAGCCTTGAAGTATCTGTTCGCTTCCGAGGACGTCCTCGGCGCGGCGCGGCTGATCCTTCGCGACGGCTACTTCGACAACGAGGTGCCGATCGTGATCGCGGCGGAGTCACGGGACGAGCCGCCTTCGTACATCGTCCTGGAAGGCAACCGGCGCGTCAGCGCACTCAAGGCTCTCTACGACCCGACGATCGTGCCTGGTCACGAAGCCGAGGTTCGCTCACTGCTCAAGCGGTACGCAGTCGAGGCAGAAAACCTCCCCGAGCGAATCCGCGTGATCGTGGCGCCTGATCGCGCGACCGCCGCCCCGCACGTTGCCCGACTGCACACTGGCATCTCCAAGAAGCGGTGGAGCCGCGACCAACAAGCAACCTTCTACTACTCACTCGTGGACGACCAGACGACTGTGGAGGACGTCAAGGCGCAGTACCCCGATGTCGAGGTCGCAAGGTTCATGAAGATGGCTGTGATGCGACGCTTCCTTGCCGCTGCGCCATTCTCCGATCACACCCTCCGGCAGTACGCCGCCAGCGACGACTTGGCGATGTCGGCCTTTGAGTACGCGTACCGAAGTAAGGACATCGCGGCTGCGATCGGGGTGGAGTTCGATAGAGACGGCATGTTGCTTCCTCGGTCCTCAACTCCCGAAAAGATCGCGTCGAAACTTCCAAAGAAGAAGCTCGGTGCATTGGAGTATCTAGTCGGGGAGTTTCGCGCTGGAAGGCTCAACACCCGCTCTCCGGAGCTCAAGAAGCGTGATGACGCCTACCAGCCGTTCGTGGACCGTCTCAACGGTGTACCCACTACAGCAACGCCGACACCATCACCCGCCGCGCCCGCACCACCGACTCCGCCTGGACCGTCGCAAGGTGTCAGCCACGGAATGCCTCCAAGCGGTCCCGGTAGCGCGACCGGCGGGGCAACGCCACCCCAGCCTGAGCCTCCGAGCGGAGCAGGAAGCCGTGGACCGAACCATCCAGACACAAAGGACACGCTCGATCTGTCTGGCCTCGACTACGAGAACGCACCACTGAACCTCAAACTGCGCTACTTCGAGCTACGACGGATCAACCTGGGAAACTTGCCTATCGCGTCCGCGATCCTATTGCGCTCTGTTCTCGAAGCCACCATCAAGGTCCATTTCGAGGGCTCTGCAACGCCCGCGACAGGCGAGTTGAGTGCGGTTTTCAAAGTGGTCGCGCAAACCTATGGCTCGGAGAAGACTCTCAAATCGACCATCGGCGCCATACAGTCGGGAAACGCCCACAAACATGGCTCTATCCAGTGGTTCAATCTCATCGCGCACAGCGCAGATGCGTCAGTGACCGCAGAGGACGTTCGGCAGGCGTGGAAGGTGGTCAATCCGCTGCTCAGGCGCTTGTTGCGTCCGCCATTACAGTCTGCCCCTGCAACGCCTTGACCACACCGGCGACCGCGGGCGATGCAACGAGCAGTTCTTCGGCCTGCCCCGGATACCGCGCGGAGTAGGTCAGTTCCAAGCGGCATTGGAAGTGCTCGCGATACAGCTTCTCAATCAGTGGAGCCGTGTCATACGTCATGAGCCAGTGCGCCTTCTCCACCGTATTGACGATCGCCGCGAGGGCTGTGTGATCGCGCCCGTCGAACGCGTTGAGGTAGAGCTGAGACCCCGCCTGAACATAGGGCGGATCGATGTACATAAATGCTCGATCGTCCTGAGCGTAACGCTGGATCACTGTCCTGCCGTCAAGGTCTGAGACCGTGATCTGATCGGCCAAGCCTCCGATCGCAGTCAATCGTTCGATGAGCGTTTCGCGATTGAAGCGGGCGTCAATCTTGTATCTCCCTTCCTGCCGCTGACCGCCGATAACTCCGGCATTCAGAATCCCTGAACGATTGGTCCTGTTCAGAAAGAAGAAGGCGAACCCGAGGCGGAGTGAATCTCGCTCATCGCGCGATCTGTATATCTCTCGCTGCTTCTGCCATTCAGCGATCGTAAGTGGGACGGACGCAACCATTTCAACGAAGCTGGCATTGTCTCCGACCGCAGATTTCCAGAAGGCGTACACCGCAGGGTCAATGTCGTTGATAACCAGTTCTTCGACAATGCCCTCACGGAGCAACGCAATCCCAGCTCCCACGCCACCGGCATATGGCTCGATATAACGTGCGCGCTCGACCCTGAGAGCATCGATGATGTCGCCAAAGAAGCCAGCGAGCGCCGCCTTTCCTCCCGGATAGCGGAGCGGCGAGAGCGTTCCGTACCGACGTGACGCGACAACCCGCAGCGTGTCACTCATCAGGACTCCTTCCCCGCTCGATGCGCGGCGACTCGACAGCGAGCCGAGCAGAAGCGCGCATCACCTCGCCCGAGGAACGCCTGATCGCAGCGCTCGCAGTTACGCCACGCCTTACGGCGACGTAGCCGCTCATGACGCAGCGCTCGATCAACGTCAGTGAGGCCCGCGTCGCTCAGGCTCGTGAAGTCCTGCATGTAACGGATACTACTCGTAACGACATCACAGAGCCATCGACACGCCGAATCGATGCGGTACACCGTGAAGGGACGCGCCAACCGAATGCGACTGTGTCGTGGTCAGTGCCCTATGGCGCGGTGGGCTCGCCTGCGCGTCACCGCGAGGACGGCACCGGTTGCCGTTCGCGACGCTCCCCCGCACGGACACTTATGAGCTGGATCAGACTGACGGGGCCGATCCAAAGGAACTTGAAGGCGTTCCAGACGAACACCAGGACCAGCAGGTAGAGCCAACCGGGACCCCCGTCGTTGATGATCGTGGTGCAGATCGCCGCGGCGTAGAAGTAGACCCCGGCGAGCAGCATCGCGGGGACGCCCCACTTCAGGCCGCGCCGTGTGCGGATCGCGTTGAGCAGCAGGTTCGTGGGTGCGTAGCGGAGTACGCCATAGCCTCGTGCGCTGAGCGCCACGGACGTCCGGAGCATTGCAGGCCTCTTTCCTCGTCATAGCGCGACGGTGTTCCGTCGTGGAGGCGGCTATGAACCGAGTGCCCGCGAAGGGCCGTCCCGAAGGACCCGCATAGTTTGCTGAACCTGCCTCGCTACCGAGTTTACGACTGTCCTATGGCAGAGGGAACCCCATCGGCAGGCGGGCGTGTACCTCGTCGGTGACCTTGGAGCGAGAGGACACCGATCATGGCCACGTTGGCGGAGCAGGTGCAGGGTGAGCGGATGGCGCGGGTCGCGTTGTCGATGATCGCCGAGCCGAACGACCCGATCACGGGGTACGTCCTGGCCCGTCACGGCGGGGTCGAGACGCTGCGGCTGATCGAGTCCGACGACGAAGTGCCCGGCCTGGCACGCGCCGACACACTGATGTGGCGCGAACGACTGACGGCACGGGTCACACCCGGCCTGCTGGATCAGATGGCTCAGGCGGAGCGGCATGGATTCGGCACGCTCATCCCCGCCGACAAGGAATGGCCCGCCGGCCTGAACGACCTGAGCGATCGTGCGCCGTACCTGCTGTGGACTCGCGGTGCGGTCTCGTTCTTGATGACGGCGCTGAGCGATCGGGCCACGATCACGGGCGCTCGCGCTGCGACCGCCTATGGAGAGCAGGTCGCGGGCGAGCTGGCGGCGGGTCTTGCCGATGAGGAACGGGTCGTCGTCTCCGGTGGCGCCTATGGGATCGAAGGGGCCGCGCACAAGAGCGTGCTTGCCGCGAGCGGTCAGACGATCGCCGTTCTGGCCGGCGGGTTGGACCGCCCCTACCCGGCCGGGCACAGCGAGCTGCTGAATCGCATTGGGGATGTCGGCTTGCTGGTGAGCGAGCTGCCGCCGGGAGCCGCACCGACCAGACACAGGTTCCTGGCCCGCAACCGCCTGCTGGCGGCGCTCTCGGGTGCGACCGTGATCCCCGAGGCCGGTCCTCGGTCCGGGTCGATGACCACTGTCATCGCCGCACGCGAACTCAGCCGGGGCGTCGGTGCGGTGCCCGGCCCGGTGACCAGCGTCGCGAGCGCGGGGCCGAACGAACTCATCAAGCAAGGCTTCGCCTCGCTCGTCACCCAGCCCAGCGACGTGATCGACCTACTCGACGCCGACAGAACCCCGGACCGGACTGTGACGCGGCCCGAGGTCGGACGCGAGTTCGGGCACCGGCACCCGTCGCCGGGCACGCCGGGGCGCTCTCTCTGACGGCCGCCCTCGCTGGACGGGTTCACAAGCTCGGTGCGGGGCGTGATGTGGTCGCTGGCCGCACCGCATCAGCCGTCGTGCCTTCGTGAGCGATCGCCTGGGCGCGGTTGAGGGCGGCGCGGGCGCGGATGGCGTCGATCTTCTGGCTGGTGCTCTCCGGCGTCGGGCCGAGCGGGGTCCGGTCGTCGGTGATGCCGTAGCGGTCGCGGTAGGCGGCGACGGTGCGAGCGGCACGCCACCACGCCGCCTTCTGCTTGTCGCCCCTCGGAGCCGCGCCGAGGTCGGCCGTCCACGGCTCCTCATCGGTGAGGTAGCCGCGGAGCACGGCGTCGGCGCGGCCTTCGATCAGCTCGCGGCGCTCGTCCAGGGCTCGCCGCATGTCGTCTGCCATCTGCCCGCCGGCGTGCGGGATCAGTCCGACGATCAGCCTCGGGGCCTTGCGGGTGCGGCCTGATCCGGCGGGCCGGGCGGTGGCGCGTGCCACGCGGGCGTGCAGGACGGAGGCGATGTCATCGGCATCGTCCAGACTCCGCGCGGCGACCAGCCGCGGGAGCAGCGCGTCGAGGTCGTGGTGGTTGGCCTCGGCGTGACGCAGCTCGGCCGACAGCGCGCCGTAGGCGTCGGAGCCGAGCACGTCTTCGATCTGCTCGGCGGTGATCCCGGACGCGGCGAGCAAGGTCGCCCAGCGGTCGTGCTGGGCGGCTTGCGCGATCGTGTCGTACTCGGCCGCGAGCTGCGCGATCGAGCCCCAGCGGTCCTGCTCGGCAGCGACCGTCTCGTGCGCAGACAGCTCGGCGCCGATGTGCTGCAACACGCCGTAGAGGATCGAGCGAGCGGTGACGTTCGGGTTGTCTCCGGGATGCGGCACCGCGTGTTCTGCGTCCTCTCGGTCGACGGTGACATAGGCGTGGTTGCTGTGGGCGCCGCGGGTCATGGAGACGTAGAAGTTCTCCCGCGTCGTGGTGGCGGTGACGACCGCGTGCGCGGTGTCGGTGGTGACGCCCTGGGCGCGGTGCGCGGTGATCGCGTAGCCGAGGTCCAGGTGCTCGGCCACATAGTCGGCCGGCAGGACGATCCCGCCGCCGAACCTGCGCCCGGCCGGGCGGATGCTGACCGACCCGTCCTCGCGAACTCCGGTGACGGTCCAGCGGGAGCCGTTGCGGACCCAGGTTCGGCCGTTGCGGAGCCGCCGGTCGTTCTCGCGGGTGATGACCAGATCGCCCTCGGAGACCGCGGTGCCGTCGCGCAGCGGCAGTTCGCGGGTCGGGTTTACGGTGCCGTCGATGATCCGATCCGCCCGCGCTCTGGCGTTCAGCTCGGTGACGGTCGCGTGGGTCTCGGTCACCAGGATCGACGCCCGCCCGGCGGCAAGATCGGCCCGCCATTCTGTGTAGGCGGCGTCGATCATCGCTTCCTCGTCGCCGCCGGTGATCCGGCCGTGCTCGATCAGGGCGTCGATCGCCTCGGCACGGCCGTGGCGTAGCTGGAGCGAGGTGGTCTTCTCCCATTCGTTGGTGAAGCGGTGCAGATCGGTCAGCTCGGGGGCGTCATCGCGGGCGTGCACGAGCATGGCGAAACTGCCGCCGGCGCCGGGTGATTGGAGCTGGCCCCAGTCGCCGACCAGGAGGACTTTCGCGCCGGCCTTCTCGGCTTCGTGGGTGAGCCGATCCAACGACATCGTGCCGGCCAGGCTCGCCTCGTCGATGATGACGAGCTGCCCGGCCGTGAACGTAGTCCCGTACATGAGGTGGTTCTGCCACCACTTCGCCGTGTTCTCCGTGGCGATGCCGAGGTCATCGGCGAGGACCTGCGCGGCGACCGCCGAGGGGGCGAGCCCGATCACCGACCCTGTGCCGTGCTCCTTCTCCCACGCCCTGCGGAGCCCGTTCATCGCCGTCGTCTTCCCGGCCCCAGCCGGGCCGACCAGCACGTCCACGACCCGACCGGAGACCGCGATCGCGGCAAGGGCCGCGGCCTGATCCTCGCCGAGCACCCGGCCGCGTGCGTCGGGCTTGCGGGCGATCCTCTCAACCGTCTCCAACGGCACCACCGGCCCGGCCGTTGTGGCGGCACGCGCCAGGAGTCGGTCTTCGGCGGCCAGCAGGACTTCGGATGAGAACAGGGTCGAGGCGTGCGGCCGGAACCGAGAGGTGCCGTCCACGCGGCGGAACTGCAACGGGCTGGACGCCAGCTCCGGCGGCGTCAGCCGCAGCGAAGCGTGCTCGGCGGCATCGACCACGAGCCCGGTGATCGCCTCCCGGTCCTGGATGCTGGCGAACCGCCACCCCATCAACTGCCGGGATGCTTCGGCATGCAGGTTCCAGCGGGTCCAGGTCGAACGCTTCTCGCCCACCGTCTCCATCACGGTCTGCCCGACCTCGCGCACCACATCCAGCGGCACGTCGTCGGCGCGCAGCACCCGCCGCGGTGCGTCTGCGGTGGATGCGGTGAACGTGCGCGCCCAGCCGTTCGCGTCCCGGCGCAGCACCCGGCCGGCGCGCTGCCGCCACTCGGCGGTGAGGTCGGCCAGCGACCGGACCTGCTTCTCCGGCCTCGTGGCGAGCGTCGCCTGCGCCCGAAGTTTCAGCACCGTTCGCGCGGAGGGCTGCCTGCCGTGCTTGGCGACGTACCCGGCGATGAGGCGGTCTTTCTCGGCCTCGATGTGTCGGGACCGGGTGGAGAACTCGGTCACCAGCTCGTCGGGCACGCCCTCGATTTCCCATGCCGGGTTCCGGTCCCTGCCCCGTTCGCGTGCTTCCCATTCGACGCCGAGGACGCGGGTGAGCTGGTCGGCCAGCGCGGCGTTGTAGAGCTCGGAGACTGCGACGACCACGGAGTGCATCGGCCGGCCGGCGAGGGTCCGCCAGCGGCCGTCCTGCACGGTCAGGACCTTGTTGCTGACGACGACGTGGGTGTGCAACTGCGGGTCGCCCGCACGGCTGTCGTAGTGATCGAATGCCGCGGCCACGACACCGGCGACGTCGACGTGCGCAACCGCGCCGTCCGGCCCGGTTGCACCGACGCGGGTTGCGGCAACCTCGCGTTCGAGGAACGCAACCAGCTCTGCAACCGCCGCATGATGGGCGTCCGCGATCAGGGCTTGGGTGCCGGCGTCCGCGACCGCCCAGATCGTGGAGACTGACTTGGGCACGCTGAATGTGAAGTCGTAACCGGCTACTGCGCGGCGGGTGCCGCGCTCGGCTTCCTCCGCCTCGATCGCGGCCACTTCCTGCGCTCGAGTCGCCGGCCCCAACTCGGGGTCGAGGGCGTCGACGCGCTGCTTGATCCGCTCGGTGATCGACGCGAACTGCTGGTAGGCGCGGCCCAGCGGCTCGCCCGTGATCGGGTCATGGCCCATCCCGACCAACAGCGTGAGCTGAGCTTCAGAGACCTGCCCTCCCTCGACCAGGTCGCCGTGCCCGAGACGACCCAGCCCCGAGCCCATCCAGAAGCCCGGCGGCGTGCCCGCCTCCGCGTAGTAGCGGGTCAGCGGCGTGCTCAGGCTCCGGTCGCCGTCGCCCGCGGCGATGGACTTCAACAGGTACTTGTATCCATCGCCCGCGCTCATCACGCGCATCGAAACCGTCACCTCGGCTGCTCCTTCCGGCCGCGCTCGGAGAGCAGGTGAGCCCGCGAGACCGGTCGCATCAGATGCGACAAAGCCCGAAACGGCCTCGTCTGAAAGACGTGTGGCAGCTCAAAACGAGGGTCGGAAGCAGGAGTCCGAATCGTGGCTCTCGGGAGGTGATCCGCGCCAGCGGAGGCGGCGGCGTGAGCGCACCTGGCAGGTGACCTGAACGGCGACAGAACTCCGACGTGGAGCCCGGCCAAGGTCATCGACCAGGCGGAGCCACGCTGCACGAGGAGCAGGCGACCAACCCGGACCGGCTGATGCGTGTCGGTTCGCTGTTCTCCGGGTACGGGGGTCTCGATCTCGCGGTCGAACACGTCTTTGGTGCTGAGACGGTCTGGTTTTCCGAGATCAATGAACCCGTCGCCCGCGTCTTCGCCCACCACTGGACAGACGCCCCCAACCTCGGCGACATCACATCGATCAACTGGCATGACGTGCCATCGGTGGACATTCTCTGCGGAGGTTTTCCTTGTCAGGACGTGAGCACGGTAGGCAAGCGTGCTGGCCTCGCACCTGGCACTCGCTCCGGCTTGTGGGCGCAGATGGCGACAGCGATCGAGATCCTGCAACCACAGTTCGTCGTGATCGAGAATGTCCGCGGCCTGCTCTCTACCAAAGCGATCCGCCCCACCCAGCAAGGAGCATCCCCCGATGCACGCAACCCCAACGACGCAACCGGCACCGATGCCACCGCAGCCCTTCGCGACCTCGAACCCGACCCGTGGGGTCTGGGAGACCAGCCAGCCCGACCTCTACGGGCGCTTGGTGCCGTACTCGGAGACCTGGCCGACCTCCGGTATGACGCGCGGTGGCTCGGCATACCCGCTTCCCTCGTCGGCGCGCCGCATCCACGGTTTCGCATCTTCGTCCTCGCGCGACGCGCTGTTCCGAACCCCTCTGGCCTCGGACTCGGCCAGGGGTGGGGAGACGCTAGATCAGGTGAAAGCGCGCCGCGGGACGATCGCTCTCAGCCATCAGGTGATCGACCTGATGACCCGGCGTGGTCGGCACCCGATATCGGACACAACGTTCGCGCTGATCGAGGAGTTCTTCGACGCTGGGGACGTTACGCCCCCGCCATTTCCCGATGGGAACGCATCATCGGACGGCCAGCGCCATCCCCGGCGATTCTGAACCAAGCTGGCGTCTGGCGTCCTGCACCCGATTTCGTGGAATGGCTTATGGGGCTACCCGATGGATGGGTCACCGCTCCGCACCTCGGCCTGACCAGTGCACAGCAGCTTGCTGCGCTTGGCAACGGCGTAGCACCGCGACAGGCGTCGATAGCTCTTCAAACCCTGCTTCGCTGTGAGGGGCAGCCGAGCGTGCACTGCCATTCGGGGACGTCGGCGAACTGAGCGATTGGACGGCGCGATACAGGCGGGATCCGACCGCGTGCGACCCGCGAGATACCAGCCATTACAGGAGAGAGATCTGCCTGAACTGAGCACTGTCGGTTCCCAAGGCCCGCGCTCCTACTCAGCGGTGAGGGATGCGAGCAGGTCAAGTTTCTCGGCGTCTGCGCTGTGCTCAGCCGGGTAGTAGACGACAAGGACAAGGTCGTCGATCGGCATCTTCTCGCGGTGGAGGCGCAGCGCGCCGAGACTCGGATGATTGACAACCGCGGTGCCACCCGCGAGCTGCCGGATATCATGCCGAGCCCACAGTGTGCGGAAACGTGCGCTGGCGAGCGAGAGCTCGCCGACGAGTTCGATGGCGCGCGGGTCATCGGTCTCGTCGCCGAGAGAACGACGGAAAGCAGCGATGAAATCGTCGACGGCCGTCTCCCAGTCCTCGTGGAAGTCGCGCTCGGCGGGGTCCAGCATCAACGAGCGCAGTCGGTTGTTCCCTGGCTCCAGGCGGGGGTTGAAGGCGATCGCGAACGGATTGGCAGCGAGGACGTCGAAGTAGCGGTTCTCGATGAACGCGGGCATGTTCAGCGCTGCGAGCATGTCGCGCAGCCGGGCAGGCACCCGCTCAGCGCGCCCGGAGGCTTTCGCGCGGCGGACACGGGGGCGCGGGCCGCCGAGGCTCATCAGGTGGTCGGCTTCGATCTCGTCGAGGCGCAGCACCCGGGCGAGCGATTCCAGTACCTGGCGCGAGGGGTTCTTGTCGCGGCCACGTTCGAGCCTGAAGTAGTAGTCAGCGCTAATACCGGCGAGGAGCGCAACCTCCTCACGCCGAAGACCGGGGACTCTGCGCCCCGATCCAGCAGGGATGCCCGCCTGCTCGGGAGTGACCAGCGCACGGCGTGCGCTCAGGTACTCCCCGAGCCGGTTGTCGTTGTTGCCGTCCATGCGATCAACGGTAGCCATTCCCCACCGATCGAAAGGTGCCCTGTCAGGACGCGGATCAGCGGGGTCCTTCCTCGGCTTCGACCATCGGCCGAGCATGGATGCATGCCGGCGATCGAGCCGGGGAGACCATCCGGCCCATAGTCGGAGACGGACAAGTGAGGAAGCACATGGATATCAGCGGACGTACCGTCCTGATCGTCGGAGGTACCACGGGAATCGGACGTGCCCTCGCCCAGCGATTCGTTGACGCGGGCAGCACGGTCGTTGTCGGCGGGCGCAACATCGAGCAGGTCGACGGCGTCGAGACGGTGCGCATCGACGTCACCGATGCGGCGTCGGTCGCTCAGGCGCGCGATGAGGTGCTGGCGAAGCACCCCGAGCTCGACGTCGTCGTGACGATGTCGGGGGTCATGCTCACTGAGGACCTGCGCGACCCGGACCACATCGCCCAGGCCGAGACCACGATCTCGGTGAACCTGCTCGGCACGATCCGCGTGATCGATGCGTTCACCCCGCACCTGCTCGGCCGTGGCGCCGGTGACATCATCACCGTTTCCTCGGGCATCGGCTTCCTGCCGTTCCCGCTCATGGCGACGTACGGCGCCTCGAAGGCGGCCGTGCACTCGTACACCGAATCGCTACGCGCGCACCTCGCTGGAACTGGTATCGCTGTGACCGAGCTGATCCCGCCGGCCGTCGCTAACGCCGGCCAGGAGAAGCTCAACCCGAATGCTCTGCCTATGGGCGACTTCCTCGACGAGATCATCGGGCTGCTCACCCAGAACCCGACTCCGAAGGAGATCGTCGTCGAGCGCGCCAAGCCCCTCCGCTGGGCTGAGCACGACGACACCTACGAGGAGCTCCTCGCCGCTCGGTCCCAGTCGCTCAGTAATCTCTCCGGACGCTGAGCCGGAGCAGCAGCGTCCCGGGTCATCCGGGGCCGTCGCTTGTGGCGGCGAGGAGCGCAGTGATGGCGTCGCTGATCGGCGTGTGGATGTCGTGTCTGCGCGCGAGACGCGAGATGACGCCGTTGCGGATACCCCATTCGAGCGGCCGGCCGGCTTCTCGGTCGGTGAGGATCGACGTGCTCATATCAGCCGGGAAGGCCTGGAAGCGGGCCAGGATGGCAGCGGGCACGTCATCGCTCAGGGTTACTCCTTCCGCATGCGAAACGGCCAGGCACTCTTTCAGATAGTCGAGAGTGAGATCCGCGAAGTCAGGGCGGGTGAACACGCCGGCACGCCGACCGGTGAGCGCCATCAGCCCGGCAGCGGCATTCTGGAGAAGCTTGCGCCAGGCGAGAGCGGTGAAGTCGCCCGCGAGTTCGACCTGGCAGCGCGTGTCGCGCAGGACATCCGCGATGCGCTCCGCCTCCGGTGATGCGGGAAGCGTCAGCCAGGGCTCGCCCCGCAGGAGGATGGTGCCGTCTTCCTGCGACTGCGCCGGGAACCAGACGACCGCGGGGACGACCTCTACTCCCTCAGGAACATGGGGTCGAACGGCAGCGATCTGCTCGACGCCGTTCTGCAACACGCAGACCACGGTCCCGGGGGCGCACAAAGCACGCAGCCAGGGGGCTGCCGCCGCGGTCTGGGTGGCCTTGACCGCCAAGAAGAGCACATCCGCCTTCTCAGGCTGCGCAGCAGGATCGGTGCGCACGGGGCCGGGAACGACGATCCGGCGGTCGCCGTCGATCAGGGTGAGCTCTGTTCGCGGCGTGCGACCGTAGAGCGTCGGTGTGTTGCCTGCCTCATGGAGCAGTGCGGACACCGTCGTCCCTATGGCTCCCGGGCCCACGACTCCAACGCGCTTGCGCTCCCTGAAAGAACTCGGTTGCTGCTCTGTCACCATGCCCCAATGTTACGCTATTACCTATGGCAAGATCATCAAGTAACTCCGTTTCTGCCGCCGAGGATCCGCTGCGCCGCTGGCTCGGAACGGTTCAGGCGCGGAGTGCGGGGCTGGTGGCAAGCGAGGCAAAGGTTGTCGACCTCGTGCTGGAGGACCCGTTGTTCGTGGGAAGGAGCACGACGGCGCAAGTCGCCGAGCGAGCAGGGGTCTCGGCGCCGAGCGTGGTCCGTGCCGCCCGCGCAATCGGTTTCTCAGGCTTCGCCGAACTGAAGCTGGAGATCGCCCGCGCTCGCGGAACAGCGGAGTTCTTCGCCCCGCCACACACGCTCACGAGCACCGATTCGACACGCACGATCATCGACACGACAGCGCGCACAGGGATCGACGCGCTCACCGCCCTCAGCGGCGCGATCGACCCGGACGCTCTCGACCAAGCGGTCTCCGCGATTTGTGGCGCGGGGCAGCTCCTCGCCTATGGTGCGGGCCCATCGGCGACGGTCGCGGCCGATGTCGTGTTCCGGCTGCGGTCGCTGGGCGTGCGGACATCGGGCGTCGTCGATCACGAGTCCGCGATGATCGCGGCACGCCTGCTCGACCCCGGCGACGTCGTCGTCGCCGTCAGCTCGACCGGTCGCACCGACATGACCGTCGCGATCGCCGACGCCGCCGCGACCGCCGACGCGACCGTCATCGCCATCACCAACCAGTACGGCACACCACTCACCGATGTCTCCGCCGTCGCACTCGTCGTGGGCGGCGCGCCGCTGACGACGCAGATGGCTGCTGCCGGGAGCCGTCTGGCGCAGCTTGTCGTCGTCGACGCTCTCGCGGCAGCACTGGCACTGCGCGATCCCGACCGTGTCTCGCGCGCCGAGCGGGCCGGGATCGACCTGCCCGACATCACCTGATGCCACCAGTCACCGTTGCGATCGTCCTCATCGCCGCAGTCGCCCACGCTGGCTGGAACCTCGTATCGAAGTACAAGAAGGGCGACACGCTGCTGTTCGTGGGCGCCTACACGACCGCTTCCGCGATCCTGTGTCTCCCTCTCGCGATCGGTGCCGCCGCCACCGGTTCGCAACCGATCACCTGGACCCTGGTCGCCGCTGCGGCCGTGTCCGCCGCCCTGCACCTGACGTACTCGCTCACCCTGCAGGCGGGCTACGACCGAGCCGACCTCGGAGTCGTCTACCCGATCGCTCGCGGCGTCGGACCGCTGCTCACCATCGTGATCGCTATCTTCCTGCTCGGAGAACGCCCCACGGCACTGGCGATCATCGGAGCGCTCGTCATCCTCGCAGGCATCCTCGTCGTCACGGGCAACCCCTTCCAGAGAACGGGCAACCGCCCCCTCCGCGGCATCGCATGGGGTACTACCACCGGAGCCACGATCGCCGCCTACACGCTGTGGGACGCGTTCGCGATCGGCTCCATCGGGCTCGCACCCGTCAGCTACTACGCCGGCACGCTCGTCGTCCAGGTCGCATTCCTGGCCCCAGCCATCATCAGACGCCGCACAGCGTTCGCGAACACCCTCCGCGTCAATCGCGCGCCTATCGCCGCGGTCGCCGTGCTGTCCCCGCTCGCGTACATCCTTGTGCTGACCGCAATGCAAACCTCACCCGTGGCACTCGTCGCGCCACTGCGGGAGGCATCCATCGTGATCGGCGCGCTCCTCGCCTGGCGTCTCTTCGGCGAAGGACACCTCGCCCGGCGTCTGATCGGCGCCGTGATCGTACTTGCCGGCATTGCCGGCATCAGCCTGTAGTCGCAATGCCAGACCAGGTACGACTCAGCGACTTTCTCCGCGTTTGATCGCCTTTTCGCCGCTCTCAGCACCCGGTGCTGCGGCCTGAGCTCCAACGTCGCGTCTCCAGCCTATGAGCGTGATTCGCGCGCGCTGCCGGATGTCGCCGTTCTGGTTCAGAGTTTGGTAGCCCACGGTGATCGATCCGCGACCGGGCCGGCTCTTCGACGGCGTGATCGTGTCGATTCGGGCAACAACCCCGAGTTCGTCATTCGGTCGTGTCGGGCTTGGCCACTCGATCTCCACGCCTTTGCCGATGATTCCTGTAGCCAAGGGCAAAGCCTGCGCGAGCAGTTTCATCGACAACGCAGCAGTATGCCATCCGCTCGCAGCGAGTCCTGCGAAGAAGCTGTCTCGGGCCGCCGTGACAGAGAGATGGAATGTCTGCGGGTCAAACTGTTCGGCGAAGGCAATGATGTCTTCCTCGCGCAGGAGCACAACTGGCGAATGGAACCGCATTCCGACTGCGAGGTCGTCAAGCCAGAAGCCGTCCGGATTCGCAACATGCAAGCCGGGTGAAGTCATCTTCCCAATTCCTTGATCGAGCGATCGTCCGTCACGTCAACGTCGGCGGTGTGCTCTCTCGGTTGGCGCGAACGTGCGCGGTGCGCGGCGGCTTTCGCTCGGTTACCGCACTGGCTCATTGAGCACCAGCGACGCTCTCTCGAACCGGACGGGAGCACGTAGATCATGCGGCATTCCTCGCTCGCGCACTCCCGGAGTCGATGACGCACGTCAGGGCTTGCGAGGATGTCCAGCAGGTCCCGAGCCGCGCGGGCGCACATCGCGCTTTGGCTGAGTGCCACCATCCGAGCTTGCGGTCCATGCAATGTGTTCGCCAAGCGGGGCGGGGGAACATCGGCGCTGGCCCACCGCTCTATCCGCTGCACGGCGAACGATGACACGGGTCGCTCGTGTACGACCCCAGACAGCACTTCCCAGGCATCCTCGCGAAGCTCACGCAACTCCGTCAGCAGCGCTCCCCGATCCACGCTCGCATCGACCTCGATACCTACACCGACGAGCCACTGTTCCAGGGCCCCCTCGCCGTCGAGGCGCTCGACGCGATGCTCTTCGCCAGCGCCCCGCCGCCCGACGGTTGCGGTGAGATTGAGAACGAGGGAACCACCGTCGAAACGAAGCTTCCGCAGTGCCGTGCTGGTTCGAAGGTCGGTAGCCATGCAACTATAGTAACCGATAGAACGGTTACTTAGGAGAGTACATGGGAACTCGATTGCCTGGTTGGGCACGCGTCGCGACCGGTATCACCGTCGTGGGGTGGGGAGCGAACCAGTTCGCTGCTCTGCTACCGGTGTACCGGGAGACCGCCGGCCTGCCGGACTCGTTCATCGCCCTCGCGTTCGCTACCTACATCGTGGGTCTCATCCCGGTGCTCTTCGTCGCCGCCGAGATCGCGGACCGAGTTGACCGACGGTGGCCGGTCCGGGTTGCGGTCATCCTGTCCGCTGTCGCCTCTATCGTGCTGTGCCTCGGCTCGCAGGAGGCCTGGCTTCTCCTTCTGGGCAGGTTCTTCTCCGGTGCGGCCGCTGGCGCGGTTCTCGGTCCAGGCACGGCATGGGTAACCGACCTGTCTGCGGATGACCGCTCCGCTGCTCCGAAGCGGGTGGCGGTCGCGCTCTCCGTCGGATTTGGTGGCGGCCCGCTCGCAGCAGGACTCGTCGCGCAATGGGCACCCCTGCCGGAAGTCCTGCCCTACGCCCTCCATCTGCTCATCTCGGCCATCGCGGCTGCGCTGCTGTGGCGGGCCCCAGATACTTCCCTCGACAACGAAGAACTCGTCGAGCAGGCTGAGGTCTCCGCCACAGAACTCGTATCGAGACGCCGAGCGAGTTTCTGGAGCGCGATCACGACACGGCCCTTCCTCTGGACCATTCCGCTCACGGCACCGTGGGTCTTTAGCGCTGCGACGATGAGCTTCGCCGTGATCCCGTCGGTCATCCATGTCCAAGGATTCGAGGCCGCCACAGCGGGGATCATCACGGGACTCACCATGGGCACCGGAGCACTCATCCAGCCTTTGGCGCAACGCATCGAGCGTGGGAGGGCCGGACGAGCCTTCCCTCTAGGAATGGGAATCGCCGCTCTAGGGATGCTCCTGGCCGCAGGAACCTTCGCGGCTCGGCTCACCGTCCTGATGCTCCCCAGCGCTATCGCCCTCGGCGCCGCATACGGCTTAGTGCTCGTCGCAGGTCTTCGTCGCATGGAGGAGATCGGTCACCCGAAAGATCGCGCACGGCTCAACGCCGCGTTCTACTCGCTCTCCTATATCGGCTTCGCCCAGCCACTCGTCTTTGCACTCGTCGCAGTGACGCCGAACGCCCAAACTCTCTCCGCGGTCCTCGGTGCCATCGTGGCCACGGTAACCACGATCGGCATCGCGATCAGATCCAGAGAGTCCCATGCATAGTGGCGACCACACCATATGTGTTCGACGTCGAGCAGGCCGATATCACCTTTGCTCGCGCATCGACCTGCTCTGTGAACCGGCAGCCTCTCGGTCGTCGGATCATGGACATACGCGCAATCTCCTTCTCGCTGTTACAACGAGTCCGGCCAGCCCACGCCACCAATTGGGCTGAGGAAGCGGATGGGACGTGTCCGCCGAACCGGCCGGCGAGAGCAGACTTCGTGAGGCGAGCGACCCTGCGATAGACGCGTCGCCCGGAGAACAGTTCGGGCTCATGTCAGCGATCGAGATACTGCGCTGCGTCCCGACGCAGGAGTTGACGTTTCCGGTCGTCACGCTCATCCACGTACTGTCCGGAAAGATCGATCTTTGTACGGATGTGGCGATACAGCGCTTGGCGCCCGGGTCAGCGGTGGCGCTCGGCTCGCACAAGCGGCATCAACTGTTGCCACTGTCGCCATCACGGTTGTGGGTGATCTATGCGGACGAACCCTTCATTAGGGCGCAGATGCGCTGGCTCTTGCGGTCACGGCAGCGCGTTCGTCGAGGCGTGCATCCTGATGACTGGGACGGCAACTCCCTTGTACTTACCCCAGGAATCGAGTCCTTTCGGCGGCTGGAACCGATCTGGCGACAGCTGAGCATGCTTCCAGATACGTGTTCATCGCCCGAAGAGACATCGATTCGCACAATCGAGCTTCTAGCGAGGTGGGTTGGCACAGTCGCACCGGTCTTCCTTACCGAAGACAGCCGCTCTCTCCACGTGCCCACCCGGAATCAAGTGCCGGCTTCGAGGCGGCAGGCAGATCCGGCAATGATTGGGCACGTCGGGCGGGCTGCGCGGCTGCTTCGGGAGCGCATGGGCGAGCCGTGGACTGTTACTTCACTGGCCCAAGAACTCGCGCTGTCTCGTACGCACTTAACACGGCTGTTCTCGACGCACATGGGGGCCAGCCCAATGCGATTTCTTACCGAAGTTCGCTTGACCGAGTTCAGCCGCCTGATTGATGAGACTGATCTCTCAGTTCATCAAGCGTCACAAGCCGTCGGCTGGGCCGATCCGCGTGTCGCCTCCGCATGGTTCTCACGACGATTCGGAGTAACGCCGACACGCTACCGACATCGTCTGCCCGCGACCCGCAGCGAAACTGCGTAGCGGCGAGTTCCCTCGCGCTCGACGGGCGTGAGGCCCACTCGAACTCGTCGTATGAACCGCGTTACTCATCACGTGACCCGGACAGGCCCCAAAGGCTCGACATCGCTGCGAGCCAGGAGATAGACCAGATCGAACTCGTCGGGTCTGGTCAGATCCCTGGCGGTCACGCACCTCGTTTCGTTCCTGCCAGTGCTCGCGCACGTCCCGGCGCACCTCATGGTCGCAAGGGCTCTCGGCTGTCATGTCATGGGCCTCGCCGAAAGGAGGTCCGATGATGGCGACGAAAGAGGAAATCCGAGCGGCACGGGATGCGAAGCTCGACGAACTCCACGAGCGCCTGACCGGTGCCGTCGAGACGCTGGTCTCCGGTAAGGACTGGGGGCGCGCTCTAGCGTTCGCGGCCAGGTTCAGGTCACGGAGCTTCAACAACACGCTGCTGATCTGGTTCCAACACGAAGCGAACTACTCGGCGGGGCGGGTGCCTGAGCCGTTTCCGTCGTTGGTGGCTGGGTATCGGCAGTGGCAGCAGCTCGGCCGCCAAGTTCAGAAGGGCCAGCCGGGGTTGCAGATTTTCGCCCCTGTCACGGGCCGGTTCGCTTCGGCGACGCCGGCAGTTGCGGATTCGTGGCGGCGGTTGGAGCGGGGTGAGAAGCCTCGTCCGGGTGAGGTGGTGCGATCCCGGATGATCGCCGCCCGCCCTGCGTACGTCTGGGATGCCTCCCAAACCGATGGCGATCCGATACCGGAACCTCCGGCACCGAAACTCCTCGAAGGTGAAGCACCAACCGGGCTCTGGGAGGGCCTGTCGGCGCAGGTCGTCGCTGCGGGGTTCCGTGTGCTGCGGGTGCCGCATGAGGGTATGATCCACGGCGCCAACGGCATGACCGACTGGGATGCCAAGTCGGTGGCGGTGCGGGAGAACATGGACCCCGCTGCCCAAGTAAAAACCCTCGCGCACGAACTCGGGCACGTGCTGCTGCACAACCCCGATGACGAGGACGCTCGGCACCATCGCGGGATCGGTGAGGTCGAGGCGGAATCCGTCGCCCTCATGGTGGGTGCGGCGCACGGGATGGACACCAGCGGGTACACGATCCCGTACGTCTCGACCTGGGCCGCCCGTGTCGATGGGAAGGAGCCTGTTGAGGTGGTGAAGGCCACCGGCGAACGCGTCCGCAAGGCCGCGCTCGGGATTCTCGATCAGCTCGACACAGTGGTGGTCGCCGACGGCACCCCACCAGGTCTGGAACGCGACGCTGCGCAGCAGGAGAAGCCGCAACGTGCGGCGGCCCGGCCGGTGAAGCCAGTGTCGGAGCGTAGTGAGCCCGTGCGGGCTGCGGCAACGGTGGGGCGGGGGCTGTGATGGCTACTCACGATGCGTTCTCGGAGGTGTTGTTGCGGCTGAATGGGCGCTGGCCGGTCTCGGCTGCTGCTCGCGAGTTCGCCACGGCCGGGGTGCCGGTGTTTCCGTGTGTGTCGGGGGCGAAGCGTCCGCTGACCGAGCACGGCTTCTACGACGCCAGCACCGACCCGGCCTTGGTGGATGCGTGGTGGCGGCAGCATCCAGGAGCGAACGTCGGCCTCCCCACCGGCGCCTCTTCCGGGGTCGTGGTCGTCGATGTCGATGTTCACGGCTCGGTCAACGGATTCGAAGCGATGAACCGCGCACACCGTGCCGGGCTCATCGATGGGTGGATGTTCACCGTCACGAGCCCGTCGGGTGGCCTGCACGCCTACTACCCAGCCACACCGGACACGGCGCAACCTTCGTGGCAGGCGGCTCGGGCGGGGATCGACTTCCGCGGTGACGGCGGGTACATCATCATCCCGCCCTCCTCCGTCGTCATCCACGGAGCCTCTGTGCCGTATGCGCTGCGACAGATCAACACCGGCCCCGCATCCACCATCGACTCGGGCGGGCTGCGTGACTTCCTCGACCCCAGACCAACATCGCGGCCGGTGTCGCGTGGGATCTCCCCATCGGGTGCGGTACGTGATCGGGATGTGTCGCGCATCGCAGCGTGGGTCGCCACCCGCGGCGAAGGCGAACGCAACCGCGGCCTGTTCTGGGCCGCCTGCCGCCTCGCTGAAAACGGGGTCGCACCGTCTGATGCGCTCGACGTGCTCACCGCGGCCGCCGGACACGCCGGGCTGAGCGAGCGGGAAGTCACCACGACCGTGCGGTCGGCCTACCGCGCCGTCCACCCACCGCCGAGAACATCCAGCACGTCACGGTCTGATGGTTTCGCCCGCCCGAGGCATGCAGCCTCACGTCCAGCGGGTCGGGGGTTGTCGTGAATACGCGGCGGTGGGCGGTGCGCACCGCGGTGGCAGGAACGGTGTTCATCGCGTCCGGCGCGTTCTGGCTGTCTTACACCGCCCTCGCTGACCTCGCCCGTCGCTCCGGGATCGGGGTCGGGCAGGCGTGGGCATGGCCTCTGATCGTGGACGGCATCATCGTCGTCGCGACCGTCGCCGTCGTCGCCCTCGCGGGGCTCCGGGCTGCGTGGTATCCGTGGGCGCTGCTGATTGGTGGTGCGGCGGTGTCGGTGACGGCGAATGCGATCCACGCGATCCTAACCGCGGACACCGACGTGCCCCCAATACTTGCTGCGTCTGTGGCTGCGGTGCCGCCGGTGGTGCTGCTGGCGATCACGCATCTGACCGTGATCCTCACCCGCTCCCCGCAATCCGAACCGGCAATCGAAGCCGATCAGGCCGAGCCGGAACCGTCGAACAGTCCCGACGCTGTTCCTCTCTCCTTCTCCGTGATCGAGCCCGCCCCGGAGATGCCTGATCGTCGTGAGTATGCGGCGGAGCTGCGGTTGTCGGGGTGGTCGAACAAGCGCATCGCTCGGCAGCTCGGGGTGCATCCCTCAACCGTGGGCCGCTGGTTCACCCACCCAGAACGTAAAGACGAGCAAGAACCCCCAGAAGAAGAAACCGAAAACGATTCGCCCGTGTGGGTGGAGGAAGAGAGAACACGATGAACAACGAGAACCCCTGGAACGACGACCGCTCGATGACCACCGAGCACACGTCGGCCATCAAGCGAAACGAGCCGACCAAGAACCCCGCCGAGGATCTGACCCCGGATGCGATCGAGGCCGAAGCAACCCGTCAGCAGGCCATGCAGCTCGCGCAGGAGCAGCATCGGGCACGAGGAGTCGATTGGGTACGCCCCACCGATCTCATGGCCCGCCACTCAGCCACCGTGGCCCGGCGCGGCATCGACTTCCACGCCAACCTCGCCCGCCAAACCCGCACAGGGATCGCAAACGCCTCAACCAAGATCGGAAAGCGAATCGGTCAACTGCCGCCGCTGTCCGCGTTCGGCCGCCGCAGCTCGTCGCGTGAGCCGGTCACTCGTGGTTCGGTCGGGAAGAGCTAGGCCGGTGAGAAGCGATGGACACGAAGGCACTGACACCAGCTCCACTAGGTACAGGTTGTGCACCTGACTGCGGAAGAGGAGGTGTCCGACCATGACCACCAGAACAGCGACCGCGATGCCGGATCGGCCCGAGGACTTCCGCACCGGCGAAGGCCTCCGCACCCTCCTCGTCCGACTCCATGAAGCAGGCCCTGGTGCGTGGGAGCACGATCCGGTCGTTGCGGAACTCATGGCGTATGCCGCCGAGAAGTATGCACCCCTCGCCAGTAAGCACGGCCTGGACCCGTGGGAAGCGGCATCGGCGGCGTTCGATGTCATGCGCACCAGGGCGGCACGCACGGCGGAGAATCCGTGGGGTGTGATCACGCATGCGGTGCGGATCACCTGCATCTTCGAAGAACGCGCCCAAGGACTCCTCTGCTCCGTCCACCAAGCCCGCCGCCCCCACATCTCTTCCTTCCACGATCCCGAGCGGTTCAGCGATCGGGAGAACCCGCTGACGGACTACCATCCGGCGTTTCGGATCATCGACAGCATCGAACTCGGCAAGTACGCCCCAACCGGCGAAGAGGAATCGGACAGTGCGACGCAGTTGGCGATGTCGGCTGCGGAAGACGCAATCGCGTTCCTCGCCATGCTCGGCTGGACACCAGAGACCGCGCGCTCTGGGGTCGAGCACGTGTGCGGGGCTCTCATCAAAGCCGGCTCACGTGCGACAGCGTTCGAAGCATTGCGCCGTGACAAGCAAGTTCGCGTGCTGCTGGATATCCCGTCCGGGTCGTGGCATGCGTTGCTGCGGGCGATGCTCGGCAACCCCGACACCGATCACGCCACGACGGGCGCTGGCCGCGGTGTGCTGCTGCGGCTGCTGATCGGCGAGACGATCCCGCTGCTGCTGCGCGATGACGACCTCGTCCTCGCACTCTCTCTGGCGGCTCCCGGAGCCAGGGAGTGATGGGTGATGAGCGAGCAACCAGTGGGGAGTGTGCAGGTCGAGCGGACCGTCGCCTCGATCCGTGTCGGCAACCGGCACCGTGCTGAACTCGGCGACATCGACGTCCTTGCCGCGTCGATCAAGCGTGACGGGCTGCTGCAACCCATCACCGTGACCCCGGACGGGTTTCTCGTTTGCGGGGCTCGACGTTTGGCGGCGTTGAAGATGCTCGGCATCAAGACCGTGAACGTGTGGGTGCGATCCGGGCTGTCGGATCGGCTCGGGCAGCTGCTCGCGGAGCAGGACGACAACGTGCTCCACAAGCCCCTCACCGCGCTGGAAGCGGCAGCGTTGTATCGGGAGCTCAAGGCGATCATGAGCGAGGAAGCCGCGCTGCGGGAGCAATCCACGCAGTTCCAGAAAGGCCATGCGCCCGGTGAGCATGGGGGTGGACATCTTCCACCCCCACCCGGTCAAGCCGGGAAGACGCGCGAGCAGGCTGCGGCAATGATTCCGGGTGGGGCGTCGTATCGGACCTACGACAAGATCGGCTACGTCGAACAGGTCGCCACCGACCGCAAATACCCCGAGCATGTCCGAGTCGCTGCACAGGCGGCGTTGGATCAGATCCAGGACGGCGGCCCCGTCGACCCGGAATACACGCGCGTCCGCGCCCTCGCCACCAGCATGACCGAGCAAGCCCGCGCGGCCCGGGATGCGGAACTACATCAGATGGCCGAAGAAGCCGTGGCCCGCGTCCAAGCCGAAGCAAAAGCCAAGAAGAAAGAACAGGCGCGGAAGACCCGCCCGGTGTCGCCGGTCGAAGAGGGGATCACGCTGCTGGGGGTGCGGGCATTTGTGCTCACGTGGACC
The DNA here is from genome assembly GCF_054552775.1 of Tessaracoccus zhenghani. Classification (NCBI taxonomy): domain Bacteria; kingdom Bacillati; phylum Actinomycetota; class Actinomycetes; order Propionibacteriales; family Propionibacteriaceae; genus Tessaracoccus; species Tessaracoccus zhenghani. The sequence continues at coordinate 750,663 of NZ_CM137275.1, read as the reverse complement.
GATCTCGATTCCTGGTGGATCAAGTACGACCTCACCCGGCTCGCCACCGACCTCACCGACGAACAAGCCGACGCCTTTTATACCGTCGTCGAAGGCACGGTGACGTTCGCTGAAGACCTCCGCACCGCCCGCACCGCCACTCGGTCAGCGGCTGAGGACGTAGCACTGGCACCTCTCCGCTAACTGCCCCGCGCGTTGGTGAAGCTGGGGCGCACCTGGGGGTTATGAGAACTCTCGATGTGTCCGACCCTCGCATCCGTCGCCGCCTGATCGCCGCCGCTGCGAGCGGGGTGGTGTTCCTGATCCTCGCCGGGATCGGCATCTACGGCCTCATCACCGGCCCCCGCAACGCCACCGGCACGGATTACCCGACCGGTTCGGAACCGTCATCGATCGCACCCGAAACTCCGGGGCCGACCACTTCGCCGCGGTTGCCGGTGGTGTCGAGGTCGGATGATCCGGAGACCTTCGCCCGGAACGTCGCCGAAGCCCTCTTCACCTGGGATACCGCGTCGGGCTTCTTCCCGTTGGACTACACATCAGTGATCCTCGATGTCGGCGATCCCTACGGTGCTGAGCAGGCGGGCCTCGCGGCCGATGTTGCCGCCTATCTACCAGCGAGAGAGGCGTGGCTCGAGTTGCGGAAGTACCTCACCACCCAGCACCTCACCATCGACAACGCTTATGTGCCGGAGGCGTGGGATACGGCCGTCGAGCAGGCACAGCCGGGCCAGCTCGCAGAGGGAACAACGGCGTACACGATCGACGGCACCCGGCACCGCTCCGGTGTCTGGAACGAGGACCCTGTCGCCAGTGAGCATGCGGTGTCGTTCACGGTGTTCATCGTCTGCCCGCCTGACGGCGACGACTGCCACCTGTTGCGGCTCTCCCAACTCGACACCCCCCTGAAGTAGCAGGGGGTGGATCGTGTTCAAGAAACTCGCCATCGCAGGGATCGCCCTGCTGTTCCTCGCACCCTCGATCATGCTCGTCTCGATCGGGGCGCTCATCAACCCCGCACAGGCCGCGAACGCCACCTGCCTGTCCACCGGCCTGACCGTCGGCACGATCCCGGACGAACTCGACGTGACGGATGCTTCCGGGTACTCGTTCACGCTGAACCATCAGCAGCTCACCCACGCCGCGACGATCATCACCACCGGCTCCGCGATCGAGGGTGTGAATCGTGACGGTGTGCAGATCGCGCTCATGGCCGCGCTGACGGAGTCGACGTTGCGGATGCTGTCGAACACCAGCCACTACCCGGACTCGGCGGACTACCCGAACGACGGCAACGGGTCCGACAACGACAGCCTGGGCTTGTTCCAGATGCGCCCACAATCCGGGTGGGGCACGGTCGCTGATCTCATGGACCCGAACTACCAAGTCCGCGCCTTCTTCGGCGGACCCGCTGGGCCGAACTATCCGTCGCCGCGGGGATTGCTGGATATTGCGGGGCGGGAGTCGATGGACAAGGGCGAGGCCGCCCAATCCGTCGAAGTCTCCGCCTACCCCGACCGGTATCGGAACTATGAGTCGGTCGCAGAGCAGATCCTCCAAGCCCTCACCACCAACACCACAGCACAGCCCGCTGGTGGTGGTGCGGTGTTGGGGCCGGTGCCGGAGACCTCCCGTGTGGTATTCCCGATGCCGGAGGGCACCTGGGTGATGACCAGCCCTTACGGGATGCGCGAACATCCCATCACCGGGGAATACAAGCTCCACTCCGGCACTGACTTCGCCGGCCCCGACGGCACCCCGATCCTCGCCGCCGCTGATGGTGTTGTCACCGTTGCCGAATACTCCGGCGGCTACGGCGGCCTGGTCGTCATTGAGCACACCGTGGACGGGAAGACGGTCGCGACGGCGTATGCGCACTCTTGGGAGACCGGCATCCGCGTCACGGCGGGTGATCGTGTGACCGCGGGGCAGCACATCGCTGATGTCGGCTCCTCGGGCAACAGCACTGGCCCGCACCTGCATTTCGAGGTCAGGATCGGCGGCACCAACGGCGAATACACCGACCCCGCCGTCTGGCTGGAACAGCACGGTGCCGCAGACCTCGACGCTGGCGAGATCACCGATCCGGGCGGCTGCACCACCAGTGAAGGGAACGAGTCATGAATGTGTTCCCGGATTTCGATGGTCTCGGTGGTATCGGTGACCTCAAAGAAGTCATCGGCGCCCTGCTCACCTTTGTCCTCGTCATCGCGGTGCTCATGTTGATCGTGTCCGCGATCGTCTGGGCCGTCGCCTCCGCGCACGGCAACCACGCCACCGCATCGAAATCCCGCACCGGCCTCCTCGTCGCCCTCGGCACCGCCGCGCTTGCTGGCGGTGGGGTGGCGTGGATGAACTGGCTCATCGCGGTCGGTGACCAGCTCTGAGGTTCACGTCAGCTCGTGGACGGCTGCGGTAGCGCTATCTGGCGGGCACGATGCCTGCGAGGGCGAGGTAGTCCAGCAGGCTCGTCGTCAGTGGTACCTGAGTGAGCTCGTCCGGGGTGAACCAGCGTGCGTCGTCGGCATCGTCGCCCGGCGTGAGGTTTCCTGCGGTGACGGTGGCTGCAAAGTCATGGATCTCGAACACGCGCCCGTCGCCGGTCGGCACATCTACCGTCCACAGCTCCTGACCGATCTCGACATGTAGGCCGGTCTCTTCCCATGCCTCCCGGCGGGCGGTCTGCGCGGGGGTTTCACCGGGTTCAGCAGACCCTCCGGGCACCGACCAGCATCCCTTCTCGGGCTCCTCGCCCCGTAGCACGAGCAGCACGCGGCCCGCGTCGTCGGTGATGACCGCGCTGGCGGCGAGAACACGCTCCACGCCTCCCACGCTAGTCGCCTTCTCCGCGGTGGTTGTCCTGGCGCACCTGAGGTCAGAACCCTTCCGCTGCCCACGCTTGTGGGCCTTGTTCGTGTCAGGAGACCCCACCGTGTTCGACCTCATCACCACCGCTGTATCCGTGATCCCGGCGCTCGTGCCGATGGACATCGACATCAACCCCAACGACTCCGGCCTGCCCGGTATCGCGCAGCTGCGCACGATCGTGGGCGCGGTCATGACCGTCGGCCTCATCCTCTCCGTTCTCGCCTTGATCATCTCGGCGATCGTGTGGGGCTTCGGTGCGAACAGCAGCAACCCGCACCTGGCGGGCAGGGGAAAGATCGGCGTCCTGGTCTCCTGCGGCGCCGCGGTCATCTGTGGTGCTGCGGTCACGTTGATCAATTTCTTCTGGAACGTCGGCCAGCAGGTCTAACCCCATCCCCCGCTCGATCTGAGGAGGTTTGTGATGGGGGTTTGCGATGTTCCTGTCATCTCCACCGTCTGCGATGTCGCAGGCGACGCCGCCGGAGCCTTGATCTCCGCCCCGTTCGATTGGCTCGCCCAGGCAATGGGTGCGGCCGCGGGCTGGTTGTTCGAGGCCGTCTGGAACGTGTTCGACACCACCACGCTCGTCGACGTCACATCCGACGGGTACGTCAGCGTCTACAACCTGGTGTTCGGGATCGCCGTGTTCATCATGCTGATCTTCTTCTGTCTCCAACTCATCACCGGCCTGATCAAACGAGACCCCGGCGCCCTTTCCAGGGCCGCGCTCGGCCTCGCGAAGAGCGTGCTTGGCAGTTTCGTGGTGATCACGTTGACCGGGCTGGCGTTGGAGATCGTGGATCAGCTCTGCACCGGCATCATCCAAGCCGGCGGGGAGACCACGGAGACGATGGGTGACAAGATCACCCTCCTCGTCGCAGGCCTCACCGGCATCAGCATCGCCGCGCCCGGCGTCGGGGCGATCATCACCATTTTCCTCGCCGGGCTCGCGATCACCTCCGCCGCAATCGTGTGGCTGTCGCTCCTGGTGCGGAAGGCGTTGCTGTTGGTGGCGATCGTGATGGCGCCCCTCGCGTTCTCCGGTTCGTCGTGGGATGCGTCACGGAGTTGGGTGTCGAAGTGGGCCATGTTCGTCATCGCGCTGATCGCGTCGAAGTTGGTGCTGGTGGTGATGTTCCTCGTCGCCGTCACCCAGGTCAGCGCACCCATCGAGGCCGACCTCGCCTCCGTGTCTGACCCGATCGCGGGTGTGGTGCTGATGGCGATGGCCGGATTCGCCCCATACCTGACCTACAAGTTCATCTCGTTCGTGGGATTCGATATGTATCACGCGATCGGCTCCGAACAGGACGCCAAGCAGTCGTTGAACCGGCCGATGCCGGTGCCGTCCAAGCCGCAGGGTGGTGACCCACAGAAGGTCCTCGACGGCACCGGCAGCGGCGGAGGCAAATCGGGCGGTGGGTCGGCTGCGGCCGCACCGAAACCGACCCCCGCCGCATCCAGTGGTGGCGCAGGCGCCGGAGCCGGCGCAGGTGCCGGTGCGGGTGCGGGGGCTGGCGGATCCGGTGCGGCTGCCGGTGGTGCGGCCGTTGCGGCACCGATCGCAGCGGGCCTGATTGCGGCGAAGATCGCCAAGGACTCCTTCGAGGCCGGACCGAAGGCCGCAGGTCACCTCGCCAACGAGGCAGACGCCGCTGCGGACGGTGCGGGCCAGCCCGGAAACGCGGGCGCTCCGGCAGCGCCGTCTACGCCGGTGCCGAAGAACCCGATCCCGCCGTCTGACCTGCCGCCGTCGAATCCGAAGCCACCTGCCCCGAAGCCCGGCAAGGAGTAACCGATGAACAACACGAACACAACCAGCGGCGGCGAGTTGGTGCCGGTGAAGTTCTCCCGCCTCGCACGCCGCGGCATCCTCCTCGGCCTCTCCCTCTCACAGCTCGTCACCCTGGCCATCGGCATCCTCGCCTTCGTCGGAGCCCTCTACGCAGGCGGCGGCATACTCATGGCGTACACCGCACCCATCTGGGCCATGTCGATTGCGTTGACGTGGATACCGGTCGCGGGGCGGCCGATGGTCGAATGGCTCCCCGTCGCCTGCTGGTGGCTCTACCGCACCACCATCGGACAACTGCTCTACCGCCGCCGGGTGGTGGTTCCGCGCCCGGTCGGCACCCTCGCCCTGCCCGGTGACATGGCGCGGCTGCGGGAGTACACCGACCCGGAGACTGAGGCGGGGATGATCCACGACCCCCACGCCTCGACACTGACGGTCGTGGTGGAGGTGACGCATCCCGCGTTCGTGCTCCTCGATCCGGGAGAGCAGGAACGCCGCGTTACCTCCTGGGGCCGTGTGCTCGCCACTGTCTGCCGATCCGGACGGGTCGCGACCCTCCAAGTCCTTGAACGCACCCTTCCAGATTCGGGTACGGGGTTGGCAGAGTGGTGGGCCTCGCATGGCACCCACGACGACTCCTGGGCATCCACCACTTACGCGGAGCTGATCGACCGGGCGGGGCCTGCCGGGGAACGGCACGCGACCACGCTCTCGCTCGCACTGGACATGCGAGCAGCAGCCCGGCAGATCCGCACCGCCGGCGGCGGCATCCGCGGAGCCGCCGCCGTGTTGCGACAGGAGATGGCAACCCTGGTAGCGGCGCTGCGTTCCGCCGACCTCAATCCCGGCGGGTGGCTGACCGCGGGGCAGATCGCTGTCATCCTCCGTAGCGCTTACGACCCGGCGATCGCCGCGACCTTGGAGCGTCAAGGCCAGATCGGACAATCGCTTGCTACGGCGGGGCCGTTGGCGGTGAACGAGTCGTGGTCGCGGATTCGTACCGACTCCGCCCACCACGCCACCCTGTGGATCAGTGAGTGGCCGCGGTCGATGGTGTTCCCCGGATTCCTCTCACCCGTCCTGCTCTCCACCGGGATACAGCGCTCGTTCTCCCTGATCTGCACCCCGATGCGATCGGACCAGGCGGCACGGGATATCAGGAAGAAGAAGGTCGAGCACATCAGTGATGCGGCGCAACGGCAACGGATCGGGCAGATCGAAGACGCCTCCCAGACGGCGGAGTACCAGGACGTGTTGCAGCAGGAGGCAGACCTGACTGCCGGGCACGGCATCCTCCGCTACACCGGCCTCATCACCATCACCGCACCCACCGTGAACGAGCTCGATGCCGCGGTCGCCGCGATCGAACAGGCCGCGATCCAAGCCTCGTGCGAGACCCGGTTGCTGGTCGGGCAGCAGGCGGCGGCGTTCACGGCGGCGGCATTGCCGCTGTGCCGGAAGGTGTAGTCGTCAGCCGACGTGGAACTCGCGTTCCTTCTGTTCGTCGTCCTCGCTCCAGCGGATGCGAATGATGTCGGGATCGCCGCCACCCATGTGATGAAGCACATGCAGGCGGCGAGTCTGGCCGGCATGGATGACGGTGGGTTCATCGCCGCTAGTCAGGATCATGCTGGAGTTTTCTCCGACGACCTCGAATCGCACATCAGTGGCGTCTTGGTCACCCGTGTTGGTGATGTCGATCCAGTGCCGAGTGGAGTAGCGAGGCTTTCCCTTGCTGTCGTATGACGTCAGTTCTCGTTCTTGCTGAGGCTGAGCCGCGAACCGCACACCAGATTTAGTTGCAGGGAGTTGCGGGGCTGACAGTTCTAACGAAGCGATGTCGTACTCGATGGCCTTCCAGACCTCGTGGCCGAGCTGGCCAGTGTTGGCGAACTCGCCAAGCAAACCTCGCTCGCTGATTGCAGCACGAAATTCCCGGAGACCGTCGAGCTGCTGGGTGTCCACGTCGTGAGGAAGCGGTGCAGTTGAGAAATAGAGGTGAACAGGCTTTCCGCTATCCACGGCGCGTTCGATCTCTTCAACGGTGCCGGATACCGCGTCGGGCGTTGGGGAGCCAAGCCGGCTGCCAAACAGAGCGAAGACGATGTCGCATTGGTCAACGCCTTGCGAGTTGATCAGTGACTGCGGATGACCTCCGAGGACAGGAACGGACGAGGTCTCCCATCTCCACGGCAGTAGCGCTACCTGCTTGGTTGCAGCGTTGGCGTTGTTCCAGTCATTGATCGCGGCTTCTACTGCATCGCGAGCATCGGGAATGTCTGACGGGGAAGCGATCATCACCCGAAGCACGGAAGCGGAAAAACTCATGCTTCAAGGGTATCCGGAGCGTCTGACACGCATGGAATAGCTGACGCACCTGGCTGGCGACATCCATCGTCAGGGAGGACTCTCATGCCCACTTTCACCGATCCGAGAACCGATGCTGCCGAAGCATCCGAAGCGCTGCGGGGTCTTGCGCACGCGACAATCCGTATTGACCAGCCGGCGCAGATGTATCCGGTGCTCGGGGATCTCCTCGCAGGTGTCCGGTCGCTGCGGCAGGTACTCGACCAGCTCGCCGCCGCTCATGTCACCGGCCAACCCCGCGCGTTCGACGACCAAGGTGACGCCGCGATTGGTGCGAAGGATGCGCTGGCTGCGGCGGATGAGCTGCATCAGGCCGCGACCCTGATCGATGCCGCACATGACCGGCTCGATGCGGCCATGAACGCAGCGGGCCGGATCGCCTGGCGCCCCGACCCCGAAACCGCGCGGCGGTGGGTCAGCGTTGTGTTCTTCGATGGTGAGGAAGCTGACCGGGTACTCGATCTCATTCAGCGTGACGGCACGACCGCCGGGATCGAGCACCTGAGTCAGTGGGATTACGGGGAAGAGACCACCGATGCTGCCCTTACCAACGGGTACGTCTACGACACCCCACCGGTCGGGAACCTCGACCGCACCACCACCGAGGGCAACTACACGTTGACCTACAATCCATTCCTCAGCCACGTCTCCCTACTCCGCGCTTACGATGCTCCGGCCGATTTCGCTCTCGCCGAGCCCGCGCCCGCACCGGCGGTTGCTGCGGTCGGCCTGGGTGAAGGAGCCGGCAGAGCCGCCCCCAGCACGGATACCGTCGCCTCCGCCACTACCCGGAAGACACCCGCGGTTGCGGGTAAGGACTGGTTCGCGGCTACGCCTCGCCCGGCGCAGCATGCGGGGCGGGGGCTCGGACGATGAACTCTGAGCCCGAGCGCCTGCACACCTCCGTCCTCGTCGCACCCGCATCCGAACGCCGCAAGCTCCGCAAACAGCGCAGGCAGGCCGCCGCGCGGATCACCGCCGAACAACGCAAGACGGAGAAGGCGGTCGCGGTCGCGAAAGCAGAAGCCGAGCGCGCGGAACGTCGCGCGACCACCTACCTGCCCGCTGCCGGAGAACCAGGGGCCGCAACCTTGCGGACGCCGGGCAGGTTCAAGTTGCCCCGCCACCAAGACACGTCCGCGACCCTCGCCGGGGCGTATCCGTTTGTCGCCGAAGGCGGGCTCGGCTCTGACGGTGTCTTCGTCGGCCAGGACCTCTACTCCGGCGGGAGCTTCGTTTACGACCCCTGGGTGCTCTACGCACGCGGGGTCATCACCGCCCCGAACGTCGTCCTCGCCGGCATAGTCGGTAGCGGGAAATCGAGCCTGGCGAAGTCGCTCTACACGCGATCGCTTCCGTTCGGGCGGCGAGTCTACGTTCCCGGTGATCCGAAGGGCGAGCACACGGCCGTCGCTGAGGCGGTCGGTGGGCGGGCGATTGTCCTTGGCCACGGCCTCAACACCCGCCTCAATCCCCTCGATGAAGGGCACCGACCATCAGGGCTGTCGGATGAGCAATGGGCCGCGACCGTCGCATCGCGCCGCCGGGATCTCATCGGCGCTCTCGCGGAGACGGTGCTCGCGCGTGGGCTGACGCCGTTGGAGCACACTGCGATCGATCTGGCGTTGACGGCTGCGGTGCGGGAGAACGATGTGCCGATCCTGCCGATGGTCGTCGACCACGTCCTGAACCCCACCGACGACACCGACAGACGCCTCGCCGAAGACGGCCGACTGGTCGGGCACGCACTGCGGCGCCTCGTGGCCGGCGACCTCGCCGGACTCTTCGACGGACCATCCACCGTCAGGTTTGATCCGTCACTGCCGATGATCTCCCTTGACCTCTCCCGCGTCACCGAAAACAGCACCCTGATCTCGGTGCTGATGACGTGCTCCAGCGCGTGGATGGAATCCGCCTTGCTCGACCCGAACGGTGGGCAGCGGTGGGTGATCTACGACGAAGCATGGCGCCTCATGAGCCACCCCGCACTCTTGAAGCGGATGGATGCGCATTGGCGTCTCGCGAGGCATTACGGGATCGCGAACATGCTGATCTTTCACAAGTTGACCGACCTGGACAACGTCGGCGACCAAGGCTCCGCCATGCGATCCCTCGCCAACTCCCTGCTCGCGAACGCGGAAACCCGGATCGTCTACCGGCAAGAATCCGACCAGCTCGGAGCCACCGCATCCGCACTCGGGCTCACTGGCACCGAGCAGAAACTCCTACCCGGATTAGGTGTCGGGCAGGGGCTGTGGCGGATCAAAGACCGGTCTTTCGTCACTCAACACCAACTGCACCCTGCTGAATATTCGCTCTTCGACACAAGCTTGCGGCTCAAGCAGAACGTCTAGAAGTTCGCGTGAATATTGACGGTTCTCGCGGGAACTTCCCGGTCCATGACGCCTACGGTTCGACGCCGGTTTCGGTGTTGGTGTTCATCTCGGCGATGAGCGAGGCGACCTGAGGGGCCGCGTAGCCGGGTGCCAAGCCCGCGGTGACGTGCCTGCGGATGCGTGAGCGCGCCAAGCGAGCCTCGCTCAGATCCGTCACGTCACGGATCGCGGTGGCGAAAGCTGCGAACGATCTCAGATCCCCGGCCAGCTCCTCCACCCTGGACTCCGGATCGGCGCTCCGCCGGAACCGGTAGGCGCCATCACGGGTGAAGGTTGATCCCCAAGCCCGCAGCGGAGCCATCAGCGTCGCCGCGTCCGGGTGCCGTTGCCCGTCCTCATGCAGCCGCTGCTCCACCTGATCGAGATAGATCGCCCCGTAAGCCTGAACATCCACGCCATCACGGACGTTCCTCGGCGTCATCTCCGACAACAGAACCGCCGCCCGCACGGTCGGTGATGTCGGCTTCACCCATTCCCACCTGCGCTCACCAGAAGACGCCTGCTGGCTGAATCCCTCGTCCTCGGCAGTAGCGGCGATACGCGGCATGGACTCCTCGGCGAAGCGCCGCCGGTCATCCGCCCGTGAACCCATGTCACCAGTTTCCCATCGGCGTCGCGGCGCACCTAGCGCGCATGAGAGCCCGCCCCGCAGCAAAGACGATCGCCGAAGACATACAGGCTGTCCTCCCGCACGTCCGCGTCGCAGTCACCGAAACCGGTGTGCTCGACGTGACCGTCGACGGCGCCGAGTACCCGCCACCAGCCAGGGGTGAGTGGACGCGCGGCACCTTCGCCGACCTGCTCGATGCGGTCACCGAGAACCGCAGCATCGGGGTTCGGATCGAAGTCCGAGAAGTCGACGGATCGGTATTCACCGACCTCATCCAACCCCGCACCCGCACCCGTCCTGCCGAGCCCGAACCAGCCCAAGAACCCGCACGGCCTGCCCGAAAGAAGAAGGGGCCGGCGCTGGTCGAGGTCACCGCTGACGGGTTCCTTGCCGGTGAGGACGTGGCCGTGGCGATCATCGTCTCCCACACCGACGCCACCAACGGGCGAGCCCGTGCGTTGCTGGATCTCAACCAGCTCCCACCCGCACACGGTGGGCGGCGCGATGTGCTGCTGCTGGGTCGGATCTCGGGCACCACCCATATCGAGGCGTTGTCGTGAACGAGCGGCAGTCCGGCTCGATGGGTGACGAACTCACCAACGCCGCCCTCATCGCCCTCATCAGTGTCTTCGCCCTCGGCCTCGTCCTCCGCGGTGCCGGGTCGGTCGCCGCGTTCCTCACCGGCACGGCTCAACCCACCTCGGGGCCGGCCGGTGGGCTGGGTGTGCTGTTCAGCCCCGGCGACCCCGGTACAGCGCTCGGAGCCGAGGGGCTGAACCCGGTCGTCTATTGGATCGTCACAACCTTGCTCCTCGCGTTGGTGACGGTCGGGTTGGGGTGGTGCTGGATGAAATGGCGCCGCCACAGCCACAAGGTCGAGACCGACCCGCGCCACCTGGCCGGGGTCGCCACCACGCACGAAGTCACCCAGGCAGCCTCACCGAAGGCGCTGCTGCGGCGGGCAGCCTCGTTGCGCCCGTCACTGGATGCCCCGTCACCGGAGGATGTGGGTTATCTACTCGGAACCTCACGCGGCAAACAGGTGTGGGCGTCAGTTGAAGACTCCATCCTGCTCATTGGGCCGCCCCGCTCCGGCAAAGGCCTGCACGTCGTGATCAACGCCGTCTTGGACGCGCCCGGCGCGGTGGTCACCACGAGCACGCGGCCGGACAACCTCACTGCGACGTTGCGTGCCCGCCGACGTGACGGTCGTCCGGTTGCGGTGTTCGATCCGCAGCATCTCGCCGAAGGACTCCCTGCGGGGTTGCGGTGGTCGCCGGTTCGGGGGTGTGAAGACCCGCTGACGGCGATGATCCGCGCGACCGGTCTCGCCTCCGCCACCGGGCTCTCCGCTGGTGGGGTCGAATCCGGTGGGTTCTGGGAAGGCAAAACCAGAACAGCACTCCAAGCTCTGCTCCACGCGGCAGCGTTGGATCATCGGCAGCCTGCCGAGCTGTTCCGTTGGACGCTTGATCCGTCGGCGGCTGCGGATGCGGCCGCGATCCTGACGAATCATCCGAATGCGGCTGCGGGGTGGGCGGATTCGTTGGGGGCGATGATCGACTCCGACCCTCGTACCCGTGACTCCATCTGGCAGGGCGTCGCCCTCGCGCTGGGGGCGCTTGCCGATCCGAGGGTGCTTGATGCCGTCTCACCCGCCGAGGGTGAGTCGTTCGATCCGGAGGCGTTCATCCGGAACCGTGGAACGCTCTACCTCCTTGCCACCGGCGCGGGCGCAGGGGCGTCGGCTGCGTTGGTGGCGGCGTTCGTGGAAGACCTCGTCGAAACCGCCCGTCGCATCGCCGCGCGCTCACCCGGCGCACGCCTCGACCCACCCCTGCTGCTCGCACTGGACGAGATCGGCAACCTGGCCCCCTTGCCGTCTCTGCCGACGCTCATGGCGGAGGGAGGCGGTACGGGGATCACGACGATGCCGGTGTTGCAGTCGCTTGCGCAGGCGCGGGATAAGTGGTCGGAGAATCAGGCTGGGGCGATCTGGGATGCCTCGATCGTGAAGATCATTCTCGGCGGGGCGTCGAACTCGAAAGACCTCCAAGACCTCTCCACCCTGATCGGCGAACGCGACGAGTACACCGATTCGGTGACTCTCGGCGACCACGGCACCAGGTCAAACCAGCGCTCGGTGCGGCGGGTGCCGATCCTGCCACCCGACCGGATCAGAACCCTGCCGTTCGGCACCGGCGTCACTCTACTGCGCGCCGCACCACCGATCGTCACCGACCTGCGCGCCTGGCCAAACCGTAGCGATGCCGGGCAGTTGAAGACCGACCGCACCGAACTCGAAGCCCTCTTGCAACGCCCCGCCGACTCGTGAGGGTTGCTGTGTCGTTGTAGTGCACCTGACTTTCACGGATGACCCCGCAGCGGGGTCTGGTGATCGTGAAGGAGCAGTGCAATGGATATTCATACCCAGCAGTCGATTTCGGGGTTCATCGCCTCGACCCCGCAGCTCGGTTTCAACGACAAGGGGCAGGCGAGGTTCTATGCCCGGTTCGGGCAGGAACACTTCGACCGGAACCTCGATGGCAGCTTCACGCAGTTGGAGTCCACGTTCCACGACCTGGTGATGTTCCGGGCCACCGCGGCGCGGGCGCACGAGCGGTTCAGGAAGGGCGACAACTTCATCGCCGAGGGGTACGTGCGTGAGTACGAGGCCACTCGTGACGGTGAGCAGGTACAGACCGAGCAGTTCGTCGCGAAGAAGATCGGCCACGATCTCGCCCGCACCCGCTACGACGTCGACCGCACGCCTCGCAACACGCCTTCCCTCGACCAGGACGGCCCTGCACGGGAGGCACCGACAAGGCCGGCCCCAGAGTTCCAGGCACCGGACCGGCCCAGCACGCAGGCACCTCCCGTACCTGGACTGTGAGGAGGGAAAGCCATGAGCACCATCGTTGCTGAGGACGCCCCGGAGTTCGACGAACCCGAGCCCGAACCCGCACTCCACGACGCGGAGGAGACGGGGAAGCGGCCGGCGTTGTCTGATCCGGACTCACTGCCGGGGCCACCGCATCCGGTGAACTGGAACCTACTCACCGCAGATGAGGCCGGGGCCGAGTGGCTCGAACTCGACCGGTGGGTGAACTGGCTCCGACGCACATACGGCCTGCCCGCGAGTGTGGTGCCGCCGTTCTGGTACCGACACCCCGAGCTGTTGTGGGAACTGTCCGCGCTGCACCTGCACTGGCTGTGCGCCTACGACCCCGATCAGAACGGATCCGCACCCAACGGGTGGCATCGCGACTTCGCCGACACCCGGCAGCGACTCCGCGACTGGGTCGCCGCGAGCAGCACCCGACTGGATCGCGACCGCCCCACCCGGCAGACCACCTGGCCCGGCGAAGCCCCTGCACCGACGGTAGATGACATCGTGATCGCCGATCGGGCCGAAGACTTCGATGCCTTCGTTGAAGCCGATCTTGCCCAACGGCAGGCGGCCGAAGACGCCTTCTACGCGAGTCTCGACGATGAACGCCCCGACCGTCGTTGACCACGGTGCGGGTCCGGTCGAGACGTTGTGGTGTGCGCGGGATGTCGCGGAGTTCTTGAACGTCTCCCAAGCCACCCTCTCGCGCTGGCGACGGGAAAAGATCGGGCCGCCGTTCCTGCGCGTCGGCGGCGTCTCTCGCTACACCCCAGCCACAGTGCGCGCCTGGGTCACCGAGCAGGAGAACGATCATGGCTGACCCTCGCAACAGGCGGATGCCGCCAGTCGGGGTGAAGCTCACCACCGATGTCGAACGCCGCACCGACGGATTCCGTGCCCGCGTGCGATGGACCGACCCTTCCACGCATAAGCGCGTCGGCCGCGTCGCCCACGTCCGCAGCCACGAGGAGGTCGAGGAGTTCTACGATCAGATGCGGGCAGCGACCGAAACCGGTGCGGACACCACCATCACCCTCACCGACTACGCCACTTCCATCGGGGATCGGTGGCAGCGAGGCCTGGACCCGACCTCCACCGCCGAGCTCTACGACACCGGACTGCGACTGCGGGTGTTGCCAGCGCTCGGGCACGTTCGGGTTGCGAAGATCACCGCGGGGATGATCGACCGCACCATCGACACGTGGGAGGCCGAGCACTCGGCCTCGACGATCAAGAACTCCATCGCCCCACTCGTCCGGGTGCTTGATGAAGCGGTGCGCGACGACATCATCTCCATCAACCCCGCCAAGCACCGCGCACGCCGTAACCTCGGCAAACACGTCACCCAGACCACCGGCGCGCTACGACAGTACGCGCTTCCGGATTTGGCGACGCTGCGGAAGCTCGCGACTGAGTGCGGGGAGGTGCATCAGTCGTATTCCGATCACGTCATGCTCGCCGCGCTCCTGGCCGCCAGGGGTTCAGAGGTCGCAGGGCTGCGGGTCGGGGATGTGGACTGGGAGAACCACATCGTGTGGATCAGACGCCAGCACTATCCCGGCAAAGGCGGCCTCGTCATCAAACAGACCAAAGGCCGGCGCGATCGCCCGGTGCCGATGCTCGACGCACTCGAACCCGTCCTCGAACGCCTCACCACCGACAAGAAAGACGACGACCCGCTCTTACGCGGGCCACGCGGAGGCGTCCTCACCACCGCCACCGTCAGAGACGCCACCCGCTGGGATGACCTCGTCGCGGGCCTCAACCTCACCGGCCTCACCCGGCATGGGCTCCGGCACACCGGAGCGACCTGGATGGCCGACGCCGGCATCGCCCTGCATGTCCTCCAAGAGATCCTCGGGCATCAGTCGATCGAGACGACCAAGGGGTATCTGCACCCCGACCACCGCCACCTCGCCGAAGCTGCCAGGCAGGCCAACCAGTTCCTCTCCAAGACCCCCACGAGGAAGGATGCGAGCCGCCGCGACGGACCCCGTCTGTGACCACGAATGGAACCACGCTCCGACCCTCCCAGAAGGGGGCCGGAGCACCGTCGCGCCCGCGATTTGGTGCACCTCTCGGGCACCTTTTGGTGCACTCCACAGCCGAAGTCACTGAATGGAAGTGGACCAATGCGCGAACGAGCAGCACAGGCAAATGAGGGAAGTGGACCAGCCAGTGACCACCCTCAGAAACGACGAAGCCCTGGTGAAAATTGCTTCTCACCAGGGCTTTTTGTCGGGATGACAGGATTTGAACCTGCGACCCCTTGACCCCCAGGCGTCCAAACGGCTCGGTTCGGACCGTTTTCCGCGTGACTCTGGGGGCTAGCTCACGCAGTGCACCTCACGGGATGCATGATTTGCATGATTCTGGTCCCCTTTTGGTCCCCTGCAGAATGACGGCCAACGGATGGAGCGCCATGTAGGACCCTAACGGAAGCGCCGAATCCGCACTTGCTTTCCTGGGCGGCCTTCAGATGGTGGCGGACATCAGATTGCTTTTGACGAAGCGGAAGCCAACAACTCGTCAAGGTTCTTCGAAATGACATGTTCGACTTCGTCCACGCTCTGATTCCAGAGTTTTGCGAGAGCCGGAATGACCACGGAGCGCACGTCGGATGGCTTCGCCGCACGTCCGCGAACTCGACTATACGGACCGTCGGTTTCAAGAAGGATACGTTCTCTCGGCAAGGCCCGAAGCAATGCTTGACCCCGTTCAGCCACAACCATCGCTGGGTTGATCGAGAAGTAGGCACCTGCCGATACAGCGGTATCGACTAACCGAGAACTCCCCGTGTACCAATGCATGACGGGATGGGATTGCACCTGGCTGAGACACTGGACAACTTCCGGTGCCGACCCGCGACTGTGAATCGAGAGTATCTTCGACGAAATCTGTGCATGCCCGAGGATTGATTCAAGAATGGCAATCTGGGACTTCTTTTCGCGCTGTCCCGTGTCTGCTCTATAGTCCAACCCAATCTCACCTACCCAACTGGTATCGGGCAGCATGCGGAAGAACCTTGCCAGCTGGTTAGGGTCGCGAATGGCTCGTCCACCTGGGTGCAGCCCAAGCGCCACCTCAACGCGAGAGGACCGTCCCACGCGGGTCTTCAGCCGTCGATACTCCTCCGGATCCTCTGTCACCGCGATGATTCGGATGTCGTGAAGTGTTGCATCGTTCATTATGACTTTTGGATCCTCGTAGGCAGCGAGGTGGCAATGGCTGTCCACAAGGACCGTCATCGAAGCCGCTCCACTAGCCCGGCAAGTTCTCCGGTGGCGCCGTCTTCCAGCCATGTACGAAGTTCGGTATTCCCCCGCCGCCACGTATCGAGGTACGCACGGCGGTCTCCGGGGAGCGGCGCATTTCGAAGAAGCGATGTGTCATTTCGTTCCGAGTAGATCCCGTTGATAAGGGCTCGCAGGTCGGCGCCACGGTGCTTTTCTGTGTCGTGGAGAAGCTCCGCATCGCTAAGAACATCCCATGCGTATGCTTCGTTATCCAAGCCAGCGGCGTGCAAGGACGCTCTTCGTATTAGGCAGGGGAAGCAATACCCACAATTTCCTTGACTGACTGAACCCCAACGCCCTACCTCGGGATGTGAACACGAGATCGTTCTTGGGGCAAGCTCTCGTAACAATTCTGGGTTCTTCGAACCCACGAGCATTTCGCCTTTCGTGCTGAACTGGTGCGGATTCCGAATCGGGTTTGCGATCCCAAGCGCCGTCGCTTCTTCGCCATACATTTTTAGATAGTGCGGGTGAGTGGTGCGGGTGCTGTAGCTTCCGACACGTGCACGCGTCAGCGGAACGTTCAGGGCGATGTACCCATTCTCTGGAACGAAAACAGGCACATTCCCTCCTGCGGAGGAGGCCAGAGCCAGAGCTGCAGCAATGAACAAGAATGACCTGGCCCGTGTGCTCGTCTCGACAACATCAAATTCTCCACCCTCAGCTCGGGGAGCTGGCCGGAGCCAAATACGTCGGAGAACCACCCGTTCGGCTCCATAGACTTCTGCGAGGCGCGCATGAATTTCGGTCTGCCGAGGTGACACCTGCCCGCCCTCATAGTGCGATACAAGCCCGAGGCGAATGTTCGGTTGACTCTCCAAAATGTCAATAACGCCGCACAGGGAGTCGAGTCCACCGGAGAAGAGTGAAACAGCATCGATATCGACCATCGGGACGAGCGGTTCCGGTAGAGATGGAAGTGTCTTGAGCGGGTTTGCTGAATTCCTGTAGGGAATTATGTTCCAATCATCACCGGTAAGGAATCCCAACACCTGGCTGAATTTGCTTTGGCTCCAGGCAGGATAATCGTCGACAGGATTATGAACTTCGATGCTTCGCGTCCAGGCATCATCTGTCTCCTCGCGACTTGTGAGCTTATCGATGCAGTAGACGCTAGCTGCCAACGCAAATAGATCGGCTGCTGGCCGTGTCGGACGCCATCCTTGAAAGAAGTCAGTTCCCCAATCGATTCTTGAGCCAAGTCCGTCGGCGTCCCATTGGAGCGTTCTATCAATGTGTTGACCAGACGCTCGGCTGGTAAGTGAGATGCGATAATTCGTCACAGGTCTGCGTCTCCGGATGATTCGAGTATTCGGTAGATGTCGTTTATCGCTTGATCCGCAAAGTCACGCCCAGCCTGCCCGCTCCAGTCAAACGTCAGCGGCGTCTCCGGCATTTGCAGGTCAACGACCCCCTGGATCAGCTCCACGATCTGTCGGTCGGCCGCCTTCGCAGCGGCAGGATCCATGATTCGGGCAAGTCGCTCAGGAAGTGTGGGGACTCTGTTGTAGACGTAGCGTGCAACAAATACGGCAAGCAACGCTTCCAATCGTTCAGCCGAAATTGAGATGGCGTCCAACTCACCCCAGGCCTCTGCATCTCCGAAAAGTTCGTCCATGACATCGCACTGTGCATCCCGCGCTGCTTGGGATTCGAGATCTGACGCATCGCCTGTCATCAACGTCACGAGTTCGTCTAGAACGTCAAATCGGTCTCGTCCGACGAGGTGGCCGAGTCCGACTTCATGAAGTGCGTTCTGGAGCCCGCTGCTGCCCACGCTTGCGAGGAACCCGCCGAGGGCAGCCAGCGTCGACTTACCCGTCCGAGCACCATTGCTGGCGGGCCCAGCTCCTCCGAAGATGGCAACGTGCCTTCCTAGCAGAAGTCGAGCCGCATCGGAGTCGCCTCCGCCGGACCCCGAACCCACGGTCTTTGCATAGGCCGTTGATGCCCGCTTAAGCGGTGACCACGGGCCGCCTTTGCCACCATCACGATCAGCGGATGTACCCATTACTGTCCACCCGTGTTCAGCGTTCGACCGCGAGCAGCAACACTTCCGACAGCGCTAAGTTGCGCTACTTCGCTCGACTTCCAGGCAGCGATGAGACCATCGCGATCCGAACCATCTGGAATCCTGCTCAAGAGGGCGGGGACTTTGAGATGTGGAATCAAACGATGTGGGATAAGCGGCTCTTCGTACCTGAGCGTGGGGTGAGCGGGGATCCGATGGCGGGCGTGTCGGCGGGGTGAAGGGGGTCGAGGCCCTCAAGAATCGGGGTTACCACACCACCTGATCTTCAAGGACCTCGACGTGCCCGATTCTACTTCCTGCTGCCGTGCCGGCGGCGGCTACTGTCAGCGCTGCGACCTTCTGGTCGGTCTGCCTGGGCTCCACGTGGTCGGCGTCCAGCGCGACGACGCGGGGCTGCGTGTCGAGGTCGAGTCACGGACGCCGGAGGTGATGGGCTGCCCCGCCTGCGGCGTGATCGCGCATGCGCATGGCCGGCAGAGGGTTGAGTTGATCGACGCGCCGTGCTTCACGGCGCCGGTGAAGCTGTGGTGGCGGAAACGTCGCTGGCTGTGTCCCGAACCGATGTGCCCGGTGAACTCGTTCATGGAGCAAGACCCCGATGTGGCGCGACCCAGAGCGCTGCTCACCAGTCGCGCGACGTCGTGGGCGATCGGGCAGATGCGACGGGAGAACGCCTCCGTTCAGGGGATGGCCCGGCAGCTCGGCTGCACCTGGAGGACCCTGTGGCGAGCGGTCAAGCCGATCCTTGAAGCCGCCGCCGCCGACGAGGCCCGCTTCGCCGGGGTCACCTCGCTGGGCGTCGACGAACACATCTGGCACCACGTCTCCACCAAGCCCGTCGACCAGGGCGGACGCGGCCCGAAGGAGTTCACCGGCATGGTCGATCTCACCCGCGACAAGGACGGACACATCCGAGCCCGGCTGCTGGATCTGGTCCCGGGCCGCTCCGGTGAGGCCTACAAGACCTGGCTGCGTGACCGCGGCGACACGTTCCGCAAAGGCGTCGAGATCGCCACCCTGGACCCGTTCCACGGCTACAAGAACGCCATCAACGACCAGTTGGAGGACGCCGTCGCGGTGCTCGACGCGTTCCACGTGGTCAAGCTCGGGACGGCCGCGGTCGATGAGGTCCGCCGCCGGGTCCAGCAGGACATCCACGGCCACCGCGGACGCAGAGACGATCCGTTGTATCGGATCCGGAACCTGCTGCGAGCCGGGCAGGAACACCTCACCGACCGGCAGAAGACCCGCCTGGAGACCGCGTTCACAGCCGACGACCGACACGTCGAAGTCGAGGTCGCCTGGCACTGCGCCCAACAGCTCCGCTCGGTCTACCACCAGTCCAGTCACGCCGACGGCCGCAGGGTCGCGGACAAGATCCTCGCCACGTTCCCCTCATGTCCGATCCCGGAGATCGCCCGCCTCGGCCGGACGCTGAACCAGTGGCGCGACGCGTTCCTGGGCTACTTCACCACCGGCGGCGCCAACAACGGCGGAACCGAATCCATCAACGGGTTGATCGAACTCGCACGCCGCGTCGCCCGAGGGTTCCGCGACCCCGACAACTACCGCCTCAGAATGCTCCTCATCGGCGGCGGTCTACGACTATGACCCCACGCTCAGGTACGAAGAGCCGGATAAGCGACAGCACGACGCACAGGCCGGGAGCCATTCCATTGATTCGGCTAACGAGCTCTCCGGCCGCATCCCAAGCTGAGCCTTCTGGCCGCTGTTTCAGGTCTGAAAGTACGACCTCCAGAAGTTCGTCTTGTTGCACCTTGCCAAGGTTGGCAGCATCGGTTGCGGCGGCACGCCGGACCACTGGACTTTCGGAAGTGAGTCGAGAGAAAATTTCTTGAAGTTCAATAGCAAGTTTAGAGACAACGGATCCCACTACTAGTCGACTCCGGAAATATGTGAAGTACGGTCGCAGATCCTGTTTCCCCAAGGGCGGCTCAATCTGCAACCAGCTGGTTACGGCCGGACGGCCCCGCCAGGTTCTCACAAGGATGTCGTTGGGCAACTCAACGTCATCTCCGCTGACGCCCACCGATTCTTCCTTCTGCGCCATATGACCGCGCGGTGAGGAGGCCGTAGATTTCGCCGACTTGATCGGCTTCTTGTCCGATACCGTCTCGGACAGTACGTCCTTCTTGGGTTCCGATTTCGACTTCGTATTGGAGGGAGGTGCCGCGGGAGACTCGGCGCGGTCCAATTCGGATATTGGACCATTAGTTTCAAGCTGCCAATCAAACAGCTGTTGGAAAGCATCGAAATCCAGCTCCTCCAAAACCATCAACTTGGCGAGCACTCGACTGTCGAGGATGACACCACGCCTCGCCGCGGCGCTCAAACGAAGTCGGAGGTCGTTCAAGAACCGTTTCGTCTGCCGAGGGTTGCCTCGAAGCGTTGAGGCAATTGCAGGAATAACTTGCTCCGACCAGTCAAGGTCCTTCCTCAATTCATCCGGGTACCTGTCTTTCAACACATCGATGGCCACGCTGGCGTTAAACGGCTGAGCAAAAGGCTCCCGCGCCCGGCGTTCTTTCACTGCCTCATACACAGTCAAAAAGTCGTCCGCTGGGAGATGCAAATGGGCAAGCAACAAGTTGACGTAAGTACTCGTGTCTTGAACAGAGAGCGCCGGAACTGAAACTTGTATCTGGAGCATCTTCTCTAGATAGTCATGCCCGAGACCGGCGCCATTCTCCTTTTTGAAAGCCGGGTATGTCGAATCAATGGCGGCTTCAACCACCTTGCGGTGCGCTGCGATGACGAACGCAGTCTTCGGAGAATTAAGAAAAAGGCGAATGGCTTCAAAAGTGTCGAGAACCGTGTTCGGCAAGCATCGGTCTAAATCATCGATTAGCACCACAATCGCCTCCACACCCTCCATCGATTCGAGGAGCTCAGTGAATCGCAGGCGGAATTCGGCTATCGAGCTGATCGGGGCCTCCTGGGCGACGCCGTCTTCGCCGTCGAGCGTCTCAGCCAGCATGGTTGCAGACTGGCCGAGCGTTGTCGCTACAACTGCTGCGGTAGACGGATCGAGCAAAGTCGGATCGACGGAAGCTGCGAGGCCAGACATCACTCCTGGCGCAACTCCGAGGCCCCATCGAAGCGCATTGCGGCCTGCTCTCGCGAGCTGTCCAATGAAGTTTCTGAGTTTCTGGGTCTCCTCAGAAGCACCGAGATGTGTCTCGCAAACATCGAGAACCGCGCGCATCAGCGACAGTTTGACGTCATCGTAGTCTTCGTACTGCCACGGGCTAAAGGGAACGCAGAGGTAAGTACCCTTCTCAACATTCTCAAGCTCCGACTGCACGATCTTCAAGAGTGAGCTCTTACCCGACCCCCAATCCCCTAGGACGCCAATGGTTAGCGGCAGAAGCTGAGGTTGCGTGAGCGCGACAACGAGTTCATCAACGAGAAAGTCGAATGAGAGGAGATCGATGTCAGCTTCATTGTCTGACCACATACGTCTCCTAGCGTCTCGGCTTCTGATTCTCTTTGAGAGTACCGTTGCCCACCGACGCGTAGCCGAAGCTGCTCGCATTCACGAATCGTGTCTCGGGCAGGATGAGCAGGTTACAGACGCTTCGCGAACAGCGCTGTTTCCTCCGGTCGACCGGCTCCAACGTCGGTCGACCGGGTGGAACAGCCGCTACGAGTTCATACCGCCCGGAGTATCGGCTGCCGTTGACAAGTCATCCGGGGCACGCCAGGGCACGCAGCTCAATGCCGTGGGTCTTGCACCCACTACATCGAGTCGTGAGGGTCAGCTGGCCAATCATGATCCCATTCTTGCGAAGGACCAGCTAAGCGCTGATCTGAGTTGGCTACGAGGCGCGACGGTGGCGGTCTGCCCGCTGCTCGAAACCTCGTTGCTGGACAAGTAACGCAACGCTTACCGGCCCGATCACGATGAACTTGAGCGCATTCCAGATGCAGACAAGAGCAACGACGTAGAGCCACCGGGACGCTCCCCCGTCGATGAGCGCAGTGCAGATGCTCGCGGCGAGAAGGTACGGGATGGCGACGAGCATCGCGGGCACGCCCCACTTGAGCCCGCGGCGGGTGCGAATCGCGTCGAGCAGGATGTTGGTCGGCATGTACCTGCGCATGAAGTTGCGGAGGTGGATGCTGATGAACCAGATGATTCGAAGCATGACAACGGTCCTCTCATGGTTCGGCAACGTTGAACCTTGGAGGACTGCCCTGGGGCCGTCATGCCATCGCGCGGGCGATGGCGAACATTGAGTGTGTCGCCTGGTTCCAAGGGTACGCCGAACCAACGACATAGGAAAGAGCTGTGCTGCGCACCTGCACGGTGATGACTGGCTGTGAAGGAGCCCGATGATGACTTCCCTCTCTTCCCTTGGACATGACGAGCGGAGCGCGCGAACCGTTCTATCGCTCGTGGCTGCACCGAATGATCCGTCGACCGGTCGTCTCCTCGGCCAAGTCGGTGCCGTAGAACTGCTCCGCCTCGCTGATGCTGACGGCACGGTGCCCGGCCTCGACCAAATCGCAGCGGCAGTATGGCGCGAACGCTTACACACTGCGAGCACGGCCGACACCTTGGCCACACAGATGGCAACCTTCGAGCGACAAGGCCTCCGGATCCTGATTCCGGGTGAGAAGGATTGGCCAGTCTCCCTCAACGATCTTGGAGCACGCACACCATATGCGCTGTGGACACGCGGTGAGACTGCGCTCCTGGCCAAACGTCTCGCCGACCGCATCACGCTGACCGGTGCGCGCGCCTCCACCGCATATGGGGACCACATGGCGATTGAACTCGCAAGTGATCTCGCGCTCAGTGGCCGTGTCGTTGTCGCTGGTGGTGCCTACGGCATCGAAGCAGTCGCACACCAGTCGGCGTTGGCGAGCGGTGGAAGAACGATTGCAGTCCTCGCGGGTGGGGTCGATCACGCATACCCTGCCGGACACGCGGATCTGCTTGCGCGTATTGAGCACCAAGGCCTCCTCGTTTCTGAAGTCGCCCCGGGTGTAGCACCAACACGGCAGCGCTTTCTCGATCGTGGCCGGATTATGGCCGCGCTCTCCTCGACGACGGTGATCGTTGAGGCGGGGGCGCGGTCAGGATCGCTGCGTGTCGCCGACGAAGCAGCGGAGCTTGGTCGCTCCGTTGGTGCGGTTCCTGGCCCCGTGACGAGTGCCGCCAGCTATGGCTCCAACATCCTCATTCAAGACAGACGCGCCCGTTTGCTCACAGGTTCCGAAGACGTTCTTCGACTCGCCGACGAGGACAAGAGCAACGACCACAACGCGGAGCTGTCACGAGCATTTCGCATCGCTGCAGCGTGTGATCGTCGCTCACCCGATTCACGCAGCCTTTAATCGCTCATCTTCTTCAGCGCAGTTGACTGGCGAAAAGCGCGCGCACCGGCGCGACTGGGCAGCGGTCAGAGCGCCCGCCCCTCCGAAGTCCGCTCAGACGGACCACGATGGGACTGCACAACCTTGGCCGCGGCGTTCGTACGGCGGATCTCGGTGAGCGCTGCTTCGGCCCTCGCGTGATCAATTCGCTGCGCCGTGGCCTCGGGCCGGAGCCCAAGCGGGCTCGGCGTCGTGACGGCGTATCGGTCGCGATACGCGGCGATCGTCCCCGCCGCCAACTGCCACCTCTCACGCCCCGATGCAGCGGCAGGAGCTTCACCGAGTGACGCGATCCATTGCGCATCATCTGCGATTGCTTTGCCGAGCACTGCGTCGGCTCGCTGCGTGATGAGGTCACGACGTTCATCGAGCGCCTGGCGCATGTCATCAGCGACCGACCCCATCGCTTCGGGCACAAGCCCGGCAATGAGCCTGGCCGCTTTCCGTGAACGCCCCGATCCAGCGAGCTGAGCAGTCGCCGCTATCAGTCGGTGACGGATGACCGCAGCGATGTCATCCGCATTCCCAAAGCCGCGTGCACTGACAAGACGCGGGAGAACACTGGCCAGGTCATGATGGTTGGCTTCAGCTCGGCGCAGCTCTGCGGTCAAGGGGCCGAACGCATCCGAGCCAATGACCTCATCGGCTTCTTCTGCAGTGAGGCCGGATACCCAAACCAGGGCGGCCCACCGGTCGCGTTGCGCGGCTGCGGCAATGGTCTCGTATTCGGCCGCGAGCTGGGCGATCGTTCCCCAAGACTCTTGTTCGACGGCGATCGTCTCATGTGCGGAAAGCTCGGCGCCGACGTGCTGAAGCACGCCACTGAGAACGCTGCGGCCGGTGACTTCTTCGTTCTGTCCCGGATGTGGGCCATCGTGGGATGCGTCGGGTCTGTCCACAGCGACGTACGCGACGTTGGTATCACGACCCCGTGTCATAGCCACGTAGAAGGTCTCTCGGGTCATGGTCGAGTCGACGAGCGCGTGGGCAGTATCGGTGGTGAGGCCTTGCGCGCGGAAGGATGTCACGGCGTAGCCGAGTTCGACGTGCTCAGCTACATAATCGGCTGGCAGAAGAACGCTGGTCCCCCAGGAACTTCCAGCGCGTCGAACAAGCATCGATCCATCGCGTCGAACATCGACGACGTTCCAGCGATCCCCGTTGCGCACCCAGCCTCGCCCTGCCAGTAGGCGGCGATCATTGCGCCGAGTGATGACGGTGTCACCGCACGCCGCATAGTTTCCATCGTGCAGCTCCGATTCACGGATCCCGTGAACGGTTCCGTCGAGAATGAGATCGGTCCGTGCGCGGTTATTGAGCGCGGTCACGGATTCGTTGGAGTCTGAGACGAGAACCGTTGCGAGCCCCGCGACGAGATCGGTGCGCCATGCGGCGTAGGCAGCATCGATCATGCTTTCGGTGTCACCGTCAACGATTCGATCGTGCGCGTCGTAGGTGTCGATAACTTCGGTGTGACCGTGTCGAAGATCGAGAGACGCACGCTTTTCCCAGTCGTGCGTGAAGCGGTGAACGTCGACGAGTTCGGGAACCTCATCGCGGTCGTGGGTGAGCAGTCCGAATGCACCGCCCGCGTCGACCGCCTGGAGCTGTGCGTAGTCGCCGACCAGGAGCATCTTTGCCCCAGCCTGAGCAGCGAGCTGGGCGATCCGGTCCAGCGACAGCGTCCCCGCGAGTGACGCCTCATCAACGATGACGAGCTGACCTGGCTGAATGCCGACGTCTGCCTGGAGATGGCTCTGCCACCATTTTGCCGTGTTCTCGGTTGCGATACCGAGATCCTCGGCGAGCACATGTGCCGCACTCGAAGAGGGAGCCAGCCCGACGACGGATCCTTGACCGTGTTCCTTTTCCCATGCCCGGCGTAGTGCGTTCATAGCGGTCGTTTTCCCGGCGCCAGCCGGACCGACGAGCAGATCAACGACACGACCGGAGACAGCGATCTTCGTCAGCGCAGACGCTTGGTCTTCCCCGAGCACCAACCCCTCACGGTCAGGCTTACGCGTGACGCGTTCGACCGTGGCCAGTGGGACCGTCGGCCCCGTCGTTGTGTGCGCGAGTTGAAGCAGGCGCTCCTCGGCGTCGAGCAACTCACCAGACGAGAACACCGTGGAGTTCTTCGACCGAAACACCGACGTCTCGTCACTCCTGCGAAAGACGGCAGGGCTGAATGCCAGTTCGGGCGGCGTGAGCCGAATCGACACAGCCTCAGCAGCATCCACAACCATGCCAATGATCGCCTCACGATCGCGGGTGCTCGCGAAACGGTACCGCATCGTTTGCCGAGCAGCTTCGGCCGTGAGATTCCACCGGCGCCACGTCGAACGCTTCTCCCCAACTACAGTCACAACGCTCTGTCCCAGCCCACGAACGACGTCAAGCGGCACATCATCCGCCCGCAGGAGCAACGGCACCTCATTCGCCGTGACCATTCGTGCCCAGCCGGTTGCATCGCCACCAAGGATGTTGCCCGCCCGCCGCCTCCACTGCGCGGTGAGGTCGGCGAGCGAATGGATCTCCTTCTCCGGTCGTGTCGCGAGCGTCGCCTGGGCACGTAGCTTGATGATCGTCGCGCTGGAGGGTTGCCTGCCGTGCTTCTCCACGTACGCAGCGATGAGACGATCCTTCTCCTCATTGATATGCCGCGAACGCGACGAGAACTCGGACACAAGTTGTTCAGGGACCTTAGCGATGGCCCATGCCGCGTTGCGGTCCCGTCCGCGATCACGCGTTTCCCACTCAACGCCGAAGAGCCGCGTGAGGTGATCCGCGAACACCGCTTCGTGGAACTCAGAGAGCGCCACCGTCGCAGCATGGAGGGGACGACCGTCCAGGCTTCGCCACTTGTTGTCGAGCACGGTCTGCACCTTGTTGCTGATGACGACGTGCGTGTGCAGATGCGGGTCGCCCGATCGTGAGTCGTAGTGGTCATACGCTGTTGCGATCAACCCGCGCACGTCGACCTGCGCAACGGCACCATCCCCAGGGGTTGCACCGGCGCGAGTGGCTGCAACCTCGCGCTCCATGAACGCAACCACCTCTGCAACCGCCGCATGGTGCGCGTTGACGATGAGAGATTGCGTTCCCGCGTCAGCCACTGCCCACAGCACGGAGGCGGACTTCGGGATGGAGAAGGTGAAGTCGTATCCGGCCACTGCTCGTCGAGTGCCACGCTCGGATTCCTCCGCTTCGATCGCCGCGACTGCTCGGGCCCGAGCGAAAGGACCCAGCTCCGGATCGAGCGCGCTGACTCGCTCACCAACCCGCTCAGCCGCCGATTTGTAAGCCGGGTACGCGCGCCCAAGCGGCTCGCCCGTGACAGGATCACGACCCATGCCAATCAACAGCTGAAGCTGCGCCTCGGTGACTTCATCGCCGTCGCTTAGTTGCCCACTTCCGAGTGCCGCGAGGCCGCTGCCCATCCATCGCCCCGGTGGCGTGCCGTCCGCGTTGTAATACCTCGTCAACGGGGTCGAAAGGTTGCGGTCGCCGTCACCGGCAGCCACCGTGCGCAGCAGATACTTGTAGCCGTCGCCCGCCGACATCACCCGCATCGACACCGTCACCGCAGCTCACCTTCCCTCCATCAAGGAGGAGGTAAACAAGCAGGATCGGCTACTTCAGAATCACACGCGAGTTGTCGCGACCTCGATCTGCAAGACGCGTGGCGGCTCCAATCGGCAGAGTGGTCCTAGTCGAGATCACCCTGCCAATCCGAGAC
Organism: Tessaracoccus zhenghani; assembly: GCF_054552775.1. NCBI lineage: Bacteria > Bacillati > Actinomycetota > Actinomycetes > Propionibacteriales > Propionibacteriaceae > Tessaracoccus > Tessaracoccus zhenghani. The sequence continues at coordinate 723,267 of NZ_CM137275.1, read as the reverse complement.
GACGCGATCAATATGCCCAGGTAGATCCGCGAGCTTGCTGGCGTCTTTCCATGCCGAGATGAAGTCCGGATCATCGCTCTTTGGAGGACTCTCGACATCGCGGATACGGACCGCAACAGGGACACCGGTGCTTACACCGGTGACCAGCGCGTGCTGCTGCGCCAGGCTGGGTAGCTGATCCAAGAGAGCCCGCGAGCTCAAAGCTGTGGCGTGCCGAAGGATGCTCTGGTCGGCCTCATGGGTAAGGCGATGCGCGATGACTGTTCCGCACTGGGCAACTACCGTTTCGCTGAGTTCGCTTGGTCTCTGACTCGCGAGAAGAAGCGAAAGCCCAAATTTGCGACCTTCCTTCGCGATTCTCTCAAAAACCGAAGCAGACCTACTCCCGCGCCCCTCGGCAACTTGTCGCGACGGAATGAATCGGTGTGCTTCCTCAAGCACGAGCAACATGGGGTGCGCTGCCCGCGGCTGACTCCGAACGGTAAAGTCAAACAGAATTCGGCCGAGCAACGCGGTAACGCTCTCCAGAACGTCATTTGCAACGAGACTGAGATCGAAGATCGTTACTGACGGGCCTTCGTTCTGTGTCGCAGTCTGTTCCCGATAGTTTGCTGCCGCTGGCCAATCCGATGCACCGTCGCCCTCCGTTGGGTCGATGCCCATCAGCGCCTTGAGATAGCTACCTAGTGGATCCGCGTGTTTCTCGACGCGGGTGATGAAGTCGTATCGACCGTCAGCAAGAAGTCGACTAAGACGCATTTGGAGGGTGGCGACGTAACCGGCGATTTTCGTATCGTTCGCTTGCTCCATCTGAATGCGGTTAGGAAGGAAGAAGTCGCACAGTTCCTGGAGCGAGTAATACACCGGAGCATCGAAATCAGGCGCAGCTTGAGCACTGCCCAACCCAAGCGCCCCAAATGCTGCCGATACCTCGCGTCGGATCGCGACAAACATGCGCGCGAGCACATCCCGCTGAGGAGCCGTTAGGGGGGCCCACTGGACGTTGGCTACTGCTGCCTGTGGAATTCCAGTATCGAGGATCACCTTGATCTGTGACCACTGAGCACCGCATAGACTCACCTGGCTTACCTGCGTGCTGGCCAGAGTCTGCATCCCCTCAAGCTGCGCAAACGTTACGTCCGACCCGCTCTTGGTGTTCGAAAACGCTCCTTCGATGATGCCCATCGAGCTGAGCATGTTCTGCAATCGGAGCATCTCAATGTTTGTTGTAGCTCCGGCAACTTTTGCGTCTGCGATAGACCGTTGAAGCACGGGAGCTTGGACCCCCTCGCTGGCATTGAGGAGGTGCATGTGCTCCTCGTTGTTCAGGAACCAATGCGGCAAGAAAAGTCCAGAATCCTTTCCCGGTTTCGGGCCGAGAACCAGTGAGCGGGTCTTCTTCCCTCGCCAAGTTGATGAGGCGAACGACTGGGCATACTCGCCATTGATATCAAATATGACGATGTGCCCGTTAGGAATCTCGTGGTCGAGCAACCCGTCGATTACGGCAGTAACAGTGCACGACTTACCCGAACCAGTCGACCCGACGACGGCGCAATGATGTGCGAGCAGGAGGTTCGCGTCGAGGTGGACGGCTTGCTCACCCGCGACCGCCGACGTGCCAATCCGGAGGGATGGTCCACCCTTGGGAAGGAAGATGCTCTTTACCTCGTTAGGGGTGGCTGACCGCACTGGCGCGTGGAGTGGCGGATAGCCCGTGAGTCCCGATTTGAAAGCATCACCCTCGAACCTCCCGACCACGGTGGCTTCGAGTTCGTAGCTCGCGGTGTCGTCTTGGCTCAGCAGTTCACCGGCGCGCTTCGGATCTTGGCGGCCGCTGATGTAGACGCTGCTGACGATGCCTACGACACGGTGCGCGCCAGCAGGCACAGTGATGTAGGAGTTGACTACGCCAACCGTCTGAAGTCCGTCCGGTCCGACCTTCGTAAATCCCTTCGCTCCGACGTCCAGTGCGACCCGGATCGTCGTGCTGCGGACGTCTACGACCCGCCCGATGACACCGGCGCCACCCATCACAGTTCACTCCCCGAGATCGGAGATGCGCTTTCGCGGGTAGCCCGTTCCAGTGCTTCGATGAGACTGGCAACGGCCGTTGGCGTTGCGCCTAGAGAGGCCGAACCGGGCATGAGTTTGGCGAGTTCTGTGAACTTTCCGTACTCACCTGTGAGCACTGCGATCCTTGAGTCTGATGCGGTTGCGAGTGCCGCGATAGCCGTGGACTTCAGCGAACCACCAATGTCGCTCAAGGACTTCTGAACGTCGTCCGTTGTGACTGCCTCGAGCGCATCATCACTCAGCACTGCGACAGGATCAGCGACGAAGACACTCAGCGCTGAATTGGTTGCCAAGCTGCGGAGCAGGAGACGGTTGATGTGCGGATCGGCAAAACCGTAGCCGGTTACTATCACTGCAGTGTCCTCTTGCTGGACCGAGTCTCCGAGCAGCCGGAGCAAGTCGGAGTACGGATAAGCAAGAGTGTCGCCCTCTTTGGCGGAGGTCGGGTAGATCATTACGAGGTCATCGTCTTGGGTGGCCCCTTCGCGTTGCCTGACCTCCAACGATTCGAGGCCAGTCACATGGTCACGGGCGGTGAACGAGTGCCAGTTGAGACTGCCGTGAACCTTGTGGAGATACAGCGCTCCCTCGGCACGGGCAAGCACCGACTGCGTGGTCGTCTCAACCCTGTGGAAGTCCAGACCGTAGAACGCGAGGTTTAGGCGACGATCAACCGTCCCGCTGAAGCCGTCGATGTACGGATACCCGAGTTCATCAAGAGCACTCTCAACGACGAGGTCGTAGTTAGTCGTGAATATCCGCGGACGTGGAAGGTTGGACCGACGGCTGCGCATGATCCGAGAGAGGAAAGTGCGGTGCGCGAGCAGCGGATCTGTGTCGAATGGCGGGTCTAGTTTCTCGCTGGGACGCGGCAGCCGACACGCCTCGGCGAGCGCACGGTTGATCCGCCGTCGGAGGCCATCAACTTGAACCTTCGGGTAGGTCTTCGCCTCGTCGCCTGAGCCAAGCACCACCTCGCCAAGGCCCGCTTGTGCCGCCAAGGACCCAGCGAGCTGAAGCCCGTTCAGCAACTGTTCCAAGTCGCCATTGTCGGTTGGGTTGATCGTAGCGAGCAGCGAAGAGTCTGTGCCTAATGGCGTTGCTCCGGTTTTGGCGATGAGTCCGAGCACCTGCTCGTTTGTGAGGTTTCGAGTCTGCGGCGACCCCAGATGAAACGAAGCGCCCGATCCAAGGAGCACAACTAGATTCTTCACCTGCAGGAGCGAACTCAAATGGTCACGAACGACCAAGGCCTCAGTTGAGGTGATGACTTCCTTAACGACGCCACCCACAAGGAAGAGCCCCTTCGGTCCGGTCTCCACGGGCGACGAGACGTTTTCTGATTCACTCATCGATGTCTCCTTCGCGAATGTAGGTCACACCGAACGCGCGCACCTGGCGGAACTCCTGACGACTGGTACCGAAGTCGAACCATCCACCGTCGGACTTCTGGAAGATGTCTAGGCCCCGGCCGAGGTTGATACGCCAGTCCGTGTCGGTTCGGATCCAACGGTCGTGACCACCGGGATCCTTCGCCACGTTCACCTTGATGCCTTGCTGGGCGGCGCCCTGCACGATGTCGTTGAGCATCCGGAGCTGCTTCGGCTGATACTCGGGATCTTCGTCAAGCACAGTGAACAGGTTGAAGATCACCTCGTCGGCCGGGTCTTTCGCCGCGGCGATCATCGCGAGCAGCTCAACGAGATTGCGCCCCTGGTGCCCTTGTCGTATGTAGGGATCGTGCAGTTCAATCTCGGTTGCGCCCTGCAGATACGGCATGAGCAATGTCTCGTAGGAGATGCCCCGCTGATTCTCAACGAAGTCCCGCTGCCCCTGGAATAGTTCTGCCTGAACGGGCTCGGATTCGGAAACGAGTACGAGCGTCGACGACTCCGACGCTGTGGACCACATCGGCGCGTCGCTCCCCGCCGACGCCTCGCCAGTAGGAGCCGCCAAGCCACCACGGTGGTAATGCAACGGGTACTCGTCTTCCTCAAGCGTCGTAACCGCCGACCAGCCCCCGCCGAGCGAGTTGTAGCCGAATTTCACAGCCGTCATCGTGGTGTCGATCCGGAGGATCTGATCCTTTACGCGCTTGCGCCCCTCAATGGCAAAACGCAGGATCTCTTCAATCTCCGTCGGCGTCGCTTGCTCATGCGGGTAGAGCAGTTTCATCAGACCAGAGAAAGTCTTGTGAATGGCGTCGCGGTCACGGGTCGAGATGTCCGATCCCAGCGTGAAGTACTGCTGGTAGCGGTCGGAGTAGTCGAGGTTGCGCATCGACTTGAGCACCTCGGCGATGTAGTCAACAACGAATCCGTAGCCGTCCGAGAACATTTCGCTGCGGATCGTGTCGACTTCCCAACCAGGGATGTAGAAGTGCAGCCGGTCGAGGAAGGCAGGGTCGTGGTAGCTCTCGGGCAGCTCATCGAACAGGTCCGAGTTTTTGAGCATGTACGGAACGGTGTGCGAGGTATTACCGATGAACACCATCGAGGCCTCGGCGCCAAGCGTCTCGACGCCACGGGAGAACGACTTGTTCGCCATGTAGTTCTTCATGATGTCGACGATCGCCTTGTCGGTGCGCTTCTTCTTGCCCGCGAACTCATCAAAGGCAACGACGTCCCAGTAGCCGACCAGACCGAGGCGCCCGTTCGCGTTGTTCACGAACAGCTTCGGGACGGTAACCTCGCCACCGGAGATCAGCATGCCGTGCGGTGAGAACTCCGAGTAGATGTGTGACTTGCCGGTGCCCTTGGGGCCAAGTTCGACGAGGTTGTAATTGCGCTCGACGAACGGGATCAAGCGAACGAGCTGCAGCAGCTTCGCACGTCGACCAAACATTTCGGGGTCGAATCCGATCGACTGGATCAGCAGGTCGATCCACTCGTCGGTGGTGAACTCTGCCCGCGCAGCCAGGTAGCCGTCGTAGTCGAAATTCGACATCTGAATCGGCTTGAGAGATCCCAAGATCCACGGAGAGACGCGCGTGTCTTCGGTATGGAAGTACTCGACATCGCACAGACACCAGACTCCTCCGACAAGCAACTTCTGATGAGCGCTTACGGTGGCAGAGTCAACGACGATGCCGCTGATCCCGAGATTCGCGAACGTGGCCTGGTAGACATCGTCCTTCTCGTTGAGAGCAACGCTGACTTTGTCGATGATCCGGTAGCGCCCACGCTCCTTGATCTTCGACTTCACCAGCTCCGACTCGTTGCGGTGCACATAGTGCTCGGCAAGGATGTTCCGTACCGTCTCGATCCCTGCTTGAATCGTTGCTTCATCATCGGATGCCGCGTACTGGCCAAGCAGATACTCCAGCACATACGAGGGAACAATCGCGTTGCCTTTGACAGCCTTGACGAGGTCCTTGCGGACTACCGCTCCGGCGAAGTGCTCGTTGATCTTGCGGTCAAGCTCACTCGGCTGCAGGCTGCTCTCGGATGCACCGTCGAGGCCCTCCTCCTGGGGAGCTGCCCGGGTCAGGTCGATCTCGTCGCTCATAAACGCTCCTTAGAAGTCGAAATCCGTGGTGAAGGAGCGCTTGAGCGTGTACGGGACGCTCTTGTACTTCTTCCACTCGCCGGTGTCACCGATCGGCTCGGAGAGACGGAATTCCACGCTTTGGTTGTTTGCCGCATCGGCGTCCTTGCTCAGCAGTAGCCGGATGCTCTGGAAGCGGTCGCGCCCTTCGAGGCTCTCGGCGTCGAACAGCAGCTCAGGCTCGTTCGAGATCAGTTGCTCGCCGAAATAAAGGCCTGCGCGGAGCTTCCGCGCTGTGCGCTGATCGGTGACCGCGCTCTGCTGGTAGAGCTTGACTACGATCTGGCCGGTGGTGATCTTGTCGGACTCCGGGTGGATATCCACGTTGATCGACTCCACGGTGTCTGAGCGGCCCTTGTTTATCGAGATGACGGGCACCACGATCTCCTGGAGAGACGCGCCGCCGTGAACGAACTGGAACCCCGCGCCCGGTTTGACGATCCGGCAGATCGAGTTCGGGATCTGCACCTCCAAATCGCTCGACAGCCCGAGCTGCTCGGGCATGAACAGGCGGAATGCGTCGTCATCTTTCAACCCACGGCCCAGAACGTACCGGCGGTTCTCGACCACGAGCTTGTCGCCTTGAGGCTTCACTGTCAGGTTGAACTGCGGCGCCAGCGTCGACTCCTGGTATAGGAAACCGTGGTCTGCGGTGACGAAGATGTTCGTCGCGTTCGCGCTCGCAAGCTTCTTGACGATGTCGACGAGTTCGTCGATCGCATCGGCCGCTGCTTTGAATGTGCGGTGCTCCGAGACCGCCTTGTCGCCGGTCGCGTCGATGGTGTCGTGGTAAACGTACAGCACCTGATGCGCCGCATAGAGATCGCGCCGCTCAGCGGGCTTCATCTTGAGGAAGTCCGTGGCCTGAATCGCTGTACCGCCAACGGTGGCGAGGATCTTCGAGCGGTTCAACGTGCCGTTCGAGGGTTTGCCATCGACGAGCACTGGGTCGCCGCCTTCGGAGTGCGCAAGTGTCTCGTGTGGGAGCAACGCGGCCATTCCGAGCTGCGTGTAGCTGGGCAACACGCCGAGCATGGCCTCGATCTTCGCCTCGTACTTGTTCTCACCGCGAATCGTGGACGCAAGCTCCTCAGCGACCTCGTAACGCATCGCGTCGGAGATGATGACAACGGCCTTCTTTCGGCCACCTCGCACGACCGGAGCAATGTAGTGATCGTAGAAAGAACTCTGCGAAGTGAAGCCGAGAGTCTTCCACTTCTCGATCTGGTCAACCTGTTCCTGCCAGCTGATCCCCAGTTTGGAGAGGAAGTCGGTCACGTACGCGTTCTCAACCTGCTCGTTCAGCGCTTCCAACGGTTGCTTGAACTCGGCAGTCTGTGATGCGACCGTGTACTGCCGGTAAAGCTGGTCGATCCGGAAAAGGTCGTCGCGGTAGCGGCTGATCCCGTTGTCGAAGTTAGACACATCGAGACGAGCAGAGCGAATCGCTGGGATCAAATCGGCCGCCGCGCCAAGCGCCGCGTACAGCGTGGCGTAGTCGTCAAACCAGACGCTGTCACGACGACGAGTTCGGATCGTCTCAGCGATGTCACGCGACGCGATCGTCTGAGACCCAATTCCTTCGATCAGGTGCCGGATAATCTCTTTCTCGCTCGCATCGAAGACGTCGATGGGTACGAGTTCAGAGAGCGATGCCCCCGCGGCCTGCTCGGCGTAGTCGAGGTCGGTCTCCGCCTGGCGCGCGAGCGTTTTGAGGGCCTCCGCGCTACGCATCGAGTCACGAAAGCTGCGGAAGTCAATCTCAATGTTCCGAGCCGCATTCGATGTTGTGGCCGCGAACCCGTCGCGGGCTTGCTTGAACATCCACAACACGAACCCGGCCACGCTCGGCGAGCCGGAGTCGTAGCCATAAATCTTCGCGGCACCACCCCAATGGAAGTCGGCGAGACCTTGCCTGACGAGCGCCTCATAGCCCGAGGTGTGATCCGCGGCGTGCTGTACCAGCAGTGTGCGAGTCAGCTCGGAGAAGCTGTGCTCCTTTTGCCCAAGCACCGCCGCGCACATCTTGGCCCGAACCGTAGCGAGATCGTCATCGGGGCGCAGCAGTAGCTTAAACTTCGCAACCAACTTCGCGTCGCCGAAAAACTTCTCATATTCAGCAATCAGTTCATCTGAGCCATGCGAGGTGAGGCCGAGGTCAGCTTGCATGAGCGCACCGCGGTCTGCGGTGAAGACGCCGTATGCGAGTTCGAGATCAAGTAGCCAGTTCCCGGGTCCCACGGGTACGGGACCAGCCCGGTACAGCAGGAACCTCGTGCTGGGCTCGTCACGCAGCACACGACACTTGATCCCGAACTCATCATTCTCAACTCGTAGCACCGTTACCTCGGTCGGCACCTGAGCGTCGACCTCGGTGGCGTAGTTGCCGTCGCGGTCATGCCATATGACCAACCGATGTTGTGCAAAACGCGCGGCGAGGTGACCGCGGATCGAAGACGCCTTGCTCACTCTGGCGCCTCCAGACCGGAGATCTTCTTCAGTGCCGGATAGAACTTGGGGTAGTTCGCCTTCACTCCGTCATCGAGGTCGATCACGATCTGCTGGGTCGCCAGCGGGTACAGCACGTCATGGTCGTAGTCACGAAGTTCAGCCAGTACCTTGCGAAGACGATCAGCTTCCTTCTGCGCCTTAGCCGAAACCTCATTCGTAGCGGACTGCTCAGCATTGGCGAGCGCAACTTCCAGCTTGGCCGTGTACTCACGCAGATACTCGTTCAGCACTGTTGAGACAGTCGAAGGATTGTACCGATGCATGTATATCAGCGCATTGAATGAGCCCTTCGGGCTAGAGAACATCCAATAGATCGGACGCTTCTTGTACCGCTGCACGTGGTCGTCGTAGAACTTCGACTTGCCCGACTTCGTGATGAAGTAGTCGCGCAGCGCTCTCACGCCCAGCGACTCCTCCACGAAGCGTAGGTTCTCTTCGAAGTGCTCTGCCCCAAACGCTATGCGCAGGAACTCGCGGAACCGCTCGGCGACGTCGTCTTCGAACCAGCCATCATCGACAAACGGGATCACGTTGTCGGCATCTGGGAGGAACGACGGCGAGGGAACCTTCGCAAGGTAGTCCTGGAGCGTAGCCCCCTGAGTGGTGAGGATCGGCCCTGGCTCGTCGGGACTGAAACGGCCAAACATGCTTCCCACAGCAACTGACACGACACCGCGTATCCGTTCAGAGATATATCCATCGGGCACCCCATCCTCAACGAATACGGACCGGGGCGTCACTCCAAAATCAGATGCCACTACATACTCAGCCTCGGAGCGGAGCGCTCCCTCGCTCACGAGGGTCGCTTCTAGAGATTCGGTCTCGCCCTTAATCCATGCTTGAAGCGTTAGCCCATGGACGGGCTTTCCAAAGTCCAAAAACATACGACTTGTTTCGGATCGAGAAGATCGGTCGCGCGCGTTCTCAAGTCCTGCCTCGCCAATTTTATACAGCGTGTCGAGGGATTTCTGTTCTAGCTGCGGAAGCGCGACGACGTCCGCTACATAGTTATTGATTGTGGGATTGATCGCCCAGAGCAACGCGGCCATTGTCGGTGTGTTTAGCGCCGCACAATACGCGAGCGCAAGCTTCGCGGAAGAAGCAACAAGAGTCGGGCTGGCCGAACTAAACAGATCGCTGGCATTCCGCAGCCGGAACGAGTTTTCGACTGCACCCACCATTGACCAAGTAACGCCGGGTGAGTCGAAAGTAGCCGCTTTTGGAAGCCCGCCGTGTCGCTCATATTCAGCCACGGCAGCAGCGCTCCAGTCCACGACCTCCTCGTCGTTGCCATAGTAGGCGGCTTGCCCGCCACCATTATGAAAAGGACGCCAACGTGCAGCTGACGAATCGATCTCCCAGTGGTAGCGCACGTACTTTGCGTTTCCATGTGTCTTCAGACGACCACCAGATGCCATGACGGAACCTATGCTGGGGCGGCCGAAAACCGCCCGCTCGTTGAGGGAGTACGTGATCGGCGATCGCGGAACAACCAAGAATTCTTGCGGGCGCACGTTAAAGACGTTCTCGCCTTGTTCGATCGCGCCACGCAGTTGAGCACGCTTCTCAGCCTCAGAGCGACCGTTCGTTAGATTTACAAATACGCTAGTAACGTCTGCCGACGCTTCGCGCTGGAGGACGAATGCGGACGTGGAGACAACTGCCCCGCTAATCGTGTCGAATGCCCCCGTTCCTAGATGCAGCATGCTCTGCACGGGCGCCCAGTCAAGTATGTGTCGTCGAAGCGTCTCAAAGGAGGCAAGGAACATCCAGGATTGCATGGTCACCATCGCGCAGAGGCCGCGCGACACGACAAGGCTGAGGCTGCGTTCGATGAACATCGCGAAGAGGTCCGCCTTCGACCTGGGATAGTCAACGCAGGAAAAATCCGTCAGCCGCGCGTCCATCGTCGCACTACTCATATAGGGAGGGTTCGCTACCGCGATTGAATACTTGCGAGCCAGCGCTGAGGCTTGTGCCACTGCGATCCGAGCGTGTTCAATAGTTCGACCGTGCAGGATGTCGCCGTCATCTGCGAAGGTCTGCAGGTGCGCAGCGAGACGGGCAGTCACACCCGGGTCAGGCTGAATCAACGAACCCAGCGTGTCTGCATGCTCAAACTGGTTCCAAAAGGCTTCTTCCACATTGCGGTCTCCTCCTTTGGTAGCGAGGAAATCAAGCTCTTCGGGGTCAAACGAGATCGGTTCGATCACGCGGATCTTCGGTTCCACCTGTTTGGTCAAGAACGTGCGTTGCTTAGCCCGGGCCTTCATCGTGAGCGCGAATGCTGCAAGCGCTCCTGCGCGCGGATCGATCTCTGTGCCATAGAGATTGTGAGTGAGGATCAGACCCGGGATCTCGGAAGGCGCGTATCCCTCTTCCTCATAGATTGCGTAGAGCAGGTCGAAAGCATAGGTGAGCATGTGGCCTGAGCCGCAGGCAGGATCGATCACCGTCAGTTCTTCGGGGCCAGTGATCGTCAGGAAGTCAGTCTCTTCCTCGACGGGTACGATGTAGTAGTCCATCCGGTCGACGACGCGCGATGTCGGGCGGTTGAGCATCCAAATTCGGCCTAGTGAATTCTCGACGAGGTAGCGGACAATCCAGTGTGGGGTAAAGAGTTGAGTCGCCGCGGGGATGTCAGCTGCGCCACGCTTCGCCCGGCTGTCAAATATCTCTTGTTTCCGTTCGGATATATAGAATTGGTATAGCCAGCCAATTATTTCGACGTCGTCGCAGACTTCTTCTGTGAGTACTTCGCGAGCGCGGGAAAGAATCGATCCGTCAGCAAGCAGGCCAGTCGGCACGAGCAGCTCCGTATAGTCACCCTCTCGCTCGAACATGAATGGCATCGACTTGTGCCAGTGCCGGCAGTATTCAGTGAGCAGAAGCGCGTACGCCTCACCCTCGGGATCGCTGCTACGTCGAGTACCGTCAAGCAGACCATTGATCGCGTCGGTGGCGTACTTGTTGCCTACGACATCGGTATCGAGGTTGCCGCGCTTGGCGTCGGCGAGAATCTCTGGCTGGCCGTGCGCCTGGCCCAACGCGGGTGAGACGACACCGGCGTCGGTGTAACCGCGAGCATCCATGAACCGCAGCGCAATGATGCGGTTGAACCAGGTGTAGGCGACCTTGTCGATCACGTGCGGGCGACCGTGCGCAGCGATCTCGAATTCGAGCCTCTTCACGGCTTCGGCACGCTCGCTGCGGGCGACGGATCCAGGGCTAAGCACCGCAGTCGCCCGTGCGTCAACCGCGGCAAGAAGGTCACGGCGTGCCTGCGTGGCGAAGTGCTCCAGAGGTTTGGTGTCCATGTTCCGGCCGTCCTAAAGCGTGATTCGCTTGTTGTCATGAATGGTCGCCAGCAGGGTCGTGCGGAGCTGGTCAAGATAGCCGTCGACATCGGCCTCAGTTTCGAGCACCTGTCCCGCTCCCGGCAGGACAAGCTTCTTGATAGAGATGGCCTGCTTGACCGGGGCGGGCGACGACACCCGCTCGGGATTCGGGACAGCGCCGGTCGGCGTTGGCTCGGTCACCAAGACCGGCCGTGCGGCGTCCAGCTCGTCAAGGATCTCCGGATAGATCGTGTCCGCGAACTGTGAGGCGAGGTTCCTGATCCCGGGGATCTGCGTCTCGTGCCGGACTCGGTCGAGCACCGCCTGAGCCTTGTGAGTGACTGACTTTTGCGCAGCTTCGGTAGCGTCGCCGTATGCCTTGCTGGCGGGTACTTGATCCCACCGGGCTTTGATCTCGTCGTCCGCTGCCGCACGTTGCACGCCGATCACTTCGCCGAGTTGTTCCTCGATCTGCTTGATGGCGGCACCGAGCTGGGTTGTTCTATTGCCTCGGAAAATCTGCGGGTCTTCAAGCGCCGCCTCGATGTCATCCGTCGCGCCGCCCGGCAGATAAGCGAGGTTGGAATGGTTCGCCCGCATGAATGCTGCGGCGTTGTCATAGATGCCGCGCTGTGCGCCATTGAGGAACGCCTTGATCGGATCGATAGCGTTGTCCTTGGCATCAAGGAGGTCGTCGGCTCCGGTGAAGTCGGTCACGAACCAATCGTCTTTGTTACTGCACAGCTCGGTGAGCAACCGGACCGGCTCATCGAGCTGGCTGATGAATGGATACCCGGCGCCACTGCGCAGCGCCTTCAGCTCAGCAAGTTTCGCCGCAAGGTGCTCCTTTCCAACCCGAGCGAGCTCGAGTGGATCCTTCGAAATCACACCATCGTCGGTGAACTCAATAACGAACCTCCGGAACGCGCTCACGGTCTTCGGGTCAAATACCCGCTGAGGGGCGATGACCATGTTCGGGTAGCTTTGTGTGTTGCGCAGCGCCGAAGTGATCTCAGTACGCGCCAGCACCTTGCCGTTGAGCTGGATCTCAATCCTCGACTCACCCGCGAGGTAGCCGACGACCGCGGCGACTGACCATTGGTCCCAGCCATACGGCTTCATCGTGTACTTCTCAATGAGGTGTTTCATCGTGACTTGCACGTGGCGTTTGCCGCTCATTTCCAGATGCGCGAGGACATCGTCGCCCGGCACGTCCAGCATGCTGGCCGCCTCCTCGAACAGCCCTCCCTCAGGCGGGTTCACGAAGGTCGAGAGCTGCTGCTCACCGAAGGTCTTACCACCCAGCAAAGTGAGGTTGGTATAGGTAGCGGCGATCACCTTTTGGAAGCCATCGTTGATCCGAGTGACGGCGTCGGTCGAGTTCACGTCGAGAACGCCCGCGTTATGAACCAGAGTCGAGCGTCCGACCGCGGTGCGGAGGCGCTCGACGATCTCCTTCTCCCGCTCCGCATTCTGCGTGCCCTTGGTCTGCAGGATGGCCTGCTCGATTGTTGTGCGGCTTGAGCCCTGCGCACGCTTGACGTACTTTTCAGTCTTCAGCAGCAGCCGCAAGTCGGCGAGGATCCGATCAGCCTCGGCAGGGAGCACGACACGGAGTTCATCGAGACCTGCGCTATGGGCCTTTATCTGCTCCAGACTGAACCCCATCTCGGGGCTGGTGAAGTGCAGCGAGAGCTCGTACTGCTTACTCATTGCCTGCCCGTCGAGCTTGAAACCGACCGGGAAGTTCTGACCATTCTTGCCGTAGACGACCTTGGTGGTCTTGATGACCGAACCGGTGAGCAGGTCCGAGAGCTTTTTGGAGACTTCAGAACTGTCGATGTCGACGTTCTTAATTTCCTGCTCGATCTTCTGTTCTTCGTTGGTCAGGTAGTCGTAGATGTCGCCGTTTCGCTGGATGTAGGTCTGCGCTTCCAGCGCCGCGAGGGCTTCGTTGACGTCTTTACCCAGCTGGTTGAGGCCGGTACCAAATCGCTCGTACACCAGCACGGTGAGGTTACGCGGAGTGGCCTTGAACGTGTCCACATACTTGACGAGGAAGAGAGCCTTGAGCAGGCGCACCGCGAGTGGCGGGAGCGATGAGCTGCGTTCCGCATCCATGATTGCGCGATGGCTTGCGGCCTTCAGCGAGGCACGGATTCCTTCAAACATTTGGTCGAACGACGCCAGCTGCCCAAGCGGTTTATCGGCCAGCGCCCGGGCGACTTCCTGAACAACGCCTAACATGGATCGCTCACCAACCGAGCTGTTGCGACCCTCGAAAATGTTGTGATCGCTAATGCCCTCAATCGCCGATTGGAAAAGGGGGAACTGGTAGCTCACGAACGGGTAGGTACCGACGAAGTGACTCTCGTCGCGGTAGTTCGGGTAGTGGCGACCCTCGACGAAGTCGAAGAGGGTCTTGAAGTTCGCGTGCTCACTCTCGTAGAGCGCGGCGACGTCGGCTCTAGCAGCATCACTCTTGTCGAGCAGGCGTTTGCGGATGACCTCTTCTACGTCTTGGCTGGTGAGCTTGAGCCGGTTCTTGAAACGGGCCTGAATCTTAGAGAAGTCGTTCGCCTGTGATTTTGTGCGGTCACCGCCGACCTTCTCCATGTCTTCCTGCGAGGTGACGACGATCCACGCTCGCCCTTGACACTTGGTGGCCAGAGATTCGGCGATGGTCTGGAGGTTCAACATCAACTGGCTGTTAGTGCCGATGAACTGGCCAACCTCGTCAACGAAGAAGTTCAGGCGGAACCCGTCGGGCTGCTGGTCGAGCCAGGCCGCAACCTCATCAGCGAAGTCTTCGATCGAGACCGAATAGTTGGTGCTGTACTGGCGGATGATGCCAGGACTCTCAGACCCGTTGACCTCGGCGAAGGCGTCATCGATGTGCTTCGCTTCGAGAGCGGCCTGTTCGCGTCCTTGCGCCCACGGGATCCCGGCGATCCGTTCGAAAGCAACTTTGAAGGCGTTGTACTGGCCGCGGGCGTCGAGGTCGCGCTCGAACCGAGCGATGTGGCCTTGGTTTCCGTAGAAGCCGCGTGACTCGTCGAAAATCTTCACAAACACCTTGAGAAGGGCGTCGTTTTGATCTTTTGAGATCAGGGTGGCTTTCTGGTCGATGTTGAACAGCAGGCTCTTCGCGGCGATGCGGTCTGCCTTCTCGATCAGCGCAGGAAGGAAGGCGCCATCGGCCTTGGAACGGAAAACCTCGGAGACCTTGGCGCGCGGGTAGCCGTGACCGTCGATGTCGCCGAGCAGATGCGCGAGCATCTTCAGCAAGTGCGATTTACCCGATCCGAAGAAGCCCGAGATCCAGACGCCGTTGGCGTTCGAGTAGTTCGTGTACGCCTCCAGCACGTGTTCGAGGCCCTTGGCCGCTTCGTTTGTGAGGACGTACTCCTCAACCTCTGTGGCCAGCTGCGAGATGTCGTCTGCTTTGATGACACCTTCGATCTCCCGGCTGATCGGCTTGGCGAAGATTTCGTTGATCTGTGTCATCGTTACGCTTCCTGCTCCAAAATGTCCTTGGCCCGGTAGTAGCTGTCGCTTGCGCTGAGATCGAGCGCGCGCAACTGGTGGCCTCGCGCCTGGGTGAACTCGTACGTTCCCGGGAACCAGGCGAGCATTGGCCTGCCCACCACGACACTCTGGAGGTTCTCCAGAACCGTGTGCGTGCGGATGAACGGGAAAACTTCACCAATCCCGGTCAGAAACACAATGTCGCTAGGGGTTTCAGTCAGGAGTTCACGGATCGCGGGGGCGATGTGGTCGTGTGGATCCAGCATCCCCTGCAACATTTCACGGAACTCGGACTTGTCTGTCTCTGGCTCTAGCGACAAGATGCGCTGCCACACGCCGCGCTCTTCCAGAAGCCGAATGGCGAGGTCATAGAGATTGACCTTAACAACACTCAGTCCGTCGTCGCTGCGGAGTTTATTGGTCACCCGTTCCCGCATCTCTTCGGCGCCGAGTGCCCATGCAGGCGGGAAATGGTAGATGAAGAACGGCACCTCTTTGGAGAGGCCTTCCATCTTCAAGAACCGATGACTACGCAGCACGTCGTAGACATGCCTTTCATCGCTGGTGAGGCTTCGCTCGGTCGTGCTCATCGCTGCACCTCTACTGGCAGAGTGGTCGGGAAGAAACGGATGTCACTCGGGCTACGTGTGGCAAGGGTTTCGTGGATGCGCTGCGAGAGCACAGCGGGGATGATGTCGCCGTGCTCACCGAGCAGCCCCGCTTCGTGAAGCATCCGGAACGCGTTTTGTCGGAGCTTGGCGCGCGTCGAGGGTTTCAACTCGTCAAGCTCGGTGTGCCACAAGATCTTGCCCGCCATGAATCGCTCGAAGTCGTCGGCGCCGAGAGTCGGCGTCATCAGCAGGAACCGCTCGCGAATGACCTCTTCCGCGAAATCGCCAATCAGGTCGTAACGACGGCATGCAGCCGCCCACATGAGGTGGCAGCGCTCGGTAAGACTCGACTCTGCGAGGAGTTCGAGTTCCGCGTCGTCGAGCACGCCGAGCCGCTGAATTGTCTCCCTCGTCACGCGAAGGCTCGACGAAGTCGTACGCGCCTGCAACAGATTCTGCTCAGTCGCTGTCTGCCGCACCGCCATCCAGTCACGCGTCCGCAGATACACAGCGACGATCACGTCTGCCTCGCGCACCAAGAGGCCACCGCTGGTGAACGATAGCGCGTAACGTTCGTGCGACTCGGTACTGATCATCATTGGGGCCTCCTTCCGGGATTTGGGCAGTGGATCAGGATATGAGGAACCACCGACACTGGTGGTCGGTGGTTCAGCGCAACTGGTTCGGAGCGGTCACCTGCGCACTGCCTCATCCGGAGCAGCTGCACCTCCTCGGCGCACCCAGTCGTCGACTTCGCTCGCCTGGAACTTCCAGAGCCGCCCAATCTTGTGGGCGGGCATCCCCTTCTCGGCGATCCAGGTGTAGACGGTGTCCTTGGTGACGCCAAGATGGGTGGCAATGTCGTCGGCAGACATCCATGGCTCGGTCACATCTCTCCTCCGTCTCGACCTGCGCAGGCCGACCTTCCCGATGATATCGGAGTGACAGCGGGTTGAGTAGGGTTTTTCCGGGTGTGATCGGACCATCGACTCCGATTGTTCGGACTCGGCGCCAGTCAGGCGGTCATGAGATCCGACAACCAGGAGCTGACGGCAGAACGCCAGCGCGTCCGGTCGGAGTTCCATGCAAGCGTGTGCCCTGCGTCAAAAGATTCCAGTTGGACAAGGTCAGGACGTCGATCGCGAAGTGCTTCCGAGACGTTGATAGGAGCTGAGTCATCCCTGGCGCTGTGAAGGATCAGCATGGGCACGGTGAGTTCTTCGGCGCGCCGCACCCAATCAAACTCCCTGAGCGGGATGGAACCCGGCAGCCCGACCATGCGAGCGAGCCAGCCAAGCATCAACCACGGGGTGGCGAGATAGCCTGCGGCTGCGGGCAAACCGCTGCGCGCGCAGTTCGCTTTGATCACCTCGGCCCAGTCGAGAACCGGAGAATCCAGGACCAGCCCCGCGACCACCCCGGGATCTCGCATGCGGCTGGCAACTCGTAGCGCGATCGCGGCACCCATCGACCAACCAAAAAGCACAATCCGCTGTGCGCCATTCTGGATCGCGTAGTCCACCGCGGCTTCGGTATCCTCGGTCTCCGTGAAGCCAAGCATTGAGCGCCCGGTACCGAACCGGGGCCCCTCGCCGTCGTTGCGATAGCTGATGACGAGCGATGTGAAGCCCATCTCCGCGGCTATCTGCGCACCGCGCAACGTTCCGGCCCGACTGCTCCCCAGACCATGGATGTGGATAGCCCAGGTCGCGCGGTCCTCTTCTCCCTCAATGAGCCATGCCGAAGCTGCGCCAGCAGGTGTGTTGATCGGGATCTCCCTGGCGCTGAGGCCCGCATCGGCTGGGTTTGCGAAGTAGATCCCGCTCCATGAGAAGCGGTCTCCAGCGGAAGGTAGGAGATCGTTTGCCGCATCCGTCACAACCCGGGCGATCTGGTCAGAGCCTCGGTCGAGCACTTCGTCGGATATTCGCACCCATTCGCCCGTCTCGAACCACAGGTTGTAGGCACCGCGCGCGGCAGTCTGGCGTGTGCGGTCGAGGACCAGCAGTCGCCGATCTCCATCAACCTCCACGTCGCGGATGGTCAGGTCGAAGTTCCTTGGGCCTACCGGTGCGGTCAGCCTCCGGGCGATTGTCCACCCGAGACTCAGACCTCCCGCGGTAAGCAGCGCCGCGCCCGCAGCGATGATCCGTCTCATACCTGTCCTCGTTCGCGTGCAGGGCGACCAGGCACAGACTCAAGTGCGCCGCGCGCATCAGCCCCCAAGAGGTGAGCCTCGGCTCGCTCCAGCAATGCACGATCGGGTCCAGTGACTTCGAAAGAGACGCGTGGATCGATCATGGCGTCACGGATCTCGACGATCTCGCGGTGGAGGCGTACCTCTGGGTCATCCAGGCTCGACCCGAGCGAGTTCGTGCCGCTGAGTCCCGGCCGCACGAGTGTTGCTCGACGCCAGAGCGGCTCCAGATCTCTCACCATCTCAGCTGTCTGCGCGCGTCGGGCGCGATCCCGCACGTATCGGACCATTGGTTGCCCTACGAATCCGGCGCACAGAAAGACAAACGCGAGTAGAGATAGCGGCCCATACGTTGCGCCGACCGCGTTCATGAGTTCGAGGTTGCCTGAGATGTGCGCAACGTCCATAACGATCACCACCACGCAGAGTGCGACGCCCGAAGCGGAGCCAATGAACAGCAGCGCTGGCGGAATGCGCTGAATGCCATCACCAAGCCGGAACTGGCGCGTCGCCAGCGCGAGCATCGCGGCAACGACGATCCCGCAATATGTGAAGGCGATGATCGAATACGTCGCTGCCCACGGTTGGGCGCCGAGATCGATCATGAAGTTGACCGTCGTTGGCCCTCGATCGATGAGAGTGAAGGTCACTGAGGCGCCAAAGAGTGCGATGAACAGTGCGGAGCGACCAACGGCTGCGCGCACCAACCGAGGGCGATACTCCCCCGCTTTCATTGCTGCCCGGCCGAGGAAGAAGAGGCCGATCATCAGGAGGCCATCTGAGAGCAGCGTGGCCAGGTTGGTTGCGCCAAGGACTCGATCGACGACGACGTAGATCGCATCGACGTTGAGTGTCATTGCGATAGCGATGGTGAGCGCAGAGTACGTGATACTGCGGTCTGTGCGCCCGCGCCGCAGGATGAGCAGGCTCGCCACCAGCAGCCACATGAGTGCCGCGACGAGCGTCTGGATCATGCGAATATCTCCGAGTAGCGAGACTCCGCGAAGGCCGAACCGCGGATGCCTGCCGCGAGTCGGTCGGCCAATGACTCTGCAGCGATCTCAGTGCCTGTGTCGAGGTCCTGGCGCCTGAGCAAACGTCCGCGAGTGTGCGGTGGGATATCGGGCAGCAGGGCATCCACCTCGGAGCACTCGTCGCCGTCGCAGTGCCCGAGAATCATGTGAGCGAACTCATGCAGAACGAACTGTTGGCGGTGCAGAACCGAGTCGCTGTGGGCATGAAGGATCAGATCCTCAGTATCGGTAGTCAGCCAGACGGCGCAGATGCCATCGTGGTCGCCAAGCTCGGCAAGCTCAACGACGCGCAGCTTCCGTTGTCTGCGCTGCCGCACAGCGTCGAACAAGGCGTCGAAGGTGAAGGCTCCGCCCAGAGCAAGATCCGCGACAGCCGTAGACACGGTCATTTCGATACTCATGCTCTGCTCACCCTCCTTCGAGAGCATCTACCGGCGTTGCTCCGCACCGGGGGCACCGTCACTGCTCGATTGTGTGTGCCATTTCTTCGTCTAGGAATCTGCTGATGGCTTGGAGAGCTTTCGGCGAAATATCTCCAAGGGTGCGGGCTGCGTAGGACTTGACCTTCGCCGCCCGCATTGAGCGCACAAGATCAAGCTGTGCACTTACTCGCGCCGGGACTTCGGCCCCGTCAGAACCGACAAGGAAGTCAGCGTCGACATCGAAGAACGATGCCAGCCCTTCGAATACCTCGGGGTCTTGCACGTACCGATGGCCGTTCACCATGTAGGTCCACCGCGATCTCGACAGGTTAGTGCCGCGTTCGCCTAGGTAGGCGGCGATCTGCGAATACGTGGGTTCGACACCAGACTCGGTGATCGCAACGTCAAGCAGCAGCCGCAGGCGTTTCGCGAGATCCGCAGCGGCGGCTTTGCTCTCATTCTCGGTCATTGGTGCTGACCCCTTCCGTTCGGGACGGGTAGGTATCGGCGACGGTCACCCCGGCGGGGTGTTGCGCATGCTCAATATAGCCGTTGAGCATGCACAAATCAAGGGTTGCGCATGCTCAATTGCCATGTTAGAACGGAAGGCCTAAGCCGTTTGAGCATGCTCAACCTTGTTGATTCGGCGTGAAGGTACCGCTGCTCAAAGAGAGGTGGGCCATGCCCAGATTCGGGGCGATGATGCTCGTTCACCCAGTCGCGCGTAATCACAGCACGCTCATGACATCCCGGCGAGTATGCCGTTCCGCGTCACCGCGACTTGGGCATCCCCGCTCACCTCACAGGTGCATCGCCACACGTTTCCACGACGTGGCATGCCTGAGAGGAGGCCGACCGATGACTTCGATTGACGATCGCCGCGAAGCGCGCGAAGCGAAGCTCGATGAGTTGCACGAGAAGCTGACCGAGGCTGTCGATCAGCTGGTGTCTGGCGAAGACTGGGCCAAGGCACTTGCCTTCGCTGCCCAGTTCCGAAGCCGGTCGTTCAACAACGCGCTTCTGATCTGGATGCAGCACACCGCCGCGCATGAGGCAGGCCTGGTGCCCGATCCGATGCCGTCGTACGTGGCCGGGTACAAACAGTGGCAGCAGCTCGGGCATCAGGTGGAGAAGGGCCAGCCGGGTTACCAAATCCTTGCTCCGGTTACGGGCCGCTTCGCCTCGCCGACCCCATCGGACCAGACCTCATGGCGACGACTCAACCGAAACGAGAAGCCTCGCCCCGGCGAGCAAGTTCGGTCGAAGATGGTCGGCGTCCGTCCCGCGTATGTCTGGGATGCCGCACAGACCTCGGGCGATCCGATCCCGGCACCGCCTACGCCGAAACTGCTGCGGGGTGAGGCTCCTTCGGGCCTCAGAGCTGGAATCACTCGGCAGATCGAAGCAGCCGGATTCCAGCTGCACGCTGTGGCCAATGCAGGCGCGATCTATGGTGCGAACGGCGTGACCAACTACGGGGAGAAAACCGTGAGCGTCCGCGATGACATGGACCCGGCCGCCCAGGTGAAGACGCTGGCTCACGAGCTCGCACATGTCCTCATGCACGGCCCCGACCAGGGAGATGCACGTCAGCACCGAGGTATTGGTGAAGTCGAGGCCGAGTCGGTAGCGCTCATGGTGGGCGCGGCGCACGGCATGAACACCACCGGCTACACGATTCCCTATGTCTCGACGTGGGCGGCTCAAGTCGATGGGGATGAACCGTCGAAGGTCGTTCGGGCAACGGGCGAGCGAGTCCGTGCGACGGCGATGAAGATTCTCGATCAGCTCGACACGCAAATGACCGGTGACGGCACACCTCCGGGGCTTGAGCGGGACTCGCCTCGTCAAGGCTCCAAGGCAGTCGAACGCACGGGCGCCTCACCCTCAACCACGGCCACCGCGGCGTCACAACAGGTGGCGTTGGCCGACGTGCGAGGGCTGCGATGAATGCGCCGGAAGCATTCGTGACGACGCTCGATCACATTGGTCGCGGGGTCTCCCTCCGTCAGAGCGCGCTCGCGTTCGCAGCATCCGGCGTCCCCGTGTTTCCCTGCACCGCGGGCGGGAAGCGCCCCGCCGTTGCGGGAGGGTTCCTTTCGGCCAGCAGCGAGCCCGAGTCGGTTCATCGCTGGTGGGCCGCGATGCCGTCAGCAAATATCGGGATGCCGACTGGCGCTGCCACGGGCCTCGTCGTGGTGGACGTCGACGTGCACAGCTCCGTCAACGGTTACGACGCACTCGATGGTGCCCAGCGTGCCGGGCTGCTTGAAGGTTGGGAAGCCGCCGTCAGGACTCCGTCCGGCGGGCTGCACCTCTTCTTCCCAGCAGACAGGAATAGCGAGCAGCGCTCATGGCAATCCGCGCGGACCGGAATCGACTTTCGTGGCGACGGAGGCTATGTCATCGTCCCACCGTCTGAGCGCACCCTCGCCGGGTTGACGCACCGATACGAGATCCTCCAGTTGGCTGGTGGACCAGGTCGTCCTCTCGACTCGCAGCAGCTCCACGACTATCTCGATCCGCCGCAACGTAACGAGGCACGTCGAAGTCCGCGGTCGGCGCAACAGCCAGTTGACGTGCAACGGCTGGCCGATTGGGTTGCGCGACTCCAAGAAGGCGAACGCAACCATGGGCTCTTCTGGGCCGCGTGCAAGATGGCAGAGCAGATGGTGCCGAACAGCGAGGCGCTCGACGCCCTCAGCACTGCCGCCGAACAGGCCGGTCTCAGCCAGCGAGAAGCCGCGACTACCGTCCGGTCTGCATACCGGGCAGTGCAGGGTGCATCTCCGCAGCGATCGATACGCGCCAACACAAAAACGTCGTGTGATCGCCCACCGCCCGCGTCACACCCACGGGCACTGGCATGAGTGATTTCAACGCGCGACGATGGGCTGTCATGACGGCCGTCGCGGGCACCGTCTTCATTGCCGCGGGAGCTTTCTGGCTGTCATTCACCTCGCTTGCGGACCTTGCCGCCCGTTCAGGGATTGGTGCCGGGCAAGCGTGGGCGTGGCCGCTCATTGTCGACGGCGTCATCGTCGTATCGACCGTCGCCGTCGTCGCGCTGGCCGGAGCCCGAGCCGCCTGGTACCCCTGGACTCTGCTGGCTGGCGCCGCGGCCGTGTCGGTGACAGCCAATTCGATTCACGCGGTTGTCGCGGCGGATGCCGATGTGCCGAGCTTTCTCGCCGCGGCGGTGGCGGCGGTTCCACCGCTGGTCTTGCTGGCGATCACTCACCTCACAGTGCTCCTCATCCGTATTCCCGAGCGACCCGAAGCTGCTCGCAAGACCATGACGCAGACCACGCCCCAGGATTCTGCGATGGCTTTGCGCGCGGACGGGTGGTCGAACAAGAGGATCGCGCGTGAGCTGAGTGTGCACCCTTCGACTGTGGGCCGCTGGTTCGCAAACAACCCGCTCGATCAGGAGCGCAATGTGCCCGCATTCGCAACGCCGCACAAGGAGGGATTGAAATGAGCGAAGAAGAAAAGGACGGCGCCGCTGTCGCTGCCAGTGAGAATTCCGTGAGGACGACGAGCGCTCCGAAAGCAGTTGAGGCAGCGAGCGTTCAAGGTCATAGTCGTAGCGCTGGAATCGACCCCGCTTTCTACCGCGGTCGTGGAGTCGAGTGGGTGCGTCCGACTGATCTGATGGTGCGCGGTGGTTCGCGCGTTGCCGGGGCAGGGATCAATTTCCAGGCCGAGCTTCGACGTCGCACGTACCAGGCGACCGCGACCAGCGCCCGCGGCATCGCGGAGCGAGCCCGGCACCTCCCGCCGTTGTCCGCGTTCGGACATGGCAGCTCCCGACGAGGGGCCGAGCGCGGCGCGATCGGGACCCCCTGATCGTCGGGCACGGCATCTCATGGGCACTTCGCTGACATCCAGGACCCCGCTGGGGAGCGGGCGCGCACCTGCTTGCCAGGAGGTGCCCACACCATGACCGATAACAACAGCCCGGCGCCGCAGCCACGCGAGGACTATACGACGAGCGAGGGGCTTCGCGCCTTACTGCATCGACTGCACGACACGGGTGCCCACGCGTGGAAGCACGATCGCGTCGCTGCTGAACTCGCAGCATTCGCCGCGGAGAAGTATGCCGCATTGGCTCGCAAGCATGGCCTGGATCCGTGGGAGGCCGCATCGGCAGCATTCGACGTGATGAGAACTCGATCCGCTCGCGAGGCCATCGATCCTTGGGCTGTGGTCACCCGTGGCGTCCAAGTCACCTGCATCGCCGAGGAACGCGGGCAGGGCTTGCTCTGCGCGACGCATCAAGCACGTCGCCCGCAGGTATCTGCGTTTCACGACCCCGAGCGTTTTGCCGACCGTGAAAATCCACTGGCCGACTATCACCCAGCGTTCCACGTCATCGATCGGTATCCCATTATCGAAGACGCGAACCCCGACGCTGCGCGCGACACCGACGCAGCTCGGCGCGCGATCGACCGCGCGATCACACTGTTCACGACCTTGGGGTGGCCCGAAGACACCGCGCGGGCCGCGATCGAGCATGTGTGCAGCGCGGTGGCACGGATCGGATCTCGGCAAAGTGCGTACGAGCTGCTGCGCCGAGACAAGCACGCGAGAGCGCTTCTCGACTTGCCCGCCGACTCCTGGTCGTCGCTTCTGCACGTGCTGCTTGGGCATCCCCATCCTGCTTATCGAGCGACGAGCACCGGTCGCGGTATCCTGCTCCGCCTGCTCGTCGGCGAGACACTCCCGACGCTTCTCAGTGACGACGACCTGGTAATGGTTGTGGCGATGTCGACGCCCATTTACGGGAGCACGCGATGAGTGCACGTGACGGTCATATCGAGCTGGACCGGGCCGTCGACTCGATCCAGGTCGGACGCCGTCACCGCACTGGGTTCGGCGACCTCGGATTGCTCTCCGCGTCGATCGAGCGCGATGGTCTGCTGCAGCCGATCACAGTCACCCCTGATGGGATCCTGGTCTGCGGAGCGCGACGATTGGCGGCGATCAAGCAGCTCGGATGGCAGCACGTCAAGGTCTGGGTGCGGTCCGGCATCTCGGGGGATCTCGCGCACCTCCTTGCCGAGCAGGACGACAACGTGCTGCACAAGCCGCTCACCCAGCTGGAGAGTGCCGCGCTCTATCGGGAGATCAAGACGCTGATGGCTGAGGATGCCGCTCGCCGTCAGAAAGCTTCACGGTTCAGCCACGAAAACCAGCCGGGAACTGACGGTGACGCAAATTTTGCGGCACCGTCAGAGTCGCTCGGAGATTCGCGGGCGCAGGCCGCCTCGATGATCCCGGATGGCGCGTCACACACCACGCTGGAGAAGATCAACTACCTGCAGCAACTCGCTGACGATGAGAACCAGACAGAGTCGGTGCGAGCGGGCGTCGCAGCCGAGCTTGAACTCATTGGGTCCGGCGCACCCGTGCATCCCAGTTATGAACGCGCACGGCAGCTCGTGTTGGGGGCTCAGGCAGACGTACCGGACGAAGACGTGGCGCAGCTGGCGGAGGCCGCGCTGGCACGTATCAAGAGCATGCCGCATCAGAAGCGCCATACCTCGCCGATACCCAGAATGGCAGCTATCGACAGCGACGAGCCCTGGCCAGTTCGGGCGTTCGTGGTGACGTGGAACGAACTCGATGGGTGGTGGCGACACTTTGAGGTCGACGACCTCGTCCGCCAGCTCGGCGATGCAGAAGTCGAGATGTTCCTCCGTGTCGTTGACGCGACTTCACACTTTGCCGAACAACTCCGAAGTGCGCTCGATGCCGAGGATGCAGGTTCCGACTCAACAGCATCAAGAGGCAACCTTCGCGCGATCTGATGACGGGCTGGTGCTGCGCACCTGCCCGATATGAAGCTCCCCACCGCGCTCCGCTCACGACGCACACTAGTCGCTTTCATCACCGCTTTGATAGCGGTGATCCTCGTCACAGGTGTTGGCGTCTACGGGATCATCATCGGCTCCCGCGAAACCACGGCTCCAATCGGTCCGTCACCGTCGAGCACTGCACCAGCAGCGCAACCGTCGCGTGAGTCACCGGTCCAGCCGTCTCGGATTCCGGCTATCCCCCACAGCACCGATGCGGAGACCTTCTCGCGCGGCGTCGCGACGGCGCTGTTCACCTGGGACACCGGCAGTGGGTTCCTGCCGCTGGACTATGCCGAAGTCATCCTCGATGTCGCCGACCCCACCGGAACCGAGCAGCCGGGGCTCGCAGCCGACATTGCAACATACTTGCCCACCCAGGGCGCGTGGGCACAGCTGCGACAGTACGCGACGAGCCAACGCTTGGAAATCACGTCCGCGCACGTGCCGGATACCTGGGCCAACGCGCTCGCTCAGGCTCGCCCTGGCCAGCTCCCCGCAGGCGCCACCGCATTCACGATCGCGGGAATCCGCCATCGCTCCGGTCTCTGGAACGGGGACCAAGTCAGCGCTGAGCAAGAGGTCGCGTTCACGGTCTTCATCGCGTGCCCGCCCGATGACAGTTGCTACGTCTTGCGGCTCTCACAGCTGAACAATCCGCTGCGTTAGGAAGACCAGCTCATGATGAAGAAGCTCGCGATCGCAGTCGTCGCCCTGATGTTCTTGGCTCCAACGCTAGGGCTCGTCACCGTCGGCCTCGTGATAAATCCCGCCGTTATTGCGTGTCTCTCCTCGTCAGGACTCACCTTGGGCAACGTGCCGAACTCTCTCGTGGTGACAACAGCGAATGGTGAGACGTTCACGCTCAACAAGCAGCAGCTGACTCACGCGGCAACGATCATCACCGTGGGCTCACGGATCGAGGGCGTCACCCGAGATGACGTCCAGATCGCGCTCATGGCTGCGCTCACCGAGTCGACGCTGCGGCAGCTCGCGAACACGGGCACCTACCCGGAATCCGGGGGCTATCCGAACGATGGAAACGGGTCCGACCACGACTCGCTCGGCCTGTTTCAAATGCGCCCACAATCGGGCTGGGGATCCGTAGCTGAGCTGATGGACCCCGAGTATCAAGCTGCTGCGTTCTTTGGCGGACCGTCCGGCCCCAACTATCCCTCGCCCCGCGGCCTTCTCGACATTCCTGGATGGCAGAGCATGGGTAAAGGCGAAGCCGCTCAGGCGGTCGAGGTGTCTGCCTATCCTGACCGGTACAACAACTACAAGCCCGTCGCCGAGATGATCCTCACGACCCTCACGAGCGGCACATCGACCTCGTCGACGACTGCCCCGTCTCCGGCTGACGCCGTGGCCGGATCCTCGCACGTCGTGTTCCCGTTGCCGGAAGGTACCTGGGTGCTCACTGGTGACTTCGGGCCCCGCTTTGACCCCATCACCGGAGAGAGGGCCTTCCACTCGGGCACCGACCTTGCTGCCGCTGACGGAACACCCATCCTCGCAGCAGCGGATGGTGTCGTGACAGTCGCGGAGTTCTCTGGCGGCTATGGCGGACTCGTCGTGATTGAGCACCGCATCGATGGCGAGACCATCGCGACCGCCTACGCGCATATGTGGGAGAACGGCATCCACGCCACCGTCGGAGAACACGTCATCGCTGGTCAACACATCGGTGAGGTCGGCTCGTCTGGACACTCCACCGGTCCGCACCTTCACTTCGAAGTCCGGCCGGGTGGCACGAATACTGAGGCGGTCGATGCGGCGAAGTGGCTCAACGATCACGATGCCGCTAACCTTCCGGAAGCCACCGCAGGAGCCGGATGCTCGGCAATGACGGGCGGCTTGTCGTGAATGTGTTTCCGGATTTCGGCAGCATGAGCGGTATCGGCGATCTCAAGGTTGTCATCGGGGCGATGCTCACGATCATCCTGATTTTTGCTGTCCTCATGATCATCATCAGCGCAATCATCTGGGCCATCGCCACCTCCACTGGCAACCCTGGGGCCGCCGCGAAGGCACGCGCCGGGGTCCTCGTCGCGCTGGGTGCCGCGGTCCTCGCTGGCGGTGGCGTGACGTGGATGAACTGGCTCATTCAGTTGGGTGAGCAGCTGTGATGTCTCTACCCAACGCTGGTGGCGACCGCGTTGCCTCCAGATGGCTTTACGAGATCATTCGTCGCGCACATCGGCTCTACCAGGTTCCTGGTCAAGCGTTCAGCCTCAACGCCGTGACCACTGGCTCCAGCATTTTCGTGCTCGGCCTAATTCTTCAACCAAACGATCTCGGTCGTGACCTCAATCGAACTGATCGATTCAACGGCCCGTGTAAACAGACCGCCGCCACCAAGCTTCATACCCAGATTCGTCGTCAGCTCGAGGCCCGCTTTAAGACTTCGGGTTGATTCGCGAAGACCATTCATCTTCACTCTGTGAGTCCGTACGGGGTTACC
This sequence comes from Tessaracoccus zhenghani, assembly GCF_054552775.1. Taxonomy (NCBI): domain Bacteria; kingdom Bacillati; phylum Actinomycetota; class Actinomycetes; order Propionibacteriales; family Propionibacteriaceae; genus Tessaracoccus; species Tessaracoccus zhenghani. The sequence goes on along the minus strand of NZ_CM137275.1, from coordinate 695,682 downwards.
TGCTGCACAGAGGTCGATAAGGCCCAACACGTCCGGGTCGTTCGCTAGGCGTCGCTCCAGCATGAATGCCCGCGCCGCTTCGACATCAACAGGCTTGCCAGCGAGGTCGGTTGCAGCCTCAAATCGCCCTTCCAACCGGTTCTTGATCGTACGAGCGAACTTAGCATCGGCCTTTGTGACCTTCAAATTCGCTTTGAGATCGCCAGCAGCGTCCGACTTATCCTGCTCAATTTCCACCTTCAAAAACTTGATGGAAGACGCGCCAAGATGTGCAGCAATAGAAGCTAGGTGGTAGTACTTCGCTTTGACGAATGTTTCTAAAGCATCGTCCGCATACTCGTATGAAGTTGGATCGTATGGATTCCGAACCAATAACTGATCAGTCGCCATGAGATCACGATCAATAAGCTGTTCCCTCACGGCAACCACACGCTCGGCCTGGGCGACAGGGTCAGCCGAATAGGGGACAACGAGCGAGTCTGGAGTCTCTAGGAGGTATGCCTTGCGTTCGTCGTTCGCGATGTTGCGATAAGTGCGGTCGGACACGACGACCGCTACACGAGGGGCAGGCATGGATTGCTCAGACAAGTTCACTCTGTTCATTGTTTGGGTAATGCGGTGACAATAAAAATAGCGGCCGCGATCACAACGCCAGCCACGATGATGACGCTTCCACCGAGGATGATCCTCCGGTGAGTCAAATATGACGAATGCACGTCAGTAGCGAGCTGAATCACTTCCCGTATTCCCGTTGCGTCCACATCGCGGTGGATTGCGCGGACTCCTTTGACCGCAGCGGCGACTGCCGCATCCAGGTTGCCCTTCGCGCGATCCATGTCGACGACAACTGTGATGGGCGAGCCGTCTTGATCGTCATCGGTGTCGTCGAATACAAGGCGGGCGACACCGTGCGAGTATCGGAGTTCAAAGCCGCCAATCTGAATCGGATTTGCGCTCGCCGCCGCTCTCCCGCGCTCGCGAAGCTCCGAGAACTTTGGGTGGTCGTTCCCAACCACCGCACCATTCACCGCGGACTCAAGCCCCTGGCGGCCCGATGCTTGCGCGTAGACCGCAATCACTTCAGATACCTCGCAATCCGCTCAACCAGCTTGGTGGCACCATCCTTCGCCACCTGGCTGCCGATGACGATGTCGGCCTTCCCCAGCTTCACAGAGCCCTGGCGTATTGGCGTTGAATTGCGCACTCGATCCTCGAAGTCACCATCGTCGCTGTAAGTGGCATCGCGATCGGCAAAGACCCCGACGAGGATCACCTTCGGTGCTGCGTTTCGACTTCGAAGCTCTTCGAACCAGTCTCCGAGGTGATCAAGATGTTCCTCAACCAGCTTTGTCTCCGATACATCGCCACTCACAATGAGGTCAGACCGAAACAGGTACCAGACAAAGTCAGCTGCCTCGAACGCCTCACGCCAGTCCTTGTACGCGGGGATAGTGTGTCCTGGCAAGTCTTGCGGAACTGAAAACTTGACTTCACCTTTGCCAGGAAGCTGGAGCGTGAACTGTCCGCCCGGCAACGGATCCGGAGTGCGCTCCCGGCGCTCGGGAAGCTTGCCCTCTATCAGAAAGTGCAGGAGCGTCGACTTTCCAACTTCCTGCCGCCCGAGTATGGCGATGCTCTTGTCCCTGAGTGCCTTGCGGGTACTCCTCACGATTGCCGGAACGGTAATCGCAGCAACCAGAATGCTGACACCAACGATGGCTACCGGGATGAGTGGAAACGGCATCGTCTACCTCGTCCTTCCTGACTGCTCCATTGGCATCGCGGAACGGAACGTCCGAGCACCGCATCGCTGTGAGTCTACTAGGGCGTGTCTGACAAAGGTTCGGGTGGCTGGCTGCGAGCCTGAAAGCATGTCTCGTTTTCGGATGCTTTCGGATGCTCAGTGGTCGCTGATCGAGCCGATGCTGCCACGTCCGACGGGGCGTCCGGGTCGGAAGTTCTCGGATGCGCGGACGATGGTCGAGGGCATCGTCTACCGGTACCGGACTGGCCTCGCATGGCGGGATCTGCCGCCGGTGTTCGGGCCGTGGCAGACGGTGTGGACGTGGCATCGGCGGATGGCGTTCGACGGGACGTGGGATCGGGTAGCGGCGATGATCACGGCAGCAGCAGACGCGGCGGGCCTGATTGATTGGTCGCTGTCGGTGGACTCCACGATTGCTCGTGCGCATCAGCACGCAACGAGCATCACCCGCCTCACAGGGGGCTGGATCGAGTTACAAGAATCTGCAGGTCGAGCCGCCTGATCACGGCATCGGCCGCTCCAGGGGTGGCCTGTCGACGAAGATCCATCAGCTCGTCGATGGCAATGGGCTGCCTCTGGTCACTCTGGTCACGCCAGGGCAGGCCGGGGACTCTCCGATGTTCCTGCCGCTGATGGGACATCTGCGGGTCGGGCGCGAAACGGGCCGGCCCCGCACCCGTCCGGACGCGGTGCGGGGCGACAAAGCGTACTCATCCCGCGCGATCCGTTCTCACCTTCGAGGCCGAGGCATCAAAGCTGTGATTCCCGAGCCCGACGATCAGAAAGGACACCGCAAACGTCGCGGCTCACGCGGCGGCAGACCCGTCGGTCTCGACGCCGCCGACTACCGGAACCGGAACGTCATCGAGCGCGGCTACTGCCGCATCAAGCAATGGCGAGGCCTCGCCACCCGCTACGACAAACTCGCCGTTATCGACCGCGCCGCCGTCGTCCTCAACACCGTCATCGCATGGACCAAACCTTTGTCAGACACGCCCTAGCCCGAGTCGATGTCCGCATTTTGAGCCGGATCGCTGATTGACACGTACGTGTCAGCGGTGTGGGGCACGTGGTGATGGAGCGCTCCGGTGCGAAAGCCACTGCCATCATGTGATGTCGTAGACCATCGGGTCGAAATCCACGAACTCGGGGCAACTGCCGTCCTAGCCATGAGTTCCCCTTCCGTCTACTCATCCAGCAAACGCCGCCCATCCGACGGGCGACGGAGCACTCTCCCGCGCTGTAACCGACGTCAGCCCTCCGGCGAGGGGGATGTTGTGCTGTTGCGGATCTTCGCAGAGCAGGAGGTCGGCAGGTGCTGATGAGTGACGTACCGGCCGTCAGTCGAGGGCCGCGGTGATGACGTCGTGGAGCTCGGTGTCGAGCTTGAGGCTGTCGAATGCTGCGGCATATTCCCAGATGAGAGCGGCTGTGGCTCGGATGACATTCATCGGCTCGTTTCCTGGCGTGACGAGGCGAACACGTTGTCCTTCAGCCGCGACCACCGCGTTGGAGACGGTCGATGTCAGGAACTGGTCGTTGCGCGTGAGCCGGGTGGAGGGGTACGGCAGGGTGAGATCGCGCAGGTCGCGCAAGATGAAGTCGGGGCGTGCATCGGGGGGTGCAGCGAAGACATCGCGTGGCCGGCTGATGCCGGTGAGGACGAGAGCGCTACTCATCTCGGATCGTCTTGCGCCTCTGATGTCTGTGTCGATCCTGTCGCCGATGAACAGCCATCGGGAGCCGGGGAATCGCTCGCGGGCGGCGTCGAAGAGCGCCGTCTCGGGCTTTCCGGCAGCGAGAGGTTCGCGGTTGACGACAGCGCGGATGGCAGCGACGAGTGCTCCGTTGCCAGGCGCCAGTCCGCGCTCGAGCGGGAGGGCGGTGTCGAGGTTTGTGGCGACCCACGGGATCCCGGAGGCGAGAGCGTAAGTAGCTTCGGCCAGGTCAGTCCAGCTCACGTGTTGTGAGAAACCTTGGACGACCGCGTCGGGGTGCTCGTCCGCCGTGCGAACAAGTCGGTACCCCGCCCCTTCGAGCACCATCGTCAACCCCGGACCGCCGACGGCCAACAGCGGCGCCCCCGGCTCAACCACATTCGATAGGAGCAGCAGCGTCGCCTGAGGCGAGGTGACGACATCATCCGCGTCGGCGTGCAGTCCCATTGTCGTCAGCTGTTCGGCTACGTCCGCCGGCAGCCGGGAGGCGTTGTTCGTCAGGAACCCCACCGTCTTACTTTCTCGCGCCGAGTTCAGAGCGGTGATGGCATGCGGTATGGGTGCTGCGCCGCGGTACACGACTCCGTCGAGGTCGGAGAGAATAACGTCCGCACTATCGAGCGGTGTGGGGTGGGCATCTCTGGCCATGCTGTCTCCCAGTTCGATGGGCGGACCATCCAGTCCGATCTTCCATCTTACGTCGATTCGGTCTATCCTCAGATATACAAGCCTATACAGGTATAGATAGGAGACATGCATGTTGATTGGAATTGGCTGCGACCCGAACGCAACAACCCTCAAGGATGCCGTCGCTGATTACCTTCGTGAGCTCGGCCACGAGGTTCGCGATTTCGGCTCCGACGACCCCCTATATCCGAAGACGGCCATTGCGGTGGCGGAAAGCGTCGCGGCGAAGGAGGTCGAGCGTGGTGTCGTGATGTGCGGCACCGGCATCGGCGTCTCCATCTCGGCGAATAAGGTTCCCGGCGCATACTGCGCCCTGCTCACGGATGCGTACCAGGCCGAGCGTGCACAGCTAAGCAACGACGCCAACATGGTCGCTTTCGGAGCTCAGGTCACCGGCGTCGAGTCGGTCAAGCGACTCGTTCGCGAGTACCTGTCGGTGTCGTACGTGGAGAACGAGCGGAGTGCGCCGAAGCTCGTCGCTCTGTACGACTACGAAACCGAGAACACTCGCGTATGAATGCCATCCCGCTGCAGATCGAGGCGGAGCTCGCACGCCTCAACGTCCTGCGGATGGTGCGGGCAGGCGGTTCTGGCCACCTCGGCGGGGCGCTCTCGTGCATCGACATCGTGACCGCCTTGTATTTCGCGACCATGCGCGTCAACCCGCAAGCCGCGAAGGACCCGAATCGCGACCGGTTCCTGCTGTCCGCGGGCCACAAAGCAATGGCGCAGTACGCAGTTCTCGGGCGTCGCGGTTACTTCGAGGAGGCGCTGTTCGACACGTACGGCTCTGTCGGCAGCAAACTCGGCGGTCACCCCGACCTTCACAAGCTTCCGGGCATCGAAGCGAATACGGGTGCCCTGGGTCACGGGCTGTCGATTGCTGCAGGGATGGCACTGGGCCTCCGTGCCGCGAGCAACGGAGGACGGGTTTTCACCATCCTTGGGGACGGTGAGCTCCCCGAGGGGGCGAACTGGGAAGGGGCGTCGATTGCTGCGCACCACCGACTCGACAACCTCGTCGCTTTCGTCGATGTCAACGATCTGCAGATTTCCGGGCCGACCGCTGAAGTCATGAACATGGAGCCGATTGCCGACAAGTTCGCGGCGTTCGGGTGGAATACCGTCACCATCGACGGGAACGATATCGATGCCGTCCTCGACGCTGTCAGCGTTGCGGATGGCGAAAAGGGCCGGCCGACCGTTGTCGTTGCTCGCACGACGAAGGCGAAGGGCATCAGCTTCCTGGAGGGAACCCTTGCCTCGCACTACTGGAAGCCGACGGTCGAGGAGCTCGACCGAGCCGAACGTGAAGTGCACGCCCGCATCGACAACCTGCGCGAATGGAACGACCATGGCTGCTGAGACGCTTACTCTTATCGATCCGCGAAAGACCTTCGGGCAAGCAGTGACCGACCTCGCTGCGGACGATGACCGTGTCGTCGTCCTCTCCGCCGACAGCGGGCTGTCGTCGGGGTTCGGCTCATTCCGCGAGCGCTTCCCCGACCGCTACTATGAGTTCGGCATTCAGGAGCACGGAACGACGGGCGTCGCCGCAGGTCTCGCGTCGACCGGCAAGATCCCCGTCTTCGCGGCCATCGCAGCGTTTGTCACCAACCGGAACTACGAAGCATTCCGCAATGACATCGCGTACATGGGTCAGAACGTCAAGATCGTCGGTCGCAACGGAGGGATCACTTACTCCGACCTCGGGCCCACACACTACTCCCTCGAAGACTATGCAATCATCCGCATGCTTCCCGGTGTCGTCGTCCTCTCACCCCAGGACCCCGGAGAGATCCGGGAGGCAGCGAAGGCGATGATTGAGCACGACGGGCCCGTGTACATGCGCATCGGGGGCCCATCGATCCCCGATCTGTTCCCACAGGCACCGTTCACCATCGGGGAAGGGCGGATGATTCGGGAAGGGTCTCGCGCAACGGTCGTCACGACGGGGACCATCACCCCGGAGGTCGTGGTCGCGGTGCAACGGCTCGCGGACGACGGCATCGATGTGGACCTCATCGGGATGCCAACTGTCGAACCTGTTGACGCGGCGCTTATCCGCGCGTCCGCTCATCGCACCGGACGAGTCATCACTGTCGAGGAGCACTACACCCGCGGCGGTCTCTCCGCGGCCGTTGGCGAGGCTCTGGCATCCTCGGGAATTCCCGTGCACGCCATCGGGTTGCCGCATGAGCACATCGTCACCGGTACGTACTCAGGACTGCTTGCTCGATACGCGCTTGACGCCGCGGGACTGGACGAGCGCATTCGGCTGCTCGTCCGCTAGGTGTACTGCCCAGGCAGGTTGTTTGAGATCCGGCTGATGGGCGGGAGCTTCCCGATCGCAGTGTGGGGCCTGTGGTGATTGTAGAAGTGCAGCCAGGCGGGCAGGGCTGCGCGGCGGGCTGATTCGCTGTTGTAGTGCTTCACGTAGGCCCAACCGTCGGCCATAGTGCGATGGAATCGCTCGATCTTCCCGTTCGTCTGCGGACGGTAAGGACGTGTGCGCTTGGGTGTGATGGCGAGCTCGGCGCAGACGCGTCGCCAGGCGTGGGAGCGGTAGGCGGGGCCGTTGTCCGAGAGGACCCGTTCGACGCGGACGCCGCGGTCGGCGAACCAGGACACGGCCCGTTGCAGGACGCCGATCGCGGTCTCGGCGCGTTCGTCGTCGTGGATCTCGGCGTAAGCGACGCGGGAGTGGTCGTCGATGACGGTGTGGACGTAGGCGGTGCCGGTGACCATGTCGCCGGCGATGCCTCGCTTTCCGGTGCGCTTGGCCGTGACTGCTCGGTTGCGGTCGCCTTGGGACCGTCCGACGTAGCGCCAGCCGCCGCCGTCGGGGATGTTGCCGAGCTTCTTCACGTCGACATGGATCAGCGCGCCGGGCTTGTCGTGCTCGTACCGGCGGGCGGGTTCCCCGGTCTTCACATCGACATGCGAGAGCCGGTTCAGTCGACACCGTTTCAGCACCGCGTGGACGGTCGAGGCCGGCATCCCGACGCGGTCGGCGATCTGGACCGGCCCCAGGCGCTTGCGGATCCGCAGGTGCACGATCTTCTTCACACGGTGCGTCGGGGTCTTGTTCGGATGCGCATGCGGGCGCGAGGACCGGTCGGCCATCCCCGCTTCACCGAGCTCTACGTAGCGTCGCGCCCATTTCGCGGCGGTGGGCCAGGAGACACGGAAGTAGTCCGCCGCCGCGGCGACCGTCCACTCCTCGTCGACGATCTTCTGTGCAAGACGGAGCCTTTGGCGCGGGGTGAGCGCCGCGTTAGCGTGAGACACGAGAACCTCCTGGTTCAGAGCGGATGCGGTAGCAGCTCCACTCTGCCGGGAGGTTCTCGTCACATCAGGGAAGCCAGATCAAACAACCTCCCTGGGCAGTACAGCTAGGCGGACCCGCTGTGGTGGACCCCGAGTCATCCACCACGGCGGGTTCACTCACGCTTGTAATCGAACTTCAGCCGCACCGTATCGCCGCGGAAGACGATGGTCGAGTACTCAAAGGCCGTCCCTGCCGGGTTCGTGATGACATCCGTCAACAGCAGTGCCGGGTCGCCCTTGCGCAGCTCCAGCAGCTTGGCGTCGGTTCCTTCGACGGCGATGACTTCCAGATCTTCGGAGACGCTCTTCATCGACAGATTGAATTTGTCTTCGAGAACCACGCACAGCTGCTCGTTGACGACATCCAGCTGATCCAGTCCCGGCGCGAGGCTCGCTGGCACGAAGGAGCGGTGGACGCTCAGAGGCTTCCCGTCTACCGTCCGCAGTCGTATGATGGCGATGACCTCGGCGCCCGCCGGCAGATTCAGGTGCTCACGCACTCTCGTCGGCGCGGGAACGCGCTCCGTAGAAATCAACGTCGTCGCGATGTCGTACCCGAGCACTTCGAGCTGCTCACGGATTCCTTTGTATGCAGGAGAGACCGCGTTGATCTTTTGCGGGGCGACGAACGTGCCCTTGCCGGCAACGCGGATGAGCAGACCATCACCCGCCAGTTTGTTGAGCACACCACGAATCGTCATGCGGCTCAGGCTGTACTCCCGGTTCAGCTCGTTCTCCGACGGGATGCGCTGCTCGGGTGCCCACTCACCACTGGCGATCTTCGCGTGAAAGATGTCCTCGAGCTGCTGATAGATCGGTGTCGCTGAGTCGCGCTCAATCACGGCCGTCATCTTTATGCCTCCAAAACTTTCCACATGATCTTACCTAGTCCGTCTTGTATAGAGTTGTATAGCCATGTACTCTGGACCAAAAGGACCGGAACGAAAGATGTTCTGGCCGGAGCTCGCTGAGGCAGAGCCTGACACAAGGAAGTGAGATCGGACTATGGCCGTATCAACTCGTCGTCTCACGACGGGAGCGCGGAAGCACGGATACGCGGTTCCCGCTGTGAACGTCTTCGACGAGATCAGCATGCGCGCGGTCATCGCCGCAGCCGAGGAGAAGGACTCGCCCCTGATTGTCCAGATCTCGACAAAGACTGTTCGCACCTCGGGGACCGCTTTCATCACGAGCCTTTTCCAGGCGCTCACGCGGCACACATCCGTGCCGGTCGCGCTCCACTTGGATCACTGCCCGGACCGTTCTGTCCTCTCTGACGTCATTGCCGCCGGGTGGTCATCGGTTCTCTTCGATGCTTCTGACCGTGATCTTGCTGACGCAGAGCGTGAGACGACGGAAGTCGTCAAGGAGGCTCACGCAGCGGGCGTCGACGTCGAATCCGAGATCGAGAACATCCTCGGGGTCGAAGACGGAGTCGGCAGCGACGAAGCCCACCACGCGTATACCGTCGACCAGCTCGCAGCCATCGCGGAGCGCACCGGTGCTGACCTGCTCGCCCCGCAGTTGGGCACGAGCCACGGCCTGTTCACGTCCAAGCCGACCCTTCTCCCTGAGCGCGCCCGCGAACTCGCGCACCTCACGGACAAGGGAATTGTTCTTCACGGGGGAACCGGCCTTGAGCCGGCCGACTTCCGCGCCTTCATCGACAATGGCGTCTCCAAGATCAACATCTCCACAGCCGTCAAGCACGCGTACATGCAGGCATCGGCGGAGCATCTCGATTGGGCGCGCGCCAACAACCATTGGGATCCGCCGAAGTTGGTGACTGCCATCGGTGATGCTGTCACCAGCGTCATCGGTGACCACATCGAATGGTTCGGCTCCGATGGCACGGCAGCCAAGGCGAAGGCCGCCAAGCCGTGACTCGCGCCTTGATCTTCGACTGCGACGGAGTGCTCGCAGACACCGAGCGCGACGGTCATCTGCCTGCGTTCAACGACACCTTCGCGCATTTCGATCTTCCCGTGCGTTGGTCCGAAGAGGACTATGCCGAGAAGGTGCGAATTGGCGGCGGTAAGGAGCGTCTCGCCTCGCTTCTCACCAGCGACTTCGTTGCATCGGCGAACCTGCCCACCGATGAGGCTGCGCAGATCGACCTCGTCAAGCAGTGGCATCGGTTCAAGACTGACCGCTACACGGCGAAGGTTCGAGCCGGCGAGATGCCGGGGCGGCCCGGAATCGCCCGAATCGTTAATGCCGCCCATGACGCAGGATGGCTGCTCGCCGTCGCATCCACGTCCGCCGAAGAATCGGTGCGCGCTGTGCTGGAACATGCGGTCGGCGAGGACGCGGCCTCCTGGTTCCGTGTCTACGCAGGAGATGTCGTCCCAGCGAAGAAGCCGGCACCGGACATCTACCTGCTCGCTCTGCGGGACTTGAGAATCGACGCAACGGACGCCGTCGTCGTCGAGGACAGTCAGAACGGGCTACGCGCCGCGGCTGCGGCAGGGATCGCCACCGTCGTGACGGTGTCCAGTTATACCGCCGATGAGGACTTCACCGAGGCGGCACTGGTCGTTGACAGCCTGGGCGACCAGCCGCAGACGCCAGCACACTTCCTTTCCAACCCGCGCGGCGTCGAGGAGACCGGCCAGGTCACTCTCGACACCCTCACCGCCCTCACCATCCGATAACCGAAGCCGAGGAACATCATGAGCAGCACCTTCAGCCAGGCGGGCGTCGCCCGCGTCGAGAGCGTCATCAAGCTCATCGCACAGACGTGCGTCGACAACGAGAAGTACTTCAGCGACCTGGACGCCGTCGCCGGCGACGGTGACTTCGGATACTCGCTCGCTCGCGGGTTCGAGAACGTCATCGCCGAGTGGGATGAGTACGACCGGTCGGTTCTCAGCACCTTCATTCAGAAGGTCGCGACAACGATGTCCGGCCGCATCGGCGGTACGTCCGGCCCGATCTGGGGCACCGCGTTCCTGCGCGCTGCGATCTCCGTGAAGGACAAGAACGACATCACCCAGGCCGATGTGGTCGCGATGCTCCGCTCAGCCATCGAGGGCATCATGAAGCGAGGTGGCGCATCCCTGGGAGACAAGACGCTGCTCGACGCTCTGGTCCCGCTCACCGACGCCATCGAGGCGGACCTCGGTAAGGGTCTGGACGGCAAGGCCGTGGCTCAGCACGCCGCTGAGGCCGCGCGCGCCGCCGCCGAAGAGACCGCGAAGCTCGAGGCACACCGCGGCCGAGCGTCCTACGCAGGTGAGCGCAGCATTGGCTCCCCTGACCCCGGCGCCATCGCGATAGCGGTGCTCAGCGAGCGCGTCGCCGAGGCCTGGTAACGACTTACCCTCCCTCCATTACCCATCCAACACAAAGAAGTGAGAACACAATGAAGAAGTTCATCAACGACCCGAAGGCGTTCGTCCCGGAGATGCTGAAGGGCCTGGCCCTGGCGAACCCCGACACGCTCACGTACGACCCGAAGTACAACCTCATCGTCCGCGCCGATGCGCCCAACAACGACAAGGTCTCTATCATCCAGGGCTCCGGCTCCGGCCACGAGCCCGCACACGTGATGATTGTCGGCAAGGGCATGCTGGACGCCGCCTGCCCCGGTGACGTGTTCGCCGCCCCGCCCACCGATTTCGTCGTCGAGGCCGCACGCCGCGTCAAGAGCGACAAGGGTGTGCTGCTGCTGGTGAACAACTACACCGGCGACAAGATGGCATTCGAAATGGCAGAAGAGCTCGCTGCCGCAGAGGGCATCAAGGTGCGCACCCTCTTCATCGACGACGACGTCGCGGTGAAGGACTCGCTGTACACCATCGGTCGCCGCGGCGTCGCCGGCAACTTCTTCGTCATCAAGGCCGTCGGCGCTGCCGCTGAGGCCGGCAAGGACCTCGACGAGATCGTCCGGATCGGCGAGAAGGTCAACGCCGTCACCCGCACCATGGGCGTGGCGCTCACCGCCTGCACCCCGCCCGCCAAGGGCGAGCCGCTGTTCGAGATCGGCGACGACGAGATCGAAGTCGGCATCGGTATCCACGGTGAGCCCGGCCGTGCACGTCAGAAGTGGGTCCCGGCGAACGAGATCGTCGACCTGCTTCTGGAGCCCATCGTGAGCGACATCCCCTACAGCAGCGGCGATGACGTCGCGCTGATGGTGAACGGTCTCGGTGGCACCCCCATCAGCGAGCTGTACCTTCTGTACGGCATCGCACACGAGAAGCTCGCGGCCCAGGGAATCACCCCAACCCGTAGCTATGTCGGCGAGTACTGCACCTCGCTGGACATGGCGGGCGCGTCCATCACGCTTGTCAAGCTTGACGACGAGATTCGCGAACTTCTCGAGGCTCCCGCGGAGATCCCGATCCGCACCTTCTGAGGAGCCCCCCGCTGTTCGGCGTAGGTCACGCTGCGCCGCACAGTCCCGTACCGAGCGCGCCCGGGTAGACCGCGATTGACCTTCCACCTTCTACCCGGGCGCCGCCCCCTCGCACCACCATCTGTGACCACGCGCACCCGAGCGCGTGGTGTGACCTGCGCGGACGCAGACGTCCGCGGAAAGGAAACACCATGGACCTCGGATTGATCTTCCTCTCCGAAACGGTCGGAACGGCCCTGCTACTTCTGCTGGGTTGCGGAGTCGTCGCCAACGTCTCCCTCATCAAGAGCAAGGGTCTCGGATCAGGATTCCTCGCGGTCAGCATCGGTTGGGGTCTCGCCGTCTTCGCTGGAGTCACGGCATCGTACTCCTCGGGCTCGCACCTCAACCCGGCCGTCAGCATCGCCCTGCTGATCCTCGGAAACATCACATTCGTGCAGTTCCTCGTCTACATTGCCGCTCAGCTCGTCGGTGCCATGCTCGGAGCGCTCCTGGTCTGGATCACATACCGGCGCCACTTCGACGAAGAGCCCGACCCCGCCACGAAGCTCGGCGTCTTCTCGACCGGTCCTGCCATCCGTGCCTACGGCTCCAACCTCGTCACGGAGGTCATCGGAACGTTCGTCCTCGTGTTCGGCATCCTCGCCTTCACCAATGGAGGCACCCCCGCGGAACTCGGCGCCCTGCCCGTCGCCTTCCTGGTCATCGGTATCGGTATCAGCCTCGGCGGCCCCACCGGTTACGCCATCAACCCCGCGCGCGACCTCGGGCCTCGCATCATTCACGCCATCCTCCCCATCAAGGGCAAGGGCACCTCCGACTGGGCGTACTCCTGGGTGCCCGTGGCCGGCCCGCTCATCGGAGGCGCGCTCGCCGCCGCGCTCTCCATCGCACTGCTTCCCGTCGCCTGACGGGAACTTTCAACCCCTCGGCCGGCCCATGTCTGTCAGGCCTTCATCGGGGCCGGCCGAGGCTCCACCCCAGTCGTCGCTCACGCGACGCCTAACACCCGCAACAACTGACCTTCAATGAAGAGGAGACACCATGTCGAACCCCAAGATCCAGGACACCATCACCCTTGAGGACGCTCGCCGCGTCATCGATGCCGCCATCGCGCGCGCTGAGGAGATCGGACAGCCCCAGGACATCGCCGTCGTGGACGCCGGAGGCAACCTCAAGGCACACGTGCGGATGGATACTGCGAACATCGGCAGCATCCACATCGCCATCAACAAGGCGTACACGTCCATCGCTTTCCAGACCCAGACCAAGGACCTCACCGAGGCAACGCGCCCGACGGGCGACCTGTACGGACTCAACGACGCTCACGGTGGCCGTATCGTCGTGTTCCCCGGGGGCATTCCGCTGGTCCGCGACGGCGTCATCGTCGGAGCCATCGGAGTGTCCACCGGTAGCATCGAGGAAGACCAGACTGTGGCTGAGGCCGGAGCCGCCGCACTCTGACTTCGGACCGCACGAGCTGGCGCCGATCCCTGATGAGCGGTGTCCGATCTCACGAGAACCTCAACTCCACCCAGCCGTCAGCACAAGACGGCCAGCAACGCTAGTCAATCGGGGTAGCGTCGGTCGCCTCCCACAGCTCGCCAGCCGGGAGTACGGCGTCTTCCAACGGTGCCGCCCGCACGCCCACGAACCCCGCGCCTGCATCGACACCGACTAGGGCGTGTCTGACATTGCCTTTGTCCAGGCGATGACGGCGTTGAGGACCACGGCAGCGCGGTAGATGACGGCGTGTTTGTCGAAGCGGGTGGCGAGGCCGCGCCATTGCTTGGTGTGGCAATAGCGGCGCTCGATCACATTGCGGTTCTTGTAGTCGGCGGCGTCAAGCCCGACCGGCCTGCCGCCGCGTGACCCGCGACGCTTGCGATGCCCCTTCTGATCGTCGGGTTCGGGGATCACCGCCTTGATCCCGCGAGAGCGGAGGTGCCCGCGGATCGCGCGTGATGAGTACGCCTTGTCACCGCGGACCGCGTCCGGACGAGTTCGCGGCCGGCCAACGTCCCGGTCAACGCGCAGCTGCGCCATGAGCGGCAGGAACATCGGGGAGTCGCCGGCCTGCCCCGGCGTGATCAGCGTGACCAGTGGCAGCCCGTTGCCGTCGACGAGTTGATGGATCTTCGTCGACAGCCCGCCGCGGGAGCGGCCGATGCCATGATCAGGCGGCTCGATCAGCAGATTCGTGTAGTTCGACCCAGCCCCCTGTGGTGCGAGTCGTGTTCGTCGCGTGCTGATGCGCGCGGGCGACGGTCGAGTCCACCGACAGCGACCAATCGATCAACCCCGCCGCGTCGGCCGCGGCGGTCAGCTTCGCCTGCACCTTGTCCCAGGTACCGGCGGCGGCCATCCGGTGATGCCACGTCCACACCGTCTGCCACGGCCCGAACACCTCGGGTAAGTCCCGCCACGCGATCCCGCACCGGTACCGGTAGATGATCGCCTCGACCATCAGCCTCGCGTCAGAGAACTTCCGCCCCGGCCGCCCGGTCGGACGCGGCAACATGTCCTCGATCAACGACCACTGAGCATCCGAGAGCAACCGAAACCTAGACACGCGTCGAGACTCTCAGCCTGAGCCGTCAACCTTTGTCAGACACGCCCTAGGAGCCCCCTGACTCACATTCCGAGTCACTCGACATGTGATCGCAGCACCGCCTCGGACCCAATGACTCTCATCCGGCGAGAGGGCATGACTGCACAAAGCATCAACCGGCAGGAGCCGGTGGCACACCTCTGAGGTGACCATGTTTCGTCTGCCGCCGACGGCGGTGTTCATGCCAAAGGAGCCACCGTGTTCGAACTCATCACGACCATCGCCTCAGCCCTGCCGATGGACATCGACATCACCCCGAATGATTCGGGGCTGCCGGGGATTGCGCAGCTGCGCACGATCGTCGGCGCCGTCATGACGATCGGCCTGATTCTCTCCGTGCTCGCGCTCATCATCTCGGCGATCGTCTGGGGATTCGGGTCGAACTCCTCCAACCCACACCTCGCCTCTCGCGGCAAGCTCGGCGTACTCATCTCCTGCGGTGCCGCCGTCATCTGCGGCGCCTCAGTGACGCTCATCAACTTCTTCTGGAACGTCGGACAGCAGGTCTGAGACCCACCCATCCATCACTTCCCGGAGGCCTGCGATGAGTGTCTGCGATATTCCTGTCATTTCCAACGTGTGTGATGCCGTCGGTGAAGGTGCCGCGACACTCGTGTCGGCGCCATTCGACTGGCTCGCCTCCACGATGGGGCAAGCTGCCGGATGGCTCATCGAAGCCATGTGGATCGTCTTCGACAGCACAACCCTCGTGGACGTCCAATCCCCGGGCTACCTGAACGTTTACAACCTGCTCTTCGGCATCGGTGTCTTCATCGTTCTCCTGTTCTTCTGCTTCCAGCTGATCCTCGGCCTCATCCGACGCGAACCCGCGGCTCTTGCCCGCGCAGCCCTCGGCGCCGCCAAAGCTGTTCTGGGGTCGTTCGTCGTCATTACGTTGACGGCGACGGCTCTTGAGATCGTGGATCAGCTGTGCATTGGGGTTGTTCAGGCCGCAGGAGAAACCACCGCCACCATGGGCGACAAGATCGCGCTCCTCACCGCGGGACTCACAACAATCAACATCGCTGCTCCCGGGGTCGGTGCGATCGTCACGATCTTCCTCGCCGGACTCATGATCTGTGCTGTCGCTATCGTGTGGTTCTCGCTCCTGATTCGCAAGGCCCTGCTGCTCGTCGCAATCGTGCTCGCGCCCATCGCGTTCGCTGGGGCGGCATGGGACGTCACCCGCGGATGGATCGGGAAATGGGCGGCGTTCGTGGTCGCGCTCATCATCTCCAAGCTCGTACTCGTCGTCGTGTTCCTCATTGCGATCACGCAGGTCTCGACCCCGATCGAGGCCGATCTGTCGGCCGTCACTGAACCGATCTCAGGAATCGTGCTGCTGTTCATCGCAGCCTTTGCGCCGTACATGGTCTACCGATTCATTTCGTTCCTCGGCTTCGATCTTTACCACGCGATGGGAAGCGAGCAGGAAGCGAAGAGCGCCGTGAACCGACCGGTGCCTGTGCCGTCGAAGCCTCAGAGCGACGGAGTGAAGAAAGTTCTCGACGGTGGCTCCGGTGGTGGCGGGACATCCAAAGCCGCTCCAGCAGCAACCGCTTCACCCAGCACGTCTGCTTCAGGTGGGGCGACGTCCGGCGGATCAGCTGCCGGAGCGGGCGCGGGAGCCAGTGCAGGTGCCGGTGGCGCTGCCGCAGCTGCTGGCCCCGCAGCGGCAGCGGTCATTGGCGCGAAGGTCATCAAAGCTGCCGCTATTGCGGGACCCCAGCTCGGAGGCGCTGTAGGTAGCACGGCCGAAACTGCGGCTGCCGGTGCAGGTGGTTCGGGTGCGGCTGCACCCGAACCTCATTCCACGCCTCAGCCTCCCGCACCGCGATCAGATCCAGCACCACCCAGAACCCAGCAGCCACGATCTGGGAAGGAATAGCTGACCATGCCAAAGGACTACGACGATCAACGAGCCGGGGACCTCATTCCGGTGAAATTCTCCCGACTGACACGAAGGGGAATCCTGCTCGGACTATCCCTCTCACAGCTGGTCGCGCTCGGAATTGGTGTGACCACGCTTGTGTGGGCCTTCTATGCCGGAGGCGGCATGCTCATCGCGTTCTCGGCACCCGTATGGCTCTGTGCCGCGGCCGTGGTGTGGATCCGGATCGCTGGACGTCCGATCGTCGAATGGATTCCCGTTGCCTTCTGGTGGATGTGGAAAACCACCGGCGGACAGTTGCTCTACCGGCGGCGTGTTGTGAAGCCGCGACCTGCGGGCTCACTCGCGCTACCCGGCGACATGGCACGACTGCGCGAGTACGACGACCCGATCACCGGCGCCGGAATGGTTCATGACCCAACCGCCAGTACCCTCACGGCCATCGTTGCGGTCTCGCACCCAGCATTCGCGCTCCTCGATCCCGGCGAGCAGGAACGGCGTGTCTCCTCTTGGGGGCGTGTGCTCGCGACCGTGTGCAGATCCGGGCGCCTCTCAATGCTGCAAGTGCTTGAGCGCACCCTCCCGGACTCCGGGACAGGACTCGCTGAATGGTGGGCATCGCACGGCAACGCAGATGGCTCGTGGGCCTCGACGACGTATGCCGAACTCATCGACCGCGCAGGACCCGCTGGAGAACGCCACGCCACCACGCTCTCCCTCTCGCTCGACATGCAGACAGCGGCACGACAGATCCGCACTGCCGGTGGCGGAATCCGTGGCGCTGCTGCTGTCCTTCGCCAAGAGATGTCCACGCTCATCGCCGCGCTGCGCTCAGCCGACCTCGCACCGTCATCGTGGTTGACGTGCGGCGAGATCGCCGTCATCCTGCGTTCGGCATACGACCCGGCAGTCGCCGCGACACTTGAACGGCACGGCGAACTCGGCCAGTCGCTCGCCACCGCAGGGCCGGTTGCAGTGAACGAATCCTGGTCCCGGCTGCGCACAGACTCGGCCTTCCACGCGGTGTTATGGATCTCAGAGTGGCCGCGGTCGATGGTCTACCCAGGCTTCTTGGCACCTGTGCTCCTGTCGACCGGGACACAGCGCTCCTTCTCGCTGCTCTGCACACCGATGCGGTCCGACCAGGCAGCACGTGACATCAGGAAGAAGAAGACGGAGTACATCTCAGACGCAGCTCAGCGTCAGCGCATCGGCCAGATAGAGGATGCCTCGCAGATGGCTGAGTTTCAGGACGTTCTCCAGCAGGAAGCTGACCTCACGGCTGGGCACGGCGTCCTGCGCTACACCGGACTCATCTCAGTGTCCGCACGAACCGTTGATGACCTCGACGCCGCCGTCTCCGCGATCGAGCAAGCCGCCATTCAAGCGTCCTGCGAGACGCGACTCCTTGTCGGACAGCAGGCCCAAGCGTTCACCGCCGCGGCCCTGCCGCTGTGTCGTTCGGTTTGAGCATTTCAAAACACTCGAAATTAACAAGCACTCATATCTCATCGAGAGGCAGCTGGCGTATTTCAGTGTGTACAGGTTTTGGTTTAGCTGCGTTCACCCTGTACTGCGAGGCGGTTGCCCGTTACTCCGTTGGACGCGGGGATACTGCCGCCGTCGCAGCAGGGAGCAGGTCTACGTGTGGTGTGTCGTCAATTGCGAACCGATACCGCCAGTTGAGCAGCTTCCGCAGAGCGATGTCACCCGATCTGCGGGTGGGAGTACGAAGCCCCCAACTTTGAGCAACCTGCACAACAACCATTTGAAGGTAGATCTCGAACTGGCTACCGAAGACATCGTCAAGTGGGACCAACATGTCCGTTTCGGACTCAACCGCGAGAAAGACCTCCCGCAGTTCTTCTGCGTTCTCTTCGGTTGGGATCATGTCGCGTGCGGCAATTCGTTGATTGCCTACGATCAGAGTCAAAGCCATGAGGATTTGCCAGTCAAGCCAGCCGTCAGCCTGGAGTTCGGATATCCATGCGCTGTAACGAGGATCCGCAACTACTCGAGCAAGCGTCACCGCGACTGCACTCGCGCTCACCGAGTATCGTCGATCAATAGCCTCCAGCGATTCTGTTAATACGTACCCAGGGCCTTCAGCTGTACCTGCGGGAAGCCCGCTCGCCGACAATTGCTCGTCTTGAGCTCGGGTGAGAAAACCAGGGTGCCGGGCTAGCGCTTCATAGTGCCCGTCTTCGAGGATGCCAGCCACTTCCTCGTACGGTCGCCCGATCGACGTCTTGTTGACCAGACCGTCTACAAAGAGCTCATCTATGGCCGAGACCAGCTCAGGGCGTGGGCGCAGGTGGACTACATCGACAAGCTGCAGTGCGAGACCCATGACGTACTGACTTCGGCCCGCGGGTTCATCACCCGCCGGTTCCATCAACATGGTGAGTCGGATCGCGGGTCCGCTCATGTCGTACTCAATCGGGTCGGATTCAGACATACTTGTTTCCGATAGTGTCAGCTCTACCTCGACATGCACCGGCGCGAGGACCAGATCGAAGCGGACCAGCTCTGCCAGGATTACTTGAAGTGCTGCGCATAGAGACTCCGCGGCGAGGACGGTGGATCGATCGTTCGGAAATTTCAGCACCCAACTGACCCCGAACGTTGAGAATCGAATCTGACGGGAAGGTCCGGTATCGTGCAAGATCACGCCCGAGTGGTCCTCGCCAAGTTGATCGATTGTCAGAGGTGCCTCTTGCTGTTCCTCGGCAACATCTGCGATGAAACGGACTCGTTCATCCCAGCCGGTGAACTCAAAGTATGAAACAAAGTGCTCTTGCAGCGACGGCCACAGTTGTCGTATCGCAGCGAGCTCCCGGCCCGCATTTATCTCGGCGTGGACGAAGCCACCATCGTTCTCGTAGTCGAACGGATCTGCGTCGAGCGCGTGGCGGGCAACAAGTGCAACATGTCCGATGGCGGAGGCATCCATCCAAGCGCCAGCGCGCTGCATGTATCCCATCGATTCAAGCAATGCGACTGGTGCCTGTGCTCGCACATCGCGTTTTGGGCTTTGGTTCGCTAAAGCAGCAGCCGTGCACGCATACAACTTCGCTGCATAGTCAAGGCCTAATTTGGAATAAGTCTCCGCGAGGATCCTCATCACGAGAACTGAACCGTACATCCCTTCGCCGTTGAACCAAGCGAGTTTGGCATCGTGGAGGTCCTGAAGTGCTTCGAGGGGACGACCGGCCTCGAGAAATGCGATCGCGCGGTCTCGGCAACGCTCCGCTTTGGCGTTTGCGCCCTCAACCTGCGCTACCGCTTCGTCCAGGGCGTCTCGAACAGATCGATAAGCGGCAAAGCTCTGGAGCATCGGCGCAAAAAGCTGGAACAGTTCTGCAATTGGGGTGGCGTAGAAGCCGCGCGCTCGCGCTAAGAGTCCAACCAACTGTTCGAGATGCCGCATTGCACTTTCCAGCTCGAACACCTGGGGCGTCACTCGGAATCCCCCGCTCAGATCGAGATCGTTAAGGTCTTGACCCATAACAGGGTCAATCTCTGCGCGGGTGGGCGCGCCAAGCACTCGCTGAACCAGTTCAGCGTTCGGAACCAGCTCAAGCCTCACGAGCGACGATATGAGGGAAGCGCCACGGACGGGGTACTCGGCCAGGTCTAGATCTTGGAGTAGGTCGTCCACGTGAGTCTTGAGCGTCGTGACTACAGCGTCGAGGTCTTCGGCATGAATGTCAGCGACCCCCGCCCCCCACGAGCCACCCCAGTAGCTCACAAGAATGACCGCGTCTGAGACTACTTCGGTCGCATCCGACGTCGTCGCGTAATTGACCGCACGCCGCATGAGGTCTTCCACTCCGCGCAAGGTACCTAACCCACGAAGTGTTGCAACCGCGATCTCATAGCAGGCTCGGAACGTGATGTCGTCGTCATGCCCGTCGTCTCGTGTGGTTTCGAGGAAGGGGCGCATATACGTGATCCACTCCGGCAGGTCGCCGCTCTCCCGCTGTTCAAATGTGGCGTGCCGGATGCCCCGTGCGACCGCGCCTTGAATTCCTGGTAACAGAGCTTCTGGGCCATCACTCGCGCGAAACCGTCTCAACGAACTCGTGTACCACTCCGGAGAAGGGTCCGTGCCGATTGGTGGCGCCATCGAGTTTGGAACGTCGAGGTAGTGGGCCGCGATCCAGAATAGGTCGGGCTCTGCCAAGAGGACGGCGATCTGTGCGCCAGAAAAGACATCAAGCGCGATATTGTGTTGCTCGCGGGCTTCCCTTTGTAGCGTATGAACCGTCCCCGCCGGGATGGATTCGACGCTGAAGAATGCGACTCGATCGACAGGGGCCGCATTGGGAGAACAGATGCCGTTGACGTCGGCCGCGACCTTTGCCTTCAAGCGATCCCGCTGTGTGGTGCACGCGATCACAACCGACTCACTGTTCAAAGGAGCCCCTACGTCTGTGCGCGAGGGGACCTCCTCCGGGATGCGCGTAAAGTACGACTCTCCGTCGCGTTGCTGATCGCCGCCAGCGCTCACCGGCCCATTCGGGAGGAGAATGTTGGAGCTAATTCGACGGCGCGCTACTCGGACCGCGATCTCCTCAAACTCATGATGCGCGTTCCGAGCCGACAGTTGCGACAGCTGATAGGCGATGAAGGCTTCGAGCGCAGGAACAGAAACGGACATGGCCAATTGTCTCAGCTGGCTGATCTGAGACGGGAATGGCTCGTCCGCTTGTCGCACTGACTGTTCAATGGGTCAGAGCGGAACGTTGGGCCCAACCGTGCGTTTGCGGCCGATCTGTGGGGACTGGGGTGAACTTGCAGCCAGTCCCCACGGGCATGATCTGCCGCGCACGGACCCTCCTCGACAAGCGAGAACTCCCGAGGTTCTGGGGTTTCGAGGTAGCAGATCAGTGGGCGATCCCGGGAATCGAACCGATGACGTCGACCGCGCGAACGAAGCGCGCGCTGCCCTTGAGGCTGCCATCCGCATCGAAGAGATTCTCGTAGAGGCCACTGCCCTTCTTGTCCCAGGAATGAGGACCGACGAACATCGCCCGATCTACGCAGGAGGATCACCGAGTGCACCTCTCCAGTATTCAGGTCCAAATCTCAGCTGAGGGAGAGTGCCATGCCCACGTTCCACGATGCCGGCGCCGACGCCACGGAAGCATCCGAAGCGTTGCGCGGTCTCGCACACGCGACACGAACGTTCGAGGATCCGCAGGATCTGTATGGCGTTCTCGGCGACCTTCTCTCAGGAGTGCGGTCGCTCAAGCAGGTTCTCGATCAACTCGCTGCAGCCCACGTCAAGAATCACCCTCGCGCGTTTGACGACCACGATGATCACTCCATCGGATCCAAGGATGCATTGGCAGCCGCCGACGAACTTCACCAGGCGGCGACCCTGATCGACCAAGCAGAGGAACGGCTCGACGCCGCAGCGGGTGTGGCGAGTCGCGTTGCTTGGCACGAAGTTCCAGCCACCGAAGCACCGGCTGTCGCTCGTTGGATCAGTGTCGTCTTCATGCAAGGTCAAGAGGCGGGAGACGTGCTGGACATGATCGACGCCGACGGTGCTCCCGCCGGGCTCAACCATCTGAAGTACTGGGATTACGGCGACGAGACAACCAGCGCAGCGATGGAGAACGGATACGTCTACGACGCGCCGCCGAGCGGGCCGCTTGAGCATGAACTGCGCGACGGTGATTACCACCTCGCCTACAGTCACGCGTTAGCGCACGTCGCGCTCTACCGAATCCACGCGGTGGACACGGTAGATCAACTGCCAGATGACGCTCGAAGTCTCGCTGCTCCGTCGGCACCGAGCCGGGCTCGCGAGTCGCAGCGAGTGTCTTGGTTTGAGCCTGCCAGCATCACCGCGGTCAGGCAGCAGCGAGGTCTAGGACTATGAGCCACGATGATACCGAGCGCCTGCACGCTTCGGTCCTCGTCGCTCCAGCATCCGAGAAGCGGCGCGTGCGTAAGCAGCGCCGTCGGGCCGCCGCGAAGTTACAAGCGGAGCAACTGAGGGCTGAGCATCAGGCGTCCCGCACAAAGTACGCCGCCGAGTTGGCTGAGCGTCGGGCAACCACATACATTTCGGCAGCTGGCGAACCAGGACCAGCGGAGCTGCGTTCGCCTGGGAGGCTTCGCCTGCCACGACATCAAGACACTTCGGCAACCCTTGCTGGTGCATACCCATTCTTGGCTGAAGGCGGGCTCGGCTCCGACGGAGTCTTCGTTGGCCAAGACCTGTACTCCGGCGGTTCCTTCGTCTACGACCCATGGGTGCTCTATGCGCGCGGCATCATCACCGCTCCGAACGTCGTACTCGCGGGCATTGTCGGCTCCGGAAAGTCCAGCTTGGCCAAGAGCCTCTACACACGATCGATTCCGTTCGGTCGTCGCGTCTACGTCCCCGGTGATCCAAAGGGCGAGCACACTGCGGTCGCCGAAGCAGTGGGCGGTCGGGCGATCGTGCTCGGTCATGGGCTTGCCGCTCGGCTGAATCCGCTCGACGAAGGCTATCGGCCCGCCGGAATGAGCGATGAACGCTGGGCATCGACGGTCGGGGCACGACGGCGCGACCTGATCGGCGCACTCGCCGAGACGGTTCTGACGCGACCGCTCACGCCTTTGGAGCACACGGCGATCGACACTTCTCTGACCGAGGTCGTGCGTAGCAACGATGTTCCGATCCTGCCGATGATTGTCGAGCACATACTCAGCCCGACAGCGCAGGCGGACCCGGATGGGCGCCTCGCCGAAGACGGACGCCTCGTTGGGCACGCCCTGCGGCGCCTTGTCGCAGGTGACCTCGCAGGGCTCTTCGATGGCCCGTCGACCGTGAGATTCGATCCGACGCTACCGATGATCTCGCTTGACCTATCGAGAGTGACAGAGAACTCGACCCTGACCTCGGTCCTCATGACTTGTTCGTCGGCCTGGATGGAATCCGCGCTACTCGACCCCAACGGCGGTCAGCGCTGGTGCATCTACGACGAGGCCTGGCGCCTTATGTCTCATCCGGCGTTGTTGCGCCGGATGGATGCGCACTGGCGGCTCGCTCGCCACTATGGGATCGCAAACATGCTGATCTTCCACAAACTGACCGACTTGGAGAACGTCGGTGACCAGGGTTCCGCGATGCGAGCCCTGGCAAGCAGCCTTCTCGCCAACGCCGAAACGCGAATCATCTATCGGCAGGAATCGGATCAGCTCGGCGCCACTGCAAGAGCGCTCGGCCTGACCGGGACCGAACAGAAGCTGCTACCGGGTCTCGGTGTCGGCCAGGGGCTGTGGCGCATCAAGGATCGCTCTTTCGTCTGCCAGCACCAGCTGCACCCCAACGAGCTTGAACTCTTCGACACCACCAGCCGCATGACCAGCTGAATGAGGGACTGGGTGCCGACGCACACCTCTGTGGCATGAGCAATCGCAATAGCCCTGCGCAAAATCCACCCGGATCGCCCATCGCCCTCCCGCTCGCAGTCATCACCGTCAGCGAGCGCGGCACCATGGACGTCAGCTACAACGGACGCGACTTCACGCCCCCAACGCCGGGCGGCACTTGGAGCCGGGCACAGTTTGGTGATCTTCTTGACGCGATATCCGACCACCGTACTCGCACGATCCGAGTTGAAGTGCACGAGTTCGATGGCTCGGTGTTCACCGACATCGTCCACGCAGCGCGACGAGACCAAGCCATCGCAAACGCTCAGCCGCCCAGCACTATGCGGCGAGCGCGGCACCGCCCAACACATCAGCTCATCGAGGTCACCGGGTTCGGATTCATCCCCGGCGAGGACGTTACTGTCGCACTGTCAGTTTCCAGTGCTGAAGGATCCGCTGACGGGAGCGCTCGTGCGGTCATCGACGTGAGCCAACTCGTCGATCACAAGTCGGAGATCTTGCTCATCGGGCGTGTCTCCGGCGTTATCGTCGCCGAACGATTGCCATCGTGAGCACTCCACACGGTCAGGGGCGTGGTCTCGGTGATGAGTTAACCAACTTTCTGATGATCGCGCTGGTCGCAGTCTTCGGCGTCGCCGTCGTCTTACGTGCCGCAGGTTCCATTGCGGCATTTCTCGCTGGCTCTGGGCAGCCCCACTCAGGGATTGCTGGTGGAGTCGGCGTGCTGTTCAACCCGACGAGACCGGCCGAGGTGCTGCAGGCAACTGGGCTGAATACGATCCTCTACTGGTCGATTGCAGTACTACTGCTCCTGGTGCTCGGTGGTGCTATCGGGTGGGCTTGGGTCCGTTGGCGTCGACATTCGCGCAACGTCGATACCGATCCACGGCAGCTTGCCGGAACTGCCAGCAGTCATGAGGTCGTAACGAGCGCGTCTGCGAAGGCGCTCCTGCGCCGGGCTGTGACGCTGCGCCCTTCGCTGGATCAGCCAAAGCCCGAGGACGTGGGCTACCTGCTCGGGCGCTCGCACGGCAAGCAGGTATGGGCCAGCGTCGAAGACTCGATTCTCCTCATCGGTCCGCCACGTTCGGGCAAGGGTCTGCACATTGTGATCCCGGCGATTCTTGATGCACCGGGTGCAGTCGTGACGACGTCCACCCGGCCCGACGATTTGACGGCAACGATGCGGGCACGCGAGCGGATCGGCCCCGTCGCTGTCTTCGATCCACAGCATCTTGCTGAAGGCGTCCCCGCCGGGCTGCGGTGGTCGCCTATTCGGGGCTGCGAGGACCCGTTGACCGCGATGATCCGCGCGACCGGCCTTGCCGCGGCCACCGAGCTATCCGCTGGCGGTGTCGAAGGCGGAGGGTTCTGGGAGGGAAAGACACGCATCGCTCTGCAGGCGCTCCTTCACGCGGCCGCGCTTGATCATCGAAGTCCGGCTGAGCTGTTTCGATGGACTCTCGACCCGTCAGCAGCCGCCGAGGCTGTCGCCATCCTGACGGGCTCACCGTTGGCTGCCACGGGCTGGGCAGATTCGCTGGACGCAACGCTCGACGCCGACCCGCGCACACGTGACAGCATCTGGCAGGGCGTTTCGCTCGCACTGTCAGCGCTCGCCGACCCCAGAGTGCTGGATGCTGTCAGCCCGGCAGAAGGCGAGCAGTTCGATCCCGAGAGCTTCATCCGCGACCGTGGCACGCTGTATCTTCTGGCGACCGGCATTGGGGCCGGGAACAGCGCAGCTCTCGTCGCAGCATTCGTCGAAGACCTCGTTGAGACCGCCCGTCGCATGGCTGCTCGATCACCCGGCGCACGGCTCGACCCACCGCTGCTGTTTGCGCTCGACGAAATCGGAAACCTCGCGCCACTACCTTCGCTGCCCACACTCATGGCGGAAGGTGGCGGCACCGGCATCACAACGATGCCGGTGCTTCAATCCCTTGCCCAGGCACGGGACAAATGGTCAGAGCACAAAGCGGCAGCGATCTGGGACGCCAGTATCGCGAAGATCATCCTTGGCGGTGCCTCGAACTCGCGAGACCTTCAAGACCTCTCCACGCTGATCGGCGAACGAGACGAGTTCGCCGACTCCGTCACTCTCGGCGACCATGGCTCGCGCTCCAACCAGCGTTCCATCCGTCGCGTACCGATCTTGCCGCCCGACCGCATTCGCACATTGCCGTTTGGAACAGGGATCATTTTGCTCCGATCCGCTCCACCGATCATCACTGACCTCCACCCCTGGCCTAAGCGCTCCGATGGTGAACAGCTCAAAGCAGATCGTGCGGCGGTTGAATCGCTGTTGGGACGCCCTGCAGCGCAATGATCCGCACTGGGGCGCGGCGCGCACCTGTCTGCTGCAGTGGCCACCACATCGGATGGCCGCCCCAACAGATCAAGGAGTCGTCATGTCCATCGACACCCAACAAGCCATCACAGGATTCATCGCGACCGAGCCCCGTCTGACCTACACCGACGACGGTACCGCGCGGTTCTACGCGCGAATCGGCATAGAGCATTCGCGGCAGGACCCAGACGGAAGCTTCACGCAGCTCGACCCGTCATTCCACGACATGAGCGCCTTCCGGCGCGCAGCCGAAGAAGGAGTCTCGCGATTCCACAAAGGAGACAAGTTCATCGCCACCGGGCGCGTGCGCGAGTACAGCTATGAGAAGGACGGTCAGACTGTCGCAGCCGAGGAGTTCATCGTCTCCCGCTTCGGTCACGACGTTGCACGCACCCAATACGAGGTCGATCGCGGACCTCATCGCGACAGCAACATGCGCGAGGCGACTGGTCGTGATGCCTCCCCTTTTGAAGCACCTGCCCGAGCGCGAGCGCAGTCAGATGCTGCTCCTGCGGTCAGCATCTGAGTAGGAGCGGTCATCGTGACTGACTTCATCCCCAGCCCCGAAGCACACGAAGGGCACGACGCGGATGACTACGACGAATCGCTGGTCGCTGAACCACCGCATCCGATCAACTGGAATCTCCTCACCGCGAACGACGCGGAGGTCGAGTGGCTGGAACTGAATCGCTGGATCGACTGGCTCCGCCGCACGTACGGACTCCCGGCCGCAGTGATCCCGCCGTACTGGCATCGTCACCCTGAACTTGTGTGGGAGCTGTCCGCGCTGCATCTGCACTGGCTGTGCGCCTACGATCCCAACCAAAACGGATCCGCACCGCTGGGGTGGCATCGCGACTTTGCGGATGCTCGCCTCCGCCTCCGGGACTGGGTAGCTACTTCCGGGACTCGACTCGATCGTGATCGCCCCACACGGCAAGCCACCTGGCCCGGGGAAGAGCCGCCCACCCCCTCCGAAGAAGCGATGATCACCGACCGGGAATCCGACTTTGTCGAGTTCGTCGTTGATGACGTTCAGCGTCGTAAAGCGGCTGAGGACGAGTTCTACCGTTCGCTCGGCGATCGTCCGCAGGAGGAGTCATGAGCAACGCGGCAGAAGCGACTGCGCCAGTCTCGCCATTGCTGGATAGTCGAGAGGTCGCCTCGTACTTGAAGGTCTCCGAATCGACATTGTCTCGATGGCGCTCCGCAGAGACCGGGCCACCATTCATCAAGCTCGGCGGTATCGCCCGATACCGGCTCGAAGCAATCGACCAATGGCTGCAGAACTTAGAGCCGCACCATGGCCCGCCCAACTGAGCCAATGCCAGAGTCCTCACCCCGCCCGGTGCCGCCGATCGGGGTGAGGATTTCCACGGACATGGAACGACGCTCCTACGGGATTCGAGCGCGGGCACGCTGGACCGATCCGCTCACCAAGCAGCGCGTGATCCGTACCGAGATCGTGAAGGACGAGGCAACCGCACGGGCATTCTTCGAAACGCTCCGGAATTCTTCGGTCAAGGGAATGGACGTCTCCATGACGCTCCTGGAGTTCTTCACCTCGATCGGCGATCGATGGGCACGCGGCCTCGATATGACCTCCACCGGCGACAACTACCGATACGGTCTTCGGCTCCGAGTACTCCCGGCGCTCGGCCACCTGCCCGTCACGCAAATCACCGCTGGAATGATCGACCGCACGATCGATGACTGGGAGAAGCAGTACGGCGCATCGACGATCAAGAACACCATCGCCCCACTCGTGCGGGTACTCGACGAAGCCGTTCGCGACGGTCTGATCACAATCAATCCCGCCAAACACCGTGCGAAGCGGAGTCTCCATCGAAACGCCTTCCGAGTTCAACCGGCCGAAGATGCTGCCCCGCGCGCGCACGCGATCCCTGACCTGCAGAAGCTGAACCAGCTCGCCTCCGCCTGCGGCGCCGTCCATCAGTCCTATTCAGACTTCGTGATGCTCGCAGCTCTGCTTGCAGCACGTTCTTCCGAAGTCTCCGGACTCCAAGTCGGGGACGTGGACTTCACAAAGAACCTCGTCATCATCAGACGACAAGTCTTCCCCGGCAGGGGCGGCCTCATCACCAAACCAACCAAGAGCCGCCAAGAGCGTCGCGTGCCGATTCTCGACCCACTCCGGCCGGTCCTGAAAAGACTCTGCGCGTTCAAGCAATCGGACGCACCACTCCTCGTCGGTCCACGTGGCGGTTTCCTCACGACGGCCACCGTTCGCGATGCGACCAGTTGGGATCAGGTTGTTGCTGACCTCGGCCTGCCGAACCTCACCCGACACGGTCTCCGACACACCGGCGCCACCTGGCTCGCCGACGCCGGGGTTCCCCTCCATGTCCTCCAAGAGATCCTCGGACACGCCTCAATCGAGACCACTCGCGGCTACCTCCACCCCGATGACCGCCACCTCGCCTCCGCCGCGGAACAAGCCAACGCCTTCCTCAGCAGAGACACTCCTCGGGATCCATCGCGACGACCGCGGCAGGGCACGGGCCGCGGGCTGTGACCCGCTCCGTCGCCGGTATTAACCGTTCTGGTCCCCTTTTGGTCCCCTTATCCACAGACAGAGCGTCGCAGCGGAGTCTGTCATCCACAGGTCGACCACGCCAACCTGCCCAGGGGGACCAGAGGGGGACCAGAGAAAACGACATTCAGAAACAACAAATCCCTGATGAAAATTGCTTCTCATCAGGGATTTTCTGTCGGGCTGACAGGATTTGAACCTGCGACCCCCTGACCCCCAGTCAGGTGCGCTACCAAGCTGCGCCACAGCCCGTGGCATGGATTTTCAGTTGTTCGGGCCGACCAGAGCGGGGTAAACCCACTTAACCCCCAGTCAAGTGCGCTACCAAGCTGCGCTACAGCCCGCCGCTGCCGTGAGGCAACTCGGATAGCTTAGCGCCTCTCGCCGGAGTGCGCACATCGAGGCCTTCCCGCTGCGAAATGGGTGCGGGATCTTGACGAGTTGCGCTTCGGTTCATACGGGGCGGGGTATATGATCTGGGTATTCCTACTTATGGAGATCTCAATGAAGAGACTGCTCATCCTCGGTGGGGGCACCGCAGGCACGATGGTGGCCAACAAGCTGCGCGCTGTCCATCCGCCAGAGGAGCTCGCCATCACGGTGATTGACCGTGACAACGACCACCACTACCAACCCGGCTACCTGTTCCTGCCTTTCGGCATCTACACCCCGGACAAGATCGTGGAGCCGCGCCGCCGGTACCTGCCACGCGACGTGGATCTCGTCTTGGGCGAAATCGACCGCATCGCCATCGACAGCCAGAGTGTGCTCCTCGCCGACGGTCGCGAACTGCCGTGGGACACCCTCGTCATCGCCACTGGCGTCCAGCCCAGGCCGGACCTCACGCCCGGGGCGGACAGCCCTGACGTCCACCACTTCTACGATCTGCCCGCCTCCATCGCCCTGCGCGACGCCATGCGGGACTTCAGGGGCGGCCGCCTCGTCATCCACCTCACCGACATGCCCATCAAGTGCCCCGTCGCCCCACTGGAGTTCACCTTCCTCGCCGACGGCTTCTTCCGGGACCGGAAGTCGCGACACAAGGTGGAGATCGTCTACGTGACCCCGCTCGACGGGGCGTTCACCAAACCGGTCGCCTCCCGGGAGCTCGGGTCGATGTTCGCCGACCGCGACATCGCGTTGGAGACAGATTTCGCCGTCGAAGGCGTCGACACCGACGCGAAGGAACTGGTCTCCTACGACGACCGGCGGATCCCCTACGACCTGCTGGTGTCCATCCCCCTCAACATGGGCCCCGAGTACATCTCGCGTTCAGGACTGGGGGACGAGCTCAACCTCGTGCCCTGCGACCAGCAGACCATGCGGGCGGATGCCCATCCGGACATCTTCGTGCTGGGCGACGGCGGCACCCTGCCGACATCGAAGGCCGGGTCGGTCGCGCATTTCTCGGTCGACGTGTTCATGGACAACTGGCCGCACTACCTGAAGGGCGAGCCCCTCCCCCACTCGTTCGACGGACACGCGAACTGCTTCATCGAGACCGGCCACGGCAAGGGCATGTTGCTGGACTTCAACTACGAGACGCAGCCCTACACCGGCACCTTCCCCCTCCCGGTGGTCGGGCCGATGCGGCTGCTCGGCGAGTCGCGCTCGAACCACCTGGCGAAGCTCGCGTTCAGATGGGTCTACTGGCAGCTGCTCCTGAAGGGCCGCCCGCTGCCGTTCACCACGGACATGCTGCTGCTCGGCAAGCGCCTCGAAGGCGACTCCTCCGGGCTCACCCTCACCCAATGGGCACGCAAAAAGCTGCCCCTCGGCACCCGGAACTGAAGGAGACTCCCGTGCCACGCACACGCATCGACGGCGGCCGCGTCATTGACGTCAACGACGAGGGCTTTCTCACCGACTACGAACAGTGGGACGACGACCTCGCCCGCACCCTGGCCGGGTACGCCGGCCTCGACGAACTCACCGACGAGCACTGGAAGGTGCTGCGCTTCGTCCGCAGCGACTACCCGGAGCGCAAGGAGACGGCGACGCTGCGCCGCACGTCCGTGGTGGGCGGCTTCGACATGAAGGAGTTGTTCCGTCTCTTCCCCGGCAAGCCGGCCAAGAAGATGTCCTATATCGCCGGGCTCCCCAAGCCCAAGGGCTGCGTCTAGAAAGGCCGTGGCATGACCGAGATCCTCGACCACCCCATCATCCCCGACTTCGGCCCGGCGACCGCCCGGCCCCCGTCGTCCAACGATTCGACGGAGGGTAAGGCACGTCTGAAGCCGTCGGACTTTGCAGCCGCCGCCGTCGTGTCCGAGCCCGCGGGCCAGCCGCGGAAGATGTGCTTCATCGCCTCCAAGGGCAACCTGGACATGGCCTACCCGGCACTCATCATGGCCAATGCAGCGTTGGGCGAAGGCATCGAGACCCACATCTTCTTCACGTTCTGGGGCTTCGACCTGGTGACCGAACGCACGATGGACAACCTGAAGTTCACCATGCTCGGCAACACCGCCATGCACCTGCCGATGGCGCCGTCGATGCCGGTGTGGTCCGGCATGGGCGCCATCCCCGGAATGACGCGGATGGCGACCAAGATGATGACCAAACAACTCGATGACCTGGAGATTCCAGGGGTGCGCGAGTTCCTCGACATCATCGTGGCGGCCGGAGGTCACCTGTGGGGCTGCAAACTCAGCTTCGACATGAACGGCCTGGTCATGTCCGACCTCTATGAAGGGGTGGAGGACGTGATCTCCGCCTCCGACTTCGTCGAACTCAGCGCTGGAGGTCAGATCATCTTCGTCTGAACCACGCCGGTGCGCAGTTCGTCGTCGATCCAGGTCAGCGCCTCGGACAGTTCCTTGACGTGATGGCGCTGCTGGGTGGCCCCCATCAGCACCGAGGTGCGTCGCTGGCTGTTGTTCATGCCCTGGATGACGTAGATGACGTGACGTCGGCGCAATCGCCGCAGCGCGGTGTCGAGCGCCACGGCGCCGGACGCGTCGAGGATGCGCATCTGGTGACAGCGGATGATCACCGCCGCGGTGTGGTCCCCCAGGTCGTTGACCTCGTCGATGAACCGCTGCGCGTTGCCGTAGAACAGCGCGCCATCGACCCGGAAGATGGCGACGGCATCGCGCAGGTGCTCCTGCTCCACGTTCCAGTCCACGACGCCCTCCATCGTGGTGGTGGGCAGGTTCTGCCGGGCCACCACGGAGTAGGTGGCCATGTGCCGCAGGCTCATCACGGCAGCCATCAGGAGCCCCAGCAGCACGGCGGCCACCAGGTCCAGCAGGACGGTGGCGGCGAAGGTGAGCAGGAACGTGTTGCGATCCGCCCTGGTGACGGTGAGCATCGTGCGGCCCAGGCGCAGGTTGATCATGCGCCCGGCGGTCACTAGGAGCACGCCGCCCAGCGCGGCCATCGGCACGGTCGCCACGATGGGCGCCAACAGCAACATGACGGCCAGCAGCATCACGGCGTGCGTCACCGACGACAGCCGGGTACGGGCCCCGGATCGGACGTTGACGGCGGTCCGGGCGATGGCGCCCGTTGCGGGCAGGCCACCGAAGAGCCCCGACGCGATGTTGGCCAGGCCCTGGCCCATCAGCTCGCGGTCCGGGTTCGTCGGAGAGAGATCCGGGCGCATCCCGTCGGCGACCCTGGCGGACAGCAGCGACTCGAGCGCGGCCAGCGCCGCGATGGCGAGCGCCGGCCCGGCCAGGTCCTGCAGCATCCCCAAGGTGAAGTCCGGCACGCGCGGTGAGGGCAGGCCGGTGGGCAGCGCCCCGATGGAGTCCACCGTGATGGGCAGCAGCACGACGGCGACCGTGGCGATGATGATCGAGATGAGCGCGAGTGGCCATTTCGGCACGTAACGCAGGCCCACCAGGTGCAGGGCGATGACCGCCACCGCCACCGCCAGAGGCTGCCAGGCGTGGCTCCAATCGGCCTGCTGGATGGTCTGCCAACCGGCGACCAGGGTGGATTCCGACGTGCCGCGTGGGGCGTCGAGGATGATCGGCAGCTGCTGAAGCGCGATGATCACGCCGATGCCCATCGTGAACCCCTCCACCACAGGGAAGGGGATGAACTCCACGGATCTGCCGACCGCAGTGATGGCCATGGCCACCACGATGATGCCACCCATGATGGCGAGCAGGGGGATCACGCCGAGGCCGTACTTGGCGATGACCGGAAGCAGTACTACGGTCATGGCGCCGGTGGGGCCGGAGACCTGCAGGTGGGAACCGCCGAACACGGCAGCGACGATGCCCGCGACGATGGCGGTGACGAGGCCGGCCGCGGCACCCGCCCCCGAGGCGACACCGAAGCCCAGAGCGAGCGGAAGAGCCACGACACCGACGGTGATGCCGGCCACCAGGTCCTTCAGCCAGGAGTGCTTCAACCCCCCATAGTCCGCTGGCCCCGGCCAGAGGTTCCTCAGGTTGATGAAGTGTTCGCCCGCCAGCACTCGGTAGCGGCGTATCTGTTCCCTCGGCGTCAGGCGCTGAGTTTCAATCCGGAAATCCCGGTTTCCCATGTGGTAATCGCCTCCAGAGCGAAGCGTACTCCCCCCACCCCCCGGATCCGATCTCGCCTCCGCTTGGCGTCAGACGCGGTCCTTGCGCTTCTCACGAGCGCGGATCTGCACCTGGACGGGCGATCCCTCGAAGCCGAAGTCCTCGCGGAGGCGACGCTCGATGTAGCGCACGTAGGTCTCGTCCATCTTGCCGCTGGTGAACAGGGCGAAGGTGGGCGGGCAGTTCTGCGCCTGCGTGCCGAACAGGATCCGCGGCTGCTTGCCGCTGCGCACGGGGTGCGGGTGGGCGGCGGAGAGCCGGCCGAGGAAGGCGTTGAGCTTGCCGGTGGAGATGCGCGACTCCCAGCCCGCGGCGGCCGTTTCGATGGCCTTGCCGAGCTTGTCGACGTTGCGGCCGGTCAGCGCTGAGATGTTCACAGTGGGTGCCCACTTCCACGCCTGCAGGTCGCGGTCCACCTCGCGCTCCAGGTAGTAGCGACGCTCCTCGTCGGTGAGGTCCCACTTGTTGAAGGCGATCACCAGGGCGCGGCCGGACTCCTCGATGTTGCTGAGGATGCGCAGGTCCTGGTCCGACACCGGCTCCGAGGCGTCGACCACCATGATGCACACCTCGGCGCGTTCGATGGCGGCCTGGGTGCGGAGCGAGGCGTAATACTCGTGGCCGGAGGCCTCCTTGACCCGCTTGCGGATGCCGGCGGTGTCGATGAGGCGGTACACCTGGCCGCTGATCTCGACGAGTTCGTCGACAGGGTCCACGGTGGTGCCGGACACGTCCGACACGACGACCCTCTTCTCCCCCGCCATCTTGTTCAGCAGCGAGGACTTGCCCACGTTCGGCTTGCCCACGATGGCGATGCGACGCGGGCCACCGATCTCGTCGTAGGTCTCGCGCGGGGCCTCGGGGATCGCGTCCAGCAGCGCATCGAGCATGTCGCCCGAGCCGCGGCCGTGCAGCGCCGACACCGGGAACGGCTCGCCCAGGCCAAGGTTCCACATGCTGGCGGCCATGACCTCATGACGCTGGTCGTCGACCTTGTTCGCTGCGAGCACCACGGGCTTCTGGGAACGGCGCAGCACGCGGACCACGGCCTCGTCCTCATCCGTGGTGCCGACGGTGGCGTCGACGACGAACAGCACCGCGTCGGCCAGCGAGATGGCCATCTCCGCCTGCTCCGCGATGGCGGCGGCCATCCCCGTCGCGTCGGAGATCCAGCCGCCGGTGTCGACGAGCACGAATTCTCGGCCGTTCCAGTTCGCGTCGTACGAGACGCGGTCGCGCGTGACGCCCGGCTGGTCCTGCACCACGGCTTCCCGGCGACCGAGGATACGGTTGACCAGCGTCGACTTACCGACGTTGGGTCGGCCGACAACGGCCACGATGGGCTTGACGGTCTCGGTCACGGGAGCCTCCTGAAGAGAGTGGGCAGCGCCCCAGCCTAGTCGAATCAGCTGGGCGGTGTGAGCGCGACGATTGCGTCGACCACTTCCGAGGGTGTCAGGAAGGTCGAATCGATGACCGTCACGCCCGCTGCGGCCTCCGTGAAGTTCGACACCGTGGAGTCGTCGCGGTCACGGCGGAGCACCTGGTCGGTCACCTCGGCTGCGGTGGCCCTGCCCTCCACCTCGGCGGCGCGCCTGGCGACCCGGGCGGAGGGATCCGCCACCAGCAGCACCCGAACGTCCGCGTCAGGCGCCACGACCGTGGTGATGTCGCGGCCCTCGACGACGATGCGCCGGTCGTGCAGGGCGATGACGGTGCGCATCAGTTCCGTGAGCAGCCGGCGCACCTCGAGGTTGGTGGCGACCGTCGAGACGGCGGCGGAGATCCGCGGCTCGCGGATCTCGTCGGTGACGTCGTGACCGTTGATGTGGAACGTCGGCGACTCCGGGGTGGTTCCGCACACCAGCGCGGCGTCGGCGACGAGCCGGGCCACCTCGTCGACGTCGGCCCCCTCGGGATAACGACGCAGGTACTCGGTGGTCGCCGCCCGGTACATGGCGCCGGTGTCGAGGTACCCCAGGCCCAGCCTTCGGGCCAGCAGTTTGGCGGTGGTGGACTTGCCGGAGCCACTGGGCCCGTCGATGGCGATCAGCAGGGACATCAGGCACTTCCTCGGTTGGATGACCACGCACCCCAGCCGCGCTCCAGCAGGGTGGCGCGGAGCTTCTCGGCCACCTCGCTCTCGACGGAGATCTGCAGGTAGCCGACCTCGCGGACCGGGTCGTGGGTGATTTCGAAATCCTCGACGTTGAAACCCAGCTCGCCGATATCGGTGAACAGGCGGCCCAGGGCGCGCGGTTCATCGGGGATCTCGACGGTGACCTTGAGCAGGTCGAGGGGGTTCTGGCCGTGCTTGCCGAGCAGTGAATGGGCGCCGGTGCGCCCAATGGCCAGGAAGCGCTCCAGATCTTCCGGGCGGTCCAGCACGCTGATGAGGTGCGCCAGGTCCGTGGCGACCTCCTCCAGTTCGTGGCGGACGGCGTCGGCGTTGGAGACGATGATCTGGCGCCACAGGGACGGGTCTGAACCGGCGATCCGGGTGACGTCGCGGATTCCCTGGCCCGCGAGGCGCAGGTTGTCGGTGGGCACCTCACGGAGGTGGCTCGCGGTGAGGATGCTCATCAGGTGCGGCACATGGCTGACCTGCGCCACGGCCTCGTCGTGCAGGTCGACCGGCATGGTGACCACGCGGGCCCCCACCTCCTGGGCGAGCTTCTCGATGCGGGCCACGTCCTCCGGCAGGTTCCCGTCCTGGGGGGTGACCACCCAGGTGCGGTCCTTGAAGAGGTCGGCCGATGCGGTGAGCGGCCCGGTGAACTGCGAGCCGGCCATGGGGTGCGAGCCGACGTAGCGGCGGTGCTCCGGCGCCAGCTTCACCACCGCCTCGAGGATGGGGGCCTTGACCGAGCCGACGTCGGTGATCACCGCGTGCGGGAACTTCTCGAGGGTCTCAGCGACGAGGCTGGGGATCACCTCCGGCGGGGTGGCGACCACCACGATGTCGGGGTTGTCGGTGGCCTCATCCGAGATGCGGCCGGCGCCTAGCCCCGCGGCCACCAGCGAATGGGCGGCGACGATGTCCCAGAGGATCACGTCGTAGCCGGCGCGCGTGAGGGCCAGCCCGAGCGAGGAGCCCACCAGGCCGGCGCCCAGGATCAGTACTGATTCAACCACGGGCCACCTCGTCCCGGCTGAGGCGGCGGAAGGTGCGGCGGCGGGCCGCGCCGCGCTCCAGCACAGCGACCTCGAGCTGGTCCGAGTGCAGCGCGTTGCCGGCCAGAGTGACGGCGTCGCCCAACGGTGCGTCGGGGGTGAAACCGGCCCGCACCACCTCGGCGACCCGTTCGGCATCACCGCCGATGACCGCGAGTTCCTGCTCGTCGGTGATCACGCCGTCGTAGCTGATCCGGTACAGCACGTCGCCGGTGGGCTCCTCCCCCAGCTCCGCGACGATCAGCTCCACCTCGTAGGGCTTCTCGCCGCCGGAGGCGAACGCGCCACCCAGCAGCTGCGAGTAGGCGCCGGCCAGGCTGCGGCCCGTCACGTCACGGCGGTCATAGGAGTAGCCCCGCAGATCCGCGTGCCGGATCCCGGCGATCCGCAGCGTCTCGAACTCGTTGTACCGGCCGACCGCTGCGAAACCGATACGGTCGTAGATCTCGGCGACCTTGTTCAGCGTCGTGGAGTGGTTCTCCGCCACCATCGCGATCCCACCGGCATAGCGCAGGACGACGACGGCGCGCCCCCGTGCGATGCCCTTGCGGGCGAACTCCGCCCTGTCCACCATCTGCTGCTCGGGACTGACATAGAACGGCAGGCTCACAGCGCGTACCCCCTCGGGCCGTCGGGACGCGCGGTGCGTGCCGCGACGATGGTGTGGGCGAGCTTCCGCACGCCCTCTTCGGACCACCGGGCGACACCGGCGGCCGAGGCCCGCAGCACGAGCGGGAAGATGCCGCGCGTGAGGTCGAGGCCGGAGGTGGCGGAGTCGTCGTCGGCCGCGTCGTACAGCGACTGCAGCAGCGCCGCGACGGCCGAATGCTCGTCGGCGTCCGGGTCGTGCAGCTTCTTCAACGCCCCGCGGGCGAAGGCGGCGCCTGATCCGACGGAGCAGTACTGGTGCTCCTCGTAGCGGCCCCCGGTGGCGTCGTAGGAGAACATCCGGCCACGCAGCGCGCGCTCGTCCCAGCCGACGAACAGCGGCAGCACCACCATGCCCTGCATCGCCTGGGGCAGGTTGGCCCGCAGCATGGAGCTGAGCCGGTTCGCCTTGCCGTCGAAACTCAGTTGCGTGCCTTCGACCTTCTCGAAGTGCTCCAACTCCACCTGGAACAACCGCACCAGTTGGACGGCCAGCCCGGCCACGCCCGCCACCCCGATGATCGACAGGTCATCGGCCCCGAAGACCTTCTCGATGTCTCGCATGGCGATGGCGGTGCCCATGGTGGCGCGCCTGTCGCCCGCCATCACCACGCCGTCGCGGTAGCGGGCCGCCACGATCGTGGTGCCGTGCACGGCCGGCATGGTGGCACCACCGGCGGCGGGGAGGGTCTCCGGCGCCACCTGCCTCAGGTACTCCATGAAGGAGGGGCTGTCCATCATCACCCTTCTATAGTGGCTGGCATGAAGCGAGTCGTGCCAATCATTGTCGATCTGGTCTGCGTACTGGTCTTCGCCGTGATCGGGCGGGCATCCCACGGCTTGGAACTGCTGGGCGTCCTCGCCACGGCCTGGCCGTTCCTGCTGGCCTGCCTCATCGCCTGGGTTGCGGTGGCGATGACCACGTTGCCCTTCGCCGGCTGGCGGGAGGGGCTCATCGTGTGGAGCGTGACGCTCGTCGTGGGAATGGTACTGCGCGTCGTTGCCGGCGACACAGCGGCCTGGGCGTTCGTCGTGGTTGCCGCGCTATTCCTGGCCGTCACCCTCATGGGTTGGCGCTTCGTCTGGAGACTGAGCCGGCACCGGAGCGGGCGCACCGCCTAGGTCTGGAGGGATGTTCGCGGGCCGGGGGCCCGTGTAGTCGGGGCCGTACGCGCCGGGGGCCGGCCGACGGCTGCGCATGGGGGCCTGCTGGCCGGGGGCCAGCCGTCGGGAGATCGCGAGGAAACCTGTGTGGCTCGACGTTCCGTGCCCTGGCCGGATGGCCAGACCCTCGGCGTGCCAGTCACGCACGGTCGTCTCGGTCAGCTGCGGCTCCGTGAAGCCGCCGTGGGCGCGCAGGGTGTCGGCCACGCGACCCAGCTGGGTGGCGGTGGCCACGTAACACACCAGCACACCGCCGGGGACGAGACGCTCGCCCACGGCCTCGATGCACTCCCAGGGGGCGAGCATGTCGAGGATGGCCCGGTCGATCTCGTCGTCCGTGATGGCCTCGACGAGGTCTCCGACGGTCACCCGCCAGCCGGGGTGCTCCCCGCCGATGAAGTTGCGCACGTTGTTCTGGGCGACGTCGGCGAACTGCTCACGTCGCTCGTAGGAGTGCAGGGTGCCCTCGGGGCCGATGGCCCGCAGCAGCGCCAGCGACAATGCGCCGGAACCGACACCGGCCTCCAGGACCCGCGCGCCTGGGAACATGTCGCCCCACATCACGATCTGGGCGGCTTCCTTGGGGTAGATCACCGCGGCGTCGCGCGGCATGGCCACCATGTAGTCGTGCAGCAAGGGCCGCAGCGCCAGATACTGCATGCCGCCGGCCGACTTCACCACCACGCCCTCGGGCCCGCCGATCAGCTCGTCGTGGTGCACGGCGCCCTTGGTGGTGTGCCACGTGGCCCCCTCCTTGAGGAGGATCGACTTGCGGCGGCCCTTGCTGTCGGTGAGCGTCACGCGCTCGCCGGGCTGCAGGGGCCCTCTGTGCACTCCCGACAGGTTCATGCCAGTTCCTTCCGTGCCCGCCACACGTCCACGAGCGTCTCCCAGGTGATGCCGTCGAGCCCTTCGCCGATGTGCATGCGACGGTGCTGCTCGAGCGGCACAGAAGGCACAGCGTAGACGACGGCGCCCGAGGCGAGCCCGGACAGGGTGCCCGGCACGGAATCCTCGAGGATCACGACGTCCTTCGGGGAGACGCCCAGGCGCTCCATGGCAAGGAGGTATCCCTCCGGGTGCGGCTTGGTCTTCTTCACGTCGTCGGAGGTGACGATGAACGAGACATGCTGGGGCAACCGGTCTCGGGCAGCGTCCAGAACGGACCCGCTGCTGGCGGTGACGATCGCGCAGGGCACGCCCAACGCCGCCAACTCCACGAGGAGTTCGCGCGAGCCGGGCAGGTACGGGAGGTCGCGCTGACGGAGGTGGTCGGCCACCCGCTGCAGGAGCGTCTCCAGTAGGCCGTCGATGTCGTCTGAGCCGATGGCTTCGGCGATCATCGCGGCGGAGAGCCGCGCGTCCTGGCCGGTCATCGACTCCCACTGCTCGGTGGTGAACGTCACCCCGTGCTCGGCGAGCATCTGGCGCTCGATCTCCTGCCACACGGGCTCGGTGTTGACCAGCGTCCCGTCGAAGTCCCAGAGGACGGCCTTCGGCTCAGCCTGCATTGAAGTACTTCGCTTCCGGGTGGTGCACGACGATGGCATCGGTCGACTGCTCAGGGTGCAACTGCAGTTCCTCGCTCAGCTCGACGCCGATCCGCTCCGGCTTCAGCAGCGCCACGAGCTTGGCGCGGTCCTCCAGATCCGGGCAGGCCGGGTAGCCGAAGGAGTACCGCGAGCCGCGGTAGCCCTGCTTGCGGATGGCCTCCTCGATGTCTGAGGTGGCGCCGAAGCCCAGGTCCTGGCGGATCCGGTCGTGCCAGTGCTCGGCGAGGGCCTCCGTCAGCTGGACGGACAGGCCGTGGAGCTCCATGTACTCGCGGTAGGAGTTGGCCTCGAACAGCTTGGCGGTGCCCTTGGCGACCTCGGCGCCCATCGTGACCAGCTGCATGGCCAGCACGTCGGGGCCGCGCTCAGCGGCCTCGTCGGCGTCGCGGAAGTAGTCCGCCAGGCACAGGCGGCGGTCACGGCGCTGCCGCGGGAACGTGAACCGGGTCACCTCCTTCTGCGGGTCCTCCGGGCTGCCGACGACGAGCGACTCGCCCTCGGAGTACACGGGGAAGTAGCCGTAGACGACGCCGAAGTTGGCGAGGTTCTCCGTCTTGATCCGGTCCATCCACCCGCGCAGGCGCGGCATGGCCTCGGTCTCGACGATCTCCTCGAAGGACGGGCCTCCCCTGCTGCCCTTCAGGCCCCACTGGCCCATGAACGTGGCGCGGTGGTCGAGCCATGCGGCGACCTCGGCCAGCGCGATGCCCTTGACCACGCGCGTGCCCCAGAACGGCGGGGTGGGCACGTCGACGTCGCGGGCGACGTCGGAGCGGGTGCCCGGCTCGATCGGCACCTCCTCCACCTCCACCTTGGCATAGCGACGCTTCTTGGGCTCGGGCAGCTTCGCGCCCGGCACCCCCTGCTTCACGGCCATCACCGCGTCCATCAGCGCGAGACCCTCGAACGCGTCCTTCGCGTAGCGCACCTGGCCCTCGAAGATGTCGCCCAGGTCGTGCTCGACGAAGGTACGGGTGAGTGCGGCGCCGCCGAGCAGCACCGGGTACTTCTCGGCGAGGCCCAGCCGGTTGAGCTCTCCCAGGTTGTCCTTCATCACGAGCGTCGACTTCACGAGGAGCCCGGACATGCCGATGGCGTCGGCGCTGTGCTGCTCGGCTGCGTCGATGATGGCCTGGATGGGCTGCTTGATGCCGATGTTGATGACGGTGTAGCCGTTGTTGCTGACGATGATGTCGACGAGGTTCTTACCGATGTCGTGTACGTCGCCACGGACGGTGGCCAGCACGAGGGTGCCCTTGCCGGTGTCGCTCTCCGACTTCTCCATGTGCGGCTCGAGGTGGGCCACGGCCAGCTTCATGGTCTCGGCGGACTGGAGCACGAACGGCAGCTGCATCTGGCCGGAGCCGAACAGTTCGCCCACGGTCTTCATGCCGGCGAGCAGGTCCTGGTTGATGATGTCGAGGGCCGGCTTGTCTCTGAGGGCCTCGTCGAGGTCTGCGGTGAGCCCCTTGGCCTCGCCGTCGATGATGCGGCGCTGGAGGCGCTCCTCGAGCGGCAGCGCAGCCAGTTCCGCGGCACGGGAGGCGCGTGCGGAGGCCGCGGTGACACCCTCGAACAGGTCGAGGTACTTCGAGAGCGGATCGTAGCCCTCGGAGCGGCGGTCGTAGACCATGTCGAGCGCAACCTGGCGCTGTTCCTCCGGGATGCGGTCCATCGGGAGGATCTTTGCGCTGTGCACGATGGCTGAGTCGAGGCCTGCCTGCACGCACTCGTGCAGGAACACGGAGTTCAGCACGATGCGGGCAGCCGGGTTCAGGCCGAACGAGACGTTCGACACGCCCAGCGTGGTGCGCACGCCCGGGTACAGGCGCTTGAGCTCACGGATGGCCTCGATGGTCTCGATCGCGTCGCGGCGCGTCTCCTCCTGACCGGTGGCGATGGGGAACGTCAGGCAGTCGACGAGGATGTCGCCCACGTCCATGCCCCAGTTCTTCGTGAGGTCCTCGATGAGGCGCGACGCGACGCGCACCTTCCATTCGGCGGTGCGCGCCTGGCCCTCCTCGTCGATGGTCAGGGCCACGACGGCGGTGCCATGCTCCTTCACCAGCGGCATGATCCGGCCGAAGCGCGACGTGGGGCCGTCACCGTCCTCGTAGTTGACCGAGTTGATGATCACGCGGCCCGCCAGGTGCTCCAGGCCCGCGAGCAGGACCTCCGGCTCCGTGGAGTCGAGCACGATCGGGAGCGTGACCGCAGTGGAGAGGCGGGAGGCGAGTTGCTTCATGTCGGCCACGCCGTCGCGGCCGACGTAGTCGATGCAGAGATCGAGCACGTGCGCCCCGTCGCGGGCCTGGGACTTGGCGATCTCGACGCACTCGTCCCAGTTCTCCGCCAGCATCGCGTCACGGAAGGCCTTGGACCCGTTGGCGTTGGTGCGCTCGCCGATGTTGAGGTAGCTGGCGTCCTGTTCGAACGGCACCTCGATGTAGAGCGAGCTGGCCGAGTTCTGCGGCTGGGGGTCGCGCGGGGCGACCTCACGGCCGCTGTAGCGCTCAGCGAGGAGACGGATGTGCTCAGGCGTGGTGCCGCAGCAACCGCCGATGACCGCAAGCCCGAACTCGTCCAGGTAGGTGCCCAGGGCGTCGGCGAGGCCATCGGGGCCCAGCGGGTAGCGGGCACCGTCGGCCGTCAGTTCCGGGAGACCGGCGTTGGGCATGGTGCCGACGGCGATCTTGGCGTTGCGGGCGAGGTGACGCAGGTGCTCGCTCATCTCGGCGGGACCGGTGGCGCAGTTGAGGCCGATGCAGTCCACTCCCAGCGCCTCCAGCGCCGTGAGCGCGGCGCCGATCTCGGAGCCCAGCAGCATGGTGCCGGTGGTCTCGACGGTGACGTTGACGAGGATGGGCAGGTCGACGCCCGCCTCCGCCGCGGCCCGCTGCGAGCCGATGATGGCGGCCTTGGCCTGGAGGAGGTCCTGGCAGGTCTCGATCTGCACCGCGTCGATGCCGCCGCGGATCATGGCGGCCACCTGACGCTGGTAGGCGTCGCGGATGGCGGCGAACTGGACGTGCCCGAGCGTGGGCAGCTTGGTGCCGGGGCCCATGGAGCCCAGGACGAAGCGGGGCTTGTCGGCGAACTCGTCTGCCACGCCGCGGGCGATCCGCGCGGAGGCCTCAGCAAGTTCGTCGAGGCGCTCGACGATGTCGTACTCAGCAAGCGCAGCCAGGTTGGTGCCGAAGGAGTTGGTCTCGACGGCGTCTGCGCCGGCCTCGAAGTAGGCGCGGTGGACGGAGGCCACGATGTCGGGCCTGGTCACGTTGAGGATCTCGTTGCAGCCCTCGAGCCCCTGGAAGTCGTCGTCGACACTGAGGTCGCCGAACGACTGCAGCATGGTGCCCATCGCCCCATCGGCAACAAGCACACG
Source organism: Tessaracoccus zhenghani (assembly GCF_054552775.1). NCBI lineage: Bacteria > Bacillati > Actinomycetota > Actinomycetes > Propionibacteriales > Propionibacteriaceae > Tessaracoccus > Tessaracoccus zhenghani. The sequence continues at coordinate 652,556 of NZ_CM137275.1, read as the reverse complement.
ACGATTCAACAGGTCTCTCAGATTAATAGCCACCGGGCAAGGCTAGCCGCACCCGGTAGGCTGGACGAATGCAGTTCGCGCCTTTGGACGGTCTCCGAGACCCCGCAGTGGTGATCGGGTTCTCCGGTTGGAACGACGCCGGCAATGCGGCCAGCGATCTGCTGGCCCATCTGATGGACTCCTATCCCGGCACTGACGCGGGCATCATCGACGACGAGCGCTACTGGGATTACCAGCAGACGCGGCCCATGCTGCACCGCACCGCGGACGGCGCCTGGGTGGAGTGGCCTGCGCTCCGGTTGCGCGCCGTGCATCACCCGGACCGCGACATCATCGTCGTCCTGGGCCCGGAACCGAACCTCCTGTGGCGGCAGTTCTCCATGGACCTGGTGGACCGGATCAAGAAGATCGACCCGGAGATCGTCGTCTTCCTCGGCGCCATGCTGAGCGACACGCCGCACACGCGTCCGCTTCCCGTGGGGGTCTACACCAGTGATCCCGCGGTTGAGCGGAAGTACAACATGGACGCCAACGACTACACCGGACCAACGGGCATGATCGGCGTGGCCGGGCAGTTGATGTTGCACGAGCGGATCCCAGCGGCTTCGCTGTGGGTGTCCGTCCCGCACTACGTGTCGTCGCCGCCCAACCCGAAGGCGCAGGACGCGTTGCTCACGGAGCTGGAGGGGATCCTGCACGTCAAGATCCAGCACGCGGAACTCCCCGCCGAGGCGGATAAGTGGACGCTGGCGGTGGACCAGTTGAGCGCGCAGGACCCGGACATCGCTGAGTACATCGGCCAGCTCGAGGAGGCCCGCGACACCGAAGAGGTGGAGGGCGCCACGGGCGACACGATCGCGGCGGAGTTGGAGAAGTTCCTGCGCCGCCGTCAGGGCGACGACCAGCCGAACGGCAACTGACCCCAGGCGCTGAGGATCCTGCGGATTTCAGTGCCTAGTGCTGGCAGGCCCCCGCGGCGAGGTTGCGCAGCTGGTTGACCATCGCGTCGGGGTCGGCCGCGTTGTAGACCGCGGAGCCCGCCACGAAGGTGTCGGCGCCGGCCTCCGCGCAGCGCTCGATCGTCTCCACGCTCACGCCGCCGTCGACCTGGATCCAGATGGGCCGGTCCCCCAGCAGCTCGCGGGTGCGACGCACCTTCGGCAACACCAGGTCCAGGAACTTCTGGCCGCCGAAGCCCGGCTCGACGGTCATCAGGAGCACCATGTCGACCTCGTCGAGCATGTCCGCGTACGAGTCGATGGGGGTGGCTGGCTTCAGGCCGATGGAGGCGCGGGAACCCAGCCGGCGCAGCTCGCGGGCCAGCCGGATGGGTGCGTGGGCGGCCTCCACGTGGAAGGTCACTGACTCGGCTCCCGCCTCGGCGTAGGCGGGTGCCCAACGGTCCGGGTCCTGGATCATCAGGTGGATGTCGAGCATCTTGTCCGTGGTCCTGCGGATGGACTCCACCACGGGCAACCCGATGCTCAGGTTCGGCACGAAATGGTTGTCCATGACGTCGACATGGATGGCGTCGGCGCTGCCGATCCGCCCGATCTCCGTGGCGAGGTTGGCAAAATCGGCGTTGAGAATGCTCGGGGTGATACGCATGACAGCACCCTATCGAGTGGCGGAAGAGTGATCTCGGCGGGAGGTCGGCAGCGGACCGGTCAGGAACCCACGCGCAGCAGCGCGAGGTACATCGCGTCTGTGCCATGGCGCTGAGGCCACAACTGCACATCGTCTCCCAGCGCGCTCTCAGGCACGTCGGGCAGCGCGTCCGCAGCGTGCAGCCGGGCGACCTCGGGGTGCTCAGCAAGCACGTCGTCGACGACCTCGACCGTCTCCGCGCGGTGGGGCGAGCACGTCACGTAGGCCACCACTCCCCCGGGCACCGTCGACGCGATGGCCTGACGGAGCAGGTCGCGCTGCAGGCCGCCCAGCGACGTGACGTCCTCCGGACGCCGGCGCCACCGCGACTCCGGGCGACGACGCAACGCGCCCAATCCGCTGCACGGCACGTCCACCATGACCTTCGAGAACTGGCGACCCCAGGCCGGGCGGGTGCCGTCAGCCGTGATCGCCACTGCGCCGTCCGGGTAGGCGGACAGGGCCTGCTGCACCAGCCGAGCACGGTGCTCCTGCGACTCCGATGCGACCAACCAGGTGCCCTCCTCGCGCGCCAGGCCGGTCAGCAGGGCCGCCTTGCCGCCCGGGCCGGCGCACATGTCCAGCCACGGGCCGGCCGGCGCCTCCGTGCGGGCCAGCGCCCACGCAACGAGCTGGGAACCCTCGTCCTGCACGCCGACGCGGCCCTCGCGCACCGCCGCCTGCTCGGCCGGGGCGCCGTCGGTGGTGGCGCCGAAGGGCGAGAACCGGGTGGGGGTGGCACCGGACAGGTCGGCGATGGTGGCCAGGCCCGGGCGCACGACGAGGGTGGGATGCGGCGGCTCGTTGTTCGCTGCGAGCGCACGCGGCAGCTCATCCGGAGTGAGCAGATCCGCGTAGGCGTCGACGATCCAGCGCGGATGGTGGCCACGGATGGCGAGTTCGTCCAGCGGACCGGCTTTCTTGGACAGCTGGTCGAGCCACCCGTCCAGGTCCTTGGCCGAGATCTTGCGCATGATGGCATTCACGAGCCCCGTGACCCGCTGGCCGACGGTGGCGCGGGCCAGGTCGACCGTCGAGGTGACCGCCGCGTACTTCTTCATCTTCATGCCCAGCAACTGGTGGGCGCCGAGCCGCAGCACGTCGACGACGGCGGGCTGGAGCGTGTTCAGCGCCCGCCCTGCGGCGGCCTCGATGACGCGGTCGTAGGTGCCCATCGAGCGGCACGTGCCCGAGACGAGTTCCGTGACGAGACCGGCGTCGCGGGTCTCCAGCCCGGCCGTGGCCAGGCGCTTGGTGAGCGCCAGGTTGGCGTAGGCGTCCTCGCCGGTGATCTGCCGCAGCACGTCGAATGCCACCTTGCGGGGGTTCATGTCAGAGCCTTCCCTGCCACGCCGGAGCGGGCCCAGTCGATGGCGGGCATCCGTCGTTTCCCGGGGGCCTGCACCTCGAGGAGTTCGAGCGTGCCCTCCCCGGTGCCGACGAAGACCTGCCGCTTGGTTGCGTCGAGTTCGCCCGACGCCAGGCCATGGTCATCGGCGACCGACGCCCGGTAGATCTTGAACCGCTGCCCGTCGAGTTCGCTCCAGGCTCCCGGGTCCGGCGAGCACCCCATGATGAGGTTCCTCAGTTCCTTCGCGGGCCGCGCCCAGACGATGCGGGCCTCGTCGACGGTGATCTTGGCCGCGACGGTGAGCCCCTCGGCGGGCTGCGGCGTGGGCCGCTCGCCTGCCGCCACCATGTCGATGGCCCGGACAAGCTGGTCCGCGCCGCTCTCCGCGAGCGCCGCCAGCAGCTCACCCGCGGTGGCGTCGGGCATGGGACGCGATTCCATCAGGTACACGTCGCCCGCATCCAGTTCCCGCACGATCTGGAAGCAGGCGGTGCCGATCTCCTCGTCGCCAGCCATGATCGCGCGCTGGACCGGCGCCGCCCCGCGCCACCTGGGCAACAGGGAGAAGTGCAGGTTGACCCAGCCGTGGGCCGGGATGTCGAGCGCCGACTGCGGCAGGAGCGCGCCGTAGGCGACCACCGGGCACACGTCGACGGCGAGTTCGCGCAGGCGGGCCTGGAAATCCGCATCGCGGGGATGCGCGGGCTTCTGCACCTCGATCCCCAGTTCCTCCGCCCGCACGGCCACCGGCGACGGCGTCAGTTTGCGGCCACGGCCGGCGGGCGCATCCGGCCGGGTGACCACCGCCACCACCTCATGCTGCGACGCCACCAGGGCGTCGAGCGAGGGAACGGCGACCTCGGGGGTGCCGGCGAACACGAGCCTCATCTGTCCTCCAGGGATTCGGGATCGACGTGAATACTGAGCTGGCCCTTTTCCTTGCGGGCGGAGCGGATGGCGGCGGCGCTCTTGACCCGCCGCGTCAGTTCGCGGGCGTCCTGGACAGGGGTGCGCAGCAGCGCAGCCCAGCGGTCAGGGCCCACCTCTGTGGGGCCGAGGATATCCACACCGGCCCAATCGTCGTTGTCGAGGAACTCACGCACCGCATCCGCGTCGCCCACGATCCGCGCCATCTTGACGGCCGGGGTCAGCCCGGCCTCGGCCCTGTCGGCGAGCTCCCTGGTGGCGAACCCGGCGAGATCGGCCCGCAGCATGGCCTGCACCGTGGGATGGGTCGCTGAGCCGACCAGCAGGACGGAACCCCCGTCGAGGGGACGGCGCGCCAGCGCCGCGGCGTTGGACCACCGGCGCAGGGCCTCCTCCGCAGCCCGGAGGCTGATCCGGGACAGCGTGACCTCGGTGTCGAGGATCAGCACGCCCGCATAGCCCGACGGGGCGCTGGGCTCGGCGCCGGGCGTGGCAACCACGATGGCGGGTTCGTCGGGGATCTCGTCGCGGATGTTCTTGGCCGAGCTGTTGACGGCGAGGGCCCCGGGGAAGGCGCGCGCCAACTCCTCCGCGGTGCGCGCGGCACCGGCCAGCGGCGTGCGGAGGCGCGACGTGTGGCAGTGCGGGCACGTCCACCGCGTGGGCTTGAATCCACACAGCGAGCATTCGGGCTCATCCCGGCGACGGGCCCGCATGGGGCCGCTGCACTTCGCGCACACGGCACGGTTGCCGCACCGCTGGCACGCGAGGGACGCCGAGTGGCCGGTCATCGGCACCTGCACGAGCACGGGGCCCTGCGGCAGGTGGTCGCGGAGGAAGCGGAAGGCAAACGAAGGGATGCGTAGGCGCGCCGCGGTGGGATCGTGCTCGCGCTCGACCTCCCCGACGGCCCGCACCGGCGCGACGATCCGCCGGGCCTCGGTGGGGGTGAGGCTGAGTTCGGCCAGCCAGCCGCGCTCGACGAGCGCCTGCGCGTCCACGCTGCGCGAGTACCCCGCCAGCATGAGGGCCGCGTTCTGGCGCGCCGACCGCAGGATGGCCACCGCGCGGGCATGGGGGTACGGGGCGCGGAGTTCCTCATGGGCGTCATGGCCGTCGTCGACGACCACCACCAGGCCCAGATCCTGCAGCGGCGCGAAGACGGCGCTGCGAGTGCCCAGCATGATGCGAGCCTGCCCACGCGCGGCGGCGAGATAGGCGCGGTACCGGGCCGAGCGGCCGGCCTCCGAGGCCAGCGCGCCCACGGCACCGTGCCCGAACACGGCCCGGAACCGGGCCACGGCAGGGGTGAGCTCGCGCACCGTGGGGAAGACGACGACGGCGGAGCGGCCGGAACGCAGCGTGGCGTCCACGGCCTCGATCAGCCCGCCGAGCAGGTCGCCCGCTCCCCCATGCACAGCGGCCGCCTGCCACACCAGGCGGGGCGAGCGGCCCTCCCCCAGCGCGTCGAGCAACGACTGACCGGCAGGGTACGACGGCAGCACCGAGGCCTGCGCCAGGGGTTTGGGGTCCGGCCATTCGCGTTGTGGGGCCTTCTCTGTGGCAGCGTGCCGGGGCGCAATGGCCAGCCGGGCGACATCAGACCAGACCCCCGCGTAGTGGTCTGCCACTCCCCGGATCAGTTCGTACACCTCAGGGGTGGCGATGGGTTCCGAGGAGACGACCTTGCTGAGGCGCGCGAGCGAGGCGACCTCAGAGGTGTCGGCGATCTCGATGAGCCACCCGTCGCGCTGGGTTCCGGCGAACGGCACCTTCACCCGGGCGCCGACGGTGGCCACCTCGACCAGTCGGTCTGGAATCTCGTAATCGAACAGCCGGTCCAGGTGGGCCAGCGCCATGTCGACGGCGACCCGCGCCACCCGGCCCGTCACGTCATCCCTTGACAGCAGCCGCCAGTGCGTCGACCCGGTCTGTGCGCTCCCAGGTGGCCGACGGGATGTTGCGGCCGAAGTGGCCGTAGACCGTCACGTCCGAATAGATGGGCCGCAGCAGATCGAGGTCGCGGATGATGGCTCCGGGTCGCAGGTCGAACGTGGCCAGCACCGCAGTGCGGATCTGCTCCTCAGGCACCGCGTTGGTGCCGAAGGTGTCCAGATAGAAGCCCACGGGGTGCGCCTTGCCGATGGCGTAGGCCACCTGCACCTCACAGCGCTCAGCCAGGCCGGCCGCAACCACATTCTTGGCGACCCACCGTGTGGCGTACGCCGCGGAGCGGTCCACCTTCGAGGGGTCCTTGCCGGAGAACGCGCCGCCGCCGTGGCGGGCCATGCCGCCGTAGGTGTCGACGATGATCTTGCGGCCGGTGACACCCGCGTCGCCCATGGGGCCGCCGATGACGAACTTGCCGGTGGGGTTGATGAACACCCGCTCAGGCATGCCGAAGCCGTAGCGCTCCAGGACGGGGCCGATCACTTCGCGGCGCAGGTCCTTGTGGATGTGCGGCTGCGTGACCTCTGTGCTGTGCTGCGTGCTCACCACGACGGTGTCGATGCCCTCGGGACGCCCGTCGTCGCCGTAGCGGACGGTGACCTGCGTCTTGCCGTCCGGGCGGAGGTACTCGAGCGTGCCGTCCTTGCGGACCGCCGTCAGCTGCTCGGCCAACCGGTGCGCCAGGTCCACCGGCAGCGGCATGAGCGCCTCGGTCTCGTTGCAGGCGAATCCGAACATGAGCCCCTGGTCACCGGCGCCCTGGGCGCTGGCGATGTCGCCGTCCGCGTCGACCCGTCGCTCATAGGCGTCGTCGACGCCCTGGGCGATGTCCGGAGACTGGGCGCCGATGGCGACGGTCACGCCACAGGACGCGCCGTCGAAGCCCTTGCTGGACGAGTCGTAGCCGATCTCGAGGATGCGCTTGCGGGCGAGGTTGGCGACATCGACGTAGCCGGAGGTGGAAACCTCACCGGCCACCACCACCAGACCGGTGGTCACAAGGGTCTCAACAGCGACCCGCGACTCCTTGTCCTGAGCGAGGAGGCCGTCGAGCACGGCGTCGGAGATGGAATCAGCGATCTTGTCCGGATGGCCTTCAGTGACCGATTCCGAGGTGAACAGACGGCTCACGGCAGAGCACTCCTAGCGCGGCAACAAGCCGCATAGTGGAAGAAGGGGTTGTTGTGGCGGCGATAAGCCGCCCCCTTGGGTGCGTCAGGAAGACGCGACTTCGGTGTCCGCGAAGGGATCGACGAAGGAGAACGCGGGATCCGCAGTGGCGGCGGCGGCAGCAGCTGCCTCTTCTGCCTCGGGATCGATCTGGGTGTACTGCAGGAGGCCGTCGCTCATCTCGCGCAGCGCGATGGACAGCGGCTTCTCCTCAGGAGCAGCGGAGACCAGCGGGCCGACGTTCTCGAGCAGGCCCTCGCCCAGCTGTGAGAAGTAGGCGTTGATCTGCCGAGCGCGCTTCGACGCGAACAGCACAAGCCGGTACTTCGAGTCGACGTTCTTCAGCAGGTCGTCGATCGGCGGGTTGGTGATGCCTTCGGGCACGGTGTTCAAGGTGATCCTTTCACGTTGTGATCACAGAGACAGGTCACAAGCTCATTAAGCTTACCAAAGCGGCGACCGTTTCATCGAGCGTGACATTGACGATCACGTGATCGGCCTCGTCGACCTGCGCCAGTTCGATCCTCGCCGTGTCCAGGCGGCGGGCCATCGTCTCCTCGTTCTCCGTGCCGCGGCCCCGGAGCCGGCTCACCAGCTCCTCCCACGACGGAGGGCTGAGGAAGATCAGCCGGGCTTCCGGCAGGTTCTGCTTCACCTGACGCGCACCCTGCAGGTCGATCTCCAGGATCACGGGGCGCCCGGCCGCGACGGAGGCGAGCACGGGCTGACGGGGGGTCCCGTAGTAGTTGCCGTGGACCTCGGCCCATTCCAGCAACTCCCCCTGCGCGATCAGGTCCCTGAACTCGTCGATGCTGACGAAGTGATAGCTCTTGCCCTCCACCTCACCGGGACGCGCTGCGCGGGTGGTCATGGACACGGAATAGAAAGGTTCTGGGTGGAGCGACCGCAGCTTTGCACAGACGGTGCCCTTGCCAACGGCGCTCGGGCCGGAGATCACCCACACGGGAGAAGAAGTCACCCGCCCGAGCTTACCGCCGCCTCACTTGAAGAGTTCAGTGAGGCGGACCACCTGGTGGCGGCCCAGCCCACGGATGCGACGGTTGGGGGCGATCTGGAGGTTCTCCATGATCTCGCCGGCCCGGGTCACGCCCACGCGTGGCATGGAGCGCAACAGGTCCACCACCTTGATCCGCGACAGCGTCTCGTCGTCGACCGCCTTGTTCAGTGCATCGGTGAAGGAGAGGTCGCCGTTCTTGACCTGCTCCTTGAGGTTCGCGCGGGCTCGGCGTGCCTCTGTGGCAGCCGCCCTGGCCGCTTCAAGCTGCGCGCTGCTCAACTGAGGAATTGCCATCGGAGTTCCCTTCAATCCTTCATAGACAGCACCGGCAACGGTGAACAGGTGCTCCCCAAAAGATACCGCCTCTGGGCCCAAAAGTTCAGCCTTAAGGGTGGTTTTTGCCAGCATTAGGTGAGCAGGGACGCAATCTCCGAGTGCAGCGTGGTGGTCTTCTCCCGTAGCTTGTCGTGCCCCGAACCGATCACTCCCCGGCTCGTGGTGGGCAACACGTGCTTCAGGCTTTGCCCGAACAATTCCGCTATTCCCGCGACGGTACCGCCTTGGGCGCCGAGACCCGGCACGAGGATGGACGCGTTGAAGTCGCTCAGATCACACCCGGAGTCGCCGTGCGTGCCGCCCACCACGAGCCCCACAGCGTGATCCGCGGAGGGGTTGAGCGCCGCGATGGTATCCACGACGTGTTGGGCGACGGTGACGCCCCCGGTGGTGGCCAGCTGCACCGACGCACCCTCAGGGTTGGACGTGCGGGCCAGCACGTAGAGGCCCTGTCCACCGGCCACCGCCGCGTCGATCGCCGGCTGCAGCGAGCCGACCCCGAGGTACGGCGACAGCGTGATGGCGTCTGCGCGGGTGGGTGCGTCGTCGCCCAGGAACGCGGTGGCGTAACCGTCCATCGAGGACCCGATGTCACCGCGCTTCACGTCGAGGATGCTCAGCGCACCGGCCTGCCGGATGTCCTCAAGGACCCGCTCCAGGACGGCGACGCCCCTGGAACCGAAGGCCTCGAAGAAGGCGGACTGCGGCTTGAAGACGGCCACGATGTCGCCGATCCCCTCGACGATGCCCCGGGCGCAGTGCTCGAGCCCGTCGACGCTGTGGGGCAGGCCCCAGGCCGCTAGCACGGACGGCATCGGGTCGATGCCGACGCACAGGCGACCACGCGAAGCTGTGGCGGCGGTCAGTTTCTCGGCGTAGGTCATGACGCCTTCCTGTATTCCTGGATCCCGCGCACCAGCGCAGGGCCGTCGTAGATGAATCCGGTATAGAGCTGTAGCAGCGCCGCGCCCGCGTCGAACATCCGACTGCCGTCAGCGGGGCTCATGATGCCGCCCACCCCCATCAGGGGCAGGTGCGTGGACGCCGCCAGGTGCTCGACGAATGCCAGTGCCCTCACGGTCAACGGCCGGCCGCTCAGCCCACCCGCCTCGCGGGCCAGATGCTGATCCGGAGGGGTGAGCCCGTGGCGCGACAGCGTGGTGTTGGTGGCGATGACGCCGGACACCGCCGAATGGTTGAGCACCGCGAGGGTCTCCGCCAGATCTGCGCCCTCGAGATCTGGGGCCAGCTTCACGAACACCGGCACGGGCCGGTGGCGGTCGAGACTCGCAGCCTCGGCTGTGAGCGCACCCAGCAGTTCTGCCAGCTGGTGCGCGGCCTGCAGGCTGCGCAGGCCGGGCGTGTTGGGGCTGGAGACGTTGACGGCGACATAGTCGGCGAAGGGCGCGAGCAGTCGCAGCGACGTGAGGTAGTCCGCCGTCGCGTCCTCCAGGGCTGTCACCTTGGACTTGCCGATGGAGATGCCCAGCGGGATGCCGACGGCGCAGTTGCCCCGTGCGATGCCCTTCGCGCGCAGCGTGGTGGCGAGGGCGGCCGCTCCCCTGTTGTTGAAGCCCATGCGGTTGACGATGCCCTCGGACCGGACGGCGCGGAACACCCGGGGCTTGGGATTGCCCGGCTGCGCCAGCGCGGTGACCGTGCCGAGTTCGGCGAAGCCGAAACCGAAACGTGCCCAGGCCTGGGCCGCGACCCCGTCCTTGTCGAGGCCTGCGGCCAGACCCACCCGGTTGGGGAAGCGGATGCCCGCCACCGTCACCGGGTCTGCCACGCGGCCCCGGGCACCGCCCGGGACCTTGGCCAACACGTCGATCATGGCCTCGTGCACCCGCTCGGGGTCTCCCCCGGCGGAGCGGAACAGGCCGGCCCTGAGGCCGTGGTATCCCGTCCGGAGCCCGCGGGTGACGAGGCCGCTCATCAGGCCTGCGCCCATTCCTGCAGCGACCTCACGCCCATCTCGCCGCGCTGGAGCGCCTCGATCCCCTGCGTGGCCGCGGCCAGGCCGGGCACCGTCGTGATCGACGGCACGTCGGCCAGCACTGCGGCGGTGCGGATGAGGTAGCCGTCCTCGCGGGTGCTGGCACCCGACGCGGAGCCCTCCGGCGTGTTGAAGATCAGGTCGATCTCGCCGGACTTGATCATCTCGACGATGGACTTGGACTCCTCGCCCTCCTTCAACTCGGAGAGCTTGAGCACCACTTCGGCGGCCACGCCGTTGCGGCGCAGCACCGAGGCGGTGCCGGCAGTGGCGAGGACGCGGAAGCCCAGGTCGACGAGGCGCTTGATGGGCCAGATGGCGTGGCGCTTGTCGCGGTCCGCGATGGAGACGAACAGCGTGCCCCCGGTGGGCAACGGGCCGCCGCCGGCGTCCTGCGACTTGGCGAAGGCGGTGCCGAAGTTGTCCGACAGGCCCATCACCTCACCGGTGGAGCGCATCTCCGGCCCGAGCAGCGTGTCGACGAACGCGCCGGCGGTCGTGCGGAACCGGTTGAACGGCATCACGGCCTCCTTGACCGCGACCGGCGCGTTGGGACGCGGCGTCGAGCCGTCGCCCTCGGCGCGCAGCATGCCACTGGCGCGCAGGTCTGCGATGCTGCGGCCCATCATGATCAGCGCCGCAGCCTTGGCCAGTGAGGTGTTCGTAGCCTTGGACACGAACGGCACCGTGCGGGAGGCGCGCGGGTTGGCCTCGAGCACGTAGAGCGTGTCGCTGTGCACGGCGTACTGGATGTTGAGCAGGCCGAGCACGCCCACGCCCTGCGCGATGGCCAGCGTGGAGGTGCGGATCTCCTCGATGACGGCGTCGCCCAAGGTGATGGGTGGCAGTGCGCACGCGGAGTCGCCGGAGTGGATGCCGGCCTCCTCGATGTGCTCCATGACGCCGCCGATGTACAGCTCGTTGCCGTCGTACAGTGCGTCGACGTCGATCTCCACGGCGTCGTCCAGGAAGCGGTCGACGAGCACCGGCTGGTCCTCGCTCACCTCCGTGGCCTTGGCAATGTAGGTCTCGAGGGCTTCGTCGTTGTAGACGATCTGCATGCCTCGCCCACCCAGCACGTAGCTGGGGCGCACGAGCACCGGGTAGCCGATCTCCGCGGCGATGGCCTTGGCCTCATCCGCGGTGACGGCCATGCCGTGCTTGGGCGCGGGGAGGCCGGCGCGGGCGAGCACCCGCCCGAAGGCGCCGCGTTCCTCGGCCAGGTTGATGGCCTCAGGCGAGGTGCCGACGATGGGCACGCCCGCGTCCTTGAGGATCTGGGCGAGCTTCAGCGGTGTCTGGCCGCCCAGCTGGCAGATGACGCCGGCGACGGGGCCGGCCTGTAGCTCGGCGTGGTAGATCTCGAGCACGTCCTCAGCGGTGAGCGGCTCGAAGTAGAGCCGGTCCGAGGTGTCGTAGTCGGTGGAGACGGTCTCGGGGTTGCAGTTGACCATCACGGTTTCGTACCCGGCCTCGCGCAGCGCCATGGTGGCGTGCACGCAGGAGTAGTCGAACTCGATGCCCTGGCCGATGCGGTTGGGGCCGGAGCCCAGGATGAGCACGGCCTCCTTGGTGCGGGTGGGCACCTCCGTCTCCTCGTCATAGGTCGAGTAGAGGTACGGCGTGCTGGCCTCGAACTCCGCGGCGCAGGTGTCCACCGCCTTGTACACCGGGCGGATGCCCAGCGCGTGCCGGACGCCCCGCACCACGTCGGTGGTGAGGTTGCGCAGCTTGGCGATCTGGGCGTCGCTCAGCCCGTGGCGCTTGGCCTTCCGGAGCAGTTCCGGGGTCAGCTGGTCCGTGTCGCGCACCTGGCGGGCCACGTCGAGGAGGATCTCGAGCTGGTCGAGGAACCAGGGGTCGATCTTGGTGGCCTCGAAGACCTGTTCGACGCTCGCCCCAGCGCGCAGGGCCTTCATGACCACCTGGAGCCGGCCGTCGAAGGGTCGCGACGCGGTCTCGAGAAGTTCCTCGACGCTCTCGTCGATAGGCATGTTGAACTCGAAGGGGGCCTTCTGGTCCTCCATGGAACGCAGGGCCTTGCCCAGCGCCTCGGTGAAGTTGCGGCCGATGCCCATCGCCTCGCCCACAGACTTCATGTGGGTGGTCAGGAACGGGTCCGCCGCGGGGAACTTCTCGAAGGCGAACCGCGGGATCTTGACAATCACGTAGTCCAGGGTGGGTTCGAAGCTCGCCGGAGTCACCTTCGTGATGTCGTTGGGGATCTCGTCGAGCGTGTAGCCCACGGCGACCTTGGCGGCGATCTTCGCGATCGGGAAGCCGGTGGCCTTGGAGGCCAGCGCCGACGAGCGCGACACCCGCGGGTTCATCTCGATGACGATCATGCGTCCGTCGTCCGGGTTGACGGCGAACTGGATGTTGCAGCCTCCGGTGTCGACACCGACGGCGCGGATGACGCCGATGGCGACGTCGCGCATGCGCTGGAACTCGCGGTCCGTCAGCGTCATGGCGGGCGCCACCGTGATGGAGTCGCCGGTGTGCACGCCCATGGGGTCGAAGTTCTCGATGGAGCAGATGATGACGACGTTGTCCGCCTTGTCACGCATCACCTCCAGCTCGTACTCCTTCCAGCCGAGGATGGATTCCTCGATGAGGACCTCCGTGGAGGGCGAGGCTGCCAGGCCGGCGCCGGCGATGTTGCGCAGTTCTGCCTCATCGTGCGCAAAGCCGGAGCCCACGCCACCCATGGTGAACGACGGGCGCACGACGACCGGGTACCCCAGGTTCTCAGCGGCCGCGACGACCTCCGCCATGGTGTGGCAGATGTGCGACTTGGCCACCTCCGGCGGCCCGCCGGGGATGTCCAGGCCGAGGCAGATCTTCTTGAACTGCTCGCGGTCCTCACCGCGCTGGATGGCGTCGATGGACGCGCCGATCAGCTCCACGCCGTACTTCTCGAGCACACCGTTGTCGTGCAGGGCGACGGCGGCGTTGAGCGCCGTCTGGCCACCGAGGGTGGCGAGCACCGCGTCGGGGCGTTCCTTCGCGATGACCCTCTCGACGAACTCAGGCGTGATGGGCTCGACGTAGGTGGCGTCCGCGAAGTCCGGGTCCGTCATGATCGTGGCCGGGTTCGAGTTGACCAGGACCACGCGGTAGCCCTCTTCGCGGAGGACGCGGCAGGCCTGGGTGCCGGAGTAGTCGAATTCGCAGGCCTGACCGATCACGATGGGGCCCGAGCCGATCACCAGGATCGACGAGATGTCTGTGCGACGCGGCATCAGGCGTCCTTTCCGGCCGAGATGACCGACACGAACCGGTCGAAGAGGTAGTTGGCGTCGTGGGGGCCGGCAGCGGCCTCCGGGTGGAACTGCACGGAGAAGGCCACGAGGTCCCCGTCGCGGCGGAGTTCGAGACCCTCGACGACGTCGTCGTTGAGGCACTTGTGGCTGACGCTCACCTGGCCGAACTCGGTGTCGACTGTTCCCTCCAGGGGCGCGTCGACGGCGAAGCCGTGGTTGTGCGACGTGACCTCGATGCGGCCCGTCGTGCGGTCGACCACCGGCTGGTTGATGCCGCGGTGGCCGAACTTGAGCTTGTAGGTGTCGAAGCCCAGCGCGCGGCCGAAGAGCTGGTTGCCGAAGCAGATGCCGAAGAACGGCACCTTGGCCTCCAGCACCTCGCGCAGCAGCGCCGTCGGGGCCTCAGCCGTCGACGGGTCGCCGGGACCGTTGCTGAAGAACACGCCGTCCGGTGCGTAGCTCATCACCTCGTCGAAGGTGGCGTGGGCGGGCACCACGTGCACGTCCAGGCCGCGGGCGGCCAGCTGCGTGGGAGTCATCGACTTGATGCCGAGGTCCACCGCGACGATCGAGTACAACGTGTCGCCCTTGGCCTCCACCGTGTACGGCATCTGGGTGGTCACGTCGCCGATGAGGTCCTGACCCGCCATCATCGGCTGGTCCAGCACGCGGGCGAGCAGTTCGTCCACGTTGTCGGTCTCCGTGGAGATGCCCACGCGCATGGCGCCGCGGTCACGGATGTGGCGGGTGAGGGCCCGGGTGTCGATATCGCAGATCCCGACGATCCCCTGCTCGCGCAGTTCGTCGTCGAGGCTCCTAACGGAGCGCCAATTGGAGGGACGGGGCGCGGGGTCGCGCACGATGTAACCGGCGACCCAGATGCGGCCGGATTCGCCATCCTCGTCGTTCCACCCGGTGTTGCCGATGTGGGGGGCGGTGGCCAGCACCACCTGCCCGCGGTAGCTGGGGTCTGTCAGGGTCTCCTGATATCCGGACATGCCGGTGGAGAACACCAGCTCGCCGAACGTCTCGCCATTGGCGCCGAAAGATCGGCCACGAAACACGCGCCCATCCTCCAAGACCAACAATGCGGGAACGGGACTCATGCGTTACCTCTTTCGGAGATCAGTTCGTGTTTGGCTTCGCGCCGGCGGCCTTGGCCAATAGGCCATTGAGGAACGCCGGTGATTCATCGGTGGACAGATCTCCCGCGAGGCGGACCGCCTCGGAGATGACTGCGCCTGGAGGGGTGTCGGTGTAGTCGAGCTCGAAGATCGCCATGCGGGCGAGGTTGCGGTCGACTGACGGCATGCGGTCCAGCGGCCACGCCGCGGAGGCGGCAGCGGAGATCCGGTCGTCGATCTCGTCGAGGTGCTCAGCCACACCGAAGACGATTTCGCGCGTCAGTTCGCGGACGACGCCGCCCGACAGCGTGCGCTGCTCGGTGAAGGTCTCGCTCAGAGAGTCGCCGCGCTGCTCCGCCATGAAGAGGATGTCGAGAGCAGCTTTGCGGGCCTTGGTCTGCGCGCTGTAGTGGGAGGGGCGCTCAGACATCTAGCTGGAAACGCGTCCGAGGTAGGAGCCGTCGCGGGTGTCGACCTTGACCTTCTCACCGTTGGTGATGAAGAGGGGCACCTGGATCTGCTTGCCGGTCTCCAACGTGGCGGGCTTGGTGCCACCGGTGGAGCGGTCGCCCTGCAGGCCCGGCTCGGTGTAGGTGACGATGAGTTCCACGGAGGTGGGCAGTTCGATGAACAGTGGAGCGCCCTCGTGGGTGGCCACAAACGCGTTGGTGTTCTCGAGCAGGTAGTCCTTGGCGTCGCCGACGGTCTCCGCGGGGACGTGGAGCTGGTCGAAGGTGGCGATGTCCATGAACACGTAGTCGTCGCCGTCCATGTAGAGGTACTGCATCTCCGAGCGGTCCACCGTCGCGGTCTCGACCTTGGTGTCGGCGTTGAAGGTGCGATCGACGATCTTGCCGCTCAGCACGTGCTTCAGCTTGGACCGCACGACCGTGTTCCCCTTGCCGGGCTTGTGGTGCTGGAACCACTGCACCTGCCACAGCTGGCCATCGAGATCGAGGACCATTCCGTTCTTCAAATCGTTGGTCGAGACCATGTCTGTTCTCCTCAGTGGATCGGGGGCTGCGGCCAACAGAGCATTCTACGGGATCGGGCGCCAACTCAGAAAAATCCGTCCACACTCCGTGTCGCGCAGCCCCTCAGGCACCCCGCCTCCTCACGCAGAATGGCGACGACGGCGTCGCGCGTCAGGTCGAAATGGCTGCGACCCTGCGCGTCGAGGGAACGCCGGCCGTAGTAACCCGCGGGACCGTCGTGGGCCATGGGGCCGATCGTGTGGAAGCTGACGCGACCCTCCCGCTTGGCCCGGTTCCACGTCGACAGGGGTGAGGTGGGCCAGCGTCCGGGGAAGGCGACGGTGCCCAGGTGGTGGGTGTGGTCGCGGGTGCCGGTGAGGTGCCAGAGGTGCCGCATCCTGTCCAGGCCGGGGTCGTCGCCGAAGATGCCCCCGATGCTGATCAGCGAGACGGGCACCTTGAGCGCGTGCAGGAACCACCCGGCGCCCAGTGCCATCTGCACACCGCCCGAGAGACCCATCAAGGTGACGGGGGTGCCGCTGCCGGGCCGGTATCCGTGACGCTGCAGGGCGCGCCAGAGCTCCTGCGCCAGCCCGATGTTGAACGTGGGTCCGTACCGCGGGTCTGCGGAGACCAGCACCTGGGCGATGTTGCGGATGTTGATGAGGTTGTGGATGGGGTTCCAGTGCCAGTGCTCACGGGTCCAGCCGAGCACCTTCCACAGGCCCATCGTGGTCCGGTGCAGCAGCCCCCGGTTGTCGACGGCGTACGGGAACACCTCGGAGATGATGCAGGCGCCCGGCACCTCTTCGGCGACCGCGGCCAGCCAGGCGTCCTCGCGGTCCGAGAGAGTGTCGCCGCTCAGCAAGGCCACCCCGGACAGGTAGACGACGAACGCCGTTGGCCCGGTGCCGGCGGCCTGGGGCGGTGGGCGCATGGGGTCGAAGGTGGCGGCGATCTCCGCCTGACCCTTGTCGGCCCACCAGCGCAGCGACTCCAGGGGCGACAGCAGCACGAACGCCGCCACCATGAGTGCCGCCCCGCCCAGGACCCAGCTGATCACGCCTGCGCCTCCCGCCGCGTCCGGTCCAGCACCGGCATGGCAGGCATCCCGGCGAGGATGTCACGGGAGGTCACGACGGTGGGCCGGCCGGTTGCGAGCGTCCAGACCCTGGAGCCCACCCAGTTGACCGGGCGCTGCAGGAGCCGCGACAGCAGTTGCATCACGAACCAGCCCGAGAGGGAGAACCCCAGCGCCCACCAGCGCCCGATGTCGAAGACCTCGGCCAGGCCGAACCAGAGGATGAGGAAACTCCAGCCCTGCAGGACGCGGCCGAAGAACATGCCGAAGTGCGGCATGGCCTGGATGAAGGCGAAAGCCAGTGGTGCCACCGACAGCAGGCCCACGAGGACCAGCGGCATCAGCGGCGCGGCGCGGCGCAGCCCCAGCGAGGTGACGCCCCAGGTAACGGCCGCCTGGATGATGTGGAGGGTGGCCAACGACACGATGTTCAGCAACAGCGTGCTGACCAGGCGCAGCCCGTGGATGCGGTTGAGCAGCAGGATGGCGGTGTGGCCGAGCATCGTGGAGGCGCCCGCGATCAGGGCCACTCCGAGGGCCGCCCAGAGGCCCACCTGTGCGAGGTGGCTGCTGTCCAGCCGCAGGGCCGCTCCCAGCGCTTGCCACACCTCTGACATGTGAAAGAGCTTACGGCAGCGGATCGGCGGCCTCCCAGGGCCACCCGATGGGAGGGAGACGAACTTCCGGGTACCAGGGGATGAACTTCGTCTAAACGATCCGCAGGGGTGAGCAAATCCTTGACAACATCCCTCTAGGGTGAGGGCCACTGTCGCCTCAATTCCGCGGCGACGTCGTTTCTTCACTAGGAGTCTGATCCATGCGCAAGCACCTCACCGTGCTGGCTGCGACAGCGGCATTGCTCGCCGCATCATTCGTCGCTGCGCCGGCACAGGCGGTACCAGCAGATCACCTCGTCATCAACGAGGTCTACGCCCGCGGCGGTAGCGCCAACCAGCCGTTCAACAAGAAGTTCGTCGAGCTGTACAACCCGACCGCCCAGGCCATCGACCTGACGGGCTGGAAGCTCGGCTACAGCTCGGCCACCACTGCCGGCGTCGGCAGTACCTGTGGTCTCTCGGGCACAGTCGCCCCCGGCGGGTTCTTCGTCGTGGGCACGGGCACCAACAACGCCACCGTCGGTGCAGACGTCTCGGTACAGCTCGACTGCGGCATCAACCCCAGCGGCACCAACGGTGCGATCACCCTCCTGAACGGCGACGTCGAGATCGACATTGTCGGTTACGGCACGGCGGTCCGCAACGAGACCGCCGCGGCCATCTACACCGGTGGAAACTCCACCCCGGGATCGATCACCCGCACCGGCGCATCCGACACTGACAACAACGCCGAGGACTTCGATTTCACCGAGACACCCACCCCGGGTTCGGACTCCTCCATCACAGGCGGCGGGACCCCCACCCCCACGCCGACGGAGACCACAACGGTCCCGACGGAGCCCACCGTGACCCCGATCGCTGAGATCCAGGGCCCGGGCGCGGCCACTCCCCTGTCCGGCCAGACCGTGACCACCACTGGCGTCGTCACGGCGGCGTATCCCACCGGCAACTTCCGCGGTGCCTACATCCAGACCCCGGGCTCCGGTGGGGCGCCCAAGGCACCCGGCGATGCTTCTGATGGCATCTTCGTCTTCGGCGACGCCGCAGCCAACGCCACCATCGGCGAGTGCTACACCGTGACGGGAACCGCCGGTGAGCACTTCACCCTGACCCAGCTCGCGAACGCCACGCTCACGCCCGCTGCCGACTGCGCCGCGGTCACCCCCACCGCGCTGACCACCTTCCCCGGCACCGACGCCGCGAAGGAAGCCTACGAAGGCATGCTCGTGCTGCCCACCGGCGGCTACACCATCACCAACAACTATGACCTGAACCGCTACGGCCAGATCGGCCTCGCGTACGGTGACGAGCCGCTGTTCACCGCCACCGACGTGGTCCGTCCCGGTCCTGAGGCCCTCGCCTACGAAGCCGAGAACCGCACGAAGCTGATCACGCTCGACGACGGCTCCAGCTGGGACTACACCAACAACGCCGCCGCCAAGAACTCGCCGTTGCCGCACCTGAGCGCGGCCACGCCCATGCGCACCGGCTCCCCGGTGACGTTCACGGAGCCGGTCATCCTCGACTACCGCTTCCAGTGGAACTTCCAGCCCACCAGCCAGGTCACGGGCGCAGAGGTCTCCTTCATCACCAGCGTCAACGACCGCCCGGCCGACGCGCCCGTGGTGGGGGGCGACATCCAGCTCGCTTCGTTCAACGTGCTGAACTACTTCGACGACCTCGGCGTCAACGAGGCCAACTGCAAGTACTACAGCGACCGCGAGGGCAACCCCGTGGGCGCCAACAACTGCCAGGTGCGCGGTGCCTACTCCGAATCGGCGTTCGCCGATCAGGAGGCCAAGATCGTCGCGGCCATCAACAAGCTGGACGCCGATGTCGTCGGCCTCCAGGAGATCGAGAACAGCGCCGCCATCACCTACCTGGCGGGCCAGCCCCGCGACAAGGCGCTCGCCACCCTGGTGGCCGCGCTCAACGCAGCCGGCGGCAACTGGGCGTTCGCACCCAGCCCCACGGTGGCAACCCCGAATGAGGACGTCATCCGCACGGCCTTCATCTACAACCCGGACACCGTCCAGCTCGTCGGCCCGTCCTACATCCTGCTCGACGACGCCTTTGCCAATGCGCGCAACCCGCTGGCCCAGGAGTTCCAGGCCAAGGGCAGCACCACCACGTTCGTGGCGATCGTGAACCACTTCAAGTCGAAGGGTTCCGGTGAAGACGACGGCACCGGCCAGGGCAACGCCAACCCCTCCCGCGAGGCTCAGGCCAAGGCCCTCAGCACCTGGGCGAACACCTTCGAGGCTTTCGCCGACAAGCCAGTGTTCCTGATGGGCGACTTCAACGCGTACACGATGGAGACCCCGGTCCAATTCATCGAGGACGCCGGCTTCACCAACCTGACCCAGGGTGGCGTCACCGAGGACGCGACGTACCAGTTCAGCGGCCGTCTCGGTTCGCTGGACCACGTGTTCGCCAATGACGCGGCCCTGGCCCTCGTCACCGATGCGGCGGTCTGGAACATCAACGGCGACGAGTCGATCGCGTTCCAGTACTCGCGCCGCAACTACAACATCACCGATTTCCACGCCGTCGACGAGTTCGCGTCGTCGGACCACGACCCTGTCGTGGTGGGCATCAAGGCACCACAGCCGGACGTCACCTCTCCGATGATCTCCGATCTTGCACACCAGAAGCTGACGGTGGGCAGGCACTTCTCACTGCAGGTACAGGCCACCGACGATTCGGCCGACCTGACCTACAGCGTGCTCGGCAACCCCGCCTGGCTGACGATCGACGCGGACGGAACCCTCAGCGGAACACCGACCGGCCCCCGGTCGTACAAGGTGACGATCCGCGTCTCGGATCCGGCCGGCAACACGAGCAGCGACACTGTCCTGCTACAGGTCAAGCCCAAGACGGCGGCCCAGCCGCCTGTCCGCAAGCGGTAACCACACATAAACATCGGGCCCCGGCAACGCTGTGCGTTGCCGGGGTCCTTGTGCATGTCGGCCTCGTCAGCAGAGTTCGCGGTAGGCGGCTTCCATGGCCGCCTCATCCGGCGCGTCGATGATGACGGGCTTGCCGAACTCCGTGATGCCGACGATCCGCAGGATGTTGCCGCGGGCCTTCTTGTCGAGGCTCATGATCGCGCGCAGGTCCTCCCACGCCGACTGCTCGTAGCGCAGCGGCAGGCCCAATCCGCCGAGGAGGTCGTCGTGCATGGCGACCGACTCGTGGTCGAGCCCCAGCAACTGCCGCGACACCCGCGAACACCAGGCCAGGCCGACGGCGATCGCGTCGCCGTGGCGCCACGTGTAGCGCGCGTGGGCCTCGATTGCGTGCCCCAGCGTGTGGCCGTAGTTGAGCGCCTCACGCCCCACGTCGGCGCCTTTTGACGTCGCCTCGCGGAAATCTGCGGCCACCACCGTCGCCTTCACCTGGACGGCGCGGGTGACGAGTTCGGCGAACCGGTCGCTGCGCACGTCTGCGGCATCCGCCAGGTCCTCCCGCGCCAGGTCCAGGATGCGGGTGTCGGCGATGAAGCCGCACTTCAGCACCTCCGCCATGCCGGAGCGCACGTCGCGGTCCGGGAGGCTGTCGAGCAGTGCGAGGTCGCAGATCACGCCCACCGGTTCGTAGAACGCGCCCACCAGGTTCTTGCCGGCGTCGAGGTTGATGCCCGTCTTGCCGCCCACCGCCGCGTCGACCATCGCGAGCACCGACGTGGGGATGCTGATGTAGGGCACCCCGCGCAGCCAGGAGGCGGCCACGAAGCCGGCCAGGTCTGTGGCGGTGCCGCCGCCGATCCCGATCACCAGGTCACTGCGCGTGAAACCGGCCTCGGCGAGGGCGTTCCAGCAGCGGCTGAGCACCTCAACGGTCTTGGCGGCCTCGGCATCCGGCACCGGCAGCAACAGGACGCGTTGCTCGAGCATCCCGGCCACCTGCGCGGCGATCGCCGAGAGCGGTTCGGGATGGATGATGGCCACCCTCGTCGCGTCGCCCACCATGCCGGGCAACTGGGCGAGCGCGCCCCTGTCGATGTGGACCTCGTAGGGGCCGAGGGCGGATTCCACGCGAACGCTCATTCTTCCGCTCCTCCTTGAGCACCACGTTCAGCGGCAAGGTCGTCGGCGACCTCGGAACTGCCGTGACCATCAGTCTCCACGATCTGGGTGGCCAGCGCTTCATAAACTGGATTTCGCTCCCGCAGCAGCTCGATGAGGCGGCCGCGCACATTGCCCAGCAGCATGGGGCGTGCCTTGTTCATGCCGACTCTGCGCGTGGCCTGCCCGATGGACACCTTCAGCCAGATCACCTCGTGGCCGCCGTCGCGCAGCGCCTGCTGGATGGCCTCGTTCATCACGGCGCCACCGCCGAGCGACACCACCTCATACGCCTCGAGCAACTCCAGGGTGGCCTCCTGCTCGAGGGCACGGAAGTACGCCTCGCCCTCGTCGGCGAAGATCTCCGCGACGGGCTTGCCCTCAACCTCTTCGATGCGCTGGTCCACGTCGACGAAGGTCTTGCCCAGCTTCCGGGCGAGCCTCTTGCCGACGGTGGACTTGCCTGCGCCGGGGGCGCCGACCAGAACGATGCTCATCGGCCGATCTCCAGGCCGCGGGCGGCCACGTCTGCCAGGTAGGACTCGTAGTTGCGGCGGGTCTCCCCTACGGAGTCGCCGCCGAACTTCTCCAGCGCCACCTCCGCCAGCACGAGCGCCACCATGGCCTCAGCCACGACGCCGGCTGCCGGCACGGCACACACGTCTGAGCGCTGGTGGTGGGCCGCGGCGGCCTCACCCGTGGTGGTGTCGATGGTGCGCAGCGCGCGCGGGACGGTGGCGATGGGCTTCATCGCGGCGCGGACGCGCAGCACCTCTCCGGTGGACATGCCGCCCTCGGTGCCGCCCGAGCGGTGCGAGGCGCGGCGGATACCCCCGTCGGTGGGCAGGATCTCGTCGTGGGCCAGCGAGCCACGGGTCCGGGCGAGGGCGAAGCCGTCACCCACCTCGACTCCCTTGATGGCCTGGATGCCCATCAGCGCGCCGGCAAGCTTCGCATCGAGGCGCCGGTCTCCCTGCGCGTGTGAACCGAGGCCAGGGGGCAGCCCCCAGGCCAGCACCTCGACGACGCCGCCCATGGTGTCGCCCTCCTTCTGGCAGGCCTCCACCTCGGCCTGCATCGCGACGGAGGCCTCAGCGTCGAAGCACCGCACCGGGTCCTCGTCGATGGCGGCCAGGTCCGCGATGGTGGGGAGGTCTTCGCGGCCGGCCCGCACGGGGCCCAGTTCCACCACGTGGCTCAGCACGGTGATGCCGAAGGCCTGTTCGAGGAACGCCTGCGCGATGGTGCCCAGCGCGACGCGGGCGGCGGTCTCCCGGGCGGAGGCGCGTTCGAGCAGCGGGCGGGCCTCGTCGAAGTCGTACTTCTGCATGCCGGCCAGATCTGCGTGACCGGGGCGGGGGCGCGTGAGCTTGGCGTTGCGGGCCAACTCAGCCAGCTCGGCCTCGTCCACGTGACCCGGCGCCATCACCTTCTGCCACTTCGGCCACTCGGTGTTGCCGATCATGATGGCGATGGGCGAACCGATCGTCTCGCCGTGGCGGAAGCCGCCCAGCAGGGTGAGTTCATCGGCCTCGAACTTCATCCGCGCCCCGCGGCCGACGCCCAGGCGTCGACGGGCGAGGTTCCGGGCGATCTCTTCGACACCCACTCGTACATGGGCCGGGATGCCTTCCATGGTGGCGATGAGCGCTTGGCCATGGGATTCACCGGCAGTCAGGTATCGAAGCATGAGGGTCATTGTGTCAGAGAAGGGAGCGCCTCTTGAGTTCCCGACCGGCTGCCGAACGGCAGTCCTCGAACGTCACGCGGTGCCCGGTGAGCAGGAAGAACTGGTCCACCGCCTGACCGGCCAGGAGGTCAAGGCCGTTGAGCGAGAAACGGCCGGCTTCCCGGGCCGCGAGCCCGAGCGGCGTCGGCCAGGGGTCGTAGACCGCATCGAAGACGACCGTGGCCTCCGCGGCCAGTTTCGTCGCGTGCTCGGCCGTGGCCGGGGCCGGGATGGTGCTGGCCACGAGGTCGACGGGCCCGACGCTCTCCCCCAGCAGGCTGACCTCGGCGTGCAGCCCGAGGGTACGGGCCAGCTCCAGGATCGGCGCCGCCCGCTCCGGCCTCCTGGCCAGCACGATGATCTCCCTGGTCTTGAGCCCCGCGAGGGCGAGCACCAGCGACCGCGCCGTGGCGCCGTTGCCGAGGATGGCCGCCGTGCGGGGCGTCCCCAGGCGGTGCGCCCGCCACGCCCGGACGAAGCCGGGCACGTCGGTGTTGTAGACCTTGGGCTGAGCCCCGAAGACGAGGGTGTTGCCGCCGCCCACCAGCCGGGTGGGTTCGTCGGCCTCCCCGTAGGCCAGCACTGCCTCCTTGTGCGGGGCGGTGACGCTGAGACCGGCCCAGGCCGGGTCGTCGAGGCGGGACCGCACGAAGCCGTCGAGTTCCGCGGGCGTGACGGTGACGGCGTCGTAGCGCCACACGAGGCCGTTGGCCCGGTAGCCGGCACGGTGGATGGCCGGCGACAACGAATGTTCGGCCGGGTCGCCGATGACGGCGGCCCGGTAGCGCCCTCCGGCGCTCATCCGCTGCAGCGGCCGGTGTTGGCCTGGCACCAGGCCTGGAACTCGGCCTGGTTGGCCTGGTGCTCCTCCAGGGTGGCGGCGAACTTCGTCTCGCCGGTGTCCAGGTTGACCGTCACGAAGAAGAGCGCGTCGGTGTCTGCCGGGTTGAGCGCGGCGAGGAGGGCAGATTCGCCGGGGTTGCTGATGGGGCCCGGCGGGTAGCCCTTGTGCACATAGGTGTTGTACGGCGACGGGTTCTGGCGTTCCTCGGCCGTGGTGGTGACCGTGTCCCACCTCTGCACTGCGTAGTGGACGGTGGAGTCCATCTGCAGAGGCATGCCGGCGTTGATGCGGTTGTAGATCACGCGCGCCACCATCGGCTGGTCCTTGGCGCTGCTGACCTCTGCGGCGATGATCGACGCGGTGGTGACGATGTTGCGAGGGGTGACGCCCAGCGCCTGCGCGCCCTCCTCCAGCTTGATCTTGTCCGCCACGCGGTTGAACTGCGACACCTGGGTGGCGATCAGGTACGAGGCGACCGCCGGCTCCCCCACCTGGTAGGTGGACGGGAACAGGAATCCTTCCAACTGGCCGTTGGCATAACCGGGCAGCGGGTAGATGGTGGGATCTGCTGCAGCGGCCTCCATGTCGGCGTAGGTCAACCCGATCACGGAGTTGGCCGGCCGTTCCATGATCTGCCACTGCCTGACGGACACGGTGCCTTCGGGGAAGGTCACCATCAGGCGCTCCACGTTCTCCGGATCCAGCAGCATCCTGAACGCCGTCTCAGCCGGCAGTTCCTTCTTCAGGTTGAAGCGCCCTGCCTGGAGCTGGTCCGACTCGCCGCTGCGCGTGGCCACCTGGCGGAAGGTGCGGGTGGACTTGATGACACCGGCCTCGCGCAGGATCTCGCCGATCTGGGTGATGCTCGCGCCTCGGGGGATGACGATCTGGACGTCGTCCTTGCCCTCCCCCATGTAATCCTCGGCGGTGCGCCAGGACACGTAGGCGTCGTTGGCCTTCGAGTACACGAACCACCCGCCGCCGATGAGCACCGCCAGCGACAGCAGCACCGCAAAGGCGCTGCGCGCCGTGTAACCCAGGCGGCGCCAATTGAGACGACCGTCGTTATCGGTGAACTTCGCGTTCACTCTGCCTCCAGCTCTACAGATTCTCCGACCGGGTGTCCCGTTCGCCCTTCGGCGTCGAGGGCCCGCTGCAGGATCTCCACGGCCGCAGCCTGGTCGATGACCCTGCGCTGCTGCTTGGCGCGACGACCTGCGTCGCCCAGACTACGGGATGCCGACGCGGTACTCATTCTCTCGTCGACGAGCAGCACCGGTGTCGCCGGGATCATCCGGGCGAGCTGAACTGCCTTCTCCACGACGAATTGCGCGGCGAAGCTGCGCTCACCGGCGAGGGTGAGAGGGAGCCCCACGTAGACGACCCCAGGCTCGTACTCCGCCACGATGGCCGCCAGTCGCTGCATCTCGCCGGGGCCGGCCGGCACGGTCTCGACCGGGTAGGCGAAGGAGACCCCGGCGTTGCACGCCGCGACCCCGATCCTCGCCTTGCCCCAGTCGATCCCGAGGCGCGCACCCTCAGGCACGCTCCTCCAGCGCCGTGCGGACAGCAGCGATGGCCTGCGGGCCAGCGGATGCGTCGGTTCCGCCGCCCTGGGCCAGGTCCTCCTTGCCGCCGCCCTTGCCGCCCATTGCAGCGCACGCGACCGAGATCAGGCGACCGGCGCCGAGCCCCAGACCGCGAGCGGCCTCATTGGTGGCCACGATCGCCGTCGGCTTGTCTGCGCCACCGATCAGCGCGACCACGCCTGGCCCGCTCCCGAGCCGCTCGCGCAGGTCGAGCGCCAGGGTGCGCAGCTCGTTGCCGCCCACCCCGGGCGTCTCCACGCCGAGGTAACGGACGCCGTTGACATCCACCGCCCGGTCGACGAGCGAGGCGGCGCCGGCGAGCAACTTCTCGGACTGGAGCTTGGCGATAGCCTTCTCCGCATCCTTGAGCTGGGCCACCATCTTCTCGACCCGCTCCACGAGGTTGTCCGGGCGCACCCGCAGGGCGTCGGTCAGCTGGTTGACGAGCGCGCGCTCAGCCGCAAACTTGGCGAACGCATCCGTGCTGACCAGCGCCTCGACGCGGCGCACACCGGAGCCGATCGACGACTCGCTGAGCAGGTTGAGCACACCGATCTCCGCGGTGTTGGCGACGTGGGTGCCCCCACACAGTTCACGCGACCATGGCCCCGCGAGCTCGACCATCCGGACGACCGGCGGGTACTTCTCGCCGAACATCGCCATGGCACCGAGTGCCTTGGCGTCCTCCAGCTTCATCTCCTGGGCGCTCACGGCGTAGTTGGCGATGATCGCCTCGTTGGCCTTGGCCTCCACCTCCGCCTTGAGCTGGTCCGACAAGCCCTTCGGCGAGGAGAAGTCGAAACGCATGTAGCCGGGCTTGTTGTACGAGCCCGCCTGCGTCGCGTTGGAGCCCACCAGTTCGCGCAGGGCGGCGTGCACGATGTGCGTGGCGGTGTGCGCCTGGCAGGCACCGTGGCGCGCTGCGGCGTCGACCCGAGCATCAACCTGCGCGCCGAGCGGGAGTTCGCCCAGCACCTCTACCCGGTGCACGACCAGGCCGGGCACGGGGCGCTGCACATCGATCACGTCCAGCGAGAAGCCGTCGCCGACGATGGTGCCGCGGTCTGCATCCTGGCCGCCGGCCTCCGCGTAGAACGGGGTCTCCTTCAGCACGATCTCGACGGTGGTGCCGTCCGTGGCCCGGTCCACGTTCACGCCGTCGACGATGATGCCGCGCACACTGGTGGCCACGGAGAGGTCCGTGTAGCCGAGGAAGGGCACCTCACCCTTCTCGCGGAGCTGGCGGTAGGCCTCCACCGAGGCGGCCCCGCCCTTCTTCGCCTTGGAATCCGCGCGGGCGCGTTCCTTCTGCTCCTTCATGAGCTCTTCGAACTTGGCGCGGTCCACGGAGAGGCCGGCCTCACTGGCCATCTCCATGGTGAGGTCGATCGGGAAACCGTACGTGTCGTGCAGCTGGAAGGCCTTGTCACCGGGCAGCGTGGTGACGGCGGACTTCTTCACCTCGCCGACGGCGGTGTCGAACATGACCGTGCCGGACTGCAGGGTGCGACGGAAGGACTCCTCCTCCGCGTAGGCGGACTGGGACACGCGGCCCCATGCCTCTTCGATCTCCGGGAAGGACCCGAGCATGGCGGCCTTGGACACGGGCAGCAGTTCCTGCAGCACCGGGTCACCCACGCCGAGGAGGCGCATGGCGCGCACGACGCGACGCAGGAGGCGGCGCAGCACGTAGCCGCGCGCCTCGTTGCCGGGGGTCACGCCGTCGGTCATCAGCATGAGGCCGGAGCGCACGTGGTCTGCCACGACGCGGAACCGGACGTCGTCCACGTCCGAAGCGCCATAGGACTTGCCTGAGAGCTCGGCCGCCTTGGCGATGACGGGGTACACCTCGTCGATCTCGTACATGTTCGCCACCCCCTGTTTCAGGTAGGCGACGCGTTCGAGGCCGGAGCCGGTGTCGATGTTGCGGTGTGGCAAGGGGCGCAGGACGTCGAAGTCGTCCTTGCGGCGCACCGCGGAGAGCTCCTCCTGCTGGAACACGAGGTTCCAGATCTCGAGGAAGCGGTCCTCGTCTGCCTCGGGGCCGCCGTCGGGGCCGAACTCCGGCCCGCGGTCGATGTAGATCTCCGAGCAAGGCCCACCGGGGCCGGGAACGCCCATGTGCCAGTAGTTGTCCTTGAGCCCGCGCTCCTGGATGTGTTCGCGCGGGATGCCCACCTCGCGCCAGAGGTCGATGGTCTCCTGGTCACCGTAGAGCGCGGTCACCCACACCTTGTCGGCGTCGAAGCCCCATCCGCCGTCGGCCTCGGAGCCCGTCACCAGGTCCCACGCGTACCGGATGGCGCCTTCCTTGAAGTAGTCGCCGAACGCGAAGTTGCCCAGCATCTGGAAGAAGGTGCCGTGCCGGGTGGTCCTGCCCACCTCGTCGATGTCGAGCGTGCGCACGCACTTCTGCGAGCTCACGGCGCGCTTGTACGGCGCGGGCTCGTCGCCCAGGAAGTAGGGCTTGAACGGCACCATGCCCGCGTTGACGAACAGCAGCGTGGGGTCGTTGTACAGCAGCGATGCGCTGGGGACCTTGGTGTGTTCCCGCGCCGCGAAGAAGTCGACGAACCGGCTCCGGATATCGGAGGTCTTCATAAGTGTGGTTCCTTGAAAGTGGAGATCAGTTGGAAGGTGTTTCGGGGAGGTCGAGCTCGCGACGCAACTCGGCTTCGCGCTCGGCCATGGCGCGGCGGAAGGTGGCCATGAAGTCGCCGAAGCCGGCGGCCGTCTCGTGCCCCTTCTTCTCGACCTGCTCGGCCAGCCCGCGCGGCGTGAGCTTGTACAGCAGTTCCCGGCCCCGCAGCATCACAAAGATGGTCAGGCCGATCCCCAGGAGCATCCAGAAGAGCCGGCTCACTTCCTGCGCCCCTTGAGTGCCTTCCGCACGCCGTAGCTGAACGCGGCGGTCTTCACCAGTGGGCCGCCCAGGGTGGCGGCGAACAGCGTCGACAGTTGCGCGGCGTTCTCGCTCACGACGGTGGCGTGCCCGGTGACCTTGGCGGCGTCCTCCGTCACGACCCCGAGCTTCAGCAGCTCGGTGTTCGTGGTGGCCACGGTGCTCTTGAGTTCCTGCAGCACCGGCACGGAGTTGTGCCCGATGTCGCGGACGGCGAGACGCACCTCGTCGAGGGCGCGCCCGGCCTTGAGCAGCGGTACTGCGGCCAGGGCCACGAATACGCAGGCCGCGATCGCCGCGATCAGGCCTGCAACCTCTCCAACAGTCATGAGCGTCATGGGCGTAACTCTAGCCGACCATCATCCTTCGCCCAGCAGCGCGCGCAGCGCAGCGACGCGCTCGGCGATGGCGGCCTCCTGGCCGTGGTCCGTGGGGTGGTAGTACTCGGTTCCGACGAGGTCCTCCGGCAGGTAGACCTGAGGCGCCACGCCGTGCGGGTAGTCATGGGCGTACTTGTAACCCTTGCCGTGGCCGAGCTTCTCAGCGCCGGCGTAGTGCGCGTCGCGCAGATGGGGCGGCACGAGACCGCCCTTGCCCTGCCTGATGTCGGCGATGGCGGCGTTGATCGCCGCGTACGCCGCGTTCGACTTCGGCGCCGTGGCGGCCGCGACGGTGGCGTGGGCCAGCGTGATGCGCGCCTCGGGCATGCCGAGCAGTTGCACTGCCTGGGCCGCAGCCACGCAGGTCTGCAGCACCCCGCTGGCGGCCATGCCGATGTCCTCGCTGGCCGAGATCATCAGGCGTCGCGCGATGAAGCGGGGGTCCTCCCCCGCCTCGAGCATCCGCGCCAGGTAGTGCAGGGCCGCGTCCACGTCGGAGCCGCGGACCGACTTGATGAACGCCGAGATGATGTCGTAGTGCTGGTCGCCGTCCTTGTCGTAGCGCACCGCGGCGCGGTCGGCCGACGACTCCACCGAGGCCACGTCGATCAGCGCCCCGCCCTTGGCGTCTGCTGCCGCAGCGGATTCCTCGAGGTAGGTGAGCGCGCGGCGGGCGTCGCCACCGGCGAGACGCAGGATGAGGTCGCGGGCGTCGTCCGCCAGTTCGAACAGGTCGCCGTTGGCGCGCGCCAGGCCGCGCTCGTCCGTGAGGGCGCGGTCCACGAGGGCGGAGAGGTCCGCCTCGTCGAGCGGCTGCAGGCGCAGCAGGAGCGAGCGCGACAGCAGCGGAGAGATCACCGAGAAGCTGGGGTTCTCCGTGGTGGCCGCGATCAGCGTGACCAGGCGGTTCTCGACGGCGGGCAGCAGGACGTCCTGCTGGGCCTTGGAGAAGCGGTGCACCTCGTCGACGAACAGGACCGTGGCGTTGCCGCGCGCCAGTTCCCGCTTGGCCTCGGCCAGCTCCGCCCGCACCTCCCTGACCCCGGCCGTGACGGCCGAGAGTTCCACGAACCGCCGGCGGGTGGCCTGCGAGACGACCGAGGCGATGGTGGTCTTGCCGACGCCGGGAGGCCCCCACAAGAACACCGACATGGGTTGGCCCTCAGCGAGCCGGCGGAGCGGTGAGCCGGGGGCGAGGAGGTGCTGCTGCCCGACGATCTCGTCGAGCGAACGCGGCCGCAGGCGCACCGCGAGGGGCGCCTGCGGGTTCATCGCGTCGCTCAGCGACCCGCCCCGGGCCGTGGGCTCGGGGTCAGGGTTGCCGAAAAGGTCGTAGCTCATGGCCGTGGCTCAGGAAGCGCCTTCTGCCGGCTTGGCGTCCTTGGCGTCCTTGGGTTCCGGCTTGTGGTCCACGCCGGCCTCCCTGCGCTGCTTCGGGTCGATCGCGGCCGGGGCCTCGGTCAACGGGTCGAATCCGCCGCCGCTCTTCGGGAAGGCGATGACGTCGCGGATGGTGTCGAAGCCGCCGAGCAGCATGACGAGGCGGTCCAGCCCGAACGCGATGCCGCCGTGCGGCGGGGCGCCGAAGCTGAAGGCGTCGAGCAGGAAGCCGAACTTCTCCTGGGCCTCGTCGTCGCCGATGCCCATGACCTTGAACACCCGCTCCTGCACGTCGCGGCGGTGGATACGGATGGATCCGCCGCCCACCTCGTTGCCGTTGCAGACGAAGTCGTAGCCGTAGCTGAGCGCCGAGCCGGGGTCAGTATCGAACGTGTCCAGGCACTCCGGGGTCGGCGAGGTGAAGGCGTGGTGGACCGCGGTCCACTTGCCCTCGCCCACCGCGACGTCACCGGCGGCCTGAGCGTCCTCCGTCGACTTGAACATGGGCGCGTCGACCACCCAGACGAAGCTCCACTCGTCCTCGTTGATGAGGCCGGTGCGGCGACCGATCTCGAGGCGGGCGGCGCCCAGGAGTTCCTGGGACTGCTCGCGGCGGCCGGCGGCGAAGAAGATGGCGTCGCCCGGCTGGGCGTCCATGATCCCGGCGATGCCGTCGCGCTCCACGTCGGACAGGTTCTTGGCCACCGGGCCACCGAGCGTGCCGTCCTCACCGATGGTGATGTAGGCCAGCCCACGGGCACCGCGCTGCTTGGCCCATTCCTGCCAGGCGTCGAACTGACGACGCGGCAGCGAGGCGCCACCGGGCATCACGACGCCGCCGACGTACTCGTTCTGGAACACGCGGAACGCGGTGTCCTTGAAGAACTCGGTGAGCTCGCGGATCTTGAGGTCGAAGCGGAGGTCGGGCTTGTCCGAGCCGTAGTCGTTCATGGCGTCGTGCCAGGTGATCCGCGGCAGCGGCAGCGACATCTCGACACCGATGAGACGCCAGCAGGCGGCCATGACCTCTTCGGAGAGGGCGATGACGTCGTCCTGGTCCACGAAGCTCATCTCGATGTCGAGCTGGGTGAACTCCGGCTGACGGTCCGCGCGGAAGTCCTCGTCGCGGTAGCAGCGGGCGATCTGGTAGTACCGCTCCATGCCGCCCACCATGAGCAACTGCTTGAACAGCTGCGGGCTCTGGGGCAGGGCGTACCACTTGCCCGGGTGGAGGCGCGCAGGCACGATGAAGTCGCGGGCGCCCTCGGGAGTGGAGCGCGTCAGGGTGGGGGTCTCCACGTCGTAGAAGCGGTGTCTGGCCAGCACCTCACGGATGGTGTGGGTCACGTTGGAGCGCAGCACCATGGCCTCGTGCTGCCGCGGGCGGCGCAGGTCCAAGTAACGGTACTTCAGGCGCACGTCCTCGCCGACGGTGGTGCGCTCGTCGATCTGGAACGGCAGCGGCGCGGCGGGGTTCAGCACCTCGAGCTCGCGGATGACCACCTCGACCTCGCCGGTGGGGATGTTGGGGTTGACGTTGCCGTCCTCGCGCTTGTCCACCAGGCCGGTGACCCGGATGCAGAACTCATTGCGCAGGTCGTGGATGCCGGCGGATTCGAGGTACTCGTCGCGCACGACGATCTGGCAGATGCCCGATGCATCCCGCAGGTCGATGAAGGCGACGCCGCCGTGGTCGCGGCGCTTGGCCACCCATCCGGCGAGAACGACTTCCTGGCCCACGTGCTCGGCACGCAACGTGCCGGCCTCAAAGGTGCGAATCACTTCACTTGTCCTATCTTTGGCTGCATAGACGGTGCAGCTCGTCCGGCCATCGTAACGAGACTCTGGCGTGGGGCGACAATCAGAGGCCGAGGGCCTCGCGGAGCTCTGCCACGGACACCGGCCTCCCGAAGACCGGGGAATCGGGTTCCAGGCAGCGCGACGCGGCCGTGGGGGCCTCCACCGGATCGAACCCCAGGGAGTCGACGACGGAGGCGACGACGGCGCGGGCCTCCTCGTCGTCGGAGATGACGGCGATCGCCCTTCGCAGCGGATGCCCGGCCTCCCGTGCGTCTCCCGTGAGGTCCAGGTATCCGAGGTGGTTGAGCGACTTCACCAAACGCATCTCAGGGTTGCGCATCCTGATCAGCGACGACGTGGTGCCGCCGTGCTCCTCGTCGAGGTGACCGCCGGCCGCCTCCCAGGCATTCATCGCGTCGACGACGATCTTGCCGCCCAGCGCGTCGAAATTCACGGAACGCGCCTTGCCGAACGGGATGGCGAGCACGACCAGGTCCGACTGCGCGACCACGTCCGCCTCAGGCAGCAGCTGGGCTCCGGGGAGCACCGTGCCGATGACGAGCTCGAGCATGGCCTGGCGCGGTGAACCGGAGATCCTCACCTCGTAGCCGGCGTCGAGGGCCAGCCGGGCGAGCGCCGTGCCGAGCTTGCCCGCGCCGATGACACCGATGCGCTGCACGTCCATGGTGGCCGTCAGAGCGCCGACCCGACGGAGACCCGGAGGTCTTCGGCCGGGGGCAGCCATTCCAGCGGCGAGGCCGGGACCTGCTCACCGGTGCGGATGTCCTTGACCGAGTCGTCGTGACCGGCGCCGAACCAGACGAACGGGATACCGCGACGCTCGGCGTAGCGGATCTGCTTGCCGAACTTGTCCGCCTTGGGGGCGACCTCGACCGGGATGTTTCGGCTGCGCAGGGCGGCCGCGACGGCGATGGCCTGCTCGCGGGTCTCCTCGTTGTCCACGGCCACGAGGACCGCGCTGGGGACGGAGCGCGACGCAGTGAGCTTCTTCTGCCCGATCAGGGGGGCAAGGATGCGGGTGATGCCGAACGAGTAGCCGACGCCGGGGAAGGTGGTCTTCCCATCGCTGGCGAGGGAGTCGTAGCGCCCGCCGGAGGCGACGGAGCCGAGCTTCTCCGAGCCCACCAGCGAGGTCTCGTAGACCGTGCCGGTGTAGTAATCCAGCCCGCGCGCGATCTTGAGGTCCGCCACCACGCGGTCCGGCACTGAGCGACCGGCCACCCGGATCAGCGCGGAGAGCTCCTCCAGGCCGGTGTCCAGCAGTTCGTGGGTGACGCCCAGCGCCCGCACGTCGTCGACGAACGACTCGTCCGTGGCGGCGATGCCGGCCAGCGACACGCAGGCCTTGGCCTGCGCGCTGCTGAGGCCGAGCTCGTTGACGAGCAGTTCGGCGACCGCGTCGGGGCCGATCTTGTCGAACTTGTCGACGCGCTGCAGCACCGCCGCGGTGTCGTCGATGCCGAGACCGCGGTAGAAACCCTCGGAGAGCTTGCGGTTGTTCACGTGCAGGCTCACCGGGGGAAGACCTAGATCCGTGTGGAGCTTCTCGAACACGTCCAGGGCCACGAGCGGGATCTCGACGTCGTGGTGGGCAGCGAGGTTCCCCTGCCCGACGATGTCGATGTCGGCCTGCGTGAACTCGCGGTAGCGGCCCTCCTGGGGGCGCTCACCGCGCCAGACCTTCTGGATCTGGTAGCGGCGGAACGGGAAGACCAGGTGCCCGGCGTTCTCCAGCACGTAGCGGGCGAACGGCACCGTCAGGTCGAAGTGCAGACCCAGCTCGTCGGCATCCCCGGCTTCCGCATGGAGGCGGCGGACCACGTAGATCTCCTTGTCGATCTCGCCCTTGCGCGCGAGTTGGTCGAGCGGCTCGACGGCCCGTGTCTCAATGGGGGCGAAACCGTGCAGCTCGAACGTGGTGCGCACCACGTCGAGGACGCGGTTCTCCACGAAACGACCGGCGGGCAGGAACTCGGGGAAGCCGCTGAGCGGCCTGGGGCGGGACAAGGTGGCGGTACCTCTACACGTTTCCGGGCTGCAGGTATGGGTTGGTGGCGAGCTCCTGGGCCAGGCTGGTGGGCTGGCCGTGCCCCGGCAGCAGAGGGGTCTGCGCCGGGAAGTGCTCGACGATGCGCCGCAGCGAGTCACGCATCTCGGCCATGTTACCGCCGGGCAGATCGGTGCGCCCGATCGTGCCCGCGAAGAGCACGTCGCCGCTGAACACCACGGTGGTGCGCGACGAGGTGACGCGCAGCAGCGTGGAACCCCTGGTGTGCCCGGGCGCCGCGAAGGCCTCGACGGTGACGCCGGCCACGGTGAACGGCTCGCCGTAGTCGCGCACGTCGTCGATGGCGGGCAGCGTCTCTGAGCCGGTGAGTTGCCGCAGCATCGCTGCGCCGCTGGGCCCAAGACCATCGGCTGGACGGGTGAGGAGGTGCTGGTCCGCGGCCGCCAGGTAGACGGGCACGCCCCAGCGCGCGGCGAGCAGATGGGCGTCGCCCACGTGGTCCAGGTGGCCATGCGTGGCGAGGATGGCCATGGGGCTCAGCCCCCGCTCGAGGATGACCGATTCGACCGGCTCATCGGCGGTGATCCCGGGGTCCACGATGACGCACTCCGACACGGCCTCGGAAGCGCTCACCACATAACAATTTGCTTGCCAAGGGGATACAGGTATGGGCTGGACGAGCACACACCCACCCTATCCCGCTAGATTGGGCCCATGAGCGAACAGCAAGCGCCCGCAGATTTCGGCCGCGTCGATGCAGACGGCACGGTGTACGTCATCACGGGTGACACAGAACGAAGTGTCGGGCAGATTCCCGATTCCACCCCCGAGGAAGCCATGGCTTTCTACGTCCGCCGCTACGAGAACCTGGCTGCGGAGGTGAGCCTCCTGGAATCGCGCGTGAAGGCCCAGGCCATGTCGCCCGAAGAGGCACGCACCGCGATCGAAACTGCGAAGAAGAACGTGGCCGAGGCCAACGCCGTGGGCGACCTACCGGCGTTGACCGCCCGTCTCGAGGCCGTCAGCGAACTGCTGCCCGCCCAGATCGAGGCGCGGAAGGCCCAGCGTGCCGAGCAGAACGCGGTCACCGTCGCCGCGAAGGAAGCGATGGTCGTGGAGGCCGAGCAACTCGCCGCCGGCAACGACTGGCGCGGTGGCGTGGACCGCTTCCGCACCCTGCTGGACGAGTGGAAGGCACTCCCCCGCATCGACCGCGCCACTGACAACGAACTGTGGCACCGGTTCTCGTCGGCGCGCACCCAGTACACCCGTCGCCGCAAGGCGCACTTCTCGGAGCTGAATTCGCATCGTGACGACGCGAAGGCCGTCAAGGAGGCGATCATCGCGGAGGCCGAGCCGCTCGCCACGTCCACAGACTGGGGCGCCACCTCTGCGGCCTTCCGTGACCTGATGACCCGCTGGAAGGCTGCGGGCAGCGCCCGTCGCGCAGACGACGACAAGCTCTGGGCACGCTTCCGGGGCATCCAGGACGAGTTCTTCAACGCCCGCTCCGAAGCGCAGAACGCCGCCGACGGCGAGCAGTCGGAGAACCTGGCCGCGAAGCAGGCGCTGGTGGAGAAGGTCGAGAAGGACCTCGAGGGTGTGACCGACATCGAGGCCGCCAAGAGTATCCACCGCGACTTCCTCGCCCAGTTCAACGAGATCGGCCATGTGCCCCGCAACGCCATGCGCGACATGGACAACCGGGTCCGCACCCTCGGCGAGAAGGTTTCCGAACTCGAGGCCGAGGAGTGGCGTCGCACGGATCCCGAGGCGCGCGAGCGCGCCGAGAGCACCGTGAAGATGTTCGAGGACCAGATCGCGAAGTTGGAGCAGGACCTCGCCCGGGCGCAGGAACGCGGGGACGACAAGAAGGCCAAGGACGCGCAGAAGTCGATCGAGACCTACACCAGCTGGCTGGAGCAGGCCCGGGAGACACTCGCAGATTTCACCAAGTAACCGGTCCGGGAACTTCGAGGGAGATTCCTGCCACATCGGCGCCCTAGGGCGTCATGTGGCAGGATTCTCCCTCTTTTTTGTGGCCGGGTGCGCTCAGCCGGCGACGCGGAAGACGTCGTAGACGCCTGGCACGCGCCGGATCAGGTTCATCACGTGCTGCAGATGGGTGGGATCTGCGGATTCGAAGGTCATCTTGCCCGTGAACTGGCGCTGCTTGTTGGTGGTGATGTTCACCGCGAGGATGTCGAGGTGCTGCTCTGAGAGCACCGACGACACATCGGAGAGCAGGCGCGCGCGGTCGATGCCCTCGATCTGGATGGTCACGCTGTACGACGCGCCCTCCTGGCTGTCGGACCAGGACACGGGCACGACGCGCTCGGGTTCCTTCATCAGCGACGGCACGTTGCTGCAGTCGCGGCGGTGGACCGAGACGCCGTCGCCCTTGGTGACGAAGCCCATGATGTCGTCGCCCGGCAGGGGGTAACAGCACTTGGCGTACTTGGCGATGACGGAGTCGTCGCCGTCCACGAGGATCCGCGCACTGTCGGTGATCGGCCGGCGGTGCTGTTTGACCACCAGGTCTTCCGTGACGGTGTCGACGGTCTCGTCCTCGCCGCCGTGCAACTGGACGAGCTTCTCGACCACGCCTTGCGGGCCGATGTGGCCCTCGCCGATGGCCACGTAGAGACTGGGCACGTCGTTGTAGCCCAGCGCGTTGGCGACGGCCGTGAGGTTCTCGAGGGTCAGCAACCTCTGCAGCGGCACGCCGGCGCGCCGGAGGTCCTTCGCGAGCATGTCCTTGCCCTGCTCCATCGCGACGTCGCGACGTTCGCGGGAGAAGTGCTGGCGGATCTTCTGCCGGGCCCGGGAGCTGACGACGAAACCCAGCCAGTCGCGGCTGGGGCCCGCGCCTTCGGCCTTGGAGGTGAGGATCTCAACCTTGTCGCCCTGCTGCAGCGGCGTGCTGAGCGCCACCAGGCGGCCGTTGACCCTGGCGCCGATCGTCCGGTAGCCCACCTCCGTGTGGACGGCGAAGGCGAAGTCGACGGGCGTGGCGCCGACGGGCAGCGCCATGACCTCACCCTTCGGCGTGAACACGTAGATCTCGTCGGCGTTGATCTCGAACAGCACAGAGTCGAGGAACTCGCTGGGGTCCTCGGTCTCCTTGCTCATGACGCCCAGTTGGTGCATGGCCCGCAGACCCGCCTCCTCCGGCGACACGCCGTCGCGGAGGTCCGCCTTGTACTTCCAGTGCGCCGCGACACCGTACTCGGCGCGGCGGTGCATCTCGTGCGTGCGGATCTGGAACTCGACCGGTTCGTTGTTGGCGCCCAGCACCGTGGTGTGCAACGACTGGTACATGTTGAATTTCGGGCCGGCGATGTAGTCCTTGAACCGGCCGGGGATGGGCTTCCACCCCGCGTGCGCCACACCCAGCACCGCGTAGCAGTCCTTGATGTCGTGGACGAGGACCCGCAGCCCGATGAGGTCGTAGATGTCCTTGAAGTCGCGCCCGCGCACCATCATCTTCTGGTAGATCGAGTAGTAGTGCTTCGGCCGGCCGTAGACCGTGGCGTCGATCTTGGACTCAACGAGCAGCTTCTGGAACTGGGCGATCAGCTCGCGCAGGTAGCGTTCGCGGCCGGGCGCCTGCTGAGCCACCATGTCGACGATCTCGGCGTAGACCTTGGGCTCGATCGTGGCGAACGAGAGGTCTTCCAGTTCCCACTTGATCGTGTTCATGCCCAGGCGGTGGGCCAGCGGGGCGAAGATGTTCAGGGTCTCGGTGGCGATCCGCACCCGCTTGTCGGGCCTCAGGTAGCCCAGCGTGCGCATGTTGTGCAGCCGGTCCGCCAGCTTGATGACGAGGACCCGGACCTCTTCGCTGGTGGCCATGATCATCTTGCGGATGGTCTCGGCCTTGGCGGTCTCGCCGTACGTGAGCTTGTCCAGCTTGGTGACGCCGTCCACCATGTGGGCGACTTCC
This sequence comes from Tessaracoccus zhenghani, assembly GCF_054552775.1. NCBI lineage: Bacteria > Bacillati > Actinomycetota > Actinomycetes > Propionibacteriales > Propionibacteriaceae > Tessaracoccus > Tessaracoccus zhenghani. The sequence goes on along the minus strand of NZ_CM137275.1, from coordinate 614,436 downwards.
TCACCGAACTCCACCTGCAGTTGGTCCAGCGAGTAGTCGGTGTCCTCCACCGTGTCATGCAGCAACGCCGCGACGAGGACCGGCTCAGTCATACCCAGTTCAGCCAGGATGGTGGCCACGGCCAGCGGGTGCGTGATGTACGGGTCCCCGGACTTGCGGGTCTGCCCCTCGTGGTAATGCTCAGCGACCCGGTAGGCCCGCTCGATGACCGACAGATCCGCGCGCGGATGGTTGGACCGGACGATGCGGTTCAGCGGATCGAGGATGGCCGATTTGGGCCGTACGGCACCCAGCCGGGCCAGCCGGTGCCGCATTCGGAGACGCGGCTGTTCCGGCCCGGTCACCAACCGGGAGGTACCGCCGAGGGGCTCATCCGTCATGCTGGCCAAGTGTAGTGCGTGTGCGCACAATGACGCGGACGGCGTGGATCAGAGGTCGTCGTCATCGACCGCGCGCAGCACGTCCTTCGACGCGGGCGGCGCGGCCCGGCGCACGACGATGAGTTCGTCGCCTGTCTCGATGCGGGTGGCGGTCTGGTCGTAGAAACGGCGCAGGGTGCCGTTGCGGATCAGGCCGATGACACGCTCCCCCAGCACGGACGACGGCGGCTTGCCCACTTCCTCGATCTCCGCGAGGCGCTGGTGGACCTCGAGGCCCTCGGCGCCGGTGAGCATGTCCTGCATGATCGTGCCGAGTTCGGGGCCGATCGCCGACAGACCCAGGAGCCTGCCGACCGTCTCGGAACTGGTCACCACCGACGAGGCCCCGGATTGGCGCACCAGCATCACATTGTCCTGCTCCCGCACCGACACGATGACGCCGGCCGTGGGGTTGATCTGCCGCACGTTGAGCGTGGTCAGGATGGCCGCGTCGTCGCGGTCCAGGGAGATGATCACCTGCCGAGCCTTGGCTACCTCCGCCCGCCGCAACAGCGAGCGACGCGTGGCGTCGCCCTGGAACGCGGCCAGCCCGTCGAGGTTGGCCTCGTTGACGGCCGCTGCCGAGCTGTCGATGACGACGATGCGGTCCGGCTTCTGGCCCTGCCTGCGAAGTGTGTTGACGGCGCTTCGCCCCTTGGTGCCGTAGCCGATGACGACGACGTGGTTACGCATGGTTCTTCTCCACAGGTTGTCCTTGATGCTGCGGCTGCCCTCGTTCGCGAGCACCTCGATGGTGGTGCCGACCAACAGCACCAGGAAGCCGATGCGCAGCGGCGTGATGACCAGCGCGTTGATCAGGCGGGCGTGGGTCGCCACCGGGGTGATGTCGCCGTAGCCGGTGGTGGTGACCGTGACCGTCGAGTAGTAGATGGCATCGATGAAGCTGACGCCGTCCTGCGCGGTGTTGTCGCGGTACGCATCATTGTCGAGCCACACCAGCATGGTGGAAATCAGCAGCAGGATCAGCGCGAGGGCGCCGCGGCGCGCCAGTTCCTTGAAGGGGGAACTGGTGATGCGGGGCAGACTGACCAGGGACAGGACCCCGCCGCGCCCCCCGGGCTGCAGTTTGGCCATGGCCTCAGACTGTCACCAAGGCCGTGCAATTGTCGATGCCACGCTCGATGAGTCGCTCACGACCCCCGAGGAAACTGAGTTCCATCACGACGGAGACGTGGACCAGGTCCGCGCCCATCTGCTTGAGGAGCTCAGCGGTGGCCCCGACCGTGCCGCCGGTGGCGAGCACGTCGTCGACCACGAGGACACGGGCCCCGGGCCGGATGGCGTCGCGGTGCATCGTGAGGGTCTCGAAGCCGTACTCCAGTTCGTAGGAGTGGCTGATGATCTCGCCGGGCAGCTTGCCGGGCTTGCGCACCGGCACGAACCCGGCTCCGAGCGCGAGGGCGACGGGGGCCGCGAAGATGAATCCCCGGGCCTCCATCCCCACCACGATGTCGATGTGCTTCGGGGCGGTGGTCACCAACTCGGTGATCGCGGCCTGGAAGCCCTTAGCCGATGCCAGCAGCGGTGTGATGTCCTTGAACACCACCCCCGGCTTCGGGAAGTCGGGGACGTCAGCGATCAGTTCGCCGACGAGGGCGCGCCGAGCGGCCGACTCGTCCTGGGTCACTTCCCCTTCTTCCGGTCGGCCCTGGTACCGCCCGTGCGACGCACGCGGCGCTCCGCGGGGGTGACGGGGGAAACGGGCGCGTGATCGTCCGCGACAACGGCACCGGAGTGCACGAGGTTCTCCTCGGCGACGTGGTGACGGTGCGCCGACTTCGCCTCCGCACGCGCCTTGCGACGCTCGATCCGCTCGCGGTGTTCGACCATGGCGGGTTCGCGCTCCCGCAGCATCGCCAGGATGGGCGAGGCGATGAACAGCGAGGAGTACGCGCCCGCCACCATGCCGACCAGCAGCGCCAGGCCGAGGTCTGCCAGCGGACCACTGTCCAGGAGCGTGCCCGCCGAGAACAGCGCCAGCACCGGCAGGATGCCGATGATGGTGGTGTTGAGCGAGCGGACGATCACCTGGTTCGTCGCGAGGTTCGCCCGCTCCGAGTAGGTCCAGTTGGTCTCTTCGATGTTCCTGGTGTTCTCACGGATCTTGTCGAACACCACGACGGTGTCGTAGAGGGAATAGCCCAGGATGGTGAGCACGCCGATGACCGTCGACGGGGTGACCGTGAAGCCGACGGCCGCGTACACACCCACGGTCAACAGCAGGTCGTGGAACACGGCCACGATCGCCGCGATCGACATCTTCCAGTCGCGGAAGTACACAGCGATCAGCAGCATGACGAGCACGGTGAAGACCACGAGTGCGATGACGCCCTGGCGGGAGATCTCCTTGCCCCACGAGGCGCCGATGGCGTTGTACGTAACCTCGTCCGAGGCCACGCCCGCCAGCTCGGCGATCTCGGCGCGGGTGGTGGTCGTCTCCTCCGGCGACAGCGTGCGCGTCTGGATGCGGATCTGCTTGTCGCCCAGCGAGAAGACCTGGGGTTCGAGCTCCTCGACGCTGAACTCGTTCACCTGGCTGCGCACGTCGTCCACCGTGGTGGAGGTGACCTGCATCGGCACCTGGAAATCGGTGCCGCCGCGGAACTCGATGCCGAGCGTCAGGCCCCTGATCAACAGCACCAGGATGGTGAGCACCAGCAGGACGCCGGAGATCATGAACCACAGCTTGCGGTGCCTGATGAAGTCGTAGGAGATCTGGCCCGTGTAGAGACGGTGGGCAAATCCCAGCTTCTTGTCAGTCGTCTCGGACATCACGCCTCCTGCAGGGTGGTCGAGGGGGCAGTGGTGCTGCGACGGAACCGGCGGCCGAGCAGTGAGTCACGGGACACGCCCATGTGCGCGGCGTCGAGCCCCGACCACTTGTGGCCCTGCCCGAAGAACTTGGTGCGGCCGAGCAGCTCCACCAGGGGTTTGGTGAAGAAGAACACGACGAGAAGGTCGATCACCGTCGTCAGTCCCAGCATGAACGCAAAGCCCTTGACGCTGCCGACGGCCAGGATGAAGAGCACCACGGCGGACAGCAACTGGACGGCGTCGGAGATCACGATGGTGCCGCGCGCCTTGGCCCAGCCCGACAACAACGACGACTTCAGCGACTTGCCGTCGCGGATCTCGTCCCGGATGCGTTCGAAGTAGATGACGAACGAGTCTGCCGTCATGGCGATACCGACGATGGCGCCTGCGATACCGGGGAGGTTCAGGGCCACTCCCATGGTCTGACCCAGCAGCACCAGCATGGAGTAGGTTGCGGCCGCGGCCGCAAGGAGGGACAACACCACGGCGATGCCCATCGCCCGGTAGTAGATGAATGAATACAGCGCAACGATGATGAGGCCGATCAGGCCGGCGATGATGCCGACCCGCAACTGCTCACCACCGAGGGTGGCCGACACGGTCTCGACCTGCGACGGCTCGAAGCTGACCGGCAGCGCGCCGAACTTCAGCACGTTGGCGAGTGCCGCGGACGATTCCGCGGTGAAGCCGCCACGGATGATCGCCTCGCCGTTGACGATGCGGTCCTGCGCGGTGGCGGCGGACTCCACGACGCCGTCGAGGACGATGGCGAACATGTTGTTGGGTTCGGGCTGGCCCACCAGGGCGCCGGTGAGTTCTGACATCTGGCGCGTGCCGGTGTCGTTGAAGCCGAGCGTCACGGCGTACTGCAGTTCGCCCTGCGGGATCCCGAAGGATGCCGTGGACAGCTCCTGGCCGCGGATGACCGTGGGGCCGAGCAGGTATTTCTGCGACCCCGTGGAATCACAGGCGGCCAGCGCGCGGGTGGGGTCCTCGTGGGTGTCGTCGCCGCAGGCGAAGGACTCGAAGTAGGAGAGATCCTCCGGGGTGGGCTGGTAGTTGATCGCCTCGGGCGTGCCCAGCTGCTGCGGGTCCTCGCCGTCGGCGGTCTCCGGAGTGGGCGCGACCGGCAGCCCCGGGAGGGCGGTGCCGTCCTCCGTGGCCGAGTCCGGCGACTCACCGGTGCCCACGCCGACGTTCAGGATGCGGCGGAACGCGAGCTGCGCGGTGGCGCCGACCAGGTCTACGAGGTCGTCGCGGGACACGTTCGGGGCGGACACGACGACGTGCCGCTCACCCTGAACGGCGACGCTGGCCTCGCCCACACCCAGGCCGTCGACGCGCTGGCGGATGATGTCGCGGGCCAGCTCGAGCGACTCGAGGGTCACGGTCTTGTTGGTGGCCGTGAGCGTGATGGTCTGGCCACCCTGCAGATCGAGACCGAGCTTCGGCCCCCAGGTCTTGGTGGCGGCCATGATGGTGAAGAGTCCTGCCAGGATCAGCAGGAAGACGATGAGGACGACTCCTGGTCGTGACCTCTTAGCTTGCGTTGCCACGGTTACTTGGGATCCTCGTTGCGGTTCGGGTCCGTCACGTCGTGGGACGGTTCGGTGTCGGGCTGCTCGTCAGAGCCGTACATGGCCTGGAACTCCTCGTCGGTGATGACCGGCTCGGTGCTCAGGACATCCGCCGGTGCGTCGTCGAACTCGAACTCCTCCTCATCAGGGTTGGCAGTACGGGCCACGTTTCCCTTGAGGACGGTGACTTCGGCGCCGGGGGCGAGCTCGACGATGAGCTGACGCTCGCCGACATGCACGACGGTGCCGAACATGCCGGAGGTCAGCAGCACCCGGGCGCCGGGCACCAACTGCTGCTGCATCTCCTGGTGCTGCTGCATGCGCTTGCGCTGTGGGCGGATGATCATGAAGTAGAACAGGGCGATCATCGCCACGATCATGATGATCAGGTCAAATCCGGGTGGCATGGAGCTTCTCCCTACGTTGGTGGCCGTCGCTCAGAATAGCGGAGGCCGGTCAGAAGTCAGTACCAGAGGTGCCGGTACCGTGAAATGGTCAATCGAAGAGTACGGGGTTCTGCGCGGGCGGCCTCATACCGAGGTGCGCATAGCCGGCCCGGGTGGCCACCCGGCCACGGGGTGTGCGCACCAGGAGCCCCTCGCGGATGAGGAACGGTTCTGCGACTTCGGAGACTGTTTCGATCTCCTCCCCCACGCTCAGCGCGAGGGTGGAGAGCCCGACGGGACCGCCGTCGAAGAGGTTGCAGAGTGCCGCCAGCACGCCACGGTCCAGCCTGTCGAGACCCCGTTCATCCACCTCGTACAGTTCCAGCGCAGCGCGGGCGACGCCACGGTCTGCCACGGGATGTCCCTTGACCTGCGCGAAGTCGCGCACGCGCCGCAGCAGGCGGTTGGCGATGCGGGGTGTGCCCCGGGACCGACGGGCGATCTCGTCCGTGGCGTCGGGATGGATCGAGACGCCGAGCTTGCCCGCGGAGTTGACCACGATGCCCGCCAGGTCCGCCGGATCGTAGAAGTCGAGCTGCGCCGTGAAGCCGAAGCGGTCACGCAGCGGCCCGGGCAGCATGCCGGCGCGCGTGGTGGCCCCCACCAGGGTGAACGGGGGCAGTTCGATGGGGATGGCCGTGGCTCCTGGGCCCTTGCCGACGATGACGTCGACGCGGAAGTCTTCCATCGCGAGGTAGAGCATCTCCTCAGCGGGACGCGACAGGCGGTGAATCTCGTCGAGGAAGAGCACCTCGCCCTCGTCGAGGCCCGAGAGGATGGCCGCGAGGTCGCCGGCGTGCTGGATGGCCGGGCCCGATGAGATCCGCAGGGTGACGCCCATCTCCTCGGCGATGATCATCGCAAGTGTGGTCTTGCCGAGCCCGGGCGGGCCGGACAGCAGCACGTGGTCCGGCGTCGTGCCCCGGTGGCGGGCCGCGTCGAGCACCAGGCCCAACTGCTCGCGGACGCGGGGCTGGCCCTCGAACTCCGTGAGGGTCTTGGGCCGCAACGCCGCCTCGTAGTCGCGTTCCTCGACCTGGGCGTAGGGGTCTGTCTCTGCGTGCTCCACTATCGCCTCGCGAGCGAATTGAGCGCGGCGCGCAGGAGCTTGCCGATGGGCATGGCGGGATCCTCCTCGACGAGGGGGGCCACGTTGTCGCAGGCGGAATCGGCGTCGCGCGCGGACCAGCCGAGCGACTGCAACCCCTCGCTGACCTGGTGGCGCCACTGTTCCTCGCCACTTCCCGCGACCGGCGCACTCTCCTGCCCGTCCCGGTCGTCGAGGCCGAGGGCCACGACCTTGTCCTTGAGTTCGATGATGAGCTTCTGGGCACCCTTGGTGCCGATGCCCGGCACCGAGGTCAACCGACGGATGTCCTCTGTCTGGACGGCGCGGCGCAACTCCGCTGCCCCGAGCACCGAGACGATGGCCAGCGCAAGCTTGGGCCCCACTCCCGAGGCGACCTGGGACACGATGAACGCCTCACGCTCGCCAGGCCCGTTGAAGCCGTAGAGCGTCATGGCGTCCTCGCGCACCACCAGCGACGTATGGAGAGTGGTGACCTCCCCCGGGCGCAGGGCCGCGGCCGTCGACGGCGTGATGAAGACCAGGTAGCCGACGCCCCCGACGTCGAGCACACATTCGGTGGCGCCGGCCCTGAGCACGGTGCCGGTGAGTTGAGCGATCATCGCTTCCCCTTGGCTGCCGCGACTGCCGCGGCGTAACGGTTCGTGCCGGTGCCACGCCACACGTGGGTCACGGCGATGGCCAACGCGTCTGCCGCGTCGGCGGGTTTGGGGGCCTCTGACAGCTTGAGGATGCGGGTGACCATGAGGGTCACCTGCGCCTTGTCCGCGGTGCCGGACCCTGTCACCGCCGCCTTGACCTCCGACGGTGTGTGAAAGGTGACCGTCAGGCCCCGCCTGGCGGCGCTCAGCGCCGCGACTCCGGAGGCCTGGGCCGTGTCCATCACGGAGGCGAGGTTGTGCTGCGCGAAGACACGCTCGATGGCGGCGGCCTCCGGCTGGTACTCCTCGAACCAGACGGAGAGCCCCTCCTCCAGCGCCAGAAGGCGCCGGGCGACATCGAGGGTTGCGGGCGTGCGGACGACACCGACGGCGACCAGGCGGGGCGGCCGACCGACGGTGCCGTCGACGATGCCGATACCGCACCGGGTCAGGCCGGGGTCGATGCCGATGACTCGCATGCCCGTGCGGTCACTCCTCGTCTTCGAGTGCCGCGGCCACCTCAGGCGTCAGATCCAGGTTCGAGTAGACGTTCTGCACGTCGTCGCAGTCCTCGAGAGCGTCGATGATGCGGAACACGCGGTTGGCGACGTCCACGTTGTCGACGGGCGTCTCGAAGGACGCGACGAACTGCACTTCGGCGACGTCCCAGTCGAACCCGGCGCCCTCCACGGCCTTGCGCACCTCATCGAGGTCGTTGGGGTCGCAGCGCGCCTCCCAGTTGTCGCCGTCGTCGACGACCTCCTCCAGCCCGGCGTCGAGGGCGGCTTCGAGGACCTCGTCCTCCGAGACCTCCTTGCCACCCTGCTGCTTGGGGACGTCGATGACACCCATGCGGGAGAAGCCCCGCTGGACCGAGCCGATGTCCGCCATGGTGCCGCCGTTGCGGGTGACCGCGACGCGGACCTCGGAGGCGGAGCGGTTGCGGTTGTCCGTGAGGCACTCGATCAGGAGGCCGACGCCCGCGGAGCCGTAGGCCTCATACATGATCGTCTCGTAGTCCGCAGCACCCGACTCGGCGCCGGACCCGCGCTTGACGGCGCGGTCGATGTTGTCATTGGGGACCGAAGACTTCTTCGCCTTCTGGATGGCCAGCTCGAGTGCCGGGTTACCTGAAGGGTCGGCGCCGCCCAGCCGTGCAGCCACTTCGATGCCCTTGACGAGCTTGGCGAAGAGCTTGCCGCGCTTGGCGTCGATGACTGCCTTCTTGTGCTTCGTCGTCGCCCATTTGGAATGCCCCGACATCGGACCCCACTCTCTCTATGCTCTGGAAATTCTGTGCTCAGCGAAGCTTACCGTGGCCTGCTCACTCCACCACGGTGGACAGCAGTGCGACGGCGTCGCGTGTCGCGTAGCCCAGATCTGCCGCGAAGCGCTTGATGCCTTCACCGTCGACGGTGTCGACGCCGATGCCTGCCTCCGTGCAGCCCGAATCGCGCATGGCGTTGAGGCAGTGCTCCATCAGGGCCAGCGAGATGCCGCGGCCCCGGCAGTCCGGATGGACCCCGAACCGCTCCGTCCACCCGCCGAACGCCTCATCGGTGTCGCCCTCCTGGTCGACACCGCTCATGGCATAACCGACGACGCGCTCACCGTCGAGGGCGACGAAGGACCAGTCGTAACGGAAGGTGGCATCGCAGAGGCGGTGCCGCCAGTCCACCTTGGTGACCTCGGAACCGCCGAGTGGGGCGAAGCACGTGTTGTGCAGCACCCGCACGTCCTCTTCCAACGCATCCGTCAATCGCGTGAAGGTGATGCCCGGCACGTCGTGGTGGCGGACCGGGTGGCGCAGCGAGCGTTGCAGGTCGTAGTAGAAGCGTTCGGGGGTGAAACCCAGCTTGCGGGCGACCTTCTCCGTCCCGGGGCGGTCCAGTTCCGCGTAACAGCCCAGCCACAGCGGTTGCCCGGGATGGTGTTCATCGCGCCAGGCGATGGCCCGGTTCATCTGCCACCGGAACAACGCGGTACCGATGGACTGGTGCCTGTGGACGGGGTGCACGCCGCCCATGAGGTAGATCCGCGGCGGGTCCACCTCGGCCACGTAGCTGATGCCGAAGGCGGACAGTGACGAGTAGGCGTCCCACCCCCCGACGGCCATCCCCTCCGCCATCTGCATGCCGGAGTCCGTGATCGACGTGGCCACGCCGGACAGCACGGAGTTGTCCAGTGCCTCGAGCTGCTGGCGGAACTCGTCGACCTCCATGGCGTCGTCCGCAGTGAGGAGCCGCCAGGTGAGGTGAGGTTCGACGTAGGCTTCCATCGCGCTCATCTCATCGCCAGATTCGATTCCGGTCTTCCGGCTTGGGGGCGGTCTGGTCCCAGAGTCGGCGCCACCGGGGGGTGGGCGTGGGCGCGGCGGGTTCGCCGTGCCCCTGGCGGCGTCGCTCCACCGTCCACCAGGTGAGTTCGCCCTCATGGACGAGTTGTTCGACGCGGAGCTGCAGCTCAGCGGTGGCCTCCGCCAGCGAGCGTCCCCGCACGTAGATGGGGGCGCCGAAGCGGATGGACACCTTGGGCTTGGTGGTGAGCGGCAACTTGAGGATGTCCTTCAACTTGAAGGTGCCGGCGAGCCCCACCGGGATGATCGCCACGTTGTGCTGGTTGGCCAGTTCCGCGGCGACGGTGGTGAAGTCGCCCACGAGGCGCCCATGCGGGGGGTCGTCCGTGAAGCTCACGACGTTGCGGCCCCGCACCAGGGCGCGGGACAGGCCGACGTTGGTGGGGCGCATCCGGGACGGCAACGCCATCCGCAGGATCTGGTAGTCCAGCACGCCCTGCTCGTTGACGGCGAACACCAGGGGCTGGCGCAGCCCGTTGAGCGTGTCGATGCCCACCAGCTCGATGTCGAAACGCAGCGACAGCAGGCTGAGCGTCACGTGACCCTGCGGCCACTGCATCCGGCTGGCCAGTTCCAGGCCGGTCCGCTCCTGCTTCGGAGCACCGGCCGGGCGACGACCGGGCACGGTCTGGAAGAGCCGGATCAGGTCCGTGACGAGGGTGAGTTTCGGTTTCGGCTTGGAGCGTCGGGGCTGGGCCCAGGACGGGAGATGACGCTTCATCGCACGTCGCCCAGCGCCAGCCCGGGGCCTCGTAGGAACGTGATGGCCGGCTGCCTCCCCACCGCGTCTGCGGCGATCTCGAGGGCGTCGGCGTAGGTGCTGGCGGCACGGTGGCCGAGCAGCGCGGCGCTGCGCCGGTCCGCGCCCGCCCAGATCACGTCGGACAGGTCCTGGGCGGCGGCCGCGGTGCGGTACCACTGGTGGAACGCGCGCAGCGGATGGTGGGCGAACTGCTTGCGGTACAGGTTGATGTACCAGTCGTCGCTGATCGCCCGGGGCTCGAACTCCGCCGCGATCTCAGCCGGATCGGTGCTGGCGGGCAACACCTTCGCGAAGAAGTCGGCGCCGGCCGACTGGCGGCGGTTGGAGAACTTGTTCGGCAGGGGGTGGAACGCGATGACCACTCCCCCGGGGCGCACATAGGGGCTGCCGAGGTGCGAACCGGCAGCCGTCACGAGCGCATGGTGGGCGGCGTCGAGCGGCGACCCGATGGGGCCCTCCTCGATGGCGGCGCCCCACACGGGGACGACCAGCACGTCTGCCGCGCCCCGGACCTCGACGGAGTTGCCTGCCTGCCAGACCAGCGAAGCATCGTGGCGCACCGCGGCGGGTTCGCCGGCCACGACATCGATGATGGCGTAGTCGGCCGACATGCGGTTGTGCACCAGGGAGGCGCCGTTGCGGGGCAGGGCGCCGATGACCTGGCGGGCCCCGGCGTAGGCCAGCTTGTCGCCGAGGTTCCATTCCCATTCACGCTTCGAGACGAAACGCATGGTGCTGCTGAGCAGGGGCTGGCCGAGGACGGCCACCAACGCGAACGCGTCGACCTTCTGCCGCACGAGCTCTTCGACGGCGGTGCGGGCCTCGTCGGTGGCGTTGGCGCCGGCCATCCGGTTGACGGTGCCGAGGTCCGTGAGGCCCTCCGACAGGGGGCAACCGGAGGAGAAGCCGGAGGCCAGCGCGATGACCACGACCAGGTCTGATTCGGCGACGCGGCGGTTGAGTCTCACTGGCCCTCCGGCAGCTTCGCCGATGGTGACCAGGTCATCGCTGGTCACGTCGTGACTGGTGATCAGTCCGTCGGGGAGGAAGCTGCTGGCCACGCGGTCGCCGAGGACGGCCGTGATCTGCGTGGGCGACCAGCGCTGACGCAGCCCGTTGGCGACGACGAGTTCGACGTCGTCGACACCGGCGCGCGCGGCGGTTTCCAGTACCCGCTCCACGAGGGTCCGGCGTGGGTCGAACTGGGGCCGCGGCAGCGGCAGGCCACCGTCGGCGACCACGATGGTGAGCTTGGTGTCCTCACGCAGTCGCGAGGCCAGCGCCTCCGCGTTCAGCGGTGCGGTCAGCGCAGAATCGATCAGCGCCGCCGGATCGCTCGAGGGCACCGCGTCCGCCGGGTAGACGACCCTGGTGCCGATGCCGAGCCGCTCGAGGCGGAGCTCGGCGCCGGCCGGGGCCATGATGGGCGGGGTCTTGTCGTCGACCTCGAGTACAAAACCGGGACGAGCCATCATTGATCCTTTCCGTTCACGACATCTTCCAGCGCGGCAGCGGAGACATCTCCGGCCATTCGACGATCGACCAGCCCTTGGACCTGGCCGCCCGCATGAGGCCGATGTCGGGGCTGACGGCCACGGGGTTGCCCACGGTGCTGAGCATCGGCAGGTCGACATGGCTGTCGGCGTAGCCGTAACTTGCGCCCAGATCGAAGTCGTGCAGTTTGGCATAGTGGTTGAGCCAGGCGGAGCGGGACTCGCCGACCATCGGTGGGCCGCTCAGGAATCCTGTGCAGCGACCATGCTCATCGGTGGCGAGTTCGGCCGCGACGATCCTGTCGAACAGCCCTTCGAACGGCCTGGTGAGCGGACGGACCGCACCCGTCATGAGGATGGTGGTGTGCCCTGCGTCGCGGTGCTCGCGGATGCGGCGGATGGCGTCCGGGGACATCCGGTCGAGGATCAGCGGCGCCATTTTCTCGTCGACGTAGGCCTCGAGGGCCTCCAGGTCCGCCCCGGCGTACCGGCGGTAGATCGACCGGAGGAAGACACCGCGGTCTCTGCGTTCGGCACCCAGGTAGAGCGGCAGCTGCATGGCGATGCTGGCCATTTCGCCGAGCCGGCGCACGGGGCTGAGCTCCGGCAGCCGCGCCCAGAGGTAGGTCTCCACGACGTTGGTGGCCATGACGGTGCCGTCGAGGTCGAAGGCGGCGAGCACGGTGCCCGGCTCCGCGGGCTTCAGTTCCTTGAACGTGGCGGCCCGTGCCTGACGACGCTTGCGCACTGCTTCAAGGCGGCGCACCGGATCTGTGATGGCCGGGATGTGCACCTCCTCCATGTAGTGCGTCCAGTCGAAGGAGGCGGAATCGAAGCCGAAGCGCTCCTTGTCGTCCTCGTGCAGCGAGTGGTGCAGCGCCAGGGTGTTGTCGTCGACGAAGTGCAGCTCCGACTGGAGGTACTCGCCGTAGAGGCTGAGGTATTTGCCCAGGAAGTCCAGCGTCTTCGACGTCTTGTCGAGGCTGGCGGCCATGGCCCGGGTCCGCTTGCCACGCGGCGCGTAGCTCAGCAGCTTGTTACCCACCTTGAGGCCCGTGTCCGCCACGCGCATGAGCTTCTCGATGGGCTCAGCCCCCGGGAAGTTCCAGGTGGACAACGGTGTGGAGCCCTGCCCGGAGGTGTACGGGTGCTTGCTGAAGTAGCTGCGCACGTGCTCGTAGATCCCGCGGAACGTCAGCGGGTTACGGGCGCCCGATGCGCCGTGGTAGTACTCCGGCTCACCGACGGTGGGCTGGGTGGCGCACACGGCCACCAGGCCGTTGACGATGAAGTCGCAGGGGATGACGTCGATCACGGCATCCGGTGAGGCGGGGAACTCCGGCACCTGGCCACGGCCGTAGGCCAGGATGAGGGGATCTGCCATCTTGAAGCCCTCGATCCAGCCCGGGTAGGGGTACCGGAGCGAGGATTCGACGATGGCGGGACGGAAGATGGACACCTGCATGTCGTGGGTGAGGTCTGCCACGACGCGCTCCCCCATCGCCTTGGCGAAGGTGTAGACGTCGGTCCAGCCCAGTGACCGGGCCCGCTCGGTGCCGGCGGAGACGAGTTCCTTCTTGACCCATTCCAGGCGGCGGCGCTCGGTGTCCTGCGAGGTGGTGAGGTAGCCGGCCTGGCGGTGGAGGGCCTCCGCCTCCTTGCGCAGGACCGTCAGCTGCTCGGCGCTGCGGGAACGGGCCTCGATGTGCTCGGCCATGGCCAGCGCGGCGGCCGTCTCGGTCTCGTAGTCGATGGTGTGGACGTGCGCGGCTTCGGGAATGGCGCCCCGGCGACGACCGGCGGTGTACGCCGTCGAGACGTGCACGTAGTGCGGCACGCGGACCAGGTTGCCGTCCGCATCCGAGCAGGCTTCACGCAGCTTGCCCAGCAGCGCCTTGGTGCCCACCACGTTGGTCATGAACGCCTGGTCGATGGGCGGGTCGAAGGACACGTCGCCGGCGCAGTGCACCAGCACGTCGATGTCGCGCGGCAGGTCCGGCACGCGGGGCAGGTCGCCCTCGATCACCTGGATGCGGGAGGCCATGAGCTCGGCGACTCCACCGGCCTGCTCCACGACGTCCTTGAAGATCTTCTTCTTCAGCAGCGACACGACGCGGCTCTCCGCCGTGATCGACCCCTTGCGGCGCACCAGGACGGCCGTGGCGGTATCCGGGCACTCGGTGAGGACCTTCCAGAGGAGTTGCTCGCCGATGAACCCGGTGACACCGGTCATGGCGATCTTCCTGCCCGCCAGGAGGTCCTTGATACGGCCCGTCAGCAGCGGGGGCACATGTCCGTGCGCGGGATCAACAGCACCGAACGTGCTGGCCGGAGGCCTAACCATCGATGGCGCCCTCTGCGACGGCGAGCGCCTCGCCGATCGTGAACCGGCCGACGTAGAGCGCGGTGCCGACGATGGCACCCTCCACGCCGCGGTCCACGTGGCGGCGCAGGGCACGCAGGTCGTCGAGCGTGGCGATCCCGCCGGAGGCGATCACCTTCTGGCCGCTGCGTTCGGCGACCTCGAGGAGGAGATCCGTGTTGGGGCCGGTCAGCATGCCGTCTGCGTTCACGTCTGTGACGACGAAGCGTTCGCAGCCTGCCGCCGTCAGGCGGTCCACCACCTCGTGCCATGGGCCACCCTCGGTGGTCCAGCCGCGGGCCGCGAGGTTCTCACCCCGCACGTCGATGCCGATGGCGACCCTGTCGCCGTAGCGGGCGAGGATCCGCTCACACCACTGCGGGTTCTCGAGGGCCGCGGTGCCGATGTTGACGCGGCGGCAGCCGGTGGCCAGCGCGCGCTCCAGTGACTCGTCGTCACGGATGCCGCCGGACATCTCGACCGACATGTCGAGCTTGCCGACGATGTCCTTCAGCAGGTCACCGTTGTTGCCACGGCCGAACGCCGCGTCGAGGTCCACCAGATGGAGCCATTCGGCACCGCCTTCCTGCCAGCGCAGCGCGGCCTCGAGGGGATCGCCGAATTCCTTCTGGGTGCCGGCTATGCCCTGCACCAGTTGAACGGCCTGGCCGTTCTGGACGTCGACGGCGGGCAACAGTTGAAGCTTCTCCACGACGCACAACCCTACCCGGTCAGGCCCCGGCCGGGAGACCACGCGCCGGGGCTTGGTCACCATGCCTTGACTCCGGTGCGCAGACCGCGACGAGGCCGTCTGCGCCGTCCTGGACAGCGGGGCCCGCTCAGCCTGAGAAGGCGGCGAGCCAGTTCCCGATGAGTCGGGCGCCCGCGGCGCCCGACTTTTCGGGGTGGAACTGGGTGGACGACACGACGCCGCGCTCGACAGCCGCGACGAAGCTGACGTCCTCATGCTGAGCCGTGGTGACGAGGCCGTCGCCCGGCGCCGTCCGTGCGGCGTAGCTGTGCACGAAGTAGAAGCGCTCCTCTGCGAGACCCTCGAAGAGGCGCGAACCCTTCGCGGCGCTGACCGTGTTCCAGCCCATGTGCGGCAGGCGGTGCGTCTCCAGGGCCGTGACCTCTCCGTCGTAGAGCCCGATGCCCTCGGCGCGGATGCCGTGCTCGTGGCCGGCGGAGAAGAGGATCTGGTGGCCGACGCAGATCCCCAGGAGGGGACGCTCGGCCGCGGCCCAGTCCCGGATAAGGTCGTCGCCGCCCACCGCCGTGAGCCCGTTCATGCAGGTGGCGAAAGCACCGACTCCCGGCACGACGAGGCCGTCCTGCCGGAGGAGTTCGGAGTGGTCCGCCGACACGACGACCTCAGCCCCCGCGTTGCGGAACGCGCGGGCGGCGGAGTGCAGGTTGCCCGAGCCGTAGTCGAGCAGGCCGACCCGGCGAATCAGAGTGCACCCTTCGTGCTCGGGATGCCCTGCTGACGGGGATCGATCTCGACGGCGTCGCGCAGTGCCCGCGCGAGGGCCTTGAACTCGGCCTCCACGATGTGGTGCGGATCCCGGCCGGCGCGGAGCGTGAGGTGCAGGCAGAGGCCGGCGTTGAGCGCCAGCGACTCGAAGAAGTGGTGCGTCATGGAACCGGCGTACGGCACGCCGGAACCACCGATGCGGGCGTACACCTGGCCGTCGGGCTCCCCCTGGCAGGTGACGTACGGGCGGCCGGCGACGTCCACGACGACCTCGGCGACGGCCTCGTCGAGCGGCACGACGGCGGAGGCGTAGCGACGGATGCCGGACTTGTCGCCCAGCGCCTCCTTCAGCGCCTGCCCGATGCAGATGGCGGTGTCCTCGATGGTGTGGTGCCCGTCGATGTGCAGGTCACCCTCCGCCTCGACGGTGAGGTCGATCAGCGAGTGCTTGGACAGCGCAGTGAGCATGTGGTCGTAGAAGCCGATGCCCGTGGAGATCTGCGAGGTGCCGCTGCCGTCCAGGTCGAGGGTGACCTTGATGGACGACTCGCTGGTGACGCGTTCGACGGTGGCGGTGCGGGTCATGGCTGCCTTTCGGGCTGGAGATCTGTGAGGGCCTCTTTGAGGGCGGCCATTTCGGCCGGGGTGCCGGCGGAGACCCGCAGGAAGCCGGCCGGGCCGGTCTCCCTGATCAGGATGCCCCTGTCCAGCAGCGACTGCCAGACCTGGTGCCGGTCAGGGAAGCGTCCGATCAGCGAGAAGTTCGCCTCCGAATCGACGACGGCGTAGCCGTGCTCGCGCGCCCAGGCCTCGAAGCCGCGGGCCTCGGCGGTCAGTTCGCGCACCCGGGCGAGGAGCTCGTCGGCGTGGGCCAGCGCCACGCGCGCCACGGCCTGGGTCTGGGCACTGAGGTGGTACGGCAGGCGCACGATCCGGCAGGCGTCCACGATGGCCGAGGCCGCAGCCAGGTAGCCCACGCGGCCTCCGGCCAGGGCGAACGCCTTGCTCATGGTGCGTGACACCACCAGACGGGGGTGCTTGTCGAGCAGCTCGAGTGCGCTGGGGCGGCTGGAGAACTCCTGGTAGGCCTCGTCGGCGACCACGATGGCATCCGTGGTGGCGCACACCTCGTCGATGACCTCCAACGCGACGGTGGTACCCGTCGGGTTGTTCGGCGAGGTGATGAGGACGACGGTGGGCCGGTGCTCGGCGATGGCGCCGAGGATGAGTTCGGCGTCGAGCGTGTAGTCGTCGCGACGCGGCACCGTCACGTACTCGGTGCAGGTGTTGCGCGCGTACTCCGGGTACATGGAGTACGTGGGAGTGAAGGTGAGCACCTTGCGCCCCGGCCCGCCGAACGCGGTGAGCAGGTGGCTCATGATCTCGTTGGACCCGTTGGCCGCCCAGATCCGCTCTGCCGTCAGGCCGTGGCCCAGGTAGGCGGCGAGATCGGCCCGCAGGGCGCGCGCCTCGCGGTCCGGGTAGCGGTTGAGCGTGCCGGCGGCGTTGACGATGGCCGCCGCCATCTCCTGCCGGACAGCCGGCGACGGCGGGTAGGGGTTCTCGTTGACGTTGAGCACCACAGGCACGTCCAGCTGGGGAGCACCGTAGGGCTCCTCCCCCACCAGATCCGCACGCAGCGGGAGGTCGTCGAGCGTGATCATCGGGCCCTCCGCACCGTGATGGCCGCGGCGTGGCCCGGCAGGTCTTCGGCCAGCGCGAACTTCTCCACCCCGTCTGCGATGGCCATCAGGGCCTGCTCGGTGTAGCCGATGACGTGCACGGTGCGCATGAACGAGCGCACGTTGAGACCCGACGAGTGGCAGGCGCAGCCCGCGGTGGGCAACACATGCGTCGAACCTGCGGAGTAGTCGCCCAGCGAGACGGGGGCGAAGTCGCCGACGAAGATGGCGCCGGCGTTGCGGATACGCGCGGCCACCGCCTCCGCGTTGGCTGTCTGGATCTCCAGGTGTTCGGCGGCGTAGGCGTCCGCCACTGCGACGGCCTGGTCGAGGTCGCGCACCAGCACGACGGCGGACTGCGGGCCAGTGAGCGCGGTGCGGATCCGCTCGTGGTGCTTCTGCACCTCCACCTGCCGGGTCACCTCCGCCCGGACGGCCTCGCCCAGAGCGGCCGAGGGTGTGATGAGCACAGACGCTGCCAACGGGTCGTGTTCGGCCTGCGAGATGAGGTCTGCGGCCACGTAGGCCGGGTTCGCGGTGTCGTCGGCCACGATGGCGATCTCCGTGGGGCCGGCCTCCGAGTCGATGCCGACGAGCCCGCGGAGCAGGCGCTTGGCCGCCACCACGTAGATGTTGCCGGGGCCGGTGATCAACGAGACGGGCTCGCACAGTCCGTCGACGCCGTGGGCGAACATGGCCACGGCCTGCGCGCCACCGACGGCGTAGACCTCTTCCACGCCGAGGATGTGGCACAGCGCCAGGATGCTGGGGTGCGGCAGCCCGCCGAAGTCCTTCTGGGGCGGCGACGCGACGGCGATCGACGGCACTCCGGCCACCTGCGCCGGCACCACGTTCATGATGACCGAGGAGGCCAGCGGAGCGAGGCCGCCCGGGACGTAGAGGCCAACGCGGCCGACGGGGATGTTGCGCAGGCCGACACGGGCGCCGTCGGCGAGGACCGCGGGGGCCGGGTTCGAGTCGAGTTCCAGGTCCTGGGCCACCTGACGGCGCCGTTGGATGGACACGGCGAAGGCCTCGGCCAGGTCCGGGTCGAGTTCTGCGGCGGCGCGGGCCAGTTCAGCAGCCGGCACGCGGAGCGACTCCGGAGTCACGCCGTCGAACTTCTGGGAGTACTCGCGCAGCGCCTGCTCACCGCGGGCAGCCACGTCGTCGACGATGGGCCGCACCACCTCCACCGCGGCGTCCACGTCGAACGACCCGCGGGGCAACATGGCCCGGTAGGGCCCCTGAGCCCCGGTGAAATCAAGAATGCGCAGCACGGTAACCCATCCTACTGCGTGGGCTCAGGCTCCTCGGACTCCTGCTCATCCCCTGGCTCCGGCCAGAACGCAGCGAGCAGCATGACAGGGGTGATCGCGGTGAAGGGGGCCACCATCAGGGCGGCCAGGGACCGCAGTTGGAGGTCCACCGCGACGACATCGCCGGCCGAGGCCGAAGCCAGCCGCTGCGCGAACCCGGTGGTGCCCACGACCAGCCCCAGCCGCCACGTCATGAGCGCGGCCGCGACTGCGGCCAGGACGGATCCAACGATCACAAGCCAACCGCGGCGGTACAGGACGAACCAGCCGACGAGGCCCACGGCGGCCCCGATGATTCCGGTGATCAGCACGAAGCTGGCATCGGCGCCGATCATGGCGGCCTGCCCGCGCTCGGAGATCAGGGCGGTGAGGTCCTCCTGGATCTGGTACGTGGGCCGGGGCGCGGTGGCGGCCCAGAGGAGGCCTCCGAGGGCGCCCACCAGCACCGAGGCGGCGACGAAGACGATCAGGCGCCACCAGCTGTTGTCCCACAGTTCGGCGAGTTGGCTGCGCCGGGTGACGACGAGGAGGCCGTCAGACATCAACGCCCCGTCCCATGCCGACGCACGCCGGGCCCAGGACGGCCTTCAGGTCTGCGAACAGCGCAGACGTGAGGTTCACCCGGTAACCGTCGCCGAGGCGGAAGGTCTTGATGGTGTCGCCGGTGCGGAGGCTGAGGTGCACCTCGGCCGCGCCGGGGTAGAGGGCGAGGATCTCCTTCAGGCGGTTCACCAGGCCGGGGGTGCAGCGCACCGCCGGCAGCGACAGGGCGAGCGGGCCCACGTTGCCTTCGGCGCTGACGTGCGGCGTGATGATCTGCTGGGCCCGCATCCGGCCGCGGTCCTCGCCGTCCTCCGCCACGCCGCTGACGGCGATGATGGTGTCCGGCTCGAGGTACTGCGCCACCTGGTCATAGACCCGCGGGAAGACTGTGACCTCCAGCGAACTGGTGAGGTCCTCCACGCTGATGATGGCCCAGATGTTGCCGGCCTTGTTGACGCGGCGGGCCACCGACGTGATCAGGCCGCACACCTTGGTGGGGCCGCGGTAGCCGTCCGGGGAGGCGACCGAGGAGATCGACCGCTCGGAGTTGGCCTGCAGGACGTGCTCGAGCCCGTTGAGCGGGTGGTCCGACACGTAGAGGCCCAGCATCTCGCGCTCGAAGCCGAGCTTGGTGCGGCGGTCCCACTCGTCCATCTCCGGCACCGTGTCGCGCAGCGCGGAGCTGGTGTCGTCGACCTCGGCACCGAAACCGAAGTCGAACCCGTCCTGGCCGTGCTCCGCGTTGCGCTTGAGGTCGATGACCGCGTCGACGGCGTTCTCATAGATGCTCATGAGCGCTCGGCGGGCGTGGCCCATCTCGTCGAAGGCACCGGCCTTGATCAGCGATTCGACCACGCGCTTGTTGCAGATCAGCAGCGGCGCCTTGTCCAGGAAGTCGTGGAAGTCCGACGCGGGGCCGAGGCGCTTGCGCTCCTCCACCCAGGCGGTGACCACCTTGTCGCCCACGTTGCGGACGGCGCCCAGGCCGAAGCGGATGTGCTCGCCCACAGGCGTGAACATCACCTCGGAGGAGTTCACGTCCGGCGGCAGCACCTCGATGCCCATGCGGCGGCATTCGGCGAGGTACTGGGCGGACTTGTCCTTGTCGTCGCGCACCGACTGGAGCAGCGCCGCCATGTACTCGACGGGGTACTTCGCCTTGAGGTAGGCCGTCCAGTAGGAGATGACGCCGTAGGCCGCGGTGTGCGCCTTGTTGAAGGCATAGTCGGAGAACGGGATCAGGATCTCCCACAGCGCCTTGATGGCACCGTCGGAGAAGCCGTTGGCCCGCATGCCCTCGGAGAACGGCACGAACTCCGCGTCGAGGACCTCCTTCTTCTTCTTGCCCATGGCGCGGCGCAGCAGGTCTGCCTTGCCCAGCGAGTAGCCGGCGACGCGCTGGGCGATCTGCTGGACCTGCTCCTGGTAGACGATCAGGCCGTAGGTGGTGGAGAGGATGTCCGCGAGTGGTTCCTCGAGCTCCGGGTGGATCGGGACGATCTCCTGCTGGCCGGTCTTGCGCAGGGCGTAGTTGGTGTGGGACTGGGCGCCCATGGGCCCGGGCCGGTACAGGGCCAGGGCCGCGGAGATGTCCTCGAAATGGTCCGGCTGCATGAGGCGCAGCAGGGTGCGCATGCCGCCGCCGTCGAGTTGGAAGATGCCCAGGGTGTCGCCGCTGGCCAGCAGGTCGTAGGCGGCCTTGTCGGTCATGTCCTCGACGAGCGCGTCGAGGTCGAGGTCGAAGTCGCGGTTCAGCTTGATGTTGCGCACCGCGTCGTCGAGGACGGTGAGGTTGCGCAACCCCAGGAAGTCCATCTTGATCAGGCCGAGGGACTCGCAGCCCGGGTAGTCGAACTGGGTGATGATCGCACCGTCGGCCTCGCGCTTCATGAGCGGGATGATGTCGATCAGCGAATGCGAACTCATGATCACGCCGGCGGCGTGGACGCCCCACTGGCGCTTCAGCCCCTCCAGGCCCTTGGCCGTGTCGACGACTGTGCGCACGTCCGGCGACGACTGGTACAGCTCGCGGAACTCGTTGCCCTCGGCGTAGCGCTTGTGCTGCTCGTTGAACAGGTCCGCCAGCGACACGCCCTTGCCCATGACGTCTGCCGGCATGGCCTTGGTGATCTGCTCGCCGATGGCGAACGGCATGTCGAGCACGCGTGCGGAGTCCTTCACCGCGGCCTTCGCCTTGATGGAGCCGTACGTGATGATCTGGGCGACCTTGTCGTTGCCGTACTTCTCCGACACGTACTGGATGACCTCGCCGCGGCGGCGATCATCGAAGTCGATGTCGAAGTCCGGCATGGAGACGCGTTCCGGGTTCAGGAACCGTTCGAACAGGAGACCGTGCTGCAGCGGGCAGAGATCTGTGATGCGCAGGGCGTAGGCGCAGATGGAACCTGCACCCGAGCCGCGGCCGGGGCCCACCCGGATGCCGTTCTTCTTGGCCCAGTTGATGAAGTCCGCGACCACGAGGAAGTAGCCGGTGAAGCCCATGGAGGCGATGATGCTGGTCTCGAACTCGGCGCGTTCACGCACCTCCTGGGAGATGTTGCCGTGGTAGCGCGCCTGGAGGCCGCGTTCGACCTCCTTGTGGAACCAGGAGTCCTCGGTTTCGCCCTCCGGGACGGGGTACCGGGGCATGTAGGTGCCCATGCCCTCGTCGAACTTCGTCTCGATCCGCTCCGCGATGGCGAGCGTGTTGTCGCACGCCTCCGGCAGTTCCCGGAACAGCGAGCGCATCTCCTCGGCGGACTTGAGGTAGTACCCGTTGCCATCGAACTTGAAGCGGCTGGTCTCCGCCTTCCGCGAACCGGCCGAGACGCAGAGCAGGGTGTCGTGGGCGTCGGCATCGTGGGCGTGCACGTAGTGGAGGTCGTTGGTGGCCACGAGCGGCAGGGAGAGGTCCTTCGCCAGGCGCAGCAGGTCCTTGCGGACCCTGGTCTCGATGTCGAGGCCGTGGTCCATCAGTTCGACGTAGAAGTTGCCCTCCCCGAAGATGTCGCGGAACTCGGCGGCGGCTGCGCGGGCGTTGTCGTACTGCCCCAACCGCAGGAACGTCTGCACCTCGCCCGACGGGCACCCCGTGGTGGCCAGCAGGCCCGTGCCGTACTGGTGGAGCAGTTCCCGGTCTGCGCGCGGCTTGTAGAAGAAGCCCTCGAGGGAGCTCCTGGTGGAGAGCCTGAAGAGGTTGTGCATGCCCTCGTTGTTGGAGGCCCACATCGTCATGTGGGTGTAGGCGCCCTTCGACGCGACGTCGTCACCGGTACCGTCGCCGAACTGCACACGCTTGCGCTCAGAGCGGTGGGTGCGGGGCGTCAGGTAGGCCTCGAGGCCGATGATCGGCTTGACGTCGTAGTTCTTGGAGGCCTTGTAGAACTCGTAGGCACCGTAGAGGTTGCCGTGGTCCGTCATGGCGAGGGCCGGCATGCCCATCTCCTCCGCGCCCCTGAACAGGTCGTGGATGCGGGCCGCGCCGTCGAGCATCGAGAACTCCGTGTGGCAGTGCAGGTGAACGAAATTCTCAGCCACAGACAACCAACCTCCACTACGGACCAACGGCTCCACAGCTTACCCTGCCACCGCCGGTCCCCATTCTGGTGACGGCCCGCCGGGTCAGCCCACCAGTGCCGCGAGCACCTGGACCGCCACGATCTTGGCGATGATGCCCAGCGCGAACAGCGCCGCGTAGCCCGCCTCGACCCTGTCGTCGTTCACGCGCTCGTTCGCGAACGCCAGGATCGCCGGCTGGCCGATGTAGCCGGCGAAACCGCCCGCCGCCCGCGGTGCCGAGAGCCCCATGGTGCGGGCGCCAGCCAGGAATGCGACAGCTGAGGCGATGACCACCGCGGCCGCCAGGGCTCCGGCGCGAAGTCCCGTGCCACTGAGGGCCTGCGAGGCGAACATGGGGCCGGACGCGAGCCCCACCGTCGCGAGGAACAGCAGCAGCCCGAGTTGGCGGATGGTCAGGTTCACCGACAGCGGGATGGACCAGAGCAGCGGGCCGGTGCGGTGCATGGCACCCAGGATCATGCCCACGACGAGCGGGCCGGCCGCGGGGCCGAGCGAGAAGTCGATCCCGCCGGGCAGCGGGACGGTGACCGCCCCCAGCAGCAGGCCCAGCACGAGACCCAGGCCGAGCGCCAGCGCGTCGACCTCTGAGACCTTGCGCTCGGAGTCGCCGAAGAATGAGCCCATGGCGTCGAGGTCGCGTTGGGGGCCCACCGCGAGGACCCGATCGCCCAGTTGCAGGATGAGGTCGTCGCGCGCCAGCAGGTCCGCGTCGCCGCGGCGCACCCTGGTGATCACCCCGCCGAACCGGCTGGGGAGGTTCAGTTGCGCCACCGCGTGGCCGGCCACGTGGTTCGAGGAGACGACGAAGCGGCGGAAGTCCACGGAGCCGCGGTCCGTGGTGAGTTCCTGCTCCAGCCGCGTGCCGAGGAACTCCACCGCCCGGCCCACCGCGTTGGGCGCCCCCACCACGAGGACGCGGTCCCCGGGCAGCAGTTCCTCGCCGGGCGACACGACGCGGGTGCGGCCGTCGCGCACCAGGTAGCTCATCTTGATGGCCTCATCGGCCCAGCCCGGCACCAGGCGCAGCGACGCGGTGCGGTCCACCTCCACGGATTCAGCGACGATGCCTTCCGCGTTGGCAGACGGCTCGTCCTTGCGTCCGGGCCACCGCCGGTTCACGACGAGCGCAACCACGATGATGGCCAGCACCACGCCCACCGGGTACCCCAGCGAATAACCCACGGCGGCTTCCGCGCTGCCCGTTGCGTCCGTCGCCGCGGCGAGGGCGGGGGTCGACGTCAGCGCGCCGGCCAACACGCCGGCGATCATGCCGGGACCCAGCCCGAGCGCGCCGCCCATCAGGATCGCCACCACCGTCACGACGGCGATGACGCCCACCGCCAGACCCATGAACGGAAGTTGCTTGCGCAGGTCGGCGAAGAACGTCTCGCCGGCGGCGACGCCCACCGTGTAGACGAACAGCGCCAGGCCGAGCGTCGACACCAGGCCCAGGCCCTCCCCCAGCGCCGGTTCGAGCGCGCCGAAGAACAGGCCGACGAACAGCGCCCCCGCCGCCCCGAACCGCAACGGCCCGAACGGGATCATGCCGACGGCGGCGCCGAGCGCCACCACGAGCATGATCGTCAGGAGCGGTGAGGAGGTGAGGAGGTCGAGCACACGGGTCAGGCTACTCGCCGGTCACACGAGGAGTTGCCGCACCTCCGGTCCGATGGGCCTGGGAAGCTTGGACGAGCCACTCAGGTACTGGTCGACGCCCATGGCGCAGGAGCGGCCCTCGGCGATCGCCCAGACGATCAGCGACTGGCCACGGCCGGCGTCGCCACAGGCGAAAACGCCGGGCACGTTCGTAGCGAAGTCCTCGTCGCGCAGGATGTTGCCGCGCGGGTCGAGCTCCAGGCCGAGTTCCTGCACCAGGCCCGTCTGCTCCGGGCCGGTGAAGCCCATGGCCAGCAGCACGAGCTGAGCGGGGATGTGCCGTTCAGTCCCCTCGACGGGTTCGAAGCGGCCGGCGTCGAAGCGCACCTCGACGATGTCCAGCCCTGCGACCCGGCCGTCGTCGTCGCCGACGAACTGCAGGGTGGAGACGGCGTACATGCGGTCGCCGCCCTCCTCGTGCGCCGACGAGACCTTGAAGGTCATGGGATACGTCGGCCAGGGCTGGCCGGCGGGCCGGACCTCCGGCGGCATCGGCATGATCTCCAGCTGGGTGATGGAGCGCGCCCCCTGGCGGATGGAGGTGCCGAGGCAGTCCGCTCCGGTGTCGCCGCCGCCGATGATGACGACGTCGCGGCCCTCCGCCGTGATCTGGCCATCGACGCTCTCGCCCAGCGCGGCCCGGTTGGCCTGCGGCAGGAACTCCATCGCCTGGTGGATGCCGGCCAGTTCGCGGCCGGGCACGGGCAGGTCGCGGGCCGCGGTGGCCCCGATGGCCAGGACCACGGCCTCGTACTGCTCCCGGAGCTCCGCGCCGGTGATGTCGACGCCGATCTCAACGCCGGTCTTGAACTGCGTACCCTCGAGCACCATCTGCTTCAGGCGGCGGGTGACCACCGACTTCTCCAGCTTGAACTCCGGAATCCCGTAGCGCAGCAGCCCGCCGATGGCGTCGGCCCGCTCGTACACGACGACGGTGTGCCCGGCCCTGGTCAGCTGCTGAGCGGCCGCCAGACCCGCGGGCCCCGAGCCGACGACGGCGACCGTCTTGGCGGTGTGCCACTCGGGCTGCTGCGGCACGACGCGCGAGTCGTCCCACGCCTTGTCGATGATCGCGACCTCGACGTTCTTGATCGTCACGGCGTCGCGGTTGATGCCCACCACACAGGCCGTTTCGCAGGGCGCGGGACACAGCCGCCCGGTGAACTCCGGGAAGTTGTTCGTGGCGTGCAGACGCTCCAGCGCCGGCTGCCACTCGTCGCGCCACACCAGGTCGTTCCACTCGGGGATGAGGTTGCCCAACGGGCACCCGTTGTGGCAGAACGGGATGCCGCAGTCCATGCACCGGCCGGCCTGCTTGGTGATGATGGGCAGCAGCGCGCGCCCGGGCGTACCGGGGTAGACCTCTTTCCAATCGTGCACGCGCTCCTCGACGGGGCGGCGGGCGGCGACCTCGCGCGGAGTGGTCATGAAACCCTTGGGATCAGCCATGTGCGGCCTCCATCATCAGCTCGGTGGTCTGGTTCTCGTCGAGGCCGTCGGCCAGGGATTGCGCCTGGACGGCCATGATGCGTGCGTAGTCGCGCGGTTCCAGCTTGGTGAAGCGGCGGCTCAACCCGTCGTCGCTCAGCGCGAGCAGCGCGTCGGCCACGGTGGAGCCGGTCTCCTGGCGGTGTTCCTCCATGAGCGCGCGGATCCGGGCGAGGTCGGCGTGGCTGAGCGGGGCGGGGTCGACCAGCTCGGTGTTGAGCCGGAGCGGGTTGAGGTCGAGCACCCAGGCGACACCGCCGGACATGCCTGCGGCGAAGTTGCGCCCGGTGGGGCCGAGCACCAGCACCTCACCGCCGGTCATGTATTCGCAGCCGTGGTCGCCCACGCCCTCGACGACGGCGCTGGCCCCGGAGTTGCGCACGCAGAAGCGCTCGCCCACCCGGCCCCGCAGGAACAGCTGCCCGGACGTGGCGCCGTAGCCGATCACGTTGCCGGCGACGATCTGGTCAGCCGGGTCGAACGACACCTCCGACGGCGGGGTGACGATCAGACGACCGCCGGACAGGCCCTTGCCGAAGTAGTCGTTGGAGTCGCCGATGAGACGCAGGGTGACCCCCCGGGGCAGGAACGCCCCGAAGCTCTGGCCACCGGTGCCGGTGAGGGTGAAGTCGATGGTGCCCGGCTCCAGACCGACGCCGTCGGTGACCCGCGTGACGTGGTGGCCCAGCATGGTGCCCACCGTCCGGTCCACGTTGCGCACCGGCAGCGTGTGGCGCACCAGTTCCCCGTGGGTGAGGGCCGGTTCCGCCAGGCGGATCAGTTCCACATCCAGCTTGGCATCGAGGCCGTGGTCCTGCTCGACGGTGCGGTAGCGGCGGGTGCCCTCGGGCACGTCGATCTGCGCGAGGATGGGCGACAGGTCAAGGCCCTGTGTCTTCCAGTGCCCGACGGCACGGCTGACGTCGAGCAGGTCGACGCGGCCAACCGCCTCCTCGATCGAGCGCAGGCCCAGCGACGCGAGCAGTTCGCGCACCTCCTGGGCGATGAACTCGAAGAAGTTGACGACATGGTCAGGGTCGCCGTGGAACTTCCCGCGCAGTTCGGGGTTCTGCGTCGCCACGCCCACGGGGCAGGTGTCCTTGTGGCACACGCGCATCATGACGCAGCCGGACACCACCAGGGGCGCGGTGGCGAAGCCGAACTCCTCGGCGCCCAGCAGCGCGGCCACGAGCACGTCCCGGCCGGTCTTGAGCTGGCCGTCGCACTGCACGACGATGCGGTCCCGCAGGCCGTTGAGGAGCAGCGTCTGCTGTGTCTCGGCGAGGCCGAGCTCCCACGGGGCGCCGGCATGCTTGACCGACGTGAGCGGGGCCGCTCCCGTGCCGCCGTCGTGGCCCGAGATGAGCACGACGTCGGCCTTGGCCTTGCTGACACCGGCGGCCACCGTGCCCACGCCGATCTCGGAGACCAGCTTCACGTGGATGCGGGCCGACGGGTTGGCGCACTTCAGGTCGTGGATGAGCTGCTTGAGGTCCTCGATCGAGTAGATGTCGTGGTGCGGCGGCGGCGAGATGAGGCCGACGCCCGGCGTCGAGTGCCGCGTGCGGGCCACCCAGGGATAGACCTTGTTGCCGGGCAGCTGGCCACCTTCGCCGGGCTTGGCGCCCTGCGCCATCTTGATCTGGATGTCGTCGGCGTAGGTGAGGTACTCGGAGGTGACGCCGAAGCGGCCGGAGGCGACCTGCTTGATCGCGGAGCGGCGCAGCGGGTCGTGCAGCCGCTCCGGGTCCTCGCCGCCCTCGCCGGTGTTGGACTTCGCGCCCAGCCGGTTCATCGCGACGGCGAGGGTCTGGTGGGCCTCCATCGAGATGGAGCCGTAGCTCATCGCGCCGGTGGAGAACCGCTTCACGATCGAGCTGACCGGCTCCACCTCGTCGATGCTGATCGGCTCGGTACCGGTGAACTCCATGAGCGAGCGCAGCGTCATGATGCGTGCGGAGTTGTCGTTGACGAGCGCCGAGTACTTCTTGAACGCGTTGTAGTCGCCGGACTGCGTCGAGTGCTGGAGGCGGAAGACCGTCTCCGGGTCGAACAGGTGGGGTTCGCCCTCGCGGCGCCACTGGTATTCGCCGCCCACGAGGAGGTCGCGGTGGGCCAGGGGGATGCCGTCGGCCGGGTAGCCCAGCTGGTGGCGGGCCATGATCTCATCGGCGACCTCGTCCAGCCCCAACCCGCCGAGGCGGCTGGTGGTGCCGGTGAAGTACCGCTCGACGACCTGCTCGCTGAGGCCGACGCATTCGAAGATCTGCGCGCCGGTGTAGGAGGCGATGGTGCTCACGCCCATCTTGCTCATCACCTTGAGCACGCCCTTGGAGAGGGCCTTGGCCACGTTGGCGATGGCCTTCTCGGGGCTGACGTCGACGTAGATCTCGCGGCGCGCGAGGTCTTCGGCCGTTTCGAAGACGAGGTACGGGTTGACCGCCGCGGCGCCGTAGCCGAGCAGCAGCGCAACGTGGTGCACCTCGCGCACGTCGCCGGCCTCGACCACGAGCCCCACCTGTGTGCGGGTCTTCTCGCGGACGAGGTGGTGGTGGACGGCCGCGGTCAGCAGCAGCGACGGGATGGGCGCCAGCTCCGCCGTCGAATGGCGGTCCGACAGGACGATGGCGCGGGCGCCGCCGCGGATGGCTGCGGACACCTCGTCGCAGATCTCCTCCAGCTTGCGGGCCAGCGCGCGGCCACCGCCGGTCACCTTGTAGAGCCCGTGTACGACGTGGGTGGCGTAGCCGGGGAGGTCGCCGTCTCGGCCGAGGCGCACGATCTTGGCCAGCTGCTCCGAGTCGAGGATGGGCCGGTTCATGATGATCATGCGGGCGGCCGCCGGCACGGGCTCGAGCAGGTTGCGCTCGGGTCCGATCTTCGCCGTGAGGGAGGTGACCAGCTCCTCGCGGATCGCGTCGAGCGGCGGGTTGGTGACCTGGGCGAAGAGTTGCTTGAAGTAGTCGAAGATCAGCCGGGGCCGCTGGCTGAGCACCGCGATGGGCGCGTCGGTGCCCATCGAGCCGATCGCCTCGACGCCGGTGTTCGCCATGGGAGCGATGATCGAGCGCAGTTCCTCGTGGGAGTAGCCGAACACCTGCTGTCGGCGCGTGACCGAGGCGTGCGAGTGCACGATGTGCGCGCGGCTCGGCAGCTTGTCGAGCTCGATCTTGTTGTCGGCCACCCACTGGCGGTAGGGGTGCTCGGCGGCGAGCGCGCCCTTCACGTCGTCGTCGGAGACGATGGCGTGCCGGTCCAGGTCCACGAGCAGCATGCGGCCCGGCTGCAGCCGGCCCTTGCGCACCACGTCGGCGTGCGCGATGGGCAACACGCCGGCCTCCGAGGCGAAGACGACCAGCCCGTCGCGGGTCTCCCAGTACCGGCCGGGGCGCAGCCCGTTGCGGTCGAGGCACGCGCCGATGACGGAGCCGTCGGTGAAGGTCATACAGGCGGGGCCGTCCCAGGGCTCCATGATCATGGAGTGGAACTCGTAGAACGCGCGGCGGTCCGGGTCCATCTCCGCGTGCGACTCCCAGGCCTCGGGAATCATCATGAGGACGGCGTGCGGCAGTGACCGGCCGCCCAGGTGCAGGAGTTCCAGCACCTCGTCGAAGGAGGCGGAGTCGGAGCCTTCGGGGGTGCAGATCGGAAACAGCCTGGACAGCGAGCCGGGGATCTTGTCGCTGGTGAGGAGGGCTTCGCGGGCCCGCATCCAGTTGCGGTTGCCGCGGACGGTGTTGATCTCGCCGTTGTGGGCGATCATCCGGTAGGGATGGGCCAGTTCCCAGGCGGGGAAGGTGTTGGTGGAGAAGCGTGAGTGCACCAGCGCCAGCGCCGAAGCGACCCGGTCGTCGTGCAACTCGGGGAAGACCTCTTCGAGTTGGTCCGTGGTCAGCATGCCCTTGTAGACGAGCGTGCGCGACGACAGCGACGCGAAGTAGACGCCCACCTCGTGCTGCACGCGACGGCGCAGGACGAACGTGAACCTGTCGAGGTCGATGCCCGACTGGTCTTCCCGGCCCGCGACCACCAACTGCTCGAAGTGCGGCATCGCGCCCACGGAGATGGGCGACAACGTGTGGGTGTCGACGGGCACCTCGCGCCAGGCGAGCACGTCGAGGTCCACCTCCTCGGCGATGGCCCCGATGGCCTCCTTGGCGGCGGCACGCTCCGCCTCGTCGGTGGGCAGGAACGCCAGGCCGACGGCGTACTCCCCCGCGTCGGGCAGCTTGACGTCGAGCACGCCGCGCAGGAACGCGTCCGGCACCTGGATGAGGATGCCGGCGCCGTCGCCCGCCGCCGTGTCGGCACCGGTCGCGCCGCGGTGGTCCAGGTTCCGGAGTGCTTCCAGGCCCTTCGCGACGATGTCGTGGCGCGCCACCCCGTCGAGATGGGCCACGAAGGCCACGCCGCACGCGTCGTGCTCGTTGACCGGATCGTAGAGGCCGACCTTCTCGCGCTGTGGGAACACACGTCTCGTCATGGCGGATCCTCCTGGTTTGAGGGCGTGACACCACCAGGTGCCCGGTGGCCGGAAAGAACAGTAAGTCCGCCGCTGATCCGGCGCAACGCAATCCAGCACCATACGAAAGAGCTTAAAAAGCTTGTAACGCGACCGAAACGAAAAGAGCCCGCCGCCGCCCCTCAGCGGCTAGAAGTACTCGGTGCGCAGCCTGTCCGTCTCTGCCACCACGGTCTCGCGGGTGACCGGGTCATTCAGGTCCGCACCACCCGAGGGCACCGCGTACCAGTGCGTCTGCGGGTCAGCGGAAAGGCTGCGCCGGCCGACGACCTGTACCTGCCCGCGCGGCCTGGCGTCCACCACGGACTGGACCAGCGTCGACGCCAGCACCCGCTCCCGGAAGGCCTCCGGCACGCGGTTCTCCTCGGTCAGCGCCGCCTCGAAGCGTTCGCCGTCCATCGTGCGCCATGTGAACGTGCCCGACTCGCCGTTCCAGGAGCCGCCCGCCACCAGTTCCCACCGCCACACCTGCCACTGCCCCTCGCGGCGCAGCGCCAGTTCCTCCCGCGTGATCGCGAGGACGACGTCGCCGTCGCCGATGCCGTGGGCCAGGACGTGGGGCTGCCTGCCCAGGACGGCCGCAAGGCCTGAGAAGTCGACGCGGGTGGGCCGCTTGAAGAACGCCATGGGCCCATTGTGCCCTGTGGAAAAGAAGTGTTGTCCGTTGCGCGTTGTCCACATCCCCCTCCCCGATCGCCACCGCGGCCCGCCTGCTCGGCAGGGTGGGCGACATGAAGATCCCAGAGCTCGATCTCCCCCATGTCATGCTCGCCACGGGCGAGGACGCCCAGCTGGCCAGGGCCGTCGAGGCCGGCCTGTATGCGCACCACCTGATCGCGGAGGGCAGGCGTGATCCCCGGCTGCCGGCGGTGGTGGCGCTGGGGCGGCGGGCCGCCGAACGGTTCGCGTGGGTGGGGATCCGGATGGCCCTCAAATACGCCCGTCGTACCGCCTATCTGTCCGGCCTGCCCGAGGACGAACTGTTCCAGGACGGTTGCGTGGCGGTGGGCGAGGCGATCCGCCGCTACGACCACGCCCGCGGGATCAGGTTCTCCACCTTCGTCCACGAGTACCTCATGCGGGAGCTGGCCGACGGGGGCCGCCATTGGATCGGCCGGCCCACCGTCAGCCGGGCGGACAGACGGGCCGCGCGCATGGCGATCCGTGCCATGGACGCCCGTGGGCTTGACGACTCCGAATCCGCTGTAGACACTGTCGTGACCGCGATGGGCCTGTCCCCCACCGCCGCCCGCAGAGGTCGCATCCGGCACGTCAGTCTCGACGTCGCGCTGGAAAGCACCGGGCTTGCGCACCTGAGCTACGAGCCGGGCCACGGGCAGGGGCTGGATTTCCTGGCCCTCCTGGTGCCCCGGCATCGCCGGCTCCTGCAGTTGCGCTTCGGGCTCACGGGGCAGGCCCGCACGCTGGCGGAGATTGCGCAGATCATGCAGGCCTCCCCCTCCACGGTCAGCCGGTGGGAGCGGGAGGCGCTGGAGGCCGCCCGCCTCCTCTTGGCCGGGGAACGCACGACGGCGGCGGCCGCCTACAGTGAGGCGGCCGCCGCCGTCGGGTGAGGGCGTGGCCTCAGTGCGAGATGGCCTCGCCGGCACCGGCGCCGGTCATGGAGCGGACCTCCATCTCGATGGCGAACTCGTCGTCACCGCGTGTGGGCGACGAGATCGTGCCCAGATAGCCCGCCAGGAAGGCCAGCGGCACGCTGACCAGAGCAGGGTTCGTCAGCGGGAACCAGGCGAAGTCGATCGCCTCCCCCAGCATCGCCGTCTTGGAGCCGGAGATGGCCGGGGAGAAGACGATCAGCACGGTCGCGGAGATGAGTCCCGTGTAGATCGACCAGACGGACCCGCGAGTGTTGAACCGCTTCCAGTACAGGGTGTACAGGATCGACGGCAGGTTCGCGGAGGCCGCCACGGCGAACGCCAGCGAGATGAGGAAGGCGATGTTCTGGCCGTTGGCGACGATGCCACCGAGGATGGCGAGGAAGCCCACCACCACGGAGGTGTAGCGCGCGACCTTCACCTCCTGGGCGGGATCAGCCTTACCGTCCTTG
The DNA here is from genome assembly GCF_054552775.1 of Tessaracoccus zhenghani. Classification (NCBI taxonomy): domain Bacteria; kingdom Bacillati; phylum Actinomycetota; class Actinomycetes; order Propionibacteriales; family Propionibacteriaceae; genus Tessaracoccus; species Tessaracoccus zhenghani. The sequence goes on along the minus strand of NZ_CM137275.1, from coordinate 582,123 downwards.
ATGATGTTGTTGTACACATCATGGGCGAACGACGCGGACGCCGTGATGGTGAGCCCCGCGACCACCGCGAGGATGGTGGCGAAGGCCACGCCGGAGATGATGCCCATGAAGACCTCGCCACCGAGGTTGAGCGCCAGCAACGGGGCCGCGGAGTTCTGGGCGCCGGGGGCGGCCATGATCGCGTCCTGCCCCACGAGCTTGGCCGCGCCGAGGCCGAGGACGAGGGTGAACAGGAAGAAGATGCCCACCAGGATGATGGCCCAGACCGCCGAGCGGCGGGCCTCCTTCGCCGTCGGCACGGTGTAGAAGCGCATCAGCACGTGCGGCAGGCCCGAAGGGCCGGCGATCAGCGCGATGGACAGCGACAGGAACGACAGTTTGGTCCAAATGGACGTGCCGTACTGCTGCATGGGGGCGAGCAGGTCGTTGTTGGCCGCCGCGTCTGCCGCCATGGCCAGCTTGTCGAAGTTGAACCCGTCGCCCATGAGCACCAGGAAGGTCATGATGGCGGCGCCCGTGACCAGCAGCACGGCCTTGATCATCTGCACCCAGGTGGTGCCCTTCATCCCGCCGATCAGCACGTAACCGACCATGAGCACGCCCACCAGACCGATGACGACGCCCTGCATGGACTTGTCGGTGACCCCCAGCAGCAGCGCCACGAGGCCACCCGCGCCGGCCATCTGCGCCAGCAGGTAGACCAGCGAGATGATCAGGGTGGACGTGGCGGCGGCGGTCCGGATGGGCTTCTGTTCCATGCGGAAGCTGAGCACGTCGGCCATGGTGTACTTGCCCGTGTTGCGCATCGGCTCCGCCACGAGGTACAGCGCCAGGAGCAGCGCGACGAAGAAGCCCACCGAATACAGGAAGCCGTCGTAACCGTAGAGCGCGATGGCTCCGGTCACGCCGAGGAAGGCCGCGGCCGAGAGGTAGTCGCCTGTGATGGCGAGTCCGTTCTGCCGGCCGGAGAACTTGGCGCCGCCGGTGTAGAAGTCGGTCGCCTTGGTCTTCTGGCGGCTGACGACGATGACGACGGTGAGCGTCGCCAGGACGAACACGGCGAACACGGCGATGTTGATCCAGGGGTTGCCGTACTGGGTCTCGAGCAGCATCACACCGCCCCCTTCTCGATGAGTTCCTGCTTGAGCTCAGCCGAGACCGGATCCAGCTTCGTGTTGGCGTAGTTGACGTAGATGGCCGTCCAGACCCACACGAGGGCGAACTGGAAGAAGCCGATCACCAACCCGACGTTGACGCCCTCGAGGCCGAGGAACGGCGAGGACATGAAGTCAACGGCGAAGATGGACAGCACCACGAAGGTGAAGTACGAGGCCAGCCCGGCGATGGTCATCGGGAAGGCGAAGTTGCGGAAGCGCGAGCGCAGCTGCTGGAACCGCTGGGAGCGGGCCACTTCCAGGAAGACCTCACGGCTGTTGTTCTGGATCGGGGAGGGTTCGGTTGTTCGGCCTTGGGACATCGTTCTCCTGAAGGTCGGCGAGACCACATTGTCTCGACGTCAAGATAATACGCAGATGCGTTGAGCGATTGCAAGAATTTGCCTGCAACTGCCTGCTGTCAGGCTAGTCCTACATGCTGTAGTTGTTTGCGTTTCATCTCCAACTGGGTCAGGTGTGCGAACTGCGAGCGGTGCCCCGTCGGGTCCTTGACCGGGTCGGTCCGCTGCAGCTTCGACTTCACGTCGGCGATCTCGCGCGTCACCCGGGTGAGTTGCAACTGTGCAGTGTGCGCCAGTGAATAACTTTCGTCGGGCTCCCGGAACAGGGGTTCCACAAGCAGCGCGACCACCAGTTGGGCCACCAGCTCATTGGGGGCCGCCGCGCGGACGCGGTCTGACCAGTTCTCGCCGTACTCCACCCCGGACAGCAGCCGGAAGACGGCGCGGTACCCGGGGTGCGTGAAATCCTCCTCCACCACGGAGTTCCAGGCCGTGTCGAAAGTGACGGGGTGTTGCAGCATCAGCTTCAGCGAATCGCGTTCGAGCCGCAGATGCGGGTCGTTCGGATTGGGCCAGCCGGGCTCGGCGGCGCGCTCCTCAGGCGCCGGGGGCGGCGGGGGTTCAACCGGCGCACCGGCATTGCGGCGGCCGAAGCGGCCGGCTTCGCGGCGCACGTCGTCGACGTCCATGCCCAGCACCCCGGCCAGCTCACGGAGGTACTGGTTGACCAGCGACTGGTCGCGGATCGCGCTGATGAGTTCGGCGCCTTCCCGTGCCGCCGCCAGCCTGCCGTCGGCCCTGTCCAGGTCGTAGCTCTTCGCGATGTTGTTCATCACGAACTGGTACAGCGGGATGCGTCGCGCCACGAGCTCGCGGACGGCCGCCTCGCCCTGCTGCAGCCGCAGGTCGCAGGGGTCGAGGCCGGTGGGTTCGACGGCGACGTAGGTCTGGGAGATGAAGTTCTGGTCGCCCTTGAAGACCTTGAGCGCAGCCGCCTGGCCCGCCTTGTCGCCGTCGAAGGTGAAGATGACCTCGCCGTGCAGGCCGCCCTGCGTGCCCATCAGCCGCTGCAGCAGGCGCGCGTGGTCGTCGCCGAAGGCCGTGCCGCACGAGGCGATGGCGGTCTCCACGCCGGCCAGGTGGGCGGCCATCACGTCGGTGTAGCCCTCGACGATCACGGCCTGCTGTTTGCGGCCGATCTCGCGGCGCGCCAGGTCGAGGCCGTACAGGACGTGCGACTTCTTGTAGACAGGGGACTCCGGGGTGTTGATGTACTTGGCCGGAAGGCGGTCGTCGTCGTAGATGCGCCGGGCACCGAAGCCGAGCACGGCCTGGGCGGAATCGCGGATGGGCCAGAGGACGCGACCGGTGAAGAAGTCCCGGCCCCCGTCGCGGATCAGACCCGCGGTCTTCAGCACGTCGTCGGTGAAGCCCTTGGCCTTGAGGGTCTGGTGCAACGCCCAGCCGTGCCGAGGGGCGTAGCCGACGGTGAAGCGCTGGGCGACGGCGCGGTCGAAGTCGCGGCCGTGTAGGAAGCGGCGGGCCTCCACCGCTTCTGCCGACTCCAACTGGTCGGCGAAGAACTCCTGCGCGGCTTCATTGGCCTCGAGCACCCGCTTGCGGAGACCGGGCGGCTGGCCCGGGACGCCATCGTCCTCGATGCGGAGGTCGACGCCGAAGCGGTCTGCGAGCATCTGGACGGATTCCTGGAACCCGAGGTTCTGCTGGCGCATCAGGAAGTTGATGACGTCGCCGCCCTCGCCGCAACCGAAGCAGTAGTAGAAACCGCGTGCCGGTGTGACGGTGAAGCTGGGGGTCTTCTCGTCGTGGAAGGGGCACAGGCCCTTGAAGGAACCGGAGCCGGCGTTGCGGAGCATGACGTAGTCGCGAATCACATCGTCGATCCGAGCCCGTTCCCGGACGGTTGCGATGTCCTCCTCATTGATCCGGCCAGCCACTCCGCAACTCTAGCCGCAACCCGGCAGCGATAGAGTTCGGGTGGATCGGAGGCTGGATGGAGATCGCAATCGGCTGGCCGTTGGCCGTCGGCCTGGTGCTGCTCGTGGCGCTGGGAGCCGGGGTGGCGCTGTGGGGCCGTGTGTCCGTGTGGCGCACCATCCCCTGGGTCGCCCTGCGCGCGGCCGTGCAGCTGTTGCTTGTCTCGTTCCTCGTCGGTTTCGCGCTCTCCCACTGGGCGCTGGCCTTCGCCTTCGTGTTCGTCATGTTCATCGTCGGCGTCCTCACCACGGCGCAGCGCACCGACATCAAGGGGCTCCGGGGGCACCTTGCGGTGGCCGTCGCAATGGCGGCAGGCGCCGTGCCCGTCCTGACGATCATCTTCGCCACCGGCACTGCGCCCCTGACCGGCCCGTCGATCGTGCCGATCGCGGGAATCATGGTGGGCAACATGATGACCGCGCACACGCTGGCGGGCCGCCGGAACTTCGCGGAGCTGCGTAACCGCCACGATGAGTACGAGGCCTGGCTGGCGCTCGGGGTGGAGCGGGGAAGGGCCATCCGCAACGTCGTCTCCCCCACGCTCCATGAGGCGCTCATCCCCTCGCTGGACCAGACCCGGACGGTGGGACTGGTGACGCTGCCCGGCGCCTACATCGGCGTGCTGCTCGGCGGCGGTTCCGCCTGGGACGCCGCCGCGGCCCAACTGCTGGTGCTCGTGGGCATCAACGCCGGCCAGGTGTGCACTGCGGTGGCCGCGCGCTGGCTGTCGACCAGGACGTGGCTCCTGCCGCCGGACCTCGCCGTCAAGCTGCACGCCTGACCGGACGCTTACCGGGTCAGGCTCCGCGGCCGATGCCCCGGGGCAACCTGGACGGGTCCCAGCCAAGGCGACGCTGCGCCTGCTCGAAGGCGAACCGGTCCGTCATCCCGCCCACATAGGCGACGGCGCCGCGCACGAGGTCGTCCCCGTGGTACTCCTGCGGCAAGGCCCGCGGGTTCTCCAGATAGAAGTTCACAAGGTCGCGCAACACGGCCACGACCGTGCTGGACTGCGCCACGGACTCGGGCCGCGTGTAGATCCGTTCGTAGTTGAACCGCCGCAGTTCGGCGAGGGCCTCGGCCGTCGTCGCATCCATGCCGACGGTGCCGGTCTCGCCCGTGGTCACGATCACCGCGTTGATGAACGTGGCCAACTGCTCGCGGCGGGTGGTGCCCACCACGTCACGGATCACGGGAGGCAGGTCCGCGAGGTCGACGATGCCGGCGTAGACGGCGTCCTCGAGATCGTGGGCGCAGTAGGCGATCCGGTCGGCCCAACTGACGATCTCCCCCTCGATGGTGGAGGGCGCCGGGCGGGACCAGGAATGGTTGCGGATGCCGTCGAGCGTCTCCAACGTCAGGTTGAGGGGTTCGAGCACCACGTCGGCGCCCCAGGGCCCGTGGTCGTAGCCGGTGGCGATGAACTCGTCGAAGGCGTCCTCTGAGGCGTGTCCCCCCGGCCCGTGCCCACAGTCGTGGCCGAGCGCGATCGCGTCCGTCAACGTCACGTTGACGCCGATCCCGCGGGCCATGGCGATGGCGCACTGAGCCACCTCGATGGCGTGCGTGAGGCGCGTGCGCTGGTGATCCGTCGGGTAGACCACCACCTGCGTCTTCCCCGCCAGCCTGCGGAAGGCGGCTGAATGCACGATGCGGTCGCGGTCGCGCTCGAAGCAGGTGCGCATCCGGTCCGGCGCCTCCGCCCGGGCGCGGTTCCCGGCGCCGGACGCGAAGGTCGCCTCCGGCGCATAGAGCGCGCGTTCCAGTTCTTCCCGCTGGGCACGCTCACGCGGCGGCCGGGCGCTGATGCGGGCCGACGACGAGCTGTGCGCGGTGATCACGTCGTCGCCGTGGCCGCGCATCGTGTGCGCCCAGAGCTTCGTGCGGGGCAGGATCTCGTTCATCGGCCCCCAGCCTAACGGGCCTGGTGGGCAGCCGACCGATCAGCGCTCGTTGCGCGGCACCCACTGCGACAGCTGGGGGCCGACGTAGACCTGCCGGGGCCGGTAGATCCGCTGCTTGGCGTCGTCGGTGACTTCCTTCCAGTGCGCGATCCACCCTGGCGTGCGTCCGATGGCGAACAGCACGGTGAACATGTCCACCGGGATGCCGATGGCACGCAGGATGATGCCGGAGTAGAAGTCGACGTTCGGGTACAGCCTGCGGGAGGCGAAGTAGTCGTCGGTCAGCGCCGCCTGTTCCACCTCCCGGGCGATGTCCAACAGGGGGTCGTCGATGTGCATGGCGTCGAGGAGCTTGTCCGCGGCCTCCTTGAGGATCTTGGCCCGCGGGTCGAAGTTGCGGTAGACCCGATGCCCGAAGCCCATGAGTTTGATGCCGGACTTCTTGTCCTTGGCGCGGTCGACGTACTGCTTGGCCGTCCAGGACCCCTCGTTGATCTGCTCCAACATGTCGATCACGCCCATGTTGGCGCCGCCGTGCAGCGGGCCCCAGAGCGCGTTCACGCCGGCGGAGACGGCGGCGTACAGGTTCGCGCCGGACGAGGCCACCATGCGGACCGTCGACGTCGAGCAGTTCTGCTCGTGGTCCGCGTGCAGGACGAGGAACATGTTGAGGGCGTGGGCCACTTCGGGGGTGGGCTCGTAGTCGCGGTACGGCACGGAGAACATCATGTGGAGGAAGTTCTCCGCGTACGGCAGATCGTAGCGGGGGTAGGCGATGGGCTGGCCGACGTGCGACTTGTAGGACGCGGCGGCGATGGTGCGGGTCTTCGCGAGCAGGCTCGCGGCCGCCTCACGGAAACCGTTGCCGGTGGTGAAGCCGTGCTCCGGCATGTCGTGGGCCTGCAGGGCGTTGATCATGGACGACAGGATGCTCATCGGGTGCGCGTTGACCGGGAATCCGTCGAAGTGCTTGCGCATGTCGCGGTGCAGCGCGGAGTTCTCCGTGAGCAGCGTTCGGAAGGTGGCGCGTTCCTCCTCGTCGGGGAGTTCGCCGAAGATCAGCAGTTCGGCGGTCTCGATGAAGCTCGAGCGCTCGGCCAGGTCTTCGATCGGCACGCCGCGGTAACGCAGGATGCCCTTCTCCCCGTCGATGAAGGTGATGGCCGACTGCGCCGAGCCGGTGTTCGCGTAACCCGGGTCCAGGGTGATGAGGCCGGTGTCCTGCCTGAGGTGCGCGATGTCGATCGCGCGCTCCCCCTCGGATCCGGTGACGATCGGCAGCCGGTGCTCGGCACCGTCGATCGTGATGGTGGCGTACTCCTGCATGGGCACCTCCATGTCCAGAGCCCCCTGGAGGAGGGCCGGGTGCGTCAAACCTACAGAAGACGCCCGTGCGGGCTCACCGGGGGTGGGACTAACCGCCTGAAACGTCCAGTTCCGCCTCGGACAGATCAAGGTCGCAACCCGAGGTGTCGTCATACCAACCGTGCGGGAGCACGACCTTGCCCCGGGGTGATCCCTGGCGCCCACGCGGGGTGCCGAGTTCGGCCACCGGGAACTCCGCACCGGCGTCCAGCATCCCGACCAGTTCTTCGAGTTCCGCCATCGAGGACACCATGGCGAACCGGCGGCGCAGCTCGCCCACCGGATAGCCCTTGAAGTACCACGCCATGTGCTTGCGCAGATCGACGATGCCGCGGGGACCCATCACCCGCGTGAGCAGTTCGGCGTGCCGCAGGAGCATCTGGCCCACCTCGCCCAACGAGGGACGCAGTCGCCGGCCCTCGCCGCGGAACGCGGCCGCCAAGTCGCCGAAGAGCCAGGGCCGCCCCAGGCAGCCGCGGCCGATGACCACGCCGTCGCAGCCCGTCTCGGCCATCATGCGCAGGGCGTCCTCGGCCTCCCAGATGTCGCCGTTGCCCAGCACGGGGATGTCGACCTCATCGACGAGTTCCTTGATGCGCGCCCAGTCGGCCTCGCCCGAGTACGCCTGCTGCACCGTGCGCCCGTGCAGGGCGATGGCGGCCGCGCCCTCTTCCTGCGCGATGCGGCCCGCATCGAGGAAGGTCTCGTGGTCCTCATCGATGCCGATGCGCGTCTTGATGGTCACCGGCACGCCGAATTCGTCCGCGGCCCTGACTGTTTCGCGGACGATGGCACGGAGGCGGTCGCGCTTGTACGGCAGCACTCCGCCGCCGCCCTTCCGGGTCACCTTGGGCACGGGGCAGCCGAAGTTGAGGTCGATGTGGTCCACGCTGTGCTCACGGATCAGGACGCGCGCGGCGCCGGCCATGGCGTCTGCGTCCACCCCGTAGAGCTGAACGGAGCGCGTGGTCTCCCCGGGGTCGAACTGCAGCATGTCGCGGGTCTTCTGGTCACCGACGACCAGACCGCGGGAGGTGATCATCTCGCAGACGTACAGGCCCGCACCCTGCTCCCGGCACAGTTGCCGGTAGGCCGCGTTGGTCACACCGGCCATCGGCGCCAGCACCACCGGCAACTCGACGACGACGGCGTCGGGGTTGCTGGGCGCATGCAGGCGGAGGGGTGCGGCGTTGACGGTCATGTGGTGGGGGTCCTCGGGATCGGCGACGGACCAGTCTAACCGCGCCCCGCCGGTCCGCCGAAAAGTCAGAGGCCCCTGGGGACGTTCTCGCCCAGTTCATCGGGCGGCAGGTACGCGCTGGGCTCGTCCAGCGCCCGCGACAGCAGCGGCGTGAGCAGCATCTTGGCGTCGAAACCGTTGAAGGAGCGGCGGTAGGCACCCACCGATTCCCACCGCGAGACCAGTGCCCACAACTCAGGTTCGTCGAGGTTCTGCACCAGGTCCATGCTGAGGCAGCCAGGCCGCTGGGACCACCACTCGACGGCGCCGGCGGCGTCCGCGGCAAAGGACGGGCCGGGTGAGGAGAAGCGACTGATGGCGAGCATGGTGCCACCGTACCGTTTGACTCACCGCCCAGCGCTGTTGATAATGGTTCTCATGAACGTGAAGCTCCGCGCCTCCCTGGCTGTCGCCGCAGCCACCACCCTCGTCCTCACCGCCTGCGGTTCCCCTTCATCCGGAGGCACCGGGGGTGAGGGCCCCACGGTGATCGCCGCGTTCTACCCGTTGCAGTGGGCGACGGAGCAGGTGCTGGGCGACGCCGAAGGCACCGTCGAGGTGCTCACCAAGCCGGGCGGCGAGGCCCACGGCCTCGAACTCACGCCGCGCCAGATCGCCTCGCTGACCGAATCCGACGTCGTGGTGTACCTCGAGGGATTCCAGCCCGAGGTCGACACCGCCGTCGCGCAGACAGGGAGCGAACGGGCCCTCAACGTGGCCGACGTGATCGAACTGGCCCCCATCGCCGAAGCCCACGGTCACGATGAGGCCGAGGACGAGCACACCGACCTCGACCCCCACTTCTGGCTCGATCCCGAGCGGATGGGCACCGTCGTCGAGGCCATCGCCGAGCGCCTCGCCGAAGCATCCCCCGAACAGGCCGACACCTACCGGGCCAACGCAGCGTCCGCCGTCGAAGAACTGAAGGCCCTCGACGAGGAGTACTCGACAGGCCTGAGCGAGTGCGTGCGCCGTGAATTCATCACCACCCACGCAGCGTTCAACTACCTGGCCGAACGCTACGACCTCGAGGAGATCGGCATCTCCGGCATCAACCCCGACGGCGAGCCCTCCCCCGCACGGATCGCGGAGGTCCACGAGGAGGCGAAGCGGCACGGCGTGACCACCATCTTCTTCGAGACCCTCACCTCGGATGCCATGGCGAAGTCGATCTCCGGCGACCTCGGGTTGAAGACCGCCGTGCTGGATCCCCTCGAAGGCGTCACTGAAGAATCACCGGGCGACGACTACCCTTCCATCATGCGCGCCAATCTGGAGGCGCTGAGGAGTGCCAATGACTGCAACTGACCCTCTCGACGCACGGGGGCTCTTCGTCTCGATGGGCGGCATGCCCATCCTGCGGGACGTGAACATCCACGTGGACAGCGGCGAGGCTGTCGCGCTGCTCGGCGGCAACGGCTCCGGCAAATCCACCCTGGTCAAGACCCTGCTGGGCCTGGTCCCCTACCAGGAAGGCTCCGTCGAACTCTTCGGCGAGCACCTCCCCGGTTTCCGCGACTGGTGGCGCGTCGGCTACGTGCCGCAGCACTCGGCCATCACAGTGGCCAATGCCACGGTCCGAGAGATCGCGTCCTCCGGCCGCTTGGCGCACCGCAGGCCGTTCCAGTGGTTGACGCGCAAGGACAAGGTGGCGCTCGACGAGGCCCTCGAACTCGTGGGTCTGCAGGAGCGGATGCACTGGCCGTTCGGGTCTCTGTCCGGCGGCCAGAAGCAGCGGGTGCTGATCGCGCGCGCCCTTTCCTCCCACCCCGATCTGCTGGTCATGGACGAACCCCTCGCCGGCGTGGATCTGCACAGCCAGTCCGGCATGGCCTCGTTGCTGAGCCGCCTGCGCGACGACGGCTTGGCGCTCCTGGTGGTCCTGCACGAACGCGGCTACATGGAGCCCATCCTCAGCCGCTCCGTGACGCTCTGCGACGGCCGCGTCGTGGACGACGAACACCCGTCGGCCGCTGAATGCGCGCCAGACCTGGCCACCGCCTCGGTGTTCGGCGTCGAGGACCCCCTGTCAGGAGTGCTCGCATGATCGACATCCTCTCGCTGCCGTTCATGCAGCGCGCGCTCGTCGCCGCCATGCTGAGCGGCCTCATCGCGCCCGCGATCGGCACCTTCATCGTGCAGCGCAAGATGAGCCTCCTGGGCGACGGGCTCGGCCACGTCGCCATCATGGGCGTGGGCCTCGCGCTCATGACCGGGAGCGCTCCCCTGCCCATCGCGGTGGTCACCTGCGTCATCGGTGCGATCGTCGTCGAACTGCTACGCCAGCACGGCAAGGCGTCGGGTGACCTGGCGCTGGCCATCCTGTTCTACGGCGGCCTCGCCTCCGGCGTGCTGATGGCCGGCATCGCCGGTCAGGGCGCCGCCGGCCTCTCGGGCTTCCTCTTCGGCTCGCTCACGTCCGTCAGCCAGACGGAGATCTACGTCATCATCGCGCTCGCGGTGCTCATCCTTGGCATCACCATCACGCTGGCCCCCCGGCTGTTCGCCGTGTCGGTCGACGAGAACTACGCCCAGGTGCTCGGCATCAGGGTGAAGTGGCTGAACCTGCTCGTGGTGGTCCTCGCCGCCGTCACCGTGACGGTCTCGATGCGCACCGTCGGGCTCCTCCTCATCAGCGCCCTGATGGTCATCCCCGTGGCCACGGCCCAGCAGTCGTTCGTGGGCTTCACCGCCTCCTTCTTCGGCGCGATGGGCATCGGCGCACTGGCGGCGGTGGGCGGCACCGTTGGTTCGTTCTACCTGGACACCGCCACCGGCGCCACCATCGTCGTGACCTCGATCGCTCTGCTGGGCGTGTCATGGCTCGTGGGAGGCAAGCTCAAACGGTCCAGCCGCTTCATCCCCTACGTCGAGGACCACGGCCAGCACCCGCACGAGAAGGCCGAGAACCACGACGACCGCCATGCCCGCCAGCCGGGCGTCCAGGTGATCCAGCATGGCGACCACCTGGACTTCGTCCACGACGGCCACCGCCACGCCCGCCACGGAGACCACTATGACGAGCACTGACGCCCCCCGCGCCGGCACCCGCCAGACCTGGCAGCGCGCCGCGGTGCGCGACCTCATGGAGCGCGTCGAGGAGTTCCGCACCGCTCAACAGGTGCACGACCTCCTCCGCGACGACGGCGCCAAGGTGGGCCTGGCCACCGTGTACCGGGCGTTGCAGTCGATGGCGGACGCCGACGAGGTGGACGTGCTGCGCACCCCCGAGGGCGAACTGGCCTACCGGGCCTGCTCCTCCGGTCACCACCACCACCTGGTGTGCCGCTCCTGCGGCCACTCGGTGGAGATCCAGGCCGACGAGGTGGAGGAGTGGGCGGCGCTGATGGCGCGCAAGCACGGCTTCACCGACGCCGGGCACGAACTGGAGATATTCGGCCTCTGCCGCGACTGTTCCTAGCCCCCGGCAGAGGCGAGGATCTCCTCGATCACGACGGCGACCCCGTCGTCGTCGTTGCTCAAGGTCACGTGGTCTGCAGCGGTGCGGGCCTCGGGCTCGCCGTTGGCCATGGCCACCCCCAGCCCGGCCCAGCGCAACATCTCCAGGTCGTTGATGTTGTCGCCGAAGACGACGACGTCGCTGCGGTCGATCCCCCGTGCTGCGCAGTAGCGCTCCAACGCGCTGGCCTTTGTCACGCCGTCGGGCCCGACCTCGAGGAAGGGAGCACCCGACGTCGTCGGGTGGCAGCCGTGCACCCGGAGGGCGCGTGCGGCGGCGAGCAGGTGGTCGGGCAGGATCGCGTCGTCACGCACCACCAACTTCAGTGAGGCCTCGGCCAGCACCTCCTCGCGTGGGCCGTACCAGTGGCGAACCGGCCACCGCGTCTCCCAGGCGCCGAGATCCTGGAGCCCCGGGTAGCCCTCTTCGGCCATGTACGACTCGCCTGCCGAACGGACCGACACCAGCTTGATGCCCGGGAACAGCTCCAGCAGCCGGTCGGCGATCTCCCGCTGGGAGGAGAGTTCCATCGTCTCCTCGAAGTGCACCTCGCGTGAGTTGAGGTTCATCGCCACGGCTCCGTTGGAGCCGATCGCGTCACCGTCGAGGGCAGTGCCCTGGACGATGGCAGCGATGGAGTAGGGCTGTCGCCCCGAGATCGCGATCACCTCGAGGCCGGCGTCCTTGGCCGCGCGGAAAGCGGCGCGGGTCCGCTCGGAGATCTGGTGCGCCGTCGTGATCAGGGTGCCGTCGACGTCGGTCGCCAGGAGTCGTGCCATGGCCCAGACCCTACCGCTCGAAATACGGCAACGATCTGAGCGCACGGTCAAGGTGCCAGGTGGCGTACGCGACCACCATGCCGTCCACACTCTTGGCGGTGCCCACGTCCGTGGCCGTGGCCGTGGCCCAGTCGCCCGCGAGCAGCGCGCCCAGGTGGACGGCCGCCCCTTCCTCCAAGGGTGCTGAGCCGGACGTCCGGCACGCGGTGCACACGGCCCCGCCGCTCTGGGGCGAGAACCAGCGCACCTCGGCGTTGTCGCAGCCGGCGCAGCGCACCGTCGAGACGGCGTAACCGGCCACCGCCAGGGACCGGAGCAGATAGGAGTCCACCACCAGGGGATACGGCCGCTGGGGGTCTTCCAGCGCCCTCAGGGCACCGGCCAGCAGCCGGTACTGCTGGACGGCTGGGCTACCCTCTTCGGACACGAGCCGGTCAGCGGTCTCGACAAGGACCTCGGCCGCCGTGAAGCGCGAGTAGTCAGCGGCGAGCCTGCTGACGTGCATCGCCTCGACCTGGGTCACCACCTCCAGCGAGCCGCGGCCCTCCGCGAACTGGATGTCCACCTGGCAGTAGGGCTCCAACCGGCCCCCGAAGCGGCTCGACGTCTTCCGGATGCCCTTGGCCACCGCCCGGATCTTGCCGTTGCGGCGCGTGAGGAACGTGATGATGCGGTCCGCCTCACCAAGCTGGTGGGTCCGCAGCACCACTGCTTCGTCACGGTAGGTGGGCACACCACGATGATAGGCCGGTAGTCTCGTGCCGTGCCCGAGCCCCGCCGTCGCCCCACCCCGCATCCCAGCGGTGCCACCCCACCACAGCTGCCGAAGCAGGCCCTCCCCCGCCACGTCGCGATCGTGATGGACGGCAACGGCCGCTGGGCGAAGCAGCGCGGGCTGAAACGCACCGAGGGCCACGCGATGGGCGAGGCGTCGCTGCTGGACGTGATCCACGGCGCCATCGAGATCGGCATCCCGTACCTGTCGGCCTACGCGTTCTCCACGGAGAACTGGAAGCGCTCCCCCGACGAGGTGCGCTACCTGATGGGCTTCAACCGCGACGTCATCCACCGTCGTCGAGACGAGTTGAACGAGTTGGGGGTGCGCATCCGCTGGGCGGGGCGGCGCCCCCGGCTGTGGGGATCGGTCGTCAAAGAACTCGAGGTCGCCGAGGAGATGAGCCGGCACAACACGACGCTGACGCTGCAGTTCTGCGTCAACTACGGTGGCCGGGCCGAGATCGTCGACGCCGCCCGCGAGATCGCACGGCTGGCCCGGGACGGGAAGCTCGACCCCGACAGGCTCACCGAGGACCGGTTCCAGAAGTTCCTGGACGAGCCGGAGATCCCGGACGTCGACCTGTTCCTGCGCTCCTCCGGCGAGCAGCGGATCTCGAACTTCCTGTTGTGGCAGTCGGCCTACGCCGAGTTCATCTTCCTGGACCGCCTCTGGCCGGATTTCAGCCGCCGCGACCTCTGGGCCGCCGTCGAGCAGTACGTCTCCCGCGACCGGCGGTTCGGCAGCGCCTGAGCCTCACTCGAAGTCCGGGGGGAACTCCCTCGGAAGAGGGCGGAGCAACTGCCGGCGCAGCTCGATGACCTTCTTGGCATGCTCGTCCAGCGCGATGTCGCCGAGCAGCTTCGGTTCCCAGGACGGCACGGGCCGCTTGCGGCCCTCCGCGTCCACTCCGCAGTACACGAACGTGCAGTGTGTGGTCTCGCGCAGCTCACGGGTGCGGGGGTCGCCGGACCGCACGGAGATCGACACGTGCATGCTGGTGTCGCCGGTGTGGATGAGCCTGGCGTCGACCTCCACGAGGTCGCCGATGAACATCGGCCGGTAGAACCGGACGCCGCCGGCGTACACCGACGCCACCGGGCCGGCGTGCCAGCGCTCCGCCACGACGCGGGCCGCGGTGTCGATCCAGGCCATCACGTAGCCGCCGTGCACCTTGCCGCCCCAGTTCACATCTGTGGGAGCGGCGAGGAAGCGCAGCGTCTCGCGGCAGACCTCGGTCTCGTCGCTGTAGATCTGGGCGCGCATGTCGGCCTCGATGGCCCGTCTGGCCGCGTTGAGTTCGACGGCGCGGGCGTGCTGCTCGAGCTCCCAGTCGTCCTGGGGGAAGAACTTCGGCACGCGCACCGGCTTGTCATTCTCCATCGCCACGAACTGCAGGATGCACTGGGTGTTGAGCACCCGTTCCGCCGAGCGCGGATCGCCGCTGGTGACGGTGCACACGATCTGCATCGACGTGGTGCCGGTGTAGACCACGCGCGCCTGCACGACGACGAGGTCGCCCACGCGGATGGGCTTCACGAAGTGGGTGTTGCCGACGTAGCCGGTGACGGCGAAGGTGCCCGCCCACCCGACGGCCGCGGCATAGCCAGCCTTGTCGATCCATTCGAGCACCTTGCCGGCGTCCATCACGCCGCGCACGTTGGCGTCGAACGGCTCCGCCAGGAAGCGCAGCGTCACACCGCGTCGTTGATCATTCATCGGCACTCCTTGTCCCGACGCTGAGCCTAGCCCTCTTCGCTCAGCCGAACCGCGCGAATTCCGTGGTGCGGACAACCGCGACACCGACGGCGTCGCTGGCGGCCAGATCCACCTCGGCAGCGATCCGCCAGTCGTGGTTGCCGTCGGGGTCATGGATGACCTGGGTCACCTTCCAGACGTCCTTGCCCTTCTCCAGCCGGAAGAGGTCCGGCCCGCGGGCGTCGCCGTCGAGCAGCACGTCGTCGTAGTCGTCCCAGTAGAGGGCGAGGGCCTCGTCCCAGTCGTCGCGGCTCATCAGGACCGGCATGGGGGGCTCCGTCAGTGCGGCGGCGGCCTCGTCGAGGCTGCCCAGCCCCTCCCAGTTGTCTGCGGCGACCAACTCGACCCGCCGGAACATCGCCGTGCGGATCATCGCGGTGAACGCGCGCTCGTTGCCCGTCACCGGACGGGGCGGGGGCGGCGGCGCACCCTGGGCGGCCAGGGCGGCCGCAGCGGCCACCTTGTCGGGGTCCGTGAGGAATTCCCATTCGTCGAGCAGCGACGAGTCCGTCTGGCGCACCGTCTCCCCCAGCCACTCAACGAGGTCGTCGAACTGCTCGGTGCGGTACTCGTCAGGCACGGTGTGGCGGAGGATCCGGTAGGCATCCGTGAGGTAGCGCAGTACCGTGCCCTCGCTGCGCTGCAGCTTGTACACGGAGATGAGCTGGGTGAAGTTCATCGCCCGCTCCCACATGTCGCGCACCACGGACTTGGGCGAAAGCCCCGTCGGGTCGACCCAGGGGTGGGCGCCGGCGTACAGCTCGAAGGCGGCCTCCAGGAGTTCGGCCAGCGGCTTGGGCCAGGTCACCTCCTCCAGGAGTTCCATGCGCTGGTCGTACTCGATGCCGTCGGCCTTCATCTGCGCGATGGCCTCGCCGCGGGCGACGTGCTGCTGCCCGAGCAGCACGTGGAACGGGTCCTCCAACACCGCCTCCATCACGGAGACGACATCCAGGTGGTAGGTGGGGGAATCCGGGTCGAGGAGTTCCAGCGAGGCGACGGCGAACGGTGCCAGCGGCTGGTTCAGCGCGAAGTTCTCGCTGACGCCCTCCCCCAGCTCGCACCAACTACCCGTCGCGTCTGGCTCGGCGCGCTTGACGAGCACGCCGGAGTTCAGCAGGCCCTTCGTCAGCACCAGGGCACGACGGCGGAGGGCCTTCTTGCGCTCGCGCCCCTCATGGCTGGACTCGATGAGGTGCACCATCGCCTCGTACCCGTTCCCCGGTCGCTGTGCGATGTTGAGAATGGTCGAATGGGTGACCTGCATGCGGGAGACGAGGTTCTCCGGTTCCGCCACGATGATCTTCTCGTAGACCTCGTCGTTCCAGCCGACGAAACCCTCAGGCGGCTTGCGGCGCACGACCTTGCGCCGCTTCTTCTCGTCGTCGCCCGCCTTGGCGAGCGCGCGCTCGTTCTCGATGACGTGCTCAGGCGCCTGGACGACGACGAACCCGACGGTGTCGAAACCGGCCCGGCCCGCGCGCCCCGCGATCTGGTGGAACTCGCGTGAGCGCAGCCTGCGGACGCGGTTGCCGTCGTATTTGCTCAACCCGGTGAACAGGACGGTGCGGATGGGCACGTTGATGCCCACGCCGAGGGTGTCGGTGCCGCAGATGACCTTGAGCAGGCCGGTCTGGGCCAGTTGCTCCACGAGGCGGCGGTACTTGGGCAGCATGCCTGCGTGGTGCACTCCGATCCCGCGCCTGACCAGCCCGGACAGGATCTTCCCGAAGCCGGGCCCGAACCGGAAGGCCCCGATCTCCTCCTGTATGCGTTCCGCGTCGTGCTTGGTGATGAAGTTGAGGCTGAGCAGGCCCTGGGCCCGTTCCAGCGCATCGGCCTGTGTGAAGTGGACGATGTACACGGGCGCCTTCTGCTCGTGCACCAGGTCTGTGACCTTCTCCTGCATGGGCGTCAGCGACCATTCGAAGATGAGGGGGACGGGGCGCTCTGCATCATCGATGATGCTGGTGCTGCGACCGGACCGCTCGGAGAGCTGCTCCATGAGCCGGTCCACGTCGCCAAGCGTGGCGCTCATCAGCAGGAACTGCGCCTGCGGCAGCTCCAGCAGCGGCACCTGCCAGGCCCATCCGCGGTCCGGCTCCGAGTAGAAGTGGAACTCGTCTGCGATGACCAGGCCGACGTCGGCGTTCCTGCCCTCACGCAGCGCGATGTTGGCCAGCACCTCAGCCGTGCAGCAGATGATGGGGGCGTCGGCGTTGACGGACGCGTCGCCGGTGACCATGCCGACGTTGTCTGCTCCGAAGACCTGGCACAGGGCGAAGAACTTCTCGCTCACCAGCGCCTTGATGGGCGCTGTGTAGAAGCTCACCCTGTCGGTGTTCAGCGCGGCGAAGTGCGCCGCGATCGCCACCAGCGATTTCCCCGAACCGGTGGGCGTGGCGAGGATGAGGTTGTTGCCGGAGAACAACTCGATCGCCGATTCCTCCTGATGCGGATACAGCGAGATGGACTGGCTCTCGGCCCAGGCCGTGAAGTGCTCGTAGAGGGAGTCGGCGTCACCGGCTACAGGGTCGGTGAGTTTCGGCATGCGTGCCAACCTACCCGATGCTCACCCTGTCCAGCTGCGCGAGGCCCGCGAACCTCGGGGGTTCGCGGGCCTCACAAGCGTCAGCGGGCGGAGCGGTTGAGGGCGCTCAGGATCGCCTTCATCGAGGCGCTCGTGATCGAGGGGTCGATCCCGACGCCCCACAGCACCTCGGCGTCGTCACCCTCGCCGATCTCGCACTCGACGTACGCGGCGGCCTGGGCGTCGCCGCCCGAATCCAGGGCGTGCTCGGTGTAGTCCAGCACCCGCACGTGGGCGCCGGCCTCCACCAGACCATCGACGAACGCCGACACCGGGCCGTTGCCCTCGCCGGTGATCTCGACGGCGGTCCGGCCGGGGCCGTCCACCGTTGCGTGCACGACGAAGCTGCCGTTGCTCGACGTGGTGCCGGCGCTGGTCAGCCGCCACGGGCCCTCTCCGAGGTACTCGGACATGAAGATGTCGAAGATCTCCTGCGGGGTGACCTCGCTGCCGGTGGCCTCAGTGTGCTGTTGAACGGCGCGGCTGAACTCGATCTGCAGGCGACGCGGGAGGTCCATCTTGAACTCGGACTTCATCAGGTAGGCCATGCCGCCCTTGCCCGACTGCGAGTTGACGCGGATGACCGCCTCATAGGTGCGGCCCACATCATGCGGGTCGATCGGCAGGTACGGCGCCTCCCATGGCATCTCCGTGACCTCTTTGCCGGCTTCGTCGGCCAGGTCCTCGAGGTGCTCCAGGCCCTTCTTGATGGCGTCCTGGTGGGAGCCGGAGAACGCGGTGTAGACCAAGTCACCCGCGTAGGGGTGCCGCGGGTGCACCGGCAGGCCGGTGCAGTACTCGACGGTGCGCCGGACATGGTCGATGTCGTGCAGGTCCAGTTCCGGGTCCACGCCCTGCGTGTACAGGTTCAGGGCCAGCGTGACCAGGTCGACGTTGCCCGTGCGCTCGCCGTGGCCGAACAGGCAGCCCTCGACGCGGTCGGCGCCCGCCATCTGGCCGAGCTCCGCGGCGGCGACGGCCGTGCCGCGGTCGTTGTGCGGGTGCAGCGAGACGGCCACGTGCTCACGGCTCTTCACGTTGCGGATGAAGTACTCGATCTGGTCCGCGTACGTGTTGGGCGTGGACCGCTCGACGGTGGCCGGCAGGTTGAAGATGATCTCGCGACCCTCTCCGGGCTGCCAGACGTCCGCCACGTTGTTGCAGACCTCGACGGCGAAGTCCGTGGGCGTCTGGGTGAAGATCTCCGGCGAGTACTGGTAGCCGAACTGCACGTCGCGCAGGTACTTGTCGGCGTACTTCATCACCATCCCGGTACCGCGCCGCGCCATCTCCACGCATTCCTCTTCGGACATGCGGAAGACCACGTTGCGGAACAGTTCCGCGGTGGCGTTGTACATGTGGATGGTGGCGCGGTTGGCGCCGACCAGCGATTCAGCGGTGCGGCTGATGAGATCCTCGCGCGCCTGGGTCAGCACCGAGATGGTCACGTCCTCGGGCACGCGGTCCTCTTCGATGAGTTGCCGCACGAAGTCGAAATCCGTCTGGGAGGCCGACGGGAAACCGATCTCGATCTCCTTGTAGCCGATCTCGACCAGCAGTTCGAACATGCGCATCTTGCGCGAGGGTGTCATCGGGTCGATGAGGGCCTGGTTGCCGTCACGCAGATCCGTGGACAGCCAGCGGGGCGCCTTGTCGATCCTCTTGGACGGCCAGGTGCGGTCCGGTACGTCGACCGGCACGAAGGGGGTGTAGCGGTGCACCGGCATGCCCGTGGGCTGCTGAACAGGCTTGGGCTGCTTGCGGTGGTTGATCTCAATCATTGAAACTCTCCTGGGCTGGGGTTCAGGTGCCAGACACGACGAAGCACCGCAGCGAGGAGATCCGGCTCAGAAATTCTGGGCCTCGCTGCGGCAGCCAAGGAGGAGGGTCTGCCATGCCACGAGCGTCACAATAGCACTCCCCTGCCACAGATCAGAGAGCTTCCATTCCGCGAGTGGGACCATCCGTCACTGCACGTCGCGACGCCGGAACCCGGCGAAGCCGATTGCCAGCAACACCATCAGCACAGCGCCCAGACCCACCAGCGAGCCCCAGCCCGGATCGTCGGCCACCACGTTGGGCACGTGATAGAGCGGGCTCACCGCCATGGCCCAGTCCGGGAAGTCGAAGGTGGGTCCCAGCAGCGTGATGCCGAACGTCGCCACAATGACTGCCCAGCCGGCCATCCTGGCGGCGGGACGGGCACCCACCGCAGCGACGGAGACAGCGACCATGAGCCACACCGCCGGCACGCTGACCAGAGCCTGCAGGAGCACGTCTGCGAAGGCGATGCCGCCGTCCCCGGCCGACGCCACCAGCCCGAGGCCCGTCCCTGCCACCATGGTCGCGAGAGCGCTGACGCCCAGCGCGACGGCGACCGGACCGGCCAGGAAACGCGAGCGGGTCACCGCCCCCGCCAGCAACGGTTCGACGCGATCCTCCATCTCCTCCACATAGACCCGCATGATCACCTGGGCACCCACGATGGCGGCGAGGATGCCGATGAGGTTGAGGATCGTCACCACGAAGGCGAAGCTGAGCTGCTCCACGTCGAGAGCCCCCGCCGCGATGAACTTCGCCATGGCCGGGTTCTCACCGATCACCTCGTCCACGGAGGACACGAGACTTCCCCACACCGAACCCAGGAAGCCGAGCGCCAGGAGCCAGACGATCAGCGGCGTCCGGTGGAGGCGCAGTGTCAGGTTGTCGACGGTGAGCCTCGGGGCGGAGGCCCTTCCGGGCCGCTGCGCCACGATGCCGAGGCCCAGGTCCCGGCGGTCCTGCAGGACCATCGCCACCGCCAGCAGCACCGCCGTCAACGCGAGGGCCGCCAGGAGCGGTAACGGGTCGTTGTCGGTGGACGGGCGGGTCAGCGCGAGCCAGCCGAACGGCGTCAACCACTCGGTCCAGTCGCCCGCCCCGCTCATACCGAGGTAGCCCCGCAGCACGTAGGCGCCGCCCAGCACGGCAATGGCGATGGTGCTGGCGGTGCGGGCGTCGCCGCCCAGTTGCGCCGCGACCGCCCCCACCCCGGCGAACATCAGCGCCGAGGCCGAGAACGTCGCCGACAGCAGGATCGTGGGCACCACGTCACCGCCTGAGGCCCAGGTGAGGAGGAAGCAGACCACGAAGAGCAGCACCGACGCCACGCCGGCGATACCCACCGCCACCGCGAGTCTCGCCCGGCGCGTGATGACACCCGATGCGATCAGCTCTGCCCGTCCGGAGTCCTCGTCCGCGCGGCTGTTGCGCACCACGATCAGGATCGCCATCAGGCCGGCGAAGAACGCCCCCAGTCCTCCCGCGCGCCACGCGTTGAAGCCATCGTTGGTCAAAAGGTCCCGAGCCTGTCCGAAGATGAGTTCCAGCGCGGGATTGGCCCCCACCGCGGTGGCCAGTGCCACGCGGTCCTGCTCGTCCGGGAAGACCCAGCGGTAACCCAGGATCGAGGTGGCCGAGAGCACCGAGATCAACATCACCCAGGGTGCGAAGTTGTGGGCGTCCTGTCTCAGCGACACCTTCAGCAGCGGACGCGCCCCGGTCAGGGCCCCGTTCATGCCAGGGACTCCCCGTAGTGGCTGAGGAAGAGGTCCTCCAACGAGGCCGGCGACACCTTGAGGGCCGTGATCCCCAGACCCAGGAGCGTGGCCATCGCCTCGTTGAGGTCGCCCGGCTCGACGGTGGCCGACATCCGGCCGTGGTCGTCCAGGCGCAGTTCATGCAGGATCGGCAGCGCTGCGAGGTCGGCGTGCCTGCTGGCCAGGGTGGCGGTGATCGTCACCCGGTTCAGGCCCTGCAACTGGTCCAGCGTGCCGGTCTGCACCACGCGGCCCTGCCGGATGATGCTCACCCGGTCTGCCAGCGCCTCGACCTCGCTGAGGATGTGGCTGGACAGCAACACGGTGCGGCCCTGGTCCTTGAGTGTCTGGATCTCGTCCTGGAAGACCGCCTCCATCAGTGGGTCCAGGCCGGAGGTCGGCTCGTCGAGGATGAGGAGTTCGACGTCGGCCGCGAGCGCCGCGACGATGGCCACCTTCTGGCGGTTGCCCTTCGAGTACTGGCGGCCCCGCTTCGTGGGGTCGAGCTCGAACCGCTCCAGCAGCGTCTGCCTCCGCGTCGGGTCGATGCCGCCACGCAGGTTGCCCAGCAGGTCGATCGCTTCCCCTCCGGTCAGCCCGGGCCAGAGCGAGACGTCACCGGGGACGTAGGCGAGTCGCCGGTGGAGCGCGATCACGTCGCGCCAGGGGTCTCCCCCGAGCATTTCGACACGGCCCCCGTCGGAGGTGAGCAGGCCCAGCAGCACGCGGATGGTGGTGGACTTGCCCGAACCGTTCGGCCCGAGGAAACCGTGGACCTCACCGCGACGGACCTCGAGATCGAGGCCGTCCAGCGCCGTGAAGGCACCGAAGCGTTTGATGAGGCCTTCAATGCGGATGGCAGCATCCCCGTGACTCATGCGGTGTCCTCCCAAGTGGCCGTCGCCGGCTCAATGTCGAGCTTAGGGTCAGGCGATCCGGCCCGTGCCGCCCATGAGAAACCGCCCCCGTCGGACGATCGATCCGGCGGGGGCGGTGCCCTTGTGTCGATGGCTACTTCACGGAACCGGCGGTGAGGCCGCCGATGAGCCTCTTCTCGATGAAGGAGAACAGAATGATCACGGGGACGATGGCGACCAGGGCCACGGTGAAGAGGTACTGCCAGTCCTGGACGTAGAGGCCCAGGAAACGGGGCATGGACACGGTCAACGGCTGGAGGTCGTTCTGGCGGACCAGGATGAGGGCCGCGGCGAACTCGTTCCACGAGTTGACGAAGACGAACACGATGGCCGTCACGATGCCTGGCCAGACCAGCGGCAGCGAGATGCGGAACATGGTCTGGAGCCTGCCGAGCCCGTCGATGAGCGCGGCCTCGTCGACCTCCTTGGGCACCGAGGCGAAGAAGGCCTGCATGATCCAGATGGCGAACGACAGGTTGAACGCGCCGTTGATCAGGATCAGCGCCCCCCAGACCGCGTAGCCGGACCAGCCCTTGAACTCCTGGAAGAGGCCGACGGCCAGCACTGTGGGCTGCAGCATCTGCGTGCACAACACGAGGAGGAGGAACACCATGCGACCCGGGAACCGGAAACGTGCGATGTAGTAGGCGGCCGGGGTGGCCACCAGGAGCACCAGGAGGGTGGCGCCGAGGGCGATCACCGTGGTGGACAGCAGCGACGAGGCGGGGTTGACCGACGAGGACCACACGTCGATGTAGTTCTGCCACCGCGGCTCCTCCGGGAAATACACCGGCGGGATGTCGGTGACCTCGAGCCGTGTCTTCAGCGACGTGATGAACATCAGCGCATAGGGGAACCCGAAGAAGAGCACCACGAGGATGGAGCCGATGACGATTCCGACGAGGTTGGGCTTCTTGTTGATGCCGCCGCGGATGTGTTCAGACTTGACCTTCGCCATGGCTCAGGCCACCTCCTTCGTGGGCTGCACGATGATCAGGTAGACCGCGATGATGACGAGGCAGAACAGGAAGTTCAGAACCGAGAGGGCCGAGGAGACGCCGGGGCCGAGGGCGGACTGGTACTCGTACATGAGCGTGGTGGTGATGTGGCCGTTGTGGTAGCCGGGGGTCTCCTGCAGGATCCGGAGGATCGGCAACGAGTTGAAGACGTTGATGATGTTGATGAGGGCGGCCACCGCGATGGCGGGACGCAACAGCGGCAGGACGATGTGCCAGTAGCGCTGGGCCGAATGGGCACCGTCGACGTGCGCGGCCTCGAGGACATCCGTGGGGACCGCCTGCAGGCCCGCGAGGATGGTGTACGTCGTGAACGGCAGCGAGACGTAGATGGCCACGAAGACAGCCACCCAGAACGCAGAGGCGGGATCCTTCGTGAAGGCCCGTGCAGTCTCCAGGATGCCGGTGTCGACCAGGAGGCGGTTGAACAGGCCGACGTTCTGCTGCAGCCCGTAGCGGAAGACGGTGGCCGTCATGACGACCGAGCAGGCCCACGGGAGGATGATGAAAAGGCGCAGCAGCTTGCGGCCGCGGAAGGGCTTGTTCAGGAACTGCGCGAGGACGAGGCTCAACAGCACGGTGATGACCACCACGACCACAACCCAGACGACCGTGTTGGCCATGATCCGGCCGATCGGCACACCCGGGAACGTCAGGGCTCCGGCCTTACCGATGTAGTTGTCGAGGCCGACGGGGTCTGGGCTGCGCTGGATGCCCTTGTTGTTGTACTTGAAGAACGAGGTGTAGATCATCAGCGCGGCCGGGTACAGCACGACCCCGACGATCAGGATCAGGGTGGGCAGCAGCCAGGGAAGCGCACGCAGCGTCTCCCAGCCTCCGGAAATCTTCCGCTTCTTTACCTGCTCCACCATGTGGGGGGTGGCTGTCAACGACACCGCTGTCGTCCCTTCTCGTGATTGTGGGTGGTGTTCGCGTGACGCGGGGTGGCACGGGGAAACCCGTGCCACCCCGCCTTCACACGGACAGATCAGCTCTGGGCTGCGACCTGAGCTTCGATCTGCTCGAGCAGAGCGGCGGGCTCTTCGGTGCCGATCTTGTAGGCGTTGGCCTGCAGGGCGGTCTGGAGCGCATCCCACTGGGGGTTCGAGACGGGCTGGAACTTCACCACGGACAGGGCGTCGAGGAAGGCAGCTTCGTTGCCCTCGGCCTCGGCCTTGCCCTTTTCGATGGTGGAAGTGGTCACCGGGAGGAGGCCGGTGCCCTTGTACCAGGGCTCGTAGACCTCATCGGAGTAGAACACGTCGAGGTACGCGGCAGTGGCCTGCTTGCGCGCGGCATCGTCGTTGTTGAAGGCGACGATGAAGTCCGTCACGCCGATGGCCACGCCTTCGCCGTCCTTCGAGGGGATCGGGGCCAGAGCCACGTTGATGCCCTTGGCGGTGGCGTCACCGACGACCTGGCCGTGGCCGATGGCCATGGCGAGCTTGCCCGCGGCGAGGAGGTCAGTGGTGTCCTGACGATCGTCTTCGAGGTTGGGCTGCGTGTAGCCGGCGTCGTACATCTTCTTCATCTGGGTGAAGCCTTCGATGGCCACGTCGGAGTCGGCCTTCAGGTTCTCACCGTCGGTCCAGTTGCCACCGGCGCCCCACACCCAGAGGGAGGACTCGACCTGGGCCTCTTCGGCGCCCAAGGGCATGCCGTAGGCGTAGATGTCGTCACCGAGCGCGGTGATCTTCTCGGCGGCAGCCTCGAGGTCTTCCCACGTCTTCGGAGCCTCGACCACGCCGGCCTGCTCGAAGAGGTCGGTGTTGTAGACGAGCATGCGGGCCGACGCGATGTCGGGAGCAGCCCACTGCGTGCCATCGGGGCCTTCGCCGTTGGCCAGGAGGCCGGCGTCGATGTTGCTGATGGTCTCCTCGCTCAGGAGCTCATCGATGGGGTAGAGCAGGTCGGCCTCAGCCGACGACGAGAACGCGTTGTCGTTCAGGATGTCCGGGTAGTCGTTGGCCTGGATGCGCGACTGGACGGTCTGCGAGAAGTTCTCCCAGCCATCGATCTGCAGTTCAACCGTGACCTTCGGGTACTCCTCATTGAACTTCTTGGTGATGGCATCCCAATCCGCCTTCGAGCTGTCCGAGTAGGACGGCGCGAGGATCTTGATGGTCGTCTCGAGATCCGCGGGTGCAACTTCACTGCCGGCGTCATCGGCGGGGGCGTCATTGCCGTTGTCGTTGCCACCGCAGGCAGATAGAGCGAAGACGCCGACGATGGCGGCCACGCCCAGCTTGTAAACACGCTTCTTCACGTGTGTGTCCTTTCCTTAAGGTCAAGGTCAACCGGTGCGGTTGTTTGTGTTGATACTAGGAACATGAACCCCGGCCGGCCAGCCAAGAACACCACGCCGTAACCAAATAGTTACCGTTAACAGGGTAATGAACAGGCCGCCTGCGCACTTGCGATCGCTTGACCGCTTTAGCGTGGCTCTTGAACAATCTGCTCAGTGCAAGCTGAGCGATTTCGGTTCAGAAACCCAGACGGTTGAGGTGTTTCGCGTCGCGTTGCCATTCCTTGAGCACTTTGACGTGCAGGTTGAGGTGCACGCGCGTGCCCAGGAGCCGGTTGATCTGTTCGCGGGCCGTGGTGCCGATCTCCTTCAACCGTGCGCCCCGATGGCCGATGATGATGCCCTTCTGGGAATCGCGTTCCACCACGATGGTGGCGAAGACATCGGTCAAGGGCTTGTCCTCGGGCCGGTCCGCCCGGGGGAGGATCTCGTCGATCGTCACGGCGATCGAGTGGGGCAGTTCCTCCCGCACCCCCTCGAGGGCCGCTTCGCGGATCAGCTCCGCCATGAGTGTCTCCGTGGGCTCGTCGGTGATCTCACCGTCGGGGTAGAACTGCGGGCCCTCCGGCAGCAGGCCGATGAGCGAGTCCCGCACGACGTCGAGCTGGTCGCCCTCCGTGGCGGAGCAGGGCACCACCTCTGACCATTCGATGCCGAGTTCCTCCGCGACCGCGGCGATGTCGACCAGGTGCGACAAAATGCGCTGGGGGTTCACCAGGTCGGTCTTGGTTGCCAGGGCCACCAGCTTCGGCTTGCGCTGGAGTTGGGCGATCTCGCCGATGATGAACTTGTCGCCGGGACCGATGCGCTGGTCACACGGGAGGCAGACACCCACGATGTCGACCGAACCCCACGTCTCGTAGACGAGGTCGTTCAGTCGCTGGCCGAGCAGCGTGCGCGGCTTGTGCAGCCCCGGGGTGTCGATCAGGATCAGCTGGCCGTCGTCACGGGTGACGATGCCGCGCACGACGTGCCGGGTGGTCTGGGGCTTGCTGGAGGCGATGGCGATCTTCTGGCCGACGAGCGCGTTGGTCAGCGTCGACTTGCCCGCGTTGGGCCGGCCCACGAAGCAGGCAAAGCCGGAGCGGAAGGTTGAGTCAGTCATCTGTGTTCTCCTGGGGAATGTGGTGGTCCAGTTCGTCGCGGCTCAGACGGCGCACGAGCACGGTGCCGATCTGGTGGCGGCGGCCGACGGCGCGGTCGGCGACGAGTTCAAGGTCGCCGACGACGGCGCGTGAGCCGGGGATCGGGACGAGGTTGAGAAGCTTTGCCATGAGGCCCCCGGCGGTCTCGACCTCGTCGTCCTCGAGGTCGACGCCGAACAGGGCTCCGAGTTCGTCGAGCGGCAACCGCGAGGAGATCCGGTAGCGACCCTCCCCCAGCTCAGTGACGGCAGGGGTGTCGTGGTCGTATTCGTCGACGATCTCGCCAACGATCTCCTCGAGGATGTCCTCGATGGTGGCCAGGCCGGCGGTGCCGCCGAACTCGTCGATCACCATCACGAGGTGGGAATGGCTGAGCTGCATCTCCCGCAGGAGCTCGCTCACGGGCTTCGAATCCGGGCAGAAGGCTGCGGGGCGCATGATGTCGCCCACCGTCTCCAGCCGTTCGGCGTCCGGGAAGTCGTGGATGCGCTTGGCCACATCCTTCAGGTAGGCCACCCCCAGCACGTCGTCGAGGCTCTCCCCGATGACCGGGATCCGAGAGAAGCCCGAGCGCAGGGCCAGTGACAGGAGTTGCCGCAGCGTTTTGTCGCGGGTGACGAAGACGACGTCGGTGCGGGGCACCATGACTTCCTTGACGATGGTGTCGCCCAGTTCGAAGACCGAGTGGATCATCTTCGATTCGCCGGCCTCGATGAGGTCGTGCGCCTGGGCCATGTCGACGAGATCGCGTAGCTCGGCCTCCGTGGCGAACGGGCCGTCAGCGTACCCCCGTCCGGGGGTCAGCGCGTTGCCGAGGTACACCATGAGTTGGGCGACGGGGCCCAGCACAGTGGTCAGGGCGCTGATCACCGGGCCGAAGGCACGAAGCGTCGCCTCCGGCTTCTGGCGACCGATGGTGCGGGGTGCCACGCCCCAGAGGATGAACGACACCACCAGCATGATCGCGATCGTGGCCAGTGCCCGCTGCCAGTCCACCTCGAACTGGGTGAACATGACGATGGTGGCCACCACGATGGAGCTGATCTCCAGCGCCATCCGCGCGAACATGACGGCGTTGATGGTGGGGGCCGGGTCCTGGGTGATGAGGAGGATGCGGTCGCCGCCGCGCACGTCTTCTTCCACGAGCCGCTCGGCCCGCGACTTGGTGATGACGCTCAGCGCGGTCTCAACCGCAGCCAGCAGCGACGCGCCGATAGCGCAGAGGAGGGCAATGCCCAGTTCAATCCATTCGGACTGCGTCACGGGATTCGATCAACTCGCTCACTCGGAAGACAATTCATGGTGCGTTGGAGTCTAACGCAGCGCTCGTGGCCGCAGCAGGCGCCACATCACTCCGACAGCCAGGACGACCACCCCGCCCAGCACCGACGGCCAGGGCAACGTGGCCACCAGCACCAGGCACAGCAGCGCCCCCACGACCTGCCAGGCCCTGCGGTACCGGCGGTGCTCAGAGTCCTGCGTGTAGGCAGAGACGTTCGCGACGAAGTAGTAGAGCAGCACGCCGAACGACGAGAAGCCGATGGCGCCGCGCAGATCCGCCACTATGACCACCACGCTGACGACGACTCCGAGTAGCAGTTCGATGCGGTGCGGCACCTTCGTGCGGGGATGTGTGTGGTCGAAGAACCGTGGTAGGTCACCCTCGCGAGACATGGCCAGGAATGTACGGCCGATGCCGGAGAGCAGCCCCAGGAGCGCCCCGGCGATGGCGGCCGCCGCTCCCCCCGTGAGGATGCCCGAGGCGACGGGATACGCGGTGGCCAGCAACGAGAGCGGCGCGCTGGAGGCCGCGAGCACCTCCGGCCCGACCCAGATCAGCAGCGACACGGCGACGACGGCGTAGAGCAGCAGCACGATGATGAGCGCCGTGATGATCGCCCTGCCGATGGTGCGCCGCGGGTCGCGCACCTCCTCGCCCATGGTGGCGATGCGGGCGTAGCCGGCGAAGGCGAAGAAGAGCAGGCCCGCCGCCTGCAGCACGCCGTAGGGGCTGCCGTCGATGTCCGCCCACCCGAACGTGGCCGTGCCCCGGCCTCCGAACCACGCCACCCCGAGCGCGGTGAAGATCCCGATCAGTGCCAGCGAGGCGAGCACCTTGGCCACCTGGGCCGTGCGGCTCACGCCGAGGAGGTTGACGACGACGAGGGCCCAGACGGCACCCACAGCAACCGGCTTCTCCCAGCCCTGGGGCGCCAGGTAGGCGGCGAAGGCGAGCGCCATGGCGGCCACCGAGGCAGTCTTGCCGATGACGAAGCTCCACCCGGCCAGGTAGCCGGCCCACTCCCCCAGCCGCTCACGCCCGTAGACGTACGTGCCGCCGGCGGCCGGGTACTGCGCAGCCAGTTGCGCCGACGACGTGGCGTTGGCCCAGGCGACCACCGAGGCGATCACCAGGGAGACGAGCAGCAGGTCGCCCGCCGCAGCGGCTGCGGGTGACCAGACGACGAAGACGCCGGCGCCCACCATTGAGGCCACCCCGATGGCGATCGCATCCCACAGCCCCAGGCTGCGCCTCAACTCGGACCGGGCGTGAGGCCTGGTGGACATCGCTACTCCTGAGGGTCGCCAACGGGACGTCGGCCCCAGCCTCTCAGGAGCGTCCGGGCCGTGCCAATTCCCAGGCGGCGATGATCCGGTCGTTGAGCCCGAACATGACGGCCTTCTCCTCCGGCTCCGCGTGGTCGTGGCCCAGCAGGTGCAGCAGGCCGTGGATGAGCAGGTACTCCGCCTCCGCGTCAGGCTCCCGTCCGTTGTCCGCAGCTTGGCGCGCCGTCACCTGCGGGCACAGCACGATGTCGCCGAGGAGGCCCAGCGGCGGCTCCTCGTCTTCATCCGGCGCCCGGAGCTCGTCCATGGGGAAGCTCATCACGTCCGTGGGGCCGGGGAGGTCCATGAACCGCTCGTGGTACTGCGCCATCGTCTCCTCATCGACGAGGACGATCGACAGGTCCGCCTGCGGATGGATCCGCAGTTTGTCGAGCGCGAAGCGAGCCAGCTCGATCAGGCCCAGTTCGTCGGCCTCGACACCGGATTCGTTGTTCAGATCGATCACTGCGCGCGCCTCCGTTCCGTGGCCAGGCTCTCGAACTGGTCGTAGGCGGCCACGATCCGGCCGACGAGCTTGTGGCGGACGACGTCGCGGTTGGTCAACGTGCAGAACTCGATGTCCTCCACCCCGTCGAGGACGTGCTGGACCCCGCGGAGGCCGCTCTTGATGCCGCCGGGCAGGTCCACCTGGGTGATGTCGCCGGTGACGACGATCTTCGAGTTGAAGCCGAGCCTGGTGAGGAACATCTTCATCTGTTCCATCGACGTGTTCTGGGCCTCGTCGAGGATGATGAACGCGTCGTTGAGCGTGCGGCCGCGCATGTAGGCAAGCGGGGCGACCTCGACGGTGCCGGAGGTGAGCAGCTTGGGCACCGATTCTGCGTCCACCATGTCGTGGAGCGCGTCATAGAGCGGCCGCAGGTACGGGTCGATCTTGTCGTTCAGGGTTCCGGGGAGGAATCCGAGCCGCTCGCCGGCCTCGATGGCCGGGCGGGTCAGGATGATGCGGCTGACCTCTTTGGCCTGCAGCGCCTGCACGGCCTTCGCCATGGCGAGGTAGGTCTTGCCGGTACCGGCGGGCCCGATGCCGAACACGACGGTGTGCTGGTCGATGGCGTCCACGTACCGCTTCTGGTTGAGCGTCTTGGGACGGACGGTGCGGCCACGCGAGGAGATGATGTTCTGGGTGAGCACCTCCGAGGCCGTGGCGTTGGGTTCGTCCGCCATCTGGAGGACCCGTTCGACGGTCTCCGACGTGAGGCCCTGCCCGGTGCGGAGGATGGTGACGAGTTCGGTGATGACGTCAGCGGCCTGCGCCACGTCGACTGCCTTGCCCGACAGGGTCACCTGCCCACCCCGCACATGCAGGTCTGCGGCCAGGTTCTCCTCAAGGATCCGCAGGTACTCGTCGCGGGGGCCGAGGAGGTTGACCATGTCGATCGACGGGGGCACCCCGACGTTACGCACGGCATGCTGCTGGTCGAGAGAGTTGTTGTTCAGGGCAGTTCCTTGATCGGTGGGTACATGGGCTGGTCAGCGCCGATGCATCAGTCTACGTCCAAGGATGCGTCATCCTCGTCGTCGTCGGAGATGATGTGCATCGCAGCCTCTTCGGCGCTGGCGGCACCTCCGCTGAAGCCGACGTCGACACCGAGCGTCTCGCTGCCACCCGGCCCCTGGACCCGCATCAGCCGGCCGGCGCGTTCGCCGCCCACTTCGCGCGGCTCGTCGCCGGGGTTCCAGTGCTCGTCCTGCTCCGGCGTACTGTCCGGCAACTCCTGCTTCACCCGCATGTCGATGGTCTCGCCCTGCCGCATCTCTTCGGCGGTGTTGCCGAAGCCCATGGCGGGCGACCAGTCGTCAGGCGTGATGTAACCCTCATCCAGAACGTCGTCGACCCCGCGGTAGATCAAGGAGTCGTCCGGCTGGAGTTGGTCCAGCTGCACTGATTCTTCAGGAACCGTCTCGGTGATGTCGTCCATGTACTGAGTTTGCCACCAGCGGGCGGGGAGCGGGCACAAACGCGCGGGCGATATATAGTTCCGGGGTGCCGACCAGCCTTGAGGAACAGACCATGAGCGCACAGTTTGCGACCCGCCAGCGCGGCGTCTACGACATCGTCGTGGCCCTGTTCTGTGCGCTTCTGCTGATCTCCAACGTGTCCGCGGTCAAGCTCATCCAGTTCGGCCCGGATGTGGAGGTCTTCGGCTTCCCCATCCTGCCGATCATCACAGACGGGGGCGCGTTCCTGTTCCCCCTCACGTACGTGATCGGCGACGTGCTGGCCGAGGTCTACGGCATGCGGGGCGCCAAGCGGGCGATCTTCATCGGCTTCTCCGTCTCCATCCTGGCGTCGCTGACCTTCCTGGTCGTCGGCGCCGCTCCCCCGGCCGCGGACTGGGGTAACCAGGCGGCGTTCGAGGCGGTGCTGGGCTTCGTGCCGCGGATCGTGCTGGCCTCGGCCCTGGGCTACCTCGCCGGGCAGTTGCTCAACGCCTGGGTGCTGGTCAAGCTCAAGCAGCGCACCCGCGAGGGCGGCCTGTGGGCCAGGCTCCTGGGCTCCACAGTGGTGGGCGAGGGGGCAGACACCATCATCTTCTGCACCGTGGCCTTCGCCGGCATCATCACCGGCGGCACCCTGCTGAACTACATCCTGGTGGGCTACGTCTACAAGGTGGTGGTCGAGGTGGTGTTCCTGCCGGTGACCTACCAGGTGATCAAGCTCGTGAAGCGCCACGAACCCTCCTACGACGACGTCGCCTGAGGGTTCCGGCGGCGGTCAACGACCGCTGTAGAAGCTGCCCAGGAACTCGTCACGGAAGGCGTGGAACGAGCCGTCCTTCAACGTCTGGCGCATCGTGTCGACCAACCGCACCGTGAACCGTTCGTTGTGGATGGTGGCCAGCGTCGACGCCAGCATCTCCTTGGCCTTGAACAGGTGGTGCAGGTAGGCCCGGGTGTAGTGCGTGCAGGTGTAGCAGTCGCAGCCGTCCTCCAGGGGGATGAACGAGCGACGGTGGGCCGCGGTGTTGACGTTGTAGCGCCCGTCGGCGGTGTAGATGGCCGCATTGCGGGCCACGCGTGACGGGTTGACGCAGTCGAACGTGTCGGCCCCCATCTCGACGGCGGCGAAGAGGTCGTCCGGCTCGGAGATGCCCAGCAGGTGGCGGGGCTTGCGTTCGGGGAGTTCCTCGACCATCCAGCCGATGATCTGCCCCAGGTTCTCCTTCTCGAGCGCCCCACCCAGGCCGAAGCCGTCGAAGCCGTGGCCGTCCACCTCCAGGGCCGCAAGGCCCTGGGCGGCCCGACGTCGGAGGTCCTCGTACTGGGCGCCCTGGATGACGCCGAACAGCGCCTGATAGGGCTTGTCGGCGCGTTCCCTGGTCAGCCGCGCGTGTTCCGCCAGGCAGCGCACCGCCCAGGCGTGCGTGCGCGCCACGGAATCCTCCTGGTAGCCGCGGGTGTTCATCAACGTGGTCAGCTCGTCGAAGGCGAACATGATGTCGGCACCCAACTCGTGCTGGATACGCATCGAGATCTCCGGGGTGAACCGGTGCATGGTGCCGTTGAGGTGCGACTTGAACGTCACGCCGTCGTCGTCGACGTGGGCGCGGCGCTCCTTGCCCTCGGCGATGACGTCGTCGTCGACCATCCCCTTGGTGTCCATGGCCAGCACCTTCTTGAAGCCGGCGCCCAGGCTCATCACCTGGAACCCGCCGGAATCCGTGAAGGTCGGCCCGGGCCAGTTCATGAACCTGCCGAGGCCACCGGCCTCGTCGACGATGTCGGAGCCCGGCTGGAGGTACAGGTGGTAGGCGTTGGCCAACACGGCCTGCGCGCCGGTGGCGGCGACGGATTCGGGAAGGACCGCCTTCACCGTGGCCTTGGTACCGACGGCGATGAACGCCGGGGTCTCGATGGGGCCGTGCGGAGTGTGAATGACGCCCGCCCGCCCCGGGGCACCGTCAAGGCGGTGGGTGACGTCGAACGAGAAACTCATCGGCGCGCCAGCACGTCGAGCTGGCCCAGCGCCACCGCAGCGGCGGTGGAGGTGCGCAGCACCCCGTCGCTGATCAGCACCGCCTGCGCACCGGCCGCGACGAAGGCCTCCAGCTCCTCCGGTGAGATGCCACCCTCCGGACCGACGATGACGAGGCCGATGCCCTCGTCGGGAAGTTCCACCTGGGCGATGTGCAACGCGGCGTCCTCGTGCAACACGAGGGCCAGGTCCGCCTGGCGGATCGCCTCGACGACCTGTGCCGTGGCGGCCGCCTCGACCACCGGGACGGCGAAGCGGCGCGACTGCTTGGCCGCCTCGCGCGCCGTCGCCTGCCAGCGTTCGAGCGCCTTGGCTCCCCGGTCACCCTGCCAGCGCACGATCGAGCGCAACGCCTGCCACGCCAGGATGCGCCGGGCGCCCAGCTCCGTGGCCATCTGCACCGCGAGGTCGCTGCGGTCCCCCTTGGCCAGCGCCTGGACGACGCCCCACCGCAGCGCGGGGGGCTCGTCGTCGAATACCTCGGTCACCTCGACCGTGAGCTCACGCTTCGCGGCGTCCACGACCGTGCCCCGCACCCCGAGTCCTTCGCCGTTGGCCAGGATCACGCTCTCCCCTGTCAGGATCCGCTTCACGCTGACGGCGTGGTGGGCCTCATCGCCGATGACGACGACGCGCTGGCCAGGCCGGACGGTGTCGTCGAACGTGGCGAGGAAGAGGGGATCTGTCACGAGAACCACTCGCTCAGCTTGCCGAAGACACCCGCTTTGCCCGGCTTGGCGGTGACCGCCTCCGCCCGGATCTCGTCGCGGGCCTCGGCGAGCTGGAGCATCAGGTCGCGCTGGTGGTCGTCGAGCCTGGTGGGGGTCTGCACCAGCAGGGTGACGCCCAGGTCTCCCCGGCCACCGCCCCGCAGGCGCGGCACGCCTCGGCCCTTCAGCGCGATCCGGGTGCCGGACTGGGTGCCGGACGGCACCTCGAGGGAGACGGTGCGGTCCTCGACGTCGGACTTCTCCCACTCCGCCTCGAGGGTGGTGACGGCGACGGTGGTGCCGAGCGCAGCGGCGGTCATGGGGAGCTTGACGACCATCTCGAGGTTGTCGCCGTCGCGGCGGAAGCTCTCGTGGCTGTTGACGGCCAGCTCGACGTAGAGATCGCCGGCGGGGCCACCGCCCGGGCCCACCTCGCCCTGGCCCTCGAGATGGATCCGGATGCCCGTGGAGACACCGGCGGGGATCTTCACCTGGAGGGTGCGGGTGGTGCGCACGCGGCCCTCACCGGAGCACTCGCCGCAGGGGCGCGGGATGATCGTGCCGTAGCCACGGCACGTCGGGCACGCCTGCGAGGTGCGGATGTCGCCGAGGAAGCTGCGCTGGATCTGGGTGATGTCGCCGTTGCCGTTACAGGTCGAGCACGTCACCGGCTCAGACCCGGGCTCGCCGCCGGAGCCGGTGCACTTCGGGCAGACGACGGCGGTGGCGACCTTCACCGGCTTGGTGACGCCGAACACTGCCTCGTGCAGATCCAGGGAGACGCGCACCAGCGCGTCCTGGCCCTGGCGCACGCGGGAACGCGGCCCACGGCTGCCGGCCTGGCCGAACATGGCGTCGACGAGGTTGGTGAAGTCGAAGCCACCGGCGAACCCGCCGCCGAAGCCCGAGAAGCCCGCACCGGCCGCACCCGCCATGGGGTCACCGCCACGGTCGAAGACCGCACGCTTGTTCGGGTCGCTCAGCACCTCGTAGGCCTCGCTGAGTTCCTTGAACTTCTCTGCGGCCTCCGCGTCCTCGTGGGCGACGTCGGGATGGACCTTCATGGCACGACGGCGGTAGGCCTTCTTGATGCCTTCAGGGGTTGCGTCGCGTTCGACACCGAGGATGGCGTAGTAATCCTTGCTCATATTTCTTGCGTTCAGCCTTCGTTGAGGAATCTGCTCACGTAACGAGCCACGGCGCGCACCGCGGCGATGGTGGACGGGTAGTCCATCCGGGTGGGTCCGACGACGCCGAGGCTCGCCCGGAAATCGGCACCGTATCCGGAGGCCACCAGTGATGTCGACTGGAACCCCTGGGCGGTGTTCTCCTGCCCGATGCGGACGGTGATGTCGTCACCGCCCGCCTCGCCGAGGAGACGCATGAGGACGACCTGCTCCTCGAGAGCCTCCAACAGGGGGCGCATGTTGGTCTCGAAGGCGGCGCCGGCCAGGTTCGGGACGCCGGCCACCACCACCTGCGAAGCGGGTTCGGCAGCGATGGTTTCCAGGACCGTCGCGACGACCGGGGCGGAGAACGCCCGGTCCTCCGGTGCGATGGTGTCGAGCACCCTCACCAGGGCGTCGGCGGCATCCGCAGCGGCCCGGCCCACCGTCGCGGAGGCCAACTTCTGCCGCAGCCCGTGCAGACGGGCCTCATCCAGCGCCGGAGCATCGAGGACACTCTGGTCCACCCGCCCCGAGGACTGCACGACGATCACCATCAGACGTTCGGCGGTCAGAGAGACCAGTTCGATGTGCCGGATGACGTCGTGCTGCGCCACGGGGTACTGCACGATGGCGACCTGCCGGGTCAGTTGGGCAAGGAGGCGGACGGTGCGCATCACGAGGTCGTCGATGTCAGCGGTGCCGTTCATGAACGTGGTGATGGCGGTGCGTTCTGCCCCCGACAACGGCTTGATGCGCGCGAGTTTGTCGACGAAGAGCCGGTAACCCTTGTCTGTGGGGATCCGGCCGGCGCTGGTGTGGGGCTGCGTGATGTAGCCCTCCTCCTCCAACGCCGCCATGTCGTTGCGGACGGTGGCTGCCGAGACGTCAAGCTTGTGCCGCTCCACGAGGGCCTTCGAGCCGACCGGCTCACGACTGGCCACGTAGTCGGTCACGATGGCCTTCAGGACTTCGAGCTTTCGGTCGTCGAACTTGCGGT
Organism: Tessaracoccus zhenghani; assembly: GCF_054552775.1. Lineage (NCBI taxonomy): Bacteria > Bacillati > Actinomycetota > Actinomycetes > Propionibacteriales > Propionibacteriaceae > Tessaracoccus > Tessaracoccus zhenghani. Next base: position 546,354 of record NZ_CM137275.1, on the reverse strand, counting down.
CGTCTATCACGTCACCTCCACACTCGGTGCAGCAGCCTAATCATTGGCACTCTCGTTTACCGAGTGCCAGTGTACCGCCCCTACGATGGGCATCATGACACTCGACTGGACCCCCGTGACCGACCGCGTCTTCGTGACCACCGTGGAACCCCACCGGGTCAACATCGGGCTGATCGTGGGCGAGACCGGGGCGATGCTGATCGACACCGGTAACTCGCCCGAGCAGGGTGCGGAGATCCTCGCCTCGGCCACCGCGCTGGCCGGCGTCCCAGTGACGCACGTCCTGCTGACCCACGATCACCACGACCACGTCAACGGCCTGGCCGGCATGGGGGGCGAGGTCATCTCCATCGCCCACGAGAAACTCACGGCTGTTCCGGTCTCGCGCACGTTCTCGATGGCGCTGGCGTTGGATCTCGGCAACCTGCGGGTGGAGGCGCTGCACTTCGGCGAGGGCCACACCGACAACGATGTGCTGGTCTTCCTGCCCGGCGAGAACGTCGTCTTCGCCGGCGACCTCCTGGAGGAGGGCTCGGACCCGCAGATCGACGACCGCGGTTCGCTGAGCAACTGGCCCACCGTGCTCGACGGTGTCCTGGGCGCCGCCAACGCCACGACGCGGTTCGTGCCCGGCCACGGCGCTGTTGTCGACCGCGACTACGCGTTCATCCAGCGCGCCGAGATCGGCATGCTCTACGGCCAGACCGAGATGCTGATCCACCAGGGCACGAAACTTCAGGACGCGGCAGCGGCCACGGAGTGGCCCTTCACCGCCGAGACGCTCGCCGTGGCCCTCCCGAAGGCCTATGCCGAGCTGAGGGCCAAGGGCGTCGTGCCGAAGAGGCACCTGCCCCTGATCTGAGCGAACCTCAGATGATGGGCCAGTTCTGCTGGGCCACCATCCAGCTGAGCGTGTCGCCGGCGACCAGCAGGCCACCGCGCGAGCGTGAGGTGAGGCTGTAATCCATGCCGTCGATCGTGCGGCTGATGCCGCCGTTCTCCACCACCATCAAGGACCCCGCGAGGTGGTCCCACGGGTGCAGGCTCGAGTAGAACATGAAGTCGAAGGTGCCGTCGAGGACGGCCGGGTAGTCGAAGCAGCACGCGAAGTGGCTGCGCACCACGGGGCTCAGCTTGCCGTCGGCGTCGAAGCCCCGGAGCTTGCGCTTGGACGAGGCGCCCAGCGGCGGGCGGTCATGGCGCCGGCGTTCGATGGGGCCGCCGTTGAGCTGTACCCCGGCCCCCCGCTCGGCGACATAGGCCCGACCGGTCTGCGGCTGCCAGATCCAGCCCCGGGTGGTGACGCCGCCGCGGACCTCGGCGAGGATGACGCCGTGTTCGTCGCGGCCGTGGACGAAGTTCCGGGTGCCGTCGATGGGGTCGATGATGAAGGCATGGTCCGCGTTGCCCAGGCCCTTGAGGAGCGACGGGTCCGCGAAGACGGCCTCCTCCCCCACGACGACGGCGTTCGGGAAGGCTTCCTTCAGCCGGCGGGTGAGGTACACCTCGGATTCGTGGTCTGCGACGGTGACGAGGTCTCCGGGCTTCTTCTCGTCGACGTCGGTGTCGGCCAACAGCCTGAACCGCGGGGTGATGATCTCCGCAGCGGTCTCCTTGAGCAGGCCCAGAATGCCTTCGGTGTCCATGTCGCTTACCTTAGTGGTCTGTCCGGGGTCAGGCGCCGAGGTGGTCCTGCGTGACGAAATCGATGAGGGTCTCCACCTTGGTGTTCAGTTGTGGCTCGAGGTCGCGCCAGCTGCTGACCCGCGCGAGGATCGCCTGCCAGCCGCGCGCGATGTCCGCCTGGTCCGCGTGCGGCAGGTTGAGGGCCTTGAGGGTGCCGAGTTTGAAGTCGACGTCGCGGGGCACCACCGGCCAGGCCTTGCGGCCGATGCGGGCCGGGCGGACGGCCTGCCAGATGTCGATGAACTCGTGCCCCTCGATGAGGACGACGTCGCGGTGGCCGGCGCGGTAGACCTCGGCCGCGATCCGCGACTCCTTCGAGCCGGGCACCAGGTGGTCGACCAGCACGCCCAGCCGACGACCGGGCTCGGGCCCGAAGTCCTGCACGATGCGCGGCAGGTCGTCGATGCCGCCCAGGTATTCGACGACGACGCCCACGTGCCGGAGGTCCTCCCCCCACACCTTCTCGATGAGTTCCGCGTCGTGGCGGCCTTCGACGTAGATGCGGCTGGGCAGCGCGACCTTGGCCTTGACGCGCTCCTGGCTCGCCCTGGAGCCCGAGGCGGTGTACTTGGGCCTGACCGGCCCGCCCCGCAGCGGGGCCCGGAGCGCGACGGGCTCGCCCTCCAGCAGGAAGCCGGGCCCGAACGGGGCGGAGCGGCGTTTGCCGTGCCGGTCCTCCAGCACCACGAGGCCGTTCTCCCAGCCGACCACCGCGCCGCAGAAGTCGTCGAACTCGACCACCTGGTCAAGCTCGACTGCCACGTCACGGGTCTGCTTCAGATGGGCCTTCTGCCAGCCCGGTGCCAAGACGTCTCGCGCGTATCTGTCCACGGCGGACGACGCTATCAGCGCAACTCCACCTTCTTGTCGAACGACACCGACGCCCAGACAATCGCCACTGCCGAGAGCACCAGCATCGTCAGGAACACTCCGACGGGCACGACGCTCTGCTCCTCGATCGTGAAGATGTTGACCAGGCGGGCCTGGAAGCCCACCGTCCCCGCTTCGTCGAAGACCAACTGCAACGGGAGGAACGCGCCGAGGATGGCGGTGACCTGACCGACCACGTAGAAGAGGAACCACACCAGGACGGGGCCCCCGATCCCCATCTTGCTGCTCCAAGCCTCGCTGCCGACGGCCGCCGCGAAGTAGTACGACGCGAGCCAGACGAAGGGCCAGACGAGGATGAACGCGACCAACAGGGCGATCACCCAGCCAGGGAGCATCCGCCCCATCGCGTCGAGCGCGCCGGCGATGGCGTCGTTGACACCCCCCACCGATCCGCCGCCCACCACGGCGAAGGACACTGCGGCCAGATAACCCAGCCCTGCGGCGACCACCAGGGCGATGACGCTCAGCACGTAGGCGTAGAGCAACTTCACCCAGTAGATCGTCGAGCCCTTCACGGGGATGGCCCGCGTGAGGTACCCCGTCTTCGAGTAGGACGAGCGGTAGAAGTCGAACCCGAGCCACACGGGCACCGCGGTGGGCACGGCGGCCGCGCCTACGATGGTGAGCACGGCGAACAGGGTGTTGATCGGGGCAGGTAGGAGGACGGCGGCCAGCGTCGCCAGACCGACGACGAGTACCGCTCCCGCGACGATGATGAGGTACCAGCGCAGGGTGCGCCGGATTTCGTGCTTGATCAGTTTGCCGACCATCGGTAGACCTCCCGGAATAGCTGGTCAATGGACATGTTGCGCTCGGCCCGCAGGTCGTCGACCGAACCGCTGAGCAGGATCTGCCCGTAACGCATGAACGCGAAGGAATCGAGGACGGGCTCGAGATCGTGGATGAGGTGGGTGGAGATGAGGACCAGCGCGTCCTCCGGGAGATCCCGGACGATGGCGGCGAGCAGGACTTCCCGTGCCGCGGGATCGACGCCGGAGATGGGTTCGTCCAGGAGGAAGACCTTTGCGTCGCGCGACATGGCCAGGGCAACCTGGACCTTCTCCCGCATGCCCTTGGAGAGCGTGTTGAGTTTGCGGTGGGTGTCCAGCTGGAAGAACTTGAGCAGATCGCGGCACTTGACCTCGCTGAAATCAGCGAAGAAGTCCTTGAACATGCCCACGCAGCCGTCGATGGTGTCGTTGTCTGCCAGGAAGCTCGCGTCGGGCAGGAAGCTCACCATTGCCTTGGTGTCCGGCCCGATGGGGGCGCCGTGCACACGGACCTCGCCGTCGTACTGCGTCAGTGCCCCGGCCAACACCTTCAACAGGGTGGTCTTGCCGGAACCGTTCTCCCCGAGCAGCCCGACGATCTGACCACCCTCGAGCGAGAGGTTCAGGTCGTTGAGGGCAGGGAACGCGCCGTACTTCTTGGTCACGTGGGCGATCTGGATCGCCGGTGCTGTCATTCTGGGGCTCCTTCTGCGGGGGCCGACCAGCGTCGGCCCAGTAGGTCGCGGGCGGCGGTGAGGCTCATGCCGAGCCCCTGGGCCCGCCGCGCGAAGTCATCTGCCGCGCCCGCCGCGAGACCGAGGCGGGCCTGCTCGATGACGGCCGGGTCGTCGGTGACGAAACGGCCGGTGGTCCTCTCGGACCTGGTCATGCCCTGCCGCTCGAGTTCGGCGAGGGCGCGTTGGACGGTGTTGGGGTTCACCTTCAGCTCGCCAGCCAGGTCGCGGACCCCGGAGATCCGGGCCCCCGCTTCCCACTGGCCGGTGACGATGCGACGGATGAACTCGTCGACCAACTGAAGCCAGATAGGGCTGCTTGCGTCGAACTCCATCTCACCTCCCGGTGTCTCACTGTATTAGGTACTTAATACAGTAGCACAGAGGAGTCTCGAGGCTCAGGCTTCCTGAGTCGGTTGCGTCCGGGTGCGGCCGGTGGCTCAGTACGCGCGGCGGCGTTCCTGGTAGCGGATGTCGCGGGCGAAGGAGTAGGCCACGAGCGCGACGGTGAGGCCGGTGCTCCACTGCACCACCGTGACGGGGACGACCGGCGCGAGGGCCGTGACGGTGACAAGGGCCTGCAGGCCGCCGATGAGCCGGCGCGACTGCCTGAACGGCAACGGGAGGAGCCACTGCGGACGGAACCTGCCGCCCAACAGGAACAGATAGCGCGCGGCGCCCATCAGCAGGATCCAGGGGGCCAGCGGCACCAGGGCGAGGCTGAGCGCGAGGAGCACCGCCGAATCGACCGCCACGTCCCAGCGGGCGCCGCGCTCGGTCACGGTGTTGGTGCGGCGCGCCACGGCGCCGTCCACGGCATCCAGCAACGCCGTCGGAAGCGCGACGAGGAACAGCGCCCAACTGCGCCCCGGCAGGTAATCGAGGTAGCCGAGCGCCACCAGCACTGCGCAGACGCCGCCGAGAGCAGCCCTGCCCAGCGTGATCCGGTCCGCCGGGGTCAGCCTCAGCTCCGTCACCCAGCGGCCCAGTCGCGCGTACGCAGGCGTGCTCATCGCCTGAGCCTAGCGGCGGCGCTCTGGCGGGTGGCTGCTTATGATGCAGAGGACGTCCAAGGAGGAGGCACCGTGGCCCCGATCGCTTTCGCTCATTGGCGCAGCCCCCAGACCAGCGGCGGTAACCGCTACGACGACGAGCTCATCGCGGGCCTGCCAGCCGCCGGGGTCGACCTCCGGGTCAGACCGGTGAAGGGGGCCTGGCCACTGCCCACGGACTGCGAGCGGCGTGCCCTCCTCCAGTTGCTCGCCACCGGCGAGGAGTGGTTGGTCGACAACATCGTCGGTTCCGCGGCACCCGAGGCGATCATCGACGCCGTGGCAGAGGGCCGACGGGTGACGCTGCTGATGCACTATTTCCCCGCCGATGACCCGTCCCTGTCGTTGGAGGAGCGCGCCAAGCTGGGCGCGTCCGAGGGCCTGGCGGTCCGGGCGGCCAGCCGGTTGGTGGTCCCCAGCGCGTGGGCCGCCGCCGAGGTGGCCGGGCGCTATGGGCGCGCCGACGCCGTCGTGGCCCGGCCCGGGGTTGCGACGGGGCCCGGGCCTGGGAAGTCAGCCGGAGCACCGTCGTTGCTGTGGCTCTCGCGGCTCACTCCGGGCAAGGACCCGCTGACCTTCATCGAGGCACTGGCCCACGTGCCGGACCTGGAGTGGACGGCGCGCCTCGTCGGGCCAGACGATGTGGACCCCACCCTCACCCGGTTGGCCGGTGAGCGGCTCGCCGAGCTCGGCCTCGCTGGGCGCGTGTCCGTCACCGGAGCACGCACCGGCCTCGCCCTCGAGGCCGTGTGGACCGGCACCGATCTGCTCATCCACACCTCGCGCGCCGAGATGTACGGCATGGTCGTGGCGGAGGCGGCGGCCCGCGGGATCCCCTCGATCGTGAGCGGCGGCACGGGGGCTGTCGAGGCGCAGACGAGCGGCTCGCAGTTCACCCCCGGCGACAGCGTCGGCCTGGCCGCGGAACTGCGCGCCTGGCTCACCGACGCCCACGTGCGCCGGCGTTGGCGGGCAGAGGCGCTGGCCGGCCGCGCTGGGATCCAGACGTGGTCCGCCACCGTGGCGACAGTGGCCGCCGCTCTGCGCAGGTGACCTACCAGCGCAGTTGCTCGGGCGCGACGCGCGCGAGCACCCGCGCTTCGACGAATTCGACCACCGTGTAGGCGAGCAGACCGAGCACGGTCACCACCACGACGGTGGCCCACAGCGACGTGTACTGGCTGGTGGCCGCGTCCACCGCCATCCGGTTGCCCAGCCCCGAGCCCGTGGCCAGCCATTCCGCCACCGTCGCCGCCAGCAGCGCGGTGGGGGCGGCGATCCGGGCCGAGGCGAAGAAGGCCGGCGCCATGGCGGGGAGGCGTCCGAGCCACAGGGTGCGCCCAGGGGAACTGTCGAACGTGGCGAAGACATCGGCCACCTGCCCCGGCAGCTGGCTGAGGCCGTAGAGGCACGCCACCATCGTCGGGAAGAACGTCATGATCGCCACCACCACGGCGGTCCCGAAGGCGCCCCGTCCGAGTGCCGCCACCAGCAGGGGCGCGATGGCGATGATGGGCACGCACCGCAACGCCACGGCGACGGGGGTCAGTGCCTCGCGGGTACGGTCCGACAGCGAGAAGACGGCGGCCAGCACCACCCCGGCGGCGAGGCCGGCGAAGTAGCCGGGCACCGCGACGGTCGCCGTCTCCGCCACGGCGTCGAGCAGCCCGGCCCGGTTGGCTGGGGCTTCAGGACCGGCCACGAGCCACTCCCACGCGTGCCAGGGTCGCTTGGCGAAATACGGATCGAGCCCCACTGCGGCGAACCCGGCCGCCCACCCGCCGATCACCAGCACCGCGGCCACCAGGGCTCCCCCTGTCGACTCCAGCGCCCGGCGCCACCCGGGGCGGGGGCTCGCGTTCGACGGCGCGAGCAGGACGGGCGGCGTCTCCGGAGCGATCCGCCGGGCCAGGGCCGCCACCGCCTGGTACCCCAGCAGGGACACGGCCGTGGCCAGGAGCATCAGGGCCCAGAGGCCGTCGGTGTCCAGGCTGCGCAGCGCCAGGATGGACAGGACGCCGACGCCGCGCTCGGCCCCGGTGAACTCGCCCACCAGTGCACCGAGGAACGCCGCGGGCACAGCCGTCTGCAGCCCCGCCATGAGGTACGGCAACGCGGCCCGGGCACGCACGGTCACCAGCGTCACCCATCGGCCTCGGCCGTAGATGGCGGTCAGGTCCAACCAGGCGCTCGGCAGCGCACGGAGCCCCACCAGCAACGGGACCAGCGTCAGGTAGTAGACGGCCAGGGCCGCCAGCGTGATCTGGGGGCCGTCGTTCAGCCCGAACACCAGGCGCAGCAGCGGCCCCAGCGCCACCAGCGGGAGGCAGTAGACCACCAGCGCCAGTCGCAGCACGAGCCGCTCGGACCACGGGAGCAGCACCACGAGCAGCGCCAGCAGCACAGCCGCGCCGTTGCCGAGGAGGTAGCCCCACAACGCCTCTCCCGACGTGTAGAGCAGCCCGCGTCCGTAGACGCCGGCCTTGGCCACCAGCTTCCCGACGATGCCCGACGGGGCGCCCAGGAGGTGCCGGCCGGCCAACAGGGTCCGCGCGAGCACCTCCCACGCGGCCACCACGGCCACCCAGATCAGCACCCGACGGGCGAGGGCAGCCGGCCGGCCTCGGTCCGCCACGGCCTCAGGCCTCTCCGTCGACCGACAGCAGGGCGCCGATCTCCTCCACGAGTTCGCGGAAGCGGTCAGAGCGCAGCTGTTCCGCAGTCCGGGGCCGGGCGAGGTCGACGGTGAGGTCGGCGACGATGGAGCCGGGGCGCGGTGACATGACGAGGACCCGATCCGCCAGCAGCACCGCCTCCGTGACGGAGTGCGTCACGAGCAGCGTGGTGGTGCCGGTGTCCGACCACAGCGGCGGCAGTTCGATGTTGAGCCGGCGGCGCGTGAGCTCGTCGACGGCGCCGAACGGCTCGTCCAGGAGGAGGAGCCGCGGCTCGGTGATGAGGCACCTGGCGATGGCGGCGCGCTGACGCATGCCGCCGGACAGCTGCGCGGGCCGGGAGTGCTCGAACCCTTCGAGACCCACCATCCGCAGCAGCGCCAGCACGCGCTCGGGGTCTGCGGGTTGACGGGCGAGCTTCCGGGCGAGGGCGACGTTGCCCGCTGCCGTGCGCCAGGGCAGGAGGGACGCGTCCTGGAAGGCGATGGCGAGCTCACCCCGCCGTCGGATCTGTTGGGGTGCCTCCTCCCCCACCAGCACCGCACCGCCCGGGTCCGGCTGCTCCAGGCCGCCGAGGATGCGCAGCAGCGTGGACTTCCCGCAGCCGGAGGGGCCCACCAGAGCGGTGACGGTGCCGGCGGCGAGCGTGAGGTCGGTGGCGCCGAGGGCCACCAGTTCGCCGCGCGCGGTGTGGAACGTCTTGCACACCGCCCGGCAGGTCACCTGCGGTGCCGCCGGGGCGGGTTCTGCGCTCACGCCGTGGGCCCGTCCTCGTAGATCTCCTCGAGCAGGGAACGGTCCCAGAGCTCTGCGGTGGCCCCCTCGATGCCGAGGCTGTCGACAAGGGCGAGGTTGTCGGTGATCTGCTCGTCCGAGAACCAGCCGAAGCCCGATTCGTCGGTGGCCTCGGAGAACATGATGTCCAGTTGGACCTCCGCCTGCTTGCGCTGGGTCTCCAGGTCCAGGCCGGCATCGGGGTAGGCCTCGACGGTGAGTTCCGCCGCGGCCTGCGGGTCTTCGCGGTACAGCTGCCAGCCCTGGAAGTCGGCCCGGAGCAGGCGCAGGATCTGATCGCGCTTCTCGGGATCCTCCAGGTTGGAGCGCAGCACGGTGTAGGTCTGGCTCATGGGGTTGTAGCCGAAGTCGGCCAGCAACATCGAATGGCCCTCCACCCCTTGCACCGCGAGGGCGACAGGGAGGTCGTTGTAGAAGCAGAAGAGCCCGTCGACCTGCTTGGCCGTCAGCACAGCGGGGTCGTACTGGCTGGGCACGAACTCCACCTGATCAGGCGTGAGCCCGTTGGTGGCGAGGAAGGAGTTCAAGCCCGGGGTGTCGGCCCCGGCAACGCCGATCCGTGCGCCGACGAGGTCCTCCGGCCGCTTCAACGGGGCCGTCGCCAGGGACAGGATGGTGCCCGGGAACTTCTGGTACTGCGCGCCGACGATCACGAGGTCCGCGCCCTCCGCATTGGATCTCGCCACACCGTCGGCTGCCGAAATGTTGACGAGGCTGCCGCCGCTGACGGTGTTGGCGTCTCCCGCGACGTTGGGGCCACCCGCAGCGAGCTGCACGTTGAGCCCTTCGGCCTCGAACAGGCCGCGCTCGCGGGCGAGGTAGGTCCCCCCGAACTGCACGGAGTGGGTCCAGGAGAGCTGGTAGACGACCTCCTCCAGGCTGCCCGCGGCGGGTTCGTCCCCGCCACAGCCCACGACGCCGGCCACCGTGACGGCGCCGAAGGCGCCCAGCAGCGTGCGGCGCCTGATGATGGGAAAGGTCATGGCGTCCTCCTTGACGGGCCTCAGTCCAGCAGGTCGCGGATCACGCCATCGGCCAGGAGGCGGCCCGCCTGGGTCAACCGTAGCCTGGCGCCGTCGTCAGTCGCCAGGTTCGCGGCGACTACGGCAGACACGCGCGCCAGTTCGCTGGGTCGCAACACGTCCAGGGGCAGGCCCCCTACCAGCCGCAGTTCGAGGAGGACCCGCTCGACGCGGCGGTCCTCGTCGGTCAGCACCTCGCGGGCGAGCGCAGGCGACTCCCCCGCCGTCAGCGACGCCGCGTAACTGCGCGGGTGCTTGCGGTTCCAGAACCTGACTCCCCCCACGTGCGAATGGGCACCGGGGCCGATGCCCCACCAGTCGGCGCCCCGCCAGTAGGCGAGGTTGTGGCGACACTCGCCGCCCGGGCGCGCCCAGTTGCTCACCTCATAGTTGGCCAGGCCCAGCGCGGTGAGGGTCTCGTCGGCCACCAGGTACTTGTCCGCCAGGTCGTCGTCATCGGGCATGGGGATGTCGCCGCGGCGCACCTGCATCGCCAGGCGGGTGCCCTCCTCCACGATCAGCGAGTAGGCGCTGACGTGGTCTACAGGGGTGGCGGTCACCGCGTCGAGGCTGGCGCGCCAGTCGTCCATGGACTCGCCCGAGGTGCCGTAGATGAGGTCCAGCGAGATGTGGTCGAAGCCGGCGTCTCGGGCCCAGTGGGCGGCGTCCAGGCCCCGACGGGGGGTGTGGGTGCGCTCCAGCACCTGCAGCACGTGGGGCACCACGGACTGGAAGCCGAGCGAGAGGCGGGTAAAGCCGCCCGCGCGGAGGGTCTCCAGGTAGGCGGGGCTGAGCGTGTCGGGGTTGGCCTCGGTGGTCACCTCGGCGTCCGGCGCGAGGCCGAACCTGTCGTCGATGGCGCGGAGCAGGCCGGTCAGCGCCTCAGCGGGCAGCATGGTGGGGGTGCCACCGCCGAAGAAGACCGTCTGGACGGGCCGGGAATCGCCCAGGATGCGCTCGGCCAGGGCGAGTTCGGCGTGCGCGGCGCCCAGGTAGGTGTCCGGTGACAGGTCGCCCAGCTCGCTGGCGGTGTAGGTGTTGAAGTCGCAGTAGCCGCAGCGGGTGCGGCAGAACGGCACGTGGACGTACAGCGACAGGGGCGCGGTGGATGCCAGTGCGGATGCGGGGAGCGAACCGTCGGCCGGAGCCTGGTCGCCGTCAGGAAGCTGTGCCACCGCTACAGCTTAGGCGGCCCCGCTAGGTTGGGCCCGTGCCCACTCTCGCCCAACTCGTCGCCGACGGCTGCGGGCTGCCCTTCGCCGCGGCTGCCGACGACCTCCGCGAGGCGGTCACGACGCGTGGGGTCGCCGTCGTGGAGGCACCACCCGGCACCGGCAAGACGACGCTGGCGCCCGCCGTCGTGGCCGGCTGTGTGCGGGGACGCGTGGTGGTCACCCAGCCCCGTCGGGTGGCGGCCCGGGCGGCCGCGCGGCGCTTGGCCTCGCTGACGGCCACCGCGGTGGGCGAGGTGGCGGGCTTCACGGTGCGCGGCGAGCGGAAGGTGTCGCCTGCCACACGCGTGGAGATGGTCACGCCGGGCGTGTTGCTGCGCCGCCTGCTGCGGGATCCCTCCCTCGAAGGAGTGGGCGCGGTGATCCTCGACGAGGTGCACGAGCGCGGCCTCGACACGGACCTCTTGACGGGCCTCCTTGCGGAGGTGCGGGAGCTGCGCGAGGACCTCGCCGTCGTGGCGATGTCGGCGACCCTCGACGCCGCCGGGCTGGCCTCGCTGTTGGGCGGCGGGTCGCCCGCTCCGGTGGTCGGTGTGCCCGCGGTGCTGCATCCGCTGGAGGTGCGGTGGGCCGCCGGGCCGATGCCGCTCGACTCGAGGGGGACGTCGCGGGACTTCCTGGGGCACGTGGCGGACACCGCCGAGCGGGCCTTCGCCGAGCTGCCCGCCGTCGGCGACCTCCTGGTCTTCCTCCCCGGGGTGTGGGAGGTGCGCACCGTCGCGGAAGCGTTGCGCGGCCGGGTGGCCGCGGAGGTGCTGGAACTGCACGGGCAGGCGGGGGCCCGGGAACAGGACCGCGCGGTGGCGGGCCGCGGGCCCGGGGATCGGCCCCGGGTGGTGGTGTCGACGAACCTGGCCGAGTCGTCGTTGACGGTCAACGGCGTGCGCGCGGTGGTCGATGCGGGCCTCTCCCGGGAGCCCCGACGCGATTCCGGCCGTGGCATGTCGGGACTGGTCACGGTGCGCTGCGCGAGGTCGTCGGCGGACCAGCGTGCCGGGCGGGCCGCGCGCCAGGGGCCGGGCGTGGTGTGGCGCTGTTACGACGAGCGGACCTACACGGGGCTACGGGCCCAGGTCACGCCGGAGTCGCAGACCTCGGACCTCACCGGAGCCCTCCTGACGCTCGCGGCCTGGGGTGCGCCCCGTGGCGAGGCGTTGTCGCTGCCCAGCGCCTTCCCGGCCCTCGCGGTGGCGGAGGACGAGCACGTGTTGCGCTCGCTCGGCGCCGTGGACGACGACGGCCGGGTCACCGCGCACGGGCGCAGGCTGGCCGACATTCCCGCCGCGCCGCGATGGGCGCGGGCGCTGGTGGACGGCGCGCCCCAGGTCGGGAGCCGGGTTGCCGCCGAAATGGTGGCGGCCGTCGCACTCGACCTGGGCGGTGACCTCACCGTCGCGCTCCGAGGGCTGCGGCGCGGGGAGGCGCCGGAGTCACGGCGCTGGCGGGCAGAGGCGGACCGCCTGGAGCGGCTGGTCGACGCCACGCCGGGCTCCGGTGGTCTCCCGGGGGCGGTGGTCGTGTTGGCCTACCCCGAGCGTGTCGCCCGCAAGGCGGGCGCCTCGCATCTGCTGGCCTCCGGCACACGCGCGGCCGCGCCACGGGAACTGGCGGAGCAGGAATGGTTGGCCGTGGCCGAGGTCACGCGCGCCGCCGGCGCCAGCGCGGCGGGCACTGGTGCTGTCGTCCGGTCCGGGGCGCCGATCGACGAGCGGACCGCGCGGGCGGCGGCCGCCCACCTGCTGCTGGACGAAGTGCGCGGCACGCTGGTCGACGGCCGGCTGAGGGCCCGCAGGGTGACAGCGCTCGGCGCGATCGAACTCACGTCCACGCCGGTGTCCGCCGGAGAGTTGGGGCCCGAGGCCGTGCGGCAGGTGATCGAGGAGAAGGGGCTGGCTGTCATCGGCTGGTCGGAGACCGCCGACCGGCTCCGGCGGCGCCTCGCCTTCCTCCACCGGCGGATGGGCGCAGCGTGGCCCGACGTGTCGGACGCGGCGCTGCTGACCCGCCTCGACGAATGGCTCGGCCTCGAACTGGCCGACGCCGCCCGCACCGGTCGCCTCTCGGGGATCAGCCTCACCGCCCCGCTGCGCCGGCTGGTGCCGTGGCGGGAAGCCACCCGCCTCGACGAACTCGCTCCCGAGCGGCTCGCCGTGCCGAGCGGCTCCACCATCCGGTTGGACTACCCGGCCCACGACGACGACGCGGCAGTGGTCTGCGCGGTGAAGCTCCAGGAGTGCTTCGGGTTGGCGGAGTCGCCCACGATCGCGGCAGGCCGGGCCCGCGTCCTGTTCCATCTGCTGTCCCCCGCCGGCAGGCCGCTGGCGGTCACCGACGACCTGGCGTCGTTCTGGTCCGGCCCGTACGCGCAGGTGCGCGGTGAGATGCGGGGCCGGTACCCCAAGCACCCGTGGCCGGAGGATCCGTGGACCGCCCAGGCCACGTCGCGTACGAAGCGGCGCAGCTGACGGGTGAGTGAGGTTCACTCGTTCTCCGCGAACCCTCAGGGCGCGGGCTTATTTGGCGCTGGATTCCCCGGTGGACAGTGCGGCGACGAATGCCTCCTGGGGGACCTCGACGCGACCCACCATCTTCATCCGCTTCTTGCCTTCCTTCTGCTTCTCGAGCAGCTTGCGCTTGCGCGAGATGTCGCCGCCGTAGCACTTGGCCAGGACGTCCTTGCGGATGGCGCGGATGGTTTCACGGGCGATGACGCGCGAGCCGATGGCGGCCTGGATGGGCACCTCGAACTGCTGCCTCGGGATGAGTTCCTTGAGCTTGGCCACCATGGCCAGGCCGTAGGTGTACGCCTTGTCCTTGTGCACGATCGCCGAGAAGGCGTCCACCGGGTCGCCGTGCAGCAGGATGTCGACCTTCACCAGTTCGGAGGTCTCCTCGCCGGCGGGGTCGTAGTCGAGGGACGCGTAGCCCTTGGTGCGTGACTTCAAGGCGTCGAAGAAGTCGAAGACGATCTCGGCCAGGGGCAGCTTGTAGCGCAGTTCGACGCGGTCCTCGCTGAGGTAGTCGAGGCCCAGCTGGACCCCCCGTCGGTTCTGGCACAGCTCGATGATGGTGCCCAGGTACTCGGCCGGGGTGAGGATGGTGCCGCGCACCACCGGCTCGTAGACGTCGGCGATCTTGCCCGTGGGGTATTCGGAGGGGTTGGTCACGGTGTGCTCGGACCCGTCCTCCATCACCACGCGGTAGACCACGTTGGGGGCGGTCGAGATGAGCGAGAGGTTGAACTCGCGCTCCAGCCGTTCGCGGACGATCTCCATGTGCAGCAGGCCCAGGAAGCCGATGCGGAAACCGAAGCCGAGCGCGCCGGAGGTTTCGGGCTCGTAGGTGAGGGCCGCGTCGTTGAGTTGGAGCTTCTCCAGGGCCTCGCGCAGTTCGTTGAACTCGTCGCCGTCCACCGGGTAGAGACCGGCGTAGACCATGGGGTTGGGGTGCCGGTAGCCGCCCAGGTCCTGGGTGGCGGGCCGCGCCTCGAGCGTCACGGTGTCGCCGACGCGGGATTGGCGCACGTCCTTCACGCCCGTGATGAGGTAGCCCACCTCACCGACGCCGATGGCGTCCGACTTCACGGGATCCGGCGAGATGACGCCCACCTCGAGCAGTTCGTGGGTGCCCAGGGTGGACATCATGCGGATGCGTTGACGGAAGCCGAGTTCGCCGTCGACCACCCGGACGTAGGTCACCACACCGCGGTAGGTGTCGTAGACCGAGTCGAAGATGAGGGCCCGCGCAGGAGCGTCGGGGTCGCCGACGGGGGCGGGGATCAACTCGACGACCGCGTCGAGGAGCTCGGGGACGCCCACACCGGTCTTGCCGGAGACCATGAGCACGTCAGAGGGGTCACAGCCGATGATGCCGGCGATCTCCGCGGCGTACTTCTCCGGGTTGGCGTTGGGCAGGTCGATCTTGTTCAGCACCGGGATGACCTGCAGGTCCGCCTCGATGGCGAGGTACAGGTTGGCCAGCGTCTGCGCCTCGATGCCCTGGGCGGCGTCGACCAACAGGATGGCGCCCTCGCAGGCGGCCAGCGACCGCGAGACTTCGTAGGTGAAGTCCACGTGGCCAGGGGTGTCGATCATGTTGAGGATGTACTCCTCACCATTCTTCGTCCACGGCATGCGCACGGCCTGCGACTTGATGGTGATGCCGCGCTCGCGCTCGATGTCCATGCGGTCGAGGTACTGGGCCCGCATCTGCCGGCCGTCGACGACCTTGGTCAGCTGCAGCATGCGGTCGGCCAAGGTGGACTTGCCGTGGTCGATGTGCGCGATGATGCAGAAGTTCCGGATGATTGCCGGATCGGTCTTGCCTGGTCGGGGTGCGGGCATCAACATTCCTCGTTGGTGGACAGAGACAGGCCATCATCTCACGGAGTGCGGGACGTTGAACAATGCGACCGATTTGGCCCGCGCCGCAGAACTCAGGTAGGGTTGAGCGTCGCGTGCAAACGCATGACCGAGTACACCCCCCTTTAATCCGTAAAGAGGCCTGCCCCGTGGCGAATATCAAGTCCCAGATCAAGCGCAACAAGACCAACGAGATCTCCCGTCTCCGTAACAAGGCGGTCAAGTCCGAACTGCGCACCCACCTCCGCAACGTCCGCTCCGCCGTCACCGAGGGCGAGTCTGAGAAGGCTGCCGAGCTCCTCGTCGTGGCCAACCGCGCGCTCGACCGCGCCGTGAGCAAGGGCGTCATCCACAAGAACCAGGCTGCCAACCGCAAGTCGCGCATCGCGACTGCCGTCAACGCCATCTGATCCAGCACTTCTAGCTGCTGTTTGATTCCTCAACAGCGCCTTGGCCCTCGGTCGTCAAGGCGCTGTTTTGCGTACCCTGAGGCGGTGCAGCGTCAGCGACGACGCTGCTGCAGCACACCCAACACCATGCGCTCGAGCGCGAACGCAGCGTCCGTGGCGGCGCCCTTGACCTCCGCGTCACCGCGGGCGATGAGCCGGATGGCCTCCGCCACCCCACCCACCTGCCAGGTGTTCGACGCCCTGGCGTAATCCTTGAGCTTGAACGGGGGCACCCCGATCTCGCGGGCCAGGTCTGCGCCGCGCAGCCGGCTGTTCTGCGCATCGAGATACTTCGCCAACCCGCGGAACGAACTGGCCACCGCACTGGTGATCAGCACAGGTGCCACGCCGGTCTCCAGCGCCCAGCGCAACCGCTCCATGGCGAGGGTGGCGTTGCCGGCGACCACCGCATCGGCCACCGCGAAACCGGAGACCTCTGCCCGGCCCGCGAAGTAGCGGCGCACCAGGGCCGCGTCGATCTCGTTGGCACCCGAATCAGCGATGAGTTGATCGATGGCCGAGGCCAGGGCCCGCAGGTCATGGCCCACGGCCGCCACCAGTTCCTCGGCCGCATCAGCCTGCATCCGGATGCGCTGCCGCTTGGCTTCCGCCGCGACGAAACCGGGCACTTCCCAGGGCTTGAGGGCCGCTACCGTCTCCACCGGCACCTTGGCCTTCTTCAACTTGTCGATGAGGCCCTTGCCCTTCACACCGCCGGGGTGCAGCAGGATGAGGCAGAGTTCCTCCGGCGGGTTGGACGCTGCGGCCACCAGCTGGTCCACCACCGACGCCGGGGTGGAGCCCACGTCGTCGATCACCGCCAGCGTGTGGCTGGAGAAGAGCGAGCCGCCGATCACCTCCGAGAGCATGGAATCCTCAAGCTCCGTGGCGTGGATCTCGTTGATCCCCGCCTCAGGATGCGCGGCCAACGCCCTGGACCTGATCTCGGCCACGGCGCGCTGCGCCAGCAGCTGTTCCGGACCGGAGATGAGGATGGCCGTGCCGAACGGGGACGAAGTCATGCCTCTGATCCTGCCAGGCTCGTGCGACATTGTCGCGGCGCGGAGCTCGTCGTCATCACTAGACTCGGGTCTGTTCCGCTCAGTGAGGAGTTCTTCCATGAATCAGCCCGTCCGCTTCGGTATCTTCGGTGCCGCCGGCATCACGCCCCAGGCCCTGATCACACCGGCCCAGGCGAATCGCGACGTCGAGTTGTACGCCGTCGCAGCCCGCGACCGGGGCCGGGCTGAGAGCTTCGCCGCCGAACACCACATCGGGCACGTGCATGACTCGTACGAGGCGCTGCTGGCAGATCCCAACGTCGATGCGGTCTACATCCCGCTGCCCAACTCCGAGCACGGCAAGTGGACCGTGGCCGCGTTGGACGCCGGCAAGCACGTGCTGGTGGAGAAGCCGTTCGCGTCGAACGCCGACGAGGCGGAGGAGGTCGCCCGCCGGGCCGTAGGCTGCGACCGCGTCGTCATGGAGGGCTTCCACTACCGCTACCACCGGCTCATGGCGGAGACGCTGAAGCTCATCGCCGACGGCGCCATCGGCGACCTCGTGGAGGTCGAGGCACACTTCGACATCAATCTGCCGGACCGCTCCAACATCCGCTACAACCAGTCCCTCGCGGGGGGCGCCACGATGGATCTCGGCTGCTACAGCCTCCACTTCGTGCGCAGCGTGGTGGGCGAAGAGCCGGAGGTCGTCTCCGCGGAAGCCAGGCCGTCGGACGATCCGCGGCTCGACGAGGCACTCAGCGCGGAACTGAGGTTCCCGGGCGGCGTCACGGGCCGCATCTCCAGCTCGCTGCTGGAGGACGAGGAGCGCCAGACCTGCATCATCACCGGCACGAAGGGTGTCATCCAGGTGGAGGGCTTCGTGAAACCCCAGGACGGCAACACCCTCACGCTGACCAACGACGCGGGAGTGACGACCGTGGAGGTGCCCACCCAGCCCACGAGTTACGCGGCCCAGTTGGCCGTGTTCGTCGACGCGGTCCGCAACGGCACCCCGGTGCTGACCGGCCCGGACGATTCGGTGGCGATGATGCGGGCCATCGATGCCATGTACCGCGCCGCCGGCCTGGAGCCGCGGGAGACCACCGTCTAGGGCAACCCCCTCATCCCGCTCCCGCCGCGGTCCGGATCGTCAGCTTCTCCCCCACCAACGCCACGGCGATGGAGCCCTGGGTGTCAGTTCGGACGATCTCCATCCCGTGGGAGCGGGCCAGGTCCATGGCGCTGACGCTCGGGTGACCGTAGGAGTTGCCCTCCCCGGCGCTCGCCACCGCCAGCGCCGCACCGGAAGCCGCGAAGAAGCGCGGCTCCTGGCGGGAGGAGCCGTGATGCGGCAGCTTCAGCACGTGCGCCTCGAGGTCCACGCCGAGTTGTGCCGCTGCCCGCAGCGCGACACCCTGACCGGCCGGCTCCGCGTCCCCCGCGAGCAGCACCCGCAGGGAGCCGCTGGAGCCGACCCCGACGACGGAGGCGTCGTTCTCCGCGGAACCCTCCCCCTCGGCCTCCGCGACGGCAGCCCCAGCGGGTTCCCACACGGACGCGGTGCGCCACGTCACGTCGCCGACCTCCAGCACCTCGCCCGGCGTCGCTGAGCGCACCTCGGTGCCGGTTTCGCGCGCGATGTCCTCCAGCCACGGTGGGTGGGGACCAGAGCGGACCAGAACCAGTGACGGCCGGTAGCGGGCGATCAGCGCCTCCGCGCCCCCGACATGGTCCGCGTGGTAGTGGGTCAGGATCAGTAGGGGGATGGCCTCGACCTGCAGCGACTCCAGGCAGCTCACCGTGGCCGGCGGTTCCGGCCCGGCATCGATCACGACGGCCGCGCCTCCGCGGGCGTTGAGAACCGTGGCGTCGCCCTGGCCCACGTCGCAGAAGACCGCCTGCCATTCGCCCGGCCAGCCCAGCGGCACCGGCCGCACGAGGGCCAGCGCCACGAAGAGGCTGATGAACCCGACGCCGCCCCATCGGTGGCGGAGGGCCCGCAGCAGCACCACGGCGAGTGCGGCGGAGCCGAGCGTGATCAGAGCGACACCCAGGGCCGAGCCCTTCCACGTCCAGGATGCGGTGGGCAGAACCGAGCCGAATTCCGCGAGCCACAGGATGGGCTGCGCGCACCAGCCGGCCAGCCAGCCGGGGCCGGCCGCCAGCCATGGCAGTGGGCACAGCAGCGCAGCGGCGAAGCCGAGGACGGTGGTGGGGCCGACGAAGGGTCCGGCCAGCACGTTGGTGAGGACCCCGACGACCGAGACCTGGTCGCTCAGCGCCGTGATGATCGGCTGCGTGGCAAGTTGGGCTGCGAGGGGCACCGCAAGCGCTTCCGCCGCCCATCGGGGAGCCCACCGCGAGATGGCCGCGACGAAGAGGGGCCCCAGCAGGACGATGCCGGCGCAGGCGGAGGCGGACAGGGCGAAGCCGATGGAACGCGCCATCCACGGGTCGAGCCACACCAGGATGAGCACCGCCACGCAGAGCGAGCGGATGGTGCGCCGGCCCGCACCCACACCGATCGCTGCCAACGCCACCAACCCCATGGCCGCGGCGCGGTAGACCGAGGGCTCCTGGCCGCAGATCAACACGAAGGCCACCACTCCGCCGAGCGCTGCCACCCGTACGCTCCACCCCCGCAGACCCAGCCCGCGCACCGCGGCGAGAACCACGCTGAGCATCAAGGTGAGGTTGGCGCCCGAGACCGCCATGAGGTGCGTCAGAGCGGTGACATGGAACTGGTCACGCATCGCCGCGTCCACTGCCGAAGTGTCACCCACCACCAGGGACGGGACCAGCGCGCGCTGGCGGGGCGGCGAGTGCGCCACGGCGTCGCGCAACCCCTGCCGCATGGCGTTGACGGCTCTGTCGACGATGCCGGGCCCGGTCACTTCGGAGCCGATCTCACGCAGGCTGAGGACCGCAACGGCGGCGTCGTCCGGCTCCGGGGCACGCAGTCGGGCACGCACCTCGTACGTGCCGCCGGCGGTCAGCCCCAGCAACTCCTGGGACACCGCACCGCTCGCGAGGATGACGACGGGCACCTTCGACTCCACCCGCTTCTGCCTGGCCTCCGCCCAGATCAGTTCGGCGTGGCCGATCACGACGCCCTCAGCCGGCCGCGCCTCGGCAAGGAGCTTCAACCGCACCGTACCGATCGCCCCGTCGGCAGCGAGCTCAGCAACGGGCGACGCGTGCCGCTGCCAGCTCTGCACCCCGGACATCAGCAGGGTCACGGTGAAGGTCGCGATGATCATCGCTGTCCAGGCGCGACGGCCGCGCACGGCCACCACCGCCAGCAGAAGGAGACCGACGAAGGCCGCGATGACTGCTTCCCGCTCGGGCCGCCAGCCGGACGAGCCGAGCCACGCCGCCCCCCACGTGGCCAGGGCCAGCGGAGCCAGCCGCCAGTCATGAGTCACCCTCCCCAGCCCTTCCACACCGTCAGGAGCCGATGGTGACCAGCGGCTGGAGCTTCTGGAAGGTCTTCGGGCCGATGCCGCTGATCTCCTGCAGTTCCTCCACAGAAGTGAAGGGCCCATGCTCGTCACGCCAGCCGATGATTGCGCCGGCGGTCACCGGGCCGACTCCGGGAAGCGACTCGAGCTCACCAGCAGTGGCCGTGTTCAGGTCCACCACTCCCCCTGCCGCCGCACCGCCAGCGGCCCCCGCGGGCGGAGGCTCGGCGCCCACCAGGTCGCCCTTGGGCTTCCCGACGGTACCGATGACGATCTGCATTCCGTCGGACACCTGGGCGGCGAGGTTGAGTTCGGCCGGGTCAGCGTCGGCAGCCAGACCACCGGCTGCGAGGATGGCGTCCTCGACGATGGTGCCCTCCGGCAGCTCGACGACGCCGGGCTCAGCGACCGCTCCGGCAACGTGGACCCGCAGCATCTTCACCGGGGCGGGCGACGACGGTTCCACCGGGGCCGCGCTGACCGTGACGGGCGCAATGGGCACTTCCGTCGCCGCACTGCGACCGAGAGCAGCGACGGCCACCCCCACGCCGCAGAGGAGGAGCACGGCGACGACCACCAGGTGCTTGACGGTCAACGTGGGCACCCGGCTCGTGGTGGCCACCGGTGTCGGCCCGGCTGACGCGGGTGAGGTGCGCTCAGCCGGAAGCGGCGGCGACAGGAGGGGAGGCTCCGGCACCGGAGGTTCGGGGAGGCCACGCCGGGGCGCGCCAAGAGAGGGCCTGCCGGCGCTCACGTAGGCGAGCCGGGCGCGGGCCATCTCCTCCGCATCGGTGTGCTGCATACCTCCATGGTGGTCAGAACCAGGTTCGAATCACCACGGGATGTCCTCCCTGTGGACAAGTACTGCCAGAGGCCTCGAGCCCCCTGACCCGGGCGCAGCGCGCCCGGGTCAGGGGTGGGAACTACTTGCCCGGGACGAGGCTCAGCATCTTGGGCAGACGGGCGATGACCTTGACGATCTCGCGGCCGGCCAGCGAGCGCTGGACCGCATCGTCGGCGAGGGCCGCCGCGAGGGCGTCCTCCTCCGTGATGTCGGCCGGAACCTCGAGCTTGCCGCGCACCTTGCCCTGGATCTGGACCACCATCGTGACGGTGTCGTCGACGGTGAGGGCGGGATCAGCCGTGGGCCAGGCGCTGTTGGCGACCGACGGGGGCTGGCCGAGCAGCTCCCACATCTCCTCCGCCACATACGGCGACACGACGCTCAGCGCCTGGGCGACGAATTCGACGGCCTCCCGCACTGCGGGGTCAGCGCCGCCGGCGCCGGAATCGATCGTCTTGCGGGTGGCGTTGACCAGCTCCATGGTGCGCGCGACAGCCACGTTGAAGCGGCCACCGTCGAGCAGTTGGGTGATCTCCGTGATGGCCTTGTGGGTGGCCTTGCGCAGCTGCGGGTCACCCTGCGTGAAGTCGACGCCCGGCTGGGAGTCGACGTCTGCAGCCAGGCGGTACGCGCGCTGGAGGAACTTCAGGCTGGAGCCCGGCGAGACCTCGGCCCAGTCGATGTCGTCCTCCGGCGGGCCGGCGAAGATCATCGTGAGACGCACGGCGTCCACGCCGAACTCGTCGATCTGCTTACCCAGGTCGACGCCGTTGCCGAGCGACTTGCTCATCGCCCTGCCCTCGTTGATGACCTGGCCCTGGTTCAGCAGGCGCAGCATGGGCTCGTCGAACGAGACCAGCCCCATGTCGCGCAGCACCTTCGAGAAGAACCGCATGTACAGCAGGTGCAGGATGGCGTGCTCGACGCCGCCCACGTACTGCGCCACCGGCATCCACTTCGCCACGTCTTCAGGGTTGAAGGGGCCCTCGGTGTATCCGGGTGAGCAGTAGCGGAAGTAGTACCAGGACGAGTCGACGAACGTGTCCATCGTGTCGGTGTCGCGCTTCGCGGGTCCACCACAGGTGGGGCACTCGGTGTTGACCCAGTCAGTGGCCGACGCCAGCGGAGAGGTGCCCTTGGGTGCCAACGCGGAGCCGCGCAGATCCGGCAGCCGGACCGGCAGCTGCTCGTCGGGGACCGGTACCTCGCCACACTTCTCGCAGTGGATCACCGGGATGGGGCAGCCCCAGAAGCGCTGGCGCGACAGCAGCCAGTCGCGCAGGCGGAACTGGACTGTGCCGGTTCCCCTGCCCTCGGCCTCAAGCTGCTCCGTGATGCGGGCGACGCCGGAGGCCTTGTCCGTGAGACCGTTCAGCACGCCCGAGTTGAGGTAGGCCCCGTCGCCGACGGTGGCGATGCCGGTCTCTTCAGGGTTGGTGCCGTCGACATCGAGCACGGTGCGCACCGGCAGCCCGAACTTGCGCGCGAAATCGAGGTCGCGCTGGTCGTGGGCCGGCACGGCCATGATCGCGCCGGTGCCGTAATCGGCCAGCACGTAATCTGCGGCCCAGATCGGCACCTGCTCGCCGTTGACAGGGTTGATGGCGTGGACGCCGAGCCACACGCCGCTCTTCTCGTTCTCCGTGGACTGGCGCTGGATCTCCGTGGTGCGCTTCACCTGCTCGACGTACGCCTCGAACGCTGGTCGCTGCTCGTCGGTCACCAGCTCTGCGGCGAGTTCGCCGTCGGGGGCCACCACCATGAACGTCGCGCCGAACAGCGTGTCCGGACGCGTCGTGAACACGGTGATGGGCTTCTCACGACCCTCGACGGTGAAGTCGACGTGCGCGCCCTCGGATCGGCCGATCCAGTTGCGCTGCATGGCCAGCACGTGATCCGGCCAGCCGTCCTCGAGCAGCGACATGTCGTCGAGGAGTTCCTGGGCGTAGTCCGTGGTCTTGAAGTACCACTGGTTGAGCTTGCGCTTGGTGACCTCGGACTTGCAGCGCTCGCAGCGGCCGTCGATGACCTGCTCGTTGGCCAGCACCGTCTGGTCCTGCGGGCACCAGTTGACGAAGGAGTCCTTGCGGTAGGCGAGTCCCCGCTCGTAGAAGCGGTTGAACAGCCACTGCGTCCAGCGGTAGTACTCCTCGTCCGAGGTGTGGAGGCGCCGTGACCAGTCGAGGCTCAGGCCGTAGCGCTTGAAGGAGCGCACCTGGGTCTCGATGTTGTTGTACGTCCAGGTGGCGGGGTGCGCATCTGCCTTGATGGCCGCGTTCTCCGCGGGCAGCCCGAACGAGTCCCAGCCGATGGGGTGCATGACGTCGTAGCCGCGCAACCGCCAGTAGCGGGAGACGACATCGCCCATCGCATAAGCCTCGGCGTGGCCCATGTGGAGGTCGCCGGAGGGGTACGGGAACATGTCCAGGACGTAGCGACGTTCGCGGCTGCCGTCATCCAGCGGCCGGAAGGTCTCGTCCTCCTCCCAGAATGCCTGCCACTTCTCCTGGGCCTGCACCTTGTCGTACTGCACAGCCTCTTGGCTCACGACTCTCTCCTGATTGCACAACGAATTCCCGCGCCGAGACGGCGCGGAGACTCACTATATCGCCAGGAACGCATCCACCTCGGCGGCGGTCGGGGGCTGCGCGCCCTTGCGGGTGCAGACGATCGCGGCGGCGGCGGTGCCCCTGTCCAGGGCACCGGCCACGTCGTCGGGGTGGTGGGCGTAGGCGGAGAGGAAACCCGCCATGAAGGTGTCGCCCGCGCCCACGGTGTCGATGACGCCGACGGAGTGGCCCGGCACGCGTACCACTCTGCCGTCCGGCTTGACCGCGGCGGCCCCATCCGGGCCGAGCGTGACGATGAACATGGCCAAGTCGTGTTCCTCTGCCCACGCTCCCGCGTAGGCCAGCGGGCCCGAGTCGTCGTCGACCAACCAGGCGATGTCCTCGTCGCTGGCCTTGACGATGCCCCCGTTGCGCCCCACGGCCGTCATCAGGTCTGAAACCAGCCCGAAGTACTCGGCGCGGTCAGGCAGCGTGGAGGGGCGCACATTGATGTCGAAGCTGACGGCCGCCTCGGTGCCGCGCACGAAGTCGAGGACGTGCTTGGCGCCTGGGCCGATGACCGAGCCGATGGAGCCGAAGTGCAGCCAGTCCTGCGGGGCGACGGTGGGGAACTCGTCCCTGCGCCAGTTGAAGTTCGACGTCTGGTCGAAGTGGAAGAAGTAGCTGGCCTTCCCCTCCACGTCGAGGGAAACCACGGCAACCGACGTCGCTTCATCGGTGGGGACCGCCAGGTCCAGTTGCACCCCTGCCGTCTGCAGGTGGCTGCGCAGTTGGCGACCGAAGGAATCCGAACTCAGGCGACCCAGGAAGTGGACGTCCTCCCCCAGTTTGGCCAGTGCGGTGGCCGTGTTGAACGGGCCGCCACCGGACCGGGCGATCCACCGGCTCTCGGCTGGGGAAAGCTGTTCTTCCGGCATCAGATCAATGAGGGCTTCGCCACACACCACAAAACGCATGGCCGCAATCTACGCCACCGGCCACCGGGCCGTCGCACAGACCTCAGCATTCGGTTATCCACAAGGAAGCGGGTCCGTGGTGATCCCGGAAGCCCGCTGACCACAGTGATGGCATGCACACGCTTCCTGTCCTCCGCGGCACCACCCGTGCCGACCTGCTGGCCCTCCCGTCGTTCATGTTCGGTTTCCACCCCTCTGACTCCGTCGTCCTGCTCGGGATGCAGGGGAAGGTGGTGAGCTTCTCCTCACGCCTCGAGGCGAAATGGTTCCGCACCCACTTCGACCGGGTGGCGGACCAGATGTTGAACGTCACCTCCCACATCGACGGCGTCAGGTTCATCCTGCTCGGCTATTCGAAGGATCTGGACCTGGCCTGGGCATCGGTCATGGAACTGGCAGACGTCCTCGGCGCCGAGCGGGTGGCAGAGGCGCTGGTGACCGACGGCTCGCACTACTGGTCCCTCACAGACGATGAGGGGCCCGTGGCCTACGACTTCGACGCCAGCCCGGTGGCCGCCCACGCCGTCTACAACGGCGTGAGCATCTACGCCTCGCGGGAGGAGGCGGTGGCCCCGGTCCAGACGTGGGAGCCGCCCGCTCAGAGCGAGGTCGACCGGGCCCTTGCCGAGATCGCCGGGTTCTCCGAAACCGAGGGCCTGGCCCGTCTCGAGGCACTGGCCGAAGCCCAGACCCCGCTGGAGGACGGGGAGGGCCTGATGCTCGCCTGCCTGCTGGATGACGAGGACCGCTCCGCCGCCCTGACCACCCGGCTGAACACGTCCACGGCGGAGGTCATCTGGCACAACCTCCTCGCTGCCCGCCGCGTGACACCGAGCTTCGCCCAGCCGACGGTGGTCGCTCTGCTGGGCATCGCCTCATGGTTGTCCGGGCACGGCGCGCAGGCCACAGCGTGCATCGAGCAGATGGCCACCCTCAACCCCACCCATCCCATCGGGATGCTCCTGGCGAGCGTCCACCAGCACGGCATCCCGCCCCAGAGATGGGACGAATAGGTTTCACCCGGGCAAGTACGCTGCCCTCATGAGCAACGCGCAGTGGCCCCCGCCGCCGGGCAACGGGAACAACTCACCGTGGGCGAGCCAGGACCCGTCCTGGCGCCCGACGCAGTTCCATGATGCACAGGGCAGGGACCCCCGGCAGCCGTTCGGGCAGCAGCCGCCGGCGCCGCCGTCGTACGAAGATCTCCAGCCTCCCAAGCGCCCCCGGTCCACACTCTTCATCGTGCTGGGCGTGGTGGCCGTGATCGCGGTCGTCATCGTGGGCATGCAGTTCCTGGGAGCAGCCTCCCCGGAGAGCGGGGCCAGCCCCTCTGCGGCTGCCACGGCAGAACCCAGCCCTGAGCGCACGGGCAACTTCATCCCGTTCGAGGGCAACGGGGACGGCATCTTCGAGATCGTCGGCTACTCCTGGAACGGCGACCAGCTGGACCTGCGCATCCGCGTCGAGGTGGAGCAGGGCGACTACGCCTTCGCCATCTTCGCGTTCACGAACGAGACGAGGCTGAGCTACGACCCCGTCGACATGCGGGCCTTCAGCGCGCGGGAGGGCCAGCCCTATGAGGGCACGGTCACCTTCATCATGCCGAGAGCGGATTCCACCATCGTGTTGACCACGCCCTCCGGACGGGTGGCCCTCAACGCTCTGCCGGTGAAGGGCTGAAGTCAGCCTGGGCGCGCAGGCGCTCCTCCACCGCGTCGGGATGATCCTTCGACAACAGCGCGACACCGGAGACGGCGATGGCGCCGGTCACGATCATGCCCAGCACCGGGCCGGCGCCCATCCCGATGCCCTCGCCGAGCACCACCAGGCCGAACACGACGGCGACGAACGGGTCCACCGTCGTCATGGTGCCGACGGTGATCTCGGCCGGGCCGGAGGCGTAGCCCTGCTGGATCATCCAGGCGCCCAGGATGTAGCACAGCAGCATCATGGCGGCGGTGGCCAGGAACTGCCAGCTTCCGAAGCTCTGGTCGTGCTTCTGGATGAGGTTCATCGCGGCTTTCATGAAGCCCGAGGCCAGACCGTAGAAGATGGCGCCCACAGAGGACCACAGGATGGCCTTCGCCCAGGCCACCGCCCGGGTGGCGAAGAAGGACAGGGCCGCGCACAGCACGCAGACCACCACGAAGGACCACAGCATCGCCGGGAAGCTGAACTGCTTCTCCCCCGTCGCGTACTGCGACGAGAAGACGGTGAAACCCACCACGCCCAGCACCGTCACACCGACGGCGCCCCACAGCCTGGCGTTGATCTTGTGCTTGTGGATCTTCGAGGCGAGCAGTACCGACCACGGCACGGCCAGGATGCCCACCGGCTGCACCACCGACACCGGGGCGAACGTCAGGGCCGTCAGGTGGATCGCCGCACCGGCGAAGACCAGGCCCAGGCCGATGACCCATTTCGGGACGGTGAAGAGCTTCAGCAGGCCCTTCAGCGACAACCTGTTGGAGGAGGTGACCGCATCCGCGTCGAACAGGCTCTTGACCCCCAGGCTCTGCAGGATGGCACCGCTGGCGAACAGGAACGAGCCGCACACCTGCATGGCGATGGCCAGGTAAATCACGAGGGTCCCTTCGGTCGGGTCAGACCTTCAGATTATCCGACGTAGACGACCACCTTGTCGCCCTCCTTGGCCGCATCGAACAGTGCCTCCACCGCGGCCCTGTCGCGCACGTTGACGCAGCCGTGGGAGGACCCGTTGTAGCCGCGGGCGGCGAAGTCGCTGGAGTAGTGGACGGCCTGTCCCCCGCTGAAGAACAGCGCGAACGGCATCTTCGAGCCGTAGAGCTTGCTGACGTGGTTGCGCGACTTCCAGCCCACGGAGAACGTGCCCTCGCGCGTGGGCGTCAGTTCGGAGCCGAACCGCACGTCCATCGACATCTTGACCTCACCGTCGACGACCCAGGCGAGCTTCCGCTGCGTCTTGGAGATGCAGATCACCCGGCCCTGGAGGCAGCGGTCGTCCAGGGTCAGTTTGGCCTCTGCGGGGGCGGCCACCACATTGTTGAGCTGATCGACGGTGGGCTTGTGCGTCATCGACGCGAGGCGGTCCAGCGTGCGCTGGTCCACCTCACCGGTCACCGGGATCTCCCGCTTGGCCTGGAAGCCGGTGACCGCCTCGGCCGTCTTGGGCCCGTACTGGCCGTCGACGAGTCCGAGGTACCACTCGAGCTGCTTCAGGCGGGCCTGGAGGTCCTTGACCTGATCCCCGGTGCTGCCTGTCTTCAGGAGGGCTGGCCCCGGCTTCAGGACGTTGTGCATCTCATCTGCGGTGGGCATGCGCGTCATATCGACAAGTCGATCCCATGTCACCTGGTCGACCTCTCCCGTGCCGGGGAGGCCGCGCTTCACCTGGAAGCCCTCCACGGCGAGCTGCGTCGCGTCGCCGTAGTCGCTGGTGATCTTCCCCGACATCCAGTTCAGCTGGAGGAGGCGGTGCTGCAGTTCCCGCACCTGTTCCGAGTCGTCCCCGGGCGCCAGCAGGGGCGGCACCGTCGGCACCACCTCCGGCGTCTCTGAGGTCTCAGGCTCAGCGGTGGGCTGAGGGACCTCGACAGACGGCTGGGGCTCGGCGCTCGGCGCGGTGGTCGGCTCAGCGGCCGGCACGGACGGGACGACGCTCGGCTTCGCCGGGACGACGACCGGGTCCGCCGTGGGCGTCACGTCGGGCAGGACCACGGGCTCGTCGGTGACCGCGCCTGCTCCGGGATTGGCGACGGTGGGCGCCGGCCCGGCCTGGGGCGCGAGCGCTTCCGGCGCGCACGCGGCGGCGAAGAGGCTGAGGGCGGCAACGACGCCTATGGCGAAGCGTCGGGCACTGGGCACGGTGAACATGGTGAACCTCACAGGGGGAAGAGCGGTTCGTACGCGTGCATCGTATGACGCGGAGGGGCGGGTCTCGGTGTGACACGCGAAGCGGCGGTGCATGGAGTGCTCCTGTCGGACGGGTTTCTCATCCGTACTACGCCTCAGCGCGGTGGTCGGTTGCCCGCACTTCAGGATTCGAGGGACCTGATCACCCGCAGGATCTCGTGTCGGAGGGGAACCGCCCGCTCCGCGAACCCACGCTGCAGTGCTGCGTAGCAGGCCCGCCCCTCTGCCGTCTCGACAGGGATGGGCTCGTAGCCCCAGTCTGCGAGGTCGTAGGCGGAGGCCTGCATGTCCACCTCGCGGATGTCGCGCGCCAGGAGATAGGCCTCGAACAGCAGCTCGGAACCCACGGCGGGAGAGAGTTTGCCGGCCCAGCGGTAGAGGTCCATGTTCACATGGAGGCAACCCGGTTGGTCCAGGTCAGGCTGCGTCTCACGCGTCGGTTGCAGCACGTTGAGCGGCCGGGCGGGCTCGGTGAAGAAGCGGAACGCGTCGAAATGCGTGCAGCGGCAGCCCACCTCCTCCACGATCCGGGCCACCTCCGCCGGCTCGAAGCGCAGCTTCAGGTAGGGGTGCCGCGTCTGGCCCTCCTGCAGCCGGTAGACCATCGCCCACTCGTGCATCCCGAAGCACCCGAACCGCGGGGCCCTGTCCGCCGCGGCAGCCAGGAGGCGGTGCGCCGTTTCGACCGTGCCACCCCGCTTGGCCAGGAAGGACGCTGCGTCGAACACGGTCACCCGTCCCGTCCTCGCATAAAACTGACGCTCCGCGAAAGCCTCTCCCCCGGCCAGGCCGACGCCGGCACCCGGATGCCACTGCGCCAGGTGGCTGGGCCTCAGGTTGTAGTACTGGAACAGGAAGTCGTCGACGGGGTGCTTGAGGCCGCGTTCCCGCCGCCGCACCACCTCCGCCAGTTCGGCGGTGACGCGCCCGCGGTGGATTTCGGCGCGCTCCTGCCACTCAGCGGCCTCCAGCACCCTCACGGATGACCTTTCAGGGCCTTGCGTCGCTGGCGCCAGTCAGGCAGCAACCGGTCCATCCCGGCGACGAAGCGTGGGCCGTGGCCGCGTTCGATGAGGTGCATCAACTCGTGCACGACGACGTATTCCAGCGCGGTGGGCGGATGTTCCGCCAGCGCGGTGTTGAAGGTGATGGCGGCCGTCCGGATATTGCACGTGCCCCAGCGCGAGGTCATGCGCCGCAGTTTCACCAAGGCATGACGGCGTCCGACCCGCGGTTCCCAGAGGGCGAACAGGTCAGGCAGAGCGGCCTGGAGTTCGCGCCGGTAGAAGTTCTCCAGCCCCCGTCTGCGGGCGTCCTCATCCGGACCGGACAGCACGAGG
The DNA here is from genome assembly GCF_054552775.1 of Tessaracoccus zhenghani. Classification (NCBI taxonomy): domain Bacteria; kingdom Bacillati; phylum Actinomycetota; class Actinomycetes; order Propionibacteriales; family Propionibacteriaceae; genus Tessaracoccus; species Tessaracoccus zhenghani. Next base: position 516,618 of record NZ_CM137275.1, on the reverse strand, counting down.
ACGCCGTCCTCCAACCGGGCGCCCGCCCTGCCCGACTCATCAGTGCGCACCTCATGCCACCGGCCCCAGAGCCTGGCGCGCCCCCCATCCGTCAACGGTTCCTTCGGCGGGTGGGAGAGTCGGACCTGCTGCCTGGCCTTCAGCAGCCAATGCTCGTGGCTGCGCACGAACTCCGTGACCGTCTCCTCCGACAACCCCAGTGGGACTGAGATCTTCACCACGCCGTCGGGAGGGACCACCCGCATCCGCAGGCTCTTGATGGGCTTGTACGTCACCTCAGCCGAGACGCTGCCCACCTGGAGCAGCGCGGCGGGGGGACGTCGAGGAGTCATGCCCACATCGTAGGAGGGCCTCGGGACATATCCCCGCACAGCACCCCGACACCCTGTTGTCCACCGACATTTCCCCGAGATGCCACCACGCTGGGAGTGTGAGGATTATCCTGCCCCGATTGCGCGTTCAGGGCCAGATGGTTGCAGACTAGGGGGCGTGTCCCCCGAACTCATCGTGCTAGCGCTTGTCGTTATCACCGCACTTGCCTTCGACTTCACGAACGGCTTCCACGACACGGGCAACGCGATGGCTACGTCGATCGCCACCAAGGCCCTCTCCCCCAAGGTTGCGGTTGCATTGTCGGCCGTCCTGAACCTGGTGGGAGCCTTCCTGTCCGTGGAGGTCGCCCTGACCGTCACCAACGCCGTGGTCAACATCCAGGACTCCAGCGGCGCGCCGCGCCCGGAGCTGATCGGCGACGGCGGCATGTCGCTGCTGCTGATCATCCTGGCCGGCCTGGTGGGTGCCATCGTCTGGAACCTGCTCACCTGGCTGTTGGGCCTGCCGTCGAGCTCATCACACGCGCTGTTCGGCGGGCTGATCGGCGCCACCATGGCCGGGCTCGGCGTGAGCGGCGTCAAGTGGGCCGGCGACGGCACGAAGCTCGACGGGGTGATCGGCAAGGTCGTGTTGCCCGCCCTGTTGTCGCCGGCCATCGCCATCGCCGTCGCCTCCGTGGGCACCTGGCTCGTGTACCGCATCACCCAGGGGGTTGCGGAGAAGTACCGCGAGAGCGGGTTCCGCTGGGGACAGATCGGTTCCGCGTCGCTCGTCTCCCTGGCGCACGGCACCAATGACGCGCAGAAGACCATGGGCGTCATCACGCTGGCACTGATCGCCACCGGCACCTGGACGGACCTCACAGCGGTGCCGCTGTGGGTCAAGGTGGCGTGCGCGCTGGCCATCGCGCTGGGCACCTACATCGGCGGATGGCGCATCATCCGGACGCTCGGCAAGGGCCTGGTCGAGATCAGCGCACCTCAGGGCATGGCCGCGGAATCGTCCTCCGCGGCGGTCATCCTGGCCTCCAGCCACCTGGGCTTCGCCCTGTCCACCACCCACGTCGCCACCGGCTCCATCCTCGGCTCCGGCCTCGGCAAGCGCGCGAAGGTCAACTGGTCGGTGGCCGGTCGCATGCTGATGGCCTGGGCCATCACGCTGCCCGCCGCGGGCATCGTCGGCGCCGCCATGTGGTTCGTCGGTCACAGTCTGGGCGGCCTGTTCGGCTCCATCGTGATCTTCCTCATCCTGGCGATCGCCTCCGGGTGGATGTACCTCCATTCCCAGAAGTCGAGGGTCGACCACAAGAACGTCAACGACGAATGGGTCGAGGACGTCACCCAGCGGCAGCTGCCTGAGCAGCCCGCCGGGCCCCACCGCCGGGTCAGGAGCAAGGCATGAACAACCTCTGGCTGGCCCTTGAGGGCGCATCGCAGGTCCTGCTCGCAGGTCTCCTGCTCGGCGCCGGTCTCCCGGCCGTCTTCTCGCTCGGCATCAGGGCCCTGTCCTACGGCGCCCACCAGAACGTGGACGACCACACACCCCACCCCCTCGCCAAAGTGGTGGCGGGATTCGCGTTCGGCGTCGTCATCGTCGCCATCGTCTTGGGGATCAGCGTGATCGTGTCGCACGGCATGGGCTACCGGCTGAGCTTCGACAACATCTACCCGATGTTCGTGCCCAAGTAGTTCCACCCCTGAGGGGGTTTGGCCCGGCGGCCGTGCGAACAAGACTGGAACGCATGACTGATCTGCACGCAATCACCAAGGCAGCTGAGGCAAAGACGATGGACGAGGGTGCATTCCCCGCCCAGAGCCAGACACCCCCCGGGCTCACGACCGAGATGACGCCCCTCCCGGACCACGGCGAGGAGGGCTGGATCGGCCGTGACCGCTTGCATGGCCTGAAGGCCCTCATCACCGGCGGCGATTCGGGCATCGGGCGGGCCGTGGCCATCGCATACGCCCGCGAAGGCGCCGACGTGGCGTTGAGCTACCTCCCGGAGGAACAGTCCGACGCCGAGGACGTGAAGCAGCTGGTCGAAGAGGCGGGCCGCACGTGCGTCCTGCTCCCGGGAGACATCACCGAGGAGGCCATCGCCCGCAAGGTGGTCGACGACGCCGCCCGCCAGCTGGGAGGGCTCAACATCCTGGTCAACAACGCAGGATTCCAGTGGGCCCGGCGCGACGGCGGTCTGGCAGATCTCAAGACGGAGGAGATGGACCGGACCTTCAAGACCAACCTCTACGCCCTGTTCTGGCTGTCCCAGCAGGCGCTGGGCTACCTCGACAAGGGCGACTGCATCATCAACGTGAGCTCCATCCAGGCCTACGACCCGTCAGTGGATCTCATCGACTACGCGGCCACCAAGGCCGCCATCAACAACTACACGGTCAACCTGGCGGCCGAACTCGGGCCCAAGGGGATCCGCGTGAACTCCGTGGCCCCGGGCCCGATCTGGACGCCGCTGCAGCCGGCCACCAAGAAGGCCGAGGAGATGCCGAAGTTCGGGCTCAACACTCCCCTGGGGCGTCCTGGTCAGCCCTCCGAGATGGCCGGCGCCTTCGTCTTCCTGGCCAGCCCGCTCGAGGCGTCCTACGTGTCCGGGACCGTGCTGGGGGTCACGGGCGGCCGCCCCGTCTTCTAGGCCCGCAGCGGGCAGGTCCGCTCCCGGCGCACCCGGAGCACCAGTGCGACGGCGAGCAACAGCACCGAGGCCCCCGCCAGGAAGGGCTGCACCGGGGCGAAGTACTGCAGGGCCCCGGTGTAGCCCAGTGCGATAAGCACCAGCTTGTTGCAGACCGGACAGCCGACGGCGAAGAAGCTGACGAACGCCCCGGCGGCACCCAGCTTCCCGCCCCGCTCCGCGTCGGCCGCGTCCTTGCGCGCCACGTAGGTGGCAGCGACGAGGCCCGCGAGGACCGAGGTCACGATGAGCACGGGCCAGGCCCACGCCGTCGGCGGGATCTCGCGTCCGAAGACCGGGTTCGGGATGAGAGCGGTGGGGATTGCCACGACCAGCACGGTGGCCACGGCGGTGCCCACTGCGAAGAACCACCGCCGAGCTGGCCACGTGGCCAACTCGGCGGTGAAGGTTCGCGGCTCGCTCTGGAGCTGGACCGGGAGGGTCACTGGACCTCCGCGCCGGCCTTCTGCTTGGCGATCTCAGCCTGGACCTCGTCCATGTCGAGCGCCTCGACGGCCTCGATCAGTTCCTCGAGCGCCGCACCGGGCAGCGCACCGGCCTGGGAGAACACGATGACGTTGTCGCGGAAGGCCATGAGCGTGGGGATCGACATGATCTCGAAGCCCGCGGCGAGCTCGCGCTGCGCCTCGGTGTCCACCTTGCCGAAGACGATGTCGGGGTGCTTCTCCGAAGCCTCTTCGAAGATGGGGCCGAACTGACGGCAGGGGCCGCACCAGGCCGCCCAGAAGTCGAGGAGGACGATGCCGTTGCCGGCAATGGTCTGCTCGAGGTTTTCCTTGGTGATTTCAACGGTTGCCATGCCCTGATCGTATACCCCCACCGGTATGTGGAGCCAATCTGTCCGCTGACGACGAAAACCTACCGGAGAACAGGACCGGGCCGTCATCCCCGCGCTCCCCGCGCTCCCCGCGTCACCCGGCCCCGTGTCCCGTCGACCGTGATGGCGTCGCCGTCGCTGATGGCGGACGTGCCGGTGCCGGTCCCCATGACGGCGGGGATGTCAGGCCCACAGGCTCTTAGCCTGCCTGTTGTCGAGTCGTGACGCGAAGTCTGCCCACGTTGCTGACCTTGTCGGCCCACCTACTGGGAAGACCGTCAGTTTCGCTCAAGCACCCAGACGTACCCCTACGTATCACGCGAAACGGAAAACGGGCGTCTGGCCTAGCCAGACGCCCGTTCGTTTGTGGAGCTAAGGAGATTCGAACTCCTGACCTCTTCCATGCCATGGAAGCGCGCTACCAACTGCGCCATAGCCCCAGTGTCACTTTCGCGACTGCCGCCCTGCGGCGACTCGAAAAACTTTAGCGCATGCTCCGAGAGAACTACAAATCGGGAGTTCGTTGCTCGGATGCCCCGGAATAATCGACGGGGAGGCCCGGTGTGCGGAACCATCTCGCGCACTCCGAGCCTCCCCCGTCGGCACGCAGGACTAGCGGCGCGCCTTGTGGAGCTGACGGGCGAGATCAGCGATACCGAAGGTGTCCTTCGACTTGGCGACGGCGAAGACGTCGACGCCCTCCTCACGGACAGCAGCCGCAGTGGCCTCGTCCCAGGCGAGCACCCGGACGTCATCGCGGTGACCGAGCGTCTTGGCGTACACATGGGCCAGCGACGGCTGGCTGAGGAAGACCGCGTCCCACGCCCCGTCGTCCCAGCGGGTGCGCAGGGCCGGGTCGATCTCCGCGACGTCCGCCATGGTGTAGATCTCGCTGCGATCGACGGTGTAGCCCTTCGCGCGGAGCCCGGTCTCCAGCTTGGTGGAGAGCTGGTCCGCGCACAGGATGACGACGCGCTGCTCACCGTCGGCCGGCGGGAACAGCTCGACGAGCTTCTGGGAGCTGGCGGTGCCTTCGGGGCTCAGATCAACCTGGCGGCCCGAATCCTCGACGGTGCGCTGGGTGGTGGAGCCCATCGTCGCGACCTTCGTGTGCGCCGGGATGTCCCAGCCTCGTTCGCGCAACGCCCACACCGTCTGCCCTGACGGGATGACGACCCAGTCGGCGTCGCCGATGATGTTGTCTGCCGAGAGCAGGCGTGCCTCCTGGAGCTGCACGCAGTCCACGCGCAACTCGTTCTCGCGCATGGCCTGGCTGATCCGCCCCTCTTGGCGGGGCAACAGCACCCTGACGCGGTCGTCGTCCTCCGAGCTCTCGATGAAGGTGGAGTCGTCGGCGTGGTCAGCCGTCATCTTGACGGTCTCCAGCGCCTCCGCGGTGATGAACCGGTCTGCCCGGCGCGCCTTCAAGGCCTCGGCCACGTTGTGACCGGTGCGCTGCGCGTGGTACTCGGAGGTGGGCAACCCGATTTCCAGGACGGTGCGCTTGGTGCCGTCGATCGAGAAGATGCCCGCCTTCAGGCCGAGGATGCCGCGGCGGGTGGCCAGGGCTCCCACAGGGGCCAGGTAGGTGGTGTTGAGACCCGTCAGCACTGCGCGCTCGGCCTCGATGCAGATGCGGGTCTCGAGGTCGTCGAGTTCGCGTACCGCCTCCAGCGTCTCCTGGTCACTCCGGCGACACTCGAGCGCCAGTGCGCCCTGACCGGGTGCGGTGAGGATGGGCAGGTATTCGGCCACCCGGTCCTCCACCTTGAGGGCATGAACCCCGGCGGCCGACACGACCACGGCGTCGAGGTCGCCGGGCTCGAGCCGGCGCAGGCGGTCCTGGAGGGTGCCGCCGACGTCGACGAACGTCAGGTCCGGGCGGAGGGCGCGCAACTGGGCGAGGCGCCGCAGCGACGTGATGCCGATGCGGGAGCGGCGCGGCAACGCAGCCAGCGGCATGCCCCTGAGCGAACACAGCGCATCGCGATGGTCGCCACGCTTCAGCACTGCGGCGAACGTGAGGTCCTCAGGGCGGTCGGACAGTGGGACGTCCTTGACGGAATGCACGACGACGTCGACCGCGCCGCTGCGCAGCGACGTGCGCAGTTCCTGGGCGAACACGCCGAGGGAGTAGCCCTCGGCCATGTGGATGGTGTCCACGTGTTCCGTGGCCACCCGTACGATGTCGACTTCATGGCCCTGCGCCCTGAGGAGCTCAGCAACCATCGCGGAGCGTGCCAGCGCCAATGCTGAACCACGCGTACCCAACCGAAGCTTCACGACAGATCCTTCCGATGTGATTGCTGCTTAGCCTCTCATGAATCAGCGGCAGCCCGCGCCGCCAGCGGCAAGGCGTCCGTGATGCGGGCCATGGCCGCGTCGTCGTGGGCCGCCGAGAGGAACCAGGCCTCGAAAGCCGACGGCGGGAGCGCCACCCCGGCGTCCAACATGGCGTGGAAGAAGCGGGCGAAGGCCTGGGTGTCCTGGTCCTTGGCGTCCTCGTAGTTGGCAACGGCACCGTCTCGGAAGAAGACGGAGAACAGGCTGCCGGCCGCCTGGATGGTGTGCGGCACCGAGGCTGCGGTGAGCGCTTCCGTCACGGCCGCCTGCAGCTCCAGGGAGCGGCGGTCGACGTGGGCGTAGACGGCGTCGTCGGCCAGGCGCAGCGTGGCGAGGCCCGCCGCGGTGGCCAGCGGGTTCCCGGACAGGGTGCCCGCCTGGTAGACCGGCCCGACGGGGGCCAGGAACTGCATGACCTCAGAGCGACCGGCGAGCGCGGCCAGCGGCATGCCGCCACCAACGACCTTGCCGAACGTCACGATGTCCGGGGCGTAGCCGCCCTCGAGACCGAGCCAGCCGCCCGGCCCCACCCGGAAACCGGTCAGCACCTCGTCGACGATCAGCAGCGCACCGTGGCGGGCGGTGAGCTCGCGGAGAGCCGCGTTGAAGCCCGGAGCGGGCGGAACCACGCCCATGTTGGCGGGCGCGGCCTCCGTGATGACGGCCGCGATGCGCTCCCCCGCCTCGTCGAACACCCTGGCGAGCGCCTCGAGGTCGTTGTACTCGACCACGAGGGTGTCGCCTGCCGCCGCAGCCGTCACGCCGGCGGAACCAGGCAGGCCCTGGGTGGCGACGCCGGAACCGGCAGCGGCGAGGAGCGCGTCGGAGTGCCCGTGGTAGCAGCCGGCGAACTTGACGATGACGTCGCGGCCGGTGGCGCCGCGCGCCAGCCTGATGGCGGTCATGGTGGCCTCGGTGCCGGTGGAGACGAAGCGCACCTGTTCCGCCACCGGGACGCGCGCGTGGATGGCCTCAGCCAGTTCCACCTCCGCCAGTGTGGGCGCGCCGAAGGACAGGCCACGGCCGGCCGCTTCCCTGACGGCCTCGATCACCTGCGGGTGGGCATGGCCGAGCAGCGCAGGCCCCCAGGAGCAGACGAGGTCCACGTATTCACGCCCGGCGACATCGACGACATGCGGGCCGCGGGCCTCGCGGATGAAGACCGGGTCACCGCCGACTGAGCCGAACGCCCGCACGGGCGACGACACGCCGCCCGGGATGATCTCCTTCGCCCGCGCAAACAGGTTCACTTCAGCCACGTCGCCAACTCCTCCGCCCAGTAGGTGAGCACGATATCTGCACCGGCCCGCGCGATCGCGGTCACCGATTCCGTCACTGCGGCGCGGCGGTCGATCCAGCCCTGCGCCGCGGCCGCCTCGATCATGGCGTACTCGCCGGACACCTGGTAGGCGGCCACGGGAACGTCCGACGCGGCGGCCACGTCGCTGAGCACGTCGAGGTAGTAGCCGGCGGGCTTCACCATCACGATGTCGGCGCCCTCGGCCAGGTCCAGCTCGGCCTCACGCAGCCCCTCGCGCCTGTTGGCCGGGTCCTGCTGGTAGGTGCGCCGGTCCCCCTGCAGGGACGAGCCGACCGCCTCGCGGAAGGGTCCGTAGAACGCCGAGGAGTACTTCGCGGCGTACGCGAGGATGGCGGTGTCCTGGAACCCCTGCCCGTCGAGGCCGGCCCGGATGTGTTCCACCTGGGCGTCCATCATCCCCGACGGCGACACCACGTGGGCCCCTGCCTCGGCCTGGGCGATGGCCATCGAGACGTAGGCCGCGAGCGTCGCGTCGTTGTCGACGGCGCCGTCCGCGGTCAGGAAACCGCAGTGCCCGTGGGTGGTGAACTCGTCGAGGCAGGTGTCGGCCATGATGACCGTGTCAGACCCGACGGCGTCGCGTACGGCCCGCAGGCCCCGCTGCAGGATGCCGTCCTCGGCCCAGCCCTGCGAGCCCTGCTCATCCTTGGCCGCGTCCTCCGGCACGCCGAACAGCATCAGCCCGCCCACTCCGGCGGCTACTGCACCCTCGGCGGCGCGCGCAATCTGGTCGATGCCGTGGCGATGCACGCCGGGCATGGAGGAGATCTGCCCGGGCACGTCCGAGACGAACATGGGCAGCACGAGCTGCGAGGGACGCACCTCGATCTCGCGCACGAGCCGGCGCATGGCCGCCGTGGTGCGGAGGCGGCGTGGTCGGAACTGGATCATCGATGTCCCTTCGGGAGGTTGGCTATGGCGTGGATGAGCCCTTCGGCGTCCTGGGTGCGGGCTTCAGCGGCCACTTCGACGCCCAGCTGGCGCAGCGCGGCGGCCGACGGCGGGCCGAAGGCCACCACCTGCAGACCCTGCGGCCACCCCAGCAGCTGGTCCACGGCGCGCCCCATCGAGCCCGCGAGGATCACCACGACGTCGAACAGGCACCGTTCATACTCGCCCCGCAGCTTGCCGGGCACGTCGTCCAGGGGCTCCATGGTGTAGACCGCGAACTGGTCCACCGCGTAGCCCTTGCGTCTCACTTCCTCTGCCAGCACCGTCGACGACAGCGCGGACCCGGGGATGACGACCCGTCCGCTGCCCGCGGGCCAGGCCTCACCGAGGGCCGCGGCGCTGGAAGCACCCTGCGGCACCAGGTCCACGTCGATGCCGCGTTCGCGCGCCGCCCGCGCCGTCGCCGCACCGACGGCTGCCACGCGGGCCTGCTCGGGGATGGTCATCCCCAACTCGTCGAGCACCTCCAGCGTGGCGGGCGACGTCAGCGCCACCCAGTCGGCGTCAGTGAAGCTGCCCTCTGGGCGCAGTGTCACGCGGCGTTGGACGGGCTCGGCCACCACTTCGGCGCCCGCGGCGCGGAGGGCGCCCACCAGGTCTCCGGTGTCCGCGCGCGGCACGAAGATGCGCAGGCCTGCCAGCACGTCCTCGCCGCCCCAGAGCGACGAGTCGTCATGGAGTTCAGCCAGCCGCGACGGACGCGAGGCGGTCAGCTCCGCCACCGTCTCAGCGCCGAGCTGCATCAGTTCCTCGGCGGCGATGGCCCCGGCGTGGTCGCTCAGGGTGACCCTGGCGGTCACCGACCTGCGACCGTCGAGCGCGAAGACGGCGGCCTCGAGTTCGCCGTCGTGACCGTGGGCCGCGATGGGCGCGGCGCAGCCGCCACCGAGATTCTCCAGCACCACACGTTCGGCCTCGACTGCGAGCCTCGTCTCGGGATCTTCGAGCGCGGCGAGCTCTGCGGCCAGCACCTCGTCGTCGGTGCGGCATTCCAGGGCCAACGCGCCCTGGCCAGGGGCGGGAAGGATGGTCAGGTAGTCAGTGATGTGCTGCGTCATGCCCAGCCGCTGGAGGCCCGCGGCGGCGAGCACCACGGCGTCGAGGTCGTCTGTGTTGACGCGAGCCAACCGCGTACCCACGTTCCCGCGGATGTCGACGTAGAGCAGGTCTGGCCGCTGGGCGCGCAGCTGGGCGACGCGGCGGGGCGACCCGGTTCCCACGGTGGCCCCGGTGGGCAACCGGTCGAACGTGAGCCCGTCCCTGGCGCAGAGCGCGTCGCGGGCGTCGGCGCGCAGCGGGATGGCGGCGATCCTCAGGCCCGGCACCGGAGCGGTGGGCAGGTCCTTCAGTGAGTGAACGGCGAAGTCGCAGACCCCGTCGAGCAGGGCGGTGCGCAATTCCGCCGCGAAGACCCCCAGCCCACCGAGTTGGGTGAGGGAGCCGCGTTCCACGTCGCCGCCGGTGCGGATCCGCACCAGTTCAACCTCGTGCCCCCGGTCGCGCAGCGCATCGGCGATCAATTCCGACTGCGCCACGGCGAGGGCTGATCCCCTGGTGCCCAGCTTCAGCTTCATCTCACCACTCTTGTCGTTCCCGCCACCACTGCGGCGATCCCATTGCCGTCCAGCCAGGCGCCGACCAGATCGACGCCGGCCTCGAGCGCCGTCTCCACGATGAAGTCGCGGTTCGAGGCGTCGATGCGGGTGGGCATTGAATCCCAGCCTACCGACGCGAAGCCGAGCACTTCGTGCTCCTGGATCTCCACGCCCACGAACCGAGAGGCGTCCCGGAGGGCGTCCGCACGTGTGGCCAGGATGTGTTCGGGGTAGCTGAGGCGCAGCACGTGCTGCCCGGTCTCAGCCCACGGCCATTTGGCCGAGTAGTGGGTCAGCGCGCGGGCGTGGAGCGTGTCGTCGCGCTCCGCCAACAGGACGCCCGAACCGACGGGATGGGCATCGAGCGCAGGTGTGGTCACGGCGAGTAACGCCGAGCGGGCGGTCCGGACGGGAGGCACCTGGATCTCGACCCCGAGATTGCCCAGCAGTACTCCGGCGGGTGCGGCCGGGGTAGCGATGACGACACGCTCGACGTCCAGCACCTCACCGTCATGCAGCGTCAGCAGGAAGCCCGATCCCCCGCGGCGCAGCGACGACACCGACGCCGAGGTGCGCACGCTGCCGCCGGCCGTGACGAAACGCTCCGCGATGGCGGTGATGAGGCGGAACATCCCGCCGATCGGTTGTTCGACGGCGGCGCTGCCCGGGCCGCGCACCAGCGCGACCGCCGCGAGCAGCGAACCCTCGGTGGCCAGCGCCTCCAGCAGCGTCGGCGCGAATGCCGAGAGCGGCATCTTGTCCGGCGACAGGGAGTACACGCCCTGGGCGACGGGGGCCACCAGCTTGGCGAGGGCCGCCTCGCCCAGGCGGGCCCGCACCAGGTCGCCCACCGTCGTGGCCGTGGCCCCGACGTGGCGCCCGAGTTGCGCTTCGGACGCGACGGCGGCGAATTCATCCGGCTCGAGGACAGCCAGAGCGGGGTCGTCGAGCGAACTGGGGATGCCCAGCACGCCCTCAGCCATGGGGAAGGTGCCATGCCGCCACCAGATGTGGGGCGTGCCCTGGGGCGCCGCCACCTCGAGTCCGAGGTCCTCGCAGAGGGCCCGCACGACCCCGCCACGCGTGGCGTAGGCCTCCGCGCCCGAGTCGACCTCGACGGAGCCGAGCCGCAGGGGCGCAATCATGCCGCCCAGCCGAGGCGCCGCCTCCCGCAGTTCGACGGTGTGACCCGCCTCCTGCAGCCGCAGGGCGGACAGCACTCCGGCGAGGCCGCCACCGATGACGGCGACGCGCGAGCCGCTCACAGCTCGTGGATGAGGGCCACCAGGTCGGTGAGCACCTCGGGATCAGTGGTGGGCGGGACCCCGTGGCCCAGGTTCACGACGTGCGCGGGTGCCTGGCGACCGCGCTCGACGACATCGCGGGTGTGGGCCTCCAGGGCGTCCCAGCCGGCGGCGAGCATCGCGGGATCGATGTTGCCCTGCAGCGGAACCCCCGGCACGAGCCAGGCGGCCTCGTCGAGGGGCGTTCGGTAGTCGACACCCAGGGTCTCGACGCCGATCTCGGCCATGTCGGTGAGCAGGTGGCGGGTGCCGACGCCGAAGTGGATGCGGGGCACGCGGCCCTCGACCGCGGCCATCACCTGGGCCGAGTGCTGCTGCACCTTCCCGGTGTAATCCGCGCGGCTGAGGGAGCCGGCCCAGGAGTCGAACAGCTGCACGGCGCGGGCGCCGGCGTCGATCTGCACGTTCAGGAACTCGCCCGAGAGCTCCGCGGCCCAGTCGAGCAGCCTGTGCCACGCCGCCGGATCCGCATGCATCATGGCGCGGGCCTGCAGGTGGTCACGCGAACCGCGGCCCTCCACCAGATACGCCGCCAGCGTGAACGGGGCGCCGGCGAAGCCGATGAGCGGAGTGCTCTCTCCCAGCTCTGCGACGACCAGCCGCACGGCCTCCGAGATCGCCGAGGGGTCCTCGATCCGGTGGCCGACGACCCTGTCGACGTCGGCGGCGGTGCGGATGGGGTTCTCGATCACGGGCCCGATGCCCGGCTCGATGTCCACATCGACGCCTGCTAGCACCAGGGGCGTCATGATGTCGGAGAAGAAGATGGCTGCGTCCACCTTGTGGCGGCGCACCGGCTGCAGCGTGATCTCCGCCGCCAACTCGGGTTTCAGGCAGGCCTCGAGGATGGTGGTGCCCACGCGGGCGGCCTTGTATTCGGGGAGGGAGCGGCCGGCCTGGCGCATGAACCAGACGGGGAGCTTCTCGGGACGCTGCCCGATGAGGGCTGAAAGCAGTGAACTCATGGTGAGTTCGATTCTGCCCTATCGGGCAAAGGTGGTTGAATGGGGCTCACTGTGACAATGCGTGTCTTCTCCATTCAGCACAACCGGCAGGGCCTGTCCGAGGTCGAGCGGATTGCCGCCGACATCGAGGGGATGGTCGACCGGCTCCGCGACGTGCCGGAAGTGACCGGCGCCGTGGTGCTCAGCACCTGCAACCGCGTCGAGATCATCCTCGACACCAACGGCGAGGCCACGCCGGGTCAGCTGCGAGCCGCCCTGAACGACCACTTCGCCACCCCGCCGGCCTGGGACCTGTACCTGGGTGAGGCGGCCCTCGGGCACGTCTTCCGCGTCGCCGCGGGGCTCGACTCCATGGTGGTGGGCGAGCGCGAGATCGCAGGCCAGCTGCGCCGCGCCCTCATGGATGCCCAGGACCTCGGCCACACGTCGCTGCCGCTCAACATCGCCGTCGAGGAGGCGCTGAAGACCTCCCGCCGCGTCGCTCGCGAAACCAGCCTCGAGGGCGCCGGGCGCTCCGTCGTGAGCGCCGGCCTGGACCTCATCGATGTCGCGGACTGGCCCTCAGCCCGGGTGCTGGTGGTGGGCACCGGTTCCTACGCGGGCGCCGTGGTCGCTGCTGCACGAACCCGCGGCGTCACCAACCTGATGGTCCACTCCGCCAGCGGCCGCGGGGCCCACTTCGCCGAGAGCCACGGCATCGGCCACATCGAATCACTGCCCGACGCGCTGCCCTCCGCAGACGTCGTGGTGACGTGCCGGGGCCGCGGCGGTCACGTCGTCACCCCCGCGGACGTCACCGGCCCCGCACGGTTCCTGGACCTGTCACTCAACCGCGACGTCCATCCCGCCGTCGCCACGCTGCCCGGCGTGCACGTCGTGGACCTGGCCACCATCCAGCAGTCCGTCGGCTCCGGCATCGCGGAGGACACCCGCCGCGCCCAGTCGATCGTCAACGAAGGCCTCGCCGAGGCGCGCACCAAGCTCCGCGCCCGCGTCGTCGACCCCGCCGTGGTGGGCCTGCGCGAGGCCGTCATGGGCCTCGTGGACGACGAGGTCACCCGCCTGCCCAACCGCCCGTTGTCGCACGACGACGCGGCGCTGGCGCTGCGCCGGCTGGCCACCCGCCTGCTCCACATCCCCTCCACCCGTGCCAAGCTGGCCGCCCAACGCGGCCGCACGGATGAATACCTCAACGCCATGGCGGAGCTCTACGGCATCGGGGAAACCCCCGGCATCGACGCCGACGCCCTGGAGACAGATTCCTGCCCGGCAACCAGCCTGAGCGTGACTGATCTGGATTCAACCCTCGACAGGGAGGCCATGTGACCCTCGAGCCCTACAGCGCAGTGCTGTTCGCTTCCTACGGAGGACCGAACAAACCTGACGACGTGCTGCCGTTCATGCGCAACGCCACCGCCGGCAAGAACATCCCGGATGAACGCCTCCTGGAGGTCTCCGAGCACTACATGCTGTTCGGTGGGAAGTCCCCGATCAACGAGCTCAACGCTTCCCTCATGGAGGCGGTGCGCGCCGAACTGGCCCGCCGTGGCGTCGAGGTGCCCGTCGTCATCGGCAACCGTAACTGGACGCCCTACATGGGCGACACCGTCGACGAGCTGATCGGCGACGGCCACACCCGCGTTCTCGCGCTGGCCACCTCCGCGTACCGCTCCTACTCCAGCTGCCGCCAGTACTGCGAGGACCTCCTGGGCGCCCGCGACGGCAAGGACATCCAGATCGACAAGATCGACCCGTTCGCTGAGACCCCCGAGTTCGTCTCCGCCAACGCCCGCGCGGTCGTCGACGGGGTGCGCACCATGCGGGCCCGCATCGGCGACGGCGAGTTGCGGGTGCTGTTCGTGACCCACTCCATCCCGCTCACGATGAACCAGGCCTCCGCCACCGGCGAGCCCGAGAGCCGCTATGGCGCCCAGCACCTGAGGGTCGCCGAGGCGGTGGCCCGCGAGGCGTCCGAGACGCTCGGCGAGACCCTCACCTGGGAGCTCACCTACTGCTCGCGCTCCGGCGCCCCGCACATCCCGTGGCTGGAGCCCGACATCAACGACCGGCTCGAAGAGGTCGCGGAAGAGGGCGTGGCCGGCGTCGTCGCGGTGCCGTTCGGCTTCATCAAGGACCACATGGAGGTGGCCTACGACCTCGACACCGAGGGCAAGCAGACCGCTGAGCGCCTCGGCCTCCCCTACGAGAGGGCCGCCACCGTCGGCACCGATGAGGGTTTCGTCGCGATGCTCGTGGACAAGTTGCTGCTCCGCGCGGCTGTGGCCAGGGGCGAAGCGGAAGACACCACCATCTGTCAGTTCTCGACGGCACGGTGCTGCCTGCCCCGTCCAGCAACCACCTGAGGAAGGCACCTGAGATGAGCAAGCACCCCGGTCGCGACGAACGCGACCAGACCGATGTCGACCTCGAGGCCATCAACCAGCAGTCGCTCTACGCCATGTATTCGGTGTTCGAGCTGGCCGCTCCCCTGCCCCTCGATGTGGACCTCACGTCGGTCGAGCAGAAGATGGCAGACCTGGGCGTCACCGTGCGCGGGTTCTACGACGTCGCCGGCTTCCGCGCCGACGCCGACCTGATGGTCTGGACCCTCTCCGAGGACCCCCAGAAGCTGCAGGCCGCCTACCACGCGCTGCGCCGCAGCGCGCTGGGCGACTACCTCTCCCCCGTGTGGTCCGTGGTGGCGGTGCACCGCCCGTCCGAGTTCAACCGCGCCCACGTGCCCAGCTGCTTCGCCGGCTTCGCCCCGCGCCCCTGGCTGACCGTCTACCCCTTCGTACGCAGCTTCGACTGGTACTACCTCGACGAAGAGCACCGCTCCAAGATGCTCATGGAGCACGGCATCGCCGGCCGTGAATACCCCGACGTCGTCGCCTCGACGTTGTCGGCCTTCGCGCTGGGCGACTACGAGTGGATCCTCGCCTTCGAGGCGGACGAACTGCACCGGCTCACCGACGCGATGCGCCACCAGCGCGGCGTTGAGGCCCGCCTCCACGTGCGGGAGGAGACCCCGTTCTTCACCGGGCCGCGCGTCGACTTGGCCCAGTGGATCGAGCGCCAACCGCGCGTCTGACCCGCAACTGCAGAGCACCCACGCCCGCCCCGGGCGTGGGTGCTCTGCTGTTCGGTCAGCCGACGTTGTGGGCCAGCAGGCGCCAGGCGCCGTGCGCGTGGCCCACTTCGGAGTGGTGCGCGTTGGTGAGGCTGCCGAGCACCCGTCCCTCGAGGCCCAGCAGCGAGTGCAGCACACGGTTGAGGAACAGCCCGTGGGAGACGATCAGCACGGTGCCGCCGTCGTGTCGCCCCGCGATCTCCAGCAGCGCCGGCCTGCCGCGCTCCACCACCTCTGCGAGCGTCTCACCCTCGGGCGAGCGCCGGAAGTCGACGCCGTCGGCGTACTTGGCCTCATAATCCGGCATCAGCGCGTGCACCTCGGCCCAGGTGAGGCCTGCCCACGAGCCCACGTTGATCTCCATCAACCGTGGGTCGACGACGAGCTCAGCCTCGGGCCGCACGATGCGGGCCGTCTCCGCCGCACGCACGAGCGGCGAGGTGTACACAGCGTCGAAGTGGAAAGGCGCCAGACGGTCCCGGGCGGCCTCGGCCTGCCGTCGACCCATGTCGTTGACGGGGATGTCCGCATGGCCCTGGAACCGGCCCTGGGCGTTGTGGTCCGTCTCACCGTGCCGGAGCAGCACCAGACGGGTGGCGTGAGCGATCCTCACAGTTCCTCGTCTGCCTCCTCAGGCAGGTGGATGTCGAGCGGGATCTGGGGGCAGTCCTTCCAGAGCCGCTCCAGGTTGTACAGCAGCCGCTCCTCAGTGTGCTGGGCGTGCACGACGAAGTCGATGTAGTCGAGCAGCACCCAGCGGTTCTCGCGGTCACCCTCGCGGCGCACAGGCTTGCGGCCCACCTTGAGCAGGGCCTCCTCCACGCCGTCGACGATGGCGCCCACCTGGCGCTCGTTGCCTGCCGAGGCGATGAGGAACACGTCCGTGATGGACAGCTGCTCCGACACGTCGAAGGCGACGATGCTGTGGCCCTTCTTGTCGGCCGCGGCCTGGGCGGCGATCCGGACGGGCTCGAGCACGTCGTCAGCAATGGTCATCAGGAACTCCTGTCATGGGGGCCGGGTACAGCCCCCGCTTGGCGATGTACTGCACGATACCGTCCGGGACGAGGTACCAGATGGGCTGGTGGCCCCGGACGCGGTCGCGGCAGTCTGTGGATGAGATGGCCAGCGCGGGGACCTCGAGGAGCGTGACCGCACTCTCCGGGAGGTGGCGCAGGTCGTCCTTCGTCATGGGGACGCCGGGCCGGGTCACCCCGACGAAGTGGGCCAGGTCGAAGAGTTGCTCGGCGCCGCGCCACGTCAGGATCTGGCGCAACGCGTCTGCACCGGTGATGAAGAACAGGTCCGTGTTGTCGCCACGCTCAGCCCGAAGGTCGCGGAGCGTGTCGACGGTGTAGGTGTCGCCTTCGCGGTCGATGTCGACGCGCGAGACGGAGAAGCGGGGGTTCGAGGCCGTCGCGATGACGGTCATCAGGTAGCGGTCCTCGGCCAACGAGACCCTACGGTGCCGTTTCTGCCAGGGCACGCCCGTCGGCACGAAGACGACCTCGTCGAGGCCGAACTGGGCAGCCACTTCCGAGGCGGCCACGAGGTGGCCGTGGTGGATGGGGTCGAAGGTGCCACCCATGACGCCCAGGCGCCAGCGGCCCGGGCGCTGCAGCCGCGCCTCCCCCAGTTCCGTCGACGTCACCGGCTGTTGGGCCGACCGGATCCGAAGCCGATGAGCCAGACGACCACGCCCAGGAGGATCACGAGCACAATTGCGCCCATGACCCAACTCGGCACGAGTGGGGCTTCGGTGGCAGTCTCCAGAAGAAGGTTCATGGCAGGGGATCCTAGCAATCAGTGGTGGTGGTCAGGGTCGTTTGCTCAGCCGCGGACCTGGCCGGCGCCTTCGATGACGTACTTGGAGCTGGTCATCTCGGGCAGGCCCATGGGGCCGCGGGCGTGCAGTTTCTGGGTGGAGATGCCGATCTCGGCGCCGAAGCCGAACTCGCCACCGTCGACGAACCGGCTGGACGCGTTGACCAGGACGGCGGCCGCGTCGACCTCTGCGGCGAAGCGGTCCGCGGAGGTGCGGGAACGGGTCACGATGGTCTCGGAGTGGCCGGTGGTGTGGGCCCGGATGTGGGCCAGGGCCTCGTCGAGGGAGTCCACCACCTTCGTCGCCAGGTCCAGCGTGAGGTACTCGGCGTCGTACTCGTCAGCGACGGCAGGCACCACGGCGTCGGAGTAGGCGCGGGTGGCGTCATCTCCGTGCACGGTGACGCTGGCGCCGGAGAGGGCCTCCAGCGCGCGGGGCAGGAACGCGTCCGCGATGTCGCGGTGCACGAGCAGCGTCTCGGCGGCGTTGCACACACTGGGCCGTTGGGTCTTGGCGTTCAAGAGGATGCTGATCGCCTGGTCGATATCGGCGTCAGCGTCGACGAAGATGTGGCAGTTGCCGGTGCCGGTCTCGATCACGGGCACCGTGGAGCCGTCCACCACGGCCTGAATCAGGCCGGCGCCGCCGCGCGGGATGAGCACGTCCACCAGGCCGCGGGCCCGCATCAGCTCACCGGTGACCTCGCGGCCCCCCTCGATCAGGTGCACCGCATCCGCAGTGACCCCGGCGTCGGTGAGGCCCTTGCGCAGCGCGGCGATGGTGACGCGGTTGGTGTTGAGGGCCGACGACGAGCCGCGCAGCAGGGCGGCGTTGCCGGACTTCAGGCAGATGCCCGCAGCGTCTGCCGTGACGTTGGGCCGCGCCTCGTAGATGATGCCCACCACCCCGAAGGGGACCCGCACCTGGCGGACGGAGACGCCGTTGGGGAGCTTCCAACCGCGGACCACGTCGCCGACGGGGTCCGGCAGTGCCGCGAGGTCTCGGAGGCCCTGCACCATGCCGTCGATGCGCGCGGGGGTCAGCTTCAGCCGGTCGACGATGGACTCCTCGGTGCCGGTGCTGCGGGCGTTGGCGACGTCGACCTCGTTGGCCTCGAGCAGGTCCTGCTCAGCGGCCGCCAGCGCGTCAGCCATGGCCTGGAGGGCCTTGTCCTTCTGTGCGCGGTTCAGCGTGGCGAGCTCGACGGACGCCTGGCGGGCAGCGATGGCCTGATCACGAAAGTCCATGCCCGAGAGTCTAGGCCAGCCCTCCGGGGTCAGGAGGCGGCGACCACGTCCGCGGTGCGGCCTGCGCGCGCCCGCCGCACCAGGTAGACGGCGAGGTTCGCGACGCAGGAAAGCGTCATGGCCCCGGCGCAGATGATCAGCGCCCAGTCCGGCTTGAACATCCCGAAGCCGAACCACATGGCCTGCACGAGCAGCATCAGGGCGAGGTAGCTGCCGGAGACGCCCTCGACATGGGGTGCGGTGAGCAGTTCGCGCAACTGCGCGAACTGACCCACCAGTTGCGGCACCAGGACGGCGAAGCCGAAGAAGACAGGCCCCAGCCACAGGTTCAGGCCGGAGAGTGCCAGCGCTGCGACGACGGGGAGCACGAGGTGGCGGGCGACGGGCTCGCCGCGGTCGCGCAGCACGAAGACCACGATGGCCAGCGAAGCCACGGTGAGGAGCACGTTCGGCACCTGCATCTGCGGCGACTGTGAGAGGAAGCCGTGGACGGCCCAGGCGGCGGTGCTACCGGTGACCAGCTGCCACAGCGTCAACGAGACGCCGGCGCTGGTGCCCGACCTGAGGATGCGGACCAGTTGCGGGATGCTGGACGACACGCCCAGTGCAGCTGCGAACCAGCCGAAGACCTCAATCACGTCTGCCAGCTTAAGTCGCGCCGCCGGACTAGACCAATCGGCCTGACGGGCCCAGGGGTTCAGTCGTTCAGAATCATCACGTCGCGGTGGACCGCGGGGCGCTGCCGGGTGTGCCCGGCCTCGGTGCTGGAGTGCCCGGCCTCGGCCTGCAACTGCGCGCTCGAATAGCCGGCAAAACCTCTGCCGAGCGGCTCGTTGTCCGGGCCGATGATCTCCACCGGCTCACCTTCTGCGAACGTGCCCTTCACCTCACGGATGCCCGCGGGCAGGAGCGACGCCTTCGAGGCGAGCAGTGCCCGCCTGGCCCCGGCGTCGATGTGCAGCCAGCCCCTGGGCTCCGCGGCGAACGCCAGCCACAGCAGTCGGCGCGGACGGCGCTTCCTGCGGGCCGGGAAGTAGGTGCCCACCTCGGCGCCGGCGAGCGCCTCCTCCAGGTCGTCGGCGTGGCCCAGCACGACGCTGACCCCGGCCTGCGTCGCGATGTCCGCCGCTTGGAGCTTCGTCTGCATGCCGCCGGTGCCCACCCGCGAGCCGAGCCGGGAGGTGTCCACCTTCAACTCCGCGATGTCCTCGACCACCGTGATCTTCTCCGCCCCGGGAGTGTCCGGGTGCGCGGTGTACAGGCCGTCGACGTCACTCAACAGGACCAACGCATCGGCCCGCACGAGGTGGGCGACGAGGGCGGCGAGCCTGTCGTTGTCGCCGAAGCGGATCTCGTGGGTGGCGACGGTGTCGTTTTCGTTGATGATCGGCACCACGTCGAGGCGGAAGAGCCGCGAGATGGTGTTGAGAGCGTTGCGGTAGGTCTTGGGGCGCAGCACGTCCTCGACCGTCAGCAGCAGCTGCGCCACGTTGACGCCGTGCTCCGCGAACGCATCGGAATAGTGCCGGATGAGCAGCCCCATCCCGACGGCGGCGGCAGCCTGCTGGGTTTCGAGATCCCGCGGCCGGCGGCGCAGCCCCAGGGGCGCGAGGGCGGCCGCGATGGCCCCGGAGGTGACCAGAACCACCCGGACGCCCCGGTGGTGCAGTGCGGAGAGCGAGTCCGCGAGCCGCGCGATGCGGCGGTGGTCGAGATGGCCGTCAGGCAGGGTCAGTGATGACGACCCGACCTTGACGACAACACGTTTCGCCTGGGAGACCGCTGTCCTACTCGTCATCCTCGCCCTCGGGGTCCATGCCGGTGACGGCGTAATCCACGCTCGCCTTCGCGGCATGGTACTCCGCATCGAGACGCCGACGCTTCATGACCGAGGGCCGTTCCGAATCCAGGCGGATGTCCTCGCCACGACGGCCGAGGTTCTCCGCGCCGATGTCGATCTGCGGCGCGAAGTCGAACACGACGGGGTTGTCGCCGCTGCCGATCGCCACGGCGTCGCCGGCCTCGGCGCCCATCTCCAGCAGCTTGTTCTCCACGCCGATGCGGTTGAGCCTGTCTGCGAGGTAGCCCACCGCCTCCGCATTGTTGAAGTCCGTCTGTCGGATCCAGCGCTCGGGCTTCTCGCCGCGCACGCGCCAGACGAAGCCGCCCTCGCCGTCGCCCTTCTTGGCGATGGTGAACTCCTCGATGGAGCCACGCTTGCGCGCCACCGGCTCGGGACGCAGAACCGTCTTCGGCGCGGCGGCCTCCGGCAGCGAGGCCCGGCGTGCCGCGACGATCTCCGCCATGCGGTACTTCAGTTCGTTGAGGCCCTCGCCCGTCTTGGTGGAGATCTCGAAGATGGGCATGCCGAGCTTCTCGAGCTCCGGGCGGGAGATCTCCGCCAGATCCGGGGCGTCCGGGAGGTCCATCTTGTTCAGCGCGATGAGCCGCACGCGGTCCTCGAGCCCGCCGTGGGCGGCGAGCTCGCCCTCGATGACCTCAAGGTCGGAGATCGGGTCGCGGCCCGGTTCATAGGTGCCCAGGTCGATGACGTGGACGATGGCCTGGCACCGCTCGATGTGGCGCAGGAAGTCGAAGCCGAGGCCCCGGCCCTCAGAGGCGCCTTCGATGAGGCCGGGCACGTCCGCGACGGTGTAGGTCACGTCGCCGGCCACGACCACGCCGAGGTTGGGCACCAGCGTCGTGAACGGGTAGTCGGCGATCTTGGGCCGCGCCCGCGAAATGGCGGCGATCAGCGACGACTTGCCGGCCGAGGGGAACCCGACCAGGCCGACGTCGGCCACCACCTTGAGCTCGAGCTGGACCTGGCGGCCCTCGCCCTCCTCACCGAGCAGCGCGAAGCCGGGGGCCTTGCGCGTAGCGGTGGCCAGCGCAGCATTGCCGAGGCCACCCCGGCCGCCTTGGGCCACGACGAACTCGGCGCCGGGCTCCGTCAGGTCTGCCAGCACCTCGCCGGTGTCCGCGTCGGTGACGATGGTCCCGCTGGGCACGTCGAGGATGATGTCGCCGGCCTTCGCGCCGTGCTGGTTGTCTCCCCTGCCCGGCTCACCGTTGTTCGCCTTGCGCAGGGACTGCCGGTGGTAGTCCACCAGCGTCGACATGGAGTCGTCCACTCGGAAGATGACAGAGCCGCCGTCGCCACCGTTGCCGCCGTCCGGGCCACCGAGGGGCTTGAACTTCTCACGGTGCACAGAGGCGCAACCGTGCCCGCCGTTGCCGGCCTGCACGGTGAACTTGACGCGGTCGACGAATGAGGGAATAGCCACGATGGGCTCCAATCTGCCGGAACTGAATACCGGTTCTTCCGAAAATAGCAAGAACGGCCCCGGAGGGCCGTTCTCGAAGTGTTTTACCTGATCAGACGGTGACGATGTTGACGACGCGGCGACCGCGCTTCACACCGAACTCCACCTGGCCCTCGACAAGGGCGAACAGGGTGTCGTCGCCACCGCGGCCGACGCCGTCGCCCGGGTGGAAGTGGGTGCCGCGCTGGCGGACGATGATCTCGCCGGCTCCGACGAGCTGGCCGCCGTAGCGCTTCACGCCGAGACGCTGAGCGTTCGAGTCGCGGCCGTTGTGCGTCGAGGACGCGCCTTTCTTATGTGCCATCTCTAGTCTCCTCAGGCCTTGATGTCGGTGACTTTGACCTGGGTGTACCGCTGACGGTGACCCTGGCGCTTCTTGTAACCGGTCTTGTTCTTGTACTTCATGATCCGGATCTTCGGACCCTTGGTCATACCGAGAACCTCGGCGGTGACGGACACCTTGCCGAGCTTCTTGGCGTCAGAGGTGATCTTGTCGCCGTCAACCAGCAGCAGCGGCTGCAGGGTGACGGTACCGCCGACCTCTTCGGACACCAGGTCGATGTCCAGGACGTCGCCAACAGCAACCTTGTGCTGACGTCCACCGTTGCGCACGATCGCGTACACGACTGACCTACCTTCTTGGATTTCAAATGAGTTTCTCGGGTGCCCAACCCGGAATGACCCAGGGGGCAAAGCACCGATGGACCACTCTACGCGGTCCATCCGATCCGGGTCAAACCGGGTTCGTGTGCTGCTACGTGGTGACGACCACGGGCACGATCATGGGGCGGCGACGCAGGCGTCGCGAGACCCACTGGCCCAGCGCCCGACGCGTCACCTGCTGGAGGCGCTGCGTGTCGTTGACTCCGTCGCGCATCGCGTCCCGAAGTGCCTCCTCGACCCGCGTCCTGGCCTCGTCGAACGCGCTGGCGTCCTCAGCGAGGCCCCGGAACTGGATCTCAGGGCCGGAGACGACGGTGCCGTTGTGCAGGTCCACCACGGCGATGACGGACACGAAGCCCTCCTCGCCGAGGATGCGACGGTCCATGATCGATTCCGAGATGTCGCCCACGGTGGCTCCGTCGACGAAGATGTAGCTGGCGTCGACCGAGCCGACCTTCTTCGCCACGCCGTTCTTCAGGTCGACGACGTCGCCGTCGCCGATGACGAGCACGTTGCTGCTCGGCACGCCCGTGGATTCGGCCAACTTGCCGTTGGCGATGAGGTGGCGCACCTCGCCGTGGACGGGCATCACGTTGCGCGGGCGGATGATGTTGTAGCAGTAGAGCAATTCACCGGCCGACGCATGGCCGGAGACGTGCACCATCGCGTTGCCCTTGTGCACCACGTTGGCGCCGAGCTTGGCCAAGCCGTTGATCACGCGGTAGACGGAGTTCTCGTTGCCCGGGATCAGGGAGCTGGCCAACAGCACCGTGTCTCCGGGGCCCACCTCGACGACGGGGTGGTCGCGGTTGGCGATCCGGCTGAGCGCCGCGAGCGGTTCGCCCTGTGAGCCGGTGGAGACGATGACGACCTTGTCTGCGGGGTACTTGTCGATGTCCTTCATCTCGATCAGCGTGCCGGCCGGGACCGTGAGGTAGCCAAGGTCCCGCGCCGTCGACATGTTACGCACCATCGAGCGTCCGACGTAGACGACCTTGCGGCCGTGCTTGACGGCCATGTTCATCACCTGCTGGATGCGGTGGACGTGCGAGGCGAAGCTCGCCACGATCAGCTTGCCCTTCGCACCCTCGAACACGCGCTGCATGGCGGGCTCGATGTCCTTCTCGTGGGTGGTGAAACCGGGGGTCTCGGCGTTGGTGGAGTCCACCAGGAAGAGGTCCACGCCCTCCTCTCCCAGACGCGCGAAGCCGCGCAGATCCGTGATCCGCCCGTCGAGCGGCAGCTGGTCCATCTTGAAGTCGCCCGTGTGCAGGACGGTGCCGCCCTTGGTGCGGATGGCCACGGCGAGGGCGTCGGGGATGGAGTGGTTGACGGCGAGGAACTCGAATTCGTAGTTGCCGATCTCGATGATCTCCCCCTCCTCCACGGCGTCGAGTTCGAACTCGCGGATGCGGTGCTCGCGGAGCTTCGCGGCCAGGAAGGCCAGCGTCAGCTTGGAGCCGTACACGGGGATGTTGTTGCGGCGCTTGAGGAGGTACGGCACGGCGCCGATGTGGTCCTCGTGTCCGTGCGTCAGCACGAGCGCCACGATGTCGTCGAGCCTGTCGGTGAGGTAGTCGAGGCCCGGGAGGATCAGGTCGACGCCCGGGTGGTCGTCCTCGGGGAACAGCACCCCGCAGTCGACGATCGCGATCTGGCCATCGATTTCGAAGGCCGTCATGTTGCGGCCGACGTCACCCAACCCGCCGAGAGGGATCACCCGCAAGGTGCCAGGGGCAAGTTTCGGTGGCGTCTTCACTTCAGTCATGGTCCCCAACACTACTTCACCCACCGTGGGCCCGACCACACCTGTGGATGCGCCGACGCCGGCAGCCCATAAGATGGCACGCATGTCTGCCATCGACACCGTGCGCCTCGCGCTCCCCCAGGAAGCCGTCGACATCGCCCGCATCCAGCGGCGCGCCTGGACCGACGGCGGGGTCCTGTCGGCCGCGGCGGGCGAGGTGAGCGCGGATGAAGCCACCCGGGCCTGGCACGAGGCGATCGTCAAGCCGCCGCTGGCACACCTGCGGGTGCTGGTGGCCATCGCGGAGGCAGGGGTCGTCGGATTCGCCGTCACGGGCCCCTCGGGTGATCCGGACCGCGACGTGTCGGACGGCTACATCGCTGAGTTCGTGGTGGACCCGAAGCACCGTGGCCAGGGCCACGGGTCGCGGCTGATCAACGCCGCCGTCGACACGCTGCGCAAGGACGGCTACCAGGTGGCCACCATGTGGGTGCCGTCGGCCGACGACTCCCTGCGCCAATTCCTGAACAGCTGCGGCTGGGCCCCCGATGGGGCGCACCAGCGCGTCGGTGTCGGTGAGGACGAGGCAACGGCGATCAAGCTGCTGCGGTTCCACACCGACATCTCCGACGCCGGCTGATCAGAGGCCGAGGACCGTGTCCATCTCCAGGGTGAGGCCCGGGTTGTCCATCACGTAGCGGATGCCCTCGAGCACGCCCGGCATGAACGAGACCCGCTCGAACGAGTCGTGACGGATCGTGAGCGTCTCTCCTGTCTCACCCAGCAACACCTCCTGGTGGGCCACCAGGCCCTGCAGGCGCACGCCGTGGATGTGGATGCCGTCGACCACGGCGCCCCGTGCCCCGGAGTCGTGCACGGTGGCGTCTGGAACCGGCCCGAGGCCCGCCTCCGCGCGGGCGCGGGCGATGCGGTGCGCCGTCGTGGTGGCGGTGCCCGACGGGGCGTCGGCCTTGTTCGGATGGTGCAGCTCGACGATCTCCACCGAGGGGTAGAACGGCGCGGCGATCGCGGCGAACTTCATCATCAACACGGCGCCGATGGAGAAGTTGGAGGCGATGAGGACGCCCACGCCGGGGTGCGCCTCGGCCAGTGCCCGCACCTCGGCCACCCGCTCCTCCGTGAACCCGGTGGTGCCGATGACCATGTTGATGTCGCGCTCCAGACACCAACGGATGTTGTCCATGACCGCGTCCGGGTGGGTGAAGTCGACGACGACCTCCGCCCGTCCGACCTGGCTGCGGTCCTCATTGATGTCGACGCCGCCGGACGTCGCCATGTCGTCCGCCCGGTTGACCGCACGCACGACCTCACTACCCATTTTTCCGCTGACGCCGAAGATTCCGACTCGGATCTCTCGCATGATGACCTCTCACTCAGGGTGTCAGGACCATCCAAGCAGAGGATTTGTCCGCGCCACCAACCGGCCGACCGATGGACGACGAAGGGGCGGGCCCGTTACCGGACCCGCCCCCGTCAATCAGGGTGGTTACTGATCAGTTCTCTTCGCCGGCTGCTTCCTCGGCCTCGTTGTCTTCGACAACGGGAACCAGGGACAGCTTGCCGCGGTCGTCGATCTCGGAGATCTCGACCTGCAGCTTCTGGCCGACCGACAGCACGTCTTCGACGTCCTCGACGCGCTTGCCACCGGCAAGGGCGCGCAGCTTCGAGATGTGCAGCAGGCCGTCCTTGCCCGGCATCAGGGACACGAACGCGCCGAACGAGGTGAGCTTCACGACGGTGCCGAGGTAGCGCTCACCCTTCTCCGGCAGGTGTGGGTTGGCGATCTGGTTGATGTGGGCAACAGCGGCCTCAGCTGCTTCGCCCGTGGTCGCGCCCACGTACACGGTGCCGTCATCTTCGATTGCGATGTTGGCGCCGGTCTCCTCCTGGATCTGGTTGATGATCTTGCCCTTGGGGCCGATGACCTCACCGATCTTGTCCACGGGGATCCGCAGCGAGATGATCCGCGGTGCGTAGGGGCTCATCTCGTCCGGCACGTCGATGGCCTCGCTCATGACGTCGAGGAGCGTGTGGCGGGCGTCGCGGGCCTGCAGGAGGGCCTTCTGCAGCTCGATGGCGGGGATGCCGTTGAGCTTGGTGTCGAGCTGGAGCGCGGTGACGAAGTCACGCGTGCCGGCCACCTTGAAGTCCATGTCGCCGAGTGCGTCCTCCGCACCCAGGATGTCGGTCAGCGCGACGTACTTGGTCTCGCCGTCGACCTCTTCGCTCATCAGGCCCATCGCGATACCGGCGACGGGGGCCTTGAGGGGCACGCCGGCGTTCAGCAGCGACAGGGTGGAGGCGCAGACGGAACCCATCGACGTGGAGCCGTTGGAGCCGAGGGCTTCCGACACCTGACGGATGGCGTAGGGGAACTCGGAGCGGGTGGGCAGCACCGGGATGAGCGCACGCTCAGCCAGGGCGCCGTGGCCGATCTCGCGACGCTTGGGCGAACCCACGCGGCCGGTCTCACCGGTGGAGTACGGCGGGAAGTTGTAGTTGTGCATGTAGCGCTTGGTCGACTCCGGCGAGAGCGTGTCGATCTTCTGCACCATGTCCAGCATGTTCAGCGTGGAGACACCCAGGATCTGGGTCTCGCCGCGCTGGAACAGCGCCGAGCCGTGCACGCGCGGGATGACCTCGACCTCGGCCGACAGCGTACGGATGTCGCTGGGGCCACGGCCGTCGATGCGGACGTGCTCCGTGAGAGTGCGGTGGCGCACGACGCTCTTGGTGAGCGCCTTGAGGGCCGCGGAGACCTCGTTCATACGGTCGGCGAAGCGCTCGGCGAGCTGCTCCTGCACATCCTGACGGATGGCGTGGGTGGCGTCGTCGCGCTCCTGCTTGCCGGCGATCTGCATGGCCTCGGCCACGCGGTCCTTGGCGAGCTCCTCGACGGCGGCGTACACGTCTTCCTCGTGGTCACGGAAGACCGGGAAGTCGTAGGTTTCCTTGGGCATCTTCGCGGCGAGCTCCGACTGGGCGTCGCACAGTGCCTTGATGAACGGCTTGGCCGCTTCGAGGCCCTGCCCGACGATCTCCTCGTTCGGGGCGGTCTTGCCCGCACGCACGAGCTCCCAGGTCGCCTCGGTGCCGCCGGCCTCGACCATCATGATGGCCACGTCGCCGTCGGCCAGCACGCGGCCGGCCACGACCATCTGGAAGGCGGACTTGTTGACCTGCTCGACGGTGGGGAATGCCACCCACTGGTCGTCGATGAGTGCGACGCGGACGCCACCGATGGGGCCGGAGAACGGCAGGCCCGCGATCTGGGTGGACATCGACGCGGCGTTGATGGCCACGACGTCGTACATGACGTCGGGGTTGAGGGACAGCACGGTCACGACGACCTGGACCTCGTTGCGCAGACCCTTGACGAAGGCGGGGCGCAGCGGCCGGTCGATCAGGCGACAGGCCAGGATGGCGCCCTCACCGGGGCGTCCTTCGCGGCGGAAGAACGAACCGGGGATGCGGCCGGCTGCGTACATGCGCTCCTCGACGTCCACCGTGAGGGGGAAGAAGTCGATGGCGTCGCGGGGGGTCTTCTGTGCGGTGGTCGCCGACAGCAACATGGTGTCGCCGTCGAGGTAGACGGCGGCCGAGCCATCGGCCTGCTGGGCCAGATAACCGGCCTCGAAACGAACTGTGTGCTTGCCGAAAGAACCGTTGTCAATCACGGCCTCAGCAAATTCAATGCCTGGTCCTTCCACGGACAGGCTCCTTTCATGTGAGCTGCCGCCCCGCCCTCGTGGCGGGATCTGCCCACCGCGCCTGCCGGTCTTCGATCGAGGCCCGCGGGGGTAGAACACCCGAGAGCCACTACCGAGGACCAGACGGACACCTGGCTGGGCGGCAACTTGTTTTTCATTGTTATGAAGTTGTCACCGCACAGCTTAGCCGTCAGGCACGAGATAGGCGGATTCGGCGCGGCTGCGACGGGCCCTTGAAACAATGAGGCATGTCACCTGAGTTGCCGGCCACCGTTGTCGAGGCGGCCGTTTCCACCGCGCGCCGGTGGGCGGATGAGGCCCGCCACCACCCCGAACCACGAGCCGCCACCCTGCTGGGGGACGCGCTGAAGGATCCGGGCGGTCTGCGTTTCACCCTGGACTTCGTCGACGGCGTGCTGCGGCCGGAGGACACCGCCGTCGCTGCCGGCAATCTGGCGGCACTGGCCCGCCGTCCCGCCCGTTTCCTCCCCCCGCCGCTGCGGCTGGGCCTGCGGTCGGTGGCCCCCGTGGCCCGCCCGGCGCTGGGAGTGGTGCGACGCGCGTTCACCGCCGTGGTGGGCGACCTCGTCGTGGACTTCGGCAGATCCCTCGGGCCGGCACTGGCGCGCCTCCGCAGAGGCGGCGCGGATCTCAACGTCAACCTGCTGGGCGAGGCGGTGCTGGGTGAGCGCCACGCGGCCAGCAGGCTCGGCCGCACGATGGAACTGGTCGAGCGCGACGACGTCGACTACGTCTCCATCAAAGTGTCTTCCGTGCTCGGCCCGCACGCGCCCTTCGCCCACCGCGCCACCGTCGACGAGGCCGTCCACCGGCTGCGGCCGCTCTTCTCCCTGGCGAAGGAGCACGACACGTTCGTGAACCTCGACATGGAGGAGTACCGGGACCTCCATCTGACGCTCGACGTGTTCCGCGCCCTCCTGTCCGAACCCGGGCTGCGGGGT
Organism: Tessaracoccus zhenghani; assembly: GCF_054552775.1. Classification (NCBI taxonomy): domain Bacteria; kingdom Bacillati; phylum Actinomycetota; class Actinomycetes; order Propionibacteriales; family Propionibacteriaceae; genus Tessaracoccus; species Tessaracoccus zhenghani. Next base: position 487,651 of record NZ_CM137275.1, on the reverse strand, counting down.
GTCCGAGCGGGTGTCGCGGTGCAGACCTACCTCAGGGAGTCGCTGCTGCTGCTCGGCGAGCTCGACCAGTTCGCCCGCGGACACGTCGCGGCGGGCGGTCATCCGGTGAAGGTCCGCCTCGTGAAGGGCGCCAACCTCGCCATGGAGCGGGTCAACGCCGAGGTGCGGGGCTGGGACAACCCCATCTGGGGTTCGAAGGAGGAGACCGACGCGAGCTATCTGCGCGCGCTGGACTTCTGCCTGACGCCGGAGCGCGCCACGCACCTCCACACCGGGGCGGCCAGCCACAACGTCTACACCCTCGCCGCGGCCTGGGAGATCGCCAAGGCACGCCGCGTCACAGACGCGCTGGACATCGAGATGCTCTCCGGCATGGCCACCCCACTCCAGCGGGTGCTGTTGAGCGACGTCGGCAGGCTGCGGCTCTACGTCCCTGTGGTACCTCGCGCCGAGTACGACTCCGCCATCGCCTATCTGGTGCGCAGGCTCGAAGAGAACGCGGCGCCTGAGAACTTCATGTCGGCCGCCGTCGGCCTCGGCCACGACGCGGCCTTCCTCGACCTGGAGGAACGGCGGTTCCGCACCGCCCTCGGTCACCTCGACGACCCCGTTCCGCAGCGCTGGGCGGGCCAGGACCGCCACGCTCCGGGTCGCGGCTTCACCAACGCGCAGGACACCAACCCCGCGCTGCTGGAGAATCAGCGCTGGGCCGCCGAGCTCCACGACCGGCTACCCGCCCCTTCGCTGGGTCTCAGCACCCTCCAGCACCACACGATCACCGAGGTCGCCGAGGTCGACGCGCTGTTGGAACGTGGCAGGAAGGCCGGGATGGCCTGGTTCCGGACGCCGCCGTCCGACCGGGTGGCCGCACTCCACCGACTGGCCGTCGAACTGGAATCCCTGCGCGGCGACCTCATCACCGTGGCCGGCGACGAGGTGGGCAAGCTCATCGACCAGGCCGACGTGGAGGTCTCCGAGGCGGTGGACTTCGCCAACTACTACGCGTCGCTGGCCCAGGAATCCGTCCCGGGCACCGAGCACGTCCCACCCCGGCTCACGACGGTCGCCCCGCCCTGGAACTTCCCCATCGCGATCCCGCTGGGTGGTGTCGCGGCCGCGCTGGCCGTCGGCTCGGCCGTCGTCCTCAAGCCCGCTCCCCCGGCGCGGCGCACCGCAGCGCTGCTCGCCGAGGCCTGCTGGCGCGCCGGCCTCCCGGAGGACCTGGTGCAGCTGGCCATCGTCGGCGACGGGCTGGTCAGCAAGCTCCTCATCACGGATCCCCGGGTCGACCTCGTGGTGCTCACCGGCGCCGCCGAGACGGCAGAGTTGTTCCGTTCCTGGCGCCCCGCCCTCCCCCTGCTGGCCGAGACGTCCGGCAAGAACGCCATCATCGTCACGCCGTCGGCGGACCTGGATCTGGCCGTGGCAGACCTCGCGAACTCCGCCTTCGGACATGCGGGGCAGAAGTGCTCAGCGGCGTCCCTGGGCATCCTCGTGGGCTCCGTGGCGCGCTCGAGGCGTTTCCGGAGCCAGTTGCTCGACGCGGTGCGGTCCCTGAAGGTGGCCTGGCCGACCGCCCCCCCAGCGCAGATGGGGCCGCTCACCGAACCCCCTGGCGAGAAACTCCTGAGGGGCCTGACGCGCCTGGAGCCCGGCCAGCGGTGGCTGCTCGAACCCAAGCGGCTGGACACCCGCCTGTGGCGCCCGGGCATCCGCGCCGGCGTGCTGCCCGGCAGCGAGTACCACCAGGTGGAGTACTTCGGCCCCATCCTGGGGCTGATGGCCGCCCAGGACCTCGACGAGGCCATCGCGTGGCAGAACGGCACCGATTTCGGCCTGACGGCCGGCCTGCACAGCCTGGACCCGGATGAGGTCGCGCGGTGGGTGGAGCGGGTGCAGGCCGGCAACGCCTACGTGAACCGCTCGATCACCGGCGCGGTCGTCCGCCGCCAGCCGTTCGGCGGCTGGAAGCGCTCGGCCGTGGGTGCGGGCGGCAAGGCGGGTGGCCCTAACTACCTCACGGGCTTCGGCACCCACCGGGCGGTCGCCGTCGACCACCGCCCCACCGACACCACGGTGTCCACCCCTCCCCTGGCACGGCTGCTCCGCGGGGCGGAGACTGTCCACGGGGTCGACATAGCCCGGCTGACAGCGGCTGTCGCCTCCGACGAGGAGGCGGCCCGCACGGTCTTCGGGGTGCCGCACGACCCGTCGGCGCTCGCCGTCGAGATCAACGTGCTGCGCTACCTCCCCACGCCTGTCACGGTGCGCGTGGAGACCGCCGATGCGACGGCGGTGCTCCGGGAGGCCTCAGCCGCCCTGGCCGCCGGGGCACCGGCCCGCTTCTCCTTCGCCGCGGCGCCTGAGGAGACCCTGGCGAGGGTGCTCTCAGAGGCCGGCCTCGAGTTCGAAACCCAGGCTCCGGACGACTTCGACCGGGCGGTGCGCGGGCGGGCCCGCTTCCTCGGTGACCGCGACCTGCTCACGGCGGTGCGTGGATCCATCGACGTCAGCGTCTTCGACGGCGACCCGATGCTCCCCGGACGGCTCGCCCTCCTCCCCTACGTGCGGGAGCAGGCGGTGTCCATCACCCACCACCGGTTCGGGCACCCCACCCACGTCGTCGACCAGGTGCGCCTCTGACCCGGAAAAAGCAGAAGGGCCGCCAAGCGGATAGCTTGGCGGCCCTTCTGGTGAAATCAGCGACGCAGGCCGAGGCGTGCGATCAGCGCACGGTAGTGCTCGACGTCCTGCTTGGCCACGTAGTTCAGCAGACGGCGGCGCTGGCCAACCATCAGCAACAGGCCACGACGGCTGTGGTGGTCACCCTTGTGGAGCTTGAGGTGCTCGGTGAGGTGAGCGATCCGCTTCGTCAGCAGGGCGATCTGCACGTCGGGCGAACCGGTGTCGCCAGGCGTGGTCGCGTACTCTTCGATGATGTTCTTCTTCGTTTCGGCGTCCATGTGGGACTCCTTCCGGTTCGCTGCACGGCGCCCCAGCTGCGGGTGCGTTCGGGGCTCTTACTAGGCCGTGGCCGATCTACGGCAACCGAGCTACCTTAGCACCGCTCCACCGTGGGACACTAATTGTGCGTCCCCCCGCTAACGCAGTCAGGCCCGGTGCGCCGCCCGTTGTCGCGCTAGGGTGGGGGCACCAGACCACGTTCGCAAAGGAGCCCTCATGGCCATCACCGTACGCCGCGTTGAAGCCGCTGACCTGGAGTACCTGCGTGAGCATCAGGCCCGGCCTGACCTCGGTCTCGTGGATGAACTCTTCGAGGCGCAGGAGGCCGGCAACCTGCTCTTCGCCGTCGCCGTGGAGGAGGACAGGCTGCTCGGTACCGCCGTCCTGGATCTCACGTCCGAGGAGATCGCCCCTGAACTGCGCAACATGTGGGTCTACCCGCATGCCCGCAGGCGCGGCGCCGGACGGGCGCTGAGCGAGTGGCTCGAGGACCAGGCCCGGAAAGCCGGCCACGACGCGGTGTATCTCGCGGTGGACCCCAACAACGAGAAGGCCGTGCCCCTCTATGTGTCGCTCGAGTACCACCCCACGGGGGAACACCTGTTCGTGGAGGAACACACCGAGCAGCAGGTGGAGGAAGGCACCGAGGCCAGCACGCACTACGCCGTCTACAAGAAGTCGTTGACGATGCGCTGAGGCCGACCCCCCTGTGGGGCCACTTCTCCCCTCAACTAGTGTGGCAGCCATCAGCGCACTCCGACGGAGGGCGTCCGGTGCCAGGTTGACGACAACGGATTGGTTGGCAGGGGATATGGCTCGCCCGAAGGTGCACGACGAGGCACTCGCTGAGGTCCTTCTGGAGAAGGCGACCCGGATCGTCGGGCTTGAGGGCCCAGCCGCACTGAGCCTGCGTCGCATCACCCAGTCGGCCGGCACCTCGACGTCAGCCATCTACTCGCTCTACGGCTCCCGTGACGCGCTGCTGGACGCCGTGTATGAGCGCGCGATCGAGAGCTTCGTCGCCTCCACCGTCGTCCGGGCCACCGACGACCCACTGGCAGACCTGCTGAGCATGGGATGCGCCTACCGGGAATGGGCGCTCGCCAACCCCCAGATGTACCCGGTGATGTTCGGCCGACGACACGGTGATTCCCCGGACGGTATCCGGGAGCGTACCCGCCACGCGGTCGAGCCCCTGCGTGACTGCGTGCAGCGGTGCCTCGAGGCGGATCTGTTCACCGGTGGCGGCGAGGAGATCATCGTCCAGCTGTGGTCCTCCGTGCACGGGTTCGTCACGCTGGAACTCGACGGGCTCCTGGCCCACTCCCTGATGGGGGACGACGTGGATCTGGATGCGGCGTACGAGACGCTGATGCGCGCCTCGATCTGTTACTGGGGCGGTTGAGCCAGCGCTCGACGGGTGGCCTCCACGTCGGCGCCCATCTGCTTGACGAGCGCGTCGATGCCCTCGAAACGCACCTGCCCCCGCAGCCGTGCCACGAAATCGACGGCGATCTCAGAGCCGTACAGCTCGAGGTCCGTGCGGTCCAGCACATAGCTCTCCACCCGGTGGTCTGACCCGTCGAAGGTGGGATTCGTGCCCACCGAGATGGCCGCCGGCATGGGCTCCGCCCCCGGTTCGTCCAGGACGGTGACCCAGCCCGCGTACACACCGTCGGCAGGCACTGCCATGTCGTGCGGGACGGTCAGGTTCGCGGTGGGGAACCCCAGTTCGCGCCCCCGTTGGTCGCCGACGACCACCACGCCGCGGAACCGGAACGGCCGGCCCAGGTGCTGCGCCGCGGCGGCGACGTCGCCCTCCGCAAGATGCGAGCGGATGCTGGTGGAACACGACACCTCGTCGTCGATGGAGGACAGCGGCAGCGGACGAACCTCGAAGCGGCCCTCCCCCAGCTTGGCCAGCGTCTCCACATTGCCCGCGGCCCTGTGCCCGAAGCGGAAATTGGCGCCGACGACGATCCGTACCGGGTGGAGCGGTGCGAGGAAGCGTTCGACGAACTCCGAGGGCGACAGGTTGGCAACCTCATCGTTGAACTGGATGACCCGCACCTCGTGGGCCCCGGCGTGCTTCAGCAGTTCGATGCGGGAGCGCAGGTCGCTCAACAGTTTGGGGGCCTTGTCGGGCCGCAGCACCGTGACGGGGTGGGGCCAGAACGTCACGACGATGAGCGGGTGGTCGGCGTCGCGGACGGCTTCGGCGAGCACCTGTTGGTGCCCCGTGTGCACGCCGTCGAAGTTGCCGATCACCACCACGGATTCAGTCACGGAAGTCTCCACACTGGGTAAATCTGGCACGCTCAGACCAACACCGCAACAGGCCTGGAGCCATCATCGTCGGGCTGGTACAGCGCCAGGAGTTCCCCGGACGGGGAGATGACGCCGGTGGGGCTGGCAGGCACGGGACGCCGCAGGGGGCGCCCGTAACCCACGTCGGTGGCCTCCTCCTCCGTCAGGTCGATGACGGGGAAGCTGAGCCGGGCGGCGTCCGCCATGCTCATCAGGGCGGGAGGCTCGTCACCGAGCGTCACCGCGTCGTCGAGCGAGTAGCCGCCGATGCGGGTGCGGCGCAGCGCCGTGAGGTGGCCGCCCACCCCCAGCGCCTCCCCCAAGTCCCGGGCGATGGCGCGGATGTAGGTGCCCGATGAGCACTCCACGTCGATGTCGACGTCGAGGAGGGCGCCCACCGGCCGCACCGCCAACAGGTCGAGGCGGGAGACGGTGACCGGCCTGGCGGGCAGGTCCACGGCCTCTCCTGCACGGACGCGGGCATAGGAACGTTTGCCGTCCACCTTGATGGCGGAGACGGCGCTGGGGCGCTGGAGGATGGCACCACGGAGCGGGGCCAGGGCCTCCTGGAGTTGCGCGATGGTGACGGCGGACGCGTCCGCGACCTCAGTGAGGTCGCCGTCGGCGTCATCGGTGTGCGACGACTGCCCCAGCCTCACTGTGGCCAGGTAGCGCTTGTCGTGCAGGGCCAGATGGCCCAGCAGGCGGGTGGCGCGGTTGACCCCGAGGATGAGCACGCCGGTGGCCATGGGGTCCAGGGTGCCGGCATGGCCGATCTTGCGGGTACCCAGAAGACGGCGCAACCGGCCGACCACCTGGTGCGAGGTGAGCCCCGACTCTTTGTCGATGATCACCAGGCCCGAGGGGACGGCCGGTTGCGCGCTACTCACTCTTCTTCGTTGTCTTCGTCGTCCCGCGGCTTCCGGTAGGGGTCCGCCTCACCGGCGAACTCCTTCCCGGCCGCCGCAGCAGCTGCTGCGGCGTCGTGGGCCTGGACCTGGGCGAGCAGGTCCTCGATGTGCCGCGCCGTTTCCGGCGTGGCGTCGAGGACGAAGTCCAGCGTGGGCGTGAACTTCATGCCCAGCTGCTGACCCATCGTGGAGCGGAGCATGCCCTTGGCAGACTCCAGCGCCGCGGCGCTCCCCGCACGGTCCGCCTCGTCGCCGAGGACGGTGTAGAAGGCGGTGGCCTCCCGGTTGTCGCCGGTCAGCCGCACCTCCGTGATCGTCACGAACCCCAGACGGGGGTCCTTGACGCGGCGGTCGATGGTCGAGGCCAGGATGACCTTGATCTGATCCGCGAGCTTCGCGTTACGGGGTCCGACCATCAGTCACGCTCCACTTCGACCATTTCGAAGGTCTCGATGACGTCACCGATCTTGATGTCGCTGTACGTCAACGTGATACCGCACTCGAAGCCTTCGCGGACCTCGGTGGCATCGTCCTTCTCACGCCGCAGCGAGGCCACGGTCGTCTCGGAGACGACCACGCCGTCACGCAACAGGCGCGCCTTGGCGTTGCGCTTGATGGTGCCGTCGAGGACCATGCAGCCAGCGATGTTGCCGAACTTGGAAGAACGGAAGACCTCGCGGATCTCCGCCTGGCCACGCACTTCCTCCTTGTAGATCGGCTTGAGCATGCCCTTGAGCGCTGCTTCGATCTCGTCGATGGCCGAGTAGATCACCGAGTAGAAGCGGATGTCGACGTTCTCGCGATCCGCCATCTGGGCCGCGTGCGGCGTGGGCCGCACGTTGAAGCCGATGATGACGGCCTTGGACGCGGCGGCCAGCGACACGTTGGTCTCGGTGATGGCACCGACACCGCGGTCGATGACGCGCAGCGACACCTCCTCGCCGACCTCGATCCCGCTGAGCGCATCTTCCAGCGCTTCGACGGAACCTGCGCCGTCGCCCTTGAGGATGAGCAGCAGTTCCTGCGTCTCGCCCCTCTCGAGCTGCTCGAACAGCTGGTCCAGTGTCTTGCGACGGCCGGACTTGGCCTGCTGGGCGGCGCGCATGCGGGCCTCACGCTTGTCAGCGATCTGGCGGGCCATGCGGTCGTCGTCGACAACCAGGAAGTTGTCGCCGGCGCCGGGCACCGACGTCAGGCCGAGCACCTGGACGGGCATCGACGGCGGGGCTTCGGTCATCGTCTCGCCCTGGTCGTTGATCAGGGCGCGGACGCGGCCGTGGGCCGAGCCGGCCACGATCGAGTCGCCGATGCGGAGCGTGCCGCGGTGCACCAGGACGGTGGCCACGGGACCGCGACCCTTGTCGAGGTGCGCTTCGATGGCCACACCCTGTGCGGGCATGTCCGGGTTGGCCCGGAGGTCCAGCGCGGCGTCTGCCGTCAGCACGATGGCCTCCAGCAGTTCCGGCAGGCCCTGCATGGTGGCCGCGGACACGTCGACGAACTGGGTGTCGCCGCCGTACTCCTCAGGCACCAGGCCGAACTCGGAGAGCTGGCCACGCACACGTACGGGGTCCGCCGACTCCTTGTCGATCTTGTTGACCGCGACCACGATCGGGACGTCCGCAGCCTGGGCGTGGTTCAACGCCTCGATGGTCTGCGGCATCACGCCGTCGTCAGCTGCCACGACGAGCACCGCGATGTCCGTGGACTTCGCGCCGCGGGCACGCATGGCGGTGAACGCCTCGTGGCCCGGGGTGTCGATGAACGTGATCTTGCGATCAGCGCCGTCGACACCGGTCTCGACCTGGTAGGCGCCGATGGCCTGGGTGATGCCACCCGCTTCGCCGGCGACGACATTGGAGTGCCGCAGCGCGTCCAGCAGGCGCGTCTTACCGTGGTCCACGTGGCCCATGACGGTCACGACCGGCGGGCGGGCCGCCAGATCGTCCTCGTCGCCGAGATCCTCACCGAACTCGAGATCGAAGCTCTCGAGCAGTTCGCGGTCCTCGTCCTCGGGCGAGACGACCTCGATGTTGTAATCGAGCTCAGCGCCCAACACCTCGAGGGTGTCATCTGAGACCGACTGCGTTGCGGTGACCATCTCGCCCAGGTGGAACAGCACCTGTACGAGCGACGCCGCGTCCACGCCAATCTTCTCGGCGAGGTCCGTCAGGGACGCGCCACGGCGCAGGCGAACGGTCTGGCCGTCGCCCTTCCGGACGCGCACGCCGCCAATTGCCGGCGCCTCCATCTGATCGAACTCTTGCCTACGCTGCTTCCTGGACTTGCGACGGCGACCTGCGCCACCGCCGCCACGACCGAAGGCACCCTGAGTGCCGCCACGGCCACGGCCTGCGCCGCCGCCACGGCCACCACCGGGGCCACCGCCCATGGGGCCCGAACCGAAGGCGGGCGCACCGCCGGCGCCACCGGGACGACCCGGTGCACCAGCGCCGGGACGCCCACGACCACCGCCGGGGCCACCGGCCGGGCGACCGCGGCCGCCTGTGCGGCCGAGCGCCGGGTTGGCCTGCTTGGGCATCATCGCGGGATTCGGCCGCGGTACGCCGGGCAGACCGCCCGTGCCACCGGGACGTGGGACACCCGACGGGAGACCGCCGGTGCCGCCCGGACGGGGCGCGCCACCCTCACGACGCGGAGCGCCGTCAGGACGGGGGCCGCGACGCTGCTGGGTGCCCATGCCCTGGGACGGGGCGAAGGGATTGTTCCCCGGACGGGGTGCGCCGGGCTTGCGCGGGCCGGGCGAAGGCGCCTGGGGACGCGGGCCGGGAGCGCCGGGCTTGGGAGCCGGGCCCGAAGGACGGGCGGACGGCGCAGCCGGAGCGGCCGGGCGCTTGGGAGCAGCGGGAGCGGGAGCAGCGGAAGCCGCGGGTGCGGCCGGTGCTGAAGGTGCTGCAGGTGCTGCCGGAGCGGAAGGCGCTGCGGGTGCAGCAGGCCGGGGGGCCGCTGCGGGCGGCTTGGGGGCAGCCGCGGGCGGCTTGGGGCCCGGGCGCGGGCCGGCCTGGGGCCGTGCGGACGCCTGGGGCGCCTCGTCGACGGCGGGGGCCGACGTGTCAGGTGCGCCAGGGGTGGCCACCGGGGTGTCAAGGTGTGTCTCGACGACAGGGGCCGGAGCCGCTGCCTTCGGTGCGGGACGGGACTGCTTGGGTTGCGCAGGCGCATCGCTCTTGGCGGTGAATGCTTCCCGGACGCGGCGCACGACTGGTGCTTCCAACGTCGAGGACGGGCCACGGACGTATTCTCCGTTTTCACCCAGCCAGGACAACAGTTCCTTACTGGTCTTACCTATTTCCTTGGCGATCTCGTGGACGCGAGGCTTTGCCACTACTCTCCTTCAAGCGGCCCGACCTCCAAGGCGCGGACCTAGTTGTGTTTGGTCATCGTTGGGTTCTCATCGAGTGGTCATGAGCTTCCAGCCCACCTTCTGGTTGTAGCCCTTCCGGGCGTTTGAACGATGTGGCCGCGCACAGCGCAGGCCGCCCACCATCATAACCTGCCTGACCGTCAGCTTCCACTCCGGCGGATTACGGAGCGCGCGGCAGGGTCAAGTTCGGCCCCCGGCCCGAACGCGCGACGGATGGCGTGGCGCCGCTCGGCGAGCTCCAGACAGTGGGAATGGACGTAGGCCCCCCGACCGGGAAGGCGGGGCGAGGTGCCGTCGACGACGGTGACGCCCTGCCTGACGAGCCGGACCAACGTCGTCTGATCGTCGACGGCGCGGCACCCGATGCAGGTGCGTTGAGGATTCACCCCGCCAGACTAGCCAAGTTCGCAGCGGCCACCCAGCCGCGGCACAGGCACCCCACAGGAGCGCTCACGAAGCTGGGGGCATCGGGCAGCACCGCCCGACCCACCGGAAGGAAGCCTCCCATGAACAAGATCATCGCCGGAGTGTCCGCAGCAGCGATGGCTGCGGGACTCGGCCTCGGCGCAGCCACGCTGGCCAACGCTGAGACGACTGCGCCCAGCCCCTCTCCCAGCACCTCTGCCACCGAGAGCACCCAACCATCGCGGCAGGCGCAGGGGTGGGGCATGGAGGGGCGCGGCAGGCTCGGCGGAGAGCACCGCAGCGGCATGCCGGGCATGGATGTGTCGGCGCTCGCAGAGAAGCTCGGGGTTGACGAGTCCGATCTCACGGAAGCGATGGCCACAGCCAGGGACGCAGCCCGGCCGGCCGAACCCGCCACCATGCCGGACACGCAGGAAGAGCGCGATGCGCTGCGCGCCGAACACCAGGCCGCGTTCGCGAAGGCGCTGGCCGAAGAACTGGGCTTGGAGGAGGCGAGCGTCACCGAAGCCCTCACCGAGTTGCGCGAGGAACGCCAGGCCGTGCAGGCCGCCGAGGACAAGGAGGTGTTGGACAAGGCCGTCACCGACGGCGAGCTGACGCAGTCCGAGGCCGACGCCGTCCAGAAAGCCATCGACGCCGGGATCGTCGGGGTCCATGGTCACGGCGGCCCCCGTCGCTGACCCGCTGCCCGGGTGCGCCGGAGGTCACTCCTCCGGCGCGTACCAGCGTTCGACGTCGAGGTACCAGCCCACGGCCAACTCACGGCCGCGCTCCATCCAGTCGGCATCGGTCCCGGTCACCAGATCGGTGAGCTCCCCCGGGTCCTCGGCGACGTTGAACACCTCGTCGCGGCGATCCCCGAAGTGGTGGATCAGCTTGCGGTCGCCGTCGAGGACCGCAGTGCAGCGCCCCCGGACCCAGCAACTCACGATGACCGGCCCCTGCGGCTCCCCGCTGTACAACGAGGGCCGGTACTCGACGTCACTGACCAGGTCGAAGCCGAGCGCGTCGACGGCGGTGGGCATCAGGGCGAGCTGGTTGGCCGGCCCTTCGATCAGTTCCGGCGCCCGACGGGGGTCGTGCACCAGCATGGGCACCCGGATGCCCTCTTCGTAGATGGTGTTGTCGTGCTGGTAGAGCTGGTGCTCGCCGAAGCCTTCGCCGTGGTCACCGGAGATCACGAACACCGTGTCCTCGTAGAGGCCCAGTTCCTTGAAAAGGTCGATCACGTGGCCGACGAAGCGGTCCTGCAGGTGCACGGCGTTGAGGTACTTGTTCATCAGCGGGCGGTCCACGAAGTCGATCAGCTCGTAGCCCGGCACGTTGTAGTCGTGGTGCGCGGTCACCGTCAGCATGCCCAGCATGAACGGCCCGTCCTGCCTCGTGAGCCAGCGGCGCACCGGCTCCAGCATGATGTCGTCCTCGTAGCCGAAGTAGTTGGCCTTGCTGAAGCCGGTCTTGTCCATGCCGTCCACCGGGGTGAACTTCTGGAAGCCCAGGTTCGCAGCGGTGCCGCGGCGCCGCTCGAAGTGTTCCGTGGCCGATTGGAAGAAGGCGGTGCTGTAGCCCTCATCTGCCAGGAGTTCAGGCAGGCAGCGCTGCGGCAGCCCGTTCTCGTCGGCCTCGGTGTTGCGATTGTCCGGCGGCGGCGCCATCCCGCAGTGGATGGAGACCAGCGACTTCGAGGTGTGGGGCAGCACGGTGTAGCCCCGCTCCGGACGCACACTCTGCTCAGCGAGGGCGTCGAGCACCGGGGTCACCGGCTGGCGCGTCTCCGGCAGGGCGGAGGTGGCCCGCTGGGACTCGAGGGTGATGACCACCACGTTGCGGTGCCGCTCCCCCGGCCGCGGCACCAACCGCGTGCTCTCAGGATCAGCCAGCGGCGCCCCTGAGGCGAAGGCCTCCGGATAGGCGGCCGCCTCCTTGATGGGAGAGACGGCCAACTGCACAGCCGGGGACAGCGCGAACGAGGCGGACGCGGTGGGCGCCGTCCACGTGGCGGCGATGAGCAGCAGCACCGCGCCAGCCAGGCCCACGCGCCGGGTGACGGGGCCGGCCTCGCCCGTGAACAGGCGCGCGAACACCTTCCCCAGGAGGAGCGGGGCGACCAGGGACCACAGGACGACGCCGACCAGGAGGCCGATGAACGTGGTGTCGACCTGCGAACCGAGGAGCCCGGAGAGCGCTTCGGCCTCGCGGATCGCCAGCGCGATCTGGGCCGGGGTCAACGGATTGCCGGTGCGCAGCGCATAGGAATGGTTCACGACCATGAAGACGCCGATGGCTGCGGTGAGCACCTGGGCCAACACAACCGCGGCGGAGCGCAGCCTGGGCCGGCGGAGGTACAGGAGGGCGACGGCCCACAGCACACACCAGAAGAGGCCGAAGGCGACGTCGGAGGACAGTTTCGTGGCCCTCTCCGCGAACCCCGCGCTGGGGTAGAACCGGTCGATCCGGACCACCTTCAGCCAGACCCCGAGCACCGCGAACGGAGCCATGAGGACGGCCAACCGTCCCCATAGCCGGCGTTCAGCAGGTGAACGAGTGATGAACTCAGAGTTAACAGTCATGGAGGCAGCAATGCTACTTGCCTGCAGGTGTCACTCCAAAGCGCCGTTCACGGCGCCATTCTCAGTACCGGAAGATGGCCCGCACCGGGGGTGCCGCCGAGTCCTCGCTCACTGCCAGGGAACCGGAATTGCGCAGCGTGTGCGCGATCACGGCATCCACTTCGTCGACGACCAGGTGGGGCTGTCCGTCCGGCGCCGCGCTCGGCCGGCGGAGCAGCAGAGTGTCGACCCTGCCCTCCTCCGCCGCGGTGGCGATGCCGGCCAGATCCTCCGAGGCCCTGCCCGTGCCCACCAGCTCGTTGTAGCGGTCAGCCAACTGGGCGTCGTCCTCGCGCAACGCGCGCTCCGCGATGGGCCAGGCCCGTGCGTGCAGTTCCTGGGCGCTCAACCTGTCCGGGTTGCCGGTCACCATCTCGTCGACGATGTTCCTGCGCCCGCTGATGGAGCGGAAGGTGGCGCCGTGTTCCGCGACGCCGGCCAGGACCAGCGGACGGGTGGCACCCCGGCCCAGCACCTCGTCCACGGCGGTGGCGATGTCGCGGAAGAGCCGCTCAAGGTCCACAGCGGCCACGTCCCTGTCCCCGCCGTGCCCGTGGAAGTTGGCCATGTCGCCGCCGCGGCTCTGAGCCGAGCTCTGGAGCTGGACCTGGTGATCGCGGCCGATGAAGACCTCCTCCACCGCCGTCGGCGTGTCCTCACCGAGGGACAGTTCCCCGATCGCGTTGCGCGTTCCCTCGAACAGTCGCACACGGTTGGCGGACAGTGCCAGCACGTCGAACGAACCGCCCACCGCTGACAGCACACCCACGAGGGGTGCGAGCCTGGGGTGGTCGCCCACACAGACCTCCTCGCGCAACGCCAGCGGCAACCGGAAGGTGCGCAGCGCCCCCGGTGCGGCGTACACGGCCAGACCGTCCGACTGGTGGAGCCAGAATTCACGGTCTGCGACGAGCTCGCGCAGGGCGGGCAGCACCTCGGCCAGCCCGTCTCTGGCAGCGAGCTCGCCCTCAGCCAGCTTCAGCATGTTCTCGTACTGGGATCTGGCGGCGAGTGTCTCGCGGCCGGTGCGCTGCGTGGGAAGCAGGATGCTGACCCACGGCCCTTCGGTGATGGTCGCCTGGGCGAGGAACTCCTCGTCGACGATGTCGAGGTTGGGTAGTGTCCGTTCGGTCATGGGCCTTACCTTTCGTTGGGGTCCGGTTCCGTAGACGATCAACCCTACCCAGCAGGCACGACGCTGTGAACAGATCGTGGATGAATCACGATCAGGGCTTGCAGCCCCAGGGCTGGAGGCCGCGCTGGTCGTACAGACGGTTGGCCACGGTGATCTGCTCCTCGCGGGTGGCCTGGTGCGGGTAGGCCGCGAAGTCCGTGCCGCCGACGCTGCGCCAGGTCTGCAGGTTGAACTGCAGGCCGCCGTAGTAACCGTTGCCGGTGTTGATGTTCCAGCGGTTGGTCGACTCGCAGCGCGCGATGGTGTCCCACATGGAGGAGCGGCGCAGGTCGAGGCCGGAGCCTCCCGAGGAGGCCGGCTCGGAGCTGTCAGCGGGGGCAGCGTCGGGTTCCGGTGCCGGAGGGGGCGGCACCTTGGTGCCGACGGTGGTCACCTGGTTCACCGGCTTCTTGAGCACCTCGGTGGAGACGAGCGCGGACGACTTAAGCACGCCGTCCTCGTAGACGTTGGTGTAGGTCTCGAGGTTTTCACCGACCACACCCTTGGTGGTGACTTCCTTCTCGCCCTTGAGCATCTTGCTGGATTCGCTGGTGGTCTTCTCGAACGCCACCGCGACCTTCTTGGTGGACGGCTTGACGTCGACCCTGACGAATACGACGCCCATGCCGTCTTCGAGGGCGGTTTCCGGGCTGGGGGTCACCTTGTCGTCGGCGTCCGGGGTGACGCCCACCTCGGCCAACGCGTCGGCGACGGTGCCGGCGAGGCGCACGGGCTTGGCAGCCCCGGCGACGGTGACCGTCAGGTCGCGGGCGGTGAGGATGTCGACGGAGAGGCCCTCGCGGCCGATGGCCGCGGAACGGGAGGCGGAGAGCTTGGAATCGGCGGCGTCGAGGCGCAGCATCTTCAGCGCATCTCCGACGTTCTTCGCGGTGGTCCAGACCTCGCGCTGTTCGCCGTCGATGGTGACGTCGAGCGGGCGCGCGTAGGCGATGCTGATCTCGAGGCCGTCGACGACGGTGGTCTCCAGCGCCGGCAGGACGACGTCGTGGGGCCCGGGCTCGATGCCCTCGAGTTCGAGGACCTGCGCGACGGTGTTCTCGCGGACCGCGATGGTCTTGGCCACGCCGTCGACCACCATGGTGACGTCGTCCTTGTCCAGCGCGCTGGCAACGCCCACGCCGCCGACGAGTGCCAAGGCGCTGACGCCTGCGATGACCGGGGTCCAGATCTTCTTCGCCATCTGTTCGAACAGTCCTCTGATCGGGGATCGCTGGATTCCCAGCGAGAACAGATTAACCCCTGCCTGAGAGGATTCCAAAAGAACTCTGAGAATCTCTCAGCCAGGGGCCGGGTCTGTCCCCTCAATGGGGAGGGGTGAAGGTGTCAGGCTGTGACGTCCGGCTGGATGTCGATGCGCCAGCCGGTGAGGCGGGCCGCGAGGCGTGCGTTCTGGCCCTCGCGGCCGATGGCCAGCGACAACTGGTAATCCGGCACGATCGCCCGGCAGGCCCTGGCCTGCTCGTCGACCACCGTCACCGACAGCACCTTGGCGGGCGAGAGAGCGGCGGCCACGAACTCCGTGGGGTCCTCGGAGTAGTCGACGATGTCGATCTTCTCCTCCCCCAGCTCGTTCGTCACTGCACGGACCCGCTGGCCCATGGGGCCGATGAACGCGCCCTTGGCAGACACGTTGGGGTCCAGCGACCGCACGGCGATCTTGGTGCGGTGACCGGCTTCGCGGGCGACCTCGCAGATCTCGACGACGCCCTGCCCCAGTTCCGGGACCTCGAGCGCGAACAACTTGCGGACCAGGTGCGGGTGGGTGCGCGAGACGATCACCTGCGGGCCGCGGAGTTCGCGTCGGACGCTCACCACATAGACGCGCAACCTGCGGCCGTGGCTGTAGTCCTCACCGGGAACCTGCTCGGCCAGCGGCATGAGTGCCTCGAACTTGTCCTGGTCGCCCTTGCTGATCAGCACGCGGACGGCCTTGGAGTCGCGGTCCTGCTGCACGATGCCGACGATGACATCGCCCTCGGTGGCGGAGAAGTGGCCGAACTTCTGCTCGTCCTCCGCCTCGCGGATCCGCTGGAAGATCACCTGCCGCGCAGTGGCGGCGGCGATCCGGCCGAAGTCCTCCGGGGTGTCGTCGAAGTAGCCGATGATCTCGTCGTCGTCGTTGAATTCGGGGGCCAGCACGGCGGCCTTGCCCGTCTTCCGGTTGATCTCGACCTTCACGCCGCGCAGTGCGTTGGGGGTCTTGCTGTACGCGTTGAGGAGCGCGTCCTCGAGCGTCTTGAGCAGATACTCGCGATCGATCCCGCGCTCGCGCTCAATGAGTGTCAGTGAAGCCAGATCGACATCCATGTCAGTTCTCCTCGTCCTCGTCGCCGTCCACCGGGCGGTTCATTTCCACCTGGACGACTGCCTTGTTGATGTCAGTGAGAGCCACCGTGCGCTCGGAGCCGTCCACGTCGAGCGTGACGCCCTGCTCATCGGCGCCGACGATACGGCCGACGATCTCGCCGTCCGCCAGCCAGAGCTGCACCAGGCGGCCGGTGTTGCGGCGGAAGTGCTTGGCCTCGGTCAGCGGCTTGCTCACGCCACGCGAAGACACCTCGAGGGTGAACGGGTGATCCCCCACCACCGGGCTCTCGTCCAGCGCGTCCGAGATGGCGCGCGACGCGGAGGCGATGTCGTCGAGGAGCGGGCCGCGACCCTGGGGGCCTTCGCCATCCACCGTGAGCCGGAGCACGGAGCGCTTGCCCATACGGGTGACATCGAGGCTGTCGAGCTCCAACCCGTGCTGCACGAGGATTGGCTCGATGACAGCCACCAACTTGGCTTCTTGCATGTGGGTGCTCCGTATCCGGTTGTACGCCTGATTGTGAGGCCCCAGCATACCCACGCACTACGCTGGCCGCATGTCCGTCTCCCGTCGCTCCGCGCTTGCGCTGCTCACCCTCGGAATCACGGGATGCACCACGAGTCCGCTGATTCTCGGTGGGCCGGACACCCGCACCGCTGCGCTGCCCGAGCCGTCGCCTGAGCCGGCGCGCTCCCCGGAGGCCACCCTGGCGCACCAGTCGGTGGCGGATCTGCGCGCACTCGTCGCGGCACGGGTCGACTCCCCGCACTGGGAGGCCCAGCCCTGGGCCGTCGCTGCGCTCGCGCAGTGCGACGCCCACGTGGCCCGCCTCGCTGTGCCGGACCCGCTGTCGGACATCGACCAGGAGCCCTTCGAGGTGGCTGCTGCGCCCGTCACTGCCCCGAGCGCTCCCGGGGTCGCGACCAACCGGCTCGAGGCCGCCGTCTCCCGTGCCGGGGATGCGCTCGAGGAGATGGCGACCCGGGCCGGGGACGGGGACCTCAGGTTGTGTTACGCCTCGATGGCCACCGCGGTGCTCGGCCTGCGCAACCAGGAGGTCGCGCCGGTGGAGGGCGAGGCCGCCGTGCGGCGTCTGCAGACGACCACCGTCGAGGCGTCACTGCCCATCCTGTTGGGCCATGTGTGGGCGCTGATCTACGGGCTGGGTGTGGGCCTGGGCAGGATCAGCCAGGACAATGCCCTCCACGCCACGGGGCTCGTCCGCCTCAACCGGGCACGCGAACTGCGCAACACCCTGCGCGACAGGCTCGGCACCGAAGCCCCGGAACAACCGGCGGCGTTCGACCTGCCCACGACGATGGACAGCCTCGAGACCATCCGCGCCGGCTGGGGGTTGCTGGAGACGCAGGTCCTGAACGGATTCGCGCGCCTGGTCGCGGCGGATCCCGATCCGCAGTGGCGCGACGGCATGCGCGGTCAGGTGGCGCCGGTGCAGGAAACCGGCACGGCGCTCACCTGGTGGCCGGGATGGTTGGCCTAGAGGAGGGCCACCACCTCGTCGACGATGTCAGCGACGGGAATCTCGCGCTTGTCGCCGGTGGCGCGGATGCGCAGCTCGACGACCCCGTTGGCCAGGCCGCGGCCGACGACCACGATGATGGGCATGCCCAGGATCTCCGCATCTGCGAACTTCACGCCGGGGCTGGCCTTGCGGTCGTCGAAGAGCACCTCGACCCGCTTGCCGTCGAGCACCTCTGCGATGCGCTCAGCCTCCGCGAAGACCTCCGCGTCCTTGCCTGTGGCGATCACGTGCACCTGGAACGGCGCCAGGCTCAACGGCCAGCTGAGGCCCTTGTCGTCGCTGGTGGCTTCCGCGACGGCGGCCACCGCGCGGGACACGCCCACGCCGTAGGAGCCCATGGTGACGGTGACGAGCTTGCCGTTCTGGTCCAGCACCTTGAGGCCGAGGGCCTCCGCGTACTTGCGGCCGAGCTGGAAGATGTGGCCCATCTCGATGCCACGGGCCAGCGTCAGCGGGCCGGAGCCGTCAGGCGCCGGGTCACCCTCGCGGACGTCACCGACGTCGAGGATGCCGTCCGCGGTGAAGTCACGCCCGGCCGTGACACCGGTGAGGTGCTGGTCCTTGACGTTGGCGCCCGTGACCCAGTGCGTGCCGGTGACGACCCGCGGGTCCACGAGGTACTCGATCTTGGTGGAGGACTCCTTGCCCAGGACCCGCCCCCCGTCGATGGACACCGGCGACATGAACCCGACGACGAGCTCCGGGTAGTTCTTGAAGTCGTCCTCGGTGAAGGGTTCCGCAGCGGCGGGCTCCAGCGCAGCCTCGAGACGCTTGGCGTCGACCTCGCGGTCGCCAGGGAGACCCACGGCCAGGGGCCGCTTCTTACCGTCGGGGTCCGTGACCATGAACAGCACGTTCTTCAGCGTGTCGGCGCCCGTCCAGGTGCGCTCCGGAAGGTCACGGTTGAGCAGCTCGACGACAGCGTTGATGCTGCCGGCGCCAGGCGTATCGAAGACGGCCATGGCGGGCGCGTCGGAGACGGGCAGCTCCGCGGGGGGCGCGACGCGCACGGCCTCGACGTTCGCCGCGTAACCCCCGGGCGAGCGCACGAAGGTGTCCTCACCGTTGGCGGCCACGGCCAGGAACTCCTCCGAGCGCGAGCCGCCCATGGCGCCGGCCATGGCCGACACGATCACGAACTCGAGGCCGAGCCGCTCGAAGATGCGCTGGTACGCCTGGCGGTGCAGTTGGTAGCTGGCCTCCAGCCCCTCGTCGTCCACGTCGAAGGAGTAGGAGTCCTTCATGATGAACTCGCGACCGCGCAGCAGGCCGGCGCGGGGCCGTGCCTCGTCGCGGTACTTGGTCTGGATCTGGTAGAGCGAGAGCGGCAGGTCCTTGTACGAGCTGTACAGGTCCTTGACCAGCAGCGTGAACATCTCCTCGTGCGTGGGCCCGAGCAGCATGTCGGTGCCCTTGCGGTCCTGGAGGCGGAACAGGTTGTCGCCGTAGTCCGTCCAGCGGCCCGTCGACTCGTAGGGTTCACGCGGCAGCAGCGCCGGGAAGTGCACCTCCTGCGCGCCGATGGCGTTCATCTCCTCGCGGATGATGGCCTCCACCTTGCCCAACACCTTCAAGCCCAGCGGCAGCCAGGAGTAGATGCCGGGTGCCGCTCGACGGATGTACCCGGCGCGGACCAGCCACCGGTGGCTGGGCACCTCCGCGTCAGCCGGGTCCTCACGGAGGGTGCGAACGAACAGGGAGGAGAGCTTTGAAATCACGGGCTGAGTCTACCCATCAGGACAGACATCGAAATCCAGCCCCACAATGGCTCCCGGAACGGGCACGATGGGCGCGTGAGCACCCTCTCGGCCGGGCAGCCCCCGAGCACCGTCACCCGCCTCGTCGTGGGCAGCGCCCTGATGCTCTTCATGGAACTGGCGGATCCGCTGGCTCGGCTCCAACGTCGTGCACCTCTCGTACTTCTCCAACTTCGTGCTGCTGGGCTCCTTCCTGGGCATCGGCGCCGGTTTCCTGATCGCCCGCAAGCGCTGGTCCATCGTGCCGTGGACGCCGGTGTTGCTGGCGCTGCTCGTGTTCTTCGTGTGGGCCTTCCCGGTGACCATCGACCGCACCGGCGACGCCATCATCTACTTCACCTCCCTGTCTGCCCAGGGTCCTCCGGCATGGCTGGCGCTCCCGGTGCTCTTCCTCTTCGTCGCCGCCATCCTCGCCGGACCGGGCGAGGTGGTGGGCCGGTGTTTCGCCGAGTTGGAGAACCTCAACGCCTACCGGTGGGACCTCATCGGTTCCATCATCGGCATCTCGCTGTTCACCCTCCTGTCGTTCCTGAGGGGGCCGTCGGTGGTGGGGGGGTGCTGGTCGTGGCGGCCCTGGTCTGGCTGGCCTGGGGACGCCACCGCCTAGCGGCGATCGTGGCGGGTGTGGCCATCGTCGGTTCCCTGCTCGCCGAGACCGTCACGCCCGGGGTGACCTGGTCCCCCTACTACAAGGTGACCCAGCGCGACATCGGTCGTTCCTCCGACGGCAACGCACTCCACCTCATCACGGTCAACGGCATCCCCCACCAGGTCATGGGTTCGGCCGAGTACAAGCTCAACGAGGCCGAGCGGTTGTACCGCACCCCGTACGAGCGGATGGCGGCGGAGAAGCCCGGCCGGGTCCTGATCGTGGGCGCCGGCTCCGGCTCCGACGTGGCGATCGCGCTCAAGCAGGGGGCGGAGCACGTGGACGCCGTCGACATCGACCCGCGGATCATGGAGATCGGGGCCGAGCTCAACCCGGACCGCCCGTACTCCGACGAACGGGTCCGCCGCATCGTCAACGACGGCCGGGCCTTCCTGGAGACCACCTCCGAGAAGTACGACCTGATCCTCTTCGCCCTGCCGGACAGCCTCGCGCTCGTCAGCGGCGCCTCACAGATCCGCCTGGAATCCTTCCTCTTCACCGAGGAGGCGCTCTCCTCAGCCAGGGAGCGGCTCACCGACGACGGGGTCTTCTCGATGTACAACTACTACCGCGAGGACTGGCTGATCGACCGCCTCGGCGGCATCGCCCAGGAGTCGTTCGGGCATGCCCCGTGCGTCGACCTCCTGGGTGGCGGGCAGGCCGTGGTGACCGTCGCGAAGAACCCCGATGCGCAGGTCTGCGGCACCGACAACCACGTGCTGCCCGCAGACCGCATCGCGCCGCCCACGGACAACGCACCGTTCCTCTATTACCGGGGCGACGGCATCCCTGCGACGTACCTGTGGGTGCTGGCCGGCATTCTGCTGGCCTCCGCGGTCACCGTCCGCGCCCTGGGTGGGCCGTTGCGGCACATGCGTCCCTATGCGGACCTCTTCTTCATGGGCGTGGCGTTCATGCTGCTCGAGACCAAGTACATCGCCTCGTTCGCGCTGTTGTTCGGCACCACCTGGCTGGTCAACGCGCTGGTGTTCGGCGGTGTGCTGCTCGTCGTGCTGCTGGCCGTCGAGACCACCCGACGGTGGCGCACCCCTCCCCTCACCTGGCTCTTCGCGGGGATCGGGGTCGCCATCGCGCTCGCCTACGTGGTCAAGCCGGAATGGTTGCTGGGCCTGCCCTACGTGCCGCGGTTGATCGTGGCCGTCGCGCTGGCTTCGTGCCGATCTTCCTGGCCAACGTCGCCTTCGCCAAACGCTTCGCGGCCGCCGACAACGGCCGTGCGGCGTTCGGGCTGAACCTGCTGGGGGCCCTCGTGGGTGGCTGCCTGGAATACGCCGCGCTGCTGACCGGGTACAGCAACCTGCTGATCCTGGTCCTCGTCGTCTACCTGGTGGCGTTCGCGCTGGCCCCGAGACAGGACGGGCGGATCGTGGCTCAGTAGTGCACCGTCGCCAGCGCCCCCACCTCGACGAAGCCGAGGTGCTCGTAGCTGCGGATGGCTGCGGTGTTGAAGTCGTTGACGTACAGGCTGATCAGCGGGTACTGGTCCATGATCAGGTGGCACATCCCGGCCAACGCCGGCACGCTGATCCCCCGGCCGCGCAGGTGCGGAGCCACCCACACCCCCTGGAGCTGCGCCTGCCCGGCGAGCTTCGGGCCGAGATCGGCCTTGAAGATCACCGTGCCCTTGTCGTCGACGATGCCGTAGGCGTCGCCCTGCCTGAGGCGGTCGCGCACGAAGCCCTCGTAGCCGCCGCCGTACTTGAACGGCGAGCTGCCGATCTCGTCGGTGTACATGTGCACCGAGGCCTCAAGATAGCTTGGGTAGTCGTCGAGGGTCAGTTTGCGCACCCGCCTGTCCGGCGGGACCTCGGGCAGGTGATCCAGCACCATCAGGGGCTGCCGCTTCCGTACGTTGGAGACGCCGCCCCACGCACCGCGATACCGCTCGGCCAGGCCCACGAACAGGCCGAGCACCGAAATGGCCGGGCCGAGGATCGACGTGCAGCGGCGCATGGGCCCCAACTTCTCGACGTAGACGGGCAACGCCTCCGGGTCGAAGCCCGCGATGAAGAGAGTGCCGCCGTCGAGGAGGACGGAGGTGAGAACGCCCTCGCGTTCGTAGCCGTAGACGGCGCCGAGCCGGCGCCGGTCCAGGCCGTAGGTGGCCACCCGGGAACTCAGGAAGAGGTTCTCCACCGGGCTCTCGGCCAGGAATCGGGCGACCCGTTCGCGGTCGCCCGCCCCCATCGTCGTCAGCCCTGAAGTCATGGGCGAAACTCTAGGGCCAACATGGCCAGAAAGGACGCCCGGTCAGGAAACAGAGATTTCGGGGGAACCGACTTCACCCATCTCTGCGGCGAGGCGGCGGGCTTCGAACAGGAGGGTCTCCACGATCTCATCCTCGGGCACGGTCTTGATGATCTCGCCCTTGACGAAGATCTGACCCTTGCCGTTACCGGAGGCGACGCCGAGGTCCGCTTCGCGCGCCTCGCCCGGGCCGTTGACGATGCAGCCCATGACGGCCACGCGCAGCGGTGCCTGCATGCCCTCGAGACCCTTGGTCACCTGCTCGGCCAACGTGTAGACGTCGACCTGCGCGCGCCCACAGGACGGGCACGAGACGATGTCCAGCTTGCGGGGGCGGAGGTTCAGCGACTCCAGGATCTTGAGGCCCACCTTGACCTCTTCTGCCGGCGGGGCGGAGAGGGACACCCGGATGGTGTCGCCGATGCCCTGGCTCAGCAGCGCGCCGAAGGCAACGGAACTCTTGATCGTGCCCTGGAACGCGGGACCGGCTTCGGTGACGCCCAGGTGCAGCGGGTACTGGCACTTCTCGGAGAGCATCTCGTAGGCGCGCACCATCACGACGGGGTCGTTGTGCTTGACGGAGATCTTGAAGTCGTAGAACCCCACCTCCTCGAACAGCGAAGCCTCCCACAAGGCGGATTCCACGAGGGCCTCAGCGGTGGGGGCGCCGTACTTCTGCAGCAGGCGCTTGTCGAGCGAGCCGGCGTTGACGCCGATGCGCAGGCTCACACCCGCGTCGGCGGCCGCTTTGGCGATTTCGGCGACCTTGTCGTCGAACTGCTTGATGTTTCCGGGGTTCACGCGCACGGCCGCACAGCCGGCGTCGATCGCGGCGAACACGTAGCGCGGCTGGAAGTGGATGTCGGCGATCACGGGGATCTGCGACTTCATGGCGATGATCGGCAGCGCCTCGGCGTCGTCCTGGCTGGGGACGGCGACGCGCACGATGTCGCACCCGGTGGCAGTCAATTCCGCGATCTGCTGCAGGGTGGCGTTGATGTCCGTGGTCTTGGTGGTGGTCATCGACTGGACGCTGATCGGCGCGTCGCCGCCGACCTCAACCTTCCCGACCCGGATCTTCCGGGTGGGGCGGCGGGGGGCGAGCACCGGCGCAGGCGCTGGGGGCATACCAAGGTTCACGGACATGTGCGACAGCCTACTCTGCTGGTCAGAAAAGTCGGATCGGGGAAATGAGGTCGGCGGCGATCAGCACGAGGCCCCCGAGCAGGAGAAATGCTCCCACAGCGTAGGTGACGGGCAGCCCCTTGGCGGTGTCGACTGGCCCCGGGTCTGGCCGTCCGCCGAGCCGTGCGAACTGGCGACGTAGCCACTCCCAGAGGGCGCCGGCGACGTGCCCGCCGTCGAGCGGCAGCAGCGGCACCAGGTTGAGGAGTGCCACGAACAGGTTCACCGCGCCCAGCAACGAGAGATACGACGCCACCTTGTCAGCGGTGCCGAGCTGGTCTGTGGTGGTGATCTCCCCCGCCACCCTGGAAGCCCCCAGGATGGAGATCGGGGAGTTGACGTCGCGCGGTTGGCCGGTCACCAGGTCCGCCGCGACGTTCCAGATCCGGGCCGGGAAACTCATCAGGGCGACGGTGGACTGCTTCGTCATGTCCCACATCTGGGCGGCCGTGGTCAGGGGCCCGGCTTTGGTGAGCTCCTGGGTGGGCGACACCCCGAAGAACCCTGCCTCCACGAACTTGGTCGGGTCCAGCCGGTCCGGCACATGATTGAGCACGGTGTTCACCGTGGGCAGGGTCACCTCGGCGCCGTCGCGCTCGACGACGACCGTGGCCGGCCCGTCACGGTTGGTGCGCACCAGGTCGCCCATCTGATCCCAGCCGGTGAGGGCGACGCCGTTGAAGGAGACAAGGGTGTCGCCCACCTGCACGCCCGCTTCGACCGCCGGCGTGGGCGGGTCGTCGGCCGTGCAGGTGCGATCCTCGCGCTCCGCGGACACCACGCACTGCCACATCTGACCGACGGTCAGCGTGGGCTGGTAGGTGCCGTGGAACACGTTGATGCCGAGGAAGATGAGGAACGCCAGCAGCACGTTCATCGCGGGCCCGCTCAGCATCACGATGACCTTCTGCCAGGTCTTCTTCTGGTAGAACAACGAGCCGTCGTCCTCAGGCCGGATCGAGTCCCATTCGAAGGACCGCGCCTGGTCCGCGACCCGCGTCAGCCACGTCTGTTTCGCGCCCGGCCTCTTCGGCGGGTACATGCCGACGAGCCGTACGTAGCCGCCCAGCGGGAAGGCCTTGACGCCGTACTCCGTTTCGCCCCGGCGCACCGACCAGAGCGTCTTGCCGAAACCGACGAAGTACTGCGTGACCTTGACGCCGAACAGCTTGGCGGGTACCAGGTGGCCCACCTCGTGCAGCGCGATCGACACCATGATCAACACGAAGAACAGCACCGCGAACAGCACGGTGAGCAGCACCGTCATGCTGCCGGCCCTGCGAGGACCGAGGCGCGCGTCCTGCCCCACTGGTCTGCGGCGATGACGCCGTCCAGGGTGAGGTCGCCGTCGGCGACGTGACCGTCCGCCAGGTGTTCGTCCAGGCACTCCCCCACGATCCGGGTGATGTCCAGGAAGCCGATCCGTCCGTCCCAGAACGCTTCGACGCAGGCCTCGTTGGCGGCGTTGTAGACGGCGGGCGCCGTGCCGGCCGCCCGGCCCGCACGGCGGGCGAGTTGCACCGCAGGGAAGGTGTCGTCGTCGAGGGGCTCGAACGTCCAGGTTGCCGCCGTGGTCCAGTCACAGGAGGGGGCCGCGCCTTCGAGGCGCTGTGGCCAGGTCAGGGCGATGCCGATGGGCAGCCGCATGTCCGGCGGTGAGGCCTGGGCGATGGTGGACCCGTCGTGGAACTCCACCATCGAATGCACGATGGACTGGGGGTGCACGGTCACGGTGATGTCGTCGTAGTCGACGCCGTAGAGCAGGGCGGCCTCGATGAGTTCCAGCCCCTTGTTGACCAGGGTGGCCGAGTTGATGGTGATGACACGGCCCATGTCCCAGGTGGGGTGCGCCATGGCCTCCTGCGGAGTGACCGCGGCGAGTTCGTCGCGTGAACGGCCGCGGAACGGGCCGCCCGAAGCGGTGAGGATGAGCCTGCGCACCTCGTCGGCGCGGCCCGAACGCAGGGCTTGCGCGAAGGCGGAATGCTCAGAGTCGACGGGGACGATCTGGCCGGGCTGCGCGGCCTCGGTGACCAACCGGCCGCCGATGACCAGCGACTCCTTGTTGGCGAGCGCCAGGGTGCTGCCCGCGGCCAGGGCCGCGAGGGTGGGCTCGAGCCCCGCAGCACCGGTGATGGCGTTGAGCACCACGTCCGCGCCTACCGCGGCGAGTTGGGCGGAAGCCTTGGGGCCCAGGAGAAGTGTAGGGAGCCGGTACTCACCCTGGGCCCAACCGCGCTCATTGGCGGCGTCGTACAACGCCCGCTGGAGGTCCCGCCCGGCGCTCGCCTTCGCGAGGGCGACGGTTTCCGGCTCGAACTCGATGATCTGGCGGGCCAGCAGTTCGATGTTGCCACCGGAGGCCGACAGGCCCACCACCCTGAACTGCTCCCGCCTGGAGGCGATCACGTCAAGGGTCTGGGTACCGATCGAGCCGGTGCTGCCGAGGAGAACGATGCTGCGCACCCCCTGAGTATCCCACTGTCCACAACTGGGGCAGCCACATAGGATCGGCACCATGTCTCAGGCCTCTGTTCCCCCGCCCGGCACCCCGGTCCCGTTCGCCATCACGAAGTGGGCCGCCGTGAACAAGCGCCGCGTCGAAGAACTGGTGTGGCGCAACGAGGTGGGCGGCATCACGGCCCGCCTCGTCGCCGACGACGTCAAGCCGTTGTACGCCAAGTGGAGCCCACACGACCTCGAGCCCGAGGCGGAGCGCCTCAGTTGGCTGTCGAGCCGCTTCCCCAGCCCACGCATGGCCGACTACGAGGAGCTCGACGACGGCTGGCTGATCGTCACCGTCGGGCTCCCTGGTCGCCCAGCCATGGAGTGGCAGGACCAGCCGGATGTCGCGGCCCGGGGTCTGGCCCTGGCGCTGGCTCAACTGCATTCGCTCGACGCGACGGACACGCTCTTCGACGCGCCGGAGTGGGTGGGTGACCAACACGACGTCCGCGACCTGTCGATCGTGCACGGCGACGCCTGCGTGCCCAACCTCCTGCTCGGGGACGACGGTGGCCTCGTCGGGATGGTCGACGTTGGCCACCTCGGGGTCGCCGACCGCTGGGCGGACCTCGCCGTCGCCTCCTGGTCGCTCGAACACAACTTCGGCCCCGGTGCCGACCAGGAATTCTGGGCTGCGTACGGCGAAGCGCCGGACCCTGACCGGATCCGGCGCTACCGCGACCTGTATTTCGCCCCCTCGTCGTAACCCGCCCGCAGGCCGGCCACGCCGCGTGGCGGCTGATCAGACGAGGCCGAAGGCCTGCATCGCCGAGGCGACCTTCTCGAAGCCGGCGATGTTGGCGCCGACCACGTAGTCGCCCGGGGCGTCGTAGGAGTCTGCCGTCTCAGCGCAGATCTCGTGGATCTGGCGCATGATGTTGGTGAGGCGCTCCTCGGTGTACTCGAAGGTCCACGAGTCACGCGACGCGTTCTGCTGCATCTCCAGCGCGGAGGTGGCCACACCGCCGGCGTTGGCCGCCTTGCCTGGGGCGTAGAGCACGCCGGCTCCCTGCAGAGCATGGATGGCGTCAGGGGTGGTGGGCATGTTGGCGCCCTCAGCCACGACCTTGACACCGTTCTTGATCAGGGTGGCGGCCTGCTCGAGGTTGAGCTCGTTCTGCGTGGCGCAGGGCAGCGCGACGTCCACCGGGACGTCCCAGATGCAGCCGCCGGCGTTGCCGAGCTTCGCGGAGGGACGACGGTCGACATAGTCGCTGACGCGGCCGCGTTCGATCTCCTTGATCTGCTTGAGCAGATCGAGATCCACGCCCGCCTCGTCGACGACGAAGCCGGTGGAATCAGAGAAGCCGATGACGGTGGCACCCAGCTGGGCGGCCTTCTCCGCGGCGTAAATGGCCACGTTGCCGGAGCCGGAGACGACGACGCGCTTGCCGTCGAAGCTCTCGCCCCTGGTCTTGAGCATCTCATCTGCGAACACGACGGTGCCGTAGCCGGTGGCCTCGGTGCGGACGAGGGAGCCGCCCCATCCGATGCCCTTGCCGGTGAGCACGCCGGACTCGTAGCGGTTGGTGATGCGCTTGTACTGGCCGAACATGAAACCGATCTCGCGGCCGCCCACGCCGATATCGCCCGCGGGGACGTCGGTGTATTCACCGAGGTGGCGGTAGAGCTCGGTCATGAAGGACTGGCAGAAGCGCATGACCTCGCCCTCGGACTTGTTGCGGGGGTCGAAGTCGGAACCGCCCTTGCCGCCGCCGATGGGCAGGCCGGTCAGGGAGTTCTTGAAGATCTGCTCGAAGCCCAGGAACTTGATGACGCCGAGGTAGACGCTGGGGTGGAACCGCAGGCCGCCCTTGTACGGGCCGAGCGCGGAATTGAACTCGACGCGGAAGCCGCGGTTGACCTGCACGTCGCCCTTGTCGTCCTGCCACGGCACGCGGAAGATGATCTGGCGTTCAGGCTCACAGATGCGCTCGAGCATCTTGGACTCGAGGTACTCAGGGTGCCGCTTGATCACGGGCTCCAAGGACTCGAAGACCTCACGCACAGCCTGGTGGAACTCGGCCTCACCAGGGTTGCGTGCTACGACGCTCTGGAAGACAGCCTCCAGCTTGGGTTCCATCGGTTCTCCTTTTTGCCTGTTGGGACACTGGCGCGTCGATCATACGACCAAGCGGCGCCGGATTTTTCATCGGGTCACCTGACGATCACGAGGGGCGCACGCAACTACGTCTGGTCGACGCTCGCGGCGAGTTGGCCGCAGGCGCCGTCGATCTCCTGGCCGCGGGTGTCGCGCAGCGTCACCGGCACACCACGGCGTTCCAGGGTCTCGATGAACGCCTTCTCGTCGGCCTTGCGCGACGCTGTCCACTTCGAGCCCGGGGTGGGGTTCAACGGGATGAGGTTGACATGCACCCAGCCCCAGTCGCCGCGCTTCTTGAGCACCTTGGCGAGCAGTTCGGCCCGTGCCACCTGGTCGTTGATGTCGCGCATCATGGCGTACTCGATGGAGACGCGGCGCTTCGTGGCGTGGGCGTACTCCCATGCCGCGTCGACGACCTCGTCCACCTTCCACCGCGTGTTGATCGGGACGATCTCGTCGCGCAGTTCGTCGTCCGGGGCGTGGAGGGAGACGGCCAGGGTGAGCGGCAGCCCCTCCGCGGTGAGCTTCTGGATGGCCGGCACTAACCCGACGGTGGACACGGTGATGCCACGCGCGCTCATGCCGAACCCGTTGGGCCCGGGCTCGAGGAACGTGCGGATGGAGCCCATCACCGCCTTGTAGTTGGCCATGGGCTCGCCCATCCCCATGAACACGATGTTATTGAGGCGGCCGGTGGCACCGGGCACCAGACCGGCGGCCAACTGCTGATCCGCGGCCATCACCTGTGCGGTGATCTCGGCCTGCGACAAGTTGCGCTTGAGGCCGCCCTGCCCCGTCGCGCAGAACGGGCAGGCCATGCCGCAGCCCGCCTGCGACGAGATGCAGAGCGTCGTGCGGTGGGGATAGCGCATGAGTACGGATTCCAGCAGGGAGCCGTCGTGAAGCCGCCAGAGCGTCTTGACCGTGGTGCCGTCGTCGGTGCTGCGCCGCGTCATCTCCGTCAGGAGCTTCGGGAACAACTGCTCCCCCAGTTCCTGGCGGATGTCCGCCGGGATGTCGGAGAACTGGTTGACGTCGTCCTCGAGGCGGTCGAACACGTGCCGGGAGATCTGGTCCGCGCGGAACTTGGGTAGGCCGAGCTTCCTGGTGGCCTCGACGCGCTCCTCGATGGAGAGGTCGAACCAGTGTGTGGGCGGCTTGCCCCGCCGTGGGGCTTCGAACACGAGCGGCAGGGTCTTGACAGTCATGACGCCTTCAGGGGTAGGTGGGAGGGCGTTCAGGCGCCCAGGGCGAGGTGCAGCACGAGCCAGCCGACGGGCACGGCAACGAGCATGGAATCGAGACGATCCATGATGCCACCGTGGCCGGGGAGGAAGTTGGACATGTCCTTGATGCCGGCGTCGCGCTTGACCAGCGACTCGACGAGGTCACCGACGGTGCCCGCCATGCTGATGAGGGCCCCGAGGATCACGCCGACCCACCACGGGGAACCCAGCAGGAACACGCTGCAGACGGCGCCGATCCCCGCGGCGACGAGGACTCCCCCGCCGGTGCCCTCCCAGGTCTTGCTCGGGCTGATCGACGGAGCCATCTTGTGCCTGCCGAACAGGACCCCGGTGGCGTAGGCCCCGGTGTCGGAGGCGACCACCGCGGCGATCACGCTCAACATGCGCAGGTGGCCGCTGGAAGCCCCCATCACCAGCGGGACGAACACGCCCAGCAGCGGGATGTAGGCGATCAACAGGGCGCTGGCCGCGATGTCGCGGATGAAGCCTTCGGGACCGCGCACCATCCGCCCGACCAGGGAGGCGATCATCATGGCGCCCAGACAGATCACCACGAAGGTGGTGGGCTCGATGTTCAGGTCCTCGACGGAGACGAGGTAGCCGCCCGCGACGCTCAGCACGGTGCCGATGGCCACGGGGAGCCAGACGGCCCTCATCCCCTTGCGCAGCAGAGCCCGGTGCACCTCCACGACCCCCAACCCCAGCGCCGCAGTGGCGATGGCGATGAAGAGCCAGGGAACCCAGATGAGCCCGACCGCGACGCCTGCAAACAGGGCCACGCCAACGGCGATGGCGGCCGGGAGATCCCGGCCCGCCCTCGACTGTTTCTTCGGCTGGGCCTCGGTTGCCATCAGACCTCGAGAAGCTCGGCTTCCTTGTTCTTGAGGATTTCGTCGATGCTCTCCACGAACTTCTTCGTGGTGTTGTCGAGGGCCTTCTCTGCGCGCGACAGGTCGTCCTCGCCGATCTCGCCGTCCTTCTCCAGCTTCTTCAGGGAGTCGATGGCGTGACGACGGAGGTTGCGCACCGCGACGCGGGCCTCCTCCGCCTTGTGCTTGGCCATCTTGATGTACTCCTTGCGGCGCTCCTCGGTGAGGTGCGGCATGACCACGCGGACGGCATTCCCGTCGTTGCTCGGGTTGACGCCCAGGTCTGCGTCGCGGATTGCCTTCTCGATGGCGCCGAGGGCGCTGCGGTCGAACGGCGCGATCAGCATCGAGCGGGGATCAGGCGAGGTGAAGGTGGCAAGCTGCTGGAGCGGCGTGGGGGCGCCGTAGTAATCGGCCAGGAGCTTGTTGAACATGGCGGGGTGCGCGCGACCGGTGCGGATGGTCGAGAGGTCTTCGCGTGCGAAGTCCACCGCCTGCTGCATCTTGGTTGAGGCCTCTTGCTGAATCTCGGCGATCATGGTCTTGCTCCTTTGCTGGGGGTGGTGGTTAGCGCGAAACCAGGGTGCCGATGTGCTCACCGGCAACGGCGCGGGCGATGTTGCCCTTGGTGGACAGGTTGAAGAACACCATGTCGAGCCCGTTGTCGCGGGCCAGCGAGATGGCGGTGGCGTCCGCCACCTTGAGGTTCTTGGTCAGGAAGTCGTTGTAGCTGAGGCTTTCGAACTTCGTCGCGTCCGGGTTCGTCTTGGGGTCGGAGTCGTAGACGCCGTCGACGCCCTGCTTGCCCATGAGCAGCACCTCGGCGCCGATCTCCAGGGCCCGCTGGGCAGCGACCGTGTCGGTGGAGAAGTACGGCATGCCGGAGCCGGCACCAAAAATGACCAGCCTGCCCTTCTCGAGGTGACGCTCCGCGCGACGGGGGATGTAGGGCTCCGCCACCTGGGCCATGCTGATGGCGGACTGGACGCGGGTCTCGATACCGGCCTTTTCGCAGAAGTCCTGCAGGGCGATCGAGTTCATCACCGTGCCGAGCATGCCCATGTAATCCGCCCGGTCGCGCGCCATACCGTGTTGCGACAATTCGGCACCGCGGAAGTAGTTGCCGCCCCCGACGACCACAGCCACCTGCGTGCCTGAGCGGACCACGTCGGCGATCTCGCGGGCGATGTCCGCCACCACAGTCACGTCGACGCCGAGTTTGCCTCCGCCGAAAACCTCACCGGACAGCTTCAGCAATACTCGCGAATATCCCACTTGTTTCTCCTGGTGTGTTGGGGCGTGCACATGCGACGTGCGCCGCGACCACTGGGGTCGCGGCGCACGTAACTCTACTTCACTGAGCTGAGGCTCGCGTGATCAGGCACCCACAGCGAAGCGCGCGAAGCGCACGACCTCGGTGTTGCCCTCCTGCAGGGCGGCGCCCACAGACTTCTTGTCCTCCCAGACCGCAGCCTGGTCCACGAGCACGACGTCCTTGAAGAAGCCGGTGACGCGGCCTTCGACGATCTTGGTCATGGCGCCTTCGGGCTTGCCCTCTTCGCGGGCGGTGGCCTCGGCGATGCGACGCTCGTTCTCGACCAGGTCCGTCGGGACCTCGTCGCGGTTGGCCCAACGGGGCGACATCGCGGCGATCTGCAGCGCAGCCTGGTGGGCCAGCGTCTTGTCACCGGTGTACTCGACGAGGACACCGACCTGCGGCGGCAGGTCAGCAGCGCGACGGTGCAGGTACACGTGGCTGTCGCCGGAGAACTGCGCAACGTCGGCCACGGAGATGTTCTCTCCGATCTTGGCGCCGAGTTCCTGGACCGCGTCCGCGACCTTGGCCCCGGAAGCGAGTTCAGCCGCGTTGGCGGTCTCCACGTCCGTGGCACCCGACTTGATGACGGCGTCGAGGATCTGGTCTGCCAGTTCGACGAATTCGGCGTTCTTGGCGACGAAGTCGGTCTCGGCGGCGAACTGGATCAGGGCGCCGTCGCGGCCGGCGACGATACCGTTGGTGGCTTCGCGGTCCGCGCGCTTGGCCTGCTTGGCCAGGCCGTGGATGCGCAGGCCCTCAATGGCCTTGTCGAAGTCGCCTTCAGCTTCGGTGAGGGCCCTCTTCGCGTCCATCATGCCCGCGCCGGTGGCGTCGCGGAGCTTCTTCACATCAGCGGCAGTGATTGCCATGTGTGGGGTATCCCGTCTACTTGATCGATTGGGTCAGTTGGCGTCGGTGGTGTCGGCCTCAGCGGCCTCTTCAGCGGCGGGAGCCTCGACGGCGGCCTCTTCAGCGGCAGGAGCCTCGACGGCAGCCTCTTCAGCGGCAGGAGCCTCGACGGCGGCCTCTTCAGCGGCAGGAGCCTCGACGGCAGCCTCAGCGGCAGGAGCCTCGGTGGCCTCTTCAGCAGCGGGGGCCTCAGCCTTCTCGGCGCCCAGGAGTTCGCGCTCCCAGTCGGGCATGGGCTCGGCGGGGGTCTCCTCCCCGGAGCGGCTGGAGGAGCGCTCGATGAGGCCGTCGGCGACGGCGTCGGCGATGATGCGGGTCAGGAGGGCGACGGAACGGATGGCGTCGTCGTTGCCCGGCACCGCGAAGTCGACCATGTCGGGATCGCAGTTGGTGTCCAGGATGCCGACGATCGGGATGTTCAGCTTGCGGGCCTCGTCGACAGCGAGGTGCTCCTTGTTGGTGTCGACGATCCAGACGGCCTGCGGGGTGCGCACCATGTCACGGATGCCGCCGAGGGTCTTGTCGAGCTTGGTGCGCTCGCGGTCCAGCTGCAGCAGTTCCTTCTTGGTGAGGCCCGAGCCGACCGTGTCGGTCAGGTCCATGCCCTCGAGCTCCTTGAGGCGCTGGATGCGCTTCGAGACGGTGCCGAAGTTGGTGAGCATGCCACCGAGCCAGCGCTGGTTCACGAAGGGCATCCCGACGCGGGTGGCCTGGTCCGCGATGGCCTCCTGGGCCTGCTTCTTGGTGCCGACGAAGAGCACCTGGCCGCCGCGCGCGACGGTGGACTTGATGAAGGCGTATGCCTTGTCGATGTAGCTCAGCGAGAGCTGCAGGTCGATGATGTAGATGCCGTTGCGCTCGGTGAAGATGAAGCGCTTCATCTTGGGGTTCCAACGACGGGTCTGGTGACCGAAGTGAACGCCGGACTCGAGCAACTGGCGGGTGGTGACGACTGCCATGGTCGTGCCTTCCTGTGGTGCGGCTCTGCCGCACCTGAATCTGGTGGACTGGGTCCACGGGTGGTTGATGGGGCCCCGGAGGGGCCTTCTCCTGATGCGCCCGGTGCCGCACCTTCATCCAGTTGGTTGAAGGACCACGCGGCCACCGGCGGTTCCCCGCGCAGCGCATGCGATGTCAACCCAGACGGGTTGCAGGGTCCATGCTATCTGGACGGAGGGCACGGGCTCAAATCTGGTGACGCCGTCAACCGGCGCGGAGAAGACCGGGTCGCGAACTTGTCCACAGCCCACCGGCGCAGTGGTGATTCCGCAGTGGCGTTGACCACAGTGTTGACGTGCGAACCGTGTCTGCCCTCATTCTCTCCGTCATCATCATCGCCGGCGCCTCGGTCCCTTCCTGGGCGGACCTCTCACTCACTGCCCCGCTACCGGGCCGGGTGGTACGCGCCTTCGACGACGTCGGCCGGTTCGCGGCCGGTCACCGCGGCGTGGATCTCGCCGGGTACCCGGGCGACGAAGTCGTCGCGGCGGCGGCCGGCACCGTGCACTTCGCCGGGTCGGTCGCAGGCACCGGCACCCTCTCGATCGACCATGGCGACGGTTGGCGCACCACCTACCAACCGGTCCTAGCCACCGTCCACAAGGGCGACACCGTGGCAGCCGGGCAGCGGATCGGCACCCTGCTGGCCGGTCACTGCGACGAAGCGGCCTGTCTCCACTGGGGACTGACCGACGGGGAGCGGTATGCGGACCCTGGCGCCTATCGGGTGACGCCGGTGGTGCGGCTGCTTCCCAGTGGATCGGTGCCCGTCCGCCCTCCGTCGATCAGTTCGGCCCGCACCGCGGCCGTGGGTGGAGCCCCCGTCGACGGGCCGGTCACCTCCAGGTACGGTATGCGCCGCCACCCGGTGACCGGTGTCACCAAACTGCACGACGGGACAGACTTCGGCGCTCCGTGCGGCACCACCATCAGCCTGCCCCTGGCAGGCACGGTGCGGTCGGCCGGTTACCACGGTGGCTACGGCTACCGGGTCATCGTCAACCACGGAGGCGGCCTGAGCACCGCCTATGCGCACCTCCCCCGCGTAACGGTGACAGCCGGGCAGCGGCTCAGCGCCGGGCAGACGGTGGGCGTCGTGGGCAACACGGGCCTGTCCACCGGGTGCCATCTCCACTGGATGGCCTGGCAGGACGGGGGCCTCATCGATCCCCTCACCCTCCTCGGGTGATTGAGCACTACCGTTGCACCATGACCACGACGCCGTTAACCGCCCCTGACTGGACCCGCTTCTACCAGCCGGGAGTACCCGCCCAGATCGAGCTGCCCACCGAATCCCTCACCGACATGTGCGAGCGGTCCTGCCGAGAGGGGGCCTCCAAGGTGGCCACCGAGTTCTTCGGCGGCACCATGACCTACACGCAACTGGGCGAGCGGATCAACCGCGCGGCGGAGGGCCTCCGGCGTCTGGGGGTGGTGGCCGGCGACCGGGTGGCGATCCTGCTGCCGAACTGCCCGCAGCACCTCGTCGCGTTCTACGCCGTCCTGCGGCTGGGAGCCGTCGTGTGCGAGCACAATCCGCTGTCCACCGAGCGGGAGCTCGAGGAGGTCTTCGTCGACCACGGGGCGAAGGTCGCCATCGCCCTGGATCGGGTGCTGCCGAAGCTGCGCACCCTCTCCACCAAGCCGCTCGTGGTCAGCGTGAACATGCTGGACGAGTTCCCCAGCGTCAAGCGCCTCCTGCTGGGGCTCCCCATTCCCTCGCTCCGCCAGAAGCGGGCGCAGCTCACTGACGGCAGCACCGGCGACCTCACGTGGAAGCAACTGCTGGCAGGTCCCTCCCTGGACCCCGCCCACCCCCGCCCCACCATCGACGACCTCGGCGCCATCCAGTACACCTCCGGTACCACCGGCGTGCCGAAGGGCGTGATGCTGACGCACCTCAACATGTACGCCAATGCCCTCATGGGAGCGGCCTGGATGCACGGCGCCCAGACCGGGCGCGAGGTCAGCTACGCGATGCTTCCGATGTTCCACGCCTTCGGCATGGTGCTCTACGTGACGTTCGGCGTCTACAAGCAGGCCCACCAGGTCCTGTTCCCCCGCCCGGATGTGGACATGGCGCTGGCGGAGATGAAGAAGAACCCACCGTCGATCTACTGCGCGGTGCCGCCCATCTACGAGAAGACGGCCAACGGCGCCAAGGCGAAGGGCATCGACCTCTCCGGTGTGAAGTGGTGCATTTCCGGTGCCATGACGTTGCCGGACGAGACGGTGGCGTTGTGGGAGTCCGTCTCGGGCGGTCTCCTGGTGGAGGGCTACGGCCTCACCGAGTGCGCCCCCATCGCCATGGGCAACCCGTTCAACGAGACGCGCAAGACCGGCACGATCGGCATCCCGTTCCCCTCGACGCTGCGCCGCGTGGTGGACGAGGACGGCCGCGACGTCGGCCCCGGCGAGGCCGGCGAACTGTGGGTCAAGGGACCGCAGGTGTTCCAGGGCTACTGGAACCGGCCGGAGGCCACCGCCGAGACGAAGACGCCCGACGGATGGCTGCGCACCGGCGACGTCGTGACGCTCGACGAGGAGGGTTTCGCCACCATCGTCGACCGGCTGAAGGAGATCATCATCACCGGCGGCTTCAACGTGTCGCCCAGTGAGGTGGAGCGCGTGCTGCGCCAGCACCCCTCGATCGAGGATGTCGCCGTCGTGGGCATCAAACAGGAGCGCGGCGACGAGCAGGTCACGGCCGCCGTCGTGGCGAAAGCCCCCATCGATGAGGCGGAGATCCGATCGTGGGCCAAAGAGCGGTTGTCCGCCTACAAGGTGCCCCGCCGCGTGGTGACGGTGGAGGAACTGCCCACCTCCATGATCGGGAAGGTGCTGCGGGGCCAGGTCCGCGACCAGATCGGGCCCCTGCTCTGATTCACGCCCTCGGGTGCGCCTGCCGGAAGGCCTCGCGCAGGCGCTCCGAGGTGACGTGGGTGTAAATCTGGGTGGTGGCCACGGACGCATGGCCCAGCATCTCCTGCACGCTGCGCAGGTCCGCGCCGCCCTCGATGAGGTGGGTGGCCATCGCGTGGCGCAGCCCGTGGGGGCCGATCTCGGCCCCCGGCCCGGCGGCTGCCGTCGCCTCATGGACCACCCGCCTCGCCACCCGCGGGTCGAGCGCGCCGCCTCTGGCGCCCAGGAAGACGGTGTCGGGGCTCGACGGCGTGCTGACCGCTGAGCGCACCCGCAGCCAGGCCTCGACCGCGCGGAGGGCAGGGAGCCCCAGCGGCACCGTGCGTTGCTTCCCGCCCTTGCCCAGCACGCTGACGGAGCGACGCTCGCGGTCCACGTCGCGAAGGGTGAGCGTGCACACCTCGGAGACCCGCAACCCGCTCGAGTACAACACCTCGACCAAGGCGAGGTCGCGCACCGCGATGGGGTCGCCGTCCTCGGCCGCGCGGTTCTCGGCCGCGGCCAGCGTCTCGGACACGGCACCGCGGGCCAAGACCCTTGGCAGCCGCCGCTGCCGCTTCGGCGCCTTCAGCCGGACGGCCGGATCAGCCCCCACGACACCCTCCCGCACCGCCCAGGCGAAGAACCCCCTGACGCACGCGACGCGGCGCTGCAGGGTGGACGCGGCCGCGCCGTCGTCGCGCATGGCGCCCAACCAGGCCCGCAGCGTCGAGAGCGTCACTTCGCCGGGCGCGACGTCGGCGAAGGTGGCCAGGTCGCGGAGGTCCGTGGCGTAGGCCCGCACGGTGTGCGGGCTGAGGCCGCGCTCCGCGCCGAGGTGCGCGGCGTAGTCGTCGAGCAGCGCCGACCAACCGTGGGCGAGTTCCATACCTGCCATCCTCCCCCGGCAGTGGCAGCCGCGCGCCAGCGACACCCGGTGCGGCATACTTGACCGTCGTACCCGAACCTTGAAGGAGCACAATGGCTGAGGCCGATCTCACCCAGGGCGGCATGGTTCTGCCTATCACCCGTTGGGGCACCCCGGTGATGCACAAGCAGACGGAACCTGTCACTGAGTTCGGCGAGGAACTCCACCAGTTGATCCGCGATATGTGGGCCACCATGAGGGCGGCTGAGGGAGTTGGGCTGGCCGCCACGCAGGTGGGCGTCGGAACCGCCGTGTTCGTCTACGAATGCCCGGATGCGGACGACAGGATCCACCGCGGCGTGGTGTGCAACCCCGTCGTATCGCTGCCAGAGGGCAAGGACCGCAACCTGGACGCCGCTGAAGAGGGCTGCCTGTCCTACCCGGGCGGCTACCAGAGCGTGGCCCGCCCGGATCTGGCCACCTGCACGGGCCAGGACGCCTACGGCAACGAGATCACGGTGAAGGGCACCGGCCTGCTCGCCCGCTGCCTGCAGCACGAGACGGATCACCTGGGCGGCACGGTCTTCGGCGACCGCCTCTCCGCTCGCGCCCGTCGCCAACTGGACAAGAAGGTCGACGAGCTGGCGTGGCGCTATCCCGACGACTGGCCGGTCTCCCCCAAGCGCGCAGCGGTCCCTATGCCCCAGAGCGAGGACTGACCTCGGAGGTGGACGGCTCGTCGATGTCGGAGGGAAGCTGCTTCACGGGCACGACGACGGTGTCCAGCGCCTTCCAGTCCGTGTCGCACAGTTGATGGCGCAGCGCGTCGAGCTCGGTGATGCCCGGGTGGTGGCCCTCGGCGGGCACGACGAAGACCTCGGAGTGGAAGACGTGTCCCATGTCGCGCACCCGCACCGCCGCCTCCCCCACCCACGCCTGGCTCAGCGCCTTCTGACGCAGCTTGCCGATCACCGGGTGCGGGTCCCGGGAGGCGATGGGCGTGGCCCTCTCGTCGAGGAGCGTGGCGACGGCGATCCGGAGGTTGGTCACGCCGTCCTTGACGATGCTGGCCGACACCAGGATGGCGGCGGCTGAATCCGCCCACCAGAGCCCGAAGCCGATGCCCGCGACGCCGGCGACGGTGGCCAGCGCGGTGGACCAGTCGGCCTTCAGCATGTCCGCGTCCGCGGAGAGCAACTGGTCGTGCAGTTCCTCCGCCAGCTTCATCTTCAGGCGGCCGAGGATGACGGCAGGCACCACAGTCATCGACATCACGATCATCATGGGCCAGCCGGCCCAGAACGTCTGGCCGAACAGCGACATGACACCCACCGGGGGCCTCTCCCCCATGACCAGTGCGCTGGCGCCGTTGTACAGCAGCGACAGGCCGAACACCAGCAGCGCGACGGCGGCCACCACATGGCCGGCCGACATCGCCCGGTGATGGCCATAGGGATGCTTCGGGGACCTGTTCTTACTCGCCCGCCACACTCCGAGCAGGAACGCGATGGGCGGCAGCAGCGCCAACATGTCCTCGACGAAGGCCGTGCGCATGGCCTGCGACTGGCCCGCCACCAGGCCCACGGCGACGATGATGATGACCAGCACGACGAGCGAGATCCACTGCAGCCGGATCGCCTTGTGCAGCGCCTCCGATTTGTCCGGCGGCAGCGCGGAGTATCCCCGGCCCTTCATGGCTTCAGCCCTTCCTCGATCAGGTGACGCTCCAGGCTGGACAACAGTGCGTTCTCCCCCAGGCGCGTAGCGAAGACGAGCTTCTGTTCCTTGCCGTCCGGGCCGGCAGCCTTCCCGTAGGGCCGCGTCAAGGCCGCGTGCGTCGTCCACGGCGACTTCGCGGTCAGGCCCCCAGCCACCACGTCGAGTTCGCCGAGCTTGATCTTCTCCATGAGTTCGCTTTCGGCGCCCTCGACCCACTCGATCTCCGCACCGATCGACTCGGCGTACCCGGTGAGGATCTCGGCCTCGGGGCCGGTGACCTCACCCTCGTCCGAGATGTCGATGTGGGGCGGGTGTGCCGAGACACCGACGGTGAGCCCACCGTCCATCGCCCGCAGCAGGGTGTCGTCGGGGTCACGCGGGTACTCCGGTTCACTGCAGCCGGCCAGCAGCAGCAGCGCCGTCACCAACGTCAGCAGTCGCAGCAGCGCCTTCATGCCCGCAGTCTGCCAGCACCGGGGGCCATTCGGCGGCCGATGGGGCCCGCCGCGCTGCTCAGCGCAGCTGGTAGGCGAGGATGGCTGCGGCTGTGGCCACGTTCAGCGAGTCGACGCGGTCCGTCATGGGGATCCGGACGTGGTGCTCAGCGGCGGCGAGCCAGCCTCGGCTCAGGCCTTGGCCCTCGGTGCCGAGCATCAGGGCCACCTTGTCTGGAGCCTCGAAGGCATCGAGCTCGACGGCCCCCGGGGCGATGCTCGAGGCCACGACGGTGAACCCGGCCGCGCGGATCCGCTCGAGGTCCGCGTCGCCGCCCATCCGTCGCCAGGGCACCACCAGCGAGGCGCCCATCGAGCCCTTGATGGCGCGGCGGTAGAGCGGGTCGGCACTACGCTCCGACACGACGACGCCGTCCCAGCCCAGCCCGGCGGCCAGCCGCATGATCACGCCGAGGTTGGCGTGGTCGACGATCTCCTCGCACAGGATCAGCCGCCGCCCCGCGAGCAGCGCGTCCCAGGGCGCCTCAGGCAGCCGGTCGAACGAGCCCAGTGCACCGCGGTGCACATGGAAACCGCTGACCTCCTCGATCATCTTCTCCGTGCCCAGGTAGACAGGCACGTCGGGATGGGCGGCCAGGAGGGGGGCCAGCTGCTCGAGCCACCGCGGTTGCAGCAACAGGGCGCGCGGCCGCGCGCCAGAGGTGAAGGCCCGCTCGATGATCTTCAGCCCCTCCGCGATGAACCGGTCCTCGGATCGTCGCAGCTGGGCATCGCGCAGGGCCACGAAGTCCGTCAGGCGCCCGTCTGCGGGGTCACTCACCTCGATGATCACGGTGTCAGGCTATAGCCTTGCTGCTCATGGACCCGTTCGTGCTGCTCGACGACGCCCTCGCCGGGCGGGCCACGCTCATGACGGATCTCGCCCGGGTCGACAGTGTCACTCTGGGCACCATCGACGCCTCCTTGGACGCCGGCTGGCGCGAGGGGTTGCACGCCTTCGCGTGGTTGCCGTACGACATGGGCGAGGCGGCCCTCGGCATCGGCGGGGACGCCCGCGGCGCCCTCTTCTGGTTCGCCGACCGCTCCGAGGTCGACGCCGAGGAGTTCCTGC
Source organism: Tessaracoccus zhenghani (assembly GCF_054552775.1). Taxonomy (NCBI): domain Bacteria; kingdom Bacillati; phylum Actinomycetota; class Actinomycetes; order Propionibacteriales; family Propionibacteriaceae; genus Tessaracoccus; species Tessaracoccus zhenghani. The sequence continues at coordinate 447,139 of NZ_CM137275.1, read as the reverse complement.
CCCATTCCCCCGCCTGGCTGACCGGCACCGCCCATGACGTGGACCGGGCCCAGTTCAGCGCCGGCATCGAGGCGGTCAAGGAGGCCATCGCCTCAGGCGAGACCTACCAGGTCAACTACACGCACCGCATCCTCTCCAGAGCGGTGGGAGATCCGCGGGCGCTGTACCGCCGGCTGCGCTCGCGCCAGCCCGTCTCGTTCGGCGTCCTCGCGCGCCTCCCCGAACCGGCGGCCCCGTGGACGCTGAGCCTGTCGCCCGAACTGTTCATCAACGTCGAGGGTTCCCACGCCGTGAGCAAACCTATGAAGGGCACCGCGCCGGTGACGGAACGCCCGAGCACGCTCAGCCGTGACCCGAAGAACCGCGCCGAGAACCTCATGATCGTCGACCTCCTCCGCAACGACCTGAGCAGGGTGGCGGTGCCGGGCAGCGTCGACGTGCCCATGCTCTTCGAGGTGGAGAGGGTGGGGAGGCTGTGGCAGATGACCAGCACCGTCCGCGCGGAACTCGTCCCCGGCACCACCCCGGGCCACCTCCTCGCCGCCACCTTCCCCTGCGGTTCCATCACCGGGGCGCCCAAGATCGCGTCCATGCACCTCATCCGTGCGCTGGAGCGCGACCGCCGCGGGCTCTACACCGGGAGCCTGGGCGTCATCGCCCCCCACGACGGCCCGCTCGGCTGGCACATGACGCTGAGCATCGCGATCCGCACCGTGGAGATCGACGGCGACACCGCCAGGCTGGGCATCGGCTCCGGCGTCGTGGCCGACAGCACCGCTGACGCCGAATGGGCCGAATGCCGGGCCAAGGCCGCGTTCGCCGGCTCGCTGCTGCCCACCGTCCACCTCCGGGAGGCCATCCGCGTCGTCGACGGGGTCGCGCCGCTCGCAGACCGGCATCAGGAACGACTTTCGCGCTCCGCCGCAGCCCTCGGCCTCCCTCCCGCCACCCGCGTCGTCCACGACGCTGTGCGCGACGCTCCCAGTCGGGGCAGGTGGCGGTTGAGCGTCGACCTCGCGCCCGACGGCGTGGTGACCGTGGGAGTCAGCCCGCTCGAAGCCGTCGCCACCCCGGTCCGGCTCATCCTGTGCGGTGAGCCGTGGGAGCCGACCCCGCTCGCGGGCTTCAAGACCACTGACCGCTCGCACTACGACCGCGCCTTGGCCGCGGCAGCCGAGCGCGGGGCCTTCGACGCCATCGGCTTCGACAGCGGCGGCAGGGTGCTCGAGGGTGCCCGGACCAGCGTCTTCGCCCTCCTGGACGGCCGCTGGGTGACACCTCCGCTCACCCTGGGCATCCTCGACGGCGTGCAACGGGCCGCCGTCCTCGCAGACCCCGCCCTCATCGGCGCCGACGAGATCGACGAGGCTGAGTTCACCGTCGACCGACTTCTCGGCGCGGAGCGGCTGATCGTGACCAACGCCCTGCGCGGCTGCCTCGAAGCGACCCTGGAGACCACGGAATGAAACTGAAGCTCGACCTGACCATGGTCGCCATCCTCGCCAGCCTCGCCCTGGGGCTCCTCCTGCCGCTGGAGGGTGGAGCGGCCGAGGTCCTCGACATCGTCACGAAGGTCGCGATCTTCCTGCTGTTCTTCGGCTACGGGGCCCGGTTGTCGACGGAGGAGACGGTGGCCGGGATCAGGCATTGGAAGCTCCACCTCACCATCCTGGCCATCACCTTCGTGATGTACCCACTACTGGCCGTGCCCCTGGTGTCCGTTCCCGAGGGGTGGCTGTCGGAGCCGATCAAGATCGGCCTGATCTTCCTGTGCCTGGTGCCCTCGACTGTGCAGTCGTCGATCACGTTCACGTCGCTGGCCGGGGGCAACATCCCGGCCGCGATGGTGTCGGCCACCGCCTCCAACGTGTTGGGCGTGGTGATCACCCCGCTGCTGACGGTGCTGTTCATCCAGTCGTCCAGCGGAGGCTCCATCGGCATGCAGCAGATCTACAACGTCATGGTGCAACTGCTGCTGCCCTTCATCCTGGGACAACTCTCACGGTTCGTCACGGCCGGCTTCATGGCCCGGCACCGCAAGGGGCTCAAGTACGTTGACCAGGGGGTGATCGTCCTGATCGTCTACGGCGCGTTCTCCGACCTACGGGCCTCCGGCGCGTGGCGCACCCTCGGCTGGGTGGATGTGGCCTGGGTGCTGCCGGTGACCATGGGGCTGCTGGCCTTCACGTTCTGGTTCACCTGGCACCTGGCGGGCAAGCTGGGCTTCAACCGGCCGGACAGCATCGCGATCATGTTCTGTGGCACGAAGAAGTCACTCGCCACCGGGGTGCCGATGGCGATGGTGCTGTTCCCCACAGCGAGCGTCGGCGTGGTCGTCATCCCACTGATGCTCTACCACCAGGTGCAACTGCTGGTGAGTTCCGTCCTGGCCAACCGGCTCGGACGACACCGACAGGAGGACGGCCATGCGTGACCTGGGCGATCTCGGCGACGACGAGGTCTTCGTCGAGGAGACCTTCTCCGGCGCACTGGGGAACAAGGCCCTGAAGGCCATGGAATTCGACGCCTGCACGTTCACGGGCGCCTCCATGCTCGAGGGCCGGCTCTTCGGGGCCATGTTCACGGAGTGCCGGTTCGTCGACTGCGACCTCTCGCTGGCAGACCTGACGAACACGTCGTTCGTCTCGTGCACCTTCGAGCGCAGCAAGTTCGTGGGCGTCGCCTGGGGCAAACTCGGGGCCTCGGGCCTCGGCCAGCCGTACTTCACCGAGTGCAAGCTCGACCTCAGCAGCTTCCAGCGGGCAACCGCGGAGCGGTGGGTGTTCGAGCGATGCTCGCTGACCGATGTGGATTTCTCCCAGACCAAAATGATGCGCACCCGCTTCACCGACTGCGACCTCACCGGGGCCCGCTTCGCCGACGCGGATCTGCGTGACGTCAACCTCAAAGGCAGCTACGGCTACGGCATCGACCTGGCGTCGTGCCGCACGAAGGGCGTGCGCCTGACCCCGGACGACGACGCGCTCGCCCTCCTGCGGCAGTTCGGCATCCAGTTCGACTAACTCTGCGGGGAACGCCTCAGAGCTGCTCGTCGGCCTGCTCGGCCTGCTGCTCCATGTGCTGAGGGTCTCCCAGCGGGAGGCTGTCGGCGGCCTGGGACAGCGCGGGACGGCCCGCGGTCTGCAGCTTGGCAAGCTTGTTCTGTTCGAGGGCCCTCGCATCGGCGATGGCCTTCTGCACCGTCTCGTCCGAGCGCTGCTTGTCCTTCTCGGCCTGCTCCTCGATCTCCGCGTGCACGTCGACCTTCTTCGGCGCATGGAACCGGGTGCTGGCCTGCGAGACGTAGTCGCGGACGTCCTGCGCCTCCCCGCCGGCGATCTGCCCGAGGCCCTTCAGCGCGTCGTTGAGTTCGCTGGGCACGATCCACATCTTGTTCGCGTCACCGTTGGCGAGCTTCGGCAGCATCTGCATGTACTGGTACGCCAGCAGCGCCTGGTCCGGCTGGCCGGCGTGGATGGCCTCGAACACGTTGGTGATGGCCTGCGCCTCGCCCTCGGCGCGGAGCATGGCCGCCTGCCGCTCGGCCTGGGCGCGCAGCACCTGAGCCTCGCGGTCGCCCTGGGCCCGGAGGATCGCGGCCTCGCGGTCACCGCCTGCCGACAGGATCTGCGACTGCCGCTGGCCCTCCGCCAGCAGGATCTGGGCCCGCTTGTCGCGCTCGGCGCGGGCGCCCTTCTCCATCGCGTCACGGATGGTGGGCGGCGGCTCGATGGCGCGGAGCTCGACGCGGTTGACCTTGATGCCCCACTTGCCGGTGGCCTCGTCCAGCACGGCGCGCAGCCGCTGGTTGATCTCCTCGCGCGAGGTCAGAGCCGCCTCGAGGTCCATGCCGCCGATGATGTTGCGCAGCGTGGTCATGGTGAGCTGTTCGATGGCGGCACGGTAGTTCTGTGCCTCATAGGCGGCGCGCACCGGGTCGACGATCTGGAAGTAGATGACCGAGTCGATCGACACCATCAGGTTGTCCTCGGTGATCACGCCCTGCGGCGGGAACGGGACGACCTCCTCGCGCATGTCGAGGGTGTAGCGGATCTGGTCGAAGAACGGCACGACGAGGTGCGGCCCAGGTTCGAGGGCCTTGCGGAATTTGCCCAGCCGCTCCACGAGCGCCACCTGTTGTTGGCGGATGATCTTCAGCGTGGCGGCCAGGATCAGCACGACGACCACCGCCGCGCCGATGAGAATGAACAGTGACGGGTCAGGCATCGCTTTTCCTTAGATGGTGTCTGTGGCTACTGCGTGAGCGGGCGGTTACTGGGATAGACGCTGAGGGTGACGCCGTCGATGGAGAAGATCTCGATCTCCTCACCGGCCTCGATGGTGATCGACGGGTCGAAGGAGCGGGCCTCCCAGACCTGGCCGTCCACCTTCACCTCGCCGGCGATCCCGGAAACCATGGCGGTGGCGCGGCCCTTGGAGCCGACGAGGGTGTCGAGGCTGGAGCGGTAGCCCTTGGATGCGCGCACCTTGGCCAACAGCGTGGGCCGGAGCAGGAAGAGGGTGGCGACGGCGGTGATCAGGGCAACGGCGATCTGGAGCCACACGAGCCCCGGGAACACCAGTGCCACGATGCCGCCGGTGAGCGCACCGGCGGCGAGCATCAGCAACGTCAGGTCGAGCGTGAGGAGTTCGGCGGCGGCCAGCCCCATGGCCAGCAGCCCCCACCCGGCCCAGAGGTTGTCGCGGAACCAGTCCATGAACTCGTTCATCGCCGGCTCCGGGCGGCCCAGCGTCCGTCGTGCTGCGTGACGGTCAGCGGCATGTCGAAGGTGGCGCTCAGGTGCTCGTCGGTCAGCGTTGCTTCGACCGGCCCGGAGGCCACGACGAGGCCGTCGCGCAGCAGCAGGGCGTGGGTGATCCCCTCAGGGATCTCCTCCAGGTGGTGCGTCACCAGCACGGTGGCGGGCGAGTCCTCGTCGAGGCAGATCTCGGAGAGGGTGTCGACGAGGGCTTCCCGCCCGGCGATGTCGAGGCCGCTGGCCGGTTCGTCCAGGAGCAGCATCTCGGGATCCGTCATCAGGGCCCGGGCGATCTGGACGCGCTTGCGCTCGCCCTCGCTCAGGGTGCCGAAGGTGCGCCCGGTGAGCTGGTCGACGCGCAGGGAGGCGAGCAGGTCGTCTGCCCGGGCCTCGTCGTAGACGTCGTACTCCTCGCGCCAGCGGCCGAGGACGCCATACGCGGCCGACAGGACCACGTCGCGCACCTTTTCACGCGCCGGGATCCGCTCCGCCAGCGCGAGCGAGGTGAACCCGATGCGGGGACGCAGTTCGAACACGTCGACCGCCCCGACCACTTCGCCGAGCAGCCCCACGACACCGTCGCTGGGGTACATCTGTGCGGAGAGCACCTGCAGCAGGGTTGTCTTCCCCGCGCCGTTGGGCCCGACGACCACCCAGCGCTCATCCTCGTGGATGATCAGCGAGATGCGGTCAAGGAGCACATTGTTGCCGCGCTTGATCGTCACGCCTGCCAGTTCTGCCACCGTTGCCATGGCACCAACCCTACCGGCCGACGAATCCCCAGGGATGCGGGACGCGCGGTGTCAGGCGCCGGTTGAGTGGAGCCCGCCGTCGACGTGCACCATCTCGCCGGTGGTGGCGGGGAACCAGTCGCTCAGCAGCGCCACGACGGCCTTCGCCGAGGGCACCGCGTCGGAGGCGTCCCACGACAGCGGGGCCCGCTCGGCCCAGATGTCGTTGAACGACGACGCACCGGGGATGGCCTTCTTCGCCACCGTGTCCACGGGGCCGGCGGCCACGAGGTTGACGCGGATGCCGTCCGGGCCCAGGTAGCGGGCGAGGTACCGCGAGGTGGATTCCAGGGCGGCCTTCGCCACGCCCATCCAGTCGTACGAGGGCCACGAGTAACGCGCGTCGAAGGTGAGCCCGACGACGCCTGCCCCGCGGTTGAGCATGGGCTTGGCCGCCATGGTCAGCGACTGCAGGGAGTAGGCCGAGATGTGCATCGCGTTGCCGACCGTCTCCCAGTCGGTGCTGAGGAACGCGCCACCGAGCGCCTTCTCCGGGTCCGCGTAGGCGATGGAGTGCACGATGCCGTCCAGCCCGCCCTCGAAATGCTCGCCCAGCATGGACGGCAGCGCCGCCAGGTGCTCCGGGTCCGTGATGTCGAGTTCGATCAGCGGCGGCACGGGATCGAGCTTGCCGACGGCGCGCTGCGCGGGGCCGACCGCGCGACCGGCCGCGGACACCACGACGTTGGCGCCTTCCCGCTGGGCGATGTCGACCACCGCGTAGGCGATCGAGGTGCGCATGGTCACACCGGTGACCAGGATGTTCTTTCCTTCGAGCAGACCCATTGTCCGTTCCTTCCTCAGTGACCCATGCCGAGGCCGCCGTCAACGGGCAGCACGGCACCGGAGATGTAGCCCGCGCCGTCGGACGCGAGGAAGAGCGCGGCCCTGGCCACGTCGTCGACGCTGCCGAGCCGGCCCGCGGGGATCCGCTTGTTGTAGTCGGCGATGTGATCGTCGCCGAGCACGGCGGTCATCTCGGTCTCGATGAAGCCGGGCGCGATCACGTTCGAGGTGATGTTGCGGGTGCCCAGTTCGCGGGTGAGGCTGCGCGCCATGCCGACGAGCGCGGCCTTCGACGAGGAGTAGTTGATCTGTCCCGGCGAGCCCAGGAGGGCCACCACGGAGGAGACGAGGATGACCCGGCCGAAGCGGGCCCGCGTCATCTTCTTCGTGGCGCGCCGCACGACGCGGAAGGTGCCGGTGAGGTTGGTGTCGATGACGGCGTTCCAGTCGTCGTCCGACATCCGCATCAGCAGGGTGTCCTTCGTGACGCCGGCGTTGGCGACGACGATCTCGACCGGGCCGAGTTCAGCCTCGATGTGGTCGAAGGCCTGATCCACCTGGCCCTGGTCCGTGATGTCGCAGGTGACGCCGAGGACGCCATCGGGCACGCCGCCCGAGCGGTACGTCGCTGCGACGCGGTACCCGGCGTCGCGGAATGCCTCGGCCATCGCCCGGCCGATTCCCTTGGAGCCGCCGGTGATGAGTACTACGCGTCCTTGTTCTTCAGCCACGGAGAGCAACTTACCCGACGGCAGTCTGGCTTGTCGCCGTGTCCCGGGTCGCGCGTGCAGCCACTCGAGTTCGAAGCGAGGCGGAGACTATGCTCGAAGCATGGCCAAGACGGACGACGCAGCGCTGATCACCAGCGCCGGGCGAAGTCGCAGCCTCGATCTGGCGGAGCGGCAGAAACGCTACCTGATCACCATGGGCGTGCGCACGGCGCTGTTCGTGGCCTTCCTGATCGTGCCGGGGTGGTGGAAGGTCGTCACTCTGGTGCTGGCGGCCGTGCTCGCGCTCGCTGCGGTGCTGCTGGCCAACCAGGTGGACCACCGGCCGCCCCCGCCTGCCCCCGCAGAACCGTCGGCCGACGCCAAGTCCCTCACCACAGGTGACGTGGTCAAGGGCACCCTCGAGGAGGACGATTCGTGACCCGCACACAGGTCATCCGCTACGTCGCGATCACATTGATCGGAGTGCTGCTGGCCTTCACCTTCGTCCAGCTCGGCCGTTGGCAGCTCGACCGCCTCGACCAACGGCGCGAGCGCAACGCGACGGTCGTGGCCCATGAGTCGCTGGAGGTGCGGCCCTACCCGGACGTGATGACCGGCGAGATCGGCGACGACGACCAGTGGTACCGCGTCACGGCCACGGGCGAGTACGTGCCCCAGCAGTTCCAGGTCCGTTACCGTTCGCTCGACGGCGTCTACGGTTCCGAGTTCCTGGCCGTGCTGGAGACGGACCAGGGTGACCACCTGCTGGTCAACCGCGGCTTCCTGCCCCGCCAGGGCGCCGCACCCGAGGCCGAGAAACCCACGCTGCCCACCGGGACCGTCACGATCACGGGCTTCGTGCAACGCAACCAGCGCGGCGACGTGGGCGCCATGACCCCGCACGACGGCCAACTCCGCCTGATCAACTCCGACGTCCTCGGCGACGTCATGGGTCTTGAGCTGGTCAACGGCTTCGTGTCCGTGATCGAGTCGAGCCCCGCGGACTCGTCCGGCCTCACCCCCCTCGGCCCCCCGCCGCTGGACGAGGGCAGCCACTTCTCCTATGCGCTGCAGTGGTTCGCGTTCACGGTGATCGGCGTCATCGGCCTGGTCGTGCTCATCCGGGGCGACATCCGCGATCGTCGCAAGGCTCGGAAGAAGGCCCAGGCTGCACCCGCCAGCGTCGTCAGCCCTGTCGACCTGCCACGCGCCGACGAGCAGCACAGATGACGCACCCGCTCGACTGGCTGAGTTGCCCCCATTGCGACCAGCCACTCCACCGGCACGACGGCGCCCTGCGCTGCCCGGGCAACCACACCTACGACATCGCCCGTCAGGGCTACGTCAACCTCTTGGGCCACGCCGCGCCGAAGAACGCCGATACGCCCGCCATGCTCGATGCCCGGGCCCGCTTCCTGGGCAGCGGCCTCTTCAGCCCCATCGCCGACGCCGTGGCCGACGCGGCAGCGGGCGCCACCCGGGTCCTGGAGGTGGGCGCGGGAACCGGGTACTACCTGGCCCACACCCTCGACGCGCTACCCGACGCGCAGGGCCTCGCCACCGACGTCTCCGTCGCGGCCGCGAAGCGGGCCGCGCGCGTCCATCCCCGCGCCGGGGCCGTCGTTGCGGACACCTGGGTGGGGCTACCGGTGGCCGACGGCGCCGTCGATGCCCTGCTGTGCGTTTTCGCCCCCCGCAACCCCGCGGAGTTCGGGCGGGTCCTCGAGCCCGGGGGCCGGCTGGTCGTGGTGGTGCCCCTCCCCACCCACCTCCGCGAGATCAGGGCACGCCACGGGCTACTGGACGTGCCGGAGGACAAGGCCGAAGCCGTCACCGCCGCCTTCCCTGGCTGGGACGCCGGCACTGCGACGGTCGAGCGCACCGCAGACCTCACCGCCGAGCAGACGCACGACCTCATCGCCATGGGCCCCAACGCCTTTCACGGTTCCCCGGCGGAGGTCGCCCCGGGCACGTGCAGTATCGCCGTGACGGTCCTCTGCCTGACCCGGCCCTGAGACACACCGGCCAGAGGCCGTGGGCGGACCCTGCTGGCCCCTTCAACGGTGGGAGTAGGCTCTCGATCTACTACGTACGAGGTACTTGGGGGTTCCAATGGGTTGCAGCATGGCCCTTTTCCGGGGTCTATGGCCCATCTGCGTCACTAGGGTGTGCAGCATGACGTTGGACCCCGACCAGGGCAGCTTCCGGGTTGACCACAATGACGCGTAACCGTTGGGGCTTCGGCCTGGGCACTCTGGGGCGGGACATGGTCGCAGCTCTGGTGTCGATGTACCTCCTGTTCTACCTCACCGACGTGCTCGACGTCAGCGGCGCGCAGCTCGCCGTCGTGACGGTCATCCTCGTGGTGATGCGCATCTTCGACGCCGTCAACGACCCCTTCATGGGCGTGATCGTGGACAACACCCACACCAGATGGGGCAAGTTCAAGCCGTGGATCTTCTGGGGCGGGCTGCTCTGGGGCATCGCCACTCTGATGATCTTCTTCGACACCGGCGTCGACGGCTGGAACTACGTGATCCTGTTCACCGTCCTGTACCTGGTGTGGGAGATCGCGTTCACCATCAATGACATCGCCTACTGGTCCATGCTGCCCTCGCTGACGCGTGATCAGAAGGAGCGCGAACGCATCGGGGTGGTGGCCAGGATCTGCGCCAACGTCGGCCTGTTCTCCATCGCCGTCGGCCTGGTACCGCTCACGCGCTGGTTGACCGACGTGTTCGGCTCGGAGCGCACCGCCTGGTTCGTACTGGCCGTGGCACTGGTCGTGATCATGTTGGCGTTCCAGTCGCTCAACCTCCTCCTCACGCGCGAGAGGGTCACCACCAGGCCTGAAGCCACCCCCCTGCGCGAGCTCTTCACCGTCATCTTCCGCAACGACCAGCTGATGTGGGTCACGTTGGCGATGGTGGCCTACATGGCCGGCTACATCACCACCACGTCGTTCGGCCTCTACTACTTCAAGTACATCTTCGACGACGAGGGCGCGTACCCCATTTTCGCGGCTGTGCTCGGCGTCACGCAGATCGCCGCCCTCGCCCTCTTCCCACTGGTCTCCAGGGTGCTGAAGCGCCGCCAGATCCACCTGCTCGCCACCGTGCTGTGCCTCGCCGGCTACGTCGTGTTCCTCTTCTCCGGCACCTCGCTGCCGCTGGTGGCGGCGGCCGGCGTGCTGCTGTTCAGCGGTCAGGGCGCGATCCAGCTGCTCATGGTGATGTTCATCGCTGATTCCGTTGAGTACGGCGAGTGGAAGCTCGGCCGCCGCAACGAATCCATCACGTTCTCGCTGCAGCCGTTCATCTACAAGCTCAGCAACGCCATCGCCAGCGGCGTGGTGGGGGCGACCGTGATCATCTCCGGCATCGACGAGGCCACCAGCGCCGCAGACGTGACCGTCAGCGGCGCCACCACTATCCGGGTGTCGATGCTCGTGCTCCCCATGATCCTGATGGCCGTCAGCTACCTCATCCTCCGGGCCAGGTACACACTGGACGAAGAGTTCTACGCCCGCGTGGTGCGAGAAGTGAAGGAGCGCCATGTCGTACAGGCTGCTGACTAAGCGCAGCACCATCCACGACCTCTACCGCCACCCCATGGGGCGCGACATCGTGGACAAGCTCTTCCTCCAGACCGGCCTCCCCAGACGCCTCATCTACCTCTTCGCGGGCCTGCCCATCGGCGTCGTGGAGAAACTGACGGAGCGCATCAGCGGTCCGGGCATGGTGGACATGATCCTCGGCCTGGTCAACAGCGAGACGGAGCGCCCCCGCAGGGGCCGCGCCCCGGACCCGACGCCGTGGTGGCGCGAAGCGGTCTTCTACCAGGTCTACCCGCGCTCCTTCGCCGACTCCAACGGCGACGGGGTCGGCGACATCCGCGGCATCATCGGCAAACTCGACTACCTCCAGCAGCTGGGAGTGGACTGCCTGTGGCTGTCCCCCGTGTTCGACTCCCCGAACGAGGACATGGGCTACGACGTGCGGGACTACCGGGCCGTCATGGAGGAGATGGGCACCCTTGAGGACCTCGACGAGCTGATCGCCGAGTGCCACGACCGCGGGCTGCGCATCATCCTCGACCTCGTGGTCAACCACACCTCGGCGCATCATGAGTGGTTCCAGAAGGCGCTGAAGGACCCCGACGGCAAGTACGGCGGCTACTACTTCCTCGAGAAGGGCTCCCCGGACCAACCGCCGAACAACTGGCGCTCCTTCTTCTCCGGCCCCGCCTGGCGTTGGTTCCCCGAGGCCGAACGCTGGGCGTTGCGGCTCTTCGCCGAGGGGCAGGTGGACCTCAACTGGGACAACGACGAGGTGCGCGCCGAGGTCGCTGACATCGTGACGTGGTGGATGAAGCGCGGCATCGACGGCTTCCGGCTGGACGTCATCAACTACATCTCCAAGAAGCCAGGGCTGCCGGACGGGCATCCGTTCATCGGCGAGCTGCTCGAGTTCATCGGCGTGGAGCACTACTTCTACGGCCCGCGGCTCCACGAGTTCCTGCGGGGGCTGCGCCGGGAGGGGTTCACGCGCCGCGAGGCGCCGGTCTCAACCCCCCGTCGGAAACTGCCCGACGGCGAGCTCGGCGACCCACTGCCCCCGGACATGATCGGCATCATGGTGGGCGAGACCCCCGGCATCGGCATGGAACTCGGGCGGCTGCTGAGCGGTTACGGGCGCGGCGAACTTGACCTCATCTTCAACTTCGACGTGCTCGACAACCCCGGCCGGACCAGGTGGCACACCTACGACTACAAGCTCTGGTACCTCAAGCGCTTCTACCGCGCCTACGACCGGCATCTGGCCCCCAACGACTGGATCGCAGTCTTCCTCGACAACCACGACAACCCGCGGATGCTGTCCAAGTTCGGGGGTGGCCGCGAGGCAGACCCGGCCGTGCGCACGGCGATCGGCAAGATGCTGGCCACCATCCAGCTCACGATGCGCGGCACGCCGTTCCTCTTCCAGGGGCAGGAACTGGGTGCCACCAACCACGCTTTCGAGGACGTCGAGCAACTCCGCGACGTCGAGTCGATCAACCGGCACGCGGATCTGCTGACCGCGGGCATGAGCAAGGTCGAGGCGTGGAAGCAGATCCTCGCGGGCACGCGCGACCACGCCAGGGTTCCCATGCGCTGGGATCCCGACGGCGGGTTCAGCGAGGCCCCCGCGTGGTTGGCAGGCACGGACACCACACCGGGATTCTCCGCGAAGGAGCAGATGGAGGACCCGGATTCGGTGTTCGCGTGGCACCGCGCGCTGATCGCGCTGCGACGGAAGTTCCGCGCGCTCACGCTGGGCGACCTGCGGTGGGTCCACCGGCAGAAGAAGTACTACTTCGCCTACCAGCGCACGCTGGGCGCTCAGCGGTTCCTGATCGAGTGCAACACCACGGGGCGCAAGATCAAGCGGCCGCACGTGCGGGGCACGATCGTGCCGGTGCTGGGCGGCCCCCGCGGCCCCGTGATGGAGCCGTGGGAGGCGACCGTCAGCCGGATCTACTGACCTCAGAGGCCCAGGAAGGCACGCATCTCTTCGCAGGCGGCTTCGGCACGCTCCTGCGAGGGGAGCTCGCAGAAGATGCGCAGCAGCGGCTCGGTGCCGGAGAAGCGAGCGATGATCCACCCGTCCTCGAAGTACACCTTCGCGCCGTCGCGGTAGGACACGTCGACGACCTTCTCGGTGAATTCAGGGAGCTTCTTCTCCACGATGAGGGTGTTGAGGATCTCGGGCTTGCGCTCCTGCGGGAACTTGAAGTCCGTCTCCGCCATGTAGTGCGGGTCGAACTGGCCGGTGATCTCTTCGTAGATCTGGCTCATGGGCTTGCCCACCACGGCGATCATCTCGACGAGCAGCGCTGCGGCGTAGATGCCGTCCTTGCCGGAGATGTGGCCGCGCACGGTCAGGCCGCCGGAGGATTCGCCGCCGATGATGGCGTCGGTCTCGAGCATCTTGCCGGAGATCCACTTGAAGCCGACGGGCACCTCGTAGGACTGCTCACCGAACTGCTCGGCCACATCGTCGAGCAGCGACGTGGTGGCCACGTTGCGCACGACGGCGCCCTTCCAGCCCTTGTACTTGAGCAGGTAGTAGTAGAGGATCACGAGCAACTGGTTGGGGTGGAGGAAGTTGCCCTTGTCGTCGATCACGCCGATGCGGTCGGCGTCACCGTCCGTCGCGATGCCCAGGTCGCACTTGTTGTCGAGGACGTAGCGCTTGAGGGACTCCAGCGTCGCGCTGGTGGGCGACGGCATGCGGCCACCGAAGAGGGTGTCGTGCCTGTCGTGGATGATCTCGACGTCGGCGCGGGCCGTCATCAGGATGGTCTGCAGCGACGTCTTGGACACACCGAACATGGGGTCCAGGGCGATCTTCAGGTTCGCCCTCTTGATCGCCAGCATGTCGACCTGCTCGACGATGGAGTCGATGTAGCCGTTGAAGGGGTTGATCTCGGTGATCTTCCCGGCGTCGAGTGCCTTCTCATAGGCGATGTGGCCGATGGCGTCCTCGCCTTCGCCCTCGAGCAGCCCCATCCGGCGTTCGACGTCCTGGGTGATCTCCTCGTCGGCGTCCTTGCCGCCGGCGGTGAACACCTTGATGCCGTTGTAGAGCGCGGGGTTGTGGGAGGCGGTGATGGCCATCCCGTAGGGCAGGCCCTGGTCCTTGACGGTCCACATGATCATCGGGGTGGGCGCCTGCGCCACCTTGATCACCTGCGTGCGGATGCCCTCGCCCGCGAACACCTCCGCGGCCCAGTGGGCGGCGACATCCGAGAGGAAACGGCGGTCATAACCGATCACGATGCCGGTGTCCGCCGCCCCTTCTTCCCTGATGCGCTGCGCGAGTGCCCCACACAGCAGTCGAACGTTGCTACGGATGAATTCGTCGCCGATGATCGCACGCCATCCGCCGGTACCAAACTTGATTCTCGCCACGACTTCACCCTAGACCCGCGCATCAGATGAGCCAGGCACAGTGCCCGGATTGCGAGCGAATGAACAGAAAGTGTGAACGTTCTAGGCCAGATCGATCAATTCGGCATAGTCATCGGTCCACAGGTCCTCCACGCCGTCGGGCATGATCAGCACCCGGTCCGGTTCCAGCGCATGCACCGCCCCCGGGTCGTGCGTGACCAGGACGACCGCCCCGGCATAGGTCCTGATCGCGTTGAGCACCTCGGCCCTCGACGCGGGGTCGAGGTTGTTGGTCGGCTCGTCGAGCAGCAGCACGTTGGCCGCGGAGACCACCAGCATGGCCAGCGCCAGACGGGTCTTCTCGCCGCCGGAGAGCACCTTGGCGGGCTTGGCCACGTCGTCGCCGGTGAAGAGGAAGGAGCCCAACACCTTGCGCACCTCGGTGTCGCCGAGGTTGGGCGAGGCCGAGACCATGTTGTCCAGCACGCTGCGGTTGACGTCGAGCGTCTCGTGCTCCTGCGCGTAGTAGCCCACCCTGGCGCCGTGGCCCAGTTCGACGCGGCCCGCCGTCGGCTCCTCCATGCCGCTGAGCAGCCGCAGCATGGTGGTCTTGCCTGCGCCGTTGAGGCCGAGGATGACCACCTTCGAGCCCTTGTCGATGGCAAGATCGACGGCGGTGAACACCTCGAGCGATCCGTAGGACTTGCTGAGGTTGAAGCCGCGCAGCGGCGTCTTGCCACACGGGGCGGGCTCCGGGAACCGGATCTTGGCCACCGCGTCCACCTGCCGCTCCCCCTCGACGGAGGCCAGGAGCTTCTCCGCGCGCTTCGCCATGTTCTGCGCGGCGACCGCCTTGGTGGCCTTGGCCCGCATCTTGTCGGCCTGCATCATCAGCTGGCCGGCTTTGCGTTCGGCGTTGGCGAGTTCGCGCTTGCGGCGACGCTCGTCGGTCTCGCGCTGCATGAGGTAGCGCTTCCAGTTCATCGAGTAGATGTCGAGTTCTGCCCGGTTGGCGTCGAGGTGGAAGACCTTGTTGACCACCGCGTCGAGCAGTTCGGTGTCGTGGGAGATGACGATGAGGCCGCCGGGGAAACCCTGGAGGTAGCTGCGCAGCCAGACGACGGAATCCGCGTCCAGGTGGTTCGTGGGCTCGTCGAGCAGCAGGGTGTCGGCGTCTGAGAAGAGGATGCGAGCCAGCTCGATGCGGCGACGCTGCCCGCCGGACAGGGTCTTGAGGGGCTGCGCCAGGATTCGATCGGGCAACCCGAGGTTGGCCGCGATGCGGGCCGCCTCGGATTCAGCGGCGTAGCCGCCGGCGGCGACGAACGCGGCCTCGGCGCGGCTGTAGGCCTCCATGGCGTCGTCGCGCACCCGACCCTCGGCGGTGGCCATGCTCTCCTCAGCCTTGCGCATCCGGCGCACCACCACGTCTAGACCGCGGGCGCCCAGCACCCGGTCGCGGGCCAGCTGCTCGGGGTCGCCTGAGCGCGGGTCCTGCGGCAGGTAGCCGAGTTGCCCGGCGCGGGTGACGGCGCCGCCGGCCGGCTGGCCCTCTCCGGCCAGGATCCTGGTGAGGGTGGTCTTCCCGGCACCGTTGCGGCCGACGAGGCCGATCCGGTCACCGTTGATCACCTGGAAACTCACCGGGGACAGTAATAAACGCGCTCCCGCGCGCACTTCGACGTCCTTTACCTGCAGCACCCGCCCAGTGTTCCCCGCCGGACCCGGATCAGCCAAACCGACCTCCCCGGCAGAGCCGAGCCCAGTGCCCTGCGTCGGTGCAGAGCCCCCATCGACCGCCCCGAAGCCCGCCGCGACGACCCCGCCGGTGAAGCAGCCGTTCGTGCGCACCGCCCGCACAGGCCGCGGCGCCCGCCGTTCCTCCACGCTGACGACGGTGTACGCGGCCACGCCCGGAGCAACCGGCGGTTACGCGTTCACGCAGAGCGACACGTGGGTGTTCGACAACATCCTCACGTTCAGCTGACCGGCTCGATCAGTTCGGGTCCCTCGGTCCCCACCTTGTTCACCGTCCGCGACACCTTCCGGTGCCCCAGGTCCAGCGGTGCGGTCAACATCGCCACGGCGGCCTGGGCATCCGTGAATGCGGGGTCCAGCCAGTCGTCCCAGCTGTCGCGCGGCACCACCATGGGCATCCGGTCGTGCACCCAGCCCAGCTCATCCGTCGCCTCGGTGGTGATGATGGTCGTTGTGGACAGCCAGCCGTCCGGTCCCTTCCAGAACTCGTAGAGCCCGGCCATCACCATGAGCCCCGACGGGGGGCTGAGGAAGTACGGCTGCTTGACTGGCTTCTTCTCCCCCGCCACGTCCTCGGAGCGCCATTCGTAGTACCCCAGGGCCGGGAGGAGGCAGCGGCGAGCGGCGGCGGCCTTCCGGAACGACGGCTTCTCGGCGACCGTCTCCACCCTGGCGTTGATCAGCCTCGCGCCACCGTCGGGCGACTTCGACCAACTCGGCACCAGCCCCCACTTCAGCGGCACCAGCTTCCGGGTGACCCCGCCATCCTCCGCCCTGTCGACGACGGCGGGCACCACGTCGGTGGGCGCGATGTTGAAACGCGGGGTGGCCACCTCGGCCATCTCCTCGTCGATGAAGGAGATCTCGAACTCTTCCACCAGTTCACTGGGATGAGCCGTCGCCGCATACCGTCCACACATGACAGCAAGGCTAGTAGGGTTGCTCCATGAGTCTCTTGCGATTCGTAGCCCGAAGCCTGTTCGCCAGCTACTTCATCTCAGAAGGTGTCAAGGCGGTCACCAAGCCTGCCGACACCGCGCCAGATGCCGAAGCGTTCACCCACACCTTCACGCCGCTCGTGCAGCGCATCGTGCCGGCCGACCTTGCGTCCTACGTGCCCGAGAAGGCCGAGACGTGGGTGCGCATCTCCGGGGTGGCCCAGATCGTGGGCGGCGCCATGTTCGCCACCGGCATCGGCCGTCGCCTCGGCGCGGCCATGCTCGCCAAGGCCAGCGTCCTGAACCTCGCCATCTCCATGCCCGCCAAGCAGGCCACCAAGGAGGCCAAGGAGCATGCGCGTCCGGAGATGCTGCGCAATGCGGCCCTCCTCGGAGCCGCGGTGCTCGCCACGCAGGACCTGCAGGGCAGGCCCAGCCTCGGCTGGCGTTCCGCGCACGCCGCCAAGGTCACGGAGAAGAAGGTCTCCGCCCTGAGCAACGACGTGAGCCGGAAGGCCCGGAAGCAGGCGAAGAGGATCGGTAAGAAGCTCGAGGCTGTCACTCCTTGACCAGCCATTCGCTTCCCTCCGCCTCCACCCCCGTCATCGGGGAACTGATCGTTCCCGGTTCCAAGTCGGAAACCAACCGCGCCCTGGTTCTTGCTGCCCTCGCAGACGGGCCCAGCACGCTTCGCGGCGTGCTCGACTCGCGTGACTCGCAGCTGATGATCGACGCGCTGCGCGCGCTGGGCGTCTCCCTCGAGGCCCGGGGCGACGCGTTGCGCGTCACCCCGCCGGTCCGTTTCCGCGGTGCAGCCAACATCGACTGCGGCCTGGCAGGCACCGTGATGCGCTTCGTGCCACCCATCGCGTTGTTGGCGGACGGACCCAGCTCCTTCGTGGGAGACCCGCACGCCTCGGAGCGCCCCATGGGGCCCCTGCTGGACGGCCTGCGCCAGCTCGGCGCCATCATCTCGGCGGACGCCATCCCGTTCCGGATGGTGCCGCCCGCGTCGCTGGGGTCAGAGGCGGTGATCGACTCCTCCGGGTCCAGCCAGTTCGTCTCCGGCCTGATGTTGATCGGCGCGCTGCTGCCGCAGGGGCTGACCATCCGCCACACCGGGAGCACGCTGCCGTCACGTCCGCACATCGCCATGACCGCGCAGATGCTGCGCGACCGGGGTGTCGCCGTCAGCGAGCCTGACGAGCGCACCTGGGTGGTGGCACCGGGCAGCATCCAGGCCCGCGACACCACCATCGAGCCGGATCTCACCAACGCCTCGGTGTTCCTCGCGGCGGCCGCGGCCACCGGCGGGCAGGTGACCGTGCCCGGCTGGCCGCAGCAGTCGCTGCAACCGGGTGCCCTGTTCCTGGAGGTCGCCGAACGCATGGGCGCCACCGTCGAGCATCGCGGGGACAAGGTCACCGTGACCGGCCCCTCGCAGCTGCAGGGGATCGACGTTGACCTCACCACCGCGTCGGAGCTGACACCGTCCATCGCCGCGCTGGGGGCCCTGGCAGAGGGCACCACCCGCGTACGCGGCGTGGCGCACATCCGGGGCCACGAGACGGACCGCCTCGCTGCGCTGGTTTCGGAACTCCGCAAGCTCGGCATCCGGGCCGAGGAGACCGACGACGGCCTCACCATCGAGGGCGGCACCGGGCTCAACCGGGCCGAGATCGAGACCTACGCCGACCACCGGATGGTCCACTTCGCCGCCCTGGTCGCACTGAAGCAGCCGGGCATCACCGTGACGGACCTGCAGTGCGTCTCCAAGACGATGCCGGCTTTCCCGCAGGACTGGGCGAGGCTGGTCGGTTGAGCAGCCGCTGGGACAAACACGACCGCGACGTCGAGGACTTCGACAGGCCTCGTCGCCGCACCCGTCCCCGCACCAAGGAACACCCGGACTACTCGGCGCTCCCCGTCGCGCGGGTGATCTCCGTGGACCGCGGGCGCTACCGCTGCCTGCTGGAGGGCCGTCCGGTCACCGCGGTGCGTGGCCGCCTCATCAACCGCAAGGGCGGCATCATCGTCGGCGACGACGTCCGCCTCGACGGCGATGTCACCGGCGACGAGGGCAGCCTCAGCCGCATCGTCGAGGTGATCGAGCGCTCCACGGTGTTGCGCCGCAGCGCGGACGACGTGGATTCCTTCGAGCGCCCCATCGTCGCCAACGCCGATCAACTGTTCATCGTGACCGCGTTGGCTGATCCGCCTCCGCGGACGGGCATGATCGACCGCATCCTGGTGGCGGCCTTCGACGCCAAGATCAGGCCGGTCCTCTGCCTGACGAAGTCAGACCTCGCCTCGCCGGACGAACTGAAGCGCGCCTACGAACCGCTCGGCGTGCCCATCGTCGTCACGGAGCCGGACGCGGACCTGACGCAGATCCGGGAAGCCATCCAGGACAGGGTGACGGTGTTCGTGGGTCACTCGGGCGTGGGAAAGTCGACACTGGTGAACCGCCTCATTCCTGATGCGAACCGCGCCACGGCAGAGGTGAGCGAACTCACGGGCAAGGGTCGCCACACGTCAACCTCCGCGGTGGCGATGGAGGTCCCCGGCGGCGGGTGGATCATCGACACCCCCGGGGTGCGCTCGTTCGGCATCATGCACGTCTCCCCGGAGTCGCTGGTGGGCGCCTTCCCGGATCTCAGGGAGTTCGCCGAGGACTGCGCGAGGGGCTGCAAGCACGAGACTGGGGCTGTGGACTGCGCATTCGACGATGCCGTGGCCGACGGGCGGCTCTCTCAGGAGCGGCTCGCGTCCTTCCGCCGGATGGAAGCGGCGTTCATCTAGCGGTTGCCGCTACGGTGGTGCCATGGCACAGACAAAGGACCTCACCGACGACGTGCGCCTCGCACATCTCATGGCCGACGACGCCGATTCGCTCTCTATGAGCAGGTTCAAGGCGCTGGACCTCCAGGTCCGGTCAAAGCCGGACGCGACCCCGGTCACCGAAGCCGACACCGCCGTCGAGGAGTCCATCCGCCGCACCCTGGCACGCACCCGCCCCCGCGACGCGGTGCACGGCGAAGAGTTCGCCGACAGCGGCGACTCCCCACGGCGCTGGATCATCGACCCCATCGACGGCACCAAGAACTACCTGCGCGGCGTCCCGGTCTGGGCCACGCTCATCGCGCTCGAGGTCGAGGGTCACATCGTCGCATCCGTCGTGTCGGCGCCCGCCCTGGGGAGGCGCTGGTGGGCGACGTCCGGTGGCGGCGCCTACACCGGCCGCTCCATCCTCAACGCCACCGAACTGCGGGTGAGCAAGGTGGAGAACATCGCGGACTCGTCGTTGTCCTACTCGGACATCGCGGAGTGGGTCGATTCAGGCAAGGGCCAGGGATTCATCGACCTCATGCGCGAGTCGTGGCGCACCCGCGCCTACGGCGACTTCTGGAGCTACATGCTGGTGGCCGAGGGGTGCGTCGACGTGGCGGCGGAGCCGGATCTGGAGCTGTACGACATGGCGGCCCTCGACATCATCGTGCGCGAGGCCGGCGGCCGCTTCACGAACCTGAGCGGCGAGGACGGCGTGAAGGGCCCTGGTGCACTCGCCACCAACGGGCTCCTCCACGACGCCGTCCTCGGCTACCTCAGCTGATCAGAGCACTCGGACGCGCAGCGTCTCGTCGAGCGCCTCGAGCTCGGTGAGCAGCCCGTTGACATCCGCCGCGGCGATGTCGGTGATGGCGTAGCCCAGCGCACCCTTCGTCGACAACGTCTGCGACAGGATGTTGATGTCGTGCTTGGCCAGCAGGGAGTTCAGGCGGGCCATCACGCCGGGCACGTTGTGGTGCAGGTGCACGATGCGACGCTCGCGCACCGGACCGGCCGCGACCTCCGGCAGGTTGACGCTCATCGACGTGGAGCCGGCGTTCTGGTAGTCGTTGATCTTGCCGGCCACGTAACGCCCGATGTCCTCCTGCGCCTCCTGCGTGGAACCACCGACGTGCGGGGTCAGGATCACGTTGCTGAGGCCCTGCAGCTTCGACACGAAGGGCTCGTCCTTGCTCTTGGGCTCCGTCGGGTAGACGTCGACCGCAGCGCCCGCCAGGTGCCCGGAGACCAGCGAGTCGTGGAGCGCGTCGAGGTCGACGACGTGGCCGCGGCACAGGTTCAGGAACAGCGAGCGGGGGCGCATCTTGGCGAACTCCTGCGCGCCGAACAGGTCCTTGTTCTCCGAACGGCCGTCCACGTGCACCGAGATCGTCTCGGCCTGGGCCAGCAGGGCGTCGAGGCTCTCGACGCGACGGGCGTTACCCAGCGCGAGCCTGTCGGCGACGTCGTAGAACAGGACCCGCATGCCCAGCGCCTCGGCGACGATCGACAACTGCGAGCCGATGTTGCCGTAGCCCACGATGCCCAGGGTGCGGCCACGCACCTCGTGCGAACCGACGGCGGACTTGTCCCAGACACCGTTGTGCATGTCGCGGTTGCGGTCCGTCAGCCTCCGCGCCATCGCGATGATCTCGCTGATGGCGAGTTCGACGACCGAGCGGGTGTTGGAGTAAGGCGCGTTGAACACGGCGACACCGAGCTCTGTGGCTGCCTCGAGGTCGATCTGGTTGGTGCCGATGCAGAAGGCGCCGATCGACTTCAGCTGGGGCGCCGCTTCGAGCACCTTCCGGGTGACGTGGGTGCGAGACCGGATGCCGAGGTAGTCGACGCCGTCGAGCGCCGCGACAAGGTCGCGCTCTGCGAGGGCGCTGGGGCGAAGCTCCACCTCAAAGCCTTTGGCTTCGAGGGACTTCACGGCGTCTTCATGGATGTTCTCAAGGAGGAGTGCCTTCACGATGGGACACTTTACGCGCCCGCACCCGTGGAGGTCGCGCCCGTCCAATCAGCCATGAGCGAATCGCCCCGTCCTGAGCGGCGGGGCCCCTACAACGTCAGGGTGGCGTCGACCAGGGCCCGGGTGTACGGCTGCTGCGGGTTGCCCAGCACATCGGCGACAGCGCCCTCCTCGACGATGTGGCCGCGCTCCACCACCAGGACCCTGTCGCACATGTGGCGTACGATCGCCAGGTCGTGCGAGACCAGCACCAACGCCAGCGAGCGTTCCCGGACTTCGTCGGTGAGCAGATTGAGCACCTGGGCCCGCACGGAGACATCCAGCGCCGACACCGGCTCATCCGCCACGAGGAAGGCGGGATCAGAGATCAGCGCGCGGGCGATCGCCACCCGCTGGCGCTGACCGCCCGAGAGCTGGTGCGGGAACCGGTCCAACGTCTCGGCGCTCAACCCGACGCCTTCCAGGGCCCGGGCCACCACCTCGACGGCGGGTTCAGGCACATCGCCCCTCCCCCGCAGCACCGGCGACCTCAGGGGCTCAGCAACGATGTCGCGCAGCTTCATCCGTGGGTTGAGCGAGGAGTTCGGGTCCTGGAACACCATGGAGGCGGAGGCCCGCAGCCAGCCGCGTTTCCGTTCCGGGAGGCCGACGATGGAGCGGCCGTCGAACAGCACGTCCCCCTCCGACGGCGGCACGAGGCCGAGCATCAGCCTGGCCATGGTCGTCTTTCCGGAGCCGGACCCGCCCACGATCCCGACGCGCTCCCCCGGCGCGACGACGACGTCCGACGGGTGCAGGGCGACGAACGGCCGGCCGGCCCGTCGGTAGGTCACGGCCGCGCCACGGAGTTCGACGATGCTCATGCCTCCTCCGCCCGGTAGAAATCGGCCACGGAGGGCAGCCGCTCGCCGGGGGGCACCGCGTCGATGCGCGCAGAGGCGATGAGGCCCTTGGTGTAGGGGTGCTGTGGCTCGGCGATCACAGAGCTGATGGGCCCCTCCTCGACGATGCGTCCGTCCAGCATCACGATCACGCGGGCGGCGATCTGCCGCACGACGGCGAGGTCATGGGAGACGAAGATCGCGGAGCGTCCCTCGAGTTGCTCGGCGAGCAGGGCGAGGATCTGGCGCTGGACGAGCACGTCGAGGGCGGTGGTGGGCTCGTCGCAGAGCACCAGCCCGGGCCGGTTGGCCAGTGCCATGGCGATCAGGGCCCTCTGGCGCTGGCCGCCGCTGAGCTCGTGCGGGAACGAGTCGGCGATGCGTTCGGGTTCCGTGATGCCCACCCGACCGAGCCAGGCGAGGACTTCGGGGCGGATCCGACCACGGCGGTCGCCGTGGTGCAGTGCCACGACCTCACCGATCTGGCGGCCCACCCGCATCGTCGGGTCCAGCGCGGTCATGGGTTCCTGGAAGATCATCGCGATGTCGTCGCCGCGCAACGCCCGGTATTCGCGTTCGGGCAGGCCCACCAGCTCACGGCCGTCCAGGCGGATGGAACCTGTGACCTGGGCATGGTCCGGCAGCAGGCCCATGATGGCGAGCGCGGTGACGGACTTGCCGGACCCGGACTGGCCGATGATGCCGAGGCTCTCGGCGGCGTCGACGGTGAACGACACACCGTCGACCGCCTTCCGCTGGTGTCGCCCGAACGTGACTGTCAGGTCCGTGACCTCGAGGTAACTCACCGGATCTCCGTCAGCCGCGGGTCGAGGAGGTCGCGGAGACCGTCTCCCAGCAGGTTGAAGCCCAGCGTTGCGACCGCGATCGCCAGGCCGGGCCACAGCGCCTGGATGGGCTCGCTGAAGATGTAGTCCTGGGCCTCCCGCAGCATGCGGCCCCACGTGGGCTCGGAGGCCCGTGAACCGAGCCCCAGGTAGGAGAGGCCGGCCTCCGCGAGGATCGCCACGCCGAAGCTCACTGACGCCTGCACCCCGAGCACCGGTGCGATGTTCGGCAGCACGTGGCGCACGGCCACGGCCGTGCCGGGGGTGCCGCTGAGGCGGGCCGCCTCGACGTAGCCCTGCGACATCACCTGTAACGTCGCGGCCCGTGCGATGCGCAGGAAGGCGGGGACGGTGGCGATGGAGATCGCGAGCATCGCCGTCCAGGTCGACCCGCCCAGGGCGGCGGCGAACAGGATGGCCAGCAGCAGCGCCGGGAAGCCGTAGAGGATGTCGGCCAGGCGGGCGGGGATCTCCCCCATCCACCCGCGCTTCATACCGGCGAAGATCCCGGCCGGCACGCCGACGACGGCGGCCCCGGCCACCGACACGATGCCCACGAGCAGCACGATCTTCGCGCCGTTGATGATGCGGGAGAAGATGTCGGCGCCGAATCCGTCCGTGCCCAGCAGGTGGGGCCAGCCGGGCTCAGCCAGCCGCTCGCCCACCATCGCTGTGGGGTTGTACGGGGTCCAGAAGACGCCGACCACGGCGAACATCACCACCGCGCCGATGAGGACGAGACCTGTGTAGAGCGTCGCGCGCTTCATGCCGCGTCCGCTGCACGTCGGAGCCGGGGATCGATGAGTTGATAGGCGACGTCCACCAAGAAGTTGATCACCAGCACGCTCCACACCAACAGCAACACGATGGCCTGCACGACGGCGAGGTCACGCTGTGACACAGCCAGCAGCAGCGCGGAACCCAGGCCCGGCAGCGCAAAGACCTGCTCGATGATGATGGCGCCCACCAGCAAGGTCGCCAACTGGAGGCCGATGACGGTCAGCAGCGAGATGGCGATGTTACGCAGCCCGTGCCGGAACAGGGCCCCGGCCCTGGACCAGCCGACGGCGCGGGCTGTGCGGAAGTAGTCCTCCTGCATGACCTCGATCACCGACGAGCGCACGTAGCGCGAGATGACGCTGCCCTGCACCAGCGCAAGCGAGACGACAGGCAGGACGAGCCGCGTGAGCCACTCGCCGACGGAGTCCCAGTACGACACGTAACCGCCGGCGGGTAGCCAGCGCAGCTGGATCGCGAAAATGATCACCAGCCAGATGCCGGCCCAGAAGGCGGGCACGGCCAGCCCCACCTGCGACAGGGCGGAAACGGCCGCTCCGTCGGCGTGGCGCCGTCGGACCGCCGCGTACGCCCCCACCGGAACCGCCACCAGCACCGCGACGAGCATGCCCAGGATGGCCAGCGAAAGCGTCACCTCGAGGCGCGCGGCGATCAGGGGCGCGACGGCGCGGCCACTGATGTATGAGGCGCCGAAGTCGAACCGGAGCACGCCCCAGAGCCACTCGAGGTACCGCAGCCCGAACGGGCGGTTGAGGCCGAGCCGCTCCCGCAGCGCCTCCGCCTCACCCGGCGCCGCGTTGGAGCCGAGGATGATCTGGGCCATGTCGCCTGGGAGGGCGTTGGCCACCACGAAGATCAGGAACGAGGCCAGCAGCAGGCTGGCGAACAGCCACGCCGCCCGCACCAGCACCCGTCGCAGGGCCACGCGCGATCAGCCCCTGGCGAGCATCGTCAGGTCGAACGACAGAGAGATCTGGTTGACCTGGACGCCCGAGATGTCGGGGGTGGTGATGATGATGCTGGGCAGCAGGAACAGCCAGTCGGCGGCCGCGTCGTCGGACAGGAGACGGGCGGCTTCCTTCAGCTTCTCGGTCTGCTCCTCCGGGGTGAGTGAGGCGTCGGCCTCCTTCAACAGCTCGTTGTACTCGGGGTTGTTGTAGGCCCAGTAGTTGCCCTCGAACGAGAACGCCGTCATGTCGCGCGGTTCCACGTGGGCCACGATCGTCATGTCATAGTCGTGGTTGCCGTAGACCTGCTCGAGCCAGCGGCCCCATTCGAGTTCCTCCACCACGACATCGATGCCCACGGCCTTGAGTTGTTCGGCAATGAAACGGGCCGACGGCGGCGCGTAGGGCAGCACCGGAACGCGCAGGCGCAGCGTGAGGCCGGACTCGTGGCCCGCTTCCTTGAGCAGTTCGCGCGCCTTGGCCGGGTCGAACGGGTAGGCCCGCGAGAGATCCTCGTACCAGGGGTCTGTCGGCGGCACGTGCGAGCCGATCAGCGGCCCCATGCCCGCCCAGACCGCGTCGACGAGAGCCTCGCGGTCGATGGCGTGGTTGATGGCCTGACGGACCTTGAGGTCCTTGAGGGGCTCTGATCCGTGGTTGAAGCCGAGCACCACTTCGCCCGTGGTGGTGCCCTCATGGATGGTGTAGCGCGACTCGTCGCGGAACTGCTCGATCGACTGGGGCACGGTCAGGTTCGAGATGATGTCGAGCTGTCCCGAGAGCATCGCCGCGTTCATGGCGTTGGGGTCCGAGTAGTAGCGGAAGTACACGTCGGAGAAGCGGCCCGGGGTGCCCCAGTAGTTCGTGTTGGGCTTGAGCTGGATG
Organism: Tessaracoccus zhenghani; assembly: GCF_054552775.1. Lineage (NCBI taxonomy): Bacteria > Bacillati > Actinomycetota > Actinomycetes > Propionibacteriales > Propionibacteriaceae > Tessaracoccus > Tessaracoccus zhenghani. The sequence goes on along the minus strand of NZ_CM137275.1, from coordinate 421,305 downwards.
TAGGAGCCCTCTTCCCACGCGTCGAAGACATAGGGACCGGAGCCCACGGGCACGGTGTTGATGGTGCCGAAGCCTGCGGGATCGGCCACGATCCCCATCGGGCCGCTCAGGTCGTACAGCCAGGCATGCGACGGCTGCTTCAGCGTGATCTCGACGGTGGACTCGTCGATGGCCTCGATGGTGTCGACAGGTCCCCACTTGTCCCGGATCTGCGCCGTGGCGGTGTCGCCGCGGTTGCGCTCGAAGTTGGCAACTACCGCCTCAGCTTCCAGCGGAGCACCGGAGGCGAACTGGGCCCCGGACTCCAGCGTGAACGTGTACACGAGCGAGTCTTCGGAGATCCGCCACTCGTTGGCCAGCAGGGGCTTGATGTTGCCGTCCGAGTCCACCTTCACCAGCGTCTCGTAGACGTTGTACAGCAGCACGAACGGCGTGCCGGCACCGGCCACGGTGATCGGGTCGAGGCCGTCCGGCCGGGTGGTGACGCCAATGTTGAGCGTCGACTCGGCTGTCTCGGGGGCAGGGTCTGGGCGGGCGCAGGCGCTCAGCACCACCGATGCCACGAGGGCCAGGATGACGGCGACCGACAGGCTGCTACGGCGCATGAGGGGTTCCCTTCGAGGGTCTGTCTAAAGCGTCATCAGTGTAACCAGTAGGTTTTCGGTGCGTGCTCACCCGATCGCTCCGGAGCCGTCGCGGGCGATCAGGACCGGTGGGATGGTGACGCCCGTGAGGTCCACCCCGGGGTCTGCGATCTGCGCCAGCACCATGTCCAGCACCGTCGCCGCCACCTCTTCCACGGGTTGCACCATGCTGGAGATGCCGAGTTCACGCGCCACCGGGGTGTTGTCGAAACCGATGATCCACCGGCCGGATTCCCCGCGTCGGCGCAGCACGGTGAACGCGCCCAGCGAGAGGGTGTCCGAGGCACAGACCACCGCGGTCGCCCCCCTGGCCAGCAGTTCCTTCATGCCGGCTGCACCGTCGTCGACGGTGTCCTCCACCTCGACGGCCAGTTCGTGCTCCGCTTCGGGCGTGAGCCCAAGGGCCTCAGCCCAGCCGGCACGCCGGTCCTTGCCCACCGGGGAGCCGTCGGACCAGCCCAGGTAACCGATGCGCTCGTGCCCCTGGCTGCGCAGGTGGGCGGCCGCCTCGGCTGCGCCGGCGCGGCCGTCGACATCTGCCCAACGGCCGTGATCGGGCGCGCCCCAGGGCCTGCCGAAGGCCGCGAAAGGCACGCCGGCCTCCATCAGTTGTTCCGGACGACGGTCGTCGAGCCAGGTGTCGGTGAGGATGCAGGCGTCGATGGCCAGCGTGCGGCGCAGCTCGACGAGCTTGTCCACCTCCTCGTCGTTGGTGCGGGCCGGGAACAGCACGACCCGGTAGCCGCTCTGATCGGCCCGTTCGACGAGTGAGTGGGTGAAGGCGTCCATGATGGATCCGCTGATGCCGTTGCGCGGGTTGCTCAACCTGAGGCCCAGCGACATGGCCCGCTGGTTGCGCAGCGCGCGGGCCGCGGCCGACGGACGGTACCCGGAGCGTTCGATCGCCTCCTGGACCCTTGCCCGCGTCTCCGGGCGCACCCTGTCTGGGAAGTTGAGAACGTTGGAAACCGTCTGCCGTGACAGGTTCAGCTCGGCGGCCAGGCTCGCAAGCGTCGGCTTGTTCATCTAACCCCCTGGATCGTTCAAGTTGCAGCAATCGTGCTCTGCAAAGACGCGCGGGTCAAGCGACGCGGCCAAGGCTACAGCGTCCGACTGGTTGAGTAGGGATCCCACATCGTCGGCGGTGCGGTTCGGACATGAAAAGACTCCCGGCCAGATACCTGGCCGGGAGTCTTCCGGTAGTAGCGGGGACAGGATTTGAACCTGTGACCTCTGGGTTATGAGCCCAGCGAGCTACCGAGCTGCTCCACCCCGCGTCGCTTCGATAACTATACGGAAGCCCTTCCCAGAACACAAATCGAGGTCGGTGTTCGAGTTGGGGCATGGGTTCTGGGGTGGTTCGTGTCACCCCTGACACCGGCAACGCCGCCTGGGCGAGATGTGCTGGGCGGGCGCTGTGCGGGTATGAATGGACTCATGAAATGGTTGCGGAACGCGGGCTGGGTGGCAGCGGGCATCGGCCTGGCTGGGACCGCTCTCGGAGTTTTCGGTGCACGGTCCCTGAACGGGCCGAGGCGCGAGTGGCCGCCCTACGGCTTCACACCGTTCGAGGTGGGGCTGCAAGCCGACAACGTCACCTTCACCGCCGACGACGGGGTGCGGATCGCCGGCTGGTGGTTCGACGTGCCGGGGTCGCGCAGCGTCGTCGTCATCGCCCACGGGCACCGGGGCAACAAGTCAGACCTGCTCGGCATCGGGCCGGGCCTGGTGCGCCGGGGCCACAGCGTGCTGCTCTTCGATTTCCGGGGCTCCAGCGACTCCGGCGACGGCGCTCTTTCGCTGGCGTTCCACGAGCAACGCGACCTGCTCGCGGCCCTGGACCATGCAGCGGCACGCCGTCCGGACGCCCGGCTGGCCGTCGTGGGCTTCTCCGGGGGTGCAGCCACCGCCATCCTCGCGGCCGCCAAGGATTCCCGCGTCGGGGCTCTGGTGCTGGACTCCCCCTTCGCCACGCTGACGGACGTGGTGGCCCAGGCCTTCCGGGGCCACAGGCTCCCTGCCGCGCCGTTCGTGCCGCTGGTGGCTCTCGCCAACCGGGTGCTGCACGGCTACAGGTTGCACGACGTGCGCCCCATCGACGCCATCGCCGAGCTTCCGCCCCGGCCGATCCTGCTGCTGCACGGCACCCGGGACGAGGTCATCCCGTACCGACACGCGCTGGACCTGAGGGACGCGGCAGGGCGCGACGCCGTCGAACTGGTGACCTTTGAAGGTGCGTACCACTGCGGCGGCTACTTCTCCGACAGGCCCGGCTACATCGCGCTGGTCGACGACTTCTTGCAGCGTTGGCTCAACAGCTGAGCCGCTGATCACACCACGCCGTGAAGCCATCCCGCCGAAGGAATTCGGCGGGACGGCTCCAGGAACTGCAGGGGCACCGGCCCCCGGGGTCAGGGGCGCTGCGGAAGCGGCTGGGTCTTCGCCGGATCCCGCTGGACGAAGCCACCGAGGACTGCGTCGATCCGGGACATGACGTCAGCGGGTAGTTCGACGCCGCTGGCCTTGACGTTCTCGGCCACCTGCTCCGGGCGCGAGGCACCGATGATCGCCGCCGCCACGTTCTCGTTCTGCAGCACCCATGCCACGGCGAGCTGGGCCATGGTCAGGTCCACCTCTTCGGCGATGGGGCGGAGGTCCTGGACCGCGGCGAGCAGGTCGTCCTGCATCCACCGGCTGATCATCTGTTGGCCGCCCTTGGCGTCGGTGGCACGCGAACCCTCCGGCGCACCCTGGCCGGGCAGGTACTTGCCGGTCAGGACGCCCTGGGCGACCGGGGACCACACGATCTGTGACAGACCCGCCTCCTGCGAGGCCGGGATCACCTCGTCTTCGATGACCCGCCACAGCATGCTGTACTGCGGCTGGTTCGACACGAGCGGAATGCGCAACTCCCTGGCGTACCTGGCAGCCTCCAGTATCTGCTCACCGCGCCATTCGGACACGCCGATGTAGAGCGCTTTGCCCTGGCGCACGATGTCGCCGAAAGCAACCATCGTCTCCTCGAGCGGTGTCTCCACATCGAAGCGGTGCGCCTGGTAGACGTCCACGTAGTCCATCTGGAGCCGCTTCAACGAGCCGTCGATGCCTTCCATGATGTGCTTGCGGGAGAGGCCTGCGTCGTTGGCGCCCTTGGGCCCGATCGGCCAGTAGACCTTCGTCAGGATCTCCAGAGACTCGCGGCGCTCACCCTTCAACGCCTCGCCCAGCACCTGCTCCGCGACGGTGTTCGCGTAGGTGTCCGCGGTGTCGAACGTGGTGATGCCGTTGTCCAGGGCGGCGCGCACGCACGCGCTCGCCGCGTCGTTCTCCACCTGCGAGCCGTGGGTGAGCCAGTTGCCGTAGATGATCTCCGTGACCTTGAGACCCGAATTGCCGAGATAGCGGTATTTCATGGCCCACAACCTACTCTCCGGAGCACCGCGGCGGGCACGCTAGGCTCGCCGGTATGACCCAGGCGGACCTCCACTACGAACTGAGCCAACACGAACTCGACAACGGATTCCGGGTCGTCGTGGCGCCCGACGATGCGGCACCCGGCGTCGCGGTCAACATCTGGGTGGAAGTGGGCTCCGCCGACGAGGTCGCCGGCCGCACCGGTTTCGCCCACCTCTTCGAGCACCTCATGTTCCAGGGTTCCGCCAACGTCGCCAGCGGTGAGCACATGGCCACCGTCGAGGCCCTCGGCGGCACCGTCAACGCCACCACGTCGTCGGACCGCACCAACTACTTCGAGACCGTCCCTCGCGGCGCCCTGGACCTGGCCCTCTGGCTGGAGGCGGACCGGTTCGCGTCGCTCGCCATCACGCCGGAGAACTTCGAGGCCCAGCGCCAGGTGGTCAAGGAGGAGAAGCGCCAGCGCTACGACAACCAGCCCTACGGCGACCTCCTCGAACTCCTCACCGCTCAGCACTTCGAGGCCGAGCACCCGTACGGGCACCTCACCATCGGGTCCATGGAAGATCTCGACGCCGCCTCGCTCAGCGACGTGGCCGCGTTCTTCAGCGCCTGGTACCCGGCGAGCAACCTCCGCCTGGTGTTGTGCGGCCCCGTCGGCGTCGACGAAGGGCTGAGCCTCGTGGAGCGCCACTTCGGTCACCTCCCTGCGCTGCCGAAGCCTGCCCGTGGGGCGATGCCTGTCGGCGGTCTCGTTGCGCCGCAGACCGACGTCGTGACCCGTCAGGTCCCCCACTCGCTCAGCTACCTTTCCTGGGCCACCCCGGACGCGGCGCACCCCGACGTACCCGCCCTCGACATGGCGCTGGCGGTGCTCGCCGACGGGAACACCAGCCGCCTGCACCGGGCCCTGGTCAAGCGCTCCGATGTCGCCTATGAGGTGCACAGCGGCATGTTCACCAACCGCTCCGCAGCGTCGCTGACGACGTTGGTGGGACGCCCTGCAGACGACGTGTCGCTGGAGCAGCTCTCCGACGCGGTCACCGGGGAACTCGCCACGTTCCTGGTGGAGGGACCGACGGAGGCGGAACTGGCCCGCGCCGTGGCGCAGTTCGAGCGCGACTGGCTGTGGGATCTGGCCACCACGAGCGGCCGGGCCGACGCCATCAATGAGGCCTGGCTCCTGCACGGCTCCCCGAAGTACGTGAACAAGTATCTCGGCGAGGTCCTCGCCCTCACACCTGACGACGTCCGTGCCGCCGCCGCAAGATGGCTCCAGCCCGACGCGTGCCACACACTCCTCTACCGTGCGGAGAACGCCCGATGAAAAGACCAGCCGTCCAACTCGCCACGCCCTGGCACTTCCCCACCCCCACCGTCGTGCGCCTGGACTCGGGCCTCAGCGTGTGGCATTTCCACCTGCCGGGCCAGCACGTGGCCACGTTCGAAGTGGTCCTGCCCACCCAGCTCACCTATGAGCCCCGCGACAAGGAGGGCGTGGCCAACGTCGCGCTGCACGCCATTGACGAGGGCACCCACCTGCACCCCGACGGCGGGATCGGCGAACTGCTGGAGGCGCAGGGGGCGACCCTCCACGGCGGCACGCATCACCGCTACACCACCTTCGGTGGGCAGGCCCCCTCGCGGCGGCTGACTGCCGTGCTGCCACTGTTCTCCGAGGTACTGACGCAGCCCGCCTACAGCGAACGCGACGTCGCCCACCATGTGGAGGCCCAGATCGCCTCCCACGAGTCGCGGCTCGCCTCGCCCGGTGCCGCGAACCGGCTCGCACTGCGCGCAGCGCTGTACGACCCGACCCACCGCGATTCCCGGCCCACGAGCGGCCTCCCGGAGACACTTCAGCGCATCACGGCCGCCGATGCGGCGCAGTGGCACCGGAGCCACTTCTCCCAGGTCGGCGCCACCCTCGTCATCGCCGGTGCCGTCACCCTTGCCGAAGTGCTGGAGGGCATCGGAAGCTGGCAGTCGGGACAGCCCGCGGCGCAGGGGCTCCGGCCCGCGTCGCCGCTGCAGGAGCCCACCGTGGTCGTCGTCGACCACCCGGACTCCGTGCAGGCCACCGTCACGCTGGCCAGCCGCACCGTGACGCGCAACGACCCCAGGTGGCCGTCCCTGCGCGTCGCCGGTCATGCCGTGGCAGGAGCCTTCGCGAGCCGCCTCAACCTCGAACTGCGCGAGCGGCTCGGCTACACCTACGGCATCCGCGGAGGCTTCTCCCCCGGCGTCGACGAGGGCCAGTTCAGCGTCGGCGGGAGCGTGCGCACAGAGGTCGCCGGCGACGCGGTCGCAAGGATGCTCGACGGTCTGGCGCTGGGTGAGCCCCTGTCGGCCGCGGAGACGGACGATGCCCGGGACTTCCTGGTCGGGATCGCGCCGCTGGCCAACGAAACCTCTGCGGACATCGTCGCCCAAGGCTCCGCGTTGGCAGGCTCAGGCATCGGCCCGGACTACCTCAATGAGCACTTCGCGGCGCTCAAGCTCGTGACGGCCGAGGGCGCGACGGCCGCGTTCCGCGAGGTCGTTGACCCCACACACCTGACGATCGCCGTCACCGGGGCCGCGGCCGAGTTGGTCCCCGCTCTGGAGCTACTCGGCCTGCGGCCGCAGGTGGTTTAGCCCCCGTCGAGCGCCTTGATCGCCTCGTCGACCTTCTCCTCGGCGCTCTTGGTCTTGGCCTGGAATTCGCCCAGGTTGCCTTCCTTCAGTGCGACGTCGGCGCCCTCGTAGAGCGCCTGCGCCTCAGTCAGCAACTGCCTGGCCCGCGCCTCGGCACCCGTGGCGGGCGTGACGCTCGGCGCCGGCGTCGGCTCTTCTCCCTCGACCTCGCCTCCGGGTTCGACGACGGGCGGCACGCCCTCCGCGCCACCCTCTCCCGTTTCAGCGCCGGCGTCGCCCTGGAACACCTGGTCCAGCGCGGCCTGCAGGGTGTCGCCGATGCCGATGTGTTCGCCGAAGCGCACCACGATGAAGCGCAGCGCCGGGTAGGAACCTGACGTGACGGCCTGGGTGTAGATGGGCTGGACGTAGAGGAGTCCGCCGCCCAAGGGCAGCGTCAGCAGGTTTCCGTGAATGGCGGTGGCCGAGGCGCCCTGGCGGTTGAACGGCAGGAGACGTTCTGCCACCACCGGGTTGGTCGAGATGAAGTTGAACGTCTGGCCGGGGCCGGCGATCTGCTCCGCATCAGAGAGTTTCAGCACCCGCATGCGGCCGTAGTCGTCAGAGTCGGCATCCGAGTTGACCGCCAGGTAGACCGACAGGTTCTCCCGGTCCTTGGGCACGAACACCGTGGTGTTCGAGTAGACCGGCTCATCGTCGCCGGGCCAGCGGATCGTGAGGAAGTACGGCGGCTGCTTCTGCCGGGACTCCGAGCCGCGGATGGGGTCGTTGGGAACCTGCCACACGTCTGACTGCTGGTACCAGGTACCGGGGTTGGTGGTGTGGTAGCGCCCCAGGATTTCCCGCTGCGCCTTGAACAGGTCCTGCGGGTAACGCAGATGGGCCAACAGTTCCGGCGAGATCTCGTCTTTCGGCGTGATGGCGCCTGGGAAGGCCTTCGACCAGGTCTGCAACAGCGGGTCCTCTTCGTCCCACTCGTAGAGCGTCACGGAGCCGTCGTAGGCATCCACGATTGCCTTCACGGAGTTGCGGGCGTAGTTGACCTGCTGCCCCAGCAGCAGGCGGTCCGCCGACGTGTGCGAATCCGAGATGGCCTGGGTCCAGTCCAGCCGGGTGGCGTTGGGGTACGAATCCGTGGTGGTGTAGCCGTCGATGATCCACACCATGCGGCCGTCGACCATGCTGGGGAACGGATCCGAGTCGATGGTCAACCAGGGTGCCGCCTCGTGCACGCGCTGCACCGGGATGCGGTCGTGGAGTACCCGGGACTGCTCGTTGACCCGGTCCGACAGCATCAGGTTGATGTCGCCGAAGCGGATCGCGAACGCTGCCTTGGTGAACCAGTTGCCGATGGGGACACCACCGGAGCCGGTGTAGGTGTACAGGGACTCCGAGCGGCCCTCACCACCGGACGGGGTGTCCAGCTCCACCGGGTCGCTGCCCTCAGGGGCTCCCACGACGACGTAGTAGTCCGTGCGCTCACCGAAGTAGATGCGCGGTTCGTGCTCCTCGAGCTTGCCCATCGTGGGAATGCCGCCGGAGAAGAACACCGGCTCGCCGTTGGCTTCGCGCTGGTTGCCGTAGGCGGCCACCATGCCGTAGCCGTGGGTGTAGACAGTGCGACGGTTGTTCCACGTGTCGCCGCCCTCGATGGATTCGAGGTTGAGTTCCCGCACCGCCACGACGGAATCCGTGGGCTTGCCATCGATCACATAGCGGTCGACGTCGAGCGTGCGCGGGAAGGCGTAGTAGCCACGCACCTGCTGCAACTGCTCGAAGGTGGGCGGCACCACCGTGGGGTCGATCAGGCGGATGGCCGGCAGCGCCGCGGCATCCTGGCGCAACTGGCCGGCGCTGGCGCTGGTGGTCGCCTCGTAGTCCTCGATCTCGACTTTCTCGATGCCGAAGGCGTAGCGCGTCGCCTCGATGTTGTTGGCGATGTAGGGACGTTCCTTGTCCTGCGGGCTGGGATCCACCTCGAAGGTCTGGATCATCCACGGGTAGGCCATGGACAGCAGGAGTCCCGAGACGATCAGCAGGGCGATCGAGGCGCCGGGCACGCTCCAACGCACCCGCCACGCGTTGAAGAAGCTGGCCAGCGCCGTGATGACCGCGATCGCCGCCATGATGATGGCGACGGGCATGCGGGTGTTGGCGTCGGTGTAACCGATACCGGTGAAGAGCGTTGACGGTGTCACGCTCAGCGAGTACCGCTCCAAAAGCGTGTTCACCGCGATGACGAGCAGTACGAGGCCGAGCATGATCGACAGGTGCCGCTGGGCACCCACCATGGCGGGGCTGTTGCCACGCCCGCGGAACGCCGCTGTGTTCAGCGCTCCCGTCATGAAGTGCACGGACGCTGCGGCGATGCCGCCCACGATGAGGGAGAACAGCACAAAACCGGTGACGAACTGCAGCCACGGCAGCGTGAACACGAAGAAGCTGGCGTCCATGCCGAAGTACGGGTCGGCCTTGCCGAACGGCGTGCGGTGCCACCAGGCGAGGAAGGTTGGCGTGACGCCCGCGGCGGTGAGCCCGCCCAGGATGCCGAGGACGCCGGCCGGGACGGCCATCAGCGCCTTGGAACGCCGGTCCAGCGCGTCGCGCAGCTGCACCAGGAACTCGGAATCGAGGTTGGCCCGACGGACCTTGGGCCGCAGCTTGTAGGCGATCAGCTGGCTGAAGAACACCACGGCGAACAGGAACAGCCCGAAGACCAGCAGCAGGCCGATGCGGGCCGCGAGCTGCGTGGTGAACACCGTCTGGAAGTCGATGCTTCGGAACCACAGGTAGTCGGTGCCCACGCGGGCAGCGATGACCGTGAGGAAGATCAGGCCGCCGACGATGAGGACCGTCCACAGGAGGGGTCCTCGTCGGGGCTCGGCGTGGGTATCGGTCCGTGTCTCGGTGCTCACGAGTCCTCACTCCTGAAGGTATCGAGCAGTGCGTCGGCGAGTCCGGGCACCAGGTCTTCGGCGCCCAGCAGATCCTCCGGGTTGTCCTGGAGCCGGGCGAGCCCATGCCGGGCTCCGTCGCGGAGCACGCCCACCACGACGCGCACGTCGGTCTTGGCGGGGTGCTTCATCACGAACATGGCCGCCTCATCCGGATCGTCAGGGATGTCCTTCTCATACTCCGGCGGCAGGAAGGCCCGCTCGAGTGCCAGGGCGCAGCCCTCGACGGTATCGGGCCAGTAGATGCCCGCCAGCCTGGTGAACAGGTCGTCGGTGGCATGGAACTCGTCCTGCTCGATGGCGGTGAGCGCGTCCGGTGCCGTGTCCGGCACCCTTCCCCGGAGATGTGGTTCCACATCCAGCAGCGTGCCGGTGGTCACCAGCGCGAACAGCCGCGCCGGCTGGTCCCATCCGGCGCCCGAGACGTGTCTTTCGACGTCCATGAGGCAGGCGATAAGTCGGTCAGCCACAGGTAGGCACCTCCGCAGTGTTTCCTTCATTGATGAGTTGCAGGGCGGCCACCGCGTCCTTGAACGTGGCCACCTTGATCAGGGTCAGTTCAGTCCTGAGGTCCCCGATGTCCTGACAGTTGCGCTCCGGGACCAGGAAGATCTCGGCACCACCGCGCTCGGCGCCGGTGATCTTCTCGCGGATGCCGCCGATGGGCCCCACCCGGCCGTCCGCGTCGATGGATCCTGTGGCGGCGACCACACGGCCGCCGAGCAGGTCGCCTTCGGTGATGCGGTCGTAGATGCCCAGCGCGAAGACGAGGCCGGCACTGGGGCCGGTCACGGCCGCATCGATCCCGAACGTGATCGTCGGTGAGTACTGATAGCCGATGGCCCAGCGCACGCCGAGATCCGGCAGGCGCGGGTTGGTGGTGTTCGGCTTGGTGGTGACGGTCTCATTGCGCTGCTGCCCGTCGCGCAGGATGGCGAAGGTGAGGGTGTCCCCCACTGAGCGCCCCGCGATCAGGTTCGCCAACTCGTCGATGTTCTCGACCGGTTGGTTGTCCACCTGGCGGATGATGTCGCCAGGCAACAGCTTCTCTGCGGCAGGGCCGGTGAGCGACACGGCACCGACGCTGGGCACCTCTGAGACGGGTACCCCCTCAGCGCGGAGCGCAGCGACGATGGCGAGGGTGCGGGAGTTGTCCATCTGGAGGGTGGCCTCTGCGCGCACCTGCTCGATGGTCTTGCCCGGGGGGTAGTAGATCTCGCGCGGAATCGCGTCGGAGCCGGTGGCCATGTGCACATACAGGGCTTCGGGGAGACTGATCGTTGACTCCACCCTCGTCGCCGACACCGTCGTCATCAGGAGGCGACCTTCTGACGGGTAGGTGGGAAGACCCCCGGAGATTTCGATGACCGGCCCGGAATCCGTGCTGCCCAGCACGTCCACGGTCTGGCCTGGCCGCCAGGCCACGTAGGGCACCGGAGTGAGCACCAACAGGGCTGCCAGCGCGGCGAAGAGCAGGGAACTGACAATGGCGACGGCATTGCGTGACATGGCGGCTCCCTTCTGCGCGACTGCCGTCACACTACCAACCGTCGGCAAGCGGTCGCGCGGCGCTTGCCCCATGCGGAACAATGGCCTGTATCGGTGCACAGGAGGAAACTGATGTCCAACCCCTCGTTCGGTCCTTTCGACTTCGAGCAGCTGCGCAAGATGCTGGAGCAACTCGGGCTGGGTGATGCCGACAACCTGAATCTTGAAGACCTGGTGGCGCACGTTCAGAAGATGCAGGCTTCCGGCGGTGGCTTCATGTTCGGCATGACCGCCGCGGACCGCGATCCGGACGCCGCCTGGCGCACCACGCTCACCGCCGCCAAGCATCTGGCTGCGGAGGCGGGCGGGGACCCGGAGCTGCGGCCGGAGGAGCGCTCCGCCATCGTCGACGCTGAGCGGCTCGCCCAGAACTGGCTCTCGCCCATCACCACCTTCTCCGAGACGGGCCGCCCTGCCCGGGCGCTGACCAAGGGCGCGTGGCTCGACGAGACCGGTGACGGCTGGCGTGCGGTGATAGATCCCATCATCGACGGCCTGGCGGATGCCCTGCGCCGCGGTAGCGGGGCCGAGCAGGACGAAGACCTCCAGCCGCTCGCCCAGATGATGGGCCCCATGATGAAGCAGTCGGCCTCCCTGATCTACCGCGACCGCCTGAAGCGGGAACTGGCCCGAGTGGCCGGCGACATCCTCACCGGCACGGAGATCGGCTTCAACCTTCTGGGCTCCAACGACGTGGTGATGGTGCCGGTCAACGTCGCCCAGTTCACCCAGGACCTCGACGCCAGCGACACCGACGTGACGCTGTACCTGCTGCTCCGTGAGGCAGCCAGGCAGCGGCTCTTCCACGCCGTCGGCTGGTTGTCACCCCAGCTCAGCGCGCTGCTCGCCCACTACGCGCGCGAGATCACCATCGACTTCGACGCGATCGCGGAATCCCTGCGGCCGGAGAGCCTGGAGCAACTGACCATGGAGGACATGGTGGCAGTGGGCGAACAGGTCCGCGGTTCCTTCTTCCAGCCGGCCAGCACGGCCATCCAGGTGGAGATCCTCGAGCGGCTCGAGGTCCTGCTCGCACTGGTCGAGGGATGGGTGGACCACGTGGCCGGACGCGCCGCCGCGCCCTGGATGCCGAACGCGCCGCAACTGGAAGAGGTGCTGCACCGCCGTCGCGGTTCCGCCACACCCGTCACCGGTGTCTTCACCGAGCTGTTGGGCCTGGATCTCCGCCCCCGGCTCGTCCGGGACGCGAAGAACCTGTGGGCCGCCGTCGAACATGCACGGGGCATGGACGGGCGCGACGCGGTCTGGGGCCATCCCGATCTGCTGCCCACGCGGGCGCATCTGGAGGACCCGCTCTCCTTCACGGCCGGCACCGCTCACGCAGAGCCGGAAGAGGACGAGATGGACGCGGAATTGCGCAAGTTGCTGGGCGGGGACTCCCCGCGCTGACACTTGCTCCTTGACGCGGCTCACCGTCGCACGGTTAACTCAGCACAGGAGTCCCGGGGTCGAATTCGCAGGGGAAGGCGGATCACGAACCCGGGATTCCGCTTCTACAGGCGCGGTGTGTCATACCAACAGAGCTTGTCGCCCCGCTACAGTGATCAGGGTTGCTGAACCCATCAGCGCCCCAAACAAGGAGGAAATTCATGGCTGCAGAGACCTGGGAAGGTTCTTTCTACTGCGTCAAGTGCAAGGACAAGCGCGACGCGAAGGGCGAGGTCGTCGTCAACGCCAAGGGCACCAAGATGGCCAAGGGCAAGTGCCCGGTGTGTGGCACCAACCTGAACCGCATCCTCGGCAAGGCCTGAGCCCGAACACAGCTTGACGGGGCGGCAGCGTGACGCTGCCGCCCCGTAGCTTTGCCCCCGGGTGTTGTCCGCCGGCGTCCAGGTGTTGTCCGACGGGGTCCAGGTGTTGTCCGTTGCCTCCCCGGTGTTGTCCGTTGGCACCGACGCCAGGGTGATGGCCGCTGCCGGCCACCAGAGTGTCCCCCATGACCTTCAGCACCCCCGTCCTCACCGTCCTCGGGTCGCCCACCCGTACAGCTCCGATCGCCGCCGGGCTCCAGCGCGCGGGCCTGTTCACCAGGACCGTCACCCCTAAGGCGGCCCACCGGTCGCCCGGTACCACGTCCGCGTCCGCGCTGGCGATCCTCACCTGGCCGCCGGGCCGCCATCCGGTTCTCGAGTCAGAGATCTACGGCGCCGAGACAGGGGCCCTGCATGTGTGGTGGCACGCGAGGGGCGCCGCCGTGGGGCCATACGTCGCACCTGGCTTCGGCCCCTGCCCCGCCTGCCTGTCCTCTGCGGAGCGCACACCATCCGAACGGGGAGCGCTGACGGAATTGACAGCCTGGGCTTCGGCATGGACCGCCCTGCAGGCTCTGGCACTGCTGCGGCACGGCACGACAGACCTGATGGGCTCCACGTGGATGTGGAACATCGACGAGCCGGGTCTCAGCCTCTTCACCTGGCCCTGGCGCGCCGACTGCCGCACCCGGGGCTGTCACGACTCCTGATGCTGGCGCACGATGGTCAGGGCACCCTCGCCGTACTTGCTGAGCTTGGACTGGCCGATTCCCGGCAGCTTCAACAATTGGGCAGGGCTGGTGGGTGCCGCTTCGGCGATGGCCTGCAGCGTCGCGTCGGTGAAGATCACGAATGCCGGCATCCGCGTCTCCTCCGCCACCTGCTTGCGCCAGGTGCGCAACGCCTCGAACAGGCCCTCGTCGTAGGACACCTCGCAGTCGGTGTGACGGTTCAGTTTCCGCTCCGCCGCCGTGTGGAGCGGGTTGCCGCACACCCGGCAGGTGCGGGAGCGCGCGGAGGTGGTCTTGCGCGCGGGGGTCGTTTCCACCGGGCCGCTCACCTGGTCTGCGATGAAACGGGAGCGGGTGGCCTTGCCCCTCGACGCCGCCCAACTGATGCGCAGGTCGCGCCGCGCGCGGGTGAACCCCACGTAGAGCAGGCGACATTCCTCTGACAGCGCAGGTTCCTCCTGGGCCAACACGAACGGGATCATCCCCTCGCGGACTCCGACGATGGCCACGGCGTCCCACTCGAGCCCCTTCGCTGCGTGCAGTGTGGAGAGCGTGACGGCATCCGCCACCGGTGCGGCCTGCCAACTGGCCCTTTCCTGCAACCAGGTGGCGGCATCCACCCCGGACCAGTCCTCCCGCTTGCCCGTCTCCTCCGCCACCATCGCGCGCAGCGCCGTCAACGACTCCCACCGCTCGCGCTGCTTGCCCTGGCCGGACGGGGCCTCGGGCTTCCATCCCAGCCCGCGCAGAACGGCGTCAATGATCACGCCGGGCTGGGCTTCCTCGTCGCGCTGGGAGGAGCGACCGAACTCCACGATGGCCTGGCGAACCTCCGCGCGGTCGTAGAACCGCTCGGTGCCGCGCACCGTGTAGGGGATGCCACGTTCGGTGAGCGCCGCTTCCAGTGAGGGCGACTGGGCGTTGATGCGGTACAGCACCGCCATCTCGGACCACCTCGTGCCGGCGCCATGGCGGACCTTCAGCCAATCGGCGACATCGGCCGCCTCAGTCGCCTCATCCGGTGCCGCCTGGAACGACGGCGCCGGCCCGGTGTCCCTGGTGGCCTTGAGCGCCCCGGGCGCGCCGCCGCTCACCCGGAGGATCTTGTTGGCCGACGCCACCACCTGCGGGCTGGACCGGTAGTTGCGCACGAGCCGCACCGTCCGGGCGGAGGGGTCCTCATCGGCGAACCGGAGCAGGTAGCCGGCATCGGCACCCGCGAAGGAGTGGATGGCCTGGTTCGCGTCGCCCACCACACACACGTCCGGCCTGCCGTCCACCCACAACTGGATGAGGCGGTGCTGCAGCGCGGAGACGTCCTGGTACTCGTCCACGACGAAGTGGCGGTAGGTGGCGCGGATGGTCTCTGCGATCTCCGCATGCTCGCTGAGGAGCACCGCGTTGCACAGCAGGATGTCGTTGAAATCGACGGTGCCCTCGGTGAGCTTGGCCTTCTCGTACAGCGTCATCACGTTGGCCACCTGGGACGGGGCGGCGCCGTTGACGGAACGTCCCTCTGCCATGTCCACGTACTGCGCCGGGGCGACGTTGCTGGTCTTGGCCCAGCTGATCTCCGCGTCGAGGTCTCGCACCAGCGCCGTGTCGGAACTGCCCAGCACCTGGTGGGCGGCGCGCGCCACCAGACCGAACGTGTTCTGTGCGACGGAGGGGAAGGCGACACCGTAGGCCTGCGGCCAGAAGAACTGGCACTGCCGCAGCGCGGCCGAGTGGATGGTGCGCGCCTGCGCACCCCTGACCCCCAGCCCCGCCAGACGGGAGCGCATCTCGCCGGCAGCCCGGGTGGTGAACGTGACTGCGAGCGTGGCCGTGGGCGAATAGCGGCCCTCGCTCACCGCGTGCGCGATGCGATGCGTGATGGCGCGGGTCTTGCCGGTGCCAGCGCCGGCGAGCACCACCACCGGTGAATCCAGCAGGGTCGCGACGGTGCGCTGCTCGGGATCAAGGGCGTCGAGGATGTGGTTGCTCACGGCGTCATTCATACCGTCCCGGGCGGACAAAACGGAATTGTCGGGAGCCACCAGTAGGGTGAACGCCATGACGGTGAGACTGCTGAGAGGAGCCCGGTGGGCAACCCTGGTGGACCATCTCGCACGGGAAATCTCGGCGGCGGCAACAGATCCTTTCCTCACCCTGCGCGTCGTGGTTTCCACCCGGGCCACGGGTCGCGTCCTCGGCCAGGAGGTGGCGGCCCGCCTGGGCATCTCGGCAGGCATCAGCTACCTCTCCCCCGCAGACCTCATGCGGAAACTGGCCCAGCAGGCCGGCGAAGAACGCAACCGTTCCCGCTGGCTGGGCACCCCGCTGGATCTGGCGGTGGCAGACGCCCTCGCCCAGGTGCAGCACCCGCTGGTGGCACGTGCCCTCGCCCCAGATGACACGCGCCCCGGGCGGCGTCGGGCCACCGCCATCCGCATCGCGCGCCTGCTGCGCGGCTATCTGGACCACACGCCCCAGCTCCTTGCCAGCTGGACAGCCGGGGAGGACACGGGCCTCGGAGGGGTCACCATCCCGGACGCGTTGTCCTGGCAGCCCGCACTGTTCCGCGCCGTGACCGACGCGCTGGAACTGGACCCGCTCGTCACGCTCGAGAAGACCTACGAGGCGGCCCGGGCCGACACGGTGCCCACCTTCGTGATCGCGGTGGACGACCTGACCAGGCCGCAGCTGCAGGCCCTCCGCGCACTGGGGGACGGCCCCGGGCTCACCGTCCTGCAACCGGCGGGCTCCGCGGGCGACGGCTGGGCAACCGAGCTCGCCGACGCCGTGGAATCCCTCCCGGACGGAGCCGCTCCCCCGCCCATCGTCTCGGTCCATGATTCCCACGGTGAGGCCAGGCAGGTAGAGGTGCTGCGCGACGAGCTCACGCGCGCCTTCGCCGAAGACCCCTCTCTCGAACCCAGGGAGGTGGCCATCCTCTGCCCACAGCCGGAGCGCTACTCCGCGCTGCTGGATTCCGCCTTCGCCGCCGTCGACGACAAGGCCCATCCCGGCCGCACTCTGCGGGTACAGCCCATCGGCTCGCTGGACGCCAACCCCGTCCTCACCCTCCTCGTCGCGTTGCTGCGCCTGGGCAGGTCCCGGGCCACCGCCAGACAGATCGTGGGGCTGCTCCTCAGCCCTCCCATCGCGCACCGCTGGCATCTGACGGAGCGCCGCGCCGTGGTCGAACTGATCGCCGGTGCGGGCATCCGCTGGGGTCTGGACACCGAACACCGTGCCCTATTCGACCTGTCCGGCGTCGAACAGAACACGTGGGTGCGCGGCATCGACAGGCTCCTCATCGGTCTCGCCGTCGCGCCCGGGACCGACGTGGGGCTCGGCCTGTCCGGGTCCGAAGCGGTCACCGCGTCGGATCTGTCTGTCGTGGGCGCGCTCGTGGAGGTGTTGGCGCGCCTCCGGCGCATCGTCGCAGCCACTGCGTCGCCGGCCACGGTGCCGGAGTGGGTGACGCGGTCCAGGGACGCCCTCGGCTCGCTGGTCGGGCTTCCCCGCACGGAGCAATGGCAACTGCTCCACGCGCTGGCGGTGCTCGCCCGTTTCGAGTCGGACCACCAGGGCAACGCCACCGTGCTCACGCCCCACGAGTTCGCCCACCTCCTTGAAGACGCCGCCCGCCCGCCGCGCGCCCGTGTCGCGGCGGGCAACGGCACCCTGCAGGTGATCCCCCTGGGTGAACTGCAGCACGTCGAATTCCGGGTGCTCGCCATGCTGGGCGTCACAGACGACGTGGTGCCCGGGCGCGGCGGCGTCCTGCCTGATTCCGTGGACCTCGGTGATCACGCGCCGGACGTGCGCGCCAGGCGGCTGCGCCAACTCCTCACCCATGCCCGGTCCACGGAGAAACTCCTGATCGTCAGGCAGGCCTCCTCGCAGCGCACCAACCGCAGCACGGCCAAGCCGGTGGCGGTCAGCTGGCTGCTCGAACAGCTCGGCGGGTCCGCCGCGGCGTTCACGCATCCACCCACGGCCACGTCGGAGGCCAACTTCCTCAGCCGGCCCAGCTTCGACCTGCCGGCCCTCGGAGGGGCCGAGTCCCGGCGTGCCAGTGGCTCTGTGGCGCTCACCATCACCGCCCGCCGCCGAACAGAGGCCCGCTCCCGGCAGATGGGCCCTGCCCCGGCCCAGCTCACCCTCTCGCAGCTGGAGCGGTTCCTTCTGGACCCGGCGAAGAGCTTCCTTCGCTCCGCCGGTGGCATCGCTCTCTACGCGGAGCCACAGGTGACGGACGAGATGCCGCTGGAGTCCGGGGGTCTCGAGAAGTGGCAGGTCGTCAACGCGCTGGTGGATTCCTGGAAGAGCGGCACGACGCTCGAATCGGTCGAGAGCTACTTCCGCCAACGCGAAGACCTTCCGCCCCAGCGCATCGGCGACGCGCTGTTCCAGGCCGCAAAGGCGGATGCGGTCCTCCTGTGGAAGAGCGCGTGGGGCGAATGGTCCGGTCCCGTCGCCCGGCACGCGGTGGACCTCGAGCTGGATCTCGGTGGCGCCGGCACGGTCAGGGTGGTGGACGAGGTGTGCACCCGCAGCGGCTTCGCTCTCGTCGCCACGCCCAGCAGGGGCGACCAGAACATCCTGCGGCCATGGCTGGACAGCCTGGCCCTGGCCGCCCAGGGGATCGCCGCCCCCGCCAGATTCCACCGGTTCGTCAAGACGCAGGCCACCCGGTACGCCATTGCTGCAGAAGCCACCCAGGTTGATCCGCCCACGGCACAGGATGCGCTCACCCACCTCACCACCCTGGCCGGTGCCTATGCGCAGGGCCAGCACCGGCTCGTCACCGTGCCCTGCGGGCCGGCCCTCACCTACGCACGCGAGTTCATCGCCGGCAAGTTCCGGGCCGCAGACTGGGGTGGTCCCGTCGGCCACTGGAAGTCCAAGTGGGCGAAGCCCGGCGAGGCCTGGCCGCTGTTCTACGCGGACGACGTGCGCGAACTCCTCACAGACGAGTTGCTCCCGGGAGACCCGGTCAACGGGCAGGTCAGCCCGTTCCAGGCCTGGGCCTGGGAACTGTATGCCCCGCTCGCGAAAGGCTGGTCGTGACCACCTTCGACATCACCGCACCCCTGCCCACCGGCACCGTGCTGCTGGAGGCCAGCGCGGGCACCGGCAAGACGTACACCATCGCCGCGCTCACGGCCCGCTACCTGGCCGAGGAGGGGCTTGACGTCGCTGATCTGCTCCTGATCACCTTCGGCAACCACGCCGCCGGGGAGATGCGTACCAGGGTGTTCGCCCGCCTGCAGCAGGTCATCGCCGACATGGACCGCATCGAGGCCGGGCTGCCGCTCTCCGGAGAGGCCGCCGAAGATCCGGTCGCCCGCCTCCTGGGCACGGCCGACGCGGCGCTCCACCGCGCACGACTGGTGGCCGCCGTCGCCCGCTTCAACGAAGCCACCATCCTGACCACCCACTCCTTCTGTCAGGCCATGCTCCTCGAGCTCGGCATCCTCGGAGACTGGGACCCGGCTGAGACGGTGGGCGCAGACCCGGTGGACCTCGCCCGGGAATGCGCCACGGACATCTACCTGAAGCTCTACCGCGACGAGGAGACGCCGCCCATCACAGCGCAGCAGGCGCTCCTCATCGGGGAGGCCGTCTGCACCAAGAGCCTGCCGCTGCTGCCCACCTCCGGGCCGTACTTCGACTATGCGGAGGCGGTGCGCGAGCTGTATGCCCGCCGCAAGGCCGTCCTGGGCCTCTGCTCCTTCGACGACGTCACCACCCGGTTGCGCTGCCTCCTCTCGGATGCCGTGACCGGGGCGGCCGTCGCCTCGGAGTTGCGGCGCCGTTTCCGGGTGGTCCTGGTGGACGAGTTCCAGGACACAGACCCGGACCAGTGGGCCATCCTCAAGGCCGCTTTCGTGGGCCCGGACCGGCCCACCATCCTCATCGGTGACCCCAAGCAGTCCATCTACGGGTTCCGGGGAGCAGACCTGGGCAGTTACCTCGCCGCCCGCGGGCACGCTGAGTTGGCCAGTCTCGGCACCAACTACCGCACGGACCGGCCGCTGGTGGAGGGGGTGGTCGAGTTGTTCGGCACCACCACGCTCGGCGAGGAGACCGTGACGGTGACCCCTGTGGGCGCCCACCACGGCCCCCGGCATGATGAACTGCCCGCGCACGCCCGCCTCTGGCTCCGAACCGCCGTCTCGGACCAGCTCGGCGACATCGCGGCAGACAGCGCCATCGAGCACGACGTCATCCGGCAGGTGCGCCAGATCCTGGCCCGGGGTTTCGACCCGGCGGACATCGCCATCCTGGTGCGCACCACCGCCCGCGGCAGGGCCATCCGCACCGCGCTCGGGGACGCGGGCCACCCCGCGGTGCTCACCGGCACCCAGTCGGTGTGGTCCCAGCCCGCCAACCGGCACTGGATGACCCTCCTCCGGGCGATGGACGACCCCACCCAGGCCCACATCAGGCTCGCCGCCATGACGCCCCTGATCGGCTCGCCGCTGACGGACCTCCTCTCGGACCGTCCGGAGGAGGCAGCCCGTGTGAGCACCCTGGTGCGGGAACTCGCGCAGCGCTGGCGCGACGGTGGGGTGGCCGCCGTCCGCACCCACCTGCGCACGCACACCGCCCTCGACAGCCGGCTGCTGGCAGAACCGGACGGCGACAGGCTGTTGGCAGACGTGGCCCATCTGGCCGAACTGTTCGACGCGGCCGGAGAAACCACGTTGAGTGCGTTGATCGCCCTCGGCGAGGCGCGCGGCATCCCGGACGACGAGTCGGATTCGTTGAGGGTGGCCACCGACGAGCCGGCCATCCGGGTGATGACGATGCATGCCGCGAAGGGTCTCGAGTTCCCCATCGTGCTGCTGCCGGAGACCGGAGGCGCCCAGGCCCAGCGGCACCGGCCCTTCAGCATCGTCGAACAGGGTCGTCGCCACCTGTACATCGGCCCCAAGCCGCAGTGGAACGACGAGATCACCAGGGATCTCCAGGCGCAGCACCGCGACGAAGAGTTGCGTCTCCTGTACGTCGGGTTCACGCGCGCAGAGCATCTCGCCATCGCGTGGCACATCGCCAAGCCTAAGGGCGCCCGTTCCGACAGCCCGTTGGACGTGCTCCTCACCCGGCTGCCCGCCATCGGCACCGGACGCATCCTGACCACCCCGCTGGATCCGGCGCATCCCGGTCGCGTGGCGGCCCCGGCCCCGTCGAACGCCACGCTGGCGGCAGCCAGATTGCGCCGCAGCATCGACCAGACGTGGCGCCGTACGTCGTACTCGGGTCTCACCCAGGGTCTGCACGAGACGGCGGTGCGCGTCATCACGGATGAAGCCGTTGAGTTCGACGTGGCCCCGCCAGCGGCGTCAGACCCGGCGCTCAGCGCGCCGTCGCCCATGTCCGGCCTTCCCGCGGGTGCAGCCTTCGGCACGTTGGTGCATGAAGTGCTCGAACTCCTGGACTGGACCCCCGGTCGGCTGGAGCCCCACGCTGCGGAACTCCTCCGCGTCATGGGCCCTGCGCACAACCTCGATGAGCAGCAGTCCGCGCAACTGGCGGCGTCGCTCGTGCAGTTGTGCCGCACCCCGCTGCTGCCCCTGTCGCCAGCCGCACTGACGGACGTTCCGCTGGCCAAGCGGCTCCCAGAGCTCGACTTCGACCTGCCTCTGGCAGATGGGGGCACCCCCGCCACGCTGCGTGAACTGGCCGCGTTGATGGCTGAGCACCTGGCTCCTGAAGACCCACTGGCGGCCTACCCGGAGAGGCTGGCCACTTCGGAAGCCGCGGGCGCCGTGCTCAACGGGTTCCTCACCGGATCCATCGACGGTGTCCTCCAACTCGGCGACAGGTTCGTCGTCGTGGACTACAAGACCAACCGGCTCGCACCCACGGCCGGCGACGAGTTGACCCTGGGCCACTACACAGGGCCCGCCATGGCGGAGGCCATGATGCAGGCCCACTACCCGCTCCAGGCCATCCTGTACTGCGCCGCCCTCCACCGCTACCTCGGTCAACGCCTCCCCGGCTATTCCCCCCACACCCATCTGGGCGGCGTGGGCTACCTGTTCGTCCGTGGCATGGCAGGGCAGGACACGCCGGTGGTCGACGGCGCCTCCTGCGGGGTCTTCGGCTGGTTCCCTCCGGCAGAACTGGTCATCGCGGTTTCTGATCTGCTCGGAGGTGCCCATGCGTGAAGTCCCCGTGGCCGCCACCGGCCTGCTGCGCACCTTCTGCGAGGCTGGTTGGCTGGGGTTGATCGATTTCCACCTGGCCAAGCGGCTGGGCGCTCTCAGCGGCGAAGCCGAACCGCAGGTCCTCCTGGCGTTCGCGCTGGCCGCCCGCGAGTTGCGGCTCGGTTCGGTGTGCCTCGATCTGGCGACGGCCGCCTCTGATCTGCGTCCCGAGTCGGACGACGACTCAAACGCCGAAGCCGGGGAGGCGGTCGCCCTCCCCTGGCCCGAGCGCGAGCACTGGATCGAGGCGGTGGCCGGCTCCGCAGCGGTTGCTGACGCCGAGGGTGACGAGAACCGGCCCTTCCGGTTGGATGGCACGTTGCTCTACCTGGACCGGTACTGGCGGCAGGAACGCAGGCTGGCCCAGATCCTGCGACGCCGCAGCTCCCTGCCTGCGCTCGCCTCGCACTCGGAGCCCCCCGCCCCGTTGCCCCGCCCGGACGGCACGGAGCAGGAGGCCGACGCGCACCAGAACGCGGCGGTGCTCGCGGCCCTCAACCACGGCACCACGGTGATCACCGGCGGCCCCGGCACGGGCAAGACCACCATCGTTTCGCGCATCCTGCACGCCTTGGCGCCGCAATCCCCCCGGATCGCGCTCGTGGCGCCCACGGGGAAGGCCGCAGCAAGGCTCCAGCAGGCGGTCCGCGAGCAGGGGCAGGAGCACGGCAGGCTGTGGGGTGGCACCATCCACAAGTTGCTCGGCGCCCGCCCCCGCACCACCCAGATGGAGTTCAACGCGCACAATCCGGTTCCCTATGATCTGGTGGTCGTCGACGAGACCTCCATGGTGTCCCTCGAGCTCATGACGTCGCTCCTGGAGGCAGTGGCGCCCACCACCCGGCTGGTGATGCTGGGAGACCCGCACCAGTTGCGCTCCGTAGAGGCCGGCGCCGTGCTGGCAGACATCGAGCGTGCCCATGATCTGGTGACCGCACCTGGCGGCGCCATCGTCCGGCTGGTGCACAACTACCGCTCGAGGGCGGACATCAACGAGCTTGCAGATGCCATCCTCACCGGCGACTCTGCCCGGGCGCGCCACCTCGTGGAAGAGTCTGAGTCCCTGCGTTTCGTCGAGTTCAGCGGTTCGGCAGACCCGGCGACGCTGACGGAGGTCCGGCACGACGCGCTCGCCACTGCGACGCTCGTCCAGGCGGCAGCCAGGAAGGGCGAGGGCACCGTCGCGAACCGTGCGCTGGAGCGCCACCGGATCCTCTGCGGCCACCGCGAGGGCCCGTTCGGGGTGTCCCACTGGGCGCGTTCCGTGCGCACCTGGCTGGCCACCCAATTGGAGGAGTACGGCTTCGACACGCGTCCCTACGTGGGGCAGCCGCTCCTCATCCAGCGCAACACAGACCTGTTCAGCAACGGCGACACCGCTGTGGTCGTGCAGGACGACGGCGGCCTCATGGCGGTGGTGGACCTGCCGGAGGCGGCGCTGAGGGTGGCGCCGTCGCTCCTCGACGACGCGGCGGATCTGCACGCGATGACCATCCACAAGTCGCAGGGCAGCCAGTTCGCGGAGGTGTCGGTGGTGCTGCCCCCGCCGGGCTCTCCCCTGCTGACGAGGGAGTTGCTCTACACCGCTGTCACCAGGGCGCAGGAACGTGTCACGCTGTATGGCTCGTGGGAGGCACTGGCCACGGCGGTGGAAACGCCCGCTCGCCGGGCCAGCGGCCTCGCCCGCACTGCGGGGTGACGGCGCTCAGCGCACCGCGGCGATCGCGTCGGCAACCTTGCCGAGGTTGCCCTCGTTCAACGCCGCCACGCACATCCGGCCCGAGTCGGTGCCGTAGACGCCGTGATCTTCGCGCATCGCGACCATCTGCTGCTTGGTCAGCCCGGAGTAGCTGAACATGCCGATCTGCTCGGCGATGAACCCCATGTCCGTGATGCCGCGTGCCTCGAGTTGCTGCACCAGGTCCTGACGCAGGCGCTTGATCCGCTCGCGCATCTCGCCGAGTTCCTCGCCCCACTTGGCGCGGAGCGCTGGATCCGACAACACCGCCGCGACGATGGCGGCGCCGTGGGTGGCGGGGTTCGAGTAGTTGGTGCGGATGCAGATCTTGACCTGCGACAGCGTCCGCTTGGCCGCGTCTGCGTCAACGGTCACGATCGACAGTGAGCCGACGCGCTCGCCGTACAGGCTGAGCGACTTCGAGAACGAGGTCGACAGGAAGAACTCCAGACCCGCGTCGACGAAACGGCCGACGACCGCGCCGTCGCGCTCCAGACCGAACCCGAAGCCCTGGTAGGCCATGTCGAGGAACGGCACAAGGTTGCGCTCACGTAGCACCTCGATGACCTGGTCCCACTGTTCCTCGACGAGGTCGTAGCCCGTCGGGTTGTGGCAGCAGGCGTGCAGCACCACGATGGTGCCGGCATCGGCACGTCGGAGGTCTGCGAGCATCCCCTCGAAGTTGAGGCCCTTGGCCTCGGCGTCGTAGTACCGGTAAGTGTCGACGCGGAACCCGGCGCGGCTGAACAGCGCGCGATGGTTCTCCCAGCTGGGGTCTGACAGCAGCACGGTGGCCGACGGGTTCATCTGCTTCAGCAGGTCCGCGCCCACCTTGAGCGCTCCCGTGCCGCCCAGCGACTCCACCGTCACGACGCGGTTCTCAGCCAGCGCGGTGGATTCGGTACCGAAGACGAGTTCCCGCACAGCGTCGCGGTAGGCGGGCATGCCGTCGATGGGGAGGTAGGCCTTGGGCTTGCCCTCCTCCGCGAGACGCTGCTCGGCGATGCGCACACACTCCAGGAGCGGCAGCTTGCCGTGCTCGTTGAGGTAGACGCCCACGCCCAGGTTCACCTTGTCCGGCTTGGTATCGGCGTTGTAGGCCTCGGTCAGTCCGAGGATGGGATCTGCGGGGGCGAGTTCAACGGCATCGAACAACGACATGGGAGACCTCTCTTTCTTGGCGCGTCCCCAAGCCTAACGCCGATGCGCGAAACGACCGGGGGCAATCCACCGCCGTAGACTAATCTGCGCACTAACCGTCCGGGGAGGCCCGATGAAGATCAAGTTCGGCCAGTCGAAGCAGTCCACCATCGGCATCGAGTGGGAACTCGCCATCGTCGACACCACCACCTTTGAGCAGGTGCCGGGCGCGCCGCTACTGCTGGAGAAGGTCGAAGACCCCGTCGACGGCCCCATCCGGGGTGAGTATCTGCAGTCCATGGTGGAGTTCGTCACCGGCGTCCACCCGACGGTGGCCTCTGCCGTGGCGGAGATGGAGCGCCTGCGCGACTGGGCACTCTCCGTCCTCGAACCCCGCGGCATGACCCTGCTGGGGGCGGGTGCCCACCCGTTCGGCAACCCTGCCCACCAGCGTCCCTACGAGAAGCCGCAGTACCGCCGCGTGACGGACCGCAACGGCTGGTGGGGCCAGCAGATGGCCATCAACGGGCTCCACATCCACGTCGGCATCGACAAGAGGGACAAGGCGCTCCCCATCGTCTACGGCCTGTCGCGTTTCACTCCCTACTTCATCGCGCTGTCTGCTTCGTCGCCGTTCTGGCAGGGCGAGGACACGAAGTTCGCCTCGCAGCGCACCATGGTCTTCCAGCAGTTGCCCACCAACGGTCTGCCGTACCACATGGCCGACTGGAAGGAACTCGAAACCTTCGCCTCCCAACTCGAAGGCGCGGGCATGATCCAGAACCCCTCCGAGATCCGATGGGACGTGCGTCCCTCGCAGTGGGGCACGGTCGAGAACCGCATCATGGATTCGGTGCCCACCCTGATGGAGATCGGGGCGTTGGCGGCCCTCAGCCAGACGCTCGTCGAGCGGATGTCGCGGATCCTGGCCAGCGGCGAGGTCCTCGACAGGCTCCCCCACTGGTTCATGCGGGAGAACAAATGGCGGGCTGCCCGCTACGGGCTCTCGGCAGACATCATCAGCGTCCGCAAGGACGAGCACATCATCCATGCCACCGACGGGATCCTCTACTGGCTCGACAAGTTGGGGCCGGTCGCGGAGGATCTGGGCTGTCACGCCCAGTTCGAGCACGTCCGCGAACTGGTCGAGAAGGGCCCCGGCTACCTGCGGCAGCGCCGGGTGGCCGCGGCCACCGATGGCGACATGCGTGCCGTCACCAGATCCATCGTCGACGAACTGCGCGCGGGTAAGCCGCATTTCAAGGAGGCCACGTGAAACCGTTCCTGCTGCTCAGCACCCGGCCGGAGGACGACGCGGCGGAGGGCGAACGCGAGGCGGTGGTGCGGCTCTCCGAACTGACCGACGCAGACCTCGTCCAACTGCGGGTGGAGGATGAGCCCCTGCCCGAACTGGATCTCGACGACTACGCCGGCATCTTCCTCGGCGGAGGTCCCTTCAACGCGAGCGACACTGAGAAGTCGCCACTGCAGCGGCGGGTCGAGGCCGACCTCAACGGGATCATCGACGAGGTGGTGGAGCGCGACTTCCCGTTCCTGGGGCTGTGTTACGGCGTCGGTACCCTCACTGACCGGTTGGGCGGGGTGGTGGACCGCACCTTCGGTGAAGCGGTGGGCACCACGGTGGCCACGGTCACGTCCGAGGGCCACAAGGACCCCATCTTCGACGGCGTCCCGAACCAGTTCGAAGCCTTCGTGGGTCACAAGGAGGCGTGCAGGAGGCTCCCACCCGGCGCCACCCTGCTCGCCACCGGCACCGCGTGCCCCGTGCAGGCGTTCCGGGTGGGGCGCAACGTCTACGCCACCCAGTTCCATCCCGAGCTCGATTCCCGGGGCCTCGCAGACCGGATCCGGATCTACCGTGACGCCGGCTACTTCGAGCCCGCCGAAACCGACACGCTGGTCCACTACGCGCTCACCACGCAACCGACTCCTGCGGTGCACCGGATGCTGACGAACTTCGTCGCGATCGCCAGGATGAGAGATCTCTCATCCTGAACCCATCCACGCTTCAGTGACGCCCGGTTGAGTGGTTCCCACGGCGATCAACGCCGACCGACGAAAGGAACCCCGATGAAGCGACTCCTGAGCGTGGCAGCATCAGCCGCCCTCGCCCTCACCGGCCTGGCGGTCACCGCCCAGACGGCCGCCGCCGACGTCACCTGCACCGGCACACTCTCCGGCCGGAATGTGGGCGACGACAACGTCATCGTCCCCGCCGGCGCCTCCTGCACCCTCACGGACGTGACCACACAGGGCAACGTCATCCTGGGCGCGGGAAGTTCCGTCACCATCAACGGCGGCTACGTCGACGGGAGCGTGCAGGCCGAGAGCAAGTCGCCGGTCTCCGTCGTGGTGCGTTCCGGTGCCCGCGTGAACGGCAACATCCAGGTCAAGTACGCCACCGGCGCCGTCACGATCAACGGCGCCCGCGTGGGTGGGGACGTGCAGCTCTTCGAGAACCGCGCCGCCATCAGCGTCAACAACAACGTCGTCGACGGCAACCTGCAGTGCAAGGAGAATCTCCCGGCCCCGACCGGCGCAGGCAACGTCGTGAAGGGTTCGGCAGAGGACCAGTGCCGCGGCCTCACCGGCACCGCCCCTGCTCCGAGCCCCTCCCCGAGCGCGCCTGCCGTCGACATCTACATCACGCCCGGTGAGCACCTGGTCAACGGCCGCCGCTGGCGCACGGTCTGCGAGCCGTACTCCGCCACTGAGCGGTGCCGCACCGAGATCCAGGCCACCATCGTCAAGTGGGATGACGGCGATGACGACGACCGCGGCCGCTTCGTGCAGGTGAACGGCTGGGCGTTCAACAACCTGACGTACAAGGCCACCGCCCGCTCTATCTGGAAGAACAACCCGCTCGCCGCCAACGGTGTGGTGGGCGGCAGGTACACGTGGACCGACGGCGGCCGCACCTGGCGCACCGAGTGCGACACCGCACTCACCGGCCGCAACGGCTGCCGCACCTACGCCAGCGCAGATGTCGTCGAGAACCGGGGCGGCCGCTACGTCTGGGTGGAGAAGGAGATCCTCAACAACATGGTCCGCTTCAACTGACCCCGCTCACGCAAGAAGGCCACCCGCTCCGGGTGGCCTTCTTGTTTTTGCTGCGGTCAGTCTAGGTAGTCGCGCAGCACCTGCGAGCGCGACGGGTGGCGCAGCTTCGACATGGTCTTGGACTCGATCTGGCGGATGCGCTCACGCGTCACGCCATAGACCTTGCCGATCTCGTCGAGGGTCTTGGGCTGCCCGTCGGTGAGGCCGAAGCGCATCTGGACGACGCCCGCCTCGCGCTCGCTGAGCGTGTCGAGGACGTCGTTGAGCTGCTCCTGCAGCAGCGTGAAATTGACCGCGTCCGCCGGGACGATGGCTTCGGAGTCCTCGATGAGGTCGCCGAACTCGGAGTCGCCGTCCTCGCCGAGCGGGGTGTGCAGTGAGATGGGC
The DNA here is from genome assembly GCF_054552775.1 of Tessaracoccus zhenghani. NCBI lineage: Bacteria > Bacillati > Actinomycetota > Actinomycetes > Propionibacteriales > Propionibacteriaceae > Tessaracoccus > Tessaracoccus zhenghani. The sequence goes on along the minus strand of NZ_CM137275.1, from coordinate 393,052 downwards.
TCGCGCCCGTACTTCTGGACCTCGACAACCTTCTCCGGCGTCATGTCCAGTTCGACGGCGAGCTCTTCGGGGGTTGGTTCGCGGCCTAGGTCCTGCAGCATCTGGCGCTGGACGCGGGCGAGCTTGTTGATGACCTCCACCATGTGCACCGGGATACGGATGGTGCGGGCCTGGTCTGCCATGGCGCGCGTGATGGCCTGCTTGATCCACCACGTGGCGTAGGTGGAGAACTTGTAGCCCTTGGTGTAATCGAACTTCTCCACCGCGCGGATCAGGCCGAGGTTGCCCTCCTGAATCAGGTCGAGGAAGAGCATTCCGCGGCCGGTGTAACGCTTGGCCAGCGACACCACCAGGCGGAGGTTGGCCTCCAAGAGGTGGTTCTTGGCGCGGCGGCCGTCCTCGGCGATCCACTGGAAGTCTTCGACGTCCTGGCTCGTGGGGGGCGGGGTGTCCGACGAGAGCTGTTCCTCGGCGAAGAGGCCGGCCTCGATGCGCTTGGCGAGTTCGACTTCCTGGACGGCGTTGAGCAGCGCCACCTTGCCGATCTGCTTGAGGTAGTCCTTGACGGGGTCAGCGGTGGCTCCGGCGGAGACGACCTGCTGTTCGGGTTCGTCCGCGTCGTCCGAATCCGAGAGGGCGAAGCCCTGCTCCTCCTCGACGAGTTCCTTCTCGTCCTTGGCCACTTCGACCTCGTTGAACGTCGCCTCGTCCACGTCGTCGAGCGTGCGCTTCTTTCCGCCCACGGTGAGCACCACGTCGTCTCCATCTCGCTGGAACTGAACCTCGACCTCGCCGGTGGAGGCCTCCGCGATGGTCGGCTCCTTCTTGGCGGAGGCGGCCTTCGCCGCGGTGGTGCGGCGGGTGGCCGTCGTCTTGGTGGCGGCAGCAGTCTTGGCTGCAGCAGGCTTACGCGTGGTGGTCCGCTTCACGGCCGGCGTTTCCTCAGCGGCGGCGCTCTTCGTGCTCCGGCGGGTACGGGGTGTCTTGCCGGTGCCTTCAGCGTTCTCGGTCACTGTGGTCCTCTCGAGGCCGTCGACTGCAATTTGCGCATGCGCCGCCCCGCCTCAGTCAAGGGTGACGCACCGTCCATTCTTGCACGGTGGATGTTCCCCTTCAAACCAATCGGTGGACCCGACCCCCTGGCGCCCTCAGGGATCCGCTGGTACTTGAGGATGATTTCTGTTCCCTGCGGAAAACCGATGGAACCAACTCCGCGCCGCTTTCGTTGATATGGGTGACGACTGGCGAAAGGTCTGAAGAATATGAATCGTACTGCGCGCATGCGAAGCACCGAAGGTATCGAGGGCAAGGACTCCGTTGGCCTGTACCTCGACGCAATTGCCAAGACTCCCCTGCTCTCCGCTGTGGAAGAGGTTGAACTCGCCCGCGCCATCGAGGCCGGGCTCTACGCGCAGAAAATCCTCGACGGTGAGATCGACACCACGGTCAAGGCCACCGAGGACGAACTGCGCGAACTCGCCGCGGAGGGTGAACGTACCGTCCAGCGTTTCGTGAAGGCCAACCTGAGGCTCGTGGTCTCCGTGGCACGCCGCTACGGACGCGCCCAGATGCCGTTGCTCGACCTCGTGCAGGAGGGCAACACCGGCCTGATCCGCGCCGTCGAGAAGTTCGACTACGCCAAGGGCTTCAAGTTCTCTACGTACGCCACCTGGTGGGTACGCCAGGCCATCTCGCGCGGCATCGCCCAGCAGAGCCGCATCGTGCGCCTCCCGGTGCACGTCGCCGAGCAGGTCAACCAGGTCTCGGCCACGCGTCGCAACCTTGAGCGCGAACTGGGCCGGGAACCGGAGATCACTGAGATCGCCGCAGAACTGGGCCTCGAGGAGAGCCGCATCGTGGACCTCCTGCGCTACTCCCGAGACCACGTCTCGCTCGACGCCCCGGTCGAGGCTGACGGCGACACCGCTCTGGGTGACCTGATCGCCCGCGAGACCGCCCCCGGCCCCGACGAGATGGTGCTCGACGCTGAAGAGCGCGCGCGCCTCGAAGGGATGCTTTCAGACCTCGACGAGCGTTCGCAGGACGTGGTGCGCCGCCGCTACGGGCTGCTGGACGGCCGGCAGGCCAAGCTGGCAGACATCGGCAGCCACTGGGGCATCACCGCGGAACGCGTGCGCCAAATCGAGCGTGCCGCGTTGGCGACGATGCGTGAATCGCACGGTATCGCCGCCTGACCGAGCAGGTCACCTCTGATCCGGACACGGTCTGTGCCTTTCCCCCAGGGCACGGGCCGTGTCCTATGTCACGACCCGGATGAGCCCCTCCTGGGCGCAACTGGCCACCGCCTGACCGTCCTGGAACAGCCTGCCGGTGGCGAACCCGCGAGCGTGTGAGGCCGAAGGCGAGAGCATGTCGTACAGCAGCCATTCATCCACCCGCACGGGGCGGTGGAACCACATCACGTGGTCGATGGAGGCCGCCTGCATCTGCGGCGACAGGAACTCCACCTCGTGGGGGACGGTGGTGACGCTGAGGAGCGTGATGTCGCTGAGGTAGGCCAGCACCGCCGCATGCAGCACCGGGTCGTCGGGCATGGGCTGGCGGGTGCGTACCCACGCCTTCATGGAGCCACCGGAATCCGTGCGGTCCGGCCGCGCGGCCAGCCGCACGTCGAGCGCGTCCCATTCGGCCAGCAGCTTGAACGGCGCCCCGAAGCGGCGCTCGAGGACCTCGCGCAGCGGCGGGCTGGCGTCAGGCACGGCGACATCGTGAGGTGGGGAGGCCGAATGGTCCAGGCCCTCCTCGGGTTCTTGGAACGAGGCCGTCATCATGAAGATTTCCCGATCGCCCTGCCGGGTCACGACACGGCGGTTGCTGAACGTGTTCCCGTCGCGCACCAGTTCGACCTCGAAGTCGAGCGGGGCGTCGTTGGCCCCCGGGCGCAGGAAGTAGGCGTTCAGGGAGTGGATCCGCCGGCTGGGTGGGACGGTGCGTGCGGCCGCCACCAGGGTCTGGCCGAGCACCTGCCCCCCGAAGAGCCGCTGAAGATAGGTCTGGGGGTGCGGCCCGCGGAAACTCGACTGCCCGGTCTCTCTGAGGTCGAAAAGGGCAATGAGTTCAGCGACGTCTTTAGGCACGGGTTCCATCGTGCCACAACGGGTTCAGCCAGCCTGCCGGATGGCCTGACGGATGCGCTTGGCCGAGACGGGAACGGCGGTGCGCAACTGCTGGGCGAACAGACTGACCCGGAACTCCTCGATGAGGAACGCGATCTCCTCCACGTCACGGCTGAGGGGGCCGGGCGGCTGCCGTTCGGTGAGCTCCGCGTAGGCGTCCTCGACGTCATACAGCTCGACGGCGACCTTGTCGTCGCGGGCGCGATTGGCCGCCGCCGCCTGCAGTCGAACGACGGCGGCCTGGGCATAGCGCGGAAGGTGCGCGAACCAGGGATCCGGCGTGGCCGAGATGAAGCGGTTGAAGAACAGGTTGTCCAGCTGCGCGCTCACGTCGGAACGTAAAGCATCGCTGGCAGGCAGGGCGCCCAAAAGGATCCGTGCCTGCGTCACCGCCGTCAGCGCATGCGCGGCGGTGTTGACCACCTGCAGCGTCCGGCCGGGGCATTCCTGCCGCACCTCCAGCGCCACCCGACGGTAGTCGGCCTCGGTGCGCACGCCGTCGAGCGGACCCTGTTGGAGGGCCAGTTGTTCGCAGGCCTTGAGCCACGCGTCGGCCAGCAACTCCGGCACCTTCGGGTAGGCGGAGTCCGCCAACGCCAACTTCTCGACGCGCCCCAGGTGGGACACGACCCACTTGGTGGGATCCGGGTTGGTGAGGGTCAGCAGGCGCCGGACGCCCAGGGCGTGCGAAACCTCTGCCCGCGCCGCCGAGTCGAAGACCTGCAGTCCGACAGCGGTGGCCTCGTCCACGAGCGCCGGGTACCCCACGACGCCCTTGCCGACGGTCGTCTCGCGCGGCACGTCGCCGAACGTCCACGACTTCTGTCCGGTGGCGGCCTTGTCTCCCGCGGAGGCGGTCAGCTTCGCGGCCACCTTGGGCGACAGTTTCCGCCGCAGCCCCTCGAGATCGACATCCCGGGCCACCTCACGGTCCTCGTCGAGGACCACGTAGGTGGGACGCAGGTGCCTGCCCACGGCCTCCGGCGCGAACTGAAGGCCCTCGACGACGACTCCAGTGAGCGCGGTGAGCGCCCGGGCCAGCGCGTCGGTGAAGGCGCCCTCCCCCACCTGGCCTCGCTCGTCGAGCCAGGCCAGCGCCCTGGCAGCGAAATCCGGCGCGGGCACGAAGTTGGTGCGCACCGACTTGGGCAGTGACCTGATCAGTTCGGTGGCCAACTCCCGCCGCAGGCCCGGCACCTGCCAGGAGAACTCGTCGGAGTCGAGTTGGCCGAGGAGCTCGAGGCGCAGCTTGAGCGTCACTCCGTCGCTGCCGGCCCCCGGATCGAACGTGTAGTCGATGGGCAGCTTGTGCTCGCCGAACGTCCACCTGTCGGGGAAGTCGTTGGGCCGCAACTGGGTGGCGTCGACGATGGCGTCGTCGATCATCAGCAACGGCCAGTCACTCTTCGGCGTCGAGCGCAACCACTTGTCGAAGGTCGCCCCGGAGACCACGTCGCTGGGCACCCGTGCGTCGTAGAAGGCGTAGAGCGCCTCGTCGGAGATGAGGAGGTCCGGCCGGCGCATCCGGTCGGTCATCTTCTCCGCCTCCTGGATCACCGCCCGGTTGTCCCGTACGACGGGGTTGCGGGTGACCCACTCCCCTTCGACGAGCGCGGTGCGCAGGAAGATCTCGCGCGCCTCCTCGGGGTGGTCCTTGGCGTAGTCGGTGCGGCGACCCGCCACGATCGGTACGCCGAAGAGCGTCAGCCGTTCGTTGGCCACCACGCTGGCCGAGCGCTGCGACCACACCGGTTCAGACACGGTGCGGGTCAGCAGGGGGCCCGCCACCTCCTCCACCCATTCCGGCTTGATCCCAGCCACGGTGCGGGCCCACAGGCGGGAGGTCTCCACCAGCTCGAAGGCCATCACGAGCGGCGGGGTGGACTTGGCCAGCGCGGACCCCGGCTGGATCGCGAACCTCGCACCGCGGGTGCCCTGGTACTCCTGAAGCGGCCGACGCTTGCCCGGCTCGCGTTTGCCCCGTTGCTCCTCGGCCACGCCCACGTTGGAGAGCAGCCCGCTCAACAGGCTGCTGAGCACCTGGTCGGTCGGCCCGTGGCCGCGGGTGTCGAGGTCCAGTTCCTTGGCCGCCTCCCGGAGCTGGGAGACGAGGTCCTCCCACTCGCGGAACCGCACGAAGTTGAGGTATTCGGCGCGGCACATCCGGCGGAACTGGTTGCCCGAGAGCTCGCGTCGACGCTCGTGCAGGTAGTTCCAGATGTTGAGGAGGGCCTCGAAATCGCCGCCCTCCAGCGACGGCCTGGGCGCGGCTTCCTTGCGTGTTCCGGTATGGGCCGTGTGGCGCTTGGGCGCCTCGCCCTCGGCGTCGGGCTTCGCCTCGATGCCCCAGAAGCGGCGGTGCAGCTGGTCCGCCTGGGTCTGGAACTCCGCCGGGCGTTCCCGGATGTCGGGCACCGTGAGGCCTGCCACGAGCACCAGCACGGTGGCCAGCGTCCTACGGCGGGCGCCCTCGATGATCATGCGCCCAAGCCGGGGGTCCACCGGCATCCGGGCCAGCATGCGGCCCGTGCGCGTGAGCCGCACCTGGGCGTGCCGGGGGCGGGGGTGGATCGCGCCGAGTTCGCTGAGCACGCGGACGCCGTCGTTGATTTGGCCCAGCACGGGGGCCTCCACGAACGGGAAGCTCTCCACGTCACCGAGGCCAGCCTGGGCCATCAGCAGGATCACGGTGGCGAGGTTGGTGCGCAGGATCTCCGGATCTGAGTATGTGGGCCGCGACTCGAAGTCCTCCTCCGAGTAGAGCCGGATCGCGATGCCGGGGCCGAGACGACCACAGCGGCCGGCGCGCTGGTTCGCCGACGCCTGCGACACCGGTTCGATGGGGAGCCGCTGCACCTTGGTGCGCGTCGAGTAGCGCGAGATGCGGGCCAGGCCCGTGTCGATGACGTAGCGGATGCGCGGCACGGTGATGGAGGTCTCGGCCACGTTGGTGGCCAGCACGACCCTTCGTCGGCTGTGTCCTGAGAACACCTTCTGCTGGTCTGCCGCCGACAGCCGCGCGAACAGCGGCAGCACCTCCAGCCCGGACCCAAGGCCCTCGATGGCTTCCGCCGCGTCACGGATCTCGCGCTCCCCGCTGAGGAACACGAGGATGTCGCCGCCGCCAGGCTCGGTGAGGATCTCCTCGACGGCCCCCACGATTCCGTCGATCTCGTCCTGGCCCTCGTCCAGCGGCCGGTACCTGGTGTCGACGGGGTAGGTGCGGCCGGAGACCTCGACGACCGGGGCGTCGCCGAAGTGTTCCGAGAAGCGGGCCGTGTCGATGGTGGCCGACGTCACGATCACCCGCAGCTCCGGGCGCTTCGGCAGCAACTGCTTCAGGTAGCCCAGGAGGAAATCGATGTTGAGGCTGCGCTCGTGCGCCTCGTCGATGATGATCGTGTCGTACCGGCTGAGCAGCCTGTCGTGGGTGAGTTCCGACAGCAGGATGCCGTCGGTCATCACCTTGATGCGCGTGGCCGCCGTCACCTTGCGGGTGAAGCGGACCTGGTACCCGACGAAGTCGCCCAGCTCGACGCCGCACTCATCCGCGATGCGCTGCGCCACGGTGCGTGCCGCGATCCGCCGGGGCTGCGTGTGCGCGATGCGCGTGCGCCCAGCCATCAGGCAGATCTTGGGCAGCTGGGTGGTCTTGCCGGAGCCAGTTTCGCCCGCGACGACGACCACCTGGTTCCGGCGGATCAATTCAGCGATGTGCTCGGCCTCCGCAGCGATGGGTAGCTGCGGATCGACCTCGACGGTGGGCTCGGTGGGGGCCTCAGTCATCCGCGCGCGACGAACAGCGGACACTCCGCGTGGGCCAACAGGCCACGCATGAGGCCGCCCAGGGAGAGGCCCGGGATGTGTGAATCGCCCACGCCGACCACCAGCAGGTCGTAGCCCGCACTGCGGCTGACCAACTCGTTGATGGGGCTGTCTGCCGCCACCTCGACGCGGTACTGGACGTCGGGGTAGGACTGCGCGACCTCGTTGGCGATCGCCTCGATGCCACCCTTCGCGAAGCGCACCTGCTCGTCGAGTTCGTTCGGCGAAAGCTTGCGGGCGAACAGGCCCACCGGGGGCTGGATGGCGTGCACGACCTCGAGGCGCGCACCGAGGCGCTGGGCCTGCTGGAAGCCGGCTTCCAGTGTCTTCTCGGATCCCGGGCTCGTCTGCAGCCCGACACCGACGATGCCACGGCCACCGATGGGGTCAGGGTGAGCCGCGGCGGAGATGACGACCACGGGGCACGAGGCGTTGGCCACCACGGCCACGGAGGTGGAGCCGACGAACATGCGCTCGAGGCCGGACGCCGCGCGGCGCCCGACGACGACCAGCTCGGCGACCTCACTCAGCCTGGCCATCACGCCGCCCGGCGAGCCCATCACGACCTCAGTCTTGATGCGGTGCTCCGGCAGCCCCATGCTCAGTGCCACGTCCCGGGCCTGTTCGTTGGCGGTGATTCCGGCGGACTGGAGCACCTCGGGGTCGTAGACGACACCCCAGGCGCCGGCCATGAGCGTGTCATCGACGGCGTTGACCAGCAGCAGTTCGCCGTTGATCCGGAGGGCGGCACCGGTGCCGAAGCGCACGGCCCGCAGACCGTCATCACTTCCGTCGACGCCGACGACAACCAGCGGAGCTGTCTTTTCGTTCATGACTCAGCCCTTCTTCGTTCCGGAGACAACACGCCCGTCGATCGACGAGGCGGTCACGGCAATACCGACGGCGAGGTCACCGTCGAGCCAGCTCTTGTTCGTCACGGCCGGGTCCGCCGCCCCGGCGGTGCCCTGCACCAGGACGGACCAACCGATGGCCGAATCCGGGTCGATCTCGTCCACCTGGAACGAGACCTTCCTGCCGTCGGCGAGCTTCGCGAGGCTGGAATCGGTGTCGGTGTGGAAGATGATGGTGCGATCCACGACCTGGTAGTTCACGGGGACCACGATGATTCCGTCGTCGCCCTGCCAAGCGATGCGACCGATCACGGTCTCACTCAGCAACGCCCAACATTCGTCGCCATCGAGCCGGGAGAAGTAGGTCACCTGTTGCGGATCGGTCATATCTCAAACTGTATCGCTTGTCAGCCGTTGAACGTGGTGCGGCCGCCCAGCTTGGTGGCCAACGCGTCGTCGATGCCGTCGGCGATCTGGCTGAGGTGGAGTAACGCCTGGTGCAGGTGGGCCGCGACGAAGGGCTTCGCGGCCACGGAGATCTGCACGAAGACGCGGTCCCGGTGCAGCGCGAAACGTCCGTAGCGGGCCTCGACGTTGAGGTCGTTGAGCACCTCACACGCCCGCGAACGGCCGCCCACCTCATGCACGAGCGCCGAGAACAGCACGAGCTCCGCCGCGTCCGGTGTGGAACGGAGGAAGACCATGGTGGACCCCACGCGGATGGCGACGTCACCCTGGTCATTGCGCAGCGGCGGATGCCCGTAGGCCTTGGCCAACTCGTGGTCCACGAGGTGGTCCAGGTCCGTCCGGTTGGCCGGCATGACGGCCATCTGGTCCTTGCTGAGCGGCTTGGGCGTCAGCGGCACCCAGTCGGTCTGTCCCTTCAAAATCTCGGCCAGTTGGTCCGGCTCCAGGAAGATGGGGTGCAGCACACCGAACACCTCCGCCAGGGTCTCGGTGGCGAGTTGCGCCAGGGCCGCCGAGTTCTCCTGGTCCACGACGGTGTGGAACGTGTCCCACTCGTTATTGGGCTGGTCCCATGCCAGGCGGTGCAGGCCCTCGGCCTGCGCCTCTGTGGGCGCCCCGCCGTCGGGCCCCTTGACGTAGGCGGCGATCACCCCGGGTTCAATCACGGAAAACCGGATGCCGGGGGGCTCGTCGGCCTCCCCGTCGCCGGGCTTCCTGGCCGAAGCCACCGAAATCGTCAGGTCCGCGGTGGAATCCATCACCGACAACACCTCGTCGAGGCGGGTGGTGAACTCCTCCCAGGCGCCCTGTTGGGTCGCGTCGAAGTCGAAGTCAAAGTCCTCGTACCCGGCCATGGGCCACCTCCTTGACCTTCAACCTAGCGCACCCGTCTGTTGGCCCGGCCAGGTCACATGCCCACGAGGTCGAGCAGTTCGCCCAGTTCCTCCCTGGTCAGTTCCCGGATCTCACCCACCGGCAGGTTGCCGAGCCGGACGGGACCGATCGCGGTCCTGGCCAGGCGGTCGACGGGGTGGCCGACCGTGTCGAACATCCTGCGGACGATGCGGTTGCGGCCCTCGTGCAGGGAGACCTCGATCAGCGTCCTGTTGGCGGCACGGGAGACGAGCTTGACCTTGTCCGGCTTGACGGGGCCGTCCTCGAGCGTGACGCCCTTCTCCAGGCGCTTGATGGTGCGGTTGTCCATCACTCCCGCAGCCTGCACGGTGTAGGTCTTGGTGACCTTGTAGCTGGGGTGCGCCATGCGGTGGGCGAACTCGCCGTCGTTGGTCAGCAGGATCAGCCCTTCGGTCTCGGTGTCGAGGCGGCCGACGTGGAAGATCCGCTCCCGCAGCCTGGGCAGGTAGTCGAGCAGCGTCTTGCGCCCCTCCGGGTCCTCCATCGTGGAGACGACACCCCGCGGCTTGTTCATCACGAGGTACAGGTTGTGGCGCGGCGGCGGGATGCGCGAGCCGTCCACCCGGATGTGGTCCGTCTCGGGATTGACGCGCATGCCCTGCTCAGTGACGATCTTGCCGTTGACCTCCACCCGTCCCTCCTCGATGAGGAGTTCACTGGCACGCCGCGATGCGAGGCCGGCCGAGGCCAGCACCTTCTGCAAGCGGATGCCCTCGGTCTTTTCGTTGTCAGGCTGGTCGTTCATCTTCGCGTTCCTCCTCGGGCCGGGCCTCAGGCGCCATCGCGGCGGCGAGTTGTCCCAGCTCAGCTTCCAAGGCTACGGCGTCAGGCAGCATGGGCGCCAAGTCCGGCAATTCCTTCAATGAATTCAGGCCGAGTTTCTGCAGGAACAGCGGCGTCGTCGCGAACGTCATGGCTCCGGTGACGGGGTCCTCCCCCGCCTCCGTGATCAGCCCGCGCACGAGCAGCGTCTTGACCACGCCGTCGACGCCCACGCCGCGCACGCCTGAGATCCGGCCGCGGGTCACCGGCTGCAGATAGGCGATGACGGACAGGGTTTCGAGGGCCGCCTGGGTCAGCCGGGAGCGCTGGTCCGAGACCAGCCAGGCCTCCAGGACGTCCGCCAGCGCCGGGTCCGTCGCGAAGCGCCAGCCGCCGGCGATGCGTCGCAGCCGGATACCGCGTCCGTTCTCCTCGTAGAAGGCGGCGATCTCGTCCAGCGAACGGTCGGCCTCATCGACGGTCAGGTCGAGCGCTGCGGCCAACTCCTGCGTGGTAGTCGGCTCAGTGGCCATCAGCAGGATGGCCTCGAGGGCGCCGTGGGTGCTCATGCATCCTCCAGTTCGGGTTGTGGTCCGTAATCGTCGGTGACCTCGACGGCGGCCTCATCGCCGGCGGTCCACCGCACCGTCAGTTCGGCGAGCGGTTCGAGCTGTTCGAGGGCCACTTGTTGTGCCCGGAACAACTCCAGGATGGCCAGGAAGCGCACCACGATGGTGAGCCGGTCTGCGCCCGAGATGAGCGACCTGAACGTGGCCGCCCCCTCGCGGCGCAGTCTCTCGGCGATGAGCGTGACCTGCTCCGGGACGCTGACCGTGTTGCCGTGCAGGTGGCCCAGCTCGACGACGGGGGCAGGCTTCGGGACCATCGCGGCCGCCGCGAGCCGGGCGACGTCGTCGGGGGTCAGCGTCAGTTCCACCTCCGGCAGGAGACCGCGGAACTGCTCCTCGATGCCGCCGGGCCGCCAATGCGTGGACTCGGCCCCGTTCATCGACTCCGCCACCCACTCGGCGAGTTTCTTGAACGCGCGGTACTGCAGGAGGCGGGCGAACAGGAGGTCGCGGGCCTCCAGCGCCGCGATGTCCTCGGGATCGCTCACCTCACCTCCGGGCAGGAGGCGGGCCGCCTTGAGGTCGAGCAGGGTGGCGGCCACGACGAGGAAGGAACTGGTCCTGTCGAGGTCCCAGACCTCCCCGCCCAACTTCACGTAGGCGATGAACTCATCCGTCACGGCGCTGAGCGCCACCTCGGTGATGTCCAGTTCACGGCGGGAGATGAGGTCGAGCAGCAGGTCGAAGGGTCCTTCGAAGTTGCTCAACCGCAACTCGAAGCCCGGCAGCTCGTCGCGCTGCTCCGACTGTGCCCGTCCTCTGCTCACTGCTGCCTGAGCTCGGCCACAAGGTCGCTGGCGCCGCCGCGCGCCGCGAGGTCTGCCACCGCGTGCGCGACGGCCACGCGCACGATGCGCCCCCGGTCGACACGGATGCCATGCGTGCGCCGCAGGTCGAGGTTGGCGTCCTCGAGGGCGAGCAGCTCGTCCTCGCTGAAGTAGACGGTGATCTTGTGGTCGTGCCGGACGCGGCCGGTGGGCGCGGGTGCGGCCGCGTCAGCGGCGAGCTCTGCCACCGGCTGCACGGCAGGGGCGGCCTGGGCCTCTGCAGGTGGTGCCTCCGGCGTCGCCTCGCGCGGCTGCCTCGTCGGCCGGAACAGCTCCGAGGCCCCGGGGAGTTCGGCGCGCTTGGGCTTGCTCACACCTCGCTCCTCAACAACACCTCTCGCGCCAGCTGCCGGTAGGCGTCAGCGCCGGGGGAAGCCGAGGCGTAGGTGGTGATGGGCTCGCCGGCCACCGTCGTCTCCGGGAACTTGATGGTGCGACGGATGACCGTGTGGAACACGTCGTCGCCGAAGGCCTGGACCACGCGCTCCAGCACCTCGCGGCTGTGCAGGGTGCGGGCGTCGTACATGGTGCCGAGAATGCCCATGACCTCGAGCTCCGGGTTCAGCCGGTCCTGCACCTTGGCGATCGTGTCGGTCAGCAGCGCCACGCCGCGCAGCGCGAAGAACTCGCACTCCAGCGGCACGACGACATAGTCGCTGGCGGTGAGCGCGTTGATCGTGAGCAGCCCCAGGCTGGGAGCGCAGTCGATGAGGATGTAGTCGTAGCTGGAGCGCACCTTGGTCAGGACGCGCTGGAGCGTCTGCTCCCGGGCCACTTCGCTGACGAGCTGCACTTCGGCCGCAGAGAGGTCGATGTTGCTGGGCAGGATGTCGAGGCCGGCCACGGTGGTCTCCATGATGACCTCGCGCGGTTCGTATTCGCGGCTCAGCAGCAGGTTGTAGATGGAGCGGTCCAGGGTGTGCGGATTCACGCCGAGGCCCACCGACAGGGACCCCTGCGGGTCGAAGTCGACGAGGAGAATCTTGCGGCCCGTTTCCGCCAACGCGGCACCCAGGTTGATGGCCGTGGTGGTCTTCCCGACGCCGCCCTTCTGGTTGGTCATCGACATGATGATGGCGTTCTTCGGGGCGCCGGGGGCGGGTCGCTCAGGCTCCGGGAAGGTTGGGAGGGGTCGGCCCGTGGGACCGATCACACCGGTATCGATGAGGGTCGACTCCCCCGGTGCATCCGGTACCTGGAACTCGGGCTTTTCAAACAGGCCGCTATCCGCCACCGCATTGCCTCCTACTTCTCTGCAAGTGGGGACCAGCCTAGTGGACGCACCCCTGGTCTATTTCTTCCGAGCGGCCCTGAACAGGGCGGTGGCCTGACCAAGTATGAGTTGGTCAGGCCACCTGGGTGTGGCGGGTGGTGGCGGCCCACCTGCCTGGAAGGGCATCCGGATTTTCTCACCCACCTCGCCGGGTGGGGTGCTACTGGATCAAACCTGCAGCAATCGAAAGTAGGACTTTCCCTTCCCGCTCTTCCCCGAAAGGAAGTGCGTATGGACATGTCTACACCGCTCTTCGCCCCGTGTCAGCAGAATGACCGGAATTCACCGGAAGTTTGCCGTTTCGTCGGCGTGTCGTCGCCCGGTAGCCACTTCGAACCGATAGAAGTGACGCGAGCCCGGACCACGTATGAGGTGGTCCGGGCATATCTGTCCCCGGATACCGGGCACTAGAGTCGAAGGCGTGCAAGCACCCTACGAATACGATCTGATGCCGCTCGACACCCCGGACGACAGCCCCGCCTGGGCGGACTATCTCGATGTGTTCCGCTTCAGTTTCCTGGAGCAGCGCGCCTCTGACGAGGGGCTGGCCACCTACCGGAAGCACCGCCGCGAAGACCGTGCGTGGTTGGGCAGGGTGACGACGGAGGGGCCCGGCCTGACGGGCAGGGAGGCGGTCGCGGCCTTCGCTGCGGCACCCACCACGATCAACTGCGGACGCGGCCTCGTCGACGCCCTGGTGATCAACACCGTCGCGGTCCGGCCGAGCCACCGCCGCCGCGGCCTGCTGAAGCACATGATGCGCCAACAACTCGACGCGGCACGCGGGCACGGCATGCCGCTCGCCACCTTGACGGCTTCAGAAGCGACCATCTACGGCCGTTTCGGATTCGGCATCACCACCCACACCCACCCCATCGAGGTCGACACCAGGCGCTTCTCGCTCAGGGCCGACGTGCCGGCCGCACCAGGCACCGTCGAGTTCGTCCCGCCGTCCTTCCTGCGCGACCACTGGGAGCGCCTGGTCACCGCGCACCAGGCGCGTTTCCGGGGCGCCGTCGGGCACCTGCACGGCCACTTCCTGGTGGACACCGGCCTCTGGGATTCCGGGGAGAACGGGCCCGCCCGCTCGCTGCGGTGCGCGGTGCACTTCTCCGCCACCGGCGAGGTGGACGGATTCGCGTTGTTCACGCCCAAAGGCTGGGACGAGACCCCCATCACCACGGCCGTTCGCAAGGTGTGCGCTGCGGACCAGGCAGTCAACCGGGCGCTGTGGCGCACGTTGGCGGAGATGGACCTGGTCGAGCGGCTGACCTATCCCCTGTCCCCTCCGGGCGATCCGCTGGCGGCGTCCCTCGTCGACCCATGGGCGGTCACCGCCAAGGAGGGCGACGACCCCGTGTGGTTGCGCATCCTCGACCTCCCATCGGCCACCGCACAGCGCGGCTTCGACGGTGAGGGCGACGTGGTCGTCGAGATCTCCGACGCCATGGGCTACTGCCAGGGCACCTGGCGGGTCAGTGCGCGGGACGGGCACGGCGTCGCGGCACCCTCGGAGCAGGCAGCGGAGGTGCTGCTGCCCATCGACGTGCTCGCGTCGATGTGGCACGGTGACCGCTCCGCGTCGGAGTTGGCCCTGTCCGGGTTGGTGCAGGGTGAGCCCGCCGCCATCAGCCGGCTCTCACGCCTGTTCCAGGTGGACGAGCCGCCGATGAACCTGGCCGCCTTCTAGGAACCCGCAGGTCAGCGGGCCCGCGGGTGGGCGGCTGCGTGCACCTCACGCAGGTGCTCGATGGTCACCAGGGTGTAGATCTGGGTGGTGGCGACCGACGAGTGACCCAGCAGTTCCTGCACCACCCTGAGGTCTGCTCCCCCGTCGAGCAGGTGCGTCGCGAAGGAGTGGCGCAGCGAGTGCGGCGACACGTCCACGTTGAGGCCGGCGGCCTCCGCAGCGCGCTGGATGACGGCCCACGCGGACTGGCGGCTGAGCCGCATGCCACGCTGGTTGAGCAGCAGCGCCGGCGTGTGCTTCTTCGCGGCCTGCGCCAGCGCCGGCCGCGCGCGCACCAGGTAGGCCGACAACGCCTTGGCCGCGTAGCTGCCCAGGGGGACGACCCGCTCCTTTCCGCCCTTGCCGAGCAGGCGGATGCCGACGTCCGGTTCGGACAGTGCGGCGGTCACGTCGTCCACGTCCAGCCCGCAGACCTCCGAGACCCGGGCTCCGGTGCCGTAGAGCAACTCCAACAGGGCGGCGTCCCGAAGGCCGACGACCTCCATGCCGTCCGGTGCGTCCAGGATCCGTGAGACCTCCGCGACGGTGAGCGCCTTCGGCAGCCGCTGCTCGAGCTTCGGCGGCGACACCTCAGCCGCCGGGTTCTGCGGCGCCAGGCCCTCCTCGGCGCAGAACTGGTGGAACGTGCGCACGCTGACGACGTGTCTGGCCACCGAGGACCGGGCCTGGGAGGTGCTCAACTCGCGGACGAACTCGGTCACCTCCACGGGTGTCACCTCCGCCACCGACAGGATGCCCCGCTCGGACAGGAAGGTGACGTAGCGGGCCAGGTCGCGGCGGTAGGCCGCCACCGTGTTGGTGGCCAGCCCCCGCTCGACGCGGACGTGGTTGAGGTAGTCGTCGCGCGCCCGCTCCAGCGCGCTCACTCCTGGCGGGCGAGCCACGCGGCTTCCGCCGGCCGCAGGTCCTCGAGACGGCCGGACAGCCGGGCGGTCTCGAATGCGAGCACCCCGGCCACCAGCGACGGCGACTGGCAGCGCCCGGCCAGGATCTCGTCGACCAGGTGCTGCCTGGGCACCCAGGACCAGGTCATGTGCGCCTCCTCGCCCTCGAGCACGAAACCCTCCGGACGCGCGGCGGGGCGCACGTCCCTGGCCAGATAGATCCTGAGCGACTCCTCCGACGAGCCGGGGGTGGTCAGAATGTCGACCAGCACGTCCCAACGGTCTGCTGCCAGCTCGACCTCCTCGGCGAGCTCACGCTGGGCGCTGAGGACCCACTGCTCGCCGTCGACGTCGAGCAGCCCGGCGGGGATCTCCACCAGTTCCAGACCGACCGGGTGGCGGTACTGGCGCAGCACGGCGATCTCGTCGGTGCTCTCCTCCCATGCCACGACGGCCACCGCGCCCGGATGCGTGATGAACTGGCGGGTGATCTCCTCGCCGGACGGAGTGGCGACCGTCTCCTCCACGAAGGACGTCACCCTGCCGGACCCCAGCACCTCCCGGCTCCGCACCGGCCACTTCATCGGCTCGTCGACACGCATGCGCTACCCCTTCCGTGCCGCGAGCGCGGCTCCGATCAGCCCAGCGAACAGCGGATGCGGCTTCGTCGGGCGCGACTTCAGTTCGGGGTGCGCCTGCGTGCCCACGTAGAAGGGATGCACCTCCTCCGGCAGTTCGACGAACTCGACAAGCTGCGAATCCGGCGAGGTGCCCGAGACCACCAGACCCGCCTCTTCGAGACGTGCGCGGTAGGCGTTGTTCACCTCGTAGCGATGGCGATGGCGCTCCTCGACCCTGGCATCACCATAGACCCTGCGCACGACAGTTCCCTCGCGCAGGAGCGCCGGGTAGGAACCCAGCCGCATGGTGCCGCCCAGGTCGCCGTCTCCGGCCACGATGTGGCTCTGCTCGGCCATGGTCGCCACGACCGGCTCTTCGGTGTCGGCATCGAATTCGGTCGACGACGCTCCTCCCAGCCCGGCCAGGTTGCGGGCCGCCTCGACCACCATGCACTGCATCCCCAGGCAGAGGCCGAGCGTGGGAACGCGGTGTTCGCGGGCATACGTCAGCGCCCCGAGCTTGCCTTCCACGCCCCTGATGCCGAAGCCCCCCGGCACGCAGACCGCGTCGGCCCCCTCCAGGGCCCTGGCCGCCCCCTCACGGGTGGCGCAGTCATCGGAGGCGACCCAACGCAGGTCGACGGCCGCGCGGTGCGCGAAACCGCCGGCCCGCAGCGCCTCGGACACGGAAAGGTAGGCGTCGGGAAGGTCGATGTACTTGCCGACCAACGCCACCGTCACCCGCTCGGCGGGCTGCTCGACGCGGCTCAGGAGCTCATCCCAGGCCTTCCAGTTCACGTCGCGGAAGGACAGCTGGAGGCGGCGCACCACGTAGGCGTCGAGCCCCTCGGAGTGCAGCACCCGGGGAATCGCGTAGATGCTCGACGCGTCGGCGCAGCTGATCACGGCCTCTTCGTCCACGTCGCACATGAGCGCGATCTTGCGCTTCATCGCGGCGGGCACCTCCAGCGACGAGCGGCACACGATCGCGTCGGGCTGGATACCTACCTGACGCAACGCGGCCACCGAGTGCTGCGTGGGCTTGGTCTTCAATTCGGCTGCCGGTTTCAGGTACGGCACGAGCGAGACGTGGAGGAAGAAGACCCGGTCACGGCCCACCTCGTGGCGGACCTGGCGGGCGGCCTCCAGGAACGGCAGGGACTCGATGTCGCCGACGGTCCCCCCGATCTCGTGGATGACCACGTCGACGTCTGGCCCGGCCATCGAGAGCATCCGGTCGCGGATCTCGTCGGTGATGTGTGGCACCACCTGCACGGTCTGGCCGAGGTATTCGCCGCGTCGTTCGCGCGCTATCACGGTGGAATAGACCTGGCCCGTGGTGACGTTGGCGCTGCTGGTGAGGTTCACATCCAGGAAGCGCTCGTAGTGGCCGATGTCGAGATCGGTCTCCGCACCGTCGTCGGTGATGAAGACCTCACCGTGCTGGAACGGGTTCATGGTGCCCGGGTCGACATTGAGGTACGGATCCAGCTTCTGCATGGTGACGCGGAGACCGCGCCCTACCAGCAGCGTGCCGAGGCTGGCGGCCGTGAGGCCCTTGCCCAGCGAGGAGACGACGCCCCCGGTGACGAAGATATGACGGGTGGTGTTCGGTTCATGCACGGAACTCCATGTTAAGTGGCCCACGTTTCCACTGCGTTACATCTGGGTCACGGCTGTGCTGGCGAGGTTTCCTCCGCCTCCATCCTCGCCCAGCGCCGCGCTCGGGCCTCGCCCCAGGTGGCCCCGAGGACCACCCAGACGTAGAGCGCCACGGCGATCCACCAGCCTGCGTGCAGCGGCTCATGCTCCTCGCCGAGGAACATGACCTGCACGTCCCAGGCGGCACCGCCGAGGAGCTCGCCGACGACCACCACCAGCGGGTAGGCGAACGCTCCTGCCAACGCGGCACGCACCAGCCCGAAGGCGGCGAGGAGGAGGGGCGGGGCGACGAACAACAGGATCCGGTCGTCCATCCAGGTGGGGACATACCTCTGTGCGCCCCACTCCAGATGGCCCAGGTGCCAGATCCAGAACATCAGCAGCACGCCCAGACCCACCAGGATCCGGTCCAGGTACCGTTGCACTCCCGCGAGGAGCTGTGCGGCCATCGATATTCCCCCTACCGGGCAGCTTGTGCGAGCAGCTCCTGCGCGTGCTCGATCCCCTTCGTCGATGAGGAGGCGCCGCCCATCATACGGGCGAGTTCCGCGGCGCGCTGGTCCTGGGTGAGTAGACGCACACCCGAAGTGGTCACTTGGCCGTCGGACTCCTTGGCCACCACGAAGTGGGCGTCGGCGAACGCGGCCACCTGGGCCAGGTGGGTCACGACGATCACCTGGCTGTGGCCGGCCAGTCGTTGCAGCCGCCGCCCGATCTCCAGACCGACGGCGCCGCCCACGCCCGCGTCCACCTCGTCGAAGACATAGGTGTGCTGCGCGCCGGCGTCTGCCAGCACGACTTCGAGCGCGAGCCTGACGCGCGACAGTTCGCCGCCGGAGGCCACCTTCCCCAGCGGCGCGGGCTCGGAGCCCGGGTTGGCGGTGAAGAGCAGTTCGATGCGGTCCGCGCCGTGCGGACCGATGGGCGCGTCCGTGACGGCGAAACGGAGTTCGGCATGCGGCATGGCCAGCGCTGCCAGCTCCCCCTTGACGCGTTCCGCGAGGTCGTCTGCTGCCCGGTGCCGGGCCGCCGAGATGGCCGCCGCATCCGCCGCGAGCGCGGCATCCAGTTCCACAACGCGGGCGCGCAGGGTGTCGATGCGCTCGTCGCTGCCGACCAGCTGGCCCAGCCTGGCCGCAGACGTCTGAGCCCAGCTGAGCACGTCGTCGACGGTGGTGCCGTACTTGCGGGTGAGGCCGGCCAGCGCGCCGCGCCGCTGCCCCACTGCTTCGAGGCGGAGCGGGTCCGCCACCAGGTCGTCCACGTAGCCGGCCACGTCCGCGGCGAGGTCTCCCGCCAGCATCGTGAGCTCAACAGCACGGCTCGCCAGCAAGGCGGCGGCCTCGTCGCGTTCAGCCAGGGCCGCGAGCGCCTTGCGTGCCTCCCCGGCGAGGCCGACGGCGCCGGGAGCATCGAAGTCGGTCTCCGAGCCGCTCAACGCCTCGTGCGCGGTGGCCGCGAGGCTGCGCAGGTCGTCCAGGTCCATGAGCTTGGCCTGCTCTGCGGCCAGCGCGTCATCCTCACCCGGTTGCGGATCCACGGCGCCGATCTCCTCCAGACCGAAGCGCAGCATGTCGGCCTCGCGGGCGCGGGCCATGGACTGCTCCTCGAGCTCCTGCAGTTCGGCGGCCGCCGCTTTCCGCTCCGCAAAATTGGCCCGGTAGCGGGCAAGCTCCCCGGGATTGGCGTGCGCGTCGAGCAGCTCGCGCTGGCGGTCCGGGCTGGACAGCCGGATCTGGCCGGACTGCCCGTGGATCGTGGCGATCTCACCGATGAGGTCCGCCAACGCGGAGATGGGGACACCGGCGCCGCCGAGCACCGCGCGGGAGCGGCCCTGCGCCGTCACCTGACGCAGCGTGACCAACTCGCCGTCCTCGGCGTCGCCGCCGAGGTCCCGGACGCGCGCGGCCAGGTCGTCGGCCACCTCCCAGCGGCCCTCCACGACGGCCCGGTCCGCCCCTCGACGCACGATCCCCGCGTCGCCGCGGCTACCCAGGAGGTGGCCGAGGCCCGAAACGATCATGGTCTTGCCGGCGCCCGTCTCGCCGGTCAGCGCGGTGAGGCCCGGCCCCAGTTCGAGTTCGGCCTCGTCGACCACTCCGAAGGCTGACATCCGCAACGCGGTGAGCATCTACTTCTCCGTCTGCTTGCGCCACCCGTGGACGGGGAGCGCGAACTTCTTCACGAGCCTGGTGGTGAACGGCTGCTCGCCGAAGCGGGCCAGGCGCAGTTGGATGCCCAGCTGGGTGACTTCGACTGTCTCACCGTCGGCGACCTCGTGGCTCCGGCGTCCGTCGCACCACAGGATGCCGCACGCGGGGAGGTCCGGGGTGATGTTGAGCCGCACCTTCGACGAGGGGCTCAGCACCATGGGGCGGTTGAACAGCGCGTGGGCCGCGATGGGCACCACGAGCATGGCCTTCACGTCGGGCCAGACGACGGGTCCCCCTGCGGAGAAGCCGTAGGCGGTGGAGCCGGTGGGGGTGGCCACGAGCACCCCGTCGCAGCCCCAGCGCGAGAGCGGGCGGTCATCGATGCTCACCAGGACGTTGAGCATGCGCTCGCGGGCCATCTTCTCCAGCGACACCTCGTTGACCGCCGAGGAAGTCCACGTGAGGTTGCCGTCACGGTCAGTGACCCGCACCTCCAGGGCGAGGCGCTCCTCCACCTGGTAGCGGCGCTCCTCGACGACGGTGGCCAGCTCGTGCAGATCCGACGGCTCGAGTTCGGCGAGGAAGCCCACATGACCGAGATTCACCCCGAGCAGGGGCACGCCCAGCGGCAGCGCCCACTCCGCGGCGCGCAGGATGGTGCCGTCGCCACCGAACACGACGGCCAGTTCCGCCATGCGGTTGTCCAGGGCCTGGAACTCGACGGTGGGTCCCACGCGGGCGGCGATCCGCTCGACGTCATCGTCGAAGACGAGGAAGCCGAAGCCCATCCTGTGGAGGTCCGCCATGAACGTGATGGCGTTGTCGAGGGCCTCCTCCCGGTCCGGGTGGACGAGGACGGCCACGGTTCGCTTGTTCACGCGCCCAGCCTACCGAGTCAGCCGGACGAAGTACTCCACGTTGCCCGAGGCCCCTGGCAGTTCGCTGATGCCGCGCCACCGCTCGATCCATCCGAGGGATGCGGCGTCGGCGGCCACCGCGTCGACCGCCGCGGTACGCAGTGCCTCGTCCCGGACGACACCGCCGGAGCCGAGCCGCTCGCGGCCCACCTCGAACTGGGGCTTGACGAGAAGGAGCGCCTCGCCGTCTGCCGGCAGCACGCCGAGGAGGGGCTGGAGCAGGAGGCGCAGGGAGATGAAGGAGATGTCGCCGACGATCCTGTCGACGGGTTCACCGTCCAGATGGTTGAGGGTGAGGTTACGCAGGTTGAGACCCTCGTGGACGCGCACGCGGGGATCCGAGCGGAGCTCGGCGGCCAACTGGTCATGACCCACGTCGACGGCGTAGACCAGGTCTGCACCGCGCTCGAGGCAGACCTGGGTGAAGCCGCCGGTGGACGCTCCGGCGTCGAGCACCCTGCCGCGGACGGTGAAGCCCGACGAGTCAAGGGCCCCCAACAGCTTGTGGGCGGCGCGGGAGACCCAGCGCTCCGCGTCAGCCACGAGTTCGTCCTCGGGGCCGACGCGCAGCGACGCCTTCGCCGCCACAGTTCCGTTGACGCTCACGCGCCCTCCGGCGATGAGCGCAGCCGCATGCGTTCGGGACCGCGCCAGGCCGCGCTCGACGAGGGCGACGTCGAGTCTCACTGTGCGACGCCGGGGATCCCCAGCTGCGTGAGGTTGGGGTCGTTGTTGAGCACCGCCTGGAGCACCGACTGCGCCTCGGTCAGCTTTGCCGTCTGCTCTTCGAGCGGCAGGTCGTCCAGCGACTCGAGGCCCGCCATCACCTCGCCCACCAACTCGAGCCGCCGAACCTCGGCGGGTGCGGCGCTCCGAGGCGTGGCAGCCTCGCTCACCTCAACAGGTCCAGCGAGTTGAGCACGTTGGAGATGTCCACGTCGAAGCGCCACCGCGCCTGCAGGCCCGCCCAGAGGGCATCGAGCTGCTCGTCACGAGTCACGGGCCGGGTGGACAGGTAGCCCACCCCGTCGGTGAAGTCGACCTCCTGGTAGCCACAGATGTAGCGCTGCCCCTGGAATTCGGCCTCCCGCTTGGGCTCGAGCAGCGCAGTGGCGTCGAAACCGATGTGGGTGGGGCGGAACGCCGGAGGCGCGACGTCGAGGTCTGCCTTGCCGTGGGCGCCGGTGAAGACGAACAACGAATCCATCCCGACGTTGTTGGCGCCCAGGATGTCCGTGTCGGTGCGGTCGCCCACGAAGATGGGGTGCGCCGCGCTGAGGCGGAGCACTGTTTCATCGAGCAGGGGGCGGAACGGCTTGCCGGCGATCTTCGGGTCGATCGCCACGCAATTGCGCACCACGCCCACCTGGGAACCCAGCCCGGGCACGATGCCGCGCTCGGATGGCCTGGTCAGATCAGGGTTGGTGGCGTACCAGACGGCGCCGCGCTGGATCGCCAGGGCGGCGTCCTCCAGACGGGTCCACTCCAGCGTCGGGTGATAACCCTGCACAACGGCCATCGGCTCGTCATCGATGGAGTCGACGACGGTGAACCCGGCGCCCGCGAGCTGCTGGACCAGGGCGTCCGTGCCCACTGCGAGGATCTTCGCGCCGGCCGGGAGATCAGCCACCAGCATGCGCAGGGTCGCCTGCGTGGAGTTCACGACATCGCCCTCGCTGGCGCGGATACCCAGTTCCTCGAGGTGGTCCGCGACAGCCGCGGGGGTACGCGCGGCGTTGTTGGTGACGAAGCCCACGTGGGTGCCGCGGGAACGCAGTTCCTCCAGCGCCTCAGGAATGCCCTCGACCGCATAGGGGCCGAGGTAGATCACTCCGTCGAGGTCGAACAGGGCTGCGTCATAGTCAGCGGCAAGGGCCTTGGTCATCGCTCGGTCTCCTCCGTCGTCGGCTCCCCCAGCGTATCGGTCACCGGCTCGTCAACTCCCCCAGGTAGGCCGTCGGTGTCGACGGTCACGTTCCCGGAGGTCGCATCCTCCGTCGTCACATCGGTGGAGTCGACAGACTCGGGATCGTCGCCCACAGCAGGTGCCTCCACCGCAGCGAAGTCCTGTTCTTCCAGGTCGTCGTCGTCCTCGGGCTGCGACTCCGCCTCACGGTCGTCCCCCGCTTCGACGACATCGAGCTCTTCGTCGTCTTCCGGGCCGTCTTCCTCATCGTCGTCGAGGTCGTCTTCCTCATCGTCGTCGAGGTCGTCTTCCTCATCGTCGTCGAGGTCGTCGTCCTCATCGTCGTCGAGGTCGTCGTCCTCATCGTCGTCAGCGTCGTCATCGTCGAGGTCATCCTCGTCGAGGTCGTCATCCTCGCGCCCGTCCCTGTAGAGATCCTCTTCGGACTCGTCCTCGTCGTCCTCTTCCTCAGTGAAATCGGGCAGCGTGATGCCGTCGATCTCCGCGAGCCGCTCGGCGATGTCCAGGTCGCCGGAACGGTCGAGTTCAGAGGCGGAAGTGAACCACTCGCGGGCAGCAGCGCTGTCACCGCTCTCCTCGAGGAGGTTGGCCAGCGCGTACTGCAGGCGCGCCTGGGCCTGGGGCGGGCCAACCTTGCGGGAGATGGCCGCCTTCAGGAGACGGAGGGCTTCGTCGCGCTGACCGAGGTCATCGCGGATCCCGGCCTCCACCAGGAGGCACTCGATGTGCAGGTTCACGTCCGGGTGCTTCGGGTTGAGTTCGTTGAGCACGTCGAGCGCTTCGTGGTGCCGCCCGAGCGCGCGCTCGCAGTCGGCGATCAGCGGGATCAGTTCATCGCCCCCGGACATCCGGCGGATGGCACGGAACTCGCGAAGTGCGACGGCGAATTCGCCGGCGGCATAGGCGGTCTCAGCGGCCGCTTCACGGACGATCGGAAGCCGGCCGGCACGACGCCTGGCTGCCTCCGCGTGACGGAAGGCAAGTGCAGGGTCGGTGTCGATGTACTGGCCAGCGGCCCAGATATGCGCGGCGACGGTCGCAGCAAGGTCCTTGGGGAGGCCTCTGAGCTCGGCCTTCACACCGGGATGCAGTTCCTTCTCGTCGTACTCGAGCGGGGTTGCGGGTTCATCCGCACGCGGCGCAGTGCCGGGGCGGTGGACGCGCTCTTCACGATCGTCACGGTCCCAGCGTCGATCATCATCGCGGCGAGGGCCGCGGTCGTCGCGGTCGGCCCAGGGACGGCGTTCGCCTTCGGAGCGGGGGCCTCGACGGTCGTCGCGGTCGCCCCAGGGACGGCGTTCACCCTCAGAGCGGGGGGGACGACGGTCGTCGTCGCGGCGCGGGCCGCGGCGGTCGTCCCGATCGCCCCAGGGACGGCGTTCACCCTCAGAGCGAGGGGGACGACGGTCATCGTCGCGGCGCGGGCCACGGCGGTCATCCCGATCGCCCCACGGACGGCGTTCACCTTCAGCGCGAGGGGGACGACGGTCGTCATCGCGGCGCGGGCCACGGCGGTCGTCGCGGTCGCCCCAGGGACGGCGTTCACCTTCAGCACGAGGGGGACGACGGTCGTCCCGGTCGCCCCAGGTACGGCGTTCACCTTCAGCGCGGGGGGGTCGACGGTCGTCGTCGCGGCGCGGGCCACGGCGGTCATCCCGATCGCCCCACGGACGGCGTTCACCTTCAGCGCGAGGGGGACGACGGTCATCGTCGCGGCGCGGGCCACGGCGGTCGTCGCGGTCACCCCACGGACGGCGTTCACCCTCAGAGCGGGGAGGACGACGATCATCGTCACGGCGCGGGCCACGGCGGTCGTCCCGGTCACCCCACGGACGGCGTTCACCCTCAGAGCGGGGAGGACGACGGTCGTCATCGCGGCGCGGGCCACGGCGGTCGTCCCGGTCACCCCACGGACGGCGTTCACCCTCAGCGCGAGGGGGACGACGATCGTCATCGCGGCGCGGGCCACGGCGGTCATCCCGGTCACCCCACGGACGGCGTTCACCTTCAGCACGAGGGGGACGACGATCATCGCGGTCGCCCCAGCTACGGCGTTCACCCTCGGCGCGGGGGGGTCGACGGTCGTCGTCGCGGCGCGGGCCACGGCGGTCATCCCGGTCACCCCACGGACGGCGTTCACCCTCAGCGCGAGGGGGACGACGGTCATCGTCGCGGCGCGGGCCACGGCGGTCATCCCGATCGCCCCAGCTACGCCCTTCCCCACCCTGACGCGGGCCGCGACGTTCATCGTCGCGTCCGGTTCCGCGGGAGCCTCGCGGCGCACCGCCGCTCCGCGGAGCGCGACGTTCGTAGTTCTCGCCGTCTCCGCGGTTGCCCTGGCCTTCGTCCGGTGTGGAGTTGTCAGTCATAATGACCATCATCCCAGCAGAGGGGCCCTACTCCCAACTTTTCGGGGCACTCCCTCCACAGCCCCCGCCTCGGTCGGCAGCTGGGGGCCGGCCTGAGGGCGCTGCGAAAGGGTCTGTAAATGCAACAAACCCCCCGAACGAGGTTCGGGGGGTTTGTTATAAAGAAGTCCGGCGGCGTCCTAGTCTCCCACGAGGTCCCCCTCGCAGTACCATCGGCGCAGAGAGGCTTAACTTCCGGGTTCGGGACGGGACCGGGTGTTTCCCTCTCGCTATGGCCACCGTAACACTATGGGAAATAGCGTTCGGATACACCTTGCTCAAGTCTGTGTTGAGTTGTGTGTTCCCGACCGTATCTCGGGAACCTCACAGTGGACGCGTAGCATCTTTGTAGAAAGACAAGCCCTCGGCCTATTAGTATCGGTCAGCTCCGCACATTGCTGTGCTTCCACATCCGACCTATCACCTCGTGGTCTACAAGGGGCCTTACCAGATTATTCTGTGGGAGTCCTCATCTTGAAGTGTGCTTCCCGCTTAGATGCTTTCAGCGGTTATCACGTCCCAACGTAGCCAACCAGCCGTGCTTTTGGTAAACAACTGGCACACCAGAGGTTAGTCCGACCCGGTCCTCTCGTACTAAGGTCAGCTCTTCTCAAGACTCCTACGCGCGCAGCGGATAGGGACCGAACTGTCTCACGACGTTCTAAACCCAGCTCGCGTGCCGCTTTAATGGGCGAACAGCCCAACCCTTGGGACCGACTCCAGCCCCAGGATGCGACGAGCCGACATCGAGGTGCCAAACCATGCCGTCGCTATGGACGCTCGGGCAAGATCAGCCTGTTATCCCCGGGGTACCTTTTATCCGTTGAGTCCTGGCGCTTCCATGTGCCACCAGAAGATCACTAGTCCCGACTTTCGTCCCTGCTCGAGATGTCTCTCTCGCAGTCAAGCTCCCTTGTGCACTTACACTCGAAACCTGATTGCCAACCAGGCTGAGGGAACCTTTGGGCGCCTCCGTTACCTTTTGGGAGGCGACCGCCCCAGTCAAACTACCCATCAGGCACTGTCCCTGATCCAGATAATGGACCTAGGTTAGATAACCAGAGTGACCAGAGTGGTATTTCAACGATGACTCCACCTGAACTGGCGTCCAAGCTTCAAAGTCTCCCACCTATCCTACACAAGTCACACCGATCACCAATACCAAACTATAGTAAAGGTCCCGGGGTCTTTCCGTCCTGCTGCGCGTAACGAGCATCTTTACTCGTAATGCAATTTCGCCGAGTTCGTGGTGGAGACAGCGCCCAAGTCGTTACTCCATTCGTGCAGGTCGGAACTTACCCGACAAGGAATTTCGCTACCTTAGGATGGTTATAGTTACCACCGCCGTTTACTGGGGCTTAAGTTCTAAGCTTCGCCGTGAGGCTAACCCTTCCCCTTAACCTTCCAGCACCGGGCAGGAGTCAGTGCGTATACATCGTCTTACGACTTAGCACGCACCTATGTTTTTAGTAAACAGTCGCTTGGGCCTGGTCTCTGCGACCCTCAACGCTTTCGAAGTAAATTCTAATACGCATCAGGTCCCCCTTATTCCGAAGTTACGGGGGTATTTTGCCGAGTTCCTTCACCACGATTCTCTCGATCGCCTTAGTATTCTCTACCTATCCACCTGTGTCGGTTTGGGGTACGGGCGGCTAATATCTCGCTCACGAAGCTTTTCTAGGCAGCATAGGATCACTCTTACGACAACCAAAGTTGCCGACACATCATGTCTCAGGCACATGAGACGCGGATTTGCCTACGTCTCGCCCTACACACTTGACCCGGTATATCCAAAACCGGGAAGAGCTACCTTCCTGCGTCCCTCCGCAGCTTGCCTACTATGAACTTGGGTCACAGACTCAGTGAAGATCCGTCCGAAGACATCACCACACCTCGCGTGCTTAGCATCATCCAGTTCGGCAGGGGCGATATTTCGCCGGTACGGGAATATCAACCCGTTGTCCATCGACTACGCCTGTCGGCCTCGCCTTAGGTCCCGACTTACCCAGGGCAGATTAGCTTGACCCTGGAACCCTTGGATATTCGGCGGACGGGTTTCTCACCCGTCTTTCGCTACTCATGCCTGCATTCTCACTCGTGTGCTCTCCACGGCTGGGTCACCCCGCCGCTTCACTGCGCACACGACGCTCCCCTACCCATCCACACAACCTTACGGTTTAAACGTGTGAATGCCATAGCTTCGGCGGATAACTTGAGCCCCGCTAAATTGTCGGCGCAGAATCACTTGACCAGTGAGCTATTACGCACTCTTTCAAGGGTGGCTGCTTCCAAGCCAACCTCCTGGTTGTCTCCGCAACTCCACATCCTTTTCCACTTAGTTATCGCTTAGGGGCCTTAGCTGATGATCTGGGCTGTTTCCCTCTCGACTATGAAGCTTATCCCCCACAGTCTCACTGCCGCACTCTCACTTACCGGCATTCGGAGTTTGACTGATTTCGGTAAGCTTGTGGGCCCCCTAGACCATTCAGTGCTCTACCTCCGGTAAGAAACATGCGACGCTGCACCTAAATGCATTTCGGGGAGAACCAGCTATCACGAAGTTTGATTGGCCTTTCACCCCTATCCACAGCTCATCTCCTCGGTTTTCAACCCAAGTGAGTTCGGTCCTCCACGACGTCTTACCGTCGCTTCAACCTGGCCATGGATAGATCACTTCGCTTCGGGTCTAGAGCACGCGACTAAAAACGCCCTATTAGGACTTGCTTTCGCTACGGCTTCCCCACACGGGTTAACCTCGCCACGTACCACTAACTCGCAGGCTCATTCTTCAAAAGGCACGCCGTCACCCCGAAAGGCTCCGACGGATTGTATGCGATCGGTTTCAGGTACTATTTCACTCCCCTCCCGGGGTACTTTTCACCTTTCCCTCACGGTACTTGTCCGCTATCGGTCACCAAGGAGTATTTAGGCTTAGCGGATGGTCCCGCCAGATTCATGCGGAATTTCAGGGGTTCCGCATTACTTGGGGTGACGCTCCAGAGTGATCAACTTACGCCTACAGGAGTCTTACCTTCTCTGCTGTGCCATTCACAGACACTTCAACTTCACTGATCATTTTTTACTCTGTGGCTGCTCGACAGCGCAACCAGAACGGCCCCACAACACCCCGCATGCAACGCCTGTCAGCTATCACACACACGAGGTTTGGCCTCTTCCGCGTTCGCTCGCCACTACTAACGGAATCACTATTGTTTTCTCTTCCTGTGGGTACTGAGATGTTTCACTTCCCCACGTTCCCTCCAACTGCCCTATATATTCAGGCAGAGGTTGCCGGACATGACTCCGGTATTTCAAGGTTTCCCTATTCGGAAATCCACGGATCAAAGCTCGTTTACCAGCTCCCCATGGCTTATCGCAGGTTACAACGTCCTTCATCGGCTCTTGGTGCCAAGGCATCCACCGATCGCACTTAGTAGCTTGTCAAAAAATCTACAAAGATGCTCGCGTCCACTGTGAAGTTCTCAAAATACGGGCGAGCCCAGGACAACAACCACCTCGAAAGGCGACTGCCACCATGGTCCGCTAGAAGGCGTTGCAAAAACAACCGACCCTTCAGGACCCAACAGCGTGCTTAGCTCGACAACCACCATCCCCCGAATTTCCACTCCCAGACCACAAGGACCCAGGTTGTACTGACGAGAAACGACTTCCTCCGAACTTCAAAAGTCAATGTTCCACATTCCGGTGCCGGCCGCGCTGGAAACATCTGTCCCAGAACACGACCATGAGCACCACAGTCAAAAACTGTGCTGCTACAGGCTCCTTAGAAAGGAGGTGATCCAGCCGCACCTTCCGGTACGGCTACCTTGTTACGACTTAGTCCTAATTACCGGTCCCACCTTCGACGGCTCCCTCCCACAAGGGGTTAGGCCACCGGCTTCGGGTGTTACCGACTTTCATGACTTGACGGGCGGTGTGTACAAGCCCCGGGAACGTATTCACCGCAGCGTTGCTGATCTGCGATTACTAGCGACTCCGACTTCATGGGGTCGAGTTGCAGACCCCAATCCGAACTGAGACCGGCTTTTTGAGATTCGCTCACCCTTGCAGGTTCGCAGCTCTTTGTACCGGCCATTGTAGCATGCGTGAAGCCCTGGACATAAGGGGCATGATGACTTGACGTCATCCCCACCTTCCTCCGAGTTGACCCCGGCGGTCTCCTATGAGTCCCCGGCATTACCCGCTGGCAACATAGGACGAGGGTTGCGCTCGTTGCGGGACTTAACCCAACATCTCACGACACGAGCTGACGACAGCCATGCACCACCTGTAAACCGACCATAAAGGGGCACCTATCTCTAGATGTTTCCGGCATATGTCAAACCCAGGTAAGGTTCTTCGCGTTGCATCGAATTAATCCGCATGCTCCGCCGCTTGTGCGGGGCCCCGTCAATTCCTTTGAGTTTTAGCCTTGCGGCCGTACTCCCCAGGCGGGGTACTTAATGCGTTAGCTGCGGCACGGAGTTCGTGGAATGAACCCCACACCTAGTACCCACCGTTTACGGCGTGGACTACCAGGGTATCTAAGCCTGTTTGCTCCCCACGCTTTCGCTTCTCAGCGTCAGGAAAGGTCCAGAGAACCGCCTTCGCCACTGGTGTTCCTCCTGATATCTACGCATTCCACCGCTTCACCAGGAATTCCATTCTCCCCTACCTTCCTCAAGTCTGCCCGTATCGGAAGCAGGCTCAGGGTTAAGCCCTGAGTTTTCACTACCGACGCAACAAACCGCCTACAAGCTCTTTACGCCCAATAAATCCGGACAACGCTCGCACCCTACGTATCACCGCGGCTGCTGGCACGTAGTTAGCCGGTGCTTCTTCTGCAGGTACCGTCACTCTCGCTTCGTCCCTGCTGAAAGCGGTTTACAACCCGAAGGCCGTCATCCCGCACGCGGCGTTGCTGCATCAGACTTGCGTCCATTGTGCAATATTCCCCACTGCTGCCTCCCGTAGGAGTTTGGGCCGTATCTCAGTCCCAATGTGGCCGGTCACCCTCTCAGGCCGGCTACCCGTCGAAGCCTTGGTGAGCCACTACCTCACCAACAAGCTGATAGGCCGCGAGTCCATCCTTGACCGCCGGAGCTTTCAAACCAACACGATGCCGTGAAGGCTGGTATCCGGTATTAGCACCTGTTTCCAGGAGTTATCCCAAAGTCAAGGGCAGGTTACTCACGTGTTACTCACCCGTTCGCCACTCGTGTACCCCCGAAAGGGCCTTACCGTTCGACTTGCATGTGTTAAGCACGCCGCCAGCGTTCGTCCTGAGCCAGGATCAAACTCTCCGTTGAAAATTATCAGTACAGACACCCCAAAAGGCACCTGCTCAACTGTCAACTAGTTTGATACCGACAAAATCCAAAAAACTGGACTTTAATCAATATTAATTCAAAGGAATCCATCCCCAACCAAAGCTGGGAGACGGGTTCGCACGACAAGACTCCGAAAAGCCTTGCCAGTGCATGTATTTGGCATTGACTTAAAGCACACTGTTGAGTTCTCAAGTTTCGGGTGCGACCCGCGCTTCAACCACACCATTTCCAGTGCGATTCCCGCTTGGGGCAACTCGATCAACCTTACTCACTTGCTGCCGGCCGGTCAAATCCGCGCCGTCTTCAGCTTGTTCGGTTGAGTTGTCTTCGCCGCTGAGCGGCTCGTCCAACTTTACTTACTTACGCTCGGCCTGTCAAATCGTTTCGATTTGGCTGAGGAGCTTGAGTAGCAGTGGCAAATCCCCCGTGACTGGGAGTTTTGCTTGTTGGCAACCGCATTCGCGGAGCCAAATATTACTCGGCTTACCTCATCGATGTCAAACCGTCTGGTTCGAGGCCGACCGCTGTTGAGTTGTTCGTCACCGCCGAAGCGGCCCGCTACACATTACCCGTTTCCCTGGCGGCCGGCAAATCGTCGGCCCCTGGCCCGCGCCAGTCGCCCAGGCATGGAGCGGGTTCGTCTGAACGCACACTCGTCCCGTAGCTACGGCTTGGTGGGTATGGCTCCTGGTCCGTCCTGATTCAGTGCGGTGCACCTCGGAGCTTGAGGAACATTACACCTGTGCCGCAGTCCCGGCAAATCAGACCTGGGGGTGATCCGGATGCGTGCACGCCGCAGTGCATTCGTACAGTGGAGCCATGAGACTAACCGGCTGCGCCATTGCTGCTCTGACGGCGGGCCTCCTGGTGGGTTGTGCTCCCATGAGGGCTGGGGTGGTTCCGTCCCCTCTGCCCTCTTCCCCGGGCAGCACTGCTTCGCCCACCGCTGCGTCGTCGACCCTAGAGGCTCCCAGTCCATTCGCCGCCCGCACCGTCAGCGTCAACGTGAGCGGGGACCTGTTGTGGCACAACAGTCTCTGGGCCAGCGCGGAGCTGGATGCCGGCGCGTCGGCCTCGGGGAGGTTCGACTTCGTCCCCCAGCTCGCGTCTCTGACCGACTACGTGTCCGCCGCTGATCTGGCCATCTGCCATTCCGAGGTGCCCTTCGCCCCCGCGGGAGGCCCGTACGAGAACTACCCCACGTTCGCCGCACCCCAGGAGATCGCCCCGGCCATCCGGGCGACGGGTTGGGACCTGTGCACCACGGCGTCGAACCACACCATGGACCAGGGCTGGGAGGGGTTGGTGCGCACGATCGAGGTGCACCGGGCTGCGGGGATCCTGACCGCCGGCTCCTACGCCTCGCCACTGGAGGCGGCCACCCCGGTGATCTTCAGCACGGCCTCACCTCGTGCTTTCATGACGGTGGGTGGACTGTAGCGGCCTGAGATGGCGAAAGTGCCCCTGACTTGGGATGATGTGACTTGTCTAGAGAAACATCGACCAAGAAGAGGAGCACCTTCGAGGTGAAGAGTACCGGCTCCTATCCCAGGGTCCATGTCGACACCGCCAAGGTCACCGCGGTCGGCCAGGCCGGCGGGATCCTGCTGACCGAAACCATCAGGGCGGCCGGCCTCGACCACGCCCTGTCGGAGGCGCTGTCCCGGTGGCGGAAGCCGTTGGCTGTCCATGACCCGGGCAAGATCATCTGCGACTTGGCGATGTCGCTGGTGCTCGGCGGTGAAGCGTTGAGCGACCTCGCTACTCTCCGCGCCGAACCGGGGATCTACGGCCCGGTGGCATCGGACCCGACCGTGTCCCGCCTCATCGCCGCCTTGGCCGAGGACGCGGACAAGGCCATCAAGGCGATCGCCGGAGCCAGGCAACAGGCCCGCGCCAAGGTCTGGACCCTGGCCGGTCACCATGCCCCCGACCATGTGGCGACTGCCGAGGATCCTGTGGTGGTCGATCTCGACGCGTCCCTGATCACCGCACACTCGGAGAAACAGCAGGCGGCGCCCACGTTCAAACGAGGATTCGGGTTCCACCCCTTGATGGCGTTCGCCGACCACGGCCCCGAAGGCACCGGTGAAGCCCTCGTGATCCACCTCCGGCCCGGTAACGCCGGCTCGAACACCGCCACCGATCACATCACCGTCACCAAGCAGGCGTTGGCGCAGCTCCCCGACCGCAGCCCTCGCCCGGGGCGCAGGGTCCTGGTCCGCGCGGACGGCGCCGGCGGCACGAAGGACTTCACCGCCTGGCTCGCTCAGCATCGGGTGTCGTATTCGGTGGGATTCACGCTCCCACTCGACACCCCCGCCCTCTACCAGCAGGTCCCCGACTGGGTCTGGGTCCCCGCCCTCGACACCGACAACCAGGCACGGGAAGGGGCCGATCTAGCCGACTTCACCGGCCTGCTCAACCTCGACGGCTGGCCTACCGGGATGCGGGTCATCGTCCGCCGCGAACGCCCTCACCCCGGCGCTCAGCTGCGCTTCGATGACGTCGACGGCTACCGACTCACCGCCTTCGTCACCAACACCACCACCGGCA
Source organism: Tessaracoccus zhenghani (assembly GCF_054552775.1). Lineage (NCBI taxonomy): Bacteria > Bacillati > Actinomycetota > Actinomycetes > Propionibacteriales > Propionibacteriaceae > Tessaracoccus > Tessaracoccus zhenghani. The sequence continues at coordinate 360,158 of NZ_CM137275.1, read as the reverse complement.
CCCTGCAGCAGCTCGAGTTGCGGCATCGTCGCCGCGCCCGCTGCGAAGACCGCATCCGGATCGCGAAAGACACAGGACTGGCCAACCTGCCCCTGCATGGGTTCGACCAGAATCGGATCTGGTGCCAGATCGTCGCACTCGCCTCCGAGTTGCAGGCCTGGAGCGGGATGCTCGCGCTCGCCGGCCATGAAGCCCGCCGTTGGGAGCCGAAACGGCTGCGCTACCGGCTCTACACCATCCCCGCGACGCTCGCCAGAAGAGCCCGCCGCGTCGTCCTCCACCTCACCGAGCAATCCCCTTGGGCCGAGCTGATCGTCGACAGCATCGGCCGACTCCGAAACCTACCGGCACCCGCCACCTGACCCTCGGGCCTCCACACGTCCCACCGAATCTCGAAGCTCTCGGCCTGGAACCCCGCACCGCAGACGTCACGCGGGGTCTTGTCACACCCACCTGCAAGAATCAGAACAACCTCGACGCCACCGGCGCCGACCAGCCCCACACAGGACGGTCATGAAGGATCGAGGCTCAGGCGTGAAGGTGGCCGTGGTGAGCCAGACCTACGGGCTGAACGGTCTGGCGAGGCCGGCCGGTAAGCCCTGGTCCGTCGACCTGCTCGACGCCGAGCGGGCTGTGGCGCAAGCGAGAGCGGCCAAAGCAGCGGGGGCCGACCTCGTGGCGGTGCACATGCACGCCGGAGACGAGTACTCCAGCGCCGTCACCGCTCAGCAGGCCGCCTACGCCGAAGCCGTGACTGCCGCGCCGGAGGTGGACCTCGTGTTCGGGCAGCACGCCCACGTGGTGCAGCCCATCACGAAGGTCAACGGCAAGTGGGTGGTCTACGGGGCGGGCAACCTGATCGCGGCCAGCGGCCCCGCCCAACCCCACACCTACGACGGATACGTGGCCCAGATCACCTTCACGGAGCAGGAGGGCGGGGCCTTCACCGCCACCGCCGCAGAGTACGCACCCACCATGATCACCGCGAAGTCGGGCAGCGTGCCCGCCCGGGTCCACCTCATTCCAGATGAGCTCAGGAAGGGTACGCCGCTGTCCTCCGCGATGTTGGAATCCGCCGCGCGCACTCGCGCCGTGGTGCACTCGCTCGGCGCCGAGGGCCTGACTGAACGGCAGTAGCCGTCGAGGTCTCAGCGCAGGCTGGCGATGCCGACCGTCTTGCGCCCGCGCCGCACGACGGCGAAGCGACCGTGCAGCAGCCGTTCCCCGTCGAGCGTCACATCCGGGTCCTCGACCTTCTCGTTGTTGAGGTACGCGCCGCCCTCGGCCACAGTGCGACGGGCTTCGCCCTTCGACTTCGACACTCCTGCCGCGACCATCGCGTCGACGATGGTGGCCCCGGGTTCCAGCTCGCCGCCACCGACTTCGCCGGCGACACTGCTGAGCGTTTCCGGGCTCAGTTCGTGCAACTCGCCGCGACCGAAGAGCGCCGCGGCCGCGGCGACAGCCGCCTCCCGGTCCGCTCTTCCGTGGACGATGTCGGTCACTTCATCAGCCAGCGCCCGCTGCGCCTCGCGCTTGAAGGGCGCCTCGATGGTGGCCTGCTCGAGGGCCTCGATCTCCTCGCGGGAGCGGAACGAGAACACCTTCAGGTAGTCCACCACCTTGGAGTCCTCCGAGTTCAGGAAGAACTGGTGGAAGGCGTAGGGGCTGGTGAGCCTGCCGTCGAGCCAGACGGTGCCGGATTCGGTCTTCCCGAACTTGGTGCCGTCCGCCTTCGTCAGCAGCGGGGTGGCCAGCGCATGCGCCCTCCCCTGGTCTGAACGACGGATGAGTTCCACCCCTGCGGTCAGGTTGCCCCACTGGTCCGAGCCGCCCGTCTGCAGGGTGACGCCGTAGCGGCGGTACAGCTCACGGAAGTCCATCGACTGGAGGAGCACATAGGAGAACTCCGTGTACGAGATGCCGGCCTCGAGGCGACGGGCCACCACGTCGCGGGCCAGCATGCGGTTGACCGGGAAATGCTTGCCGACGTCGCGCAGGAAGTCGAGCACCGACATGGTGCTGGTCCAGTCGTAGTTGTTGACCATGGTGGCGGCGTTCGGGCCGTCGAAGTTGACGTAGCGCCCCACCTGGCCGCGGATCCTGTCCACCCATTCGTGCACCAACTCGACCGAGTTCATCACGCGCTCGCCTGATTCCTTCGGGTCACCGATGAGGCCGGTGGCACCGCCCACCAGCATGAACGGCTGGTGGCCGGCGTCCTGCAACCGGCGGGCCAGCAGCGCCTGCACGAGGTTGCCGGTGTGGACGCTCTCCGCCGTGGGGTCGAAGCCGATATAGAACTTGACCGGCCCGTCGTCCAGGTGCGCAGCGAGCGCCTCCGGATCGGTCGAGTGGGCGATCAGCCCACGCCAACGCAGGTCGTCAAGTAGTGCATTCACAAGCGCCATCGTAGCGTCCGCTCCCGGGGAGCCGTTCCGCGCCCGTCTGACGGTGCGACTACCCCGCGGGCCAGCCGAGCTGCCGGTACCGCCTGCGGCGGATCGCCCTGCGGTCGCGGCCGGGCATGGTCACGACGCGGGCGACCTCGTCGTGCAGCGCCTCGCCCAACCGTCGGCAGAACTCCGCGCGGTCCCGGGCGGGGTCGTCCGGCTCCGCAACGATGCGGTCGACAATGCCGGCCGTCACCAGGTCTGCCGAGCGAACCCCCTGGGCGGTGGCCATCTCAGCCGCGTGATCGACGTCGCGGTGCACGATCGCCGAGGCCCCCTCGGGTGGGAGCGGCGCGAGCCAGGCGTGCTGTGCGGCGACCACGCGATCTGCCGGCGTCAGGGCCAGCGCGATGCCGCCGGTCCCCTGCCCCATCAAGAGGCTCACGGTGGGGCTCGGCAGGGTGAGCAACTCGCTGAGCGTCCGGGCGATCTCCGAGGCCAGCCCGCGCTCCTCCGCCTCCTTCGACAGCGCCGCCCCAGGGGTGTCGATGACGGAGATCAGGGGCAGCTTGAGCTCGCGGGCGAGCCGGATCCCCCGTCGGACCTCCCTCAGGGCGGCGGGGTCGAGCGGCCGCCCCTGGTCGTGTCGGTCCTGCCCCACGATGACGCACGGCGCATCGCCCCAACGGGCCACGGCCAGGACGGAGCCGGGGTGGGACTCACCGTCGCCGGTGCCGTTGAGCATGGTCACGTCCGAAGCGGCGACCTCAAGGAGGTCGCGGAGGCCGGGGCGGTCGTCGCGGCGGGTGCGGGCCACCGACTCCCAGGCGGGGACATCCGGCAACTCCACCGCGGACGGCAGCGGCGGCGGCATCGCACCGACGCGCTGCTGGACCACGCTGAGCAGTCTGTCCAAGGCCGCCGGCACGTCGGCGATGTCGCACACGGCATCGATGACGCCGCGTTCGGCCAGGTTGTCCGACAGTTGCACACCGGGCGGGAACGGGGCGCCGTAGAGCGCTTCGTACACGCGGGGTCCCAGAAAGCCGACGAGGGCGCCGGGCTCCGCGAGCGTGACGTGCCCCAGCGATCCCCAGGAAGCGAACACGCCGCCCATCGTGGGGTTGCGCAGGTACACCAGGTACGGCAGATGTTCGTCCTTGTGAGCCATGACGGCGCCGGTGATCTTGACCATCTGGAGGAACGCGACGGTGCCCTCCTGCATGCGGGTGCCGCCGCCCACCGGCAGCGCGATGATGGGGAGCCGCTCAGCGGTGGCGCGCTCGATGGCGCGGGTCAGGCGCTCCCCCGCCGAGACGCCGATGGACCCGCCGAGGAAGGCCGCATCACCGGCGACGAGCGCCACACGTCTGCCGTTGAGGGTGCCCTCACAGGCGACGACCGACTCGTCACGACCCGTCCTCGCGCGGGCGGCCTCCAGGTCGTCGCGGTACGGCTCGACGATGGCGGGATCCGGGATCGCCTCGTCCCAGTCCCGGACGGAGCCGTCGTCGAGGATGGTGGAGATGATCTCGTCCACAGTGAGTCGCGTCATTGCCTGCCCCTGTCAGCGGATGGCTTCAGGTTAGTGGGGCCCGGCCGGCATCAGAAATCCGCCAGAGCCGCCTGGGCTGCCCGGAGTTCGGCGAGCTGTTCGGCGACCCTCGCGGGCGCGGTGCCGCCACGTCCGTCGCGCGACGCCACGGACCCCTCGACGGTGAGCACTCCGAGGACGGCGTCGTCGAGGTGCGCGGAGATCCGGGGAAGGTCGTCCGCGGCGAGGTCCTGGAGCGTGATGCCCTCGGACTCGCAGTAGCGGACGGTCTCCCCGGCAACCTCGTGGGCGACGGCGAACGGCACGCCGCTGCGCACCAGGTGGTCCGCCACGTCCGTCGCCAGCGAAAAGCCCTTCGGCGCCACCTCTGCCATGCGCTCGGGATGGAACGTCAGCGTGCCGACCATCCCGGCGACCGCGGGGATCAGCACATGCAGCTGATCGATGCCGTCGAAGATGGGCTCCTTGTCCTCCTGCAGGTCGCGGTTGTAGGCCAGCGGGAGACCCTTGAGCGTGGCCATCAGGCCGGTCAGGTTCCCGATGAGGCGGCCGGCCTTGCCCCGGGCGAGTTCGGCGACATCGGGGTTCTTCTTCTGCGGCATGATCGAACTTCCCGTGGACCAGGCGTCGTCGAGGGTCGCGAAACCGAACTCTGCGGTGCACCACAGGATGACGTCCTCGGAGAGGCGGGACAGGTCCACGCCGATCTGCGCCAGCACGAACGCCGCTTCAGCGATGAGGTCGCGCGCCGCGGTGCCGTCGATCGAGTTCGGCACGGACGAGGCGAAGCCCAGTTCCCGGGCTACCAGCTCAGGGCTCAGGCCCAGCGACGTGCCCGCCAGGGCAGCCGAGCCGTACGGGCTGACCGAGAGGCGCTTGTCGAGGTCGTGGAGGCGTTGGATGTCGCGGACCAGCGGCCAGGCGTGGGCCAGCAGGTGGTGGCTGAGCAGGATGGGCTGGGCCGACTGGAGGTGCGTGCGGCCGGGCATGACGGCGCCCAGATACTTCTCCGCCTGGGCCGCGAGCGCACTGAGGACACCGTCGACGTCCTGGGCGATCAGCCGGATCTCCTCGCGGAGGTAGGAGCGGATCAGCGTGGCGATCTGGTCGTTGCGCGAGCGGCCGGCGCGGATGCGGCCGCCGAGGTCCGCCCCGACGATGTCCTTCAAACCCCGCTCGAGGGCGCCGTGCACGTCCTCGTCGCTGTCGGCGGGCAGGAAGTCGCCTGCCTCGACGCGACGGGCCAGCTCGGCCAGCCCCTCATCCATGGCCGTGGCCTGCTCCTGGGTGAGCAGGCCGGCCGCGAGCAGCGCCTTGGCGTGGGCGCGGGAGCCGGCGATGTCGTGCAGGGCGAGGCGCCAGTCGAACTGGGTCGACTTGCTCAGCGCGAACATCGCCTCGCTGGGCCCGCCCTCGAATCGGCCGCCCCAGAGTCGTCCCTGATCAGTGCTCACAAGTCTTCCTTTGCTGGTTTGCCGGTGCGGGTCATCTCGGAGACGGCCCCCACCGTTCGGATGGCGGCCTCAGTGTCGGTGGCGATCACCAGCACGGTGTCGTCGCCGGCGATCGTACCCAACACGCCGGGGAGCCCGGCGAGGTCGAGGTACGAGGCGAAATACTGCGCCGCGCCGGGCGGCGTCCTGACGAGGATCTGGGTGCCGGCGTGCCGGATGGACTGCAGCAGCTCGGCGCACAGCCGGGCGAGCTTCTCCAGGGCGGCGTCCTCGCCCTCCTCCCCTGCGGGGGCGTACACGAGGGCACCGCCGACGGCGCGCTGCCGCACGGCGCCCAGCTCGAGGAGGTCCTTGCTGAGCGTGGGCTGGCTCACGGCGATGCCGTGCTCGGCCAGGGCGTCGATCAGTTCACCCTGCGACGTGTAGCGCGCCTCCACGAGCAACTGACGCAGCGTGGCGAGCCGGCCGGCGCGGGTCAACTTAGGCATTGTCCCGGAGCAGCGCGGGAAGGGCGTCGAGGAACGGCTGCAGGTCGTCGGGGGTCGCGATCAGCGGCGGAGCGAGCCGGATAACGTTGGGCCGCGGTGCGTTGATCACGAAGCCCGCGTCGAGGGCCGCGTCGGCGACCTGCGCGGCGTTCTCGCCGGTCAGCACGACGCCGAGCAGCATGCCCCTTCCGCGCACCTCACTGATCGACGGCGCGTTCAGGCCGCGCACGGCGTCGGCGAGCCACTCCCCTGTGCGGCGCACGTTCTCCAGCACGCCGCCCTCCAGCGCGTCGAGCACGGCGTTCCCTGCGGCGGCAGCCACCGGGTTGCCCCCGAACGTGGTGCCGTGCTGCCCGGGCTGCAGGAGGTTTGCCGCGGCGCCGGTGGCGATGCAGGCGCCGATCGGGAAACCGTTGCCGAGCCCCTTCGCCAGGGTGACGAGGTCGGCGACCGCGCTCACCGTCCGGTGTGCGAGGTATTCGCCGCACCGCCCGAGACCGGTCTGCACCTCGTCGACCCACATCAGCGCACCGTGCGCCCGCGTGAGCTCGCGGATCTCGGCGAGGTAGCCGTCGGGCGCCGGCACAACGCCGTTCTCTCCCTGCACCGCCTCGACGACGACGGCGGCCACGGTGTCGTCGAGAGCGGCCCGCAGCGCCTCGATGTCGCCGTAGGGGACGAACGTGACGTCGCCCGGAAGGGGCACGAAGGGTTCGCGGTACTTCGCGTTGGCGGTGATGGCCAGGGCGCCCATGGTGCGGCCGTGGAAGGCCCCCTCCATCGCGATGATGCGCGTGCGGCCGGTGAGCCGGGTCAGTTTGAAGGCGGCCTCGTTCGCCTCGGTGCCGGAGTTGGTGAAGAACACCCGGGCACCGGAATCGCCGGTGAGTGCGGCGAGCCGCTGCGCCAGCCGAATCTGCGGCTCGCTGGCGAAGAAGTTCGACACGTGGCCGAGGCGGCCGAGCTGCTCGGTGATCGCCTGCGTGACGCCGGGATGGGCGTGGCCCAGGGCATTGACCGCCAGGCCGGAGAGCAGGTCGGTGTACTGCCTGCCGTCGGCGTCCCAGAGGTGCACGCCCTCGCCGCGCTCGAAGATGCGCTTCGGGGCGCCGAAAGCGTTCATCATGACCGCCGCGTAGCTGGCCGTGAGTTGGTCCTGCGTCATCAGTTGTCTTCCTTCGCTACGCCGGCGTTGGTGACCATGGTGCCCACGCCCTGGTTGGTGAAGATCTCGAGCAGCAGGCAGTGCGGGACGCGGCCGTCGAGGACGGTCGCCGAGGTGACCCCGCCGTCGACCGCCCGGACGCAGGCCTCCATCTTGGGGATCATGCCAGCGTCGAGCGTGGGCAGCATCTCGCGCACCTCCTCGGTGCTGATCTGCGTGATGACCGAACTCTCGTCGGGGTAGTTGGCGTAGACGCCCGCAACGTTGGTCAGCATCACGAGGCGCTTGGCGCCGAGCGCGACGGCGAGCGCAGCGGCGGCGGTGTCGCCGTTGACGTTGTACACCTGCCCGTCCGAATCCGGGGCTACCGTGGCGACCACGGGGATCCGCCCGGCGTCGATGAGATCGTTGATGCCGGCGGGGTCCACCGCCTCGACGTCGCCCACCAGGCCGAGGTCGATCTCCTCGTCGTCGACCATCAGCCCGCGCCGCTTGGCGGTGAAGAGACCGCCGTCCTCACCGGACATACCGACGGCGAACGGGCCGTGCTGGTTGATCAGGTTGACGAGTTCGCGGCCCACCTGGCCCACCAGGACCATGCGCACCACATCCATCGCCTCCGGCGTGGTGACGCGCAGCCCGCCGCGGAACTCCGAATCGATGTCCAGCTTCTTGAGCATCGACGAGATCTGCGGCCCGCCGCCGTGCACCACCACCGGCTTCACCCCGACGCGGCGCAGGAACACGATGTCCTCCGCGAAGGCGCGCTTGAGGTGCTCGTCGGTCATGGCGTTTCCGCCGTACTTGATCACGACGGTCTGGCCGGCGTATTCGGCGAGCCAGGGCAGGGCCTCGATGAGGGTGGACGCCTTGGCGATCAGTTCGGGCTGCTGGTGGGGTTGGGGCCTGGTCATCATTTAGGTGGAGTACTCCGCGTTCTCCTTCACGTAGTCATACGTGAGGTCGTTGGTCAGGATGGTGGCTGCAGCGTTGCCGGCGTGGAGGTCGACGGTCACGGCGACATGGCGCCCAGAGAGGTCGACCAGGTTGCGGTCGTCGCCGATCTGCCCGCCCCGGCACACCATGACGCCGTTGAAGGAGACGTCGAGGTCGTCAGCGTTGAACGTCGCGTCCGTGACACCGATGGCCGACAACACGCGGCCCCAGTTGGGGTCTCCGCCGAAGACGGCGCACTTGAACAGGTTGGAGCGCGCGATCTCGCGGCCGACCACCTCAGCGTCGCGCTCGGTTGCCGCTCCGGTGACCTCGATGGCGATCTCGTGCTGGGCGCCCTCGGCGTCGGCGATGAGCTGGCGCGCCAGATCCTGGCAGACGTCCACGAGTGCTGCGGTGAAGGCGCCGATTTCCGGGCGCACCCCGGCGGCGCCGGACGCCAGCAGCGCGACGGTGTCGTTGGTGGACATGCAGCCGTCGGAATCCGCCCGGTCGAAACTGAGCCGGGTAGCTTCCCGCAGGGCTCTGTCGAGGTCCTCGGCGCTCAGGTCCGCGTCGGTGGTGAGGACCACCAGCATGGTGGCCAGGCCGGGCGCCAGCATGCCGGCCCCCTTGGCCATGCCTCCGATCGACCATTCGCCGACGGTGACGCCGGCCTGCTTCGCCACCGTGTCCGTGGTCATGATCGCCGCAGCGGCCGCCGCTCCCCCGTCGGCAGCCAGGGCCGAACACGCTGCGTCGACGCCGGGAAGGAGCTTGTCCATCGGCAACCGCACCCCGATGAGCCCGGTGGAGCAGACGGCGACATTGTCGATGATGAGCCCGAGGTTCGAGGCGACGCGGGCTGCCGTGGTGGCTGAGTCCTGGTAGCCCTCGGCACCGGTGCAGGCGTTGGCCCCACCGGAGTTGAGCACGACCGCCTGGAGCTGGCCGTCGGAGACAGCCTGCCGTGACCACTTGACCGGCGCGGCGAAGACCCTGTTGGTGGTGAAGACCGCGGCGGCCGCCATGGACGGGCCGGTGTTGTGCACGACGGCGACGTCCGGCTTGCCGGACACCTTCAGGCCGGCCGTAGCGCCGGAGGCGGTGAAGCCCTTGGGGAGAGTGACGCTCACGGTGCAACTCCCACGGTGCTGAGGCCGGTGGTTTCCGGCAGGCCGAGGGCGAGGTTCATGGACTGGACGGCGCCGCCTGCGGTGCCCTTGGTGAGGTTGTCGATGGCCGAGATGGCGATCAGGCGCCCGGCCGTCTCATCGACGACGACCTGCACCGTGACGCGGTTGGACCCGACCACAGCTGCGGTCTGGGGCCAGACGCCTTCGGGGAGGAGATCGACGAAGGGCTCGCTCTCATACCGGGTGGCGTAGGCCACGCGGGCGGAGGCGGTGGTCACGCCGTAGACGACCGGGGCGGAGCAGGTGGCCAGGATGCCCCGGGGCATGGGGACCAGCAGCGGCGTGAAGCTCACGTTCACCGCGGAGTCCGTGACGCCGGAGAGGTTCTGGACGATCTCGGGGGTGTGGCGGTGCAGGCCGCCGACGCCATAGGGGCTCATGTTGCCCATGGTCTCCGAGCCCAGCAGGTGCGGCTTGAGCGATTTGCCTGCACCCGAGGTGCCCGAAGCGGCGACGACGGAGATCTGGGAGGCGTCGATCAGTCCGGCTGCGACGGCGGGCAGGAGCGCCAGGGTGGTGGCCGTCGGGTAGCACCCCGGCACCGCGACGCGCTTGCTGCCAGCGAGGGATTCGCGGGCGCCGGGCAGCTCTGGTAGGCCATAGGGCCAGGTGCCGGCGTGCGGGGAGCCGTAGAACTTCTCCCACTGCGTGGCGTCCCGGAGCCGGAAGTCTGCGCCGGCGTCCACGATCAGCACGTCGTCGCCCAACTGCTCCGCGATGGCGGCGGAAGTGCCGTGCGGCAGCGCGAGGAACACGACGTCGTGACCGGCGAGCACCTCGGCGGTGGTGGGCTCGACCACGCGATCTGCGAGCGGCGCGAGATGCGGCTGGTGGTTGCCCAGGCGGTCACCCACACTGGAGTTGCCGGTGAGGGCACCGATCGTCACATCCGGATGCTGCAGCAGGAGCCTCAGCAGTTCCCCGCCCGCGTAGCCCGTGCATCCGGCCACCGCCACTGAATACGTCATGGGGGAAACTATTCCATAGATCGAATAGATATGCCACCGCGCCGGGACCACGGTCACAGACCGGCGTCAGACGCAGCGTCTACGCTTACCGCATGAGTTTCATGCGCTCGTTCATCGCGCTCACAGTCCTGCTCGTGGCCGTGGCCGTCGGAATCGGGGCCATGGGCGCCCACTGGGTGGACCGGCTGGCGCGCACCCCTGCACCCCTGCAGCGCATCATCGGACCTCTGGTCTCGGACAGCGAGATCACCGCTGAGCTTTCCTCCACGCTGACGGCCGAGGCGAAGAAGGCCGTGCCGGCGGAGATGCTCGAACTGCCGCTCATCGGGGAACAGATCAACCAGGTCATCACCGTCGCGGTGGTGACGGCGCTCGCGGATCCCGGCGTGCAGCGCGCCTGGAACGAGTCGATCAACCGCTCCCGTGTGGCCTATGTGAAGGCGCTCGACGCCGTGCGCGAGGACGAGACGCTGGAGGCTCCCACCATCTGGTTCGACCTCTCCCCCTTCGCCCAACTGGGGAAGGCGAAGCTGAAGGAGGTCTCGGCCGAGCCGCTGCACCCCTACCTCGACCAGGTCCAGTTGGATGAGGTCCGCCTCCCGCTGGGTCAGCCGTCGGAGTCCATCACCCGGTCCATCGCCGACGGCGTGGGCGCCGCCCGCAACTGGCCGTGGTTCTACGCGGCGGCCGGGGCGCTGGCGGTCATCGGCCTGGTCATCGGGTCACGGCGCGGCCGCTGGGTGGCGCTTCTCCTGGCGGCAGCGGCGGCGGCGGTGGGCCTGTGGTTCGGTCGGCTCACCGTCGAGAGGGTCGCCTTCCCCGAGGGCGACTCCCTGGCCGCCGCGGTGCGCACCCGGATCGTCGAGGGCGGCACCCAATCCTTCCTGGACTTCACCCAGCCCGCGCTGTACGTCGTCTACGGGCTGATCGGACTGAGCCTGCTGGCCCTGCTCCTCGCAGGAACCACCAGGCGCTCCTAGGCGAAGACGACCGGCTTCTGCGACCAGCCGCCCAGCGGGCGTTCGGCGCGGACACCGGGCTGATCCGCGGGAAGCGACAGATCCCTGGTTGCGTCGAGCACCTCTTCGAGGAGGATGCGCAACTCCAGAGTGGCCAGCGGCCGCCCAGGGCACACGTGCGGACCGGCGCCGTAGACGAGGTTCGCCCCGGCATTGGCCTCGGGCTCGTACCGGTCGGGGTCCTGGAAACGCGCCGGGTCCCGGTTCGCCTCCGTCCAGTCCACGACGAGGCGCTGGCCGTGGGCGACGGGGCAACCGCCCACCTTGGTCTCACGCGTGGCCACGCGTCGGTTGCTGACGAACGGGTCGTCGATGCGGAGCAGCTCGTCGATCGCCGCGGCGAGCGCCGACGGATCCGTGCGCCGGGAGCGGACCTCCGCCTCGATGGCCGGGTCCTGCGCAAGCTGGTGCAGGACGACGCCGGCGCAGAGGGCCAGGGACCCGAGGTCGCCGCCCGTCCAGTTGCGCAGGATGGAGATGATCTCCGGCCGGGCCAGCTGCCGGCCGTCCACCTCCTGGCGGATGAGCTCGTCGGTGACGTCCTGGGCCGGTTCGCTGAAATGCGCCGCCCGCGGGTCCACCACGCGACCGATGATGTCGTCGAACCACTGCGCCACCTCTGTGGTGCGCTCGAGGTCACCCGAGCGGGAGGCATTGGCGTTCTCCGCCACCCAGTCGATCAGTTCCTGGCGGAGTTCCGGTGACCAGCCGAGCCAGGCCAGCATCGCGTCGACGGCGAACTGCACGCCGAGGCCGTGAATGACTTCGACGGGCTCACCCTTAGGCACGGCGGCGACGGCTCGGCGGGCCACCTCCCGGACAGGTCCTTCGAGGGCGGCCATCCGCTCCTCGTTGAAGTAGGGGTCCAGCGCACGCCTGAAGGCGGCGTGCTCCTCACCGTCGAGCCCGTTGGGTACCTGCAGGAAACGCGACACCTTGCTGGAGAACGTCTCGGGGTCCTGCACCACGGCGAGGGCCTCGGCGTGTCCGGTCACCCGGATGGTGTCGCCGTCAGGGAAAGCGCTCATGGTTTGACCCTAGCGGATTGGAATAACAGGGGCACGTGGGTTGCGCCGTCAGGCCTGGGGAATGGCCCGGCCCTCGGCGTCGACGACCTCCCGGGTGCCCAGCACCCTGTCCAGTTCCACGACCGCCTCGAGAGTGGCGGCGTCCTCGCTGTCGCGGGCGCTCTCGTCGATGAGGACCTCGATCACGACCTGCTCATCGGTCTCCTCGGTCACCTCCGCGGCTGCAACGGTGTCGCCTGCGGCGGCCTGGATCTGGAGGGTGAGCGCCTGGGAATCAGGATCGCCCAAATAGGTGGACGGACTGACTTTCACGGTGTCGGTGCAGGCCATCAGGGCGCACGCGAGCGCAACTACCGCGATCCAGATCGCCGGCCGGAAACCACGTCGCTGTCGGTTCATAGGAGTTACCCTACCGGGGTTACTCCCCGCACGAAGGTGTCAACGCCGACCCGGAAATGATGCTCCGCGAGGGCGGGGTCGAACTCCGTCAGAACTCCGAGGGCGTACATCTGGGTGCGGGTCTGCTCCTCGACGACGTGCCCGAGCACGAAGTGGAGCAGAGCCGCCATCGTCGCCTCAGGTTCCGGGTGCCCCGCACGCGCGAGGAGGTCGCGGCCACCTGCCGTCGGATCAAGGGTGCCGAGGCCGAGCGCGTGGGAGGAGCTCACGAGTTCGGCGGCATCGCGATGGGTGAGCAGCGCAGCACGGAGGCTGTGGGCCCAACCGGCCAGGTCATCCACCGAAGTGAGCGTGGCGAGGATCTGGTCCGCGATCGCGGCCAGCAGCGACTGCTTATTGGGCACGTGGTAGTACAGGGCCCCCGCCTGGACACCCAGCGAATCCGCGACGCGCCGCATGCTGAGGTCTCCGAGGCCGTACTCGTCGAGGATCGCCAACCCGGCATCGACGATGGCCGCCCTGCTCAGCGCCACGAGGCCCCTTCCCTGTCCGCCCGGCTGCCCCGGCGGAGATATGCACGCGACCACCCTACTGGCACGCCTACGCTGGAGGCATGCGTGAGTTCCACAAGCCAGTCCGACGCCCCGGCGACATCATCGAGGCGCTCCACGGCGCCGGCGACCCTGCAGAGCTCGGGGGGCTGGCCCACGACACGGCCGCCGCTCTCCTCCACCGGGTACGCACAGCGCCGGACCCGCGGATCGTCGACAGGCTGATCGGGTACGCCGACGAGCACGGGATCGACGATGTCGCCGAGCTGTGGGCCGACGCGCCCGCGGAGACGTTGCCCGGCGCGCTGTGGCGGCTGTACCTCGTCCGGCACACCGTGGCCGCCAACCCCGAGGACGCGGGCCGCATCTTCGCCCGGGGTGCGGAGGTCGACGGCGTGAACCAGGCCATCGCGGGCTCCCCGCACGCCCCCACCCCGGCGGAAGTGGTGGTCCTGGTCAACCAGATCCTGCGCGGCGCCTTCACCGGCGACTTCGCCGTGGCGCTCGAGCGCGCCTCCGCGTTCAGCCGGGTGATGGCGGCAGGTGCTGCGGAACTGGGCCCGCGCCACGACGACCACGAGCGGCTCACCGCCGGCTACACGACGATGGCCGAGGAGTTCACGATGCAGGCGAAACTGTGGCGATCAGGGCAACTGACTTGAGCCTCAGCGCGGAGCCATTACACTCGGTAGATGCCGGGCCGCGGTAACCCCGGGCTCCACTTCAAGCCGCTTCGAGCGGCCACGCGCCGAGAGGCGTTCTGCGGTCCGGCCCTCACTTCTTCAACGCCATGCGGGCCCTGCAGCGTGATCGCTGCTGGGCCCGCATCGTTCCCGTATCTTCCGATACTCAGGCGCGCTGGACCGCGCCGAAGCGCTCCTCCGCCATCTTCACCGCGGACTGCCTGGCCGCCGCCGCCTCTGCGTCGGTCAGCGTCCGATCGGCGCGGAAACGCAGCGCGAACGCCAGCGACTTCTTCCCCTCGCCCACCTGGTCGCCCGTGTAGACGTCGAACAGCGCGATCGACTCGAGCAGTTCACCGGCACCCTCAGCCAGAGCTGCCTCCACCTCGACGGAGGCGATGTCGGCGTCGACGATCAGCGCCACGTCCTCCTTCGCCATGGGGAAGGAGCGCATGGGCTCGATGTCGCCACCGCGGACGGCGTGGCCCAACAGCAGGTCGGCGTTGAACTCGACGGCGCAGCTGCGTTCCGGCAGGCGGAAAGCGGCGACCACCCGGGGGTGCAGTTCACCCGCGTGGCCCAGCACGATGCCGTTGACCGACAGCTCGGCACACCGGCCGGGATGCCACGGCGCCATCTCCACGTTGCGGCGCTCCAGTTCGACGCCGACCGCCGCGGCGGCCGCTTCGGCGAACGCGACGACGTGCGTCCAGTCGGCGACGACGGCGGGACCGTCCCAGCCTGCGGACTTCCAGTTGCCGGTCACGACGGCGGCCATGGTTTCGGGCTGCGCGGGCAGCGCTGCGTCGAGCGCGGCCAACTCATCCTCGGTGGGGCGGGTGGCGACTCCGGGGCGGGGGGCGTCGGGCTCCCCGCCGTCGAAGAAGACCCTGCCCTTCTCGAACAGCGCCAGATCCGGAAGGCTGCGCGACGTGTTGCGAGCGACGGCCGTGAACAGGCCGGGCAGCAACGAGGTGCGCAGGTAGCTGTGCGTCTCCGACAGCGGGTTGGCCAGCTTCACGAGGCGTCGACGGGGGTCCGCCTCAGCGACACCCAACTGGTCGAGCTCATCGACCGAGACGAACGGCAGGGACAACACCTCGGTGAAACCCAGGCCCGCCACCGCGCGCATCGCGGCGCGCCGGTCACGGATGGCCGGGTCGAGGCCGCGGGTCACGGGGGGGACGGGCAGGGTCATGCCGATCCGGTCGAAGCCGACGTGACGGCCGACCTCCTCCACCACGTCATAGGGGTCCACGAGGTCGTTGCGCCAGCTGGGGGCGGTGACGGTCAGCGAGTCCCCCAGCGCGGTCACCCCGATCGACGCGGCGTTGAGCAGGCGCAGCGTCTCGTCCTGCTCGACGCGGGTACCCAGCACGTCGGAGATCAGGCCGCTGCGCAGCGACACCGTGTGCGGCACGGGGGCGGAACCGACGACGGTCTCGGCCGTCACCTGTCCCCCACCGTGGGTGGTCAGCAGCTTCGCGGCGCGCTTGGCGGCGGCGTAGGGCAGCTGCGGGTCGACGCCGCGCTCGAAGCGCTTCGAGGCCTCGGACGGCAGTCCGTGACGGCGGAACGTGCGCGACACCGAGGTGGCCTCGAAGTGCGCGGCTTCGAGGACGATCCTCGTGGTGCCCTCCGAAACCTCGGTGTTCTCGCCGCCCATGACGCCGGCCATACCGATGGGGCCGGAATCATCCGTGATCAGCAGGTCGTCGGTCGTGAGCGTGCGGTCCTGGCCGTCCAGCGTGGTCAGGCGCTCACCCTCGTGCGCGAGCCGCACCCGGATGGGGCCCTGCAGCTTGTCGCCGTCGTAGGCGTGCAGCGGCTGGCCGGATTCGAGCATCACGTAGTTGGTGACGTCGACGGCGAGCGAGATCGAACGCACGCCCGAGGCGCGCAGCCGCTCAGCCATCCACTCGGGAGAGGACGCGGCGGGATCGATGCCTTCGATGGTCAGCGCCACGAAGGAGGTGCAGCGCTCGGATTCCAGCACCAGCGGATGGCCGCCCTCAACGGGCTCGGGCAGGGGCTGGCGGTAGGTGTCCTCGAAGGTCACGCCGTTGGCGATGGCCGCCTCGCGGGCCAGCCCGCGCAGCGACAGGCAGTAACTCAGGTCCGGCGTCACATCGATGTCGAGCACCTCGTCGGCGCTCCACAGGATGTCCTGCGCCTGGGTGCCGGGCTCCGCGGTGCCGGGGGCGAGCACGATGATGCCGTCGTGATCCTCGCCGAGGCCCAACTCGAGCTCCGAGACGATCATGCCGTCGGAGACGTGGCCGTAGGTCTTGCGGGCGGCGATCTCGAAGTTGCCGGGGAGGACGGTGCCAGGCAGCGACACGACGACGAGGTCGCCCTCGGCGAAGTTGTGCGCGCCGCAGACGATGCCGCGGGAGGACGGGAACTCGTCGGTGGCAGGGTCGTTGTGCCCGCCGACGTCCACGCGGCAGTAGCGGATGGTCTTGCCATTCTTCTGCGGTTCGTCGACGTGGCTGAGCACGCGTCCGACCACCAGCGGGCCCGTCACCGGCGACTCCGTGGACTCGATGCGTTCGACGGTGAGCCCCACCGCGGTGAACTGCTCGGCGAGCTTGGCGGTGGTGACGTCGGAGGGCAGCGTGACGAGGTCGCGCAACCAGGAGACGGGGGCCTTCATCGGGCTCCTCCCAGGATGGATCGGCTGAAGCGGATGTCGCCCTCCACGAAATCGCGGAGGTCGGGGGCGCCGGTGCGGAACATGACCGTGCGGTCGATGCCCATACCGAACGCGAAGCCGGAGTAGACCTCCGGGTCCACGCCGCAGGCCCGCAGGACCCGCGGGTTCACGACGCCGCAACCGCCCCACTCGATCCAGCCTTCGGAACGGCAGGTGCGGCAGGGCGCGTCAGGGTTGCCGACGGACTCGCCGTGGCACACGAAGCACTGCACGTCTACCTCGGCCGAGGGCTCAGTGAACGGGAAGTAGTGGGGGCGCATGCGGGTGGCGGTGTCGCCACCGAACATGGCCTTGGCCAGGTGGTCGAGCGTGCCGCGCAGGTCCGACATGGAAATGCCCTTGTCCACGACGAGGCCCTCCAGCTGGTGGAAGACCGGGAGGTGCGTCGCGTCGTACTCATCGGCGCGGAACACCTTGCCGGGGACGACGACATACAGCGGCACACCGTGCGTCAGGAGGGCGCGCGCCTGGACCGGGGAGGTCTGGGTGCGCAGCAGCTTGCCTGCCGACGGCGGGTCGATCCAGAGGGTGTCCTGCAGGGCCCGCGCGGGGTGGTCCACCGGCACGTTGAGGGCGTCGAAGTTGTACCACTCCGCTTCGAGCTGCGGACCGTCGGCGACCTCCCAGCCCATGTCCGCGAAGACGTCGATCATCTCGTCGATCTGGTTGGTGATGGGGTGCAGCGCCCCGCGCGGGCCGGTGGTGACCGGGAGGGTCATGTCGATGCGCTCGGCGATCAACGAGGCCTCAAGCTCAGCGGCCGCGACCTCTTCCTGGCGAGCCTCGAAGGCCTGGTTGACCTGGCCGCGGGCCTTGCCGATGCGCTGCCCGGCCTCCTTGCGTGCCTGCGGGGGCAGGGCGCCGATCTCGCGGTTGGCGAGCGCCAGCGGCGAGGTGTCGCCCGCGTGGTCGTGCCGCGCCTGCTTGAGTTCAGCCGTCGTGACCGCGGCGCCGATGGCTGCCAGCGCGTCAGCGACGAAACCGTCGATGGCCGCCGGGTCGAGCGAGGCGACCTGCTTGGGATCGAAGTTGTCGTTTGGCCCCGACATGGGTCCCTCCTTGTTCACTGTTGCGTGGATGGACGGCGCGGTGCCGTCATCCTGCTGAAGAGCGTCGTTGTGCGGAGGCGGTGGCGTAGAGGCACACCGCAGCAGCGCTGGAGAGATTGAGGCTCTCCGCCCCACCCCACATTGGCACGGCCACCACCTCGTCGGCCAACTCACGGTCTTCTTCGGGCAGTCCCCATGCCTCGTTGCCCATGATCCAGGCCACAGGGCCGCTGAGTTCGCCGGCGGCGGCCTTCAGGTCGAGCGGGTCCCCGTCGCCGTCGGCCGCCAGCACCGTCATGCCCATGGCCTTGACCTTGGCTACCGCCTCAGCGAGTGGCACCCCGGTGAGGATGGGGAGGTGGAAGAGGCTGCCGACGGTGGAGCGCACCGTCTTGGGGTTGTAGATCTCGACGCTTCCCGTGGTGAGGATCACGCCGTCGGCGCCGAAGGCGTCCGCGCAGCGGATCACGGTGCCGGCGTTGCCCGGGTCCCGGACCTGCGCGCAGATCACGAGGAGGCGGGCGTCGGTGACGTCCTCCCAGCCGAACGACAACTGGCGGCAGACCGCCACGATCCCCTGCGGGGTGACCGTGTCGCTCAGCGTGCGCATCTGCTGGTCCGCGGCCTGCCACACGGGCACGTTCACGGCGTCGAGCAGATCGGCGTGTTTGGCGGGGTCATCGACGATGACCTCCTCCACCAGCGAACCGACGGCCAGCGCCTCGCGCACGGCCTGTCGGCCCTCAGCCAGGAAGAGCCCGGCCGTGTCGCGGCCACGTCGCCCCGTCAAACGACGAACCGAACGCAGCACCGAGGCGGGAAGGCCGGGGGCTGCGTCCGGTCGAAGGGTCACTGAGTCCGCTTTCAGGCGGCTGCAGCGGGCTGGTTGTCCTTGGCGACGGCGACGAGGGCGTTGAACGCCGTGATGTCGTTGACGGCAAGGTCGGCGAGGATCTTGCGATCCACCTCGACACCGGCGTTCTTCAGGCCGTTGATGAAACGGTTGTAGGTCATGCCCTCGGCGCGGACGGCAGCGTTGATGCGCTGGATCCAGAGGCCGCGGAAGTCGCCCTTCTTGGCGCGACGGTCGCGGTAGGCGTAGGTGTACGAGTGGAGCAGCTGCTCCTTTGCCTTGCGGTACAGACGCGACCGCTGGCCGCGGTAACCCTTCGCCTGCTCGAGAACTTCGCGGCGCTTCTTGAGCGCGTTCACCGAACGCTTCACGCGTGCCATGGTGACTCCTTGGGTGGTGTGTGTGATTCAGAAAGATGGTGGGGTGGGAACTGCGTCCCGGCTTGAGCCCCGGCCTGGGCCGGGTTCAGCGTGCGGGATCAGCGGCCCTTGTGCTTGCCGAGCAGCTTGCGCACCGACTTGACGTCGGCCTTGGACACCTGGGCGGTGCCCTTCAGGCGACGCAGGCGCGTCGAGCCGAAGGTCTCGTTGAGGTGGCCGAGGTTGGCCTGAGCACGACGGATCTTGCCAGTGCCCGTCATCTTGAACCGCTTCTTCGCACCGGAGTGCGTCTTCATCTTCGGCATATCTAGCTCGCTTTCCTACTCGATCTCAGAGATCGATGTCTGGGTCCATGTTGTCTGCAGGACCACGCTTCTTCTGGTGGGCATCCGTCTGGGCGGCGGCGCGGAGTTCCGCTTCCATCACCCGTTCGTTCTCGGCCTGCTCCCTGCGCTCCGCCATGCGGCGGTCGCGGTCGGCGGCCTGATCGACCTTCGCTTCGGTCTTCTTCTTGGTGGGTCCGAGCACCATGAGCATGTTTCGGCCGTCCTGCTTGGGAGAGGCTTCGATGAAGCCGAACTCCGCCACGTCGGCCGCCAGGCGGCGCAGCAGTTCCATGCCCAGTTCGGGGCGGGACTGCTCGCGGCCGCGGAACATGATGGTGATCTTCACCTTGTCACCGGCTTTGAGGAAGCGGACCACGTGGCCCTTCTTCGTCTCGTAATCGTGCTGATCGATCTTGAGGCGGAGCTTCATCTCCTTGGTGGTGACGTTCTGCTGGTTCTTGCGGGCGTCGCGCACCTTCTGTGCCGCCTCGTACTTGAACTTGCCGTAGTCCATCAGCTTGGCGACCGGCGGACGCGCCTGCGGGGCCACTTCGACAAGATCCAGATCGTTCTCCGCCGCGAGACGCAGGGCGTCCTCGACGCGCACGATGCCGACCTGCTCGCCATTGGGGCCGACGAGCCGGACTTCGGGTACTCGGATGCGATCGTTGATCCGCGGTTCAGTGCTGATGGGTCCTCCAGTTGAAGAGTTGGTATGTACTGGTCAACAGCAAAAGGCCCCTGCACATGCAGAGGCCCACACACCAACTCGACGACGGAGCAACCGCTCGTCGTGGGGTGACCCGGCCGCCACAGCAACTCGGGTGGGAGTGGAACTCCGCTTTATCAGGGCAGCCGGAAGCCGCCAACCTTGAATATTATACGCAGGCCGCCCTGCATCTTCCAAAACCGGGCTCGCCGGGGCCCGGCAGCGTGGTCAGGCTTCGTCGTCCTCGGCGTACTTCACCCACGCGAAGTCCTCGCCCTCGAACTCGACGAGACGGAAACCGTCGGCGAACTTCTGCAGCGCGTCGCCGGCGATCACGAACGGTACAGGGCCGGCGACGTCGATCAGCAATTGCTCCGCGTCAGCGGCCTCGACGGTGGCGCAGAGCTCGTCGAGCAGGCAGGGCACGGGCCGCGCGTCGGCCTCCCAGGCCTTGAGGGAGTCGTAGCCGGTGAAGGCCAGGAGGTAACTGCCGGACTCGTCCGTGAGCGTGACGGCCGCCATCTCCGCGTGACGGTCCGGGTCCGGGGCGTCACCGCCCTCGTCACCGCTGGCCACGATCGGCAGGAGCAGGCGGCTGGTGCAGAGTGCCACCAGGGCCCTGATGTAGCCGTTGTGGTCCTGGGCGCGCGCGATGGCGGCGCGGGTCAACGGATCCGCCGCCCCGTCGTCCCCGGCGAAGCGGGAGTTCGGTTGTGCCAGGGAGCGCAGTTCGACCATGCCCAGAACCCTAGCCGTTCATGCGCCCGCGGCGATGTGTCAGACTGGGGGACATGCCCATTGAGCT
Organism: Tessaracoccus zhenghani; assembly: GCF_054552775.1. Taxonomy (NCBI): domain Bacteria; kingdom Bacillati; phylum Actinomycetota; class Actinomycetes; order Propionibacteriales; family Propionibacteriaceae; genus Tessaracoccus; species Tessaracoccus zhenghani. The sequence goes on along the minus strand of NZ_CM137275.1, from coordinate 339,488 downwards.
CATCGGGACCATCGCCGTCGCCGTCGTGATCCTCGCCATCGCCGCAGGAGTCACCGCCCGGGTGGGAAGGGTGCGGCCGCTGATCATCGGGCTGGGCCTGGCCGCCATCCCCGTGGGGCTGTACCTCACCGGCCTGCTCAGGCTGCTCATCAACGGGATCATGAGCCTGGTGGACTGGTTCCAGCGCACCGTGTTCACCAACGCCGTGGCGTGGGGCCTGGGCCTGCTGGTGGGCGGCATCATCCTCACCGTCGTGGGGCTCATGCTGCCCCGGAGGCCCGCCCGTGAGCATGCGGCTCAGCCGGCCGCGGGCAGGGAGGCCCCCCAGCGCAACCGCACCAGGCAGGTGCCCGGCGCCACCGCGGCCAAGCCCGCCACCGGCACCGCGCCGTCGACGCCCTCCCCCGCCGCGAAGCCGGCCGCCAAGCCCGCCGCGGCTCAGAAGGGCACAGACCCCGAGGATGCGGAGATCGAAGCGCTGCTGCGCAAGCGCGGCATCATGTGAGCTGGGCGGATCAGCGGGGTCAGTCGGCGTCGGCGCTGCTGTAGCCCGCCGAGGTCGCCCCATTGGCCTTCAGCCACCGGCGCAGTTCGATGATCTTGCGCTTGCCACCCTCACCTTCGAGGAACTGGATGGCCAGCACGGGCCTGCGCTTGAGGGTGTCCTCCTGCTTGACCAGCAGTGAACTCCAGGCATCGCCGGGACGCAACCGCACCCCCGCGATCGTGTCCACGCCGTAGCGGCGCAGGAAAGGCCCGTTGCGGACGGTGACCACACCGTCGGCCGCCCACAGCCGTGAATAGCCGACGGACAGCATGATGGCGATCATCAGGAACACGATGAACAGCAGCGTGCCCGCCTGAGCCCAGGTGACCTGCCCACGGATCTCCGGACCCAGCGCGTACCAGCCGTACAGCGCGCCGAAGAGCAGCACCATGGACAGCACGACACCGGTCATCAGCGCCGGCGGGCTGGAGTATGAGAGCCTCGCGGGGACGGGGTCTTCCCCGGGGGTGAGCGGCTGGTCGACGGGATCTGTCACGACGCTCCTCAGAGCCTGCAGGCGGCGAGTTCGGTGAGCAGGATGCCCCGCGCGCCGGCGTCGTGGAGGCGGTCCATGAGGAGGTGGGCGCCCTTCCGGGGAACCAGCACACGCACGGCGCTCCAGCCCTCCTTCGAGAGCGCCGACACCGTCGGGCCCTCCACGCCCGGGGCCAGCGACGTGGTGGCCTCCAGGTCATCTGTGTGCACGTTGTAGTCGAGCATCATGTAGTTCTGGGCGACGAGCACCGAGTGCAGGCGGGTCTTCAGCGCCTCCGCCAGAGGCGGCAGCGCGCTGCCGCCGTTGCGCTGGATGAGGACGGCCTCGGATTCGCAGATCGGGTCGCCGAACATCTCGAGGCCCGCGCGACGCAGCGTGGTGCCGGTGTCGACGACGTCAGCCACGACGTCGGCGACGCCGAGCCGGATGGCGGATTCGACCGCGCCGTCGAGCCCGACGAGTTCGGCCTCGATCCCCTTCTCGTCGAGGTATGTCTGGAGCAGACCGGTGTAGGAGGAGGCGATGCGCTTGCCGCGGAGGTCTTCCAGCGTCATCGACGACCCGTTGACGGCAGCGAAACGGAACCGGGAGCCGCCGAAACCGAGCGCCATGACCTCGGTGGCATCGGCCGCCGAATCCAGGAGCATGTCGCGGCCGGTGATGCCGATGTCCAGATGGCCGCGGCCGATGTAGATCGCGATGTCACGGGGACGGAGGTAGTAGAACTCCACGCCGTGATCGGTGTCGATCAGCGTGAGGTCCTTGCTGTCCGTGCGCTGGCGGTAGCCGGCGGAGCGCAGCATCTGGGACGCGGCCTCGGCGAGGGCGCCCTTGTTGGGCACGGCAATGCGAAGGAGTCGTTCGGTGATCACGTTCGGTTCGTCCTCAGAGGTAGCGGTAGATGTCGTCGAGGTCGAGATCAAGGGCGATCATCATGACCTGCAGATGGTAGAGCAGCTGGCTGATCTCCTCGGCGGCCTGGTCCTTCGACTCGTACTCGGCGGCCATCCACACCTCGGCGGCCTCCTCGACGACTTTCTTGCCGATGGCGTGCACGCCGGCGTCCAGCCGCTCCACCGTGCTCGAGCCTTCGGGCCGGTTGCGCGCGGTTTCGGTGAGCTGCTCGAAGAGCTGTTCGAAGGACTTCACGTTTCCAGACCTTATCGCTTAGAGCTTGATGCCGAGCAGCGCGTCGACCGCGGCGGACATCTCCGAGATGGCGTCGGTGTCGTCGCCACCGATGCTGAGGCTGGCCGCCGCCCAGGTGTCGACGGCCGCGAGGGCGGCAGGGGCGTCGAGGTTGTTGCGGAGCGCGGTACGCATGGCGGCGATCGTCTCGCCCGCGGGCAGCGCCCCGCCGTCGTTGACCATGCCCCGCCACAGGGCGAGGCGCTCGGTGGCCCGTTCGAGCTGGTCCGGCGTCCACTCCCAGTTCTCCTGGTAGTGGTGGTCCAGCAGCGCCAGCCTGATGGCCATGGGATCCGCCCCGGCCTTGCGCAGGCGGCTGACAAGCTCGAGGTTGCCCTTGGACTTGCTCATCTTCTCGCCGTGGAGCGCCACCAGGCCGGAGTGCACGAAGGCATCCGCGAGGGGCTCACGGCTGGCCACGATGGCCTGCGCCGCGCACATCTCGTGGTGCGGGAAGACGAGGTCCGCCCCGCCACCCTGGACGTCGAAGTTCGCTCCGAGGTAGCGCAGCGAGATGGCTGTGCACTCGATGTGCCAGCCGGGACGACCCGCACCGAGTTGCGAGGACCAGCTGGGTTCGCCGTCGCGGGAGTAGCGCCACAGCAGGCTGTCGAGCGGGTGCCGCTTGCCCGGGCGGTCCGGGTCGCCGCCGTTCTCACGGAAGCTGGCGATCATCTCGGCCTCGCTGAGGTGACTGACGCCGCCGAAGCCTGGCGCGGCTGCCGTGTTGAAGTACCAGTCCGGGTGCTCGTCGTCGCCCACCTGGTAGATGAAACCGCTGGCGAGCAGGTCGTCGATCAGTTCGGTGACGCAGCTGATGGACTCCACGGCTCCGATGTAGTTGTTCGGGGGCAGGACGCGCAGGTCCTGCATGTCGCTGCGGAACAGTTCGGTCTGGTCCGCGGCCAGTTCCTCCCATTCGACGCCGGTCTCGGCGGCACGCTCGAGGAGCGGGTCGTCGACATCGGTGACGTTCTGGGTGTAGTCGACGTTGAGCCCGAGGTCGCGCCAGACGCGGTTGATCAGGTCGAACGTGAGGTAGGTGTTGGCGTGACCCAGATGCGTGGCGTCGTAGGGGGTGATGCCGCACACGTACATGCGCGCGGTCTCCACGTCCGCGGCCACAGGCACCTGGCTGCGCGACGCTGTGTCGAACAGGGTGAGTTTGTCCGGAACGGCGCCACCCGAGGGCGGCAGGGCCGGGACGTCAACGGTTTCCCACGCATACATGGGTCACAACTTACCGCCTAGATCGGAGGCCACGGGATGCTGGGCCACCGCTCGGATGGCCGCGGCATCGCTCCTTCCGCCAGCATCTCCTCGGCCCGGCTGGTCAGCGCGGCCCATTCCTCGTCGGTCAGCCCGGGCGCGAGCGGCGCTTCGATAGCCGCGGCGAGCGCCACGACGGCGAGCTCGCCCTCGGTGAGTGGATCGCCGGCCCATCCCCACAGCACCGTGCGCAGTTTGTTGTCTGTGTGGAGGCTCACGCCGTGGTCGACACCCGCGAGGGCGTCGCCGTGCGTGATGACGTGGCTGGCCTTGCGGTCGGAGTTGTTCAGCAGCGCGTCGAACAGGGCGAGCGCGCGGAGCCGGGGGTCGTCGCGGTGCGCCAGCACAACGGGCCGGTCCTCAGCGTTCAGACCGGTGAGGATGGGCAACCAGGTCTCGTCCACGTCGGTGGGCTCGAGCAGATCGATCAGCGGCGTGGGGGCGCCGTCCACCCAGCGCTGGGCAGATCCCTCGCCGAGCGGCCCCTCGCACCAGACGGTCAGCGGCACCACACCGAACCCGAGTTCTTCTGACAACGCGTAGGCCGCGACCTCGCGGCGGCCGAGGGTGGCCATCGGGAAGTCCCACAGCGGAGCCTCCCCCGCCACCGGCTTGTACACCCAGTGCGCCTCCTCCTCGTCTACCGCGAGGAAGGTGGCGTTGGAGGCATCGACGAGCCGCCCCACGACCTGGAGCGCTCCGCTGGGCCCGGTCATCCGAACAGCGGCCCGCGGTAGCCGTTCGCGCGGGGGCAGATGTGTCCTGCCGGGTCCAGTGGCTGGCTGCACGCCGGGCAGGAGGGCCGCCCGGAGGCGACGACGACCTCCGCTCGGGAGGAGAACTCCCGCGCCATCACGGGCGTCATCCGGATCTGGACGAGCGAGTTCTCACCCTCCTCGTCAGGTTCGGCGGAGAAGAGTTCGAGGAGGAGGCGGTTGCGCTCATGATCCCAGGCCAGGCCGATGGCCGCCGCGCGGAACAGCACCTCGACGGGCGCGTCGAGCGGACCGTTGTCAGCCGGTGGCTGCCGCGGCGGCACTTCGTGGCCCAGTTCCGCGAGCTGGTCGAGCACGTCGCCGACCCGCACGCCCAGCAGGAGCGTCTGCTCCTTCTCCAGTGCCACGGCCGCCAGGCGGTTGCCCTGCGCCACCTGGATGAGGAACAGGCGTTCACCAGGCGCGCCGATGGTGCCGACGATGCAGCGATCCGGGTTGTCGAAGGCGAGCATCATGGCATCACCCTACGCCCGCGACATCGCCGCCGCCGATGGTCGGAGCGGAGTTGCCCCCGAGGAGCGAGGCGAGGTCGCCCCCGGTGTTCACGCACACCACGAGGGGCCGCTCGCCGCTGTAGTCGATGACGCTCAGGCCGGCCGGGTGCACGTGGAGGCGCTGGAACTGGTCCAGATGCATTCCGAAAGCGTGCGCGAGGATCGCCTTGATCGGGTCACCGTGCGAGAACACGGCGATGACCTCGTCCGCGCCGTGCCTGCCCGCCACGTCGGCGATGGCCGCGGTGGTTCGATGGAACATGGCCAGCATGGACTCGCCGCCGGGGAAGGCCACGACGGAGGGCCTGTCCTGCACGTCGGCCCACACCTCCTGGGAACTCAGGTCGTCGAGTTTCGCGCCGGTCCATTCGCCGTAGTCACATTCGCTGACGCCGTCGAGCAGCTCAGGGTGGGGGAAGCCGGCCAGCGTGGCCGTCTCGATGCACCGCTCCACCGGGGAGCTGTAGGCGGCCGCGATGGTCACGTTCCTCAGCAGTTCGCCGAGGGCCACGGCCTGCCCCCGCCCGATGTCGTCCAACGCCACCCCCGGCGCGCGCCCGGCGAGCACGCCCGCTGCGTTCGCCGTCGAGCGGCCATGCCTGATCAGCACCACCTTGGTCATGGGGCCCAAGCCTAGTAGCCTCATCGGCGGTACAGTGGCCCCCGGTTTGGCTTCGGGAGGACGCACATATGGACTGGTTGCAGGCGATCGTGCTCGGCATCGTGCAGGGCCTCACGGAATTCCTGCCCATCTCGTCGAGCGCGCACGTGTCGATCGTCGGGCAGCTGCTGTTCGACGGCCGCGACCCCGGCGCCGCCTTCACCGCCGTCACCCAGCTGGGCACCGAGACGGCCGTGCTCGTCTACTTCCGCAAGGACATCGCACGCATCATCGCGCGCTGGTTCGGTTCGCTCCGCGGCACGGTGGAGCGCTCCGACCCCGACGCCCGCATGGGCTGGCTGGTGATCATCGGCTCCGTCCCCATCGTCGTGCTGGGGCTGCTGTTCCAGGACGCCATCGACACCACGCTGCGCAATCTCTGGATCACCGTGGCGATGCTGGCCGGCGTCGGCATCGTGCTGGCGATCGCTGACAAGTTCGGCGAGAACAACACCAAGGACCTGCGGCAGCTGAGCTGGCGCGACGGCATCCTGTTCGGCCTGTTCCAGGCCGCGGCGCTGATCCCCGGTGTGTCGCGCTCCGGCGCCACCATCTCCGGCGGTCTGTTCCTGGGCTATGACCGGCCCGCCGCCACCCGCTACGCGTTCCTGCTGGCCGTCCCGGCAGTCTTCGGCTCCGGCCTCTACAAGCTCAAGGACATCGGCGGCGACGCCACCGCCGCCTGGGGTCCCACCATCGTGGCCACCGTCCTGGCGTTCATCATCGGCTACGCCGTGATCGCGTGGCTGCTGCGCTACGTCTCCACGCACAACTTCCGGCTCTTCGTCGTCTACCGCCTGGCTGTAGCCGCGATCGTCGCGGTGCTGCTGCTCACCGGCGTGCTCGCGGCCGCATAGGCTGGGTCCCGCTATGCAGCTTCGTCCACTCGGTGCCACCGGTCTCCATGTCTCCCCCCTCGGTTTGGGGACCATGGCGTGGGGCCGCGACGTCGAGTGGCCGATGGCGCAGGCCATCCTGCACGATTTCGTCGACGGTGGGGGCAACCTCGTCGACACCGCACCCGCGTACGGCGCCGGGGTCGCGGAGAAGATGATCGGCAAGGCCCTGCACGCGGGTCTGCCCAGGGAGTCGCTGGTCATCGCCACCAAGGCGGGCTTCGTCGTGCGCGACGGACGCCGGGTGATCGACACGTCCCGCGGCGCGTTGCTCAACGACCTGGAGCAGTCGCTGCGGCGGCTGGGGACGGACCACGTGGACCTGTGGCAGGTGCACGCCTGGGGTGACGCCCCCGTCGACGAAACGATGTCGGCGCTGGACACGGCCGTCGCCCGGGGTATGGCCCACTACGTGGGTGTGTCGAACTTCGTGGGCTGGCAGACCGCCACGGCCGCCACCTGGCAGGACGCGGACCGGGCCCGGGTAACGCTGTCCAGCGTTCAGGTGGAGTACTCCCTGCTGGCACGGCGTGCCGAGGTGGAGGTCATCCCCGCCGCCGCGCACCACCGGCTGGGCGTGCTGGCGTGGTCCGGGCTGGGCCGCGGGGTGTTGACCGGCAAGTACGCCGGCGGCCGGATCCCCCGCGATTCCCGCGGCGCCTCAGACCACTTCAGCTGGTTCGTCGAGCCGTATCTGCAGCCCCGCTCGTCGGCGATCGTCGACGCGGTGGCACACGCCGCCCAGGGTCTGGGGCTGACAGCGGCCCAGGTGTCGCTGCTGTGGACCAGGGACGCTCCCCAGGTGGCCTCGGCCCTCATCGGCCCCCGCACCACGGAACACCTGGCCGAGCTCATGGACGTCGAGCACAAGACGCTCGTGCCGCCCATCGTCGCCGCCCTCGACGACATCTCCGGCGGCCCGAACGGGCTACGGCCGGCTAGCCCAGCTCGAACGTGATGTGGTGCAGGCCCTCGCCGTCGATCTCGAGGTGCAGCGTCCCGGTGACGTCTTCCAGTTCCCCGGTGCCCGAGCCGGGGACGATCTCGTAGCGAAGCTCCTGCACGCCGCCCTGCATGGTGCCGAACTGCTGGAACGAGACGGCTCCCTTGCGGCCGTCCAGCGTACCCTCGAAGACCTCCATGGCCACGTAGCCCGCCGTCCCGCTGGACGCGTCCCCACCTGAGACCATGACCCCCTTGCTGACGCCCTGCGCCGCGCCCTCCCACACCTTGGCGAAGTCGAACCTGCTGGTGGCGGGCAGCAGGGCCTCGGTGGGGGTGATCTCAATCTCAAAGGTCGCCTCAACGCCCATGTCATCTGCTCCTCAGACGTTCCGCGCCCACCTGCCGGGGCCCTTCTGGAGTCCACCCTAGCCCCGATTTGCGTAGTCCCGGGGTGTACCTGCTAGAGTTCCTTGTCGCTCCCCGAAAGGGAAGCACACCCTGTCCGGGTGGCGGAATTGGTAGACGCGCTAGCTTGAGGTGCTAGTGCCCGTTTAGGGCGTGGAGGTTCAAGTCCTCTCTCGGACACACTGGAAACCCCCGGTGATCAGCGGAAACGCAGATCACCGGGGGTTTTGCTTTTCTCTACGCGTGCCTCGCTCACCAGGTGGGTCGCAGCGGGAAGCCGTTGGTGCCGTCGTCGGTGGCACGCACCGCGAGAACGTGGTGCAACTGGACGTGGTTGCGTTCGAAACTCAGCCTGGAACCGGCCATGTAGAGGCCCCAGGCACGGGCCTTCGTATCCCCCACCTCCGCCACGCAGGCATCCCAGTGGTCGACGAGGTTGCGGCACCAGGCGGCGAGCGTGAGGGCATAGTGCGGGCGGAAGTTCTCCTCGTGGATGACCTCGAACCCGGCGTCCTGGGCGTCCCTGATGATGACGCCGGACCCGCTCATCTCGCCGTCGGGGAAGATGTAGCGGTCCAGGAACGGGCCCACCGGCTCGCGGCGGTTATGGGAATGGGTGATGCAGTGGTTCAGGAGCCGGCCCTCCGGCCGGAGCCGATCCCGCAGGAACGCGAAGTAGGTGGGGTAGTTCTTCACGCCGATGTGTTCCGTCAGCCCGATCGAACTCACGGCGTCGAAGCCGCTCTCGGTCACGTCTCTGTAGTCCCCGTGCCGCACCTCGGTGAGGTCGCGGAGCCCCTCACGCGCGATGGCGTCCGTGGCCCAGAGTGCCTGCTGGCGCGACAGCGTCACCCCCAGAGACCGCACGCCGTAATGCTTCGCCGCGTGGCGCACCATGCCGCCCCAACCGCAGCCGACGTCGAGCAGCCGCATTCCGGCGCGCAACCCCAGCTTGCGGCAGATCAGGTCGTACTTCTCCGCCTGCGCCTCCTCCAGCGTCGCATCCCCACTGGGATAGACGGCGCACGTGTAGGTCATCGACGGTCCGAGGATGTGTTCGTAGAACGTGTTGGAGACGTCGTAGTGATGCGAGATCGCGTCCGAATCGCGGGCCTTCGAGTGGCGCAGTCCCCTGGCCAGTCTCCGCCAGCGCGGCGGGTACTCCAGCGGGGGCGGCGGGGGCGGCTTGAGCGTTTCGAGCCCGAGAGAGCGCGCCAGTTCGAGCGCCTCGGGGGCGCTGGGCAGCCGGAACGCCACCCGGTCCTGGACGAGTTTGAGGATCTCGTAGGGGTCGCCCGGGTGCACGCCCCTCAGTTCGAGGTCCCCGGCGAGGTACGCCCTCACCATGCCGAGTTCGCCGGGGGCGGTCAGCAGGTACGCGAGTCCGCGCCGGGTGCGCAGCGCCAGGCCCAGCTCCGCGTCCTCCGGTCCGGTCGCGCTCCCGTCCGATGCCGTGAATCTCAGGGGCATGCCCTCGCGCAGCAGCGACGCGACCGCGTCGGCGATGGGCATCCGTGGGTTCAGGTTCTGTTTCATCGTTCCTCCACCGCCTTCTCGTACAGGCTGGTCAGCCGGTTGTCAGGGTCGTAACGGGCCTTCACCGCGGCCAGATTCGCGCCGCCGTACAGACGCTCGAACGTGTCCCGGTCATAGAAGGCCTCGGAGTAGAGAGACTTGTGCCCACCCAGCGCCTGCACCTTCTCCTCGATCGCCCGGTTGCGCGGCGCGAGCGGCGCGTCCGGCCCGACGGGCACGGCGCCCCAGAAGCCCACGTTGACGTAGGTGGTGCCCCCGCGCAGGGGGTACGTCGGCCAGGGCCGGGCGCCGGGTCCGCCCGTCGCCCTCAGTCGCAGCGGGCAGAGCCACACCGGGCGCATCCCGACGGCGTCATCGAACCAGGTGAGGAACTCCCCCACCCGCTCCACCGGCACCTCGACGTCCTGGATCACGCGTTCCTGCCGCGGGCGGCGGGCGAGCGCGTCCAACCGCTCGCTGAGGCGGGTGCGGCGGTCGAGCCCGACCAGCCGGTGGTAGACGTCGGAGCGGCGCCAGCGGCGGGGCCACACCCTGCGGACCAACGGGTGCTGCACGCCGAAGGCGCGCGAGCACCAGAACCAGTCCGTGTCCCACCGCCAGAGGTAGTCGTGGCCGGTGAGTTGGTCAGTGGAGAGGCTCCGGATGGAGCGGTAGTAGATCTGCTGGCCGGTGTAGTCGCTGACAGGGCCGGAGGGTGCGTCGGTCCAGGTGGCGAGGGTGAGGTAGTACTCCCCGGGCGCGAAGGCCACGCCGTCGAGTCCGTCGACCGTGGTGCCGTCGTGGGAGCGGGTCGCGCAGATCTCGGCGATGGTGGCGGCCAGCGAGCCGGTGTCGCTGAAGCGCAGGTGACGCAGCGCGACGAAGGCGGGCGCCCGCTCAAGTTCGATCAGGAGCCGGGTGACATAGCCCAGGGAGCCGTAGGAGTTCGGCACGGCGTCGAAGAGGTCGTCGCCGGGCCTTGTGGTGACCACCTCGCCGGCCCCGGTGAAGACGTCCATCTCGAGGACGGACTCGTGCGGCATGCCGTTGCGGAAGCTCGTGGACTCGATACCGAGCCCGCTCACCGCACCACCGATGGTGATCGTCCGCAACTGCGGGACGACCAGCGGCATCAGCCCGTGGGCGAGCGTGGCGTCCACGAGGGTTTCGTAGGTGCACATGCCCTGGACTTCTGCCGTGCGCGTCACGGGGTCGACGGCCAGTACCCCGGTGAGGCCGGAAACGTCCAGTCCGGGAGCTGTCATGCCGCTTCTCGGACGGAACAGGTTCGACGTGGGCTTGGCGAGGCGCACCGGCGAGCCTGCCGGGATCGCCTCGTACGACGATCGCAGGCTCGCTATTGCCTGGTCATGCTCCGTCCGGACAGGTGCTGCTGCCACGAGGCCACCGTAACCCGGAGCCTCTCGTGTATCTGCCCGGACGGAGAATCCGTACCCCTTTCGCTTTCGCCGCTCAGGCCGACGCTACGCTCAGCGAGAGGGGACTTTGAGTGAAGGAGAGCCTCATGGCAACGTTGGCAATCGTCGGGGCGGGGCCTGGTCTGGGCGCCGCGGTGGCGCGCAGGTTCGGGCGCGAAGGGTTCTCGGTGGCGCTCGTCTCACGCGACAAAGCAAAGCTGGACGCCCTCGCGGCCGAGCTCACCGACGGCGGCGTGACGGCACGCGGATACGCAGCCGATGTCCGCGATGCCGCGTCCCTCGAGGCCGCGCTGTCGGCAGCCGCCGGCGAGCTGGGTCCGATCACCGCGCTGCAGTACAGCCCGCTCCCGTCCCGGTCATACCTGGAACCCGTCTTCGACCTCACCCCCGAGCTGGCGCTCGAGGCGCTGCGCTTCTCAGCGTTGGGGCTCATCACGGCGGCCCGTGCAGTTCTGCCTGGGATGCGCGCCGCGGGCGACGGCACGATCATCCTCATCAACGGCGGCACCTCGGTGAAGGCCCGGGCGGGCTTCTCGGGCACGTCGGTGGCCTTCCCGGCAGAGAGCGCGTACGGCGAGATGCTGCACGAGGCGCTGGCCGACGAGGGCGTCCGCGTCGTCCAGTTGGTGATCCCCGGCTCCATCCCCAAGCTGAAGGTCGCCAACGGCGTCGACGGGGTCGCGGAGCGCATCTGGCAGCTCCACACGACGCCGGGTGAATTCAGGACGATGCTCATCCCGCTCGAGGAGGGGCGCGAGTAGCGCCCGATCCCGGGCCGGGTGCATAGAGTGGGCAAATGGCCGTTCCCGTCACGCTCGCGATCCTCGGCGCCTCAGGCGACCTCGCCACCCGCCTCCTCCTGCCCGGTCTGGGGACCCTGCTCGAGACCAACCCTGAATACGACGTGACCCTGGTGGGGTGCGCCGCCGATGAGTTGTCCCAGGAGGAGTGGGTTGAGCGCGTCCGCGGGGCGCTGGGTCGTCGGTGCACCAAGGCGAGCGTCGAACGGGTGATCGCCACCACGCGCTACGAACAGCTCGACCTCACCGACGCCGGCGCCCTGCGCACCCTGCTCGATGGCCTCGGCGACGCACCGGTGCTCTACCTGGCGCTCCCGCCCCGGATCTCGATCGAACTCTGCAAGGCCTTGACCACCCTCGAGATTCCGCCGGGGCTCCGGCTCGCCCTGGAGAAGCCGTTCGGCTCCAGCCTCGAAACTGCCCGCGAACTCAACGGGGTGCTCGCCGGTCTCGTGCCGGAGAACCAACTCTTCCGCATCGATCACTTCCTCGGTAAGTCCGTGGTACTCAATCTCCTGGGGCTCCGCTTCACCAACCGCATCTTCGAGCATGCCTGGAACAACCAGAACATCGAGCGCGTCGACATCACCGTCGACGAGGTGCTGGCGCTCGAGGGCCGCGCCGGTTACTACGACGGTGCGGGTGCGCTCCGCGACATGATCCAGAGCCACCTCCTGCTGGTCCTGGCCCTGTTCGCGATGGAGGAGCCGCCGTCGCTCAACGAGCGTGACGTTCGCGACCTCATCGCCCTGATGCTCCGGCACACCCACGTGTGGGATGACGACCCGGTGGCCTCCTCCCGTCGCGCGCGGTACACGGCCGGCCGGGTTGGCGGCGAGGCCGTCCCGAACTACGTCGACGAGCCGGGTGTCGACGCCTCGCGGAACACCGAGACGCTGGCGGAACTCACCGTGAGGATCAACACGGACCGGTGGGCCGGTGTCCCGTTCCGGTTGCGCAGCGGCAAGGCGCTCGGCGACGCCCGCAACGGCATCACCGTGGCTTTCCGTCCGGTGGACCACGTGCCGGAGGGCTTCACGGAGGCGCCGCCGAACGTGCTGAGCATCGGCATGAAACCCGCCAACATCAGGCTGGGGCTGTCGACCAACGCGGAGTCCGACCGCTTCCAGCTGGACCAGTCGGTGCTCTCGACGGACCTCGCGGAGAGCCCGCTCAAGCCCTACGGCGAAATCCTCGACTCCATCTTCCGCGGCGACCCGCTCCTGACCGTGCGCGGTGACGTGGCCGAGGAATGTTGGCGGATCGTGCAACCGGTCATTCACGCCTGGCAGCAGGGCCTGGTGCCCTTGGATGAGTATGTGGCAGGAGGAGCAGGGCCGACGCGCTGGAACGCGTGACGGATACAGTTCGGGACGCCTGGCGGACACAGCACGAAGGGTGTGGGCGTAGTTTGGCTCAATGACGCAAGCTTCCGACGTGTCCCCGACCCCGCCGGGCTGGAAGCGGGCCTTCGGCATCTTGGGGATCCTCGCTCACCTCGTGGTGGGCTACATCTACCTGACGGTGGGGCTTGTCACCCCTATGCCGTGGCTCCTGGGCTTCTGGGTGATCTGGGTGGTGCTCCTGCTGGTCTGCCTCCGGCTGTTGCGGGACCGTCCGTTGCTTGTCCTCCTGGTCCCGGTTCTGGCGCTCGGCATCCTCATCGGCGGGCTGTCGCTCGGTGAGGCGCTACTGGGGTGGAGTGCCTGACCGGGCAGTGCCACGACGAGGTGGGTGGCCACAGAATGCGCACAGTCCCGGGGTCAGAGGCTCAGCGTCAGTTGGGCGCGGTGGTGTCGATAGTGCTTCGGCGCCCAGTCCAGCACGTCGAGACGCGTCATCCAGGACGCGAAGTAGGGGTCCCAACTCTCGGGCACCGGCATGCCGAGCCTCAATTCGGCGTCGCTGGCGCCCCCGGCCCAGGTCAGGAGCCAGCGGGTGTCGGCGTCCATCCACCGCTCAAGTCGCCCCCTGGAAACGATCCTCACGCCAGCGACCGGTCCGGCGTAGTTGATCCAGTTGTAGGGCCGGCTCAACGCCGTCAGGCCACGCGCGTATCCCGCGGAGACGGGGCGCGGCAGGCGGCCGAAGACCCCGAACAACGGAACGAACACCCTGGCGAGGTGCTGGCCGAACCACATGTGGAACAGCAACTCCCGGTTCGTCCACCGGGTGCCCCGGGTGGGCGCCACCAGATCTGCCGGATTCGCCTCCCTCACGAGGCCTCGGAAATCCTCCCGGCACTCCTCGAGCCGGGCCAGCACCTCGTCGGGCACGACCATGACCCAGTATCCCCCGTCGCAGTTCCGGGGTCGCGCATCGACGTTCGTCAATGCGCCTAAGCTGGATGGATGTCCACCGCCCCAGAGTGCGCAACAGCCCCCACCTCGATGATGTCGGCAGAGCGAGCAGCGTGTCTGGCCGAACTCTTCAAGGCGCTCTCAGACCCCACCCGGGTACGGCTCCTGGCCCACATCGCGGACTCCCCCGACGGCACCGCCTGCGCCTGCCACATCCCCGACACTCTCGGCATCAGCCAGCCGACCCTGTCGCACCACCTGAAGAAGCTGACGGCCGCCGGCCTCGTGACGCGCGAACAGCGGGGGCGCTGGGCGCACTACACGGCGGCCAGCGACGTGCTGGAGGTGGCGCGTGAGTTCCTGGGCACCACCACTGAGGACGCGGCCCGCTGCTGCTGACGGGCCGCGCCCCCGGTTCAACGTGCGGCGCTCAGGCCCGCCAGTTGGGCGCCGATCGGCGGGACCTGCTGCATGACGAGTTGCGCCAGCCTGGGCGCGCCGGCACTCACCTGGGCCAGCGGACCGGCCTCGTTCGCCGCCCGCTGCATGAGCAGGGGTGACGAGGTGCCGGTCTGGGACAGGGTCTGGTTGACCACCCACGCCCAGGGCGCGATCCCCGCCCGAGCCAGGTCGTCGACGAGACTCTGCGCCTCCAGCACCGGGGTCGTCTCCGCGGTGGTGACGATGACCAGCTTCGTGTAGTCCGGGTCCTGGAGCCGCATGAGCGGTGTGGTGAACCTGGCACTGCCCAACCCGCGGGCCACCTCCCGGTGGTACGAGCCGGTGGCATCCATCAGCAGCAGGGTGTGCCCGGTGGGCGCGGTGTCCATCACCACGAACCGCTTGTCCGCCTGCGCGATCGCCTTCGAGAAGGCCTGGAAGACCGCGATCTCCTCCGTGCACGGCGATTTGAGGTCCTCCTCCAGCGCAGCGCGACCGGCCGCGTCGAGGTTCTTACCCTTCGTGGCCATCACCCGGTCCCGGTAGTCCTGGGTGGCGCGGTCCGGATCGATGCTGGTGACCTCGATCCCCGCCGCGTCCATGCCGACGGTCCTGTCCAGATGCGCGGCGGGATCCGTCGTCGTCAGCAGTACGTCCTTGCCCCGTTCGGCCAGCGCGACGGCCAGTGCAGCGGCAACGGTCGTCTTGCCGACGCCGCCCTTGCCCATACACATCACGAGGCCCTTGTCCGCGCTGACCAACTCGTCGACCAGGGCGCCGAGCCCCGGGGCGCCGGCCGCTGCCTGTCCGGCCGCCACGGCCGCGGGCGGATCCGCCGGGCCGAACATCCGGCGCAGCGCGTCGACACCCACCATGTTGGTGGCCCTGAGTGGCAAGGTGTCGAGCTCGAGGCGCCGTAGCCCGAGGGGCAACTGCTCCACCGCCTTTGCCTCGCGGGCACGGATGGCGTCGGCGAGCGCATCGTGGATCTCCTCCTGGGGCAGGACTCCGTTCACGACGAGGTGGCTGGCATGAATGCCGACGGTGGCCAGTTCGAGCAGTGCACGCTCAGCCTCGTCGAGGCTGGACCGATCAGCCCGGGCGACCAGGATGATCCTCGTGCGCTCCGGGCTCGCCAGCGCCTCGACGGCCGCCGCATAGGTTCCGCGGGCCTTGTCCAACCCGGACATCGGCCCGAGGCACGAAGCGTCGCCCAACCCCTCGTCGAGGAACCCCGTCCATTCGCCAGGCAGTTCCAGCAGCCGGATGGTGTGTCCCGTAGGTGCGGTGTCGAAGATCACGTGGTCGTAGGCCGCCGTCCGGGCAGGTTCTGCCAGCAGTTCGGTGAACTCGTTGAACGAGGCCACCTCCGTCGTGCACGACCCCGACAGCTGCTCGGTGGCCGCCGCAAGATCCTCGGGCTTCAGGAAGTCGCGCACCGGGGCGAGGGTCCGCTCCCGGTAGCGGTGGGCAGCCTCCTCAGGGTCGATCTCAATGGCATCGAGCCCGGGGACGGCCGGCACAGACACGACGCGGTGCCCCACCTCGACGCCGAACACCTGTCCGACGTTGGACGCAGGGTCGGTGGAAATCAGCAGGACACGCCTGCCCTCATCCGCCAGCCGCGTGGCCAGGGCGCACGCCACACTGGTCTTCCCCACCCCGCCCTTACCGGTGAGGAACACGTTGCGGGGCAGGTCCGTGAGGAACCTCATGAGCAGCATCCGCCTCCGCCACAGCAGCCGCTCTCACCAGCGGTGACAGCCGTGAGGCCCAGATCCGGGTGTTCGTCGACGCCGGCGAATCGCGCCAGCTCCGAGCGGTCCGGGTAACGGCCGGTGAGGACGGTGGTGCCGCCCACGACGACCAGCGGTAGGCCGTCGATGCCGGCCACCCGCATGAATTCCTTGGCCGCCTCTTCCTCTGCGAAGGCTGCCGGGTCCGACGCCAGGTTCGCCCGCGTCACCGCACCCCCACGCTCCTTCAGCCAGGCGACGTCCGCAGCGAAGTCCACCAGTGTCTGGTCCACGTCGGTGCCACAGACACCGGTGTTGCAGCACAGCGGCGGTTCAAAGACCTTGATCGCGTTCATCATGAGACTCCCTTGTATTGATGCACATCGATATGATTCTCTGAGCATACAACTCGTCGAGCAGAGACTCGCCCCGCCCCTGAGAAAGTGGAAATGATGCCCGAGACCAAGCCCCACCTCCTGTTCGTGTGCGTCAAGAACGGCGGCAAATCGCAGATGGCAGCCGCCCTCGCCCGCCAGTTCGGCGGCGAGGCCGTGGAGGTCACGTCAGCGGGCACGAAGCCCGGATCATCCCTCAACGAGGCGTCCGTCGAAGCACTCGCGGAGGTGGGAGCCTCCATGGAGGGCGAGTCGCCGAAGCAACTCACCGACGACATGCTGAGGGCCGCCACCCACGTCATCCTCGTCGGAACCGAGGCGGAGGTTGAGCCGGTCCCCGGCATGACCGCCCCCGTCGAGGTCTGGGACACAGACGAGCCGAGCCTCCGCGGCATCGAGGGCGAGGAGCGGATGCGGCTGGTCCGCGAGGACATCTTCACCAGGGTGGCCGAACTGGTCCTCGAGGTGACCGGGCAGAACCGTGCAGACCTCGAGCGGTACCGCGGCATCGTCGGCGACCTGGCACGGCACTATGACGGCATCTTCAGCTACGACGAGGTGCGCGCCGCCGTTCGCACGGCCCACGCCGAACTGGCAGCCACCACCAAGGCACCCCAGTTCCTGCCGCTCTTCGTGGAGCGGTTCGCACACGACAAGCTCCGCGCTGCAGCGAAGGCCAAGGGACAGCCCACCGACGGCAAGCCGGAATTGCTGTTCGTCTGCGTCCAGAACGCGGGACGCTCGCAGATGGCCGCTGCCATGGCAAAGCACTTCTCCGATGGTCGGGTCAACGTGCGCTCGGGAGGATCCAGGCCTGCGGGCAAGCTCAACCCGGACGCCGAGGCAGTCCTGGCCGAGCGTGGCATGGATGCCACCTACCTGTTCTCCAAGCCGCTCACCGACGACGCCGTGGAGGCCTCGGACGTCGTGATCACCATGGGCTGCGGCGACGAGTGCCCGTTCTACCCCGGGAAGCGCTACGAGGACTGGGCGGTCGAGGACCCCAACGGCCGCCCCATCGAGGACGTCCGGCGGATCGCGGACGACCTCGAGACCAGGGTGAAGGCGCTGCTGAGCGACCTCGGCGTGCTTGAGCGTCAGTGACCCGCACCACCCGCAAGGGGGTTTGACCTGCAGGGAGGATGACCTCTAGGTTCATATCGATATTCATCGATACATAAGGGTGGACCATGGTCCTGGCGGCAGCAATCTTCGTGGCGACTCTCGTGCTGGTCATCTGGCAACCCCGCGGACTGGGCATCGGGTGGACAGCGTTGGGAGGAGCCGCCGTCGCGCTGGCTACCGGCGTGGTCCACCTGTCAGACGTGCCGACGGTCTGGGGCATCGTGTGGAACGCCACGCTGACCTTCGTGGCGGTCATCGTCATCTGTTCGATCCTCGACGAAGCAGGCTTCTTCGAATGGTCGGCGCTCCACCTGTCACGGTGGGCCCGCGGCCGCGGCGACGTCCTGTTCAACCTCATCGTGGTGCTGGGCGCGGGCATCGCTGCGCTGTTCGCCAACGACGGTGCGGCCCTGACGCTCACGCCCATCGTGTTCCAACTGATCATCGCGCTGAAATTCAGCCCGCGCGTCGCCTTCGGGCTGGTCATCGCCACCGGGTTCATCGCTGACACCACCAGCCTGCCGCTGGTGGTCTCCAACCTGGTCAACATCGTGATCGCCGACTACTTCCGCATCGGCTTCGCGCGCTACGCCCTGGTCATGGTGCCCGTCGCGCTCGTCTCGCTGGGCGCCAGCCTCGTTGTCCTGCGCCTCTTCTTCCGCAGGTCCATCCCGGGCGCCTACGACGTGTCGGCGCTGCGCCGCCCCGAGGAGGCCATCCGGGACCGCCCCACCTTCCTCGCGGGAGTCGTGGTGCTCGCCGTCCTCCTGCTCGGCTACTTCGCCGCCGATCCCCTCGGGGTGCCCGTGGCTGCAGTGGCCAGCACCTGCGCCGTCGTCATCTCGTTGGTCGCGGCCCGGCAGCCCCGCGCGCTGTTCAGCGTGCTCCTGCCGGCTGCCCCGTCGGCCGACACCCACGCGGAGGATGCCGACGAGCTGCTCAGCGTCGGTGCGGGACATGTCGCCACGGACCTCCCCGCCGCGCCGGCCGGCCACGCCTCGCCCACCCCGCCAACTGCGGCCACTTCCGGCGCGCTGCGTCCCATCATCGACGTCTGGACCGTGGTGCGGTCCGCGCCGTGGCAGATCGTCCTGTTCAGCCTGGGCATGTATCTCGTCGTCTACGGCTTGCGCAACGCCGGCCTGACCGATCACCTCGGCCAGCTGCTGGCATGGGTGGCGGGCCATGGGCACACTGCCGCCGCCGTCGGCACGGGCTTCCTCGTGGCGGTCATGTCCTCCGTCATGAACAACATGCCCACCACCCTGATCGCCGCCCTCGGGATCGACGCGGCAGGGGTCACCGGCCTGACCAGGGAACTGATGGCCTACGCAGCCGTCATCGGCGCCGACCTCGGACCCAAGATCACCCCCATCGGCAGCCTGGCGACCCTGCTGTGGTTGTCGGTCCTGGACAAGAAGGGCATGCACATCGGGTGGGGCACGTACTTCAAGGTGGGCGTCGTGCTGACCGTCCCGGTGCTCGCCGTCACGCTGCTGGCGCTGGCGGGGTGGCTCACCGTGCTCAGCCTGTGACGGAAGGCCGCGCCACCGGGGTGCGTCAGGCTTCGGTACGCTTGCCCAATACCCTCCCCCGGACACAGGAGTCACCCATGGGCATTCTCAACAAGCTGTTCGGCCGATCTTCGGCCAACGACGACGCCCCGGTGACGCTGTCCACCTTCGACCCCGATGCGGTCCGCGTGAAGATCGACGAACTGATCGGCTCCCTGGGCGAGCTCGCGGACGCGATGGACACCGAGGACGCGCCCCTGTCCAACCCCGGTTGGCGCGGGCGGCTCCGCGACGTGCGCAACGCGCGTGGCGAACTGCGTCTGCTGTCCCGCAGGTCCCAGTTCACCAAGGACGATCTTTACGAGGTGCTGACCACCGTCCGGCCCCTGTACCGCGGTGAACCGCCGAAGGATTTCGCTCACCTCGCGGGCCTCAATGAGCGAGTGGTCAACGGAATCGAAGCGGTCCACAGGGCCGCCAACTGAGCCAGCAGGCACAGAGACGCTCAGGGCACTGAGCGATCGAGCAGCCGACGCATCGTAGCGCCACCGGGATTGAGCGATGAGCCACCCCGGCGTGAGTGTCGCCACCGCCCCCTCCATAGAGTGGGGCCATGGCGACTTTCGCGGACACCGCTGCAATCAATCTCCGCCTCGGCCTGCTGGGACTTCCCCTCGTCGAGGGCAAGGACTCCCAGGAGGCCCTTAACCTGGTCCGGCCCGTGCTGGCGCGTCAGAGGGAAGCCAACCGGCGCCTCGGGCACCGCCTCCCCGCGGTCGACACCCGGATCCAGAACTTCCTCGATGCCTATCTCGAGGGCGTCGACGCCAAGCCCCGGCTCCCCCGCCAGACCCTGGTGCTCGACCAGGCGGGCCTCGCGCGCGAGATGAGCCTCCCCGTCGACGGCGACACCTTCACCTCCGCGCAACTCACGAGCTACCGCCTCGTCAACGGCATCCTCCACAACCCGGCCAACGACCGCCGCACCACCAAGGGCGTGTTCCACATCGCCGAGGGTGGCCTGCCCATCCAGGACGACAAGATCGCCGTGCCCCGCGGCACCTTCGGCAAGCTGCTGGAGCAGGCGTTCAACCCGCCGGCCGAGGCGATGATCCTGCCCTACACCTCTGAGCAGCCGGAGCAGCCGAAGTGCTGGGTCTCGCTGCTGATGCGCCCCATCGTGGTGCCGGAAGTGCCCGGCTACATCCAGCAGAAGTCCATGGAGACCCGGTTCTTCGCCCCGGCCACCCTCATGGCCAACCTCGACTTCGTCGAGGGCATCTTCGGCAACGGCGGCGACCCGTACATCCCCGAGAACGACGCGAGCCTCAACCCCGAGACCTGGACGGGCCACACCGGCGCCGTCATCCTGGCACCCCACCTGACCAGGCTGAGGAAGAAGGACCTCGGGCTACCCCACTGGGACGACGCCACTGAGCGCCAGCGCCGCGACGGCATGTGCTGGAAGGACGAGGACGAGCTCTACAACGGCGGCTCCGCCTTCAAGGCCTGCGCCCGCGACGAGCGTGGCGTCATCGTCACGATCATCGCCGACAACTACTTCGGCTACTGCAAGAAGGAGGTCAAGGCGCAGATCAGCTACGCCGCGAACCTCCTGGGCCTCGTCGAGGAGGAGCACTCCGGCGGCGCCATCGCCTTCCCCCGCTACAACCTGGGCCAGACCTTCACCGCCACCTACACGGACGAGTCATTCAGGATCGCCGACGTGGTGGCCCGCGACCCCGAGCGCTTCACCGTCCAGCCCGAGGGCCACGCCCTCGACGCAGAGCAGCCGCACGTCATCCTCGTGCCGGAACAGGCGAGCTACTCGCTGCGCGATTCCACGGTGAGCTGGCCCATCGACGGCGAGACCCGCACGATCCCGCTGCGCGCCGACGTGCAGTACGTCGGCCCGGACGGCTACCTCGTCGAACTCGGTCACATCGCGGCCGACGGCGACCAGTGGACGCTGCTGGGCACCTCACCCGTCGCCACGAACTGCCACAAGCCGGCCACCGTGTCGGGTGGCGGCAAGTCCGAGATCTCCAAGTCCATCACCGACGCCTTCGTCTTCGGCAACGCCTACGTCAACGACTTCGTCGAGGACATGGCCGCCGTCGCTGCGATCGTCGACCGCGACTTCTCGACGCGGTTCAACGACCCCGCCGCGGACGACCACCGCCCGCTGCTGTCCGACGCGCGCAGCGTGGGCTCCGTGATCAAACTCCTGACCCCCAGCCGCGAGTTCACCGACGAATACAACGAGTGGCTGGCCACCATCCCCCACCACATCAAGGAACTCGTGTTCGTGGTCAAGCGCTTCTACCGCCCCGAGTGGGGTGGCGACTGGGCCTCCCACTTCTCGGTGGGTCGCATCAACGGTCGCGCCGGTCACGCCATGCGTCTCGATGGCGACAAGATCACCGTCAACATGCTGCGGGTCGGGTTCGCACCGGACGGCTCGTGGCGGCTCTTCGGGCTGCGCCACGACTTCCACCCCTCGGCCAAGGTGCAGACGGAGGACGACATCAGCGCCTCCATCGTCGTGCCGGGTGAAGCGGCCGGGCGCGAGGACGGGTTGTCGCGCAAGTACACCACCAACTGCGAGTCGCTGCTCTTCCAACGGCCCGACGACGCCATCCACCGCGGCTACGACAAGCAGGCGGAGGCCGACATCGCCGGCGGCGCGTTCATCAGCAACTTCGAGCCCCTGACCCCTGACGACGCCAGCGCCCTGGTGGACAACGCGATCGAGTTCTCGAAGTTCACCAAGCCGATGCAGAAGCTCATCCGCCGCATGGCGAAGGGCAACCAGAAGGCCGGCTTCTTCGTCTCCTCCGCCCATCCCAGGATCATCAACGGGGCCCGCTCCAAGAACCCGCGCTACCTGCAGATCCGCTCCGACGTCTCCCGCCCGAGGGCCACCGCAACCGCCGAAATGGTCACCCGCCTCCACCGGTCGCTGCCGATGGACGCGCCGTTGCGCCTCCCCGTCGACATCGTGGCAGCCGGCCGCCGCAACAACGCGGCCGAAGAGGGCGTGCCGCCGCTGTGCTCGTACGCCCCGCTGCACTACATGGAACTGCCTGAGCTGTTCATGGAGTTCATCTCGTCGATGACCGGCAAGTCGCCGTCCACGACGGGCGCCGGCTCCGAGGGTGCGATGACGAAGGGCCCGTTCAACGCGCTGCCCTCCGCCGTGGACCTCAACGCCGCCTTCCTGTCGTTCGCGCTCACCGGGTACGACGGCTGGCTCTCCAGCGCCGGGGTCATCGGCCCCAACGTGCGCGTCGACCATGACATCTCGTTGCTCGTGCCGGAGGTGTTCTGCCGGATGACGCCCGAGGAACGTGACGCGAAGCACCTCATCGGCGAAGGCGCCCTGGAGCGGGTCGAGGACTTCGAGCACGACGGCGAGACGCTGGAGGCCTCCCGCCTCGGCTACCGCATGACCGCGAAGTTCCAGTCGAAGTACTTCGGCCGCATCTTCATGCACCCGCACGTCGTGTTCTCAGAGCCCATGCTGAAGCCTGAACTGCAGGACATCGACGCCTACGCAGAATCAGTGCGCACCATCGTCAAGACGCACCAGCGGGTGGCCCAGTCGTACATCGACGACGGGACCGTCGCCCTGGCGGTGCCGCCGATCCGGGCGCTGTTGGAGATCATGGCCACCGGAAGCTCCGCCGAGGGCCTGACGTTGCACGACGAGGCGTTCCGCGCCATGTTCGACCGCGACAACGTGCTGGCCTCCGACTGGTACTTCGAGCGCCTCCGCTCGAAGACCGCTGCTGACGCCAAGTTGGCCGAGATGGCCACCGGCGCGATGCAGCGGTTCATCAGCGAAGAGGTCAACGCCGACGCCGCCCAGCGGCTCTGCATCAGCGAGAAGATCTCGGCGATGCAGTCCAAGCTGAAGAAGGCGTCGGGCCAGGAGGCCGCCGAAGCCCTCCGCGGCACCCTGGGCCGCCAGGTCAACTGGCGGTTCTAGCGCGGCTCAATCCGCGACGAGGCCCTCGACGAGTTCATGCGTGAGCTCGTCGAGGGTCTCGAGCTTTGTGGTCCTCGCCAGGAGTTCGGCGGCCGGCGGGTGGAAGTGGGGCGGCACGGCGACCACGGCCATCCCGGCCGCCAGTGCCGACTTGATGCCGTTGGTCGCATCCTCGACCGCTACGGACCGCGTGGGGTCAACGCCGAGCAGTTCACAGGCCCTGAGGTAGCCGTCGGGGGCCGGCTTGCCGCGCTCGACCTCTTCCGTGGAGACACTCACCCGGACGACATCGGCCAGACCCATCACCTCGACCCCGGTGTCGATCAGCAGCCGGGGCGACGAGCTGGCGATGGCGACCGGGTAGCGCTCAGCCATCCGTCGGACCGCTTCAACTGCTCCGGTGAGCACCGTGATGCCCCTGCGATAAGCGGCCGCCATGCCCTCGATGGTGCGCTGGGCCGCCTCCTCCGGTGCGTACGGCAGCCCCACGACATCGACCAGGTGCCTGGCCCACTCCTGCGTCGACATGCCCATCATCGCCTGGGTCGAGCCGTCCGGCCAGGTCAGCCCGGCGTCGGCGGCGAGCCCGCGACGCACCTGGTCCCAGATCTCCTCGGTGTCCGTGAGCGTGCCGTCCATGTCGAACACGATGGCCTGAGGGCCCATGGGTGTCTCCTAACTCGATGCGGTTCCGCGCCAGCCTAGTTCTTTCGCTAGCATGGACTCTTGTCGGACGGCTGAATTCGGTGAGATCCCGGAACTGTCGCGCAACCGTGATCCCGCTGCTGCGGGGAGTCGGACCTCCGCCCGGCATCACGGTTACCTCCGTCGCGACCAGCGGAACCGCCTCTCGGGCGACGGACCTACACAGAAGAGGTCCAGCAGATGCTCCGACGCACCGCCCTCACCCGCCTTGCCGTTCCCACCGCCGCCGTCCTGACCATCGGTCTCGCTATCCCCGCACTGCACGCCGCGGCCGCCCCCAGCGAGGCCGAGGAATGCGTCCAGGCGGGCAACGTCTGGGTCCACATCGAATACGACGAGACCGTGACCGGTGCCTGCGCCACCGAGTTCGCCAGCGCGCAGGAGGCGCTCCTGAGCACCGGCGTGACCGAGGATGTCAGCTGGATCCAGACCGTGGACGGCCGCCTCTCCGAGGGCACCGAGTGGTGGTCCGTCTACTTCATGTCACCCAACGACGACGGCACGTACCCGGGCGAGTGGGAATTCGCGGAGGTCGGCGTCGCCGAACTGGAGATGTATCCCTCGGAGGTGCTGGCACTGAAGCTCCAGGACGACTACAACTTCATGGACCAGACGCTCACACCGGCCGTGAACCCGGTCGACGGCGTGGTGCTGACCGATGAGGAGCCCGCCCCCAGCCCGTCGCCCAGCCCCTCGGTGAGCCAGTCCCCCGCCCCGTCCGCCTCGCCGACGGTTTCCGCATCGCCGGTTGCTTCGCCCTCCGTCTCGGTGGAGGTCACCGCCACCGCCGTTCCGAGCCGCCCGGGTCTGCCCAAGACCGGTAACTGATGAACGTGCGTCCTGCCGCCCTGCTCGCCTCCCTGTTCCTGGCCGTCGCCGGTAGCTGGGTGGCATCACCGTCCGCCTCGGCGGCCGTCACAGACGGTCATTGCACGACGGATACGGGGGTCACCCTCGTGGTGGACCACCAGGAGCTGGGCGGCGGACGCATCATCAAATGCGTCGAGGACGTGCCCGACGGCACCAGTGGCCTCCGGCTCCTCAAGCTGGCCGGCCTGGCCTCGGAGGGGACCATCCACGACGGGCCCGGCTTCGTGTGCCGGATCGGCGGGCGGCCCTCGGTCGACGAGAGCATCCCTGTGGACGGCAGCCCCGACTACCGGGAACGCTGCGTCGACACCCCGCCCAAGACGGCGTTCTGGAGCTACTGGCACGCCCCCAACAACGGCTCCTGGACCTTCTCGCAGTTGGGCGGAGGCAACCGTGAGGTGATCCCCGGCGGCTACGAGGGCTGGTCCTTCTCCCTCAACAACACCGAGAACAGCAACCCGCCGCCCGGCGTCACGCCGTCGCACCCGGTGGTGAAGCCGCAGCCCGCCCCCACCACGAAGGCGCCGGCACCCACCACCCAGGCACCGGCGGCCACCACGACGGCCCCTGCCGCGACGACGGCCGCTTCCACCACGCAGGCTCCCGCGGCCACGCAGGCCCCCGCGGCCACGCAGGCTCCCGCGACGACGCCGGCGGCACCCACCACTGCGGCCCCGGCCAGAACGACCACAAAGCCCCGAACGAGCACCAAACCCCGCGTCGTCAGCACGCCGACGGAGCCGAGCCGGAGCGCGAGCCCCGAGGCCCCGGCCATCACGCCGTCGTCCGCGGAGCCCGAAAGCGCCGAGGCCACGCCGTCCGCGTCGGCCAGCCGCACCGTCGAATCCGTCATGACGGAAACCGCTGCGGCGGGCTCGAGCCCCACCGACGAGCAGATGGCAGCACCGGAAGGTGCCCCGCCGGTGGCCGCCACTGTCGCCGATGACGGCGGTGTGCCGACGGGCACCCTCGTAGGAGCAGGGGCTGTCGCCGCCATCGGGCTGGGTGGTGGCGTCATGTGGTGGCGACGCCGCGGCCTGTGATCAAACGCTACTTCCTTCCCCGACAACTGCACCCGTTCGCCTGGTGGGGGTGGGCGCTCGCGCTCGCCGTGGCCGCGTCGTCGACCTCCAACCCGCTGTTGCTGGCGGGTTTCATGGCAGTGGCCTCCCTGGTGGTCATCGCACGACGCGCGGACTCGCCCTGGGGAAGGGCCTTCAAGCTGTACCTCTACCTGGGCCTGTTCATCGTGGTGCTCCGTGTGGCGTTCCGGATCGTCTTCGGAGGCGGTGACGGCCCCACCGTCCTCTTCACGCTGCCCGAGGTCCCGCTGCCCGTCTGGGTGCGAGGCATCCGCCTGCTCGGGCCGGTCTCCCTGGAAGCGGTGGTGACCGGCTTCTACGACGGAATGCGCCTGGCCACGATCATCGTGTGCGTGGGCGCGGCCAACGCCCTGGCCAACCCGAAGAAGCTCCTCGCCAGCCTGCCCGGCGCCCTGTATGAACTGGGCACCGTCATGGTGGTGGCCGTGTCCGCGCTCCCCCAGCTGGGAGACTCGCTGCAACGCGTGGCTCGCGCCCGAAAACTGCGCCGCGCCCCGGCCGCACGGGGTCGCAGGCAGCGGCTGAAGGTGGTGGAGACCATCATCGTGCCCGTCCTCTCGGACGCCCTTGAGCGCTCCCTGGCGCTGGCCGCTTCCATGGACGTGCGCGGCTACGGGCGCGCCGGCAGCGCCTCCGCCCGGGACAGGGTCGTCTCCTTGGCGCTGGGGCTGGCCGCCATGTCGCTGTTGGCGGTGTGGGCCTACCGCTTCCTCGCCGCCGCCCCGGACCAGTTCGTCTTCCGGGTGCCGGTGATCTCCACGCTGCTCCTCCTCGCCGGCGTCGCCGCCGCGGTGGGCGCCTTGCGGGTCTCAGGCAGAACGGTGAAGCGAAGCCAGTACCGGCCCATCCGATGGGCGCTGGCGGAGACCGTCGCGGTGGCCGCGGGGGTGGGCGCCGCAGCCGTGGTCCACCTCATCGCCGACTCCGACGACGCGGGGGCGCTCTTCCCCAGCATCTATCCCTTCGTCTGGCCGGAACTGACCCTCCCGCTGCTGTTGGCGCTGGTCCTCGCCGCGCTGCCGGCATTCGTCACCCCGCCGCCCACCGCGGCCCAGAGGAGGACCAGGGCATGATCCGTTTCGAGAACATCTCCTTCCACTACGCGAGCAGTGAGACGCTGCGCCTCGCCGCGGTGGACTTCCGGATCGACGAGGGCGAACTCTGCCTCGTGGTGGGGCCCACCGGTAGCGGCAAGTCCACGCTGCTGGGCTGCATCAACAACCTGGTCCCGCGCTTCACCGGCGGCATCCGCACCGGCCGCGTCTTCATCGACGGCGTGGACACCACGCTCCTGCAGCCCCGCGAGCTCGCCACCACCGTCGGCTACGTCGGCCAGGACCCGTTGGCGGGCTTCGTCACGGACACCGTGGAGGAAGAGCTGGCCTATTCGATGGAGCAACTCGGGTTCGCGCCTCCCGAGATGCGACGGCGGGTGGAGGAGACGCTGGACCTGTTGGGCATCGCGGAACTCCGCGACCGGAACCTACGCACGTTGTCGGGCGGCCAACAGCAGCGGGTGGCCATCGGCAGCGTGCTGGCGAGCTCCCCCAAGGTGCTCGTCCTGGATGAGCCGACCTCGGCGCTCGACCCCATCGCGGCTGAGGAGGTGCTGGCGATCATCAGCCGGCTGGTGCGCGACCTCGGCACGACCGTCGTCATCGCCGAACACCGGATGGAGCGCGTCATCGAGTTCGCTGATTCAGTGCTGCTGGTGGGCGATGAGGTGCGCCACGGCGACACCCGCGACATCCTGGCGAAGGCCAGCATCAAGCCGCCGCTCGTCGAGTTGGGCGCCCGCATGAACTGGTCGCCGCTGCCCCTCACCATCCGCGAGGGACGACGGCTTGCCAGCGAGCATCGTCGCGTCTGGGCCGAGGTACCGCCCGTCCTCCCCCTGCCGGCCCCCCGGACGGAGGCGGAACTCACCGCCCGCGACATCATCGTGCGCTATGGCTCGAAGGTGGCGGTGGCCGGCGTCGACCTCACGTTGCACGCGGGCGAGGTCACCGCGCTGATGGGCCGCAACGGGTGCGGCAAGTCCAGCCTCCTGTGGGCCCTGCACGGCGCGGGCCGGCGCGACGGCGGCTCCGTCACCATGGCCGCCCTTGGCCAGGTCTCCGAGGTGCCAGGCATAGCGCTGGTGCCCCAGACCCCGTCGGACCTGCTCTACCTCACGTCGGTGGCCGCCGAATGTGAGCAGAGCGACCGCAACGCCGGCCTGCCCTCGGGCAGCACCCTGGCGCTGCTGCGCAGGCTGGTGCCGGACATCGAGCCCGACGCGCACCCGCGCGACCTGTCCGAGGGCCAGAAGCTCGCCGTCGTCCTCGCTGTGGAACTGGCAGGCAACCCCCGGGTGGTGCTGCTCGATGAACCCACGCGCGGGCTGGACTACGCAGCCAAGCAGGCGCTCACGGAGATCGTGGCCGGGATGGCCGCCGACGGCCGCGCGGTGCTGATCGCCACCCACGACGTGGAGATGGTGGCCCAGACCTGCGAGCGGGTGGTGGTCATGGCCGAGGGCGAGGTCGTCTCCGACGGCCCAACGCGCGATGTCCTCGCGGGGTCCGCGCTGTTGGCCACCCAGGTGGCGAAGGTGGTCAACCCCGTTCCGCTGCTCACGGTGGAGGAGTTCGTCGATGCGGCCCGCTGACCCCACGTTGGAGATCCCGGCGCCTGTGGTGGGCGTCGCCATCGGCTGGCGCAGTTGGCTGGTCATGTCACTGTCCACCGTGCTGGGCCTGTTCGCCATCGGCTGGCCGCTCCTCATCCCGGCCGTCGGGGTCGCCCCCGAGCATGCCGACGACGCGCCCTTCGTCTTCGCGGCGCTCCTGCCGGTGATCCTGCTGCTCGTGATCGCCCAGGTCACCGAAGGCGGGCTCGACGCCCGCTCCCTGGCGGTGCTCGGAGTGCTCTCGGCCATCAACGCGGCCATCCGCCCTGCCCTGGGCGCGGGTACGGCCGGCATCGAATCGGTCTTCTTCCTGTTGATCCTCGCCGGCAGGGCCTTCGGCCCCGGCTTCGGCTACCTGTTGGGGTTCACATCGCTCTTCGCGTCCGCGCTGCTGACGGCAGGCGTGGGTCCGTGGCTGCCCTTCCAGATGCTGTGTGCGGGCTGGGTGGGTCTGACGGCCGGCCTGCTGCCCAAGCGCGTCAAGGGTGGCTGGGAGATCGCGATGTTGATCGCTCTGGGCATCCTGTCGGCCTACCTCTACGGGGCGCTGATGAACATGTGGTTCTGGCCGTTCATCACGGGTATCAATCTCGACGGCACCGGTGGGAGCCTCGACTACGTGCCAGGCGCTCCCATCCTCGAGAACCTGACCCGCTTCGGCTGGTTCACCCTCCTCACCTCGACGGCGGGCTGGGACACCGGCCGGGCGATCACCACCACTGTTGCCCTGCTGATCGTGGGCCGCCCCGTGCTCACGGTGCTGCGCCGGGCCTCGGGAATGGCCAGGGTCCACACCGGTTGATAGGGTCAGGGCCGTCGAGCGGAGAACGCCGGTGTGAATCCGGGACTGACGCGCAACCGTAACTCCAGTGGAGAAGTCGGACCGAAGCTCGTGCATGGATCACCCGCACACCGTGTGCGGGTCTTACGCGAAAGGATCCTCAGTGCGTATGCGCACCCGCCTGATGGCGCTCCCCCTGATTGCCGGCCTCACCTTAGGCCTCGGCTCCCTTGCCTCCGCAGACACCACCAGCGACGCCCTCGCGGCCATGACATGGGTGTCCGCCCAGAACAATCCCGACGGCAGCCTGTCCTCCTACGAGGACTTCCCGGATCCCGGTCTCATGCTCGACGCGACGCTGGGCGGCGTGGCGGCCGGGCTCCCTGACACCACCATCGACGGCTGGCTGTCCGCCATCGAACAGCTCTCCGGCCCGAGCTTCGCGGAGCGTGTCCTCGACGACGCCGAGTTGGGCACCAGCCGGGACCACGGCATGATCGGCAAGGCCCTGGTCGCCACGGCCGCCGCCGGCCACTCCACGTCCAGCTTCGCCGGCATCAACCCGCAGAAGCTGGCCGCGGAGTCGTTCACCGACACGACGATGCCCGGCCACGCGGCAGGCACCAACGCGTTCGGTCAGGCCTACATCATGATCGGCCTGGCCCGCACCGGCACGCTGCCCGCCAACACCGTCACCTTCCTCGCCGGCCAGCAGTGCGCCAGCGGCGCCTGGCCCATGTACTTCGACGCCGACCCCGCGAAGCACTGCGACGTCGCGAAGAAGTCGGCGGACCCGGACGGCACGGCGATGATCGTCATGGCTCTGCGGGCTGCACAGGCCAAGGGCATCACGGCGGCCAAGGCTCCGCTCGACAAGGGCGTGTCCTGGCTGAAGTCCCAGCAACTGAAGGATGGCTCGTACACTGGCGCCCTTCCCTTCACGCCCTCGCCGAACACGAACTCCACCGGCCTCGTGGCCGCTGCCCTCGCAGACCTGGAGCCCACAGTGGTGAGCCACATCGGTAACTGGGTGAAGACCCTGCAGCTGACCGGCGCGAACAACACCGGAGCGGTGGCCTACGACAAGCAGGCCTTCGACCTGGCAGTGGACGGAAACATCTCGGCCGTGGGACGCGGCCAGTGGCTTCGTGCCACCACCCAGGCCTCCTTCGCGCTGGCGCCCGTGGACTTCTATCGGCTCGGCGCCGCTGAGACCCCCACGCCCAGCCCGAAGCCGACGGTGACCACACCCACCCCTGTCGCGAAGTTCGTGCGCACCGCCCCCTACACCCTGGCCGGTGAACACACCGTCAACGGCCGGCTGTGGAAGACGCAGTGCGAGCCGTATTCGCGCACGGACCGCTGCCGCACGGACATCTGGGCGACCATCGTGGTCATCGAGGACGGCCAGTTCGTGCGGAAGTCCGGGTGGGCGTTCAACAACCTCACCTACCTCCCGTACATGACGCGCGAGTCTTGGCGGGGCAACCCGCTCGGTGATGTTGCCGCCACCGCGGACGGGGCGTTCTCGTCAGCCGGACGGCAGTGGCGCACCGAATGCGACACCCCCGCAACCGGCCGTGGCGCGTGCCGTAGCTACACCATGACGACGGTGTATGCGGCCACTTCGAAGGCCGGCGGTGGCTATACCTTCAGCCAGAGCAACAGGTGGGTGTTCAACAACATCGTGATGTTCGGCGGCCCCGAGAAGCGCTGACGCGATCAACCGAACGGGGCCCCGGGCCTGCGGCTCTGCCGCGGCCCCAGGGCCTCGTCCGTTCAGCGCCTGGTGGGCAGGGAGAAGAGCCCGCCCTGCTCGTCGAGCCAGCCGGATTCCACGAGTTCTGCAGCGTTGGCCAACGTCTCCATCATCGCCTGGCCGGTACGGGCGGACAGTTGCGCAGCGCTCACGCGCTCCTTCGAGCCAATCGCCTCCCGGATCTCCATGAGCGGGAGCGGCAACTGGTCGATGGGCCGGCTTTTTCCACGACCGGTGGGCTCGGCCACTGCGCCCAACGGGGACAGCACCGCTTGGACGTCCTCAGCACCCGTGACGAGGATGGCCTCGCCGTCGCGGATGAGCTTGTGCGGCGTGGACGACAACGACGACGTGATGGGGCCTGGCACCGCGAGCACCGGGCGGCCCAGCGAGTTGCCCCACGAGGCAGTGTTCTTGGCGCCGGACCGCGCGGCAGCCTCCACCACGATCACCGCGTCCGCCAGCGCCGCAATGATCCGGTTGCGTGCCAGGAAGGCATAGCGGGTGGGGCGGTAACCCGGAGGCAACTCCGACACGAGCGCGCCCGACCCGATGATCCGATCGGCCAGGCGGCTGTTGGCCGCCGGGTAGGGCTCGTCGACCCCGCTGGCCAGCACCGCCACCGTGGTGCCACGGACCCCGAGCGCACCCCTGTGGGCGGCAGCGTCCACCCCGTACGCAAGCCCGCTGATGACGGGACGATCCTCCATCGCCAGGTCTGCCGCCAGCGTCACGGCTGCGTGTTCGCCGTAGGTGGTGCAGGCCCGGGAACCGACGATGGCCACTCCACCGCCCAGCCCGGTCAGCGGCCGCCCCCTGATCCACAGCCCGATGGGCTCGCCGGTCTGCTTGGCGACCTCCGCCGTTGCCAGGCCGGCCAGGGCGGACGGCCATTCGACATCTCCCGGGATGATGAACCTGGACCCGCAGCGCTCTGTGCTCCGCTGCAGCCCAGCCAGATCGATCACCTCCGCCCGCCTCCCCCACGACGTGTCCGGTTGCGAGAGGAATCCCCGCCAGAGTTCCTCGGCACCGAAGCGCGCCAGCGCCTGCACCACATTGGGCTGCCCCAGCGGCGTGAGGGCGCACAGCGCCATCCGGGCCGCTCTCTCCGTGACCATCACGCCGCCCTCTCCTGGTCACCCTGGCGAAGGTGCAGCGCAACGCGCAGTTCCCTGTCCGAGATCCCGCTTCCACCGGCCAGGTCCGCCAGGGTCCAGGCCAGCTTCAGCACCTTGTCCACGCCGCGCGCGCTGATGGTGCCGCGCTGCAGCGCGCTGTTGAGCAACCCCAGATCCAGCGGCAGCGGCAGCTTCTTGCGGAGATAGGGCCCCGCCACCTCGCCGTTGGTGGTCCAGGGAGTACGGCGCAGCCTGTGCCGCTGGCGCTCCCGGGCCTCAAGCACGCGCTGCAACACCACGGCGCTGGGCTCCGGGGCCGCGACATCCGAATCCAGCAGCACCCGGTTGATGCCTGCCATCTGGTGCTTGATGTCGATGCGGTCGAGGATGGGCCCGCTGAGCCGCTCCTGATATCTGCGCACCTTGACGGGCTCGCAGGTGCAGTCCATCCCGGCCACCCCGAAACGTCCACAGGGGCACGGGTTGGCGGCCAGTACCAACTGGAAACGGGCAGGGAAGCGGGTGGACATGCGGGCCCGGCTCACGTTGATCCACCCGTTCTCCAACGGGGTGCGCAGCGCATCCAACTTGCCGCCGAAATCCGGGCACTCGTCCAGGAAGAGCACGCCCCTGTGGGCCAGCGAGATGGCGCCCGGCTTCAACTCGCCGGAGCCGCCCCCCACGAGCGCCACCTGCGTGGTCGAGTGGTGCGGGTCCGCGAAGGGAGGGCGGGTGATCAACCCCGAGAGCTCGTGCCCCGCCAGCGAATGGAGCGCAGACACCTCCACCGACTCGTCGGGGTCCAGTTCCGGCAGGATCGAGGGCAGCCGCGACGCCAACATGGTCTTGCCGACGCCCGGTGCGCCCGTGAGGAACAGGTGGTGCCGGCCTGCAGCCGCAACCTCGAGGGCGAACTTGCCGTCCTCGTGCCCCACGACATCCGCGAGATCAGGGACGAAGACGGAGCCGGGCCCGGCCATGGGCTCGGACGGCGGGGCGGCCTCAGTAGGGTTGTCGACCGTCAGCCCGTTGACCAGCCTGACCACCTCGTCGAGGCGACCCGCTCCATCCACCGCGATGCCCGGCACCAGGGCAGCCTCCTCCTGCTGGCCGTACGGGACGATGGCACGCTCGAAGCCGGCTTTCACTGCGGCCAACATGGCGGGTAGGATTCCGCGCACCCTCCGCACCCGCCCGTCGAGCGCCAACTCGCCGATCAGCACCGTACGCGCGGCCCTGCCGGGGCTGATGTAGCCCTGAGTGGCGAGCGCCGCCACGGCGATGGCCAGGTCGTAGTGGGTACCCGCCTTGGGCAGGCCCGCCGGGGACAGGTTGATGGTGACCAGTTGTTCCGGCCACTTGAATTCGCACGCCCGCACGGCCGCCTTGACCCGCTCCTTGGCCTCGTTGAGCGCCTTGTCCGCCAGCCCCACGATCTGGGTGCGGGGCAGGCCGCCGCCCTCCGCGGCCTCCACCTCCACCGGATGCCCGTCGATGCCCTGCAGTGCCACTGACCACGACGACAGGCTCACCGCTCCTCGATCCCACGGGCGTGCACCAGTTCAGAGCCGCCGTTCCGGGGCCAGAGGATGCCGATGGCGTCCACCCTCAGCCGGGGCAGCCCCAACTGGGACTGCCGGGCGTAGATGCCGGCCAGTTGCCGGAGCCGGCGAGCCTTGGCGTACGTGATCGTCTCCAGCGGCGAGCCGAACCCCAGGCCTGCGCGCGTCTTCACTTCGACGACCACCAGGGCCTCCGCATCGGGGTCTATCGCAATGATGTCGGCCTCGCCCTCCTTGCAGCGCCAGTTGCGCTCAAGGATCTGCCAGCCGCATTCCAGCAGGTAGTCCGTCGCTCGTTGTTCTCCCAGACGCCCGAATGTCTGTTTGTGGTTCATGGGTCATCACCTCGGACCCATTTATGGTCAGCGGGGGTGGTCGATCACCGTTATCCACAGATTCCGGCGAACCGGGTGCTGGACGAGGACTCAGTCCTCGTTGTCGGGCACCTGGAGATCCGAGTGCGCGATCTCCTCGATCGACACGTCACGGAACGTCAGCACCTTCGCCGACTTCACGAAGCGGGCCGGGCGGTACATGTCCCACACCCACGCATCGCCCATGGAGACCTCGTAGTAGACGTCACCGCCTTCGGTGCGCACCTTGAGATCCACCGCGTTGCACAGATAGAACCGCCGCTCCGTCTCCACCGCGTAAGTGAAGATGGACACGACGTCCTTGTACTCGCGGTACAGGTCAAGCTCGAGCTTGCTCTCGTACTGTTCAAGATCCTCGGCACTCATGGTTGCTCAACTCTAGCTTGATTCGGCCGCGGTAACATCTGCCCGCCTGGCACTGAGCCGGACGTTCTCAAAGCACCAACGGTGGATGGGTGAGGGCCCGTACTCCTGCAGGGCGCTCTGGTGCACCTTGGTGTTGTAGCCCTTGTGGATGGCGAACCCATAGCCGGGGTACGTGGCGTCGTATTCGGTCATGATGCGGTCTCTGGTGACCTTCGCGACGATGGACGCGGCGGACACGCAGGCGGCCACCTTGTCGCCCTTCCACATCGCCAGCCCGGGCACGCCGAGGCCGTCCACGGGGAAGCCGTCGGTCAGCACGAAGCCGGCCGCCACCTCCAGGCGCCCCACCGCTCGGCGAAGACCGTGCAGGTCTGCCTGGTGCATGCCCAACTCATCGCATTCCGCCGGCTCCACCAGCGACCACGCAACGGCAACCGCACGCTTGACGATCTCGTCGTGGAGCCGCTCACGGGCTGCGGCGGTGAGGACCTTGGAGTCGTCGAGGCCCTTGATGGGCCTGTCCGGGTTGAGGATGACGGCGGCCGCGACGAGGGGGCCGGCAGATGCGCCACGCCCGGCCTCGTCGGCACCGGCGACGGGACCCAGCCCGGCGCGTACCAACGCTCTTTCATACCCGTAGGGGCCTCGACCCGGCCGAATCATCAGCAGCCGGGCTCCACCCGGATGAGGTCCGGCTTGTCCGGCGCAGGGTCCGCCGGCGCGGGCACGCTCGCGTAGGTCTCCGGCACGGTGAAGGTGGAGAGCCTCTGCAGCGGCGCCACGATGGCCACTGACGAGCCCACCACGTTGCTCACCGGCACGAAGGCGCGCTCCCCCGGCACCTGCGACACGTCGCCCAGCCGGCAACGGGAGTCGTTCGATGCGTTGCGGTGGTCTCCCATCACGAAGATGCGGTCCTTCGGCACGATGATGTCGAACGGGACGGTGAACGGAGCCACCTGGACGCCGTTGGCGGCGTACAGGTACGCCGACTCCTCCAGTTTGTGGCCGTTGACCTCCAGGAAGCCGTCATCCGTGGTGCGGACGTGGTCTCCCGGCATGCCGATGACGCGCTTGATGAGGTGCTCGGTGCCCGAGTTGGGCAGCACACCGATGAACTCGAGCGACTTCTTGACCGGGTTGTCCGTGGGGGTGCTGGGCGGCAACCAGTTGCCCGGATCCTCGAAGACGACGACGTCACCGCGCTGGAACCCCCCGAACTTGGCCACCAGCACCCGGTCATTGACCTGGAGCGTGTTCTCCATGGATCCCGAGGGGATGACGAACATCTGCCCGACGAACGTGCGCAGGAGCGTGGCGATGACGACCGCCCCGACGATGATCAGGATGCCCTCCCCCAACCAGCCGAGCAGGCGACGGCCGAACCCCGGCGGGGCGGGCTCGACATGCTCTGTCGGCGTCTGGGATGCCCCGACTGCGAACGGTTCGGTTGGCTCGGTGGTGGATGCCACGAATTCAGTCCTTAGAGGTCAGGCGGGGTCGCTCGTCTGAGCATACCGCCGCCCACAGACGTGGATAACGCAGAACCGCCGGGCACGGCCCGGCGGTTCATGCAGCTCTAGGAGCAGGTGATCAACGCTTCTCGCGGATCTTGGCGGCCTTGCCGCGCAGGCTGCGGAGGTAGTACAGCTTGGCGCGACGAACGTCACCGCGACGCTCGACCTCGATCTTCTCGATGATGGGAGAGTGCAGCGGGAACGTACGCTCCACGCCGACACCGAAGCTCACCTTGCGGACGGTGAACGCCTCCTGCACACCACCGGCGTTGCGGGCGATGACGACGCCGGCGAACACCTGGATACGGGAGCGGCTGCCTTCAACGACGCGCACGTGCACCTTGACGGAGTCACCGGCGCGGAACTGCGGCATGTCATCGCGCAGCGACGCCTTGTTGACCTCTTGGATGAGGGGGTTGGTCATGTTCAAACCTTTCCGTCAGTGCCACAGGTCACCGCGGTGTTGTCTGGCCCGGCAGACGCTCAGACGATCCCCCCGTGGCAGGAGCTGGCATTGCTGGGGTTGCCCAGGTGTGGGCAACGGCTACTCATTATGGCACCTTGCGCGCACCGTCGGAAATCAGGGTCGGTCCCACACAACGAGAAAGGGGCGGCGCCGAAGCACCGCCCCTCCCTGTGTGGCAGATGACTACTTGCCGTCGCTCATGAACATCGCCTTGATGAGGTCGCGGTTCAACTGTGAGATCGACTCCAACGGGATGCCCTTCGGGCAGACAGCGGCGCACTCACCGATGTTGGTGCAGTTGCCGAAGCCCTCTTCATCGTGCTGCGCCACCATCGACTTCACCCGGCGGTACCGCTCAGGCTGACCCTGCGGCAGCATCGCCAGGTGCGTGATCTTCGACGAGGTGAACAGCATCGCGGAGCTGTTCGGGCAGGCCGCGACGCAGGCGCCGCAACCGATGCAGGTGGCGTTGTCGAAGGCCAGATCTGCTTCGCGCTTCGGTGCCGGGGTTGCGTGGGCGTCCGGCGCCGAACCGGTGTTCGACGAGATGAAGCCGCCTGCGGCGATGATGCGGTCGAACGCGGTGCGATCGACGGCGAGGTCCTTGATCACCGGGAAGGCCCCAGCACGCCAAGGCTCGATGTCGATCGTCGCGCCGTCCTCGAAGGAACGCATGTGCAGTTGGCAGGTGGTGGTGCGGAACTCGCTACCGCCGTGCGCGATGCCGTTGATGACGACGCCACACATGCCGCAGATACCCTCGCGGCAGTCATGGTCAAAGGCCACCGGCTCTTCGTTGCGCTGCGTGAGCTGCTCGTTGAGAAGGTCAAGCATCTCCAGGAACGACATGTCCTCGGACACGCCGTCGAGGTCGTACTCGACCATCTTGCCGGCCGCCTGCGGGCCGGCCTGGCGCCAGATACGTAGCTTGAGCTTCACTTGTAACTCCGTTGCTTCAGTTCGATTGCCTTGTAGATGAGAGGCTCGCGGTGCAGCACGGGCTTGCCGCCCTCGCCACCCCACTCCCAGGCGCCGACATAGAGGTACTCGTCGTCGTTGCGCATGGCCTCGCCGTCCTCCGTCTGCGACTCGGCGCGGAAGTGACCGCCACACGATTCGCGACGGTGCAGGGCGTCGACACACATCAGTTCGCCGAGTTCCATGAAGTCGGCCACACGGCCGGCGCGCTCGAGGGCCTGGTTGAAGTCCTCGTTGACACCCGTCACGCGGACGTTGGTCCAGAATTCCTCACGCAGCGCACGGATGAGGCCGATGGCCTTCGTGAGGCCCTCCTCGGTGCGCTCCATGCCGCAGTACTCCCACATGATGTGGCCGAGTTCCTTGTGGAAGGAGTCGACCGAGCGGGTGCCCTGGATGCTGAGCAGCTTCTCGATCCGGCCGCGGGCGGACCCGACGGCTTCGATGACGGCCGGGTGATCCAGGTCGACCTTGTCGAACGGGGCATCAGCCAGGTAGTCGTTGATGGTGTTCGGCAGCACGAAGTAGCCGTCGGCCAGGCCCTGCATGAGGGCCGAGGCGCCCAGGCGGTTCGCGCCGTGGTCCGAGAAGTTCGCCTCGCCTGTCACGTACAGGCCGGTGATCGACGACTGGAGGTCGTAGTCCACCCACAGGCCACCCATCGTGTAGTGCACCGCCGGGTAGATACGCATCGGCGTCTCGTACGGGTTCTCGCCGGTGATCTGGGCGTACATGTCGAAGAGGTTGCCGTACTTGGTTTCGACGGCCTTCTGACCCAGTCGGTTGATGGCATCCGAGAAGTCGAGGTAGACACCGCGACGCATGTGCCGCTCGTTGCCCTCGGAGTCACGCTCGGCGACCGCCGGGCCGACGCCGCGACCCTCGTCGCACATGTTCTTGGCCTGCCGGGACGCGATGTCGCGCGGCACCAGGTTGCCGAACGCCGGGTAGATGCGCTCCAGGTAGTAGTCGCGGTCCTCCTCGGCGATCTCGCGGGGATCCTTGCCACAGTCTTCGGCGCGCTTGGGCACCCAGATGCGGCCGTCGTTGCGCAGCGACTCGGACATGAGCGTGAGCTTCGACTGGGTCTCACCGTGCACCGGGATGCAGGTGGGGTGGATCTGCGTGTAGCAGGGGTTGCCGAAGTAGGCACCCTTGCGGTGCGCGCGCCACGTCGCCGTGACGTTGCAGCCCATCGCGTTGGTGGAAAGGAAGAAGACATTGCCGTAGCCACCGGTACCCAGCACGACGGCGTCTGCGGTGAAGGCCTCGATCTTGCCGTTGATCATGTTGCGGGTCACGATGCCGCGCGCCCGGCCGTCGACGACGATCAGTTCGATCATCTCGTGACGGGCGTACATCTTGACCGTGCCCGCGGCGATCTGACGCTCCAATTGCTGGTAGACGCCGATCAGGAGCTGCTGGCCCGTCTGGCCACGCGCGTAGAACGTGCGCTGCACCTGCACGCCGCCGAAGGAGCGGGTGTCGAGCAGGCCGCCGTACTCGCGGGCGAAGGGCACGCCCTGGGCGACGCACTGGTCGATGATGTTGGCCGACACCTCGGCGAGACGGTGCACGTTGGTCTCGCGGGCGCGGTAGTCGCCGCCCTTGACCGTGTCGTAGAACAGGCGGTGCGTCGAGTCGTTGTCATTGCGGTAGTTCTTCGCCGCGTTGATGCCGCCCTGGGCGGCGATCGAGTGGGCCCGACGCGGGCTGTCCTGGTAGCAGAAGTTCAGCACGTTGTAGCCGGCCTCACCGAGCGTCGCGGCGGCGGCGCCACCGGCGAGGCCGGTGCCGACGATGATGACGCTGAGCTTGCGGCGGTTGGCCGGGTTGACCAGGCGGGCCTGGAACTGGCGGGTCTTCCAGACCTCGTCGATGGAGACGCCCTGCGGCGCCTTCGTGTCGGAGATGTCCTGGCCGACGGTCCAGAAGTCCGTGGCCGCAGGCGTGGTGACGGCGGGCGCGGTCTCCACAGGAGCGGTTGCAGTGGTCTCGGTCACGAGATGACTCCAATCAGAACGGCGATCGGCATGACCATGAAGCCGCTGAACAGGACAGCGGCGACGATGACGGACAGGATGTTCAGCCACTGGCGCGACTTGGCGCTGGGGTTGCCGCCGAGCGTCGCGAAGGCGCTCCAGAAGCCATGACGGATGTGCATGACGATGAGGACCATGCAGATGCCGTAGATGACGACCATCCACCACAGGCTGAAGCTGGCCAGCACCATCTCGTGGGGGTGTTCGCCACTGCCACCGGCGCCGAGGGAGCCGGGGACGATCGTGAACTGGAGGAGGTGGAAGATCAGGAAGGCCGCGATGATGATGCCGCCCCAGCGCATGGTGCGCGACGAGTAGGTCTGGACCTTCTTCTTCGAGGTCACGTACTTGTCACCACGCTGCGCGAGGGTCTTGGCGGACAGCGTAGCCGCCGACCAGATGTGCAGTACGACCGAAAGCACCAGGGCGAAGCGGAACACCCAGATGAAGGTACCGGCGGGCATGATCGGGTACAGGATGCCGCCATCGGGCGTCTTGCCCTTGAGCCATTCTGCGTAGTAGTCGAAGGCATGGAAGTTGTCCGCCGTGTAGAACATCTTCAGGTTGCCGTACATGTGCACTAGGAGGAAGGCGATCATGATGAGACCGGTCACCGCCATGATGACCTTCTTCACGACCGTGCTTCGCCTCGCACGTTGATGAATGGTGAGATTTGTTGCCACGCCGACACTCTAGCCAACGTGAATCACCTCGTGGGCCAAGGGGGCAGGTTAACCGACAGGCCCTCCTGATGCGCTATTTACGTGCGTTTCCCCACGCCAAATTCGCTGGAGGTGACCAGGTGGTTGTCAGTCCTCGTGGAGGAGGTCCGGGCGCCGCTCCCGCGTCCGTTCGGTGGCCTGCTCCAGACGCCATTTCGCGATATTCGCATGGTGTCCACTGAACAGGATCCCCGGCACCTCGCGGCCACGCCAGAGCGGGGGCTTGGTGTAGTTCGGGTACTCGAGCAACTGGTGCTCGGCGGAGTGGGATTCCTCGACGAGCGACTCGGGGTTACCCACGACGCCCGGCAGAAGGCGGACCACGGCCTCGGTAACGGCGAGCGCGGCCACCTCTCCCCCGTTGAGCACGTAGTCGCCCAGACTCAGCTCGATGACCTCGTAGCGCTCGGTGCAGTGGTCGATGACGCGCTGGTCGATCCCCTCGTAACGGCCACAGGCGAACACCAGCCGCTCCCTGGCAGTGAGTTCGTAGGCCAGCGCCTGGGTGAACGGCCGGCCTGTCGGGGTGGTCACGATGACGGTCATGGGCCGGGGATCTGATTCCTCCAGCGCGTCGAAGGCCTCACCCCAGGGTTCGGGCTTCATCACCATGCCGGCGCCGCCGC
Organism: Tessaracoccus zhenghani; assembly: GCF_054552775.1. NCBI lineage: Bacteria > Bacillati > Actinomycetota > Actinomycetes > Propionibacteriales > Propionibacteriaceae > Tessaracoccus > Tessaracoccus zhenghani. Next base: position 298,892 of record NZ_CM137275.1, on the reverse strand, counting down.
CGTACGGCGTGTCGTCGACGGTGTGGTGCCGGTCATGGGTCCAGGTGCGCAGGTCGTGCACGTCCACGTCGATGATGCCGCTGTCGATGGCCCTGCCCACCAGCGAGAGCTGGAGCGGTGCGAAGTAGTCCGGGAAGATCGTGACGTAGTCGAGCCTCATTCGATGTCCTCCAACAGGCCCGGCACGTCGGCCAGTTGGATGTAGCCCGCCTCCACCTCGACGGTGGGCACCAGCGCCTCGACGAACGGGACCAGCCGCTCCTCACCGTCGACGTCCAGCTGCAGCACGTCCTGCGCCGGCAGGTGCAGCACCTCCGTCACGGTGCCGCGTTCCGCGCCCGTGTGGTCACGCACGACGAGGCCGACCAGGTGCCGGTCGAAGAACTCCTCGGGTTCACTGGGCAGCTCGGACTCCGCGACCCGGTCGTAGAGCAGTTCTCCGGTGAGCTTCTCGACGGCCGTGCGGTCCGGGGTGTCCGCGAAGCCGACCAGCAGCCTGCCGCGGTTCCAGCGGACGGATGCGAGCTTCACCGGGCGGCGCTTGTCCCCCATCTGCAGCGTGCCGCCGGCGATGAACCGGCGCGCCGGCTCGTCCGTGCGCACGTCGATGAACACCTCGCCCCGGAGGCCGTGGGCCCGGCCGATGCAGCCGACGATGACTTCAATCTCGCTCATGTCTTCATGTCCTAGATAGGCGATGCCCCGGGACTTTCGTCAAGTCCCGGGGCATTGCTCGGCTTGTGAGGCTGCTGTCAGCGGCGGCTGGGCCGGTCCACATCGACGAAGTCGACACGGACGCTCTCTTTGCCCGCCAGCGCACCGACCACGGTGCGCAGGGCCTGGGCGGTGCGGCCCTGACGGCCGATCACCTTGCCCACGTCGTCGGGGTGCACACGCACCTCGAGCAGACGACCACGGCGCAGATCCTTGTCCTTGACAGTCACGTCGTCAGGATTCGACACGATTCCCGCGACGAGGTGCTCCAGGGCTTCAGCAAGCATGCTCAGGCCTCTTCGGCGGGAGCCTCGGCATCTTCGGCCGGGGTGGCCTCTGCGGCGGCGGCTTCCGCAGCAGCCTTCTTGGCAGCCTCCTCATCGGCCTTCTTCTTGGCCTTCGAGATGGCCGGCGCGGAAGCGTCGGAATCCTCGGCGAGGGCGGCGGCGAACGCGGCGTCGCGGTCACGGGGCTCACGCTGCGGCAGGACGCCGGACGGCGAGGTGTCGCCGGAGAACTGCTGCCAGTCACCGGTGCGCTTCAGGATGGCGACCACGGCCTCCGTGGGCTGCGCACCGACACCGAGCCAGTACTGCACGCGCTCAGAATCGACGCGGATGAGGCTGGGCTCGTTCTTCGGGTGGTACAGACCGATCTCTTCGATGGCCTGACCGTCGCGCTTGGCGCGCTCGTCGATCACGATGATGCGGTAGTGGGGCGAGCGAATCTTGCCGAGACGCTTCAGACGAATCTTGGTAGCCACGTGTGTGGGGTCTCCTGTTGTATCTGCCTCTGGGAGGCTGTGTCGAAAGGTGCCGCGCGGCGTGTGGGGCACGTCGCACGTAAACCAAAGGGTCCCGCCGGGCGCGTGAGAGGGCACGCCTCGACGAGGTGCATCCGCCATTCTGCCAGAAACGATGCCTCTGGCCCAAACACCGGTTCAGGGTGCCCGTGGCGCTCATTCCCGGCGAGGGCGGTCAGTAACCCGAGAACTCCTCGGTGCGGATGTTGTCTTCATCTGCGCCGGCTTCCAGAACTAGTCCGCGCATGGCCTTGACCATACCCGCCGGCCCCGACAGATAGTAGATGGGGGCGGCGAGGTCTGCGACATGGCGGCGCAGCATCGCGTGGTCGATCCGCCCCACCTCCCCCTGCCAGTCCTCAGTCGGGCTGGAGAGGGCCTGGACATAGGTGAAGTTGGGGTTCTCGGCCGCGAACCGTTCGAAGTCGGCGACGAACGGCGCCCCGCTGGCGTCCTCGTTCGCGTGGATCAGCAGCAACTGATGCCCCGTCCGGTCATGGGTCGCCTGCGAGATGATGCTGCGCGCCGGCGTCACGCCGATACCGCCGATGAGGAAGACCGCCGGCGTGGACTCCTTGTTGTGCAGCCTGAAGTCACCCCACGGCCCGTCGAACTTCACTTCGGTGCCGGCGGGAGATTCCCTGAGCACACGCTTGAAGGCACTGTCCCGGAGTCTCGTGGCGAGGACGATCTCACCCTCATGCGGCGCCTGCACCAGCGAGAAGATGCGGGAGTTGCCCGCCTCGTCGGTTTCCGGAGGATCAAGGAGTGTGAATTCCCCGTACTGACCCGCCCGGAATTCGAAATCCGCGGGCTTCTTGAAATGAAAGGCCATGGTGCCCTCAGCAACCAGTTCCTTGCTCAGCAACCTCAACTTTTCGACCATGAAAAGCCTCCGATCTTTGGCACATAGTATGCCCGCGATGCACGCGTTGAACAGGGCGCACGTCCCTGGACGGAGAACCGCCGGTATAGCTACCGCCGGCCTTCGAAGTGGCCGCATACACCGTCGTCATGGTGTAGCTACGGCACGCACCACGGCCGGTCGCGGGGGTGTCGCATTCGGTGCGCCACTGCCGTCCGGCTGACGAGAACGCCCCGTCCGCGGTGGCGGCAACATCACCGAGCGGGTTGCCCCGCCAAGACTCGCGCGTCATGTACGGGAGGTAGGTGAGGTTGTTGAACGCCCACCCCGACTTCCGCACGAACTGGCCGTCCTCGATGACCACGATGGTCGCCCAGATGTCGGTGCGGCAGCGCTCGGTCTGCGAGTACGACTCGCAGGTGGTCATCCACTCCCGGTTGTTGACCGTGTGCTCACCCGGTGATGTGTACGGCGCGGTGCGCTCGCACTTCGGCGGCGTGGGCGGCGTCGTCGTCGGCTTGCCGGACGGCGACGTCGAGGACTTCGGCGACGGTTTCGGCGACACCGTCAGCGTGGAGAAGTAGATATTGATGGCCGGCTTCGCGTCGGCGAGCACCTCACTCTTGCTGGGGTCCGTGTCGAAGTCGAAGTGCTGGGTGCTAAAAAGTCCGAGCAGTATGAGTGCGCACTTCCTTGGGCCCGCCCGCCTAGGATCGGGTCCGTGGAGATCAGTGGGGCTGTGTTTGAAGGGCTCGTCGAGGAGGCGCTCGAGATGCTGCCCGAGCGTCTCACGGAGCGTCTGGACAATCTCGTCTTCGTGATCGAGGACGAACCTGAGGACGGCTCGGACACGCTCGGCTGGTACGAGGGCACCTCGCTGACGGACCGTGGCGAGACCTACGGCTACGGTCAGCTACCCGACCGGATCGTGCTGTTCCAAGGCCCGCTGACCCGCCTCTGCGAGACGGAGGACGATCTCTACGAGGAGATCTGGATCACGCTCGTGCACGAGTTGGGGCACTACCACGGGATCGAAGAGGACTCGCTCCACGAGCTGGGTTGGGGCTAGCCGCAGACTGCGGCCAGTTCGCCGGAGAACGCCAGCGGCTGTCCCCCACCGCACAAGGTGCGGCTCACCGCCGGCACCATGCCTGGCCCCTGCTCGACGGCGGGAGCCTCACCGAAGGCCCGCTGGGCGCCCAGCAATGCTTCCCACGCCGTGGGTTGGCGGGTGGCTTCGACGCGGGTGTTGTCCGGGTCCAGACCGGCGGCCTCCGCCGCGTGCCGGAAGAAGGCGTCGCGGCCCATGATGTCGTCGATGAGGCCGTGTTCCTTCGCCGTCTCCGGGTCGAAAAGGTACGCCCCCAACTGTCCGGTGATCTTCTCTGCCGGGATGTCGCGATGCGTGGCCACGTGGGAGACGAAATTGTCGTACTCGACGTCGAGGCCGGCCAGGTAGTGGGCCCGCTCCTCCTCCGTGATGGGGCGGAAGGGGTTGCCGAAGTCTTTGCCCTTGCCCGCGGACAGGTATTCCTCGGTGATGCCGCCGGTGGTCGTGACGCCGGATTCGAGGATGGTGCCGGTGGTGGCCACCACGTCGGTGTACTGGCGGAACGGGCCGAAGATCACGCCGATGGAGCCGATGAGCGCTCCGTGGTCCGAGATGATCTCGTCTGCCGAGGCCGTGGCGTAGACGCCGCCGGAAGCAGACATGGAGGTGACGTGCACGAGCACCTTGTGGCCGGTGCGCTCCTGGTAGCGGTCGACGGCGTCGCTGATGGCGCGCGACCCACCGATGCTGCCGCCGGGGGTGTTGACCAGCAGCACCAGCCCCGAGGCGTCCTCCGCCGTCAGTTCGTCGACCTGGGCGGCCACCTCGTTGCCGAAGGTGCCCGCGGAGAGCAGCGCCCCGTCGGAGGCGTCGGACAGGATGGCGCCGGAAACGTTGACGGCGCGCAACGTGTCGGAACCGCTCCCCCACATCGTGGTCAGACCGGTGCTCGCGGAGCCCGCAGCTGACGGGGTGAGCGCCGCGAGGCCCACCACCATCATGAGGGTGGTGACCAGCGAGGTCACCAGCAGCATCCCGCCCAGACCCAGGCCGAGCCCGACCCCGCCGCCGAAGCCCCGTGCGAACGCCCCCTTCGCCGGGGACGGCCCCACCGGGAGGGGCGGTGGCCCCAGCGGGCCCTGCATGGGCGTGGGATGGGGCGACTGGATGTCGGCGCCGCGTTCGCGGGGTGAGGGTGGGGGAAAGTTGTGCCTGTGGTCGTTCACTGCCTGATGCCTCCTGGTCCGCCTTGCCCACCCTAGTGGAGCGCCGGTCCGGTAGATTCAAGAACACCTCTCGCCGGCTGTGGTGGAGCCACGGATTAGGAGTAGTCAGATGAAGACCGTCACCCGTTGGGCAGCCGTGATCCTGAGTGCACTCGCGCTGGTCGTAGGTTCCGGCCCGGTGGCTGAGGCTGACTACCCCACCCCCACCTCCTCGGTCGGGCAGCACCTACTGGACATCGTCAGCGGGTGGAACCAGATTTTCCCGGGCTCGGTCGACGCATGGGAACTCCACGGGTCGGCCGCGCACCTGGCCTATCTCGACAGTTCGGTCCTGACCTGGCCGAGCATGCAGGAGGATCTGCGCCAGAAGATGCGCAAAGCCGGCGCCACCACGGTGAGCTTCACCCCGGTTGCGATACCGTACGCCACCGTCGAGGCGGCCGTGGCGGCGCTCGAGAAGCGTTACGCGGCGGAGTTCACCAGCGGGGCGTTGGCGGCGATCTACCCCACCCCCGGCCTCACGCAACGGTCCCTGCAGGTGGCTGGGGAAAGCGCCGGAGTCGCGCTGCTGCAGGCACAACTCGGCACCAGCTACCAGGGACTGCCTGTGGTCTACCGCGTGGGCGCGCAGCCGGCACCCGCAGGCCTGGACGTGTACATCACCCCCGGCATGCACCTGCTGAACGGCAGGGAGTGGCGCACCCGATGCGAGCCCTACTCGCGAACCAAGCGCTGCCGCACCGAGATCAAGGCCACTACCATCCAGAACACCAGCGGCAGTTACGTCCAGACCACCGGCTGGGTGTTCAACAACCTCACCTACGCCGCGTCGCCGCGTTCGCTGTGGAAGGGAAACCCCCTGGGTTACAGCGTGCTCTGGTCCGCCGCCGACAGCCGGCAGTGGCGCACGGAGTGTGACACGGCGCTCACAGGTCGCAACGCGTGCCGCTCGTTCGTGATGTCGACGTTCATCGCGTTGGAGAACGGCCGGTTCGTGCAGAAGACGGACTGGCAGTTCAACAACATGGTGCGCTTCAGCTGAGGGCCACCCCGCGCAGCACCATCGCCAGCGGCTGACGGATGGTTTCGGCGCTGGTGCGCGGGTCCGCGTCGAGCACGATGAGGTCTGCGCTGGCCCCCACCTCAAGGCCGTCCGCGCCCAGCCATTCGCGGGCCGCCCAGCTGGCGGCGGCCACGGCGAACGCTCGGCCCCCCACCTCTGCGAGGGCGTCGATCTCGTCGCGGATGCGGCCGTGTTCAACGACGGTGCCCGCGTCGGTGCCGGCGAACACCGGCACCCCGGCTTCGATCGCCTTGCCGATGGTCTGCTTACGGCGCGTGTGGAGGTCGTGCATGTGGGCGTAGTAGCTGGGAAACTTCTCCTGTGCCGGAGCGGCGTACATCGGGAAGTTCTCCAGATTGATCATGGTCGGCACCAGAGCCGTGCCCAGGCCGGCCATCTGCTCGATGCCCTCGTCGCTGAGGCCGGTGCCGTGCTCGATGCAGTCGATGCCGGCGGCAACGAGCTCATGGACGGCCTGCTCGCCGAAGCAGTGGGCGGTCACGCGGGCGCCCTCCTCATGGGCGGCGTCGATGGCCTGCTGCGCGATGTCCGCCGGCCAGAGCGGCGCGAGGTCTCCCACGCCGCGCTCGATCCAGTCGCCGACGAGCTTGATCCAGCCCTCGCCGGAGCGGGCCTCGTGCCGCACCTGTTCGACGAGCTGGTCCGGCTCCACCTCGACGCCGAGGTAGCGGATGTAGCGCCGGGGGCGGGCGATGTGGCGGCCGGAGCGGATCAGCCGGGGCAGGTCGTGCTCGCCGTGCACCCACCGAGTATCAGACGGCGACCCCGCGTCGCGCACGAGCATCGTGCCGGAGCGCAGGTCCTGCGTCGCCTGCCGGCGGGCCGTCTCCGCGCTGACCGCGCCTTCGACGCCCAGCCCGATGTGGGAGTGGGCGTCCACGTAGCCGGGCACGATGAAAGCGTTCCGGGCGAGCATGGTGGCGTCGCGCACCGGTTCGTCGGTGAGGACGCCGTCGACGACCCAGAGGTCGCGCGGCTCCTCCTCAGGGAGGAACGTGCCATGGATGTGCAGGGGTTGGGTCACGGGTCGCTCCTCTGGCTGTCCTCAGACTCGAGAATCAGAACTTCGGCTTGTTCTCGTTGAACATCTTCTGCAGTTCCGGCGGGAGCTGGAAGTCGTCGATGGTCTGCGGGATCTGCGGCGCGGCGGGCTGGGCCGCCGGGCGGTTCGAGCCGGCGGGGCGTGCGGTGCCGCGGCGACCCTTCTTACCCTTCTGGTTCTGCTGCTTCTGCGGCTTGCGGCCACCGGGCATCCCCGGCATGCCGCCCATGCCGGGCATCCCGCCCATACCCGGGAACTTGCCGCCAGCCATGGATTCCATCATCTTGCGGGCCTCGACGAAGCGGTTGACCAGCTTGTTGACGTCGGAGACCTCGACGCCCGCGCCACGCGCGATCCGGGCCCGGCGCGAGCCGTTGAGGATGGCCACGTCGTCGCGTTCCTTCGGCGTCATGGAGAAAATGATCGCCTCGATGCGGTCGATCTCCTTCTCGTCGATCTCGTTGATGGCCTGCTTGAACTGACCGGCACCGGGCAACATGCCGAGGATCTTCGACATGGGGCCCATCTTGCGCAGCTGCTGCATCTGGGAGAGGAAGTCCTGGAGACCGAACTGGTTCCGGCTCATCAGCTTCTCGGCCGCAGCACGCGACTCTTCGGCGTCGAAGGTCTTCTCCGCCTGCTCGATGAGCGTGAGGACGTCACCCATCCCGAGGATCCGCGAGGCCATCCTGTCCGGGTGGAACATGTCGAAATCTGCCAGCGACTCGCCGTTGGAGGCGAACATGATGGGCTTGCCCAGTACGCGGGCGACCGAGAGCGCGGCACCACCGCGGGCGTCGCCGTCGAGCTTGGTGAGCACCACGCCGTCGACCCCGACGCCCTCGTCGAACGCCTTGGCGGTGTTGACGGCGTCCTGGCCGATCATCGCGTCCACGACGAACAGCGTCTCGTGCGGGTTCACGGCGGCCTTGATGTCCGCAGCCTGCTGCATCAGCTCCGCGTCGATGCCGAGGCGGCCCGCCGTGTCGACGATGACGACGTCGTAGAGCTTGGCCTCCGCGTGGGCGATGGAGCCCCGGGCGACCGCGATGGGGTCACCGACTCCGTTGCCTGGCTCCGGTGCGTAGACGTGCACTCCCGCGCGCTCACCGACGATCTGGAGCTGCTGCACGGCATTCGGCCGCTGGAGGTCAGCCGCCACCAACAGCGGGGTGTGCTTCTCCGACTTCAGCCAGCGGGCGAGCTTGCCCGCAAGCGTGGTCTTGCCGGCGCCCTGGAGGCCGGCGAGCATGATGACGGTGGGCGGCCGCTTCGCGAAGCGGATCGTGCGCGCCTCCCCGCCGAGGATGGAGACCAGTTCCTCGTTGACGATCTTGATGATCTGCTGCGAAGGGTTCAGGGCCTTGGACAGTTCAACTTCCAGGGCGCGGGTCTTGACCGCTGCGACGAACTCCTTGACGACGCCGAGGTTGACGTCGGCCTCGAGCAGCGCGATGCGGATCTCGCGCATCGTGGCGTCGATGTCGGCCTCGGTCAGCCGGCCCTTGGCGCGCAGCCCCTTGAACACCGACGCGAGCCGGTCCTGCAGAGTGTCAAACACTGAGTCAATCCTTCTACGGTTGGAGGCAACTGAATCAGGATACCCAACGGTGCCCCGACCCTGATCCACGGCGGCGGATGCGGTCACACCGGGGGCTGCTGTTGATAACTTTGGGGGCTTGTCCGAGGGTCGTGCTTCCATGGTGGGCATGAGCGACGAAGCACTCGGCATCCTCCAGCAACTCACCGGCCGGCCGGACGCGCAGTTCCACCCGGGCCAGCGCGAGGCCATCGAAGCACTCACTGAGCACGGGCGCCGTGCGCTGGTGGTGCAACGCACAGGTTGGGGCAAGTCTGCGGTGTACTTCATCGCCGCCCTGATGAGGAGGCGGGCAGGCCACGGCCCGGCGCTGATCATCTCTCCCCTGCTGGCGCTCATGCGGGACCAGGAGGCGGCTGCCGAGCGGGCCGGCGTGCGCGCGGTGGCCATCAACTCCTCCAACGTCACAGACTGGGGCCAGATCGAGGAACGCCTCGCTGAGGACTCGGTCGACGTGCTGTTCGTGTCGCCGGAGCGCCTCGTCAACCCCCGCTTCCGCGCCGAGCAGCTCCCCCGGCTGATGGCCCGCACCGGCCTCCTGGTGATCGATGAGGCGCACTGCATCAGCGACTGGGGCCATGATTTCAGACCGGATTACCGCCGGCTGCGCACCCTCATCGCAGAACTCCCCGACGGCGTGCCCGTCCTGGCCACCACGGCCACGGCCAACCAGCGCGTCGTCGAGGACGTTGCCGAGCAGATGGCCGCCGGAGGACACGAGGTCTTCACGCTGCGCGGCGCCCTGGCACGCGAATCGCTGCGCCTCGGGGTGCTCGACGTGGGCACGTCCTGGCGCCGGCTGGCCTGGCTGACGCAGCACCTGGGGGACCTTCCGGGCAGCGGCATCGTCTACTGCCTGACGGTCTCCGCCGCGGACGACACGGCTGCGGCCCTCCGCGCCGCGGGGCACCAGGTGCTCGCCTACACCGGTCGCACGGACCCGGCTGACCGGGTGGCGGCCGAAGAAGCGCTCAAGAACAACGAGGTCAAGGCCCTGATCGCCACTTCGGCGCTGGGGATGGGCTTCGACAAGCCGGACCTCGGGTTCGTCGTGCATGTGGGGGCACCGTCGTCTCCGGTTGCGTACTACCAGCAGGTGGGCCGCGCGGGCCGCGCCACGGACCATGCGGAGGTGCTGCTCCTGCCCGGCACGGAGGACCGGGAGATCTGGCACTACTTCGCCACCAACGCGATGCCGACGGAGGCCAAGGCCGGCGCCATCCTCGAGGCGCTCAATGCTGAGGGCCGGCCGCTCTCCACACCGGCGCTCGAGGCCCGTGTCGATATCCGTCGCTCGCAACTGGAACTGCTGCTGAAGGTCCTCGCTGTCGACGGCGCGGTGCAGGCCGTGCAGGGCGGTTGGGAGGCGACGGGCCGGCCCTGGATCTACGACCAGGAGCGCTACGACCGGATCGCGGCGGCGCGGGTTGCGGAGCAGCAGGCCATGGTGGAGTACCAGCGCCTGCCCGAAGGATCCTGCCGGATGGAGTTCCTCACCTCGGAGCTCGACGACCCCACGTCGGCGAGGTGTGGCCGGTGCGACACGTGCGCCGGGCCCTGGTATCCCACGGAGGTCACCGTCGAAGCGGCGGAGCAGGCGCGCTCGACGCTCGATCAGGTGGGCGTGCCCATCGCGCCGCGGGGCCAGTGGCCCTCAGGCCTGGACCAATTGGGCGTCACGGACGAGGACGGAAAGCCGATGCGCGGCAAACTGTCCGGCAACGAGACCCTCGACGAGGGGCGGGTGGTGGCCCGCCTGACGGACCTCGGCTACGGCAACGCGCTGCGCGAACTCTTCGCACCGGGTCCTGACGGGCAGCCCCTCGACGGCGAGGTGCCGGCGGAGCTGGCCGGCGCCTGCCTGCGGGTGCTGAAGGAGTGGAACTGGCAGGAGCGGCCGACGGCGGTGGCGTGGGTGCCCAGCCTGTCGCGCCCGCAACTGGTGGAGTCGCTGGCCACGGGCATCGCGCGCGCCGGGAGGTTGACGTTGCTCGGGCCTCTGGATCTGAACCCCGGCGCTGAGGAGCTCAGCAGGTCAACCAACAGCGCCTTCCGGGTACGGGACGCGTGGCACCGGTTCCGCGTGCCCGCTGCCATGGCGGAGTCGCTGGCGGCTGGAGGACCGGTCCTGCTCATCGACGACCTGGTGGACTCGCGCTGGACCCTGACGGTCGCCGGCCGGTTGCTGCGCCGGGCCGGGGCCGGCTCGGTGCTGCCCTTCGCGCTGGCCAGCGTGGCCTGACACACCGGGGCTTCGTCGGCGCCCGTTAAAGGGACCCCTGCTCTTCCGCGCGGGGGGTTCCCCCAGTAGCCTTCCAGAAGCGAGTCCGCTGCAAGTCAGGACAAAAAAGGAGGCAGCGGTGTTGATCGGTATTCCCAACGAGGCGCCGGAGGCGCGCGTGGCCGCCACGCCGAGCACCGTGACCCATCTGGCACGTCTCGGGTACGAGGTGGCCGTTGAGGCCGGGGCGGGCGCACGCGCCTCGTTCCCGGACCACGCCTTCGCCGAGGCGGGCGCTCAGGTGGTGTCAACCGAGGCGGTGTGGCAGAGCGACGTCATCGCCATGGTCGGCGCCCCCACCCCGGAACAGACCGCCCTTCTGCGGCCGGGCCAGACGCTCATCGGGTTCCTGAATCCCCGCACAGACCTGTCGCTGACGAAGGCCCTCGCGGAGCGGGGCGCGACGGCGCTCAGCATGGACATGGTGCCGCGCATCTCGCGCGCCCAGTCGCTCGACGCCCTCTCCTCGATGGCGAACATCGCAGGCTACCGCGCCGTGATCGAGGCCGGTCACGCCTTCGGCCGGATGTTCGGCGGGCAGGTGACCGCCGCCGGCAAGGTGCCGCCGGCCAAGGTGTTCGTCATCGGCACCGGTGTCGCCGGGCTCGCTGCCGTGGGCGCGGCCCGCAGCCTGGGAGCCGAGACCTTCGCGACGGACGTGCGGCCGGAGACTGCCGAGCAGGTCGAATCCATGGGGGCGCGGTTCCTGCACATCGCCACGGCCAAGCAGGTCTCCGCGGACGGGTACGCCCAGGAGGCCTCCGCCGACGACGCCGACAGGGCCGCCGCGCTGTACGCAGAGCAGGCCCACACCGTCGACATCATCATCACCACGGCGGCCATCCCCGGCCGGCCCTCCCCCAAGCTCATCACCGCAGACATGGTGGCCAGCATGCGTCCCGGCAGCGTCATCGTCGACCTCGCCGCAGCGGGCGGCGGCAACTGCGAGCTGACCCGCCCGGGTGAGGCGTACACCACCGACGGCGGCGTGACGATCATCGGCTGGACCGACCTCGCGTCCAGGCTCCCCGGCCAGGCGTCCCAGCTCTACGGCACCAACCTGGTCAACCTGTTCAAGCTCCTCACCCCGCAGGGCGACGGTGCGCTCACCGTCGACTTCGACGACGAGGTGCACCGCCAGATGACCGTCACCCGCGACGGGGAGATCACGTTCCCCCCACCGCCCATCCAGGTGTCGGCAGTCCCCGCGAGGACCCCGGCGACCCAGGTGCCGGCCCAGGTCGCCAAGGCCTCCCCGCCCGATCAGTGGGCGCGGTTCCGTCGCCTGATGCTCGTGGTGGCCGCCTGGCTCCTGCTGGCCCTGCTCCTCCCCGGTGGGTTCCTCAGCCACATCCTGGTCTTCGGGCTCGCCTGCGTGGTGGGCTACTACGTGGTCTGGGGCGTGCAGCCTGCGCTCTACACCCCGCTGATGAGCGTGTCCAACGCCATTTCCGGCATCACGATCGTCGGGTCCATCACCCAACTCACGTCGCCCCTGTTGTACGTCCAACTGATCGCGTTCGTCGCCATCGTGCTGGCCGGTATCAACTGCGTCGGCGGCTTCGCCATCACCCAGCGGATGCTGGGGTTGTTCGCTTCGTCGAAGGAGGCCTGAGGTGCTCGACGCCTTTGTCTTCGGCTGCTACATCGCCGCCGCCCTGCTGTTCATCCTGAGCATCGTCGGGCTGTCGAAGCAGACCACCGCCCGCTCCGGCAACGCCTACGGCATCGTCGGCATGACGCTGGCCGTCGTCGCCACCGTGGTCCAGACCTTCGCCGCCCAATGGGACCTCCTCGGGTTCGCGCTGCTGGTGATCGCCCTGGTGATCGCCTTCGCCGTCGGGCTGCTCTACTCGGCCAGGGTCGCCATGACCGGCCTCCCCGGCCTGGTCGCCCTGTTCAACGCCTTCGGCGGTCAGGCGTCCGCGTTCGTGGGCATCAACGCGGCCCTGGGCGTCGAGAGCTACCCGGCGCTGACGGACCAGATCGTGCACGGCGTCGAGGTATGGGCCGCGGTGTTCGTCGGCTCGCTGACGTTCTCGGGCTCCATCGTCGCCTGGGGCAAACTCAACGGGAAGATCACCTCGAAGCCCACCGCGCTGCCCGCCAAGAACCTCGTCGTCGGCCTCCTGGTGCTGGGCCTGATCGGTTCCCTCGCCTGGCAGCTCATCAGCCCCAACCTGTGGGCGCTCATCGTCGCCCACCTCCTGGGCTACGCCTTCGGCATCATCATGGTGCTCGCCATCGGCGGCGCGGACATGCCCGTGGTGGTCAGCTTCCTCAACTCGTTCTCCGGGTGGGCCGGAGCCCTGTCGGGCTTCGCGGTGGGCTCTGACCTGCTGATCGTGGCCGGCACCATCGTCGGTCTCTCCGGCATCATCCTGTCCGTCGTGATGGCCCGTGGCATGAACCGCTCCATCACCAATGTGCTGCTCGGCGGGTTCGGCACCGGCGACTCCTCCGGCGCAGCGGTGGCGATCCTGGACGCCGACGGGAACCCGAAGCAGGCTGTCATCACCAACGTCGACGAGGTGGTGGGCTGGCTCACCGATGCCCGCCGGGTGGTCATCGCCCCCGGGTACGGCATGGCTGTCGCGCAGGCCCAGCACCCCGTCGCAGAACTGGCCAAGCGGCTGATCAGCAACGGCGCGCAGGTGCGCTTCGCGATCCACCCTGTGGCCGGTCGCCTGCCGGGGCACATGAACGTGCTGCTGGCCGAGGCGCACGTCCCGTACGACATCGTGCTGGAGATGGACGAGATCAACGACGACTTCCACGAGACCGACGTGGTGCTGGTGATCGGCGCCAACGACACCGTGAACCCCGCCGCCATGGAGCCGGGCACGCCCATCAGTGGCATGCCGGTGCTGCGCGTGTGGGAGGCCGACAGGGTGATCGTCTTCAAGCGTTCGATGGCCCCCGGCTACTCCGGGGTGGAGAACCCGCTGTTCTTCGAGGACAACGCCACCATGTTGCTGGGCGACGCCAAGGTGAGCTCCGACGCCCTCGTGGCGGCCATCCGAGCCCGCGTCTGACTACTCGCCCAGGATGCCCTGGACGAAGTTCTCGGGGTCGAACGGCGCGAGGTCGTCGACGCCCTCGCCCAGGCCCACCAGCTTGACGGGCACGCCGAGTTCGCGCTGCACCTGGATGACGATGCCGCCCTTGGCGGAGCCGTCCAGCTTGGTCAGCACGATGCCGGTCACGTTGACGACCTCCGCGAAGATGCGCGCCTGGGTCATGCCGTTCTGACCGGTGGTGGCGTCGAGCACGAGCAGCACCTCGGTGACGGGGGCCTTCTTCTCGATGACGCGCTTGACCTTGCCCAGTTCGTCCATGAGCCCGGTCTTTGTATGGAGCCGGCCGGCGGTGTCGATGATGACCACGTCCACGCCGTCGCGGGCACCCTTGTCGACGGCGTCGAAGGCGAGGGACGCCGGGTCTGCACCCTCGCCGGAGCGCACGGTCTCGACCCCGACGCGCTCACCCCACGTCGACAGCTGCTCAGCGGCGGCCGCACGGAAGGTGTCTGCCGCCCCCAGGACCACGGACTTGTTCTCAGCCACCAGCACGCGGGCCAGCTTGCCCACGGTGGTGGTCTTGCCGGTGCCGTTGACGCCGACGACCAGGACGACGGCCGGGTCACCGTCGTTTGCGGGGGTGAGGTTCAGCGACCGGTCGAGCGTGGGGTCCACCAGCTTGAGGAGTTCGGTGCGCAGCACGTTCTTCGCGCGGACGGGGTCTGCCACGCCGTCGATGGCGAGCTCCCTGCGGAGGGCCTCCGTCAGTTCAGTGGTGGGGCCGACGCCCAGGTCTGAGGTGATCAGTGTGGTCTCGAAGTCATCCCACACCTCCTCGTCGATCCGGTCCGCGCTCAGGAGATCGCCCAGTGCGCGGGCCAGGGCGTTGTTGCTGGAGGAGAGCCGCCTGCGCAGCCGCGCCCAGCGCGTGCCCGCCGCTTCCGGAGCCTCGATGCCGGGCTCCACCACCACGGGTTCGGGTGCGACCACGGGCGGCGCCGGTTCGACCACGACCTCCTCGGGCGCGACGACCGGCGGTTCACGATCGGTTGGTTCGATCTCCGCCCGGGTCTCGGCCTCGAGCCGGCGCTGCCGGCGTCCGTCGACGGTGATGATGATGCCCGCGACCACGATCGCGAGGCCGATGATCCCGATGATTACCCAGAAAAACCAATCCACGCGCTCATCCTACTGGGCACGCGCGTCCCGGCTGCGGGCGGCTGCGGGGAGCGGGGTTCAGCCGGCCTCTTCGGCGAGTCGCTGCGAGACGACCGTCGAGATGCCGTCGCCGCGCATCGTGACCCCGTACAGCGAATCCGCGATCTCCATGGTGCGCTTCTGGTGCGTGATGACGATGAGCTGCGACGACGCCCGCAGCTCCTCGTAGATGCCCAGGAGCCGGCCGAGGTTGGCGTCGTCGAGCGCCGCCTCGACCTCGTCGAGGATGTAGAAGGGGCTGGGGCGGGCGATGAACAGCGACACCAGGAAGGCCACCGCCACCAGCGAGCGTTCGCCACCGGACAGCAGCGAGAGCCGCTTGACCTGCTTGCCCGCGGGCCGCGCTTCGACGTCGACGCCGGTGGTCAGCCAGTTGCCGGGGTCCGTGAGCACGAGCTTGCCCTCGCCGCCCGGGAACAGGCGGGCGAAGACCTTGTCGAAGCTCTCCTCCACGTCACGGTAGGCGGCCTCGAAGACCTCCTGAACCCGCTTGTCGACCTCGGCGACGATATCGATCAGGTCCGTGCGGGTCTGGCGCAGGTCCTCGAGTTGCTCCGCCAGGAACTGGTGGCGGGCCGTCATGGCGTCGAACTCCTCGAGCGCCAGCGGGTTCACCCGCCCCAGCACGGCGAGGTTCCGCTCAGCGGCGCGCAGCCGGGAGGTCTGCTGATCCCTGTCATAGGGCACCGGCTCGGGCTGCTCGTCGTCGTCGCCCAGCGCCGTGCCATCGGGGCGCGTGATCACGGGCACCAACTCGTCCGGCCCGTATTCCGTCACCAGTTGCGCCGCCTCGAGGCCGAGTTCGCTCAGGGCGCGGTCCTCGAGTTGTTCGATGCGCATCCGGTGTTCGATGCGCACCATTTCATCGCGGTGGGCCCCGCGCACGATCTCGTCGAGACGCTGGGAGGCGGCCTTGGATGCATGACGTGCGCGCGTGGTGCCGGCTTCGGCCTCGCGCCGGGCGGCGTCCGCGGCGTCGCGCTGGGCGGCGGCCTTCTGACGGGTGGCCTCCACGCGCTCCGCGAGGATGAGGGCCGCGTCGTTGACCACGCGGGCGATCTCGCCCTCCCGACGCAGGTGCTCGGCCCGCTGCCTGGCCTTCGCCCGCGACTGGCGCTCGTGTTGCGCGGCCCGCAGCAGCGACTCGGCGCGGCCGGAAATGGCCTTGACCTGCTCCTCGACGGAGCGCAGTGCCAGCCGGGCGTCCATCTCGGCCTGTCGGGCGCGGCGTGCCTCGCCGGCTTTCTCGTCGCGCTCCGCCGGGTCCGGCTCCGTCACGTCCTCTTCGGTCGACGCGGCCTCCAGCCGCTCTGTCAGCTCAGTCAGTTGCTGTTCGTCGCGGGCGCGGGAGGAGCGCGCCGTGTCGATCGCCTCAGCGAGCCGCTCGGCCTCCTTCATGGCGGCGGCCTGCGATTGGCGGAAGGAGCCCAGCTGATCGGCCACGGCTGCGAGCTGCGCGTCCGAATCGTGCAGGGCCGCCAGCGCGTCCGCCTCGGCGCGCCGCGCGGCGACGAGCCTCTCCTCCAACTCGTCCGCGGCGAACTTCAGGCGGTCGGATTCGTGCCCGGCGGCGGCCAACGCGTCCTCGGCCTCGGTGAGTTCGGCCTGCACCTCGAGCAACGACGGAGCCGCCGCGGTACCGCCCTCGACCAGCCAGGACGAGAAGAAGTCGCCGGCCCTGGTCACAGCGGTGAGGTGGGGATGCTCCCCCACCAGTTGCGCAGCCTCCTCGGCCGTCTCGGCCGCAACGGTGTCGCCGAGGAGGCGGCTGAGGGCAGCCGCGAGCGAATCCGGCGCCTCGACGAGGCTCAGCAGCGAAGTGCCCGGCGCGCCCTCCGTCCGAGCGTCGGGCGCCGGGCTCACGGAAGGGTCTGCCACGACCAGGGGCGCCCGGCCCAGGTCCTGGTCCGCCATGTGTCTCGAGGATGCCAGCGCCCCGTCGAGGCCCTGCACGACGACGGCCTCCGCCAACCCACGCAGCGCCGCCGACACGGCGGCCTCCCAGCCGGACGTGACCGTGAGCAGATCACTCAGGCGACCTACCACCTCGTCGCGGCCGGCCCCGAGCAGATCTGCTGAGCCGTCCTTGCGCTGGGTCAGCAGCCGCAGCGCGTCCACGCGCGCGTTCAGCCCGGCCCGCCGCCTGCCCACGTCCGCTTCCCGCGCCTTCAGTGCAGCACCGTCGGCCTCGAGCGCTTCCAGCGCGGCCGCGGCCTTCTCGTAGTCGGCATCGAGGTCCGACTCGGAGGCGCCCAGCCCCGCCAGGGAGGATTCAGTGTGGTGGAACTTCGCCGCAGCCTCTTCGGCGCGGTGCAGCGCCTCTGCCCGGCGGTTGTCGAGCCGGGCGATCTCCTCGTCGGAAGCCTCCAGGCGCGACTTGATCGAGTTCACGCGCCCCGTCAGCCGGGCCAGCCCCTCGCGCCGGTCCGCGATCGCCCGCAGCGCGGAGCTGTAGGCCTGCTCGGCGGCCGAATGTTCCTGCTCGGCGCCGTTGCGGCGCAGCGTCGCGTCCGTCAGGGCGCTGTTGGCCGCCTCCACCTCTCGGCGCAGCCCCTGCTCCTTGATGCGGATGTCTGCCGCCTCGGCCTCGAGGGCCTCGGGGTCGCGCCCGCCGACGTCGAGCGTGGGTTGGTTCTCACCGGCGCGCATGCGCTCTGCCGAGATCGAGATGGTCGTGGTGACGCGTTCGCGCAGGCCGGCCAGCGCGTACCACTGCTCCTGCGCTGCGTCGAAGTCTGTCGCTGCGGCCCGGAGCCGACGCTCGGCGGCTTCCTCCGAGGCCTGTGCCTCTGCCACGGCCTGCTCGGCGCGCACCTTGGCCTCCTCGGCGGCCGCCTCGTCTGCCAGTTCGGCCTTCAGTTTTGCCTGCGCGCTCGACAGGTCGTCTGCCAGCAACCTGGCCTTCGCGTCGCGGAGTTCGGCCTGGATGACCGCCGCCTTGCGCGCGGCCTGCGCCTGCCGGCCGAGGGGCTTCAGCTGACGCTGGAGTTCGCCCACCAGGTCCTGCAGGCGCTCGAGGTTGGCGTTGGTGGACTCGAGCTTCCGCAGCGCCTTCTCCTTGCGCTTGCGGTGCTTGAGGACTCCGGCGGCCTCCTCGATGAAGCCGCGCCGCGACTCCGGGGTGGCCTGGAGGATGGCGTCGAGTTGCCCCTGACCGACGATGACGTGCATCTCGCGGCCGATACCGGAGTCACTGAGCAGTTCCTGGACGTCCAGGAGCCGCGCAGGGGTGCCGTTGATCGCGTACTCCGAACCGCCCGAGCGGAACATCGTGCGGGTGATGGTGACCTCGGCGTACTCGATGGGCAGGGCACCGTCGGTGTTGTCGATGGTGAGCTCCACCTCAGCCCGGCCCAGCGGGGCACGCTTGGCGGTGCCGGCGAAGATGACGTCCTCCATCTTTCCGCCGCGCAGCGTCTTGGCGCCCTGCTCACCCATGACCCAACTGAGCGCGTCGACGACGTTCGACTTGCCGGACCCGTTGGGCCCGACCACGCAGGTGATGCCGGGTTCGAAGACCAGCGTCGTCGCGGACGCGAAGGACTTGAAACCACGCAGGGTGAGTTTCTTGAGATACATGTCAGACGGTGGGTCTCTCTTCGACGGGAGCCTCTGCCACCGTCAGCTTAGAGGAGCGCACCGCCCTGAAGGTCCAGACCTTGTTCACGATGAAGTTGATCGGCATGGTGAGCATGATCGCGATCAGCTGTGCCCAGTATTCGCGGGAGTTGAGGCCCCGTTCCTCATGGAAGTAGGGCTCCGGCAGGTAGACCGGGCTCGAGGGGTTCGTGAGCAGGATCTTGATCACCAGGCCCACTGCGGCCGCCACGGAGCCGACGGCGAGGAAGGGCCAGAACTCGGCCCACCAGGTGGCATGCTTCGTGCTCTGGAACGTCCACCAGCGATTGAGCTGGAAGTTGTAGAGGTTGGCCACCAGGAACGCCACGATCCACACCACAGCCGTGAAGCGCAGGTTGAACTCGCTGCCCGGGATGGACCAGACGATGTCCTGGGCGTTCTGGGAGCCGCCGTTGAGTCGGTTCATCACCACGGCCACCACCATGTTGATGAGGACGCCGGAGCCGCCGACGATGCCGAACTTCAGGAACTGCCCGATCGACCTTCGGTAGCGGGCTTTGTGAGAAGCGTTCACTGACGTCCTTTCGGGGCCTGCTGGCAGGCCGGACACAGGTAGGAGCTGCGGTTCATGAAGACCCGCCGCACGATGGGGCGGCCGCAGCGGTGGCACGGTTGGCCTTCCCGACCATAGGCGTTGAGGGAGCGGGAGAAGTAGCCGGACTCACCGTTGACGTTCACATAGAGGCTGTCGAACGACGTGCCGCCCTGCTCGAGCGCCTCCGCCATGACTTCACCCGCGGCCCGGATCAGCTCCACCGCCTTGCGCGGCCCCAGATCCGGCGTCGGGGTGTCGAAGTGGACGCGGGCCCGCCACAGGGCCTCGTCGGCGTAGATGTTGCCCACCCCGCTGATCAGCGACTGGTCCAGCAGCGCCCGCTTCACCGTCGTGCGTCTGGCGCGCAGGCGGGCGGCGACGGCGCGGGCGTCGAAGCCGGGGTCGAACGGGTCCAGGGCGATGTGCGGCACGGGGCACGCGGCCAGTCCGGGACGGAAGTCCAGGCCACCGAACATGCGCTGGTCGACGAACCGCAGTTCGGTGTCGTCGTCCAGGTGGAACACCACGCGGGTGTTGCGCACCAGTTCGTCACCCGGGGAGTTGAAGCGGAACTGGCCGCTCATCCCGAGGTGCGCCACGAGGGCGTCCTCACCGAGCACGGCCCACAGGTACTTCCCCCTCCGCCGGATCTCTTCGATCCGGCGCCCGGCCACGTCTGCACGGAACCCTTCGGGACCCACCGCGTGGTAGCGCACGGGACGCGGGTGGTGGACGGTCACGTCACTGATCGTGCGGCCGGCGGCGTGGCGGTGGAGACCGAGGCGGACCACTTCCACCTCTGGCAGCTCAGGCACTGGTGAGCTCCGCCACGGCGAGCCGCGCGGCGATCTGTTCAGCGCGCTTCTTGCTGGGAGCCGTCCCCTCACCCACGGCGCGTTCCTGCACGTGCACCACTGCGGTGAATGTGCGCTGGTGGTCCGGGCCGGTGCCGTTCACGACGTACCGGGGCAGGCCCCATCCGTTGGCGGCGGTGAGCTCTTGGAGGACCGTCTTGTAGTCCGCGTAGTCACCGGACTGGGCGGAGGCTGCGATCAGAGGATCGAAGTTGTGGTGGATGAACCGTGCGGAGGCGTCCGGGCCTTCGGAGAGGTGGATGGCGCCGATGACGGCCTCCATCGTGTCCGCCAGGATGGAGCCCTTCTCCTGGCCGCGCGTGGCGATCTCACCCTTCCCCAACCGCAGGTGCTCCCCCAGTTCCAGGGAACGGGCGAGTTCTGCCAACGGTGCGGAGCTCACTACGGAGGCGCGCAGCTTCGCCAGGTGGCCCTCGGCCAACTCGGGGTAGCTACGCACGATGTGCTCGGTCACCACGATCTGCAGGACCGCGTCGCCCAGGAACTCCAGCCGCTCATTCGAGGGCAGGGAGTTCTCGTAGGCGAAGCTGCGGTGCGTAAAAGACAACTCAAAGAGCTGGGCGTCAACCTCGACGCCCAGCTCCTTCAGCTGGTTTTCAAGCCTGCTCATCCCCTGGCTCGGGGAGAGCCCGCTCAGGCCTCGACGACCTGGCGACGCGCACCGCGGGGGCCGTACTGGCCACAGGCGGGGCACGCGGTGTGCTGCAGGTGCGGCTCACGGCAGGCGGGGTTGGCGCACACAACCGTGGGCACAACGCTCGTCTTCCACTGCGCACGGCGCGAACGGGTGTTGCTGCGCGACATCTTCCGCTTCGGAACTGCCATGATCTTCTCCTAGATTCTCAGCAAAGTCAGTTGTTGCTCTCGCCGCGCAGTCCAGAGAGGTTCTCCCAGCGGGGATCAATCTTCTCCCCGTGGCTGTGAGCGGGATCATCGTTGCGGTTGAAACCGCAATCGGGGCAGAGCCCGAGACAATCTTCGCTGCACAGTGGCGTGAACGGCAATTCGAGCACCACAGCGTCGCGCAGGGTTTCGTCCAGATCGATTGTTTCGTCGACCACGACGCTCTCGTCCTCATCGACCTCGCGGCCGGGATAGAAGAAGAGTTCCTGCAGATCGAAGGACTCTTCGTCCTCGATGTCATCCAGGCAGCGGGCGCATTGGCCGTGCAGTTGCACGGTTGCGGTTCCCGTCACCAGGATGCCTTCAACCACCGCTTCGAGCTTGAGATCAAGCTCGATATCGGAGCCCTGTGGCACTCTGATCACTTCGATACCAAGGTCGGCAGGCGCCGGAACCGTCTCGTGAATCACCTTCGTGGAGCCCGCGCTCCGACCAAGCTCATGCACCTCGAGAACAAGGGGTGAGCGACGATCGGGGTGCTGCTGTACCGGTGACACGTCGGATTCCCTTCGCCTAACCGTCCATGACCTCGTCATGACCGACTGCCAACTCTACCGAATCTCCAGGCTCGGGCCAAATCACCGTGCGCGTCTGGCCCGGAGCGCCGCCGCCACGTTCGCGGGCACGTACCTCGAGACGTCGCCGCCCAGGTTGTGGACCTGCCGGATGATCGTCGACGACATCGTGACGTGGTCACGCGCGGCCGGCAGGAGAATGGTGTCGAGGGCCCCCATGTCGTAGTTCATGTGGGCCTGCTGCAGCTCGAAATCGAAATCTGCGCCGAACCTGATGCCCTTGACCACTGCCCCGATCCCCCGCTCGCGGCAGAACTCGACGAGCAGCCCGTCCATCGCCTCGACGGTGATCCCGTCCACGCCGGTGGTGGCCCCCTGGACCAACGACACCCGCTCGTCGAACGAGAACAGGTACTTCTTCGAGGAGTTGTTGCCGATGGCCACCACCACCTCCCCGAACAGTGCCTGCGCACGGCGGATGATGTCGAGGTGCCCCACCGTGATGGGGTCGAACGAGCCGGGGCACAGAACCTTCATTCCGCAACCCTAGCGGGCCGGCCGCACGCCTCAGTCGACCGAGCCGTAGTAGAGCACCGTCTCGCCGTAGCGCTTCTCCCACGTCTCCGTGAAGGCCGGTGGCCAGATGGGCGCCCGATCACGTTTGGACCGCTCCACCACGACGAGCCCCCGCTCGGCGACGACACCCCGGGCGAGGCTGGCCAGCAGCTTCTCCACCTCTTCGGTGGTCAAGCCGTAGGGCGGGTCCATGATGACCACGTCGAATGACCTGTCCGTGCCGTCGACGAACGTCTGGGCCTTGGCGGTGCGCACGTCTGCCTCCACCCGGATGGCTCGGGCGTTGGCCGAGATCAGCCCCGCCGTCGCCCTGTCCGATTCCACCAGCACGACGGGGTGCGCCCCCCGGCTGGCGGCCTCGAGACCGATGGCGCCCGAGCCCGCGAACAGGTCGAGGACCGAGCATCCGCTGAGGTGCTCCGAGGCGTCGTGGTCCACGGTGTCGAACCAGTTGACCAGCGAGGAGAACAGGCCCTCCCGGGTGCGGTCCGTGGTGGGCCGCGTGTTGTCGCCCTTCGGCGTCTCCAGACGGCGGCCCTTCGCCCGGCCTGCGATGATCCTGCTCACGTCTTCTCCATCCACTCGGCTGCGGCCACCTCTTCGGCCTTGGCCATGAGGTCTGCCAGCAACGGGTCTGTGCCTGACCGCGGGTCCGCCAGGACCTTCTCGGCCAGTTTCCTGGCGCGCATGATGACCTCCGCATCATCCAACGCGCGCAACAACTTCAGCGAACCGGCTCCGGACTGGGCAGCGCCCAGCACGTCACCCTCGCGGCGCAGCCGCAGATCCAGTTCTGCCAGCTCGAAACCGTCTGTGGTGGTGGTCAGCGCGGTGAGCCGCGTGTGGGCGTCCAGGTTGTCGCCGATGGCCGCCAGCAGTAGGCACAGGCCCGCGTGGCCGCCCCGGCCGATGCGGCCGCGGAGCTGATGCAGCTGGGAGAGGCCGTAGCGGTCTGCGTCCATGATCACCATGACGGTGGCGTTGGGCACGTCCACCCCCACCTCGATGACGGTGGTGGCCACCAGCACGTCGAGGTCGCCCGCCGCGAACGCGGCCATCGCCGCATCGCGGTCCTGCACGTGTTGCTTGCCGTGCACGACGCCGATCCGGAGGCCTTCGAGCGGCCCGGAGGCCAGCAGCGGAGCGAGTTCCTCCACGGCGGTGAGCCCCTCCCCCTCCTTCGCCGTGATCGCCGGGCACACGACGAAGGCCTGGCGCCCCTGGCCGACCTCCTCGCGCACCCGCTCCCAGGCGCGCGTGACCCAGGTGGGGCTGCGGTGGGTGTCGACGAAGACTGTCTGCACCTCCGCGCGTCCCGCGGGCCGTTCGCGCAGTTCGCTGGTCTCGAGGTCACCGAAGACCGTCATGGCGATGGAACGCGGGATGGGGGTGGCGGTCATCACCAGGGTGTGCGGCTTGTGTTCCGCCTTGGCGGACAGCGCCGCCCGCTGCTCGACGCCGAAGCGGTGCTGTTCATCCACCACCACCAGGCCCAGGTCGAAGAACTCGACGGGATCCGACAGCAGGGCGTGCGTGCCGACGACGATGCCCGCCTCGCCCGTGACAATGGCGTTGAGGGCCTCCCTCTTGGCCTGCGTCGAGCGGGAACCGGTGAGCAGCACCACGCCCGTCGCGTCGGGATGGGCACCCAGGGAGCGGCCCTGGCCCAGGTCTCCCATGAAGCGCGTGATGGTCTGGAAGTGCTGCTTGGCGAGCACCTCCGTGGGGGCGAGCAGTACAGCCTGGCCGCCGGAATCCACCACCGCGAGCATGGCGCGCAGCGCCACCAGCGTCTTGCCTGAGCCCACCTCGCCCTGCAGCAGGCGGTTCATGGGGGCAGGGCGCGCCAGTTCGTCGAAGACCTGCTCGCCGATGGCGAGCTGACCCTTCGTCAGCGTGAACGGCAGCCGCTCGTCGAACGCGTCCAGCAGCCCACCCACCCGCCGGGGGCGGGGTGTGGCCAGTTCCCCGGCGTACTGGGCGCGACGGTGGGCCATGGCCAACTGGATGCCGAAGGCCTCGTCGAACTTGAGCCGCGCCTTGCCCACCTCCGCCTGCTGCCTGTCCGTGGGCTCGTGGACGGCGGTGAGAGCCTCCTGGAACGGCAGCACACCGGCCTCCTGCACCACCCACGGGGGCAGCGTGTCGCCGGCGACGGCGGGCAGTGCCATCTGGATGGCTTCCGCGATCACCCACGTGGGCAGCTTGCCGTGCGCCGGGTAGAGGCCCACCAGCGTGGAGCGCTGCACCGCACGGCTCATGGCGGCGCGGTTCTGCTGCTTCTCGGTCTTGGGATTGCGCACAGCGGCACCGTCCAGCATCACGAACTCCGGGTGCGTCAGCTGCAGTTGGTCACGGAAGACGCCGACCCTGCCGATGAAGATGCCGCGTCTGTCCCCCGAGAGCAATTCCTTCACCCACCAGTCCGCCATGTTGCTGGCGCGCCCGTAGGACGAGTTGTTCTTCACCCTCGGGGCGAAGAACGTGACGTCCACATCCGTCTGCCCGTCGGTGATGACCGCGTTGACGCGGAACTGGCCGTTGGATTCGGCCTTGGCGGCCCCCTTCACCTGGGCCACCAGAGCCGCGTCCTCGCCGACGCGCAGGCCGGAGAAATCCGACATCTCTGAGCCGGCCAGGTACCGGCGCGGCACGTGCCGCAGCAGGTCGTCGACAGTGTGGATGCCCAGCTTGGCGAATTCCTTGGCCGTGGGCCCACCGACCACGTCTCCGAGACGTCGGTTCAGTTCGCGGTAGAGGGTGGTGCGCCACATGCGCATAACCCTACCGAGCGCCGCGGACAGTACGATCGGCCATCATGTACCGCCTGATCTTCTGGCCGGTCCTCATGCCGTCCTTCCTGTTCGCGGTCGGCGCGGGGGCCATGCTGCCCGTCATGGTGTTGGCCCTGCTCCAGCTCGGCGCTTCGGAGTCGTTCGCCAGCGCCACCATGGCACTGTTCGGCGCGGTCGCGCTCATCGTCACCGTGCCGGTGGGGGCCGTCATCGACAAGGTGGGCGACAAGAGGGCCATGACGCTGGCCACGATCTCCTCGGCGGTCCTCTTCGGCCTCAGCGTGGTGGCGCTGGCCTACCCGTCGTCGTTCTCCCTGGCGCTGTTCGTGGGCGCGCTCGTATTGCAGACGCCCGCCGCGGTCGCGTGGAACCTGGCGCGCCAGGCGGTGCTGGCGGAGACGGTCCCGGAGGCCCAGCGTGGCCTCGCCATGACGGCACTGGGCGGCACCATGAGGGCCGGCAACCTCGTGGGCCCGCTGTGCGGAGCCCTCCTGCTGCTGTGGCTCCCCCTGTGGTCGGTCTTCGTCCTGGGCGCCGTCATGGCGGTGGTGGCCACGGGCATGCTGTACATCAAGAGGCTCAACCGCGACTTCGATGCCCAGGTCCAGCGCAACAAGGCGGCGCACCAGCAGGACGAGGCCACCGTCGGCGTGCGGTGGGCGGCAGTGAACCTGGCCGGCATCGCGATGACCACCCTGACTGTGGCCCGCATCGCGCAGCCCATCCTCATCGCCCTGTGGGGCGTCCACCTCGGCTGGAACGAGGCGCAGATCTCGTTCCTCGTCGCGATGGGCTCCGGCATCGAACTGCTGTTGATGATGCCCGGCGGCTACGTCAAGGACGCGATGGGCAGGGCCTTCACCCTGGTGGTGTGCCTGGTCGTCTACGGTTCCGGCTTCGCGCTTGCGGCGCTGTGGCCCACGTCGTTCGGCTTCATCGCGGCGGTGGTCGTCATGAGCGTCGGCAACGGACTGGGCGCGGGCATCAACATGACGATCGGCGCGGACCTCTCACCGGCGAGGGGGCGCGCGAAGTTCCTGAGCATCTGGGCGATGTTCAGCCAGGGCGGGGCGCTGGGTGGGCCGCTCTTGATCTCGGGGCTGCTCGCAGCGGCGTCCCTGCCGGTGGCGATGTTCAGCGTCGCCGCGGTAGCCGGGGCCGGCGCCGCGTGGATGGCCGCGTGGGCACGCGTCATCGGGCTGCCCGGCAGGCGGAGGCAATAGAGAACCGGCGGCCCGCTCAGCGGACCGCCGGTTGTCAGATTGTCTCAGCTCAGCGCGCGACCTTGCCGGCCTTCAGGCAGGAGGTGCAGACGTTGACGCGCATAGCGGCACCATTGACGGTGGCGCGGACGCGCTGAATGTTCGGGTTCCAGCGACGGTTGGTCTTCTTCTTCGACCAGGGCTTGTTGTGACCGAAGCCGGGTCCCTTGGCGCAAACTTCACACTTGGCAGCCACTGGAATCTCCTTGTTGGTTCGTTAGGGGTACCTTCAAAAAGGCAACCGCACAATGCTAACCCGTTGCGGACAGATTCGCCAAACCGGGGAGCGGTTCAGCTCTGCCGTCCGGTGGCCATCGCATTGACCTCGTAGGACGTGTTGGTGGCTTCGAAGAAGTTCACCAACTGCAGGGTGTCGTTGGCCGTGGCCATCCACTTTGCGGGGTTGGGCACATGATACTCGGGCGCGAAGCCGAGCTCCTCCAACCGTCGATCCGTGAGGTAGCGCACGTAGTCGTTGACCAGTTCGGCGTTCAGCCCCAGGATGCCGCGCGGGAGCAGGTCTCGGTTGTAGGCGACCTCCAGGTCCACTGCCGACAGGATCATCTCCCGGATCTCGGCCGCGAACTCCTCCGTCGCGATCTCCGGGTTCTCCTCGAGCACGGTCAGGATCAGATTGATGCCGAACTTGAGGTGGAGCGACTCGTCGCGCACGATCCAGTCGATCAGCGAGCCGAAGTTGCGCAGCAGGTTGCGCTGCCTGAACGACAGGGCCACCATGAACCCGGAATAGAACCAGATGCCCTCGAGGATCACGTTGTAGGCCACCAGGTTGCGGACGAAATCCTGCTTGCCGGCCACCGTCGAGATGTCGAGGGTGTCCTGCGTCATGCGCCGGATGTAGCGCACCTCGAACTCCTCCTTGGCGGCCATCGACGGCACGCTCACATGCGACTCGTAGGCCGCCTCCCTGTCGACGGGGAACGTCTCCAGGACGTATTCGAACGCCATGCAGTGGTTGGCCTCCTCCCACATCTGCTTGGCCAGGTAGAGATGCGCCTCGGCCGCGTTGACGTAGGGGTAGACGCCGAACGCGAGCGCCTTGTTCACCAGGAGTTCGTTGGGGTTGAAGTAGCTCATCAGATGGGTCAGGGCATGGCGCTCGTCGTCGCTCATGCGGTGGAAGTCGGCCAGGTCCTCCCCCAACTGGATCTCGTTGGGGAACCAGGTGTTGGCCACGGCCTGGTTGTACAGGTCGTAGGCCCAGGGATAGGTGACGGGTTTCAACAGGAGCCCGTCCTGGATGCCGGCGCCGAGGATGCTCATGGGTGTGTCCTTCGTGGGAGTGGGGTCGTCACTGGCAGGAATCGCACTGGAGGCGCTCCTGGGGGTCGACGGGGCAGGCGGCCCCGTCGACGATGTCGATCTCGACGGCGGGCCGGGCCACCGCCACCGCCGCAGCCACCGGGCGGGCGGCACCGAAGCCCCGTCGCGGCGCTCCCCCGGCGCCGGTCAGTTCAGCCGCCTTGTTGATCCTGACCGTGCTCTGCTCCGCGGTGTGGCGCGGCATCATGTGCAGGTAGTAGGTGGTCTTCACACCCATCCGCCAGGCGAGTTGGTAGAGGTCCTCCATGGTCGCCACGTCGCGGTCCGCGAGGTAGATGTTGCGGCTGATGGCCTGGTCGATCCACTTCTGCGCGCGGGCCGCCACCTGCACGTAGGCTGCGGGGTCCACCTGGAAGCTCGTCCGGTAGGTGGCCTTCAGGTGGGCCGGCACCGTGGGCAGCACGCTGAGGTCGCCCTGACTGCGTAGGAGGTCGTCGCGCACCTCCTCCCACAGGCCCAGGGCCTTGAGGTCGTCCACGAGGTTGCGGTTGACCTCCAGGAACTTGCCGGACGACGTGGCCCGGCTGAACAACTGCGAGAACTGGGGATCGATGCCGGGAGTGGTACCGGCGACCAGCCCGATGGAGGCGGTGGGCGCGATCGCCAGCAACGTGGCGTTGCGGATGCCCCCGCGGACCTTGGCCCGCAGCGCGTGCCAGTCCATGCGTTGCGTCCGGTCCACGGTGACGCGCACGCCCCGGTCCTCCTCGAGGGCGTCGAGCGAGTCGATGGGTACCCACCCCTGGGACCAGCGGGAGCCCACGAAATTGCGGTAGGGGCCGCGCTCGCGGGACAGGTCACAGGAGGCGTCGATCGCATGCCAGCTGATGAACTCCATCACCTCGTCGATGAGCTCATAGGCGGCCTCCGAGTCGTAGGCGTGGCCCAGCTTCTCGAGCACATCGGTGAAGCCCATCACGCCCAGACCGACGGCACGGTTGTCGCGGTTGGCGCGCTCTGCCTCGCCCACCGACGAGATGGTGATATCGACCAGGTTGTCCAGTTGTCGCACCGCCGTGCGCACGGTGGCAGCCAGCCTGTCCCAGTCGAACCCGAGCCCGACGAGGTGCCGGGCGAGGTTCACCGACGCCAGGTTGCACACCGCGATGTTGTCGACGTCCTGCGGCAGGCAGATTTCGGTGCAGAGGTTGGACAGGTGGATGGTGCCGGTGTTGTTGTTCAGCGCGCGGGTGTTGATGGTGTCCTTCCACGTGAGCCACGGGTGCGAGGTCGTCTGCAGGGTCACCAGGATCTGGCGGTACTGCTCCCGCGCCCCGATCTTCCGGAAACGGCGCAGCTCGCCCGCCTCAGCCATCGCGACGTACTGGCCGTAGCGGGCGGAGAACGCGGCACCGTAGAGCTCGACGAGGTCCGGCGTGTCCAGCGGGTCGAACAGGTACCAGTCGGCGTCGTCGGCCACCCGCTTCATGAACTCGTCACTGATCCACACGGCGGTGTTGGCGGTGCGGACGCGGCGGTACGGGTCCCCCGAGTTCTGCTTCAGGTCGAGGAACTGGGGAAAGTCGAGGTGCCAGTTCTCCATGTAGAAGCACAGCGCACCGAACTTCTTCCCGCCGCGCGACACCGCCCGCAGCGTCGAGTCGATGGTGTGCATGAACGGGATGGGGCCGGTGGAGGTCGTCTGGTTGGACCGGATCGGGGACCCCTCGCAGCGCAGCTTCGACACCGACAACCCGATGCCGCCGGTGCCCTTCGTCAGCCACATCACGTCGCGCACGGACTTGCCGATGTGCTCGATCTCGTCCTCCATCTGCATCACGAAACAGTTGGACAGCTGTGCGTAGCTGGTGCCGGCATTGGCCAGGGTGGAGCCGGCCGCGAGGTAGCGCAGCCTGCTCATCGCCTCGTACAGCTCCAGCGCCACCGCAGTGGGGTCGGCCTCGTTCAGGCTGAGCCCCATCGCCACGCGCATCCAGAAGAACTGCGGCACCTCGAGCGGGCGACGGTGCTCACCGGCCAGCAGGTAGCGGTTGCGCATGGTGGTCACCCCGATGTGGCGCAGGAGGTCGTCGCGCTCGGGGCGCAGGGCGAGAGCCAGCGCCTCCAGATCGAACAGCTCGGCGAGCCGGGCATCGAGCAGCCCGCTCCCGACAGCCTTGGCGATCGTCGGGGCGAAGTGGGCCACGTGGAGTTGGCGGATGGTCTCCGGGCCGCCGTCGCCGAACAGGTCGTGGGTGTCACCGAAGACCAGCTTGTAGATGTGCTTGACCAGCAATCTGGCGGCGATGGTGTCGAAGGCCGGGTCGTCCTTGACGTTGGCCAGCGCCACCTGGATGACGGCCTCGTCGAGTTCTTCGGTGGTGATCTGGTCGAAGAGGGTGATCTCCACCTCGGAGCGGAGCTGGACGGCCCGCGTGAGGTCGTCGTCGAGGCCCCGGGCGGCGTCGGAGATGGAGGCGGCGACTTCGGCGCCGTCGTAGGGGACCAGGGAGCCGTCACGTTTGCGCACACGGATGGACATGGGTGTTTCCTCGCACTCGATGGGGAGTTCGAGAATGCGCGAAACACGATCCTGCGTACGGGCCGTTTCCACGCGGCTCTCGAACCGGACCCCGCGGATGCGGGGCCACGCAGGCAGGTCTTCGGACTCCTGAGCCACCTACTGGCCGTCGCTTCCCGGGGATCACCCAGTGCTGATGACGGCGGTCGTTCTCACTTACCGCTGCGGGACAGTTCCGGATTTGCACCGGATTCCCTCTTAGCCGACAACCCTGCGGTTGGCGGAACCTTGCGTTGCCGCAACCATATCTGGTGAATCACACGGATGTAAACACCATATATTGGGAATGCGAAAGGGGCGGGTGACACATCGTCACCCGCCCCCTCATGGCCTGATCAGCGGCCGCGGCCACCGCGTCGGCGCCCGCTGCCACCCTTGCGCTCGCCACCGTCGGACGGCGCCTGCGAATCCACCGGCTCTTCGAAGCGGTGGTACCCGGCGCCGTCGCAATGCTCGCACGGCTCGGTGAAGGCTTCCTGCAGGCCGGTGCCGATGCGCTTGCGCGTGAGCTGCACCAGACCCAGGCTGGTGACCTCCGAGACCTGGTGCCGCGTCCGGTCACGGCTCAGGCACTCGACGAGCCTGCGCAGCAGGAGGTCGCGGTTGCTGGGCAACACCATGTCGATGAAGTCGATGACGATCATGCCGCCCAGGTCACGCAGCCGGAGTTGGCGCACGATCTCTTCCGCAGCCTCCAGGTTGTTGCTGGTGACCGTGGCCTCGAGGTTGCCCCCGGCGCCGGTGAAGCGGCCGGTGTTCACGTCGATGACAGTCATGGCCTCGGTGCGGTCGATGACGAGCGAACCACCGGATGGGAGGAACACCTTGCGATCGAGCGCCTTGGCGATCTGCTCGTCGATCTTGAACTTCGCGAAGATGTCCTTGCCGTCATCCCCCACCTCGAAGCGCTCGAGGCGCTCAGCCAGGTGCGGGGCCACGTGTGACACGTAGGCCGCGATGGCGTCGTAGGAGTCCTCCGGGCCACCATCGCCCTGGACGATGAGCTGGCCGAAGTCTTCGGTGAAGAGGTCACGCACGATCCGCAGGGTCAGGTCCGGCTCCGAGTACAGCGCCTGCGGGGCACTGCCCTTCTTGGACGCCTTCTCGATGACCTCCCACTGCGCCTTCAGGCGGTTCACGTCGCGGACGAGCTCGTCCTCCGGAATGCCCTCGGCGGCGGTGCGCACGATGACCGACTCGTTGTCCGAGATCAGCGAGCTGAGGATGCCGCGCAGGCGGTTGCGCTCGGTGTCCGGCAGCTTGCGCGAGATGCCGGAGAGGTGGCCACCCGGTGAGTACACGATGTAGCGGCCCGGCAGGGAGATGTGGCCGGTGAGGCGCGCACCCTTCGCTCCGACCGGGTCCTTGGTGACCTGCACCAGAACGGACTGGCCGGACTTCAGGACGTTCTCGACCTTGCGGTTCTCGCCGCTGACCTGGAAGGCGTCCCAGTCCACCTCGCCGGCGTAGAGCACGGCGTTGCGGCCACGGCCGATGTCGATGAACGCGGCCTCCATGCTGGGCAGGACGTTCTGGACCTTGCCGACGTAGACGTTGCCGATGAGCGACGCGGCCGAGGCCTTGTCCACGTAGTGCTCCACGAGGATGCCGTCCTCGACGACGGCCAGCTGCGTGTAGTCCTCCGACTGGCGGATCACGAGCTTGCGGTCCACCTGTTCGCGGCGGGCCAGGAACTCGGCCTCGCTGAGGATGGGTGCGCGGCGACGGCCTGCGGCGCGGGACTCCTTGCGGCGCTGCCGCTTGGCCTCCATGCGGGTCGAGCCTTCGATGCCCGTGACCTCGTCCTCGTGACCGGTTTCACCCGAGGACTCTCCGTTGCGACGGCGACGACGACGACGACGGCGCACTGTGACGCCTTCGCCATCCGCATCGTCGGCCGACTCGGGGCTGTCGGCGTGCTCGTCCGAATCAGCGGCGTCGGTGTCATCGTCGTCGGATTCGTCGGACGAGTCGTCGTCGCCCTCCGAATCCGCCCGACCACCACGACGGCGGCGACGGCCACCACGGCGACGGCGGCGACGCGTGGGACGGTCGTCGTCTACCGAGTCCTCATCGGATTCCTCGTCGGAATCGTCGTCGGAGGTTTCGTCGTCCTGGGTCTCGGACTCGTCGGTGTCGGTATCGGCTTCGGTGTCGACGGTTTCCTCGTCGTCCTCGTCCTCGTCCTCGTCCTCAGCCTCGTCGTCCGCGGTTTCGGCCAGTGCCGAATCCGCCGCGATCGCGCCGGCCAGGGCGGCCAGCTGCGCGTCGCGGGCGGCGGCGGTCATGAAGGGGTCGCTCAGCACAGCCTTGCGGGCCTCTGCGATCTCCTCGGCCGCACGGAGCGCGGCGGCGATGGGGTCTTCGTCGGGATCTGCGGCGGTGCCGCGACGCTCAGGCGCTGCGGCCGGGCGGCTCACCCGACGACGGCGCCCCCTGGGCGCAGCCTCTTCGCGGGGGGTCTCCTCGCGGGGAGCAGCAGCTTCCTCCTGGGGCGCCTCAGCTTCTTCGGCGACCTCGGGGGTCGGGGTGCTCTCGATGGCGCGCGCCTCAGCGCGGCGGCCGAGGGCGCGTGACTGGCGGCCGCGGCCCAGGGCGGCGGGCTCGCGCTGCGGCTCGGGCTCGGGCTCGGCGTCAGCCTCGGGTGCGACGGTGGCCTCCGCGGTGGGTGCAGCCTCGGGGGCCGCGGCCTTGCGGGTGGCGCGCCGACGACGGGCGGGCTGGGCGGACTCGGCAGGCGCCTCGACGGGCGCCGGGGCCTCGGCCTGTACGGGCTGGGCTTCGGGTGCGGACTCGACGGCTTCGGTGGCGGTCTCGGCGGGCGAGCTCGGGGCCTCCGAGGGGGCGGCGGCCGCGGTGCTGCGCGTGGCGCGGCGACGGGCGGGCCGCTTCTCGGCGACGGGGGCGTCGGGCTGGACGACCTCGGGCTGGGCGGCCTCGGCCTGAGGCGACTCCGCCGGCTCACTGCCCTCGGCCTTCGGCTCCACGTCGACCTTGCGGCGACGGGTGGTGGTGGTGCGGGTGGTGGGCTTCGTCGAGGCGCGGCGACGCTTGGGCGCCAGGTCCTCGGCGGGCGCTTCGCTCGCGGCCTCAGGGGCGGCCTCGGGTGCGACCGGCTGGGAAGCGGCGGGGGCGGCCTCAGGAGTGGCCTGGGGGGTGGTGCTCTGGGGGGCGGCGGCCGGGGCCTCGACCTGCGCTTCCGGGGCGACCTTCGGGGCACCAGCGGGGCGGGAGGCAGCGCGACGGCGGCGCTGCGTGGGGGCGGGGGCGGCGCTTTCCGGCGTCACTTGATCATTGTTCTCTGATGTGAGCATGCGGCTCCTTACGCGCACTTGGCGCGGACCGGGCACAGCGGGCTGTGCCGTAAGACTCTGATCCTCTGAGGCCGGCGAGCAGTCGCGGAAGAATTGTGCCGCGGTGCAGTCTCACTGCCTCAGGGTGGCACCGGGCGGCGCCATGACCTTCGCTCATTGTTCCACACATCATGAAAAACCGTCGCACCGGGTGGTGCGTGTCGTCAGTTGTGCGGACGCAGGGGGTCCCCGATGTCGCCTTCGTTGAGTGGCCCCTGGCTGAGCCGATTGAGCAACATCTCGCTGGGGATCGTCTCGTCGATGGTGCGCAGCGCGGCCACCACGTCGTCGGGCCGCACCAGCGGAGTGCCGATGTGGGAGCGCAGGCGCAACACTCCATCGTCGACGACCTCGAGCGAGATGATGGCCTCCCGCACGTCGAACGCGCGCATGCCGCGTTTGGTCATGCGCTCGACGGTGAGGTGCTCGCGGCTGAGCAGCTCCGCCACGGCGGCGCTCAGCACACTTGGGTCGCAGTTGAGCCGGATCTCCCAGTCCGAGGCTTGCAGGAGGTCCCCCAGAGACTCCTTGACCGCCACCGCGGCGTCGAGCATCTCGAAGCCTTGGGGCAGTACCTCGTTGAGCGCCCCGACCACCTTCGCCGGATCACAGGCCTCGCTGAGCCCGAGTTCCACGTACTCCGCCTCCGACGACGCGGAGGTGGGCGACGGGCTGGCGTAGGAGATGCGCGGGTGCGGGTTGAAACCGGATGAGTACGCCATGGGGAGCTCCGCCCTGCGGATGGCCCGCTCCAGGGCGCGCCCGAAGTCGCGGTGGGACGTGAAACGCGCGGGGCCGCGCTTGGCGTAACGCAGGCGCAGTTTCTGCTCCGGTGGCGGCTGCTGTACAGGCGGTTGGCGAGTACTCATGGGGCGTAGTGTATGCGCCATGACTGACTGGCTGACCGCCCCCACTCATCGTGCCTGGCTGCAGCAGGAAACCGAGCGGCTCCTGGCGTTCGGGTCCGCCGCGCCGGTCGCCGGACAGGGCGCGGCCTACCTGGACGCCCGGGGCGTCCCGGACCCGACCAGACCCATCGAGACCTGGGTGACCTGCCGCATGGTGCACGTGTACTCGCTCGGCCACCTGATGGGGGTCCCCGGTTCGCGGCCCCTCGCCATCCGCGCGATGAGCGGGCTCACCGGCGCCCTCCATGATGAGCGGCACGGCGGATGGTTCCATACCTCCGCCAGGGACGGCGGCAAGCAGGCCTACGACCACGCGTTCGTGGTGCTGGCCGGCTCCTCCGCCACCGTCGCCGGACTGCCCGGGGGGCGCGAACTGCTCGACGACGCCCTGGCCGTCCTCGACGAACGCTTCTGGGACGAGGCGCACGGCATGGTGGCAGATGCCGCCGAGCCGGACTGGTCATCGGTGGATCCCTACCGCGGGATCAACGCGAACATGCACACCGTGGAGGCCATGCTCGCCGCCGCCGACGCCACCTGGGACCAGCGTTGGCTGGAACGGGCCGAGCGGATCGCCTCGTTCGCCCGCCACCAGGCCGCCGTCCACGACTGGCGTCTGCCGGAGCACTACGACGACACCTGGCAGCCGCAGCTGGAGTACAACGAGGCGCAGCCCGAGGACCGGTTCCGGCCCTACGGCGCCACCATCGGCCACGGGCTCGAATGGGCCCGCCTGTTCCTCCACCTCGAGGCGGCCACGAACAACACCGACGGCACCTGGCTCGACGCTGCCCAGCACCTCTACAACCGGGCGGTCACGGACGGCTGGGGCCGCGACGGGGCCGAGGGCTTCGTCTACACCACCGGCTGGGACGGCACCCCCGTCACGACGGACCGGCTGCACTGGGTCGCTGCCGAAGCCATCGGTGCGGCGGCCGCCCTGTTCCACCGCACCGGCGACAAGCGCTACGCCGCGGACTACTCACGCTGGTGGGACCATGTGGCGGAACACTTCCTCGACCCCGAGCACGGCTCGTGGCACCATCAGCTCGACGGCGGGCTCCGCGTCGCCACGTCGGTGTGGCCCGGCAAACCGGACATCTACCACGCCCTCCAGGCGACGCTGATCCCCCGCCTCCCCCTCGCACCGCAGATGGCCATGGCGTTGGCCCAACGGCAGCTCGTTTGAGCGCGCTCCGCCGCTGGTGGCCGCTGATCGCGCTGCTGGCCCTGGCGTTCAATCTGCGCCCCGTCGCGGTCTCGGTCGGACCGGTCCTGACCGAGATCAGCCGCGACATCGGCCTCGACGGCTTCACCGCCGGCCTGCTCACGTCGCTTCCCACCCTCTGCTTCGCGATCTTCGGCGCCATGGCCCCCTGGATCGCCCGCCGCATCGGGGCGCACCGCTCGATCCTGGTCGCGCTCATCGCCCTGATCTTGGGGCAGGCGGGCCGGCTGCTGGTCGATGACTCAGCCGCATTCCTGGCGTTCTCCACCTTGGCGCTGGCGGGCATGGCGCAGGCGAACGTGTTGCTGCCCTCGCTGGTGCGCCGACACTACCCCCACCAGGTGGGGACGGCCACGGCCCTGTACTCCCTCGCCCTGACTATCGGCGTGACGCTGGCCAGCACCGCCACCGTGCCCATGGCCCATGCCTTCGGGGGCTGGCGCGCCTCCCTCGCGGCCGGTGTGGTCATCGCCTTCGCCTCCCTGCTGTGCTGGCTGCCGCTCGCGATCGGCGCCGGGCGGCCGAAGAAGGGCGGCGAGCCCGACATCACGCTCGCGGCCATTTCGCGTACCAGGCTGGGCTGGGCGCTCGCCATCATGTTCGGCGTCCAATCGGCGCAGGCCTACTCGGTGTTCGGCTGGCTGCCCACCATCTTCCGCACGGCGGGCATGGACCAGACGACGGCGGGCTACATGCTCGGCATCGCCACCGGCGTCGGAATCGTCCCGGCCTTCCTCATCCCGGCCTACGTCGCCCGCACGCGCAACCCCAGCGCCCTCTTCCTGTGCCTGATGGCCTTCCTCATCACCGGCTACCTCGGGCTGCTGAACGCGCCGCTCGCCGCGCCCGTCCTCTGGTCCGTCGCCATGGCCCTGGGCACTGCGTCGTTCCCGCTCGTCCTGGCGCTGTTCGGCACCCGGGCACATTCCCCCGCGGCCACGGCGGCGCTCAGCGGCTTCGCCCAGTCAGTGGGCTACACCATCGCCACCCTCGGCCCGCTCAGCTTCGGCATCCTCTACACGTTGTTCGACTCCTGGACCCCTCCCATCATGCTGCAGTTGGGGTTGGCCGTCCCGATGACCATCGCCGGTCTGTACGCCTGCCAGCCCCGGATCATCGAGGACCAGCTCCCCCGTCCGCACTAACCCCCAAGGGGGTGGCGCGCCAGGTACGGCAAGCGTTCCAATAGGGGCACGGCGTGGACGAAGGGGGATCGATTTGATCAGAGTCGCATCTGTTCCTGAGGGGCACGTATACGTCAGGCATCTGGCTGACCCCTGCAACGGCCACGACGTCGTGCGGTTCCCAGATCCGGGCGGGAAGGCGTGGCCCTCGGCCCTGCTCTCGCCCCAGTGGATCGACCAGAATGCTGAGAGCTTCGATGTGTTCCACATCCACTTCGGCTTCGACGCCCTCTCCACACGGGACCTGACCGACGTCCTCGAGGCGCTCGACCGCAACGACAAGCCGCTGGTCTACACGGTCCACGACCTGCGCAACCCGCACCACCTCGACCGGTTGGCGCACGACGAGGCGCTCGATGTGCTGATCCCGGCCGCAGCGGAGCTGATCACGCTCACCGCGGGGGCGGCCCAGGAGATCCGCCGGCGGTGGGACCGCGAGGCGACGGTGCTGCCGCATCCCCACGTCGTGGACCCGGACACCCTGCACCGCCCCAGGCAGCAGCACGCCCGGCCCCGCGTCGGGGTCCATCTCAAGAGCCTGCGCGCCTCCATCGACCCGCTGCCCATCCTCGCCATCCTGGAGCGGGAGGTCCCTGCCCGCAGGATGGAGCTGGTGATCGACGTCCACACCGACGTCATGACCCCCGGCGAGTACCACCACGACGCCGAGGTGGCCGCCTACCTGAAGGGGCTGATGGGGAAGGACGGCGTCACGGTCCACGTGCACGACTACTACTCCGACGACGAACTCTGGGCCTACTTCCTCAGCCTGGACCTGTCGGTGCTCCCCTACCGGTTCGGCACCCATTCCGGGTGGTTGGAGGCCTGCTACGACGTCGGCACCCACGTCATGGCGCCGATCCTGGGCCACTACCACGACCAGCATCCCGGCATCTTCGGTTACCGCGTGGGCGACGACGGCCCCAGCGTCGCCGACATCGCCGCGGCGCTCGACGCGCTGCCGGATGCCGCACCCTGGCGGGCCGATCCGGACGAGCGCCACGCTGAGCGACAGTTCCTGGCGGGCTGCCATGCAGACATCTACCGGCGGGCGATGGCCCGCGTGCGAACGTGAAGGTCGCGATCCTCGCCAACGACCGGTTCCCCATCTCGGCCCCGTTCGCAGGCGGCCTGGAATCGTTCACCTGGAACCTGGCGAAGGGGCTTCGGGACCGTGGCCTCGAGGTCGTGCTGTTCGCGGGACCGGGCAGCGACCTGACGCTGGACTGCGAGGAACTCCCCGTCGCCCGGTTCGCCCTCAGCGACGACGCGCGCGGCGACATCGCGATGCCACCGGAGTCGCAGGTCACCGCCACCATCGCCTACGCCCACGCGCTGCGCACGCTCGCGGGTCGCCCCGACATCGACGTCGTGCACAACAACTCGCTGCACTACCTGCCGATCGTGTTGTCCGATTCGATCCCCAGCCTCTCATCACGACACTGCACACCCCACCGCATCCCTGGCTAGAACCGGCCCTGCGCCTCACGCCACGGGCCAGGACTGTGGCGGTGTCGCACTGGGTGTCCGAGCGATGGGCCGGGTTCACCGCCGCCCAGGTCATCCACAACGGCATCGACCTCTCCGTCTGGCTGCCGGGCCCCGGCGGCGACGATCTCGTATGGACCGGGCGGATCGCCCCGGAGAAGGCTCCCCACCGCGCCGTCCTGATCGCGCGCCACTTGGGGCGTCGGCTGCGGATCGCCGGCCCCATCGTCGACGTGGCGTACTTCCGCTCCGCGCTCCAGCCGCTCCTGGGCGACGACGTCAGCTACGAGGGCCACCTCGGGCCCTACGCGCTGCCCACGCTCGTCGGATCGTCGGCCGCGTGCCTGGTCACCCCCGAATGGGACGAGCCCTACGGGTTGGTGGCAGCCGAGGCCATGGCGTGCGGCACGCCGGTGCTGGCACTGGCCCGCGGCGGGTTGCCGGAGATCGTGCGCCCGCCGGGTGGGGAGTGCGTCGACCCGTCCGCGAGCCCGGAGGAGGCGGCCGTCGCCCTGGCCCGGGTAATCGGAATGGACCGCGCGGAGGTGCGCCGCCATGCAGAGGTGGCCTGCGGCCTCGACGCCATGGTCGACCACTACGTCGCCCTGTACGAGGAGCTCACATGATCGGCTGGTACGTGCACCACCAGGGGTTGGGACACGCCACGCGAGGCACCCAGATCGCACGCCAACTCGGGCGCGAGGTACTGGGCTTCGGATCCATGCCCACCCCCGACGGCTGGCCTGGAGCGTGGGTCCAGCTCCCCCGGGACATCGCGGACGAACCTGCGGACCCGACGGCCGGCGGCGTGTTCCACTGGGCTCCGCTCGACCACGCCGGGCACCGCGAGCGGCTGGCGCTGATCGCCGAGCGGCTCCGCGGCGACGTGTCCGTGATGGTCGTGGACGTCTCGGCGGAGGTGGCGCTCCTGTCCCGTCTCATGGGGGTACGCACCGTGGTCATGGGCATGCGAGGCGACCGCAGGGACCGCCCGCATGAGGCCGCCTACGATTCGGCCTCCCTGCTGCTCGCACCCTGGCCCGAGAGCGCGCCGGAACCCACATGGCCCCTCCGGTGGCGCCGGAAGACCCGGTACGTCGGCGCCATCTCCCGCTTCGACGACCGCGTGCCACCGCCCCTGACCCGCAGCCGACGCCGCGTGCTGGTGGTGTGGGGCGCCGGCGGCACCGGCGTGACCGACGACGACCTCCGCGCCGCAGAGGCGGCCACCCCCGGCTGGGAGTGGAAGGTCCGCAGCCCCGGACGGGCGGGCTCCCCAGACGTCTGGGCGGACCTCGAGTGGGCAGACGTCGTCGTCACGCATGCCGGGCAGAACGCCGTGGCGGAGGTGGCCGCGGCCGGTCGCCCCGCGGTGGTGGTCGCCCAGCCCAGGCCGTTCGACGAGCAGCTGGGCACCGTCGAGGCGTTGCGGAACCTGCGGTGCTGCGTGGCCCTGCCGCAGTGGCCGGGTGCGCGTGAGTGGCCGGGGCTGCTCGACGAGGCCGCAGGCTGCTGCGGTTGGCACCGCTGGACCACCCGCGACGGGGCCGCCCGGGCCGCCGCCGCGATAGCCGCGCTCGCGGACGAGGTCCCGTGATGGAGCTCGCCATCGTCACCATCGCGCACGGACGCCACGACCACCTCACCCGTCAGCTGCGCTGGATCGATGCGCTCGATCCCCGGCCCCTCGTCCACGTCGTGGTGGCGATGGGCGACCCCGCCATCGCAGGCCTGATCGGCGGCAGGGAGCGGACGGTGCTCGTCGAGCTGCCGACCGACGGCGGACTACCCCTGGCCGGTGCCCGCAACCGCGGGGTGGCCGCAGCCGAGGAGGCGGGGGCGACGATGGTGGCGCTGCTGGATGTGGACTGCCTTCCGGAACCGGGATTCGTGGCCGACTACACCTCCCGTCTGCTGGACGCCGCCACGCAGCCCGGCCCCTCAGTGGTGACCGGACGGGTGAGGTATCTCCCGGAGGGACTCAGCGGGGACGACTACACCCCCGAACGGCTCGCGGAGGTCGGGCGCGACCATCCCGCCCGGACGGTGCCGGAGACCGACGACCTGCTGGCGGCCGATGTGAACCTGTTGTGGTCGCTCAACATCGCCACCAGCATCACCGACTGGCACCGCATCGGCGGTTTCGACGAACGCTACGTGGGCTACGGCGGCGAGGATACCGACTTCGGCCGCCGGCTGGCCGCGGCCGGAGGCCACCTGTGGTGGATCCGCGGGGCCGGGGCGTTCCACCAGTGGCACCCGTCGAGCAGCCCACCCGTCGAGCACGCGGCTGCGATCGCCCGCAACGCGAACCTGTTCCATTCCCTCTGGGGCGAGTACCCCATGCCGGGCTGGCTTGAGGCGATGGAGCAGTCCGGCCACCTGCTCCGGACAGCCGAAGGCTGGGCGCCTGCTTCGCCCTGAGCGCGCCCCAGCCGTCAGCCCTTCTTGTACAGCTTCTTGCTCTGGTAGACCGGCTCGCAGGTGACATGCACCCCGAGGTTCCGGAAGATGGACTCGTCCACCGGGCCGAGGATGACGGAGGCGTGCACGTCGCAGCCGCGCAGCTGCTGCAGTTCGGCCAGCGCCCGGCGTGCGTTCTCGTCGAAGCGGGCGCCGACGGACAACGCGATGAGCACCTCGTCGGTGTGGAGGCGCGGGTTGGCGCTGCCCAGGTGACGGGTCTTGAGGGTCTGGATGGGCTCGATGGTCTCCGGGTCGAGGAGGCGCACCTCATCGGGGAGGCCGGCGAGCATCTTCAGCGCATTGAGCAGCATGGCGGAACTGGCCCCGAGCAGCGCCGAGGTCTTGCCCGTGACGACGGTGCCATCGGGAAGCTGGATGGCGGCGGCCGGGCCCTTGGTGCGCTTCTCCAGTTCGAGCGCCGGCCCGACGACGGGGCGGTCGTCGCGCGTGATGCCGAGGGTGGACATGATCAGGGCGATGCGGTCCGACTGGTGGGGTTCGGACTCGTCGCGGCGTTCGGCCACGAGCGCCTTGAAGTAGCGCCGCAGCACCTCCTGCTTCGAGGCCTCGCGGCACACCTCGTCGTCGGAGATGCAGACGCCCGCCATGTTGACGCCCATGTCCGTGGGTGACTGGTAGGGGCTCTCCCCCGTCAACTGCTCGAAGAGGAGCTTCAGCACAGGGAAGGACTCGACGTCGCGGTTGTAGTTGACGACCTGCTCGCCGTACGCGGCGAGGTGGAAGGGGTCGATCATGTTGACGTCGTCAAGGTCTGCCGTGGCCGCCTCGTAGGCCATGTTGACCGGGTGGTCCAGCGGCAGGTTCCAGATGGGGAAGGTCTCGTACTTGGCGTAGCCGGAGGCGATACCGCGCTTGTGGTCGTGGTAGAGCTGGGAGAGACAGGTGGCCATCTTGCCGCTGCCCGGGCCCGGGGCGGTGACCACGACGACGTCGCGGGTGGTCTCGATGTACTCGTTGCGGCCGTAGCCGTTCTCGCTCACGATCAGCGGGATGTCGTTGGGATAGCCCTTGATCGGGTAGTGGCGGTACACCTTGAGACCCAGCCGCTCCAGCTTGCGCTTGAAGTTGCGGGCCTGGCGGTGGTCGTCGGCCATCTGCGTGATGACCACGGAGCCGACGTAGAGCCCGTAGGTGCGGAACTCGTCGATGAGCCGCAGCACGTCGGCCTCGTAGGTGATGCCGATGTCGGCGCGCACCTTGTTGCGGATGAGGTCGTGGGAGGAGATGACCATGACGATCTCGACCTCGTCGGCGATGGTGTTGAGCATCTCGATCTTGTTGTCCGGGGTGAAGCCGGGCAGGACCCGCGCCGCGTGGTGGTCGTCGAAGAGCTTGCCGCCGAACTCGAGGTAGAGCTTCCCGCCGAAGCGCTTGCGTCGCTGGTCGATGTGCTCCGACTGGAGATCGAGGTACTTCTGACGGTCGAATCCGGGTTTGCGATTGCTCTGAGCCACGGACCGCCAGCTTACACGTTGTAGGCCGCTCGGCCCTGACCGGAAGGGGGTAGGTTCCTGTCATGGCGCAGCTCAACGTCCACGAACACGGCGACACCACAGCCCCACCGCTCGTCCTCGTCCACGGCCTGACCGACGACGGCACCTGCT
Source organism: Tessaracoccus zhenghani (assembly GCF_054552775.1). Lineage (NCBI taxonomy): Bacteria > Bacillati > Actinomycetota > Actinomycetes > Propionibacteriales > Propionibacteriaceae > Tessaracoccus > Tessaracoccus zhenghani. The sequence continues at coordinate 256,772 of NZ_CM137275.1, read as the reverse complement.
GGCCGGATGCCGTCGCCCGCTGGGAATCAGACTTCCGCATCCTCGCCGTCGACCAGCGCGGGCACGGCCGCTCCCCCCGCTTCACCGACGAGGAGTTGGGCCGCGTCCCCGAAGTGCTGCGCGACGACGTGGCAGAAGTGCTGCGCGAGCTGGGCCGGCCGGCATTGGTCGTGGCGCATTCGCTCGGCGGGTTGGTCGCCGCCCGCGTCGCGCAGGCGTATCCGGAGCTCGTGCGCGCCCTCGTGCTGGAGGACCCGGCCAAGCCCGCCCCGCACTGGGATGCGGCGGAGCGGGAGTTCGCGCGCCAGCAGCTCGCCTTCGTGGAGACGGTGACGGAGGACCCCGACGGCGAGGTCACCCGCATGCTGCAGGAGACGCCGTGGACGGACACCGAGCTGAAGCCGTGGGCGGAATCCAAGGCCCGTGTCGACCGTGAATACCTCCGACGGGGTCTCTACCTGGGCGACACCGCCTGGGAGGAGATGTTCACCGGGCTGAGCGTGCCGACGCTGATCCTGGTTCCCGTCAACGGCGAGATGGCCCCTGATCCCGCGAAGATCCACAACGACCTGGTGCGGGTGGTGGAGGTACCGGGCGCCGGGCACTGCATCCGCCGCGACCGCCCCGAAGCCTTCTACGAGCTCGTGGAGGCGTTCCTGCACCTGTACGTGGGCTGAGCCACCCGACGACCCGGGGCGGGCCGGCGGGGGTCAGGCCAGGTTGGGCTTGGCTACGGTGAGCGGGAGCAGCACCTTGCCGGTGGGGCCGATCTGGATCTCGGTGTCCAGCTGCGGGCACACGCCGCAGTCGAAGCACGGGGTCCAGCGGCAGTCCTCGACCTCGCGGCCGTCCAGCGCCTCCTGCCAGTCCTCCCAGAGCCAGTCACGGTCCAGGCCGGCGTCCAGGTGGTCCCACGGGAGCACCTCTTCGTAGCTGCGTTCCCGCTGGGTGTACCACTCCAGGTCGATGCCGAATTTCGCCAGCTCGTCATTGGCCGAGGCGACCCAGCGCTCGTAGGAGAAGTGCTCGCTCCAACCGTCGAACTTGCCGCCCTCGCGCCAGACGCGCTCGATGACGCGTCCGATGCGGCGGTCGCCGCGCGACAGCAGCCCCTCGACCACGCCGGGCTCACCCTCGTGGTAGCGAAGACCGATTGCGCGGCCGTAGTTGCGGTCCTGCTTGATGGTCTCCTTGAGGAGCATCAGCCGGCTGTTGATGGTCTCGGAGCTCGCCTGACCGGCCCATTGGAAGGGCGTGTGTGCCTTCGGCACGAAGCCGCCGATCGAGACGGTGCAGCGGATGTCCTTGGTGCCGGACGCCTGACGGCCGGTCTCGATGACGCGGCGCGCGAGGTTTGCGATGGCCAGCACGTCCTCGTCGGTCTCCGTGGGCAGCCCGCACATGAAATAGAGCTTGACCTGCCGCCAGCCGGAGGAGAAGGCAGTGGCGACCGTGTTGATGAGGTCGTCCTCGCTGACCATCTTGTTGATGACCTTGCGCATGCGCTCCGAGCCGCCCTCGGGCGCGAAGGTGAGGCCGGAGCGCCGACCGTTGCGCGAGAGTTCGTTGGCCAGGTCAATGTTGAACGCGTCCACGCGGGTGGACGGGAGCGAGAGCGAGACGTTGCTGCCCTCGTACCGGTCCGCCAACTGGCGGGTGACTTCAGCGATCTCGGAGTGGTCCGCCGACGACAGCGACAGCAGCCCGATCTCCTCCAGACCGGTGGCCTTGAGGCCGCCCTCCACCATGGCGCCGATGGTCTCGATGCTGCGTTCGCGGACGGGGCGCGTGATCATGCCGGCCTGGCAGAAGCGGCAGCCCCTGGTGCAGCCGCGGAAGATCTCCACGGAGTAGCGCTCGTGGACCGTCTCCGCCATGGGGACGATGGGTTTCTTGGGATAGGGCCACGCGTCGAGGTCCATGAGCGTGTGCTTGCGCACCTGGAACGGCACCTCGGGCCGGTTCGGGGCGACGCGTTGGATGCGCCCGTCGTCGAGGTAGTCGACGTCGTAGAACTTGGGCACGTAGAACGCGCCGGTCATGGCCAGGCGCAGCAGCAGCCCGTCGCGGCCGCCTTCGCGCCCCTCGGCCTTCCATTCCCGCACGATGTCGGAGATGTGCAGCGAGGCCTCCTCGCCGTCGCCGAGCACCGCGACGTCGATGAAGTCCGCGATGGGTTCCGGGTTGAACGCCGCGTGCCCGCCGGCCACGACGAGCGGCTCGTGCTCACTGCGCTGGTCGGCGTGCAGCGTGAGGCCGGACAGGTCGATGAGGTTGAGCAGGTTCGTGTACCCCAGCTCCGTGGAGAACGAGACGCCCAGCAGGTCGAACATGCCGACGGGGCGGTGGGCGTCGAGCGTGAACTGGGGGATGAGGTTGTCGCGCAGCACCTTCTCCATGTCCGGCCAGACGGAGTAGGTGCGTTCCGCGAGGATCCAGTCGCGTTCGTTGAGGATCTCGTAGAGGATGGCCACGCCCTGGTTGGGCTGGCCCACCTCGTAGGCGTCCGGGTAGGAGAGGCACCAGCGCACGCTGACGCTGTCCCAGTCCTTCACGACGGAGTTGTGTTCACCGCCCACGTACTGGATGGGCTTGCTGACGCTCGCCAGCAGCGGCTCGAGGCGGTCGAACACCGAGTGCGTGGGCAGAGTGGGCATCGTAGTCATAGCGTGGTCAAGGATATCCGCGGGGTGCGCTTTGGCCTAGCCCCGGCCGAGCGTCGCGAGTCGACGTCGCCGCGCCAACACGTCGAGCAGCACCACGAGGATCACCGAGGCGGTCAGCTGCCACAGGATCACGGGGCCGCCCGTGCCGACGGAGCGGTCGAACAGGCCGCTGACGTCCTGGAACGGCACGATGGAGAAGCCGATCATGTTGTTGACGATGTGGAGGGCGGCCGCCGCCTCCAGGCCACCGGTGCGCCACGTCAGCCAGCTCAACAGGGCACCCAGGCTGAAGTAGAAGACGTTGAGCCACGGGTCTGCCGCGCCGTGCATCACCATGAACAGCGCCGAGTTCAGGACGGCACCGACGATGAAGGCCACGACGGGAGGCCTGAACCAGGAGCCCACGGTGCGGAAGACCACGCCCCGCAGCAGGTACTCCTCTGCCGCTGCCTGGAAGGGCGTCACCAGCAGCAGCCCGATGAGCAGCCACCAGGTGTAGGGCCGGATCTGCAGCTCCAGGTCCGCGGTACCCGTCAGCGAGAGTTCGATGCCCATGTTGAGCCCGAGCACCACCAGCGACGCGGCGACGCAGATCCAGAACCAACCCCAGCGCACCCGTCCGACCACTGAATGCAGGAAGCCGGGGCGTTGTTTCACGAGGTGGCCGGTCAGCAGCGCGAATGGCAGCAACAGGCCGATGGCGATGCTGTTGGCCAGCACCAGGCCCGGCGTGACACGGCCCTCCTCGAGCATCCCCATGAGGTCGTCCGGGTCCACCGCCCCGGTGGCCACCTCGACGCCCACGGCAGCCAGCGTGGCGAGCACAGCGAAGCCGAAGAACGCCACCGCCAGGATGAGCACCACGACGATGGGGCGCCACGGGGCGATCCCCGGCGCGCGCCAGAACTGGTGGTACCCGACCGGCGTCGTCGGCATCGACGGCGGGGCCGGGATCCACGTCGGCGCAGGGAACGCCACGTCGCGTCGCTGCTCAGGCAGCGGCGGCGCCCATTGCTGTGGTGGCCCCCACTGGGGGGAGGGCTGCTGTTCGGGCGGGGGAAGCTGGCTCACAGCCCCACCCTAACCTCGTGGGGTTCCGGGTCAGAGGGCCGGGAACCAGAGCGCGATCTCACGCGCCGCGGACTCAGCCGAATCAGAGGCGTGCACCGCGTTGCGCGGGCCGCTGTCGCCGAAATCCGCCCGGATGGTGCCCGGCTCGGCCTTGGCCGGATCCGTGGCCCCGTTGAGCTCACGCACCTGGGAGACGCAGTCCGGCCCGCACAGGACGAGGGGGATCATGGGGCCGCTGGTCATGAAGGTACGCAGCTTCGGGTAGAAGTCCCGTGCCAGGTGCTCCTCGTAGTGCCGGTCCGCGAAGGCACCGTCGATGGTGCGCAGTTCCATGGCGACGATGGAGAGCCCGGCCTCCTCGTAGCGGGCCAGTACCTTTCCTGCGTTACCGGCCTCCACCACGTCGGGCTTGATGATGACGAGCGTCTTTTCGCTCACTGTGGGTTACCTCCATGCCGGTGGGCCTCAATCCTCTTGCCGAGGATCACACACGTCGCCCAGATCAAAGCGAAGATGATACCCATGGCGTACATCCACGGGGTGAGAACGCCCAATCCGATGAGGACGGCCTGGGCGGCCCATCCCGCCAGATAGCCCCAGCGCTTCCGAAGGCCGGCGAGGGCGCCGATGCACAAGAGCGTGGCCACTGCACTCCAGGCGGCCGCGACCGCGAGATCGACGCCCGAGACCTGGATCATGCCGATGTAGGCCAACCAGATGATGATCACCTCGAAGAGCAGCACCGACATGGCCGCGCTGCGCATGGGGTTGTCGGGCGCGAGGGTCACTGGGCGTCCCTCTTCTTCAACAGGTCGCGGGCCTCGCCCGCAGCGATGACGGACCCCGCGACGAGCACACCGGCCTGGACGCTGGCGGTGTCAGCCAGCATGACGGCCAGGTCCAGAGCCTCACGCATGCTGGGGGCGCGGTGCACCTTGCTGGTCTCCCACACCGTTTCGGCGACGGCGGCGAGGTCGTCGACGGGCCGAGCCCGGGAGGTCGAGGAGACCTGGGTGATGACCACCTGGTCCATCTTCTCGGCGAAGATCTCGAGCACCTCCGCGGCGTCCTTGTCCTGCATCATGGCCACGACACCGATGGTGGGCGCGAAGTCGAAGCTCTCCTCCACCGCGTCGATGGTGGCGCGGGCGGCCTGCGTGTTGTGGGCGGTGTCGATCACGATCGGCGGCGAGGTGCGCACCAGCTCCAGGCGCGCCGGGGCCTCGACGGCGCCCAGCCCCTCGACGATGATCTCCGGGTTGAGTGGCTTGCCACCCAGGAACGCCTCAACCGCCGCCACGGCGAGCACGGCGTTACGGGCCATGTGTTCCCCGTAGAGAGGCAGGAAGACGTCAGCCACAGGGCCGCCGACGCTCTCGATGCGCAGCAACTGGCCACCCACGGCGAGGCCGCGCTCCAGCAGGCCGAAATCCGGACCCTCGGCCTTCATCGACGCGCCGGCCTCGACGGCGGCGGCCAGCAGCACCTTGGCGGCCTCGGGAGCCTGGCCGGCGAACACGGCGGTGCCGCCGGGCTTGATGATGCCGGCCTTCTCCCCCGCGATCTCCGTCAGCGTGTTGCCCAGGATGTGCGTGTGGTCCATCCCGATGGGCGTGACCACGGCGACCGCCGCGTCGGCCACCGACGTGGCGTCCCAACGCCCGCCCAGGCCCACCTCCATCACCGCGACATCGACGGGGGCGTCGGCGAACGCCGCGTACGCCATGCCGGTGATGACCTCGAAGAACGTCATGGCCACGCCGTCGAGCTGCTGCTCGTCCACCATGTCGACGTAGGGCTCGATGTCCGCCCACACCTCAGCGAAGCGTTCCTCGCTGATGGGTTCGCCGTCGATCACGATGCGCTCACGCACATCCGACAGGTGCGGGCTGGAGAACCGCCCGGTGCGCAGGCCCGCGGAACGCAGCAGCGTCTCGATCATGATGGCGGTGCTGCCCTTGCCGTTGGTGCCGGCCACCTGGATGACGGGATAGGCCCGCTGCGGTTCACCGAGGAGGTCCATCAGCGCGGCGACCCTGGTCAGGCTGGGCGCCACCCGGTGCTCGGGCCAACGGCTGGTCAGGGCCGCCGTCAACGCGGCGTGTGAGGTTTCAGTCATGGTGGGGCCAGCCTACTCGGCCGGGCACCGCCCAGGAGGATTCCGCAGTGTGTAGTAACTGATTCAACCACCTTGGGTGCGCTGGTTATCATTACTTCCGAAAGCGCAGCACCCCACGGTGCCCGCAGCCCCGCACTGGATTTCTGAAGGAGCACCTACATGGCCAACAACTCGAACCTCAGCAAGCGCGCCGCGCTGCGGCAGGCTCAGGAGATGGACGAACGCAACAAGCGCAACAAGCGCATCATGGGGTTCGGTTTCGGCCTGGCGGCCCTGGTGGTCGTCGTGGTGCTCGCCATCGTCATCGTGCAGGCCATCGGCAACCGCACCTCGGTGGCAGAAGAACAGCTGACGCCGCCCGCCGCCACCGAGGGCTACGGCATCCCGCTCGAAGGTAATGCCCCCAGCGCGGACAAGCCGCACCTCGTGCTGTGGGAGGACTACCAGTGCCCCGCGTGTGCCAGCGCCCACGCAACCCTCGGCCCGATCGTGGAGCAGCTGGTCGCCGACGGCTCCATCACCACCGAGATCCGCACCGCCCACTTCCTGGATCAGGCCCGCGAGGACGGCCCCTCGTCCCGCACCGCCGTGGCGGCCGCCGCTGCAGCAGAGGTGGGTGCGTTCGAGGACTTCCACCGTGTCGCGTTCGACTTCCAGGACACCGGCTACACGGACCAGGTGCTCCGCAACGACATCCCCCAGGCCGCGGGCATCACCGGTGAAGACCTGACCCGCTACGTCGAGCTGTACAACTCCCGCTCGTTCCAGGAGTGGGTCGACAACGCGGACCAGAAGTTCCGCGACGACGCCGTCGACGCGACCCCGGCCTACGTCGTCTCCGGCCAGCGCCTGGATCTCGGCTCCATCGAGCCCACCGCCGAGGGCTTCCTCAACGCCGCGACCGCCGCCTGGGAAGAGGGCGGCAAGGAGATCGACGTCAAGCCTGAGCCCTACCAGCGCTGATCGCCTCACCCCACACACCAGCAGCCCGGACGTCCACCGTCCGGGCTGCTGCCGTTTGAGGCCCTTCCCCGGATCGGCACCAGTGGCGAATCTCGCTAAGATCAACCGCATGACTGACACCACCGCGCCCAAGGGTGCCCTGCCCGACAAGCCCGTCCTCGAAGGACTGGAGGCCAAGTGGGGCGAGGTATGGCAGACAGAGGGCACCTACGCCTTCCGTCGGCCGTCGTCGCGCGACGAGGTGTTCAGCATCGACACTCCCCCTCCCACCGTGTCCGGCTCGCTGCACGTGGGGCACGTCTTCAGCTACACGCACACCGACACCATCGCGCGCTACCAGCGGATGCGCGGCAAGGAAGTCTTCTACCCCATGGGCTGGGACGACAACGGCCTGCCCACCGAGCGCCGGGTGCAGAACTTCTACGGCGTGCGCTGCGACCCCTCGCTGCCCTACGACGCCGGCTTCCAGCCGCCCGCCAAGCCGGATCCGAAGCGGCAGATCCCGATCAGCCGCCGCAACTTCATCGAGCTGTGCCAGGAACTGACGCAGGTGGACGAGCAGGTCTTCGAGGACCTGTGGAAGCAGCTCGGCCTGTCGGTGGACTGGAACACCCTCTACACCACCATCTCGCCCGAGGCCCAGTCCGTGGCGCAGCGCGCGTTCCTGCGCAACCACGCCCGTGGCGAGGCCTACCTCGACCATGCGCCCACCCTCTGGGACGTGACGTTCCAGACGGCCGTCGCGCAGGCCGAGCTCGAGGCCCGCGACTACCCCGGCCACTACCACCGGGTCGCCTTCCACAAGCCGGACGGCGAGCCGGTGTGGATCGAGACGACGAGGCCCGAACTCATCGTGTCGGTCTGCGCCCTCATCGCCCACCCGGACGACGAGCGCTACCAGGACCTCTTCGGCACGACGGTGACCTCGCCCATCTTCGGCGTCGAGATCCCGGTGCTGGCCCACGCCGCGGCCGAGCCCGACAAGGGCGCCGGCATCGCCATGTGCTGTACCTTCGGCGACCTCACCGACGTGCTGTGGTGGCGTGAGCTGAACCTGCCCACCCGCACCGTCATCGGCCGCGACGGCCGTTTCCAGGCCGAGGCGCCGGAGTGGATCGTCAACACGGAGGCCTATGAAGGGCTGGCGGGCAAGACCGCCTTCTCCGCCCGCGAGGCCACCGTCGCCCAGCTGCGCGAGCAGGGCGACATGCTGGAGGACCCCAAGCCCACCACCCGCATGGCCAACTTCTACGAGAAGGGCGACAAGCCCCTCGAGATCGTGGCCACCCGCCAGTGGTACATCACCAACGGCGGCCGCGACGAGGAACTCAAGGCCACCCTCCTGGAGCGCGGCAGGGCCCTCGAGTGGACCCCCGAGCACATGAAGCACCGCTACGACAACTGGGTCTCGGGCCTTAACGGCGACTGGCTCATCTCGCGCCAGCGCTTCTTCGGCGTGCCGTTCCCCGTCTGGTACGAGCTGGACGCCGACGGTGAGCCGCGGTACGAGAGCCCCATCGTGGCCGACGAGGCGTCGCTGCCCATCGACCCCATGACCGACACCCCGGAGGGCTTCTCGGAGGAGCAGCGCAACCAGCCCGGCGGCTTCATGGCGGACCCCGACGTGATGGACACCTGGGCGACGTCGTCGCTCACCCCGCACCTGGCCACCGGCTGGGAGCGCGATGAGGAGCTGTTCAATCTCACCTTCCCCATGGACATGGCCCCCCAGGCCCACGACATCATCCGCACCTGGCTGTTCAGCCGCGTGGTGCGCGCGCACTTCGAGAACGGCACGCTCCCCTGGAAGCGCGCCACAATCTCGGGCTTCGTCGTGGACCCGGACCGCAAGAAGATGTCGAAGTCGAAGGGCAACGTGGTGGTGCCCACCGACATCCTCGTCAAGTACGGCTCCGACGCGGTGCGCTGGCGCGCCGCCATGGCGCGTCCCGGCCAGGATTCACCGTTCGACGAGACCCAGATGAAGGTGGGCCGTCGCCTCGCGATGAAGATCCTCAACGCCGGCAAGTTCGTGCTGTCGATGCAGGACGCGCCCGCCACGCTGGACGCCGTGACGAACCCCGTGGACAAGGCGCTGCTGCGCGGCTTGGCCGTCGTCGTGGAGAAGGCCACTGAGGAGTTCGAAGACTTCGACTACAGCGGCGCGCTCGAGGCCACGGAGACGTTCTTCTGGTCCTTCTGCGACGACTACCTGGAACTGGTCAAGGAACGCGCCTACACCGGCAGCGACGAGGGCAAGAAGTCGGCGCAGGCCGCGCTGGCCATCGCGCTGAGCGTCCAGGTACGCCTGTTCGCACCCTTCCTGCCGTTCGTGGCGGAAGAGGTGTGGCGCTGGACCAACGACTCGTCCGTGCACCGCTCCGCTTGGCCCACCGCGGAGGAGTTGTCCATCGACGGCGACGCCACGCTGCTGGCAGATCTCGCGGAGGCGCTCATCGCCATCCGCGGCGCGAAGTCCAACGCGAAGGTCTCCATGCGGGCAGAGGTGGCGAAGGCCGTCTTCCGCGGGCCGGCCGGCTCCGTCGAGCGGTTGAAGACCATCGAGCCGGACCTGCGCGCCGTGGGCCGCCTGGTGGGCGACGTGGAGTGGGTCGAGGACGGCCAGCACATCGTCGCCGACATCGAGCTGGCGCCCGTCGCCGGCTGATAGTTCCCTGAAGAGGACGAAGGGCCTCGGAGTCGAGCGACTCCGAGGCCTTCTTCGCACCCGCTCAGAAGCGCGGCGGCGGGAAGCTGGGCGCCACCGCTGCCGGAGTGCCGTTGAGGCGCTGCAGCGCCTCGTCCACTGCCGCGTCGAGCTGCTTGTCGCCGTCGGATTCCCAATCAGCCGGTCCCACCTCCACCACGATGTCCGGGTCGACGCCGCGGTTCTCCAGCCCGAAGCCGTGCTGGTCGAAGGCGATCCAGTAGCGCGGCTGTGTCACCTCGGTGCCGTCCACCAGGGTGAACCGGCCGTCGATGCCGACCACGCCGCCCCAACTGCGTTCGCCCACCACCGGGCCGAGGCCCAGGTTCTGTGCGGCGGCGGTCACGATGTCGCCGTCCGAGCCTGCGAACGGGTTCGTGAGGAACACCACGGGACCGCGCGCGGCCTGGCTGGGGTAGGTGCTCGCCCCGTCGTGGTGACGGGCGCCCACCCAGCCGATGGCCCGGCGCGTCAGCCGCTCGATGACCAGCTCTGAGGTGTGGCCCCCGCCGTTGAACCGCACGTCCACCACCACCCCGTCACACGCCATCGCGGCGTCGATGAGCCGGTGGAACTCCGCCCAGCCGCGCGCCACCATGTCCGGCACGTGCACGTAGCCGATACGCCCGCCGGAGCGTTCCCGCACGTACTCCACGCGGCTGGTCACCCACTGGTGGTAGCGCAGCGGCGACTCGTTGCTCGTGGGTACGACGGCGACCCGGCGCTTCTGGCGCCCCCTGGCCAGGGTCAACTCGACGACCTTCTCCGCAGCGCCCTGGAGGAGCGCTCCGATGTGCGGCGCGTCGGCGGTGGGCCTGCCGTCGACGGCGACGATGACGTCGCCCGGCTCAGCAGCGACGCCGGCCGCCCTCAGCGGCGACCGCGCCGTCGGGTCCGACGTCTCGCCGGGCAGGATGTCGGCGATGACCACCTCGCCCTTGGCGTTGCGGGTGAAGGTGGCGCCCAGGTAGCCGACAGACGGGCCGTCGTCGTCAGGAGGCGACACATAGGCGTGCGAGGTGTTGAGCTCGCCGACGGTCTCCCACAGCACGTCGAGGAGGTCGTCGTGCGTGGCCACGACGTCGAGCAGCGGCCGGTAGCGCGCCACGGCGGCAGCCCAGTCCGTGCCGTCGAAATCCGGCCGCCAGAAGTGGTCGCGCATCAGGCGGGAGTTCTCCTCGAACATCTGCCGCCACTCGGCACGGGGATCGATCTCGCGGCGCAGCCGGCCGAGATCGACGGCGACCCGGGCGTCCTCGTCGTCACCGGGGGCCTGCTCGGCACTCTGCACCCAGACCTCGTCGCCGTTGCGGACGACCAAACGCTCGCCGTCGCCGCTGACACCGGCGCCGTCGCAGCCCTCCACCACCGTGGTGACCTTGCGGGTCTTCAGGGAGAAGTGCTCCACGACGTCCTTGACCTCGCCCTCGACCCCGGCGCGCAGGGCGCCGAGTTCGCCGACGGAGCGAAGCGACTGCCACACGAACCCGTGTTTCGTCGCCTGGAGGTGCACGTAGCGGCCCGACGGTACGGGGAAGGGGACCATCCGGTCCTCCACTCCCCCGACGTCGAAGACGACCGAGACCTGCTCGGACTCCTTGCCGTCCTTGCCCTTCTTGCCTTCCTTGCCCGACTTCCCGGAATCGTCGTCCTTCTCGTCGTCCTCATCGGCTTCGCTGATGGCCCAGCCGTCCGGCGACGGGCCGAACGGGGCGGGCTCTGCCGCGCTCAATGGCACCAGCCACGGACGCACGGTGTTGGTGAAGGAGAGGTCGAACGTCAGTTCGTCGTAGGTGGGGTCGATGGTGCGGCTCGACAGGAACACGAGGTACTTGCCGTCGGCGGTGAACACGGGCGAGAAGTCGTTGAACTGGCCCCTGGTCAGGGTGAACGTGCGCTTCTCCGTGACGTCGTAGCCGACGAGCTGCCCGAGCATCCCCTCCTGCGCGATGGCGTTGCGCCACACGAGGTAGCGGCCGTCCGGAGACCAGGCGAAGCCCGACGCCTCACCGACGGTGGAGCGGCCGATGTCCTTGACGTTGCCGCGCGCCACGTCGACGAGGTACACCGTGCCGTCGTGGCTGCCGACGGCGATCCGGGTGCCCTGCTCATTGGGCTCGAGCGTCATGACGCGGCCGAGGCGGCCCGCTCCGATGCGGCGGGCCTTGTCGCCGCCCTCCAGCAGGCGGATCTCGAGGGCGTCCTCGCCCTCCGCGTCGGTCACCCACACCGCCTTGCCGCCCTTGTGGTCGAGGAAGCGCGGCTCCCTGACCCGGACGCCGGCGTTGTCCGCGAGGGCCCGGGCAGGACCGCCGCGGTGGGTGAGGTAGTAGGCGGCGCCCCGCCACTCCAGCAGCGACCCGTCGCCGCCGTTGTCCGGCACGATCGCCTCGAGCCTGTCGGTGGGATGCACCTGCACCGGCGACGGCGCCCCGATGCCGGTGGTCAACTCGATGAGTTGGGGCTGAGCCTTCAGGCTGGCCAGGTGGAACAGCTGGCCGCGCGAGTGGTAGACGACGCCCTGGCCGTCGCTGGTGGCGTCGCGGATGTAGCCCTCCTCGGCGGTGTGGGAGGTGTGGTTGCGCAGGTCCATGCCGTTCAGGTCCACGGACCACACCTGCGCCTGCACGTCCGGCGCGTCGCCAAGATCCGAGGTGAAGACGAGGCGGTCCCCCACCCAGGTGGGGTGGTGCAGGCCGGCCTCGATCTCCGGCAGGACCCGGATCCAGTCGCCCTGGCCGTCGCCGATGTGGAGGCGCGCGGCCATGCCGCCGCGGTAGCGCTTCCATCCCGAGGGATCGCGGTGGTTGATGGACGCGACGGCCACCCTGCCGCTGCTGTGCACGGTCGCCGAGGTGGCGCCGCCCCAGGGCAGCCGGGTGAGCTCACCGTCGAGTGAGAGCGAATACATATAGGTGTCGACCCGGTGGAGGCCCTCGTGGTCCGAGCTGAGGAGGACGTGCTGGTCATCCAGCCACCCTGAGATGACCAGCCTGCGCGTCCCCAGCCAGGTGAGCCTCCGGGTGCCGCCGTCGAGGTCGACGACGTAGGCGTCCCACCGGCCGTGGGTCGTTGCCGCGTAGGCGACCTTCGACCCGTCCGGGGAGAACCGTGGGCTGCGGGGCGTGCCTTCCGCCACGGTGATGCGTGCGGCGCGGCCGCCCGAAAGCGGCCCCAACCACAGGTCGTCGTCTGCGACGAAGACGACCTCGTCCTGATGCAGGTGCGGGAAACGTCGATAACCTCGGCTCACCCGCCCAACCTTACTGGCCCTGCGGATTCCTGAGAGCTTCCGCCGCAGCCGATCAGGCCGAGAGATCCCGACGACGCGCCACCTTGGCCCGCGGGACGAGCGTGGGCGATTCCTCGCCGAGCACCGATTCCCTGGTCACGATCACCTGGGCAACGTCCTCGTCGGAGGGCACGTTGAACATCACGTCGAGGAGGAGCTCCTCGAGGATGGCCCGAAGCCCGCGGGCACCGGTACCGCGTTCCAGCGCCAGACCCGCGATGGCGGCGATGGCCCCGTCCTCGAAATCCAGCTGCACGCCGTCCAGTTCGAACAGCTTCTGGAACTGGCGCACCAACGCGTTCTTGGGCTCCACCAGGATGCGGGTGAGCGCCTCCTCGTCGAGGGGCGAGACGCTGGTCAGCATGGGCAGGCGGCCGATGAACTCCGGGATGAGGCCGAACTTGTGCAGGTCTTCGGGACGCACCTGGGAGAACGGGTCCGCCTCAGGCATGCGAGCCTCGGCCTTGTTGTTGAAGCCCAGCGGGCGACGACCGACGCGCTGGTTGATGATCTCGTCGAGACCCTCGAACGCGCCGCCGACGATGAACAGCACCTTGGTGGTGTCGATCTGCAGGAAGTCCTGGTGGGGGTGCTTGCGGCCACCCTGCGGCGGGACGGCGGCGACGGTGCCCTCCAGGATCTTGAGCAGCGCCTGCTGCACACCCTCACCTGACACGTCACGCGTGATCGAGGGATTCTCCGACTTGCGGGCCACCTTGTCGATCTCGTCGATGTAGATGATGCCTGTCTCCGCCTTGGCGATGTCGAAATCCGCCGCCTGGATCAGCTTCAGCAGGATGTTCTCGACGTCCTCACCGACGTAGCCGGCCTCGGTCAGCGCGGTGGCGTCCGCCATGGCGAACGGGACGTTCAGCATGCGGGCGAGGGTCTGGGCCAGGTACGTCTTGCCGCAGCCCGTGGGGCCGATGAGCAGGATGTTGGATTTGCCGACCTCGATGTCGTCAGAATCCGAACGGCGACCCCGGCCGCCGTGCTCGGCCTGGATGCGCTTGTAATGGTTGTACACGGCCACCGACAGCGTCTTCTTCGCGCTGTCCTGGCCGATGACGTAGGTGTCGAGGAAGTCGCGGATCTCGCGCGGCTTGGGCAGTTCCTTGACCAGACCGGCCTCGGGGGCGTCCGGGAACTCCTCCTCGATGATCTCGTTGCACAGGCCGATGCACTCGTCGCAGATGTAGACGCCAGGGCCGGCGATCAACTTCTTCACCTGCTTCTGCGTTTTCCCGCAGAAGTTGCACTTGAACAGGTCGCCGGATTCACCGATACGAGCCACGACGTCCACCTCCCATCAACAGTTCCTCATTGGATGTCTTGTTTTCACCACCCTACCCGGCAGGCGGGGCGGGAGAAGAGCGAACCGCCGGGCATCCGGGTCGCATTGACCCAGTTGCCCGGCGGGCACGGTCTGAGCGGTCAGAGACCCTTCAGCGAGGGCAGGATGTCGTCGATGATCCCGTACTCGATGGACTCCTGCGCGGTCAGGTACTTGTCGCGCTCGATGTCCTTGCTGACCTTGGCGACTTCCTGGCCGGTGTCGACGGCGAGCATCTGCTCCATGAGGGAGCGGATGCGCAGGATCTCGCGGGCCTGGATCTCCAGGTCCGAGGACTGACCGTAGCCGCCCTCGGTGGCCGGCTGGTGGATGAGGATGCGCGAGTTGGGCAGCGCCAACCGCTTGCCCTTGGTGCCGGCGGCGAGGATCACGGCGGCGGCCGAAGCCGCCTGGCCGAGACACACCGTCTGGATGTCGGGCTTGATGTAGCGCATCGTGTCGTAGATGGCGGTCAGCGCGGTGAACGAGCCGCCGGGCGAGTTGAGGTAGATCGAGATGTCGCGCTCGGGGTCCATCGACTGGAGCACCAGCAGCTGCGCCATGACCGCGTTGGCCACGTCGTCGTTGATGGGGGTGCCGAGGAAGATGATGCGATCCTCGAAGAGCTTCGTGTACGGATCCACGCGGCGGATGCCGTAGCTGGTGCGCTCCTCCCACTGCGGGATGAAGTAGTTCATGTCCGGGCCGACGGGGGCCGCGCCCTGGGGCAGGGCGAACGTGTTGTTGATCATTGGTTGGGGGCCTCCGTCTGGATCTGCGACGCGCGCTCATACACGTGGTCGATGAAGCCGTACTCGAGCGCCTGCTCGGCGGTGAACCAGCGGTCACGGTCTGAATCAGCTTCGATCTGCTCGATGCTCTGACCCGTGTGCTCAGCGATGAGGTTGGCCATGGTCTTCTTGATGTGCAGCGACTGCTCCGCCTGGATGCGGATGTCTGAGGCGGTGCCGCCCAGACCACCCGAGGGCTGGTGCATCATGATGCGGCTGTGCGGCAGCGCGAAGCGCTTGCCGGGGGTGCCCGCCGAGAGCAGGAACTGGCCCATCGAAGCGGCCAGGCCCATGGCGACGGTGGCCACATCATTGCTGATCCACTGCATGGTGTCGAAGATCGCCATGCCGGAGTCCACCGACCCGCCGGGCGAGTTGATGTACAGGTAGATGTCCTGGGTGGGGTCTTCCGCGTTGAGCAGCAGCATCTGCGCGCAGATCGCGTTGGCGTTCTCGTCGCGCACCTCGGAACCGAGGAAAATGATGCGGTTGGCCAGCAACGAGGAGTACACGTTGTCTGTCATGCCGAGGCCGGCGCCTGCGGGCCCGGCCATCCGGATCGGGTGGATTGGAGTTTGAGTCACACCAATAACCTACCGGGTGATTCAGACAACCGAAGCGAAGCGCGGCCTGTTCGCGCACAGCGTGCACCGGCGGGAACAGCAACGCCGCCGGTCCCCTGCGGGACCGGCGGCGTTGGCGTTGCGCTCATCGCGAGGCGGCTGGGATCACTCCCCGGCGTCCTCGGTCTCCACGGAGGCGAGCGACGTGTCGACGGCGTTGCCCTCGGAATCCTTCACGGTGGCCGCGGCGCAGATCGAGGCCAGGGCCTTGCCGCGGCGGATCTCGTTCATCCACTCGGGCATGTGGTTGTGCTCCATCATGTGGTTGATCTCATCCTGGGGCGAGGAGCCGGACTGCTGCGCCTTGCGGAAGATGAGTTCGGTGAGCTCCTGCTGGGAGACGTCGATCGAGTTGGCCTCGGCGTAGACGTCGAGCACGATCTGGGCGCGCAGCGCATCCGTGGCGCGCTTGTCCATCTCGGCCCAGAACTCTTCGACCGTCTCGGCCTCTTCCTCTTCGGTCTGCTCCAGGTACTGGTCGACCGTCATGCCGCCGCGGGCGAGCTGGCGCTCGATGTCGGCACGGCGGGCTTCGAGTTCCTTCTTGAGGACGTTCTCGGGCAGTTCGAAGTCGACCTTCTCGAGGATCGCTTCGAGCACCTTGTCGCGGGCGTCGGCGATCTGGTCGGCGTTCACCTGCTGCTCGGCGCCGGAACGCAGGTCGGCCTTCATCTCCTCGACGGTGTCGAACTCGGAGATGAGCTGTGCGAAGTCGTCGTCGACCTCCGGCAGTTCCTGCTCGGAGACGGTGACGACGGTCACCTCGATCTCGGCCTCTTCACCGCGATGGGCGCCGCCCACGAGGGTGGAGGTGAAGGTCTTGGACTCGCCGGCCTTCAGGCCGGTGACAGCCTCGTCCAGGCCGTCGAGCATGCCCTGGTCGTCGCCGACCACGTAGGAGATGCCTTCTGCGGTGGCGTCGTCGAGTTCCTCGCCGTCCTTGGTGGCCTTGAGGTCGATCTTCAGCAGGTCACCCTCGGCGGCGCCGCGCTCCACCTCGGTGGTGGTGGCGAAGCGCTTGCGGAGCAGTTCGATGCGCTCTTCGACGAGTTCGTCGACGGAGGATGCGCCCTCGACGGTGGCCTCGATGGTGTTGAAGTCCGGCAGCTCCACCTCGGGGCGGATCTCCACCTCGGCGGTGTACTCCACCACGTCCTTGTCTTCGAGCTTGGTGATGTCCACCTCGGGCTGCGCCATGGGGTAGATCTTGTGCTCGTCGATGGCCTGGTTGTAGGTCTCCGGGATGGCCTCGTTGATGGCCTCCTGCAGGACCATGCCGCGGCCGAACCGCTGGTCGATGACCGTGTTGGGCACCTTCCCCTTACGGAAGCCGGGGATCGTCACCT
Source organism: Tessaracoccus zhenghani (assembly GCF_054552775.1). NCBI lineage: Bacteria > Bacillati > Actinomycetota > Actinomycetes > Propionibacteriales > Propionibacteriaceae > Tessaracoccus > Tessaracoccus zhenghani. Next base: position 239,861 of record NZ_CM137275.1, on the reverse strand, counting down.
GTTCGGCGATCTCCTTGTAAGCCTTGTCAAGGTAGGGCTTGAGATCAGCGAAGGGGATCTCGACGGTGAGCTTTACCCGGGTGGGCTTCAGCTTCTCAACGGTGCTGGGCACGAGTGGACTCCTGAGGTGTCAATTTGCGAATCGCGCGTCAGTCTATCGGTCGATGCTCCGGCCACCAACACGCGGGCTCCCGCGCCCGGCTAAAGTCGGGGCCGTGAGCGAGCTGACCAGCAACGTGACCGACACCGCCCTCATTTTCGAGGGCGGCGGCATGCGCGCATCGTTCTCCTCAGGGGTTGTGAGCGTCCTGTTGGAGGCCGGGATCCACGCAGACTGGGTGGGCGGGATCTCCGCCGGTTCGAGTTGCGTGGCCAACTACCTCTCGCGGGACGCCCCGCGTGCAGAGAAATCCTTCGTCGACTTCGCGGCCGAGCCCGAGTTCGGCAACTGGCGCACCTGGCTGCAGGGCAAGGGCATGTTCAATGCCGAATGGATCTATGAACGAACCTCCCTCCCCCATCAGGCGCTCCCCTATGACTGGGAGACGTTCCAGGGGAACCCGGCGCGCGTGGCGATCGGGGCGATGCGCTGCCACGACGGCGAGATGGTCTACTGGGGTCGCGAGGACATCCATCGCATGTATGACCTGATGAAGCGTGTCCGCGCCTCGTCGACGATGCCGTTCTTCATGCCGTTGGCCACCGTCGACGGCGAGGTCTACTGCGACGGCGCGCTCGGCCCCACCGGAGGGTTCGCCCTGGATGCTGCCAAGGCGGCCGGCTTCGAGAAGTTCCTCGTCGTCATGACCCGCACCCGCGGGTACCGCAAGCCGCCGGCCCGGTTCCCCCACGGCTACCGCCGGCTGTTCCGCCAGTATCCGTCCATCGCCCACGGAGTGCTGGAGCGGCCCGCCAACTACAACCGCACCCTCGGGGAATTGTTCGAGCTCGAACGGCAGGGGCGCGCCTACCTGGTGTTCCCGGAGCGGATGCCGATCAGTAACTCCGAGCGTCGGGTCCCGGTGTTGCGCTCAGTCCTCCACGCGGCCCGGGAACAGGCCCACCGCGAACTGGATGCCATCCGGGACTTCCTGGGCCTGGAGGGCGCCGGAGACGGTGGCCGATGAGCAGGTTTCCAGGCTTGGGTCAGATCGCTGATACACTCGTCTGCGGTTCTGCGGATGTAGCTCAATGGTAGAGCCCTAGTCTTCCAAACTAGCTACGCGGGTTCGATTCCCGTCATCCGCTCGATGCAGAGATCCACCTGGCCGGAAGCTTCCGGCTAGGTGCTTCCCTGTTCACGGGGCGTAGCGTAGTGGCTAGCGCGCCTGCTTTGGGAGCAGGAGACCGCAGGTTCGAGTCCTGTCGCCCCGACCATCGTTCGCCCTAGTCAGACGTCAGTTGCGGCATGGGAACGACGTCTCGTGCAATATGCGTGCAATAGCGATTCACGCAAGACCCGCGAGACCTCGTCCTTCGGGTCGCCCCTTGGCGCCGAGAGAGGCGCCTGTTTGCGTCCGTCAGGAGCCGGTGATCCCCGGCGCGGAGAGCGGCGAGTTGCCCCGCGAGCTCTTCCCACCGTTTCCCTGGTCGCGCGGCTGATGTGCGAGGCCAAAGTCGTCGAGCCGTCACCGTCGAGGATGTCGACCAACCGTTCCAGGGATGCAGGCTCCCAGTCAGCGTGCAGCTGTCGGCCCGCCCGGTAGGGGCCCACGAGGTAATCCTGGTACTCCCAACGCTGGAGCGCTTCTACGTCATCCCAGAGCGCTTCGCCGTGGGGACCGTAGCGGGTGGCCTGCAGCAGCGGGCCGAGATCGCGCGCATCCTTGTTCGGTTCACCGACATGTCTATAGTGCCAAGCCACCAGCTTGAGGCCGATCATCGAGCTCAGCGTCGGCACCTTGACCGCCGTGCTGCCTAAGGTCACCGTTCGGCTGTGGCGGCGGCCTCCGCCATGCCCGTGATGTCGAGAGTGAGGCCTTCGGCGGGCTCGACGACCCCGCCGGGCGCGACCCGGGGACCGTAGGGAATCACGCGGCATCCCCTGCATTGGGCTCAACGGCGGACCCCAGTTCACGCAGAGCGAGGCGTTCTCCTTCCAGATCGCCACGGACGACCAGGAGGAGACCGACCGCTACTGGAACGCCATCGTCGGCAACGGCGGGCAGGAGAGCGCCTGCGGCTGGTGCAAGGACCGCTGGGGTGTGTCCTGGCGGATCACGCCCAGAGCGCTCACCGACGCCATGGAATCAGCCGATTCAGGGGTGCGGGAGCGCGCGTTCGCCGCGATGCTCACGATGCAGAAGATCGACGTGGCCGAGATCGAGCGGGCCGTGGCAGGGGCCTGAATGCCTCAGCGATCTGTCGAGCGCTCGTTCTCCAGCCGCAACTCCCTGCCCCGCGTGACGAGCTTGGTGTGCCTGTCCGCGAGCTTCTCCGACGCGCGGGTGTCGCGTGGGGGCAACTTGATCGTCTCCTCCGCCTCGATGCCACCCTGGAGTTGCCTCCCCCGCTCGATCTCCGCGTCGACCTCTGCGCCGAACAGCAGCACGTTGTTGACGATCCACAGCCCCAGCAGCAGGACGATGAACGAGCCGATGATGCCGTAGGTGGCGTTGTAGGACGCGAAGTTGGAGACGTAGATCGAGAACGCGACCACCGCGACGGCGGCCACCACGAGGGCCAGCACGGCGCCGATGCTGATCCAGCGGAACCTCGGCTGCTTAACGTTGGGGGTGAAGTAGTACAGCATCGCGATGACCAGCACCGCCAACGCCACGATCACCGGCCACTTCGCGATGTTCCACACCAGAACCGCCGTGTCGCCGAGGCCGATCAGGTCGCCCACCGACTGCGCAAGGTCCCCTGACAGGACCATGGCGAAGACGATCACGGCCAGGATGACCACCAGCACGAGGGTCAAAAGCAGCATCTGTGGCTTGTGTTTCCAGAAGGGCCGGCCCTCCTCCACCTCATAGATCCTGTTCATCGCCCGCGAGAAGGCACCCACGTACCCGGAGGCCGCCCACAGCGCCAGGACGAGACCGGTCACCAGCGCCAGGCCGGCGCCCGTCTGCTCAGCCAGCCCGCTGACGGTGTCCCCCAACAGGCCGGCGAGTTCCTCTGGGGCGTACTGATCTATGAGGGTTCTGATGCCCTGCGCCGATTGCTCGCCTTGGCCGAAGACGCCCAGTAGCGAGACCAGTGCCAGGAGCATCGGGAACATCGAGAGGACGGCGAAGTACGTGAGGCTCGCCGCAAGGTCGGTCACGTGGTCCTTCGAGAACTCCGACAGTGACCGCTTGAAGGCGTACGTCCAGGACGTCTTGTGCAGGTCCGGGGGTGAATCCGGCTTGCGCGCGTCGTCGGGTTCGGGGGCGCTGGCCGCCTTGTCCCGGGTCTGTTCCACTGACTCGGGTTCTGAGGCATGTTCGGCTTCGTGGTTCGGCATCGTGCTGCTCCTTCCGCCGGGCCAGTCGCGAGGAGTGAGGAGCGCTACGCCCCGATCCACCGGGTAGGTGGTGTGCTCGTGGCCAGGTCTCACATCGTAACGGCCCCCCCCCCGATCAAGCGATGACGAAAATAGCATCGCAGATTCCCCCGCGTGCCCACGACCCCACGCGGCGACGGACCCCGAAGCGTTCGCCGCTTCGGGGTCCATCGGGTAGCTACCGGCCAGCGTCAGGCGTACCCACCAGAGGGGCGGGGCGTGACGGGCGGCAGGGCGCCGGTGTGGATTCGCCGGATGAGGGAGGTGATCAGTGAAGCGAAGGGGCGCTTCGGCTCGGTCGGCGATTGTGGTCGCTCAAGCTCAAGGCGTTGGAGGATGGCCTCCCGCTCGAGCTCCGCTGCGCGTTCCTGATGGATCGCGTATGGAACGTGGTAGTCGTACATGGTGGTCCCCCCGGTCTCGCTGACCCTGATCCGGATCCGCGCTGTTGCTGACAGGTCTACTATCCGCCGGAGGGACACCCCGTCGCATCGGGCAGATGCCCTAACCGGTCTCCGCGCTCCACGCCTGTGCCCCATCAGTCATGCGGCACGTCCTCGTCGACCCCCTGGAGGAACGGACCCTGCGGTCCCACCCCCTCCGTGAGCGCGTTCACCGTCTGGCCGCTGTGTCGGCGCACCAGCGAATCGAGCGCCAACCCGACGGGGTGCACGCCGTCGCGGAACCTGATGGTGATGCCGGGCAGATCCGCTCGGCCGACGACGGCGGCGAGCAGCTGGGCGACATTGCCGCGGGAGGTCTCGCCCGAGAGCACGTGGTCGCCGTACTCGATCTTCCCCGTGGCCGGTTCCTCCGTGAGTTGGCCGGGCGCGACGATCGTCCAGTTCAGCGCCGACGCCCTCAAGTGCTGGTCGGCGTCGGCCTTGGCCGCCGCGTAGTGGTGGAAGGGGTTGTCCTCGGGGATGTCGTCGACGCCGGAGCCCACATAGGAGACCATCACGAACCGCCAGACCCCCGCCTGCAGGGCGGCGTCGACCGCGCGCATGGCCGCGTCCCTGTCGACGGCGTAGGTGCGCTCGGGATTGCCGCCGCCGGCGCCGGCCGACCAGATCACGGCGTCGAAGCCGTCGAACTGGGCGGCCAGGGCGTCGGTGTCGAGGCTCTCCACGTCGGCCACCACAGCGCTGGCCCCCGTCTCCTCCACGTCGCTCACGTGGGCCGGGTTGCGGATCAGCGCCGCAACCTCGTGGCCGCCCTGCACCAGGAGGGGGTGCAGGAGTAGAGCGATCTTTCCGTGTCCACCGATGATGCAGATCTTCATGCCACCGACCCTACGTGGGTTCCGCGACGTCCGGAAGGACCCCGACGGGGCGTTTACCGTGAGCAATTGGATGGGGTCACGGTGGCGACACGCCGCGAGTTCAGGGGGTGAGTGCAACAGATCTGAAGGGGATGTGTTGTGTCGGTCGCGGAGAAGCGTGGGGTTGCCCTTGCCGGGTTGGCTGAGGGGCTCAGTGCGCGAGAAGTCGCACGGGGGTTGGGTATCTCGCCTGGGATGGTGTGGAGGTGGGCCAAACTCGAGGGTGTGAAGTTGCAGCATGGGCGGCTCGGGGGTGTGCCCGAGCTGCGGCCGCGGGCGGCGCGGGAGCCGCGTCGGGTGCCCGAGGGGGACTGGGTCGATTGCAATGGCAGGCTGACTCAGGCGGGTCGGATGGTGATCGCGATCCGGCTGAGCGAGGGACGTGGTGACACGTGGATCGCTGCCGAGTTGGGGGTGGCCCGTTCGACGGTGTGGCGGGAGCGTCAACGCGGATCCGTTGAGGGTAAGTACCGGTGGCGTCCCGCGCAGACACGTGCCGACCAGGCCCGGAAACGGCCGAAGCCTGGGAAACTGGCCCCTGGTAGCGCGGTGCGTGCTGAGGTGGTCGAGCGGTTGAAGCGGCGTGATTCTCCCGAGCAGATCTCGGGCCGGTTGAAACTCGAATTCCCTGACCGGGAGGACATGTGGGTGAGTCACGAGACGATCTACCAGGCGCTCTACATCCAGACCGCCGGGTCACTGCGTCACGAATTGACGGTTGACAAGGCGTTACGTCAGGGCCGCAGCAAACGTCGACCGAGATCGAAGCTGCCTGCTAAACCCCGGGGCTGGATCGGGGAGGACGCGGTCCTGGCGAAACGTCCCGAGGAGGCTGACGACAAGCGGGTGCCAGGCCACTGGGAAGGTGACCTGATCATCGGGTCGGATCTACGCTCCGCGCTGGTCACCCTCGATGAGCGTCACACGAAGTACACGATGATGCGGCGGGTCTGTGTCCATGACACCTTCACCGTCACCGACATCCTCACGATCATGGCCCGAGAGTTACCCGCTTCGCTGTGGCGCTCGTTGACCTGGGACCAGGGCGTAGAGATGGCCGCCCATCACCGATTCACCGACGAGACCTCCTGCAAGGTGTACTTCTGTGATCCCCACTCCCCGTGGCAGCGTCCCACCAACGAAAACAGCAACGGACTCAAGCGTCAGTACTTCCCCAAGGGCACCGACTTCACCCGTGTCACCGACGCAGAAGTCGCCGCGGCCGAGTACGAACTCAACACCCGCCCCCGGAAGGGCTTGGATTACGAGACCCCTGCTGAGAAACTGGCCAAACTAGTTGGTGTTGCACCCACCGATTGAATCCGCCCGCCGACGAACAGCGTTACAGGTGCCGTGACCCCATCGAATTGCTCACGCTCAGAGCCAGCCGTTGTCGGTGGCGGTGCGGAGCGCCTCGGCGCGGTTGCGGGCGCCGAGTTTGCCGATGGTGGAGCTGAGGTAGTTGCGCACCGTCCCCTCGGACAGGTAGACGCTCTGCGCTATCTGGGCCGTGCTCGCGCCGCCGGCCGAGGCGGCCAGGACCAGGGCCTCCTTCTCCGTCAGCGGCGAGCGGCCGATGCTCAGCGAGGCGGCCGCCAACTCCGGGTCCACCGTGCGGAGCCCCTCCGACACGCGTCGGATGGATTCCACGAGCCTGTCGACGGGGGTGTCCTTCACCAGGAATCCCACCGCTCCCCGTTCCAGTGCCCGGCGCAGGTAGCCGGGCCGGCCGAAGGTGGTCACCACGATGATCCTGCTCTTGGGGGCGACGTCGAGCACGTGCGGGATGGCTTCGATGCCGTCGTCGACACCCAGCCCGCCGTCGGGCATCTGCACATCGAGGAGGATGACCCCAGGTTGCGTCTCCAACGCCCGGTGCACCACCTCTGCGCACGTGCTGGCCTGACCCACCACCTGCAGGTCGTCCTCCAGCGAGAGCATGGTGGCCAGCGCCGTCCGGATCAGCGTCTGGTCATCCGCGATCAGCAACGTGGTCATGCGGCGCCCTCCGGCACGGCCGGCGTCCCGCTGCGGGACTGTGAGTAGGACTCGATCTTCGACAGACACGACGCCCGCAGGGACACGTCGGTCACGATGGGGGACGCCCCGGTGGAGGCGACCACGGTGGTGCCCACTCCGCCGGCCACCACCTCGAGCTGTCCTCCGCTTTCCGCCACACGGGCGCGCAGCCCGCTCAGGCCTGTGCCGTTCCGCTCCCGGTCGCCGATCCCACGGCCGTCGTCAGAGACAGTCAGCACCCCGTCGCTGTAGCAGATGGTGCAGGTGGACGCTGAGGCGTGCCGCACGACGTTGGTCACACTCTCCCGCACCACGTAGCCGAGCAGTTCCGACGTCCGGTCGTCCAGGGCAGGCAGGGCCGTCGGGATGACCGCCTCGATGCCGGCTGCGGTCAGCACCGAGCGCGCCGAGGCGATCTCGCTCGCGAGGCGCACCTTGCGCATCCCGGAGGCAGTCGCCCGGACGTCGGCGAGGGCCTGTCGGGCGATCTGGGCCAACTCGGCCACCTCCGCGCGGGCGGCAGTGGCGTCGCGGTCGATCAGGCGTTCTGCCAGATCCGCTTTGACCGCCACCGCAGTCAGCGAGTGCCCGAGGATGTCGTGGAGATCACGTCCGATCCGCTCCCGCTCCGCCGCGACGGCCAGCACCGCTGTGCGCTGCTCCGACAGCCGCAGCCTGTCGCGGGTGCGGCTCGTCTCCAGCGCCAGCGCGATCACCAGGCCCATGGCCAGCGCCAGGGCGCCCATCACCACGATCTGCAGGTTCCGCTCGACCAGTGCCGTCAGGATGGCGACCGCGGTGGTCACGAGGATCACGACACGCGAGTGCCGGAACGGCAGGAGCACGGCGGCCGTGGTGGTGATGTAGGGCACCTGGTAGATGGGCATCGTCTCCCCTGGCGACAGCGCCATCAGCCCGACGGTGCCGAGAACCGCCGCCATCCAGAGCCACCGGCCGCGAGCGTTCCAGTGGGCGATGGCGGTGGAACCCACCACGAGGAACGCCAGCAACAGGGATGTCGCCACCACGAACAGCCAGATGTGCAGCGGCGCCCCGGAGGCAAACACGATGGGGATGAGGACGAAGGCGGCACCCGGTGCGATGTACAGGCCGCCCTGCATCACCATGCGTCGGTACCACGGCAAGCCATCCGCCGCCGGTTGGTGGGCCGGGGCCCGGCTTTCGTCGAGAACGCTATCCATTTACAACCTTCAGGGGTCAGGGCGCGACCTGCGCACAGCCTGACCGTAGCCGAGTCCACAGTGCGCGACGAGTGAGGCCATCATCGCGAAGCCGGTCATGCCCCCAAGGGCCGTGTGGCACAACATCACCGACGCCGCGACGACGAATGGACGTGTCCCATCCTCAGTGCTGGCGGAGGGCGGCGCGAGGAGGCGATGTCACCACTCTGGGATGACATCTGTCATCAACCGACGGACAGCCAGGCCAGATCCACCGGCGACTGCTGCGCCGACAGCCAGCACAGGAGCCGGTGCTCGGCCATCATCGCGCACGACGAGGCGCGCAGGCCCTGCTCCGTCTCCCCCAGCCCTGCGGCGAACAACTTGGCCACCGCCACGTCACGGCCCCTCATCGGAGCACCGGCCGAGCGGACCCGGCCGTAGCCGATGCGCGACATCGCCTCGATCCCCAGTTCCCGGAAGTTGCCGACCGGCCAGGCTCCGCCGGCCAGGTCGATGGGCACCATGCCGTGCATCGTCAGCACGATCACCTCGTCGACGCGGCCCCGCGACAGCACCTGGGTGGCCGCCTCCTGCGCCTCCTGCTCCAGCGGGAGGCCGAGCTGGGTGGCGAGGTGCGCGGCGACGGCGCCCCACGCCGTCGGCTTCTCGAGCACCTGCCCGAGCACGAAGTCGACGCGGTCCACCAAGTCATCCGGGGTCCAGCTCTCCATCATGTGCCGCACGGCGACATAGGCCCAGGCGTCGTCCACCAGACGCTCAGCGGCCAGCTTCTCGCGGAGCTGCGCCGGGTCGAGGTGGGAGCCGATCTCCAGCAACGTCCGGCCGCCGGGGCCCCATACCCCCACCGTCGACAGCCCGGGCGGCGGGTACAGCTCGAACTCGCCGTCGGTGTCCGTCACCCGGACGCTCTCATCGGCGACCACCAGGCCGTCGGGGACGCTCAACTCGACGCCGTGCCCGACGCCGGGATAGCGGTCGAACGGGAACCACGACGGTTCCAGAGGCATGTCCAGGATGTCGCCCTCGAGGGCCTCATAGGTCCATGCCGACGAAAGGACGCTCTTCGGCCGTAGCAGCGGCTCCGCCTCCAGGAGGTATGCGATGCCCGGCTCGGGGCCGTCGCTGCACAGCCCGCGTCGCTGCGTGAGCAGCCCAGGGCCGTGTTCCGACGGGAGGACGATCTCGCCCGACGCCTCGGCAAGCCAGCAGATGGGATTCTGCTCCCCCACCACCCGCAGCAGGGGGCCGGGGACGGTGACGGTGTCGTCGATCTCCGAGGTGAGGTTGACCTGCAGCCGCAGGCGGGGCCCCGACGACAGCCGCACGGAGCCTGTCACGCCCGACGTGTGCCGCAGCTCGGCCCCCGCGTCGTCGACGGTGTCGTCGAGCAGCGTCCAACCGTCACCGAATTCGACGCTCAGGTGCCGCAGCCGGCCGTCCCCGGTCATCTCGAAACCGTCCGCCCGGGGGCGCGTCTCGAAGTGTTCGCTGGCGACCCCTGTGAGTTCCAGGCTCATGATGTCTCCTCGGCGATCTCCTGCGGGTGCGACTCCGGCAGCACCGCCTGGACGACGGAGCCGTCCTTACGACGCCCGCCCACCAGAGGGTGGCTCCCCTCCAACGATGGCAGGAGTGGGCCCTGCCCGTCGAGCGGCACGGCGACCGGACTTCCGGGTAGCACCGTCAGCGGCCTTCCGCGCACGGCCAGTTCGACCGGGCCGCCCTCCTCCACGTCGAAGGCGATCGAGGTGCGCTCCAGGCGCACGCGCAGACGGGAACCGTGCACGGTGATGGAGAACGTCAGCGACGGCCACTCCTTGGGCAGGCGCGGGTCGAACGTGAGCTGCCCGTCGTGGTCGCGCAAGCCGCCGAAGCCGTGCACGAGCGCCTTCCACACGCCGGCGGTCGACGCGATGTGCACGCCGTCGCGGGCGTTGGAGTGCAGGTCCGCGAGATCCACGAACAGGCCGGACGTGAAGTACTCCATGGCCATGTCCTGGTACCCCACCTCCGCCGCGAGGATGGACTGCACCACGCTGGAGAGGGTGGAGTCGCCAGTGGTGATGGGGTCGTAGTACTCGAAGTTGGCCTTCTTCTGTTCCGCCGTGAACTGGTCGCCCTGCAGGAACATCGCCAAGACCACGTCGGCCTGCTTCAACACCTGGAACCGGTAGATCACCAGCGGGTGGTAGTTCAGCAGCAGCGGCCGCTTGTTATCAGGGGTGTTCTCCAGGTCCCACATCTCCGAGTAGAGGAACTTCTCGTCCTGTGGGTTGATCCCGAAGGTCTCGTCGAAGGGGATCACCATGCCCTTGGCGCAGGCCTCCCACTCGAGCACCTCGTCGTCGGTCAGGCCCAGGTCCTCCACCACGCGCTGGTACGCCGCCTCGTCCATGTGGCGCATCTCGCGGATGAGGGAGACCGCGTAGTTGAGGTTCGCGCGGGCCATGACGTTGGTGTAGAGGTTGTTGTTGACCACGGCCGTGTACTCGTCCGGTCCCGTGACGCCGTGGATGTGGAACCTGTGCGCGCCCTCGGCGTCGGTGCGCCAGAAACCGAGGTCAGCCCACATGCGGGCGGTCTCCACCAGCACGGCGGCACCGTCGCGGTACATGAAGGCCTGGTCGCCGGTGATGTCGCGGTACTTCTCGAAGGCGAAGGCCACGTCGGCATCGATGTGGTACTGGGCGGTGCCCGCTGCGTAGTACGCCGACGCCTCCTCACCGTTGATGGTGCGCCACGGGAACAACGCACCACGCTGTGACAGCACCGCCGCCCTGTCGCGGGCCTGCGGCAACATGATCACTCTGGAGCGCAGCGCGTTGCGGGCCGCGCGCGGCGAGGTGTACGTGAGGAACGGCAGCAGGTAGATCTCCGTGTCCCAGAAGTAGTGACCCTCGTAGCCCGAGCCCGTCACGCCCTTGGCGGGGATGCCCAACTGGTCCGAGCGGGCCGACGCCTGCGCCAACTGGAAGAGGCACCAGCGCACGGCCTGCTGGATGGCCGGCTGACCCTCGACGACCACGTCGGAGTCGCGCCAGAAGTCGTCAAGCCAGTGCCGCTGTTGGTCGTAGAAGTAGTCGAACCCCTTGTCACGGACGCGGTCGAGCGTGCGGCGACAGCGGTCCGAGAGTTCCGCCACCGGCACCCCGCGGGAGCTGTGGTAGACCACCGCCTTGGAGATCCTGATGGGCTCGCCCTGCTTCGCGTCGAAGCGGTACACCTGCTTGCCCACGTCTTCGGTGGTGGAGATCACCGCCTCGTACAGGTTCCCCGTCTCGAGGCGGTGGTCTGCCGCAACGGCGAGGGTCATGCCTGAGCGCGCCGTCTGGAAACCGAGCATCATGCGGTCGCCCTTGCTCCAGTTGAGTTCCGGGTTCAGCACCCGCTCCTGGAACTTGCTCGTGCGCCGCGGGTCGAAGCCCTCCGCCTGCTCGGTCGCCCGGTAGTCGGAGTACCCGTCCTGCCGGTTGACGATCTGCGAGCTGACCACGACGGGGGCCTCACCCCCCTCGAGCAGGGTGATCTCGATCTGCATGAGGGCGAGGTGACGGTCGGTGAACGAGACCATGCGGCTGCTCCTGATCTCCACCACCTTGCCTGACGGGGTGCGCCACACCACCTTGCGGCTGAGGCGGCCGGAGCGCAGGTCGAGGACCCTCTCATAGTCGTCGAGGTCTGCCACCGTGAGCGTCAGCGGCTCGTCGTCGACGTAGACCTTGAGCAGCTTGGCGTCCGGCACGTTGACGATCGTCTGGCCGGTGTGGGCGAACCCGTAGGCAGCCTCGGCGTGCTCAATGGGCCACGTCTCGTGGAAGCCGTTGATGAACGTGCCGTTGGCGTAGCTGACCCGCCCCTCCTCCGGGTTCCCGCGCATGCCGAGGTAGCCGTTGCCGACGGCGAAGAGCGACTCCGTGGTACCCACGTCCTTGGCGCTGGGCTCCACCTCCACCAACCGCCACGGGTCCACCGGGAAGCGCGAGCGGTTCATCGGGTCGCTGGTGATCTCCCGGGTCTTCACGCCGTCAGCTCCCGGAGGTCGTCGACGACGAGGTCGGCGCCGGCGAGGAGCAGCGCCTCGTGCCCGACGCCGCGGTCCACCCCGATGACGAGGCCGAAATCCCCCGCAGCACCTGCGGCCACGCCGGAGATCGCGTCCTCCACGACGACGGCGCTGCGGGTGGGCACGCCGAGCATCTGGGCGGCGTGGATGAAGGTGTCCGGAGCCGGCTTGCCGGCGATGTGCGCCCGGGCGGCGACGTTGCCGTCCATCACCACGGGGAAGTAGGAGGCGAGCCCCGCGCCGCGGAGGATGGCCGGCGCATTCTTCGACGACGACACCACCGCGAGCTTGAAACCGCCGGCCGCGAGTTGCTCGACCAGGAGTTTCGAGCCGGGATAGGGGGCCACGCCGTCGCGCTCGATGATGGTGTTGAAGGCCTCGTTCTTGCGGTTGCCGAGCCCGCACACCGTCAACTGGCTCGGGTCGTCCGTCGGCCGGCCTTCCGGCAACACGATGCCGCGGGACAGGAGGAAGTCGCGCACCCCGTCGTAGCGAGGCTTTCCGTCCACGAAGGCGAAGTAGTCGTCGTCGGTGTACGGCAACTGGCCGCTGCGGGTACTGAGGAAGCCGTTGAACATGTCGGCCCAGGCGTGCATGTGCACCTCAGCGGTTGGGGTGATCACTCCATCGAGGTCGAACAGGACTGCTTGGTAGTCGCTCCACTCCATGGGCCCACCCTATGCGGCGCCGGTGGCCGCCGAGCGGATGCGCGGCCGGTCCCGGTATTTACCGCGCCGGTGCTCAGCGACCGACCCGCTTCCGGCGCTGACAGCGACCGCACCAGTACATGTTGCGACCCTCCAGCATGGCGGTGCGGATCTCCGAGCCGCAGACCAGGCACGGCTGCCCGGCCCTGCGGTAGACGTAGACCTCCCCGCCGTGCCGGTCCACCCGCGGGTCGCGGCCCTGGGCCTCCGGGCCGTGCTCGTCGCGCACCGTGTCGATGCGGCCGGCACCGACGGCGTAGTGCATCAGCTCGACCAGATCCGCCCAGATGGCGTCCCAGGTGCGGCGGTCGATGTCGCGGCCGGGCACGGCGGGGTCGAGGCGGTGCCGGTAGAGCACCTCCGCGCGGAAGATGTTGCCCACCCCGGCGGCGACTCGCTGGTCCATCAACAGGGCGGCGATCGGCTTGCCGGAGCGCCGCACTCGTTCGAAACCCCGAGACGGATCGGCGTCGGCGCGCAGCGGGTCGGGGCCGCTCGAGGCGACCACGGCGTCGCGCTCCTCCGGGGTGATGATCCGGCACCATTGCGGTCCCCGCAGATCCGCGACGGTGACGCCGTTGTGGACGCGCAGCCGCACCTCGCCGACCGGTGGGGCCAGGGGCTCGAAGCGGATCTTGCCGATCAGCCCCAGGTGGATGTGCACGACGTCGCCCGTGGCGAAGTCGAGGAAGAGGTGCTTGCCGACTGCCTCGCCGTGGTTGAACACGGAGCCGTCGAGCGGTGTCGCGTCGAAACGGCCCTGCGGGGAGGTGACGGAGACCTCGACCCCGCCGAAGGTGGCGGTGTATTCGGAAGCGAGCCGGTGAATGACGTGACCCTCAGGCATTTCGCCACCTTAGCCGTCCGTAGACTCGGCCCATGAGCGAAGAGCAGCGGCGTGAGTTCGGGCGCGACGGCGTGTCCGGCCTGGTGGACCGGGAGCGGGCCCTTCGGGCCAAGCTGCTCCCGCGTCGGGACCGCAGCACCGAGGACCAGCAGAAGCACCAGCGGCTCCGGAACCGCAACGCCCAGGGAAGTTGAGCGATCAACGGTGTGACTAGGGCGTCCGCACAGATGGACGCCCGAGGTTCCTGGGCAAACTGCGCATAGACTCTGCTCATGTCTCCGAACGACCCGACCAAGGGCGCACTCTCTAAGGCTCAGCGGTTCTCGTATTCCGAAATGAGGTCGATGCGGCGCTGATGCCGGTCCTCCCCCGGGAACTGCGTGGTGACGAAGGTCTTGACGATGTCGTAGGACTCTTCCAGCGACTGCATCCGGCCGCCCAGTGAGATGACGTTGGCGTCATTGTGCTCGCGCGCCAGCCTGGCCAACTCCACGTTGTAGGCCAGCGCCGCGCGCACACCCTTCACCTTGTTGGCCGCGATCTGCTCACCGTTGCCGGAGCCGCCCAGCACGACGCCCAGGGAACCGTCCTCCGCGACGACTGCCTCTGCACAGGGGATGACGAAGGGAGGGTAGTCGTCCAGAGCGTCGTACTCGTGCGCGCCGTGGTCGACGACCTCGAAGCCGTCCTCCTGAAGCCGCTCGACGAGGTAGTTCTTCAACTCGAAGGCCGCGTGGTCAGTGGCAATGTGGATTCGCATGGGTCAACTATCCCAGCCCTGCGGGGCCGCTGCTCAACAGGGTGACGAATCCGGCCTCGTCCAGGATGGGCAGCCCAAGCTCCTCCGCCTTGGCGGCCTTCGTGCCCGCGTTGGCGCCCACCACGACGTAGTCGGTGTTCTTGCTCACCGAGCCCGCGGCCTTGCCCCCGCGGCTGATGATGGCCTCCTTCGCGCCGTCCCGGGTGAAGCCCTCCAGCGAGCCGGTCACCACCACCGTGACGCCCTCCAGTGTGCGGGGCTGTGACTCGTCCACCTCGTCAGCCATCCGGACCCCGGCGGCCGCCCACGTGTCGACGATGGCGACGTGCCAGTCCACGTCGAACCAGTTCTTCACCGACTCCGCGATCACCCCGCCCACGCCCTCCGTCGAGGCGAGCTCCTCCAGCGAGGCGGCGCGGATGGCGTCGAGCGACGCGAACCTGGCGGCCAGCGAGCGGGCGGCCGTGGGGCCGACGTGCCTGATGGACAAGGCCACCAGGACGCGCCAGAGGGGCTGGGTCTTGACGGCCTCGAGATTGGCGAGGAGCTTCTCCCCCACCGTCGACAACACGCGGCCGTTGCGGCTGGGCGCGTCGGCGTCTGCGGGCTTGGCCAGCCTCGTGTAGAAATCCGTGGCGAGCAGGTCTTCGACCGTCAGGTCGAAGAGGCCGCCTTCGTCCGTCAGCAGACCGGCGCTGAGCAGCGCGTTGGCGCCCTTCTCGCCGAGCGCCTCGATGTCGAACGCGCCACGGGACGCCAGGCTGAACAGGCGTTCCCGGAGCTGGCTGGGGCAGGTGCGGGAGTTGGGGCACCGGATGTCCTTGTCGCCCTCCTTCTCCGGCCGCAGTTCGGTGCCGCAGGACGGGCAGTGGGTGGGCATCACGAACGGCCGCTCCGAGCCGTCGCGCAGCGCCACGACGGGCGCGACGATCTCCGGGATGACGTCGCCGGCCTTCCGGAGCACGACGGTGTCGCCGATGAGCACGCCCTTGCGCTCTACCTCGAACGGGTTGTGGAGCGTGGCCATCTCCACCGTCGAGCCACTGACGAAGACGGGCTCCATGATCCCGTACGGGGTGACGCGCCCCGTGCGGCCAACGTTGACCCGGATGTCGAGGAGCTTGGTGTTGACCTCCTCCGGCGGGTACTTGTACGCGATGGCCCAGCGAGGAGCCCTCGACGTGGCCCCCAGCCTGTCCTGCTCCGAGAGCTTGTCCACCTTCACCACGACGCCGTCGATCTCGTGGGTCAGGCCGTGGCGGTGTTCGCCGTAGTGGGCGACATACTCGGCCACGTCCGCCCGCGATTCCAGCACCTTGTAGGCCGGCGACACCGGGAGACCCCACTCCTTCAACTGCGCATAGGCATCTGACTGGGACTCGAAGGCGGCCCCCTCCACGGCGCCGATGCCGTGCACGATCATCTGCAGCGGGCGCGACGCGCTCACCGCGGGGTTCTTCTGGCGCAGCGAACCCGCCGCGGCGTTGCGCGGATTGGCGAAGGGCGCCTTGCCGTCCTGGACCAGCGACTCGTTGAGCCGCTCGAAGCCGGCGACGGGGAAGAAGACCTCGCCGCGTACCTCCAGCACGGCCGGGGCCGCGCCCTTCAGCCGCCGCGGGATGCCCTTGATGGTCTCCACGTTGGGTGTGACATCTTCGCCCACGCGCCCGTCGCCGCGCGTGGCCGCGACACTCAGGCGGCCGTCGAGGTAGAGCAGGTTGACGGCGAGCCCGTCGATCTTCAGCTCGCACAGGTAGCGGTCTGCCGGGGTGCGGGTCAGCCAGGCGGTGAGTTCCTCGTCCGAGAACACGTTGTCGAGGCTGAGCAGGCGACGGCGGTGCTCCACGGGCTTGAAATCCGTGATCCGCGCGGTACCCACGCGTTGGGTGACGGAATCAGGCGTGACCAGCGACGGGTGGGCGTCCTCGAGTGCCTGGAGTTCACGCATCGCCTCGTCGTACTCCGCGTCCGACATGGTGGGCGAATCAGCGCCGTAGTAGGCCTCCTGCGCCTCGGTGAGGCGCGTGTTGAGGTCAGTCCATCGGCGGCGCAACTGCGGGGATTCCACCCCGGCCCGGCTCTCTTCGCTCATGCGTTTTATCGTTGCATACGCTGGTGACACCGCCCAGATCTACGGTGGGGGAATCATTTGCTCCCAGGAGAGCCCAAATCCCACCGCTCTCGGCAGTTCAGTAGAAGAATGCAGGAAACCCTGATGAGGGCGGACAACATCGACACAGGAGAATAGACACCCCATGGCTACGGCGAACATCACGCGCGACGAGGCCGTCGCACGGTCCCAGATCATGACCACCGAGGCCTACCGTGTTCTCGTCGACCTCACCGGTCGTGAGGTCGAACAGCCCGCCAGGCAGTTCGTCTCGACCACGCAGCTCACCTTCTCCTCGGCGGGCGGCTCGACCTACCTCGACCTCATCGCCGACGACGTGCGTGAGGCCACCCTCGACGGTGAGGCGTTCGACACCTCGTCCTTCGACGGCTACCGCCTCCCCCTCCCCGAGCTGGAGGAGGGCAGGCACGAGGTGCAGGTCGTGGCCACGTGTCGCTACTCCAACACCGGCGAGGGCCTGC
This sequence comes from Tessaracoccus zhenghani, assembly GCF_054552775.1. Lineage (NCBI taxonomy): Bacteria > Bacillati > Actinomycetota > Actinomycetes > Propionibacteriales > Propionibacteriaceae > Tessaracoccus > Tessaracoccus zhenghani. Next base: position 222,857 of record NZ_CM137275.1, on the reverse strand, counting down.
ACCGTTTCGTGGACCCCGCCGACGACGCGGTGTGCCTCTACACCCAGTTCGAGACGGCCGACGCGCGCCGCATGTTCGCCAACGCCGAGCAGCCGGACCAGAAGGCCACCTTCCAGCTGACCGTGCTGGCCCCCGGCGAATGGGTGGTGTTCACCAACTCCGCCCGCGTGGAGCCGCACGACATCGGCGACGGTTTCGGCCGCTTCGAGCACGAGCCCACGCCGCCGGTTGCCACCTACATCACGGCGCTGGTCTGCGGCGAGTTCCACGTGGTGGAGGGCACCATCACCACCGACGGCAAGGAGATCCCGGCGTCGGTGGCATGCCGCCGGTCGCTGGCCCAGTACCTGGACGCGGACCGCATCCTCACCACCACGCAGCGCGGCTTCGAGGTCTTCGAGGACTCCTTCGGCGTGCCCTACCCCTTCTCCACCTACGACCAGATCTTCGTGCCGGAGTTCAACGCCGGGGCCATGGAGAACGCCGGCTGCGTCACCTTCCGCGACGAGTACCTGTTCCGCTCGCGGGTGACCTCGCGGGAACTGGACGCCCGCGACAACACGATCCTCCACGAACTGGCCCACATGTGGTTCGGCGACCTCGTCACCATGCGCTGGTGGAACGACCTGTGGCTCAACGAATCCTTCGCCGAATGGGCCTCGCACTACGCCAACGACGAGATCTCGAAGCGCTACGACACCGGCACCAACTCCTGGGCGTCGTTCAGCAACGAGCGCAAGGCCTGGGCCTACCTGCAGGACCAGCTCTCCACGACGCACCCCATCGCCGCCGACATGAGCGACCTCGAGAAGGTCGAGCAGAACTTCGATGGCATCACCTATGCCAAGGGCGCCTCCGTCCTGAAGCTGCTGGTCTCCATCGTCGGCCGCGAGGCGTTCCTGGCCGGCGTGCACGAGTACTTCCAGAAGCACGCGTGGGGCAACACCGAGCTCTCGGACCTCCTCGTCGAGCTGGAAGCGGCCTCCGGCCGCGACCTGTCGTGGTTCTCCGCCCAGTGGCTGGAGACGGCAGGCGTCAACACGCTGGCCCCCAGCTTCGACCTGGACGACGAGGGCCGCTTCACGCGCTTCGACGTGGTGCAGACCGCCCACCCGGACTGGCCGACGCTGCGGACGCACCGCCTGGGCATCGGCATCTACGCCCTCGGTGAGGACGGCCTGCTCACCCGCAGCCACTACGTCGAGACCGATGTCGACGGCGAGCGCACCGCCATCGAGGACCTGGTGGGGGTGCACCGCGGCGACGTCGTGCTCCTCAACGACGGCGACCTCACCTACGCCAAGGTGCGCTTCGACGACGATTCGGCCGCCGCGCTCGTGGAACACATCGGCGCGCTGACAGATCCCCTGGCCCGCGCCGTCTCGCTCACCGCCTTCTGGGAGATGACGCGCGACGCGGAGTTCCCGGCACAGCAGTACAAGCGCCTGGTGCAGGCCGCGCTCCCCTCGGAGAACGACATGGCTGGCGCCTCGACGCTACTGGCTCAGGCCAGCAACGCCGCCCTCGCCTTCACTGCTCCGGAGCTGCGCGACGACCTCAACACCCGCTGGGTGGCGGGGCTGGCGCAGCTCCTCAAGGAGACCGAGCCGGGCTCGGACAAGCAGGTGCTGATCGCCAAGGCGCTCATCGGGAATGTGCGCTCCGCGGAGGGCATCGAGCTCATCCGCGGGTGGCTCCACGGCGAAGAAGTGCCCCAGGGCCTGGCCATCGACACCGGCATGCGGTGGGCGATCACGGCGGCCCTGGCCAAGCTGGGCGCCATCGGCCACGACGAGATCTCCGCCGAACTGGACCGCGACAACACCTCCGCCGGCGCCGAACAGGCCGCCGGCGCGGGTGCCGCGCTCCCTGACGTGGACTCCAAGTCGCAGGCGTGGGCGCTGGCCACGGACGACCCGGACGTGCCCAACGAGACCCACCGGTCCATCTGCATGGGCTTCTGGCGCTACGGCCAGGACGAGGTGCTGGAGCCCTATCCGGCCGCCTACCTCGATCTGCTCGGCCGCATCTCGCGCCGCGAGGGCACGTGGGCCGACAGGGGCTACGCCACCGTCGGCACCGCGCTGCGTTGGCTGTTCCCGACGCCGCTGGTGACGGAGTCACTGGTGGCCACCATCCAGGCGTGGCTCGACGACAACGAGCCCAGCGAACAGGTCCGCCGCTCCGTCACTGAACGCCTCGACGAGGCACGCCGCTCGCTGAGGGCCCAGGAGCGCAGCCGCCTCGACGCGTCCTGAACAACGACGAAAGGGCCGCCGGGCAACAATGCCCGGCGGCCCTTTCGTCGTTCAGGTGCGGTCAGTTCGGACGGGTGTTCTCCAGTTCGGTGCTGCTGGCCTTCAGCTCGCGCTCGCGGCGTTCGCGCGCCAGCTTGGGGCCGAAGTAGAGCAGAGCCACGATGACGCCGAAGCCCAGCGGGCCTAGCACCATCAGGAACATCAGGAGCATGTCAGAGACGGGCTCCGGCTGGGGCCAGCCCGGAAGGACCTCGAGTGGGAGCAGGTTCATGGCAGGCACTCTATACGGAACTGGCGTGTGAGAGGAGTCAGTCCGTACGGTAGATTGAGCCGACCACGGGAGGAAACCATGGAGCCACGCGCCGTAGTAGATGGCGACGAGATGCAGTGGGCGTTGAACCGCATGACGCACGAGATCCTCGAAAAGAACCACGGCAGTGATGACGTGATCCTGTTGGGCATCATCACCCGGGGCGCCCCTCTGGCGGAGCGGATCGCCGCCATCGCCGAGGCGCAGGGGCACGCCATCCCTGTCGGCCAACTCGACATCACGATGTACCGCGACGACCTGCGCCGCAACCCCACCCGCATGCCCAGCCCCACCGTCCTGCCGGAGGAGATCGACGGCAAGGTCGTGGTGCTGGTGGACGACGTGCTGTTCTCCGGACGCACCATCCAGGCCGCGCTGCTCGCACTGGCAGACCTGGGCCGGCCACGCTCCATCCAACTGGTGGCGCTCATCGACCGCGGTGGACGCGACCTGCCCATCCAGGCGGACATCGTCGGCAAACTCATCCCGACGGCCCGCGACGAACGGGTCCGCGTGAACCTCACCGAGACCGACGGCCAGGACCTCATCACCATCGAACGGAGCGGCCAGTGAAGCATCTCCTCGGCATCGCCGATCTCAGCGAAGAGGAGATCTGGACCATCCTCGACACAGCCGAGGAAATGCACGACATCCAGTCGCGCCCCATCAAGAAGCTGCCCGCCCTGCGCGGCCGCACCATCGTCAACCTGTTCTTCGAGGACTCGACGCGCACCCGCTCATCCTTCGAGTTGGCGGCCAAATGGCTGTCGGCAGATTCCATCAACGTCGCGGCCAAGGGGTCGTCGGTGTCCAAGGGCGAGTCCATGAAGGACACGCTGCAGACCCTCGACGCCATGAGCGTCGACGCCATCGTGATGCGGCACGCCGGCTCCGGCTCGGTGGCGCAGGCGGCCGGCTGGGTCCGCGCGTCGATGATCAACGCCGGCGACGGCATGCACGAACACCCCACCCAGGCGCTCCTTGACGCCCACGCGATCCGTCGGCACCTGCGCGCCAACAACCTGGGCGACCTGTCGGGCAAGCGCATCGCCATCACCGGCGACCTGCTGCACTCCCGCGTGGTGCGCTCCAACGTGCTCCTGTGGGAGAAGGTGGGCGCCAGCGTCGTGCTGGTGGCTCCCCCGACGCTGATGCCGCCCGGCGTGGAGACGTGGGGCGTGGAGACCACCGCCACCTTCGACGAGGTGCTGCCGGAAGTGGACGTCGCCATGATGCTGCGCGTCCAGCGCGAGCGCATGCAGGGCGGGTTCTTCCCCTCAGAGCGCGAATACATCGACGCCTACGGCCTCACCCCCCGACGCCTCAGGATGCTGAAGGACGGCGCCTGCATCGCACACCCCGGCCCGATGAACAGGGGCCTCGAAATCTCGTCAGCGGCCGCCGACGCCGCGCGCTCGATCATCCTCGACCAGGTCTCGGCCGGTGTCGCGGTGCGGATGAGCGTGCTCTACCACCTGCTTGCCGGAGAGGAAAAGTAGTAGATGACCGCCACCACGCTCCACGGGGTGCAACTGCCGGACGGCACCCGCACCGACCTCCACCTTGCCAACGGCGTGATCACCGAGTCAGCACCGGCCGATGCGCGGATCGTGGACTGCCACGGGCTCATCGCGCTGCCGGGCCTCGTCGATCCCCACACCCACCTGCGTGAGCCGGGCCGTGAAGACGCCGAAACGGTGCTGAGCGGCACTGAGGCCGCCGCGCGCGGCGGGTTCACGGCAGTGTGCGCCATGGCGAACACCCAGCCCGTCACCGACACAGCAGAGAAGGCCGAGCACGTGCTCGACCTGGGCCTCAACGCCGGCCTGGTGGACGTCGTCGTGATCGGCGCCATCTCCAAGGGCCTCAAGGGAGAGGAACTCGCCGAACTGGGCCTGATGAACCGCTCCCGCGCCCGCGTGACGATGTTCTCCGACGACGGCATGTGCCTGATGAACCCCCAACTCATGCGCCGCGCGCTGGAGTGGGTGCGCCCCTTCAACGGCGTGGTCGCCCAGCACTCGCAGGATTCGTTCCTGGCCGGCCCCGGCGCCTGCTGCCACGAGGGCGAGTTGTCCGGGCGCCTCGGCCTGGGCGGCTGGCCGCCCGTAGCGGAGTCGACGATCATCGCCCGCGACGCCATGCTGGCTGAGGCCACCGGTTCCCGGCTGCACGTGTGCCACATCACCACCGCCGAGGGCGTCGAAGTGGTGCGGTGGGCCAAGCAGCGCGGCGTGCAGATCACGGCTGAAGTCACGCCCCACCACCTGCTGCTGGGCACCGAGGAACTCACCGGCTACGACACCCTCTACAAGGTGAACCCGCCGCTGCGCACCCCCGAGCACATCGAAGCCCTGCGCGCCGCGCTGGAGGACGGCACCATCGACGTGGTGGGCACGGACCATGCGCCCCATGCGCCGCAGGACAAGGACCATGCCTTCGTCGACGCCAGGCCCGGCATGCTGGGCCTGGAGCAGGCGCTGTCCGTCGTCATCGAGACCATGGTCAAGCCGGGGCGTCTCACCTGGGCCCAGGTGGCCGAGCGGATGAGCCACGCTCCCGCCCGGCTGGCGTCTCTGGCGGATCAGGGGCGCCCGCTCCGGGCCGGCGAGCCCGCCAACATCGTGCTGGTCAACCCTGATCGGACCGCGACGGTGGACAGGGCTCAGTCGAGGTCGCTGAGCCGCAACAACCCGTACCACGGACGCACCCTGCCGGACCCTGTGGAGGCCACCTTCCTGAGGGGTCGCCAGACTTTCGCGCGCACCGATTCCTGAGCGGTCCCCGCGCTGGGGGCCTGATCCGGCCGGGGCGTTCTCAAACGCTCGTTGAGAACGCGTGATCGTCAGAATTCTTTGCTACTGAACGCTCCGCCTTGCGACACTCACCACACCTGCACTGTCGCACGGAAGGCCCCCCAGCGTGAATAACCGCTTGTCAAGAAGAGTTCTTGCCATCCTCGCCGTGATCGCCCTCACGATCACCGGCTTCGTAGCACCCGGCACGGCGAAGGCCGTCGACCCGCCCGCCCACCAGGGCAACAAGATCACGTTCCCCGGCAACGATGGCCAGGAACATGCCGTCTCCTGGGACGGCCATTCGTTCACGATCGACGGAGAGCGCCTCGTCATCTGGTCCGGCGAACTCCACCATTGGCGGGTGCCGCACGAGGACGGATGGCGTGACGTCTTCCAGAAGCTGCGCGCTGCGGGCTTCAACGCAGTGTCTCTCTATTTCTTCTGGGGATTCCACCACTCCATACTCCGACATCGCACGCGTCAACGCTCATAGCAACGACTAATTGAACGGTTAAGGTGAGCGATCCCTAATCATTCCGTGATCAAGCTCGCACGGGTGAGCGTGAGCGGCCGCAGAGTGACACAAAGACATCTTGACGTCAAGAATTATCTGGAGTTCTTTGGCGCCGCGCCAGCTCCCGGGCTCCTCCTATTCGCCCCGCCCCACTAGGCTCGAGGGGAACGAACGTGAGGAGAACTTCCATGAGCAATCTGGCAGCCGTCGGCGTCATCGGAATGGCGGTGATGGGCTCGAACCTGGCCCGGAACCTGGCACGCAACGGCCATCGTGTGGCCGTGTGGAACCGCAGCCCCAACAAGACCAACGAACTGGTGGCCGAACACGGCCATGAGGGTGACTTCGTCCCCGCCGTCGAGCTGGCAGATTTCGTCGCCTCGATCGAGCGCCCCCGCCGCATGATCCTGATGATCAAGGCCGGCGCCCCCACGGATTCCACCATCGACCTGCTGGTCCCGCTGCTCGACGAGGGCGACATCGTCGTCGACGGCGGCAACGCACACTTCGAGGACACCCGCAGGCGTGAGCTCAAGCTGCGTGACCTCGGCCTCCACTTCGTCGGCGCCGGCATCTCCGGTGGCGAGGTGGGCGCGCTGGAAGGGCCCTCGATCATGCCCGGCGGCTCCCCGGAGTCCTACGAAGCGCTCGGGCCCATCCTCGAATCCATCTCCGCCAAGGTCGACGGCGAACCCTGCTGCACCTACATCGGGCCGGATGGCGCGGGCCACTTCGTGAAGATGGTGCACAACGGCATCGAGTACGCCGACATGCAGTTCATCGGCGAGGCGTACGAACTCCTGAAGGCCGTGGGGTTCTCGCACGACGAGATGGCGGACGTGTTCGCCACCTGGAACACCGGCGACCTGGACTCCTACCTCATCGAGATCACCGCAGAGGTTCTGCGCAAGAAGGATCCCCGCACCGGCCGCCCCCTCGTCGAGGTGATCGTCGACGCCGCCGGCATGAAGGGCACCGGCACCTGGACGGTGCAGTCGGCCCTCAACCTGGGCACCCCGGTCAACACCATTGCCGAGTCCGTCTTCGCCCGCGCGATCTCGTCGGCGCCCGAACTGCGCCAGGCGGCGCAGGCCGCGTTACAGGGTCCCGACGCGAAGATCCAGGTGGCGGATCGCGAGGCGTTCGTCGAGCAGATCCGTCAGGCGCTGTGGGCCTCCAAGGTGGTCGCCTACGCGCAGGGTCTCGACGAGATCCGCATGGCCGGGGCCGAATACGGCTGGGACATCAACGTCGGCGAGGTGGCCAAGATCTGGCGCGCCGGCTGCATCATCCGGGCGAAGCTGCTCGAGCGCATCCGCTCGGAGTACGCGGACAGGAAGCTCGCCACGCTGCTCGAGGCGCCCTCCGTGGCTGAGGGCCTGGCCGGCTCGCAGGACGCGTGGCGCGAGGTGGTGTCGGTGGCCGTCAAGGCCGGCGTCCCCGTTCCCGGCTTCGCGGCAGCCCTGGCGCACTACGACCAGGCGCGCGCACCCCGTCTCAACGCGGCTCTCACCCAGGGCCTGCGCGACTACTTCGGTGCCCACACCTACCGTCGCATCGATGCCGAGGGCGCCTTCCACATCAACTGGAGCACCGACGGCACCGAGGAGCCCGCGGACACCGCTGGCTGATGAACGCACCTGACCCGCTGGCGAACTTCTCCGCACCCACGCGCGAGTGGTTCGCCAGCGTGTTTTCGGCCCCCACCGCCGTCCAGGCCGAGGCCTGGACGGCGATCGAGCGGGGCGAGCATGCGCTCGTCGTCGCGCCTACCGGCTCGGGCAAGACGCTGTCGGCCTTCCTCTCTGCCATCGACGGCCTGGCGACGCGGCCCGAGAGGCTCCCGACGGCCGGGACCACCGTCGTGTACGTCTCGCCGCTCAAGGCGCTGGGCGTGGACATTGAGCGCAACCTGCGCGCGCCGCTCACCGGCACCCGATTGGCCGCTGAGCGCCTCGGCGTCCCGTGGAGCGAGGTGTCGGTGGGCGTGCGCTCCGGCGACACGCCGCAGCGGGAGCGCGCCGCCCTCATCCGGCGGCCACCCGACATCCTGATCACCACGCCGGAGTCGCTGTACCTCATGCTGACGAGTTCGGCCCGGCGCACGCTGACGTCCGTCGAGACCGTGATCGTGGACGAGATCCACGCCGTGGCGGGCACGAAGCGCGGCTCCCACCTGGCCCTGTCCCTCGAACGGCTGGACATGCTGGTGGGACGCGACGTCCAACGCGTGGCGTTGTCGGCCACCGTGCGCCCCATCGAGCAGGTCGCCTCGTTCCTCGGCGGCGACAGGGCCGTCACGGTGGTGGCCCCGCCAGCCCACAAGTCGTGGGACGTGACCGTGCGCACCGCGGTGGAGGACCTCGCCGACATCCCGGATCCCGCCGCAGGCGACGGCACCGCAGGAGACCTGTTGGACCTGCTGCGCGGCGGCCCGGCCACGAACGGCTCGATCTGGCCGCATGTGGAGCGGGAACTTTACGACGCCGTCATACAGGGCCGCTCCACCCTGATCTTCACCAACGGCCGCCGCTCGGCCGAGCGCATCACCGGCCGGCTCAACGAGATGTGGGCCGAGGAGAACGACCCCGACACGCTCCCGCCCATCCCTGCGCGCCCACCCGCCCAGGTGATGGCTCCCGTGGACACGGTCCGGGGCGCGCCGCTGGTCATCGCCCGCGCCCACCACGGCTCGGTCAGCAAGGAGCAGCGCGCCGAGATCGAGGGCGCCCTGAAATCAGGCGAACTCAAGTGCGTCGTGGCCACCAGTTCGCTCGAACTCGGCATCGACATGGGGGCGGTGGACCGGGTCCTCCAGGTAGCCTCTCCCCCGTCGGTGGCCAGCGCCCTGCAGCGCATCGGGCGCGCAGGGCACGTGGTGGGAGCCACGTCCGTGGGCCAGGTCTTCCCGTTGCACAGGGGCGACCTCGCCTCGGCCGTCGTCACGACGGAGCGGATGCTGGCCGGCGACATCGAGGAGCTCCACATCCCGCAGCACCCGCTGGACGTGCTGGCCCAGCAGACGGTCGCCGCAACGGCCGCAGAGGGCGACGAGGGGCTGGACGTCGACGGGTGGTTCGCCGCCGTCACGCGCTCGCGGCCCTACTCGGATCTGGACCGGTCCCTGCTGGATTCCGTCGTGGAACTGCTCACGGGCGCCTACCCCTCAGCCGACTTCGGCAACCTGCGCGCCAGGTTGGCAATGGGCGAGGACAACCGGCTCTACCCCAGGCCGGGCGCGCTGCGGGTGGCCGCCACCTCGGGCGGCACCATCCCGGACAGGGGGATGTTCGGCGTGTTCCTCGCCGGTGAGGAGGCGGGTGCCCGGCGGGTGGGTGAACTCGACGAGGAGATGGTCCACGAATCACGGGTGGGCGACGTCTTCACGCTGGGCGCGTCGTCCTGGCGCGTGGAGGAGATCACGCGCGACCGGGTGCTCGTCACGCCGGCCCCGGGGAACACCGGCCGGTTGCCGTTCTGGCGCGGCGAGGACGAGGGGCGGCCCGCGGAGCTGGGCAGGAACATCGGCCGCCTCCAGCGGGAGGCCTCGCGCAATCCGGAACGGCTGGACCGCCCCTTCCTGGACAGGAACACCCGCCGCAACCTGGAGCGCTACCTGGCTGAGCAGCGCACGGCGACGGGGTCGGTGCCGGACGAGCACACCGTCGTGCTGGAGCGGTTCCGCGACGAGTTGGGCGACTGGCGCGTGGTGGTCCACTCGCCGCTCGGCCGACGGGTGCTGGGGGCATGGTCGCTGATCATCGCGGACGCGCTGTCGCGGGAGGTCAGCATCGACGTGGTGCCCGTGGCCGGCGACGACGGCATCGTGCTGCGTCTGCCTGATTCGGATCTGGTCGAGCGCCTCCCCGAACTGCTCCTGACCGACCCCGACGACGTGGGCCGCATCGTCGTCGAGCAGGTGGGCGGCACGGCCCTGTTCGCAGCCCGCTTCCGCGAGTGCGCCGCCCGGGCGCTGCTCCTCCCCCGGCCCAACCCGGGCCGGCGCGCGCCGCTCTGGCAGCAGCGGCAGCGCTCGGCCCAACTCCTGGAGGTGGCCAGGCACCACCCGAGGTTCCCCATCATCATCGAGACGGTGCGCGAGGTCACGCAGGACGCCTACGACCTGCCCGGCCTCGTCGAGCTCATGCGCGGGCTGCGCTCCGGCGCGGTGCGGCTCGTGGAGGTGGTCACCGATCAACCCAGCCCGTTCGCGGCCACGCTCCTGTTCCGCTACCCGGGCGCGTTCATCTACGACGGCGACGCGCCGCTCGCGGAGCGCCGCGCCGCGCTGCTCGCCATGGACCCGGAACTCCTCGCCGCCGCGCTCGGAACGCTGGACCTGCGCGAGGTGCTCGACCCGGAAGTCGTGGCCGAGGTGGTCGCCGAGCTGCAGCGCACCGCGTCGAACCGACGGGCGGGCCACGACGACGCGGTGGCCGCGCTGCCGCGGGAACTGGGGCCGGTTCCCATCGTCGAGCTCGAGGGGAAGGTGTCGCCTGAGTGGTGGGCTGCCTCCGTCGCCACCGTGGCGGAGCGGCTCAACGAGGTGGTGGTGCTCAATCTGGCAGGGCGCCCGCACCTGGTGGCGGTCTCGGATCTGGCCCTGCTGCGCGACGCTCTCGGGATCCCGGTACCCGCCGGGCACGCCGCGCCTCAGGTGGAGGGCCGCGACCCGCTGACCCAGCTCATCGCCCGCTACGCGCGTACCCACGGTCCTTTCAGTGCGCAGGAGGTGGCCGACGCGTTCGGCCTGGGGGTGGCCACCGTCGGGTTGGTGGTGGAGCGGGAGCGGGTGGCAAAGCGCCTGGTGGCCGGGCGGTTCACCGCCACAGAGCCCCAATTCGTGGACCCGGAGGTGCTCCGCCGGCTACGTAGCCGCTCGCTCTACAAGGCGCGATCGGAGCTGCAGCCCGTCTCTCAGGAGGGCTTCGCGCGCTTCCTGGCGGCATCACACCACGTCGACGACAGGCCCGTGTCCAGCCCCGACGAGGTGCTGCTCGCCCTGCAACGGCTCGCCGGAGCGGCGCTCCCCGCCAGCGCCTGGGAAACCCACGTGCTGCCAGCCCGTCTGGCGGGTTACCAGGCAGCGCACCTCGACGCGCTGCTCGCCGAGGGCGAGGTGGTGGTTCGTCTGCGTGGCTCCGCGGGGCCGAACGACCCGCTGGTGGCTTTGGTCCCGGCGGACGACCTCGACCTGCTCGGGCCACCGGATCAGCCGCCCTCGGAGGAGGCGCTCGCCGTGGCCGCCCGGCTCGCGGAGGGTGACGGTACGTTCGCGTCGATCCACGGCTCTGAGTCCGCCGTGGAACTCGCGGACGCGCTCTGGCACGCGGCGGAGGAGGGCGCGGTGGCGCCGTCGTCGATGGCCCCTGTCCGGGCACGGGTCGGCGGCACGTCGCGCGGTGCGCACAAGGCCTCCCGCCCTTCCCCTCGACGGCGGGCCAGGCTCCCTCGTCCCTCGCGCGCGCTGCTCAGTGGGCAGGGCTCGCTCACCCCGCCGCAGGCCGCCGGCCGCTGGTACCGGGTGCGCGACCCGCAGCCCACCCCGGCCGAGGCGGCGCTCGCGCTGGCGTCGTCGTGGCTCGAGCGGTTCGGCGTCATCACCCGCGGTGGGGTCACCGCCGACGGCACGCCCGGCGGGTTCGCGGCGGCCTACCGGCTGCTGTCGAAGCTCGAGGAGTCCGGGAAGATGCTGCGCGGCTACCTCGTCGAGGGTTTGGGCGGTGCCCAGTTCAGTACGCCGGACCTGATCGAACAGCTCCGCTCCCACTCGGTTCCTGAGCCTGCCCCAGCGCGGAGCGCCGGGCAGGTCGAAGGACGCACCCCCTTCGTCTTGGCCGCCCTCGACCCGGCCAACCCGTACGGCTCGATCCTCCCGTGGCCGAGCCACCCGACGGCGCACCCGTCGCGAGCGGCGGGCGCGCTCGTCGTCCTGGCCGACGGCGCCTGCCTCGCGCACCTGACCCGCGGCGGCCGCATCCTCACCCTGTTCGCCGGGCCCGAACAACGCGAGCAGCGCGCCACCCTGGTGGTCCGCGCCCTGCAGCAGGCCATGGCAGAGGGCCGCATGTCGCGGCTGCGGATCGAAGAGGTCGACGGCGAACGCGTCGGCGCCTCCGGCCTGGAGCAGACGCTGCTCGCCGCGGGGGCGCGCATCACACCGAAGGGCATCACGGTGGAGGCGCCCCGTGCCTGAGGGCGACACCGTCTGGCGGCTGGCGCAGCGGCTCCAGCCCCTCGTCGGCCGGGTGATCGAGCACAGCGACTTCCGCGTGCCGCAGCACGCGACGGCAACGCTGGTGGGCACGACGATCCGGCGCATCTGGCCGTACGGCAAGCACCTCTACTGGCTGTGCGACGACCGCATCCTCCACACGCACCTGCGGATGGACGGCACGTGGCGCATCCACGCCGTCGGCGACCGGTGGTCGGCCCCGGCGCACACGGCCCGGTTGGTGATCCGCGTCGACGGCGGGGTGGAACTGGTCGGGCACTGGCTGGGGGTCGTCGAGTTGTGGCCGGCGGACGAGTACGAGCGCCGCACGGCCCATCTGGGCCCCGACGTGTTGGCCGACGACTGGGTGGGCCCGGGCCGCTGGTCGCCGACCGGCCGCGACGAGGCGATCCGCCGGGTGTCGTCGCGCCGCGAGCAGACCATCGGCGAGGCGCTGCTGGACCAACGCAACCTGGCGGGCCTCGGCAACGAGTACCGCGTCGAAGTCTGCTTCCTGCAGGGCCTCCACCCGACGACATCGGTGGCCCTGTGCGACGTCCCCGCCGTCGTCGACCTGGCCGCGAAACTGATGCGCGGGAACCTCACGAACCCCGTCCGGACATTCACCGGGATCCACCGGCGAGGAGAGAACACGTTCGTGTTCGGGCGCAGGCACCGCCCGTGTCGCCGATGCGGCACGCTGATCGAGGCGTCGGAACTGGGCGGCGGCAGGTCCGTCGCCGACGCAGATGCGGACCAGCAGCGCGTCATCTGGTGGTGCCCCACCTGCCAGCCCACCGCCGGTTGAGCCGCAACGCTGGTTGAGCCGCAACGCTGGTTGAGCCGCAACGCTGGTTGAGCCGCGAGCCCTGCGAGCGTGTCGAAACCCCCAAGCGTCCACGACCACCCCGACCACCACCGTCGTTGTCCACAGCCCTACCGTGTGACCCACTGCAGCATGGAAGCTCGACCCATGCCATTCGTGTACATCCTGGAATGCAGCGACGGATCGTTCTACGTGGGCTCGACGTTCGACATCGATGCCCGCCTTTCACAGCACAACGACGGGAAGGGAGCCAAGTACACCGCGAGGAGGCGACCCGTGCAGCTCCGTTGGATGGAGGAGATGGACTCCATCGAGGAAGCCTATGTTCTCGAGAAGCGGGTGCAGGGTTGGAGCCGCGCCAAACGGCTGGCACTCATCGAGGGGCGTTTGTCAGACCTCCCCCGGCTGTCGAAACGCGGGTATCGCCCGTCTCAGGACGGGTGACCTCAGCGGCGTTCCGGCCGGGGGCCTTCATTCGGGTTGTCGGTCAGCTCACCGGGTTTCGACACGCTCGCAGAGCTCGCGGCTCAACCAGCGTGAACTCGCAGCGCTCGCGGCTCAACCAGCGACTCGCGGCTCATCCAGCGGGAGCGACGAGGTGCTCGGCCAGCGTGGCCCGCAGCGACTCCGGCAGCTCCGTCTTCCGATGGTCCATGTCGGCGATCACCAGGATGGTCCGCGCCCGGTTGTGCACCGTGCCCGTGGCCGGGTCGACGATCTCGGAGGCCAGGACGATCGACGACGAGCCCAGGTGCACCGGGGCCACGCGCACCTCGTACGGCTCCAACCGGTGCTCCAGCTGCGCCAGGTAGTCGACGTCCTGCCGGGCGACGAGCCACATGTGCTCCGCGCCTTCCGAGCCGGCCCGGGCCAACGTCGGATCCCACTGCGTGGTGGCCTCGATGCGCGCCTGCTGCAGGTAGTCGTAGACCTTCGCGTTGTTCACGTGCCCGTAGCTGTCCAGATCCGTCCACCGCACCGGCAGCGACACCGGGGTCCCGGCGCCCTCCAGCGCCGGAGCCCTCAGGTCGCGCAGCGGCTCCACCTCCCTGCGGTGGGTGTCGAAGAACTCGCGATACTCGGGCTTCAACCGGATGGGCTGTTGCTCGTCGAAGCTGAAGGCGCACAGCATCGTGCGCGCCACCAGCGCGGCCTCACCGCCCTGGGACACCTCATAGGCCAGCTCCACCCGCGAGGCCCCCAGCCGCGACACCCCCAGTTCGACGACCACCTCAGCGCCGTCGTAATGGAGGGGCCTGCGGTACTCCACCTGGTGGCTGACCACGACGATGCCCTCGTCGAGTAACGCCGACGCGGCCCCGCCGCGCAGGAAGACGACGCGCGCCTCCTGCAGGTAGTCGACCATCACGGCATTGTTGATGTGCCCCTGCGCGTCCATGTCCGACCAGCGCAGAGGGCACTTCCAGCGGAACAAGGGGTCAGTCCTCCCGCGGGTACAGCGTGTCGACGACATCGGCGTACTTGTCGGTGACCGCACCGCGGCGCACCTTCATGTTGGCCGTGACGCCGGCGTTCTCGACGGTGAGCTCGTGGTCCAGGATGGCGAACTGCTTCACCATCTCCCACTTCTCGAGCCGCTCGTTGACCCGGCCCATCCACTTCTCGATGGAGGCCCTGATCTCGGGCCGCTGCGACTGCTCGGCGTAGCTGAGGTTCCCGAGATCGCGCTTGTCGGCCCACTTCTGCAGCATCACCGGGTCCAGCACGATGAGGGCGGCCACGTACTTGCGCCCCTCGCCCACCGCGATGGACTGCGACACGTAGGGGATGTTCGCCTGGATGGCGCCCTCCACCTTCTGCGGAGCCACGAACTTGCCGCCGGAGGTCTTGAACAGGTCCTTCTTGCGGTCCGTGATCTTGACGTGGCCGGTGGGGGCGATCTCGGCGATGTCGCCGGTGTGGTACCAGCCGTCGTCGTCGATCGCCTCAGCGGTCTGGTCCGGCAGGTTGTGGTAGCCGGGCGTGATGATGGGGCCGCGCAACAGCAGTTCGCCGTCCTCGGCCAGCTTGCTCTCGACGCCCGGGACGATGGCACCGACGGTGCCGAAGTGCGGGTCCGCCGGCAGGTCGACGGCGGCGATGGCGCTGGTCTCCGTCGCGCCGTAGCCCTCGACGATGAGGATGCCAGCGCCGTAGAACCACTTCTGGATCTGAGGGCTGAGCTTCGCGGAGCCCGAGATCATGAACTTCATCTGGCCGCCGAGGCGTTCCTTCAGCTTGGAGAACACCAGCTTGTCGGCGATCTTGTACTGCACCGCGAGCGCACCCTTGAGCGGCCGGCCGGCGAGCCGGTCGTCGATGGAGCGGTAGCCCACGGAGAACGCCCAGCGCGCGATCTTCCCCTTGACGCCGGTGCTGCTGGTGAGGACGGCGGCGCGCACCTTCTCGAAGATGCGCGGCGCGCCACACATGAAGGTGGGGTGCACCTCTCCCAGGCCCTGGACGATCTTGTCGATCCGGCCGTCGACCGCTGACGCGAAGCCATAGTCCAGCTGCGCGGCGATCAGCGCCTTGCCGAAGACGTGGCTGAGCGGCAACCACAGGAACTGCAGTTCGTCAGGGCCGATGATCTCGAGGTACTTGGTGGCGGCCCCCTCGTACACCCAGGACAGGTGGTTGAGCCGCACGCCCTTGGGGCGGCCGGTGGTGCCGGAGGTGTAGATCAGCGTGGAGAGCGAGTCGTGGTTCGTGGAGGCGATGGATTCGTCCAGCGCGTCGGGGTTCTCCTTGAGGTGGGCCTCGCCCAGTTCCATCAGCTTGTCGTAGGAGATGATGCGGTCGTCGAAGGTGACGCCGGTGCCGTCGATCACGACGATGGTGTGGATCTGCTGATCGAAGTCAGAGGTGTCCTGCACCTTGGCCAACTGTTCGGCGTTCTCCGCCACGAAGACGCTGGAGCCGGAGTCGCTGACGATGTAGTGCACGTCGTCAGGGCCCGTGTTGGGGTACACCGTCGTGGTGGCTCCTGCCGCGACCGCGATGGCGAGGTCAAGGAAGATCCATTCGACGCGGGTGCTGGAGCAGATGGCCACGCGGTCCTCGTACTTCACGCCGCGCGCGAGGAGCCCGGCGCCGAGCTTCTCGATGATCTCGTTGGATTCGCGCCAGGTGAGGCCGCTCCAGGTGTTGGGGCCCTCCGCCTTGCCGTCGGGGTACATGAACGCCAGCTTGTTGGGCGTCTCCGCCACACGCCGCCGCAGCATTGCGCCGACAGAATCGGCCGAGCGCGACATGATCTCTTCACGAAGTCCCATGGGGTCCCTTTCAACGGTTGCAGGCTAGGTTAACGTGCCGCCGCGGCGTCGGCTAGGGATTTGGCGGACCAACTACTTGAATCCTCAACCATTGTGCTATCCTGGTCACATGACAGAACCAGTTGCAGGCTGGCTCACGGAGAGCCAGCAACGTGTCTGGCGGAGCTACCTCCTGGCCAACACGCATATCAATGAGTACCTCGACGAGGCGCTGAGCCAGTTTAACCTCTCGCTGCCCGAATATGAGGTGTTGGTACGGCTCAGCGAGTCCCCCAACCACACGCTGCGCATGGGCGAGCTCGCCTCCTCGGTGGGCCACTCCCGTTCCCGGTTGACGCACACCGTCAAGCGGATGGAGCGGATGGGCCTGGTCTCGCGCAATTCGTGCGATTCCGACGGCCGCGGCGTGCAGGCCACCATGACCGAAGAGGGCTTCGACCTCCTCAAGCGGGCAGCGCCGCACCACGTGGATTCGGTGCGCCGGGTCTTCGTCGACGCCATCAACCCTGAGGATTACGCGGCCCTTGGCCGCGCGATGCAGTCAGCACTCGCCGTCACGGACTGACCCGCCGGGCGGCGTCGGTGGATACCTTTCGACATTCTCCTCCCGACGCACGAAACTAGGGGGGTGACCGTCGACACCGCTGCCCCCCACGCCCGGCTCCTGAGTGAGCTGGGTGAGCTCGCCGGCATCGTCGACACCTCCTCGCTGACGCGCGCGCTCTACTCCTCGGATGCCTCGCTGTACCGCGTCGAGCCGCTGGCCGTCGCCCACCCGCGCACCTCCGATGAGCTGATCGCCCTCGTGCGCGCCTGCCTGGCCACCGACACCCCCATCACCGCCCGCGGCGCGGGTACGTCCTGCGCGGGCAACGCCGTCGGGCCGGGGCTGGTGATCGACGTGGCGAAGCACCTCCACACGATCCACTCCATCGACCCCGTCGCCGGCACCGCCGTCATCGATCCGGGGGTGGTGCAGGATCAGCTCCAGATCGCCGCGCGCCCCTACGGCCTGCGGCTCGGGCCGGATCCGTCGACCTCCAGCCGCTGCACCGTCGGCGGCATGATCGGCAACAACGCCTGCGGCCCCCGAGCCCTGGGCTACGGCCGTATGTCCGACAATGTCGTCTCACTCGACATCATCACCGGCACCGGCGAGCTACTGACGCTCGGCGTCGACGACGTGCCTGAGCTCCGCACGCTCGTCGCCGCCAACCTGGGCGTGATCCGCACGGAGTTCGGCACGTTCATCCGCCAGGTCTCCGGCTACTCGCTGGAACACCTCCTCCCGGAGAAGAAGTTCGACCTGCCCAAGTTCTTCGCCGGCACCGAGGGCACGCTGGGCGTGATCGTGCGCGCCACCGTGCGGCTGGTCACCGACGCCCCGGTCAGCGTCATGGTGGCGCTGGGCTACCCCACCATGCCGGACGCCGGCGACGACATCGCCAACCTGCTGCGCTTCAAGCCCACCGCGTGCGAGGGCATCGACAGGCGCATCGTCGACGTGGTCATCGCGAAGAACGGGCCGGAGGCCGTGGGCGAACTGCCTGCCGGCGACGGCTGGATGTTCCTCGAACTCGTCGGCGACGACCGCGCCGAGGTGCTGGAGCGCGCCCACGCCGTCGTCGCCGGATCCGCCGCGACGGAGGGCTGGGTCGTCGACGACCCCGCCCGAGCCAACAGCCTCTGGAAGATCCGTGCCGACGGCGCCGGCCTGGCCGGCGTGAGCCTCGAGAAGCCCGCCTACGGCGGCTGGGAGGACGCGGCCGTCCCGCCGCAACACCTGGGCGAGTACCTGCGTCGCTTCGACGAACTCCTCGGCCGGTACAACCTGCACGGGCTGCCGTACGGCCACTTCGGCGACGGGTGCGTGCACTGCCGGATCGACTTCCCGCTCACGGAGCCGGATGGCGCCGAGCGCTACAAGGCCTTCGTCGAGGAGGCCGCGCAACTGGTGGCGGCCTTCGGTGGCTCCATGTCCGGCGAACACGGCGACGGCCGCGCCCGCTCCGCCCTGCTGCACCACATGTACTCCCCCGAGGCGCTCGGCCTGTTCCGCCAGATCAAGAACGTCTTCGACCCGAAGGGCCTGCTCAACCCCGGCGTCCTCGTCGATCCCGCCCCCATCGAGGCGGATCTGCGGATGGTGGCGGCCAGCAGGTCGCCGTTGTCGCTGAGCGATGCAGATTTCGTCGAGGCCGTGCACCAGTGCTCCGGCGTGGGCAAGTGCCTGGCGAACTCGACGGCGGCCGGCGGCGTGATGTGCCCCAGCTACCAGGCCACCCGCAACGAGAAGGACTCGACGCGCGGCCGGGCGCGCGCGCTCCAGGAGATGGTCAACGGCTCCCTGATCACCGGCGGGTGGCGCTCCCCCGAGGTGCACGCCGCGCTCGACCTCTGCCTCAGCTGCAAGGGCTGCGCGCGCGACTGCCCCACCGGCGTCGACATGGCGGCGTACAAGGCGCGCGTGATCCACGAGACCTACAAGGGTCGCCTCCGTCCCCGGGCGCACTACGCGCTGGGTTGGCTGCCGCGCTGGGGTCGCCTCATCACCCGCGTCCCCGGCCTGGGCAGGCTGGTCAACCTCGTCGGCGGGGCGCCCGTGCTGGGCCGCCTCCTGAAGTTCGCCGCCGGCGTCGACGGCCGCCGCCAGATCCCCCGCTTCGCTTCGAAGACCGCCCGCGGTTCACTGAGCCTGGGCGCCGCCGAAGGCGCCAAGGGCCGCGTGCTCATCTGGGTGGACTCGTTCTCGGACTGCTTCGAATCCACCTCCTTCGCCGCCATGGTGCAGGTCCTCGTCCGCCTCGGCTACGAGCCCGAGGTGCTCGACGAGACCGCGTGCTGCGGCCTCACCTGGATCTCCACCGGGCAGCTCGACGGCGCCCGCCGCCAACTCACGAACGCCGCAGGGGTCCTCGCCCGGTACGTCCGCGACGGTGTGCCCATCGTCGGCGTGGAACCGTCCTGCACTGCGGTGTGGCGCAGCGACGCCCCTGAGCTGCTCCCCGAGGACGAGAACGTCGCCGCGCTCAACGGCAAGGTCCTCACGCTCGCCGAGTTCCTCACGGCAGACCCGGATTTCACGCCGCCGGATCTCAGCGGCCACACCATCGTCGCCCAGCCGCACTGCCACCACGCCTCCGTGATCGGTTGGGCGAAGGATCAGGCGATCCTGCTGCAGACCGGCGCCGACCTGGTGCAGGTGGGCGGCTGCTGCGGCCTGGCCGGCAACTTCGGCGTCGAACGCGGTCACCACGAGGTGAGCGTCAAGGTGTTCGAGCACGATCTGGGCCCCGCCGTCGAGGCGCACCCGGACGCGATCGTGCTTGCCGACGGCTTCTCCTGCCAGACGCAGCTCACGTCGATGGCCGGCCGCTCGTCGATGTCGCTCGCGGAGCTGCTCGCCACGCACTGATCGAAGCTGCTCCAGAATTGATGCAACCGAACTCAGGGGCCGTGCGTATTCACAGCAGAACACGCTGAGAGGAGGCGCCATGGACGAGGCACAGTTCGACCGGTTGTACACCGGGTCGTTTCAGAAACTCGTCGGCCAGATCTACGCGATGTGCGGCAATCTGACCGAGGCGCAGGACTGCGTCCAAGAGGCGTTCATCCGCGCCTGGGACCATCGCAGAAAACTGGACTGGGACCAGAACCCCGAGGCCTGGATCCGCACCACCGCGTACCGCCTGGCCGTCAGTCGCTGGCGTAAGGCCCGCCGGGGATTCCGCCAGGCCGACCGTGCCGTCGAACCGGAGCGCACCTACGAGCCGAGCCCGGACAGGGTCGCGATCAACAGGGCGCTCGACCAACTGCCCGACGACCAACGCCGCGCCATCGTGCTGTACCACCTCTGCGACATGAGCGTGTCCCAGGTGGCCGACGAGGTGGGCTCACCCACCGGGACCGTCAAGGCCCGGCTCGCCCGAGGCCGCGCCACGCTGGCGCGTCTTCTCAACACTGACTTGGAGGTCCGACATGCCTGATCGCATTCCTGAGCTGGACCGCCTGGCCGCCGATGCCAAGAAGGTCGACATGCTTCCCCCGTCCGAGATCCGCCGCCGCGGCAGCCGCCGCCGCACCACCCGCCACGTGTCCGTGGCTGCAGGGGTCATGGCGCTGGTGCTGACCGCCGGTGTGGGTGTCTGGCAGAGCCCGCTGCTCGACCAGCTGCGCACCCCCCAGTGGGCCAACACCGCCATCCCCCAGACGCCGTCCCCCACGGCCTCCGACGGTGCCACCGAGGTGCCCACGCAGTCGCCGTCGCCCTCACCCATCCCGCAACCCACCGAGACCGTGACCTCGGGTTCCCCCGTGGTGCCGCCCACGGACCCGACGGTGGCCCCGCCCTCGTATGCGAACCTGCCCACGGCGGAGATGCTGTTCCTCGACCAGTCCCCCGGCGTGATCAAGAACGAGTTCGAAGGGCTCGGTGTCTCGTCGCTGTGCGTGCCGGGTGAGGTCGGTGCTCCGATCACCGTCCTCAGCCGCGAGTACGGCAGGGAGGGCGACTGGCCCGCCTACATCAGCGCCGCGGTGCTCGGTTACGCCACCCCGGAGGAGGCCTCGGCCGGGTTCGACCTGCTGAAGGCTGATTCCCTGACGTGCGCCGACGTTGATCCCAAGTTCGGGGCCCCGTCGGAGGTCACCACGCGGGATCAGACCGACGAGGTACCGTTCGACGATTCGGCGGTGGACGCCTCTCCGGCCCGGATGAGCTACGTCACCGGTCTCATGATCCTGACCGATCCGGAGAAGGAGGGCTTCGGCGTCTTCATCGACACCGTCGTTGTCCAGGCGGGGGAACGCGTGTTGTTGCTCACCTCGGCCTTCGAGGGCATGGACAACAATTGCGAGCCCAGCGGTGAGGATCCGGACATCGGTCAGTGCCAGTTGCCCGCGGCCATCCCCGAGGCGATCCAGACGCTGGTCGAGGGTTCCTGAGGTCGAGGACGCCAAGCCTCTTCAGGTCTGCGCAACCCGAGCCCCTCTGCATCCACGATGCCGAGGGGCTCCGGTGCCTTATCCTGCCCCGACGCTCCTCCAGCGACGCACCGCTCTCTCGCCCTCCACGATGATCGACGCCAGCAACGTGACATACAGCGTGGGAATGAGCCAGAAGAGCACCGCGGACAAACCATCGGCGAAAGCGCTGCCGAACAGCCCCATCAGCACCGAGGGATAGACCGCGCCCGGCCGCGACTCCGGCAACGCCAGGGCCAGCACCACCCAGGCCACGTAATAGATGAAGGACAACCGTGCCGCCACCGGCCCCAGCCAGTGCCGCCACTGCCGACGGCGATACGTCCAGGCCAGCATCCCCGCGATGATCTGCCCGGCGATGATGGCCGGCAGCCCGATGATGGTGAAGAGCGCGAACGTCATGTCTGCCGGAGCCGCCGCGAATCTCACCACCGCCAGCAAGAGCGGTAGGAGCACACTGCCCCACCACAAGCCCTGATACGCATACTCACCCAAGGGGTACCTCGGGACCGGCGTGTGCGAAGGCATGGATTCCAGCCTACCCCGGGGCCCCTCTGCAGCAGCCGGTTGAGGGCCCCTGCGGCAGGCTTTTTCACCCGACGTCGGATTTCCCTGCAGCCGCCCTTGAACGTGCAATTCCACCTGATCCGCCTTGACCGTTCACGTTGTGGTCACCCAAACCCACTCGCCGTTTGCCAGATCACCAATTGTTCATCTTGGGTTGCGGGGGCGTTTACCGAACAGGTTGGTACCGGGTCCCCGACTGGAGAAGCATGAGCCCCGGATCACTTGGGGATCGTGAAAAGGGGTACGCGGTGAGCGCGGATGTTGGGCTGACGGCCCTCCTGACACAGGAGGCTGAGGTTGCCGCCTCGTCTCCTGAGCGAACGCCGAAGACCCCTGATGCCCCCGCCCCGGAACCTGAGCGACGCGGCCGTCGCGAGCTCGCCGGGCGCCAGTCCACCGTCGATCGGGTATTCCGGTCCTCGGCGTACGCAGCGGGGGCCATCACGGTGGCGATCATGCTCGCCGTCGGGCTCTTCCTCTCCATCCGCGCGGCGGACGCGCTGAGCAAGACCGGCGTGAGGTTCCTCACGGAGCAGCAGTGGTCGCCGGAGACAGGCGAGTTCGGCGTCGCGGCCATCCTCTTCGGCACCATCACCATCGCGTTGATCGCGCTGGTGGTGAGCGTGCCCATCTCGCTCGGCACGTCGCTGCTCCTCTCCGAGGTGGTCTCCGGCCAACTGCGCCAGTTCCTCGTGACGCTGGTTGACCTGATGGCCGCCGTGCCCAGCATCATCTTCGGCCTCTGGGGCGTCTACTTCCTCCAGGCAGAGATCATCCCGGTGTCGGAGTGGATCTCCACCTACTTCCACTGGATCCCGATGTTTGCGGTGACCGACGCCGACGGGGTCGCCTTCACGGACGCCAGTGCCTTCACCTCGTCGGCGTTCCTGGCCGGCATCGTCGTGGGTCTCATGGTGGTGCCGACGATGACCGCGATCATGCGCGAGAGCTTCTCCCGCGCCCCCGTCGGCGAGCGGGAAGGCGCCTACGCGCTGGGCTCCACCCGGTGGGGCATGATCCAGGCGGTGGTGCTGCCGTTCGGTAAGGGCGGCGTCATCGGCGGCGTCATGCTGGGGCTCGGGCGCGCGCTGGGCGAGACCATCGCGGTCTACATGATCATCAGCCCCATCACCACCATCAACTGGCAGGTGCTGAAGACCGGCACGAACTCCGTCTCCGCGCTGATCGCACTGCGCTACGGCGAGGCCAGCGAGTTCGGCCTCTCGGCCCTCATGGCGGCGGGCCTCGTGCTGTTCCTGCTGACGCTCGTCATCAACTTCACCGCCTCGTCCATCGTGGCCCGTTCCCGTTCGGGGGCGGAATCAGATGGCTGACACGCTCTTCCGCTCCGCGACGGCGGCCCGGCCCCGCACGTCGCTTCCCGCCGCGGCGAAGGGCCAGGACGGGCCGCGCCGCGAGGTGCGCGGGGCCACGTTCCGCGAGCGCTACGACCTCATCGGGGCCGGCGCGGGCGCTGTCGCCCTGGCCACGCTGCTGTTCGGCTGGTTCGCCCCGCTTTCGGGCTACATCGGCTGGGTCGTCGTGGCGTTCCTGTGCTTCCTGCTCCTCTACTCGCTGTTGGTGTCGCTGGACAACAACCGCCTCGATGTCGCCGACAAGGTGATGACCGTGCTGTTCGGCAGCGCCGGCTTCCTGGTGTTCAGCTCGCTGTTGTTCATCGTGGGCTACACGCTGCTGCGTGGCACCGACGCGCTGCAGCACCTGAACTTCTTCACGGAGACCATGAAGCTCTCCGGCCCGCTGGAGCCGCTCACGCAGGGCGGCATCGTGCACGCCATCGTCGGCACGCTGATCCAGATCAGCATGGCGCTGGCCATCACCATCCCGCTGGGGGTGGGCACCGCGGTGTTCCTCAACGAGGTGGGTGGCCGCTTCGCCCGGTTCGTGCGCACCATCTCCGACGCCATGACGGCGCTACCGTCCATCGTGGCGGGCCTGTTCGTCTACGCCGCAGTCATCCAGGGCGTCACGCACGAGCGCAACGGCCTGGCAGCCTCCATCGCCATCATGGTGATGATGCTGCCAGTTGTCATCCGTTCGGCCGACGTGGTGCTGCGTCTGGTCCCGCAGAACCTGCGCGAAGCCTCCTACGCGCTGGGCACCTCCCGCTGGAACACCGTGCGCTTCGTGGTGCTGCCGACGGCGAAGTCCGGGCTGGTGACCTCCGTCATCCTCGGCACTGCCAGGGGTATCGGCGAGACCAGCCCCGTCCTGCTGACCTCGGGCATCACCGCCGCGATGAACTACAACCCGCTGAGTGGGCCGATGGTGTCGCTGCCCCTGCAGGTGTTCGACTTCGTCCGCTCTCCCGAGCCGGCAATGATCGCGCGCGGCTTCGGCACCGCAGCGGTGCTGATGCTGCTCGTGCTCGTGCTGTTCGTGGTGGCCCGCGCCCTCGGTGGCCGTGGCCCAGGCGAGCTGACCCCACGCCAGGCGCGCGCCGTCAGGGCCGCGTCGAAGCGCGACGTCGCCCGGTTCGCCGCAAGGCAGGCGCAGGTCACCGTCATCGAGCCCGCGGCCCTCACCCTCTCCCCCTCCCGCGACGTCAAGGAGTCCTCATGAAGCGACGCGCACTCTTCCTCACCCTGGCACTGCTGATGGTGACGATGACGCTGCCCGCGGGCACCGCTCGTGCCGAGAGCTTCTACCCCATCACGGGTACCGGTTCCACGTGGTCGCAGAACGCTCTCGATCAGTGGCGCGCCAACGTGGCCCGCAACTACTCGATGACGGTCAACTACACCGGCGACGGCTCCACCCGCGGCCGGCGCGACTTTATCGACGGCTCCGTCGACTTCGCCATCTCGGAGATCCCGTTCCAGGCGGCCCCGGAAGACGGTTCGGCGCCTGAGAACCCGCCCGTGGCGTTCTCCTACCTGCCCATCGTGGCCGGTGGCACCAGCTTCATGTACAACCTGAAGATCAACGGCAAGCGGGTCACGAACCTGCGGCTCTCCGGCGAGACCATCACCAAGATCTTCACCGGCGCGATCGTCAAGTGGAACGACCCGGCGATCGTGGCTGACAACCCGGGCCTCGTGATGCCGGACCGCGCCGTCACCCCCGTGATCCGCTCCGACGGCTCCGGCACCAGCGCCCAGTTCACCCTCTGGATGTCGAAGCAGTACCCAAGCCTGTGGACCCGGGGCATGCTCTCGCAGTACCCCAGCTTCGGCAACGCCAAGGCGCAGAAGGGCTCCGACGGCGTGTCTGGCTACGTCGCACAGAACTACGGCGAGGGTGCCATCACCTACGTGGAGTACTCCTACGCCAAGAAGGCCGGCTTCCCCGTGGCGAAGGTGCTCAACAAGAGCGGGCACTACGTCGAGCCCACCGCCTTCTCGGTGGCCGTGGCGCTGACGAAGGCCGGCATCAACTCCGACCTCACGCAGAACCTCGACGGTGTGTACAACGACACCGACCCGCGTGCCTACCCGTTGTCGAGCTACTCGTACGCCATCGTGCCCACCGAGGTGAAGCCCGGCCGCGACATCTTCGACGACAACAAGGGCAAGACGCTCGGCGCGTTCCTGCGCTACGTGCTGTGCGAGGGCCAGCAGCAGGCAGACACCCTGGGCTACTCCCCGCTGCCGATGAACCTGGTGATGGCCGGCTCCGAACAGATCAAGCGCATCCCGGGCGCCGGAGCCGCCGGCATCGACTTCAACGGCTGCCGCAACCCGACGTTCAAGGCGGGCGACTCGCCCAGCAAGAACCAACTCGTGCTGATCGCGCCGCAGCCCGCACCCTGTGACAAGAAGGGCCCCACGCAGTGCACCACCGGCACCGCCGGCGCCCCCGCGGACACGCCGGTGAAGCCCGAGGCACAGAACCCCGGCACGAACCAGCCGGGGACCAACCAGCCCGGCACCAATCAGCCGGGGACCAACCAGCCCGGCACCAATCAGCCGGGGACCAACCAGCCCGGCACCAATCAGCCGGGCACCAACCAGCCCGGCACCAACCAACCGGGCACCAACCAGCCCGGCACCAACCAACCGGGCACCAACCAGCCCGGCACCAACCAACCCGGCACGAACCAGCCGAGCTCGAACGGGGCCAACCCCGACGCGCCAGGTGTGCCCGGTGATCCCGGCGCCGTCGATGCAGGCCTCATCCCCGTCTACGACGAGGAGGGCAACGTCATCTTCGACGACGCCGCCGGGGTCGACGGCGCCGTGCCCGGCAGCAACGGCACCGTCATGCGTGCCCAGGCCAGCCCCTTCACGCTCCCTGAGCGTGGGATGGGCACCGAGCAGTGGTTGATGATCGCCGCCGTCGTGCTCCTCATCGGCGCCGTCGTGGTGCCGCCGCTGGTGGGTTCGAGGCTGAAGGGTGGTTCCGGTGCAGGCCTCTAGCAGGACCTCCGCGAAGCGCCGCGTGGCCGCCGCACTCGCGCTGCTCGCCGTCGGCGTGGCCACGGTGCCGCTGGCCTCCCCTGGCCAGGCCCGGGCGGACGAGGCGGCCGCCTCGTCGGCCGTCACGGTCACCAACAAGGACTACGCGCTGAGCCCCGACGACGCCCCCTTCCCGGATCTCGAGGTCACCGTCTCCCAGACCAAGGACCTCGTGAGCCAGGGCATCAGGATCACGTACAAGGGCGGTGCACTGTCCGCACCCCCTCAGAGCACCGTCGGCGGAGCCAATTTCCTGCAGATCGCCCAATGTTGGGGTGAGGACCCGGAGAACCCAGGTCACCCTGACCGGCGCACCTGCCAGTACGGCGGCACCGGACGTTGGGGCGCGACCAGGGACGGCGGGCGCTTGGACGAGGCCGTCCTCCCTGAGGACGAGGGCTACTCGGTGGCCGGTCAGTGGAGCACCACGACGACCATCCCCTTCGTCGCCTGGAACGCCGAAGGTCAGGTCGACGAGGCGGAGGTCCCGGCAGACAAGGTGCTCATCAACACCATGACGGCCGGCGACAAGGTCGTCATGAAGCCTGAGAAGGAGTGGGTGGATCTCAGCACCAACCGCTACTACAACGCCAGCTCCACCAACGAGGTCAACTGGGCACCGTTCGGGCCGGACGGTTCAGGAGCAGTGCCGTTCGAACTACAGACGTCCATGCAGTCGCCCGCGCTGGGATGCGGGAATCCCGTGGAAGGCGCCGGTGGAGCTGTTTCAGGCAGTTCCTGCTGGCTGGTGATCATCCCCCGAGGCGTCAGCGACAACGGCGCGAGCAACATCAACACCCCTGGCATCTGGTGGGGCTCGTGGCAGCACCACCTCGCCGTGAAGCTCGAGTTCAAGCCGCTGGGGTCCCGCTGCGAGATCGGGGCCGCCGAGAGGCAACTCGCCGGCAGTGAGCTCGTCGCCGGTGCCATCGCCTCCTGGCAGCCGGTCCTCTGTCAAGGCGAGGGCAAGGCGCCGTTCACTCTCGTCCAGATCCCGGAGTCAGATGCGCTGCTCACGGCCGCAGGCAATGCGCCGAGCGCACTGGCGTTCTCCTCTCGCCCCCTCGACATCGACGCGCTGGGGTGGGAGTACGACCCCTTGGCCTACGCCCCCGTCGCGCTGGGTGGCGTGTCCGTGTCGTTCGTCGTCGATTCGCAGCCCAACCCGCAGACGGCGAGCGCGGAGTACAAGGCGCGAAGCCTGCTGCCCCTTCCGGAGATGAACCTCACGCCGAGACTCCTGGCCAAGCTGTTGACGGCCTCCTATCTCAACGCGCTCCCCACTGCAGTCGACAAGTCCCACTTGGGGGACAACCCCCGCACGTTGGTGTGGGACCCGGATTTCCTGGAGATCAATGATCCGGAGTGGGCGGTGCAGACCATCGTCGACGCCTCTGTCGCTGATGCATTGATGCCGTTGGGACGATCCGACCTGGCCGTACAGGTCTGGAGCTACATCCTCGCTGATCCCGAGGCCAAGGCGTGGCTCGACGGCGAGCCCGACGAATGGGGCATGACCGTCAACCCGTGGTACTCCACCAACGCTGACCTCAACCCTTCCGGCGTTCCGCTCGATCTCCCCACCGACTCGTTCCCGAAGGCGGACCCTGCCGAGAAGCCCGACACCGCAACGCAGGACCCGGTCAATGGAACCGGCGCGATCAACCTCGTGACGTGGCGCCCCTACACGTCGAGCTTCGCCGACGGCGCCTATCGTGTCCTGCGGGGCGACGGTCTCATCCTGGGCGACTGGGACAAGTTCTCGCGCCCACCGCGGTACGGGAAGTCGCAGCGCTCGCTGCCCGGTACGCAGCACGTCATCGGGCTGAGTTCGACCCCCGCAGCCCAGCAGTACCAGACCGCCACCGCGCGCCTGCGCAATCCTGCGGGTGACTTCGTCGCTCCCACTGCCGATTCCCTGGAGGCCGCCGCCGCTGCCATGACCCCGAGCGTGGCACAGCCACAGGTGGTCAGCTTCGACTACGGCTCGGACAAGGCCAAGAAGGCGACGTCGGCCTACCCACTCAGTTCCCCGGTCTATGCCGCTCTCAGCCCGAGGCAGACGGACCCAACCCTGAGGCGGGCTTACGCCGAGTTGATTGAGTACGGCGTGACGACCGGCCAGGTGCCCGGCACCGACGACGGCGAACTCCCTCCGGGATACGCACCCATTCCAAAGACTTGGCGGACTCAGGCCCTCGCAGCTGCGGAGGCCATCGCCGCGGGTGGTTGGCCCCAACCGAAGCCGTCCCCGACCCCCACCGCATCGCCGACGGCATCCCCCTCCGCCGGTGCCGGCCCCGGCGCCACTCCGTCGCCGACGGGGACCGCCTCGCCCACCACCACGGCCTCTCCGAGCGCCGCGACCACGAGCCCGGCTCCAGGGCCGTTGCCATCCAACGCTCCCGGCACGAATGCACCGGTATACCCCCAGCCGCCGCTTGCGGCTCCCAGCACTCCGGCAGGTCCCGCTGCGGATGGGGCCAGCGTGCCGCCCGCAACGGGCGGTGCAGACCCTGCGCCCAACGGTGCTCCGGCAGGAGCACTCGTGGGGGCCGAGACTCCTGCCGACCCGCCCTTGGGCCCCATCAGCGCCGTCGTCCCCGCCACAGGCTTGGTGGGCTTGGCGGCGGCGCTGGGCATCCCTGTGATCTCGCGCATCCGGCGGCAGCCGTGACGACGCAGCGGATCACCCCAGAAAAGCTTCAGGCCGGGAGCGCTGCGTGCTCCCGGCCTGAGGGGGCGGCCATGCCAGTGGCCGTCCGGATTTCTCGAGTTGAAAGGACTCGTATCCATGAAGTCTAGCAAGGTCACCAAGGCCGTCGCGCTCGCCGCGGCTGCCGGCCTCGCCATGTCCACCGTCGTCTCCACCAACGCTGCCGCGGAGCCCGTCTCCAGCAGCCTCGTCGTCGTCGGCTCCGACACCCTCCAGGACGTGCTCAACGCCCTGGCCAACGGCACCAGCATCACGGGCGCCAACGTGCGCTCCGCAGCCGGATCCTCGTTCATCGGCTCGTTCGACGCCACTGGGTCCAGCTGGATCCAGACCAAGCCGAACGGCCCCCGCTTCGGCCGCCCCAACGGCTCCGGCGACGGTGTCAAGGCGCTGAGCCGCTCCATCGACGGCCAGCCTTACACTGCCGGCACCCCCGGGTCTCCGAAGAACGTGACGATCACCAACCAGGTGGACATTGCCCGCTCGTCCTCGGGTGCGACGGCGAACGCCACCGGCGCTCTGCTGTACATCCCCTTCGGCCGCGATGCGCTGTCGTACGCCCACTCCGGTGGCAGCAACACCGCGTTCGACAACATCGACCAGGCCACCCTCAAGGGCCTGTTCGAGTGCACCATCCGCGAAGTGGGCGGCGTCACCGTGACCCCGGTCATCCCGCAGGCCGGCTCCGGCACGCGCAAGGACTTCATGAGCAAGATCGGCGTGACCGACGCCAGCATGCCCGAGGTCTCCGAGGGTGGCTGCGTCGAAGTGGGTCAGGAGCACGACACCCAGTCGCTGTCTGACGGCCGCGCCTTCCCGGCCAACGCCGTCACCGCCATGTCAGCAGCCCAGTGGGTGGCCCAGAACACCGGTGCGGGCGTCGATCGCCGCGGCACTGGCGTCAAGATTGGCTCGCCCATCGCTGGCACGCCCGCAGTGACCGGCGAAGGCACCGCCATGGCCCCCAACAAGGCCTTCTACGACAACACCACGTGGGGCCGTGACACCTACCTCATCGTGGAGAACGCCCGCGTGACCGTGGGCGACGCAAAGTACGACTCACGGTTGGCCGACGTCGTCAGCGCTGCTGGTACCAAGCTCAGCAACCACGGGTCCCTCATCAACCAGGCGGGCGCCGTGAAGAAGAAGTTCGGCTTCCTCGCTCCCTCGACCACCACCCCCTTCCGCGCAGCACTCGCCTGAGCCGGATCCAGATAGGACTTTTCAATCATGAACCTCAAGAAGATCATGCGAGCGAGCGCGGCCAGCCTCCTCGCCGTAGCCCTCATGGCCGGCGCCACCTTGACGGCGCAGGCAGCTCCTGGTGACCCCCTCAACCCGCAGCCCGCTGACTCTGCCCAGGCAGGCTCAAAGGGTGGCTTCTTCCTCTACGACGGCAACACCGGCGAGTACGCCGACGGAAACGCCAGCCGTGTCTACGCCCGCAACGAGATCCTGTTCGCCAGCCCGAGCTCGTCGGATCCCTGGGCGGAGCACAACTACCGCATGGAGAATGGCGACCGCCCCATCACGGGTGCGAACGAGTTCACCCAGGTGTGGCGATTCATCTCTGACAAGAACCCGACCGCCGTGGCTGGCGGCACCAACACCTGGAAGTCCTTCGCGACGGATGCCGCTGCCGGTCCGACCGGTGGCACGCTGGCACCCGACTTCACCCTCGAGTCGATCAACTCCAACATCGAGGCCCTCATCACGCAGGGTGGCTCCTACTGGTGGGGTATCGCCTACACCATCAACAGCGGCGTGACGACGGTGGGTGCTGTCTACCGCGAAATCAACATTGAGGCTGGCACCGGCAACTACACCGTCTCCCCCGTGATCGTCGAGGGCAAGGCAACGAACACCGTGCTCACCTCCTCGGCATCCGGAGTCACCTCCGGCGCCACCGTTGAGTTGACGGCCACTGTCTCGGAGGTCGTCGCTGACGATGCGGCCACGTTCTCCGGCATGGTCGTCTTCTACGACGGCGAAACCTCGATCGGGACCCAGGCCGTGACGGAGACTGCTCCGACCGCCGCGATCACCACGGACCCGCTCTCTGCCGGCACCCACAACTTCCGCGCAGTGTTCGTTCCCGACTCGTCTGCATACTCGAGCTCCGAAGGCATGACAACGGTGGTCGCCAGCCAGGAGGTCGCTGTGCAGCCCGCCGTGGCTCTCGACTCCACGAACGCCAACGGTGTGACCGGTACTTTCAGCACCGGCACTCTGAATGTCACCCTGACCACGACCACTGCTGAGTCCGCGGTCTACGTCTGGCAGGTCAAGGATGGCGTGTGGACCAATCTGGGCAAGCAGGGTGTCACCGGCGGGCAGATTGTCGTCCGCCCGACCTCGTCTGGCCCGACTCAGTTCGTCCTTGCGATGGCTGACGGCACCGTCGTTGGTCACACCACCGTCGATATCGCGACCACCCAGTCCTTGGAGTCGAACCTGGTTGCGAGCGTCAACGCAAACGGTCAGTTCCTGCTCGTGGACCGAACGATTAAGGCCAACGAACTCTCCACCGGCCAGCTGGTGAACGGCCACTCGCAGTCCACCGGCAAGCTGGGCGAGGTCGAGGTTATCGACGAGCGCTACCTGACCCTCAATGGCTGGACCCTGAGCACCAATGTGACCGAGTTCAAGCACCGCGACAGCGCGAGCGTGATCGCCGCCGCGAACCTCGGGATCAAGCCCGAGATCAAGGTTCCCGGCGTCACCGCTCCGGACACCGTCGGATTTGCCCCGGCGACCCTCGGTGCCCAGCAGTCTGCTGGCTCAGCGGACTACGCGACGGGTGCCGTTTTTGCAGAGGCGGCAGAAGGCACCTACTCAGGTTCGACCGTCTTCGACGCCGATCTGACCTTCGTGGCGCCGGAAGGCTCGAAGAAGGGCAAGTACGACGCAACCCTCACCCTGACGCTGGTCTCCAAGTGAGCCACAGCCCCGTCCTCAGCATCGGCTGAGGACGGGGCTCCCAGAAATGCACTCCTTACGGCACGGTGCGGGCGGAGTCCCAATCCCGCCCGCACCGTGCCCCCCAGATACGACTACAAAAAGGCACATGATGAACGCTGTCCTGCCCCGCATCGTCCGAGCCCTTCTCACGTCGGGATTAGTCGCACTAGCGGTGCTCGTGCCACACACGGCTCATGCCGAGGATCTCGAAGACGACGGCACCACTGGCATCGCCCTGAACCCCGTTGAGCCCGACGGCAGCATCACTGACCGAGCGCGCCACAGCTTCCACGTTCAGCCTGGTCAGGACGTCACTGACCACATCCGAGTCGCCAACGCGGGCAATACCCCCCTCAAAGTCACCGTCTTCGCCACGGATGCGTTCAACGACACCACCGGCAACTTCGCTTTGCTCAACACCAACGATGAACCCAAGGGCGCTGGAGCATGGGTGACGTTCGGCACCGAGCGTCGGCTGGAACTGCAACTCGGCGCGCAGGAAGTGCGGATCATCCCCTTCACGGTCACTGTGCCCTCAAACGCTGCACCAGGTGATCACCCCGCGGGGATCGTTGTCTCCTCTATGCGTGAAGGAGACATTAGTCGTGAGAACCGCATCGCCAACCGCATGTACGTGCGCGTCGCGGGCGACCTCGTCGCCAACATGACGATCAGCAGCTTCTCCGCGAACCACTCGGGCGACCTCAACCCCTTCGACGGGTCCATCACCGGCACCGCCACGGTCAGCAACAACGGCAACATCGCCCTGTCAGGGCGCGTCACGCTCTCCGGCACCACCTGGTTCGGCGTGCCCGTCGGCCAGGAGACCTTCGAGGTGCTCGACGAGGTGCTGCCGGGCAACACCCGCACCGTGAACTTCACCCTGGAGAACGTGCCCTCCGTCGGCTTCGCCAACGTCAAGTGGCTGCTCCAGACCCAGACCGACGGCGACGCCCTCCTGCCGCCCACGCTCCCCGTCGTCGAGCGTGACGCCTTCGTCTGGGCCCTGCCGCTCCTTGCCGTCGTGCCGCTGCTGCTCATCGTCGGCGGCATCGTCTGGTGGCGTTGGCGCCGCAAGGTGGACGCGAAGCGCGCCGCCGAGTGGATCGCCCACACCGAGGCCGAGGCCGCCCGCAAGGCGCAGGAGGCCTCCGCGCAGAACGACGCCCCCGAGCCCGAACTCGTCGAGAGCGGCAGCAAGTGATGAAGCTTCCCATTGGCCGCGCCCTGACCGTGGCGGCCGCCGCGCTGGCCGTGGCGGTCGTCCAGGGCGCCGTGCTCACCCAGCCCGGCTCCGTCGCCGTCGCGGACGGCTCCGGCGGAAGCGGCATCTCCGTGTGGGTCCTGGAGACGACGCCGAGCCCCTCGCCGTCGGGTTCCGTCTCGCCCACCGCCAAACCCTCTGCCACCCAGAGCGCCAGCACGCGGCCCACGGGGAGGCCCACGGCGCCGGTCCCCAGCCAGCCCGGGCCTCCGTCGGTGCTGCCGTCAGCAGCCCCGAGCAGCAGGCCGACGATGGCCCCGCCGAGCAACCGGACCACCCGGCCCTCGCGTCCGGTGCGACCCGGCTCGTCGAACACCCCCCGGAACGACAGGCCCGAGAGCACCGACTCCGCCTCAGCCGTCCCCACCTCGCCCGCAGCGTCGGTCCCTCCCGAGAAGGAGGAGGTCTCCATCGGCGGCCTCCTCTACGTCAGCGGCCTGGCGGGCGACACTCGGATCAGCATCAACCCCTGGGGCGGCAGCCACACCATCCGCTTCACCGTGCGCAACGCGTCGAACGCCACCCTGGACGCCGAGGCGAGCTTCCGCATGCTCAACCTGTTCGGGCAGCAACTCGGCCCGGAGATGGCAGTAGAGATCAAGGACCTCGAACCCGATGAGGTCCGTGAGGTGGCCGCCGAGATGACCGGCCTCGGCCAGTGGACGTTGGTCAAGGCCGAGACCGTGTTCACCCCGCCGGAGAAGCTGGGCGACACCGAGCTCGCCCCCGTCAAGCGCGACCAGTGGGTCTTCTTCATCCCGTGGTACCTGCTCGGCGGCACCGGCCTCGCAATCGCCGCCGTCCGGCTCGGCCCCCGCCTCATCCGTCAGCTCGGCGGCTCCGCGCTGTCGCCGGAGGTCGCCGGGTGACCCAGTTGAAACCCGCAGCACCCAAGGCGGCCGGGCGGCCGAAGGCACCCACGCCTCCGAAGCCACCCAGGCGCCTCCCTCCTCCCCCGCGGCCACCCATGGCGGCGCGGGAACTGATGATCCGCGGACTGCTCGTGATGGTCCTCGTGGTCCTCGTGGGGTTCCTCGCCAACGTGCTGCTGCTCAGCCACCTCCAGCACATCGTGTCGCAGCACCAACTGCGCCAGACGTTCACCGAACAACTGGCCGCGGGTACCGCGCCGGTGAGCGAGGGCAACTTCGAGGACGTCCTCCTCGACGACGGTGAGCCCGTTGCGCGCATCGAGATCCCCACCATCGGGGTCGACGAGATCGTCGTCGAGGGCACCAGCTCCGGCACCCTGATGGCCGGCCCCGGCCACCGTCGCGACACCAGCCTGCCGGGTCAGGCGGGCGTCAGCGTGTTGATGGGACGCGGGTCCTCGTACGGCGCCCCGTTCGCGCGGGTCCAGGAACTCGCCCCCGGCGAGACCATCAGCGTCGTCACCGGCCAGGGAGAGCACATCTACGAGGTGATCGGCGTGCGCCAGGCCGGCGATCTCGCGCCGCCACCCA
This sequence comes from Tessaracoccus zhenghani, assembly GCF_054552775.1. NCBI lineage: Bacteria > Bacillati > Actinomycetota > Actinomycetes > Propionibacteriales > Propionibacteriaceae > Tessaracoccus > Tessaracoccus zhenghani. Next base: position 188,290 of record NZ_CM137275.1, on the reverse strand, counting down.
TCAAACGCGGCGAAGCGCGTCTCACGCTCATGACCACCCGCGGCTTCCCCTACATGCCGGTGGGCCTCACCCGGGTGGACGCGAAGCTGGTCACGCCGGTGCAGACGCCGGGTCTGCGTGACACGACGTTTCGCACCCTTCCGCCCGAGGACAAGGAACTGGCCGGCGACCTGTCCACCGTCTGGGCGCTGGTGTTCTGCCTCCAGGCGCTGGTGGCGGCCGAGATCGTCGCCGTCTACGCCTGGCGACGCGTGGGCCCCGGCAAGACCTGGATCGTCGCGATGCCCGTCTTCCTGTTCCTCGGCATCCTGACGTGTTCCCAGATCGTCAAACTCCTACCCAACCTCCTGTAGCCATGAATCGAGCCACTGACATGAGCGACGACCCGATCGACGCCACCAAGATCATCCCGCTGGAGCATCAGGACTTCACCGGGCCGTCACCCTGGGCGAAGGATCCCGACGAGGAGCTCCAGGAACTGACCGCGCAGCACGACGCGATCCTGGACACCACCGTGATGCCGCCTGTCCCCGCCTCTCGCGAGGACGTCGACGCTGTGATGGAGGCCTTCTCCCGACCCACCGGCCAGGCGCCGGCGCGCGCCGCCGCGCCGATGTCGCCCATCGACGTGCAGACCAGGCCCCAGATGCAGGCGCCCGTCGCCGTCGCCCGGACGAACACTTCGCTGTCGACCCTCACGGCCAACAACATCTCCGCCTGGTTCGGCGAGCACAAGGTGCTCGAGCAGGTCTCCCTCACCATGGAGGCAGGCCAGGTCACCGCGCTGATCGGCCCGTCGGGCTGCGGCAAGTCCACGTTCCTGCGGATCCTGAACCGCATGCACGAGCTCGTGCCCTCGGCCTCGTTGGCCGGTGAGGTGCTCCTCGACGGCGACGACATCTACGACCGCCGCAAGAAGCTCCAGGACGCGCGCAAGCACATCGGCATGGTCTTCCAGAAGCCCAACCCCTTCCCGGCGATGAGCATCTACGACAACGTGGTGGCCGGGCTGAAGCTCACCGGGGTGAAGGCCTCCAAGGAGACTAAGGACGAGCTCGTCGAACGGTCGTTGACCTCGGCCGGCCTCTGGAAGGAGGTCCGCACCAGGCTCCGCGCCCCCGGCGGCGGCCTGTCCGGCGGCCAGCAGCAGCGGCTCTGCATCGCCCGGTCGCTGGCCATCAAGCCCAAGGTGCTGTTGATGGACGAGCCGTGCTCCGCCTTGGACCCCACCTCCACCCGCGTCATCGAGGAGACCATGGCCGAGCTGCAGAAGGAGGTCACGATCGTCATTGTGACCCACAACATGCAGCAGGCCCAGCGCGTCTCCCAGCAGTGCGCCTTCTTCCTCGCCTCGCAGGACACGCCCGGCGTGATCGTGGAACACGGCGACACCGATGCCATGTTCACCAACCCGCAGGACCCTCGCACCAACGACTACGTCAACGGGCGCTTCGGATGATCAACGGCACCCACGCCAGCGACTCCGAGGAGCACTGGCAGGAACCCTGGTGGCGCACCTGGGGCTACCGCGTGCTGTCCGCGACGGTGTGCCTCCTCGTGCTCGCCGCGCTGTTCAGCGGCTGGGGACTTTCGCAGCTCTCCGCAGCCCAGGGCCGCGTCGGCCAGCCCGCCTACGTGCCGCAGCCCGCACCCAGGCCCCAGGCCGGCGCCGGTCAGCAGCAGCCGGAGCCCCAGCCCGCTCCCCTTCCTGCGGCGCCCGCGGTGCCGGAACCGGTCGTCGCGGAACCCGTCATCGCGGAGCCGGTAGTCGGCGACGAGCCGGTGCAGCCTGCGCAGGCGCCACGGCCCGGCGGGGTGGACCCCGCGTGGGCAGATCGCACCGCCGCCCAGACGGGCATCCCGCGGCGCGCGCTGGTGGCCTACGGTGCCGCGACCCTCGCCGCCGCGGCCGAGCAGCCCGAATGCGGTCTGGCGTGGAACACGCTGGCGGGCATCGGTTGGGTGGAGTCGCAGCACGGCTTCTTCCGCAGCTCACAGCTCGGCGACAACGGCTACCCCGCTCCCCCCATCCGCGGCATCGCCCTCAACGGCGACGGCGTGAAGGCCATCGTCGACACCGACGGCGGGGCCTGGGACGGCGACACCGTCTGGGACCGCGCCGTCGGCCCCATGCAGTTCATCCCGTCCACCTGGGCCAAGTGGGGCGCGGACGGCAACGGCGACGGGTACGCAGACCCCAACCAGATCGACGACGCGGCGCTGGCCGCCGCCCGCTACCTCTGCCACTCCGGCCCGATGACCTCAGCCGAAGGCTGGCGCGATGCGATCTTCAGCTACAACCGCCTAGACAGCTACGTGCGCACGGTCGCCGAGACCGCCAACGCCTACGCGGAACGGGCGGGGGCTCGGTGAGCGCCGTGGCCCTTGACCGTCCCGCCCAGCCCAGACGCCCCGGGAAGCGCAAAGGACGGGCGCTGCCGTCCGCGGTGCGCGTGTTGGACGCCGCGCAGGACCGGAGGCAGTACCTGGGCCGTGCGGCCATCTGTGAGCATGTACTCCAACTGCAGCCCGCTGATCAGGAGACCCCTGGCGAACTGGCGTCCCACGCCCGCTCCCGCGCGGAGACGTGGTTCGACGTGGCCGAAGAATTCAGCCTCGAGGCCAACGGGCGGCAGGGCGGGTTCGCCTGGGCCATCGTCGCGCCGAACCAGTTGACGTTGGGGCTCAGCGCCCGCGCCTTCCCGACGGAGGACGAGGCCCGCGCCGACGCCGCCGCGTTGCTGGCCAACGCCGACGCGCTGCAGACTGTCCGCGTCCAGGATCCTGTGACGCACCACAACGCCATCTGGCTGGTATCGGACGACGAAGTGCTGCTGGTGAGCGCCCGCCTCTGGCGCCGCGCGGACGCCTCAATAGAAAACGCCCTGTGGCGCGCATTGCGCCCGACAGGGCGTTGACGTGGTCGGTTGAGCCGGCCGCGACTCGTCGCTGAGCCCGGCTCAACCTGCGATCAGCGGGTGAGGCGGCGGTGGGCCGTCGACTTCGGGCGCGACGCCATGGGGCCGAGTCGCTCGACCTTGTTGACCTCGTAGTCGGCGAAGTTGCCCTCGTACCAGAACCAGTTGGCTGGATCCTCGTCGGTGCCCTCCCACGCCAGGATGTGCGTGGCGACACGGTCCAGGAACCAGCGGTCGTGGGAGATCACCACGGCGCAGCCGGGGAAGTCGAGCAGCGCGTCTTCGAGCGACTGCAGGGTCTCCACGTCCAGGTCGTTGGTGGGCTCGTCGAGCAGGAGGACGTTGCCACCCTGCTTCAGCGTCAGCGCCAGGTTGAGGCGGTTGCGCTCACCACCGGACAGCACGCCGGCCAGCTTCTGCTGGTCCGGGCCCTTGAAGCCGAACGACGCGACGTAGGCGCGCGACGGCATTTCGAAGTTCGCGACCTTGATGTGGTCGAGCCCGTCGGAGACGACCTCCCACACGTTCTTCTTCGGGTCGATGCCCGAGCGGCCCTGGTCGACGTAGCTGAACTTCACGGTCTCGCCCACCTTCACCGTGCCGGAATCAGCTTCCTCCTGGCCGGTGATGGTCTTGAACAGCGTGGTCTTGCCGACGCCGTTGGGGCCGATGATGCCGACGATGCCGGCGCGCGGCAGGGTGAAGGACAGGCCGTCGATCAGCACCCGATCGCCGAAGCCCTTCTTGAGGTTGCGCACCTCGAGGACGACGGAGCCCAGGCGCGGGCCCGGCGGGATGTTGATCTCGGACAGGTCGACGGCGCGACCCCGCTCGGCCTCGGCCGCCAGTTCCTCGTAGCGGGCCAGGCGGGACTTGCTCTTGGCTTGGCGGGCCTTCGGGTTGGAGCGCACCCACTCGAGTTCCTTTTCGAGGATCTTGGCGCGCTTGGCGTCCTTCTTGCCCTCGATCTGCAGGCGCTCACGCTTGCTCTGCAGGTAGGTGGAGTAGTTGCCCTCGTACGGGTGCAGGCGGCCCCGGTCGATCTCACAGATCCACTCCGCGACGTTGTCGAGGAAGTAGCGGTCGTGCGTGACCGCCAGGACGGCGCCCGGGTAGTTCTTGAGGTGCTTCTCCAGCCAGTCGACGGATTCGGCGTCGAGGTGGTTGGTGGGCTCGTCGAGGAGCAGTAGATCGGGCTCTTCGAGCAGCAGCTTGCACAGCGCCACGCGGCGTCGCTCGCCACCGGAGAGCACGTTGACCGGGGCGTCCGGCGGCGGGCACTGGAGCGCGTCCATGGCCTGCTGCAACTTGGAGTCGAGCTCCCACGCCTCGCGGTGGTCGAGCTCCGTCTGGAGAGTGCCCATCTCTTCGAGGAGCTTGTCGAAATCTGCGTCCGGCTCGCCCATCAGGGCGCCGATCTCGTTGAACCGGTCCATCATCGCCTTGGTTTCGGCGACGGCCAGTTCGACGTTCTCGATGACGGTCTTGTCCTCGTCGAGGGGGGGCTCCTGGAGCAGGATCCCGACGGTGGCGTCCTTCTTGAGGGCGGCTTCACCGTTGTTGGGCCGCTCGAGGCCCGCCATCACCTTCAGGAGGGTGGACTTGCCGGCTCCGTTCGGACCGACGACACCGATTTTGGCGCCTGGCAGGAAGTAGAGGGTGACGTTATCCAAAATGACCTTTTCACCGGCGGTCTTCCGGACGTTCTGCATGCTGTAGATGAACTCAGCCACGTGTATCGGTTTTCCCTTCGTAACGGACCGCGGGCCAGTCTATGCGGGAATGCGGACAACCCAGAAACACTAGCTGAGCCGATCCAGGGCGGAGCGGGCCTGCACGTAGCGCTGAACCTCCGCCTCGGCGGGGGCCACGACGTGCTCACTGCCCACCTCCGCCACCGACGCGTTGAGCGCCTTCCTCGCGCGCTTGGCCGCGCCCTTCGCGGCGGCGCTGATCGCGAGGCCGGACAGGGCCGACAGCACGATCCCGGCCACCACCCCGCCGATCACCATCAGCGTGGGCACCGGCAGTTGGAGCCCGCCGTCGGGGCCCATGGGATACACGTCCACCTTCGGCAGACCGAAGTAGCTCAGCACCACGTTGAGCGTCAACCACAGGGCACCCGCCACGACGGCGACGATCAGTACCCACTGCAGGGCCCTGATCAGCTGCCACCACACGGGTGTGCGGTCCACCTTGAGGTCGGTGGCGACGACGGCGCGGTCGAGCTGGTCCGGCAGCGTCGCCTCCGACGTGTGCACGGCGCGGCTGATGGCGTCGCGCCAGCCGGCGGGCATGCCGTCGCCGAGTTCGTTGGCGAGGCCACGCAGACCCGTGGAGAGGTGTGACGACGCAGCGGCCGAGCGCGCCGGCAGCGAGCTGCGCGTCAGCCCGTCCGGCGGTTCCAGCTCAGCCGGAGCAGCCCCGCGCTTGACCCCGAGGCGCAGCCGCTTCAACGGATCCGGCTTCAACCTGCCGATCCACTTCACCAGCGGCCAGCCCGTGGCCAGGCGACCCCGGTGCTTCACCGAGTTGCGCACCGCGTCGACCACAATGGGCACCCCCGCCGCGGCGGACAGTTGGGCGTTGAGCCGCTGGACGGTGTCCTTGCTCACGCCGCGGGTGACGGCGCGGCCCATGGCCGCGTCGAGTTCCCGGGCGGCGACGGCGGCGTCTGCCTGGAGCCGGGCGGTCGTTGCGCGCTTCCCGGTGGCCAGCTTCGCCAGGCGGCCGCGGAGGTCCTCGATCCCCATGCCGGTGACCGCCGACGTGGCGAGGATGGGCACGTCGTGGAGCCCGTCGTCGTCCAACAGCCGGCGGATGTGCGCGAGGCAGCGCGCCAGGTCCTCGGGAGACAGCTTGTCTGCCTGGTTCAGCACCACCGTGATGACCTCGCGGTGCCGGGCCAACGGCCGCAGGTAGCGCTGGTGAAGGGCCGCGTCGGCGTACTTCTGGGGGTCGAGCACCCAGATGAACTGGTCGACGAGCGCCACGAGGCGGTCCACCTCGTCGCGGTGGGCCGTGGCTGTGGAGTCGTGGTCCGGCAGGTCGAGCAGGATCAGGTCCTGCATGCCGTCTGCGGGCGGCTCCACCTCGTGGCGGCGCGCCACCGCCAGCAGGTCCAGCAGGCGGCTGTTGGTGGCGGAGAAGCTGGCGGCCATGGTGAGCGCCGTCGTGGGTCTGCGGGGGCCCTGCTCTGCCAGGCGGGTGCCGGTGAGGGCGTTGAAGAGGCTGGACTTGCCGGATCCGGTGGCGCCCGCGATGGCGACGACGGTCTGGGCGCCGGCGGCCAGCCTGCGGGGGGCGTGCGCCAGGACGGCGCGGGCGCGCGCCTCCGCCTCGGCTGGGATACGGCCCTGCGCGAGGTCGAGGACCTCGGTGAGTGCTGCGAGGTGGTCGGCGATCAGTGACATCACAGCTCCGGGGCGGTCAGGTCGTCGAACGCGCTGCGCGCGGCGTCCCGGAGGGTGACGGCGGCGCTCTCCAGTTGGGCGGTGGCGCCGTCGTCGACCGCGAGCGAATCGAGGATGGCGCCGTAGCGCGAGAGTTCGACGGACAGCACGCCCTGGACGCGGGCCTCGAGGTCTGCCTGGGCCTTTTCGGCGAGCTTCCGGACGGCGCCTTCGCCGAAGACGGCTTCGAGCAGTCGCTGGGCGAGCACCGAGGCGCCGCCGGCGATGCCCACCTCAGCGCCGGTGAGTCCGCCGGTGGCGGCGAACACGACGATCATCAGGGCCAGCGCGAGGATGTTGGTGCCCAGCGCGAGGAAGCGGGCCTTCATGCGTTTACCGCGGCCCTGCTCCTCGACGAGGCGCATCACGTCGGACTGCCAGGCGCGGATGGCGGCGGTGGCCGCGGCGTCGAAATCCGGCGACGGGTGGGCGAGGCCGGGCTCGGCGACGATGATGTCGCGGCCCCAGCGGCTGCGTGACCACTTGACGGCCACCTGTTCCGCGGCCCACTGGCCCTTCTCCTGGAGGACGGCGGCGAGGTTGTCGGAGATGGCGACCTCGACGGCGCGCACCTCGGGCTCGCCGCGGAACCAGCCGGTGAGGCGGTCGCGGAAGGCGCTGATGCGCTCCTCGATGGAGCGCATGAACTCGCCGGTGCCGACGAGGTCCTGCCAGCGGCTGAGGATCTCACCGCGCAGCATGGTGCCGTCGCCAGCGGCCTCGGCGACGTCGACGACGGCCTGGCGGTAGGTGCTGACGGATTGTTCGCGCAGCTCCTCGATGGCCTCGTTCTGGCGGTGGATGCCGCCGATGAGTTCGTGGAGCTGCGGGTCCAGCGAGCGCACGGAGCCGGCCAGCGACTGCACCGCCACCTGCGCCCGGGCCTCGGTCTGCGAGGCGAGCTGCCCCAGCCACTGCCGCAACCCGCCCACATCAGGCAGCGGGAGCATCCCGTCGTGCCCCAGGGCGCGCTCGACGATGGCGAACAGCTTGGCCGACGCCAGGCCACGCTCGGCGAGCATCTGGGCGAGGTGCCCGGCCACCTGGGCGATCGCGCCCGGTGGGCAGCGGTTGACGACCACCGCCAGCATCGTGTTGCGCTCCTGCGCCTGGTGGAGGTAGTCCCAGGGCACGGCGTCGGCGTAGCGGGCGGCGGAGGTGACGAAGACCCAGAGGTCTGCCGCGAGGAGGAGCTGGCGGGCCAGCGCCCGGTTGGCGTCGTCGACCGAATCGATGTCGGGGGCGTCCAGCAGAGCCAGGCCCGGGGGCAGGTCGGGGAACGCGACGATGTGCAGCGCCCGGGAGTCGTGGAGTTGGGTGTCGGTGCGCACCAGGCCGGGCAACACCTTGTCGGAGCGGAACCACTCCTCGTCGTCGGGATGGCAGATCAGCACCGGCGACTTCGTCGTCGGGCGCAACACACCCGGGCGGGTCACCTCGGCTCGGAGGAGCGAGTTCACGATGGTGGACTTGCCGGCGCCCGTGGAGCCGCCGACCACGGCGAGCAGCGGTGCGTCGAGCCTGGAGGCGCGCGGCAGCAGATAGTCGCGGACCTGGTGCGCCAGCGAACCCGCGAGGCTACGCAGGGACTCGGCGCCGTCGAGGGGAAGCGGGAACTGCGCCGACGGCAGCGTGGCGTCGAGCAGGTGGAAGGCGTCGACGAGCTTCTGGGATCCGCTCATGAACGCACAGGATAGTTGCCGCCGACGCCGGCCGGGCCGGGCGCGACGGGTTGGGCGTAGTTACTGGTGAGCGGCCCACCCGGCCCCTCCTCGGGCGGCGGGGGCAGTTCGCTGGCCTTCTTCTTGCGCGGCGGGATCATGGGCTGGCCCGCGTAGTCGCTGAAGGTGATCTGCTGGAGCGAGTGGATCTCGGTGATCAGTTGGTGGGCGCGGTCGTCGCCGGCCTCCGAGACGAGGCCGCGCGTCATGGCGTTGCGCAGGTACGCCAGTTCCGTGACGCGACGCACCAGCTTCGAGGTGCGCCACCAGATGCGGGGGCCGCGGAACAGGGCGTAGAGCAGCAGCTTGGCGCGGCGGAGGGGACGGCCGTACAGCTCGACGTCGCGCTCGGTGAGCCAACCTGCGTGCTGGTAGTCGCCCAGGCGGGCCCGGATGATCTGCGCATTGCCGACGATGCTGACGATCAGGGAAATGACGATCACGGCCACCAGACCCAGCGCCATGTACCACTGGATCATGAGGTTGTCGATGGAGTTCGTGGACGACAGGCCGTTGAACAGCATGTGGCCCGCGCAGGCGAGCAGATAGCCGCCCACCGGCGCCATGACCCGGACCCACTTCGAGCGGGCGCCCAGCCCGATCGCGAGGCCCGCGGCGGTCATCATCGTGAACAGCGGGTGGCCGAACGAGGTGTACACGCCGCGCAGCATCACCAGCTCCATGAAGGACTCCGCGGGTTCCGCGATGGTGATGTCGTGCGTGGCCTGCATCCAGACGCGGCCGTAGTAGATGATGTTCTCGGTGAAAGCGAAGCCGACGGCGGACAGCCCGGCCAGCGTGATGATGGAGAGCCGCGACACGATCTTGTTGCGCCAGAGGATCACCAGCAGCACCAGGATGGTGGCTTTGGCGAACTCCTCCACGAACGGAGCGGAGAAGATCGCGGCGCGCGACCCCGCGTCTGAGTTGGCCTGGGTGGTGGCCATGGCCTGGCCCATCCAGGTGTTGACGTGGATGGAGAACCAGGTGGAGGCGCAGGCCCCCCAGCCGAGCGCCAGTAACCAGACGACGGGGCTCGAAGCCCGGAACCGGTCGAGCAGGATGAACAGCGTCGTGTACGCGAGGCCGGTCCACATGGCCCAGTAGGCACCGAGCTTGAGGGCCTCATTGCTGATGCCCAGCGAGCGGGTGCCGTCCTCGAACGTCTGCTCGGGATGCAGCATCCAGTACTGGTCGTACAGAGCCCAGAAGTACAGCGGGAACAGGATCAGCGCCAGCCAGAACAATGGGCTGCGCAGGAGCCGCAGGTACCAGGGGCGCCTGGGCCCGTCCTGCGGCAGGCCGTTCAGCCAACGGCCGCGCGTCGTGGGCTGGCTGATCTGCGCTGTACTCATAGTGCGCCCAGACTACCGGCCGATCGTCCTGCGCCCGAGGATCCGCCGCCCGCTTCCCATCGCTAGGCTCAGCGCCATGCGCAGCTTCTTCGAGCAGATGACCCCCTGGACCCAGAACGACGGGTCGCTCCACGTGTACGCCCTCCCCACAGACGACGTCCAGGACCGCCTCGACGAGGCCGCGTCCCGTCTCGAGGGCCTGCCGAACCTTCCCCTGATGCCCGCCTCGTGGAGGCACTTCACCGTGCGCCGGCTGGCCCAGTTCGACGACCTGAAGCACGCGGACCTCAGCCGCCTCGCGCAGCACCTGACCGACGAGCTCGACACCGTCCGCGCCTTCGACCTGACCCTGAGCGCGCCCCAGCCGCAACCCGTCGCAGTGGAATGCGTCGCGGACTCGACTTCCCCGTGGGTGTCGCTGGTCGAGGCCATCGGCCGCGCGGCGGCCAGTTACGGTGGCGACGTCCTCGGGGCACCGTACGGCCCCCACATCTCCCTGGCGTATGCCACCGGTGATGTCGACGACGCGGAACTCCAGCGCCGACTCGAGGGCGCCCCCGAGGTGGGTCCCGTCCACATCGGTTCCGTCCATCTGGTGTCCGTCACGGTGCGCCCGGAGTTGGGCTGGTTCGACTGGATCGAGCTCGCCAACTGGACCCTCGACGCTGATTGAGGGCGGCTCAGACCGCTCTGAGGCTCGCCCGGTTCGGCAGTGGCCCGTCGAGAAATCGGGGACGACGGCAGCAGCGCAGACCTATGATCGAAGAGAAGCCAGCGAAGGGCGGTGATTCCCGTGAAGACGATGACACGTCTCTCGGAGGCCTACAGAGATGCCCGGATTGAGCTGATCGACGACACCTCGCGCTACGTGATCATGAGCGACTGCCATCGCGGGGACGGCTCGAAGTCCGACGAGTTCCTGAAGAACAAGAACACGTTCACGGCAGCGATGGACTACTACTGGCGCAACGGGTTCACCTATGTGGAGGCCGGTGACGGCGACGAGCTCTGGGAGCACGACTACAAGCACATCATCAGGGCCAACCGCGCCGTGTGGGAACAGGTGCTCCAGTTCCACCGTGCCGACAGGTATATCCGGATGTGGGGCAACCACGACATTGTGTTGAAGGAGCCCCACTACGTTCGCGAGCATCTGTGGACCGCGAAGGACGTCGCCACCGGCGAGGTGGAGCCGTTCTTCGACGGCTTGGAGCCGGTGGAGGCGGTCGTGTTCCGGCACAAGCAGACGCACCAGGACATCCTGCTGGTGCACGGGCACCAGGGTGACCTACCCAACGACCAGGCATGGCGATTCAGCCGGTTCATGATGCGCGCCTTCTGGAGGTATGCGCACGCCTTCGGTTTCCACAGCCCCACGAGCCCGGTGGCCAACGCGGACAAGCGGCACAAGGTGGAGCGCAACTACGCTAAGTGGATCCGCCAGAACCGGACGGCACTGATCTGCGGTCACACCCACCGCGAGAGGTTCGTCCGCGAGAGCGGTGTGCCCTACTTCAACTCGGGCAGCTGCGTCTACCCGTCGCACATCACGGCCCTGGAAATCACTGGGGACACCATCGCTCTTGTGCGATGGCGCGTGGACCCGAACGAGGACGCGCTCCTGCAGGTCACCCGCCGGGTGATGGCGGGCCCCGAACCGCTGTCGAAGTTCGATCTCCGCCACAGCTGAACGCGATGGGCCCGTGAGCATGCAGGTGGCGTTCTTCAGGAACATGAACCTCGGCCAGGCGCGGAGCCGGTCACCGCGCAGTCCCGAGCTGTTGGATGCCTTCGCTGCGGCCGGCGCGACCCGTGCCGTGAACTTCCAGACCAACGGGACCGTGATCTTCTCCGGCGACGAACCCGCCGCACTCGCGGAGTCCGTAGTCGCCCGCCTCACAGCTGTCACGGGTTACTCCGACCTTGTTGTGGTCCGCTCGGCGGACTGGCTCATCGACACCGTTGGGCACCTCGATCCCGACCTACCTGGCGGCGAGTTCACCCTCTTCGACGCCGCCAGCATCCCGGAACTCGTGCTGCCTCACGTCGAGCGCGTTCCCACCGGTGAGCTCGTGGTGCACGCGCTCAGCTCAAGTCACGCGGTCACGAGCGCCACCGGTTCAGGAATCTCCGCCGGCCCGGAGCTGACCCGGTTGCTCGGCGTCCCGGTGACCTGCCGGGGAATCCCCACGATGCAGCGACTCGTCGCCCGGTTGACGGTCCTCGCCGCGCAGCAAACGTAGACCCACCTGCGGGACGCATTCATCGGCTACCCACGAACACCAAGGGCGTACGACACGGTTGCCCTGCTCGAATCAGAGCGTCGCCTCGAGCTCAAGGGCTGCGGCCTACTCCTTCGACTTCTTCGGTGCTTTCGCCGCAGCCCGCTCCACCGCCGGGACGACCCAGGCACGCAAAGCAGCTGCGTCTGGAATCTCTGCCGCGCCGACCAGCACCACGCCTCCCATGGTTCGTTCCCCCATCGTCGCTAGGGAGGCGCCCTTGTCAAGTGCCACGCCCATGCCGTCCTTGCCGACGTGAACCATCAAGTCACCATCGGTGACGCCCACGGCCATGTGAGTATTCACAGTCCAGCAGAGACCACCGAACATCTTGATCTCGCGATACCCGCCGGTCCCGGCCGCGGCTTCGACCGCAGCCCGGATCCGCTCAGCCAAGCCCTCGTCATACGCCATCAAACCCTCCGACCCTGCTGTCGCATATCCGCACGCAACCGACCCGTTGGCTCTCCATCCGATCGCCCGTGATCGGTCAGAAGCTCCGGCCCTCAATGCCCACACCATACTGGCCACCCGTGCCCAACGGGGTGTGCCCTTCTCTGGCCGGCGGCATCCCATTCGGCAGATCCGGACTTGAGCGTCAGCCCTCTGGCCTCGCACGGAACTGCCGGTAGTGCGCCCTCCGATCGAACCATGAACCTCGGCGTGCACCAGCGGCAACGCATTGCGGCATACGGCCTTGCGCGCAGCGGCCACGAGGTGTTGTTGGTACGTGTGGCCGAAACGGCCGGGAGACCCAGCACCTGGTGGCTGCCCGGAGGTGGGCTCGAGTTCGGTGAGACACCCGAACAATGCCTCACTCGGGAGTTCGCGGAGGAGACCGGGACGAGTCCACAGATCATAGGTCTACTCGATGTTGTCTCTGACGTGAGCCGCTTGAGGAACGAACCGGTGGAACTCCACTCAATTCGGCTCATCTATGATGTGGAAGTCCGGGATCGCGTACTGAGGGCAGAGAGCAGCGGATCGCCTGAACAGGCAGAGTGGGTGCCGGTCAGCCACATTCACATCATGCACTTGGTGCCCTGGCTCCGAAACTGGCTCTCATCTCGCGACTTTGTGCCGAACGCCCGTGAACCCGGCGAAATGGACCGCCCCTGACAGCGGCAGATCCGCGTGTTCTGCATCCAAGATTCCACGCGTGTCCAGAGTCACCGCATTGCTGAGGCGAATGGTCAAGACAACTCAGACCGGGTGCTTCGGCGACGACGAGACGAGCCGGGATGCCGACCTTGAGGTCCACCCAGCCACCCAGCCACCCAGCATCCCGGAACGACTCTTGCCCGACTGGCGGTCAGTTCGCGAAGGGCCGTGGCCCGCCTGGCACGGACCGATACGAGGGCGAGTCTGGATTGGCGGGGTGATTAATGCGTACTAGCTGGTTGACTCTCCGTTCGGAGCTAAGTGATCGCAAGCGCCGCAGCCGTTAGGCTGCCGTTGTGGACTCCAAGGCTGATGCGTGGGAACGAACCGCTGAGGTCCCACTCACATTGGCGGCCATCGCGTTCCTGGCCGCGTTCGCCGTCCCGATCATCTGGTGGCCCGACACGCCCGCCTCCGTCGTTGTGGTGTGCGAAGCCCTCGTGTGGATCACATGGGTCTTCTTCGCGCTGGACTACCTCGTCCGCCTCCTCCTCAGCACCAACCGCGGCTCGTTCGCGCAACACCACTGGTTTGACCTGCTAATCATCGCCCTGCCCGTGCTGCGCCCCTTGAGGCTGTTGCGGCTGGTCACCTTGCTCTCCCTCGTGAACCGGCGAGCCACCTCCGACCTTCGAGGGCGGGTAGGCATGTACGTGGCGGGAGGATCACTCCTCCTCGCAATAGTGGGCGCCCTGGCAGTGGTCGACGTTGAGCGTGGCGCTGAGGGAGCAAACATCACCACCATTGGCGACGCCTTCTGGTGGGCAGCTACCACCATGACCACGGTCGGGTATGGAGACCGCTACCCAGTGACAACCCTCGGACGTGGCGTAGCCGTCGGGCTGATGGTCTGCGGCATCGCCATCCTCGGAACCGTCACCGCAACCCTGGCCTCATGGATCGTCGAGCGGGTCAGCGAGGCAAGAGAAGAGACCGGATCAGTCGCGCAAGACATGAAGGTACTCCGCAATGAGGTGGCCGAACTCCGAGACCTGCTGCGACAGAATCAGAGCCCCGACAACAGCCGCCCACCAGAAGCACCCACACACAACCCCGACTGATCGCCCACTCACACACCCAGCACGGCGGACGTGGATGCCGGCTCTCGGGGCTGGTGGTCGGCCACACCGCGTGACCTCGGTCACGCCGTCCCGCCAGTCGTAGGATCATCACGTGGCCCACACCACCGGCAGCATCAGGATCGAAGCCCCTCCGGACGGGTCTCCGACACGCTCGCAGACTCACGCGGGATGACGGTAAACGCCGCCGTATTGAACCAGCTGGTTGCCGCCAGGCCCGCGTCCCAGAGCAGTATCGTGAGGTGGAGCCAAGTTGAGAAGTTCAGAAAGAGGCTGGAATGAGCCAGATGCCGACGTGGGAGGGGTTCCTCCGCTATTGTCTGCTTGCGCTTCAGGATGGACAGGTCCGCGGACGGCAGGAGATCAACGCCCTAGCTGCCGCAGAAGCCAGGCTGGGGTCGGAGCAGATCGCGGAGATGCTCTCGAGCGGCGAACCCATGTACGCGAACCGGATCGGGTGGGCGCTGTCCTTCCTCGCGAACGTCGGGGCCCTCAACCGGCCGAAGCGGGGGCACTATGTGATCACCGATGCTGGTCGTCGAGTCCTGGCCCGAACTTCTGGGCCACTCAGCGAACGGGGCTTCAGGGTCCTCGCGGAAGACCATGAGTCGGGGATTCGGCCCTACACGGCTTCCGTGCGCTCAGGACTGGCGACACCGGCCGTGGCAGATGAACCGAGTGGACTCGACCCGATCGAGCAGATCGAGCAGGGAATCGGGCGGGTAGAGAACGCAGTTGCTGCTGATCTCTTGGACCGGCTCCGCAAGGGTGCCCCAGAGTTCTTCGAGCGGGCGGTAGTGAGGCTCCTGGTAGCAATGGGATACGGCGGAGCTGAGGGCCGCGCGCAGGTGACCCGAACATCCGGTGACGAAGGGATCGACGGGATCATCGACTCCGATGCCCTCGGGATCAACCGCGTCTACGTCCAGGCCAAGCGCTATGCCGCTGACAGCTCCATCGGCCGACCCGCACTTCAGGGGTTTGTGGGTGCCCTCAGCGGAAAGGGCGACGCCGGTGTCTTCATAACCACGTCCCGATTCACGCGGGAGGCAATCGACTACGCCGACCGCACTCCGATGCGCCTCATCCTCATCGATGGGGACAGACTCGCTTCGCTGATGATCCGCTACGAGGTGGGTGTCCAAGTCACAAACACCTACCACTCAGTGGAACTGGACGAAGACTTCTTCGAGTAGCTGGGCGCTGAGCGATCGCTCCGGCCCGCATGCAGCCACCCTGACCGCGGCAAATCCGGATGTTCCCGGGCACTTGACCTGCCCATGCTCGCAAGTTACCTTGGATCAATGGAGGATCCAGTCATCGCTGCGTCCGCACTCAAGCATGGCCTGGGTGAACATGAGATCCTCCACGCCTACCGCAACCCGGTCCGGATCTGGGATCTCGGAGACGGGTTCACCATGATCGTGGGTCCCAACCAGTCCGCGATCTTCTTGGAGGTCGGCTATGTCGATGGCGATCAAGTGCACGCCATCGTCCACGCAATGAAAGCCCGCGAGAAGTTCCTGAGGTGATGACCATGCCACGCACTGTTGACGAGATCCTGCAGCACGCCGACGAGCTGGCGGCGCGCTTCGAGTCCTACGAACCCAACCCCGACGACGAATTCGACGCCGGCGCAGTCGCCCTGCTCCGAGCAGCGGTGGCGGAGCGATCCGAAGCCGAGCGCCACGTGATTGACGCCATCCGCGCAGCCCGCGAAGCCGGCTTGCCATGGTCAGCGATCGGCGCCTTCGTCGGCACCAGCGGAGAGGCCGCCCGCCAGCGCTACGCAAGCAAGGTCGCCTGAAGCACCAGGCGCGGCAAGAGCGTGCGTTTGGAACCCCGAACGGAAGACCCGATCACGTCCTCGGTGATTTCGGGTCGGTCAGTTCCACTGTTCGCCCGTCCGGGTCCAGGATGACGAAGGACCAGTAGCCCACCCAAAAGGGCTCAGTTCGCAGCGTCTCGACTCCGGCTTTCTTGAGCCGGTCCACGGCTTTCTGGAAGTCGATGGGCGACAGCGCGACGGAGATGGATCTCACCTGTTCTGTCTCGGGTGCGCCCGGGAGTTGGCCCTGACTCCAGCCGGGTTGGAAAGCCCAACCGTTCGGGCGCTCGAGCGAGATGGCCCTCTGGAAGGAAATTTGCACGCAGCCATGGACGAACGCGATGTCATCGGGCTCATCCCAAATCAGCTCCAGTCCCACGAGGTCGTGGTAGAAGTCGCGGGTAGCAGCAATGTCGGTGCAGTACTCGTAGGCGAACCACGTGATCATGACCGTGACAGTATCGCGCGTCAGGTGTTCAACTGGCGCTTTGTCGATCCGCCACGGACATCACGACGGCGGCATGTGCGGATGTTGGGGACTGCATCTCAAGACGCCCGACGCGTCGATTCGCGGATCATAGACATACGCGGTCGTAGATCTCGGTGTGGCCAGGGTCACCAGATCCCCCACCGCATAGAACATGCTGGTCGTGGTCTCCGGACTTCCCCCGGGTGGGGTGATCGTGTGACGGTGGCGCCCTGCTCGGTGACGGCCCTCATCCCCTGCGAGAAGCCGGTGTCGAACGCCGTCGTGAGCTCCGCCGTGGGCACGTTCCGCCGTACCGCCGCCGCCTGCTGCGCATCGATGGTGCTGATGCTGAACTCGGTCATCAAAATCCTCTTCGGCCCCCACGTTGGAGCCCTCGTGTTCAGTAGGCGCCGGAACCAGCTCGGCGTCGCGGCTCGTCGAGGACCAGCAGATCGCCCACCTCGCAGTTGAGGACCCGGCAGATGGCCCGGAGCGTGGAGAAGCGGACGGCCCGGGCGCGGTCGTTCTTGAGCACGCTGAGGTTGACCACACTCACCCCCACCAGTTCGCTCAACCGGGTCAGAGTCATGTCGCGGTCTGCGAGGAGCGCGTCGAGACGACAGTGGATGCCCGTGTCCTCCTCAGGCTCGGCCGGGACCATCAGACGAGCCCTGCCGTGTCGCGCTGGAGTTCCTCGCCGTAGCGGAAGGCCGCCGCGACGGCCGCGAGCGCCAGGCCGCTGAAGATCGGCCAGAACGCGATGGTCAGCCGCAGTTGCGGCGCGGGCAGGAGCACTGAGGGATCTTCCAGCCCGAGGCTCTCGTCCCAGCCCCACCCGACCGACCCGAGGACCTCCTTGGCCGCCATGAAGTCGCCGATGCCGAAGAGCACCTGCCACAGGATGCCGCCGCCTATGAGCGCAGCCGCGGCCACGAGGACCGCCTTGCGCACGACGGGGCGGAACGGCTCGCCGGCGAGGAGGCGGTGCGCGATGAGGAACACCGCCCAGGTGACGGCGAGCTGGGTGAGACCCTGGACCAGAGTCCCGGCGGCGAGCAGCGCCCGGGTGGCGAGGCCGAGGCCGGTCACGGACGCCAACGCCTCCGTGAAGCCGCCGCCCACTAGGCGTGCGTCGCCGCCGGGGAACATCTCGACTCCCTCAGGGAGCACCTGCCAGAACGTCTCGGTGGGGAGGGCCACCTCCACCGTGTCGAGGAGGAGCTGGCTCCCCACAGCAAGGGCGGTGAGGATGAGAACGATGACGCCGTAGATCACCGCCCCCCCGCGGACCACCCGGAGGGTGGCCGTGTCTCCGCCCAACCGCCCGCGACCGACGAGCACCACCCCCACCGCGAGCAGGACCACCGACACCAGCACCAGAACTGCAGCTCCACCGAACATCACGTGCCCCTAACGATTGTCGATAACAACGATAATCGTTAAGGTACGCGCACTCGGGGGCAAGCGCAAGGGGCCGTCTGCAGCCTGCTCTCCAGAGCGCGGCTTCTGTGGATATGCACACAAGCCGCTCCCTGGATAGCAGGATGCAGGAGGGGGACGGGCCTCTACCTACCCCAAGGTGTCGCCGAGCCAGCGTCGCGCCCGGCCGAGGAGTCCACGAGCGATGTCGCTGTCCGCGGCCCACGCCTGGCTGGAAGAGATGGACCGCGCATTCAAGCAGGACTTCACCGACCTCGACACAGTGATGACATGCTGCGGACAGCCGGCCTCGCTCAACGACCTCAACTACGACTGGCCGGCCGGCTTCGCGCGCTTCCGCCTAGCGTCGCAGAACCCTAACCGCGGCTGGCTCACCCCCGACGAACTCACCACCATCAGCGCGGCCCTGCGCCACCCCGTTCGCCAGATCCTGGCGAGGTACTAGCTCGTCGCGTCTCTGCGCCGCTGAATGCACCTTGAGCATTTCCGCTACGCCGAGCGCGGCATGAGGGCGCGTTCGAGACGCTCCCACACCGGGGATCAGTCGGATGCGGCTCATACCCTGTGGTCATGAAGGCGTTCAGTTCACTCCCCGTGCGTGCGGTGGTAGGCGAACCGGGAGGTGACCTCTCCCGCTGGCCGTTCACAATGGCCCCGGTCGCCCAGCTGCACCGTAACGGGCTGGAGCTCTCCGAACTGACCATCCTCGTCGGCGAGAACGGCACGGGGAAATCCACCATCATCGAGGCCATCGCGATCGCCTACGGCCCCAGCCCCGAGGGCGGCAGCAAGATCATCCGACGATCGGAGAGGCCCACCGAATCGCCGTTACACGAACACATCCGGCTGGAGCGCGGCCTCAGCCGCTCCAGGTGGGGCTACTTCCTTCGAGCCGAGACCATGCACGGCCTGCTCACCTACCTCGAAGAGAACCCCTCTCGGCACCGACCCGAGACCCGCTATCACGAACGCTCCCACGGCCAGGCCTTCAACGAACTCCTGGCCGCGAAGCTCGACCACCTGACCGCACAGGGCGGCCTCCTCGTGATGGACGAGCCCGAAGCCGGGCTCTCATTCCTCTCCCAGATCGCGCTCGCCAACCAGCTTGCACAACTCCGCGACGACGACGTTCAAGTGCTGCTCGCCACCCACTCACCGATATTGGCCGCGACCCCTGGGGCGCGGATCATCGAACTCGACGAGGACGGATTCCAGAGCCGCGCCTGGGACGAACTGATGAACGTCGCGTTCTATCGCCGTTTCTTGGCCGACCCCGGCTACTTTGGCCTCGAGTAGCCTCTCATAAGGCACTAAAAGCGCGTGATCCAACCGCCGCCATGCGGCAATTGAGGGCGGTCGTGCTCGGGTGCCGGGCAAGCCGGAAGGCTACCCTCGCACACCGCGGCATGAGCGGGCATTGTCGGCATACGCGAATCAAGGAACGATGTAGGCGTGGACAAGATCGACGAACTTGAACGGATGATTGATGCTCTCCGTCGACAGCGCGAGCATTGCGAGCCTAAGAGCAACACGAACCCTCGCTATCTCCGTTACTCCAACGCCGTCTCCGTGTTGAAGTGGCTTATCGAAGATCTGCACGTAGAGGAACGCTCAGGGGAAAGAAGGGTCTAGCCCTTGGCGGTAGCGTGGTGGCGTGAGCGAGATCCCTTGGTACGTCGAACTACGCGAGGCTTGGAAACCCAGCCACGTCCGCCTCCTGCTAATCGCGGAGTCCGCCCCGGACGACGGCGGTGACTCCGAGAACCGGCGCTTCTTCTACTCCGATCGGCTGGGACATGACAACCTGTTCCGCGGAGTCGTTGCGGCGATGTACGGCGCGACGAAGGACGACCTGGCATCTCGAGGAAAGCGCCCTTGGCTGGGGCGTCTCCGCGACGATGGTTTCTACCTGGTCAACCTGATGCCCCACCCCGTGAACGCTAGTCAAGCACACCGCCGTAAGACACGCGCCGACTACGTCACCGACTGCGTCCAGCGCGCCTGCAGTCTGAACCCGGACGGCGTCGTCATCGTGAAGAAGGACATCTTCCCACTCCTCCACGCTCCCCTCCTCGACGCCGGTCTCAACCTTCTGCATGATCGAGGCACTCCGTTCCCGTTGGGCAACACCAAACAGGAATTCATCGCGGGGTTCAACGCGGCGCGCGAACGACTTCAAGCGCCCCAACTCTGATTCCGTGCGCCCGACAGGTCCCTGGCCAGGATGGCGCGACCACCGCAAGTCGAATCGAGCTACGCGGCAGAAGCGTGCGTTCGCTGGTTCGGTCGGCCTTCGGAAATCAGCCCTTCGTCGCGTCGGCGAGAAGGGCTGCGACGCGTTTGTCGAGATCGATCTCTCCCCGCGCGCCCATTTGGTTCATGAGGGCGCGCGCACCTACGTGGAGCTTGTCATCGGTTGTCCTCAATGCGGCTGCAAGGACCGGGGCGAGGGCGTGGGTTCGCAGATCATAGTTGTCACGGGCCAACGTATCCTCTTGGCCAAGGAGCAGCGTTAGGGCCGCCAGGGCAACCTCTGGCAGCTCCTCGGCAGCCGAACCAAGGTGCTCACCGATCATCCCGTGCGTTTGTAGCTCACCATTAAGCTCCAGAGCCTCCACGAGCCTTGGGAGCCACCATGAAGCCAAGAACCTCTCACTACAGATGAACCAGTAGAAATCCTTCAGTTCGGCCTTGTCTTCAGGGCTCGCCCTGACATGGGCGACACGTTCGTCCCACAACTCAGCTAGCCGGTCACGAATGACGTCATCGACGAACTCGGCGTGCATGAATGACCACGCGGTGTGGCCGATGGCATCCCCGCGAATCTCAGGGTCGGCCGTCGTGTAGAAATCGGTGCGCAAGGGGTCATCGTCGCCGATGTGCCCCCGAATGATTGCCTGGATGACCCAATGACCGATCCGTTCCTGAGGGGAAACTGGGTTCCGTCCCCACCCGACTTGGATCTGTTCCTGACTGTGGAGAGCGGCGGCCATCGGGCCAGACATTAGCCGGTAGAGATCTGGGTGGTAGTAGTGGATGGCGATGGCGGTCGTCAGAGCGATCTGCTGATTCCTGTCGATGGCGTCTTGCGTGCCGAAGTACGTGTGAAGGTTCGCCACTAGCCAGTCGTGGGCGTGGTTGAAGAGCTTCCCGATCCCCTCTCCGAGGACGGCCCGCGAGGCCCCCCGAGGATCGTTGAGAGCGAGCTGTCGGAGGAGAGCCTCCATTGCCCTGTCGTGCCACTCGCGGCTGGCGCCGAGTCCAACCAGGTTGACCAGTCCGCGGAGCAGGATGGGCCACTTCCAGTTCAGGGAGACCATGAGCGGGTCCCATCCAGGATCCTCGTCTCCGACTGTTGCGATGTAGTCAGACCACGCGGCAGCGTCGGAAGCAGCCGCAAGGAGAAGGTCGGAGAGTCGGTTCAGTTGAGCGTCGGGGATCCGCTCCGCCGAACCGTTCGCCGCCAGATGCGCAAGGAGGCGAATCGCTACCTTCTTCGCCTCTTTGTAGTCGGGGTCGTCGTCAAAGCGCCTTCCTTCAACGGGGAACGGGGACTCATCCGAGTGGTCGAGAACGTCGGCAGCTAACAACAGCACCTGATCCCAGGGCAGGTCGAGGTCTGCCTTTAGCGCACCCTCCCAGCCGCTCAGCGCAGCTCGAACGTACGTCGGACGAAGACGCCGCAAGAAGTCCGTTTGGCCGTCGAGGGCCAGCGGCTTGCTAGTGATGAGCGCCTCCAACACCCTTCCCTGGCCCTCATGCGAAGGCTGGGGTCCCCATCCGTCGCCTTCGGAGTGCCAACCCTCGAGGTGTGCGACCAACTCCATCGGCGCAAGGGCAGCCATTTCCTCTTGAGTGATGGGGCTGTTAGGGCCAGTCCAGCCAGAAGTCTCAAACGGGGGGCGCATCGGGTCATCTACCTCCCCGTCCTCGGCGTCGAGCAAGTCGAGTTCCTCCTGCAGCGCGCTTGGTATAAGGTCTCGGCCGACCCCTGCCAGCACGCGGTGCCGCCACTGCCGGTCCCACTGCGCAATCTGGCTTCGAATCTCGTCGATGGAGTCGCCTTGCTCGCTCAGGTTTCGAGTGATTCGCTCTGCAGCCTTCCCTGTGATGTGCCCGGAAGCCATCACATCTGCAAGCGGGCCCAGCTCGGTGCGAGACACCGCACCTAGAGCGCGAAGTAGTCGGATGAAGTCCGCGGTAGCGAGTTGATCCCGCGACCCCACGTCGAGCATCAGTTCCCTGGCGATGGACAGCAGATCGGTGTTGATCTGCCCTTGGGCGACCTGGCGCTGCAAGATCTCAGCGACCGAGTACAGACAGATGCGGCGCACGATGAGAATCGGAGTTCGATTGAGATCGGCCCATGCGCCCGCTGGGTCCTTCGCTAGTCGCTCAACCGCAGCGTCGCGCACCGCGTCGATCAGGGCATCCTGCACCTCGTGAAAAGAGTTCGACCTCTCCGAGATCGATGACCGGCCGAAGCCGGTTTGGTCGTAGCCCTCGCCAAGGGTTCCCTCCTGCCTCTCGTGCAGGACGAGCCACGGAAGGATGGTCTTCAACGCGCCGTCCCCAAGTGCGCGGCTCACCCGCGGCAGTTCGGCTGAGTACCAATGTGCCTTCAACTCCGTGACTGGGTCACCCAGGGTCCCCTCATCGCCGATCGGCCGGAACAGCCTGTTGACAAACGACAGTCCGAACTTCGTCTGGCCTCCCTCCAGCAAGTTGACTGCGAACGACACGAGATCCCTCGGGTCGGTGCGCCATCCGAAGCCACTCTCCGCCCACGCCTCAATGACAGGCTTAAGCCTGACCGCAGTCACCGCGGGCATGCGTGCGCCCGCGACGAAGAGGATCCTGCGTACCCAAGAGTTACTGCTGCCCGCGAAGGTGAGGAGCACATCGGCAACATCGGACGGTGCCTGCTCTGCCATCCCGCTCAGGTAACTGGCCTCCGGCCAATACATCTCGCGGACCGAGCCGTCGCTACCAACCTCCGGTTCAGGCGGTGAACTGAAGGCTCCAGAGTCGGCAAGAGGTCGGACCCACAGCGGGTTCTTCAGCCCCTCAAAGAAGGCTCGGCGCAGTTGGAAGGACGTCAATCGGCGCATCGCCCCATGAACCTGCTCCGCAGTCGGGGCTTGGTACTCAGCCATCGTTCACACCTCCATCGACAAGTTGATTGGCTTCAGCGAGAAGGTCTTCGATTGCGCGGAGACTGTCAAAGAACTGGGCTCTGACGCCGTCCATGTGGGCTTCAGCTACCTCGATCCAACGACGCAACTCGTCGTCCGACGGAATCGAGCGCACTTCGCTCTGATGGCCGTGGAGGTGAGCCCACTTAACGAAGAAGTTATAGGTCTGATACCACTCGCGCACCGCCAGATGCTGGGTGTTGCCATCATCTGTGAGAAACGCCGCAATGTCAGAAAGGAACCTCCCATCCTCGGAGATGGCGGCCTTGATCAGATCAGCGAGGAAACGGGCAATCTCCTGCGGGACCGGCACGTTCTCCGCATCCTGAGACAGATCGAGCGCCGGATACTTCGACACAATGCTAGGCAGTTGCCGGACGTAGTCATCGCTTCGCGGACCTCCGGCAACGCGATCACCACCCGAGATGACCTCAGGAAGGTGCTTCATCACCTCGCGCATGGAGTGACAGATGAGCGAGACGCGCGCCCTCTCGTCGCCGCGCTTTACTTTACTTGCCAGCAACTGGCCAGCTGTCCGATGCATGCTCGCCAAGTCAGGCCGCTTCTCGTCCAGCCAGTCTGCAATGCGTGTCTGCCGGTCCTCAGATGTCGACATAGCTCAGTTATGTCCGACGATCTGACCCGCTACCTGTGCCGCCAACACAGGGTTGGCATGGATGCGGGTCACGACCCCGTGGGCGACGCTGTCCACGTCGATGGGGCTGCGCTCGTGACGGTGACGGCGACGCGGTAACTCGGCTGACCCCGGGATGGGTTGGCTCGAGGTCCGTCTCCGGCGGGCCAACGGGGTAGCCCGCCCCTTCGCGAACTCAGACGTTCTCACAAGGAAAGGGTATCGACGGAATCTGACCCAAAACGTCAGGGGATTGAATCCCCTCAGACCCCGCCGATCGAATGTCATCTACTCATCCAGTGGTTCCACCACAGGGCACGGCCTTTGGCCGAAGGTCGGTTCAGGTGTCGGGGGGTTCTAGACGGGGGTGGTTGCACTCGTCCGCGGCTGCCCTGGGGGGGGGGGGGGGGGCTGTGAGCCTCTCCATTGGCTGCCCTGCTCCGTCACACCGATCTACGCGGGAGAGGATCTCTGTTGAGCCCGAGAGGAGAGTCTATGGGTTTGTCGCAGGCAGGATCAGCGACTTCTGTCTTGATGCAGGCAGGCTTCCGGGCATCTGGAGGCCACGCACAGAGTGTTCGAACCAGCGCGCAGTCATCGGCAATTGCGGATGTTCTCAACCCGGCATCGTCGCAAGACTGCGTCCTGGGCATGAGAAGAACCAGTTGGTCCCTCGTCGGGCGGTGGTGGGTCTGGATGTCGCCCGATCCTGCGTCAATGAGTTCGGACTTCACTCTGAACGGGCAGGACACCAAGTTCGGCTGAATCATGCCGCACCGATTCGCCGCACGAGGACCTCGGAGTTCACTCGCAAACTTACGACAGGTTCACTGCGCTCCCTCTGGCCGCCATTCCCGCCTGTCGCCCCCGCTCCGCAGCCCAAGCCGCTGTCGCTCTCGCGGCGAGATGTAAAGCGCCCCAGGCAGGAATCGAACCTGCGCACTACAGATTAGAAGGCTGTTGCTCTATCCGCTGAGCTACTGGGGCTTCGGCCCAACAGTGTAGCCCGTTGGCGCGCAGGTGGCCCGGAGTCATAGGTTGGTGGCCATGAGCGAAAAACTGGTGTGGATCGACTGCGAGATGACGGGTCTCGACCTCGGGGCCGACGCGTTGATCGAAGTCGCCGCCCTCGTGACCGACGGCGACCTCAACGTCCTGGGCGACGGCGTCGACGTGCTCATCAAGCCGACGGACGAACAGCTCACCGTCATGGGCGACTTCGTCCGCGAGATGCACACCAAGTCGGGCCTCCTGGACGAACTCAGCACCGGCACCACCATGGAAGATGCCATGGCGCAGGTCCTGGACTACGTCCGCACCCACG
Organism: Tessaracoccus zhenghani; assembly: GCF_054552775.1. Taxonomy (NCBI): domain Bacteria; kingdom Bacillati; phylum Actinomycetota; class Actinomycetes; order Propionibacteriales; family Propionibacteriaceae; genus Tessaracoccus; species Tessaracoccus zhenghani. The sequence continues at coordinate 163,432 of NZ_CM137275.1, read as the reverse complement.
TGCCCATCGCCCGGAAGGCGCCCCTGGCGGGCAACACCATCGGCACCGACCGCGCCTTCCTCGCCCGCGACATGCCGGAGCTCGAGCAGTGGGTGCACTACCGCAACGTTGATGTGTCCTCCATCAAGGAACTGGCCCGCCGCTGGTACCCCCGGGTGCAGTACCTGGCCCCCGTCAAGTCCGGCAACCACCGCGCCCTGGCCGACATCCAGGAATCCATCGAGGAGCTGCGCTACTACCGCGATGCGCTCTTCGTCCCCCGTCCGGGACCCACGTCGTCACAGCTGCGTGAGATCGCCGCCCGCCACCGCGGGGCGCTCACCGGCGCCACCGGGTCCACGGCCGTCACTCCCCCGGTCGAGACGCCCGTCGAGACCCCCGTCGACGAGGTCTGACGCTCGATTCGCGCAGGCGAATCCCATCCGCTACGATTAGTGGCTGCCGGATCAACCGGCGATGGTGGGTATAGCTCAGCTGGTAGAGCACCTGGTTGTGGTCCAGGAAGTCGCGGGTTCAAGTCCCGTTACTCACCCCGAAGAGAATCGGCCCCGGCTTATGCTGGGGCCGATTGCTTTGTCGCCGAGTTGAGGATGATCATGGCTCCGAACAGCCCATATGGCACGCTCGAATCGGTCGACGGGCGCCCCGCGCTGCGCTTCGAAATCGAGCTCCCCTACCCAGTCGAGCGGGTCTGGCAGGCGGTCAGCAACCCCGCTGAGCTCCAGGAGTTCTTCCCCGGCGCCGCCCCTTGGGGGCCGGAAACCGGCGAGAGCATCGACCTCGGCGGGATGCCCCTCACCGTCGACGAGGCCAGCGTGCCGTCGCGCCTGGCATGGACGTTCGCCGGCCAGCCCCAGAGTTTCGACCTCGAACCTACGGAGACCGGCACCCGCCTGACCTTCACCCACACCATCGACGACCTCCCGGCCGCGCAAACCGCCACCGGCTGGCACACCTACCTGTCGCGGCTGGAGCCGCACCTCGCCGGCCAGCCCATGTCCGAGGAGGAGGCCCACAAGCACTGGCGCGCCATCCACGAGGGGTACGCCGAGCGGTTCGGCGCAGATCCGGAACCCGGCAGACGGTGGGCCGACCAGTACCTCCCCGCGTCGGCGGACTGACCCCAGCGCCTACATCCGTTCGCCGGGCAACTTGCTCGCCTGCTCGATCCAGGATCTCAGCTGGGCTTCGTCCAAGTCGTCGTCCTCATGGATGTCCAGGTAACGCACCTCCGCATGCTTAGATTCCTTCGGCGGCATGGGCTCCAGTGATGTGCCCTTCAGGAACTGCACCTGGACGTACTTGGTGTAGCAACGAAACGACAGGAACCAGCCATCCCCCTCGTTCCCGTAGTGCGGCTGGTTCCACTTCACGGCCCTGCGGACGTCCGGAACCGCCTCGACGATCAACTCGTCCAGGCGTTGCCCGATGGGCTGCTTCCAGCCGGGCATCGCGGCGATGTAGTCGCGCACAGGGCCGGGACCTTCGCCCTTCGGGATCTGCGGGTTGCCGCCAGAGAGCAGCTTTGGGCGGGCCTGGGTACTTCCACTGTCCTCCATGCCCCATCCTCACCCGGCCTGCGACAAATCTCCAGCCCTTTCAGCGCACCTCGCCCTTTTGGGGCAGCGTCCACCGGTAGCGGTGCGCCAAGAGCCCCAGCACGGTGCACGTCAGGATCGACGCCGCCATGCCCAGGTTCGGGTACCCCAGCTGCGTGAGGATCAGGCTCTCCGCTGCCCCGATCACCGCCACGGACGCGTAGAGCGTGTTACCGCCGAACACCACCGGGATGCGCCCCGTGACGACGTCGCGGATCATCCCCCCCGCCCACGGCAGTCAGCACGCCCAGCAGGATGGCGGGCAGCGGGTCGAGCCCGAAGCCCAACGCCTTGATGGTGCCGGTGGCGCTCCAACAGCCCAGCGCGAGCATGTCCAACGAGGTCAGCAGCCGGCTCATCCATCGGCCCTTGAACGTCACCAGGTAGGCGACCCCCGCGGCGCTGACTGCGCCTACGAGGTACAGCGGGTCGATGAAGGCAACGGGACGGGTGGTCAGCAGCACATCGCGAAGCATGCCCCCTCCCAGGCCGGTGAGGATGGCGAGGAACAGGAAGCCGATGATGTCGAACCTCAACCTGCGCGCCACAAGGGCCCCGAGTAACCCGTTGGCGACCACACCCGCCACGTCAACGAACCGGAAAAGCACCGAGGGATCGAACGCATCCACGGGCCAATGGTGCCACCATCCAGCACAATGGGGTGATGCGTGAACTTCAGCAGACCATCATCGACGAGTTCGGTGTGCGGCCCGAGATCGATCCTGCGCAGGAGATCGAGCGGCGCATCCAGTTCCTGGTCGACTACCTAGCCGCCTCTCACACCCGTGGCTACGTGCTCGGCATCTCGGGCGGCATCGACTCCACGCTCGCCGGGAGGATCGCGCAACTCGCCGCGGAGCGGGTGCGTGCGCAGGGCGGCGACGCCACCTTCTACGCCATGCGGCTGCCCTACAACGTGCAGCACGACGAGGCCGACGCGCAGGCCGCGATGGACTTCGTGGGCGCGGACCGCGACCTCACCTTCAACGTCGGCCCCGCCGTCGACGGCTTCGAGGACGAGTACGCCACGGCCGTCAGCGAGGAGATCACCGACTTCAACAAGGGCAACGTCAAGGCCCGCATCCGCATGGTGGCGCAGTACGCCGTGGCAGGCGACAACAACGCGCTCGTGCTGGGCACGGACCACGGCGCGGAATCCGTCATGGGCTTCTTTACGAAGTTCGGCGACGGCGGCGCGGACATCCTGCCGCTGTTCGGCCTCAACAAGCGCCAGAACCGTCAGCTCCTGAAACACCTGGGTGCGCCTGAACGGCTGTGGGGCAAGGTGCCCACCGCGGATCTGCTCGACGACAAGGTGGGCCAGCCGGACGAGGTGGAGCTCGGCGTCCCCTACGACGACATCGACGACTACCTAGAGGGCCGCGAGGTCCCTGCGGCTGCCGCGGAGCGGATCGAGCAGACCTGGCTGCGCAGCCGGCACAAGCGGACGGTGCCGGTGACGATCTTCGACACCTGGTGGCGGGAATGAGCGGCGACGCCGGACTGGCGCTGGTGGTCATTGACCTCCAGAAGTCCTACTTCGAGCTGGCCGGCCTCGCCGGCAAGGAGGAACTCCTCCTGCCGCCCACCAACGAGCTGATCGCCGCGGCCCGCGCCAACGGCCGCCCGGTGATCCTGGTGCGGACCCAGCACGAGCCCGACAAGTCCACCTGGACCCTCAACATGCTGGAGGACGACCAGGGCTTCGCCTTTCCCGGCAGCGAACAGGCGGAATTCCTGGACGGCCTCGACACCACCGACTGCGTCGAGATCGTCAAGACCCGCGACAACGCCTTCTTCGGCACCAACCTGAAGGAACAACTCGGCTTCCTCGGCATCGACCGCCTGCTGATCTGCGGGGTGTCCACCCACAGCTGCGTGGCCCAGACCGCCATCGGCGCCTTCGCGCACAACATCCGCGCCTACGTCGCCGGTGGCGCCATCGCGTCGGACCATCGTCCGCTCGCCGAAGCCCTACTCGACTTCCTCCGCGAGGAGATGCGCCAACCGGTGCTCACCCAGCGCGAGAGCCTCAACCTCCTCGCGGGTCACTGAGGTCCGCGATGGTCAGGCTCCGTCGGGTCAGCCCCCGCATGATGGGCTTCACGCGTCGCAAGCGCGGCAGTGGCTTCAGCTATACCGACGCGGACGGCAACGCGCTGCCCAAGGACGAGGTGGAGCGCGTCAAGGCGCTGGCCATCCCGCCCGCCTGGACCGACGTGTGGATCTGTCCCCACCCCAACGGCCACCTGCAGGCCCTGGGCACCGACGACGCGGGCCGCCGCCAGTACCTCTACCACCCGGACTGGCGGTTGAAGCGCGACCGCTCCAAGTTCGAGCGCATCACCTCCGCGGCCGAGATGCTGCCCTCGGCCCGCCGTCGGATCTCGGCAGACCTGGCGCTCGGGGACTCGTCGCCGGAGTGCGTCTGCGCCACGGCCGTGCGGCTGCTCGACATCGGGTACTTCCGCATCGGCAACGACGCCTACACCGACGCACACGGCTCGTTCGGGCTCACCACGCTGGAGAAGCAGCACGTCCGCCGACGGGGCGACGACCTGGTGTTCTCGTTCACGGGGAAGTCCGGAATCGCGCACACCATCGCCGTCGACGACCAGCCGGCCATCACGGTGCTGGAGAAGCTGCGCAAGCGCAACGACGACTCCAAGCGGCTGCTGGCCTACCGGCAGGACGGCCGGTGGCGCGACCTCACCAGCGCCGACGTCAACGGGTACCTGTCCGACCTCTTCGGCGGCGCGCTCACGGCGAAGGACTTCCGCACCTGGCACGCCACGGTGATCGCCGCGGAGTCGCTGGCGCTGACCGAGGAGCCGGGCACTTCGAAGGCGTCGCGGCAACGCGCGATCAGGCAGGCGGTCCAGGAAGTGGCCAGCTACCTGGGCAACACGCCGACGGTGGCGCGCTCGTCGTACATCGACCCGCGGGTGCTCGACGCCTACGAATCCGGCGACATCATCGCCGAGGCCGCCCGGAAGCGGTACAGCTCGGCCAACACGCGCCAGACGGGCCTGGAGAAGGCCCTCCTTGCATTGTTGGAGTGACGGGGCCACCTGGACGGTCCCATCAGCGTGGTCGCGGGGCGAGGCGCAGGGGATGCAGGTGAATGCAGGCCCAGTAGGAGCAGTCCGCCATCGAGGTGACTCTCCGCCACGGCGAAGCTGAGACCGGCTACGGCGCCGGGTCAAATGCCCTTGTCTCCAGGGACACCGTCCTGCGCCGGATGGTGGGGCAATGTGGCCGATCTCCGGCCTCTGCTCAGGGAGGTCGCCTAGCCTGGGGACATGACGCTCGGCTACCAGGATGAACAGCCCACACGGGAAAAGATCGATGCAACGCGCGGCCTCGTCGCGTTGGAGTTCGGCCAGAACTGGTGCGGCTTCTGCGCCCGGTCCGCGCCGGCGCTGAACGAGGCGTTGGGCAACAGGCCGGACGTCGAGCGCATCAAGGTCGCCGATGGGAAGGGCCTTCCGTTGGGGCGCTCGTTCAAGGTGAAGTTGTGGCCCACGATGATCCTGTTGCGCGACGGGCAGGAGGTCGCCCGGGTGGTGCGGCCGGACTCGCCGCGGGAGATCGACGAGGCGCTGGACCGCGCGCTGCCAAACATCATCGAATAGGCTGCTGACAACAGGTTTCGTGGAACAGAAGGCCCCGATTGGACAAGCCGAACGGCGAGGGTCTAGAGTTATTCTTCGCGCGCACCACTAGCTCAACTGGCAGAGCAGCTGACTCTTAATCAGCGGGTTCAGGGTTCGAGTCCCTGGTGGTGTACCAAGCCAAAAGCCCCGACTTCGGTCGGGGCTTTTTGGTTCCAAGGCCTTGGAGGGAGAGGACGTTGTCGCTGGCGAGCGGTCCGTCTGCTCGAAAGAGCGGACCCGCCGTATTGTTACCACGAACCTGTACTAATCTCGTGGCATGACGCAAACACCTGATCTGGACGTCCGCGAACTCGCCCCCGCCCAGCGCCACTCGACCATCTTCGGCACCTGGTCCGCCCTGCCTCCCGGCGAGGCTTTCATCCTCGTGAACGACCACGACCCCAAGCCGCTCTCCTACCAGTTCGCCGCTGAGCACCCGGGCGAGTACACCTGGGACTACCAGGAGAACGGGCCCGACGTCTGGCGCGTGAAGATCGGCAAGACCGACAAGACCGCCTGAACGGGAGCCCAGAATTCACAGGGAGATTCCTGCCACATCGGCCATACATGGCCCGATGCGGCAGGGATTCCCCTCCGAATTTCAGCCCTAGTTGGCTGGCGTAACAGCGACTGACTAGCGAAGACAGCAACCAGTACACCCGGCTCAGAATGCAGGTGAAACACCCCGCCGGGTTATACTCAGGAAGATCCGATACCTCGCCGCGAGGGTGGGTCGGGGAGGTGTCGTGCAACGACTACGGCCGGGACTAGTGCTCTCGGAGCGCTATCGATTGATCGGCCACGTCGCGTCAGGCGGCATGGGGCAGGTCTGGGAAGCTTTCGACGACGTTCTTGAACGCCGTTTGGCACTGAAGATCATGCACCCACACACCCAGGAAGAGCTTGCGCTCGTGGAACGCTTCCGCGACGAGGCGCGCTTCGCCGCGCAGCTCACCCACCCCAACATCGTGACCATCCACGACTACCTCGAGGAAGACGGACTGTCCTGCCTGGTGATGGAGTTCGTCGACGGGCCCACCCTGTGCCGTATGCTCTCCGACGGTCCGCTGTCCCCGGAGATCACCCGAACCATCCTCTTCGAGCTGGCCTCGGCGTTGACCGTGGCCCACGAGGCCGGCGTCATCCACCGCGACATCAAGCCGGCCAACGTGCTGGTCCCGGAAACCGGGGCCAAGCTCACCGACTTCGGCATCGCCCGTTCGATCGACCGCGATTCGCGCACCCTCACCGGGCAGGTCCTCGGCACCGCGCACTACCTGAGCCCGGAGCAGGCGCTCGGCCAGCAGGTCGGCCCCGCGTCGGACATCTACGGCCTGGGCGTGCTCGCCCACGAGATGCTCACGGGCAAGAAGCCCTTCGACCGCACGAGCCCCATCGCCACCGCGCTGGCCCACGTGCAGGATCCGCCGCCGCCGCTGCCCGAGGGCACGCCGCCTGATCTCGAGTCGCTCATCACCGCCTGCATGGCGAAGGAGCCCGAGGAGCGGCCCACCGCTGCCCTGGTGGCGAAACTGCTCGAGCCGGAGACGGTGCCGGTGGCCAGCGAAGAAGAGTTCGACCCAGATGCCACGGCGGCCCTCCCCGCCATCCCGCGGCGCGCCGCCACCATCTGACATGGTCGCCTCCCCGGGCGTCGACATCGTGTGCGGCCTCGCGGCCGGGCAGGTCGAGGCGGAGGTGGTCTACCGCGACGAAGGCATCATCGCCTTCCTCGACCACAGGCCGGTGTTCAAGGGCCATGTTCTCGTGTGCCCCGTCAAGCACGTCGAAACGCTTCTGGAGCTGCCCGGGGACGAGATCGCTCCCCTCTTCGCCGCCGTGCAGCGCGTGGCACGAGCGGTGGTCGAGGCCCTCGGCGCGCAAGGCAGTTTCACCGCGATCAACACCGTCGTCAGCCAGTCGGTGCCCCACCTGCACGTACACGTGGTGCCCCGCACCAAGGGCGACGGACTCCGGGGATTCTTCTGGCCCCGCACGAAATACGCCGAGGGCGAGGCCGCCCAGTACGCGGAGCGCCTTCGCGCCGCACTCACCACCTCGTGACGCACGGCGGCGGTAGCCTCGAGGGGTGAGGATCGCCACCTGGAACGTCAACTCCGCCAAGCAACGGATGCCGCGGCTGCTGCCCTGGTTGGAGGCCCGCCGGCCTGATGTCGTCTGCCTGCAGGAGACCAAACTGACCGACGACGCCTTCACCGATCTCTTCGCCGCCCCCCTGGCCGAACTGGGGTACGAGGCGGCCCACCACGGGCTGGGCGGGTTCAACGGCGTCGCGGTGTTGTCCCGGGTGGGCCTGGAGGACGTGGAGCGGAACTTCGCCGGCCAGCCTGACTACCTCGGCGCGACGGAAGGCCGGGCCATCAGCGCAACCTGCTCCGGCATCCGCATCCACAGCCTGTACGTGCCCAACGGTCGCACCGTGGGGTCAGACCACTACGCCTACAAGCTCGAGTGGCTCGACGCGCTGGCGGCCGCCGTCGCCGCAGGGCCTGCCGAGGTCGCACTGTGCGGCGACATGAACGTGGCCCCCAGCGACGTAGACGTGTTCGATCCCACCGCCTACGTCGGACACACCCACGTGACCCCGGCTGAGCGTGCGCGGATCGACGCGTTCGGGCTGGTGGACGTCGTGCGGGCCCGCTGGCCCGAGCACGAGCGCCTCTTCAGCTACTGGGACTACCGCGCCGGGATGTTCCACCAGGACCTGGGCATGCGGATCGATCTGGTGCTCGCGTCCCAGCCGGTGGCGGACAGGGTCGCGGCCGCCTGGGTGGACCGAGCCGCGCGGAAGGGCAAGGCACCCAGCGACCACGCCCCCGTCATCGTCGACCTCGACGAGGCCCACGACGGCGACATCGGCCCCGTGGTGCCCGCGCCGTCGAACCCGAAGCGTGTGGGCAGGACGAGGCTGCCCCAGTCGCGCGACTAAGCTGCCGACGTCCTGAGCACGGGCTGGCGACGCAACAGGAAGGCTGCGGCAACGACGATCAGCGCAGCGACGATGGCGGAGATGCCCACCAGCGTCGACTCGGGCGCATCGCCGAGGCGCGCGATGGCGATCCACGCCAGACCCCAACCAGCGGCCGCAGCCACTGCCAGGCGGCCGCCGAACTGCCACGCGAACAGCGCGCCGAGGCCGGCGGCAGCGGCGAGCACGACGACGGCGATCACCTGGTCTGCCAGCGCGCCCACGGACCAGCCTGAGGCATCGCCGGCGGCGGCGACATTGGCGCAGGTCGCGACGGTGACCCAGCCCAGGTAGAGGCCGAAGGTGCCGTCGACGACGATCCGCTCAGCCGTGCTGGCACCCGGAATGGCCGTGAGGCTACGCACGATGAAGCCCAGCACGAGGGCCAGGACGGCGATCACCAGCACGCTCACCCAGATCCAGCCGACCTGCGTCACGAGGATCCACGCGGCGTTGAGCAGCATCGAGGCCCCGGCGAGCAAGCCGGTGGCGCGGGCCCGCTCCGACGTCTTGTTGGCCGGCAGCCACTGCCAGATGGCATACGCGAACAGGCCGATGTAGATCACCGACCAGATGGAGAAGGCGGGGCCGCCGGGCGCGAGCAGCGTCGCGTCGGCAGACAGCGCACCACCCGATGACTGCTCGACGGGGGTGCCGACGACGCCGAAACCGAGCAGCGTGCCGTACACGCAGAGCACGGCGGAGACGGTGACCCAGAGTTGGCGGAGAAGGTCGCGGTTCATGATGTGTCCTCGTTCTGTGGGGTAGATGTCACCACAGTAACCCAACCGGGCAGTTTTGTTGAATGTTTGTCGAAGGTTGCTACGTTCGGCCGGCCAGCAGCGCCCTGTGCAACACCTTCGCCGCCTCGGAGGGGGCGTCGGGCAGCGACTCGGCCCCTTCCACCTCCGCGCGTCGCGAGCCTCCGGCCCAGACACTCACCGGCGGGGCGATGCCGGCCAGGCGACTCACCACCTCCTGCGCACCATCAGCAGGCTTCTGCACCGACGTGACGCCCACGACGGCCGCCCGGGCGCGGTGCTCGCGGGCCGCTCTCTCCCACTCAGCCGCGGGGACGTCCGCACCCAGGTAGACGACATCGGCACCGAGACGCCGCAGGCAGGCCGCGAAGGCGAACAGCATCAACTCATGACGCGCCCCGGGCGGCAGGCCCACCAGGACCTTGCCCGGGGTGGTCGCCGGGCCCGCCGCGTCGAAGGCGGCGGCGATGGTGCGCATGAGCGCGGCGCTGGCGAAATGCTCCGCCGCGACACCCAGCTCGCCGCTGGCCCAGGCCTCGCCCAATTCCCGGAGGCCATCCGGCAGCCACACGTCGGCGAACGCCTCAAAGCCCTCGACGGGGGCGGCAGCGGCGATGGCAGCTTCCAGCGCCACGGCGTCGAGGCGCGCCGCAGCTTCCACCATGCCCTGCCCCCCAGGGAAAGCGCTGACGGCGGCACCCGGATCCCGCACCTCGGCCAGCAGGGTGGCGGCAGCGCGCGAAGCGGGCACGCCGGCCCCAACCAGGGCCGCCATCTCCCGCAGCACAGCCACTTGTTCGTCGCTGTAAAGGCGGTAGCGGCCCTCGGATCTCGAGGGCTCCACGATGCCGTACCGGGATTCCCAGGCACGCAATACCGCTTCCGAGACACCAGTGAGCCCCGAAACCTGTTTGATTGTGTACACCTCTGCTCCAGACTGAGGAGGAACGCTTGTCGACCATAACGCTAGCAAGCCTTGGACAAACATTGAACACCGGCCTTGCCTGCATCTCACTTTCACGTTAGAGTTCCATCAACCTTAGACAAACGTTAGACAGGTCGCGATGTCAGTTCACACTTCGGCTCAGAGCACGTCGAGCCCCTCCAGTCCGGACCAAGTCATCCTCCTCGACGAGGCGGGCCGCCCCGTCGGCAGCGCAGACCGCCTCACCATCCACACCGACTCCACTCCGCTACACCTGGCCTTCTCCACATACCTCTTCAACGCCGCCGGGCAGGTCCTCGTGACCCGCCGTGCGTTGTCGAAGAAGACCTGGCCAGGCGTGTGGACCAACTCGGCCTGCGGTCACCCCCGGCCCGGCGAGCAGATCGAGGACGCCGCCCGACGCCGGATCCGCGAGGAGATCGGGCTGCACGTCGGTCCCCTCGTATCGCTGCTGCCGCAGTTCCGCTACCAGGCCACGGACGCATCGGGCATCGTCGAGAACGAGATCTGCCCCGTCTTCGCTGCTTTCGTCGGCGACGAGGACCCCGTGGCGAACCCCGAGGAAGTGGCCGAGTGGGCCTGGATCGACTGGGCAGACCTGCACCGTGCGATCGACGCGACCCCCCACGTCTACAGCCCGTGGGCCGCTCTCCAGGTTCCGGAGATCAACACCCTCTTCCCCGGTGCCCACGAACTGCAGCACCGCTCCACCGCCGACCCCGACGCAGCGGTGGCCGAGGTTGACCAGCTCATCGCGGCCGAACTCAACGCACTCGGCACCGAATGGGGCGCCCTCATCGGCGACCTCGGCGTCGACATCCTGGCCGACGACCTCCCCCAGTGGCTGGCCCGGCTCAGCTCCGGCGGCAAGCGCATCCGCGTGCGGCTGGCGTACTGGGGCTTCATCGCCAGCGGCGGCGCCCACGGAAGCGAGTCCTACCTCCGCCTCCTGCGGATCACAGCCGCTCTCGAACTCCTCCATCTGTTCGCGCTCATCCACGACGACGTGATGGACGAGTCCGATTCCCGACGCGGCCACCCGTCGGCCCACGTCGAGGCCGCAGACTGGCACCGCAACAGCTCCGCCGTCGGAGAGGCACGACGCTTCGGCGAGAGCCTGGCCGTCCTGTTGGGCGACCTCGCCCACACCGTCGCCGACCGGCTGGTCGACGGGCTCCCCCGCCGCCTGCGCGAGACGTGGTACCGGCTCTGCGTGGAACTCATCGCCGGCCAGCGCGCGGACCTCACCGGCGCCGTCGCCGGACGCTGCGACCGCCACCACGCCGAATCGGTCGCCCGCCTGAAGTCAGGGCGCTACACCGTGATGCGGCCGCTCCAGTTCGGCGCGATCGCCGCCGGCGCCTCCGCCGAGGCCGAGGAGGCCCTTCTGGCCTGTGGCGAGCTCCTCGGCCGCGCCTTCGCCCTCCGCGACGATTACCTGGGCGTGTGGGGAGACCCCCACATCACCGGGAAGCCGGCCGGCGACGACCTCGTCGACGCGAAGGCCACCGTGCTCCTGTCCATCGCGCGGGAACGGCTCACCGGCACCAGCCGCGACACCCTCGAGGCGCTCGGCACGGACGGATTCGCCCGGAGCGACGCCCCGGAACTGGCCCACGCCATGCGTGAGGCCGGCGTCGATGTCGAACTCGAGAAGCTAATCGCTGACGACCTGGCCGCCGCCCTCGCCCACCTCGACAACGTGGGCCTGGTCCCTGCCGGCGTCGACGGTCTGCACGACGCGGCCCGCGCCGTCGCCTGGCGGGACGCATGAGCAAGAAGGTAGTGATCGTCGGCGCAGGCCTCTCCGGCCTGTCCGCAGCCCTGCACCTAGCCGGCGCGGGGCACCGGGTCACCCTCCTGGAACGCGACGCGGTGCCCGGTGGGCGCAACGGGATCCTGGAGCGCGACGGCTTCCGGTTCGACACCGGGCCGGTGGTGTTCACCATGCTCGGCCTGCTCGAGGAGGCCTTCGCCGCCGTCGGGCGGAGCAGTCGCGACTACGTGCAGATGGCACTGCTCGACCCCGCGTACCACGCGTTCTTCGCCGACGGCTCACAGCTGCTGGTGCGCCCCGGCCATGAACTGATGCGCGAAGAGATCCTCGCCCAGTGCGGCCCGAAGGACGCCGCGGCGTTCGACCGCTTCGTCGCATGGCTGAAGCGCCTCAACGACGTCGAGGTGCCCAACTTCATCGACACCAACTTCTCCTCCCCGCTCAGCCTCCTGCGCTCCCCCGCCGCCGCGCTGGAGTTGCTGCGGCTCGGGGCGTTCGGTCGCCTCGGCCCGGCCGTCGCGCGCCGCTTCGACGACGAGCGCCTCCACCGGGTGTTCAGCTTCCAGGCGATGTATGCCGGCCTCGCGCCGGCCCAGGCCCTGGCGCTGTACGCGGTGATCACCTACATGGATTCCATCGAGGGCGTGTGGTTCCCCGAGGGCGGGATGCACGCCGTGCCGCGCGCCATGGCCGCGGCGGCGGTCGACGCCGGGGTCGAGGTGCGCTACAACGCCACCGTCGAGAGGGTGCTGCGCGGAGCCGACGGCGCCGTGACCGGGGTCCGCCTGACGGACCACGAGGTGGTGCCCGCGGAAGCCGTCGTCGTGACGGCCGACCTCCCCGTCGCCTACGAGCGGCTGCTGCCAGATCTTCAGGCCCCGAGGGTCGCCCGGCGGGGCAAGTTCTCGCCGTCGGCGCTGGTGTGGCACCTGGGTGTGAAGGGCGACCTGCCTCCCCAGGTGGGCCACCACAACATCCACTTCGGACGCGCGTGGGACGAGGCCTTCACGGACCTCCTCAAGCGCGGCGTGCCCATGGCGGACCCGTCGCGCTACGTGGCGGTCCCGACGGTGCACGCCCCCGACGCAGCGCCCGCGGGTCACCACACGCTCTACGTGCTGGAGCCGGTGCCGAACCTGCAGGTCGGGAAACTCGACTGGGCCCTGGAAGGCCCCCGCCTGCGGGAACGCATGCTGCGTTTCCTCGAGGGCTCCAGCTACCCCGTCGACATCGTCACCGAGGAGTTGGTCACGCCCGCAGACTGGGCCGCCCAGGGGATGGCGGCGGGCACGCCGTTCGCGCTGTCGCACGCCTTCTCCCAGACCGGCCCGTTCCGCCCGCGCAACGTCGACAAACGTGCCCGGGGGCTCATCTTCGCGGGCTCCGGCACCACCCCCGGCGTGGGCATCCCGATGGTGCTCATCTCCGGCAAACTCGCAGCCCGCCGTGTGGAGGAACTCTGATGGACCAGATGCTCGAGGCCGGCTACCGGCGATGTGGTGAACTGACCCGTCAGTACGGCACCACCTACTACTGGGGAGCGCTGCTCCTGCCTCCGTCGCAGCGCCGCGATGTGTACTCCGTCTACGCGCTGTGTCGGCTGGCAGACGACATCGTCGACGAGCCGGAACGGGTGGATCTGGCGGTACCCCAGGACGGCACGCCGGCCGAGCGGCTCGACGCGTTCCGGCAGGTGTTCTTCACGGCACTGGCCTCCGGGAAGTCGTCGGATCCGGTGATGGCCGCGATCGCGGACAGCATCCGCCGCCGCGGCACGGATCCCGAGTGCTTCGAGCGCTTCTTCGACGCCATGGCCCTGGACCTGCACACGGAGACGTGGCCCACCTGGGAGCGCCTGCGCGACGGCTACATGGAGGGGTCGGCGGCCGTGATCGGAGAGATGATGCTGCCGGTTCTCGAGCCGTACACCGTCGAGGCGAGAGAGCCGGCGCGCGCGCTGGGTCACGCCTTCCAGCTGACGAACTTCCTCCGCGACATCGAGGAGGACCTCGACCGCGGCCGAGTCTACGTACCCCAGGCGGACCTGACGAAGCACGGCGCGGATCCCTGGCTGCGCCGGGTCACCCCGCAGTGGCGCGCCATGATGGCCGAGCAGTTCGAGCGCAACCGCGCCCTCTACGCGGAAGCGATGACCGGGCTGCCCATGCTGCCGCCGGCGTCGCGCCGCTGCGTCGGCACAGCCCTGGTGCTGTACAGCCGCATCCTGGACCGCATTGAAGCCCGCGGCTACGACGTCTTCTCAGGTCGGGTCCGGGTGCCGGTGGGCGAGAAGCTCGGCGTGGTGGCGCGCACGCTCACCGTCGGCCTCCCCCAACCGACGCTGGCCTAGTCAGCGGCGGGCGCCGAGGAGCCCGCGCATCGGCACGGTCCACACGTCGTGGCCGGCTGCACCCCAGCCGGCCAACAGCTCGTTGGCAGCCAGGAAGCCGGTCGTCGCGGCTCGCTCCATGAGCGCCACCGGGTAGTCGCAGCGGAGCCAGTCGCCCGCCAGCACGAGCCGGGAATCCGGCGTCGAGACGCCTGGGCGCTCACTCCAGCCCCAGGGGCCGATCAGCGTGCAGTCGTCGCGGATGAGCACCTCACGGGCCACCACCCCGGCCGTCGCCGTTTCGGGGAACACCCTGTGCAGTTCCGCCTCCAGCCGCTGCACCACGTCGTCGGCAGCGGCCTGGTCCTCCATGACGGCCGGGTCGCAGGCGTAGGCGTGCAACTCGACGACGGAACCGCCGTTGGTCTGGGCCCACTTCGCGGCACCGTCCTCGAAGCGTTCCAGCACTGAGACGTTGTCGAGCGGGCCGTAGCCCGACGTGCCGAGGAACGCGGGGCGCGTGGCTAGCACCGGGGTGTCGAGCCACAGGCGGACGACGGCGAACGGCGGCGCGTTGTACGTGGCGGCCACGGAGTCGCGCCAGCCGGCGAGCCCCTCGCCGTCGACGGTCGCGGCCAGCGCGCGGGCGGCCCGTGGGTCAGCGGCGATCACGACGGCGTCGCCCTCAATGCGCTCAGACCCGACGGTCACGGCCGCGCCGTTGTCCCCCAGCTCGATGGAAGCGACGGCGGCGCCGAACCGGACGTCGACGCCAAGGCCGCCGAGCACACGGGCCAGCGGGGCCCACAGGGCGGTGTCGTAATCATCGTCCGGCACGTCGAAGAGCAGGCCCTCGGCGGAGCCCAGGAAGTAGGTGTGGAACATCGCCACCAGTTCCCCGGCGCCGAACTCGCGGGGGTCCGCGAAGAAGGAGCGCGCGAACACCTCGAGCGCCAGGTCGCGGGCCCCGTCGGGGAACCGGAGCCGGTCCAGGAAGGCAGCGGCGGATTCGCCGTCGTAGCGCTCATAGGTCTCGGGGAACCGCACCTGGAGCAGCTCGAGGGACGCCGGGATGTGCACCTTGGCCAGCCCCTTGAGTGAGAAGGCGGGGCTGCGGGCGACGAACTGCAGCACAGACCACGGCGGCGTCTTCGCCAGGCCGGTGAACGAGTCGCGCAGCCCGTCCGGCCGCTGCAGGGGGTAGTCGTCGATGGGGACGAGGAACGACAGGTCGACGTCTGCGCGGCGCAGCAGCCGGCGCAGGTTGTAGTACTGGCGGAAGAACGCGTGGAAGCCGCGGCTCATGGTGCGGCCGTCCTCCAGCGGCCAGGCGGCGACGCGCCCACCCAGCCTGTCGCCGGCCTCGAACAGCGTGACGCGCACCCCTCGCTCAGCCAGCGCGGTGGCGGCCGCGAGGCCCGCGATGCCGCCGCCCACGACGATCGCGTGGCGGCCGCCGTCGAGATGGTGGGCGCCGGCCTGCCCGGGATGGCGGACGGCGCGCTTGTCCCTGCCGGGGCGTTGGCTCATGGGGTTTCCTCCGGTTTGCGGGCGATGAAGGTGTGGAGCACTCCGCGCTGCCACCCTGCGGCCGTGCGGTGGGCGACATCCACGAAGCCGCCGGCGCTCAGCCTCTCGGCGAACGTGGAGACCGAATCGAAGTCGATCACGCTGCGCCAGAGGTAGCGGTACAGCGACGGGTTGCGGTCCACCACAGAGCCGAGCGGGATGATCACGCCGTGGCTCACCGCGTCCCACACGCGGCGCGCGGCATTGTTGCCGGCCACCGAGTACTCCTGCACGCACAGCCAGGCGCCGGGCCGCAGCAGCCCGAACACCTCGGCAACCGCGCGGTCGCGGTGCTCCTCGGGCACGTTGCGGAACAGGTAGCAGGCGAGGGCGCCGTCGAAGGTTCCGCGGGCCCACCTGTCCAGGTTCAGTTCTCCGATGGTGGCCCGCTCGAACCGGACCTGCGGGGGCCACCGCTTGGCGCGGGCCCGCTCCAGCATGCCTGGGGACGCGTCGAGGCCGAGGATGTAGGAGCCCTCGGGTGCTGCGTCGGCCAGCGCGCGGGTGGAGGCGCCCGAGCCGCACGCCAAATCCAGCAGGGCCTGGGGTTCACCGTCGAGCCGCGACGTCAGGGCCTCGGCCGCGCGGCGCAGTTCGCGGTGGTAGCCGGGGTTGAGCCGCACCATGAGGTCATAGCGGCGGGCACCGCGGTCGAAGGCCTCCGCCATGTTCATCCGGGCTCTCCCTTTCGTCGACCGAGCGTCACCCATACGAGCATTGTGAGGGTGAGCATGGTCCACCCGAAGCCGAAGTCCTCAACTGGGATGTCCCAGGGGAACCGGATGCCGGAATGGTGCGCCGGGTTGTAGAGCACGATGGGGTCTGAGAGCTTCGTCAGCCAGCCGTCGACCAGGGCCTGGAAGAAGAAGATGATGGCCATGGAGATCCAGTACTGCAGCCTGCGGAACAGACCGGTGCGCAGCCAGAACACCTCCAGCGCGATGACCGCAAGCATCCCGATGACGGTGAGGACGGTGTACTCAGGCATCGTCTCTCCTCGCCCGGAGGCGGCCCAGCACGTAGCCCACGCCCTCGTAGGTCAGCAGCCCGCAGATGGGGATGACCAGGAAGAACAGCAGTTCCTCGAGCGGAAGGATTCCGAGCATGATCCCTGTGGTGAACCGCTCGCTGTAGGTCCAGTGATCGCGCAGGATGCCCAGCACGTCCCAGGCGAGGAAGACCACGAGCATGGGGAGCATCGCGAGCAACAGCCGGAGGGGACGCCGGTAGACGCGGGCGCGGAGCACGAACTCGAGCGGCAGGGTGACCGCCACGCACGCGGCCATCAGGATCAGGTACTGGTAGCTGTCAGGCATCACTGTCACCCTAGAGGTTCGACAAACTTTATACAAGCAGTGTGAGGCCACGGAGTACGTAGCCCTCGATGAGGTCGTCCCACGTGAGGGTGGGCTCCTGCACCAGGCGGGGCCGTCGGGCGAGGAGACGGGTGAGCAACTCGTCCGTCTCGAAGATCGCCAGGGGCTGCCCGGGGCACCGATGGGCGCCGTCACCGAAGGTCATCACCGCCTCGTCCACCCCCGGCGGAAGCTCGCGTCCTGGGCGAAGAGCGAGGGGCCGCTCCCCCACCGCCTCGGCGTCCGCGTTGACCTGCCGGATGCACACGTCGACGAGGTCGCCAGGCGCGATGGTGGCGCGCCGCGCGCCGTCGGTGATCTCGATCTCCTCCTGCGCCCGCCGGTAGAGGTGCCCCACCACGGGCTCCAGCCGGATGATCTCGTTGAGGATGGCGTGGCGCTCCACGCCCCCGGCGACAAGGTAGCGCCCCAGCAGTGCCGGGGTGGTGAGGAGGTGCCAGGCGGCCATCGTGATGAATTCGCGGGTCGTGACCATGCCAGCCGTCCCGTAGGTGACGCACTCGACCAGGATGTCGGTGTTGGTGTAGCCCTCGTCGATGAGGTGGCTGATGACGTCGCCCTGCCGCTCCCTCCGACGGCGGCGCACCGCCGGCCGGACGTCGGCACCGTAGAACCTGGCGATGGGCACGAGCCCCCGCCAGGCAGCCTGCATCCATTGACGACGGGTGCGGCCGAGGTCTTTTCGGGTGATGTCGAGGGGCGGTTGGCGGAAGAAGGAGACGAGCCGGGTGGCCATCTTCTCCACCGGCGACTCCGTCAGCCCGACGATCCGCGACGTCACCTCCACGCTGTAGAGGAGCGCCAGGTCGTCGAGGGTCACCTCTCCGGCGAGGCCGTCGACGTGGCGCGCGGCCGCCAAGGAGATATGGTCCCCGTGGCGCTCACGCACCACCTTCGGCGCGAAGAACCGTCCCACCTTCGAGCGCTGCTCGTCGTGCAGGGGGCCGTCCGACATCAGGATGGGATGGTGCTTGAGCACGCCCTTGGGGATGTACTCGGCGGTGAAGCCCGCCTGGGTGGTGGCGTGGCGGGCGCGCAACACCTGGCGGGCAGCTTCGAGGGAGCGGATCCGCCAGAGGTCTCCCACGCGCTCCAACCTGGGTTCGGTTGGCTCGCCCGGCTTGTGGGCGCGGCGCTGGTCGTCGGTCATTGCACCTCCTGTGACCTCAGCCTAGGCGGCCGACGGACCGCGGGCGCAGGTCAGAGGTAGAGGCCGGTGCCACCGTCGGCCACGGAGGTGGAGGCGACGGCGTGGATGTCGCGCTCCCGCAGCAGCACGTAGGTGCGCGCCTGGAGTTCGACCTCCGCCCGGTCCTCGGGGTCGAAGAGCACGCGGTCGTCGGTCTCAACCGAGCGCACATTGGGGCCGATGGCCACCACCTTGGCCCAGGTGAGTCGCCTCCCCATCTGCACGGTGGCTGGAATGAGAATCCCCCCGCCGCTGCGTCGCTCACCGGACACCGCGTCGACATCGACGAGGACCCGGTCGTGCAGCATTCGGATGGCCAGGTTGGGTTCGCTCACTTCTCGATCGCCCGACGCGCCTGCGAAGCCAGGCTGCGTCTGTTCGCCACCGACGAGACGGCCATGAAGAACACCACCGCCCCCACGACTGCGCCGCCGATCATCAGCAGACGGTCTGTGCGCCAGGCGCCGCTCTCGTCCTTGAACGACGACGTGGCGGTCTCGAACTCGGTCTTGGCGAACTCCTTGACCTGAGACACCGATTCGCGGGCGATGTTCTTCGGCTTCATCGACTCGACGGCCTCGGAGGTGGCGTTGGCCAGCTTCGCGCGGTTGGCGGCGAGGTCGACGCGGATCTCATCGACTGAACGGGTGCTCATAGAGTGCTCCTCGGTAGGTTCTCTGCCCTCCAGCCTATTGACACTGGGGCTCTCACGCCAGAAGACGCGGAGAACGGTCGCGGCGACGCCGCACTAGACTGGCGGCCATGACCGCACGTTTGACCACAGGCACGCCCGCCCCCGACTTCACGCTGCCCGATGAGGCCGGCAACGACATCTCGCTCAGCAGCTTCGCCGGGCGATCGGTCATTCTCTACTTCTACCCCGCCGCCATGACGCCGGGCTGCACCACGCAGGCCGTCGATTTCTCGGCATCGCTGGACGCGTTCCGGGACGCGGGCTACACCGTGCTCGGCTGCTCACCGGACGACGTCGAGCGGCTGGCCAAGTTCAAGGCGAACTCCGACATCGAGTTCACGCTGCTGGCAGACCCGCAGAAGAAGGTACACCACCTCTACGGCGCCTACGGGCTGCGCAAGCTGTACGGCAAGGAGATCGAGGGCGTGCTTCGCTCCACCTTCGTGATCGACGTCGACGACGAGGGCCACGGCCTGGTCCGCGTCGCGCAGTACAACGTGAAGGCCACCGGACACGTGGCGAAGCTGCGCCGCGAACTGGGTGTCTGACCACTTCCTGACCATCGACGCCCCGCCGGGGCACGGCGTCGACGTCGAACTCGAGATCAAGCGCTCCCGCTTCCTCACCCGTCTCAGGCGGGTGACGACCGAGGACGAGGCGCGCGCGGTCATCGAGGAACGCCGCTCGGTGCACTTCAGCGCCAGACATCACTGCTCGGCGTTCATGCTGGGCCCCGACGCCCGCACGGCGCGAAGTTCTGACGACGGCGAGCCCGCCGGAACCGCGGGGATACCGATGCTGCAGGTGCTGCAGAAGAACTCGCTGACTGATGTCGTGGCCGTGGTCACCCGCTACTTCGGGGGGATCAAACTCGGCGCCGGGGGTCTCGTGCGGGCCTACTCCGACGCGGTCGCCCAGGCCGTGGACGCCGCGGGGATCCGGACGGTCCAGCTGTGCCGTCTGCTGCAGATCGACGTCGACTTCGCGTCCGTCGGCGGCATGGAGGACCAGCTCCGCGGCCTGGTGCTGCCGTCGGGCGAGGCGGTCGTCGTTGACGGCGTGGAGTGGAGCGACAAGGCGCACATCCGGGTGGCGGTGAGCGCTGGGCACGAAGGGGAACTGGCGACGGCGCTGGCGACGATGTCGGCAGGCGCCCTCACGGCAACCGGCATCGGCGAGCGCTGGGTCGGCTGAACAGACTGCCGTTCCTCTACCCACATAGGCGGAAGATCGATCAGACGGCCAGCCCCAGCCCGCGGAGGCACTGCCGTGCCCCCCGCCCGCGGACCAAGGTCACGATCCCGTTACAAACACGGCCTATGCCTGCGAGTGACCGGCTAGGCAACTAACTTGCCTCCATGACCGACACCACTTCGACACGTAACCCGGGGCTCGGCCAGCCCCTCGTCGTGCTCAAGGACGTGAACAAGCACTTCGGCGAACTGCACGTCCTGAAGGACATCAACCTGTCCGTCCGAGAGGGCGAGGTGGTCGTGGTCATCGGCCCGTCCGGCTCCGGCAAGTCGACCCTCTGCCGGACCATCAACCGCCTGGAGACCTTCGAATCCGGATCCATCACCGTCGAAGGCACGGAGTTACCTGAAGAGGGAAAGGCCCTGGCGCAACTACGCGCCGACGTGGGCATGGTCTTCCAGAGCTTCAACCTCTTCCATCACAAGACGATCCTCGAGAACGTCACGATCGGCCCCATCAAGGCTCGGGGCGTCAAACCCGCCGTCGCGAAGGAGCGGGCGATGGAACTGCTCAAGCGGGTCGGCGTCCAGGAGCAGGCCCACAAGTATCCGGCGCAACTCTCCGGCGGCCAGCAGCAGCGTGTCGCGATCGCCAGGTCGCTCGCGATGGAGCCGAAGGTGATGCTCTTCGATGAGCCCACGTCGGCGCTGGACCCGGAAATGATCAATGAGGTCCTCGACGTCATGACCAAACTGGCCCAGTCAGGGATGACGATGATTGTCGTCACCCACGAGATGGGCTTCGCCCGCAAGGCCGCCGACAGGGTTGTCTTCATGTCGGACGGCGCAATCGTAGAGGAGAACACCCCGGAGGAATTCTTCACCAAACCCCAGTCAGCCCGAGCCAAGGATTTCCTCGGCAAGATCCTCACACACTGAGAACCCTTCCCTTCACCACAGCCTTTCAAAGGAGAACGATCCATGCGTAGGACCACTTACCGAATCGCCGCCATCGCGGCGGCGGCAGCGCTCGCCCTCACCGCCTGCGGCGGCGACGGCAATGACACCGGGACCGACACCGAAACCGGCGGCGACGGCGCAAGCAGCGGCACCATCAAGATCGGCACCAAGTTCGACCAGCCCGGTCTCGGCCTCCAGGAGGGCGGCGAGATGTCCGGCTTCGACGTCGACGTGGCCAAGGCCGTCGCCGAGAAGCTCGGCTACGCCGAAGACCAGATCGAGTGGACGGAGTCGCCGTCACCCCAGCGCGAGACCATGCTGGAGGCGGGCACCGTCGACTTCATCGTCGCCACCTATTCGATCACCGATTCCCGCAAGGAACGCGTCCAGTTCGCCGGCCCCTACCTCGTGGCAGGCCAGGACCTGCTGGTGAAGGCCGACGACGACACCATCAACGGCCCAGACGACCTCGAGGGCAAGATCCTCTGCTCGGTGTCGGGTTCGACGCCGGCTGAGCGCGTGGCCGAGGAATACCCGGGCGTGCAGCTGCAGGAGTACGACACCTACTCCTCCTGCGTGGATGCCCTGGCATCGGGCAGCGTCGACGCGCTGACCACCGACGATTCGATCCTCGCCGGCTACGCCGCCCAGGAGCAGTGGGCCGGGCAGTTCCGCGTGGTGGGCCAACCCTTCAGCGAGGAGCTGTACGGCATCGGGGTGGCCAAGGAGAGCGAGCTCTGCGAGCAGATCAATGAGGCGCTCGTCGAGCTGTTCGAGGAGGGCGCCATCGACGAGGCCATCGAGAAGAACCTGGGGCCGGCGAAGTACACGCCGAACCCCGACACCAACCCCGCTGAGCCGGGCGGCCACTGCGACTGACGCGTGACCGGGCGCGACGGGTGCCCCACGCACCCGTCGCGCTCTCCCATCCACATCTGACGAGGAGGTGCCATGCTGGAACTCATCGAACGCTTCAACTTCCTGGGAGCGGTCTGGCTGACCCTGCAGCTCACCCTGTGGGGCGCGTTGCTGGCGTTCGTGCTCGGCACCATCGTCGCCGTCATGCGGCTGACGCCCGTACGGGCGTTGAACTTCGCCGGCTCGGTGTACGTCAACGTGTTCCGCAACACCCCGCTGACGCTGATCGTGATCGCGGCGAACCTCATCCTGTGGAACCAGTTGGGCCTGCAGCTCGCCTCGCGCGAATCAGCCACCTACATCATCGACACCAACATCCGGCTGGCCATCATCGCGCTGGCGGTCTACCACGCGGCGTTCGTGTGTGAGGCACTTCGCTCCGGCGTCAACACCATCCCCGTCGGGCAGGCAGAGGCGGCGCGTTCCATCGGCCTCACCCTCAGTCAGAACCTGCGCCACATCATCCTCCCCCAGGCGCTGCGCGGCGCCATCACCCCGCTGGGCAACGTCCTCATCGCGCTCACCAAGAACACGACGGTGGTGACGGCCATCGGTGTGGCCCAGGTGTCGCACTCCATGGCGCGCATGATCGAGTTCCGCTCCGACGTGATCATCCTCATCTTCGGCCTGGTGGCCCTCACCTTCGTGGTGCTCACGCTGCCGATGGGGCTGCTGACAGGTTGGCTTTCGAAGAAGCTGGCGGTTCGCCGGTGAACAGCGCAGCCGCCCTCTTCGACCCGCCCGGCCCCAGCACCCGCCGTCGGCACTTGATCTACGCCTCCATCGGCGTGCTCATCATCTTCGGCGCCGGCGCCTGGATAGTGCTGACCCTGTGGAACGCCGGCCAGATCACGCCAGACCGCTGGCTCCCCGTGTTCACCGTCGAGGCGTGGCAGCAGTACTTCCTGCCCGGCATCCAGCAGACCGTGCTCGCCGCCGCCCTCAGCATGGTGTTGGCGTTCATCTTCGGGCTGATGTTCGCGATGGGTCGCATGTCGGACCTCAAGGTGCTGCGGTGGCTCTCGTCGGTCATCGTCGAGTTCTTCCGCGCCGTGCCCGTGCTGATCATGATGCTGTTCGTCTTCTACCTGCTGACCTACAACACGGACCTGGCGGGCCCCTCGCTCAGCTTCACCGCAGTGGTGGTGGGCCTCACCTGCTACAACGGCGCGGTGATCGCCGAGGTGGTGCGCAATGGCGTCGGCTCCCTCCCCTCGGGCCAGCGTGAGGCGGGCCTGTCCATCGGGCTGACATCCAGCCAGACCCGCCGCATGATCCTGGTGCCGCAGGCCCTGACGGCGATGATGCCCACGCTCCTCAGCCAGCTCGTCGTCGTCCTCAAGGACACCGCGCTGGGCTACATCATCCTGTACCCCGAGCTGCTGAACCGGGTGCGCCAGATGGGCAACCGGTTCGGGAACCTGACGGTGACGTTCGTGGTGGGCGCGGTGCTGTTCATCCTGCTCAACCTGCTGGTGACCAGCCTGGCCCAGTTGGTGGAGAAGCGGCTCAAGCAGCGCGGCAAGACGGCCGGGGGCATCACCGCGGCGCAGCCGGCGGCCACGGAACTGAGTACGCAAGAAGGGACTTGAACCCTCACGCCCGAAGGCACAGGAACCTAAATCCTGCGTGTCTACCAATTCCACCACTTGCGCAAGCGAGCTAGATTCTAGCCGCTACGCGTAGGGATCGGCCACGGGCCGTCCCAGCGCGAAACGCGCGGCCACCTCATAGCCGAAGCCGTACCCGGTGCTCCGGGATTCGATGAGCACCAGCTCGTCGGCCGTCCAGGACCACCCGGGGAACGAGTCCAGCACGGTCAACCAGCGGGTGGCCTGTACCCCGCGACTGTTGCGGGCCAACGTCAGATGCCCGACGAATCTGCTGCCGTCGACGTCGATCCCCGCCCTGGAGGCGGCTGTGCGGCAGTGCGCGGAGAGCGACGCCAGCGGCTCGTGGCCCACGGGCACCCCGAGGCCGATGATGCGGGCCCTGACCGGGTTCGGGAACGCGATGCCCCCGGCGATGCGCACCTCGAACGGTTGTGTCCCCGCCGCGACCTCCGCCAGATGGTCCTCCAGGTATTCATCGCGCCCGACGCCCACGTGACCCATGAACGACGTCGTCAGGTGCCACCCCTCGGGGCGGGTCCAGCGCAGGTCACGGTCAGCCTCGCGACGCGGGGCGACGTAGCTGTCCAGCTCCTGGATCACCTCTGGCGGCGGCAGCACGGCCGTGAACATCCGCTTCGACATACCCCAACGCTACTTGGCCTCCCCTGAACCTGTCTGCGGTAGCGTCGAACGACGACGACGAGGAGGACTCCGGTGGGCCGAATACGAGCGTTCCTGACCAGCATCCCGCAGCGCTTCTGGTTCGTGCCTGCCCTCTTCATCGCCGCCGCAATACTGGTGGCGCAGACCCTCGTCGCCGCAGATCGCGCCTCGCTCGAGCTTCCCGGCTTCATCCGGAGCTTCCTCTTCGACACCGGCGTCGACGGCGCCCGCGCCCTCCTCGCGTCAGTGGCGGCGTTCCTGGGCGTGGCCGGCACCGCGTTCTCCATCACGATTTCGGTGATCAGCACCGCGTCCACCACCTACGGGCCGCGCCTGGTGCGCAACTTCATGCGCAACCGCGACAACCAGGTGGTGTTGGGAGTGCTCACCGCCACCTTCGTCTACACGCTGCTGGTGCTGCGCACCATCCGTTCGGACAGCGACGACGGCGCGGTCTTCGTGCCCCATCTCGCCGTCAACGCGGTGATCCTGCTGGGCATCATCGACGTCTTCCTGTTCGTCTGGTTCATCCACCACATCGCGAGCTCCGTGCAGGTCGAAACCATTTCTGAAGGCGCCCGCCTCGACTTCCAGCGGGCGGTGGGGCACAACTGGCTCGACCCGGAAGCACCGGAGTACGACACCATCGACGCCCCCACTGAGGGCGGCTCGGTCCTCGGCTCCCCCGTCGGCGGCTACCTCACCCATATCGACGGGCGCGCGCTCGCGGACGCCGCCACGGAGGCCGGGGTGTCGGTCCGGCTGCTGAAGCGGGCCGGCGACCAGGTGATCGAGGGCGAGCCCATCGCCCAGGTGTGGCCGGCAGATCGCGCTGAGCGAATTGAGCCACACCTGACGGACCACCTCCACGCCGGGCCCAGCCGCTCCACGGAGCAGGACGTGCGCTTCGCGGAGCAGCAGATCGTCGAGCTGGCCGTCCGCGGCCTGTCGTCGGGCAACAACGACCCCTACACCGCCGTCAACGCCATCCAGCAGGTGGCCTCCGGAGTGACAACCGCCGTCAGCCGCGCCGAGAGCGCCAACGTGCTGGTCGACGAGGAAGGCGTGCCCCGCGTCTACCTGCGCCCCGTGACGACGATCGGGGAGATCGTCGACACGCCCTTCGACCACATCCGCCCCTACGCGCTCGGTGCCCGCATCGTGTTGGAAGCGCTGGTGGACCTGGCTGCCCGGATCCGGGTGGCCGCCGTCGATCCCGAGGTCGCCAGCCGGGCTGACCGGCACGTCGACACCATCCTGAGCGAGGCGGAGTTGGGCGCCCGTGACACCGCCGTGCTGCGGAGCTACGTGGAGACCAGCCGGGCGGAGAGCACGCTCACGCCGCCGACCCAGCTTTGACCCGGGCCACCTGAAGGAATCATGGCGCCTGAACCCCAGGCCGTCGTAGCGTTGGAAGCCCCATCCGGAAGGAACCGTCCATGCTTCGAATGAGCCCGTACATCGCGTTCAACGGCCAGGCCACAGCCGCGCTGGAGTTCTACCAGTCTGTCTTCGGCGGCGAACTGACGACCACCCCGTTTGCGGACTACAGCGCCGCCCCTGAACTTGAGCACAAGATCATGCACGGCCAGCTCGACACCGAGGGGTTCACCCTGATGGCCGCAGACACCCCGACGAACGATGCTCCCGAGGAGAAGGGCAACACCACCATCGTGATCTGGGGCGAGGACGCCGAGACCGGTCGCCGGTGGTTCGACGCGCTGACCGAGGGCGGCACCGTGGGCACGCCGTTCGAGCAGCAGATGTGGGGCGACCACTACGGCGACCTCACGGACCAGTTCGGCGTCGAGTGGGGCATCAACATCGCCGCCGGCTAGGCAGCTGCCGTCCCCTCAATCAGCGTCCTCGTCCGGCAACGGGAAGGCGAGCGGCTCCGGGTCTGCCGGGTGCAGTGCCGGATCGTCGACGGCGAACGTGGCGATGCGGCCGCGCCCGCTGTGTCGCGACTCGAACCGCACCGTCACCCGCCCCAGGCCGGATCCCCAGACCCAGCCGCGGCCGTGCTCGTCGTGCTCGACGTCGGCGCCCGGGTAGAAGCCGCCCTGCCCGCGCACCCCGCTGAGGGGGATCGCCTCTGGGTCCTCACTGGCCGCTGGCTGTTCGGTGACGTCGACGGGGCCACTGGCGCCAGCCGCAGACCCGGGTCCGAGGTCGAAGAGCTTCTCCTGCGCGGCGGTCACGAAGTTGGACACACCGATGCCCAACAGGCGCACGCCCGCGCGGATGTCGACATCGCTGAGCAGACTGATGCCTTCGGCGGCGATCTCCGCGCCGTCGGCCGTGGCGCCCCCGAGGCTGCGGCCGATGGTGCGGGTGGTGAAGTCGGCGAACCGCACCTTCAGGGTCACGGTCCGCGCGAAGAACCCGGCCCGGGTGAGCCGTCGGGCCACGTCCGCCGAGTCGCGGCGCAGGATCTGTTCCAGTTGGCCGCGGTCGGTCAGGTCGACGGCGAACGTGTCCTCGGTGGAGATCGACTTCGGGTCGCGTTGCGGTTGCACCCGCCTCGGGTCGCGGCCCCAGGCGAGTTCCGCGAGGCTCTCCCCCGCCGACTGGCCGAGTTCCCTGACCAGTTCTTTCCGGTCTGCGCCGCGCAGGTCCTCGATGGTGTGCAGGCCGATGCCGACGAGCCGCTGCTCCGTCGCCGGGCCCACCCCAGGGATGGCCCGCACCGCCAGCGGCGCCAGGAAATCCAGTTCCTCCTCGGGCCGCAGGATCCGGTGGCCGTTCGGCTTGGCGGCCTCGCTGGCCAGCTTCGCCAGGAACTTCGCGGAACCCACCCCCACCGAGGCGGTCAGCCCTTCCGTCCGCCGCTCCAGCTCGGCGCGCAGCCACTCGACGCGCTCCCCCAGTTCGTCGTCGGGCCAGCTGCTGGGTTCGAGATCGACGAAGGCCTCGTCCAGGCTCAACGGCTCCACCAGGGGCGACACCTCGCGCAACAGCCCCATCACCACCCGCGACGATGCCCGGTAGGCCTGGAACCGGCCGCCGAGGAAGGCCGCGTGCGAGGCCCGCCGTCGCGCCTCGGTGCCGGACATCGCGGAGCGAACACCGAACTTCCTGGCCTCGTAGCTCGCCGTCGCCACCACGCCTCGCGGCCCCGAGCCTCCCACGACCACCGGCTTCCCCCGCAGGGACGGCTTGTCACGCTGCTCGACGGCCGCGAAGAACGCGTCGAGGTCAAGGTGGAGGATACGGCGCATGGAGATCCTCGGGGGTCTCTGACCAGCCGGTGCCGGCTGGCTCAGGAACCGGCGGACGGGGTTGGGCGGTACTGAGCGAAGTCGTAGCCCTGGTGCACCTCGCGGCTGACCTCGGTCCACTCGTTGCTGGAGATCAGCGGGAACGTGGCCACGCCCTCAGGCTCCTGGTGCACGTGCGTGATGTCGAGTTCCGTCAGGTACGGCCACGCCCCCGCATAGATCTCGCTGCCCCCGCCGACGTAACAGATGCGCTCCGGCGTCTCCGCGGCCAGATCAAGCGCCTCGGTGATGGAATGCGCCACCTCGACGCCGTCGTCGCTCCACTCTGGATCCCGCGTCACGACGATGATCCGGCGGTCCGGCAACGTCCGGCCGATCTGCTCGTGCGTCCTGCGCCCGAAGATGAGCGTGTTGCCGCTGGTGACGGCCTTGAAGCGGCGGAAGTCCGGCGGGATGTGCCACAGCATGTCGTCACCGGAACCGATGACCCCGTTGTCGGCCACTGCCGCGATAGCGACGATTCTCACCGGTTCTCCTCCAGAGCGATCAGGTTTCCGTCGATGTCGTACTGCGCGGTGCCCAGCGGGTGCGCGTCCTCAAGGGCGAGCACCGTCACCAGTGCCGTGGGACTCCCGCGATCCGTGAACACGAGCTCGACGCGGTCAGCATGGCCGTATCCGCCCAGGTCCATCGGCGCCTGTTCGATGCTCATCATCACCAGCGACTGCCAGGGCTCCAGCTCCACGGCGGGCGGCACCTCGCCCTCCCACCCCTCAGAGATGACCATGGGCCGGTCGATCCGCCGGCTGAAGGTCCGCAGTTCACCAGGCGCCCTCGGCGACATCGCAGTGCCCGTCACCCCGCCGATCTCGACGGTGAACTCACTGATCAGCGTCAGGCCACGCTTCTGCAGCGTGAAGAAGGTCTCCTCGAGAACGCCGTAGTCGATCGCGTAGGTCTCGACGTCCCCACCGCCCATGGAGGGCTGGGGCTCGACCTCCTCCATCATCGGTCCCCCCATCATGGGGGAACCCAACCGGGCGCCGAACACCCAGGACGCGATGCCACCGACGCCGACCACTGCAGCCGCGGCGAGCCCGCCGATCAGCAGCCCCCGTCGCCCCAGGCCGGCCGGCCGTCGGGTGCGGTTGCCTTCCCGGTAACGCGGCTGCGGCAGCCCGTCGAAGGCGCGCAACGCGTCTCCGTGGCTGCTCGAATGGAGCACCATGTCGCGGCGCGCCTCGAAGTCGGCGTCATCCAGGAGTCCGTCGGCGTAGTGCTGCGCCAACCGGTCGAGATAGGCGTCGCGCTCCGGGAAGTGGGGGCGCAGTTCACTCATGCGAGAAGGGTAGCTCAGCGGGGTCACACCGCGATGGGTGCCTTGATCGCCGGATGCGGGTCGTAGCCCTCCACCACGATGTCGTCCAGTTCGAACGCGTCGATCTCGCGCACATCCGGGTTGAGGCGCAGGGTCGGCAGCGGCCGGAACTCCCGCGCCAACTGCTCGGCGACCTGGTCGAAGTGGTTGGAGTAGATGTGGGCGTCGCCGAAGGTGTGGACGAACTCGCCCACCCGCAGGCCGGTGACCTGGGCCACCAGGTGCGTGAGCAGGGCGTACGAGGCGATGTTGAACGGCACGCCGAGGAATACGTCGGCCGAGCGCTGGTACAGCTGGCAGCTCAGAGCACCCGGGCTGCCGTCGGGCGACGGCGAGACGTAGAACTGGAACATCGTGTGGCACGGCGGCAGCGCCATGTCGTCGACGTCCGCCACGTTCCAGGCCGACACGATGTGGCGACGCGAATCCGGGTTGGTGCGCAGCGACTCGATGACCTTGGCGATCTGGTCGACGTGTCTCCCATCAGGGGTGGGCCAGGAGCGCCACTGGTAGCCGTAGACAGGCCCGAGGTTCCCGTCGGCGTCCGCCCACTCGTCCCAGATGGTGATGCCGTTGTCGTGCAGCCAGCCGATGTTGGTGTCGCCGCGCAGGAACCACAGCAGCTCGCCGAAGACGGAGCGGGTGTGCACCTTCTTGGTGGTCAGCAGGGGGAACCCGTCGCGCAGGTCGAAGCGCAACTGGTGGCCGAACACCGACCGGGTGCCCGTGCCGGTGCGATCGGACTTGTCCACGCCGGTGTCCATGATGTGCCGCAGCAGTTCGTGGTACTGGCGCATGTCAGCCGAGTTCCCTGAGGTAGTCCACGAACGCGCGGACGGCGATGCCGCGGTGCGAGATCGAGTCTTTCTCCTCCGCCGTCAGCTCACTCGACGTGACGGTCATCCCGGCGGGCACGAACAGCGGGTCGTAGCCGAAGCCGTTCTCCCCCGCGGGCTGGTCGTTGATCCGGCCCGGCATGCGGCCGTGCCACACGCGGCGCTCGCCGTCGGGCGCGACCATGGCCAGGGCGCAGACGAACCGGGCGGAGCGACGCTCGTCCGGCAGCCCGTCGAGCTGTGCCAGCAGCAGCGCGTTGTTGTCCTCGTCATCGCACGCGGGGCCGGCCCAGCGTGCGGAACGCACCCCGGGCATGCCGTTGAGTTCGTCGACTTCCAGGCCGGAGTCGTCTGCGACGGCGAGCAGCCCCGTCGCGCGCATGGCCGCCTCGGCCTTGAGGAAGGCGTTGCCCTCGAACGTGCGCTCCGTCTCCTCGGGTTCGGGGTAGCGCTCGAAGTCGCCCAGGCCGAACACCTCGATGTCGAGGCCGGCGCCCTCGAGGATGCGCCGCAGTTCCCTGAGCTTCTTCGGGTTGTTGGTGGCCAGCACCAGCTTGTCAGGGCGGGTCACGCCAGCGCCTCGCGCTGAATCCGGGTCAGTTCGGCGCAGCCGACGGTGCCGAGGTCGATGAGCTCCCCCAACTCCTCACGGCTGAACGGCACGCCCTCAGCGGTGCCCTGCACCTCGATGAACTTGCCGGAGCCCGTCATCACGATGTTCATGTCGGTCTCGGCGGCCACGTCCTCGTCGTAACAGAGGTCCAGCAGCGCGGTGCCCGCCTTGTCGAAGCCGACGGAGACCGCGGCAACGGAGTCGGTCAGGGGTTCTCCGGCCAGGGCGCCGAGGCCGCGCAGATGGGCGACGGCGTCCGCGAGGGCCACGTAGGCGCCGGTGATGGCAGCGGTGCGCGTGCCACCGTCGGCCTGGAGCACGTCGCAGTCGAGGACGATGGTGTTCTCGCCCAGCGCCTTGTAATCCACGACGGCGCGCAGCGAGCGGCCGATGAGGCGGGAGATCTCGTGGGTGCGGCCGCCCACCTTGCCGCGGATCGACTCGCGATCCGAGCGGGTGTGGGTGGCGCGGGGCAGCATGGCGTATTCGGCGGTCACCCAGCCGAGGCCCGAACCGGAGCGCCAGCGCGGCACCCCGACGGTGACGGATGCTGCCACCAGCACCCGGGTGCGGCCGAACTCGACGAGCACGGAACCTTCCGCGTGGTCCAGCCAGTTTCGGGTGATGCGCACCGGGCGCAGTTGATCAGTGGTGCGGCCGTCGATGCGGGTCACAGTCATGGGCTCCAACTTAGCTTCTCTGGTCAGCGGGGGCAGTCGCAGCGCTCGGGCACGGGGACGCCCTCGAGGGCTTCTTCGATGTGGGCTCCGCAGCCCTGCCAGGTGGGCTTTTCACACCTGGGGCAGGTGACTTTCATGCACATGGCGAATCTCTCTCAATCGTGGTCGATGACGACGGTGGTGGCGTCCGTGACGAAGCCACCCAATAATCTACGCCCGATTCCCTGGAAGTTATGGGCGTCTCCAGTGGTGAGGAAGATGCGCTCCGCCTCCCGGGGTTGGTGGTGCAGCAGGCCCGCCTGGGTGAGCTGCGAGTAGGTCGACTGGGCGCAGGCCTCCGCCGACGAGACCAGTGTCACGCCGGTGCCCAGCACGTAGCCGATGAGTCCCTGGAGCAGCGGGTAATGCGTGCAGCCGAGGATCAGGGTGTCGACCTGGGCCTTCTTGATGGCGGCCAGGTACTCCTCCGCGATGCCCAGCAACTCGTCGCCGCCGGTGATGCCTGCTTCCACGAACTCCACAAAACGCGGGCAGGCCTGCGGGGTCAGGGAGATGTGGGGCGCGATGGCGAAGGCGTCCTCGTAGGAGCGTGAGTTCACCGTCGACTGAGTGGCGACCACGCCAACCCTGCCGTTGCGGGTGGCGGCGACCGCGCGGCTCGCGGCGGGCAGGACGACCTCGGTGATCGGCACGTCGTACCGTTCCCGGGCGTCGCGCAGCACGGCGGAGGATGCGGAGTTGCAGGCGATGACGAGCGCCTTGACGCCGCGCTCCACGAGGTGGTCCAGCCCCTGGAGGGCGAACCTGCGCACCTCCGCGATGGCCCGGGGGCCGTACGGCGCGCGCGCGGTGTCGCCGAGGTAGACGAAGTCTTCGTTGGGCAACTGCTCGACCAGCGAGCGGAGGACGGTGAGACCACCGAATCCGGAGTCGAAGACGCCGATGGGTTGTTCGATGCTGGTCACGAGCGGTGATTCTAGCCCTCTGCCCCAATCCTCCAACTATGTGGGAATCAGAGGGGTTCGAAGCGGGCCTGGAAGAAGCGCAGGTACCGGGGTTCGTAGACCATCCTGAGCCCGCGCACGGATTCGCGGTGGTCGAAGCAGGCCTTGACGGATTCGGCCACCACATCCATGTGCGCCTGCGTGTAGACCCGCCGCGGGATGGTGAGGCGCGTCAGCTCCAGCTTGGGACAGTGGTTCTCACCGGTCACGGCGTCACGACCGGCCGACACGATGCCCCGTTCCATGGCACGGACCCCGGACTCGAGATACAGCTCCGCGGCCAGGGTCTGGGCGGGGAACTGGTCCTGCGTCAGGTGTGGATAGAAGTCGCGCGCGTCGAGGAAGATGGCGTGGCCACCCACGGGTTTCACGAACGGGACGCCCCACTGCTCCAGGAGGGCGCCGAGGTACCGGACCTGGCCGACGCGGCTCTTCATGTAGTCGTCGTTGAGTGCCTCCCGGATCCCGATCGCCATGGCCTCCATGTCGCGCCCCGCCATCCCGCCGTACGTGTGCAGCCCCTCGTAGACCACCACCAGGTTGCGCGCCTCCTCGAAGAGTTCGCGGTTGTTGGTGCTCAGCCAGCCACCGATGTTGACCAGCGGGTCCTTCTTGCCGGACATCGTGGCGCCGTCGGTGTGCGAACAGAACTCCCGCAGGATCTCGGCGATCGGCTTGTCCGCGTAGCCCTCCTCGCGCTCCTGGATGAACAGGGCGTTCTCCATCGCGCGGGTGGCGTCCAGGTAGATCGGGATGCCGTGCTGCTGGGTGAGTTCGCGGACCGCACGCAGGTTCGCCATGGAAATGGGCTGCCCGCCGGCCATGTTCACCGTCGCCGCGACGCACACGTACGGGATCTTGTCGGCGCCCACCTCGTCGATCAACGAAGAGAGCTTCTCCAGGTCGACGTTGCCCTTGAACGGGTGCAGCGAGTGCGAGTCATGCGCCTCGTCGATGATGATGTCGTGGAACGTGGCGCCGGCGCGCTCCTGATGGAAGCGGGTGGTGGTGAAATACATGTTGCCGGGCACGTGGTCGCCCGGCTTGATGAGGCTCTGGGACAGCAGGTTCTCCGCGCCGCGCCCCTGGTGGGTGGGCACCAGGTACTCCCAGCCGTAGCATTCCCGCACGGTCTGTTCGAGGTGGTAGAAGTTCTCGCTGCCGGCGTAGGCCTCGTCCCCCAGCATGATCCCGGCCCATTGGCGGTCGCTCATCGCGTTGGTGCCGGAGTCTGTCAGCAGGTCGATGTACACGTCCCGCGAGCGCAGCAGGAAGGTGTTGAACCCGGCCTCGGCGAGCGCCTGCTTCCGCTCCTCGGCGGTGGTCATGCGCAGCGGCTCGACCATCTTGATCCGGTAGGGCTCAGCCCAGCTGCGTCGGTCCTGCTGCTGTCCCATCGTGTGCAGGGAGCTGGGTGGTTTCGCGTCTCCTGGCATCCACCGATCCTAGGCGTCCGGGCCTGTCAATGGTTCGTAATCGTCGGGGTCGTACACCGCCCCGGTGCGCAGGCAGCGCTCCCGCGAATCGATGAGGTCCTCCAGGATGTAGCCCAGCCATTCAACGAGGTCCACCAGGCCGGGATTCGCTGAGGCGACCGCCGGCGTCGGCCGAGCCAGTCGCTCGGTGCCGGCCAGCTCCGCCCACCAGAACAGCCGCAGCGCGCCCAGGGTCCGGGCCCAGTCGTCCACCGCGCCGAGCGTCACCGGGATGTAGTCGTGGTAGGCGTCCAGATTGTCGACGACCACTTGGGCCGCCCCGATCCGCGCCCTCGTCTGGGCGTGGATGGAGTCGCGCCAGAACTCGTCGGTCTGCTTCGCGTCGCCCAGCGCGGCCGGGAACAGCCGGGCGAGGCGGGGGTTGGCGAGCATGCGGTTGGTGGGGTCGTCGGACATGTCGGCGACGATCTGCTCGAACGGGTCGTCGCTCTCGGCGGGGAGGAGCTCCTCCAGGTGCTGGGTGTAGAACCGCACCATGGATGCCAGCCCCTTGTCGCGGCCGTCCGCGCCGTCGAATTCCCAGACGATGTCCTCAGGCTCCAGGGTCACGACTGCTCCATCGTGGCCCACAGGTTGTACCCCTGCATGGCCAGCACGTCGCGTTCCATGGCTTCGCGGTTGCCGGTGGAGACCACAGCCTTGCCTTCGTGGTGCACGCGCAGCATGAGTTCCTCCGCCTTCTCCAGCGGGTACTTGAAGTACTCCTGGAACACGTAGGTGACGTAGCTCATCAGGTTGACCGGGTCATCCCACACGATGGTGACCCACGGCGCGGCGCTCAACGGCGACTCCGTGGGTTGCTCGACGACCTCAACCCCTCCTGCTGGTGCTTGGCTCATGCCCCCTACTCTGCCACTACGCTGAAGCGCATGACCACAGCCCTGCTGACCGATCATTACGAGCTGACGATGGTGCAGGCGGCGATGAACGCCGGCACCGCGCAGCGGCGGAGTCTGTTCGACCTGTTCACCCGTCGCCTCCCCGAAGGTCGCCGCTACGGCGTCGTGGCCGGCCTGGGGCGCGCCATCGATGCCATCGAGAACTTCCGCTTCGGCGACGAAGAGCTCAGCTTCCTGTTGGGGAAGAACATCATCCACGACGAGTTGGCCGAGTACCTCGCCACCTACCGGTTCACCGGCGACATCTGGGGCTATCCCGAGGGAGAGGTGTACTTCCCGGGCTCCCCCGTCCTGTCGGTCGAGGGCACTTTCGCCGAGGCGGTGCTCCTGGAGACCGTCCTGCTCAGCATCTACAACCACGATTCCGCCATCGCCGCCGCCGCTTCACGGATGACCGCGATGGCCGGCAACCGGTCCTGCGCGGAAATGGGCGCCCGCCGAACGCAGGAATATTCAGCCGTCGCCGCCGCCCGGGCCGCATACGTGGCGGGCTTCGCATCCACGTCGAACCTCGAGGCGGGCCGCACCCACGGCATCCCGACGATCGGCACCGCCGCCCACTCGTTCACGCTGCTGCACGACACGGAAGAGGACGCGTTCCGCGCCCAACTGGCCACGCTGGGCGACAACACCACGCTGCTCGTCGACACCTACGACGTCGAGGCCGCCATCCGGCTGGGCGTCGAGCTGACGGGAGGCCGGCTCGGGTCCATCCGCCTGGATTCCGGCGATCTCGCCATCATGGCCCGCCAGGCGCGAGACCTCCTCGACGACCTCGGCGCCACCGCCACGAAGATCATGGTCACCTCAGACCTCGACGAATGGCAGATCGCGCAGTTGCAGGGCTCCCCCGTCGACGGTTACGGCGTCGGCACGTCGCTGGTGACCGGCTCCGGCCACCCCACGTGCGGCTTCGTCTACAAGCTGGTGGCCCGCGCTGAATCCGAGGCGACCGACGCCCCGTGGGTGCCGGTCGGTAAGAAGTCCAAGGGCAAGAACACTCTGGGCGGCCGCAAGTTCGCCATGCGCCGGCTGGGCTCCGACGGGCGGGCCGAATCCGAGGTGATCGGGCTGGGCACCCCGCCGGTCAACGACGGCAACGACCGCGAACTCCTGGTGCCCATCTACCAGGACGGAAAGCTGGTGCACCACGCCACGCTCGACGACGCCCGTCGCCGCCACCGCGAATCACTGGCTGAGTTGCCGCTGTCCGCCCTGCGGATCTCGAAGGGAGACCCGGCGCTGGAGACCGTCATCCTGGACGCCGCAGGCGATGTGACGACCAACCCGTACCAGGCCGCACCGATCGTCACGAACCTCTGACGCGGTCAGCGGGCGGCACCCACCGCCTCGTTGGAACTTCCGACGGCGTCGGTGGCGTCACCTCCGGCGTTGAGCACCTCGCCAACGCCGCCGGGCATGGACAGGCCCGGCACCCCCGTCACGGCGCTGACTCCGCCGAGCGCGGCGTTGCCCGCCAGGGTGGTGGGGATCTTGATGGGGGCGGCCAGCGCGGTGAGCAGTGCCTTGTCCACCAGCCCGGCGCCCTTCTTGGCCTTCTGGATGGCCAGGAACAGCTCGCGGATGGCCTTGAGGACGTCGGCGACCTTCTTCATCACGGCCTGAATCTTCGTCAGGGCACGTGCCAGCGCCTGGAGCACCTTGGCGGCCCGCTCGACCCCCTTCAGCACGGTGGCCAACGCCTGCGCACCCTTGGCCAGGTTCGCGGCGACCCAGGCGACTGCGGACGCGCCGGCGGTGAAGACGGCCAACGCCCCCGCCACCGCCAGGGATGACACCAGGAACTCGATGACCCCGCGGATGATGTCCAGGATCAGGTTGGCGCAGCTGACGCTGGTCTCCGCGGCCGAGCGCAGGATCTCCTGCGTCTGCGAGATCGCCGGCGCCAGCGACTCGAGATTCTGCCGCACCTGCCGCATCTTCGCGTCGAACGCCATCCGTGCCTGGCCATCCCACATCCCGATGCCGGCCCGCGCCGATTCCACCTCCGCCCCAAGCTGCTGTACCCGTTGGGCGATGGCGTCGTAGGTGGGCGCGTAGCCGGCGACCCTGTTGGGATCGCCCGTGATCCAGCGCAGCGCCTCAGAGGTCTTCTGGTAGGGCCATTCGAGCACCTGCTGCACGGGCCAGGGGCACTGCTGGTACCAGGAGTCCAGGGAGTTGTTGTACTCGGTCACTGCCCGGCCTCCCCGAAGAAGTTGTTGATGGCCTCCGTGGCGGCGGTGTCGATCGCCTCGTACGACTCCGCGGACAACTGGAGCCCATCCGACGTGGAGCCCAGCACGTCAGCCAGTTCCTGCAGGACGGTGGTGCACTCGGCGGTGTGCTCCTGGAAGGACTCGAAGATGCGCGTCTGCAACCATGGGACGCGTCCGAAGTCTGCCTGGGTCAGCTGCACCGAGCCCAGCGTCAACACCTGGTCACTGGCTGTGGCGTGCATCTCGCCGAAACGCTCTCCGGCGGCGCGTAGGTCCGGGTAACTCACAGCGAAATCTGTCACCGGCCTAACGTACGTCACGCCGGGTCCACCCCTGGTCATGCTTCAATTCCCTCATGTCTGATTTCCCACGCGATGCTCTCGACAGCCCCCAGTTGAGGGAACTGATGGCACTCGCCGAGGCCACCTACACCGGCCACAGCCAGGACGGCTCGGCCACGGCCGTCGTCGACGGCGGCCTGTCGGTGCTGTCCACCGACGCCGGGCCCGTGGAGCGGCCTGCCCAGGCCGGGACGGCCCTCGTGCAGGCCATCAACGACGCACTGGCCAACGCCGAGCGCGACATCGAGAACCGCGTCGAATCCGGCAGCCTGCTCTCTCCGCAACTCCGGGCGGTGTTCGAGACGGGGGTGCTGCCCGACGACGATGCGCCTCCGGTGGGAGACGTGCTGCGCACCTTCGAAGGAGCCGCTGACGACGGCGCGGTGGTCATTCAGGTCGACGCGAGGACGCGCCGTCTCACGGCCTGCTACGTACAGGACGTGCGGCCGGAGAACCTTGCCCAGGTGCCCGCGGCCGCGAATCGGGCGCTCGCCTCGTCGCAGGTGGGGCGCGACGACGCCCAGCCGCTCAGCGAAACCCTGGACAAGCTGCTCAGCCACTTCGACACGGACATGACTGCCCTGGAAGGACGCCTCACCGCCGTCGACGACCAGCTCAACGAGATCCTGCGCAGGCTCAACTAGCGCACCCCGTTACCGCGGGAGGCCGACAAGCTCACGCCACGCCGTGACGAGCCGCTGGGCGCGCCGCCAGAAGAACAGGCCTGCGACGAGCCGCACCATCGAGCCGTCCGACATCGTGAGCCGCAGCCGGCCGTGCTGCCCCGGCCGTGGGTCGTGCCGGATCTCCGCCACCGCATCGAGCGGCCAGGAGCCCTTGACGACCGGAGCGCCGTTCAGCGGCAGGTCGACGGCGAGCACCCGCGCGTCGGTCAACACCAGGTGGGCGTGTCCGTCGAAGGCCCGCGCCACGTCGGCGGCCAGGGATGCCTGCGAGCCGTTCAGCGTCAGGCCGGAGATGGCTGACTCGGCGGCCCGGTTCCACCTGGGCACGGTCAAACCGTCGATGATGTCGAACGTGACGACATTGTCCTCGGGGCCGGTCTGCTCGCTGCCCGCCATGTAGGCGACGTACGGCGCAGCCACGATGCGTTCCCCCGGCTCGAGGACCCGGGCGAACTCGTCCGCGTAGATCTTCACGGGATCAAACATGGGGCACCTTCCGTTCAACGACTGGCCCGAGTATGCCGCACCGCAGGGCGCAGGATGCGTGCTCACCCAGGGGTCAGCCCCAGCGCGACTCGGGCTGGCTGTCGACCCCGTTCATCACCGCGGCCAGGCGTCGAGGCAGCTCGGCCTGGAAGATCTCCGCCAGGTCCAGGCGATGCCCGGTGGCGTCGCCCAGCGGTACCCGCCAGTTCGGGTACTCGTTGATGGTGCCCGGCTGGTTCTGGGCCCGGCGCTCCCCCACCGCGTCGGCGAGGGCCGCGAGCAGCACCTTCGACGGCGTTCGCAGCAGGAATTTGTGCAGCGCGAGCATGACCTCGACGGGGTCGTCGCGGTGCGCGGGATCCAGCAGGCCGTCGACGATGAGCTTGGTCACCCAGTCAGCCTGCTCCTGCTGCGCCGCGGCGAGTTCGGTCTCGAGCGGCTCCGTGAGCAGCCCCAGGTCATGGCGGAGCCGGACGTGGTCGCCGGCGAGGTAGCCCAGCGTCGGCGGAAGGTCGTGGGTGGTGACCGAGGCCATGCAGTACTCGCGCCACCACTGGGCGTCGAGCGGTTCCCCCTGCAGCCCGGATTCGAACCACAACACCGAGGTGCCGAGGAGCCCACGGCGTGAGAGGTAGTCGCGCACCCAGGGCTCCACCGTGCCCAGGTCTTCCCCGACGACGAGTGCCTGGGCACGCTGCGCCTCCAACGCCAGGATGCCGATCATGGCCTCGTGGTTGTTGCGCACGTAGGTGCCTGCGGTGGGGCCCAGCCCCTGCGGCACCCACCACAGGCGGAACATGCCGATGATGTGGTCCACCCGCAGGCCACCGACGCGGCGCAACGCCGCCGCCACCATGGCACGGAACGGTTCGTAGGCCAGTTCCTCGAGCCGGTCAGGGCGCCAGGGCGGCTGGCCCCAGTCCTGCCCCGACTGGTTGTACTGGTCCGGCGGTGCCCCGACGCTCATGCCTTGGGCGAACACGTCAGGCATCATCCACGTCTCCGCGCTGTAGCGGTGCACGCCGACGGCGAGGTCTGTGACGATGCCCACCGGCATGCCCACCTCGTCGGCGACGGTCTGGGCGGCGGACACCTGCGTCTGCGCCACCCACTGCAGCCACTCGAAGAAGTCCACCTCCTCGGCGTTCGCCTCCGCGAAGGCAGCCACCGCGGGCGACGAGGGCGAGCGGTAGGCCTCCGGCCACTCCGCCCATAACTGACCGAACTCGATGCTCAGTGCGCTCCAGAGTGCGAAGAACCGCAGGCCGATGCCCTCGCGGCCGCGGAAGTCCTGGAACGCGATGTGCCTGGCCGGGCGCATGCCCGCCCCGTGGATGATCCGCAGGGCCTCGAGCTTCAACGGCCAGATGGCGTTGCGGTCCACGATGCCGGAGGTGTCGGCCGCCTCCTGCGCCTGCTCCAGCAACAGCTTGATCCGCTTGCGCTCGTCCTTGCCGAGGGTGGCGTACTCGGGGATGGATTCGGGGTGGATGTAGATGGGGTTGATGAACCGGCGGCTGGCGGGCAGGTACGGCGACGGCTCGATCGGGGGTGCCGGCTCAGCCGCGTGGAGCGGGTTGATCAGCACGTAGCCGGCGAACTGGCGCGTGCCGGACCAGGTGATGAGGTCTGCCAGGTCGCCCAGGTCGCCGATGCCCCAGGAACGCGAGGAGGTGACCGAGTACAGCTGGGTGCCGTAGCCCCAGATCCGGTTGCCGCGCATGCGCGTGGGGAAGCCGACGAAGCGCGGCGTGATGATCAGCGACGACCGGTGCGTGCCGGCGACGGTGTGCGCCACGATCTCGTGGTAACCGATGGGCAGGTCGTCGCCCAGCCAGAAGGTCGCCTCCCCGATGGGTGCACCGTCGACCCACCGGTCCGGTCTGGCGTTCTCCGACTGCCACGTGCTGCGGGTCTCGCCGGATTCCAGCCGCACCGAGATCTCGACGGAGGTCCCGGCGGGGACGTGCACGTCGACGTGGATGCCCTGGCCCTCTTCCGCCACGGTGCACGCGGGGAGGGTGCGGCGCCAGCGGTCGTCCTCCAGCCGGGTGAGCGCGTCATCGGCCGCCTGCGGGGTGGAGGCGTCGATCTCGAAGGCGCGGAGCACCTCGATGATGGTCTCGGCAGGAATGGCCTGGTGGCGGCCCTTCCAATCCCAGAATTCCTGGGCGATGCCGAACTTCTCCGCCAGCTGGGCAAGCCCTGAGTACACGTCGCTCACCGCAACGACCCTATCGGATCTTCAGGACGACGGTGCGCGCGATGAGGTCTGCGAGTGTCTGCTTGCGCGGGGTGAAGGCCGCGAAGAGCCCGTTGATGAGCCCGATGAAGGACAGCGCGTAGAGCACGGGCGACACGATGGAGCGCAGGACGATCGTGCCCCAGCCCATCTTGGCGTCCGGGTTGGCGGCGGGCACCGTGCGGGCACCGATGGCCATCTGTCCGAGCGTGGCGCTCTTCCAGGCGTACATGGCGATGCGGTACACCGCCCACACCGCCACTTGGATGAGGGACAAGATGAGGACCGCCTCATTGAAGTCCGCCGGGAGATCCGGCGGCGCTGTGGTCTGGCTCTCGGACCAGACCATCAGGTCGCGGAACCACTGCTCCATCGCGCCCGTGGCGCGGGCCGTGATGCCGGTGGCAGCACCCACCAGCCAGTTGGGGATCATGATGACGAGGCCGTCGAGGATGAAGCCCAGCACGCGCCACCAGAAACCGGCCGGACGCGGGAGCTGCTGCGCTCCGTAGCCGGCGCCGTAGCCCTGCACGCCGCCGTAGGGCTGCTGCCCGTACTGCGGTTGGTAGGGCTGCTGTCCGTACTGGGGCTGCTGCCCGTAGGGCTGCTGGCTGTACTGCTGCTGGGGCTGCTCTCGCTGCTGTGGGGGGCCGGCGTAGGACTGCGTCGCGCCGTAGCCGGACGCCCCGGCCGACCCACCGGGGGCTGCGCCCGGCGCTGCCTCGGGAGCCGCCTTGTCCCGGGTGGACTGCGACCATGCAACGCCGTCCCAGAACCTCTCACCCCCGGATCCGGCGGGATCCGGGTACCAACCGGCGGGGGGCTGCTGCGGGGTATTCGTCATGGTTCCAAGGATGCCAGAGATCAGCGGACTTCCCCGGCGGCTTGTTTTTAGGGGAGAATGCTTATCGCAATGGAGATGATCGGGCGCTACAGGATCACCGGACGTATCGGGTCCGGGTCTTTCGCCACCGTCTACCGCGGCCAGGACGACACGCTCGACGTGCCGGTGGCCGTCAAGGTGCTCGCCGATAACTGGGCCACCAACGACGATGTGCGCGCCCGTTTCCTGGCGGAGGCGCGCCTCCTGCGCCGGATCTCGGATGAACGCATCGTGCGGGTCTACGACATCGGCACCACGGACCGGGGGCAGCCCTACTTCGTGATGGACCTCGCCAACGGCGGGTCGCTGGAGCAGTTGCGCAAGCGCATGGTGGCTCCCGGCCTGGCGCTACGGCTCTGCGCCGAGGCCGCCCGCGCGCTCGAGGTGCTGCACCGCAACCAACTGGTGCACCGCGACATCACGCCCGGCAACATCCTGCTCACGAACTCGTCTGGCGGCGTGCGGGTGATGCTCGCAGATCTCGGCGTGGCGAAGT
Source organism: Tessaracoccus zhenghani (assembly GCF_054552775.1). Taxonomy (NCBI): domain Bacteria; kingdom Bacillati; phylum Actinomycetota; class Actinomycetes; order Propionibacteriales; family Propionibacteriaceae; genus Tessaracoccus; species Tessaracoccus zhenghani. The sequence continues at coordinate 121,721 of NZ_CM137275.1, read as the reverse complement.
CGCTGCTGGACGAGTACCGCGACACCATGACGGCCGGCACCCCGGCCTACATGGCGCTGGAACAGGCCAACTCGTCGCAGCTGGACCAGCGCTCGGACATCTACTCGCTGGCCTGCGTCACCTACGCCCTGCTGACCGGACGTCCGCCGTTCCCGGTCAAGACGCTCGCGGAGTTGCTCAGCCGCAACCACACCATCGGCCCGGCCGCCATCGCGGACCAGATCGGCGCCCCGGAACTGCTGGACCAGCTGATGGCCTCGGCCCTCTCGCCGGATCCCAACCGGCGCCCCCAGACCGCCGCCCAGTTCGCGGAGGTCCTGGACCGCTTGGCGGACAAGCTCCCCGGCGGCGACTCGTACCAGCCGCGGCCCATCACCTCGACGACGGCGCTGATCGGGCAGATGCCCTCCGCGCCGCAGCCCATGGGCGCCCTGATCAGCGGCGGCAGGCAGAACGGTGGCAGTCTCCCTTCGCGCAGCGAGACCCCGGCCTCCATGCTGGACAACTACATCGGCCGCGGTCGCTACGCCCCGAAGAAGTCGGTCGAGACACACTCGCCGTGGTTCTACGTGTGGGTCACCAGTTCCGCCATGCTCCTGCTCGGCCTGACGATCTGGCTGACCATCTACGTGCTCACGCGCTGAGCACGCAACTCGTTCTCGATCCAACCGATGCGTCGGCTGAGCGCAACGGCCGCCACCGCGAGGAGGAGCACCGCACCGAGTGACACCGTGTAGCTGAGCTTCCTCGGCTCCACAAACAGCAGTGCGGTGTAGATGCCGCCGGCGACCGCGGTCACCACGGAGTTACCGACCGATTCGGCCAGTTGGAGCGACGACTGGTGCCGCCCCTGCTCGAACTGCGACGACAACCCCATCACCGCCACGGAGCTGCTGGGCATCGTGAGCCCCATGCCCAGCCCTGCGACGATCCACCCGGCCAGCGCGGCCGCCAGCGGCATCCCGGGGAACCAGGCGAAAGCCACCAGCGTCGCGATCCCGAACGCCGAGAGTGCCGCCCCCAGCGTGATGAAGGCGTCTCGGCTGAGGGGCACCCAGCGCTGCGCCTGCAACCACGACGCGAGGGTCCACCCGAGGCTGCCGACGGTGAGCGCGAGGCCCACCTGGAACGGCGTGTAGCCGCGCAGGTGCTGGAGCGTGACCAGCACGATGGTCTCGGCCGCGAAGAAGGCGCCCGCCTGGGTGGCGCGGGCCAGGACGATGCTCGGGATACCGGGCCCGAAGCCCAAAGCCTTGGGCGCGATGATGCGCTTGAGCCCCCAGGCCAACGCGGCCACACCCGCGGTGGCAGAGACCCAACGCCAGAGCCCCAGCGGCTGGCCGGCGAGCAGGATGAACGACGGCGCCAGCGTCACCGCGATGGTGGCGGCGACCGGGACGGGCGGCACGTCGCCGTCGCCGTGGAACTCCGCCTGGACGCGCCGCAGCCCGGGCAACGTGATGGCGAACGCGATGACCATCAGCGGCACCATCACGGCGAAGACCAGCCGCCAGTTGGTCAGCGTCAGCCAGGCGGCGATGGGCGGGCCGACGAAGGCCGGGAGCAGCCAGCAGAACGACACCAACGCCATGGCCTTGGGGCGGTCCTCTGGCCGGAACCCGTGCGCGACGATCACCATCAGCGTGAGGTTGAGCGCGCCGGCACCCAGGCCCTGGGCGACGCGGCCGGCGAGCAGCACCCACACCGACGGAGCGAGCCAGCCCATCACCAGCCCGATGCCGAACAGCGCGAAGCCCACATAGATGGGCAGCGACGGGCCGCGCCGATCCGTGACCCGGCCGGCCACGATGACGGCCAACAGCATGCCCGACACGAAGGTGGTGAAGGCCCAGGGGTACAGGACGGCGGCGCCCAGGTCCTCCATGACGGTGGGCAACGCCGTCGCAATGCCGATGGCCTGGAAGGCGACCGCGAAGACGCTCAGCATGATGCCCACGATGAGCGCCCACCGTCCCTGCGTCATGAAACCTCCTTGGCCGCGCCCCATTGTGCCGCACGTGTCTCTGCGCGGCCACGTAGAATCTGTCGCATGAGTGAACTGGCCCCCGGATCCCAGACGGTTGTTGACAAGCGCACGGAGCTGTTCGAGGACGGCGACCAAGACCGCTTCTCGCACTACGTGCCCAAGGACAAGCTGATGAAAGCCATGGTCACCGGCACGCCGGTCGTGGCGTTGTGCGGCAAGGTCTGGGTGCCCACCAAGAACCCCGACAAGTTCCCGGTGTGCCCTGAGTGCAAGGAGATCTGGCAGACGCTGAGGCCGGGCGAGTAACACCACCTGTTGGGCAAAGGAATCGCCGGCGAGCAGGTGCTCGCCGGCGACTCGTTTCGGTAGCGGGTTCGCTCAGTAGCGGTAGTACTCGGACTTGTACGGGCCGGCGACGTCGACACCCAGGTAGGCGGCCTGCGTGGCGGACAGTTCCGTCAGCTTCACGCCCAGCGCGCCCAGGTGGAGGCGCGCCACCTCCTCGTCCAGCTGCTTCGGGAGCACGTGGACGCCCACCGGGTAGTCGGCCGGCTTGGTGAACAGCTCGATCTGTGCGAGCACCTGGTTGGTGAACGAGTTGCTCATCACGAACGACGGGTGGCCGGTGGCGTTGCCCAGGTTCAGCAGTCGCCCCTCGGACAGGACGAGGACGGAGTGGCCGTCGTCGAAGCGCCACTCGTGGACCTGCGGCTTGATCTCGACCCGCTGCACATCCGTGCGGGCCTCGAGGCCGGCCATGTCGATCTCGTTGTCGAAGTGGCCGATGTTGCCGACGATGGCCTGGTGCTTCATGCGGGCCATCTGCTCGTGCGAGATGACGTTGAGGCAGCCGGTGGCGGTGACGAAGATGTCTGCGGTGTCCACCACGTCGTCGAGCGTGGTGACCTGGTAGCCGTCCATCGCGGCCTGCAGCGCGCAGATGGGGTCCACCTCCGTCACGACGACCCGGGCGCCCTGGCCGCGCAGCGACTCCGCACAGCCCTTGCCGACGTCGCCGTAGCCGCACACGACGGCGACCTTGCCGCCGATCAGCACGTCGGTGGCGCGGTTGATGCCGTCGATGAGCGAATGACGGCAGCCGTACCGGTTGTCGAACTTGGACTTGGTGACCGAGTCGTTGACGTTGATGGCCGGGAACAGCAGCGTGCCGTTCTTCGACATCTCGTAGAGGCGGTGCACGCCGGTGGTGGTCTCCTCGGTCACGCCCTGGATCGACGCGGCGAGGGCCTCCCAGTCCACCTGGCCGAACGCGTCGCGCAGGGTCTGCTTGACGACGCGGAACTCGTGGGAGTCGTCGTCGGCGTCAGCCGGGGCCTCGCCCACGCGCTGGGCTCCGACGCCCTGGTGGACGAGCAGCGTGGCGTCGCCTCCGTCGTCGAGGATCATGTTGGGGTGCCGGCCGTCCGGCCATTCGAGGATCTGGCGGGTGCACCACCAGTACTCCTCCAGCGTCTCGCCCTTCCACGCGAACACCGGGACACCCTGCGGGTTGTCCGGCGTGCCCTCGGGGCCGACGGCGATGGCCGCGGCCGCGTGGTCCTGAGTGGAGAAGATGTTGCACGAGGCCCAGCGCACGTCGGCGCCCAGCGCCACGAGGGTCTCGATCAGCACCGCTGTCTGGATGGTCATGTGCAGCGACCCGGCGATCCGGGCGCCCTTCAGCGGCTTGGAGTCACCGAACCGTTCGCGCATGGCCATGAGGCCGGGCATCTCATGCTCGGCGAGGGTGATCTCCTTGCGGCCGAAGTCGGCCAGGGACAGGTCAGCTACACGAAAATCCACGGGCCCAACTCTACATGGCGGCCACGTGGGCCAGCGCGAGGTCATATCCACCCACGCCGCAGCCGATGATGATGCCGGCCGCCTTGGCCGACAGCACGCTGTGTTCCCGGAAACCCTCGCGCGCGTGCACGTTGGAGATGTGCACCTCCACGTACGTGGTCAGCGCCGCAGCATCCGCGATGGCATACGAGTAGTGCGTCCAGGCCCCTGCGTTGAGGACGACGGGGAGGCCACCGTCGGCCGCCTCATGGAGCCACTCGATCATCTGGCCCTCGTGCTCCGTCTGCCGGACGTCGACCTCGAGGCCCATGCCTTCACCGGTCTCGACGAGGTGCTCGGCTAGGCCGGCGTAGGTCATGGCGCCGTAGATCTCCGGCTGACGGGTACCGAGCCGGCCGAGGTTGGGGCCGTTGAGGACGAGAACCTTGCGCATGCGCTGAGGATATCGGTCACTCGGTGGCGGTCAGGCCGATCTCCAGGTAAGCAGCGCCGTAGAGGCCCTTCTGCAGCAACGTGATGTAGCGCTCGACGTCCGTGGCGCCGAGGTCCGCGTCGCCGGACGAGACCCGGGCGACCCGCAGGCCGCGCGATTCGGCCACGTCCGCCAGGTCCATCGCCACGCCGGACACCCGGTCCGGCAGTTTGTCGTCGTCGAGCAGGACCAGCACCGGCTGGGTCTCGTAGTCGCCGTCGAAGGGGTCTGCGAACGGGTCACGGATGGGGGCGGAGGTCAGCAGGGTGCGGATCTCCGACGCATCTGCGGCGAGGGCGGGGCGACCACAGGCGCGGCGGACCGCTTCGGCTATGCGCCGCGACGCACGCGCGGCCAGCGTCGTGCCACCCCAGATCAGCGGCAGCCTGTCCGCGAGCGCGAGCGCGAGCTCCTTGCCGGGGTTCTCCGACAGGTCACTTGTGGGCGCGCACGCCTCGGCCACGAGGTCTGCCGCGTCAGCCACATGTTCGGGGTACACCAGCGGCCCGAGCCCGAGCGCGCCCAGCTGGGCCAGCACAGACACGGCGGCCGCGACGGGGTCGTTCTCCTCCAGCGGAATCAGCGTGGTGGAGTTGGAGCGCGTCACCTCCGTCAGTTCGCAATCCTCCGGGGCGGCGACGATCAGCGTGGCGCCACGACGGTTGGCCTCCGCGGCGCACTGCACCACCCACCCGGGGGTGTCCGTGGTCCCGAGGATGACCGCGAGGTCCAGAGGACCCACCCAGGCGGGCAGCCCGGGGCCCGGCCAGGCCATGAACGGCACCGGGCAGGCGGGCTCGAGCACGGCGCGCACCAGCCTGGACTCGGCACCCATCGCCAGCACACCCCGCGGGCGGTCTGCCCGCTCGAGGTGCCCGTGCGGCTCGGTCAGCGCGGCGCGCCGGATGCGGGCACCGGCCATGGCCAGGGCGCGAAGGCCCTCGTGCTGCTCGAGATCAGCAGCTTCGAGGCGCGAATCGTCGAACTGGGGGCCGTTCACTGGGTGCTACGGGCCTGGTCGATGAGCAGCACGGGGATCCCGTCGCGCACCGGGTACGCCAGCGCACAGGCGTTGTTGGTGCACACGAGTTCCTGCTGGTCGTAGTCGACGGCGAACTTGGCGTGGCACGCGGGGCACGCGGCGATCGCCATGAATTCGGGCGACAGCTCGAGAATTTCGGCCATGGTTCCTCCTCAGTGGTGAAGTCAGCTTAGTCGGGCTGCCCGGCCGGGACGAGGGCGAGCACCTCGTCGCGCAGGGCTTCCATCGTGGCCTGGTTGCGGGCCTCCACGTTCAGCCGCAGGAGCGGCTCGGTGTTGCTGGGGCGCAGGTTGATCCACCAGCCCTCCGTAGGGTTGCGGACGCTCAGCCCGTCGAGCCGGTCCGCCTCTCCCCTGCCCTCGAACGCGGCGGCGACCGCGTCCATGCAGGCCTCCGCGTCGTCGACGGTGGAGTTGAGTTCGCCGGAGCGGCGGTAGGAGTCGTAGACGGCGGCCAACTGCGAGAGCGGCCTGTCCGCGGAGCGGAGCAGTTCGATCACGTGCAGCGCTGCGAGCATGCCGGTGTCGGCCGACCAGAAGTCGCGGAAGTAGTAGTGCGCGGAGTGTTCCCCGCCGAAGACGGCGCCGGTCTCGGCCATCAGCGCCTTGACGTAGGTGTGGCCCACGCGCGACTGCCGGATGGTGCCGCCGGCCGCCCCCACGGCCTCGCCGACGCCCCAGGAGGTGATGGTGTTGGTCACGATGGTGGAACCGGGGTGCTTCGCCAGTTCCGCCACCGCGATCATGGCGGTGATGACCGAGGGGTCCACCACCTCGCCCTGCTCGTCGATGATGAAGCAGCGGTCGGCGTCGCCGTCGAAGACCAGACCGAGGTCGGCGTCGTTGTCGACGACGGCGCGCTGCGCGTCGACGAGGTTCGCGGGCTCCAAGGGGTTGGCAGGATGGTTCGGGAACGAGCCGTCCAGGTCGAGGTAGAGGCCGACGATGTCGAGGGATCGCCCGGCCAGCGCGGTCAGCGCGGTGTGACCGGCCATGCCGTTGCCTGCGTCGACAACGACGGTGAGCTCGCGCTCCCCCGTGGCCGGGACCAGATCGCCGAGCTTGTCCGCGTAGTCCTCCAGGCAGTCGAGTTCGCGGACCTCGCCCCGCACCTCGTCGCCGAGTTCGACGGTGGCGGCCAGGTCACGCAGCCGGTTCATGAAATCCGGCGGCACGGGCCTGGCGTCCGCCAGACAGAACTTGATGCCGTTGTATTCGGACGGGTTGTGGCTGGCGGTGAACTGCACGCCGGGCAGCCTCAGCTGGCCCGACGCGAACCACAGCTGGTCCGTCGAGCTGAGGCCGATGTCCACCACGGAGGCGCCGGCGCGGCGCGCCCCGTCGATGAAGGCCCAGGACAGTTCGCGGCCGAGCACCCGCATGTCGCGGCCGAGCACGAATTCCTCCGGCTCGAGCAACTCGACGAAGGCGGCGCCCAGCGCCCGGGCCCCGTCAAGGTCCCACTGCGGGTTGTCGCCGACGACGATGCCGCGGATGTCGTTGGCCTTGAAGATGTCTCGCTCAAGCACCTGCTCAGGGTAGCGAACCTGGTCACTCACCCGTCGGGACGAGCCGCAGGTGGCCGCCACGGGCCGGATCGGGCGCAGCGGCGATGACGGGGATGACCACGCTCGTCAGCGGCGGCGCGACGTCGTCATTCCGTAGGCCGATGGCCCGCACCGCATCCGCCAGCGCCATGAGGTCGTCGGACGTCTCCTGCGTGGGGGCGGGGGCGGTGCCGTTGAGCGGCAGCCGGATCATCTCCCAGCCGTTCGGCGGGCTGGTGCGCTCCGCATGGCGCTGGCACAGGTCGTAGATCCCCGGCTCCGGCGTCAGCGACAGGGGCCCCAGGACCGCCGTGGAGTCTGCATAGACGTACGTCATCGTCGCCACCGCCGGGGCGGCACACGCGGTACGGGAACAGGAACGCACCCGAGCAAGGTATCTCACCCGCTACTAGAGTGGCGACATGCCACGCAGAAGAGACCGACATGACCGCGGAATGCGGGGCCCGTTGGCCACGCCCAACCCGCTGTCGGGCAAGCCGGTGCCCCTCGGCCGGCCCACGCGCGTGGACTACTTCAACGAATGCGTCACCAACGCGATGGTCGACATCGCCGGTGCCTGCCCGGATGCGCTGAACGGGATCATCGTCGGGGTCGAGGAGGTTCCCCACCTGCGTGGCGGTTGGACGGGAGACCGCGTGCCGCTGTCCGCGGCGGTGGAACCGAGCAGGGGCCGGAAGGCCCAGATCGTGATCTTCGAGCGTCCGCTCGAGCACCGCGCCTCGTCGCGCGGGGAATTGCGCCGCCTGGTGCACCGCACCATCGTCGAGCAGTTGAGCACGCTCACCGGCCGGAGCATCGAAGACCTGGGGGGCGACGAGAACTGGGACGACTGGGACTGACGCCCTCCGGACGGCGGGTCACCTCAGGTGGGCGTCCAGCTCCGCCCTGCCGGTCGAGCGTGGCTCATCGGCCACACCACCCAGCGGCACGATGATGGTGCCCGTCGCTTCGGACGTGGCGGCCGAGGCGATCACAGGGTCGTCCGCCGTCACTGTGATGAGCTGCTGGGCCGCCAGGGGGAGGACGTGCACGACGGTGGACCCGGGCGACACCGTCAGCGTGAACCCTTCCCCGGCAGACACCTTCACCTCGACCGGGTCGGTCCCCGGGTTCGTGATCTGGAGGGCGCCACCCATCGTGGTGGCCGCCAGCTCCGGTGCGGCCTCCACGTCGACCAGGGTGGCGGGGCTCCCCGTCGGGCCGCTCACCACCACCCCTGCGGCCACCTCCTGGGTGGATTCGACGCGGATGGCGCTCGCCTCGCCGCCGAGCGACTCCGCGATGGGAACCACGACGCTCGACATGGGCTCGACGCTCAGGTCTGCGGTGGCGGCGAGTTCGTAGGACGACGTGGCGCCCAGCGCGGTCACGGTGATGTCGGCGCGTTCCTCGCGCGGGTTGCTGATCACCAGTTGCACGTCTGACGCGCCGGGGGGCACGCCCCCGATGAGGTGCTCCAGGGCGGGGCGCGTGGGCGCCACGTATCGGGCGGCGCGTCCCTCGACGTTGACCGCAGCCATGGCCACGCGCCCCTCGCTGGCCCGGAACGACACGCCCACCGGCCCCTCCGGGGACAGCACGGACAGCGCGATCCTGCGGGACACACCCGGGGCCACCGCGATGCCGCGGGCACCGATGGCGGCCACCTCACCGTCCGGGCCGAGCAGGGTGAGGTCCACGATGGCCTCGTTCGCGTCGCTGTTGGTGATCAGCAGTTCGGCGTCGCCCGGCTCCGTGACCACGATGGTGCCGGACGTCGCCGCGGGCGCACAGGGCGCGAACGTGCGGGCCGGCCCGGCCGCGTAGATGCCCGCGACCGCCAGGGCATCGGCGCCGATCACGAACGGCCCGTCCACCCCGGCGAACAGGCCCGAGCCGGTGCCGGAGAAGACCTGGTCGCCGGACTCCGTGGCCCTGGCGGTCATCGTCCCAGCCGAATAGGCCAGCGCGTCGCCCGACTGCAGGCAGGTCATCCGCGTGGTGCGGGGCAGGTCCACCGTCGCGGAGGCCGGCACCCGGGCCGGGGTCAGGAGCGACAGTCCCACAGCGAGGCCACCGATGACCAGGAACGCCACGAGGGTCACGAGTATCCGTCTGATCATTCCTGCCCCCTCCGGGCCGCCGTGGCGGCCCCCAGGGTGGGCGCCGCGAGCAGCGCGAGGCCCAGCATCACCAGGAGGTGCAGCACGAACCTGCCGTCGCGCGGCGCAGGCTCGACGACGAGTTCGCCCGCCTCGGCACCCGCGTCGAACGTGAGCATCTCGGTGTCCAGGGCCGCCCAGGAGAACCCGCTGGTGCGCTCAAGGTCGCGGCCGTTGAGCGTGGCCACCCAGTCTGACTCTGCCGGCTCTGCGACGACCAGGTAGCGCCCGTCGTCACCCTCGGGAAGGTGCTCGTCGGTCACGGGTACGGGTTCCGGGTCCTCCGCTGCGTACGTCACACGCGAGACCAGCCCGCTGACCGTCCAGACGACGGATCGATCGTCCGCGGCGGCGCCCACCAGACCCTCCAGATTGTCCATGGCGGCCCGCTGGTCGTCGTCGAAGCCGCGCAGCCACACGTGGGACACGCCCATGAGCCGCAGACGCTCAGCCAGGTCGTCCGGCACGGAACCGCTCGCGATGGCGTGCACCAGCGTGGTGAACTGGCCGGCGAAGGACCCCGCCGGATTGCGCTCCGCCGAACCCCAGCGGGGCTGGCGCGCATCCACGACGTTCCAGTCGACGGTGCCGTCCGGAGACAGCTCGACGGCCAGGGCCCTGGTGTCACGCGGGGAGTTGATCACGTCGCGGACATAGCCCGGCAGCACGCTGGTGGCGGAACGGACAGGGCCGGCGAAGCCCACCCAGCCCCAGGCGCCGAAGGCCAGCAGGGCGGCCAGGACCAGCGCCAGCAGCGCCGCGCGCCGTTTCCGGCCCGCGTCCCGTTCGGCGAACACGACGGGTGCCAGCAGCGCCGCCACCACGAGCAGCGCCCACGGCGACAGCAGCGCGCGGGCCGTGCCGCCGTCGACCTCGAGCGTGAGCCGAGACAGGAGCGTGCCCAGCACCAGGGGCGCCGCGATGCCCACCAGCGTCCAGAGCCACTGGCGGTACCTGAGCCCGGCGACGGCGAACAGCGCCACGACGCCCAGCACAGCGAAGAAGGCCACGTTGGCCCAGACGGGTAGGCCCGAGGGGAGGATGCGACCCACGACCAACGCGTACGAGGCGGGCGGGAAGTCCGGCCAGGCGAGCGGGTCCACCCCCGTCAGCAGGCGCCCCGGGTAGCGCGCGAGGGTGGGCAGCCAGGGCGCGAGGAAGATCCAGGCGGGAAGCACCCCCACCACCACGTCGACGACGCGGTGCCGGTGCCGCGCGCCCCAGGCGACGCCCGCGATGGTCACGAAGAGGAGAGCGGCAGGCCACACCGAGGCCACCACGATGAGCCAGAAGCCGGCGCCGGCAGGCGCGCGGAGCCGTTCGGCACCGCTGGCCTCGCTGCGCACGACGGCGAGCACCGCCCGGGCCAGCAAGGGCCCGGCCACCGAGAGCACCATGCCGCTGACGTCGCCGGCCGTCACCAGCCCCAATAGAATGGTGGCGCCGGCCCAGACCGCGCTCACCGCGGCAGCGGGCCCCGCGGCGAGCCCCACCCGCCGCAGCAACGCGAGGGCGGCCAACCCGGCCAGCAGCGGTGTCAACAGCACGGCGAGGAAGGCGAACCAGCCGGGGCTGCCGAGCCCGCCCAGAGACGCGAAAGCGGCCAGGCCCAACCAGGGGGCCTCGCCCGTGAGGTAGGCCTGCCAGGCGGCGCCGAGGGACGACGGCGCCGGCAGCATGCCGCCGCCCGAGACAGGGCCTGCACCCAGCAGGGTGCGCCCGGCGATGAACGCGGCGATGAGAAGGACGACGACCAGGGCGGTCACCGGCGAGAAGACCCTGCGGCGGATCTGCCCGCCGGCGAAGTCATCGCCGGTGAGTTCGTCGATCGAGGTGTCCGCCGAGACGTCGGTGAGGTTGCGGTAGCGCTCGGAGAGTCCGTGGCCCACCTTGTCCGCCGCGTTGCGCACCGGCCACCAGCGGTTGGGCAGCAAGTCTGAGGGCGTCATGTCCTCGGTGGGGAAACGGTCCTTCAGCGACCGGGTGAGGGACGAGCTGCGCTGGTACCTGCCCAGCGCGCGCATCTCCGCAGCGGCGAACGACGGCGACTTGCCCAGCAGGAAGCCCAACGCCCGGAACACCGAGGCTGCGGCCAGCCCGAAGCCCGAGGCCCCGCGGGCGCCCGCGATGCGTAGCGCCGCCAGCCTGTCGTCGAGGTGGGGGTGTTGTTTCGAGGGCCGCTCCCCCGTGTGCCCCACCCGCCGGTGGTGCAGCGAGGCCGCGGGCCACGTCAGCACGCGGAAACCAAGCGCGTTGGCGCGCCAGCCGAAGTCGACGCCGTCGCGGTGCCGCTCCACCTCCGGGGCGAGACCACCCACCTCGCGCCAAGTGCCGCCGCGGATCAGCAGGCCCGCGGTGGAGGCGCCCAGCACGTCGCGCGGCTCGGTCTGCCCCTGATCGACGTCGCCGGCCTCCACCATGGGGACCCGGAGCCCGCCCGGTGTGATGGCCTGGCCCACCTCGGAGAGGGTCTCGGGATAGTTGCGGCGCTTGGGCTGCAGGAGTTTGGGCACCACGACGTCGGCCTGGCGGGCGCCCTCCAACAGATGCGCCAGCGCGTCCCGGTGGGGTGCTGAGTCGTCGTGGAGGAGCCAGATCCATTCCGGCTCGGTGTCCGCGAGCGCCGCATGGACCGCGCCACCGAACGTGGTGGTGGCGTCGGCGCGGAGGAAGTCGTCGATGACGCCCTCGTCCAGGGCCCGCGCAACCAGTTCTGGAGTCTCGTCAGTTGAGCCGGTGTCGACGACGACGATCCGGCCGGGTCGGGTGCTCAGCATCGCGACGGACAGCAACTGCCGGGGTAGCCATTCAGCTGCGTTGTGGGTCACCATGACGGCGACCACAGAAGAAGGATCGACCTCGGGGACGTCAGCGACGGGGTCTTCGTGCTCGATCCACGACCAGAGGTCGTCGTCGATCACCCCGCGCTGCGGTTCCTCGGTCACGAGGCGCTCAGCCGGCAGCGCGCTTGAGCTTGCGGCGCTCCCGCTCAGAAAGCCCGCCCCAGATGCCGAAACGCTCGTCGTGTGCGAGGGCGTATTCAAGGCATTCGGTGCGCACTGTGCAACTCAGGCAGACCCGTTTCGCATCACGGGTCGACCCACCCTTCTCAGGGAAGAAGGCTTCCGGATCGGTTTGGGCACACAGCGCTTCAGCCTGCCATGCAAAAGTCCCCTCATCAGCGAAGAGCTCCCATGTCTCGTCCATGTACCCCTCCTTTCTTGCCTTGAATTACACACGAGTGATTTTGATCGGTCAAGCGGAAGGCGGATATCCGTCGAAACTATTCACGCATTGCGGTTGCTCACCCTGTAAGGCGGACGGATCAGGGTGCCGTTGGGATCCTCTTCGTCGGCGCGGGGCCAGGGAGTGGTCGACGTCGTCCATGTCCCGGGTGAGTGCTGCGGCTGCTGTTCCGACGGCGTCTGGGGCGACCCGGCCGGTTCCCGCTTGGGGTTGATCACCGTCGAGTGGGCCTCTGGAGTGGCCGCTGCAGGGGGCGGGAGTTGGACTCGAGCCTGCCGTTCCTGGGGCGACGACGACGCCGCCATGGCAGACACCCGGACCACCGTGGTCGCCCCCCAGACGACGACACCGAGGCTCACCGCGAGCGCCGTCACGGACAGCGGCCAGAGGAGGAAGCTGCGCCCCGACTCACCGACGGGGAGGAGGACCAGCCCGACGAGCAGCAGCGCGCTGACGTGAACCACCGCGGAAGCCACCAGGACGACCGCGAGGAGACGCCTCACGAACCGGGTGTCTCGCATGGTTCCTCCAGACGGCTGCGGACGGGTTAGGCGTATTCTGCCCCAACACGGGTTCGCACCAGCTCGACGAGTTCACGGATCCGCTCGGAATCTTCGAGGCCGGCCACCAACGTGGCAGTCTCCGTGGCCACCACGAGACAGTTCTTCAGGCCCAGCGCGGCCACCACATGGTCCGGCCCAGCGGCGTTGACCAGCACCGAGCCCGACGAATCCAGGGTCACCGTCCGGCCGTCGACGGCGTTGCCGTGCTCGTCGCGGGTGAACAACTCCGCGAGCGACAGGAAACCACCCACGTCGTTCCACTGGATGTGCAGCCCGACGCTGACCACCTCGGCGTCGGTCTTGCCCACGGAGGCGGGCTCCATCACCGCGTAGTCCACGGAGATCTTCTGGAGGGTCGGGAACAGCTCATCCAGGCGCTCGGGATGCGCCACGATCTCGCGCACGGTCCGGGCCGTGTTCGGCAGCAGCTGGTCCAGTTGGCTGAGCAAGGTGTTGGCCCGCCAGACGAACATGCCGGCGTTCCACCAGTACTCCCCCGAGTTCACGTAGGCGACGGCGACGTCCCGGCTGGGCTTCTCCTTGAACTCCGCGACGCGGTGGACTCCGCTGAAGCCCTCGAGTTCGTCGGCGCGGTGCAGGTAGCCGTAGCCGGTGTGCGGCGACGTGGGTACGACGCCGAGGGTGACCAGCGCGTTGGGGCGGGCCTCCGCCACGTCGAAGGCCAGCGACAGCGACCGTTGGAACTCGTCGACGGGTTCGATGATCTGGTCAGCCGTCACCATGGCGACCACCCCGTCGGGATCACGGTCCGCGACGACGGCCGCGGACCAGGCCACCGCGTTGAGGGAGTCGCGGCCCTCAGGCTCCCCCAGGATGTTGCCGGGCGCCAGTTCAGGAAGCTGTCGTGCCACGTCGTCGGCGTAGCTGCGGCCCGTGCAGACCAAGATGCGGCTCTCGTCGACGAGGCCGTCCAGTCGCTCAAAGGCCAGCCGGAGCAGGGACTTCCCGCCCACCATCTCCAGCAACTGCTTGGGCCTGCCCTTGCGCGAGAGCGGCCACAGGCGCGTGCCGGATCCACCGGCCATGATGACGACGTAACGCATGGCAAGACCCTAGCCGTCTAGGCTTCACCCATGCTCGTTTCCGCCCTCCAGAAGCGCGTCGCCCGGCAGGGCGCGCAACCGCTGATCACCTACTACGACGGCGCGGAAGGCTCGCGCATCGAACTGTCTGCGGTCACGTTCGCCAACTGGGTGGACAAGACCGCCAACCTCATTGCGGACCTCGGGCACGAGGACGGCGAGCCCATCGATGTCGCGCTGGCCTCGTCGCATCCCGGCCACTGGGTGACGATGGTGTGGATCGCCGCCGCCTGGCAGCGGGGCTGCCCCGTCAACAGCGATGCGGCGGGGGCGGACTTCCTGGTGGTGGGCCCCGGCGATGACCGCCGGGCGGACATCACGGTGGCCTGCTCGCTGCATCCGTTGGGCCTGGGGTTCAGCACCCCGCCCGTGGATGCCGTCGACTACCGCGAGGTGTTCGGGCAGCCGGACCTCCATGACGTCGCCCTCGACGGTGAGGCCTACCTATGGGACGGCGCCGTCGCTCCGGAAGTGGGCGCGAGCGACGGGCGCGTGCTGCTGCGTGACCCGGCGCCGGGGTGGGAGACGGTGGCGCGGGCGCTGGTTGCGCCGGTGCTGGGCACCGGCTCAACCGTCGTGGCCGTCAACACCTCAGACGACGAAGCCGCCCGGATCGGTGCTGACGAGCGCGTCACTCACTGAATGTCTTCGGCGCCCTCTGCCGGGTCCTGATCGTGGACGCGGTTGTCAGGATGGGTTTCGCCTTCGTTCTTTGCGCCTTCGGATGCCTCCTGGGCGTGGACGCGATCATCGTCATCGTGCTGATGATCCACGTTCGACGGATCTGCCTGGTTCTGTGACATGGCTGCCTCCTGGTTGTCGACCACCGCGAGCGCGGCGCCTCCACCCAGTGTGGCAAGCATCTGGCGCACATTGGAGAGTTGCGCCGTAATCGAATCGCGACGCTGGGTCAGCGCCGACAGTTCGCGGTCCGAGTCGCGGCGGATCCGGTCTGCCTGCGTACGGGCCTCCCCGATCAGCTCGTCGGCCTCGGCCTGCGCCTTGGTGCGGATGGATTCGGCCTGCGTGTTGGCGTCGGCGATCACGCGCAGCGCGTCGTTCTCGGCGCCGCGCAGGTTCTCCTCGGCGGCCCTGAGCTGCTCCTCACGCTGACCCATGGCCAGGTTGAAGTCTGCGGTGGCGGCGTTGCGGCGTTCGGACAGGGTGCGCTCGAAGTCGGCAGCGGCCTGCGCGGCGCGTGCCTGCTGGGACTCGTAGACGGCTTCGGCCTCTTCGCGGCGGGCCGCGGCCTCGCGGTCCGCGTTGTCGAGGATTTCGTCGGCCCGGCGCTGTGCGCCGGTGAGCTTCGCCTCGGCGTCGGCGTCTGCGGAGCTGCGGGTGTCGACCGCGTACCGGTCTGCCTCTGTCAGCGCGGCCTGGGCCTTCTTCTGCGCGTCCTCGACGAGCTGGTTGGCCTTTTCCTTCGCCGCGCGCTTCATCTCCTCAGCCTCTTCCTCGGCCAGGGTGAGGATGCGACCCACGCGCTCCCCGAGGTCCGTGAACGCCGGGCGCGACACCATGGAGGCGGCGCGGGACTGTTCCTCGGAGCGGCTCTTGGCTGCGGCCAGTTCCTGGGCCAGCTGCTCGCGCTCGGCGGCAGCCTCCTTGAGGCGGATGGTGAACTCACCCAGTTCTGCGCGGGCGGAATCCAGCGCCTGTTGCAGCGTGGCGATCTCGGCGTCGACCTGGGCCGGCTCGTAGCCACGAAGCACGGTGCGGAAAGTGGAGCTCATGAATGTTCCTCGTCTTGAGTGGTGGTACCTGGCACTGACAGCGCTTCGATCACGCCGGAGAGCGAATTGAGTTGCAGGGTGATGTCGTCGCGGCGCTTCGTCAGCCCCGCGACCTCCTGCCGCGCACTGGCCAGCATCTCGCGGGCCTGCGTGCGGATGGTCTCGGCCTCGACCCGCGCGTCGGACAGGAGGCGGACGGCCTCCTCGCGGGTGGCGCGGGTGCGTTCGTAGGACGCCTTCTGGGTGCGCTCGAGCTCTGCCGTGAGCTGCTCGCGGAGCATCTCCGAGCTGGCTTCGGCCTCCGTCATGCGCTGGTCTGCCCGTTGCACGATCGCCTCAGCTTCGCGCTTCGCCCGATCCACGGTGTCCGCAGCCTGCTGGTCCGCCTCCGCCCGGGTGCGCTGGGCGTGCTGCACTGCGGCGGCGAGTTCGGCGTCGGCCCTGCCGCGGGTGTCGTGCGCCTCCACGTCTGCCGCGCGCAACCGCTGCCGGGCCGCGTCCACGGAGCGCTGGGTGGTGGCCGACAGCTTGGCTCTCAGCTCCGCCATGCGGCGGGCCTGGTCGAGGTGCGCCTGCTGCTTGCGGCGCGCCACGTCCACGCGCGCGCCGTCGAGCAGCGCCGCGACAGTGGTCTGGGCCCACTCCATCTGGCTGGAGGCCTCCGCGAGTTGCGCGTCGGCCTGCCGCTGCGCCTCGGACGTCACCCGGGCCACCTGGTCCGTCGTCTCCTCGCGCAGGTGCGTCATCTCCCGCTCCACGGCTTCACGCTCGGCGGCGAGCCGCGCTGCGGCCTCGTCCTCGAGTCGCTGCATCTCCTCCCGGCGGGCGGCCAGTTCCAGGTCCGCTTCGGCCTGTTCCCTGGCGATGCGCTCGTCGTGCGCTGCGCGCTGGGCCGCGAGTTCGTCGTCGACGAGGGCGCGGGCGGCGTGCCCCTCGACCTCGACCTTCTCGCGCCAGGCCGACACCTCCGCCCTGATGCGTGCGGCCTCCGCGGTTGCGTCCTCGAGCTGGCGCGCAGCCCGGTTCTGGGCTTCGGCGACGATGCGCTCCGCATCGGCACGCGCTTCAGCGACGACCTCGTCGGCACCTTCCTGGGCACGTCCGCTGATGGCGCCGGCCTGTGCGATGGCGTCTGACAGCGTGCGCTGTGCGTCGGCCTTGGCCTCCTCCAGCCGACGACGGGCGAAGGCGACCTCGCCCGCCAGCTCATCGCGCTGCTGGGCGAGTTCGACGGTTTCGGTGCGGATGCGGTCTGCCTCTGACTGGGCCTCTTCGCGCAGCCTGTCTGCCAGCCGTTGGGCCTGCAGGAGCACTTCGGTGGCTGCCCGGGAATCCGTCCCGCGCGATGCGGGCTCCGGCGTCTGCCAACTCATGGGGTCCATCTTGGCACGTTCCTGCGGGGCACTCATCTCGGGTTGTCAACGCGATCCGGCAGACCACGGACGAAGCCCGCGCCCCACGCCACGTGCATGATCGCGAGGACGAGCGGCAGGCGGGTGCGGGCCCTCGCCGTGGTCTCCATCGTGGCGGTGGCCACCATGAGGAACGACAGGTAGACCAGCGGCGCCACCAGGAGCGCAGTGAGCAGCCGGTTGCGCAGCACGATGCCGAGCAGACCCCCGAGCAGGCCGCCGCCCATGCCGAGCACCGCGAACGGCGGGGCCAGGTAGCGCAGCGAGGCAGTCTCCGGATGGCGGCGGATCACTTCGCGGCGCCACTGGCCGGTGGTGAAGAACTGCTTGGCGAGCGCCTTGTAGCTGTTGCGGGGGCGGTAGACGACGCGCAGGTCCGGGGAGAAGTAGACGAGGTGGCCCGCGGTGCGGAGCCGGTAGTTCAGCTCCCAGTCCTGAGCGCGGTGGAGCGTCTCGTCGAAACCGCCGATCTCCTCCAGCACGTCGCGGCGGAACACGCCGAGGAACACGGTGTCGGCCGGCCCGGGCGGAGTGTCGGCGAGGTGGAACCCACCGCCACCGAGGCCCAGGCGGGAGTTGTACGCGGCGGCGATGGCCTCGGAGAGGGCGGAGGTGCCCTGGGCGTCCATGAGGCCGCCCACGTTGGCGGCGCCCGTCTCCTCGAGCAGGCGCACCGCGGTGGCGATGTAGCCGGGGCTCAGTTCACCGTGCCCGTCGACGCGCACGATGACGGGGTGCCGTGCCGCGTGGATGGCGATGTTGAGCCCGACGGGGGTGTAACCCTCCGGGTTGTCCAGCACCCGGATGCGCGGGTCAGCGGCCGCCAGGTCGTCGGCGATCTCCCTGGTGCGGTCTGTGCTGGGAGCCACTGCCAGCAGGATCTCCAGTTCACCGGGATAGCCCTGGCTGAGGACCCGCTCGACGGCCGCCTCGAGGTGTGATTCCTCATTGCGGATCGGCATCACGACGCTGACGCTCTGCTGCACGCTGCGGACTCCCTTCTCCGGGGGCCACTTTAGTGGGCGTGGCTCACGGAACCGAGCAGACCAGCTCAAGGTCGCCAGCGGCACTGACCGGTTCGTCCTCCTCGCTCTCCGCTTCCGCGGCGGCGACCTCCACCGGGGCGGGATCCGCACTCTCGGTGGCCGGTTCGGCGGTGTCGGCGGCCGGCGCCTCGGAGGACGCCTCCGGAGACACCGCAACAGGGACGGCCTGCGTGGTGGCGGCGTCCGGGGACGCTGCCGGGGCAGGCGACCCCGTCGCCTCGTCGAGCGCTTCGGACGCTTGGATCTTGTCGCGGACGGTGCTGCGGATCAGGTCGAAATCCGGGTCCCCCGTGACGATCAGCGGGGGCGTGAAGTTGACCGAGACGATGCTGAGTTCCTTGGCCTGCAGGGCCAACTCGGCCAGGCGGGTGATCTCGCCCGTGCCGACGTCGGTGCGCAGCACGTCGCCGCCCGCCTTGGACAGTTCGACGAACTTCGTGGCCACCGTCATGGGGTCCAGCTGGTTCGCCATCGCCGACATCACGCACTTCTGGCGCACCATGCGCTCGTAGTCGCTGCTCTCCGCCCGGGAGCGGGCGAACCAGAGCGCCTGGTAGCCGTCGAGCCGGACGTCGTCGCCGGGCTCGATGTAGCCGTGGATGTTGCTGCCACCGCCGCCCATCGGGATGGGCTTGGCGATGTTGAGCCGGATGCCGCCCATGGCGTTGATGAGGTTCTGGAAACCGGCCATGTCGATCATCGCGAAGTAGTTCAGGTCGAGGCCGAGTGTCTCGCTGATGGCCTCCTTCATCGCCTGGAGGCCCGGGTCCGCCTCACCGGGGTAGAGATCGGCGTGCTGCTCACCCAGGGTGTAGACCCCGTTGAGCAGACAGGCGTTGTCGGGGCAGACGTAGCCCTCGGAGTAGAGGGCCCGCAGCGGGGAGGATTCCGGGAAGCGCACTTTCTGCAGGTTGCGCGGCAGCCCGAACAGGACGGTGCGCCCGGTCTCCGCGTCCACGGAGGCCACATTGATCGAATCCGGCCGCAGGCCGTCGCGGCCCTCCGCCGCGTCGACCCCCAGCAACAGCACGTTGTAGCGGCCGGCCTTCTCGTCGGTGTCGCCGCCGCCCTGCAGCACGACGCCGACGTTCCCAGCGGCCTGGAAGCCGCTGGCGGCGACGGTGGTGATGCCGCCCACGCCCAGCGAGAGCGCCAGGGTGGTGACGGTGAGGGTCAGCCGGGTGCGCTGCCCGAGGCGTAGCGGCGCGGCGAGCCGCCACGCGTCCACCAGGAGCAACACCCAGCCGGCGAAGAGGATCCAGAGGGCCACGCGCACGACGGCCGTCGCTGCGGGGTTGAGCAGCAGCCCGACGGTGGGGCCACGGAAGAGGAGCAGGCCCAGCACCATCAGCAGCAGCAGGGCCAGGGCGGCGCTGTAGACGCGGCCGGCGATGCGACCCACCGCGCGGTTGCCGGCGAACCACTGCACCGAGCCAGGGAACAATGCGGACATCAGGACGAAGCCGAAGGCGCGGCGGGCCTGCACGCTCTTGGCGGCTGCGGTCTTGGTGGACGGCACTGGTGATCTCCTCGGGGAAGGCTGATTTCCATCCTCACCCGCAGGTTCCCCTCAACCCGGTAGCGCCACGCCGCGATGCCGTCGTTGGCGCACTAATGGGTACCCTTGGGCACGCTGAAAGGGGATGGCGAGTGCCACGAGGAGACGACGACATGAACTGGCTCTACCGGGACGAGAAGGACGAGGAGACCTCCGTGCTCCGTCCTGACGAGGTGGAGAGCATGCGCCGCAACGATGCCCGTCGCGAGCGCGGCGCGGGCTATCCGCAGGGCACCGCCCGGCCGCAGCCGGCCACCAAGGCCGGCCCGCCGTCGCAACCGCCCACAGCTCCGCCCACAGCTCCCCCGGCCGGCAGGGCCAGGCAGCGCCGTGATTTCCGGCCACTCCGTCTCCTGGGCTTCGCTCTCATCCTGTGGCTGGCCTTCCTGATCGGCACCCCGCTCTATGCCTGGACGGCCGGCACCACGGTGGACACGGCGGCGGCCGGCGAACGCCCCGCGGAGCAGCCGGGCAGCACCATCCTCCTGGTGGGCTCCGACGCCCGCGATGACCTGAGCGCCGAGGACCGGTCGAGGCTGCGCA
Source organism: Tessaracoccus zhenghani (assembly GCF_054552775.1). NCBI lineage: Bacteria > Bacillati > Actinomycetota > Actinomycetes > Propionibacteriales > Propionibacteriaceae > Tessaracoccus > Tessaracoccus zhenghani. The sequence goes on along the minus strand of NZ_CM137275.1, from coordinate 101,505 downwards.
CCGGCACCACCGACGGTCGCCGAACGGACACCATGATGCTGCTGCACACCCCCGCCGAGGGTGAGCCGGTGCTGCTGAGCCTCCCGCGCGACTCCATCGTCCAGATCCCCGGCCGCCAGAAGAACAAGCTCAACGCCGCCTACGCCTTCGGCGGCGCTCCCCTTCTCATCGAGACCATCGAGCTGAACACCGGCGTGCGCATCGACGGTTACCTCGAGGTGGGCATGTTGGGCGTCGTGGACGTGGTGGACGCGGTCGGGGGGATCGAGGTGTGCCCGAAGTTCGACATCGACGACGAGGACGCCCACATCACGCTGTCGAAGGGGTGCCAGACGGTCGACGGCGTCACCGCGCTGGGCTACGTGCGGATGCGCAAGGCGGACCCGAACGGCGACTTCGGCCGGGTCGAGCGTCAGCGCGAGACCATCGGCGCCATCATGAAGAAGGTCGCCAACCCCCTCACCGTGCTCAATCCGGTGCGGTACTGGAAGGTCAACATGGCGGCCTCGAAGTCGCTCGCGCGCGGCGAGGACACCGGCCTGGGATCCATGGCGCAGGTGGGAACGGGCTTCTTCAGTGTGATGACCGGTTCCGGGCTCAGCCTGACCGTCCCCGGCAGCGTGGCGAACACCAGCGTCGGCTCCTCCGTCATCTGGGACGAAACAGCTGCTGACGAGATCTTCGGGGCGATGGCTGTCGGCAATACGGCCGACTTGGAGAAGTACCGGCAGTAGCGGTCACTGGTCTGCGGTGGACCTATCCTCGAAGCACACCCCCTCGACTGCGCGCAGGAGAACACCGTGACCCAGAACCCACCGCCCGGCTGGCAGCAGAACGGCCCACAGCCTCCGCAGCCGCAGTGGGGTCCCGCCCCGCAACAGCCGCCACAGCAGGGTCCGCAGGGTCCGCCCCGGCCTCCGTCCTTCCAGCAGCCCCGCCTGCAGCAGCCGGCGCCGTGGGGCACTCCTCCGCCGCAGCAGGGGCAGTGGGGCACGCCCTCACCACCGCAGGGCCAGTGGGGCACTCCCCCGCAACAGGGCCCGGGCCAGTACCAGCCGTACGCGGCTGCCCCGGTGAAGAAGAAGTCGAAGGCCCCCGCGATCGTCGCCGGAGCCCTCGCACTCGCGTTGGTGATCGGTGCCGTGGCCTTCGGGCTGACGTTCTTCCGGGGCGCCACGCCCGCCGCGGCCAAGGGCCTCCCCTCCACCGTGGTGATGGCCGTCGAGCTGAACCTGGCACCGGCTCCGGCAGACCAGTTGAAGCTCGCGCGCATCATCAACAAGTTCCCGGTGGGCGAGGAGATGTCGGAGACCACAGATTACAAGCGGGCGCTGTGGGATCTCATCCCGGACGATTCCGGGGACAAGCCGGCCTATGAGGAGGTCGAGCCGTGGCTGGGCGACTCCGTCGCCCTCGGGTTCCTGGGCTCGGCACCGGACAGCGCCTCGGGCTTCGGCGACCAGGTCGTGGTGGCCGTCGAGACCACCGACAAGGAGAAGGCCGAGGCGTTCGCTGCGGCTCAGGCCGCCGCCGAGAACGAGTACTTCTTCGTCGACGACGTGCTGGTGATCACCAGCGCGGACCTCGGCCTGGACGCCGCGGCGATCAGCGAGTCGTCGCTGGCGGATGACGAGGACTACAAGGCGGACATGGCCAAGCTCGGCACGGGCAGCCTGGCCACCTTCTGGGCAGGCTCCGAGGCCATGGACATGCTCATCAGCCAGAGCGGGCCCGGCCTCTACCCCATGAGTGACGTCGAGGCCCTCCGCGGCTCCCACGGTGCGGCAGGCCTCAAGGTGGACGATGATCGTGTCATCCTCGACGGGCAGTTCTCGGCGCCCAACTACCCGCAACCGGAACTCGACGACATGCGCGCCTTCGCGAGTGGACTTCCCGGAGACGTGCTCGCCGCCGTGGCGGGCGCCGGCTCCACCGAGGCCTATGAGCAGTCCTGGCGGTCCTTCGAGGCAGCCGGCCTGACCCCGGACCTCGAGTCGCTCGGCATCATGTCAGCCGCAGACCTGCAGGCCCTCCTGGGCCGCCAGATCGGCGTGACCGTCGGCACGGACGCCCAGGGCCAGCCCGTGGTGGGAGCCAAGTTCATCAGCGATGATCCTGCCCGCCAGCTCGAGCTGCTGGACAGCGTCAAGCAGGTCCTGATGCCCGAGGGGAGCTTCGAGGGGCTCACCGCCGAGCAGGACGGCGACACCGTCTACCTCGCGTACGGCCAGGGCATCGACGACATCCGCAGCCCTGCCACCACCCTGGGGGATTCCGCCGGCTTCAAGGACGTGATCCGTCAGGACGCCAGCAGCCTGAGCTTCGTGGACCTCAACGCCGTGAAGAGCATGCCGCTCTACCAGGAGATGGCGGCCAGCGAATACTCTGCCGGCATCACCCAGTGGCTCGAGCCTGTCAGTGCCCTCGGCATGGCGGTTGAAGCCGCAGACGACGGCGACAGCACCGTCCGGCTCGAGGTGGTGTTCAACTAGGAACCGCTGGCTTCGCGGACGACGGCGCCCTTCGCGTGCGCCGCGTCCCGGAGCTGGTCCTGGAAGTCGAGCATCCGCTCGAGCAGGGCATCGTCACCGACGGCGAGCATCCGCACCGCCAGCAGGCCGGCGTTGCGGGCGTTGCCGATGGCGACGGTGGCGACGGGGACCCCCGCCGGCATCTGCACGATCGAGAGCAGCGAATCCATGCCGTCGAGGTACTTCAGGGCAACCGGTACGCCGATGACCGGCAGCGGCGTCAGCGACGCGAGCATGCCCGGCAGATGCGCCGCCCCGCCCGCGCCGGCGATGATCACCTTGATGCCGCGCTCGTGCGCCTCGCGCCCGAAGCGCACCATGTCCTCCGGCATCCGGTGGGCGGACACGACATCCGCCTCGTAGGCGACGCCGAACTCGGCCAGCGCGTCGGCCGCGGCCGACATCGTGGGCCAGTCCGAATCAGATCCCATCACGATCGAGACGAGCGGCTCAGGCATCGGGGTCTCCCATCAGGTAGTGAGCGGCGTGCCGGGCGCGACGACGCACGTCGTCGAGCGAGGCGCCGAAGCAGGTGACGTGCCCCACCTTACGGCCGGGCATGACCTCCTTGCCGTAAAGGTGTACGCGCACCTCGCGGTCACGGGCGAACACGTGCTGCAGCGCTCCGGTGAGGTCATCCTCGGCGCCGCCGAGCACGTTGGTCATCACGACGACGTCTGAGCGCATGGCGGGTGAGCCGAGCGGCAGGTCGAGGGCGGCGCGGATGTGGTTCTCGAACTGGCTCGTGAGCGCCCCGTCGATGGTCCAGTGCCCGGTGTTGTGCGGCCGCATCGCCAGCTCGTTGACGACGATGCGGCCGTCGCGGGCCTCCATGAGTTCGACGGCGAGGACGCCCACGACGCCGAGATCGGTGGCGATGCGCACGGCCATCTGCTGGAGCCCCGCCGCGACCTCGTCGCTCATGCCGGGCGCGGGGGTGACGGTCTCGACGCAGATGCCCTGTTCCTGCAGTGTCTCGCTGATGGGATAGGCCACCACCTGTCCGGATGGGGAGCGCACGACGATGGCGGACAGCTCCCTGGCGAAATCGATGAACTCCTCCGCCACGATCCTGACCCGCTCCCCCGCGGACGTCTCGGGCAGGTTCGCGAACGGTTCGCCGGCATCTTCGGGTCCGTCCAGCTTCCAGACGCCCTTGCCGTCGTAGCCGCCGCGGGAGGCCTTGGCGATCACCGGCCAGCCCTGGCTGTCGCCGAACGCGATGAGGTCCTGCGGCGAGTCTGCGACGGCGAACGCGGGACAGGCGATCCCCAGCTCCGCCATCTTCTCGCGCATCTCCGCCTTGTCCTGCGCGAACCGCAGCGCGGCGGAGCCGGGCCGCACGGCGACGTGCTCGGCCAGGACGTCGAGGTGTCTGGTGGGCACGTGCTCGTGGTCGAAGGTCAGCACGTCCGCGCCGTCGACGAACTCCAGGAGGGTGTCGAGGCTGCGGTAGTCGCCGACGGTGTGGGCGGGTACCACCTGGGCCGCGGAAACGGCCGGCCCCTCGGCGAGCAGCCGCACGTCGATTCCCAGCGGAATGGCCGCCTGCTGCATCATGCGGGCCAGCTGCCCGCCTCCGGCGATGGCCAGTGAGTAGCGTCGAGTCACCCGCGAAGACTACTCGTCGGAGGTGTCCGGCGCCCCATGCATGTCGTAGAGCAGGTCGTTGATGGTCACGTGGACGCGCTCCACGTGCGGCACGTCAGGCAGTGCCAGGGGCTGCCCGGCGGCCGTCTCCAGGATGAGCGTGCCGCAGCCGAGCATGCGGTCTGTCAGCGAGCGCTCGTAGTTGACGTTGTTGATGCGGCGTAGCGGCAGGTCATGTCCGGTCTTGTTGATGATGCCGCGCCGCGTGACGATGCGGCGGTCCGTGATGGTGTACGTGGAGGTGAGCCAGCGCAGGAACGGCAGGACGACCGCACCGACCACGACGACCAGGAACAACGCGATCACCGCGTAGGTGCCCCAGGGTTCCCAGTCCGGCGGGAGGAGTGCGATGGCGAAGCCGAGGAGGGAGCCCATCACGATCAGCACCAACGCCGGCACGATCAGCACTTTGCCGTGCGTGCGCATGGAGGCGACGATGTGCTCGTCGCGGCCCAGTTGGTCTGTCTTGATCGCCATGGCCACAGTCTGGCATGCGCCGCCGACTATCCGAGGCGGGCGTGGATGACGTCACCCACCGCGAACGTCTGGAGGCCCGACGCGGTGGCCACCTGGAGCCTGCCGAAGACGTCGACCCCCCTTCCGGTCCCCTCCACGGTGCGCTGGCCGTCGACCACTACCTTCAACTGCGAGCCGATGGACGAGCAGCGCGACTCGTATTCCTCCCGCAGCGAGCCGCGCAACTGCCAGGCGGTGTAGTAGCGGGCGAAGTGGTTCAGGACACCCGCTACGACGCGGCTCTGGTCTGTGGGGATGCCTTCAAGGCTCAGCGACGTGGCGTTGGGCACCGGCAGTTGCTCCTCGGTGAGCGTCACGTTGATGCCGAGGCCGACGACGGCGCGTGCCCCGTCGGGCTGTTCGACGCGTTCCGACAGGATGCCGCAGACCTTCCGGCCCCCGATGAGCACGTCGTTGGGCCACTTGAGTGTGACGCGGGAGGGGTCCGGCGCGAGTTCGGCCAGCGCCGACGACACCGCCATGCCCGCCAGCAGCGAGAGCCAGCCCCAGTGCTGGAACTCCGGCCTGGGCTTGAGGAGCACGGAGAGCGAGATGGACGAGCCGTGCGGTGAGACCCACTGCCTGTCGAGCCGCCCCCTCCCCGCCCTCTGTTCCATGGAGATGAGCGCGGCGCCTTCAGCCTCGCCGCTGTGCGCGCGCTTCGAGAGGTCGGCGTTCGTGGAGCCGGTGCTGTCGACCACCTCGACGCGGGTGAACGGGGTACCCGGTTCGAGGAGGCTGCGGATGGATTCGGCGTCAGGCAGTTCGGCGGTCACCAACTCATCGTAGGGCCGGTGTCAGCGCCTGCCCGTTCCAAAGTTGAGCAAGGGAATTGAGCGAAGTTCAATCCCGCTATGGTGAAGGCCATGGAGATCGACATCCACACCACCGCCGGTAGGATTGCCAATCTCGGAGTGCGCATCGATGAAGCCGTGCACGCCGGGTCCGCCGCAGCCGTGGAAAAGCAGCATGCCAAGGGCAAGATGACTGCCCGCGAACGGGTCATGGCCCTCCTCGATGAGGGTTCCTTCGCGGAATTCGACCAGTTCTCTCGCCACCGTACGAGCGCATTCGGTATGGATGCCCGCCGCCCCTTCGGCGACGGCGTCATCACCGGAACCGGGTCCATCCATGGCCGCCCGGTGTGCATCTTCAGCCAGGACGTCACCATCTTCGGTGGCGCGCTCGGCCAGGTGTACGGCGAAAAGATTGTCAAGATCCAGGACTTCGCCATGAAGACCGGGGTGCCACTCATCGGGATCAACGAGGGCGGTGGCGCACGCATCCAGGAGGGTGTCGTCTCGCTGGCGCTCTACGGGGAGATCTTCAAGCGCAACACCGTCGCCTCCGGGGTGATCCCCCAGATCTCGCTGATCATGGGCGCCGCCGCCGGCGGCCACGTCTACGGCCCGGCGCTGACGGATTTCGTCGTGATGGTGGACCAGACGTCGCAGATGTTCATCACCGGCCCAGAGGTCATCAAGACCGTCACCGGCGAGGACGTCTCGATGGAGGAGTTGGGCGGCGGACGCACGCACAACACGAAGTCGGGCAACGCCCATTACCTGGCCGCCGACGAGAACGACGCCATCGAGTACGTGCGCGACCTCATCAGCTACCTCCCCCAGAACAACCTGGAGGATCCGCCGGTCTGGGACGACGACGAGGTCGACCTGACCATCACGGACCACGACCGCGAGCTCGACCTGCTCATCCCGGACGCCGCTAACCAGCCCTACGACATGCGCGAGGTGATCCGCAACGTCCTCGACGACGACGAGTTCCTCGAGGTCATGCCGCTGTTCGCGGGGTCGATCATCGTCGGCTTCGGCCGCATCGAGGGCCGCTCGATCGGCATCGTCGCGAACCAGCCGACGGTGTTCGCCGGCTGCCTCGACATCGACTCCGCCGAGAAGGCCGCCCGGTTCGTGCGCACCTGTGACGCGTTCAACATCCCGGTGCTGACCTTCGTCGACGTGCCCGGCTTCCTCCCCGGCGTCGGCCAGGAGCACAACGGCATCATCCGCCGCGGCGCGAAGCTCATCTACGCCTACGCCGAGGCCACCGTCCCGCTGCTGACCGTCATCACCCGCAAGGCCTACGGCGGCGCGTACGTGGTCATGGGTTCCAAGCACCTGGGTGCCGACATCAACCTGGCGTGGCCGACGGCGCAGATCGCGGTGATGGGTGCCCAGGGTGCCGTCAACGTCCTCTACCGCAAGCAACTCAGCAACGCGGAGAACCCCGAGGAGGAGCGCGCGCGCCTGATCCAGGAGTACGACGACGAGCTGACCAACCCGTATGTCGCGGCGGACCGCGGCTACGTCGATCAGGTGATCTACCCGCACGAGACCAGGGCCCAGGTCATCCGGGCGCTGCGCCTGCTGCGTTCGAAGCGCGAGGTCCTGCCCCCGAAGAAGCACGGGAACATCCCGCTGTGACCGGCTCGCTCGAATTCGGCAAGGCCACTCTCACCGAGGATGAGATGGCCGCGGTCACCGCCGTGCTCGTGGCCTCCGCCCGGCGTGAGACGTTGCGCTCGGCGGCCGACCGGCCGCTGGCCGGCGGCTGGAAATCCTACTACCGCACCGTCCGCGGCCCGTTGATCACGGGCCGCGAGGCGTGGCGTACGTTCAACCGCATGTGATCAGATGCGGGTGATTCTGGCTTCGAAGTCGCCGGCGCGACTGCAGGTCCTGCGCAACGCGGGCCTGGATCCCGAGGTGGTGGTGTCCGGTTTCGACGAGAGTCAGATCGTCGATCCGGTACCCACCCGCCTGGCGGCAAGGCTCGCGGAGGCCAAGGGCAGCACCGTCGTGCCCCACCTCGTGGGCGACTTCGTGCTCTTCGCGTGTGACACGGTCCTGGAGTTCGAGGGCCGGGCGCACGGCAAGCCCGGTACCGAGGAGGCGGCCATCGCCCGCTGGCAGCGGATGCGCGGGCATGAGGGCCTGTTGCACACCGGCCACCACATCGTCGTGCACCAGGGTGAGCGGTATTCGGAGCAGACGCGGGTCGGCTCCACCATGGTGCGCTTCGCGGACCTGTCCGATGAGGAGATCCGGGCCTACGCGGCCACCGGAGAGCCCCAGCGGGTGGCCGGTGCGTTCACGATCGACGGCCTGGGCGGTGCCTTCGTGACGTCCATCGAGGGCGACCCGTTCAACGTCACCGGCATCTCGCTGCCGCTGGTCCGGCAGATGGTGATCGACTCCGGCGTGCCGTGGCACTCGCTGTGGGTGGACCAGCGTTCCTAGGACGCGGTCCAGGGGTGGGGCGTGGCCTAGGATCGTCCCCGTGCAACGGATCGGAATCGCCCTGGTGGCAGCGCTCGCCCTGGTGGGATGCTCCGCCGCACCGGAACGCACCCCCTCCGCCCCGGAGTCGTCACCACTAGTGAGCGACGCGCCGGAGGGTGGCGTCCTGCTCAGCTCGCTGGGCTACGTCAACGCGCCGGAGATGTTCTCCGTCCCGCTCCACGCGTCGATCACGGACCGCATCGATTCCTACAACAACGTCACCGCGGTGTTCTCCTCCCCCTCCGGGCAGGACATCGCCGCGTACCTCCGCGAGAACCTCGCGGGCATGGGCTTCACGATCACGGCGGACAAGAACCAGTCGATGCTCTTCACCAACGGCCACTGGCAGGGGGCCTTCACCACGTCGGATTCCTTCGCCGCCCTCTCGCTGCGCACGGATCGCGAGACCCCGGAGGAGTCCGGCGACTAGGCTCTCACCATGACTCCCGACACGCTCGACCTGCTGACGGTGCTGCTCTGGGCAGGGCTCGGACTCCTCGCAGGTTTCATCGTGTCGCTCATCCTGACGGCCCTGCTGAGGCTCATCGTCAAACGCCGCACCCGCAAGTTCGTCATCCGGCGCATGAGGCTGCCGCAACGGATCTTCTTCATCCTGCTCGGCGCTGGGCTCGCTGTGGCGTTCGTCACCCGCCCGCGCGTGCTGCAGGCCGCGCCCGAGTGGCGGCCGATCTTCCTCCAGGTGTTCCTCATCCTGATGATCTTCGCCGCCGCCTTCCTGCTCACCGGAGTGATCAGGGCCATCGGTGAGACACTCCTCAGCCGCGAGGACGACGCCGAGGAGACGCCCCACTTCCGCAGGATCCGCACCCAGTTGCAGATCGTCATGCGCGTGGGCCTGGCCGTGATCTGGATCTGCGCCTTGGCCGGGGCGCTCCTGACGTTTCCCCAGTTCCGGGCGATCGGCGCGTCATTGATGGCTTCGGCGGGCGTGCTGTCGATCGTCGCCGGCCTCGCCGCGCAGTCGTCGCTGGCCAACATCTTCGCGGGCATGCAGATCGCGTTCTCGGACGCGCTGCGCGTCGGCGACCTCGTGGTCTTCGACGAGCAGATGGGCTCCGTCGAGGAGATCACGCTGACCTACGTCGTCGTCCGGGCGTGGGACGACCGCCGCTGGATCGTGCCCAGCACCTACTTCACCAGCAAGCCCTTCGAGAACTGGACGCGACGCGAGCCCAAGCTGCTCGGCACCGTCGAGTTCGACCTGGACTGGTTGGCGCCGGTGGAGGCCATGCGGGTGGAGCTGACCCGCATCGTGCGCTCCAGCGAACTGTGGGACGGCCGCACGGCCTCCATGCAGGTGACCGACGCCACGGGCGGCCATGTCAGGATCCGCGCGGTCGTCTCCGCCGCGACGTCGGGCCAGCTGTGGGATCTGCGCTGCCTGGTGCGCGAGGACCTCATCGCCTGGGTGCAGCACGAGGCCGTCTACGCCCTGCCCCGCACCCGCCTCGAGCCCGACACGACGACGGCCCCGCCGGTTGAGGAACGCGAGGACTTCGTCGACAGGGTCGTCACCGAATGGGAGGCGGAGCAGGCCCTGGAAGAGACCAGCGTGATGCCGGCGGCCACCGGCAGCCTCGAGGACACGGAGGAGGACCCGGCCCTGCCGAAGTGGCTCCATTCGTGGCTGTCGCATCGCCGCAAGCCTGCCGATGTCCGGAGCAAGGAGGAGTCCCCGCTGGAGACCACGCTGTCGTCGCGCAGCCCGGAGGCCCGCCTCTACTCCGGCTCCCCCGACGCGGAGGAACGCGACCGCAAGATGTCGGGCCCCAGCGCCGCCGACATGGCCGAACGGGAGCAGACGGCGGAGCGCCGCGACACCCCCTCGTGATCGCACATCCGCGCAGAATCCACAAGGTTATGGACATTCCATCCGCGCGAAGCGCCGCCCACTAGACTCCGAGGCACAAACGAATGCAGGAGGAGAAGTGGGCAACGACGCCGTCTCAAAGGTTCTGATCGCAAACCGCGGAGAAATCGCTGTACGAGTCATTCGTGCCGCGCGGGATGCTGGAATCGATTCCGTAGCCGTCTACGCAGATTCCGACGCAGAATCACTGTTCGTCAAGCTGGCCGACGAGGCGTACGCCCTCAACGGCGCGACCCCTGCGGACACCTACCTCAACATCCCCAAGCTGCTCGGGATCGCCGAGCGCGCGGGCGCCAACGCCATCCACCCCGGATACGGCTTCCTCGCCGAGAACGCCCAGTTCGCCCAGGCCGTCATCGACGCCGGCCTGATCTGGATCGGGCCCCCGCCCGCCGCCATCGAGTCGCTCGGCGACAAGGTCAGGGCACGGCACATCGCCCAGAAGGTGGGCGCTCCCCAGGTTCCGGGCACGGCGGATCCCGTCGCCGACGCAAGCGAAGTGGTCGCGTTCGCCGAGGAGTTCGGCCTCCCGGTGGCCATCAAGGCGGCCTTCGGCGGCGGCGGACGCGGCCTGAAGGTGGCGCGCACCCTCGAGGAGATCCCGGACCTGTTCGAGTCCGCCACCCGCGAAGCCGTCACCGCCTTCGGGCGCGGCGAGTGCTTCGTCGAGCGGTACCTCGACAAGCCGCGGCACGTGGAGACCCAGTGCCTGGCGGACACCCACGGCAACGTCGTTGTGGTCTCCACCCGAGACTGCTCGCTGCAGCGCCGCCACCAGAAGCTCGTCGAGGAGGCCCCCGCACCGTTCCTCTCCGAGGAACAGGTCACGCTGCTCTACGAATCCTCCAAGGCCATCCTCAAGGAGGCCGGTTACGTCGGCGCCGGCACCTGCGAATTCCTCGTGGGCACCGACGGCACCATCTCGTTCCTCGAGGTCAATACCCGCCTCCAGGTGGAGCACCCCGTCTCCGAGGAGGTCACCGGCATCGACCTGGTGCGCGAGATGTTCCGCATCGCCGCCGGCGAGGAACTGGGCTACGGCGACCCCCAGGTGCGCGGCCACTCCATCGAGTTCCGCATCAACGCTGAAGACGCCGGCCGCAACTTCATGCCCGCCCCCGGCACGCTGGTGAAGTGGCATGCGCCGTCGGGCCCGGGCGTACGCGTCGACGAGGGGTACCACGTCGGCATGACCGTGCCGGGTGCGTTCGACTCCCTCGTGGCCAAGCTCATCGTCACCGGCGCGGACCGGAAGCAGGCCATCGCCCGCTCCCGCCGCGCCCTGGCCGAACTGCAGATCGAGGGCATGCCCACCGTCGTGCCGTTCCACCAGGTGGTGCTGGCAGATCCCGCCTACACCGCGGCGGACGGGCACTTCACAGTGCACACCCGTTGGATCGAGACGGATTTCGCCACCGAGATCCCGCCCTACACCGGCCTCCTCGGCGAAGAGGATGACCACGATGAGCCGGAGGTCATCACGGTCGAGGTCAACGGCAAGCGCGTCGAGGTCAAGCTGCCCGGCGGCTTCGGCGGCGGCAGGCCCGCGGCCGGCAAGGCCATGAAGAAGCCCACGAAACGCGACCGGGGTGGCTCGAAGGTCGCGGCCGCCAGCGGCAACGCCATGACGTCGCCCATGCAGGGCACCATCGTCAAGGTGGCCGTCGAGGAGGGCCAGCAGGTGGCCGAGGGCGACACCGTCGCCGTGATCGAGGCCATGAAGATGGAACAGCCGCTCAAGGCCCACCGCGACGGCGTGGTGGTGGACCTGAAGGTCGAGGCCGGTCAGGCCGTGACGGCCGGCCAGGTCCTCTGCGAGATCGTCGAGCCCGAGTGACGGGGGTACCCCACTGAGCTGTCTCACCGGTGCCGGTGGCGTTGACCGCCACCGGCACCGCCGTCGTTCCATTCCTTGGAGGCCGCGCCTATTCTGGAGGGACTGACGACTGGAGGACGCGTGTTCGGCAGCATTTTCACGATCATGTTCATCATGGTGGCGGTGTCCATCGTGCTCGGCATCGGCCGCTCGGTGCGAGGCAGCGGATCCGACCAGCTCGATCAGCAGCCCCGGCAACCGCAGCTCGGTTGGGGCCAGCCGCAACAGTTCTTCCGCCCGCCCATGGGCTACGGGCCGCCCACGCGTTACGGGCAGCAGCAGGGCTACGGTCAGCACTTCGGCTTCGGGCAGCAGTTGGGCTACGGCCAGGGTTACGACCCCTCGGCGGCCCAGCCCCTCTCCCCCGCGTCGCGGGACGCGGTCAACGCCGACATCACCACGTTCGGTGAGCAGCTCCGAGACCTCGACTTCGACGTGGTGGGCCGCACCCTCGACGCGGACGCTCAAGCTGATTACGGCAAGGCCCTCGACTCCTACGACGGCGCCAAGCAGCAGCTCGAACACGCCCGCAGCAACGCCGACGTGAAGCGCATCACGGAGATCCTCGACGAGGGTCGCTACGCGATCGCCTGTGTGAAGGCACGCTCCAACGGCGCGCCGGTCCCGGAGCACCGCCCGCCCTGCTTCTTCGACCCGGCGCACGGCACCTCCGTCGCCAACGTCCAGTGGGCGCCGCCCGGCGGAGCGATGCGTGAGGTCCCCGCGTGCGCCGCCGACGCGCAGCGCGTCCGCACCGGCAACGACCCCTCCATCCGCATGGTGCACGCGGGCCCGCAGCTGATGCCGGTGCCCTACTGGGAAGACCCGCGCCACGCCGCCTGGGCGCAGGGCTACTACGGCCGTTACGGGTCAGATCCCGTGATCCGCCAGATCACGACGGGGGCCCTGATGATCGGCGGCTTCTCACTGTTGATGGGTCTGCTCGACGACTGACAGGGGCCCGGCAGTTGTGGGAGTCCCACAAGTGCGGCCAGCCCTTTACTGACGGAGTCACCAGAGTCGAGGGACAACGCCCGGAGTAATCTCGGAACCAACCTACGCAACCGTAGGTAACGTCCCGAGGAGCCCCATGTCCGACGCCACCACCAAGATCCGCACCGCCCGCGATCTCCTCCTCGACCTCGTGGGACAGGGCGCCGAGGCCCGCGCCCGGTTCGAGTGGCCGGACATCACCGGCAACTTCAACTGGGCCATCGACTGGTTCGACGCCATCGGGCGCGACCGCGATGACCTTGCGCTCTGGATCCGCGACGAGGACGGGGCGGACGAGCGCTACACCTACGGCGAACTGGTTGAGCGCTCGGACCGGCTGGCCGGCTGGCTGCAGACGGCGGCCGGTGTGCGCAAGGGCGACGCCGTCATGCTGATGCTCGCCAACCAGGTGGAGTTGTGGGACGCCATGCTGGCCGTGATGAAGATCGGCGGCATCATCCTGCCCACCGCGCAGGCGTTGCAGGACTTCGACCTGGTGGACCGCATCCAGCGCGCCGACGTCCGCGCCGTCATCGCCAACCCCGTCGACGAGGACAAGTTCGACCTCATCGACGGCGCCACCCTCATCACCACGGGGCACGCCCACGACCGATGGCTCAGCATGGCGGAGTCCGCGGACTCCCCCGCCGCCCCGTGCCAGGTGGTCACCGACATCAACGACCCGGTGCTCTACTACTTCACCTCCGGCACCACGAGAGACCCCAAGCTCGTGGCCCACACCCAGCTGAGCTACCCCGTCGGCCACCTGTCGACGATGTACTTCATCGGCGTGCGACCCGGCGACGTGCACCTCAACGTCTCCTCCCCCGGCTGGGGCAAGCACGCCTGGTCGAGCTTCTTCTCGCCGTGGTTGGCCGAGGCGACGGTGTTCTCGTACAACTACAGCCGCTTCGACGCGGCGAAGATGCTGAAGGAACTCGAGGACGCGAAGGTCACCACGTTCTGCGCCCCGCCCACCGTGTGGCGGATGATGATCCAGGCGAATCTGGGCTCGAAGCCGTCGGCCCTGCGCGACATCGTCGGCGCGGGCGAACCGCTGAACCCCGAAGTGATTTCGACGGTCGAACGCGCCTGGGGCCTCACGATCCGCGACGGCTACGGTCAGACCGAGACGACCTGCACCATCGGCAACGCGCCGGGCGAGAAGGTCAAGCCTGGGGCCATGGGCAAGATCCTGCCGGGCGTGGGCATCCAGATCGTCGATCCGGACACCGGCGAGGTGGCGAGCCAGGGCGAGATCACGCTGCCGCTCGACCCGTGGCCCTACAACCTGATGTCGGGCTACCTCGGGGGTGCGCCCACGGCACAGGAGGACGGCCGCTACCACTCGGGCGACCTGGTGACCGTCGACGGGGAGGGCTACCTGACGTATGTCGGGCGCACCGACGACGTGTTCAAGGCGTCGGATTACAAGATCTCGCCGTTCGAACTGGAGTCGGTCCTGATCGAGCACCCCGCCGTCGTCGAGGCCGCGATCGTGCCCGCGCCGGACCCCATCCGCGCCGCCGTCCCGAAGGCGTACGTGTCGCTGGCGGCCGGGTTCGAACCGTCCCGCGAGACAGCGCTGTCCATCCTGCTGCACGCGAAGGAACGCCTGGCGCCGTACCTGCGGATCCGGCGGGTGGAGTTCTCGACGCTTCCCAAGACCCTGAGCGGCAAGGTCCGCAGGGTGGTACTCCGGGCCCGCGAGCACGACACCGCCGTCCGCATCGAGGACTTCCGCTACGAGCAGTTCCCCGAGCTGCGCGGCTGACCGTTCCTGTGGGGCTCGTGAGCGCGGCGACGAATCCTCCCGGGAGCGGCTACTGCGTCATCAGGGGGTCGTCGCGGTTGTGCAGACGACGAGCAGCCTCCGCGATGGAGCCCGACATCGAGGGGTAGACGGTGAAGGCGTGGCTGAACTCGTCCACGGTGATCTTCTGCGCAACGGCCAGCGACACGGCGTGGATCAGCTCCGAGGCCCGGGGTGCGACCACGACGCCACCGATGATGATGCCGGTGGTGGGCAGGCAGAACAGCTTCACGAACCCGTCGGTGAATCCCATCATCTTCGAGCGGGCGTTGGGGGCCAGCGGCAGCAGCACGGAGGCGACGCGTACCTCACCGGCGTCGACCGCCTTCTGGGTCACCCCCACCGTCGCGATCTCCGGGGTGGTGAACACGTTCGACGACACCGTGCGCATGTCCAGCGGCGCCACCGCGTCGCCCAGCGAGTGCCACATGGCGATGCGGCCCTGCATGGCGGCCACCGAGGCCAGCGCGAACACGCCGGTCACGTCGCCGGCGGCGTAGATGTTGCGGTGCGAGGTGCGCGAGACGCGGTCCACGGGGATGTGTCCCCACTTGCCCAGCTCGACGCCCACCTCTTCGAGACCCAGGCCGGCGGAGTTCGGGATGGCGCCCACTGCCAGCAGGCAGTGCGAACCCTCCACCTCGCGGCCGTCCTCCAGCGTCACGACGACGCCGTCACCCTGCCACCGGGCGGCGACCGCACGGCTCTCCGACAGGATCTGCATGCCGCGGCGCTCGAACGCGCGCTGCAGCACGGCGGCGGCGTCCTGGTCCTCGCCGGGGAGCACCTGTTTGCGGGACGACACCAGGACGACCTCGCAGCCCAGGCCGTCGTAGGCGGAGGCGAACTCCGCGCCGGTCACACCGGAGCCGACGACGATGAGCCGCTCCGGGACGTCCGTGAGGTTGTAGACCTGCTTCCAGTTCAGGATGCGCTCGCCGTCGCACCTGGCGTCGGGCAGTTCACGCGGCGTGGTGCCCGTGGCCACCAGCACGATGTCGGCCTCGAAGGTCTCTTCGCCCGCCTCGGTGGTGGCGACGACGCGGTTCGCACCGTCGAGGCGCGCCTGGCCGGTCACCAGTTGCACGCCGTCACGACGCAGCTTGGCCGCGATGTCGTTGGACTGGGCCTTGGCCAGTGCCAGCACCCGCTCGTTGACCTCGGCCAGGTCCACCTTGACCACTTCGCGCACGTTCTCCGCCTGGATGTGCAGCCCGAGTTGGTTCGCGTTCTTGATGCGGACCATCACCTCTGCCGTGGCTATGAGCGTCTTCGACGGCACGCAGTCGCTCAGCACCGCGGCTCCGCCGAGCCCGTCGCGTTCGATCAGGGTGACCTCACCGCCCAGCTGATTTCCGACGAGGGCGGCCTCATAGCCGCCGGGCCCACCACCGATGATCACAACCTTGGTCACGGCCCCCATCCTTCCATAGCCGCGCCACGCATGAGGCGGCTCACTTATGCTGATGGGCGTGAGTGAAGCATTTGAGCTGGCCGCCGAGGCCGCAACGTATCTACGTGACCGTCTGGGCGAACAGGCGATCGACATCGCCCTCGTGCTGGGTTCCGGCTGGTCCTCCGGGGCAGATTCCCTCGGGGAGCCGGTCGGCGAACTCGAACTGGGCGACGTCCCCGGCTTCAGCAAGCCCGTGGTCAGCGGCCACGGCGGCAAACTGCTCCTCGTCCGCACCGCGCGCGGCAAGCTGGCCGCGATCTTCACCGGCCGCACGCACTACTACGAGGGTCGCGGCGTCGCGCCCGTGGCCCACGGCGTGCGCACCGCTGCGGCCTGGGGCGCCACCACCATGGTGTTGACCAACGGCTGCGGCGGCCTCAACCCGGACTGGGCGCCCGGCACCGTCGTCCTGATCAAGGACCACATCAACCTCACTGGCGACACCCCCCTCGAGGGCGCCAACTTCGTGGACCTCTCCGAGGCCTATTCCACGCGTCTGCGCGCCGAGGCCCAGGAAGCCGCCGGCGGCCTGCCCGAGGGCGTGTACGTCCAGTTCCGCGGACCTCAGTACGAAACGCCCGCAGAGGTCCGCATGGCCGGCATCCTGGGCGGCGACCTCGTCGGCATGTCCACCACGCTGGAGACCATCGCCGCCCGCGAAGCAGGCCTTGAGGTCCTCGGCCTGTCGCTCGTCACCAACGCCGCCGCCGGGCTCAGCGACAGCAACCTCGACCACGCCGAGGTGCTCCAGGCCGGGCGCGACGCGGGCCCGCGGCTGGCCGCGCTGCTTGCTGCCATCGTGGGGAGGCTGTGATGCAGGACCTGCTGAACGCCGCCATCCGCTGGCGCGACATGGACCCGGATCCGGAGACCCGCGAACAGCTCGACCACCTCATCGTCCAGGCCCAGGCCAACGACCCGACGTTCCGCGAAGCGGCGGAGAAGGAACTGAAGTTGGCCTTCGCGGGCCCACTGGAGTTCGGCACCGCCGGCCTGCGCGGAGCACTCGGCCCCGGCCCCGCCCGGATGAACCGCTCGGTCGTCACCCAGGCCGCCGCAGGCTTCGCCGCGTGGCTCAAGACCCAGGGGCACGACGGTGGCAAGGTCATCGTCGGCTATGACGCGCGCCACAAGTCGACGGACTTCGCCGAGGACACCGCCCGTGTCATGGCCGGCGCCGGCTTCGAGGTGCTGTGGGTGACGCAACCCACGCCCACTCCGGTGATCGCCTTCGGCATCCAGCACTTCGGCTGCGTCGCCGGCGTCGTGGTGACCGCCAGCCACAACCCGCCGCAGGACAACGGCTACAAGGTGTACCTGGGCGACGGTTCCCAGATCGTGCCGCCCACAGACGCGGAGATTGCCGCCGAGATCGCCAAGGTCGCCGCCCGCGACTGGACGGACCTCCCCCGCGGCGCTGAGCGTACCGAAGTCACAGCTGAGCTGCGCCGGGCCTACGTCGCCCGCGCGGTAACGCTCTACCCCGCCGACGCCCCGCGCGACGTCGTCTGGGTGCACACCGCGATGCACGGGGTGGGCACCGCGACCGTCCGCGCCGTCGCCGAGGCGGTCGGGCTCCCGGCCGCCAACGAGGTCGGCGAGCAGTCGCAGCCAGACCCGAACTTCCCCACCGTCGCGTTCCCCAATCCCGAGGAGAAGGGCGCCATCGACCTGGCGGTGGCCCTGGCGGCCGACAAGGGTGCCGACGTCGTGATCGCCAACGACCCCGACGCAGACCGCTGCGCCGTGGCCGCGGTGGTGGACGGTCAGTGGCGGATGCTGACCGGCGACGAACTGGGCTCGCTCCTCGGTGACGACGCCATCCGTCGCGGCGTCCCCGGACGGTTCGCCAACTCCGTGGTGAGTTCCACCGAGCTCGGCCGCATGGCGCGCGCCGCCGGCAGGCCGCACGTCACGACGCTCACCGGCTTCAAGTGGATCGGCCGGGTGGCAGACCTCGCTTTCGGCTACGAAGAGGCCATCGGCTACTGCTGCGATTCCCGTGCGGTGCCGGACAAGGACGGCATCACCGCGGCCCTGTCCGTGCTGCGGATCGTCGCCGGGCTCAAGGCCGAGGGCCGCACGCTGGCGGACCGGCTCGCCGAGATCTCGCGGACGCACGGGCTCACGGCCACGTCGCAGCTCTCGGTGCGGGTGGCGGATCTGTCCTTCATCGCCGACGCCATGGCGCGGCTCCGCTCGGACCCGCCGGCCGCTCTGCTGGGTGAGCCGGTCGTCGTGGCAGACCTCGCGGAGGGCTCCGAGGCGCTACCGCCCACGGACGCCGTCGAGCTGACGGGGGGATCCGTGCACGTGGTGGCCCGCCCCTCGGGCACCGAGCCGAAGCTCAAGTGCTACCTGGAGGTGCGGCTGGGCGTCGACGAGTCCCAGGACGTGCCCGCCGCGCGTGTCCGGGCGGCTGAGAAGCTCGCCACGCTGAGGCGCGAGATGGCGGCCGCTCTGGGCGTGGAGGCCTAGAGTTCCCTGCGCTGGCGGCGTGGGAGCATCCCGTTCTCCACGCCCCAGAGCACGGCCTGGCTACGGCGTTCGACGCCCATCTTGCGGTAGGCGGAGCGGATGTAGCTCTTGACGGAGTTGATGCTGAGGTAGCTGGCCTTGGCGATCTCATCGTTGGTGATGCCCTGGGTGATCATGGCGATCACCTCGGCCTCACGCGCCGAGAGGCCGTGACGACGGCCCGGCCAGTCGCCGGATTCGATCTCGTGCGGCACCGGTTTGGGCTCGATGACCCGCTCACCACCGTGGACGCGCACCAGCGCGTCACACAACGTGTTGCCGTCGGCCACCTTGGACACGTAGCCGTGGACGCCGATCTCGAGCGCCTGCGCCACCTGCTCCGGCCTGATGTTCCAGGTGTAGACGACCACTCGGCCGTACTTCGGGTTGGCCAGCAATTGCCGGATGTCGTCTTCGAGATGCAACTGGCCGAACGCATCGAACAGGACGATGTCGACGGCCTGCCGCGGGTGGGTCATGGTGTCCAGCTCGACGAGCTGGAGGCGGGTGTCGTGCGCCAACAACTGCGCCACGCCTTCCACGACTACGGGGTAGTCGTTGACGATCGCCACCGTGATGCGCGCCGGGGTTTCATTCACCCCTGAACCGTACCCTTTCTGCGCGTACTCGGCCGGGTTCGCGGAACGGGACGTATCCCTGCGGCTGCCGGGCCACGCTCCCTCTGCCCCCGGCCTGGGTACTCTGGAACCATGCTCAAGCTGCGCGCCGCCTTCACGGCACTTCTGCTCGTCCTGTTCACCGCCTGGGCCGTGGTACCCGCCGCCGCGGACGACTCGGCGCCGATCACGCGCTACTACGTCGACGTCAACCTCACCGAGGACGGGATCGCCCAGGTGGAGGTCGACTTCACGATGGACTTCGCGGCGTTCAACGGGCGGGGGCCCTACTTCCTGTTCCCCACCCAGCAGGAGGGCGACGGCAAGCGCTACATCTTCGAGTACGACAACATCAGCGTCTCCTCCCCCACCGGTGCCCGCACCGACGTGCAGCGTGAGAGCAGCTCCGACGGTTTCCGGCTGCGCATCGGCAATGCCAACGTGGTCAACACCACGCCCCAGGACTACGTCGTCTCCTACGACGTGAAGGGCCTCATCGCCTCTGACCATCCCGAGTCTGGCCTCGACGAGTTCAACTGGGACGTCATCGGCCCCGCGTGGGAGTCGCGGTTCAGCGACGTGCGGGTCACCGTGACGGGCCCCGCGGGCGTGGAGAAGACGGCCTGTTTCTACGGCCCCTACGACAACCAGACCCCGTGTGAGACGTCCTACAGCGGCAACAGCGCCACATTCGCCGTCCCCGCCGTCAACCCGAAGACCCCGGTGCAGGTCGTCGCCGGGTTCCCCGCCGGCACCTTCGGCGGCGCCACGCAGACCATCGAGGAGATCGTCAGCCCCTTCGAGCTGACCCCCGCCACCGGCGCGGTCACCGGCGCGGGCCTCATCGCGGCCATCGCCGGGCTGCTGATCGTGCGCCGCAGGCACACCCGCGACGAGGTCTTCCTGGGCCTGACCCCGGGCCTCACGCCCACAGCGGGCGAGCAGGGACGCGTCGGCACCAAGGCGGGCAAGACCCCCGTGACCGTCCAGTTCCATCCGCCGAAGGGCGCCACCCCCGGCGAGATCGGCACCCTGATCGACGCGACGGCCGACAACGTCGACGTGTCCGCGACCATCATCGACCTGGCCGTGCGCGGTTTCCTGCAGATCGAATCGGACGGGCGCAAGGACTTCACCCTCTACGCCACCAATCCGCCGGCGGGCGAGACCCTGTTGCCCTATGAGCGCAAGCTGCTGGGCGACATCTTCAAGGGCCAGGCCGTGCGTCGCTCCCGCGAACTGAGCAAGGCGAAGTTCCAGAATGTGCTGCCCGACGCGCGGCAGGGCCTGTACAACGCCGTCGTCCAGAAGGGCTGGTTCAAGAGCAATCCCCAGGTGGCGCAGATGGTGCCCATCGGCATGGGTGTGCTGCTCCTGCTGGTGGCCGTCGGCATCGGGTTCGTCTTCGGCGCCTTCGGCTGGGGCCTGCTCGCCATCCCGGTGGCGCTGTTCGGCATCGGCCTGATCCTGCTGTCCGGCGGTTTCCGCAAGCGCACGGCCACCGGCTCGGCCTACCTGGCGCAGGCGAAGGGCTTCGAGTTGTACCTGCGCACCGCGGAGAAAGAGACCCTCCGCTTCGAGGAGGGCGAGGACATCTTCTCCAAGTACCTCCCCTACGCCATCGTGTTCGGCGTCGCGGACCGCTGGTCCAAGCTGTTCGCGCAACTCGGCGCCGAGGGCATCTACCAGGCCGACACCTCGTGGTACATCGGCGCAGATCTCATGCACGGCTACTACTTCGCCAGCGCCATGAACAACCTCACCAGCTCGTTCAACAGCGTCATGAACGAGGCCCGGATGGACGGCATGAGCCAGGCCACGGGCGGCTCGTCCGGCTTCTCCGGCTTCAGCGGCGGGGGCGGCTTCGGCGGCGGTGGCGGCGGAAGCTGGTGAACCTCACCCGAACACGAACGAGGGGCGACTCCGGTGGAGTCGCCCCTCGTTCGTTGAGCGGGATCAGTGGCGATGGTCGTCTCGACGGTGGTCGTCTGTGACGCCGCGGTGGGCGTCGGTGTCGCGCAGCTCGTGCGCATCGTGGCGGATCGAACCGTCGTCGCGACGGTCGGGATCGAGTTCCTCGGCCTCGCGGGTACGCCGGTCGATGTCCGCCTGGGTCTCGGCCAGACTGCCGCGCCGCTCGGCGGCCTCCCGCTCGATCCGCTCCGCTTCGATGCGGGCCTTCTCGGCGTTCACCCGGGCCTGCTCCGCCTCGAGCTCCTGCTTACGCACGCCCAGCTCCTGCTCGCGGAGGGCCACCCGGTCGCGGTCAGTGTCCCGCCGCAACTCCTCCGCATGGCGCCGATCCTCGACGAGCTGCTCCGTCCTGCGCTTGCCCGCGGCGCGGACGATGAGCACGATCACAACGATGACAATGATGATGGCGGCGATGATCACCGCGATCAGGGTGGGCGACAGGTCGTTCATGTTGCGTCCCTTCCGGTCTCGCGCTGCTGGCGCAGCGGGATATCCGTCCAGCACACCAGAGGCGCCACACCTCCGCCACACCCCTTGGTGTCGCGTGCTCAGGCCGGGGCGGTCGCGGGCACAGCCCCCAGCGCCGGTGGCCGATGCTGATCGGCGCTGGTCTGTGGCTTAGGATTCTGTCCCATGGTTCGAACGCTGGTGCTGATCGCGGGTCCCTCCGGCAGCGGCAAATCACGCATCACCAGCCTCGCAGCCGACGGCGAGCACGTCGTCGCGCTGTCCCTCGACGACTTCTACCGCGACCTCGACCATCCGGATCTCCCCATGACGCCCATGGGCATCCCGGACTGGGACGATGTCGCCTGCTGGGACATGGAACTGGCCGTCGACACGCTGCGCACCCTGCTGCGGGACGGGCGGGCGGAGCTGCCTGTCTACGACATCTCCCTGTCCCGACGGGTCGGGACCCGCACCGTCGACCTCGGCACCGCGCAGATCGTGCTGGCCGAGGGCATCTTCGCCATCCAGGCGCTAGCCGCCGCCCGCGCCGAAGGTCTGACGGTGGAGGCCCTGTGGCTGGACAGGCGACGGGCGGCCAACTTCCTGCGACGCCTGGCCCGCGACCTCAAGGAGCACCGCAAGCCACCGGTGCTGTTGCTCCGCCGCGGCTGGGCCCTCTACCGCTCCGAGCCGGCGCTGCGGCGGGCCGCGCTGGCGGCCGGCTTCCGGGGGATGTCGATGCGCCGGGCCCTCGGCTCCGTGAAGCGACGGTGACTCACCCCGGCGGTTGATCCCGGCGGGTGCTGGGCTACGGTCGGGACATGACCGCCGTACTGGAACGACCGGCCGCGATGAGGAAACGACCCAGCACCTTTGCGCTGAAGCAGGTGATGGCCGTCACGGGCGTGGTCTTCGTGGGGTTCGTGTTCATCCACATGATCGGCAACCTCAAGGTCTACGGGGGTCCCGCCTCCCTGGACGGTTACGCGACGTGGCTGCGTGAAGTGGGCTACCCACTCATCCCGAAGAAGGGCGTGCTCTGGGCCCTCCGAGTGACCCTCGCGGTGAGCCTGGTCGTCCACGTGTGGGCGGCGGTGACGCTGTGGCTGCGTGGGCGTGCGGCGCGCGGCTCCCACCGCCGTCGGTCCATGCCACGGGCCACCGCCTGGGGCGCGCGCACCATGCTGCCCGGTGGGGTGGTCATCCTCGTGTTCGTGGTGGTGCACCTACTGGACCTCACCATTGGCGCCCTCGTCGCCCCCGGCTCCTACGCCCACGCCGGCCCCGACGGGGTGATCCCCGCCTACGCGAACCTGGTGGCGAGCTTTTCGCGGCCGTGGATGGCGGCCTTCTACACCTTCACCATGGTGGTCATCGGCGCGCACATCTGGCACGGCTGGCGCGCGCTGCTGCAGGACTGGGGCGTGACCGGGCGGCGGTTCCGCGCAGCCTGGGCCGCCGTCGGCGCGGTGCTGGCGTTGGCCGTCGTAGCCGGGAACGCCGCCATTCCCGTGCTGGTCCTGGCCGGGGTGATCGCATGATGCTCGACGCGCACGTGCCGGCCGGTAACCCCGCCACCGCGTGGGCGCGGCGCACGTCGCAATACCGTCTCGTCAGCCCCGCGAACCGGCGAAAGATGACCGTGGTGGTGGTGGGCACCGGCCTGGCCGGGGCCGGCGCCGCTGCGGCGTTGGGAGAGTTGGGTTACCACGTCGAGTGCTTCACGTTCCACGATGCGCCGCGGCGGGCCCACAGTGTCGCGGCCCAGGGCGGCATCAACGCGGCCCGGGCCCGGAAGGTCGACGGCGACTCCCTGGCACGGTTCGTCAGCGACACCGTCAAGGGCGGCGACTTCCGCGGTCGCGAGGCCGACGTCGTGCGGCTGGCCACCGAGTCGGTCCGCGTGATCGACCACCTCCAGGCCATCGGCGCCCCCTTCGCCCGCGAGTACGGCGGGCAGTTGGCGACGCGCTCGTTCGGCGGCGTGCAGGTGTCGCGGACGTACTACACGCGCGGCCAGACGGGCCAGCAGCTGCAGGTCGCCGCCGCGCAGGCGCTGCTCCGGCAGGTGTCGCGCGGCACTGTGCGGCTGCACACGCGCACCGAGATGTTGGACCTGGTCGTGGCCGACGGCCGCGCCCAGGGCATTGTGACCCGTGACCTGGTCACCGGCGAGGTCGGCTTCACTCCCGGCCACGCCGTCGTGCTGGCCACCGGCGGCTACGGCTCCGTCTACTTCCATTCCACGTTGGCGATGAACTCCAATGCGACGGCCACCTGGCGGGCCCACCGGCGCGGCGCGCTGTTCGCCAGCCCGTCGTTCGTGCAGTTCCACCCCACAGCGCTGCCGGTGAGTTCGCACTGGCAGTCCAAGACGACGCTGATGAGCGAGTCTCTGCGCAACGACGGCCGCATCTGGGTACCCGCGAAGCCCGGTGATGATCGGCCGGCGGGCAGCATCCCCGAGGCCGAGCGCGACTACTACCTCGAGCGCCGCTACCCCGCCTTCGGCAACCTGACGCCGCGCGACATCGCCTCGCGAGCGGCCAGGGACGAGATCGAGGCCGGCCGAGGCGTCGGGCCGTTGAAGAACTCGGTATACCTGGACTTCCGCGATGCCATCGCACGGCTGGGACGGCCCGCGATCGCCGAGCGGTACGGCAACCTGTTCGAGATGTACCAGGACGCCACGGGCGAGGATCCGTACGCCGTTCCGATGCGGATCGCCCCGGGGGCGCACTTCACCATGGGCGGCCTGTGGAGCGACTACGACCAGATGACGACGGTGCCCGGCCTGTTCGTCGGCGGCGAGGCGGGCAGCAACTACCACGGCGCCAACCGGCTGGGCGCGAACTCGCTGCTGAGCGCCTGCGTCGACGGCTGGTTCACGCTGCCGCTGTCGGTGCCGAACTACCTGGCGCCCCTCGTCGGCACTCCCCTCCTCGAAGCGGGCTCGGCTGAGGCCGCCGAGTCGCTGGCCTGGGTGCGGGACCGCACCCGGAGGCTGGTCGACAACGACGGCGTGGCCCGCCCCGCCGCCTTCCACCGCCGCCTCGGCGAGATCCTGTACCGCGGCTGCGGCGTGTCACGCAGCGAGCAGGGCCTGCGGGCGGCGCTCGACGAGGTGCGGGCGCTGCGCGAGGAGTTCTGGCGCGACGTGCGGGTCGCCGGGCCTGCCGACCGGCTGAACCAGGAGTTGGAGCGCGCCGCGAGAGTCGCCGATTTCCTCGAATTGGCGGAGCTGATGGTCCTCGACGCGCTGGACCGCACCGAATCCTGCGGGGCCCATTTCCGCGAGGAGTTCGCGACGGCCGACGGCGAGGCTGCCCGCGACGACGGGCGCTGGTGCAACGTCTCCGCTTGGGAGACCACAACGGAGGGCAGGCACACCCGGCACCTGGAGGAACTCAGCTTCGACCTGGTGCCCCTGGCGGTGAGGAACTACCGATGAGAATAGAGATAGAGGTTTGGCGGCAGGATTCGCCCACGGCCGAGGGACGTTTCGAGACGCATGTCGTCGACGATGCGACGCCGGAGATGAGCCTGCTCGAGTTGTTGGACAGGCTCAACGACCAACTGGCGGACTCGGGCGTGGAGCCGATCCAGTTCGAATCCGACTGCCGGGAGGGGGTCTGCGGTGCCTGCGGTGTGACGGTCAACGACCGCCCCCACGGCCCGGTGCCGAAGACGCCGTCCTGTCGACAGCACCTGCGCGCCTTCGGGGGCATCTCGACGTTGCGCATCGAGCCGCTGCGCTCGGCTGCGTTCCCCGTCGTGCGGGATCTGGTGGTGGACCGTTCGTCGCTGGACCGGCTGATCGAGGCCGGGGGGCACGTCGACATCATGGCCGGCACCGCACCGGACGCCGACGACCTGCTCGTCGGCCACGGCGACGCCGAACTCGCCCTGGATTTCGCGGCGTGCATCGGCTGCGGCGCGTGCGTCGCCGCCTGCCCCAACGGCGCGGCCCACCTGTTCGCCGGCGCGAAGCTCGCCCATCTCGCGTTGATCCCGCACGGGAAGTTGGAGCGCGGCAAGCGCGCCCGGGCCGTGGGAGAGGCGCTGGACGCCCAGTTCGGCCCCTGCTCCACCTATGGTGAATGCGTGGAGGTGTGTCCGGCCGGGATCCCGCTCACCGCAGTGGCGGCCGTGCACCGGGATCAGCTCCGCGCCGCCTTCCGCGGGCGCGACAGCTGAGGATAGAGCCGGCCTACTCCGGGATGGGCGCGAACGCGGGGCCGGTCTGGCCCAGCTTCTCGTCGAGCTTCGTGAACAGCGGCGAGGGCTTCTGCAACGGCGTGCCGGCGACGATGGGGCGCGACTCCCACACCGCCTGCTGCGACGCGTAATCGCCCTGCAGGGTGGGGTAGGTCAGGTCACCGTCGGTCACGTCGACGATCTGCGGCTGCGCGGCCCACACACCTTCGTTGCCGAGCGCCTCGAAGATCTGCTGCGCGGCGTGCGGGAGGTACGGGGTGAGGAGCGTGTTGCAGTCCGAAATCACCTGGAGGGCGACGTGCAGGACGGTGTCGCGGCGGGCGGGGTCGTCCTTCAGCTTCCAGGGCTCCATGTCGGAGATGTACTTGTTGGCGAGGCCGACGACCCGCATGGCCTCGGTGATGCCGGCCTTGAAGCGGCGGGCGGCGATGTGGTCCCCGACGGTGTGGAAGGCCTCCCGCGACGCGTCGAGCAGTGCCCGGTCCTCGTCGGTGAGCTCGCCCATGGCCGGGATGGCGCCGTTGTTCTTGTGCGCCATGGAGATCGAGCGGTTGACCAGGTTGCCCCACTCGTTGGCCAGCTCGAAGTTGGTCCGGCGGACGAACTCCTCCCACGTGAAGTCCGTGTCCTGGTTCTCGGGGCCGGCCACGGCGATGTAGTAACGCAGCGCATCCGGGCCGAACTCGTTGAGGAAGTCGCCAACGAAGATGGAGGCGCCGCGCGAGCTGGAGACCTTCGAGCCGCGCATCGTCATGAACTCGGAGCTGACCACTTCTGTGGGGAGCCGCAGCTCGCCGAGTTCGGGACGGATGGTGCCGCCCATAGTGCCCTGGCCGTTGGCGCCCAGCAGGATGCCCGGCCAGATGACGGAGTGGAAGACGATGTTGTCCTTGCCCATGAAGTAGTAGGAGGTGGCTTGATCGTCGTTCCACCACTTGCGCCACGCATCCGGGTCGCCGGTGCGCTTGGCCCATTCGATGGATGCGGAGAGATAGCCGATGACGGCGTCGAACCACACGTAGATGCGCTTCATCGGGGCGTCGCGCCAGCCGTCGAGCGGGACGGGCACGCCCCAGTCGAGGTCACGCGTGATGGCGCGCTCACGGATCTCCTTGAGCAGGTTGTGCGAGAACTTCAGCACGTTGGGGCGCCAGTCCTCACGCGAATCGATCCATTCGGCCAGCTGCGGTGCGAGCTTCGGCAGGTCGAGGAAGAAGTGTTCGGTCTCCACGAAGTTGGGGGTCTCGCCGTTGACCTTGGATTTCGGGTCGATGAGATCTGCCGGATCCAACTGGTTGCCACACTTGTCGCACTGGTCGCCGCGGGCGTTGTCGTACCCGCAGATGGGGCAGGTGCCCTCGATGAAGCGGTCCGGCAGGGTGCGCCCCGTCGACGGCGAGATGGCGCCCATCTGCGTCTTCGCGACGATGTAGCCGTTCTCGTAGAGTGCGGTGAAGATCTCCTGCACCACGTGGTAATGGTTCGGTGTGGTGGTGCGCGTGTACAGGTCGTAGCTGAGGCCGAGGCCCTGCAGGTCCGAGACGATCTGGCCGTGATACTTGTCCGCCGTCTGGCGAGCCGTGAGGCCCTCTGAATCGGCCTTCACCTGGATGGCGGTGCCGTGCTCGTCCGAGCCGGAGACCATGAGCACGTCGTGGCCCGCCATGCGCATGTACCGGGAGAACACATCGGAGGGAACCCCGAAGCCCGAGACATGACCGATATGGCGGGGGCCGTTGGCGTAGGGCCAGGCAACGGCAGCAAGAACGTGACTCATGCGCGTCATCCTATCGTCGCTGCCTGAGGGCGGCGATGTGGCGGAAATCCGCCGGGTTCCGGCGTGCGGAAGCGCTCGTTCACTCTGCCCACCGGCCCACCTTCTGGGAGCTGCGGGGCCGCCTGGTGCGGATTTATCCAAACTCTGGGCCCCTGCCGGGGCCTCCACCGCTCAACCACTGTGCCCGAATCGCTTAGTCCTACAAATCGTCGTAAACTACTCAATCGTGACGTTGAACGTAGCCGAAGACACATTGGTAAACGACCCCACCGAGTGGGACGGATTCACAGAGGGCCCGTGGCGGACCCAGATCGAGGTGCGGGACTTTGTCCAACGCAACTACACCCCGTATGACGGCGACGCCTCCTTCCTCGCCGGCCCCACCGAGAAGACGACTGCCACCTGGCAGCGCCTCGAAGACAACTACCTCTCCGTCGAGCGCCGCAACCGCGTGTTCGCCGTCGACGCCGAGATCCCGGCCGACATCGACGCCTTCCCGGCGGGCTACATCTGGAAGGGCGACGACGTGGTCGTCGGCCTGCAGACCGACACCCCGCTGAAGCGCGCCATGATGCCGTTCGGCGGCTGGCGCATGGTCGAGACCGCGCTGCGCGAGGCCGGCACCAAGCCGGACGAGCACGTCAAGGAGATCTTCACCAAGTACCGCAAGACGCACAACGAGGCGGTCTTCGACATCTACACGCCGCGCATCCGCGCCGCACGCTCCTCGCACATCATCACCGGCCTGCCGGATGCCTACGGACGTGGTCGCATCATCGGCGACTACCGCCGCGTCGCCCTCTACGGCGTCGACGCCCTCATCGAGGACAAGAAGCGCGCCAAGGACGCAGTCGCCGACGAGGGCTTCAGCGAGCACTGGGCCCGCTACCGCGAGGAGCATTCCGAGCAGATCAAGGCCCTGCAGAAGCTGAAGCACCTCGGCGAGATCTACGGCTTCGACATCTCGCGTCCCGCCAGCACCGCCAAGGAAGCCGTGCAGTGGACGTACTTCGGCTACCTCGCCTCCATCAAGAGCCAGGACGGCGCGGCCATGTCGATCGGCCGGCTGTCGGCCTTCCTCGACGCCTACTTCGAGCGTGACCTGGCCGCCGGCCTCATCACCGAGACCGACGCCCAGGAGATGATCGACGCGCTGGTCATCAAGCTGCGCATCGTGCGGTTCCTGCGCACCATCGACTACGACCAGATCTTCTCCGGCGACCCCTACTGGGCCACCTGGTCCGACGCGGGCCTCGGCGAGGACGGCCGCTCGATGGTCACCAAGACCTCGTTCCGTCTGCTCCAGACGCTGCGCAACCTCGGCCCCGCCCCCGAGCCGAACATCACCGTCTTCTGGGATCCGGCCCTCCCCCAGGGCTACAAGGATTTCTGCGCGGCGATCTCGATCGAGACCAGCTCGCTGCAGTACGAGGCAGATGACCGCATCCGCGACTACTGGGGCGACGACGCGGCCATCGCGTGCTGCGTGTCCCCCATGCGGGTGGGCAAGCAGATGCAGTTCTTCGGCGCCCGCATGAACGCCGCCAAGGCGCTCCTCTACGCCATCAACGGTGGCCGCGATGAGATGAGCGGCAAGCAGATCGTGGAGGGCTACGAGCCCGTCACGGGCGACGGCCCCCTGGACTTCGACGACGTGTGGCACCGCTACGAGCAGGTGCTGGACTGGGTGGTGGCCACCTATGTGGAGGCGCTCAACATCATCCACTACAGCCACGACAAGTACGCCTACGAGTCGATCGAGATGGCGCTGCACGATTCCGAGATCCTGCGCACGCTGGGCTGCGGCATCGCCGGCCTGTCGATCGTGGCGGACTCGCTGTCGGCCATCCGTTACGCCACCGTCACCCCGGTGCGCGACGGGACCGGCCTCGTGATCGACTACCTGACCGAGGGTGACTTCCCCCGCTACGGCAACGACGACGACCGTGCCGACGAGATCGCCGCCGTCGTGGTGCACACGATCATGCAGAAGATCCGCGCGCAGCACCTCTACCGCGACGCGCTGCCCACGCAGTCCGTGCTCACGATCACCTCGAACGTCGTGTACGGCCGCAACACCGGCGCCTTCCCCTCGGGCCACAAGGCCGGCGCCCCGTTCGCGCCGGGCGCCAACCCGGAGAACGGCGCCGACTCGCACGGCATGCTCGCCTCCATGCTGTCGGTGGGCAAGCTCGACTACCACGATGCCCTCGACGGCATCTCGCTGACCAACACCATCACCCCGTCGGGCCTCGGCCGCGACAAGGCCGAACAGGTGAGCAACCTCGTCGGCCTGCTCGACGCCGGCTTCGTGCCCGAGAACTAAGGAGAACCCCAGATGTCAGTCAAGACCTTCGATGAGCGCCTGGCCACGATGAAGGCGTCGCGCGACGAGCGCTCGCACCAGCCCGGCCTGTTCCACGCCAACATCAACGTGCTCAACCGCGAGACCCTCGAGGACGCGATGGAGAACCCGGACAACTACCCGAACCTGACCATCCGCGTCTCGGGTTACGCGGTGAACTTCGTGAAGCTCACCAAGGACCAGCAGCGCGACGTCCTGGCCCGCACGTTCCACGGGAACGCGTGACCACAGAAGAGCTGCCACTGCTCGACGTCCCGCGCCTGCGCGCGACGTCGGGCACGGCCGGCATCGCGTCGGCCGGCGACATGACGCACGCCGAGCACATCGCTGCCGTCCGCAGCGGTGAGCTCGGCTCCGTCCATTCCTGGGAACTCGTCACCGCTGTCGACGGGCCGGGCACGCGGCTGACGGTCTTCCTGGCCGGCTGCCCGCTGCGCTGCCTCTACTGCCACAACCCGGACACGTATTTCACGAACAAGGGCGAGCCCGTCCTGCTCGACGACATCGTGGCCAGGGTGCGCCGGTACCGCGGGGTCTTCCGCGCCACAGGCGGCGGGCTGACGCTCTCCGGTGGCGAACCCCTCTTCCAACCCGTCTTCGCAGGACGCCTGTTGCGCGCCGCGAAGGAGATGGGCCTGCACACCGCCCTCGACACCTCCGGCTTCCTGGGGCGGAACGCGTCCGACGAACTGCTGGACGACGTCGACCTCGTGCTGCTGGACATCAAATCGGGTGACCCGGACACCTACGTCCGCACCACCGGGCGCGAACTGCAGCCCACGCTCGACTTCTCCCGCCGCCTCGCGGAGCGGGGCAACCGGATGTGGATCCGCTTCGTGCTGGTCCCGGGCCTGACCGACGACGTGGCCAACGTCGACGCGGTCGCCACGCATGTCGCGACGCTGGGTGATGCCGTCGAACGGGTCGAGGTGCTGCCGTTCCACCAGATGGGCCGCGACAAGTGGGAGTCACTGGGCATCCCCTACGAACTCGCGGACACCGAGCCCCCGTCGAAGGACCTCATCGAGCGGGTGATGGGCCAGTTCCGGGCCCACGGTCTCCCGACCTTCAGGGGCTAGCCTCCGTGACCCCTGCCCTGCATAGGGTCAGGGGCATGGGTGAGGGCTACAAGGTCGACTACGGCGCGCTTGAGCAGACCGCCGACGACGCGCATGCGCTCGCGGCGGATGCGCCCGGCGCCACGGAGGGCATGCGCCTCAACCGGGTGGTGGCTGCGCTGCCCGGCAGCCTGAGCGCCGGGCGCGCCGCCGGGACCGACGCCGAGTGGGTGACCTCAGCGGAGCAGTTGACGACAGACCTCCTCGGGTTCGCCACCGCGCTCGACACCACCGCCCGCAACTACCGGTCCGCCGAGGATGCCGCCGCCGAGGCGGCGACGGGCTTCTTCGGAGGCCTGCCGTGAGGTGGTCCGACGGCCTCGCCATGCAGCCCGTCGAACTGCGGGCACAGGCCCAGGGCCTGCTCAACAGCCACTCGGCCCTGACGCGGATACACGGGCAGCTGGAGTCATACGACTTCTCCACCTGGGACGGCGACGCCGCCGGCCGGGGTCGCCGAGCCCACCGCACCCTCACCAGGTCCGTGCGGCGCCGCGCCGACGAACTGCCGCCCGTCGCGAGCGCGCTGGACAGCGCCGCCGGCACCTTCGACGACATCCAGCACGCGCAACACAGCACCCTCGACAAGGCCCACCGGTGGGGTTTCTCCATCGGCGACAGTGGTGGGATCGCCAACGAGCAGGGCTTCAGCCTCGACCCGCGCCGCCCAGTGGTCAGGATGCAGCTCAGCGCCTCCGTCGTCTCGCTGCTGTTCCGGCTGAACGCCTGCGACGCCTCCCTCGCGGCGAAACTGTGGGCGGCAGATGCGCAGAGCACGATCGTCGGCTGGGGCGATGCCGCCGTCGACGGTGGGCGCTGGATCGGAAACCGGGTCGGCGAGGGCATGGAGTGGGCGGTGGACACCGCCACCGACGCGGCCGCCAGCGTCCAGGACTTCTTCGACCGTCGCGCCCAGGCGGTGGGCTCCGCCTGGGACCGCTGGGCGGAGTTGGGAGAGAACCCGCCGCAGTGGCTGGCGAACTGGCGCGAGAACGGAGAGGCGCCCTACCTCTCGCAACTCGGCGCCTACGCCATCACGCGGCTGGGGCAGGGCGCAGGCGTCGTCGGTAACGCCGTGGTGGGCCGGGACCTGCAGATCTTCGAGGACGGCACGCCCTACGTCGGGCCGGTGCAGCGCAATCCCCGGGAGAGCAGCTACGCGGGCCTGTCAGATGTCATGGAGACCATGATGAAGGCCTATGACACTGGGGGCGCCGAGCGCACTTCGGTCACCGTCACCGCCGTCGAGGACGGGAACGGCGACGTGCGCTACGTGGCCGCCATCTCCGGCACCGCGCACGCGATGACGACCATGGAGGGGTGGGCCGGGCAGCCGTCAGGGCTGGACTGGGCCGCCAACTTCCTCCACCACGGCGTGGGCCCCACCTCTGCCACGCATGCCGCGTCGCAGGCCATCCAGGACGCCATAGCCGAGGACCTGGCCCACCGCCGCGCCAACGGGTTGCCGGTACCCACCGGGCGGCCGGAACTGCTGCTGACGGGGCACTCGCAGGGCGGGATCGTGGCCGGGCAGTTGATCACGGACGACCAGTTCCTCAGCGGCGTGGACGTGAAGGGCATCATCAGCGCGGGTGCGCCGACGGAGTCGCTGAACATGCGGCCGGACGTGCCGGTCTACAACTTCCAGACCCAGTACGACCCCGTCCCCCGAACAGACGTCAACGGATACCGGCTCGACGGCACGAGGGATGTGCCGGGGAACGTGACCAACATCACCCTCGACCACTCCGGCTCCGGGCCGGCGGACTACCTGCCCACGTACACCCACCTGCAGGACACCTACCGGCAGGATGTGGCCGCGTTGGGCCCGGTCCAGGCCCTGGAGGAGAGCTACGGCAGCTTCTTCAACGGCACGACCACCACCTATTCCGTAGAGTTCGGACGAGAGGTGAAGTGATGACCGACGAGACGATGGTGGCCCAGGACGGTATCCGCGTGGGCCTGGTGGGGTTCGAGACCTGGGCCGCGGCCATGGAACAGATCCGCGACGACACACTCCCCCATGCAGACGAGGACACCCTCGCGGGCTGGGAGGCGGCGGGCATCATCACCCCGCGCGGCCTGGCCACCGACTGGGGACTGGCGTTGCGCGTCGCCCAGCAGGCGCGCGCCGGGATGGAACTGGTCTCCGTGTTCCAGAACGTCGCCTTCGACGCCATGGTCTTCGTGCTGGGCGACGACATGGTGACGGTCACGTCGAGAGCCGCGGTGGCGCCCGCCGATGACGGGTGGCAGGCCACCGGCGTGGATCCCATGCTCGAGGTGGCGCTGGCGCCGTCGTCGGATCCGTGGCTGTTGCTGCGCCGCGCCCTTCCACCGCTGGATCTCGCACGCGCCCAGCCCCGGCTGCCCCGCGGCGACGAGGCTGTGCCGTTGACGTTGAAGCTGGAGGAGGTCCCCACCGCGTGGGAGTACGAGCGCACCCTGTTCGCCCAGCGGCTCCTGCAACTCCCCACCCTGCCCGCAGACGTCCGCGACGCCCTCGAGCCTCAGGCCAGCGTCTTCGCCTACGTCGTGGGCGAGCCGAGCACCGGTCCCTCCGCGTCCAACGACGCCTGGGCCGTCGGGCGCAACCTCTACTACATGGTGCCCGGACGCCCGGGTATCACCCAGGTGCCGCCCGGCCAGTTGGGGGCGCAACTCGTCTCCAGGCTTGCTGCCGCGGCCGGAGGACGTTGATGCAGCGAAGGGCACTGTTGACGGGAGTCGGTGTGGGTGTTTTCGGACTGTTCGGATGCGGATCCAAGGACGCCGAGGTCACAGACCAGGAATGGAATCAACGCCTCGTCGAGGCGCTGGAGCCGCTGGACCACGTCGAGGAATTGACGGACTTCCGCTACTCCATGCAGGGGGCCTTCGGGGGAGGGACTCGGCCTGGGTCTCCGGCACCGTCCGCTCGGACACCAACGACGCCGCCACGAACGAGGCGCTGCTGGAGGAGGTGGGCCGGCAGATCGCCACGGTCCACCGCGACAACGGTGCCAGGCGCTCGTCGATCATGGTCCACGTCCTCAGCCCGAACCTCACGAAGTACACGTTCGAAACAATGTTGGACGTGGATCTCGCCACGCTCGACACCCTCGCTGCGCACTACGGCATCGCGCGTCGCTGAGCGGCGTCCATCCGTGGTCCCAGCCCGGATCCTCCTTCGGTCCAGCGCCGCGGCTCGTGGGTACCGCGGGGCTGACGCCCACAGAAGCCACCGGGGATCAGGCCCTAGGGTCGGGGCATGAGGTTCCTGACATTTCTTGTGCTGGCACTACTGCTGGGCGGCTGTGGCGTCGCGACCCAGCGGGCCGAGCCGGCCGTCGAGGCACCGCCGGAACTGCCGCCCGAGGTCCGTCTCCCGGAGCCCGAGCCATCCCCCCGGGGCATGGAACCCCAGGACCAGGACCCGCCCGTCGAGGAGAAGCCCCAGATCGTGTACGTCGACGAGGAGCCGCCCTGCTCCGAAGGTCAGGCCTTGTCCGTTGCCTTCGTCGGCTACGACGCGGCGCTGGGCAGCCGCTTCCACTGGGCGCGGGTGCGCAACTGCACCGACGAGACGGTCACCCTTCCCGAACCCGTCTTGCGCGGCCGGGACCTGGGCAACATCTGGGGCGACATGATCACCGCACCAGCCTTCGGCCCTGAGCCCAGCCCGCTCCTCGAGCCAGGCGCCTCCGCGCTACTGACCCTCAAGTGGCTCAGCAACGGTCGCTGCGCGCGAGGAATCCAGGATCTGCGACTCGTGCTCGGCGCGGAGTCCTTCGACTCGCCGGAGAACTGCCTTCAGCTAGGTGGTAGCTTCGCCCCTGAACGCGAGGCCGACATCACCTGGACCTGGGGAGACAACCTATAAGCGCACCGCTGACGTGCCCCTGCGACACAGGCAAGGTCTACCCGGCCTGCTGCGGCCGCTTCCACGACGGCCGCCCGGCCCCCACGGCCGTCGCGCTCATGCGGTCGCGCTACTCCGCGTTCGTGCTCGGCCTGAGTGACTACCTCATGGAGTCCTGGCACCCGACGACGCGCCCACCGTCGATCAGCCTCGGCGACGGCACCCAGTGGTCCGGCCTCGTGATCGAGCAGACCGAGCGGGGCAACGCCTGGGACGACGAGGGCACCGTGCAGTTCACGGCCACGTTCCTTTCGCCCGACGGCATGGGCGTGTTGCAGGAGCGCAGCCGCTTCACCCAGGTGGACGGCCGCTGGTACTACGTCGACGGCACGGTCAGCTGAGCCACCGCGGCCCGGCCCACTGCTGCTCCGGACCGCCCTCCGCCGGATGCGTGCCTGTCGCGCACTCCGGGCGGCCCGGCTCGTCACTTCGCGACCCGCACTGCGGCTAGGATCGCAAGCATGGCGGTGGCCGCGTGATCGAATTCGAGCAGGTCTCGAAGCTGTACGGCGGCCCCACGCCCGCCGTGGCAGAGTTCAGCGCGCGCATCCCCTCCCACACCACCACCGTGTTGGTCGGCTCGTCCGGATGCGGCAAGACCACCCTGTTGCGGATGGTAAACCGCATGGTGGAACCCACTGGGGGCCGGGTGCTGATCGACGACGAGGACATCGCCGGCCAGGACCCAGTCGCGCTGCGCCGACGCATCGGCTACGTGATGCAGAGCGCGGGTCTCATGCCGCACCGCACCGTCGTCGACAACATCTCGACCGTGCCCCGCCTGCTGGGCACGACGCGGCGCGACGCCCATCGACGTTCGGCAGAACTGATGGAACTGGTCGGCCTCGACGCCGGCCTGGCTGGTCGCTACCCCGCGCAACTCTCGGGCGGCCAACAGCAACGCGTCGGCGTGGCCCGCGCCCTGGCCGCTGACCCCAACATCCTCCTCATGGACGAGCCGTTCGCGGCCGTCGACCCCATAGTGCGCGCGGACCTGCAGAACGAACTTCTGCGCCTTCAGGCCGAGTTGGGCAAGACCATCGTGTTCGTCACCCACGACATCGACGAGGCCCTCTTGCTGGGCGACCAGATCATCATCCTCGAGCAGGGCGGCCACGTGGCCCAGCGGGGCACCGGTCCGGACATCCTGGCGGCACCCGCGAACGCGTTCGTCGCGGAGTTCCTGGGCCTGGGCAGGGACGCTCGGGCGCTGCACATCGTGGATTCGGCGGAGGGCCGCATCGTCGTCGATGGCCGTGGCCGCGCCGCGGGGAGACTCGCGGAGCCGTCGTGACCTGGATCACCGCGAACCTCGACCTCATCTGGGAGCGCACGCTCGCCCACCTCGCCCTCGCGGTGCCCGCCATCGCCGCGAGCTTCCTGGTGGCCCTGGTCATCGGAGGCTTCGCGGCGGGACGGCGGCGGCTCCGCGCCCCGCTGGTCACTGGCGCTGCGCTCCTATACGCCATCCCCTCACTGCCGCTCTTCATCGTGCTGCCCGCCCTGATCGGCACCGGCGTCCGCGACAGCCTCAACGTCGTCGTCGCGCTCACGCTGTACGGGCTGGCGTTGATGGTCCCGGCGGTCGTCGACGCGCTGCGCGCCAACGAGAAGGGCCCGGTCGATGCGGCGAGGGCGCTCGGGTACACCCGGGCGGCGCGGTTCCTGACGGTCGAGTTGCCGCTGGCCGGGCCCACGCTGCTGGCAGGCCTGCGCGTCACCTCCGTCAGCACGGTGTCGCTGGTGACGGTCGGTGCCGTGCTGGGCGTCCCCAGCCTCGGCATGCTGTTCACCGACGGGTTCCAGCGCGGGATCACCGCGGAGATCCTCACCGGCCTCGTCATGACGGCCGTCGTGGCGCTGGTCCTCGACGCGGCCTGGGTGCTGCTCGGACGCTGGCTGTTGCCGTGGCGGCGCGCATGAGACACCTCATCGACGCCGTCGTCTGGCTCACCGACCCCGCCCACCTGATGGGCGACGGCGGGGTGCTGCACCGGGCTGTGGAGCACCTGACCTACTCGGTGGTGGCCGTGGCGATCGCGTGCCTGATCGCGGTGCCGGTCGGCTGGTTGGTCGGGCACAGCGGCCGGTTCGACGGCGTGACCGTCGCCACCACGGGGACAGCCCGCGCCCTGCCCACGCTCGGGGTCCTCACCCTGGCGGGCCTGGCCTTCGGGGTGGGCCTGGTCGGGCCGATGGTGGCCTTCGTGATCCTCTCCGTCCCGTCCATCCTGGCCGGCGCCTACGCCGGGATCCGCGCCATCGAGCCCGCCACCATCGACGCGGCACGTGCCACCGGGCTCAGTCCGCGCCAGGTGCTGTGGCGGGTGGAGGTGCCGCTGGGCCTACCCCTGCTCACCGGCGGCATCCGCTCGGCGATGCTGCAGGTGATCGCCACGGCGACTCTCGCCGCCTACGTCGGGGCAGGAGGTCTGGGGCGGCAACTCTTCCTCGGCCTACGCACCCAGGACTACCCTCAGATGCTCGGGGCCGCGCTCGCCGTGATGACCATCGCGCTGATCGTCGACCTCGTGTTCGCCTGGCTGCAACGCCGGGTGACGCCCGCCGGTATCAGGACCCCCTGACCACCTCACGGAAGGAACCACCATGACCGCCCTCCGCCTGACCATCCTCGCGGCAGCCACCGCCCTCGCCCTGGCCGGCTGCGCATCCACAGACCCACTCGGCGAGCCCTCCGCCGACGCCACCTCGGCTCAGCCGGTGGGCGGGCAGACGCTCGTCGTCGGCTCCCAGCAGTACTACTCCAACGAGATCATCGCCGAGCTGTACGCCCAGGCGCTGGAGGCCGAGGGGTACAAGGTGGACAGGCAGTTCCAGATCGGGCAGCGCGAGACCTACCTGCCGGAACTGGAGGCGGGCAAGATCGACGTCTTCCCTGAGTACACCGGCAACCTGCTGCAGTACGTCGACGCCGAGACCACGGCCCGCACCGCCGACGAGGTGAACGCCGCCCTGGCTGAGGCTCTCCCGGACGGGCTCCGCGTACTGGACCCGGCCGAGGCCACGGATCAGGACTCGTACACCGTGACGGCGGCCTTCGCCGAGGAGCACGGCCTGACGGCGATCGCCGACCTGGCCGGTGTCGGGGAGCCGCTGAAGATGGCCGCGAACTCCGAGTTCGCCACCCGTCCCTACGGACCGGGGGGGGCGAAGGAGATCTACGGCGTCGACATCGAGGTGCTCCCGGTGGAGGATTCGGGCGGCCCGCTGACGGTTCGGGCGCTCACCGACGGCACGGTCCAGGTGGCCGACATCTACACCGCAGACCCCGCCATCGCCGCCAACGACCTCGTCGTGCTGGAAGACCCGGAGGGCCTGATCCTGCCGCAGCAGGTGGTTCCGCTGGTCTCCGACAAGGTCGACCACGCCGCCGAGCAGGCCATCGCGTCGGTGAACGAGAAGCTCACCCCGGAGGCGCTGCGCGAACTCAACGCCCGCAGCGTCGACGAGCAGCTGGGCTCAGAGGAGATCGCCGGCGACTGGCTCGAGGAGAACGGCCTCCTCTGACGGAGGGACGTCAAGAATTCTCCCTCGCGGGGACTGCCCAGCGTGACCCCACGCAGGGCGCCCTCCGCGAGGGAGCTCTTTTCTCTTGAGCGGGGCCCAGCCCGGTCAGCCGACGGCGTCGGCGAGCGTGACCTGGGCGAACCGCATCAGCCAGCCGTCGGGGGTCTGCTGCCACAGCGAGAAGCGCAGGCGGCTGAGGTCGTCGCCCTGGCGCCAGCGCACGCCCGCAACTCCCTCCGCGTAGGTGTCGACGGCGAGCACCTCGAAGCGCGACGACGTGGGCTGCCACGCCCCGTACGCCTTGTCGACGATCTGGCCGTCGAGCGCATGGGCGACGAAATGGGGGTGGAGCAGCGCGCCGAGCGCCCGGGAGTCGCCTCTCACCTCGTCGTCGAGGAGTTCACGCGTGAGTTGCAGGAGCTTGGCCTTGACCCGCGGTGAAGCGGTGCCGGGGCATCCGCCGGCCGGGCCAGAGGGCGCCGGCTCGGGCTCGCCGAGGGAGAACAGGTCCGGCTCCGGATCTGTGGACCCGATGGCGAACTCCTGCTCCCTCGATTTGGGGGCTGCGGCCGACGGGAAGCCCGGGCCGGGATCGAAGGCGACACCCTGCTGGAACGCGAACGCGGCGGCCCTGGCCCGCTCGTCGGCCGCTTCGTTCATTGCGTGCCCTGCATGACCCTTGACCCACTCGAAGTGCAGGTTGCGCCCCTGCATCGCCACGTCGAGTTCCTTCATCAGTTCGACGTTGAGGACCGGCTTGCCATCGCCCTTCTTCCAGCCCCGGCGCTTCCACCCCGGCAGCCATTTCGTCAGCGAGTTGATCACGTACTGCGAGTCGCAGAGGATGCGCATGGGCTCGTCGACGTGCGCCGTGGACTGCAGCAGGTCCAGCACCGCCATGAGTTCACCCATGTTGTTGGTGCCGTGCGGCCAGCCCCCGGAGGCCCACGCGTCGTCGCTGATGTACCAGGCCCAGCCTGCCGGGCCGGGGTTGGAGAGGGAGGAACCGTCTGCGGCAGCAACAATCACGCCCGACACCCTACCGCCGCCTCCCCCGCCCCGAGAGTTGGCGAGCGCGGGCGAACGCTACGAAGGACTCATCCGGCGGTGGGCGGGAAGAGGTAGGCGTAGGTGTGGTGCTCCACGAAGCCCTCCTTGGCGTACAGCGAGCGGGCGGCGGTGTTCTCCTCCCCCACCTGAAGGGCGACGAAGCGGCACTCCACCGAATCCACCAACGCCCGCGTCATCGCCCGCCCCCAACCGGTGCCCCGCAGTGCGGGAGCGACCTCGACCGACGAGATGACCGCCCACGAACCCCACAGGGCGACGCGCCCCACGGCGATGCCCGGGATCTGCGCATAGGTGGCCGGGGCGCTGGTCATCTCCGCCACCAGGTCGGCGTCCGTGCGGCCGCCGCGCCAGATGGAGAGCCACCCCTCGTCGGGCTCAGACGACTTCTTGACCTCGACGTGGTCATACGGCAGGTCATCAGCCCGGGCCACCATCACGACGGTGGGGCCACGCAACTCGTAGCCCGCGGCCTTGGCCAGGTCGATGACAGGATCACCCATGACCACCTGCAGGATGGTGGGCCGGCCGCGCCACTCGTCGGCCAGTGTGAGCGCCTCGTTCCACGGCATCCCGGGGTCGCCGCCCACCAGGGTGGAGTTCGCCCGGGTGGTGCGCCGGTTGCCGTCGCGGAGGACCCAGCCGCCCAACCGGGCGCGACGCAGCCCGGGCCAGGTGCGGTCCAGCATCCGCTGCATGGCGTCGGGGGGCGAGGCCGGCAGCACAGTGCGTTCTGGGACCCGTTTCAGGTTCTTCACCATCGAGCGTTGCAGCCACACGGCCGGCTTGTCCTCCGGGAGCACCACCAGGCGGTCGTCGTCGGCGGCGATGAGGTGGCCGACGAAGTCTGAGGCGCGCCCGTCCGCGTCGAGATGCCGCAGCGTGATGCGCGGCGCTCCGGCGGGGACCTCGATGATCATTGCGCCAGATTACTTCACCGCCCCCGCCCCCTCGGGCCCCCGTCGACCCCGTGAAACTCGGGTGGGGTGGCCAAGGGGTCTGGCCGGGGCCACTCCTGCGGGGGCATACTTGCCCGGTGGCAGAGCATGATCGGATCAAGGTCCGCGGCGCGCGCGTCAACAACCTCAAGGACGTCTCCGTCGACGTCCCGAAGCGGCAGTTGACCGTCTTCACCGGAGTCTCCGGTTCGGGCAAGTCGTCCCTGGTGTTCGGCACCATCGCGGCGGAGTCGCAGCGGCTCATCAACGAGACCTACCCCGCGTTCGTGCAGAGCTTCATGGCCTCCCCCGCCCGGCCCGACGTGGACCGGCTGGAGAACCTGTCGGCCGCCATCGTCGTGGACCAGGAAAGGATGGGAGCAAACAGCCGGAGCACCGTCGGCACCGCCACCGACGTCAACTCGTTGCTGCGGCTGGTCTGGTCCCGCCTGGGCACGCCCCACGTGGGACCCAGCTTCCACTTCTCCTTCAACACGCCGCAGGGCATGTGCCCGGCCTGCGAGGGCAACGGGAAGGTGTCGGCCGTCGACGAGTCGCTCATCGTCAACACCGAGCTCTCCCTCAACGACGGCGCCATCACCGTCCCTGGCTACGGGGTGGGCACCTGGCAGTGGAAGATGTACGGCGAGGACCCGGAGCTCGACCCGGACAAGCCAGTCAAGGACTACACGCCGGCGGAGCTCGAACGGCTGATGTACGACCCCGGCACCCGGGTGAAGTTCCTGGGCATGAACACCACGCACGAGGGCATCGTCGTGCGCGTGAAGCGCCAGTTCCTCAACCCGGAGAAGGAGGCCGGCCAGAAGCACATCCGCGAATTCGCGGAGCGGATCGGCACCTTCGTCGCCTGCCGCGAGTGCGGCGGCACGCGGCTCAACGAGGCGTCGCGCTCCGCTGAGGTCGACGGCGTGACGCTGCCCGCCGCGCTGGCGTGGCAGGTCTCGGACCTGCGCGAATGGGTCCTGGAACTGGCAGGACACACCACCTCGGCGAAGGCGCTCCCCGTCCTCACCGCGCTGGCGGACCAGCTCGGCTCGCTGGTGGAGGTGGGGCTCGGCTACCTGTCGCTCGACCGCGAATCCGGCACGCTGTCCGGCGGCGAGGCCCAGCGGGTCAAGATGGTGGGCCACCTCGGTTCCGCGCTGACGGACGTGACCTACGTGTTCGACGAGCCCACCGTCGGCCTCCATCCGCACGACATCAACCGGATGATCGACCTCCTGCAGTCGCTGCGCGACAAGGGCAACACCGTGCTCGTCGTGGAACACAAGCCGCAGGTCATCGAGCGGGCGGACCACATCGTCGACATCGGCCCCGGCGCCGGTTCCGACGGCGGCGAGATCGTCTACGTCGGCGACCTCGAGGGCCTCCGGAGGTCCGGCTCCATCACCGGTGAACTGATGGACCACAAGCCCACGCTACGCACCCACCGGCGCACGCCGTCGGGCGCGATGGAGATCCGCGGGGCCACCACGCACAACCTCAAGGGCGTCGACGTCGACGTGCCGCTCGGCG
The DNA here is from genome assembly GCF_054552775.1 of Tessaracoccus zhenghani. Lineage (NCBI taxonomy): Bacteria > Bacillati > Actinomycetota > Actinomycetes > Propionibacteriales > Propionibacteriaceae > Tessaracoccus > Tessaracoccus zhenghani. Next base: position 59,473 of record NZ_CM137275.1, on the reverse strand, counting down.
TGCTGACGGTGGTCACGGGCGTGGCGGGTTCAGGCAAGTCGTCGCTGATCCACGGCTCGATCCAGTCTGGGGCGCTGAAGAAGGCCGGCGAGATCCGCGTGGTCGACCAGAGCGCGATCCGGGGTTCCATCCGCTCCAACCCCGCCACGTACACCGGTCTGCTGGACCCCATCAGGTCGGCGTTCGCGAAGGAGAACGACGTCAAGCCCGCGCTCTTCTCCGCCAACTCGGCCGGTGCCTGCGAGAACTGCAAGGGCCTGGGCATCGTCTACACGGATCTGGGCATGATGGCCGGGGTGGCCAACACCTGCGAGGTGTGCGAGGGCCGACGGTTCACCGACGAGGTGCTGCAGTACCGGCTCCACGGGCTCAACATCGCCGAGGTGCTGGCACTGCCGATCGGGAGGGCCGCCGAGGTGTTCACCGCCGGCACCCCGAAGAAGATCCTGGACCGCCTCCTGGCGGTGGGCCTGGGCTACCTCAGGCTCGGGCAGCCGCTCTCCACCCTGTCCGGCGGCGAGCGCCAGCGCATCAAGCTCGCGATCCGCATGGCCGAGGGTGCCGGCGTCTACGTGCTGGACGAGCCCACCACGGGGCTGCACCTCGCCGACATCGAGGCGATGCTGGAGATGCTCCACGGCCTCGTGGACCGCGGCAACTCCGTCATCGTGATCGAGCATTCGCTGGCCGTGATGTCGCACGCCGACTGGATCATCGACGTGGGCCCGGGCGCCGGCCACGACGGTGGCCGCATCGTCTACGAGGGTACGCCCGAAGGCCTGATGGATGCGGGCACCCTGACCGGCGACCACCTGAGGCAGTACCTGGCTCCCTGACCGCGAACCGCCAGGGTTCGAACCACCCGCAGGCGACTCAGCCGGCGACGTCGTGCAGGTGGTGGATCAGGTCGTGCGCGAAGTACAGGCCCAGTGACTGCGCCGTGAACTCGGAGCCGTTACCTCGCAGCCCCGCCCAGGACCACTGCTCCCCGACGGGCTCGGCCCACGCCTTCGCCGCGGCTTCGGCCCGTTCCTTGATGAGGACGGCGGTGGCGTGGCCGTTGGCCTTCCAGTACTCCTTCTCGACGGCGGCGGCGTCCTGGTCCCAGTCCTCGAACTCGGTGCCCGCGCCGTCGCTGTCGAGGATCAGGCCCAGACGTTCCGTCATGACCGCCATGACGTCCGCCACGTGCTGCCCGTATTCGATGGGCGACCACGTCTCCGGCCACGGACGCTCCTCCGCGCCCTTCCGCTCGACGGCGACCTCAAACCGCTCGGCCGCGCCCAGGATGAGCGCGGGCAGGTCATCCGGCGACACCGTCGCGGGATCGAAACCACACTCCGGGCACTGGCGCTCGGTGACCCAGGTCCAGTCCTTCGCGTCAGCGACCGGGGTGACGGGTGCATTGGGCTCACTCATGGCACGACATTAGCGCCCGTGGCATTCAGGAGTTCAGCATCCGCCGTCGCCCGCAAGGGAACTGGGCAGCGATCATCCGGCGAGGATCACCAGCTGTCAGCTCAGCAGGCCGTGCCGGCGCGCCGCGGCGACCGCGGCGGTACGCGAATCAGCCCCCAGTTTTCCGAAGGCGTGCACCAGATGCGTCTTCACGGTGCCCTCGGAGATGAACAACTGCCTGGCAATCTCTCGGTTGGTGCTGCCCTCGGCAACCAAACGCAGCACGTCGAGTTCCCGCGCACTCACGGCGGGCACGCCCTGCGACATCCGTTCGACGACGCGCACCTCGAGGTCACGCGAGAGCACCAGCCGCCCGGCGGCCGCGTCCGCTATGCCCTCGATGATGTCTTCGGGCTGCGCATCCTTGAGCAGATACCCCGCGGCCCCGGCCAGGACGGCCCTGGCGATGTCGGAGTCGTTGTCGTAGGTGGTGAGGATCAGCACCGCCGGCGGGCCGGGCCTGCGTCTGACCGCCTCGGTGACGCCCACGCCGTCGAGCCCCTCTCCCAGCCTCAGGTCGCAGAGGACCACGTCTGGCGACAGATCGTCCACCAGCCGCAGTGCTTCCTCGCCCGTGGCGGCGGACCCGATCACCTCGATGGCGTCGGCCCCGCTCAGCAGCGCCGCGACGCCGGACCGCACCACCGGATGGTCGTCCACCAGCAGTACCCGGATCATGGCAACACCTCGTCCGCCCGCACCAGCGGCAGGCGGGCGGTGACGGCCGTGCCACCTCCCGGCTCCGATTCGACGGTGAGCTCACCGCCCAGGTCCGCGAGGCGCTCGCGGAGAGCGCGCAGCCCGTAGCCCCCGCTCATGGTGCGCTCCACAGTGAGGGCCGGGTCGAACCCGATGCCGTCGTCGACGACATCAAGGTGGACGTGGTCCCCTGCGCGGGCCAACTCGACGCCGACGCGGCCGGCCCGCGAGTGCTGGCGCACGTTGGCCAACGCGTTCTGCGCCGCGCGCAGGAGCGCCACCTCAGTGGGCGTGGCGAGCCGGGGCAGCTCGGGGTCGACGGTGACGTCCCACTGCGCTTCCAGCGCTTCGGCGACCTCAGCCGTCAGGCGACGCAGCGGTGCGGCGAGGCCACCTGCGCCGGCCTCCTCGGGAGCCAAGGCGTAGACGACGCGGCGTGACTCCGCGAGGTTCTCCGTCGCCGTGGCCTCGATCTGGGCGATGAGGTCCCGGGCCGGGTCGTCGGCTGCCTTACGGCGCGCAGCCCGGGCCAGGAGCACGATGGAGGAGAACCCCTGCGCCAGGGTGTCGTGGATGTCGTGGGCGAGCCGGGTGCGTTCGGCCAGCTGACCGGCCTCGCGCTGCAGGCGCGCGGTCTCGTCATGGGCCCGCAGCACCTCGTCCAGCAGGCGACGGTGCTCAGAGACCTCGTGCTCGAACTTGAGCACACCGCGCGAAAGCCCCACCGCGATCAGTGCGCCCGAGAGTGGTCCCAGAATGGAGCCGACGCCGCTGTCTCCGCCCATGCTCAGCACCGTCACGATCACGGCGAGAGTGACGGCGGTGAACAGCAAGGACGTCAGCAGCGGCAGCACCGCCGCGCCCATCAGCCACAGCGGAAAGGCGATCCACAGGTAATTCGGTGAGATCCACATCAGGGTTGTGGACAACGTGAACAGGACGCTCATCCACACCGTGCGGCCCAGCGCGCCCATCCTGTCGACGCTCTGGAGGACCAACACGAACACCAGCAGGGTCACGGCGGCCACGGGCCAGGCCCAGAAGGCTGCCCAACCGAGTTCCGGCAGGACGCTGGCGATGATCAGCAACCCGACGAACATCACCGCCTGCCCGGCCCTCAACCACCAGGAGGCCGACCACCTGGGCGCGCGAGCGACGCCCAGCTGGGCTCGCGGGGAAGGGGTCGTCACGCCTCCACGGTAGCGGTCTCCAGCGGCTGGCGGGCGTCAGCCTTCAGCGCCTTGCCGAGGATGACGAAGAAGAGCACCCAGGTGCCGGTCAGGATCATGTGACCGAGGCCCGCGAAGCCGGGCCACATGGCGGAGGTGGCGATGGGAGCCTCGAGCACCTGGAGGGTGCCCTTCACCACCATGGAACCGAACGTAAAGGCGAGGCCGATGTTGTAGAGCAGGGTGAAGAGCTTCGCGCTCTTCTCCGCGAGGGGGAAGACCTTGGCCAGCGCCAGGATGGCGAGGAACACCAGGGTCCCGAGCGCCAGCGCGTGCGTGTGGGCGGTCGAGAGCATGGTGTCGCCGGTGAACTCGTTGATCTTGGTCATTTCGCGCCAGTAGAGGCCCGAGGCGAGTCCGAGGGCGGTCCAGGTTCCGGCGGAGAGGAAGAGTCGATTCAGCATGCATCCATCGTCGCGGTTCCGCTCACAGGGTTCACCCGGCAGGCATCCATCCTTCGGTGGATCCAGCCGCCCCGGCCTTCCGGACGTCAGCGGGCGGCGGCGAAGGCGGGGAGGATGACCTCGCGGATCATCGATTCGCGCTGGTCGTGCGGCAGGAACGCCGCGCGCATCGCACCCACAGTGGTCCGTTCGACGTCGTCGAGGTCCCAGCGGAACGTCTCCACCAGCTTGAGGTACTCGCGCGACATCGTGGTGTCGCTCATCAACCTGTTGTCACAGTTGACGGTCACGTTGAACTGGAGGCCCTTCAGCAGGTCGATGGGATGGTCCTTCATCTGCCCCGCGATGCCGGTCTGGAGGTTCGACGACGGCGCCACCTCGAGCGGGATCTGGGCATCGCGCACGTACGCGGCCAGCCGGCCGAACCGCACGCGGTCCTCCTCGATGGTGAGGTCCTCGACGATCCGCACGCCGTGGCCCAGACGGTTGCCGCCGCACAGCTGCACGGCCTCCCAGATCGAGGGCGGCCCGAATGCCTCGCCCGCGTGGATGGTGAAGAACATGTTGTGCTTCTTGAGCAGCCGGAACGCACCCTCGAAGCGCGACGGGGGGAAGCCGTCCTCCGCCCCCGCAATGTCGAACCCGCAGACGGAGTCGTCGCGGTTGTCGATGGCCAGTTGCGCGATCTCGACGGTGGGGTCGTCCTGGCGCAGCGAGGTGAGGATCTGCCGCGCGACGATGGCGTGGCCCGACGCCGCGGCCGCCCTCATGCCGGAGGCCAAGCCGTCGCGCACCGCCTCGACAGACTGCTGCAGCGTCAGCCCCCTGCCCAGGTGCTGCGCGGGAGCCCAGCGCGCCTCGGCGTAGACGACGCCGTCCTCGGCCTGGTCGACGACGAACTCGTGCGCCACCCGCTCGAGCTGCTCGGCGGTCTGCATCGCGGCAACCGTGTGCGCGAAGGTCTCCAGGTAGCGCACCAGCGAGCCGGAGTCTGCGGCTTCGAAGAACCACCGGCGCAGAGCCTCCGGATCCGTGGTCGGGAGCTCGTGGCCGTTGGCAGCGCAGTGCTCGATGACGGTTTCGGGGCGCAGCCCTCCGTCGAGGTGGTCGTGGAGTGCAACTTTGGGCAGTGCGCGCAGGTCGTCGAGGCTCAGCATGGGCTCAGGCTACCGGGCAGGCCGGGGAGCTGCCCCCGATCCGTGGCAGGCTGTTGCAATGGCTGAGCTGAACAGAAGAGCACTGATCGCGGGAACCGCAGCAGGCGGCTTCGCCCTGGCGACCGGTTGCACCGACGCGGGATCCCCGGTGGCGCCCCCCTCCGAAAACCCGACGTCGGCCTCGCCGACCACCGCTTCCCGCAGCCCATCGGCGTCGGCGTCGGCCAGCCAGTCGCCGGAGCCCAGCAGCCCCTCCCCCGAGCCCTCGCCCACCCCGCAGGTGGCCGAGTTGCCCGGCGGCGGCACCACCCCGTTTCCGGACCGACGCATGGTCGCCCTGTACGGACACCCCACGGCGCCGGTGCTCGGCATGCTGGGCGAGCAGCCGCCCGCCCAGGCGGTCACCCGGGTCAACGCGCTCGTCGCGGAGTACCAGAAGCTCCTGCCCGACGAGAAGGTCATCGGGGCGTTCGAGATCATCGTCACGGTGGCCTCGGCGTCGAGGACGGCCGACGGTTCCTACTCGAACCGCACCCCGATCGAGACGATCATGCCGTGGATCGAGGCGGCCGAAGCCAACGACATCTACGTCATCATCGACCTCCAGCCCGGCCGCGTCGACTTCCTCACGCAGGCCAAGCTGTACGAGGAACTGCTCCGCCGTCCGTCGGTGGGTCTGGCGCTCGATCCGGAGTGGCGCCTCAAGCCCAACCAGGTGCACCTGCGTCAGATCGGGCAGGTGGCGATCGAAGAGGTCAACGCCGTGGGCACCTGGCTGGCAGACCTGGTGCGCGACAACAACCTGCCGTCGAAGGTGCTCGTCCTGCACCAGTTCCAGCCCCGGATGGTCATCGGCAGGCAGCGGCTCGACACCAGCCACCCGGAGATCCAGTACCTCATGCATGCCGACGGGCAGGGCGGCCAGCCGGCGAAGCAGGCCACCTGGCAGGCGCTGCTGAAGGACCTCCCCCAGAACGTGTTCCTCGGCTGGAAGAACTTCGAGGACGAGGACCTGCCCATGCTGACGCCTCAGCAGACGGTGGCGCAGGTCAAGCCGTTGCCCCACCTCGTGTCGTACCAGTAGACGCGTCGGCCCTCCCGTTGCTCATCGCACACCAGCCGCAGCGCCGCGGGGGGCGTGCGGTCAGGTGAGGTTGGCGGGGCCGAAGGCCTGCGGCAACATCTCCGCCAAGGTCACGATGCCCGCCGGGGTCTCCATCAGCAGGTCTGCGCCGCCGTGCTCGAAGAGCAGCTGGCGACACCGTCCGCACGGCGTGATCACCTCGCCGCGCGTCTCCCCACCGACGCAGGTGAACGCCACCAGGCGCCCACCCCCACCGGCGACGAGGTCCGAGATCAGCCCACATTCTGCGCACAGCGTGACGCCGTAGCCGGCGTTCTCCACGTTGCAGCCGCTCACCACGCGCCCGTCGTCCACCAGCGCCGCCGCCCCCACCCGGAACCTCGAGTAGGGCGCATACGCGCGGGTCATGACGCTGAGGGCCGTGGCCCGCAGCGCCTCCCAGTCGATGCTCGTCATCAGTGGCTCTTGATGAAGTGCGCGCCGTCTGCGGCAGGGGCCCGCACGCGTCCGACGAGGCCGGCGACCGCGATGATGGTGGCCAGGTACGGCAGCATCTCGATGAAGTCGCTGGGGATGGGAAGCTGCATGAGCTTCGTGTTCTGGGCCAGCGCGCGGGCGAAGCCGAAGAACAGCGCGACGAATGCGCCGAGGACGGGGTGCCAGCGGCCCATGATCACCGCGGCGAGCGCGATGAAGCCGTTGCCCGCCGTCGGGTTGTTGTCCTGGAACGACCCCACCGAGCCGATGGTGAAGTACGCGCCACCGACGCCGGCGAACACGCCGCCGAGCAGCACGGCCGAGGCCTTGGTCCAGAGCACGTTGATGCCGACGGTGTCTGCAGCGTGCGGGTGTTCGCCCACCGAGCGGACCCGGAGGCCCCACTTGGTGCGGAACAGCAGGAACCACACCAGCGGCACCGCGACGAACGCGATGTAGGTGAGGGGTCGCTGCGTGAACAGGATGGGCCCGAGGAAGGGGACGTCCGCCAGGCCAGGGATCCGGATGGGCAGCATGGGCCGCACGTTGCTGTAGGTGGCGATGTCCTTGGCCACCAACTGCTGGTAGATGAAGCCCGTGAGGCCCGTGGCCAGCACGTTGATGACGACGCCGATGATGACGTGGTCCACCAGGTAACGCAGCGTGAACAGCGCCAGGATCCCGGCCATCATGACGCCGGCCAACGCGGCCGCGAACAGGGCCGCGACGAACGACTGCGTCATGCTGTAGGTCAGCGAGGCCGAGAACGCCGCGGTGAGGAACATGCCCTCGATGGCGATGTTCACCACGCCCGCCCGCTCCGCCAGCACGCCACCCAGCACGCCGAAGAACAGCGGCGTCGCGTATTCGAGCGTGAGGTTCAGCTGGCTGGTGAGGGTGAACGGCAGCGGTGAGCTGGCCGCGGCCCACACCAGGAAGCCGACGACGATGCCCAGGCCGGCGACCACGGCCGCCAGCGTGCGCATCCTGCCGCTGAGCTTCCCGGTGAGGTAGCCGATACCGGCGCCAAGTACCAGCAGGGCCGCGATGAGGACCGTGGCGGTGCCGGGCAGTTCCAGCGTGGGCAACTGCACCTCGGAGAAGGCATCGGACAGGGCGATCCGCCCGGACTTGTTGACGGTGAACGCCATGACCAACAGCGCGACGCCCATGACGGCGATCAGGGTGCCGGTGGAGAGTCGCTGGGCCTTCGCCTCCGGCGACTCGACCTTCTTGACGAGGCGCAGGTCGCTGTCCGGGATGGGCAGGGTCTGGGTGCTCATGCTTCAGCCACCTTCGCGACAGGAACGGAACGACGCTTGGTCTTGCGCTCGTTGAGGAACGGCAGCAGCCACGCGACGAACGCGGGCGCGGCCACGAACAGCACGACGAGGGCCTGGATGAGGTCTGTCAGCTTGTCCGGCGTGTTGGCCATCGTGACCATCGTGCGGCGCGAAGCCTTGAGGGCACCGAACAGCAGGCCCGCGAGCACCACTCCCAGTGGTCTCGATCTACCGAGCAGTGCCACGGTGATGGCGTCGAAGCCCAGCGTGCCGATGATCGTGCCGGTCATCTGGGTGGGCGTGCCGGTCAGGAGCTCAGGGGCGGTCACGGCCTGCACGCCGGCCAGGCCGGCGAGGCCACCGGCGAGGGCCATGGTGAGGATGGTCACGTTGGCCACGCTGGCGCCGGAGGTGGCGGCGGCGTTCGGGTTCAGGCCCACGGCCTTCAGGTGGATGCCGAACTTGGTGCGCTCCAGCAGCCACCAGCAGACGATGGCGGCGACGATGGCCAGGAAGAAGCCCAGATGCAGCCGCGTACCGGCCAGGCGCGGCAGCGTGGCGGTCCACTCCAGGACCGGCGAGATCGGGTCTGCACGGCCGGGCGTCTGGAACGCCGGCTGCAGCATGAGGAACGCCAACAACGAACCGGCGATGTAGTTCATCATGATGGTCACGATGACCTCGTGCGCGCCGGTCTTCGCCTTCAACAGGCCGACGATGCCGCCCCAGATGGCGCCCGCCACGATGCCCACGACGATGGCCAACGGGAGGTGGATGAAGATCGGCAGGCCCTTGATGCTGAAGCCGATGAAGGCGGCCGTCAGGCCGCCGAGCATCGCCTGGCCCTGGGCGCCGATGTTGAACAGCCCGGCGCGGAACGCCACGGCGACACCGAGGCCCGCGCAGATCAGGGGCGCAGCCTCCGCCGTCGTGTTGGTGATGGCCACCCAGGAGCCCATGGAGCCGACCCACATGGCGTAGAACGTGGCGGAGATCTTGTCCCACGACGCGACGAGCGCGTCGCCGGGCCTGGAGAAGAAGTAGCCCCACGTGGAGGCGACCTCGGCGTCCGTGAACACCATCACGAACGAGCCGACGATGAACGCGAGGATCAGCGAGGCCACCGTGATGATGGCGGAGGTGACCCACGCCGGACGGGGTGCCTTCACTTTGTCACTCATTGCCGGCCTCCTTGATCGTGGCGAGTGCGTCCTCGTGGCTGATGCCGGCCATCATGAGGCCGAGCACATTGCGCGGGGTGTCCGGCGGCACGATGCCGACGATCTTGCCGCGGTACATGACGGCGATCCGGTCCGCGAGGGACTCGACTTCCTCCAGTTCCGTGGAGACGAGCAGCACAGCGGTGCCGCGGTCGCGTTCCTCCACGATGCGGGTGTGGAGGAACTCGATGGCGCCGACGTCCACGCCGCGGGTGGGCTGGTTCGCGACGAGCAGTGACAGGTCGCGCGACAGTTCGCGGGCGAGCACCACCTTCTGCTGGTTGCCGCCGGAGAGCGAGCGCACCGGTTGAGCGTACGAGCCGGCGCGGATGTCGAACTCCTCGATGCGGGCCACCGCGTTGTCGGCGATCTTCTTCAGCTGCAGCGAACCGCCGCGCGAGAACTCGTCGAGGTTGTTGAGCACGAGGTTCTCCGCGATGGAGAACTCGCCGATGAAGCCGTCGCGGTGCCGGTCCTCCGGAACGTAGCCGAGGCCGGCCTTGATGGTCTTCGCCGGCTTGGCGCGGGTGATGTCCAAGCCGTCGAGGGTGGCGGTGCCACTGAGCGCCGTCCTGGTGCCGAGCAGGGTCTCGACGAGTTCGGTCTGGCCGTTGCCCTGCACGCCGGCGATGCACACGATCTCGCCGCCACGCACATCCAGGCTGAGGTGGTCGACGGCGACCTGACCCGACGGGGCGGCCACCGTCAATTCATTGATCGTGAGGCGGGGTTCGCCGGGCTCCGCCGGCTTCTTGTCCACCTTCAGCGACACCGAACGGCCCACCATCATGGTGGCCAGCTCGGCCTCGGAGGCGCCGGGCTCCGCCTTGCCGACGACCTTGCCGCGGCGGATGACCGTGATGTCATCGGCGACCTGGCGCACCTCGCGCAACTTGTGCGTGATGAAGACGATCGCCCTGCCTTCGTCGCGGAGAGCCTTCATCACGAGCATCAGCTCGTCGATCTCCTGCGGAGTGAGCACCGCCGTCGGCTCGTCGAAGATGAGGTACTGCGCGCCGCCCGCGAGGGCCTTGAGGATCTCCACGCGCTGCTGGATGCCCACCGGCAGGTCTTCGACCAGCGCGTCGGGGTCCACAAACATGTTGTAGCGCTCGCTCAGTTCGCGCACCGCCTTGCGGGCGGAGTTGATGTCGAGGAGGCCCCCGCTGCCGGGTTCGCGGCCGAGCACCATGTTCTCCGCGACGGTGAACACCGGGATCAGCATGAAGTGCTGGTGCACCATGCCGATGCCCTTGGCCATGGCGTGCTTCGGGTTGGTGAGGTTCAGCACCTCATCACCCATCCGGATCTCGCCCTCGTCCGGCTGCAGGAGCCCGAAGAGGATGTTCATCAACGTCGATTTGCCGGCGCCGTTCTCGCCCAGGAGGCAATGGATGCGCCCCGGCGTGATGTCCACGGTGATGGCGTCATTGGCCGTCAGCGATCCGAATCGCTTGGTGATGTGGTCCAGCGTCAGCGTCGGTGCCTGCGCGGTGGTTACTGTCACGTCGGAGTTCCTCCCCTCGCCTGGTGCGGCGTGGTTCGTAGCGTAGCGGGTCGAGGACGGCGCGGCCTGAGGGCGGCGCCGAAACCCTGTGGGACGGTGCGAAGAAAGGGGAGGGACGCGCCGTTGCGCCCCTCCCCTGGGTCAACTCAGCGAAGCTCAGGGCTGGCTGGGCGACGTGATTTCGATGGTGCCGGCAATGATGTCTTCCTTGACCTGCTCGACCTCGGCCTTGAGTTCCTCCGGGATCTTGCTGTCGAAGTCGTGGTAATCGGACAGCAGAACGCCACCGTTCTCCAGGGTGCCGACGTACGGCTCGGAGGAGAAGCTGCCCTCGAGGGCCGACTTGATGGCCTCGAACACTGCGACGTCCATGCCCTTCTCGACGGACGTCATGATCTGAGCACCGTACTCAGGAGCGGACTCGTAGCCGTCGGTGTCGACCCAGATGGCGTTGACCTTGCCACCGGATTCCTGGGCGGCCTGGAGAGCGCCGATGCCGGCGGGGCCGGCCACGGGGAGGAGCACGTCAGCGCCCTGAGCGATCAGGGTGTTGGCGGTGTTCTTGCCACCGGGGATGTCACCGAACGGGTTGTTGCCGCCGATGAACTGGCCGTCCTGCTTGGCCTCGTCCCAACCGATGACCTTGACGGAAGCGCCCTTGGCCTCGTTGTAGTAGTTGACACCCTCGTGGAAGCCGTCCATGAAGATGGAAACGGTGGGGTAGTTGGCGCCACCGAAGGTGCCGACGGTGCCGGTCTGGCTCATGCCCGCGGCGAGGTAGCCGGCCATGAACGCGGGCTCAGCAGCGTTGAACAGCAGGCCCTTGGCGTTGTCGACGCCTTCGAACGAGCCATAGTCGACGATCGCGAAGTTCGTCTCGGGGTTCTGCTTGGCTGCGGCCTCAGTGGCGTTGGCGAGAGCGAAGCCGACCGTGACGATGATGTTGCAGTTGGCGTCAATCATGGCCTGCACGTTGCCGGCGTACTCGGCTTCGGCGTTGGACTCGATCTGGTTGGTGGCGATGCCGAGTTCGTCCTTGGCGCGCATGAGGCCGTTGTAGGCCGTCTCGTTGAAGGACTTGTCATCGAAGCCACCGGCGTCGGAGACCATGCAGGCGGTGAAGTCTGCGGCGTCCACGCTGCCGGACGCGCTGGCCGAGGCCGACGCGTCGGTCGAGGGCTCCGTCGAGGGGCTCTCTTCCGTGCCAGGGCTTTCCTCGGCGCTGGTCCCAACGGCCGCGGAAGTTTCCGTGCCGGGTTCGGTGGTGGCGGGCGGTTCGGCGCAGCCGGCGAGCGCGAGAGCGCTGGCCGCAGCGACCGAAACGAGGCTGAGCAGGGACTTCTTCACGAAGATCCTCCTTGTTGGTCCGGTTTCAGTGGGGCAACCCGACAATACCGCTCCGTGGCTGGGACTTTTGTTGCGCTGCAGTTGATCGTTATAGATACGCAACAATCGCGGATTGGATCACACCACCTGGCGCACCAGGGCGCCCGCGGAGCGGATCATCTGCAGTGTCTGCTGCCGCCAGTCCACCTCCTGGCTGCGGTACGGACCCGTCGCCAACGAGATGATCACGGCGGCGGCCCGCAGCCTCAGTTCGACGGGGTCCACGCGTCGGTCGAACACCGGCACCCAGCGCGCCAACAGATCGCGCACCTTGCCCTCCTGCTCCGGGTTCATCCGCTGGATGGTGGAGAGGTGTCCGATGAGGCAGGCCAGGTCGTCGGCCCGTCTGCCGGGCCCGATGGTGTCGACGTCGAGCATGCCGACGATCCGGCCCTCCGAGACGCGCAACTGACCCTCGTGGAAGTCGCCGTGGGTGGCCTCGTCGCCGGGCGGAAAGAGGGCGAGCCTCTTGGTGATCTCGTCGGTCATCCAGGCGAGCTCGTCCCCCGCGTCGGGCAGCGTGGCCGACACCATCCGCGAATAGTGACCGACGGCCTCGGCCCAGGGGGCGCGACGTTCCAACCGGGCGACGGCGGGCGGCATCGCGTCGAGGATGCCGATCAGGTCCTCGGCGGTGCAGGGATCGCCGGGCTCGAAGAGCGCCCTGGCGAGCGCCATGCCCGGCAGTTCGCGGGTCACGAGGAGGTGGTCAGGGGTGGCGAGTGCCACTTCAGGCGCGGGGATGCCGGCATCGCGGAGCATCGTGTGCTTGGCCAGCACGTCCGCGAACAGCCTCTCGCGCAGCACCTTGACGTAGAACACCACGTGCGGGTCGTTCACGACCACCTTCACCACGGCGCGTCGGCGGGGCCGGTAGCCGATCATCGACAACGACAGCTGGCCACCCGTCACCGGACGCGCCAGCACTCCCCCGGCGTTGAGGGCCTCTGCCATCTTCTCCGGGAAGGCCGCCGTCGGGAGCCCGAGCAGGTCCGGGTCGTTGGGGTAGAGCCACACGGCGACGCGGCGGCTGCCGTCGTCGAAGATCTCCGCGCGCGCGTCCGACGCGGACAACTCCCCCGTGCGGGCGCTCACCCCGAGCAGCTCCGTGCGTTCACCGTGGGGCCAGCGGATCTGCGCCAGGTAGGTGGCGGTGGTGGAATGCTCCGGCGCGGCGTCGACGTGGTCGAGCGACCAGCTCACCAGATTCCCGCCCTGATGCTCGACGGCGGCGCGCAGCAGCGGCTCGACGCGGGGCCCGGTGAGCAGCCCCATGCCGTCGTCAGGCATCCGGGTCCCCCTCCTGGTGCGGCGCCGAGCTCTCCTGCTGTGGCTCCGCAGCCGCCTCGCGGCGCAACGTGAACCACGCGGCGCGTCGGCCGTCCAGCTCGCGGACCTCGAGCGTGTACCAGGCGGCGCGCGCCCCGGCGGAGTTCCGCACGGGTTCCAGCATGACGTTGATCAGGCCGCCCGGCACCGGCAGCTTCCCCACCACGGACATGTAGTAGCCGGCGACGGTGTCGTAGGGGCCCTCTGGGATGACGTGGCCCGTCAGCTCGGCGAACTCTTCGATGGTGGTCAGCCCGTCGACCTCATTGACCTCGCGCGCCGCATCGCCGTCGGCCAGGTCGTACTCGTCGGTGATGTCGCCGATGAGTTCCTCGAACAGGTCCTCCAGCGTCACGATGCCCGCCGTGCCCCCGTACTCGTCGCGCACGATGGCGAGGTGGGCGCCGCGGCTGCGCATCGCAGTCATGGCGGTGAGGATCTTGACGGTCTCGGGCAGGAAGAGTACGTCACGGGCCAGCGAGCGGACGTCGCCGGAGCGGGCGGCGCCTTCCACGTCCATGAGGTCGCGCACGTGGATGAAGCCGACGATGCGGTCAGAGGAACCGTCGGTGACCGGGTAGCGGGAATGGGGGGCGCCGCGCACCTCCCGGTAGGCCAGCGAGATGGGCATGTCTGCTGGCAGGAAGTCCACCTCGGTGCGCGGCACCATCACCTCGCGGAGGCTGAGTTCGCCGGCGTCGAAGAGTTCGTCGACGATGCTGCGTTCCTCCACCCCGAGAGTGGAGGAGCTGATGACCATGGCCCTCAGCTCCTCGTCGGTGACGGCGTCCTTCGACTGGGTGGGGTCACCGCCGAGGACCCGCACCAGGAAGTTGGTGCTGATGTCGAGCATCCAGATGAGCGGGCGGGCCAGCCTCGCGATGCCGGAGACCAGCGGCGCCAGCGCCAGCGAGAACGTCTCCGGGCGCTGCATGGCGAGACGCTTGGCGGTGAGCTCCCCCACCACGATGGAGAAGTACGCGATCACCACAGTGGTGAGCACCAGCGACAGCGGTGCGGCGACATTCTCCGCCATCCCCCAGCCCACCAGGACCGGGACGAGACGGGCGCCGATGGTGGCGCCACCGAAGGCGGCCGACAGCATGCCGGAGATGGTCACACCGATCTGCACGGCCGACAGGAAGAGGTTGGGGTTGCTGGTGAGCCGCGCGACGGCGTGGCCGCGGCTACCCTTCAGCGACAGGCGCCGGATCTGCGACTCCCGCAGGGTCACCAGAGCCATCTCGGCGGCCGCGAAGACCCCGCCGATGATGATGAACAGCCCGATGAGGGCGATATCTCCTAACAACAGGAGGCCTGGTCAGCGGAAGATGACGGTGCGGTCACCGTCGGTCAGCACACGGTGCTCAGCGAACAGGCGCACGGCCTCGGCCAGCGTCTGCGACTCCTGGGCCTGACCCTTGCGGACCAGTTTGGCCACGTCCATCGTGTGGTCGACGCGGACGACGTTCTGCTCGATGATCGGGCCCTCGTCGAGGTCGCCGGTGACGAAGTGGGCGGTGGCCCCGATGAGCTTGACGCCGCGGGTGTGTGCCTGGCGGTAGGGGTTGGCGCCCTTGAAGCCGGGCAGGAACGAGTGGTGGATGTTGATGGCCCGGCCGGCGAGGAACTCGCACAGTTCCGGGCTGAGGATCTGCATGTAACGCGCGAGCACCACCAGCTCCACGTCCTCCTCCTCGACGACCCGGCGGATCTCCGCCTCGAAGGCCGGCTTGGTCTCGGGGGTGACGAAGCGGTGCTTGAACGGCACGTCGTAGAACGCGGCCATGGGCGCGAGGACGGCGTGGTTCGCCATGATGCCGACGACGTCGATGGGCAGGTCGCCGCCCTTCCACCGGAACAACAGGTCGTTGAGCGCATGACCGGCCTTGGAGGCGAGCAGCAGGGTGCGCACCGGGCGCGTCGCGTCGTCCACCCGCAGCCGTGCGTCGAAGCCCCGGGTTGCCGTGTCGACGGAGGTGTACAGCGCCTCGGGATCTGCGTCCTCGACGTGGATGCGGGTGAAGAAGCGGCCGGTGTCCGGGGAGGAGAACTGCTGGAGTTCTGTGATGTTCCCGCCTGCCTGGACGATGCCTCCGGTGATCGCGTGGACGATGCCGGGGCGATCAGGGCAGTCGAGAGTGACGACGAGCTGATGCATGGCGCTCAGCCTAGCGGTATGCGGCGCGGCGCCCGGTGGGCGAGGTCGCTCATCGAGGGTCAGGCGCCCACCTGGACAGAACGGCTGAGGGTTTTGGGATAAATCACAGATTCGCGCAAACGAACTGCCCGATTGCTAACATGCAGGCGCGCAACGATGCGCCACGCTGAGGAGAATCCGTCATGGATGACGTCACATCGCCCCACCGGGGCATCATTCCCCCAGAAGAGTTCCACCGGGTCCAGCAATCGGAGAACTTCCAACACCTCAAGAAGGTGTTCCGCTCGTTCGCCTTCCCCATGACCGTGGTCTTCCTCGTCTGGTACCTCGCCTACGTCCTGGGCTCGATCTTCACGAAGGACCTGATGATGACGCCGGTGTTCGGCAACGTGTCGGTGGGCTTCCTGTTCGGCATCGGCCAGTTCATCAGCACGTTCCTGATCACCTGGCTCTACATCCGCTACATGACCCGCAAGGTCGACCCCGTCGCGGTCGAACTGCGCACTGAACTGGAGGGCCACTCACGATGACCATCCTCGAAACCCAGTTGCTGGGCAACCCGCTGATCAACATCGGCATCTTCGCCGGCTTCGTCGTCATCACCATGTTCGTGGTGATCCGCGTGAGCCAGGGCGGCAAGAAGCGCGCCGGCGACTTCTACACCGGCGGCGCCCAATTCGACGGCCGCCAGAACGGCTTCGCGATCGCGGGCGACTACCTCTCCGCCGCGTCGTTCCTCGGCATCGTCGGCGCCGTGGCGCTGTACGGCTACGACGGCCTCCTCTACTCCGTCGGCTTCCTCGTCGCCTGGCTGGTCGCGCTGCTCCTAGTGGCCGAACCGCTGCGCAACACCGGCAAGTACACGATGGCCGACGTGCTGAGCTTCCGCATGCGTCAGAAGCCCGTCCGCACCGCCGCAGCCACCTCGACCCTCGTCATCTCCTTCTTCTACCTGCTGGCGCAGATGGCCGGCGCAGGTGCGCTGGTGTCGCTGCTGCTGGGCATCAGTTCCGGTTGGGGCCAGAACCTGGTCATCGGCATCGTGGGCGCGCTGATGGTGGGCTACGTGCTCATCGGCGGCATGAAGGGCACCACGTGGGTGCAGATGATCAAGGCCGTGCTGCTCATCACGGGCGCGCTGATCATGACCATCTGGGTGCTGGCGTTCAAGGGCTTCAACATGTCGGCCCTCATCGGTGCGGCGATCGACAAGACCGCGTCCGACGGTGCGGCCAACCCCGAACTGCCCACCTTCGACCTCCTCGCGCCCATGGAGCGCTACACCGATCCCATCGGCCTGATCTCGATGGGCATGGCCCTGGTGCTCGGCGCCTCCGGCCTCCCCCACGTGCTGATGCGCTTCTACACGGTGCCCACCGCCAAGGAGGCGCGTCGCTCCGTGACCTGGGCCATCGGCCTCATCGGTGCGTTCTACCTGTTCACGATGGTGCTCGGCTACGGTGCCGCGTGGCTGGTCGGCCCCGAGGCCATCCGCGGCATGCCCGGCGGCGCCAACGCTGCTGCCCCGGCGCTCGCCTACCACCTGGGCGGCGCCGTCCTGATGGCGGTCATCGCGGGTGTGGCGTTCGCGACCATCCTCGCCGTCGTGGCGGGCCTGGCGATCACGGCCTCCGCGTCGTTCGCGCACGACATCTACAACAACGTACTCAAGGACGGTAAGGCGGACCCGGCCAAGGAGGTCAAGGTGGCCCGCTGGACGTCGGTCCTCATCGGCGGTGTCGCCGTGTTGGGCGGTATCGTCGCGAAGGAGCAGAATGTCGCCTTCCTGGTGTCGCTGGCGTTCGCCATCGCCGCTTCGGCGAACCTGCCCTCCATCCTCTACTCGCTGTACTGGAAGAAGTTCTCGACGGCGGGCGCAGTGTGGTCGATCAGCGGTGGTCTGGTGACCGCCATCGTGCTGATCGCCTTCTCCCCCGCGGTGTCGGGCAGCCCCGGCTCGATGTTCCCCGACGTCGACTTCTCCTGGTTCCCGTGGGATTCGCCGGCCATCTTCTCCGTGCCGGCGGGCTTCTTCCTCGGTTGGCTGGGCTCCGTCCTGAAGCCGGACCACAACCAGTTCGCCGATCAGGCCGCCGAGATGGAGGTCCGCTCCATGACCGGCGCCGGCGCGGCAGGTGCCCTCGACCACTGACCGACAGGCTGAACGCACACCGGCCCGCCCCCGATTCGGGGGCGGGCCGGTGTGTTGTTGTTCAGCTCAGATGAGGCCGAGGGCCGTGACGGCCTCGCGCTCGTCTGTGAGTTCGGCGACCGAGGCGTCGATCTTGGCGCGGGAGAACTCGTTGATCTCGAGGCCCTGGACGATCTCGTACCTGCCGTCCTTCACGGTGCACGGGAAGGACGAGATGATGCCCTCCGGCACGCCGTAGGAACCGTCGGACGGCACGGCCATGGAGACCCAGTCGCCGTCCGGGGTGCCCAGCACCCAGTCGCGCATGTGCTCGACCGTGGCGTTGGCTGCCGACGCTGCCGACGACAGGCCGCGCGCCTCGATGATGGCCGCGCCGCGCTTGGCGACGGTGGGGATGAAGGTGCTCTCCAGCCAGGCCTGGTCGTTGACCAGTTCAGCGGCGCTCTGGCCGTTGACCTTGGCGTTGAAGATGTCCGGGTACTGGGTGGCCGAGTGGTTGCCCCAGATGGTCATGTTCGTGATGTCGGTGACCGGCACGCCCAGCTTGGCGGCCAACTGCGACAGGGCGCGGTTGTGGTCGAGACGGGTCAGCGCGTTGAACTGCTCGGCCGGGATGTCGGGAGCGTTCTTCATGGCGATCAGCGCGTTGGTGTTGGCGGGGTTGCCCGTGACGAGCACCTTGACGTCGTCGGCGGCCACGTCGTTGAGGGCCTTGCCCTGCGCGGTGAAGATGGCGCCGTTGGCCGACAGCAGGTCGCCTCGCTCCATGCCCGCCTTGCGCGGCATCGCGCCGACCAGCATGGCCAGGTTGACACCGTCGAACACCTTGGCGGGGTCGTCGCCGATCTCGATGTTGACCACGTTGCCGAAGGCGCAGTCGTCGAGCTCCATGACGACGCCCTCGAGGGCCTTCAGCGCCGGGGTGATTTCAAGCAGGCGCAGCTCGATGGGGGTGTCCCCCAGCAGCGAGCCGCTCGCGATGCGAAACAGGAGGCTGTAACAAATCTGACCAGCGGCGCCGGTGACGGCGATCTTGACGGGAGCTGCAGTGCTCACTTCTCATTCCTCTCTTGGAACGGTAGGTCCTACCAGGGAGACTCTACCGCCCCGTCGGAGGCCGGTGCGCACGGGCTCGGTTGAGCGGGGCTCAGATGAATTTGGGGGCGAACTTCAGGATTTCGATGACCACGATGAGCGCGAGCCACGCCATGAACGAGATGGTCAGCCAGCCGTTGCGGTGGAAGCGCTCGAGCTTCTCCGCGGTCTTGTCGGAGAAGTAGTGGTTGCGTTCCTGGATGTTCCAGGCGGTCATGGACCAGAACACGAACGTCGTGGCGACGGTGACCGTGAGGCACCAGGGGCACAGCGCGCCGATCTCGAAGGACGACTGGTAGAGGAGCCAGTAGGCGAAGACGACACCTAGGAAGTAGACCGCGTTGGCGGTGAACATGAACCAGCGCGGGAACCGCACCCCGAAGAGCGACGCGACGGCGATCGTCATGACGACGGGTTCGGCGATCATGCCCAGGAATGCATTGGGGAAGCCGAAGATGTTGGCCTGCCAGGTGGCGCCGACCTTGGCGCAGTCGAACACCTCGTTGATGGAACAGGCCAGGTCCGCGTCGGGGTTGGCGGCCAGCACGATGGCGTCGTAGCTCAGCACCCACGACGCGATGAGACTGACGATGGCGAAGGCGAGCATCTCGCCGAAGAGGATGTAGCGCTGGCGCTTGCTCGGCACCGGTCGCGGGTCGCCGCCCGGGTTTGCGGGGTCGAGGATCTCCGACGACGAGGTCATGGTCTCTTGCACGCGTACATCGTAACTGCGCGGCGCAAGCTGCGGTCGCGGCCTCCGGAAGGAGTGGTGAACGGTCAACGACGCTGAGCCCGCCGTCGACGCCCGGGCCGGCCGCCCCGGCAAAGTGAAGTTGTGCACCAACTCCGCTGCACAACTCAACAACGCTGGACCCGCCGTCGGGGCCCCCGGCCCGGCAGAGTGAAGTTGTGCACCAACTCCCCCGCACAACTCAACAACGCTGGACCCGCCGTCGGGGCCCCCGGCCCGGCAGAGTGAAGTTGTGCACGAACTCCGCTGCACAACTCAACGACGCTTGACGCACGGTCCGCCTGGGTTGTGCACAGATGTGCGACGGCATGGGAAGCGGGACTGTCCGCTGAACATAAGTGGTGGGCATGAACAAGATCGTCATGCCTGCCCACCTCATCGCCACCGCTCGCACTCAGGGCGGTGTCATCACGACGAAACAGGCCGCCGCAGCCGGCATCACCCGCGCCGTCACGCAGCGCTTCCTGGACGACCATGTCTGGTGGTCCCTCGCCCGGGGGCTCTATTCCCTCTCCCCAGACCCGCCCTGGGACGGCCTCGCGTGGGGCGGCGTCCTGCTCGGCGGGCCGGACGCTGCGCTGGGGTTCGAGGCGGCAGGCCACAAGCTCGGGCTGTGCGCCCCGCCGTCGACCATCGACGTGCTCACCCCGCACCAACGGATCAACCGGGGCTCGTGGCGCTTTCACCGGACGCCGGGGTTCGAGGCCAGCGGAGAGCCACCGGTAGCGAGGATCGAGCAGACGGCCCTGCGCATGTGCGCCGACGCCGAGCCCGAGGCGCTGTTCAGCCAACTCGCCCGAGCGGTGACCTCGCGACGGACCACCCCACGCCGGCTGCTCGACGCCGCGCTGGCCACTCCCAATGTCCGGCACAGGGCGCTGATCGTCGAGGCGCTGGGAGACATCGCCGGCGGTGTGCACAGCGCACTGGAGCGCCGCTACTTCCGAGATGTCGAGCAGCGCCACGGTCTGCCCGACGGCGTGCGCCAGGTGAGCCTGCAGCCCAGCCGCTACAGCGACGTGGCCTACGTCGAGGTCGCCGTCGTCATCGAACTCGACGGACGGCTCGGCCACTCCGGAGACGGCGTCTTCCGCGACTTCGAGCGCGACAACAAGAACTCCATGCGTGGCTACGTCACGCTGCGGTTCGGATGGAACGACATCGTCAACCACCCGTGCAAGGTGGCGCGTGCCGTCGCGCAACTGCTTGTCTCTCGGGGTTGGTCCCGCACGATGACGCCCTGCCGAGGCTGTCCCAACGCCCAAGCTGAGTGAAGTTGTGCAGCGAGTCCGCTGCACAACTCAACAACGCCCACCCCCTCGTCGCCCCAATGCCCCAGCTGAGTGAAGTTGTGCAGGAAGTCCGCTGCACAACTTCACTCTGGTCAGGCGCAGCCACGGCCGCAAGCGCAGACCCCGCAGGCCGCAGGGCACGCACCGGCGCCCCGCAGGCCACGGCCACGGGCGCCACGGCACACACAGGCAATACGGTGGGTCCATGAGCTACCCCACCTATCAACAGGCGGCGCGGCACAAGAAGCAGGCGGTCGTGCTACCGCTGCTCTTCCTCGTCGTCGGCGGCGCCGGCACCCTGCTGGGCCTGCTCGTTTTCCTCGACCGACCGGCTACCCAGTCGGTCGTCGCGGTGCTCGCGTTCACCGCCGTGCTGGCCCTCGGGGTGGCCTTCGTGCGCTGGCTCGACAAGTGGGAGCCCGAGCCGCCGCTGTTCATCATCGGCGCCTTCGTGTGGGGCGCCGGCGTCTCCGCGCTGGTCAGCGGCATCGTGAACACGGTCGTGGCCTATTGGCTCCAGTCCGAGAACGCGGCCGTCATGGTGTCCGCGCCGCTCATCGAGGAGTCGACCAAGGGCCTCTTCCTCGTGATCGTCCTGCTCAGCACCCGACGGGGGCGCGCGGAGTTCAACAGCCTCACCGACGCCATCGTGTACGGCGCAATGGTGGGACTCGGGTTCTCGTGGATCGAACACATCACCTATGCGCTCAGGCCCGAGACCATGTACGACTCCGTCGAGGTCATCCTCCTCAGGCTCCTCCTGGTGGCCTACCTGCATCCCATGCTGACCGCCATCGTCTCGATCGGCATCTGGGCCGGCGTCAACGCCAGGGGTCTCATGCGGGTGGGGTGGCCGTTCCTCGCCTGGTGCCTGGCCGTCGCGCTGCACTTCATGCACAACTCCTCCATGGACCTCCTCGGCATGCGCGGCCTCCTGATCGCCGCGGGCATCGAGCTGCTGGTCTTCGTCGGCCTGCTGATCGTCGGCATGGTGGCCAGGCAGCGGGAGCGCGCCACCGTCGTGCGCCAACTCCCCGCGCTCGTGCACTTCGGCTGGATCACGCCCTTGGAGGCCGGATGGCTCGCCGACCTCGGCGCCCGCCGTCGCATGGTGGCAGCAGCTGGGCGGGAGAAGCCGCTGCTGAAGGACTTCATCCAGAACGTCACGGAACTCGCTCTGCTCCGTGGCAGGCTCGAGGCCCTCCCGGATGGGCCGCCGCCGCGGGCCTGGTTGGGGATGCACCGTGAACTGACCGAACTGGTGTTCCATCAGCGGCCGGAGGTGCAGCGCATCCTCAGCGGCGGAGGTGGCTGGACGCCCGTGCAGGGCAGGCCCGGCGAACTGTGGGGCGCCCGCCCCAAGAGTTAGGGGGCAGACGGCGGCACGATGAACGCGAGGGCCACGACGGCGGCGCCGAGCATGGCCAGCACGCTCACGTCGATCCAGCGTCGGCGCACCACCAACAGGCCCGCCACCATGCGCGGGAGGATGAGACGCAGCCCGGCGCCGAGCAGCAGCGCCGCCCCGATGACCAGGGACGCGAGGCGCCACCGGCCCAGCGCTGCGAAGACGACGCCCACGCCGAGCACGGCCACGGTGAACGACAGGGCCCACGGGCTGTCAGGGTAGGAGTCTGCGGGACGGTCCCTGGCCCGTCGCTTCAGCCGGCCCTCGAGCCTATCGCCGAAGATCATTCAGTTGCTCCGCGCGGTCCACGACGTTGCTGAGCAACATGGCGCGGGTCATCGGCCCGACGCCGCCCGGGTTCGGCGTGACGAAGCCGGCCTTGTCCCACACGTCGGGGGCGAAGTCGCCCACCGTCTTGCCGTCGACGCGGCTGACGCCCACGTCCACCAGGGCGGCACCCTCGCGGATCATGTCGGCCGTGATCATGCCCGGCACCCCCGCCGCAGCCACCACGATGTCGGCGAGCCGCGTATGGGCCGCCAGGTCCCGGGTGCCGGTGTGGCAGAGGGTCACGGTGGCGTTCTCGCTGCGTCGGGTCAGGATCAGGCCCAGCGGCCGACCGACGGTGATGCCGCGGCCCACCACGCAGACCTCCGCACCCTTGATTTCGACGCCGTGGCGGCGCAACAGTTCGACGATGCCGCGCGGGGTGCAGGGCAGGGTGGCCGGTTCGTTCAGCACCAGGCGGCCGAGGTTGATGGGGTGGAGGCCGTCGGCGTCCTTGTCGGGGTCGATCAGCGACAACGCCCAGTTCTCGTCGAGGTGCTTCGGGATGGGCAGCTGCACGATGTAGCCGGTGCAGGCCGGGTCGTTGTTGAGCCCCTCGATGGCCTCGCGGAGCTGCTCAGCCGTCGCGTCCTCAGGCAGTTCCACCCGGATGGAGGCGATGCCCACCTCGTCGCAGTCGAGGTGCTTCATCCGCACGTAGCTCTGGCTGGCGGGGTCTGCGCCCACGAGCACAGTGGCCAGGCCGGGCACCACGCCCTGCTCGCGCAGCGCCGCCACGCGGACGGTGAGTTCGGCTTTGATCGCGGCGGCCGTGGCCTTGCCGTCGAGCTTGACTGCGGTCATGGGGTGAGCCTCCGTCAGTGGAAGAAGTGGCGGGTGCCGGTGAAGTACATCGTGACGCCGGCCGCGGTCACCGCGTCGATGACCTCCTGGTCACGCACCGAGCCGCCGGGCTGGATGATGGCGCGGATGCCCGCGTCGAGCAGCACCTGGGGGCCGTCGGCGAACGGGAAGAAGGCGTCCGAGGCCGCAACTGAACCACGGGCCCGGTCACCGGCACGGTCCACCGCGAGGTGGCAGGAATCCACGCGGTTGACCTGCCCCATGCCGACGCCCACGGAGGCACCGTCGCTGGCGAGCAGGATGGCGTTGGACTTGACGGCGCGCACGGCGCGCCAGGCGAACAGCAGGTCCGCGAGGGTGGCGTCGTCGGCCCGCTCGCCTGCGGCGAGCGTCCAGTTGGCGGGGTCGTCGCCGTCAGCGTCGATCGCGTCGGCCTGCTGCACGAGCAGCCCGCCGTCGATCTCGCGGATGGCCATACCCTCGTTGGTGGAGCCTTCGGCGATCAGGATGCGCAGGTTCTTCTTCCCGGAGAGCACCTCGACGGCGCCCTCCTCGTACCCGGGCGCGACGATGACCTCGGTGAAGATCTCCGCCACCTGCTGTGCCATCTCCACCGACACGGGGCGGTTCGCTGCGATGACGCCGCCGAACGCAGAGACCGGGTCGCAGGCGTGGGCCTTGCGGTGGGCGTCGGCGATGTCGCTGCCGGTGGCGATGCCGCAGGGGTTGGCGTGCTTGATGATGGCGACGGCGGGCTCTTCGAAGTCGTAGGCCGCACGACGGGCCGCGTCGGCGTCGACGTAGTTGTTGTAGCTCATCTCCTTGCCGTGGAGCTGGGTGGCGTCGGCCAGGCCGGCGGTGCCGTTGCTGTTGCGGTAGACGGCGGCCTTCTGGTGCGAGTTCTCGCCGTAGCGCAGGTCCGCGACCTTGTGCCACGTGGCGCCGTACCAGGCGGGGAACCCGCCGGGCTGCCCGACGACGTCGCCGGACATCCAGGAGGCGACCGCGACGTCGTAGCTGGCGGTGTGCACGAACGCGGCGGCGGCGAGTTCCTTGCGCTGCGCCAGCGTGAAACCGCCGGCCGCGATGGCGGCGCGCAGCATGTGGTACTGCTCGGCGGAGGTGATGATGGCGACGGAGGCGTGGTTCTTGGCGGCCGCGCGCACCATGGTGGGCCCGCCGATGTCGATCTGCTCGATGCACTCATCCTGCGAGGCGCCGGAGGCGACCGTGGCGGCGAACGGGTAGAGGTTCGTGATCACGAGGTCGAAGGGGGCGATGCCCAGGTCGTCGAGCTGTTCGCGGTGGGTGGAGAGGCGGCGGTCCGCCAGGATGCCGGCGTGCACGTGCGGGTGGAGCGTCTTCACCCGGCCGTCGAGGCACTCGGGGAAGCCGGTGACCTCTTCCACGCCGGTGACCTCGATGCCGGCGGCGGCCAGTTTGGCGGCCGTGGATCCGGTGGACACGATCTCGATGCCTGCGGCCGAAAGGTCACGTCCGAGTTCGATCAGTCCTGACTTGTCGTATACCGAGACGAGGGCTCGGCGCAGCGGGGTCAGCTCGGTCACGGGTGTTCCTTCTTCCACTCGGAGACGGCTCGGATCAGTAAGCGGCGTTCCACCGTCTTGATGCGTTCATGCAGGGATTCGACGTTGTCGTCATCCAGAACGTCGACGGCCCCCTGAAGCAGGATCCTACCGGTGTCGACGCCGTCATCGACGAGGAATACGGTTGCCCCGGCCACTTTGACACCGGCGGCGAGCGCATCGCGCGGACCGTGCATCCCGGGGAAGCTCGGCAGCAGCGCCGGGTGGGTGTTGATGGTGCGGCCACCGAAGCGCGAGAGGAATTCGGAGCCCAGCAGCTTCATGAAGCCGGCGGAGGCGACCAGGTCCGGTTCGAACTCAGAGACGACCCGCGTGAGCTCAGCGTCCCAGGCACCGCGATCGCCACCTCTGGCAAGCGGATGGGCGACGGCGGGGATCCCTGCGGCACGTGCCCGTTCCAGCCCGAGGGCCGAGGGCTGGTCCGAAACGACGGCCACGACCCGGGCGTCGACCTCGCCTGCGTCGATGGCGTCCAGCAGCGCCTGGCACAGGGTGCCCGAACCGGACAGCAGAACGACAACACGGGTGGTCACCCGCACACCCTACGCCGTGGGCTCGCCGGGTGTCTTGTCGGACGTCTCGTCAGCCGGCTTTCCTGCGTGCGGCCGGCGCCGGACGAGGCCGACGACGAGGCCGGCCACCACTCCGGACAGTCCCAGGATGGTGGGCGCGAAGACCAGCAGCTCCGGCATCCGGGCACCGACGTGGCTGAGGCGGTCGTCACCCAGGGCTCCAGAGCCCATGCTGCACACGGTGGCGATGAGCACCCCGGCCGCCACTCCGGAGAGCCCGCCCACCAGCGCGGTCTCGTCGAAGCGGGCGCGCGGCCGGGCGAAGGCGACAACCAGGGCCGCGACGGCGCCCGCAATGACGCCGACGGCCAGCCACCACAGGTGCGACGTGGGCGCGGTCCCGCTTGCGGGCACGGCGCCGAAGATGGGGATGGCCGGCAGCAGCCCGACGTCGGTGACCGTCATCGTCACCACGGAGCCGTCGCCCAGCGTGAGGCCCGCGCCGAGGAGCCAGGAGGCGCCCGCCAGCACGATGTTGGGCAGATAGAGGAGGTGCAGCACCACCAGCAGGACCAACCCGCTCGTGCCGCCGTCGAGGGCATCGACGATGCCGCCCATCCGGTCCCATCCCGAATAGACGGCCAGGCCCGTCACGACGACGGCTCCGACGAGCACCGCGAGGATGGCGCCCCCCATGGCTCTGGGGACCGAACGGAGCCAGACGGGCCAGGTCTCCGTCGGCGAGTAGCCGATGCCGCGGGCTGCTCCCCAGAAACCAGCCACGCCGCCCACGACCAGCCCGCCGACCACCGCACGCCAGGAGGCGACCCCCAGCGTGGCGGCCAGGACCACCACGGCTGCTCCGTACGTGAGCGCGAAGGTACCGGCCACCTTGGCGACGAGGCGTTCGCCGTCGACCCAGAGGCCACCGGTGTCGTCTTTCTGGGCGCCCTGGGCCGCGGCCTGCTTGGCCGAGTGGGAGGCCAACGGCAGCGCGAGGAAGAGGAGCAGGAGCGTCAACCCGAGCGGGGCGATCGAGACCGCCTGCCCCGCGATCTGCACGGGCGCGCCGTGGGCGAGGACGAGCACCTCGGCCGCGATCCGGAGGGCCGGGGTGAGCTGGGCGTCGGGAGAGGTGAGCCACGCCACCACGCCGAAGCCGGAGAGGAGGAGCCACCCGGCCACCAGCACCGCCAGCGGGCCGACGATGGCGGGCAGATACCAGGACCACGGCCAGTGCCGCGGCTCCGGGGTCGGCGTCGGATCGACGTCGACCGCCACAGTGCGGTGTTGGAACCCGTCCACCATCACCCTTCCGTTGAGGTTCTCGCGCGGCCTTCAGCCACCCCGGTAGTCTGGCCCAACGTAACTCGGCCAATCAGCGCTCCGGAGGAGGTGAGCCCCTGTGTCTGACGAGACCTTCCGTGCCCGCCGGGCCTTGCAGCCCGACGAGGAACTTCAGGCGCCATTGGTTCCGGACGATACCGCAGCCGCCGACGCGGCCCGGCCGCGACGCGGCGCGGCAGCCCCAGAAGAATCGACGCCCGCCGCCGGGTTGGGCGACGACCCGGTTGAGCCGGTTGCACCCACCGAGCCGACTGAACCGGCCGGGCCCGCCGAGCCCATCGAACCGGCCGCGCCGGCCGCGCCGGCCAGGGGCCAAGGCGACAGCCCCTTCACCCGCCGCGGCAGCGTCCCCTTCAGCGAGACCCCTCCCCCGGTACCCGTCGCCCCAGAACCCGAGCCGATGATCCCCGCCCCCGTCTTCCCGCGCTCCGCCGGGGAGTACGCCGACGGGCCGGGCCCGGCCCCCCGTCGCTCCGCCATGTCGAGCGACACCCCCGTGGAGGTCGAACGCCCCGCGGCCCCCGCGGCGGCTCCCTCCTGGGTCTCCGCGCACAAGATGACGCTGGGCACCTGGGCCCTGGCCGGGCTGGTGGGCGCGCTGGTGGTGGGCCTCATCGCGTTCTTCGTGGTGCGCGGCATGCAGGACGAGCCGAGCGGCGTTCCCAGCGGGCCGGAGTCGCCCACCTCCGGAAGCCCCTCGGTGACGGACCAGCCCGCTG
This sequence comes from Tessaracoccus zhenghani, assembly GCF_054552775.1. NCBI lineage: Bacteria > Bacillati > Actinomycetota > Actinomycetes > Propionibacteriales > Propionibacteriaceae > Tessaracoccus > Tessaracoccus zhenghani. The sequence goes on along the minus strand of NZ_CM137275.1, from coordinate 32,065 downwards.
ACGTGGCCGACCTGGTGGAGGCGGACGACCTGGTCCCCATCGCCCCGGCCGGAGACTGGTCCGTGATCTCCACCACGGAAACCCAGTCGGACCACACCATGCGGGCGATCTGCTTGAGCACCGCCCAGCCGACGGTCAATCCCACCCGTTCCTTCCAGCGCACGCTGGGCACCAGCGGCGACGACAAACTGGCCACGCTGCACCGCATCGACGTGTACGCCAACGTCGACGCCGCCAGCAGCGTCATGAGCGAGCGCATCGCCTCCCTGACCACGTGCGGCGAGGTGCCCGCGCGGCTGGTCCGCGCCACCACCATTGAGGGTCTGGCTGAGGAGACCTTCCAGGTGACGATCGTCCAGGAGGAGGCGGTGGCGAAGTACCACACCGTCCTCCTGACGCGCGACGGCGCCGCCCTGCAGATGGTCGACGTGGCGCGCGACGCGCAGCCCGTCGATGAGAACGCGGTCGCGGATTCGCTGCTTCGGTCGCAGGCGGACCTGGCTGAAGCCCAGGACGCACCCGGCCCCACCGACGTGACGGCTGCCCCCGCGATCGTGCCTCCTGCGCCGCCCGAGGGTTGGCTCGTCCCCATCGACCTTCCGCGTATCCACCCGGGGGCCGGACGCTGGACGATGACCGGCCCGCACCCCGTCGACGGCACCAACATGGGCTGCGAGAACATGGAACTGGCCACCGAGGCCGGCCCCACCGAGCGGCAGCGCACGGCCTACGCCCTGACGCGTGACGAGAAGATCCCGGAGCGCTTCGGCATCGACGAGTTGCTGTTCACCTTCCCCTCCTCGGAGGAGGCCGCGGTCTTCGTCACCAAGCTCGGCACGAACCTGCGCACCTGCGGCCAGCGGGTCCTGACGGCCGAGATCGCGGAGCACGCTCCCGTGCCGGCGAAGGACGCCGAAGGCAACGCGCTGTCGTCGCTGGTGTTCACCGCCACGCAGGCGATCTCGGACACCGAGAAGGTCACCTACCAGCTCATCGTCAGCGTGGCCACGAACAAGGTGGCCTACACCATCATCTCCGCCACCCCCGAGGTGCAGTTCACCCAGGAGCAGCTGACCGAGCTGGCCGCCCGGATCTCCGTCCGGGCCAGCCAGCTCAACTGATCAGACCAGCTGCCCGGCGCGCAGCTTGGCGATGGCGTCGCGGGCGAGCTGCGCGGTCTGCGACGGGGTCTCCCCCACCTGCACACCCGCGGCCTCCAGCGCCTCCTTCTTGGCGCGGGCGGTGCCGCTCGAGCCGGTGATGATGGCGCCCGCGTGGCCCATGGTGCGGCCGGGCGGTGCCGTGAAGCCTGCCACGTAGCCGACGACGGGCTTGGTGATGTTGGCCTTGATGTAGTCGGCGGCGCGTTCCTCCGCGTCGCCTCCGATCTCGCCGATCATCATGATCACGTCGGTCTCGTCGTCCTCCTCGAAGGCCTGCAGCACATCGATGTGCTTGAGCCCGACGACGGGGTCACCGCCGATGCCGACGGCCGTGGAGAAGCCGTGGTCACGCAGTTCGTACATCATCTGGTAGGTCAGCGTGCCGGACTTCGACACCAGGCCGATGCGGCCGGGGCCCGAGATGTGCGCCGGGATGATGCCGACATTGGACCGGCCTGGAGAGATGAGACCCGGGCAGTTCGGGCCGATGATGCGGGTCCCGGCCTCGGCCGCCGCGGCCTGGAACTCGACGCTGTCGCGCACGGGGATGCCCTCGGTGATGACCACGCACAGACCGATCTCGGCCTCCACGGCCTCCATGACGGCGGCCTTGGCGAACTTCGGCGGCACGAACACCACCGACACGTCGGCGTTGGTGGCGGCCACTCCCTCCACCATCGAGCCGAACACCGGTACGGGGTCCTCCTCGAAGAGCACGGATTCGCCGGCCTTGCCGGGCGTCACGCCGCCGACGACGCGGGTGCCGGACATGACCATGCGCTGGGTGTGTTTGCGGCCCTCCCGGCCGGTCATCCCTTGGACGAGGACGCGCGATGAGGCGTTGATGTAGATCGCCATGTCAGTTTCCTTCCGAGGCGAGCTTGGCCGCGGTGCGGGCCGCCTCGTCCATCGTGTTCTTGACGGTGATGAGCGGGTGGTTGGCCTCTTCGAGGATGGCCTTGCCGACGTCGACGGAGTTGCCGTCGAGCCGGACGACGATGGGCAGCCGCGCCTCGTCGCCCAGCATCTCCAACGCGTGGACGATGCCGTTGGCCACGTCGCTGCAGGCCGTGATGCCGCCGAAGACGTTGACGAACACGGACTTCACCTGGGGGTCGCTCATGATGATGCGCAGCCCGTTGGCCATCACCTGGGCCGACGCGCCGCCGCCGATGTCGAGGAAGTTGGCGGGCTTTGGTTTGCCGGGCAACTCTTCGCCTGCGGCGGCCACCACGTCGAGGGTGCTCATCACGAGGCCCGCGCCGTTGCCGATCACGCCGACGGAGCCGTCGAGCTTCACGTAGTTGAGGTCGAGCTCGCGGGCCTGCCGTTCGAGGTCGACGTCCGCGGTGTGCTCCTCGTACTGCTCCCACTCCGGGTGGCGGAAATCTGCGTTGGCGTCGAGGGTGACCTTGCCGTCGAGGGCGAGGATGGTGCCGTCGGCCGTCTTGACGAGCGGGTTGACCTCGACGAGCGTGGCGTCTGATTCCACGAACACGGTCCACAGCTTCTGGAGCACGGGGCTGACGGCCGCGTGGATCTCCTGGGGGAAGCCCGCCTCGGTGAGGATGCGCTCCGCCGCCTCAGCGGTGATGCCGTCGACGGGGTCCAGTTCGACCTTGGCGAGGGCCTCGGGCCGCTCCTCCGCCAGCGTTTCGATGTCGACGCCGCCCTCCACGCTGCACATCGCGAGATAGCCGCGGGAGGCGCGGTCCAGGAGGATCGAGAAGTAGTACTCCTCGGCGATGTCGGCTCCGGGGCTGAGCATCACAACCTTGACCGGGTGGCCCTTGATCTCCAGGTTGAGGATCTGTTGGGCCGTCTCGACGGCGGCCTCTTCGTCGTGGGCCAGCTTGACGCCGCCCGCCTTGCCACGGCCGCCGGTGCGTACCTGGGCCTTGACGACGACGGTTCCTGAGCCGAGGGACCGGTAGGCCTCACGGGCTTCTTCGGGGGTGGTGGCCGTGCGTCCGGCCAGCACGGGTACGTCGAACCGCTCAAAGAGGTCGCGCGCTTGGTATTCGAGGAGATCCACAGTGATTCCTGTTCAATTGGGACGATCGAGCGTCGCCAGCGTATCGGGACAAGGGCCGATACGGTAGCCCTTCGCACGAACGAGCGCGCCTGGCCCCGCAGTCCCCCGGCCCGTCACACGGCACGGCAGAAAAGGTCTGTGGACAATATTTCGGTTTGATTTTGAGAGGTTCCTGAGAACTGTTAAGGTTCCGTTCGGAATGACCTACAGAACCCCTCTTGACGTCAGGAACCAGGTGAACCACAGCCCGTTGCGCAACGCCCGTCGCGCCGCTGACCCTGTAACCGACGAAATCCTCGAAGCAGAGGTCGTCACCCCCGCAGCATCACCCGCACGCCGCGCCTCCCGCGCGCTGGGCATCTCCCGCCGAATGGTCGCCATGGGCGTCGCCGGCGCCGTCGGGGCCTCCGCACTTTTCGCCTTCGCCTTCACGGCCCGTGGCAATGACCTCGACAGCGGGGTGGACGTAGCGGCCGCCATCCCGGCGGCCGCGATGTCGGCGGCAGCCGAGAGCTTCGAAGACCGCAGCGAGGACGTGAGCCGCAACGCTGTCCGCAGCGGCCTCACGGACGTCGTCGCGGACAAGGCGGCGCAGGAGCGCCAGGAACAGCTGGGCGCCGCGAACCAGTCCGCCACGCAGGCGCAGGCAGATCTCTCCATGGGCGAGCGCGACAAGTTGATGGACGCCGACATGGAGCTCGTCGCCGCCCAGTCGCAGAAGCTGAAGGAGGAGGCCGAAAAGGCCGCCGAGCTGCTCGAGCGGGCCCGCAAGGCCGCCAGCGCCGCGAAGGCCCAGGGCATCACCGTCGGCGACGTCGAGTCGATGACCGCCGAGGACGTCGACAACCTCACCAGCAAGGGCGGCTCGATGCCGGTCAAGTCCGGCTACCGCGTCGGCGCAGGCTTCGGTCAGCGCGGCAAGTGGTCGCGCTACCACACCGGTCAGGACTTCCCGGCCCCCACCGGCACCCCCATCTACGCTGCCGCCTCCGGCGTCGTGCTCAGCCCCACCGCAGGCGGCTGGGCGGGCACCAACGTGGTGATCCAGCACAACAACGGTGGATCCACGCTCTACGCGCACATGAGCCGCAAGGCTGTGCGCACTGGCCAGACGGTCAAGGCGGGCCAGCTCATCGGCTACGTCGGCAACACCGGCCGCTCGTTCGGGTCCCACCTGCACTTCGAGTACTACAAGCCGGGCGTGACGCCGGGCGATGTGTACAGCGCGTCGAATCCGATGGTGTTCCTGCGCTCGCTGGGCGTTTCCAAGTAGTCGTCAGCACTCCTTGAACCCGTAGCTCACACCAGGACAGCCTTCGCTGCTCGGTTTGGGACCGTAGACGGTCACAAACCCAGCACTGTCTTTCGCGAAGTGCGCTACAGCTTCTCCATCGGCGCGTGCTTCACGCTCAACCGCTTCGTGCCCGCCGAGCCGAAGTCCACATCGGCCCTCAGGTTGTCGCCGGCTCCTGCCACGGCCACCACGGTGCCCATGCCGAAGCTGGCGTGCAGCACCCTGTCCCCCACGCCCACGCTCAGCACGGTCTTCAGCGGGCCGGTGCCGGAGCCGAAGCTCTGGATCGACGCGGAGGTCTGGCGGTTGCGCGTGGCGGCGGTGCTCGCCCACTGCGTGGTGGCGGCGCCGGTGCGGCGCCAGTCCAGGACGTGGGCCGGAATCTCTTCCAGGAACCGCGACGCCGGGTTGTAGGCCGGCTGCCCGAAGGTGACGCGCACGGCGGCGCGGGTCACGTAGAGCCGTTTCCGGGCGCGCGTGATGCCGACGTAGGCCAGCCGTCGCTCCTCCTCCAGCTCGTTCGGGTCTGTCAGGGCCCGCATGTGCGGGAACATGCCCTCTTCCATGCCGGTGAGGAACACGGTGTCGAACTCCAGGCCCTTGGCCGTGTGCAGGGTCATCAGCGTGACGACGCCCTTGCCCTCGTCGTGGTCCGGCACCTGGTCCGAATCCGCCACCAGCGCGATGCGCTCCAGGAACGCGGCGAGCGAGTCGTCGGGCTCCGGCATGCCGGCCACGAGGCCGGATTCGACGGCCTCCTCGTCGTCGAGGTCGATGGTGTTCGCCGCGGCGACGAACTCCGCCGCCACCGATACGAGCTCGACGAGGTTCTCGATGCGGGTCTCGTCCTGCGGGTCTGTCGACGCCTGCAACTCAGGGAGGTAGTGCGATTCCTTCAGGATGGAGGTGAGCACCTCGTCTGCGGGCTTGCCCGCGGCCACCATGGCGCGGTGGATGTTCATCACGTCCACGAAGCCCTGGATCAGCTTGACGGAGCGGCTGGCGAGCCCGGGCGCCTCCTCCGCGCGCTGGAGCGCGTCGAAGAAGGTGATGCGCTGAGCGCTGGCCAGCGTCGAGATGGCGGCCTCCGCCCTGTCGCCGATGCCGCGCTTGGGCACGTTGAGGATACGCCGCACGGAGACGTCGTCTGCGGGGTTCACGATGGCGCGCAGGTACGCGATGGCGTCGCGGATCTCGCGGCGCTCGTAGAACCGGACGCCACCCACGACCTTGTAGGGCATCCCGACGCGGATGAACACTTCCTCGAACGCGCGCGACTGGGCGTTGGTGCGGTAGAAGACGGCGGTGTCGCCGTACTGGCTCTCGCCCGCGTCGGAGAGCCTGTCGATCTCGTCCGCGATGAACTGCGCCTCGTCGCGCTCCGTGTCTGCCACCCAGCCGACGATGAGGTCGCCCTCCCCCAGGTCGGACCACAGGTGCTTGTCGCGGCGGCCCTGGTTGCGCGAGATCACCGCGTTGGCGGCGGTGAGGACGTTCTGGGTGGAGCGGTAGTTCTGGTCGAGCACGATGGTGCCGGCGCCCGGGAAGTCCGATTCGAAGTCGAGGATGTTGCGGATGGTGGCGCCGCGGAAGGCGTAGATCGACTGGTCCGAGTCGCCGACGACCACCAGCTCCGCCGGCTCCACCGTCGGGGATCCCTCCACCACGCCGGTGACCTCGCCCGCACACAGCTCGCGGATGAGCGCGTACTGGGCATGGTTGGTGTCCTGGTACTCGTCCACCAGGACGTGCCGGAAGCGGCGGCGGTACTTCTCTCGGATGTCCGGGAACGCCTGGAACAGGTGGACGGCGGTCATGATGAGGTCGTCGAAGTCCAGCGCGTTGGCGGCGACGAGCCGGCCCTGGTAGTCGGCGTAGGCCCGCGCGATCGTCTCCTGGCGCGAGTTCTCCGCCTCGGCGGCGGCGCGCTCGTGGTCGACCAGTTCGTTCTTGTAGTTGCTCACCGCGTTCATCACGGCGCGCACCGGGTAACGCTTGGGGTCCAGCTCCATGTCGCGCACCACCAGCGACATCAACCGCTTGGAATCTGCGTCGTCGTAGATGGAGAAGGATTTGGCGATGCCGAAGCGGTCGATGTCTGCGCGCAGGATGCGCACACACGCGGAGTGGAAGGTGGAGACCCACATGAGCTTGGCGCGGTTGCCCACCAGTTCGATGACGCGCTGACGCATCTCCGCGGCGGCCTTGTTGGTGAACGTGATGGCCAGGACGGAGCCGGGATGGACGTCACGCTGGCTGACGAGGTGCGCGATGCGCCGGGTCAGTACACGCGTCTTGCCGGAGCCGGCGCCGGCCACCACCAGCACGGGGCTGCCCGCATGCACGACGGCCTGGCGCTGCGGAGGGTTGAGACCCTCCAACAGTTGTTCCTCGCTGACCTGCTTCGCCTTGGCCTTCCGCGGGGTCACCAGTGCCTCCGCGCGCGGCGGAGCGGGCTCGTCGGGCTGGAAGACGGCAAAAAGATCCGGGAAAAGGGAGTCACTCATGTCGGCTGCCCAGCCTACCGGCTCGCGCCGACGACTCCGTCGGTACGCTATGCCCATGCAGACCACCTGGAGCCGCGCACGACGGTTCTTCAACCGCCTCACGGCCGCGGTGCTGATCGGTCAGATCCTCTCCATGATCGCCTTGACCGTCGTCGAGTCCTTCCGGAAGAAGAAGCGCAAGCTGCGCAAGTTCCCGGTGACCCGTCCGGAACCGCTGCCCGTGGCCGATGACGAGATCACCGTCTACACCTACGGCGAGTACCTGTACGACGCGATGATCGAGGCCATCGACGCGGCCGAGCACACCATCTACTTCGAGACCTACATCTGGAAGGGCGACGCCACGGGCCACCGGTTCCGCGACGCGCTGGGCCGCGCCGCCGACCGGGGCGTGAAGGTGCACGCCATCTGGGACGAGTTCGCCAACCTGGTGGTGCCGCGGGCGTTCTTCACGTCGATCCCGAAGAACATCGCGACGATGCCGCACCCCGCGATTCCCATCCCGTGGTCGCCGCGCCACTGGGGTCGCGACCACCGCAAGCTCCTCACCGTCGACGGCCGGGTCGGCTTCATCGGTGGCTACAACATCGGCTCGCTGTACGCCACCGGGTGGCGCGACACCCACGCGCGTGTCGTCGGCCCCGGGGTCGCCGAGTTGGACAACGCGTTCATCGACTTCTGGAATCTCCACGTCCGCAAGGAACACGAGCGGATCGAGGACAACCCGGAGCGCGACTGGCTCCCCACCGTGCGCGTGCACCGCAACATGCCGCGCCTTCAGGTGTACCCCATCCGCAACATGTACCTGGAGGCCATCGACAGGGCCACCTCGCACATCTGGCTCACCCATGCCTACCTCATCCCCGACGACGACCTCATCGCCGGCCTGCGTGACGCCGTCAACCGCGGCGTCGACGTGCGGATCATCGTGCCGGGCCGCTCTAACCACGTGGTGGCCGACTGGCTGTCGCGCGGCTACTACACCAACCTGCTGCGCTCCGGCGTGAAGCTGTACCTGTACCAGGGCGCGATGGTGCACGCGAAGACCGCCACCATGGACGGCGTGTGGTCGACGATCGGCACGGCCAACCTGGACAGGCTGAGCCTGTGGGGCAACTACGAGGTGAACCTCGAGGTCACCGACGAGAGCGTCGCCCAGCACATGGAGGACGTGTTCCGCACGGACCAGTCGAACAGCATCGAGCTGAACGAACAGCGCTGGGCGAGCCGCTCCGTGGTGGCCAAGGTGACGGAGTTGTTCCTGTCACCATGGCGCCCGTTCTTCTGATCGCCCTGCGACCGGTGCCGGTGGCGGCAGACAGAAGAAGGGGCGCCCGGCAGCAGCCGGGCGCCCCTTCGGGGTCAGAGGGAGGGATCAGGCCTTGCGGCGCTGAGCCCAACCGTAGATGGCGAGCACGATGAGGGCACCAATGATGGAGGTGATGACACCGCCGATGGAGAAGTTGGGGCCGGTCAGATTGAGCTCACCTTCGAAGATGAGCGAACCGATGAGACCACCAACGAATGCACCGATGATGCCCAGGATGATGGTGGCCAGCCAGCCCCCACCCTGACGCCCAGGCATGATGGCCTTGGCGATAGCGCCTCCGATGAGGCCGACGATAATCCAAACGATGATTGTCCATAACATGCCTCAAGCATGGCAGTAGGTGGGGTCACTGTAAATGCTTTCGAACCCTGAACTGTCCCTGAGGTGCGTGGAATTGGGCTGGGTTCCCCCCTTAAGGGTAGGGTCTGGAGCCATGGAAATCTTGCATGGAATCTTCTTTCTGCTCCACCTCATCGGCTTCGCGGCGCTCTTCGGAGGCGCTTTTGTTCAGCTGAAGGGGCCCCACCGAATCGTCAATCCGGCCATGTTCCACGGTGCTCTCACGATGCTGATTTCGGGCCTGGCGCTGGTGGGCATTCTGGAGATGGGCGACGGCCACGTCAACAACGTCAAGATCGGCATCAAGCTGCTCGTGCTGATCGCGATCTTCGTGCTGGTGCTGATCAACCGCAAGAAGGATCAGGTGGCGCCCGGCCAGTTCTGGGGGATCTTCGCCCTCACGCTGCTCAACGCCGGCATCGCCGTCTTCTGGTGAGCCTCACGCGCTGATCGCGATGGCCACCGCGGCCCCGGCGATCAGCGCCGGGCCCATCGGCACGTCGGCCTTCCTGTCGCGCGTGACGATGAGCACGACCACGGCGAATAGCCCGTGCAGGACGATCCCGAAGAACAGGCCGCGCCCCACCGCCATCCAGCTGTACCAGCCGAGCACGGCGCCCAGTAGCGCCGACAGCTTCACATCCCCGAACCCGAGCATCCCGTTGGCCAGCAGTGCCGCGACGAAGAAGCCAGCGAACATCGCGAGCGCGGCCAGGAGTGCGCGGAGCAGCGCGCCCCAGCCCCCCGTCGTGGCGGCCATGGCGACGATGCCTATCGCCCAGGCGATGAGTCCGGTGAGGATTACAGTGTCGGGAAGCCGGTGTTCCTTGAGGTCGACGACGAACAGGACGCCAGCCAACCCGGCGATGACGGCCAGGGCTGCGGCCTCCAGAAGCTCCGAGGTGATGAGGCCTACCCCAGCCCCCAGAATCGCTGCCCGAGGTACCGTCCCGATGAGCTTCGTGGTCACCTCTAGCGCCACTCTGGGGAGGAACCTCGACGCCAGCCCGGCCACTGCTGCCGCCACCAGCGCGGTCCAGATCCAGGTCATCTGGAAAAGGCTTCGATGATGCCTATAGCCGCCGGCGTCATGATGACGATGATCAGCGCCGGCATGAGGAACAGAATGAGGGGGAAAACCACCTTGACGGGGATTTCCATGGCTTTATGCTCAGCACGCTGGCGGCGCGCTACGCGCTGCTCCTTGGCTTGGGTGTGAAGGACCTCGCTGAGGGCGATGCCGTGTTCCTCAGCTTGGATCACGGACCGGATGAAACGACGGAGTTCAGGGACTGCAAGCCGATCTGACAAGCCTTGATAGGCCACACGTCGTTGTTGGCCGAGTTGAATGTCCTGCAGCGTGCGGATGAGTTCAGGCGCCAACACACCCCGCCCGTTCCGGGCCACCCTGACGAGCGCAGCGTCGAAGCCCAGCCCTGCCTCGACAGCGATGCTCATCTGATCAAGGACATCCGGCAATTCCAGTTGGGCCGTTTCCCGACGCTTGATGCCGGTGTTCCACAAAAGGAGCTCCGGAAGAAAGAAGACAAAAGCGACGAGGAAGGCTCCGAACCCGATGGATCCGAGGGAGGGATTGTTCTTGACGAGGAGCAGCGCAAGGGCGACAGTGGCCAAGGTGGACATCATCTTGACGCTGATGACTCGCTCGAGGGGCCAAGCGGCCGGCCGACCAGCATGCATGAGTAGCTTGTCGAGATTACCCGCAACCCGCGTGCCCGCGAGCTTGAGACCGAGCGAGGGGGCTGCGACCAGTCTGCCTCCTGGTGCAGACGTGGACGAAAGGCCCCGCTGAAGGTTAGCGCGCACGTCTCGCTGGACACGGCCTTCCCCCACCAAGAGCAGATCGAGCAGATAGGCGATGCCGAGCACCAGGAGCGCCAAGCCGACGTAGACAAGAGAAGGCACCGGGCTCACCTCAGAACTTGATCTTCACGACGCGGCTCAGCCAGAACATACCCACAGCCATCATGATGCCGGCGAGGATCAGCGCACCAATGCCGATAATCGACTCGCCGAATCGGCCGATGTAGCTAGGGTTCGCGAGGGACAGCACCAGGAACATACCGGGTGGCAGCGCACCCAGGATGATTGCAGAGAGCTTGCCTTCAGCAGCCAATGCGCCCACTTGGCGCTTCAGCTGGACCCGCTCGCGGATGGTGGCGCCCACGCCGTTCAGCACGTCGGCCAAGTTGCCACCCACCTCGCGGTTGATGGCGATGGCCTGCACTACCCAATCGAAATCTTCACTCTCGTTGCGCCTGGCCACCTCGGCAAGGGACTCAACGAAGGGTCGACCCAGGCGGGTTTCGTTAACGACTCTGGAGAACTCCGTGGAAGTCGGTTCCTCAAGTTCTGTGGCAACAGTGGCGCAGGCCTGAGGCAGACTGAAACCAGCACGAAGACTGCCGGAGAGGCTGCTGAGGGTCTCCTCCAACTGCTCACCGAACAGGCGGCGGCGCTTGGCTGCTTTGGCACGGACGACGAGGACCGCAGCAACCGGCACAAGCAATGCTGCCAATAGCGCAAGGAGGGGGCCGCCGACGAGCAGCCCCAGAGCGAACCCGACGACCGAGCCCGAGGCGACCAGCACGAGGAAATCCTGCGGCCTCATGCGAATACCCGCAGAAGAGAGCGACTCCTGCACCGCGCCTGCTCTGCCACCCAGCGCATAACCGGCGACGCTGGAGGCCGCGCTCGCCGCCTGTGGCAACAATCCCGTAGGCGCCGCATCAGCAGGACGCCGACGAGACATCGGTACGGTGCGCCCAGCAGTGAAGTAGAGCACGAGACCCGTCACCAGAGCGACAGCCAGCAGGCCGCCACCGAGATACATCAGGGTCTGTGGGGTCATCGCACGCCGCCCCATACGGACCCGGGGGCCCCGAAAGCGGCGGCGGACAACTCGATCCCCAGGTCCTGGAATCGGTCTGTAAACATGGGACGTACACCGGTGGGGATCGTTCGGCCACGGAAACGACCATTCTGATCAACGCCGGCCGAGTAATCGAAGAGGTACACATCTTGGAGCGTGATGATCTGCCCCTCCATGCCGCTCACTTCGGTGACCGCTGTAATTCGTCGGGTACCGTCACGCAACCGGGTCAGCTGCACAATGAGGTTCACCGCCGAACTGACCTGCTCTCTGATGGCGCGCAGGGGCAGTTCAAACCCGGACATCATGACGAGGGTCTCGAGTCTGGCGAGGCAGTCACGCGGTGAGTTGGCGTGCACCGTCGACAAAGAGCCGTCGTGGCCCGTGTTCATGGCCTGCAGCATGTCAAGAGCTTCCGCACCGCGAACCTCACCGACAACGATGCGATCGGGGCGCATTCGGAGTGAGTTGCGCACCAGCTCGCGGATGGTGATTTCTCCTCGACCTTCGATGTTCGCCGGTCTGGACTCCAACTGGATCACATGGTCCTGCTGCAATTGCAGTTCCACCGAGTCCTCGATGGAGATGATCCGCTCATCCCCCGGAATGAACGAACTCAACACGTTCAGAAGCGTCGTCTTGCCCGTGCCCGTACCACCGGAAACCAGGATGTTGAGCCTCGCCTCCACGCAAGCCCTCAGCAGTTCGGCCATCTCGGGTGTCATAGTGCCGAAGCGCTCGAGGTCAAGCACCGACAGAGCATCCCTCGAGAACTTTCGGATGGTCAAGGTGGAGCCGCTGACTGCGAGCGGCGGGATGATCGCATTGACACGCGAACCGTCTTCGAGGCGCGCATCCACCAGAGGAGAGGACTCGTCGATGCGGCGCCCCACTCTTGTCACGATGCGCTCAATGATGCGCCTCAGATGTGGCTCGCCGTCGAAGAAGACATCCGTCCTGGTAAGCCTGCCCTTTCGCTCGACATAGACCGAATCAGGCCCGTTGACCATGATCTCGGTGACTGTTGAATCTGACAGCAAGGGTTCGAGTGGCCCCAGCCCCAGCACGTCGGCCTCGACCTCTCGCATCAAGCGCTGGCGCTCGACGGTGGTCAAAGGCACCTTCGCCGCTTCAACCACCGAGTTGAGTTCGTCGGTCACCATGCTGCGCAAGCTGGACTCGTCCATATCGGGATCGTTCACCCGGGTGCCGAGTCGGGAAAACAGCGTGTCGACTGCGGAGGCTTTCAGCGCGCTCAGGGCATCGGTTCGGACCGGTGCTGCACTCGTGGACGAGGGTGCACGTTCTGACAGGCGCGGAGTCGCCCTCTGTGTCGGGGCCTGCTCAGTCAGTACTTCGTCATCACGCTGCGCCGGAGGGGACTCAGCCGAGCGCGCTCCGACTGGCTGGGGCTCCGAACGACCCCACGGGCTCTGAGCGCCTGCGTCGGGGGGAACCCAAGCACTTGGAGTCGGAGGTCCACCGGCCGCCTTCTGCGCCTCCTCCAAGCGCTGCCTGAGGTTCATTGCTTCCTCCGGAACAGCATCCCCTTGGTGCTGGGTCGAAAAATCGGCGCCACCATTTCAACCAGCGCGCCCAGGCCCCGGCTCACCGGGTCGCGGTTGCTGCTTTGCAGCAGAGGAATTCCCTGGTTGGTCGACAACGGGACTGCGTTGGACTGGGGCAGGGCGAGATCAACGCCTGCACGGATAGTGGCCTCGACATCGGGAATCGTCATGCCCCGGGACCGCTCGTTGAAGTTGACGACGATGGTGCGTCGGCCGACCACCATTTTGAGATCGTTGAGAGTGTCGATTTCCTTGCGCAGGCCACGGACGCCGGGCACGTCGAGGCTGGTCACCAACACCAGATGGTCTGTGTGATCCAGCGCGGCGAGTGTGTGGTCTGTCAGGCCGGGCGCGGTGTCGATCACCACGTAGGCGAACTGACCCCGAAGGAGGGATACGAGCTGCGCCAGATCATCGCCAGTAACAGTGTCTGCGTCGGCTGGCGAGTCTGAACCGGGTACCACGAATAGGCCCGTGACGTGCTGGGTCACATAGCTCTTCACGGCGATGCTGTCTCTGGCGGCCGGTCCCCTGGCGATGTCTGGGAGGGAATGCTGTGCCTGCAGGTTGAGGGCGCTGGCGACGTCCCCGAAATGTACATCTGCGTCGATCAGAACCACCTGCTGTGGAAACCGTTGAGCTAGGCCTACCGCGAGGTTCGTGGCTACAGTCGTCTTGCCGACCCCGCCCTTGGGTGAAGTGACTGTCACGACGATCCCTCTGGGACTCTGGTCGCTGGTTGGGGGCGGCAGCATCCCGGGCATGGCCTGGGTTCCACGCGCGGCGAACACGCGGTCCGCCGCCCTGTCCAGCGCCGCGCGAAGCTCGTGAGGCTCAGCAGTCAATGGAAGGACATCCCGGACCCCAGCCCTGACTGCGGCCAGCCCGATCAGAGCCGGGTCTGAGTGAACAAGCAACACATCAGTTTGTTGTGCGAGATCGGACGCGACTCGGACAACCACCTCTTCCATCCCCGTGGCATCGAGTACCACCACGTCTGGGATGGCCGCCCTACCGAACAATGCCACGACCGCATTGTCACCCTCAGAGATCTGCGGTGGGGGAACTCTGGTGAAGCCGTCCCCAATGGCCTGATGCAAACGTTCCTCGAGTGAGTCGTCAGAAGTACTCAGAAGCAGCTGGATCATTCGAACACCGTCCACGCTCCGACAACGCCGATCTTGGAGAAGTCCGTGGCCGGGGTTTGGCGGGTGAGCCAGAGCGCCCCGTACTCCTTCGTGAAGATGATCTTTCCGGCCAGAGGCGCGTCAACTGCTAGCGTCACGATGACCTCGGAGCCTGGCAGCGTCTCGCTGCCGGCTGTGGCGTCGCCAGAGGGTTGAGCTGAAGCGGGGGCCCCTTGAACACGCGCCACCAATACATCGTTCGCGATGAGTCCAGTAAGGGAGCGCTCGTCCTTCTCGCCATCGGTTGTCGGCGAAGCCGCAGGCGTCGGCGAAACGACGCCTTCAACCTCAACCTCCATCGACGCGAAGATGCCCACCTTGTCACCAGCGTTCAGTTGTGCCCCGGCCACTCGCTCGGGTGAGAGCTGAACGGAGATCAACTGGAGACCTTCAGGAATCGGTACCGAGGCCGCCACCTCGTTGTCGTCTCGGGCCACGAAGCGGGAGGCAAGCACCTGTTCTCCAACTTTAAGTGAGGTCAAGGCTATCTGGTCCTTGGGCAAGTCGTCCACGGCTCGAAAGGATCCTGCGACGACCGCATTAGCCGGGATGTCTCGGACTTCCACATATTCGGAAAGTTCGCTGACGCTCAAACCGGCAGGTACGTCCTGCACAACTACCAACACGGGCTGCGGGTCGAGCGAATCCAGTGCACGTTGATCAGCGCCCTGGACATAAACGAGGAGCAAGCCACCGCCCACAAGAGCAAGGACAAGGGCTAGCGCCCCGAAGATAACACGACGGTTCATTCTGCCTATCTCACTTGAGGGCGAGCCGGACGCTCGTCACTCCGTAGCTCGTGGAGGGCCCTGTAGCAGCGACGTCACCCAGCGTTGCAAAGCCGACGAAGGTTCCCTTGATCCATCCCTGACCGCCGCAAGCTTGGGTCGGCATGGCAAATGGGCCACCGGTGCTGGGCGAGACGCAGTAGGCCTCGATCTCCATGGCGGCGTACCCGCTCAAATGGAATTGTGCCTTATCGCCATTCTGTCGATTCGTGTCGTCAAAGATGGGTATCAGCACAGTCTTGCCGGGCGCGGCACCCAAAATCTTCTCGATTTCCGCCCGGGTACATCCGCCATCAAAGTTGTTGCCCGGCGAGCTGTTGACCCATGAGCCGGCTGACGTCGTGACTTCGCACGCGGAACTTGAGGTTTTCAGATAGCCAAAGCCTCCACCCGCCTCGTTGTGCGCCGCATTGTCCATACAGGTCAGTTCGTCTGAAGGCTCCAGGGGGAAATCCTTCCATTGGCTCTTGAACTGGATCTGGACTGGATCGCCCGCTTCCGGAAGCCCTTCGAAGCTGCTCGAGGTCGAGTTCTGCCAACGGAACTGGCAGAAACTGACCGCGAACGGAATAGTGGTGAGGCTCGAAGGTGAGCCTGACCAGCGGGCGACAGCCGTGGCGTCCACCGTGGTTTGTTTCACACCTAAGACTCCAGAGAGGATCGCCTCCCGCGTGTCGAAAAGCTGCACCTCAACGCGACCAGCCGCCTTATCGAGCCTCACTTCAACGTCGACGCTCGGATCAATGGACACAGTGCGGTTGTCTGCCTTGTACTGGCGTGCCGTCCCGAGGTTGTCGTCGCAATTGACTTCGCCAGCCGCACAAGCCTGTGCTATAGCTAAGGCTCCGGCGTCTGCGCCATTCTGAAGTTCTTTTTTATCCAGCCAGAGAGCACCGACGTCAACTGCTAGCGCTCCGAATCCGACAAGGACTACCAACATGATCCCGACGACGATCGCAGTCGCGCCACGTTCCTCGGTCAGCCTTACCCGTTGCATCGCATGGATCCCTGTCCCTCAAGCGTGATGTTGTCCAAGAAGAAGCCCGTGAGCCCGGGGTAGACATAACGGATTTTCACACTTGCTGCCGTTGCGGGACCGCCGCATGACTGTTCGATGCTGAACATAGAGGACGTCACCCCCACGGCCGCGCCCGCCTGCACCGCGGCGTCGCGCGCCTCGGATGCGTTCCCGCCAATCGCATAGACCCGCGCGCCCTCACGCGCCGCGCCAGCAATAGTGCCACGGACGAAAAAGGCATATCCGAACTCCAGGATGCCCATGAGCAGAGCCACTAACAGCATTGAGACGAGTGCGAACTCCACCGCAGCCGCTCCGCTTTCCTCACTTGCCCGCTTCATCGCCCCCCTGAATCCACTGTGTCGATTCTCAGGGGGCCGGGGAGGCCGAGCCACCACCGACCCTCTGAGAGCCAAGGTCAGAACTGGGCTAGGACAGTGTTGAAGGCTGCCAGGATTTCTTTTCCGAGCAAAAACACAACCGCCACGATGACTGCTGCGATGGCGGCGACCATGATGCCGTACTCGACTGCCGTGGCGCCCTTTTCAGACTTGGTCAGGCGGGCGATGCGGTACTGGAGCACCGGGAGAAGCTGAAGCATGATGTCTTCCTTTCGACGGGGGAAGATTTCCCGACCCGGCACAACTGACGGACTTCGGGCGACCCGTCCCCCAACGGGTCGCAAGCAGGACAATACATGATTTGCGGGAAAGTGCGAGTCCAAACATCCAAACTGAACCTTGGGCATGATAGAGGAGTGCATGCTGATCCCACTACCTGCCCACCGGCGCGTGACGCTAGGGTGGGTAGCACGTGACCATCTGGGGGGAGGGCACCATGCGACGTCTGTCAGCCGTGCTCGTAAGTTTGTTGCTTTGTTCGGCACAAATCGGGGCGGCGTTCGCCGCGCCGCCGGCCGCAACCATCGACGACATCCTCGAGGCCCTCCAGGTCCGTCCACAGGAATCCGACTACGTGATCGTCGTCGACACGTCGCTGTCGATGCGGGCGGAAGAACGCTACGCCAGGGTCGCTGAAGCGCTGGGCGTGACGCTCACGCAGTTGCAGCCCACCGACCACGTGGCGCTCATCACCTTCGACGACGGCGCACGAGTCGCCTACCGCGGACCCCGCGGAGACGACCCCCAGGCAGTGCTGAACGAACTCCCCGCGCAGCCATCCGGTGATCAGACCGACATCGGCGCCGGCCTCGAACTTGGCCTTGAGGAGCTTGAACGCCCCGACGCCAAGGCTGCCGGCGCTCTGGTCCTCATCACCGACGGCGACCTCGACACCAAGCCGGACTCGCCGTTCGCTGAGCCCACCTCCGAGGGGTGGGTAGACCTCAAGGCGCGGGCCGCGGCCCTGAGCGGCAGGGACATCGCCACCTACGCCCTGTCAGTGGGAGAAGAAACCGACGCCGGCCTGATGACCGGGGTGTTCCCGGATACGCAGGAGATCCCCGTCGCCCAGTTCGCCGACGTGCTGAGCGACCTGCGCATGCAGCTGCTCACATTCCAGGCCAAGCAGAAGCTGGATCCCGACCTGGAGGCCGGCGCCCTCACGGCGAAATTCACTGACACCAAGGCCCTCGGCTCCGGCGAGCACGCCACAACTCTGCAGGTCTCGTCCACCTACGGCCTCCTGCCCACCCACCTCACGGGCCTCGCGGCGGAAGTTACCGGCTCAGCTCCGGTCACCGTCGAAGGGCTGCCGGACGAAGTGGTTCTGGCCCCCGGCCAAACCGTCGACCTTCCCTTGACCTTGACCGTCGGCGAGTGGGACGGCAGCCAATCCGACCTCCTCGTCACTGCCGTGGCGGACAGCTCCTGGAGCGAGGTGGTGCGCACGGAGCTGCGGACCCCCGTGGAACTGGCCCTGACGGCCGCCCCGCTCCAGCTGGTCGACGAGCCGGTGCCCGCCGCGTCAGAAGACGCAGTCGCCGGAGAGACACCACAGCCGAGTCCCTCCCCCACCCCACTGGCACCCCCTCCGGCCGAGACTGAGCAGGCTGAACTCGATCCGCTCCCGCTCATCATCGGCGGCGCGGTGCTCGTCCTCCTAGCCCTGGCGGCGCTCTTCTACCTCAGCCGCCCCAAGCTCGAGGGAGCCCTCACCGTGCTGCGCGACGGGCAACTGGTGCAGGAACTGCTGCTCACCGGAAGGTCTGTGACGTTGACTCCCCCGGAGCCGGGGATGGGACCCTCCGGTGCGGCGTCGGCGGCCGGCAAGCGCGAACAGGTGATCGTGAAGGCCTCCGTTGACGGCGAGAAGGCGGTCAAGGCCAAGCTGGCCGACGGCGAAAGCGTTCGCGTGGGCGAGTACGAACTCGTCTACACCGGCACCCGAAGCCGGGTGTTGGCGAAGATCAGCTGAACAGCGGGAGAGGCTAGACCAGGTGGCGGTCGGTGGCCCACTTCGTGAGCTGGTGCCGGTTCGACAGCTGCAGCTTCCGCAGCACCGACGACACGTGGGTCTCCACCGTCTTGATCGAGATGAACAGCTCCTTCGCGACCTCCTTGTAGGAGTAGCCGCGGGCGATGAGCTTCATCACCTCGCGCTCGCGGGCGCTCAGCTTGTCCAGTTCCTCGTCCACCTGCGCGATGTCGATGGCGCCGCTGAAGGCGTCCAGCACGAAGCCCGCCAGCCGCGGGGAGAACACCGCGTCACCGGCGGCCACGCGCGCCATCCCCTCGATCAGTTCCTCCGAGCTGATCGACTTGGTCACGTAGCCGCGGGCGCCGGCGCGGATGACGCCGATCACGTCCTGCGCCGCGTCGGAAACCGACAGCGCGAGGAACTTCACATCCGGCTTCGTGGGCAGCACCTGCTTGATCACTTCAGCACCGCCTCCACCGGGGAGGTGCACGTCGAGCAGCACGACGTCGGGTTCAGTCTCGAGGATTGCCTTCACCGCGGTCTCGACGTCCTCACCCTCACCCACGATGGTGACGTGCTGGCCGATCTCGTGGTTGACGCCCGCCCGGAACATCGCGTGGTCATCAACTATGACAACCCGCAACCCGGCCACATCATGGGCCTGATCCTCACTCATCCGCTCATCTCCAGTTTCACTTCAGTGCCGTCCCCGAGCTCCGAGCGGATCGTCGCGCTACCCCCGTAACGTTCCATGCGAGCCCGGATCGATTCTCTCACGCCCATGCGTCCGTCGGGCAATTGCTCGGTATCGAACCCCTTGCCACGGTCCCGAATGAACACCTCGATCTGTCCATCGTCCACTTCGGCATACACGTCGACGCGTGACGCGCCCGAATGCTTGGCCGCATTCGTGACGGCTTCACCGGTGGCGAGGATGAGGGCCTCCACCTTGTCGTCGACGGTGGCGTCACCCACACAGACCAGTTCGACGTCGACGGGGAACCGGCCCTCCACGTCGGTGGCCATCTCCTGCAGGGCGGAACGCAGCGACGCGGCCCGGGCCGTCTCGCCGTAGAGCCAGGTGCGCAGTTCACGCTCCTGACGGCGGGCCAGTTGGGCGACGGTGGCGGAATCGTCGGCCTGCCGCTGGATGAGGGCAAGCGTCTGGAGGACGGAATCATGCAGGTGCGCAGCCATGTCGGCGCGCGCCTCGGCGCGGTGGCGCTCCGCGTCGGCACGACGCACCCGGTTGCGGTGCTGGTACAGCCACGGGGCCGCCACGATGAACAGGCCGGCCAGGAGCAGCGCGGAGGCGCCGAGCACCCCTGGGAGTTGGGCCAGGCCGATCTGCGTGGCCAGCGTCCACGAGATGCCGGCGCCCACGAGCACCAGCCCGCCGACCAGGCGCACGATGCTCATCGTGCCGCCGCCGCGGGTGACGCGGGCCCACAACCGCGTGTCGGTGCTGCGGGTGGTGGCCACGCGCTCGTCGACCTGCAGCCAGATCACGATGATGCCCACACCACCGATCACCATCGGCCAGAACAGCGCCGTCGGGACCACACCGCCCGAGACGAAAAGCCACAGCAGGCCGACGACCACCAGGCCCCCGGCCACCAGCACACCGTGGTCCGGGCGCGAGGCGGGCAGCAGCGTGGGGCGCATGCCGCGTCGGGTGGCGGCCTCGAGGCCCGCGGCCTCCTCCAACCTGCCGCTCGGCAGCAGCACCCACATGGCGCCGTAGGCGAGCAGACCCAGGCCGGAGAGCAGGGCGGCGATCACGAAGGCCAACCGCACCATGCGCACGTTGACGCCCAGGTGGGCGGCGAGACCAGCGGCGACACCGGCGATCACCCCGGACTCGACGCGGCGTTGCAGCGGCGCGCGCGTGGGCGCGTTGGGCACCACCGGTAGCTGAGTCATGACCCCAGATTGTCACGGGCATCCCCCTCAGGCCAGACCGGAGAGCCGTTTCCAGGGGCGCTTCAGGGGCTCACCCGATGCTCTTTCGGCCCAGGCGAGAGCAGACTGGAGCCATGACCACAGAACTCGACCTCGGCTGGTTCGACCCGAGCCTCGGCGCCCTGCAGCGCCCGGAGGCCGCCGGCGTCTCCACCGGCCTCAGCCGCGCCATCGCCGAGCGTCTGGGCGTCGACGTGGTCCTCGTGCGCGTCGTGTTCATCGTGCTCGCCTTCTGCGCCGGCCTCGGCCTGGCACTCTACGGCTGGGGCACCGTCCTGACCCGCGGCCCGCAGGGCACCCGCCCCATCGACCAGGTGCTGCCCGGCTTCCGGGACTGGTCCCCCTTGATGCAGAAGGCCGCCGTAGTGATCTCCACCATCATCGTGGTGGCCACCCTCGACGCCGCCCTCCCCCTCCCCTGGGGCGCCGGCGTCCTGGTGCTCATCGCGCTGGTGCTGGTTCGCCGTCGCGCGCGGAACTCCGGAGCGTTCCCGCCGGCCCACTACCCGCCCTCCGGCCCCTCCGCCGCGGGATCGACCCGCTACGTCCCCGGCGCCCCCCGCCTCTTCCCCCCGGCCGCGCCCACCGTCGCCCCGCTCGACGACCAGACCCTGGTCGAGCACTGGCGCCGCAGCATCAACGAGGCAGTGGGCTCGCATCGCGCGGCGGTGCCGTCGCGGCAGTTGCCCACCGTCGACCTCTACGCCCCGGAGGAGCCGCCGGCGCCGCGCATCCTGGTGCCGCAGGCCAAGAACGGTTGGTGGATGGGCGTCGCGGTCATCGTGGCGATGATGGCAGCGTCGTTCGTCTCGGCCGGGCTACTCGGCTTCGACCTGAGCACCACGCTCGCCGCGACCACCGCCACCGGCGGCGTGGTCACCGTGATCTGCGCCCTGGCCGCCCGCGACCGCCGGATCCCCCGCGTGGTGCTGGCCGCTCTGGCCGCCTCGATCGTCGCGACGGGGTGGCTCGCCACCCAGACCGCCGTCGGCCCCGCCCTTGCCCCCGCCGAGGACACCCACGTGGTGCGGCTCGTGGGCAGGGAGGGCGTCGTGGACCTGAGCGGCGTGGAGCTCGAAGACCGGACGGTACTGCGGGTCGAGGTGATCGCCTCCGACGTCGAGCTGATCCTGCCCGGGCCCGTCGAGGAGATGACCACCACCTCGTGGCTGGCCGACGTCACCATGGCACCGGGAAGCCCCGCAGACGGTGGCACGGCGACCGGGGGTCTCCACATCGACGTCCATGCCCAACTGTCCGACGTGCTCATCAAGGAGTCCGCATGAACCGCCCATCGCTCGACATCGCCGCCCTGGCCATCGGCCTCGTGGCCGTCGGCTTCGCCGTCGTACTCCTCCTCGCGGGGCACATCGCCTCACCCCTCATTCAGCCCATCCTCGCCGTCACCCTGGCCGCAGCAGGCACGATCGGGCTCCTCGCAACACGTGGCCGCACCACCCACCGGAAGGAACAATCATGAAACTCACCCGCTCCCGTAACGGCATGATCGGTGGCGTCGCCGCCGGCGTCGCCAAGGCCATCAACGTCGACGTCACCATGGTGCGCGTCGCCTTCATCCTCATCTCGATCTTCGCCGGCAGCGGCCTGCTCGTGTACCTCATCCTGTGGGCGGTGATCCCCCGCGAAGACGGCGGCACCATCGCCGAGGAGGGGTTCGACAAGGCACGCACCTGGTACGACGACCGGAAGAACCAGGGCCCCAAGGGACCCAACTACGACATCTGACCGCACAGGAAAACCCCCAAGCTGCAACGCAGCTTGGGGGTTTTCGTCACTCCCACTCGATGGTGCCCGGCGGCTTGCTCGTGATGTCGAGCGCCACGCGGTTGACCTCAGGGCATTCGTTGGTGATGCGGCTGGAGATCTTCTCCAGCAGCTCGTAGGGCAGACGGGCCCAGTCTGCCGTCATCGCGTCGTCGGACACGACCGGGCGCAGCACGATGGGGTGGCCGTAGGTGCGGCCGTCGCCCTGCACGCCCACCGAGCGGACATCGGCCAGCAGCACGACGGGGAACTGCCAGATCTCGCGCTCCAGCTTGGCGTTGGCCAGTTCCTCCCGCGCGATGGCGTCAGCCTGGCGGAGGATCGCGAGGCGGTCCTCGGTGATCTCGCCGACGATGCGGATGGCCAGGCCGGGGCCGGGGAACGGATGGCGCCACACCATGGCCTCAGGAAGGCCGAGCTGCTCGCCCACGGCGCGCACCTCGTCCTTGAACATCTGGCGCAGCGGCTCGATCAGCGTGAACTGCAGGTCGTCTGGCAGGCCGCCGACGTTGTGGTGGCTCTTGATGTTGGCCGCGCCCTCGCCGCCGCCGGACTCGACGACGTCCGGGTACAGCGTGCCCTGGACGAGGAAGTCGATGCCACGGTCGCCCGCGATCTCTCGCGCCTTCTCCTCGAAGGTGCGGATGAACTCGCGGCCGATGATCTTGCGCTTCTCCTCCGGATCGCTGACGCCTGCCAGCGCGGTGAGGAAGCGCTCACGCTCGTCGGCGAAGACGAGGTCCACGCCGGTGGCCGCCACGAAGTCCGTGCGGACCTGCTCCACCTCGCCCTCACGCAGGAGGCCGTGGTCGACGAACACGCACGTGAGCTGCGAGCCGATGGCCTGCTGCACGAGCGCGGCGGCGACGGCGGAGTCGACGCCGCCGGACAGCGCGCAGAGGACATGCTTGTCGCCCACCTGGCTGCGGACCGCGTTGATGGACTCCATGACCATGTTCTCCGGGGTCCAGTCGGCAGTCAGCTTGGCGATGTTGAACAGGAAGTGTTCAATGACCTGCTGGCCCCACTGGGTGTGGTTGACCTCGGGGTGCCACTGCACGCCGGCGAGCCCGCGCTCCCTGTCCTCGAACGCCGCCACCGGGGCGCCAGCGGTACGGGCGAGGACCTTGAATCCCTTGGGGGCCTTGCTGACGGAGTCGCCGTGCGACATCCAGACGTTGAGGGTGTTGGGCAGCGAGCCGAGCAGGCAGCCACCCTCGGCTATCGACAGGGACGTGCGGCCGTACTCGCGCTGGCCGGTCTTCGCGACCGTGCCGCCGAGGGCCTGCGCCATCGCCTGGAAGCCGTAGCAGATGCCCAGGACCGGGACCCCTGCGCTGAAGATGCCGGGATCAACAGAGGGCGCGTCGTCGGCGTACACCGAGGACGGTCCACCGGAGAGGATGATCGCGGCGGGCTTCTGGGCCATCATCTCCTCGACGCTCAGCCTGTGGCTGACGATCTCCGAGTACACATTGGCCTCGCGCACACGGCGCGCGATCAGTTGGGCGTACTGGGCGCCGAAGTCGACGACCAGCACCTTCTCGTGGGCAGTCATGGTGAGGAGTCTAATGTCGCGGGGCGGCTCCGCCCTAACGGGGAGAGCCTCGCTCACCGACCCTGGACACGTCGCCAGCTCGTCGGGATCGAGGCACGTCAGCCGTGCCCTGGAAAAATTCGTGGAGCCGAATTCCCGCGCCGGGGAATAATCCCCCTGTCAGCGCGGTTGGCGGTGGCATGAGCATTTACTCTGACGTCACGGCCCTCGTCGGTCGCACCCCCCTCGTGAAGCTGAACCGGGTCGCCGGCGACAACGCCATCGTCGCCGCGAAGCTCGAGTTCTACAACCCCGCCAACTCCGTCAAGGACCGCATCGGCGTGGCCATCGTCGACGCAGCTGAGGCTTCCGGCGAACTGCAGCCCGGCGGCACCATCGTCGAGGGCACCTCGGGCAACACCGGTATCGCTCTTGCCATGGTGGGCGCCGCCCGCGGCTACAAGGTGGTCCTGACCATGCCCGAGACCATGTCGCTGGAGCGCCGCGCACTGCTGCGCGCCTACGGTGCCGAGCTCGTGCTGACCCCCGGCCCCGCCGGCATGCGCGGCGCCGTCGAGCGCGCCGAGGAGATCGCGGCCGAGCGCGGCGGCATCCTCGCCCGCCAGTTCGCCAACCCCGCCAACGTGGAGATCCACCGCACCACCACCGCCGAGGAGATCTGGAACGACACCGACGGCGCCGTAGACATCGTCGTGGCGGGAATCGGCACCGGCGGCACCATCTCCGGTGTCGGCCAGGTCCTGAAGGAGCGCAAGCCCAGCGTCCAGATCGTCGCCGTGGAACCGCAGGAATCAGCGATCCTCTCCGGCGGCCAGCCCGGCCCGCACAAGATCCAGGGCATCGGCGCCAACTTCATCCCCGAGATCCTGGACCGTTCCGTCATCGACGAGGTCCTGCCCCGCAACATCGACCAGGCCGTCGACTTCGCCCGCCGAGCCGCACGCGAGGAGGGCCTCCTGGTCGGCCTGTCCTCCGGCGCCGCACTGTCGGCCGCAGCCGAGGTTGCAGCCCGCCCGGAGAATGCCGGCAAGACCATCGTGGTCATCGTCCCGTCGTTCGGCGAGCGCTACCTCTCCACCGTCCTGTTCGAGGGCCTGATCGACAACTGATCGACCAACTATCCGCTTGAGACGAGGGCGGCCGCTGCCTGTCGGCGGCGGCCGCCCTAGTCTGAAGGCATGAGAATCGTCATCACGGGGGCCAGCGGCAAGGCCGGGCAGGCCACCCTGCGCCACTTCACCGACAACACCGACCACGACATCGTGGCCACGGATCTCGCACCGCGCCCCTCCTGGTACGACGGCCGCTTCTTCAAGGCGGACCTGACGCAGGTGGGTGAGGCCATGGACCTCCTCGTCGACGCCGACGCGGTCATCCACCTGGCCAACATCCCGGCAGACAACATCCACACCGACACCCACACGCTCAACCAGAACCTGCTGATGAACACCAACGTGTTCATGGCGGCCTGGAAGCTGCGGCTGAAGCGCATCGTGTGGGCCTCCAGCGAAACCACCCTCGGGCTGCCGTTCGACGAGGTGCGCTATGTCCCCGTTGACGAGGACCACTACCCGCTGCCGAACTCGACGTACTCGCTCAGCAAGGTGATGACGGAGACGATGGGCGCCGAGGTCGCCCGGTGGGCGGGCATCCCGGTGATCGCGCTGCGGTTGTCGAACATCTTCACGGTGGACGACTACGCCATGCAGCCGTCGTTCGCGAAGGATCCTGAGGCGCGCCGCTGGAACCTGTTCGGCTACGTCGACGCCCGCGACGTCGCCCAGTCCTGTGAGGACGCGCTCACCGCGGACCTCACGGGCGCGCACTCCTTCGTGATCGCCGCCGACGACATCATCCTCGACATGCCCACGCGCGACGCCCTCAAGGCGATCCACCCGGACCTGACGGTGCCGGACGAGGTGGCGGAGTTCGGCACGTTGCTCAGCAACCGGGCCGCCGCCGAGAAGCTGGGGTGGCGTCCGCGGCACTCTTGGCGCGACGTCGTGGCCTGAGCCATCGGCGGCTACTTCTCGATGGCCAGCTTCTCGTCGACGGCGGGGAGGTAGTACAGCGCCAGCGAGTCGAGGATGCGCTTGACCTGCGCGAGCGATGCCTGGCGTTCCCCCTCCGTGGTGGCTCCGGCGGCGAGCCTGGCAGCCTTGCCCGCGCGGCGCGCATCCGCGCGGGCGTGTTCCGGGAAATGGCTGAGTCCCAGACGTTCGGCGTTGGCCTGCGCCACGTTGAACGTCAGTTCCACCTCGGTGGCGCGTTCGTCCAGTTCGTCGGTGGAGGTGAGATCCGTGACGTCGTCGAACGCCACCAACGCCGCCTCAAACTCGGCCGTGGCCGGCACCTTCGGGTCGAAGAGCGCCGGCGACTCGATGCGGTATGCGATGTCGCCGCGCAGGCCCAGGTAGGCGTCGCGGATCGCGTCGACGCGTTGGTAGGCGAGGCCGCGCCGGTCCGAGCCGGGCGTCGGCGGAACCCACAACTTGCCCGCCTCGCGCGTCAGCGCATAGGCGTGAATCGTCCCCGTCGTCAGGCCCAGACGGTCCGGCGCAAGGAAGGTGAGCCGGCCGCCCTTCCAGAGCCGCCGCACGCCCATGGCGGCCGCGCCGGCGATCATGAACGACAGGTACAGAAACGACATCGGGTTCGAGTTCAGGCTGGTCAGGACCATGAACACGGTGGTCACGAGGGCGCTGGCCAGCAGGGCGGCGATGTTGCGCGGCGAGAACAGCTGGTCCTCGTGCCAGATCACGGCAGGCAGCACCATCGCCCGGGCACCGGGGCCCTCCAGGAGGGAGGTCGCCTGGGCGCCCAGGGACTCGCCGGGCTTCACGTCACGCTCGAACCGCTCGCCGTTGGGCCGCTGGATGCGCAGCTTGATCTTCTCTTTCTGTCCCCGCCGCGCGTCGACGACGACGGCCTCGTCGTCGTTGTAGAGCAGCACCGCGCCGGGCGCGAAGCCGTCCCACGTGGTGTCGGGCGGGACCTGTTGCCAGGTGGCGTACATCAGGAGGCCCGCCTTCCGGGGAGTTGCGGCGGCGTGCTGCCCGTGATCGCCCGGCGCGCCTCTGACCCTGTCGGCAGGTAGTAGAGCGCCAACTCGTCCAGGATCTCGACGGCGCGGCGGAGCGCGGTCTCCCGCTCCGGCGCGGGTGCCGCTTCATCGACGGCGAGCCTGGCGGCCTTGAGCGCCGTGGTCGCTCGGAACTGGGCCGCCTGCGGCAGGTGCGCCATCCCGATCCGCTCGGCGTTCGCCCGTGCGGCGGCGAAGGTTGCCCGCACGCGGCGGGCGAGCTCGCGCCGCTCGTCATCGCCGGCCACGCCGTCGTTGTTGTCCCATTGCAGCAGTGCGAGGGTGAACTCCTTCGACGTGGGCTCGTGGGGGTCGAAGAGGGCGGGGAACTCGATGCGGTAGACGATGTCACTGAGCAGCCGTCCGTACTCCTCCTTGACGTCGTCGACCTCGATCTCCTCGGGCAGCGCCGGCAGGGGAAGTCGATGGCCCTGACGTCGCCGTCGCCGGTCTCCACGGACCAGTCGCGATACCGGCGGCCCTTCTTGAAGGCGTCCTGGGCGACGATGATGATGGTGATGCCGAGCGCGAGGAACACGAAGCGGAGGAGGCCGAAGGCGTCGCCGACGCCGCCCAGTCCGGCCAGCGCGATCCCCACCACCCACGGCAGGTAGGACAGGAAGGTCTGCGCCGGCCGCAGTTTGGCCGTGACCTCGCCGCCCTCCACCTGGAAGGCCCGGAGCGGGCGGGCGGCCGACACGGTGGCCACGGCCTGCCTCAGGGTGCGCTCCCCGCGCACGCCCTCGAAGTCTGTCTTGCGGCCGTCCGGCAGGTACGCGGTGAGCGTGTGGGTGCCGCCCTGGGAGGTCCTGCGGATGATGCTCCGGCCGGCCTCCGTCTCCACGAGGAGGAGGCTGCCCAGCGCTGAAACAGGGCAGTCGAGGGAGATCTCCACCATGTCCACTCCTCGACGATACCGATGGCCGAGAGCCTTGCGCGCGAAGAAGTCAGCGGAGGTCGCGGCGCGCGAACAGGGGAAGCCCTGCCAGGACCAAAGCGACGGCGGCGACCAGGAGCCACGTCGGCTGCCACCACGCCATGCCCACCTCGATGGGGGCGCCGTACAGGTAGGCGCGGAACGGCGACCACCATCCCCACTCCTCCCGGCCCGCCGCCATGAGCAGCGTGTAGCCGAAGTACGTCACGATGGCCACGCCCGTGGTGCCCCAGACGACG
Source organism: Tessaracoccus zhenghani (assembly GCF_054552775.1). NCBI lineage: Bacteria > Bacillati > Actinomycetota > Actinomycetes > Propionibacteriales > Propionibacteriaceae > Tessaracoccus > Tessaracoccus zhenghani. Next base: position 4,001 of record NZ_CM137275.1, on the reverse strand, counting down.
AGGCCGGGGCGACCCGTGGCCGCGGACAACAGCAGCGCGAAGCCGCCGAAGGCCCATCCGAGGCAGGCCATCAGGAAGCAGGCGGTCGCGACGTTGGCGAGTTCCACCTCGAGCCCGCCCAGCGCGTTGCCCGCCCACAGGCCGAGGAACAGCCCGACGCTGACCACCAGCACGTAGCCGGCCATGACCGCAGCGGTGGTCCAGTAGACGCGGGAGCGCGAGACGGGGGTGGCGAGCAGTCCCGCGAGCCGCCCGGCGTGCTCCTCCCCCGCGATGCCGGCCGAGGCGGCTGCCGTGGCCAGCAGGATCACGGCGATGGGAGCCATCATGCCCATCGTTTCGATGTGGAGGAACCCGGCGGGGGTGGACATGTTGCCACCGCCGAACATCGCCACCATCGCCTCGGGGAAGCTCGCGGCGAACTGGTTGAGGTCAGCCTCCATCGACGAGTACAACGGGCCCATCACGAGGCCCATCAGCGCGCCCATGATGAACGTCACCGTGATCAGCAGCGTGCGCTGTGAGGCGAAGCGCAGACCCAGGAGGGACTGGCCCCGACCGGTGGGGCGCACCAGTTTCCCGACGACCGGGAGCCCGTGGAGCCGCTGCTTCAGCGAGGCGCCACCCTCATGCAGGCGGATCTCACGCCGTGCGAACCCGAGGACCCCCACCGCGACCAGAACCACGGTCCCACCGAGCAGTAGGGCGAGGTGTCCGCCGTCGACGCCGTTGACCAGCGGCTTCGAGCCGTTGAACCAGGTCCACGGCACCCACTCCGCCGAGCCCTCACGCCACAGGGGCAGCAGCCCCGCGCCGAGCCACCCCAGCACCATGACCCCGGCTGCGATCGCGGCCGCCAGAGACTTGCGGCCCGTCAGCGCGCCGACGGCGAACGCGACGGCCGCGTGGAACACGGTGTTGGCCCCGAGGTGGGTCATGAGGGCACCGAGATCGGATTGGCCGATGTCGATGCCGAGGGCCAGCGGCGCCAGCGCGCCGGCCGCCCAGATCACGACCGTCGCGGCCACGAGGAGCAGCACCATGGCCACCGCCCTGCTCAGGGCGTAGGCCGTGCGCGACACGGGCGCGGCCAGCACCAGGGGCAGCGTCGGGTTGCCCTCTTCGCCGGCCACGGCCTGGGCCCCGATCGCGATGCCGACGCCTGCCAGTGCCATCGCGCCGATGGCCCCGAGCATCTCGTTGTAGGCGAGCACGGACGCGTCCGCCTCCACGGGGACACCCATCACGCTGCGGACGGCTTCCGGGAGCGCCTCGTAGATGCTCAGGTCGATGTCCTGGTAGACGATCAGCCCGAACACCAGCATCGCGGCGACGACTGCGGCGGCGGTCGTCAGGCCCCGCCACCCGTCGGCCAGGCCCTTGCGGAGGACCGCGGTGCTCACTTCGCGTCCTTGTAGTAGGCCAGGAAGATCTCCTCGAGGTCGGCATCGTTGGTGCGGAGGTCGCGCAGGGTGGTGAGGCCGGTGACGGCCCCGAGCAGCGCGGACATGTCGCCGTTGAAGTCGACGACCGCGCGCCCCGGCCTCAGTTCCACGTCGCGCACGCCGTCGATCCGGCGGAGGAAACCCTCCTCGAGCTCGCCGTCGAAATCCAGCTCGATACGGCGCATCTGCATGGCGCGCAGCGCAGCGACCTCCTCCACCGCGACGAGGCGACCTTGACGGATGATGCCCACCCTGTCCGCCACGCGCTCCACCTCTGACAGGGTGTGCGACGACAGGAAGACGCTGCGGCCGTCGTCGGCGACCTCGCGCATCATGGCCCAGAACTCGTGCTGCACGAGGGGGTCGAGGCCGGCGTTGGGTTCGTCGAGCAGCAGCAGTTCGGGCTTGTGCATGAACGTGGCGATCAGGCCGATCTTCTGCCGGTTGCCGCTGGAGAGTTCCCCGACGCGCTTGTCGAGGGTGGCCTTGAGGCGCTCCACGAGTTGGTCGACGTAGCGCCAGTCGACTCCCCCGCGGAGATTGGCGAAGAACTTCAGGGTGTCCCGCCCTGTCATCGCCGGCCACAGCGCCAGGTCCGCCGGGAGATAGCCCAGCCGGTTGCGGTGGGCCACCTCGCGAGGGGCGGCACCCAGCACCGCGGCCGAGCCCGACGTCGCGTTGAGCTCGCCCATCAGCACGCGGATGGTGGTGGACTTCCCGGCGCCGTTCGGGCCGAGGAAACCGAAGACCTCCCCCTGCCGCACGTCGAGATCGAGGTCCACCAGCGCGGGGAAGGACCCGTAGTGCTTGGTGAGCTGCCGCGTCTGGATGGGGATCATGCGTCCTCCTCGGACAGTTGATCGATGGCCGCGAGGTACTGCTCACGGACCGCGGGTTGCAGGAGGCCGCCGAAGACCTCCAGGTGGACGCTCAGGTAGCGCGCGAAGCCGGGCTGGGTGGAGGGGTCTGCGCTGCGCAGGTCGATGCCGAAGTGCCGGCTCAGGTGGTTGTGCAGGCTGAGCGAGCCCAACCCGAACATCGTCAGCAGGACGGCCCGGGCGCGCTCATCGTCGGTGGGTGTGAGCAGCCCGGCCTGGACGCCTGCGTCGAGGTAGCCCTCGGCGTCGTCGATCATCGCGTCGACGAGGTGGTTGATGCCCTCGGAATCGTCGGTGAGGCGCATGGCGAGGTAGCCCATGACGTGCTCGGAGCCGGTGGCCCGGAGCGCGGCCAGCGCGTCGAACCCGGCGCCCTGGGCGATGGCGTCCTCTTTGCCGTAGCGCACGAGATCCGCGACGTGTTGGTCACAGGCGTGCAGGAGCTGCCCCATGGAGCCGAAGTGGTGGCGGATGAGACCCAGCGACACACCGGCCAGGTCGGCGACGGCGCGCGCGGTCGCGGCCTTCACCCCCGATTCCGCGACGATCTCGATACACGCGTCGCGCAGTTTGGCACTCGTCGTCCGGTCATCAATCACGATACAAGCGTATAACTACCTATACGCTTGTACAAGGCGTCGCCCAGCGACGACGTACCGCCAGAAGCCGCCGCTGCTGAGGTTGCCGTGCACCAGCAGCAGCGGCGTGCCGTCCATCGGACCTGCCGTCCACACGTTCTGGGTGAGGCGGTTGGTCCGGATCCGCTGCGGGGTCAGTTCGTTCATGGCAGGGCTCCTCGTCGTTGGGGGTGGGCCGCTGCCGCCAATCCTGACACCGCGTTCAGGTTGCTGTAGAGGGTGCGTCACCGGCTCCTGACACAATGGGTCCGTGACAGACAAGAGCTTCTACGACCGCGTGGGCGGCTACGGGACTTTCCAGCAACTCGTGCACGAGTTCTACAAGGGTGTCGCCGATGACGCCCCGCTGCGGGAGCTCTACCCCGAAGCGGACCTGGGCCCGGCGGAGGACCGGTTGAGGATGTTCCTCGAGCAGTACTGGGGCGGCCCGAAGACCTACCAGGAGCAGCGCGGCCACCCGAGGCTGCGGATGCGGCACCTGGAGTTCGCCGTCACCCCGCTGCAGCGCGACCGCTGGGTGCACCACATGATGAACGCCTGCGACACGCTGGATCTCGCCCCGGAGGACGACGCCGCCCTGCGCGACTACCTGGTGCGGGCGGCGGAGTTCATGATCAACGCCCACGACTGACCCGGCAGCCTCCCCCGAGGCCGCCGGCTCAGGGCGTCAGTCTGCCTGCTCCGCGGCGATCCGCTCGTGGTGGCGCACCACCTCGCTGACGATGAACGTCAGGAACTTCTCCGCCAGCTCAGGATCCAGCTCCGCGCTCTCCGCGAGCGCACGGAGCCGGGCGATCTGTTGGGCCTCGCGGCCCGGGTCTGCCGGCGGCAGCCCCGCGCTCGCCTTGAGCTCTCCCACCCGCTGGGTCACCTTGAAACGCTCAGCCAGCAGGTGGATGAGGGCGGAGTCCATGTTGTCGATGCTGCCGCGCAGGCGCTTCAGCTCGTGGAGGGCTTCGTCCATGGGGATCCCCATCGTCAGAGCAGGATGAGTTCGATGCGCTGGAACGACTTGAGGTCCGTGTAACCGGTCAGCGCCA